>NZ_CP154843.1:0-3412097 GCF_047302165.1 Microbacterium pratiae | reverse complement strand
CCTTTTCTCGTTTCCGGGACGAAAGGAACGTCGTGACTGAAGAAGACCGCCCGCGATCGGAGCGCAAGCCCCGTTACTCTGCTGCGGATTCCGGTTCACGGCGTCCACCGCGTGACGCGGATGCGCGTAAGCCGCGCTCCAACGACGACCGCCCGCGTCGGGACGGCGACCGCCCGCAGCGCGACGGCGGTGCGCGACCCCAGCGTGACGGCGAGTCGCGTCCTCGTCGTGACGGCGATCGCCCGTCGTATCAGCGTCGCGATGGTGCCGGCGACTCTCGCCCGCGCCGCGATGGCGATTCGCGTCCGCGTCGTGACGGCGACCGCCCGTCTTACCCGCGTCGGGATGGCGATGGCCGTCCGCAGCGTGATGGTGACTCGCGTCCGCGTCGTGACGGTGACCGTCCGTCTTACCCGCGTCGGGATGGCGATGGCCGTCCGCAGCGTGATGGTGACTCGCGTCCGCGTCGTGACGGTGACCGTCCGTCTTACCCGCGTCGGGATGGCGGTCGTCCGTCGTACCCGCGTCGTGACGGTGACCGCCCGTCGTACCCGCGTCGTGACGGTGACCGTCCGTCGTACCCGCGTCGGGATGGCGATCGTCCGTCGTACCCGCGCCGTGATGGCGACGCGCGCCCGCGTCGCGACGACCGCGACGGCGCCCGTTCGTCGCGTCCGCCGCAGGGCTCCGAGCGTCGCGACATCCCCCGCGGTCCCGAGATCCCCGAGAGCGTCACCGCGCGCGACCTGCCGGGTGCTGCGCGCAACGAGCTGAAGACGCTGAGCAAGGAGAACGCGGAGCAGGTCGCGCGGCACCTCGCAATGGTCGCCCAGCTGATCGACGACGACCCGGAACTCGCACACGAGCACGCTCTCGCGGCATCCCGCCGTGCCGGCCGCGTCGGTGTCGTGCGCGAGACGGTGGCGATCACCGCCTACGCGACGGGCGATTACGCCCTGGCGCTGCGTGAACTGCGCACGTACCGGCGAATCTCGGGAAGCGACGATCAGATCGCGATGATGGTCGACAGCGAGCGCGGCGTCGGACGCCCCGACCGGGCGCTCGAAGTCGGTCGTGCCGTCGACAGATCGACGCTGCCGGTCGAGGTCCGCGTCGAGCTGGCGATCGCGATGTCGGGAGCCCGCCTCGACCTCGGCGAGACGGAGCGCGCGCTGCAGGAGCTCGACATTCCCGAGCTCGACCCCGATCGCGCGTTCTCCTGGAGCCCTGCGCTGTTCGCGGCGCGGGCAGCTGTGCTCGAGGACCTCGGGCGCTCGGACGAGGCAGCGCTCTGGCAGCGCCGGGCCCTCATCGCTGAAGAGGCTCTCGGCGCGACCGACGCCGACCGTGAACTGATCGAGGTCGACGACATCGACGAGTCCGCTGCGCTCGAGAGCGAGGAGCCGGCCGAGGGCAAGAAGGAGGAGCGCGACTGATGGCTCTCTTCTCGCGTTCGTCGCCGACCCCGCTCGACGGTGTCGACGCCGTCCTGGCCGACCTCGACGGTGTCGTGTACGCCGGACCGGGTGCGCTGCCGCATGCCGTCGAGAGCCTGAACCGCGCGGGCGAATCGCGCCGGCTCGGCTACATCACCAACAACGCCTCTCGACGGGACTCGGTCGTCGCCGAGCATCTGCGGGAGCTCGGCCTGACGGCGACTCGCCCCGAAGACGTCATCACGAGCCCGCAAGCCGCGATGCGACTTCTGCGCGAACGCGTGCCCGCCGGGGCGACGATCCTCGTCGTCGGTGGGGACGGGCTGGTCCACGAACTCGAGAAGGCCGGGTACGTACCCACGCGTTCGGCTGACGACCGTCCCGCCGCCGTCGTCCAGGGCTTCGCCCCCGAGGTCGGGTGGGCGCAGCTCGCCGAGGCCGCCTACGCGCTGGCCGCGCCCGAGGATGAGGGCGGCATTCCCTGGATCGCGACCAACACGGACTGGACCATTCCGCAGGCGCGGGGCATCGCACCGGGCAACGGCACCCTCGTGTCGGCCGTGCACACCGCCGTCGGTCGCCTCGCGACCGTCGCCGGCAAGCCCGAGCGCCCCATCTTCGACGAGGCCGTCGCGCGTTTCGGCGCTACGCAGCCGCTGTTCATCGGTGACCGCCTCGACACCGATATCGCCGGAGCGCAGGCAGCCGGCATCCGCTCGGTGCTCGTGCTCACCGGTATCGACCGGCCCAAGCACGTGCTCGCCGCGCCCGCCAGCTCTCGGCCGACCTACATCGTCGGCGACCTGCGCGAGCTCCACGAGCCGTACCCCGAGGTCAGGACCAAGGGTGACGTGACGACCGTCGGCAGCGCGTCCGTGCGCATCGACGGGGCGGACATCGTCATCGTCTCCGAGGGTGATCGGCCGATCGACCTCGTCCGGGCGGGTGCCGCCGCGATCTGGGCGACCGGCCGAGCGATCTACGGGTTCCGTGTGCCGGAGCGTCTCTACGCGGATCCCTTCCACCGTCCCTGACCCCGCGTATCGTGGGAACCATGTCGATGGATGGTGCCGACCCGGGCGAGCGTGACGCCGCGGACAGCGCGACGCAGAGCATCGCCGAGCAATGGCGCGACGACCTGTTGTCGTCGCTCGACGTCATCGAGGACCAGCCGTTGAGCGAGCGCGCGGCATCGTACGCGGCGCTGCACGACGAGCTCGCGCGTCGACTCGACTCCGGTCCCACCGGCGCCGCGTGAGCACCCGTCTCGATTCGGCGCTGGCGGCACGCGGACTCGCGCGCTCGCGCAGCCACGCCGCGACACTGATCGCCGAGGGGCTGGTGTCGGTCGACGGGCGCACCGTCGTGAAGGCATCGCACCCCGTGGCCGACGCCGCCGATCTCGTCGTCGCCGGGGCCGACCACTACGTGAGCCGCGCGGCCCACAAGCTGATCGCCGGGCTCGACGCATTCGATGTCGCGGTGGCCGGACGCGCCGCCCTCGACATGGGGGCGTCGACCGGCGGGTTCACCCAGGTGCTGCGGGAGCGCGCCGCCCGCCCGGTGGTCGCCGTCGACGTCGGACACGGTCAGCTCGCTCCGAGCATCGCCGCCGACGAGGACGTGATCGTGGTCGAGGGCTTCAACGTCCGCGACCTGTCGCCCGAGGCGCTGACCGGTCTCGTGGGCGCGCCGTTCCAGGCGGACGTCATCACCGGCGACCTCTCGTTCATCTCCCTCGAGCACGTCCTCCCCGCGGTCGCCTCGGTGTGCACCCCGGCGACCGATGTCGTGCTGCTCGTGAAGCCGCAGTTCGAGGTCGGCCGGACCGCCGTCAAGGGCGGGCTGGTGACCGATCCGGCGCTCCGGGCGGATGCCGTGATGGGCGTGCTGTGGTCGGCGTGGGACGCCGGGCTCGCTACGCACGGTGTCATCGCGTCGCCCCTGGTGGGAACGCACGGCAACCAGGAGTACGTCGTCCACCTGTGCGTCCGCGCTGGTGACGCGGGCAATCCGACACAATGGATACACACGGTGGACGAACTGGCGGGAGCCCGATGACCGACGCGATGCGCAACATCCTCGTCGTCGCTCATGCGCGCCGTCCCGACACCGTCGCCGCGGCCCAACGCGTCCTCGACGCGCTGTCCGACGCCGGGGCGCGGCCCGTCCTCGCGGCCGACGACCGCGCCGAGCTCGTCGAGGCGCTCGGCGAGCTGCCGGGCGTCGTCACCCTCGATCACGAAGTCGGCGTCGCCGATCTCGAGCTCGCGATCGTCCTGGGCGGCGACGGCACGATCCTGCGCGCGGTCGACCTCGTCCGGGGTGGCACCGCGCCCGTCCTCGGCATCAACATGGGTCACGTCGGCTTCCTCGCCGAGATCGAGGCCGACGACATGGACGACGCCGTCCGCCGGGTCATCGACCGCGACTACGACGTCGAGGAGCGCATGGCGCTCTCGGTCCGCGTGAAGGACGGGTCCGGCGCCGTCGTCTACGACACCTGGGCGCTGAACGAGGCGACGGTCGAGAAGGCCAGCCGTGAACGGATGCTCGAAGTCGTCCTCGAGGTCGACCGGCGCCCGCTCTCGGCCTTCGGATGCGACGGTGTCGTCATCGCGACGCCGACGGGATCGACGGCGTACAACTTCTCCGCCGGCGGGCCCGTGATCTGGCCCGACGTCGAAGCGGTCGCCGTCGTGCCGCTCTCGGCGCACGCGCTGTTCGCCCGGCCGCTGGTCGTCAGCCCCGAGGCATCCGTGGCGATCGAGGTCGGCGCGGGCACGAACGGCACCGGCATCCTGTGGGCCGACGGGCGTCGGTCGCACGAACTGCCCCCCGGAGCCCGCGTCGTCGTACGTCGCTCCCAGACCCCGGTGCGCCTGGCTCGCCTGCATCCCGCCGCCTTCACCGACCGGCTCGTGCGGAAGTTCCGGCTGCCCGTGGTGGGTTGGCGCGGCCCGAGCGTCGAGCAGCGGGAGGGCACGGCGTGATCGAGGAGATGCGTCTTCGCGGTCTGGGCGTGATCGCCGAGGCGACGCTGCCGATGGGCCCCGGGTTCACCGCGATCACGGGAGAGACCGGCGCGGGCAAGACCATGGTCGTCACCGGGCTCGGGCTGCTGCTCGGGCAACGCGCCGATTCCGGCGCCGTGCGCGCGGGTGCCGCGCAGGCATCCGTCGACGGGGTCTGGATCGTCGATGAGGGCGGCCCTGTCGCAGAGCGGGTGCGCGAGGCCGGCGGAGACGTCGAGCCGATCGGCGGAGGCCGCTCCGAGCTGTACCTCGGGCGGGTGCTGTCGAGCGAGGGGCGCAGCCGTGCGAGCGTCGGCGGTCGTCCGGCGCCCGCTGCGGTGCTGGCCGAGCTCGCGGAGCAGCTCATCGTGGTGCACGGGCAGTCCGACCAGCTGCGCCTCAAGTCGGCGGCCGCCCAACGCGACGCGCTCGACCGCTTCGGCGGGCCCGAGATCACCGCGGCGCGCGAACGCTACCGCGCCGCGTTCGACGCCTGGCGCGCCGTCGACGCGGAACTGATCCAGCTCGACGCCGATCGCGATGCGCGCAGCCGCGAGGCAGACGATCTGCGGGCACGCATCGCCGACATCGAGGCTGTCGCGCCGCAGCCGGGGGAGGACACGTCCCTCGCCGAACGTGCCGAGAGGCTGGCGAACGTCGAAGAGCTGCGCGCCGCCGCTGCCACGGCGCACGATGCGCTCTCGAACGACGACGAGCTTCCGGACGCGGTGTCGCTGCTCGCCGAGGCGCGACGCGCCATCGAGCGCTCCGCGATGAGCGATGCGGCGCTCGCCGCGTTCGTGGAACCGCTGGCCGACCTCGGCTACCGTGCCGCCGATCTCGTCACCGGTCTGAGCGCATACCTCGCCGATCTCGACGAGAGCGGGCCGCAGGAGCTCGCCGCCGTCGAGGAGCGGCGGGCGGCGCTGAGCGGCCTCCTGCGTGTGCACGGCACCCTCGATGCGGCGCTCGCGCTGCTCGAGAGCGGCTCCGCGCGGCTCATGGAGCTCGACGACGACGGCGACCGGATCGAGCGCCTGCGCGCTCAGCGCGACGAGCTGGTCGAGGCGCTGGACGCCGCGGCCGCCGACCTGACGACAGCCCGCACCGCCGCCGCGGAGCGGCTCGGCACGGCCGTGTCGGCTGAGCTTCGAGAGCTCGCCCTGCCCGACGCGCGGCTGATCGTCACCGTTGAGCCCGGCACCCCCTCGGTCTCCGGGCGCGACGATGTGACGATCCTGCTGGCGCCGCACCCCGGCGCCGATCCCCGTCCGGTCGCCAAGGGCGCATCGGGCGGTGAGCTGAGCCGCGTCATGCTCGCGATCGAGGTCGTCATCGCGGGAACCGACCCCGTGCCGACCTTCGTGTTCGACGAGGTGGATGCCGGCATCGGCGGTGCCGCCGCGATCGAGGTGGGGCGCCGGCTCGCCCGGCTCGCCGAGACGAGCCAGGTGATCGTCGTGACGCACCTCGCGCAGGTCGCCGCCTTCGCCACGAACCATCTGACCGTCGTGAAGTCGAACGACGGCTCGGTGACGGCGTCGAGCGTCCGGCGTCTCGAGGGCGGCGACCGCGAAGCCGAGATGGCACGTCTGCTGTCGGGTCTGCCGGATTCGGGGGCCGCGATCGAGCACGCCCGAGAACTGCTGAACCTGTCGCGTTCCTGACTGATAGAATAGAAGCCCGTGACGGACACTCATCGCGCGGCCTCTTCCCAGAACACCACCAAGCAGATCTTCGTGACCGGTGGTGTGGTCTCTTCTCTCGGCAAGGGCCTGACCGCCGCGAGTCTCGGCAACCTCCTCACCGCACGCGGTCTTCGCGTCGTGATGCAGAAGCTCGACCCGTATCTGAACGTCGACCCCGGCACGATGAACCCGTTCCAGCACGGTGAGGTCTTCGTGACGGACGACGGCGCCGAGACCGATCTCGACATCGGACACTACGAGCGCTTCCTCGACATCGAGCTCACCCAGGCGGCGAACGTCACGACCGGCCAGATCTACTCGCAGGTCATCGCCAAGGAACGCCGCGGCGAGTACCTCGGCGACACGGTGCAGGTCATCCCGCACATCACCGACGAGATCAAGCGCCGGATGCGGCTGCAGGCGACCGAGGAGCCCCGTCCCGACGTCATCATCACCGAGGTCGGCGGCACCGTCGGCGACATCGAGTCGCAGCCGTTCCTCGAGGCGGCCCGCCAGCTGCGTCACGAGCTCGGCCGCGACAACGTGTTCTTCGTGCACGTCTCGCTCGTGCCGTTCATGGGCGCCTCGGGTGAGCAGAAGACGAAGCCGACGCAGCACTCGGTGGCAGCGCTCCGTCAGGTCGGCATCCAGCCCGACGCCCTCGTGCTGCGCAGCGACCGTCCCGTCAGCGAGAGCAACCGCAACAAGATCGCCCTGATGTGCGACGTCGACGTCGAAGGCGTCGTGAACACCGTCGATCTGCCGAGCATCTACGACATCCCGTCGACCCTCAACGACCAGGGCCTCGACGCCTACATCACGCGCCGCCTCGGGCTGGCCGAGAAGGCGGACGACGTGGACTGGACGCGGTGGAGCAAGGTTCTCGATGCCGTCCACAACCCCAAGCACGAGGTCACGATCGGTCTCGTCGGCAAGTACATCGACCTTCCCGACGCCTACCTGTCGGTCACCGAGGCCCTCAAGGCCGGTGGCTTCGCGCAGGAGACGAAGGTCAACGTCACCTGGATCCCCTCCGACCTGTGCGAGACGCCCGAGGGAGCCGAGAAGGCGCTCGCGAGTGTCGACGGCATCGTCGTGCCCGGCGGCTTCGGCATCCGCGGTATCGAGGGCAAGCTCGGCGCGCTGAAGTTCGCGCGCGAGCAGGGCATCCCCACGCTGGGCATCTGCCTGGGCCTGCAGTGCATGGTGATCGAGTACGCGCGCAACATGGCGGGCCTCGCCGGCGCGTCGTCGAGCGAGTTCGACCCCGACACCGAGTTCCCCGTCATCGCGACGATGGCCGAGCAGGTCGACATCATCGCCGGCGGCGATCTCGGCGGCACGATGCGCCTGGGTCTGTACGAAGCGGACCTCGCCGAGGGCTCGCTCGCGGCCGAGGTGTACGGGGCGCCGAAGGCATCCGAGCGCCACCGCCACCGCTACGAGGTGAACAACCGGTACCGCGACCAGATCGCCGACGCCGGCCTGGTCTTCTCGGGGCTGTCGCCCGACCGCAACCTCGTCGAGTACGTCGAGCTGCCGCGCGACGTGCACCCGTACTACATCGCGACGCAGGCCCACCCCGAGCTGCGGTCGCGCCCGACCGAGGCGAACCCGCTGTTCCGTGGGCTGGTCGCCGCCGCCCTCGACCGGCACCGCGCGAGCGAGCTGTTCGAGGTCGAGGATGCCTGAGCTGCGCGACGAGCCCGTCGAGCCCGACGTCGTCTCGAGCGAGCTGGTGTACTCGGGGCATGTCTGGGACGTGCGGAGCGAGACCGTGCGCTTCGGCGACGGCGAGATCACCCGTCAGTTCGTCGATCACCCCGGGGCCGCCGCCGTGGTCGCGATCGACGACGAGGAACGCGTCGTGCTGATCCAGCAGTACCGGCATCCGATCCGTCACCGCGACTGGGAGATCCCCGCCGGACTTCTCGACGTCGCGGGGGAGCCGCCGATCGAGACGGCACGGCGCGAGCTCGCCGAGGAGGTCGATCTCGTCGCCGAGTCGCTCGAACCGCTCGTGAGCATCTTCACGACGCCGGGAGGCAACGACGAGATCATCCACGTGTTCCTCGCCCGCGGTCTCACTCCGGCCCCGAGCGCGTACGAGCGCGAGGACGAAGAGGCGGACATGCGCGTCGAGCGCGTGCCGCTGACGGAGGTCGTCGACGGCGTGCTCGCCGGACGGTTCCGCAACGGCATCCTCGCGACGGGCGTGCTCGCGGCAGCCGAACGGCTGCGCCGGGGCTGACGGACGTGCGGCTCGACCGCGCCGTCGCGGCGTACCTGCGGCACATCTCGGTCGAACGCGGACTGTCGGCGCACACCGTCGCGGCCTACCGCCGCGACCTCGACGCGTACATCGCATGGCTCGGCGATCAGGGGATCGACGAGGTGTCCGAGATCACCGCGGAGGTCGTGACCCGGTTCGCCGAGGACGCGGCATCCGCCGATCCGGCACCGGCCGCGACGTCGCTGGCGCGGTTGCAGTCGTCGCTGCGCGGCTGGCACCGCTTCCTCGCACGTGAGGGGATCGTCGATGCCGACCCGACGCAGCGGCTGCGTCCGCCCAAGACGCCGCGGCGTCTGCCGAAGGCTCTGACGATCGACCAGGTGGAAAGCCTCCTCGACGCCGCGGGACCCGCTCCGGGCGACCTCGCCGCGACCGATCTGGCGTCCGTGCGGGATCGCGCGCTGCTCGAACTGCTGTACGCGACGGGTGCGCGGGTGTCCGAGATCGTTCAGCTGGATGTCGACGACCTCGCCCTCGGCGACGTGCTCCGCGTGCGAGGCAAGGGTGCGAAGGAGCGGATCGTCCCCGTCGGCTCGTACGCGCGGGCGGCCGTCGAAGCGTATCTGGCCCGCGTCCGGCCGGAACTCTCCCGGCGCGGACGCGCGACGCCCCGGCTGTTCCTCGGGGTGCGGGGTGCTCCGCTGTCGCGGCAGAGCGCGTGGCTGATCATCCAGCAGGCCGCCGAGCGCGCGGAGCTCACGGCGCACGTGTCGCCCCACACGCTCCGGCACTCGTTCGCCACGCATCTGCTGCAGGGCGGCGCCGACGTCCGCGTCGTGCAGGAGCTGCTCGGCCACGCCTCGGTCGCGACGACCCAGATCTACACGCATGTCACCGTCGACGCGCTGCGAGAGATCTACGCGACCTCGCATCCTCGCGCCCGCTGAGACGGGCGCGGTCGGACGGCGTCGCAGCCCCGGCACGGCAGGATAGGGGCATGAGCAGCGGCGCACCCCGGGACGACGCCGGTGGCACCCCGTTCAGCACCGCGGCGCTCACAGCGCCGCTCCCCGAGCCCGGGGAAGAGGGGCTCGGTGGCGAAGCGGGCCGGCGGGCCTCACGGATGGTCGCCGTGCGGGCGATGTTCGTCTCGGCGGTGCTTGTGCTCGGGGTGGGCGTGCTCGCGTTGCTCTTCGTCCTCTTCGTCCAATCGATGGCGGGCGGCTCGGGCCTGTCGTGGTCGAACATCGTGATCGCGGCGGTGATGGTGCTGCCACTCGCGGTGAGTCGCTTCGGGGGGATGCGCCGCGCCCGGCAGCAGGCCGACGCCGCGTTGTTCCGTCTGGAAGGGTTCGCGGCCGCGAACCGGCTCGGTCTGCGCCACCGCGAGGACGACCCGCGGGAGAGCGCGACCGTCTTCGGCCTCGGCAAGCGCCGGATGGCGACCGCCGTCGTGACGGGGAGCGAGTCGCGCCCGTTCCGCTCGGCGGACTACGCATTCGACACCTGGATCGGCCGCTATCGGATGCCGCGCTCGCTGACGTATCTTCGCGTCGACCTCGCCGTCGAGCTGCCGCAGGCGAGCATGGTCGCGGCGTACGCGCCAGGTGCGCCCTCCTGGCGTCCGCCCCTCGGGCAGGAGCGGATCGAGGTCGGTGGCGGGTTCGACGAGCACTTCGGGGTCTGGTGCGCGCCCGCCGACGGCGACCGTGTCCGCCGGATGCTCACGCCGTCCGTGCGCTCCGGTTTGGCGGCGGTCGCGCCCGACGTCGACGTCGAGACGGTCGGCCGACACGTCTACTTCGTCTCGCGTGGCGCGCTGGCGCGGTGGACCGCCCCGTTCTGGCGCTGGACCGAGGACCTGCTCGCGGTCGCGGCGCGTATCGAGGATGCCGCGGCCGCCCGCCCGGAGCCGTCGGCGAGCGGGGCGTTGCGCAGCACCGACGCGGAACGGGCCGAGACGCGAGCGCACCTGTTCACCAGGCCCAGGGTCGGTCGCCCCGCCGCCATCGGCTGTCTGCTGCCCCTCGTCTTCGGGGTCGTCGCCGGTCTGGTCACGGCCACCTGGCGCTGAACCCGGGGGCGGCGCTCGCGGCATCCGGTCGGACCCGGTTTTTCCCGGCACGGTGCAGGCGCGGGCGCGGAGCAGGCGTCGCAGGATGACATCATGCCCACCGCCGCATCCGCTGACGCCGCTCCGAAGAGCGAGCGGGGAATCCGCCCCGGCCCGGCGCTCGCCGTCGTCTGGATCGTGGCCGGGATGGCGGGGTGGATCGTGTCGTTCCTGCTGTACCACGAGTACATCGG
The DNA here is from genome assembly GCF_047302165.1 of Microbacterium pratiae. Taxonomy (NCBI): domain Bacteria; kingdom Bacillati; phylum Actinomycetota; class Actinomycetes; order Micrococcales; family Microbacteriaceae; genus Microbacterium; species Microbacterium pratiae. The sequence goes on along the minus strand of NZ_CP154843.1, from coordinate 3,401,419 downwards.
GCAGCTGACGGGCGGCGAGGCCCTCATCTCGTGCGACATCAGCCCGATCGTCACGTGCGGGCCCAACCTGCTGAGCCCGGGCGGGAACCTCCTCGGCTTCAGCAACTCCATCATCGGGATCGTGCTGTTTCCGGGAGCCGTGTTCGCGGGCGTCTCGGCCCTCGCCGCTCCTGCGGGGCTCCGGCCCTGGTACTGGCGGGTGTACGGCGCGTTCGTCGCGGCGGCGTTCGTGCTCGTCCACGTCTTCGCCTACCGCAGCGTGTTCGAGTACGGCTCGCTCTGCCCCTGGTGCATGGTCGTGTGGCTCGTGACGATCCCGCTGTTCTGGTCGACCCTCGGGTGGACGCTGCGCGAGGGCGTCTGGGGCCGTGCGCCGCAGCGGTTCGGAGCCCTGGTCCTGTCGTGGACGCCGCTCATCGTCGTGGTCGACTACCTGCTCATCGCCGTGGCGGCGCAGGTGCGGCTCGATGTCCTCGGCAGCCTGTGACCCGGGAGAGCTGAGGCGATACATTCGTCGGATCGGCGGTGCCGGTGTCGCCTCCGGCGCCGGGCGAGGCCGCTTCCGCCCCGCGCGTCCGACGAACGTATCGGCTCACGCCGGGTGCCTGTGCGAGAATCGATCGCACGCTACGGAAAGCAGGAGTCTCGGTGACGGACAAGTCGCGGAAGGCCGGGAAGGCCCCCACGGAGGACACCCCGATCGGACCCACCGGTCGGCCATACCGAGGTTTCCCGACCCCGCCGAAGCTCGACGGTCACGGCCCGGCCCGCATCATCGCCCTGTGCAACCAGAAGGGCGGCGTCGGCAAGACCACGACGACGATCAATCTGGCCGCTTCGCTCGCCGAGTACGGACGCAGAGTGCTCGCGGTCGACTTCGACCCGCAGGGGGCGCTGTCGGCAGGCCTCGGCATCGCGACTCACGACGTCCCGACGATCTACGACCTGCTGCTCGACACGAAGCGCGATCCCCACGAGGTCATCGTCGAGACGTCGGTGCCCGGGCTCGACGTCATCCCCGCCAACATCGACCTCTCGGCCGCCGAGGTGCACCTCGTCAACGAGGTCGCCCGCGAGACGATCCTGGCGCGCGTGCTGCGCGGCGTCTCGTCCGAGTACGACGTCATCCTCATCGACTGCCAGCCCTCGCTCGGACTGCTCACGGTCAACGCGCTGACCGCGAGCCACGGCGTGCTCATCCCGCTCGAGTGCGAATTCTTCGCGCTGCGCGGAGTGGCGCTGCTCATCGAGACGATCGACAAGGTGCGCGACCGCCTCAATCCCTCGATCGAGCTCGACGGCGTGCTCGCCACGATGTACGACCCGCGCACGCTGCACTCCCGAGAGGTGCTCGAACGCGTCGTGGAGGCCTTCGGCGACGACGTTCTCGAGACGGTCATCGGGCGCACCGTGAAGTTCCCCGACGCGTCGGTCGCGGGCGTCCCGATCATCACCTTCGCGCCGGAGCATCAGGCCGCGCAGGCCTATCTGCGCCTCGCGCGGGAGCTCGTCGCCCGTGGCGCCGTCGCCTGACGGGATCGTCGATGCGGCCGGGCCGGCCGAGCCTGATCCGACGGCGGTGACCGGGGATGCCGCAGAGCCGGGCTTCCGGGTCTCGCTGACCAACTTCGACGGTCCGTTCGACCTGTTGCTGAACCTCATCGGCAAGCACGAGCTCGACATCACCGAGGTGTCGCTGAGCAAGGTCACCGACGAGTTCATCGGCTACCTGCGCGGCCTGGAGCCCGAAGAGCTCGACGCCGCGTCGGAGTTCCTGGTCGTCGCAGCGACGCTGCTCGACATGAAGGTCGCCGGGCTGCTGCCCCAGGGCGAGCTCATCGACGCCGAGTCGGTGGCGCTGCTCGAAGCTCGCGACCTGCTGTTCGCCCGGCTGCTGCAGTACCGGGCGTTCAAGCAGGTCGCCGGATGGTTCGCCGAGCGCGTCGTCGCCGAGGACCGCCGCCACACCCGCTCGGTCCGTCTCGACGAGAAGTACCGCGCGGCGGCGCCGGAACTCGTCTGGACGCTGACCGCCGACGACTTCGCCGCGCTCGCCGTGCTCGCGTTCGCGCCGAAGGAGATCCCTGTGGTCGGGCTCGACCACCTGCACGCCCCGCTCGTGTCGATCCGGGAGCAGGCGGCGGTCGTCGTGACGCTGCTGCGAGGCGCGGGTACCCTGAACTTCCGCGAGCTCGTCGCGGGCGTCACGCAGCCCGGCATCGTCGTGGCCCGCTTCATCGCCGTGCTCGAGCTCTATCGCCACGCGGCGCTCTCTTTCGAGCAGCTCGAGCCGCTCGGCGAGCTGACGCTGCGATGGACCGCCGAGCGCTGGTCCGAGGAGAACCTCGCCACCCTGGGAGCCGACTATGACCGATGACCACATCCCGACCGTGACCGACGTGGCGCGGCGGCTCGAGGCGATCCTGTTGATCGTCGACGAGCCGCAGAGCCTCGTCGCGCTCGCCGCCGCTGTCGGCGCGCCCGTCGCCGCCGTGCGCCAGGCGGTCGCCGGCCTGGTCGCCGACTACGACGGCGAGGCGGACGGCCCGCGTCGCGGCTTCGAGCTGCGTGAGGTGGGCGGCGGCTGGCGCATGTACGTGCGTGCCGAGCACGACGCTCTCGTGAGCGAGTTCGTCAACACGCAGGCGCCCTCACGCCTGTCGCAGGCAGCGCTCGAGACCCTCGCGGTCATCGCGTACAAGCAGCCGGTGTCGCGCAGCCAGGTCGCGTCGATCCGCGCCGTGAACGTCGATTCGGTCGTGCGCACGCTGCTCTCGCGCGGCCTGGTGACGGAGGTCGGCCACGATCCCGAGACCGGCGCGATCCTCTACGGCACGACCGACGCGCTGCTGATCAACCTCGGCATCAACTCGCTCGACGAGCTGCCGCCCATCTCGCCGTTGCTCGACGACGGCACCGACGGTTTCGAAGGAGAGGCGACGCGATGACGGATGCCGAAGGGGTACGCCTGCAGAAGGTCCTCGCCAACGCGGGGGTGGCGTCGCGCCGCGTGTGCGAACAGCTGATCGTCGAGGGACGCGTGCGTGTCAACGGCACGACCGTGACCGAGCTCGGCAGCCGGATCGACCCGGAGGTCGACATCGTCGACGTCGACGGCACGGCCGTGCAGCTCGACACGACGAAGCGCTACGTCATGCTCAACAAGCCGACGGGCGTCGTCAGCTCGATGAAGGACGAGAAGGGCCGCGCCGACCTGCGCCGGTTCACGAAGGACTGGGACGAGCGCCTGTACAACGTGGGGCGCCTGGATGCCGAGACGAGCGGTCTGCTCGTGCTCACCAACGACGGCGAGCTCGCCCACGTCCTCGCCCACCCGTCCTTCGGGGTGACGAAGGTCTACATCGCGAAGGTGCGCGGGCGCGTCACGCCCCAGACGATCGCGCGTCTGACGAAGGGCGTCGAGCTCGACGATGGGCCGATCGCCGCCGACAAGGCGCGGCTGCTCGACACCTCGGGTGAGACGAGTCTCGTCGAGCTCACGCTGCACTCGGGTCGCAATCGCATCGTCCGGCGCATGCTCGCCGAGGTCGGGCATCCGGTCCTCGAGCTCGTGCGCCGCCAGTTCGGTCCCCTTCACCTGGGAACCCTCCCGGCGGGACGCGCCCGGGAGTTGACTACAGTGGAACGCGGTGCGCTGCTGACGCTCTCGCGCAGCGCCGACGGTGCCCCCGAGCACCCGACTTCTCCGGAGAACCCGTGACCGATTCCTCGCTCGATCCCGTGCGCCCCGGCCGTGCTGCACGCACGGCCGGTACCGTGCGCATCGTCGGCGCGGGCCTGCTCGGGTCGAGCATCGGTCATGCGCTGCGTCTGCTCGGCGTCGACGTCGTCCTCGACGACGCCTCTCCGGCTCAGCTGCGTCTCGCGGTCGACTACGGCGCGGGGCGCCTCGCCGCGGACGACGATCGCCCCGTGCTCGTCGTGGTCGCCGTGCCGCCGGATGTGACCGCCGATGTCGTCGAGCGCGAGCTGCGTGCGCACCCCGGTGTCGTCGTGACGGATGTCGCGAGCGTCAAGCTCGAGCCCTACCTCGAGCTGCGTGCGCGCGGCGTCGACCTCACGCATTACATCGGCTCGCATCCGCTGGCCGGGCGCGAACGGGGCGGCGCGATCTCGGCTCGTGCCGACATCTTCGTGGGCCGACCCTGGGTCGTGTGTCGCGACGACGAGACGCGCGCCTCCGACCTCGCGGTCGTCGAAGGACTCGCGCTCGACCTCGGCGCCATGCCGCTCGAGATGACCCCGCAGGAGCACGACGAAGCCGTCGCGTTGACCTCGCATGTTCCGCAGCTGGTCGCGAGCCTGCTCGCCGGACGCTTCGTCGCGGCCCCCGAGGGGTCGCTGCGGCTGACGGGACAGGGCGTGCGCGACACGACGCGCATCGCGGCATCCGCTCCCGAGCTGTGGGTGCAGATCCTCGGCGCCAACGCCGCGCCCGTCGTGGCCGTGCTCGACGACCTGGCGGGCGATCTGCGCGCGGTGGCCGACGCGCTGCGCGATCCGGCGGCTCCCGGTGCCCGCCGTGCGCTCGCCGACACCATCCGGCGCGGCAACGAGGGCGTCGAGCGACTGCCCGGCAAGCACGGCCAGAACCGCCGCTTCGAGCAGATCGTCGTACGCGTCGACGACACGGCCGGTCAGCTGGGACGCCTGTTCGGCGACCTCGGCGACCTCGGCGTGAACATCGAAGACCTCCGCCTCGAGCACTCCCCGGGGGCGCAGTTCGGGCTCGCGGAGCTCAGCGTCGTCCCCAGTGCCGTGCACGAAGCCGTCGCCGGGCTCGAGCAGCGCGGCTGGAAGATCGCGAGTGTTCCTCATGCCTGAGTCCTTCCCCGTCACCGTCGCGATCGACGGGCCCGCCGGCAGCGGCAAGTCGAGCGTGTCGATGCAGGCGGCCCGCGTGCTCGGCTACGGCTTCCTCGACACCGGCGCCGCCTATCGTGCCCTCGCGTGGCACGTGCTCGCCCGCGGCGGCGACACCGGTGACGCCGACGCCGTCGTGAGCGCCCTCGACGACTTCGACTACGCGATCTCGCTCGACCCCGACGACCACTGGGTCCGCGTCGGCGACGTCTTCGTCACCGACGACATCCGCGAGCCCCGCGTGTCGGCGGCTGTCAGCGGCGTCGCCCGCGTGCCCGAGGTGCGCGAGCGCGTGAACGTGCTGTTCCGCGCGCTCGTCGCGGCATCCGGTTCGACCGGTGTCATCGTCGAGGGACGCGACATCACCACCGTGGTCTTCCCGGATGCGCCCGTGCGCATCCTGCTGACCGCCAGCCCCGAGGTGCGCGCCGCGCGCCGCAGCGCCGAGCTCACGGGAGAGGATGCCGCGGCCGTCGCCGAGGCTCTTCACCGCCGTGACGCGTCGGATTCGCAGGTCGTCGACTTCCTCACCGCCGCGCCCGGCGTGGTGGTGGTCGACTCGACCGATTTGGACTTCGATCGGACCGTGGACGCCGTCATCGACGTCGTGCGCACCGCGACAGGAGAGAACTGATGGCCAACACCGAGGACGAGTACGAGGGCGGTCCCGACCAGCTCGAGGAGAAGCTCGCGAATCTCGACGAACAGCTCGCCGACCAGCGGGCGGCGGCGTTGCGCGCCTCGCTCGCCGACTACGAGCTCGATGAGGACGACACCGAGCTGCTCGCCGGGTTCACCGCGGGTGGCGAGGTCGTGGAGGTGCTCCCGGCGCTCCCGGTCGTGGCGATCGTGGGCCGCCCGAACGTCGGCAAGTCCGCGCTCGTGAACCGCATCCTGGGGCGCCGCGAAGCCGTCGTCGAAGACACCCCGGGTGTCACGCGCGACCGGGTGAGCTACAAGGCCGAATGGCTCGACCGGCGCTTCACGCTCGTCGACACCGGCGGGTGGGAGCCCGACGCCCGCGGCATCGACCGGTCCGTCGCGGCACAGGCCGAGGTCGCGATCGACCTCGCCGACGTCGTGCTGTTCGTCGTCGACGCGATGGTGGGCGCCACCGCGACCGACGAGGCGGTCGTCCGTCTGCTGCGCAAGAGCGACAAGCCGGTCTTCCTCATCGCCAACAAGATCGACGACGCACGTCAGGAGCCCGAAGCGGCCGCGCTGTGGAACCTCGGTCTCGGCGAGCCGCATCCCGTTTCGGCCATCCACGGCCGTGGCGTCGCCGATCTCCTCGACGAGATCATGAAGGTCCTCCCCGAGGTCTCGGCCGTCGCCAAGAACGAGCTGGGGGGCCCGCGTCGCGTCGCCATCCTCGGCCGCCCGAACGTCGGCAAGTCGTCGCTGCTGAACAAGGCGGCGGGCGAGGAGCGCGTCGTCGTGAACGACCTCGCGGGCACCACGCGCGACCCGGTCGACGAGGTCGTGGAGCTCGGAGGCAAGCTCTGGCGGCTCGTCGACACCGCCGGCATCCGCCGCCGTGTGCACCTGCAGCAGGGCGCCGACTTCTACGCGTCGCTCCGCACGTCGGCCGCGCTCGAGAAGGCCGAGGTCGCCGTCGTCGTGCTCGACGTGACCGAGTCGATCAGCGTGCAGGACCTGAACATCATCGACCTCGTGCTCGAGTCGGGACGCGCTCTCGTGCTCGCGTTCAACAAGTGGGATCGTCTCAACGACGCCGACATGGACAACGCCGATCGCCGCCGCTACCTCGAGCGCGAGATCGAGCAGGACCTCGCGCACGTCACGTGGGCGCCGCGCGTCAACCTCTCGGCACGCACGGGGCGTCACCTCGACAAGCTCGTGCCCGCTCTCGAGACGGCCCTGAAGTCGTGGGATCAGCGCATCCCCACGGGCAAGTTCAACGCGTTCCTCGCCGAGCTCGTCGCGGAGCACCCGCACCCGCTGCGCGGCGGAAAGCAGCCCCGCATCCTGTTCGGCACGCAGGCGTCGACGCGCCCCCCGACATTCGTGCTGTTCACGACCGGGTTCCTCGACCCCGGGTACCGTCGCTTCATCCGGCGGCGGCTGCGTGAGATCTTCGGCTTCGAAGGCACGCCGATCGTGACGAACATGCGGGTGCGCGAGAAGCGCCAGCGCTGACCGTCTGAGCGCCATCCACCTGGCAGTTCGCGCCCCTAAGCACGAGTTTTGAGGGCGCGAACCGCCAGGTGGAGGCGCTTGGCGGGGCTGAGGGGCTGCGGGCACCGCTGGTAACACGATGCCAATCACCAGCCCGCGGACCGCGGCTGTGTCAGGCTGTGAGGATGACCGACGACCCCGCTGCCGCCCCGCGCCCGCCGCACGGCCCGCGCGATCCCGGCGACGCGTGGGTCGTCGCGCCCTCGGGGGAGCGGTACTGGGGGCGCTTCGGCGCCGCGGGCCTGCTGGCCATCGACCCGGAACGCGGCGTGCTGCTGCAGCATCGCGTGTCGTGGAGCCACTTCGGTGACACCTGGGGCCTTCCCGGCGGTGCCCGCCACGCGGGGGAGTCGGCGCGCGACGGGGCGTTGCGCGAGTCGGCCGAAGAGGCGGGCGTGCCCGCGGATGCCGTTGCGCCGCGATTCCTCTCGGTGCTCGATGTCGGCGTCTGGACGTACGGGACGCTCGTGGCCGACGTGACGACGCCCTTCCACCCGGTGATCAGCGATCCTGAGAGCCGCGAGCTCGCGTGGGTTCCCGTCGACGACGTCGATTCCTACCCGCTGCATCCCGGGTTCGGCGCGTCCTGGCCGCGGCTGCGCGGTCTGCTGTCGCTCCGCCCGACCCTTATCGTCGACGTCGCGAACGTCGTCGGCTCGGTTCCCGACGGCTGGTGGCGCGATCGGGCCGGCGCCGCAGACCGGCTGCTCGCCCAGGTCGCGGCTCTGGCCGAGCGGGGGACGGATGCCGCGGGCCTCGAACTTCCCGAGAACACGTGGTTCCCGCGCGTGGTCGCCGTCGTCGAGGGTCAGGCCCGCGATGTCGCCGCGCCGACCGGGGTCGAGGTCCACCGCGCGCGGGCTGCCGGTGATGACGCGATCGTCGAAGCCGCGACGGTCGCGGTGGCCGTCGGGGAGAGCGTCAGCGTCGTGACGTCGGATCGTGAGCTGCGCGCGCGGGTCGAGGAAGTCGGGGCGCGGTCGGTCTCGACGTCGTGGCTCCGCGAACGCCTGTGACCGGGCCCGCGGCACGGGGGTGGGCCGCGTCCGCGGCGCGACGGTGGTCCGCGGTCGCGGTGCGACGGTGGTCCGCGGTCGCGGCCGCGGTCGCGATCGTCGCGGCGGGGCTCGTCGTCCACGGCATCCTGCCCGACACGGCCGCGACCGACATAGCGGGAGACGCGCTGTATGCCGTGCTGATCTACGTGCTCGTCGTCGCCGCCGCGCCCCGCGCCCGAGCCGTCGTCGTCGCGATGATCGCCGGGGGCTGGTGCATCGCGGTCGAGCTGCTGCAGCTGAGCGATCTGCCCGCGCGTGCGGCCGCCGTCTTCCCGCCGGCGGTCCTGGTGCTCGGGACGGTCTTCGACGCGCGCGATCTGCTCGTCTACGTCGTGTCGGTCGTCACGGCCGCGGCGCTGGATGTCGTGTGGGGGCGCCGCTCGCAGCGTCCGGAGCGTCCGCGCGCCGGAGAAGAGTCGTCGTCGCGCCCGCGATGATGAGGTCGAGCGCCGCGGTGAACCCGTCGTCGCCGCCTGCTGAGACCCGCTCGACCGACGCGGCCACGCCGCCGGCGGCAGCACCCCAGGCGTCAGCGCTGCGGCGCTGCTGCTGGTGGAAGGTGAAGCCGACGACGAAGTGGGTGATCGCGTCGGCGATGGTGTCGGCGAGAGCGGGCGCGTCGCCGCGCTCGGCCGCGACGGCCCGGAGTCGGGCATGCGCAGGCGGATCGACGAGGCCGAGCGCGAGCGAGCTGGAGACGACCTCGGCGCCGTCGCGGTAGGCGAGCAGGCTGTCGTGCAGACGCACGGCGACGTCGCGCGCGGCGACGTCGAGGGTCGCGCCGGCCGCGTGGTCGGCACTCACCGGACCGAGGATGCGTGCGCTCACGGCCGCGAGCAGCTGCTGCTTGTTCTCGACGTGCCAGTACAGCGCGCTCGGCTGCACACCGAGATGATCGGCGAGGCGCCGCATCGACAGGTCGGGCAGCCCGACGCGGTCGAGCAGGTCGAGAGCGGCGTCGACCACGTCGCCCCGCGAGCGTCGTGGCGCTCGGCCCCCGCGGTTTGAGTCGTCGGCGATCATGGCGCTACTCTACCTGAACGCCGTTCACGTGAACGGTGTTCAGGAGGAATCATGACCCGATCGCCCCGCACATCTCGTGCCGCATTCGACGCGACCGACCTCGCGCGCGCCGCCGTCTTCGCCGCCCTCATCGCGGTGCTGGGCCTGCCCGGGTCGTTCACGCTGTTCGGGGGCGTTCCCATCACGGCGCAGACTCTTGGTGTGATGCTGGCCGGCGCCGTGCTCGGGCCCGCCGTCGGCGCAGCATCCGTCGGCACTCTTCTCGCGCTCGTCGCCGTCGGCCTGCCGCTGCTCGCGGGCGGCCGCGGGGGACTGGCGGTCTTCGCGGGCCCGACGGCGGGGTACCTGGTCGGGTGGCTCGTGGGTGCGGTGGTCGTCGGTCTCATCGTGCACCTCGGAGGTCGGCGTCCGGTCTGGTGGCGCACCGCCGCCGGTCTCCTGATCGGCGGCGTGCTCGTGATCTACGCGTTCGGCATCCCGGTGCAGAGCGCCGTGCTGCGACTGCCCATCGAGCAGGCCGCGCTCGCGAACCTCGCCTTCGTCCCGGGCGACCTCGTCAAGGTCGTCGTGGCGACGCTCGTGGTCGGCGCGCTCGTGCGCGGCTACCCGCGGGCCTTCCGGCGCACGTGGGCTCCGCGCACCCGGGTCGGCGACGATGCGCCGACGCCGATCCACACGTCGGCGTGACGGCAAGCAGCATGACGGCGAGCAGCATGACGGCAACCGGTATTCGGCTCGAGGCCGCGGCGGTACGGCTCGGCGACGCGCAGGTGCTCGAGCCGCTCACTCTCGATCTCGACGCCCGCACGATCGCGGTGGTCGGAGACAACGGCTCGGGCAAGTCCACGCTCGCCCGTCTCATCGGCGGGCTCGTGCGACCGACGTCGGGAACCGTCCGCGTCCTCGGCTGCGATCCGGTCCGGAATGCGGCGGAGCTGCGGCGCCGCGTCGCGATCGTCTTCAGCAACCCCGACGCGCAGATCGTCATGCCCACGGTCGCCGAGGACGTCGCGTTTTCCCTCCGCGGCGAGCGTGCTTCCCGCGCCGATCGTGCGGCCCGGGTCGACCGGGCGCTCGAACGATTCGGCCTCACCGGGCTCCGCGACCACCCTGCGCACGAGCTGTCGGGCGGGCAGAAGCAGCTGCTCGCGCTGTGCGGGGCGTTCGTGCGCGAACCCGAACTCGTCGTCGCGGATGAGCCGACCGCGTTCCTCGACGGGCGGAACGCCGCCCGTATCGCCGGGCACCTCTTCGACGACGCCGGCCACCGGCTGCTGCTCGTGACCCACGACCTCGAGCTCGCGCGGCGCTGCGAGATCGCCGTGCACGTCTCGGGCGGACGTGTCGTCGACGTAGGAGAGCCGGCCGAGGTCGTCGACGCGTACACGAGAACGTGGTGATGACGTCCACCGCGGCGGAGACGGCGACGTGCTGACGCTCTACCGCCCCGGGACGCGTGGCTGGCACCGGCTGCCGGTAGGGCCGAAGACCCTGCTGATCCTCGGCCTGGTGATGACGGTGTCACTGCTCCCCGCGGCGCCGACCACCGCTGCCGGAGCGGCCGCCGTCTGCCTCGCCTGCTACGCCGTCCCGGGAACGGGGTGGCGCGAGCTCGGCAGGCAGGCCTGGACGCTGCGCTGGCTCGCGATCATCGCGCTCGCCGGTCAGCTCGTCTTCCTCGGCCCCGAGCCGGCCGTCGTCGGGACCGTGCGCATCCTGGTCGCGATCCTGCTCGCCGCCGTGTTGGCGCTGACGACCCCCGTCGCCGCACTGCTCGACCTGTTCGAGCGGGCCCTGCGTCCCGCCCGGGCGATCGGCGCCGACCCCGAGCGCATCTCCCTCCTCCTCGTCGTCGCGCTCGGGTCCGTGCCGACGCTCGCCCGCATCGCCCGCGAGGTGCGGGACGCGCATCGGGCGCGGGGCGCGCGGGGCGGCATCCGTTCCTCCGCGCTGGCGTTCATCGTCCTCGCCCTCAAGCACGCCGACGAGCTGGGCGACGCCCTCACCGCGCGGGGAGTGCGCTGACCCGCGCCCGTCAGCGCACCTCGACGCGATCGAACCGCTCGCGCGGTACGCGGTCGAGGCGCAGCGGCGGTGAAACCGGCACTCCGCACCGGCTGCCCGTCGCGCGGAAGCGCTGGATCGCCCACCGCCGCACGCCGCGGTCGGCCAGCAGCGCGCCGAGCTCGCCGAGTCGGGCGTCGTCGATGAGGTCGGGATGCACCGTCGTGCGGACCTCGACGTCGAGCGGATGCCGCGAGGCGGCGCGCTCGCGCTGCGCGGCGATCACGAGGTCGAGCGAGCGCAACGCGGCACGCCCGCTCGGACCCCGCCCCGTCACGGCGGCGTAGTCGTCGGCCCCGGCTTTCACATCGAGCCCGATCCACGACAGCGACGGCAGCACGCCCTCGAGCAGGACCGGGTAGGCGCCGCCCGTGTGCAGGCCGACCTCGAAGCCGAGCGCACAGGTCTGCGCGATCGCGTCGCCGAGGGCGCGTTGCATCGTCGGCTCGCCGCCCGAGAAGACCACGCCATCGAGCAGGCCGCGGCGCTCGCCGAGGAACGCGACCACCTCCTCCCACGGCATCCCGCCGCGCCCGCGCGGATCGATCAGATCGGGATTGTGGCAGTAGCCGCAGTCCCACGGGCATCCCTGCAGGAACACGGTCGCGACCAGGCGGCCGGGCCAGTCGACGGCCGAGAACCGCGAGAGTCCCGCGATGCGCATGTCGGATGCGGTGCGACCCTGCGCGACGGGCATGTCACACGGCCGCCGCGGCGCGTTCGTACGAGAACGAGACGCGTTCGGCCGCCTCTCCTCGCTTGCCGATGTTGAACGACGAGACCGGGCGGAAGTAGCCCATCACCCGCGTCCACACCTCGCATTCGGCACGGCACTGCGGGCACGATGCGTGGTCGCCCGAGAGATACCCATGCTGGGGGCAGATCGAGAATGTCGGCGTGACGGTGATGTACGGGATGCGGAATCGTTCGAGCGATCGGCGGACGAGGGCCTTGCACGCCGCGGCGGTCGGCGCGGCCTCGCCCATGTACAGGTGCAGCACCGTGCCACCCGTGTACCTCTGCTGCAGACCCTCCTGAAGCTCCATCGCGAGGAACGGGTCGTCGGTGAACGCGACCGGCAGCTGCGACGAGTTCGTGTAGTACGGGTTCGTCGCCGTTCCGGCGTGGCGGATGCCGTCGAACCGCGCGATATCGGCGCGGGCGAAGCGGTACGTCGCCGACTCGGCCGGGGTCGCCTCGAGGTTGTAGAGATGCCCGGTCTGCTCCTGGAACTCGATCATGCGAGCGCGCACGTGATCGAGCAGGTCGGCGGCGAACCGCATCCCCTCATCGGTCGTGACGTCGTGCGCGTCTTCGAAGAAGTTGCGCACCGCCTCGTTCAGCCCGTTCACGCCGATCGTCGAGAAGTGGTTGTCGAGGGTCCCGAGGTAGCGCCTGCTGTAGGGGAAGAGGCCCGCATCGAGGTGACGTCCGATGACGGACCGTTTCGCCTCGAGGCTGTCGCGAGCGATCTCGAGCAGCCGGTCGAGCTGCGCGTACAGGCCCGCGCGATCGCCGGCGTGGACGAACCCGAGCCGTGCGCAGTTGACGGTGACCACTCCGACCGACCCGGTCTGCTCGGCCGATCCGAACAGACCGTTGCCGCGCTTGAGCAGTTCGGTGAGGTCGAGCTGCAGCCGGCAGCACATCGACCGGATCATTCCGGGGTCGAGGTCGGAGTTCACGAAGTTCTGGAAGTAGGGCAGGCCGTACTTCGCCGTCATCCCGAACAGCGCGTCGACCTCGGGCGCGTCCCAGTCGAAGTCCTTCGTGATGTTGTACGTCGGAATGGGGAAGGTGAACGCGCGGCCGTCGGCGTCGCCCTCGGTCATCACCGACAGGAAGGCGCGATTGATCATCGCCATCTCGGGCGCGAGGTCGCCGTACGTGAAGTCGGCGAGGCGACCTCCCACGAGCGGGCGCTCGTCGGCGAGGTCGTCGGGGCAGGTCCAGTCGAAGGTGAGGTTGGTGAACGGGGTCTGGGTGCCCCACCGGGACGGCACATTGAGGTTGAACACGAGCTCCTGGATGCCCTGGCGCACTGCTCGCTCGTCGAGCGCGTCGAGCCGCACGAACGGGGCCAGGTAGGTGTCGAACGAGCTGAACGCCTGGGCTCCGGCCCACTCGTTCTGCAGGGTTCCGAGGAAGTTGACGATCTGCCCGAGGGCGCTCGAGAAATGCTTCGGCGGGGTCGACGAGATCGCGCCCGGCACCCCGTTGAACCCCTGTTCGAGGAGCTGCCGCAGCGACCAGCCGGCGCAGTACCCGGCGAAAACGTCGAGATCGTGGATGTGGATGTCGCCGTCGCGGTGCGCCGCTCCCGCCTCGGGCGCGTAGACCTCGTCGAGCCAGTAGTTGGCGATCAGTTTGCCGGACGCGTTGAGGATGAGGCCGCCCAGGCTGTAGCCCTGATTGGCGTTCGCGTTGACGCGCCAGTCGCGTCGCTCGAGGTATTCGTCGACGGTCGCCTGGACGGGGATGGAGCGCGTGGTCATGTGAGTCCCTTCACGAGGTGCCCCAGATGTGGGGGTGGGATCTCGATTCAGCCACTACATGATGTGTCGAAGGCGCGTGGCGCGCCGGAACAAATGCGCGTCGCCCCCGCGCCTCAACGGCGGAGGATGTCGCGGACTTCGGACTCGTCGTGCACGTCGGTCCGGAGTTCGCGACGGCCTCCGAAGCTGACGGCTCGCCGCGGGGCGCGAGGTCAGCGGAGGCCGAGCAGGCGAGCGGCCACATCGACCGCGGCGGGTCCGTCGAGCGCCGGCTGGTCGGCCCACTGCCCGCCCGTGACGATGACCTCGACGTCGGGAAGGGTGACCGTCGTGACGATCACCGCGGCGACGGGCACGGTGAGGCCCGAGGTGTAGGCGATGCCGCCCGCGGCTTCGACGGCGGCATCCGGGATCGGAGTGAACCCGACCGTCTCCAGGTCGGCGGCACTCAGCGGGGGAGCCGGGTCGGGGCTGATCGACACCTCGACCGAGCGGATGTCGTCGAGGTCGATCGTCCCCTCGGGGGCTTCCCATCCGCAGAGGGTGCCGTACTCATCGGAACCGTTGTCCTCGCGCGCGACGAGGCCGTCGATGTAGGGCGCGACGACGGCTTCGACGGCGGCGCAGTCCGGGCTCGCGAACGCCCGCGTCCCGCCGTCCTCGGACGCCGCGCTCGGCGCGTTCGCGGCCGGCGTCGAGCCGTCGGTGCCGGCGCTCGTGCCCTCCGCGGCCGGGGCGCAGCCCGCCGTCAGGGCGGCGGCGGTGAACACGAGAACGAGGGGAGCGAGGCGCCGGGTCATCACGCGACGATGCTAGCGACACGCGGGATCAGCGGGAGAAGCGGAGCGTCACGATCTCGAACGGGCGCAGGGAGAGAGCCACCCCGTCATCGACGAGGGCGGATGCCGCGACCTCCCTTTCGAGCAGATCGGTCTGCGTCACCGTGCGAGATGCGAAGCCGGCTCGCACGACCGTGTCGACGCGGCGTCCCAGTGCTTCGTAGAGGCGCACGACGACATCTCCCGAGCCGTCCTCGGCGAGCTTGACCGCTTCGACGACGACTCCGGGATCCGCCGCGCTCACGATCGGATCGATCGCGGATGCGGTTCCCGTCACCACCCGCTCGGGCAGGTTCAGTCGGTAGCCCTCGACGACGGCATCCCCGACGTCCGCACCGACGACCAGGCCCACCCGCAGCGCGTACGTCCCCTGATCCTGCGTGGGATCGGGGAAGAGGGCCGACCGGATGAGCGACAGCCGCACGATCGATACCGTGCCGCCGCCGATCGAGCGTTCCGCGCGGGTGATGTCGTGGCCGTACGTCGAGTCGTTCACGACCGCGACGCCGAAGCCGGCTTCGCCCACGCGCACCCATCGCTGCGCGACGGTCTCGAAGCGCGCGGCATCCCACGACGTGTTCGTGTGGGTCTTCCGCTCGATGTGCCCGAACTGCACCTCCGACGTCGCGCTGTCGGTGTGCACGTCGACCGGGAACGCGAGCTTCAGCAGCTTCTGCGATTCGTGCCAGTCGAGCTCGAACCCGAGCGACACGGTGCGCGAGTCCGCCGCCAGCCCGATGCGCTCGATCACTCGCGACGAGCCGAACGACCGGGTGACGACGATCTCGTCGCCGTCGACCGCGAGGTCGTCGCAGCCGGTGAGGTCGGTCACCGTGTTGCGGTAGTGCACATCGACGTCCCAGGCATCCCATTGGGTCGGGGTGTCGCGGTGCAGTTGCAGCAGAGCGGATGCCGTACCCGGCGGCACGCTCTCGCGGCCGCTCGCCACGTCGACCGCCGAGACGATCAGGCCGCGGTCGTCGACGACCACGCGCACGATGCCGTTGTCGAGCACCCAGCCGTCGTCGTCGCGCACGGGTCTCACCCGGGAGACCTCGGCGGCGGGGGCCGCGCCGAGCGCAGCGACTCCGCCGCGAGCATGCGGCGCGGCGTTGACCCGGAGCTCGTGCGTGGCGTCTCCCGGTTCGGGCGATCCGGCGAGCGTCGTCAACGCCTCGCCGATGATCTCCTCGAGATCGCGGGCGACGGCGGCGTAGTTGCGCTCGGCGTCCTGGTAGACCCACGCGATGGACGACCCCGGCAGGATGTCGTGGAACTGCTGCAGCAGCACCGTCTCCCAGATGCGGGCGAGCCGCTCGGCGGGGTAGGGGGCGCCCGTACGGACGGTCGCCGTCGCCGCCCACAGTTCGGCCTCGCGCAGCAGGTGCTCGCTGCGCCGGTTGCCCTGCTTGGTGGCGAGCTGGCTCGTGTAGGTGCCGCGGTGGAACTCGAGGTACAGCTCGCCGACCCAGACCTCCGGCTCGGGGTACTCCGCTTCCGCGGTCTCGAAGAACCGCTGGGGCGTCGAGTGCACCACGCGCGGTGACCCCTCGAGCGAGGCGGTACGGGCGATCGCATCGGTCATCTCGCGGGTGGGGCCGCCGCCGCCGTCGCCGAAGCCGTAGGGGAGCAGCGAGACGGTGCCGCGTCCCTTGTCGGCGTAGTTCCGTTCGGCGTGTGCCAGCTCCGCCGCCGACACGACGGAGTTGTACGAGTCGACCGGCGGGAAGTGGGTGAACAGGCGTGTTCCGTCGATGCCCTCCCACCGGAACGTGTGGTGCGGCATCCGGTTCGTCTCGTTCCACGAGATCTTCTGGGTGAGGAACCAGCGCGCCCCCGCCGCCTTGGCGATCTGGGGGAGGGCGCCGCTGTACCCGAACGAATCGGGGAGCCACACCTCGGGGGTGTCGATGCCGAACTCGCGCCGGAAGAACCCCTTGCCCGCGATGAACTGCCGGGCCAGGGCCTCGGCGCCGGGGAGGTTCGTGTCGGATTCGACCCACATGCTGCCGACGGGCACGAACCGGCCCTCCGCCACACGCGCACGGATGCGCTCGAACAGATCGGGGTAGTACTCCTTGACCCAGGCGTACTGCTGCGCCGACGACGCAGCGAACACGAAGTCGGGGTCGTCGTCCATCAGCGAGAGGACGTTCGAGAAGGTGCGGGCCACCTTCCGCACCGTCTCGCGCACCGGCCAGAGCCAGGCCGAATCGATGTGGGCGTGACCGACGGCGTGCAGCGTGTGCGCGCTCGCCGAGGCCGGGGCCGCCAGCACCGGTGCGAGCACCGCGCGACCGGCGGCGGCGGTTCCCGCGACATCGTCCGGGTCGACGACGTCGATCATCCGCTCCAACGCATACAGGATGTCGGCGCGACGCGGCGAGGACGGATCGAGCTGCGCCGCGAGTCCGCGCAGTGCGGTCGTGTCGGCCAGCAGATCGGATACCTCGAGGTAGCGCAGGCGCACGTCGACCGCGCGCAGCACGTACACCGGATCGGTGCCCGCCGTCGCCCGGTCGCCGACGGGCGTCGGCGCGAACGTGAAGATGCTGCCGACGTCGGGGTTCGACGCGCCCTCGACGAAGACGTCGACGGCTCCACCCGGAGCCACGGCCTCGGCCGCAGCGTTGTTGAACGGGGCGATCCCGCGCAGCGGGCGGCCGTCGACCGACCACACCATCGCCTCGCACTGGAAGCCCGCCTGCCCGGCCGTGAACCCGAGGTCGACGACGAGCTCGGGTCGCGTTCCCGGGATCGGTCGGTCACCGTCGAACCAGTCGGCCGGAGCATCACCCGTGACGCGGAACCAGGTCGTGCCCCACGGGCGTCCCCAGGGCTGGCCGATCTCGATCGGGCGGTACTCGCCGGCGCGCGCCTCGCCGAAGGCGACGGGCTCTCCGGGGGCGTCCCAGAAGGCGATCGCGAGCGGATGAGACGAGCGGTGCACCGCCGGGGCCAGACGTTCGCGGATGAACCGGTCGATGCGCAGCAGAGCGAGGGTGGAGCGGTCGTGCATGGAGAAGCCTTTCGAAGAGGACGTGCGTCAGCCCTTGACGGAGCCGGCGAGCGCGAATGCACCGCCGGAGAAGCGCTGCACGAGGACGTACAGCACCACCATCGGGGCGGCGTAGAGCACCGAGTAGGCGGCGAGCTGGCCGTAGGCGATCGAGCCGTACTGGCCGAAGAAGTTGAAGATCGACACGGCTGCCGGGAACTTCGACGAGGTGAACAGCAGCACGAAGGGGACGAAGAAGTTCCCCCACGCGGTGGTGAACACGAAGATGAACACGACGCCGATCCCCGATCGCATCAACGGGATGACGATGCGCGCGAGGGCCTGCATCGACCCGGCGCCGTCGACCCACGCGGCTTCCTCGAGCGAGATCGGCACGGAGTCCATGAAGTTCTTCAGCATCCAGATCGCCATCGGCAGGGATGTCGCCGCCATGAAGACGATGACGCCCCATACCGAGTCGAGCAGTCCGAACGAGACGAACAGCGCGTAGACCGGCACCATCATGGCGGTGATCGGCAACCCGGTGCCGAAGAGGATCGCGTACATGAACGTCTTCTGGAACCGCATCGCGTAGCGGGACAGCGGGTAAGCGGCGAGCACGCCGACGACGACCGTGATGACGGCGGTGCCGAGCGAGACGAGGATAGAGTTCAGGAGCGGTTGGAAGGTCAGCTCCCACGTCATCACCTGCGTGTAGTTCTCGAGCGTCCAGGTGTCGGGCACCTTCATGGTCACCTTCGCGTCGCCGTCGAACGATGCGAACACGATCCACAGCAGCGGGACGAGGAAGAGCACCCCGATCGCGGCGAGGATGACCGAGGACAGCACGGTCTGGGCGCGCTTGCGCGGCGCCGAGACCGAGGTCGCGATGGCGGCCATGTCAGTCGACCTCCGGCTTCAGGATGCGGATGTACACGGCGGAGAACACGGCGCCGATCAGGAGGGTGACGACGGCGATAGCCGTGCCGTAGCCGACCTGGGCGAACTTGAACGCCTCTTGGAATGCCAGCACGGGCAGCGTGGACGACTGCGTCCCGGGCCCGCCTCCCGTCATGACCCAGATGAGGGTGAAGACACCGAGCGTCTGCAGCGTCGTCAGCAGCAGGTTGGTGGAGATCGAGCGACGGATGACGGGCAGGGTGACGCGGATGAACCGCTGCCAGGCTCCGGCGCCGTCGATCGTCGCGGCCTCGATCAGCTCGGGCGGCACCTCCGAGAGCGCGGCGTTGTAGACCATCATCGAGAAGGCGGTGCCGCGCCAGATGTTCGCGAGGATGACCGCGAGCATCGGGAAGTAGTACAGCCAGCTCGTGCCCTCGAGGCCGAACCAGCCGAGAAAGGTGTTGAGCGTGCCGTCGGTCTGGAAGAAGGCGTAGAGGGCGAAGGCGGCGACGATCTCGGGAAGGACCCAGGCGAGTACCACGAGGCCGCCGACGAGCGACCGCAGCGGCTTCACCGAGCTGCGGATGAGGACGGCCAGCAGCATCCCGAGGACGTTCTGGCCGATCACGGCGGATGCGAGCACGAACACGACGGTGAGCCCGAGAGAGAGCCAGAACTCTCCCGAGGCGAAGAGGGCCGTGTAGTTGTCGAGCCCGATGAACTGCGGGTTCGCGGCGCGCGGGCCGGTCATCGCGCGGTCGGTGAGCGAGCCGTAGAGGGCGTAGACGATCGGCCCGAGCATGAACGCCAGCAGCAGGAGGACCGCGGGCAGCAGCGGGAGCAGACGTGCGGCGGCACGGCCGGCCGACCGCCCGGACCGGGAGGTGATCTCCCGGCCCGGGCGGTGCCGACCGCCGGTGGTGACGGTGGCGGTGGCGGTCATGACCGGATCAGCCCGCCTGCGTGTTCTCCTCGCCGACAATGCCGACGAGAGCGGAGTCGTACGCTGCCTGGGCGTCCTGCGGGGTGGACTGACCGGTGAAGATCGACTCCGTCGCGCGCGGGATGTTGGCCGAGATCTGCGAGTAGTCGGGCGTCGCCGGCCGGAAGTGGGTGTACGGCACGAGTGATGAGAAGAACTCGAACGACGGGTTGTAGTCGAGGTACTCCTGGCTGGCCGCGACGTCCTTGCGCACGGCGATCTGACCGGCCTCCTGGTGGTACATCAGCGCGTTCTCGAACGTCAGAGCCTGGGCGATGAAGTCGAAGGCCGCCTCAGGGTTCTTCGCGTTGGACCCCATCGCGAGCGTCCAACCGCCCGACATCGAGGTGAAGCCGTCGCCCCCGCCGTCCTGGGTCGGCATGGCGGCGAAGCCCATCGTCTGCTCCCACTCCGGCCAGGCGTTCTCGCCGTCGATCCAGTTGCTCGGCAGCCACGAGCCGTCGAGCGCGATCGCGATGCCGCCCTGGGGGAGGAGCTCCGTGCTCACCTTCGTTCCCCAGCCGGCGTCGAGCGCCTGCGCGGGGTCGGGGCCGAGCTTCTCGTCGGCGATCGTCTGGTAGAACTCGAGCGCGTCGAGGAACCCGGCCGATCCGGTGACCCACTTGTTCGAGTCGGTATCGAGCAGCTGGTCCTCCGTGCCGTAGAGCAGCATCTCGAAGCCCTGCATCGAGGTCGCCTCACCCAGCGCCTGCGACGCGTAGATGTTGAACGGGATGACGTCGGGGTTGCTCGCCTTGATGGTGCGCGCGGCCTCGAGCACGTCGTCCCAGCTTTCCGGCGCCCAGTCCTCGGGCAGCCCCGCGGCGGCGAAGAGCTGCTTGTTGAAGTAGAGACCGCGGGTGTCGGTGCCGAGCGAGACGCCGTACGTCTTGCCGTCGTCGCCGAGTCCCGCCTGCTTGGCGCCGTCGTCGTACTGCTCCCACTGGTCCCAATCGGCCAGGTAGTCGTCGATCGGCTGCAGGTAGCCCGCGGCGGCATCCGAGCGGATCTGGAAGGTGTCCTCGTAGATGACGTCGGGTGCCGTCCCCGCCGACCCGTTCATGAGGGCGAGTTTGGTGAAGTACTGGTCCTGCTCGGCCTCGATCGGCACGAGCTCGACGGTCATCCCCTCGTTGGCGGCCTCGTACTCCTCCTTGGTCTTCTTCATGAGCTCGTCCATCGCCGTGAACGAGGTGGTCTTCTGGTAGGCGACGCGGATGGTGTCGGACGATGCCTCGTCGCCCCCGCCGCCGCTTCCGCAACTCGTGAGAGCGAGGGAGAACACGGCGATTCCGACGGCCGCCGCGGTCGTAGTGGATCTCTTCATGGTCGAAGCTCCTTTGCTTGGACGAGAGCGCTGGTGCGCGCGCACGTCTTTTCTAAACCAAATGGAATAAAAGGACAAGGCTCGACCTGGCCTTTCCTCCGACGTCAGTGCGTCGCGCCCGCGATCATCAGGTCGGTCGGCCGCGGCGTCATGGCGGCGTCGAGCACGAGGCACGCGGCGCCGACGGCGGCAGCGTCGGGGACGAGACCGCTTTCGAGCACCCGGATGCCGCGGACTGTGGCCGTCTCGGTGCTCGCCGCGACGGCATCCGCGAGCACCGGGCCCGCTGTCGCCGACAGCAGCGTCCACAACGGGCCGCCGACGACGACGACATCCGCGTCGAGGAGGTTGTTGATCTGGACGACGGCGCGCGCGAGGCTCGAGCCCGCTCGCCTCACGGCGGCTGAGGCGCGATCGTCGCCGTCGCGGGCCCGGGAGGCGAGTTCGCGCAGGCGTTCACGCAGGGCAGGCGCTGCCACGGGCTCGCTGTCGCCGATCACGCCCCCGTCGACGAGCAGTCGTTCGGGGGCGATCGCGGCACCGAGGCATCCGCGCTGACCGCACCCGCACAGCGGGCCGCCGGGTTCGACGACGAGGTGCGCGACGTCGCCGGCGTTCCCCGTCCGCCCTCGGATCGGCGTTCCGTCGACGGCGAGGCCCGCCCCGACTCCGGCGCCGTAGTAGACGAAGATCGAGTCCTGCAGCTCTTGCGCGGCATCGCGCCACAGTTCGCCGACCATCGCCGCGACGACGTCCTTCTCGACCGTCGTGGGCAGACCCGTCGCCTCGCGCAGCAGCGGGCCGAGTGCGAGATCGTGCCAGACCGGTGGCAGGAGCGGGGGCTCGAACAGCACTCCCGCCTCCGCGTCGAGCGGGCCGGGCGCCGCGACGCCGATGCCGAGGACGGACGCCCGCGATCTGCCGCCCTCGACGAGGAGCGACTCGACGGTGCCGACGAGGTCGGCGACGATCTCCTCGCGGGTCGCGTCGGGGCGTGGCGTGCGCTCGGTCTGCGCGACGACGTGACCCAGCAGGTCGACGACGACGACGGTCTCCACCGCCGGATCGAGGTGGATCCCGACGGCGCAGCGCGCCGCGGGGTCGAGCTGAAGGGGTGTGCGAGGTTTTCCGGGGCCCGAGACGACGGGAGTGCCTTCACGCACCCAGCCCTCGGCGACGAGACGGCGGGCGACGTTGCTGAGCGTCTGCGCGGAGAGCCCGGTGCGGGCGGCGAGCTCGATGCGGCTGATGCCGTCGGGGGAGCGCCGGATCAGGTCGAGCACGAGCGTCTGGTTGTACGTGCCGACGGCCGGCAGGTTCGAGCCGCGTCTCATGGTTCCTCCGGTCGAACCCTACTGTGCGGGCGCACGGCGAAGGCCCGCCCGGCGAACCGGACGGGCCTTCGTGGATCGCGGGGTCGCGTTAGTTGTTGCCGCGCAGGATCGCGATGATCCGCAGGATCTCGACGTACAGCCAGACGACCGTGACCATGATGCCGAACGCGCCGACCCAGCCGAACTTGCGCGGTGCGCCGTTGCGGACGCCCCGCTGGATGTTGTCGAAGTCGAGCACGAGCGAGTACGCCGCCATGATGACCACGAGCACGCCGATGATGAGGCCGAGCGGGATGCCGGCGACCTTCATGCTGTGCAGGCCGAACATCATGCCGCCGGGGATGACGCCGAAGAGCATCAGGCCGACGTTCAGCAGCGAGAACACGAGGTAGCCGAGCATCGCGATCATGAAGATCTTGGTGGCCTTGGCCGAGGCGCGGACCTTGCCGCTCGCGAACAGCGCGAGGGTGACGCCGACCACGGCCAGCGTCGCGAGGGTCGCCTGCATCACGATGCCCGGGAAGATGAACTCGAGGTAGGCGGAGATGCCGCCCACGAACAGACCCTCGAAGGCCGCATACGCGAAGATCAGGCCGGGGCGGACCTTCTTGCGCGAAGTGAAGGTGACGACCATCGCCAGGACGAAGCCGCCGAGCGCGCCGATGATCCAGGGGAGGAGCGTCGGGCTGGGGTTCGGGCTCGAGGGCACGACGGTGGACAGGGTCCACACCCAGCCGACGGCTGCCGTCACGAGCAGGATCGCGAAGAGCCCGAGCGTCTTGACGACGGTGTCTTCCACCGTCATGCGGTCGGTCTCGCGGGCACCGGCGGCCGGCGAGGCGTACATGCCTTCGAGCTGCGCCTGTGCGGCGACGTCCACACCGGCGTGCTGCGCCGAGGCGGTCTGCATGCCGGGGGCGGCGGGCGGCGTCAGACCCGGCCGCTGCTCCTTGAACGCGGGATTGTCGAATGCGGGGTTATTGAGGGCCACTGCTCTCACACTCCAAGTCGAGGGTCGACACAGCTGGATGCCGTGTTCACCCAGCCTACGGGAACCGGTTCCCGAGGTGTGCGTTCCCTGCTGTGAGCAGGCCATGAAGCCGATCGCCCTCAGCGAAACCACGCGCGGCCGGGCCTACCCTGGGACCGTGCCCCGCCCGCTCGTGATCGGCCACCGCGGTGCGCCCGGGTACCTGCCCGAGCACACCCGCTCCTCGTATCTGCTGGCCCTGGAGAACGGCGTCGACGCCGTCGAGCCCGACGTGGTCTTCAGCCGCGACGGTGTCGCGGTGATCCGCCACGAGAACGAGATCGGGTCGACCACCGATGTCGCCGATCACGCGGAGTTCGCGTCGCGGCGCACGACGAAGACGGTCGACGGCGCCGCGGTGGCGGGATGGTTCGCCGAGGACTTCACGTGGGACGAGCTGTCGCGGCTGCGATGTCGCGAGCGACTTCCGCAGCTGCGACCCGACAGCGCCCGGCGCGACGGGGCGGAGCCGATGCTGCGGCTGCAGGACCTCTTCGACCTGGTCGCGGATTTCGCCGAGAGGTCCGGGCGCCGACCGGGCGTCGTGGTCGAGATCAAGCACGCCACCTTTTTCGCGGACGCGGGCTTCGACGTCGCCGCGCTCATCGGCGCCGAGCTCGCGACGAGGCGTCCCGACGCGGCCCGGCTCCCGCTGTGGATCGAGTCCTTCGAGCTGACAGTGCTCGACCGGCTCGCCGACGCCGGGGTGCCCGGCACGCGTGTCTTCCTCCTCGAGGCAGACGGCGCCCCGTACGACCTCGTCGCCGCCGGAGGCGAGCACGTCCGCGGCTACCGCGCCTGGGCGTCGCCCGCGGGACTCGACGCTCTGCGCGGACGGGTGGCCGGTGTGAGCCTCGACAAGCGGATGATCCTCGACCCGCCGCGAGGGGCCGGCGGCGGGCGTGATCTGGTCGGCGCCGCGCACGAGCGCGATCTCCTCGTGTTCACGTGGACCGCGCGGCCCGAGAACGCCTTCCTCGTCCGCCGTCACCGGCGTGGCGGCGGACGTTCCGCGTGGGGGGACTACCGCGGCGAGTGGGCAGAGCTCGCGGCATCCGGTGTCGACGGCGTCTTCGTCGACCACCCGGACATCGGAGTGGACGCCTTCACGCACGTGCACCGACCGCTGTCACGGACTTGACAGCGGAGCCCGTGGGTCGCGAAGGTGATCGTCGTCGGGCGAGCGGATGCCCGCGGATGAGGCGCCATGCTCAGCAGACCCCGGATCCAGCCCTACGCGCAGTACCTGATGGGCGCGTCGACCGCGATGATCACCACGACCGTCGCGGTGGTCGACCCCGCGCGCATCACGGTGGCCTACGTCGTGGGTGCGGGTGTCATCCTCGCGGCCTGCATCGCGATGTGGTTCGTGTGGCGCGACAAGCCGACCCGCGGAACCGTCTGGGTCTGCATTGTGCCGCTCGTGTCGATCATCGCCTGCGCGCCGTTGCGCAGCAGTGCGATCGACCTGCTGCCGGTGACCGGGATGCTGGTCATTTTCCCGATCGCGTGGCTCGCGTTCGCGTTTCCGCCGATCGTCACGGCTGCGGGCGTGGTGGTCGCCGGGCTGCTCCCTCTCGCCGCATCGCCGGCCGTCCCCGCGGGACTGAGCGAGTGGGTGTCCCTCGCGACCGTGCCGGCGCTCCTCGGCATGTTCGCGATCGGCAGCCGGTTCGTCGCGACCGACCTCGGCCGTCAGCGCAAGAGCGCCCGGAAGGCCAAGCATCGATTGGCCGAGGCGCTCGAGTCGTCGAATCGGACGGATGCGGCGCTGCGTCAGCTGCTCGACACGAGCCCGGACGCCATCGTCCTCTTCGGCGAAGACGGTGCGGTGCTGGTCGCGAACGCCCCCGCCCGAGACCTGTCACGCCGCGCCGGCATCGCGATCTCGCTCGATCAGAACGGGCGGACGTCGGTCTACGAGGAGGACCGGGTCACGCCGATCGTGCTGGGCCCGTACCTTCGAGACGTCATCCTTTCGGGTGAACTCGCGGAGGCGCGTCGCGTCTGGGTCGGCGACCCCGGCGACCAGGTCGCGCTGCGCTTCATCGCCCGCCCGATCTCCCTCGACAGCGAGCCCATCGGAGTGCTCGTCGTCGCGCAGGACGTGACCGAACTGGTCGAGGCGGTCGATGTGCGCGATCGGTTCCTCGACACGGTCGGTCACGAGCTGCGCACTCCGCTCACCGTCATCCTCGGCAATGCCGAGCTCGCCGTCGCCGGCGCGATGCCCGAGCATCGCGACCGCTGGGAGACCATCCATCGCGCCGCCGAGCGGTTGCAGCACACGGTCGAACTGATGCTGGCGACCGGTCGCGCGGAGGTGGCACCCGGATCGCCGTCGTGCAACGTCCGGGCCGTCGTCGATCGGGCTGTGGCCGAAGCGACGGACGAGGACCACGGAGTCGCAGTCACGGTGGCCGGGGCACCCGCGGACGCGCGTATCGCGGCTCGCGATCTGCAGTCGATCGTCGCGGAGCTGCTCCGCAACGCGCGGCAGGCGTCGCCTCCCGGCGGCCCGGTGTCGGTGACGATCACCGGCGAGCCCGGAGCCGTCATGATCGCGGTCGCCGACGCGGGCGCGGGGATGAGCGCCGCCGAGCGCAGGCAGGCCTTCGAGCGGTTCTATCGCACCGCCCGGTCGCGCCGCAGTGCCGATCAGGGACTCGGACTCGGTCTCTCACTGGCGCGGGGGCTGGCCCGCGCGCACGGCGGGGACGTCCGGCTGCTCGCCGGGGCGGAACAGGGGACGACGGCGGTCGTGCGGCTGCCGTCGGCAGATTCGCCCGTCTCGGACGCGCCGCTCGATCCCGCAACCACGGTCCCCTAGGGTGTCGGACATGCTCACCGCCGGGATCTCCGTCCGCGATGTCCGTCGATCCTTCGGGCGGGTCGAAGCCGTGCGCGGGGTGGATCTCGATGCGCGAGCCGGTGCCGTCACCGGGCTCGTGGGGCCGAACGGCGCCGGGAAGACGACACTGCTGCTGATGCTCGCCTCGCTGCTCCAGCCCGACGCCGGCAGCATCCGCATCGCCGGCATCGATCCCGTCGCCGCCCCGGCGCAGGCCCGTGCGCGGCTGGGCTGGATGCCCGACGCCCTCGGCGCCTGGGGCGCGCTCACGGTGCGCGAGACCTTGGAGACGACCGCCCGGCTCTACGACCTCGACAAGACCGCCGCGTCTCGCCGAGCGGGCGAGCTTCTCGACCAGGTCGGGCTCGTCGAGCTCGCCGCTTCTCCGGCTCGCGTGCTCTCGCGCGGACAGAAGCAGCGACTGGGACTCGCTCGCGCCCTCGTGCACGATCCCTCCGTCCTCCTGCTCGACGAGCCGGCCTCCGGGCTCGACCCCCAGGCCCGGGTCGATCTGCGCGGACTCCTGCGAGGTTTCGCCGCTGCCGGGAAGACGGTCTTGATCTCGAGCCACATCCTCTCGGAGCTCGAGGAGGTCGTCGACGACGCGGTGTTCCTCCTCGACGGTGCGACCGTCAGCCCCGATCGGGTCGCTGCGGCCGCGCGTCGCACGCGCACCTGGCGGGTGCGCGTCGCCGACCTCGATGCGCAGGGCGCGGTTCTCCCGATCGCGTCAGCCCTGGGACTCGACGTGGCGCGGGTGCCGACCGACCGTCGCGACGTCCTGATTCCGTTCGCCTCGGAGAGCGAGGCGGCTGCCGGTCTGCGGTCGCTGCTGGACGCCGGCGTCGCCGTCTCCGAGTTCTCGGCGGCGACCGGACTGCTCGAGCACACCTTCCTCGATCTCGGCGCCGAGGGGAAGGAGGCGTCATGAGCATCGCCCGGCTGTGGACCGTCGCCCGGCTCGAGCTGCTCCAGCGCGTGCGCACCGTGTCGTGGTATGTGCTGCTGGGCATCTTCGCGGTGCTGCTCGTCGGCGTGACGGCACTCGCGTTCCTGGCCTTCGGCGGCGTGTCCGAGGCGGACCAGCGCGGCGCCGGCATCTATTCCACGATCGTGATCATTACGCTGCTCCTGGTCGTGCTCGTCTCGCCGACGCTGAGCGGGAACTCCGTCAACGGCGACCGGGAGGCCGCGACTCTCGCACCCGTCCAGGTGACCCTCGCCCGTACCTCGGAGATCCTGCTCGGGAAGGTCCTCGCCGCCTGGATCACCGGCCTCGCATTCGCCGTCGTGGCGGCACCGTTCCTCGTGATCGCGACTCTCGCCGGGGGAGTCGATCCCGTCGTCGTCGTGGTCTCGCTGGTCGTCCTCGTGATCGAGATCGGCGTCATCGCCGCGATCGGGGTCGGGCTGAGCGGCCTCATCGCCCGCCCGCTCTTCTCCGTCGCGGCGACCTACCTCGTGGTCTCCGGTCTCGTCTTCGGAACGCTCATCGCTTTCGGGCTCGGCGCGACCGCCTTCTCGAGCGAGGCGACAGCGACCTATCGCCCTGCGATGTACAACGCGGACGGGTCGCCGCAGTGCATCGACGGCAGAGACGAGTGCTGGAACGATCCGGCCCGCATGGTCTGCGGCCAGCCGGAGGAGTCGAGGTACACCGTGCCGAGGTTCGACCGCGTGTGGTGGGTGCTTGCGGCCAATCCGTTCGTCATCCTGGCCGACGCGACTCCCGCCGAGTACGACCGATTCGGCTACCCGGTCGATCTGTTCGGGCAGATCGCGTCCGGGGTCCGTCAGGCGCAGATCGCCCCGGATCTCGAGACGGGATACGACGAATGCCGGCCGGCTCAGGACGACACCGTCACGACTCCCGCCGAGATCAGAGACCGGACGGTGCCGAGCTGGTTCGTCGGGCTCGGCGGACAGATCGTCGTCGCGGGTCTGCTGGTCGCGGGCGCATGGTCGCGGACGAGGACGCCGGCCCGAGCCCTGCCCCCCGGAACGCGGATAGCGTAAGAGTGCCATGGTCACCGAACTCGACATCACCCGCCGTGAGGCGATCGACGCCTATCACGTGATCGGCGAGGCGCCGGCACCCGACCTGCAGGGGATCGTCCGCCTCGCGGCCACCGTCTGCGGCGTCGACACGGCCGTCATCAACATCATCGACGACCGATCGCAGCATCAGATCGCTGCGGTCGGCTTCGAGCCGGCCGTCTGCTCCCGCGAGGACTCCATGTGCGCAGCGGTGATCGCGCGCCCGGGGCGGGTCGTCGTGCCCGACGCCCGGCTCGACGAGCGGTTCGCCGCCAACCCGTTCGTCACCGGTGAGATCGCCCATGTGCGGTTCTACGCGTCGAGCCCGCTCATCACCCCGGCCGGTGTCGCCATCGGCACGCTCTGCGTCTTCAACGATTCGGTCGGCGACCTCGAGGAACAGTCCCGTGAGGCGCTCGATCTGCTCGCGCATCAGGTCGTCGATCTGCTCGAGCTCCGCCGCATCAGCCGTGAGCTCGGCGAATCGAACGATCAGCTCTCGCGGTTCGCCGGGCAGATCAGCCACGACCTGCGCAATCCGCTGACAGCGCTCACCGGCTTCCTCGAGCTTGCGATCGACAGTCCCGACATGGACAACGCCCCCGAGGCTGCCCGGGTGCTGGCTCGCGCGGAGTCGGCGGCCGACCGCATGAACGCCATGATCTCCGACATCCTCTCGTACGCCCGCGTCGGCGGCGCGAGTCCGCAGCGCAAGCGCGTCGACCTGGATGCCGTGATGCATGCCGTCGTCGAGGATCTCGATGCGACGATCTCGGCCTCGGCCGCCGACATCGCGCAGGACATCGACGTGGCGCCCGTCGGCGACCCCACCCTCTTGCGTGCGGTGCTGCAGAACGTCGTCGCGAACGCGCTGAAGTTCACCACCGCGGTCGGGCGGGTTCCGCAGGTGCGCGTCGAAGCCCACGCGGTCCACAACGGATGGCGCATCACCGTCGACGACAACGGCCCCGGCGTGCCTCCCGCAGACCGGGACCGCGTGTTCGCCCTCATGGAGCGCGGGCACTCCGACGCCGAGGGTCTCGGGATCGGCCTGTCGACGTGCCGCCGCGTGGTCGAGGCGCACGGCGGGCGTATCGGTCTCGACGACTCCCCGCTCGGCGGGGCGCGCGTGTGGATCCTGCTCCCGGATCCGACCGTCGCGACGGCTTCCTGACGAAGCGGGCCTCAGCGTCGGAGGGTGTGCGACGGGTGCTCGCCGTACATCGCGGCGTACAGCTGAGCGAACCGCCCCGTGTGGGCGAAGCCCCAGCGCATGGCGACGTCCCGGACCGTCGTCGATCCGGGCGGCGCGGCGCGCAGCTCGCGATGAGCACCCTCGATCCGCAGACGGCGGAGGTATGTGCTCGGGGGGATCTCGAAGGCCTTGTGGAACGCGCTCTGAAGCGCCCGCACCGATGTGCCGGAGGCCACCGCGATGTCGCTGATGCTGATGGCGTTGCTGACGTTCTCCTCCATGAAGGCGACCGCCCGGCGGACGGCGCGTGCGGTCGGCCGGCGACGCTCGCTTTCCTCCGGGTCGATGACGGGGAACGCCGTGATGAGCGATGCGACCGCCTGGTGAACCAGCTGGGTCCGCATCAGCGGCGAGGCGGCGACCTTCTCATCGGCCAGGATCGTCGCCTCGAGGAACCTTAGGGTCTCGGCGACGAGCCGCGGATTCTCGGCCCGACGGTTCAGCCCCGAGAACTGCAGGTGACGGGGGTCATCTCCGATCATCGCGCGCACCACGTGGTCGAGCGTCTCGGTCGTGATGCTGAAGGTGCGCAGATGCAGCTGACCGAATTCAGCGGTGAACTCCGTCTCGGGCGGGATGACGAAGGGAGTCCGCCCATCGCCCGATTCGCCGCCGACCTGCCAGCGATGGCTGCCGTGAGCCGCGTGCGCCACGATCAGACGGGGGAATGCTCGCGTCGTGGATCGCATCGTTCCGGTGAACCGCACCGCCGCCGCCGCCGCGGCCGGGTGGGCGAGAGCCGCCATCTCGTAGCGAAAGGGCGTCGTACCGTCCACCGCGAGGGCGACCGGGGTCTCGTACAGCGAACTGACCGATTCCTGTGCCCGACCGGGGTCGTCGGTCTGCAACCCCCGTCGAACGGGCTGACTATTCAACAACGAGCTTGTCGGTCGCGGACTCCGCGGGCTCGGGTACGAGATACAGCCCCGCGGGGGAGTTGGCCGTGTACATGAGCGCCTCGAGCCAGGCGCGGTTGATGGCAGGCGTGCGGCTGCCGTGGAACGTGAAGACGAGGGAGGCTCCGGCGTGCATCCACACGGTCGTCCGGCCCTTGCCGACGCTGACGTCGTCCTTCCAGGTGAAGAAGAACGCCTCACCGCGACGGAGCTTCGCCCCGATGGTCATCTGAAGGTGTGCGAGCGTACGGTCCTCGATCTCGACGCGATTGTTGCCGTCGTAAACAAACCTGCCCAATATTCCTCCTTGCGCACCCGTCGGCGCGATCAACAGCTTCCGCGATCGTGTCGGGGGGTCGCGCGGAAGAATCCGATCCGCGCGCACTCGATCCGCGACGCGCACAGCAGTGCTGTGCCACCGCAGATTTCAGGCAGTCGTGGGAGATCGGGAGGGGGTTGACTTTTACAGACGATTACGTAACACGTTAATCACCGGGTATATCGGCGAGCGTGACGTCCACCCCGGGAGTGATGAGCAGATCGGTCGTCTGCGCCACGCCTTCGCCGTCGTTGACGGTGAGCCAACCGTGTCCGAGCGCGAGAGCCGCAGCGATCTCGGCGCGGATGTCGTCGATGTCTCGTCCGCCGATGCTGTACGGACGGCCACCGTAGAACACGTCGACTCTCTTGGCCACGGGATCCGCCCTTCGCATCGCACCGGCGTCGAGTACGCCGTGTCAGGCGAGACTACCGATCACGTCGTCGAGCACAAGGGGATGCCGACCGCGCACGGTGGGCATTAGGGTCGGCCCGGAACGGAAGGGAGACGCGGTGGGCCGTTTCATCTATGAGAACCAGATCCGAGCGGATTTCGAGGACCGCACGCTCGCGCACCTTCAGACCGTGATCACGACGAAGCTGCGTCGCGGAGAAGCGTTCACGCTCACCTGGAAGGACGACGTCAGCATCGGCGACGGCCGCACCACCGTGTGGCTGCATCCGGGCTGCGGACTCGTCTTCAAGTACTACGGCAGTCGCACGCCGTCGCTGAACCGTGCGTGGCTCGAGGCGCTCACGTACACCGCCAACTCTCCGACGGGCCTGTACGTCGTGCCGGAGCCGGCTGACACGCCTCGCGTCGGAGCGCTCCTCGACGGCTCGGAGTGACCGGCACGGGCCGCCGCACCTGAGCAGTCGCCGTGCATCCGCGATGAGACCCGGGCATATACCGCTGCGGCGATCCATCGCTCCGTAGTGTGGGCCGCAGCCGTCGGCATCCGCCTTCTGCTCCCCGACCTCCACGGTCACGAACGAGTCAGCAGGTGCTCTCATCGCTTCATCCGTCGTCGAGTCGCGTCTCGGCCCTGTCCGCACCACCTATGCCGGAACAGCCGAGTTCCCCCCGATGGCCCAGGCCTTCACCGATGTCTCGCGCGTCGTGCGCGAATCGGGCCTCCTCCGCCGCACCCCGTGGTTCTACGGACTGGTGGGCCTCGCCCTGATCCTGGCCATCGGCGGCTGCGTGACCGGTTTCGTCCTCCTCGGCGACAGCTGGTTCCAGCTGCTGATCGCCGGGGCCCTCGGCATCGTCTTCACCCAGGTCGCCTTCCTCGCTCACGAGGCCGACCACCGTCAGGTGCTCGCCTCCGGCCCCGCGAACGACCGCCTCGCCCGGTTCCTCGCCGTCGGCGTCGTCGGAATGAGCCTGTCGTGGTGGACGTCGAAGCACGCCCGGCACCACTCGAACCCGAACAAGGTGGGCAAGGACCCCGATATCGAGATCGACACGATCTCGTTCATCGAAGAGGATGCCGCAACGGCTCGCGGCATCCGACGGTTCATCACCCAGCGGCAGGGATGGTTCTTCTTCCCGCTGCTGCTGCTCGAAGGCCTCAACCTCCACGCACTGTCGATGCGTCATCTCTTCAGCCGCGGGCCGGTGAAGAAGCGTGCGCTCGAGATCGTTCTCATCCTCGCGCGATTCTCGCTCTTCGTCGCACCGGTCTTCATCTTCCTGCCGATCGGCATGGCCTTCGCCTTCTTCGGTGTGCAGGTCGCCGTGTTCGGGCTGTACATGGGAGCCTCGTTCGCGCCCAACCACAAGGGCATGGCGATCATCGCGCCCGACGCGAAGCTCGACTTCTTCAGCAAGCAGGTGCGCACGTCACGCAACATCGGCGGCGGCTGGTGGGCGACGTGGCTGATGGGCGGGCTCAACTACCAGATCGAGCACCACCTCTTCCCGAACATGCCCCGTCCGGCGCTCGCTCGTGCCCGCGAGATCGTCAAGGTCCAGTGCGACGCACTGAACGTGCCGTACACGGAGACGACCCTGTGGCGCTCGTACGCCATCGTCATCGACTACCTCAACCGTGTCGGGCTCGCCGCACGCGATCCGTTCGACTGCCCGATGCGCGCAGAGTTCCGTCGCGCCTGACGCGCAGCCGCAGCATCCTCGACATTGGCCACGGCTCATACTGAGTCCGTGGCCGATGTCGATTCCGAACGCTGGCTCGTCATCGACGGGCGACGCTGGCGGCGCACCGATCCGTCGCTCCCCGACGATGTCGTCGCGGCGCTGACGTCCCACCTCGGCCGCGGACGATCGGCGGTCGGGGCCGCGAAGCGCCACGGGGACGACGAGGCCGTGGCGGCAGCGCGCGAGCGCGTGGGACTGGCTAAGCACGGTCTGGGCGAACGCGGCCCGTACTGGTGGGACGAGCCCGAGGGCGAACGCCTCGCACGGGCGCGAGATGCACTGCGGCGGCTGGACGAGCTCGATGAGCTCGAGGAAGGGTGACACCGGTCACGGCGTGACGATCACGCTTCGCAGTGCCAGACTCGGCTCGTGGCTGCGACGGAACTCCTCGATGCTCTCGAAGACCTGGAGGATCTGCTCCGCTCCGTCGGCGCTGACTCCTGGGCGAGCTGGGCTGCGAGAGCCGCCGGGGGCATCGCCGCGGGCGGCGACCCGCACGTGATCAGAGCGGCGTTCGGGGGAATGGGCAGCCTCAACGATCTGGTGATCCATCCCGTCAACGGCCACCGCGTCGCCCCCTCGCAGATCGCCGAGGTCAACGAGCGCCTGTCGCTGTTGCGGGAGCGGATCTACGCAGCCGCGACACCGGGGGAGTAGACG
Organism: Microbacterium pratiae; assembly: GCF_047302165.1. Lineage (NCBI taxonomy): Bacteria > Bacillati > Actinomycetota > Actinomycetes > Micrococcales > Microbacteriaceae > Microbacterium > Microbacterium pratiae. Next base: position 3,368,105 of record NZ_CP154843.1, on the reverse strand, counting down.
CGACGGCGGGAGTCGAACCCGCAACGCTATCGGTTATGAGCCGATGCCCGGGACCACCCGGATCGCCGCGATGCCCTCACGCTATGTCGGTCCGGAGACGACCGCCAGCGCTGTGAAGGCGGGAGTCGCCGTGCTACGCGGTGTGACGCTCGGCGGTGACAGCGATGTCGGCGGTATCGCGGTCAGCGGCGGACGCCGAGCGTGCGGCTGCCCGGCGCCGCTGACCACGGCGGAGCATCCCGGCGATCCCCGCGACGAGTATCAGCGATCCCACGATCAGCAGCGCCGTGGCGACGAGCGCCGGCACAGACGGCGACGCCACCCATTCCACGAGGGCGCGGTAGGCGTTCGGCGACCCCACGAGGACCAGCCCGGCTGCTGCCACCGCCGCGAACGCGACGCCCCACACGATCCCGGCCCAGCGAACCCGGGGCCGGTCGAGAGGCGCGGCCGCCGAGCCCGGTTCGGCCTCGGCGGCGCGAACGCCGCTGTCATCGGTCGTCAGGTGCTCCATCCGGGTGGTGTCCATCTCGGTGGTGTCCATCTCGGTCGTGTCCATCTCGGTGTCCTCTGCATCGTCGGTGCGGTCGGCTCCGACCGCGGCCGGATCAGTCATCGGTCTGCTCGGGCCCGAGGAGACGGATCTCGATGTAGCCGCTGTCCTGATCGACCGTGAGAACCTGCCGGGTGGTCGTCGTGCCCCGTGAGGCGATCGTCGTCTCGATCGTCGTCCGATCGGGTCCGTCGGGCCTCGCCTCGGGACCGTCGGCGAGCAGGGTCCACTCGTCGTCCTGCGAGAGGACGAACGACGCCTCGTCGCCGACGGAGGCGCGCAGCACGACCTCCACCCCCGGCTCGACCGTGATCAACGTCGTCCCCGCCCCCTTGTCGATCGATACGGGCCGGGCGTCCGGGGAGTCGACGAGGGTGACGAAGACGTCACCGAACGTCTGACGGAACGCAGCGGTCGCGGGGTCGGACGAGACGTTCGAGATCGTGTACGAACCGACGTGCAGCTCGGTGAGGACGGGCACCGCGATCGCGCCGCCGCCGCTCACCAGCAGGCACACCGACGTGAAGGCGAGGAACCCGCTCCGGCGGCGGGCGGCGCCGGCGACCACCATCGCGAGAGCCGTCACCAGGGCACCGACGAAGAGGCCGAGCGCGACCGACAGACTGCCGGGGGCCGCCAGCCCGGCGATCGTGCCGGCGATGACGGCGACCCCGAAACTCACGGCGACGAAGGCGATGCTCGTGCGCGGGCGCTCAGCGCGCCGTGCGCGGCGCCGTTCCGCCGACTCTCGCGCGAACGCGGCCGCCGCGGTTCGACGCTCTTCCCGTGCGGCGGCGCGAGCCGCGCGATCGGCGTCACCCTGTTCTCGCCGCCACGCCCGATCGCGCTCCTTCCAGGCCGCGTGCTGAGCGCGCCAGGCAGCGAGATCCGTCGGGTCGGCGGCGTCGCTCGGGGGCGCGGGCGGCACGGGGGCGACAGCGTCACCGTTCGTTCCGCCCGCGCCGGCATCCGTGACAGAGTCGTCGTCGGATGCGGCCGGGGCCGTCTCTGAGACTGCGGAAGCCCGACGCAGCTCGTCCTCGACGGTTCCCGGGGTTCGATGCGCTGCGCGGATCAGCAGCGCGACGACGGCGGCCGCCAGCACCGCCCCGCCCATGAGGGCGACGGCCAGGAGGACCGCCCGGACCGCACCGGCGCTCGAGCTCGTCGCGAGGCTGGCGAGCGTGAGCAGCAGCCCGAGGATCTGCACGACTCCGACGATCGCGACGGCGAGGATCGCGCCCTGAGCGTAAGCGAACCGGCCTCCCTCGAGGTCGGCGGCATGCGACCGTCCCGACAGATCGGGCAGGATCGCCCACGCGGCGGCATAGGCGACGATCGCCGGGAGGCCGATGAGCGCGGCGACGACGGCGAGCCCGCGCACGATGACGGGGTCGACCCCCCACCGTGCGGCCACTCCCGCGCACACGCCGCCGATCCACCCATCCCGGCGCGCCAGGCCGAGGCCGTCGACCCAACGGAAGAAGCCGCTCTCCGTCGCGGATGTCGCCGTCGTGGGTGTCTCCGTCGCGGATGTGGGACCGGATCGCGGCGCGGCGGCGAGAGGCGGTGCGGAAGTCATGATCCGATCCTCGGGGGTCGACGGCGGCGATCGATATGGGGGATCGCCCTGACGCTTCCCTGATCCTGCGCCGGAGCCGATGTGCGGGCAGGGCCGGAGTGATTGGATGTGGCCATGGCCTCCGCTCTCGCGACCCCCGCCGTCCACCCGGGACCGCCGCCGCCGCGACCGATCGCCGCCCCGAGCGCGAGGCCGCCGCTGCAGCGCGATCGCGACAGCGTGGTCTCGGGGGTCAGCGCGGGGCTCGCGCGGCACGTCGGAGTCGGCGTGGGCAGCATCCGTGCGCTGTTCGTCGTCCTGACGCTCGTCGCGGGAGCCGGTCCGCTCCTCTACCTCTGGCTCTGGGCTCTCGTTCCCCGCCGAACCGGACCGGCGGCGCCGACCCGGCAGGCACCGGTCGCCTGGATCCTGGCCGCGACCGCCATCGCCGCGCTGCCGATCCTGTTCGCGGTCCTCGTCCTCGAGGCCCGCGACGCGTGGATGTCTCGTTCGTTCTCGCCGGGGCTTCTGGCCGTCGTCGCGTTCGTGACGGTTCTCGCGACCACCGCAGGGTGCTGGGCCGAGCTCGTCGATCGCCGTGACATCGACCGCGGGAGCCGGCATGCCGTCGCCGTGAGGGCTGTCGTGGTCGGCATCCTGATCGCGGTGACCCTCGGGATGCTGCCGCGTGTCGACTCCGACGGGCTCGTTGCGCTTCCCGCACTGACGCTCCCCGTCGGGGGCATGCTCGCCCTCGCCGGGGCCTTCCTCGTCAGTCGATGGCGGGACCTCTCCGGGGAGCGCGTCCGACGCATCCGCGAGGAGCAGCGCAGCGCGATGGCGGCGCACCTGCACGACTCGGTGCTCCAGACCCTGGCGCTGATCCAGAACACGGCGGGTGCGTCGAGCGAGTCCGCCCGAATCGCGCGTGCACAGGAGCGCGAGCTCCGCGCCTGGCTCTTCGACGGCGAACCGCACGCCGACAGCGACCTCGCGACCGACCTGCGCGATTACGCTGCCGCCCTCGAACTCGACTACGCGGTGCGGATCGACGTGGTCTCCGCGGGCCTGTCGGCCGAGCGGGCCACCGGTGAGCTGGCCGCAGCGGCCCGCGAGGCGATGCTCAACGCGGCTCGGCACGCCGCTGGCGACGTCTCGGTCTACATCGAAGGCGGAGCCCGCGGGGTCGACGTCTTCGTGCGCGACCGCGGCGCCGGATTCGACGTCGCGGCGATCCCGGATGACCGGCTCGGCGTCCGAGAATCGGTCATCGGCCGGATGCGGCGCGCCGGCGGGTCCGCTTCGGTCCGGGCGGCGGCGTCGGGCGGCACCGAGGTGCACCTCCACGTCGGCGGTCCGGGGGACGCACGTGGCTGATGCGCTGCGCGTCGTCATCGTCGACGACCACTCCATCTTCCGATCGGGGCTCCGGGCCGACCTGGGCGCGGGGATCGCCGTCGTCGGCGAGGCCGCAGACGTGGAGACCGCCGTCGAGGTCATCGCACGAACCGAACCCGACGTGGTGCTGCTCGACGTGCACCTGCCCGGCGGGTCGGGTGAGGAGCGCGGCGGGGGAGCAGAAGTGATCGCCCGGGCCGCCCCGACGTCGGCGCGCTTCTTGGCTCTGAGCGTGTCGGATGCCGCCGACGACGTCGTCCGCGTCATCCGCGCCGGTGCCCGCGGCTACATCACGAAGGGATCCTCGGGCGACGAGGTGAGCAGCGCCGTCGCGGCGGTGGCGGACGGCGACGCCGTCTTCTCGCCCAGACTCGCCGGATTCGTCCTCGACGCGTTCGGCGCGGTGGCCGGCGAGACGGCGACCGCGGGCGATGAACTCGACCGGCTGTCGTCTCGCGAGCAGGAGGTGATGCGTCTGATCGCGCGCGGATACGCCTACAAGGAGGTCGCCGCCGAGCTCTTCATCTCGGTCAAGACCGTCGAGACGCACGTGTCGGCGGTGCTGCGCAAACTGCAGCTGTCGTCGCGTCACGAGCTGACGGCCTGGGCGACGGCTCGCCGCCTGCTCTGAGCTCCGTCGCCCGGCGCTCGCGCGGACCGGGCGGGTGTCGGTGGCCGAACGTAGAATCGAAGAGTCATGCCAGAGCCCATCAAGCCCGTCATCGTCGGCTCCGCCGCATCCGTGCGCCCCGGCGCTCCCTCCGGCGAGCGTCCCGACGCCGACCTCCTCGAGGGGCTCAACCCGCCCCAGCGCGAAGCGGTGACCTACCGCGGGCCCGCGCTGCTGATCGTCGCGGGCGCCGGTTCGGGCAAGACCCGCGTGCTCACCCACCGCATCGCCTCGCTGCTGCGCGGTCGCGAGGCATGGCCGAGCCAGATCCTCGCGATCACCTTCACCAACAAGGCCGCCGGCGAGATGCGCGAGCGTGTGCAGCAGCTGATCGGCGACAGCGCGCAGGGCATGTGGATCTCGACCTTCCACTCGGCGTGCGTGCGCATCCTCCGCCGCGAGGCGCAGCAGTTCGGCTTCACCAAGAACTTCACCATCTACGACTCGGGCGACTCTCGTGCGCTCATCAAGCGCCTCGTCAAGGAGCACGAGGCCGACGCCTTCGGGCTGACACCCGCCGGCGTGCAGAGCCGCATCTCGAAGCTCAAGAACGAGCTCGCCGACGCCGACTCGTACGCGCGGCAGGCCAATATGTCCGACCCTGCCGAGCGCGTCTTCGTCGAGCTCTTCGGGGCGTACCAGTCCGCGCTCCAGCGGGCCAACGCCTTCGACTTCGACGACCTCATCGCCCAGACGGTGTACCTGTTCCGGGCGTTCCCGCACGTCGCCGACCTCTACCGCAAGCGGTTCCGCCACATCCTCGTCGACGAGTACCAAGACACGAACCACGCCCAGTACGCGCTGATCCACGAGCTCACCCGGCCGGTCCAGGGCCAGGGCGGCGACGCCTTCTCGTCGGGCGGCATGATGATCTTCGAGCCCGAGTCGGCGCCCGAGGTCGAGGCGGCCTCGCTGACCGTCGTCGGTGACTCCGACCAGTCGATCTACGCCTTCCGCGGCGCCGACATCCGCAACATCACCGAGTTCGAGCGTGACTATCCCGGTGCACGAGTCGTGCTCCTCGAGCAGAACTACCGGTCGACGCAGAACATCCTCTCGGCCGCGAACGCCGTGATCTCCAACAACTTCGACCGCAAGGACAAGAAGCTGTGGACGGATGTCGGCGCCGGCGACGCGATCGTCGGCTTCACCGGCTACTCGCAGCACGACGAGGCCCAATTCGTCGCCGACGAGATCGAGGCGCTCCACCGCTCGTCGGTCCCGTACTCGCAGATGGCCGTGTTCTACCGGACGAACTCGCAGTCGCGCGCGCTGGAGGAGATCTTCATCCGCGCGGCCATCCCGTACAAGATCATGGGCGGCACGAAGTTCTACGACCGTGCCGAGATCAAGGATGCGCTGGCCTACGTCGTCGCAGTGGCGAATCCCGCCGACGAGCTCGCGGTGCGCCGCATCCTCAACCGGCCGCGTCGCGGCATCGGCGACGTGACCGAGACGTCCATCGCCCGGTACGCCGCCGACCAGCAGATCACCTTCCGCGACGCGCTCGCCAACGCGTCGGCGCTCGGCGTCGGCCCGAAGATCCAGGCCGCGATCGCACAGCTCGACGCGGTGCTGGCCGAGGCGTCCGAGATCATGCTGCCGAGCTCGGGCGAGATCGCCCCGCCGACGGCGGTGACCGAGGGCCTGACCGTGCTGCTGAACAAGTCCGGCTACATGGACGCCCTGCGCGCGAGCCGCGACCCGCAAGACGAGGCGCGTCTTGAGAACCTCGACGAGCTGATCGCGGTGACCCGCGAGTTCGCCCGCAACAACCCCGACGGCACGATCCTCGACTTCCTCACCGAGGTCGCCCTCGTGGCCGACGCCGACGATCTCGACGACGCGTCCGGAACCGTCTCGCTGATGACGATGCACACCGCGAAGGGCCTCGAGTACGACGCCGTGTTCGTGACGGGCGTCGAAGAGGACCTCATCCCGCACCGCATCTCGGCGAACGAGCCCGGCGGCCCCCAGGAAGAGCGCCGGCTCTTCTACGTCGCCCTCACGCGCGCTCGTAAGCGCCTGCACCTCTCGCTCGCGATGACCCGCGCCCAGTTCGGCGAGGTCTCGGCCGCGATGCCGAGCCGGTTCCTGCAGGAGATCCCGCACGACCTCATCGACTGGCGGCAGTCGCCCGGCGACGTCAATTCGCGCGGGGGCATGCAGTCCCGCGCGCTCAACGGCCGGCGGTCGGGCGGTTCGGGTGGCGGGTTCGGAGGATCGGGCAAGCGTTACGGCGACGATCTCGTGCCCCTGCCGCGCCGCGAGAAGAGCGGTGACATCGCGAAGTTCGCCAACCGCATCCCGGCGAAGGTCCGCGACAACGGCGACCTCGAGCTCGGACCCGGCGATCGCATCAAGCACGACGACTTCGGCGAGGGGCGCGTCGACGCCGTCACGGGCGAAGGTGCGAAACGCGTGGCGCACGTCCGCTTCGATTCGGCGGGGCCGAAGAAGCTGCTCATCAAGATCGCGCCGATCGTCAAGCTGTAACGCAAGCCCCGCGCCGCGGGAGGGCGCGGGTTAGGCTCGAAGGCATGGCGATCTTCAAGCGCTCCGCGCGAGACACCACGAGCCAGCCCACGAACGACGCGGTCGGTGCCGAGGTTGACGGCGATGTCGCCGCTGACCAGGCCGCCGAGCAGCCAGCCGAGCAGGCAGCTGCCGAGCAGGCTCCGGTCGAGACTGTGCCGCACGTGGGCATCTCGATGTCGACGTTCGGCGCGCCCGCTCAGCCCGTCGCCCCGACTCAGCCGGAGCGGACGGTGACCCGCCCGCCGGCGGAGGCACCGGATCGCACCGAGACGGTGCCGGGGATGCCCGACAACACCCTGGTCCAGGCGGCCCTTGCGTCGCTGCCCGAGAAGCCCGGCAACGTCGACGTCATGAACGTCATGCGTCAGAGCATGCAGGGAACGATGTACGTGCGTGTGCGCGGCGACGCGCGGGCCCTCACGGCAGAGGGCAAGCCGATCACGCTCGCCGTCTCGCAGATCGACGGAGCCCGCTTCCTCCTCGCCTTCACCGGCGGCGCATCGCTTCGCGCCAGCGTCGAAGCGGATGGCGACCGCGACACCTCGGCGCTGGGCATCCCCGTCGCGAACGTGTTCCGCAACGCCATCGAGGGCCCGTACGAAGGGCTCATCATCGATCACGCTGTCGCCGGGTCGCGCATCGTGCTGCCCGTGCAGCTCATCACCAAGGCCTTCGAGGAGGGCGACCCCGCCTTCACGATCAAGAATCTGCTCGCCGGACCGCGCGGCCCGGAAACCGCGGCCGCTGTCGGCGAGGCGCTCGCGCAGGCGCCGCTGTGGGTTGCCGCCGGTCCCGCTGGCGACAGCGGTCAGCTCGGCCTCGCCGAGTCGCGCACCGCGTCGGGCGAGCGGCGCCTCGAGGTGTACTCGCACCCGCTCGAGGTGCTCGTGCTGCAACGCGGTGACCGCCCGGTGCCCGTCACCGCGGGTCAGCTCGGGCGTGCGCTGCAATCGAACCCCGCGCTCAGCGGAGTCATCGTCGACCCGGGCGGCCCCTGGATCCACGTCGATCGCGCGGACCTCGGCCCCGTCCTCGCCCGTGCCGACGATCCCGACCCCGCTCCCGCCCCGGCTGCGCCGGCAGCCGCGGACGCGGCCGCGACGCCGGAGGAGCCCGGCGCAGCTGACGCGTGACGCCCCGACGGTGATACAACCGTCGGACCGGCGGTACGCGTGAGGCGTACAGGCCGGTTCGAGGCGTCACCCGCACCTTCCGCCCGACGGATGTATCAGCACAACGGTCGGACTCGAGGCAGAGCCGCCGGATTGTCCAGGGGGTAGGTCATCGAGCGCCGACGCCCTAGGGTCGGGCCATGGCGAGCGAGCGCATCACCCTGACCGTGCCAGGCCCCGAGGGCGACCGCGAGGTCGGTCTGTCGAGTCCCAACCGCGTGCTGTGGCCGGAGCTGGGCATCACCAAGCGCGAGTACGCCGAGTACGCGATCGCCGTCGCCGAGCCGTTCCTGCGCGCGAACGGTCATCGCCCCGTCTCGCTCGAGCGTTTCCCCGACACCATCGACGGGGAGCGGTTCTTCTCGAAGAACCCGCCCAAGGGGGCGCCCGACTACGTCGATCAGGTCATCTGCACCTACAACAGCGGGCGGCGGCATCCGCAGGTCGTGCTCAACGAAGCGGCGGCCGTCGTATGGGCGGTGCAGATGAACACCGTCGTCTTCCACCCCTGGGCGTCGCTGGCAGCCGACACCGACAACCCCGTCGAGCTGCGGATCGACCTCGACCCGCAGCCGGGCACGGACTTCGCGGATGCCGCATCCGTCGCCCCCGCGCTGCGCGACGTGCTCGCCGAGGCCGGTCTGACGGCCTTCCTCAAGACCAGCGGCAACCGCGGACTCCATGTGTTCTGCCCGATCGAGCCGGAGCACGAGTTCCTCGACGTGCGGCATGCGGTCATCGCCGCCGGCCGTGAGCTGGAACGCCGGATGCCCGACCGCGTCACGACGAACTGGTGGAAGGAGGAACGCGGCGAGCGGGTCTTCATCGACTTCAACCAGGCGAACCGCGACCGCACGATGGCCGGCGCCTACAGCGCGCGGGCGCTGCCGGCGGCGACGGTCGCGACCCCGATCACCTGGGACGAGCTCGAGGCCGGGGTCGACCCGTCCTCGTTCACGGTCCGCACGGTGCCGCAGCGGCTGGCGGACATCGGCGATCCGTGGGCCGGCCTGCAGGCCGATCCCGGTCCCATCGACACCCTGCTGGAATGGTGGCAGCGCGACCTCGACGCCGGCCTCGGTGAGCTGCCGTTCCCGCCGGAGTTCCCGAAGATGCCCGGAGAGCCGCCGCGCGTGCAGCCGAGTCGCGCGCGACAGCCCGAGGCCGAGTAGATCGCACCGCGACCATCACCGGTGCTGATCACCGCGCCGAGGGTCGCTGCCATTCGCGTTCGGTGACGACACGGGCGACGGTGAGGCCGACGGCCAGCGCGACGACCACGAACACCGCCGTGATCCCGTACTGCACGGCGCTGATCGTGTCGGACTCGATCGTGCCGACGATGGCGCGATAGGCGGATGCCCCGGGCACCATGATCAGCACGGCGGGAACGGTCAGCGTGATGCGCGGTGCGCGCACGAAGCGCGAGACCGCGAAGGCGCCGAACCCGACGGCGACGCCGGCGGCGGCTGCCGCGACGGGCTGCATCGTGCCGTGATCGATCATGAGCAGACGGCCCACGTTGGCGATCGTGCCGATCGTTGCCGCCGCCAGCGCGATCCGCCAGGGCGTCGAGAACAGCAGGGCGAAGCCCATCACACCGATGAAGCCTGCCACGAAGCGCCCGAGCGACAGCAGCGGCTCGGACAGCTCCGGGGCCGCGACGGCGACGGCGCTCGTCTCGAACACCGCGGCCACCGCCCACACGGCGCACCCCGTCGACAGAAGCACGAGACACGCGTACACGACCCGGTTCACTCCCGCGTTGAGGTCGAGCCGGGCGAGGTCGAGTGCGCCCGTGACGAGGGGGAAGCCCGGCACGAGGTAGAGCACGGCGCTCGTCAGCGCGGCCCCGTACTGGGGCGACGGCGCGCCGAGCAGCTCGATGAGGTGCGAGACGCCGAGGAAGGTGAGGAGCGCGGCCGAGGCCGACAGGAAGACCAGGAGGAACTCGTTGACCTGCAGCCGTGCGCCGCGGATGCGCACGTACTGACCGAGCGCGACGGCCAGCGCGACGCTGAGACATTCGGCCCAGCCGCCGTTGTTCAAGAAGGCGAAGGCCGTGCAGGCTGCCGCGGCGGCGAGCACCCGCACGGAAGTCGGGTAGCGCGGCGGCATCCGTTCGATCCTGTCGAGCTCGCGCTGCAGGTCGTCGGCGGTGACGCCGTCGGCGACGCGGTGGGAGAGGTGCATGACCTCGGCGATCCGCTCGGAGTTGACGACCGGATGCCGCACCTCGGCCACGCGCGTGCGAAACAGCTGCCCCCGCTGAGCGGTGATGACGATGTCGGTCATCCCGACGCGCGACTCCAGGCGCTCGAGTCCGAGGGCGTGCGCGGTGCGGTCCATCGTGTCGCGCACGCGTGCCGACGAGGCTCCCGCCCCCAGCATCAGGGTGCCGAGACGGAGCACCGCGTCGGTCCGCGCGATGAATCGCAGGGGCTCGAGGTGCAGTTCGGCGGTGCCGTCGGGGACGTCGTCGCGCTGGTCATCCCGCATGGTTCGATCCTCCCACCCGCGACGTGCGCCGGGGTGGGAGGATCTGCCGGAGCTATCCGGCAACGTGGTCAGCGTCGCGTGGGGCGCCGGTGGCGCGAGAGCAGCACGGTTCCGCCGGCCGCAGCCAGGAGCACGCCGCCGATCATCAGGCCGATCGGCTCTCCGTCGCCTCCGGTCCGCGCGATCCGGTCCGCTGAGGGGCGTGCCGAGCCGCCGGTGCCGGCGCCGGTGTCGGTGCTGCTGTCACCGGCACCAGGCTGACTGGGCCCCGGGAGTCCGGGGGCCTCGCCCGGCGTCTCGCCGGGCGTCTCGCCGGGAGCAGCGGCATCGACGAGGTAGACGCCGTCGGCTCGGTAGTCCAGCGTTCCGTCGAAGCCTGCACCGGCATCCGTGACCTCAACCGCGTCGAATCTCGTGTCTGCGGCACGAGCACCGTACGAGATCAGTCGCAGCGGCGCGCCGGGAGCACCTCCGGCCAGGTCGACGCGCAGCGTTCCGCCGAGGGTGGCCGTGCCGGCGATCTCGAGAGCGGGCTCGGCGTCGTCGACCGACAGCTCGAGTGTCGCGGCATCCGTCTGCGTGAAGTCGCCGCCCACGCTCAGGCCGGACGTCTCGTCAGCGAGCGAGCCGCCGGCGATCGTCAGGTCTCCCGTGCCGAGGGCGCTCGGCGCCTCGGCCCGAAGGACTCCGGCGTCGACGACAGTGCCGCCGGTGTAGGTGTTCTCGCCCGAGAGGGCGAGCGTGCCCGAGCCGTTCTTCGTCAGCGACCCGGCACCGTCGATGTCGTTGCGCCACGTGTCGCTCGCCGCGAAGCCGCCGGCCTCGGCATCCATGGTCACCGTGACTTCGGTGTCGAGAGCGCCGTACCCGTTCGACGCCTCGAAGAGGTTGAGCCGTCCCCAGCCCTCCGGGTCGTCGAGCACCGGGTGCCCCGAGTCGATCGCGGTGGAGTGGAGCACCCAGCGGCGCTGCTCGGCGTCGAGGTACGGCAGCCGGTGCTCGAGCAGCACCTCTGCGCCCGCCGGCACACGCGCCGCCTGGCCGGCGGTGCCCGTGGCCGGCAGCCCGTAGGTCATGCGATCGCGGTACTGCTGCGCGAGGGCGTCGTAGGCGTCGTCGTCGAGCGTCTGCGTGGATCCTTCTGCCGGCAGCGTGTCGATCAGTGCCTGAGCCTCGGCCGACGCCGCGGCGCGCAGCTCGGCGTTGGCGGGATCGTTCAGGCTCGCGGCCGCGAGGGCGGTCGCCAGGATGCGGCCGCCGATCACGTCGAGCGGGGAGTGCATGCCGGCGACGATGCGGCTGTCGCCGATCTCGGCGGCGTTCGCGATGAGGAGGTCCTGGTACTGCGGCGCCGCATCGGCGAGGGCGAGCGAGGCCAGATAGGCCGCGTTGGTGTGGCCGCTCGGGAAGCCGCCGTCGCTGGCCGCCTCGCTGTCCGGCTTCCGCACCGGCAGGAGCGCGGGCACGATGACCGAGTCGTCGACCCAGCGGAACGGCCGCTTGTAGCCGAAGAAGTTCTTCGACGGGTTCGACGAGGCGGCCGGGCCGCGCACGGTGTCGACGAGCTCGACGACCGAGCCGAGCTCGGAGTCCGGGTCGGCCCATCGGCCCGAGGCGTTGCCCGCATCGTCGTAGCGCACGGTCGTCGCGTCGGCGGGAATCGTGTCGGGGATCGTGGTCCCGGCGTTCATCGCCGCACGGAAGGCGGGCGTGGCGGAGCCGAGCCCGTCGACCGCGCTGTAGCTCTGATGGCGGCGGTCGAAGACCCACGCGGTGGTCTCGTCCGATGCGGTGCGAGTGCGCGCCACCTCGATGTTGTGCGCGATGTTGGCGTCGAGCACGGGCGCGCCGACATCCGTGGCCTGTCCGGTGTCCCACGTGGCGCCGGGCTGCCATAGCTCGAGCATGCCGGAGAGCACCCCGATCGCCGGGTTCGTCTCGGGGGTCGCGTTCGCCGAGCTGTTGGCGGTGTAGGTGTCGACGAAGGTGCCGTAGGGAGCGCGGTGCGGTGCGATCGCGCTGTCGTCGAGCAGATCGCCGGCGGCGGCGTCAGCGGGCGTCGCGACCCCGAGAGTGAGCGTCGTCGCGGCGAGAGCGGCCACGGCGGCGGCGGGGATGGCGGCCCTTCGGCGGGGCGAGCCGGGGCGGGAGAGGTCGGCGTACATGCGGCGTCCTTCGGGTGCGGGGGCGTTCGACGCTCGCACGCTAGGAAGCGTCGCGCAACGACGGGTGGCCGCGGAGTGAACGGCCGATGTCGCCCCCGACCTCCCGGTCAGTCCAGGACGTCAGCGAGGTCGTATGCGGCGACGGTCTCGAGCTGGTCGAATGTGCACGAGCGCGCATCCCGGTCATTCCGCCAGCGCTCGAACTGCACGGTGTGGCGGAAGCGCTGTCCCTCGAGCTGGTCGTAGCGCACCTCGAGCACCAGCTCGGGACGCAGCCGCACGAACGAGACGTCCTTCGACGCCGCGAACCGCGAACGGTCGGACTCGCCCGTGATCGCCGCGCCGGTGGCGTCGCGTTCGACGAGCGGTGCGAGCTCGTCGATCAACTCTCTCCGCCGCTTGTCGGTCCACGCCGAGACCCCGCCGACGCCGTGCAGCTCGCCGTCGTCGTCGTAGAGGCCGACCAGCAGAGACCCGACCCCCGTGCCGGACTTGTGGATGCGGTATCCGATCGCGACGACATCCGCCGTGCGGGCGTGCTTGATCTTGAGCATCGTCCGCTTCCCGGGCGCATAGGGCTGATCGGTGGGCTTGGCGACGACGCCGTCGAGCCCGGCGCCCTCGAACTCCGACAGCCACCGGCGGGCGGTCTCGACGTCGTCGGTCGCGCGCGTCACGTGGATCGGGTCGGGCACGGCACGCAGCAGCTCGACGAGTTCGCTGCGTCGCCGGGAGAACGGCTCGGCCTGCAGGTCGCGGTCGCCGCGGGCGAGAAGGTCGAACGCGATGAACATGGCCGGCGTCTGCTCGCTGAGCAGCGCGACGCGCGACGCCGCCGGATGGATGCGCTGCGACAGGGCCTCCCACTGCAGCCGCCGCCCGGCGCTCGTCTCGGTCGCCACGACGATCTCGCCGTCGATCAGGCACGGCTCGGGGAGCAGCCGGGAGAACGCGTCGACGAGCTCCGGGAAGTAGCGGGTGAGGGGCTTCGAGCCACGACTGCCGATCTCGACGTTCTCACCGTCCCACGACACGATCGCGCGGAACCCGTCCCACTTCGGCTCGAACGACAGTCCCGCGGCGTAGCGGCCCGGATCCGGGATCGCGGGCACCGCTTTCGCGAGCATCGGCGCGGGGATGTCGTACGTCATCGTGTCGCCTCAGGCCTGCAGCTGCTCGCGGGGCTTCGGCCGTGCCCAGCGTGCGGGAAGGTCCGGTCCGTCCCACACCTGCACGATGCCCCACACGACGGCGGTGATGGGGACGGCGAGCAGCGTTCCCAGGATGCCGCCGATCGCGGTGCCGGCTGTCAGGGCGACGAGCACGACGAACGAGTGGAGCTTCATCGTGCGACCCATCAGCACGGGCTGCAGGAAGTTGCCCTCGAGCTGGTTGACGAGCACGACGGCGCCGACGACGAGGACCGCGTTGAGCGGGCCGTTGGCGACGAGCGCGACGAGCGCGGCCAGGATGCCGGCCAGGGTCGCACCCACGATCGGGATGAACGCCAGAAGGAACACGAGCACGGCCAACGGGATGGCGAGCGGAACCTGCAGCACGAGCAGGGCGATGAAGATGCCGACCGCGTCCACGAAAGCGACCGCCGCGGTGCCTCGGATGTACGAGCCCAGCACGACGACCGTCTTGTCGCCGATGCGGCGAGCGCGCATCTCGTTCGAGCCGCGGAAGGGGCGCAGCAGGAACTCCCACATGCGGGGACCGTCCTTCAGGAAGAAGAACAGGATCACGACCAGCAGCACGGCGCCGGTGATGAAGGTGGCCACGGCGCTGACCCCGGCGATGGCGCCCGAGCCGAACTGCGCGCTCGTGACGAAGTCGCCGAGGGCACCGAGCCACTCGTCGATCTGGCTCTGGTCGATCGAGATGGGAAGTGTCTGCGCCCAGGCGACGAGCTGGTCGAAGCCCTCCTGCGCCTGAGAGTAGAGGTCGTCCCACTGGTCGCGCACGGCCCAGACGATGAGCCAGGACAGTCCGGTCAGCAGCACCACGATCGTGAGCAACGTGATGATCGTGGCGAGCAGCGAGGGCACGCCGTGGCGGCGCATCCAGCTCATCGCGGGAGCGAACGCGCACGCGAAGATGAGCGCGAGGATCAGCGGGATCGCGACGACGGACACCTGTCGCAGCACGTACACGATACCGATGGCGAGGATCACCAGGACGATGATCTGCACTCCGCGTATCGCGAGGCGGCCGAAGCCGTCGGCCCACAGTCCCGCCGGGGGGCGTTCGGCGTCGCGGTCGATGGCATCCGCCAGGACGATCTCGGGCCGCGGTCTCCGTCGGAACAGACTCATGACGACGACGGTAGCGGACCGCGCCGCCCCGGACGCGGGGTTGCGCTCGAGCCGCGCGCGGGGCAGGGCGCGATCCGTCACGGTCACCTCCGCGGTTGCTCCCGTTCACCGTCGCGTCGCCGGGAGGTCGCCGCGCGGCCACCCTCGCCGGGGACGGTGGAGGTGCCGCCCGCACGCGGCGGCTTTCGCACCTCCCCCCAGATACGAAAGAGGATCTCCATGCACCGGAGAGCGCATACGCGCGCCTGCACCCTGACCGCGACGAGCGTCGCCGCTGGTCTCGTCCTCGCGTCGGTCCCGGCCCTCGCCGCGAGCGCGACCGATGCCGACGCGGCATCCGTTCCGAAGAACGTCATCCTGATGATCTCGGACGGCGCGGGCTACAACCAGTTCGACGCCGCGAGCCTGTACGAGCACGGGACGAGCGCGCACCAGGTCACCGTCGATCCCGCGACCGGCGCGATCGCGCATGAAGCGGCCACGCCCGGTCAGGTCTACGAGACCTGGCCCGTCCAGGTCGCCCAGTCTCACTACTCGGCATCGGGCCGGGCGGAGTACTTCACCGAGAAGGCGTGGGGAGACTTCGGCTGGGTCGCCTCCGGCGCCACCGACTCCGCCGCGGCGGGCACGGCGCTCGGAACCGGGGTGAAGACCAACAACGGGACGCTCGGCTTCGAGCCGGGCGGTGACCGCCTGCTGACCGTGGGCGAGCAGGCGCAGGAGGTCGGGAAGAAGGTCGGGCTCGTCACCTCCGTGCCCTTCAACCATGCCACCCCCGCGGGCTTCATCGCCCACAACGCCGACCGCAACGACTACCAGGGCCTGGCTGCCGAGATGATCGACAGCGGCGTGGACGTCCTGATGGGCGGCGGGCACCCGATGTACACCGACGCACACGAGCCCCGCCCCGCCGACTGGACGTGGATCGCGCAGCGCGACTACGAGCGCGTCTCGACCGGAGCGACGCCGTTCACCTTCATCGACGACAAGGCCGACTTCGATGCTCTCGCCGCCGGCACCGCCGTCCCCGACAAGGTGTTCGGTCTCGCGCAGGTCGCCGAGACCCTGCAGTACAACCGCCCCGGGCTGGCGAACGACGCCGCGCTGCCGTACACCGATCCGGCGAACGACGTCGCGGACCTCGACACCCTCGCCCGGGGAGCGCTGAATGTGCTCGACACGGGCGACGAGGGCTTCTTCCTCATGGTCGAGGGCGGCGCGGTCGACTGGGCCGGCCACGCGAATCAGACCACGCGCCTCGTCGAGGAGCAGATCGCCTTCAACGACGCCGTCGAGGCCGTCGAGTCGTGGGTCGAGGAGAACAGCAGCTGGGACGAGACGCTCGTCATCGTCACCGCCGACCACGAGACCGGCTACCTCGCCGGCGCGGGTGCCGGTGCCGAGACCGGATGGACGCCGATGACGGGGACGGCGGGGCAGCTCCCCGACCTGACGTGGCACTCGGGCGGCCACACGAACGCGCTCGTCCCGCTCTTCGCCAAGGGCGCCGGGGCCGAGGTGCTCGAAGCCCGGGCCGACCAGTGGGATGTCGTCCGCGGCCCCTACCTCGACAACACCGCGATCGGCGAGACGATCTTCAATGTCCTCGGCCACGGCGAGCGCAGCTCGGCGGACGCGGTGGCGCTCGAGGCCACGATCGCCGGCGAGGCGGCGGACGGCGCGCTCAGCCTGAGCGTGGCCGGACACGGGGAGCGCGTCTCGTTCGGCGGTTCCGGGGCGGATCTGGATGCCACGCTGCCGCTCGTGACCGTCGCCGACACGCGCAACGAGGTCCGCGCCCAGGGGCGTGGCTGGACGCTCGCGGGAACGGCGACGGACTTCGTGGCCGGCAACCGCACGCTGGCCGCGGAGAACCTCGCGTGGGCCCCGCGCATCGTCCGATCCGAGGCGGGTGCCGCCGCGGGCGGCCGGGCGACGCTCGACGCGCCCGCGACGCTCGCCACAGCCGATCGGACGTCGCGTCTGGGCTCGACGGTGATCGGGGCCGATCTGGATCTGACGGTCCCGGCCGACGCTGCGGGCGGGCGGTACGGCAGCGAGATCACGCTCACCCTGTTCGCGCAGGACTGACCGGTTCGCGCGACAGCGACGCCTCGGCGGGGGCGGGCTCCGGCCCGTCCCCGCCCCCAGCTCACCGGAGACCTCATGCCCCGCATCCTTAACATCCGTGCCGTGCTGCTGGCGGTGAGCCTGCTCACCGTGCTCACGGCATCCGCGTCGCTCACCGTCGTTCCGGCATCCGCCGCGGCACCGGAGCCGCCCGCGATCGAGTGGGGAGTCGTCCCCGCCGACGCCGCCGGCCCCGACGGCCGGGTGTCGCTGCGCCACACGATCGACCCGGGCGCGGCGATCACCGATGCCGTCGCGGTCACCAACCATTCCGTCGAGCCCGCGGTGTTCACCGTCGCCGCCGGTGACGGCGTGGTGGGCGCGGACGGTGCGTTCGACGTCCGTGCCGACGATCCGGAAGCGGGCGGAGCGTGGATCGACGTCGGCGGGCTCGACGGCGACGGGCTCGCGCTCGCTGCGGGCGAGACCCGCGTGCTCCCGGTCACGATCACGGTGCCGGCGGACGCGACGCCGGGAGATCACCCGGCGGGGATCGTCGTGGGGCTCAGCGCCGAGGGATCGGGGGTGACGGTGACGCACCGCGTCGGGGTGCGTGTGCACCTGCAGGTCGCCGGGGAGATCGCTCCGGCGCTCCGCATCGACGCCGCCACCGCGAGCTTCACGCCCTCGTGGATCCCCTTCGTTAGCGGCACCCTCACGGTGGAGTACCAGGTGACCAACACCGGCAACGTCCGCTTCGGGGCCAGCGGTGCCGCCGAGGCTGCGGGTCCGCTGGGCCTTCTTCCCGGCGGTGGCGCCGCCGAGGCGTTCGAGGTGCTGCCCGGCGGCACGGCGACGCAGCGCATCGAGCTACGGCTCGCACCGCTGTTCCTCGCCGCCGGCGAGGTCACCGTGACCCCGATCCCGCTCGGCGACGATCGCGTGCCGCTCCCCGAGGCGGCATCCTCGGGGTTCTCAACACCGGCCGTGCCGTGGTCGGCGATCGCCGTCGTCGCGGTGGGTGCGGGGATCATCGCGCTCGCGGCGGTCATCGTGGTGCGCCGGCGCGCGCGCTGAGCCGCAGTTCGCCGGCCGGCGGGTCAGGCGAACGCGCCGACGCCCGTGATGTCGCGCCCGAGCAGGAGGGCTTGGACGCTCTCCGTGCCCTCGTAGGTGTGGATGGCCTCGATGTCGGTCATGTGCTGCATGACCCCGTTCTCGAGCAGGATGCCGTTGCCCCCGAGCAGATCGCGCGCGATCTGCGCGATCCGTCGCGCGGCCCGGGTGTTGTGGTACTTCGCCAGCGAAGCCTGGGTGGGACGCAGGCCGCCCGAGGTCTCGAGGTCGGCGAGGCGGCGGCAGTAGAGCTGCATCGCGGTGAGCTCGTCGAGCATCTGCGCGAGCCGCTCCTGCACCATCTGCGATCGGGCGAGCGGACGCCCGAACTGGATGCGCTCGCCGGCGTAGGTGACGGCAGCCTCGTAACACGCGGTCGCGTGGCCGAGCGCCGACCAGGCGACTCCGGAACGCGTGGCGTAGAGCACGGTCGAGGCATCCCGGAACGACCGTGTCCCCTCGAGGACGGCATCGGTCGGCAGCCTCACATCGCGTAGCGCGACGTGAGCCTGGTGGATGCCGCGGAGCGACGCCTTGCCCGCGATGACTGTGCCGGTGTAGCCCGGACGGTCCTGCTCCACGAGGAAGCAGCGCACCGCGCCGTGCAGCTCGCCGCCCTCGTCGTCGACCCGAGCCCACACGAACGTGATGCCGCCCGACGCTCCGTTTCCGATCCACTTCTTGGCCCCGCGCAGCACCCACTCGTCGCCCTCGCGGCGGGCGACCGTCTCGAGCGAGACCGAGTCGGAGCCGTGGTCGGGCTCGGTGAGCGCGAAGGCGCCCAGCACCTCGCCCGCGGCGAGCGGCCGCAGCCAGCGCTCCTGCTGAGCGGGGGAGCCGAACAGGGCGAGGGTGCGCAGCGCGAGCCCGCCCTGCACCGCGTGCGCCGTGCCGAGCGAACCGTCGCCACGGGAGATCTCCATCGTCACCAGGCCCGCGCCGAGCGGCGTGATGCGCGTGAGTTCGGGGTGGTCGATACCGTCGACGAAAAGATCGAGCTCGCCCATGCGGCGGACGAGGTCGAGCGGGTAGGTCGCGGTGTCCCAGGCGTGCTGCATCCGGTCGCCCACCTCGTCGACGAAGGCCCGGGCGCGATCCCAGGCGGCCCGGTCTTCGTCGCCGATGTCGGCGAAGACGCCGTAGTAATCGGTGTCGCGGCGGCCCGTCAGGGCGTACGAGGTGACGCGCTCGCCGGGGAGTGCATCGAGATCACGGTCGGCTTCATCGCTCATGAAATCCAGTATCACCCGGAATGACACCGAGTGTCACCGGGTGTTCAGGAGATCTCGGACCGCAGGCGGCGGGTCACCTCGGCGAGAGGCATCCGGCGCGGGAACACGGCGACCACGACATCGTCGTCGGCGGGGGCCTCGCCCTCGGGATGCACGCCGAATCGATGCAGCAGATCGTCGAGCGCCGCCTCGACCGTGAGCCGCGTCACGGCGTCGTCGCCGCGGAGAAGACGGCGCAGGACGTGGTTGTGCACGGCGGTCACGGCGGCGCTGAACGCGACGGCCTCGGCGGCGTCGAGATCGGGCAGCCGTGTGCGCAGGTGATCGCCGAAGAGCCGCTCGTAGCGGAACACCATGACGATCTCGCGTTCGCGCAACGCCGGGACTCCGCGGACCACGCGATAGCGGCGCCGGGCCAGCTCGACGTCCGCGCCGAAATGGTCGAAGGCCGCGAGGGCGGCATCGCACACCGCCCGCCACGGACTCGCCTGCGTCGTCGCGAGCAGGTCGCGCAGCGCGGCGATAGCGACATCGTGGTCGGCGAAGATCACGTCATCCTTGCCGCCGTACTGACGGAAGAACGTCGATCGCGACAACCCGCCGGCCCGCGCGATGTCATCCACCGAGGTGCGCTCGTACCCCTGTTCGTCGAACAGGGCGACCGCCGCTGCCACGAGGGGATCGCCGGCGGGACGGGAGGCCTCGGTCATGGGCACCGAGCCTAGTGTCAAGTCGCTTGTCGCCGTCCGGCGCGCGGCGTTGACTGCGGTCATGACGTCGCTGTGGAAGACCGATGCGTCCGCGCCCGCCGGAACGCCGTTCGAACCCGGACGGTGCCACGACGTGATCATCGTCGGGGCGGGGCTCACGGGCCTCGCCACCGCCCTCGAGCTGGTC
Source organism: Microbacterium pratiae (assembly GCF_047302165.1). NCBI lineage: Bacteria > Bacillati > Actinomycetota > Actinomycetes > Micrococcales > Microbacteriaceae > Microbacterium > Microbacterium pratiae. Next base: position 3,347,916 of record NZ_CP154843.1, on the reverse strand, counting down.
CGCAGCGGCATGGATGTCGCGATCGTCGAGCGCGGCGGGATCGGTGAGCTCGCCTCGGGCTCGAACACGGGCAAGATCTCGTTGTTGCAGGGCACGACGCTGTCGTCGCTGCGCCGGCACCACCCGGCATCCCTCGTCCGTGCCTATGTCGACGCGAACCGCGACGGTTTCGAGTGGATCACCGGTGCTGCTGACGAGCTCGGGGTGTCGACATCCGTCCGCACGGCGTACACGCATGCTCGGGGCGCCGAGGGGGTGGCAGCGGTGACGGAGGAGTACCGCGCGGCCCGCGAGGCGGGCCTCGCCGTGCGGCTGGCCGGCGCCGACGAGCTCGCTGCCGGTCCCGTCCGCATGACCACCGCCGTCGCCCTGGACGATCAGCGCGCGATCGACCCGATGAGCCTGTTGACGGCACTGGCGACCGCGTTCGTCGCCGCCGGCGGCCGGCTCCACCTCGACACGGCGGTGCGGCGGGTGCGGGTCGTGCCCCGGCCCCGGGTCGACACCGAGACGGGACCCCTGTTCGCCGCGAAGATCGTGCTGGCCACGGGCACGCCCATCACCGACCGCGGGCTGTACTTCGCGAAGGTCAGCGGGATGCGGTCGGCGTGCGTCTCGTTCGACCTCGACGGCGAGGTGCCCGACGGCATGTACCTCTCGGCCGACAGCCCCACCCGGTCGGTGCGCACCGTGACCGTCGCCGACGGCGCAGGCCGTGGGCCGGATGCGCGGCCGCAGCTGATCGTCGGAGGGGCCGGACACCCCGTCGGCCGGACCGACAGCGAGCTCGACAGGCTCGAAGAGCTCGTCGCGTGGGCACGCGACACGTTCCCCGTCGGCGCCGAGACCCATCGCTGGTCGGCGCAGGACTACACCTCGCACAACCGCGTGCCGTTCATCGGTGCGATGCCGCGATCGCTCGGCCGAGTGCGGTTCGCGACCGGTTATGCCAAATGGGGGCTCACCAACGCGCCCGCAGCGGCCCTGCGCATCGCGAGCGAACTGCGCGGCGAGAAGATGCGGGAGCGTCCGTCGTGGATGTCGGTGATCGGAACCCGGCTGACCGTTCCCGCCGACCTCGCCCGGGGTGCGTCGGAGAACGCGAAGACCGGGGTCGCCGCCGCGCGCGGCTGGGCCGCCGCGACGACACGGTCGACGCCGGTCGCGCAGCCCGCGGAGGGCCAGGGCGCCGTGGCACAGCACCACGCTCGGCCCGTGGGCGTCTCGACCGTCGGCGGCGAGACCCGGGCGGTCAGCGCGATCTGCCCGCACCTGGGCGGCGTGCTCGAATGGAACGACCTCGAGTGCACGTGGGACTGCCCGCTCCACGCCTCGAGATTCGCCCCCGACGGCGAGCGCATCGAGGGCCCTGCCTCGACCGGTCTTCGGCGTCTGCGCTGACCGGGGGTCACTCGCGCGCGAGCAGCTCCTCGCGCACCTGGCGCCGCAGCACCTTGCCGATCAGCGACCGGGGCAGGTCGTCGACGGCGACGATGCGTCGAGGTACCTTGTACGCGGCCAGCCGGGTGCGGCAGAAGTCGCGCAGACCCTCGACATCGAGTTCCGCGCCTTCGCGCAGCACGACCGCGGCGACGACTTCCTCTCCGCCCGACGAACGCGGCGCCGCGACGACGGCCGCGGCCTCGACGTCGGGGTGCGCGTGCAGGGTGTCTTCGACCTCGCTGGGCGCGACGTTGAAGCCGCCCGTGATGATGAGCTCCTTGAGGCGGTCGACGATCGTGACGAAGCCGTCGGGCGAGACGACGGCGATGTCGCCCGTGCGCAGCCACCCGCCGGGCAGCAGGGCATCGGCGGTCTCGGCCGGGCGGCGCCAGTATCCGGAGAACACCTGCGGTCCGCGCAGCAGCAGCTCGCCCTCCTCGCCCGGCTCGCGGTCGGCGGACGGGTCGTCGGGGTCGACGATGCGGATGTCGGTGCTCGGGAACGGCACGCCCACCGTGCCGGGGCGGCGGGAGGGGCCCATCGGGTTGCCGAGCGCGACAGGGGAGGACTCGGTCATGCCGTATCCCTCGACGAGCAGACCGCCCGTCGTGTCCTCCCATCGGCGGACGGTGGCCACCGGCAGGCTCATCGCGCCGGAGATCGCGAACCGCACGCGCGACAGGTCGATCGCACCACGGGATGCCGCGCGAGCCAGCTGGTCGTAGATCGGCGGCACGGCGGGGAGGAACGTCGGCGGGCTCTTCTTCGCGGCATCCGCCATGAGGCCCACGTCGAACTTCGGGAACAGCACGAGCTTCGCCCCGATGCTCATCGCGAACGTCAGGCAGAGCGTCATCCCGTACGCGTGGAAGAGGGGGAGCACGCCGTAGAACGTCTCCTCGCCCTCGATCAGGCCCGGCACCCACGCGCGCCCCTGCATGGCGTTCGCGCGGAGGTTGCGGTGCGTCAGCACGGCGCCCTTGGGGATGCCGGTGGTGCCGCTCGTGTACTGCAGCAGCGCCGTGTCGTCGAGGCTCGGACCCGCCACGCGTCGTGACACCGGGCGGCGGTGGAGCAGCGACGACCAGGGGAGGGCGTCTTTCGCGCGGGGCTTCGCCGTGAGCTGTGCCCGCGACTCGCGTGCCTTCGCGATCGGCAGACGGAGCAGCAGGCGTTTGCCGCGCGGCAGCGCCTCGGTGACATCGACGCTGATGATGCGCTCGACCCGCAGGTCGGTCGGGAAGTCGGCGATGGTGTCGACCGTCTTGTCCCACACGATCGCGAACCGTGCGCCGTGATCCTCGAACTGATGCCGCAGCTCACGCGCGGTGTAGAGCGGGTTGTGCTCGACGACGATCGCACCGAGGCGCAGGGCCGCGTAGAACGCGATCACATGCTGCGGGCAGTTCGGCAGCACGATCGCCACGCGGTCGCCGGCGGTCACACCGAGACGCCGCAGGCCTTCCGCGGCGCGGTCGACGCTGGTCCCGAGCTCGCGGTACGTCATCGTGGCGCCGAAGAACTCCAGGGCCGTCCGGTCGCCGTGCCGTGCGACGGTCGCCGCGAGCATCTCGGGCAGGGTCTGCGTCACGTCGTCGATCTCGGCGGGGACGCCGTCGGCGTAGGCCGACAGCCACGGGCGGGACTCGAAAGCGGTCATGCCCCCCATCCTGCATTCCGAGGCATGCCGGCCGCTGAATACGGCGCCGGTTTTGCCTCCATCAGCGGATCTGTGAGAGAGGCGGGTCCGGGGTGCCGCGTCGGCGCGGGTCAGACCGCGACGGCGACGCCGTAGCGCTCGCCCACCCGCACGAACCCGGAGAGGAGGCGGGGCCAGCGCTCCTCGTGCCCGAAGCCCGCGTGCGCCTGCGCCAGCTGGGCCTCGCGTGCCGCGTCGTCACCGGTGGCGCACCACCAAGCGAACAGATCGAGGTCGAGACCCGCGCCCGACTCCTGCTTCGCCGCGGCGAGGCCCTCGGCGGAGTCGATGCGCTCGAGGTGGTCCGCAAGCGTGCCGATCGCTTCGTGCAGACGCGGCACGAGCTCGTCGTCGGACCATGTCTCGAGGTCGATCCATTGCGCCGGCCATCCGACGATGTCCTCGAATCGCCGGCGGTACTGCGGCGTGGCGCGCGACAGGGGTGAGGGCGCCGTCCTGCCGATCGCCTCGTCGAAGCCCGCGACGTACACGGCGCCCTCGACGTACACGCGGAGGTGGCCGGCGGCGTTCCCCTGGCTGCGCTGCAACGTCACCTCGTGGAGCACCCCCGGCGTCTCCCGCGTCCACACGAGGCGCTTCTTGTGGTACCCGCGAGGCTTGAGCACCGGAACGACGGCATCCGCCACGAGGGCGTCGAGGCGTTCTTCGAGCGCGGTCATCGTCGTCTCCTCGGTGTCGGTGTCGGTGTCGCCGAGCGGAGCCTATCGGGCGTGCCCCGCCGCGTCAGGTGGCGACGTAGAGCACGCCGGTGATGAAGAGCGTGATGATCGTGGTCCACATCACGATCGCGGCGCCCTGCCACAGCAGGACGGTGCGCGGCGGCACGCCGGTCGCGGTCAGGGCGGCCGCGGTGAACTGCGTGGGCAGCAGGAGCGGCCCGAGCAGGCTCACGCCGGGGGTCCCGTAGCGGTGGTACGCCTTCTGGAACTTCTCGCTGCGGGCCGACTTCGGCTTCTCCGGGGCTCCGCCACGCGTCGTCACGGCCGTCCGGACACGAGCAGCGACGAGTACGACGACGGCGACGCAGACGAAGTTGCCGATGGCGCCGGACAGTGCGGCGACGACGGGGTGGATGCCGCCGATGATGCCGATACCGGCCGCCCCTTCGCCCTCGATGAAGGGCACCGCGCCCGCGAGCGCGACGATGACGGGCTGCAGGATGTCGGGCATCCGCGCCACGAGGTCCTGGAAGCCGACGATGAGATCTGCGAGGGGATTGGTCATGGATCCATCACAGCCGGGTCGGGACGCGCGCAGGAGTGCCGAGACGTCACTGTCGACCGGGAGGATCCGAGGCGTCGACCGTGACAAACGTCATGGTCGTACTCTGGCCTCGTGAACGACCGCGACCCCCGCCCGGCAGCCGCGCCGCGCAGCACGACGCTCGCCCGCGAGGTCGTGGCCACGTCGTGGTACATCGCGGCATCCATCGTCTTCTTCATGATCTCCGCGCTGGGCATCTGGGGTCTGTGGGCGTTGCTGGTCCGCACGCGGCTGGAGGATCCGGCGGTGACCATCGGGTACACGGCCGGCTCGGTCGCCGTCCTGGTCTCGACCGTCGTGCTGCTGTCGCGATACCGCACCGACGGTGATGTGGGTGAGGCCGACCGTCCGCCGCGACTGCGGCGGTTCCTGTCGTGGCCGGTCCTCCTCGGTGTCGGCGGATCGCTGCTCCTCGGCGCGACGACCATGACGGTGCTGTTCGGCGCATCCGTCCTGGCGACGATCCTGTGCCTGGTGCGCTGGGGGCCCGGCATCCGGTGGCGCGGCGTGATCCTCGTGGAGGCCGCCCTCGTCGCACTGTGGTTCGCCGAGCGTGTCCGCATCGAGTCGCCGCTCGAGACCGCGGGCTCGCTGACGTTCGCGCTGCTCGTCTTCGCCGTCGCGCTGCCGGCATCCATCGCGCTGTCGCTGTGGTCGTGGGATGTCGTGCTCGAGCTCGACCGTGCGCGGGCGACCGAGTCGCGCCTGGCCGCCACGCAGGAGCGTCTGCGCCTCGCGGCCGAGCTGCACGACCTCCAGGGGCACCACCTGCAGGTGATCGCGCTGCAGCTCGAGCTCGCCGAGCGGATGCTGGCTCGGGATCCGGATGCCGCGGGCGAGCAGATCCGTCTCGCTCGCGCGTCCGTCGACGCGGCACGCACCGGTACGCGCGAGCTCGCCGGGCGCTTCCGCGGCGTGCCGCTCCCCGATGAACTGGCGAATGCTGCCGATCTGCTGCGGGCGGCCGGCCTCGCGGTCCGTTTGGACGTGTCCGCCGATGCGACGCTCGCGCCCGCCGACATCCTCGGCCCCGTGATCCGCGAGTGCACGACGAACGTGCTCAAGCACGGCGGCGGCCGCTGGGCGGAGGTGCGGCTCGACCGCGACGGCGGGTACTGGCGTGTCGCCTTCGCGAACGACCCGGGTCCGGAGTCTGCGCTCGGCGCGGGCTCGGGTCTCGCGGGCATCTCGCACCGGGTGGGGGTGGCGGGCGGCGACCTCCGCACCCGCCGGGACGACGACCGGTTCGCTGTCGTCGTCTCGGTGCCCGCGGTGGGCGCGGGTGCCGGAGCGGCGACGCGCGAGCCGTCGGGCGAGGGGATGCCGAGATGATCCGCGTGCTCATCGCCGACGACGAGGACATGATCCGCTCGGCCCTCGCGGCGCTGCTGCGCCTCGAAGACGACCTCGAGGTGATCGCGGAGTGCCGTGACGGCGAGAGCGCGGTCGCGCGTGCGCTCGAGCTCCGACCCGACGTCTGCCTGCTCGACCTCGAGATGCCCGGGATCGACGGCGTCGAGGCGGCGGCCCGGATCCGGCAGCACGTCCCGGCCCGATGTGTCGTGGTGACCCGGCACGCGCGGCCCGGCGTCCTCCGTCGCGCGCTGAGCGCGGGAGTCGACGGGTTCGTGCCGAAGTCGCGTCGCGCCGACGACGTCGCCGCCGTCATCCGGGAGGTCGCCGCAGGGCGTCGATACGTCGACCCGGAGGTCGCCGCGGACGCGCTCAGCGACGAGCGGAGCCCGCTGACCGATCGAGAACTGGACGTGCTCCGCGCGGGCGCGCGGGGCGAGACCATCGCCGAGATCGCGGCGACGCTGCACCTGTCGGCGGGCACGGTCCGCAACCACGTCTCGTCCGTGCTCGGCAAGCTCCATCTCGCGACCCGCCAGCAGGCGGCCATCCTGGCGCGCGAGCGCGGCTGGATCTGACCCGGCCCCTTCGTTCGGCGGTGATCGGGCACGGGGCCGTCAGGCGCGGGTAGTAGGCTTTCCGATCGGGCGATATCTCGACATCGAGATTCTTCACGCCCCATCACCCACCGTCGCCCAGCGAAGGATTGCAGTGGACCTTTACGAGTACCAGGCCCGAGACCTGTTCGAGAAGTACGAGGTGCCGGTGCTCGCCGGCATCATCGCCGACACCCCTGAGGAGGCGAAGGCGGCGGCCGAGAAGATCGGCGGTGTCGTGGTCGTCAAGGCTCAGGTCAAGACCGGAGGTCGCGGCAAGGCCGGCGGCGTCAAGGTCGCCAAGACCCCCGACGAGGCATACGCCGCGGCCGAGGCCATCCTGGGCCTCGACATCAAGGGCCACGTGGTCCAGCGCGTCATGGTGGCGCAGGGCGCCGACATCGCCGAGGAGTTCTACTTCTCGGTGCTGCTCGACCGTGCGAACCGCTCGTACCTGAGCCTGTGCTCGGTCGAGGGCGGCATGGAGATCGAGGAGCTCGCCGTCGAGCGTCCCGAGGCGCTCGCGCGCATCGAGGTCGACCCGCTGCAGGGCATCGACAAGGCCAAGGCCGTCGAGATCGCCCGCGCCGCGAACTTCCCCGACGACCTCGTCGAGAAGGTCTCGGACGTGTTCGTCAAGCTCTACGACGTCTACAAGGGCGAGGGCGCGACCCTCGTCGAGGTGAACCCGCTGGTCCGTACGGGCGCCGGCGACATCGTCGCCCTCGACGGTAAGGTCTCGCTCGACGAGAACGCCAGCGAGGTGCGTCACCCCGAGCACGAGGAGCTCGAGGACAAGGGCGCAGCCGACCCGCTCGAGGCCAAGGCCAAGGAGTCGGGCCTGAACTACGTCAAGCTCGACGGCCAGGTCGGCGTCATCGGCAACGGTGCGGGACTGGTCATGTCGACCCTCGACGTCGTCGCCTACGCCGGCGAGAAGCACGGCGGCGTCAAGCCGGCCAACTTCCTCGACATCGGCGGTGGCGCGAACGCCCAGGTCATGGCCTCGGGCCTCGACGTCATCCTCGGCGACGAGCAGGTCAAGAGCGTCTTCGTCAACGTCTTCGGCGGCATCACGTCGTGCGTCGCCGTGGCGGAGGGCATCGTCAAGGCCCTCGAGATCCTCGGCGACTCGGCGACCAAGCCGCTCGTCGTGCGTCTCGACGGCAACCAGGTCGACGAGGGCCGTGCGATCCTCGCCGACGCGAACCACCCGCTCGTGACCCTCGCCGCCGGTATGGACGAGGGCGCCGACAAGGCCGCCGAGCTGGCCAACGCCTGAGCTCCGGACGCGAAAAGGACCAACGACATGTCTATCTACCTCAACAAGGACTCCAAGGTCATCGTCCAGGGCATCACGGGCGGTGAGGGCACCAAGCACACCGCTCTGATGCTCAAGGCGGGCACCAACATCGTCGGCGGCGTCAACGCCCGCAAGGCCGGCACCACCGTCTCGCACACCGACGCCGACGGCAACGCCGTCGAGCTGCCCGTGTTCGGCTCGGTCGCCGAGGCGATCGAGAAGACCGGCGCCGACGTCTCGGTCGCGTTCGTGCCGCCCGCGTTCACCAAGGACGCCATGGTCGAGGCCATCGACGCGGAGATCCCCCTGCTCGTCGTCATCACCGAGGGCGTGCCCGTCGGCGAGTCGGCCGAGGCCTGGGCCTACGCCAAGTCGAAGGGCAACAAGACCCGCATCATCGGGCCGAACTGCCCCGGCATCATCACTCCGGGCGAGGCTCTCGCGGGCATCACGCCGGCGAACATCACGGGCAAGGGCCCGATCGGCCTCGTGTCGAAGTCGGGAACCCTGACCTACCAGATGATGTTCGAGCTGCGCGATCTCGGCTTCTCGACCGCCATCGGCATCGGCGGCGACCCGGTCATCGGCACGACGCACATCGACGCCCTCGCGGCGTTCGAGGCCGACCCCGAGACGAAGGCGATCGTCATGATCGGCGAGATCGGCGGCGACGCCGAGGAGCGCGCGGCCGACTACATCAAGGCCCACGTCACGAAGCCGGTCGTCGGCTACGTCGCCGGCTTCACCGCCCCCGAGGGCAAGACCATGGGCCACGCGGGCGCCATCGTCTCGGGCTCGGCGGGAACCGCGCAGGCGAAGAAGGAGGCCCTCGAGGCCGCCGGAGTCAAGGTCGGCAAGACGCCCTCCGAGACCGCCGCGCTCATGCGGGAGATCATCGAGAAGCTCTGACGCTTCCGGGTACGACGAAGGGGCGGATGCTGCGGCATCCGCCCCTTCGTCGTTTCTTCGGAGCGTCTCCGGGAGCGATCAGACCCCGAGCAGCGCCTCGAGGGGACCGCGGGCGAAGAAGATCACGAAGCCGCCGGCGACGACCCACAGCAGCGGGCTGATCTGCTTGACGCGGCCCGAGAGCGCGTTGACCAGGACCCAGGAGATGAAGCCCGCGCCGATGCCGTTGGCGATCGAGTAGGTCAGCGGCATGACGGTGGCGGTGAGGAACACCGGCAGCAGGACGCGGAAGTCGCTGAGGTCGATGTGCGCGATCTGCGACAGCATCATCGCTCCCACGATGACGAGGGCCGCGGCGGCGACCTCGGTGGGAACGATCGAGGTGAGCGGTGTGAAGAACATCGCGAGCAGGAAGACGAGGCCCGTCACGACGTTCGCCAGTCCCGTGCGCGCGCCCTCGCCGATGCCCGAGCCGGACTCGACGAACACCGTCGCCGAGGACGAGCTCGTCGCGCCACCCGCGATCGCGCCGACGCCCTCGACGATCAGCGCCGACTTGATGCGCGGGAAGTCGCCCTTCGCGTCGGCGAGATTCGCCTCCTTCGCGAGTCCCGTCATCGTGCCCATCGCGTCGAAGAAGTTCGAGAAGACGAGGGTGAAGACCAGCATGACGAGCGTCACGATGCTGACCTTGCCGAGGTCGAAGCCGAAGTCGACCGCCCCGATGAGGCTCAGGTCGGGAACGCTGACGGGTGAGCCCGACAGGGCCGGCACCGTGAGTCCCCAGCCGCCGGGGTTGTCGGTCGCCGCGCCGAGGTGCCAGATCGCCTCGACGACGATCGACAGGACGGTGCCCGACACGATCCCGATCAGCATGCCGCCCTTGACCTTGCGGGCGACGAGGATGCCGGTGAGTAGGAGGGTGATGACGAACATCAGGGTCGGCACCGACGCGACGGACCCGCCGACGCCGAGCCCGACCGGGGGAGAGGCCTGGCCGGTCGAGGTCACGAACCCCGAGTTGACGAACCCGATGAAGGCGATGAACAGACCGATCGCGACCGTGATCGCGAGCTTGAGCTGCACGGGCACGGCATCGAAGATGAGCTTGCGGAGTCCCGTGGCCGCCAACAGCACGATGATGACGCCGTTGATCATCACGAGTGCCATCGCCTCGGCCCACGTGACCTCGCCGACCACGCCGAACGCGACGAAGGCGTTGATGCCGAGTCCGGCGGCGAACGCGAACGGCAGACGCGTGATGAGGCCGAACAGGATCGTCATGACGCCGGCGGTCAGGGCGGTCGCGGCGCTCACCGCCGCGAAGTCGAGGGTCGTGCCCGCGACATCGGGCTTGCCCGACAGGATGATCGGGTTCAGGATCACGATGTAGGCCATCGTGACGAAGGTCACGAGGCCGCCGCGGACCTCGGTGCCGATCGTCGAGCCGCGTCGGCTGATGTCGAAGAAGCGGTCGATGGCACCCTGGGGCGTGCGCGTCTGCGTAGTGTTCACAAATTCCTCCGAGATGACGGTAGCGCCCTCGCGCGCGTCCGCCCGACACGCACAGCCTCGCTGGGTAGGGTCGATCAGGCATGAATCGCCTGCTCGTCGCCCTCCTCTCCGCCTTCGACGCTCTCGTCGCGGTGGCCGTCGGCGTTGCCGCGGCCCTGGCGCCCTTGACCGTCCTCTGGGCCGTCGCCTTCGGCGGGGGAGCGGACTGGTCCTCGCTCTGGCCCGCATCGGTGCGCGTCTGGCAGTTCGGCAACCTCGTGCCGCTGCAGGTGACGCTGCCCCAGGAGTACACGGTGGGAACCGGGATCGGTGCCGATGCCGTGTCGTTCTCGCTTTCGCTCGCGCCGCTCGCGGTCGCACTGCTCATCGCTCTGTTCGCCGCCCGCTCGGGTGCTCGCGCCGCCGGTGCCGGTGCCGGGTTCACGGGAGTGCTCGCCGGGACGGCGACCGTCGCCGTCGCCTCGGCGGTCGTCGCCGTGACCGCTTCGACTCCGTACGCGGCGGTCGAGACCTGGCAGGCCGTCCTGCTGCCCACGCTGGTGTTCGGCGTCCCCGCCCTCATCGGCTCGGTCGCCCGCGCATGGCGCGACGGCGACGACGGGCCCGTGGACTCGCTGTTCGTGCGGCTCGACCGGAGCGGCTATGCAGCGGCCGTGTCCGCCGGCGCGCGCGGGCTGGCGACCGCCGTCGTCGGTTTCGTCGGCGTCGGCGCACTCCTGGTCGGGGTCGCCGTGCTCGCACGCGGCGGAGAGGTCGTCTCGCTCTTCCAGGCGGCCAACGTCGATGCGCTCGGCGCGACAGTCATGACGCTCGGTCAGGCGGCGTATCTGCCGACCCTCTTCGTCTGGGGTGGCGCGTTCGCCGCGGGCCCCGGGTTCTCGCTCGGCGCCGGCTCGACGGTCGCGGCATCGGGGACACAGCTGGGCGTCGTTCCCGGCATCCCCGTGCTCGGAGCGGTCCCGCCGGCGTCGCCGCCCGTGCTGCTGCTCGTCGCGCTGCTCTTCGTCGCGGTCGGCTTCGTGGCGGGTGCGGCGGCGCGGCGGCGTCTTCCCGCGCCGGCATCCGCTCTCGCCGCCGATCCCGTTCTTCCCCGCCTCGCCGCCGCGGCGATCGTGGCCGTCGGAGGCGGGCTCGCGGTCGCCGTGCTCTCGCTCCTGGCATCGGGCGCCTTCGGCCCGGGCCGGCTCGATCAGATCGGCCCGTCCGCGGGCGCCGTCGGGCTCGCTTTCGCCGTCGAGATCGGCATCGGTGCGACGATCGCGCTGCTCGGCCCACGCCCGTCGCAGCGCCCGGACCCGGACGACGAGTACGCCGCGTCGGGCGATGACGACGAGGCACGGCTGGCCGGAACGGCGCGGGTAGAGTGAGACGGTGCTGACGGTCGCGGTCCTCATCTCCGGTGGCGGGTCGAACCTGCGGGCCCTCCTGGAAGCCGCCGTCGAACCCGGCTTCCCGGCCCGAGTGGTGGTCGTCGGGGCCGACCGTCCCGCCGACGGCCTCGCTCATGCCGACGCCTTCAACATCCCGACCTTCGCGGTCCCGTTCCGCGAGTACGAGACGCGGGAGGAATGGGGCGACGAGCTGCTGCGCCAGCTCGAGGCCTGGGCTCCGGACCTCATCGTCCTCAGCGGTCTGATGCGGCTGCTGCCCGTCGCCGTCGTCGACGCGTGGGCGCCCCGCATCATCAACACCCACCCGGCCTACCTGCCCGAGTTCCCCGGCGCGCACGGCGTGCGTGACGCGCTCGCCGCAGGCGCCGGTCAGACCGGCGCGAGCGTCATCGTCGTCGACGCCGGCGTCGACACCGGGCCGATCCTGGCGCAGGAGCGGGTTCCCGTGCTGCCCGGCGACGACGAGACGACCCTGCACGAGCGCATCAAGCCCGTCGAACGCCGCCTGCTGATCGATGTCGTGCGGCGCATCGCGACCGGCGAGATCGACCTCGTCGAACCCGCCACCCCGAACCCGACCGCTCCGACGGCCTGACGCACCGCAGGCCCCACACCGCACCCGAGGAGAACCGCCATGGCCGGACCGAGCCACGACCCCGCCCTCTACCGCGCACGCGACCTCGTCGCCGTCCGCCGCGCGCTCATCTCGGTGAGCGACAAGACCGACCTCCTTCCTCTCGCGCAGGCTCTCGCCGACGCCGGGGTCGAGATCGTCTCGACCGGCGGATCGGCCGCGCTCCTGCGCGAGGCGGGTCTCACGGTGACGGATGTCGCCGAGGTCACCGGGTTCCCGGAGTCGCTCGACGGGCGTGTGAAGACGCTGCACCCCGGCGTCCACGCCGGACTCCTCGCCGACCTGCGGCTCGAGAGCCACGAGGCCCAGCTCGGGGAGCTCGGCATCTCGGCGTTCGACCTGGTGGTCGTCAACCTGTATCCCTTCGTCGAGACCGTCGCCTCGGGTGCCGCCCCCGACGACGTCGTCGAGCAGATCGACATCGGCGGGCCGGCGATGGTGCGCGCGTCGGCGAAGAACTTCGCCAACGTCGCGATCGTCGTCTCGCCCTCGTCGTACCCGGCCATCATCGAGTCGGTCTCCGCGGGCGGCACGAGCCTCGCGCAGCGCCGCGACCTGGCCGCTCGTGCGTTCGCGCACACGGCGGAGTACGACCGTGCCGTCGCCACGTGGTTCGCCGAGTCGACGCTCGAGGGCGACGAGCTGCCGCAGCACCTCACGATTCGTGCGGAGCGCCTCGCCACCCTCCGCTACGGCGAGAACTCGCACCAGCGCGCCGCGATCTACACCCGCGCGGGCGGCCACGGCATCGCCCAGGCCGAGCAGCTGCAGGGCAAGGAGATGTCGTACAACAACTACGTCGACGCCGACGCCGCCCTGCGCGCCGCGTTCGACATGGTCAAGCCGGCGGTCGCGATCATCAAGCACGCGAACCCCTGCGGCATCGCCGTCACCGCCCCGCAGGCACTCGACCCCATCGCCTCGGCGCACCTGCGTGCACACGAGTGCGACCCCGTCTCGGCCTTCGGCGGGGTGATCGCCGCCAACCGCACGGTCACGCTGAAGATGGCCGAGAACCTGCGCGACATCTTCACCGAGGTGATCGTCGCCCCCGACTTCGAGCCGGAGGCGCTCGAGGTGTTCAAGCTGAAGAAGAACCTCCGGGTGCTCCGTCTCCCCGCCGACTGGCGCCAGGAGCGCATGGACGTCCGCCTGGTCTCCGGCGGGCTCCTGCTGCAGGACGCCGATCGCTTCCCCGACGACATCGAGTCGGTCGCGAAGGACTGGCAGCTCGTCTCCGGTGAGCGACCCGACCCCTCCGAGCTCGAGGGCATGATCTTCGCGTGGAAGGCCTGCCGTGCCGTCAAGTCGAACGCGATCGTGCTCGCGCAGGGCTCCGCGACGGTCGGGATCGGCATGGGTCAGGTCAACCGCGTCGACTCGTGCCGGCTCGCCGTCGAGCGGGCCGGCGACCGTGCGGCCGGCTCGGTCGCGGCATCCGACGCCTTCTTCCCCTTCGCCGACGGCCCGCAGGTCCTCATCGACGCCGGCATCAAGACGATCATCCAGCCCGGCGGCTCGGTGCGCGACCAGGAGGTCGTCGACGCCGCCCGAGCCGCGGGCGTGACGATGTTCTTCACGGGCGAGCGGCACTTCTTCCACTGACACTCCGGTGGTCTCCACCGCCACCCGGCCGGGCCCGTCGAGTCAATAGTCGATCGTCGGGCCCGCCGCGGACGATAGGGTCGCTTCGGGTGTGAACCGTTTCGGGGAGGAACGAGTGATCTGGGAGATCGATGATCGCGCTCGGACGATCGAGGGGCTCGATGCCGACGGTCGACCGAGGCCGGAGTACGCCGCGTCACTCGGGCTGCGTCCTGCGCCGTTCGGCCGACGCGTCCTGGCGACGGTCATCGAGGCCGTCGTCCTGCTGCTGCTCCAGGCGCCGATGCTCATCGTCGTCGTCCCGGCGCTGAATGCGGCGATCCTCGCGGCCGATCCCGTCGGAACGCTCACGTCTCGCGACGATCTGCTGCTGCTCGCCATCCTCGCCGCCGTGAGCTCGGGGCTGTCGACAGCTTTCCTCCTGGTCCAGCTCATCCTGCTCGGACGCCGGGGCGTCACTCTCGGCAAGGCGTGCACCGGTCTGCGAGCCGTGAACGTGCGGACCCTGGAACGCCCCGGCTTCTGGCGCGGGGCGGTCGTGCGCTACCTCGTCCTCTGCGCGAGCATGCTCGTCCCGCTTCTGGGCCCGCTGCTCGTCATCGCGCTCTCGCCCCTGTTCGATCCCGCCCGGCGGGGGCGTGGCTGGCCGGACCTGGCTGCCGCCGTCTGGCTCGTCGACGTCAAGCACGGACTCAACCCCTACGACGACAAGCGCATGCGCATCGCCCGCAAGACGGTCGCGACCGATCTGCTCGACGTGAAGACCGAGCTCCCCTCGCTCGCGACGCCGGTGGCCGCCGGCGGAGCGGGCGCCTATGTGCCCCTCGCCCGCAACAAGGGCGGTGTCCTCGGCGCCGTCCGCTCCGCTCCGGGCACCGGGATCATCGGCGACACGGATGCCGCCGAGGACGAGGTCGGTCCCGGCATCCCCACGACCGTTGCGCCTGCGCCCTTCGTCGCGCCTGCGCCCGGGATGCCCGCGGCGACCCCACCCGTCGCACCGGGGGCGACCGCCGCCGGGGGGAGCCTGGCATCGCCCACGGCGAGCTCCGCTCCGCCCGTATCCGCCCCGACGCCGGCCGCCGTCGCCCCCGGGGCGATCGTCGCCCCCGCCGCCGGGGCATCCTCCTGGACGCCGCCCTCACTTCTCGAAGCCCCGGCACCCGCGGCCGCGGCGACGCCGCCGGCGGCTCCCGCCGTGCCCGATGAGGCCGGCGCAGCGGCATCCGCGTCGTCCGGCGTCGTCGAGCTGACTCTCGACTCGGGCGACACCATCTCGGTTCCCGGTGGCGGCGTCGTGCTCGGGCGGGCTCCCGCGACCGGCCCGGACGATGCCGACGTGCTGCCGGTTCCCGTGATCGACCACACCCGGTCGATCTCCAAGACCCACTGGGCTGTGCTGCGCGTCGACGGCCGGGTCCAGGCGGTCGAACGCGGCTCGACCAACGGCAGCGTGCTCGTGCGGGGAACCCGCGAGCAGGCCCTCGTGCCCGGGCATCCCGTCGACCTCCGCGACGGCGACACCATCCGCTTCGGCGACCGCTCCGCGGTCGTCGCCATCCGCTGACCTCCCCGCCGACCGACGTCGCACGGCTGACAGGAATCCTCGATGAGACTCAAGCTGACTCTCCAGCGCCGTGATCACACCGGCACCGACATCGTCGTGACGGCGGACTCGACGGCAACCGTGCACGACGTCGCGCGCCGCATCGTCGACAGCGATCCGCGGCGCGAGGTGGCGGCGGGCGAGGCCGATGTGCTGACGCTCACGGTCGCGCCCCCCACCTCGCCCGACTTCGTCATGCTCGACCCCCACATGCTCGTCAGCGACGCGCCGATCGGCTCGGGGTTCGTCGCATCCGTGACGAACCTCGGGTCGGATTACGTCGCGACCCGCGGAGCGGGCGGTCCCGTCGCCGCGATCCTCCACGTCGTCGGCGGGCCGCTCGCGGGGCGTGAATTCTCGTTGCCGCAGGGTCATTTCACGATCGGCCGCTCGCAGGGCAACGACATCGTGCTCGATGACCGGCTCGTCTCCAAGCGCCACGCGCGCATCGAGATCGGGGCCTCCGTCGAGCTGGTCGACCTGAACTCGGCCAACGGCATCGTGATCGACGGCGGTCTGGTGCAGCGACTGCGGGTCATCCCCGGCCAGCGGTTCCAGCTCGGCGACACCGAGCTCGTCGTGTCGATGGCCGAGACCTTCGCCCCGGTCGAGCAGGACCCGGTTCTCGAGCGCGGCGGCAGTCTGCTGTTCAACCGCAGTCCCCGGGTCGAGGCGCGCTACGTCGGCGAGGAGCTCGAAGAGCCGCGGCTTCCGAAGGACCCGGTCTCGCGTCTCTTCCCGTGGCCGATGCTCATTGCGCCGCTCATCCTCGGCATCGCGATGTTCTCCATCACGAATCAGCCGCGCACGCTGCTGATCGTCTTCATGACGCCGATGATGCTGCTCGGCAACTTCGTCTCGCAGCGCACGCAGCTCGGTCAGCGTCAGCGCAAAGAGGTCGAGATCTTCGAGCGCACCTTCGAGGAGCTCGAAGAGAAGCTGTACCGGCTGCGGCCACGTGAGCGCGAGGTGCGCAACGCCGAGGTGCCGCCGGTGGCGGTCGTCTTCGAGCAGTCGATGCAGCTCGGCCCCATGCTCTGGACCCGCCGGCCCGAGCACTGGAACTTCCTGTCGGTGCGGATGGGCACCTCCGAGGCGCCGTCGCGCACGAGCGTCAAGCGGGCGGAGAACCCCGATGCGCTCCAGGAGTACGTCGAGCGCGTCGACCGGTTGCGGGAACGCTACCGTCTGATCGACGGCGTCCCCGTGCTCGAGTCGCTGCAGAGCGTCGGCGTCCTCGGTGTCGCCGGCGGCGCGCGTGAAGCCGCCGACGCGCTCCGCGGTCTCGCCGTGCAGCTTTTCGGCCTGCACTCCCCGAACGATCTCGCCGCCGTCGCGCTGACCGAGCCGGAGTGGGCGAAGGAGCTCGAGTGGCTCAAGTGGCTGCCGCACACCTCGAGCGAGCGCAGCCCGTTCCGTGACATGCCGCTGTCGGACTCGGCGTCCACCGGCGCCGCGCTGCTGTCGGGACTCGAGGAGCTCGTGATGCGGCGTTCGAAGGCGGCGGCCGCTCCGCGCCTGCCGTTCGACGACGACTGGGACCCGATGCACTACGGCACGGATGTCCGTCGCGCCGCCGAAGAGGCGACCTTCCCGGGGCAGACGGCCGTGCTCGTCATCGTCACCTCCGATGCACCGGTCGACCGCGCGCGCCTGACACAGGTGCTCGAACGCGGCGCCGATGTCGGCGTCTACGGCATCTTCGTCGCCCCCGTCGTCGACGCGCTGCCCGCCGTCTGCCGGACGTTCGTCGACGTGTCGGCCGGGCTCGGCGCGGCACGTGTCGGCACGGTGCGCAGCGGTGTCGAGTACCCCGTCACCGAGGTCGAGGGCGTCTCGAACGAGCTCATGACGGTGCTCGCGAAGCGTCTCGCGCCGGTCACCGACGCGAGCACGATCATCGAGGACTCCTCCGACATCCCGAACTCCGTGATGTTCCTCTCGCTCGTGGGCTCGGAGCTCGCGACCGACCCCACGTTCGCCGTCGAGCGCTGGCGCGAGAACAACACGATCCTCGACCGATCGGGCGCTGCGATGCCCCGCCTCAAGAAGGCCGGCAACCTCCGCGCGATCGTGGGCCAGGGCGCCACCGACGCCATGACGCTCGATCTCCGTACCCAGGGGCCGCACGCCCTCGTCGGCGGTACCACGGGTGCCGGTAAGTCGGAGTTCCTGCAGGCCTGGGTGCTCGGCATGGCCGCTGCCCACAGCCCCGACCGCGTCACGTTCCTCTTCGTCGACTACAAGGGCGGTTCGGCCTTCGCCGACTGCGTCGAGCTGCCGCACACGGTCGGCCTCGTCACCGACCTGAGCCCTCACCTCGTGCGCCGCGCCCTGACGAGCCTCCGAGCCGAGCTGCACCACCGCGAGCACCTGTTCAACCGCAAGAAGGCGAAGGATCTGCTCGAGCTCGAGAAGCGCCGGGACCCCGAGACCCCGCCCGCGCTCGTGCTCGTGATCGACGAGTTCGCCGCGCTCGCCGGCGAAGTGCCCGAGTTCGTCGACGGTGTCGTCGACATCGCTCAGCGCGGTCGATCGCTCGGCATCCACCTCATCATGGCGACGCAGCGTCCCGCGGGCGTCATCAAAGACAACCTCCGCGCCAACACGAACCTGCGCGTCGCCCTCCGCATGGCCGACGAGTCCGACTCGAAGGATGTCGTCGACGATCCCGTGGCGGCACGGTTCGACCCCAGCATCCCCGGTCGCGGTATCGCGAAGACCGGTCCCGGCCGTCTCGTTCCCTTCCAGTCCGCCTATGCCGGTGGCTGGAGCACGGACGAGGTCGTCGCCGCCGATGTGACCGTCGCCGAGCTCCGCTTCGGATCGGTGCAGCGCTGGGAGGTCGACGAGAAGCCCGAGGACCCGGCCGCGGAGGTGGATCCGGGGCCCAACGACCAGAAGCGCATCGTCGCCACGCTCGTCGCCGCGGCGAACCGCGCAGCCATTCCCGCGCCCCGGCGACCGTGGCTCGACGACCTGGAGACGACCGTCGACATCCGCTCGCTCCCCGCGGGCCGCGCCGGATCGATCCTCATCGGCAAGAGCGACATCCCCGAACGCCAGCTGCAGGAGGCGGTGTACTTCGATCCCGACCGCGACGGCTCGATGCTCGTGTACGGCACCAGCGGCTCGGGCAAGTCGACGGTCCTCCGCACGATCGCCATCGCCGCCGCGACGACGGGCCGCCGTGCCGAGAACATCGAGGTCTACGGTCTCGACTTCGGCTCGGGGTCGCTCAAGAGCCTCGAGATCCTGCCCCATGTCGGGTCGGTTATCCCCGGCGACGACGCCGAGCGTGTGCAGCGCATCATGCGCTCGCTCGGGAAGGTGCTCGACGATCGCGGCAAGCGGTTCAGCGCCGCCAACGCGTCGACGATCGCCGAGTACCGCGAGCTCACCGGCCGTGACGAGGCGCGCATCGTGCTGCTTCTCGACGGTCTGCCGCAGTTCCGGGCCGAGTGGGAGTCGACGACGGCGCGGATGCCGTTCTACCAGGCGTTCATGCGGATCCTCGGCGAGGGCCGCCCGCTCGGCGTGCACGTCGTGGCGACCGCCGACCGTTCGGGATCGGTGCCGACCGCCGTCAGCTCCAACATCTCGCGCCGCGTGGTGCTGCGCCTCTCGGACGAGAACGCCTATGCGCTGCTGAACGCGCCGAAGGACGTCCTCGACGAGCGGTCCGCCCCCGGGCGCGCGATCGTCGATGGATTCGAGACGCAGATCGCGGTGCTCGGCGGCACGCCGAACGTGGCGGAGCAGACCAAGCTGCTCGGTCAGCTCGCCGACGAGCTGCGTTCGCGCGGCGTGCGGGAGGTCGCCGAGATCGGGTCGCTCCCGACGCGTCTCGCGCTGGCCGATCTTCCCGACCGGATCGGGGAGTTCCCGGTGCTCGGCGTCTCGGAGGACACGCTGGCGCCGCGCGACTTCGACCCGGTCGGCACCTTCGTCGTCGCGGGGCCGCCGCTGGCGGGCAAGACCACGGCGATGAAGGCGCTCGTCACCTCGATGACGCGTCTCGACCCCGAGGTGACGCTGTTCCACTTCGGCGGGCGCCGGTCGCAGCTGCGCGACTTCGCGCCCTGGGTGCGCAGCGCCACGACGCCCGACGATGCGAAGGAGCTCGCGACCGAGCTCGCCGAGCTCGTCGCCGACGAGACACTCGGCCGCCGCATCCTGATCGTCGTCGAAGACGTGCCGCAGTTCGCCGACTCGCCCGCCGAGCGCCCGATGAAAGCGCTGTTCCAGGCGGTGAACCGCAGCGATCACCTGCTCATCGGCGACGCCGACGTCACTCAGGTCACGAGCGGATTCGGTCTCGTCGGCGACTTCAAGGGCGGCCGCAAGGGCATCATCCTCAAACCGGATGCCTTCGACGGCGACGCCGTGTTCAAGGTGCCGTTCCCGAAGGT
This sequence comes from Microbacterium pratiae, assembly GCF_047302165.1. Lineage (NCBI taxonomy): Bacteria > Bacillati > Actinomycetota > Actinomycetes > Micrococcales > Microbacteriaceae > Microbacterium > Microbacterium pratiae. Next base: position 3,328,166 of record NZ_CP154843.1, on the reverse strand, counting down.
CAAGCGCAGCGACTTCCCCGAGGGCCGCGGGATCTTCGTGCAGGCCGGTCGTGCCGTGACGGTTCAGATGCCGCTGGTGGAGTCCGAGACCGTCGCGGTGTCTCGTCCTGTCGCAGCGGGCGCGGGGGAGTCCGTGTCGACCGACACCGTCACCGAGACCATTCGCTGAGCGAGATGTCGTCGGGGTGGGGCCGCGGGTCTCCTGCCACTGCGGGCGGGCGGTGGTGGGCGTGGATCGCGGGCGCCGGGATGACGTCCGCGGTCGTCTCGGCTGCCGTGATGTATCCACCGCTCCGGCGTATCCGGCTCGACCCCGGCCTAGCCCTTCCGATCATGGTGACGGCATCCGTCGTCGCGGTTCTCGCTCTCGGCGCGGCGGCTGTCGTCCGGCCCGCGGCGCGGCGAACGGATGCCGCGATCATCGCCGCGATCGTCGCGGTGGCAATGGTCGCGGCGATCGGATATCGCGCTGTGGTGGGAACGGCTGCCGGCACGTCGTTCTCGGAGGCGCAACTGTGGCTGTGGTTCGCGCTCGCCGTGGCGCAGGTCGTGCTCCTCGTCATCATCGTGGTTCGATCGCCCCGCACCCGGCGCCGATGAGGTGCGGCGATGAGGATGCGGAGAAGTCTCTTCGGTGCGACGGCGGCCGCGTTCGCGGTCACCGTTCTGACGGGATGTGGGGCGACGGTGGCAGTATGGATCGCGTCCGGGACGGTGTCGTCGGGTGATGTGATCGTGCGCAAGCAAGGGGTGTACTCGCCCGCAGACTGAGCGGGCCCCGAGGCCCGCGGCACCCGTCTGTGTTCGCCCTGGCCGTCGTTCTGACGAGAAGCGATTGCCTGGCAGATCGCGGGGTGGGGAGTTCTCCCCATCGACCTGGGCCGACGGGTGCCGATAGGTTTTGGGTGTCGGCTCCGGAGGGGGGCCGGGACATCTACTTTCAGGAGGGCCGTCATGGCTGATTTCGGTGCGTCTTATGGCGAGATGGAGCAGGTTGCGAGCTCGCTGGCGCAGGCTCGGGATGACATTCAGGGTCAGCTGGACACCCTGAAGTCGCAGGTCGACACGCTGCTGGGTGATGACTTCAAGACGCAGCACGCGTCGGGCAAGTTCGGTGAGGGTTACTCGGAGCTGACGACGGGTCTGAAGAACGCTGTCGATGGCATCAACGACATGTCCGAGTCGCTGCTGGGCATGATGCGCGCGATCCAGGACCTCGACCAGCAGCTCGCCGGCAGCTGATCCCGTCTTTTCGGGGCCGAGGCGTCCTGGGCGCCTCGGCTCCGCTCGATTCTTGGAGGTGACCATGGTCGACGTGCGGATCGACTACGGCGCGATGCGCGCCAGCCGCGACGCTTACGCGAACATGCGGGATGTTCTCGACGGGGCGACACGGGCGATGTCGAACGTCTCGGGCGCGGCCGTGCCCCAAGACGTGCTGCGGCGGCGCCTCGAGGACCTCCACGATTCGTGGGGTGGCGGTATCGACAAGCTCGCCCGCTATGCGGAAGACGCGGGCACGGGGCTCGAGGGCATTCTCGAGGCCTTTCAGCAGCTCGACACCGAGCTCGGCAACAGCATGGTTCCGCAGGAAGGATCGGCGTCGTGACCGACTTCTCCGCTCTCGGCTTCGACCCGGCCCCCGGTGACGTCGCGACGCTCTCCGGATATGTGGATGCGCTCACCACCAGCTGCGACGGTGTCGATGACGCTCTGTCGATGATGGACGGCTCCGACGACGCCGCGTGGGTCGGAAAGTCGGCGACGGCGTTCCGCGCCGCGCTGAGCGAGGACTTCCGCCCGCACCTCAGCGACACGGGTGAGGCGTTGCGCACATCCCGGACCGCCCTGGCGACCTGGACCGATCAGCTCGCCAATCATCAGCGGCGTGCCGCAGCGCTCGCGGAAGAAGCCTCCGCGGCATCCGCAAGCGTCGCCTCGTCGGAATCAGCCCATGCGCAGGCCCAGGCGAACAAGGATGCCGAGGACGCCGACCCCGATGCCGTGTCGAACGCGTCGACGGCGCTGGCGAACGCGCAGGGCGAGCTGGATGCGATCCGCGCGCGTGCTCGTCAGCTCAAGGACGAGGTCGACGCCGACGCCGCCGCCGCGGCCGGAGCGCTTCTGTCTGCGAGCGACACGTTGAACTCCTACGCCGGCAACCCGGTCATGAACTTCCTGGGCTCGGCCGGTGATTGGCTCGCCGATGCGGGCAACTGGCTCATGGACAACGTGGTGCCGATCCTGGAGGACATCCTCCGGGCGGCGCTGCCGATCATCGCGATCCTCTCGCTCTTCATCCCCGTGCTCGGCACGGTCGCGCTCATCATGTCGATCGCACTCGTCGCGATCGACGGTCTGCAGTGGGCGACCGGCCGAGGAACGTTCGCCGAGTTCGCCGCCGGAGCCCTCGGACTGCTGGCGGGCGGTGCACTCGGGCAGGCTGCAAAGGCGCTGATCGGCCCCGGCGGCCAGGTGCTCATCCCGTCGATCCAGGGAATGACGCCGGCGATCGCCGGCGGTGGGGCCGCGGCGGGAAGCGTCGCCGTGGCGCTCAACGTCAATCTGCCCAACATGGTCGCGAACACGTACTGGACCGTGAACAGCGCGATGGACGCCCACAGCAAGGGGACGGACTTCGTCGACAGTCTGACCGGGCCGTGGCAGAACCTCTCCGAACGGTTCAACAACACCCTGCGCGGCAACGGCCCGCGCACCGATGAGGAGGTTTGATGACCGAGCAGGAGGCGACGCTCGACCCGGTCGCGGCTGATGATGCGCCGCTGCGGGTCTGGCAGCGCGTGCCCCAGGGCTGGATCGAGTTCCGCTCGTTCGGCGACCGTTCGCCGCAGGAGTGGCTCGATTGGTACCTCGTGAGTGCCGAGGGCTGGCTGCCGGATGCTGCGCGCGACGCGATCGTCGACGGCTTCCGTGCCGGCGTCGAGCTGTTCGCCGACACAGCTTTCGCGTTCGCCGGTGTCTCGCTGACGTTGGGCGAGCGCCCGGCGGCATTCTTCCTCTGCACGAACGTGGTGCCCGCGGCGGCCGAGACCGACGCCGCCGCGACGGCGTTCCACCGGCTGCTCCCGCTGGCGCGCTTCGGCGATGGCGGGCGCAGTGAGAGCTTCACCACCCCGGACGGCCGCGTCGGCACGATCACCCTTGGCGCGTCGACGGATGGCGGGATGCCGCACCTCACCGCGGTCGGCGAGATCCGCCTTGGCGGCGGCGCGGGCACGGCGGTCGTCATGGGGTTGTGCTCCGACCCGCAGCAGTCGGCCGAATTGGCGCTGCACGTCGCGTTCGCGCTCACGACGACGCAGGCTCTGCCCGAGGGCGTCGAGCCCGCGGAGCCCGAGCCCGTCGGCACGTAGCATTCTGTCCATGGCGTTCGCTTTCATCCAGGCAGCATCCCGCCCGCTCCTCGCAGCAGGCGAGGCGGGCGAGCCTGCGGCATCTGCGGGGCCAGCCGGGGCCGATCGTGCTGTCGCCGTCCTGCGTGCCGACTACGAGCGATGGTCGCGCTGGGCGCTCGGAATCGTCGGATTCATCGCCGTCGCGGGCGGCGTGTTCTTCGCGGGCGGGCTGGTCGCGACCGTGGTGGCGATGGGCGTCGTGACGCCGGATACCGTGATCGTCATCGCGATCTCAGCCGGGGTCGCCCTCGCCGGGGCAGCGCTGCTCGTGGCGCTGTGGCGCAGCGGCCGTGCACTGACTCGTGCAGCCTCGTACTGGCTGCACGCCCCGTACCTCGCGGGCCAGCGCGCGCCGCGCGCAGCCGGCTGGGTGCAGGCGCGTACCGTCAATCTCGAGCCCCGCATCCTGGTCCGCCTGATCACGGCCACCCTCGCCCTGCTCGTCGCTGTCGGCGGGATCGCCGTCTTCGTGCGCGACCTCGGGGCCGGCGTCTCGATCTTCACGGTGCCGGTCCTGCTCGTCGGCGTGTGCGGCGCGCTGAGCGGCATCGGTCAGATCGGCGGCGTCTTGCGGATCGTCAACGGCCTGAGTGCGGGCGACCCGCTGTGTTCGTGGCTGACGCGCTCGGTGCGCGCTCGCTGACGCGGCACCTCGACTGCCGCGTACGCTGACCGCGTGGCCCCCTCACCGTCGACGACCCGCGCGCACGTTATCGTCGCGCGTGCTACCGCCGTCGTCGCCATCGTTCCCCCCGCCGCGCTGGTCGTGTACCTCGTGGGCTCTCTGATCCTCTCCGGTGGGCAGGTCAGCGAGACCACGGGCGTGAAGTGGTCCGTTGCGGTGCCATACCCGCTCTTCGTGATGCCGGCCATCGTGCTGATCGCGTTGGCCTCCGCATCCGTCGCCCTCGCGGTCGTCACGGTCGCGACGGCCCGTCGCGGCGACGTGTCCGGTTTGCGTGGCCTCATCGGGCCGACCGTCGCCGCCGCGATCGCCGCGGTCCTGTTCGCAGGGATGGCGCCGGAGCGCGGCGTGCGAGTCGGCGACGCCGTGTGGGGTGCGCAATGGAATGCTGCACCGATCAGCGCCCTCGCCGTCATGATCCTGGTCGTGGGCATCGCGGTGGTCTCGCGACGTTCTCCGGCCGCGGGCTCGCGTTGACGGAGATCACCGGTTTCAGCTGCCATCGGAAAGCGATTGCATAGCAGATCGCGGGGTGGGGAGTTCTCCCCATCGACCTGGGCCGACGGGTGCCGATAGGTTTTGGGTGTCGGCTCCGGTGGGGGGTCGGGACATCTACTTTCAGGAGGGCCGTGATGGCTGATTTCGGTGCGTCTTATGGCGAGATGGAGCAGGTTGCGAGTTCGCTGGCGCAGGCTCGTGATGACATTCAGGGTCAGCTGGACACTCTGAAGTCGCAGGTGGACACGCTGCTGGGTGATGACTTCAAGACGCAGCACGCGTCGGGCAAGTTCGGTGAGGGTTACTCGGAGCTGACGACGGGTCTGAAGAACGCTGTCGATGGCATCAACGACATGTCCGAGTCGCTGCTGGGCATGATGCGCGCGATCCAGGACCTCGACCAGCAGCTCGCCGGCGGCTGATCGATGCGAGCGGGTTTCGCTTTCTGCGGGCCGGGGCCATGAGGCTCTCGGCCCGCAGGTCGGCCGGGGTGCAGGGGAGGAGTCGTCATGGCTGACGTGGTATGGATCAACTATTCGACGCTCGAGCGCACGAGCGGGCAGCTCGAGCGCATTCTGAGCGAGCTCGAGGATGCCGCGAGTCTCAGCGGCGACCTTCAGGGCGCGATCGGCCGGCCCTACGGTCGCGGCGATCTGCGCGACCGGGTCGATTCGTTCGAGACGGGGTGGGATAACCGTCGCGGCGACCTCGTGCGCGACATCACGAAGATCCGCGAGCACGTCGTCGGCGTACTCGACGGCTTCCGGGACTGGGATGACGAGACGGCATCGCAGATGGACATCGACGCGTCGGGGCTGAGCTCCGCGTCGCGTCCGTCGCCGATGTGATGGAGGAGATGACGTGAGCATATTCATGGAGGGGTCGCCGCGGGGTCGCAGCATCACGACTCTGGAGGGCGATGGCGGCACGATCACGACCCGCGGATACCGCATCGAGTCGATCGGCCGGCAGATGGTCCAGAGCGCCGAGGTGCTGCGCGATCTCGTCGAGGGCGAGGACGGTCAGCAGGGTAAGGCGATCGAGAAGGTCCGCGAGATCGTCGGCGACACGCACGCCGAGCTGCGCCGCGCCGGCGAGATGTACGAGCCCACGGGCCCGATCCTGGTCGAGTACGGTCGCGCCGTCTCGTCGGTCCAGCCGCTGATCGCCGCCGCCGTGTCGGCTGCCGATGCCGCCTGGAACGCGTACAACAGTGCGCCGGGAACGCTGGGCGACCGATTCACGCTCGCCGTCGACCCCGAGCCGGGCTCTCCCGAGGCGCTGCAGCAGGCGCAGGATGCGAAGGACGACGCCCGCAAGCAAGAGCTGTACGACCAGTTCCGCGACGAGGGTGCCGTCTTCGACCGCCACTACGACACGTGGGAGGAAGCGTTCGACCGCGCGGCATCCTCGATCGGCGACGTCCTCGAGGGAGCGATCCGAGACGACTTCTGGGACGACCTCGACGGAGTCATCGCCGTCGTCATCGAAGTCCTGGGCTACATCGGCATCGCCGTGGCGATCCTGGGCATCATCATCGGCGGCCCGATCTTCGCCCTCATCGGCTCGATCATCGGAGTCATCACGCTGCTGCTGACCATCTATCAGGTCTTCCGAGGGGATGCCGGGCCCGAGAAGCTCGTCATCGCGATCATCAGCGTCCTGCCGATCGGCAAGGTCGGCAAACTGTTCCAGGGCAAGACGGGCATGCTCGACTTCGGTGCCGACATGGCGTTCGGACTGCGGCCCGCCAACTGGTCGGCGGCTGCCGGGCAGCTGCGGTCGCTCCGCACCATCTCGGGATTCAGCGGGGGCTTCTTCTCGAGCATCGGCAACGGGGCACGCGGCCTGTGGCAGATGAACAACCCGGCCGGCGTGGGCGACATCATGTGCCGCTTCATGTTCGGGCAGAACTCGACCGGTGTGACGAACCTCGCCGAGGCGGTCGCCGGTTCGGCGCGCGGGTGGTGCAACTCCACGGTCATCTCCGGCGCGTGGCAGGGCGCTTACACGATGGCCTCCGGCAGCTGGGCCGCGCTCGACAAGATCGCCCTGTGGACCGGCAACGCCGACCGTAAGCCGAGCTCGGTCTTCCCGTGGGTGGGGGCGGTCCTGTGACCGACCGAATGCCCGACGGGTGGGGTGCGGGGCAGTGGCGTCTCGACGCGACCTCCGAGCAGGGCGGCTGGCTCCTGCTGCCCGCGGATGTCGCCGACGTCGACATCTGGGTGGGTGACTCTCTCGCGCAGCTCCGTGACGGGTGGGCCGAGCGCTGGGACGCCTCCCACGATCAGCCGGCGGCCGACCTGCTGCGGGCAGGTCTGGTCGCGCGCCCGGAGGAGGCGGCGCTGGCGTTCCAGCTCTGGCCCGCCCCGGCCCCGCTCGTCGGACACGCGTTCGTGGCCTTCGGCACCGCGCCAGAAGGCTTCGTGCTCGATCCCGCGGCTGGGCTCGTCTACGAGGCCGAACGGATGGGTGTCGGCATCCAGCGCCCCACGACGGTGGATGCCGGCGACGTCGATCTCGTCGGCCTCGACTTCCTCTTCATCGCGGGTGATGTCGTCGTGCACGCGAGCCTCCAGCCCACCATCCCCGAGCTGTTCGCTCTTCTGGTCGGCTCGTTCCACGACTTCGTGCAGACGCTCGCCCTCCTGGGCCCGGACGGCGAACCGGTCGTCGCATCGCTGCCGAGCGGCTTCTCCGCAGACGAACGCTGGCCTGATACCGTGCCGACATCATGAGCTTCCTGTACCCGTCCGCCCGAGCCTGGGCGGAGGACCATTCGCTGTCGTCCGAGGTGCGTCTCGCGCAGTTGGAGGTGATGGCCTACCAGCGGCATCCCGAGATCTTCGAACACTTCGGAGCCGACGGCGCGGCGATCGCGCAGCGAGAGCGGAAGACACGGTCGAGGTCCCCGCTTCGCGGCATCGGGTTCATCGCGGTCGCCGCGATCTGGATCGCCGCCGCCATCGTGCCGGTGCTGGGGCTCGCCGTCCTCATGGGCGACCGGTTCGAGTTCTACCGGATCGAGGCGGAGCGCTCGATCCCGATCGCCGCGGTGATGTTCACGATCACGGCCATCGGGCAGGCGGTGTTCCTAGTCGCCTGGCTCGTCCGCGGTGCACGATTCTCGTGGCCCGAGTTCTCCGTCCCCCTGGTCGCGGCCGCGATGGCCGTGCTGACCCTCGGGACGATGCCCGGTATCGCCGAGCTCGACGGCTACGCCGACTGGGAGTGGGGGCGCACGCCCGTGTTCATCGCACTCGGCGTCTCAGCGGTCGCCGCGATCGCGATGCTCGTGCGCTTCCGGGTCCGCGAGCCCGAGGGTGACGGCGAAGCCGTCGCCGCGACCGGGCTCGGAGCCGGCGACATCCGCGCCCGCATCGCCTCGCTCCCGTGGGACGAGCGCCAGGCCATGGTCGACGACCGCAACGCGGCCCTGGCCGTCCTGCACGAGCGCGGACTGATCGACGCCGAGACCCTCGAACTCGCGCTGTCGCGCGACCCCGGAACCCTGCACCTGATCGATGCCGAACGGCGTCGGTGACGAGAGGACGATCGTGACCGACACGACCGAGACCCAGCCCCCGTCCGAAATGTCGCCCGCCCCCGCGCGGGTCTCGCTGCGCGCCGCGATGGGGCTCCCCGAGAGGCCCGACTTCGTCCTCGCGCTTCCGACGGGATGGGTGCGACGCGGAGTCGACGCCGCCACGCTCGACCAGCTGCGTTCCGACGCGCGCCGTCGTCTGCTGGAGGCCCATCGCCCCGACCTGTACGCCCGGCTGCAGCCCATGCTCGCGCAGGCCTTCGGCGCGATGGCGTCGGCCGACGTGATCGCGCTGTTCACCCCTACCGCGGAGGACGACGCCGCACTGGTGCTGCCGGCGTCGATGGTCGCGTCCACGCGCACCGCTACCGCCGAGAACCTCGACCCGCTCGTGGGGGCGCTGATCCGCGAGGGCGGCGCGACGCCGCTGCTCGGCGACAAGCGCTTCCTGCGCTTCGAGCGTGAGACGCGGCGCACCCTCGACGGGCAGGACTACCTCGCGACGGAGATCGGCTACCTCACCCCGATTCCCGGGACGCGGCGGCGCCAGGCGCTCCAGCTGACCGTCTCGATCGCGCGGCCGGTCGCCGCCCCCGCCGACGACGAGCCGCTCGTTCTCATGAAGACGCTCTTCGACCTGTCGGCGTCGAGCCTGCGCTGGGAGACGCCGGGAGCCTGACCGGGGCCGCGGCGCCCCGGTCGTCGGTCTCGCCGCTGCGACTCAGGTGGTCGGGCGACCGTAGGTCTCGAGGAAGCGCAGCCACACCTCGCTGAGCGTCGGGTACGCCGGCACCGCGTGCCACAGGCGCGCGAGCGGAACCTCGCCGACGACCGCGATCGTCGCGGCTTGGAGCAGCTCACCGACATCCGCCCCCACGAACGTCGCGCCGATGAGCACGCCGCGGTCCTCGTCGACGATCGCGCGTGCCTGACCGGTGTAGGCATCCGAACGCGTCGACGCGCCGGCGATCCACGAGAGGTCGTAGTCGAGCACGCGGATGTTGCGCCCCGCAGCACGCGCGGACGCCTCGGTCTCACCGATCGAGGCGACCTCGGGATCGGTGAAGGTCACTTGCGGCACGGCTCCGTGGTCGGCGGTCGCGACGTGCGCGCCCCACGGTGCGTCGTCGACGGTGCCGCCGGTCGCGCGGGCGACGATGACGTCGCCGGCGGCCCGGGCCTGGTACTTGCCCTGGTGGGTGAGAAGGGCCCGGTGGTTGACGTCGCCGACCGCGTAGAGCCAATCGGATCCGCGGACGAGCATCGTGTCGTCGACATCCAGCCACGCTCCCGCCTCGAGCCCGACGGCATCCAGCCCCAGATCCTCCGTGCGGGGCACGCGTCCGGTCGCGATGAGCACCTCGTCGGCGCGGACGCGCGTGCCGTTCGACAGCTCGAGCTCGACCTGACCGTCATCGACGCGCTGGGCGGACACGAGATCGGTGTGCAGCAGCACCCGCGCGCCCCGATCGGTGAGGGACTGCGCGACGAGGTCGCCGGCGAAGGGCTCCATCGGTCCGAGCAGGCGGCTGCGCGCGATGAGCGTCACCTCGCTGCCGAGGTCGACGAATGCCGTGGCCATCTCCGCCGCGACGACACCGCCGCCCACGATCGCGAGCGAGCCCGGCACCTCCTGCACGGCGGTCGCTTCACGGCTCGTCCACGGCGACACGTCGGCGAGGCCCGGGACATCGGGCAGGAGCGCCGCCGAACCCGTGCACACCGCGACAGCGTGGCGAGCGACGAGCGTGGTGACGGAACCGTCGGATCCGGTGACCTCGACGCGCTTCTCGCCGGCGAGGCGGCCGTGCCCGCGGACGAGGTCGACGCCGGCCCCCTGGAGCCACTCGACCTGCGAGGAATCGTTCCAGTCGGACGTGAGCGAGTCGCGGCGCCGAAGCACCCCTGCGACATCGATCTCGCCCGTCACCGCCTGCTTCGCGCCGTCGACCGCGCGGGCCGCGCGGAGGGCGGCGCCGGCTCGCAGCAGACCCTTCGACGGCATGCACGCCCAGTACGAGCACTCGCCGCCGACGAGCTCGCTCTCGACGATAGCGACGCTCAAGCCGCCTTGCACGGCACGGTCGGCGACGTTCTCTCCGACGGGACCGGCTCCGATGACGACGAGGTCGTAGGTGCGTTCGCTCATGTCGCGACGCTAACCCCGTCGCGGGCTGCGCGCCAGCGGTTGCGCTCGGCCGCTTCGCGGGAATCACGTCGCCAGACGGGAGCGGACGCGCGCCGGGTGGGGGTGTTCGCGTGCGCCGTCGACAGGCTGAGCGGTGCCATCCGGCCGGTGGAGGGCGATCGGCCGGGGTTGAGCCTGCGCACGGGTCACTCAGCGCGCCGCGCGCCGGCGCGCAGCGCGGCCCGCCCCGTCCGCCGCTGCTCGCCGTGGCGTGTGCCGTCGACAGGCTGAGCCGGCCCATCCCGCGCGTGCGAGGGAGCTGGGGGCGAGTGAGCCTGTTCGCGGCACGGCGAGCCGGTCGCGACGCGGGTGGACCGGTGGACACCGCGGCAGCGACGGGCGGGGCACGGCAGGGGAGTTCTCCCCATCGACGCGGCATCGGGCCTGTCGATAGCGTGTGAGCGTCGGCCGGACCGAGCCGGCGGAGGGGGCCCGATGTCAGACGTCGAGATCTACTACCACGCGCTCACGAGCGCCGCGGATGCGATCCAGACGCGGGTCTCGAGCGCGGTGATGGACAACGCCGACATCCAAGGCGACGACACCGGTGTCGAGAACCCCGCGCACCGGGTCGCGCTCCGTCTCGAGATGAACCGGCGGCTCAGCGGGCTGAATCGCGCCGTACTCGAGCGCACCACAGCGGCATCCGAGGTCGGCGCGTTGCTGACCGCGATCGCGACGCGCTACTCCGACCTCGACGTCGAGCTCACCGGGCAGGAGCAGCCGTGACACTCACCTCGCCGAACCGCGGCTACCCGCTCGAACGCCTCGAGGGCAATCCCGGGTCGATGAGCTGGTGGAGCGGCGCTTTCAGCCGTGTGGCCGGCTCGCTCGGTGACCTCCGTACGACCGTCCAGTCCGCGACCGATCTCGACGGCGTCGGCGCATCGATCCGGTCGGCTCGCTCCAAAGCACAAGAGGTCGCCAGCGGCCTGGCCGCGGAGATCGCCGAGGCGGAGCTTCTTGCGGGGGTGCTGCAGCGGTACGCGGACGCGTTCTCGTCGTCGGCGGAGGCGGCGAACCGGCTCATCGACGACATCGAATCCGCCCACGCGTCGTTGTCGTCGGCATCAGCCGCGGCCGATGAAGCGGGGCTCAACGCGCTGTGGACCTCGCGCTCCGGCGAGCCGTCCGACGTCCGGCGCGCGAACGATGCGGCGCAGGATGCCGTCGCCGCCCGGGACGCCGCAGCGCGCGATCTCGCCGATCTGTGGGAGCAGTTCGAGAGCCACTACTCCGCGTGGGACGCAGCCTACGACGCGGCGCTCGCCGAGCTCGCCGGCGGTGCGGGGCCGGCCATGACGTCGCAGGCGCAGAACCTCCTCGACCAGCTGCTCGCGGCGGACACCCCGCAGGCGGTGCTCGAGCTGTGGCTGACGAACTCCGAGCTGCACGAGGAGCTCATCGACGAGATCATCGGGGCGCATCCCGACATCATCGGCAACCTCGACGGCATCCCCTACGACGTCCGCGGGCGGGTCAACCGGGAGCGCCTGAAAGCGCTGCTGGCCACGCATCCGGACGGCGCCCTCGGCGACGACGTCGCGGCGCTGTGGGAAGAGCTGACGGATGGTCCTCCCTTCCCTCTCCTGATCTCGTTCGATCCCGACGGCTCGGCGCAGACCACCGCGGCACTGGCTTACGGGGATCTCGCTTCCGCAACGGACATCAACGTGCTGGTCCCCGGTATGAACTCGTCGGTGGCGGGCATCGGTGAATGGGGAGACTCGGCTCGCGCGCTCAACAACGCCGGACCGGGCCTCGCGACGATCGCGTGGTTCGGCTACGACTCTCCCAACGAGATCGAAGAGCCCGGCATGGAGCGGGCGCGCGACGGCGCGGCAGCGCTCCGCTCGTTCCTGCTGGGAATCGACGCGGTGCATCCGACGGCTGAGAAGGCCGTCATCGCGCACTCCTACGGCAGCACGACCGCTGCCCTCGCGATCGGTTCGCGCCCCGACGCGCTCGGCGTCGACCAGTTCATCGCCGTGGGCTCGGCCGGCTTCCCGAGCGATCCGCAGGTGCTGTCGAACCTCCAGAACGCCGACGGCCTGCGCATGTACGCGACGCTGTCGGAGAACGACGCATGGGCTCGCATCGGCCGTGACACGAGTTGGGGAGGCGCGCACGGCACGGTGCCCGAGACACTCCCCGGCGTGACCGAGTTCGGCAGTGACGGCGGTTACGCGGGCGATGAGCACCTCGCACCTACCCCGGGGCACGGTGCCCACGAGGGCGGCAACGGCCCGCTTCCGTCGGGCGATGGCGAGGGGTACCTCGTGCAAGGATCGGAATCGTTCTACAACATCCAGCAGATCGTCCTGACCGGTGAGCCCGGGACGGAGATGGACGGCGAAGGCAGCGAGCGCGGTTTCTGGGATCTGCCCGATTGGCTGCGATGGCTGCCCGTTGACCCCTACCGGACGTGACTGATGAGATCGACCTCGCGGATGACGATGACGGCTTTCACCGTCGGATTGGTGTTGATGATGAGTTCGTGTGCGGCGACGCCGAGTGACGAACAGCCGGCCACGGACGTGTACACGCAGGCGCGCGAGCAGTTCACGGCGATGGCCGATGAGCTGCACACGGTGATCATGGCGATCGAGCCGACCGACTGGCGGGTCGACCAGGGACAGTACGGAGCCCGCCCGAGCGGATGTCAGTTGGGCGTCAGCTCGGACACGGGGTACTCGTTCACGGCGGTGCGCGCGCTCGAGCTGCCGCATCGGGATGCCGCGGAGATCGCGGCTGCGGCATCCGAAGGGTTCACCGAGCTCGGCGTCGACGCGGAGACCGTCGAGCGCGGTTCGGGGGATGCCCGAGAGGTGACGGTCGTGGGTGAGAGCGACGCTGCGCGTACCGTGGTCGTGATCCGGCCCCTCGACGGCCGCGTGCTCGTCTCCAGCGAGACCGCCTGCACGGCCGGGTCGAGCTCGGACATCCTCACCACGATGTTCGGCGAGGAGCTGTACCCCGACGACGTCTGGCGTCGGCTCCCCGCGACCGAAGGCCCGTCGTCGGTGCCGCAGTTCTACTTCCCGCCCGACGGCCCCGTCTACTACGACGAAGACGGCACGCCGGTCCAGCCGCAGCCGCTCGTGACGGACGCTCCGATCCCGCCGCGGTGATGCCGTCGTTCTCGTTTCCGCCTCGCTGACCTCACCGTCGACTCGCCAGAAAGCGCGGATCCGTCGGGGGCGGCATCCGCATTCTGTGGCGAGTCGACGGAGAGGGAGCCGGGAACAGCCGTGTCCGATTTCCGCGAGCCGGTGTCGGCGGGGCGTGTCAGGCTGGGGGCATGCACAGTGACGGGATGACGTTCGACGAGCGGTACCGCGCAATCGACGCGCGCGACCGCCGCTTCGACGGACAGTTCGTCACGGCCGTCCGCTCGACGGGCATCTACTGCCGGCCCAGCTGCCCCGCCCGCACGCCCCAGCCCGCCAACGTGACCTTCTATCCGACGAGCGCCGCCGCCCACGAGGCCGGATACCGCGCCTGCAAGCGCTGCCTGCCCGAGGCCACCCCCGGGTCGCCGCAGTGGAACCTCCGCGGTGATCTCGCCGCGCGTGCGATGCGCCTCATCGCCGACGGCGTCGTCGACCGCGAGGGCGTCCCGGGGCTGGCATCCCGTCTCGGCTATTCATCGCGGCACCTCACCCGGCTGCTCGCGGCCGAGCTCGGCGCCGGGCCTCTCGCGCTCGCCCGCGCGCACCGCGCCCATACGGCGCGCACGCTGCTGGTCGACACCGACCTGCCCATCGCCGACGTCGCCTTCGCCGCGGGCTTCTCGAGCGTCCGGCAGTTCAACGAGACGGTCGGCGAGGTCTTCGCGATGCCTCCCGGCCAGCTGCGGGCACGCCGGCAGGCGGGGGAGCGGACGCCGGGCCGCATCGACCTCGTCCTGCCGGTGCGCGAGCCGTTCGACGCGGTGGGCCTGTTCGGGTGGATGCGCGCGCACGCGATCCCCGGGGTCGAGTCGGGCGACGAGCGCTCGTTCGCCCGCGTGATCCGGCTGGCGGGCGGTCCGGCGTGGTTCGAGGTGCGCCAGGATGACGCGGGCCGCGTGCGTCTGCGCGCCGAACTCGCCTCGCTCGCCGACCTGTCCACCCTCATCGCGCGCGTGCGCCGGCTGTTCGATCTCGACGCCGATCCGACCGCCGTCGACGAAGCGCTCGCGCGGCACCCCGAGCTGGCTCCTCTCGTGGCGCGGATCCCGGGCGTGCGCCTGCCGGCGGCGATCGACCCCGACGAGATGCTCATCCGCGCGATGATCGGCCAGCAGATCAGCGTCGCCTCGGCCCGGACCGTGCAGGGCCGACTGACCGCCGAGCTCGGCGAACCGGTCGAGACCGCGGTCGGCCCCGCGATCCTCTTCCCGACGATGTCGGCGATCGCCGAGCATGGGGCCGACGTACTGCGGGGGCCCGGCGCCCGCATCCGCGCGATCGTCGGCGCTGCCGCGGCGCTCGCCGACGGGTCGCTGCGACTGTCTCCCGGCGACGACACGCACGAACAGCGCGCCGCTCTGCTCGCCCTCCCGGGTATCGGGCCCTGGACCGCCGACTACGTGCGGATGCGGGTGCTCGGAGATCCCGACATCCTCCTGCCCGGCGACGTCGCGGCTCGGGCGGGGGCTGCCGCAGCCGGCATCCCGGCCGGTCCGTCCGAGCTCGTCGCGTGGGCCGAACGCGCCGCGCCCTGGCGCAGCTACCTCATGGCGCATCTCTGGTACGCCGCCCCCGTCACGCAGGCCTGGCGCGCGAGCACGACCGAGCCGACCCTCCCACCGTCCCGAAAGGCCCGATCATGACCGTCGCATCCGCCACCCCCGCTCCGATCGAGACCGTGCAGGTCGAGGCCGCTTCGATCCAGACGGTCGAGACGCCCGACGGCCCCTTCACGATCCTCGAGGTGGGTGGCGAGGTGCTCGCGTCCGGGTGGACGGCCGACCCCGTCGCGATCCTCGACCGGCTCCGGCCGGCCGCCCGCCCCACGCGGGTCATCGAGGCCCCCACGGATGCCGCCGCCGCGGTCGCCGCCTACTACGCGGGCGACCTCGTGGCGATCGATGCGGTGCCGGTGCGCCAGTCGGGAACGGCGATGCAGAGCGCCGGCTGGCAGGCGCTCCGCCGCATCGTCCCCGCGGAACCCCTGACCTACGCCGGCTTCGCGGCGGCGCTCGGCTCGCCCGGAGCGGTGCGCGCGGCGGCATCCGTCTGCGCGCGCAACGCGGCGGCCCTCTTCGTACCGTGTCACCGCGTGCTCCGCACCGGCGGAGCGCTCGGCGGCTTCGCGTGGGGCGTCGAGGTCAAGGAGCGGCTGCTGGCGCGAGAGGCGCGGGAGGCGCGGCGCGACGGCTGAGTGCGGATTCGTCCTTGCACTCAGCGAATACACAGGTATAGCCTGGAGGGCTCCCGTGTGTGCAGCGGGCGCTCCGTCCGCTTGACCCCAGGAGGAAGCCATGTCACCGGCCATCGTCATCACGAAGTCCGTCGCTCTCCTCGTCACGGTCGACGGGCGCTCCGCACGCGGAGGAATCGTCCGGTAGTTCCGGGAAGCGCTTCACCGCTTCCGACGTTCCCTCCTTCGGGGCCCACGCCCCGCCTGGTCGCGCCTGTGCGCGCCCCCTCGCCGTTCTCGGCATCCGTTCGACACTCTTCAGGATCATGACCTCCTCGACGCCCCCTCGTCTGTCCACGCCGCGCGCGCTCGCGCGTCTGCTCCCCTTCGCCAAACCGGTGCTGCCGCGACTGAGTCTCGGCTTCGCCAGCGCGCTCGTCGCGAGCCTGCTGGCTCTCGGCATCCCGCTCGTCCTCGAGGTGATCGTCGGTCCCGATGGGCCGATCTCTTCGGGTGACCCGTGGCTCATCGTCCTCGGCGCCGGTGCCGTGCTCGCCCTCGGCCTGCTCGAAGCACTCATGGTCTGGGCGCGCCGCTGGTTCGTGCTCGCGCCCGCGACGAAGGTCGAGTACGAGCTGCGCACCGACTTCTTCGCGCGCCTGCAGCGCCTGCCGGTCGCCTTCCACGATCGCTGGCAGTCGGGTCAGCTGCTGAGCCGGATGATGCAGGACATCAGCCTCATCCGCCGTTGGCTGGCCTTCGGGATCGTGTTGCTCGTTGTCAACATGGTGACGATCGTCGTCGGCTCGATCATCCTGTTCCGGTGGCACTGGCTGCTGGGCACGATCTTCGTGGTCGTCTCCGCGCCGCTGTGGATCGCCGGGTTCGTCTTCGAGAACCGCTACGGTCTGCTCTCGCGGCAGAGCCAGGACCAGGCCGGAGACCTCGCGACGGCTGTCGAGGAGTCGGTCCACGGCATCCGCGTCCTCAAGGCGTTCGGCCGCGGCGGACACGCCCTGCAGAAGTTCACGCGCCAGGCCGAGACCCTGCGCGAGACCGAGGTGAAGAAGGCCAAGGCGGTCGGCTGGATCTGGTTCTGGCTCGTGCTGCTGCCCGACATCGCCTTCGCACTGTGCCTCGGCGCGGGCATCTACCTCGTCCAGGCGGGCGAGTTGGGCGTCGACTCGCTGATCGCCTTCTTTGCGATGGCGACGATCTTGCGCTGGCCCGTCGAGTCGATCGGCTTCCTCTTCTCGTTCCTCGTCGACGCGCGCACGGCGACCGACCGCATCTTCGAGGTGTTCGACGAGCAGAACTCGATCGTCGACCCCGAGAACCCGACGACCATCGCGCAGCCGCGGGGCGAGCTCGTCTTCGAGGGCGCTCACTTCCGGTACCAGGACGCCCCCGACAGCGAGCGCGATCTGCTCGACGGCATCGACCTCGCCCTGCGTCCCGGCGAGACGATGGCCCTCGTCGGGCTGACCGGGTCGGGAAAGACGACGCTCACGACGCTGCCCGGGCGGCTGTACGACGTCACGGGAGGCCGCGTGCTGCTCGACGGGATCGACGTGCGGGATCTGCGGCTCGACGAGCTGCGCCGTCACGTCGGCATGGCCTTCGAGGACGCGACGCTGTTCTCGCAGACCGTCCGCGAGAACGTGCTGCTCGGTCGCGAGGACCTCGAACGCGGAAGTGCGGAGGCCGAGCGGGTCATGCGCGAGGCGCTCTCGGTCGCGCAGGCGAACTTCGTCGACGCGCTGCCCGACGGGGTCGACACGGTCATCGGAGAAGAGGGGCTCAGCCTCTCGGGCGGTCAGCGG
The DNA here is from genome assembly GCF_047302165.1 of Microbacterium pratiae. Taxonomy (NCBI): domain Bacteria; kingdom Bacillati; phylum Actinomycetota; class Actinomycetes; order Micrococcales; family Microbacteriaceae; genus Microbacterium; species Microbacterium pratiae. The sequence continues at coordinate 3,310,663 of NZ_CP154843.1, read as the reverse complement.
CAGCGTCTGGCGCTCGCCCGCGCTGTCGCTGCCCGCCCGGCCGTGCTGGTGCTCGACGACCCGCTGTCCGCGCTCGACGTCGACACCGAGGCGCTCGTCGAGGACGCGCTCCGCGAGGTGCTCGCCGACACGACGGCCCTCATCGTCGCGCACCGCCCCTCGACGGTGACGCTCGCCGACCGTGTGGCGCTGCTCGAAGAGGGGCGGGTGACCGCCGTCGGCACCCACTCCGAGCTGCTGCGCACGAGCGAGCACTACCGGCACGTCATCTCGAGCCTCGAGGACGACCAGGAACGACACGACCATGACCGACACGACCATGACCGACGCGACGAAACGGAGGTGACCCTGTGAGCACCGTCACCGGGACGAGCGGCGAGGACCGCTCCGACTACACCCGCGAGGAGAGCCGGGAGATCCGGCGCCGCTCGCTGCGCCTGCTCGGGTCGCTGGTCTCACCGCTGCGCATGCAGCTCGTGCTGGCGGCGGTCGTGCTCGTCGTCTCGACGGCGCTGCGCGTCGCCGGCCCCGCCCTCGTCGGCTGGGGGATCGCGAACGCCCTGCCTGCCGTCCAGGAGGAAGCCGACTGGATGCCGACCATCGCGGTCGTCGTCGTCTTCCTCGTCACCGCTGTCGGCGGTGCCGCGCTCATCGGCTGGTACGCCGTGGTCGCGGCTCGCCTGACCCAGGCGGTCATGATCGACCTGCGCAAGCGGATCTTCCGCCACACGCAGCGGCTGAGCCTCGAGTTCCACGAGTCGTACACGTCGGGCCGCATCATCTCGCGGCAGACGAGCGACCTCGACACTATCCGCGAGCTGCTCGACGGCGGCCTGAACGAGCTCGTCTCGGGTCTGCTCTACGGCGGGTTCACGATGATCGCGCTGTTGCTGCTCGACTGGCAGTCGGGCGTCATCCTCGCGGTCATGGGCATCCCGCTGTTCCTGCTCATGCGCTGGTTCTACCTGCGCTCGCAGGTCGTGTACCGCGAGTCGCGCGTGATCAGCGCGAAGGTGATCGTGAAGTTCGTCGAGTCGATGACCGGCATCCGCGCGGTCAAGGCGTTCCGTAAGGAGCCCGCGAACGACGCCGAGTTCGGGGGGCTCTCGAGCGACTACCGCGATGTCAACATGCGCTCGATCCGCCTGTTCGGAACGTTCGAGCCGGCACTCATGGCCGTGGCATCCGTCTCGCTCGCCCTCGTGCTGGCGTGGGGAGGGTTCCGGGTCGTCGACGACACGCTGAGCCTCGGTTTCCTGTTGTCGGCCGTGCTGTACGTGCGCAACTTCTTCGCGCCGATGCAGGAGGTCGCCTTCTTCCTCAACTCGTACCAGTCGGCGACGGCGGCGCTCGAGAAGGTGTCGGGCGTGCTCGAGGAGGACCCGACGGTTCCCGATCCCACCGAGCCGGTCGATCTGCGGCAGGCCCGCGGCCACCTGCGGTTCGAGGACGTCACGTTCGGATACTCGGATGCCGTCACGATCCTGCCCGACTTCGCGCTCGACATGCCCGCGGGTCAGACGATCGCGCTGGTCGGCACGACCGGTGCCGGCAAGTCGACGCTCGCCAAGCTCGTCGCGCGGTTCTACGACCCGACGAAGGGACGCGTCACCCTCGACGGTGTGGATCTGCGTCAGCTTCATCCGAAGGATCTGCGCCGCGCGATCGTCATGGTCACGCAGGAGGCGTACCTCTTCAGCGGCACGGTGGCCGACAACATCGCGCTCGGCAAGCCGGACGCGACGATGGACGAGATCCAGGCGGCGGCGCGTGCGGTCGGCGCGCACGAGTTCATCGAGCGGCTGCCCGACGGCTATGCCACCGATGTCAACAAGCGCGGCGGCCGCGTCTCAGCGGGGCAGCGTCAGCTCATCTCGTTCGCGCGCGCGTTCCTCGCCGACCCTGCGGTGCTGATCCTCGACGAGGCGACGGCGTCGCTCGACATCCCGAGCGAACGGCAGATCCAGGAGGCCCTGGGCACGCTGCTCGCCGACCGGACGGCGATCATCATCGCGCACCGCCTGTCGACGGTCGCGATCGCCGACCGGGTGCTCGTGATGGAGCACGGCCGCATCATCGAGGACGACACCCCCGCCGCGCTGATCGCCGGCACCGGCAAGTTCGCCCAGCTGCACAGCGCCTGGCGCGAGTCGCTCGTCTGAGTCCGCGCCGAGGACGCACCGTCGCCGCGAGAACGTACCCGCGAGGGTGCGTTCTCGCGGGCGGGGTGCGTTCTCGGCGGGGCTCAGTGGATGACGCCGGCGTGGTGGGTGACGGCGGCGAGAGGGTGCGAGTCGTCGAGGTCGGCGAGAGCGACCACGCCGTCGATGCCGATGCCGACAGGGGGCACCAGGCGCACCGACGCGTCGCCCGCGTGCAGGTCGGCGGTGAATGCCTCCGTCAGCGCGGCCGACCCGAACACGCCGCCGATCGCGCAGACCGGGAAGGTCTCCTCGTCGGTGCGGACCTGGGCGATCGCCGCGCGCACGCTCTGCGCGAGCTCGTGCGCGGCGCGCACCGAGATGTCCCGCGCGACAGCGTCGCCGGAGTCGGCCGCGCGCGCGACGACGGCGGCGAAGCTCGCGACGACGCGGACCCGATCGGGGTCGGCCTGCAGGCTCATGTACGCCTGGGGCAGATCGGGCCACCGGTCCGACACCGCCGCCGTCAGTTCGGTGGTCGGTCCGCGACCGTCGTAGGCGCGCATGACGGCATCCAGCGCCTCGCGGCCTATCCAGTACCCGCTTCCGGCGTCGCCCATGATCCAGCCCCAGCCGTCGACGCGCGCGGTGGTCTCGGCGCCGACGGCCAGCGTGACGACTCCGGTCCCGGCGGCGACGACGGCCCCGCGTCGGTCACCGAGCGCGCCGAGGAACGAGGTCGTCGAGTCGTGCGCGAGCACGACCCCGCGCACGCCCTGGCCCGCCGTCAGGGCGAGCAGAGCGTCTGCGTCGGCGTTCGCGTCGGTCAGTCCCGAGATGCCTGCGACCACCACGTCGGCCGGCGAGCCCGTGCGCGCGGCGGTCTCGGTGACGACCGCGGCGAGCTGGGGGAGCAGCGGCTCGCCGGTGCGGATGCCGGGGAAGAGCAGGTCTCCACCGGATGCCGCAGTCGCGCGCACCTTGATCCCGCTCTGCCCCGCGTCGATGGCGAGCACCCTGCGTGCGCTCATGCGACGCCTCCGAGCACGCGACGCAGGAATGCGGCCTGGGCCTCCCACTGATGGCCCTGACCTCCCTCGTGCTCGTTGAAGGGGAAGACCGACATCTCCTTGTGGGCGCCGCGGTAGGCGTTGAACGCGGCGTACACCGTCGAGGGCGGGCACACCGGGTCGAGCAGCCCGACCGAGAACAGGGTGGCGGCGTCGGCGCGACGGGCGAAGTTCACGCCGTCGAAGTACGACAGCGTCTCGAAGACCCGGGCCTCGTCGCCGCGGTGGACGGCGAGCCAGCGCACGACCTCCTGATAGGGGTCGCTGCCGGTGAGACCGACGGCGCGCTCGAAGTGGCAGAGGAACGGCACGTCGGGCATCGCCGCGACGAGCCCCTCGCTCAGGCCCGCGGCTGCGATGGCGATGCCGCCGCCCTGGCTGCCGCCCGTGACCGACACGCGCGAGGCGTCGACCTCCGGCAGCGACCGCACCGCGTCGACCGCGCGCACGGCATCCGTGAACACGCGCCGGTAGTAGTAGGTCTCGGGCGACTCGATGCCGCGCGTCATGAAGCCGGGCACGGCTGGACCTGATCCGTGCGGGTCGGGCGTCTCGCCGCCGCTGCCCCACACGCTGCCCTGCCCGCGGGTGTCCATGACGAACGAGGCGTATCCGGCCGTCGCCCAGGCGAGCCGCTCGGTGGGCAGGCCCCGCCCGCCGCCGTAGCCGACGAACTCCACGACCGCGGGCAGCGGTCCCTCGCGATGCGCGGGGAGGATGAGCCATGCCTTCACGGGGTCTCCGCCGTAACCGGGGAAAGTCACGTCGTGCACGTCGACGGTCGTGTACAGCTCGGATGCCGCAGACACGGTCACCTCGCCGCCGGCCTCCCGTGAGCCCGCGAGCGTGGCCGACCAGAAGTCGTCGAAATCACTGGGCTCGCTCACCTCCGGGCGATAGTCCTGCAGGTCGGCGAGCGAGAGATCGAAGCGCGGCACGCGCTCACCCTAGCGCGAAGCCCGGAGCCACGAGAGATATCTCGACATCGAGAGAACCACCCCCGTGCGATACGCTGAGGAACGACCCTCGACGCGCTTTTTGGAGAGACGACACGTGCCCGACTCGACCATCATCTACACGTACACCGACGAGGCGCCGGCACTGGCCACCGCCTCCTTCCTGCCCATCGTCGAGGCCTTCGCCGGTGCGGCCGGCGTGGCCATCGAAACCCGCGACATCTCGCTCGCGGGCCGCATCCTCGCCGCCTTCCCGCAGAACCTCACCCCCGAGCAGCAGGTGGGCGACGCGCTCGCCGAGCTCGGCGGACTGGCGACGCTACCCGAGGCCAACATCATCAAGCTGCCGAACATCTCGGCTTCGATCCCGCAGCTGAAGGCCGCGATCGCCGAGCTGCAGGCCGCGGGATACGACATCCCGAACTACCCGGACGAGCCGCAGAACGTCGATGAGAAGGACGTCCGCGCCCGTTACGACCGCATCAAGGGCTCCGCCGTGAACCCCGTGCTGCGCGAGGGCAACAGCGACCGCCGCGCCCCGCTGTCGGTGAAGAACTACGCACGCAAGCACCCGCACCGCAACAAGCCGTTCGCCGACGGGTCGAAGACCCGTGTCGCGACGCTGGGCCACGACGACTTCAAGTCGAACGAGACCTCCACGGTCATCGAGGGCGACGACGTCCTCACCATCCGTTTCACGGCTCAGGACGGCGCCGTCACCGAGCTGAAGTCGGGTCTGAAGGTCCTGCCGGGTGAGGTCGTCGACGCGACCTTCCTGTCGGCCGCGGCCCTCGACGCCTTCCTCGCCGACACGGTCGCGCAGGCGGCCGCCGAAGACGTGCTGTACTCGGTGCACCTCAAGGCCACGATGATGAAGGTCAGCGACCCGATCATCTTCGGTCACGTCGTGCGCGCCTTCTTCGCCGACGTGTTCGCCCGCTACGGCGACGACCTCGCGGCCGCGGGCCTCACCCCCAACGACGGTCTCGGCGCCATCCTCGCGGGTCTGTCGCAGCTCGCGAACGGCGACGAGATCCGTGCCGCATTCGAGGCCGCGATCGCCGCCGGCCCCCGCCTGTCGTACGTCAACTCCGACAAGGGCATCACCAACCTGCACGTGCCGTCCGACGTCATCGTCGACGCCTCGATGCCGGCTCTCATCCGCAACGGCGGAAAGCTGTGGGGCGCCGACGGCGGCGAGGACGACACGATCGCCGTCATCCCCGACTCGTCGTACGCCGGTGTCTACCAGGCGACGATCGAGGACGTCATCGAGCACGGCCCGCTCGACCCCGCCACGATCGGCTCGGTGCCCAACGTCGGTCTGATGGCTCAGGCGGCCGAGGAGTACGGCTCGCACGACAAGACCTTCGAGATCCCCGCCGCGGGCACCGTCGAGGTCGTCGACTCGTCGGGCAGCGTCCTGCTGTCGCACGACGTCCAGGCCGGTGACATCTGGCGGGCGACGCAGACCAAGGATGTCGCGGTGCGCGACTGGGTCAAGCTCGCGGTCACCCGCGCGCGTGCGACGGGCGTGCCCGCCGTGTTCTGGCTCGACGAGAACCGGGCGCACGACGCGAACCTCATCGCGAAGGTGCAGACCTACCTCGCCGAGCACGACACCGACGGTCTCACGATCGAGATCCTGGCGCCCGCCGACGCGACGCGCTACTCGCTCGAGCGCATCCGCCGTGGCGAGGACACGATCTCCGTCACCGGAAACGTCCTGCGCGACTACCTGACCGACCTGTTCCCGATCCTCGAGGTGGGTACGAGCGCCAAGATGCTCTCGATCGTCCCGCTGCTGGCCGGCGGCGGCCTGTTCGAGACCGGTGCCGGCGGTTCGGCTCCGAAGCACGTGCAGCAGCTGGTCGCCGAGAACTACCTCCGCTGGGACTCGCTGGGCGAGTTCTTCGCCCTGGCCGCCTCGTTCGAGCACCTCGCGGAGTACACCGGCAACGCCCACGCCAAGGTGCTGGCCGACACGCTGGATGCCGCGACCGGCACGTTCCTCGAACAGGACAAGTCGCCGGGTCGCGCACTCGGCACCATCGACAACCGTGGCAGCCACTTCTACCTCGCGCTGTACTGGGCTCAGGAGCTCGCGGCTCAGACGGTCGACGCCGAGCTCGCCGCCGCTTTCGCGCCGGTCGCCGAAGCGCTCGCCGCGAACGAGACCACGATCGTCGATGAGCTGATCGCAGTCCAGGGCTCGCCGGCGGAGATCGGCGGCTACTACCGTCCCGACGCCGAGCTGGTCACGGCCGTCATGCGGCCCTCGGCGACGCTGAACGGCATCATCGACGGGCTGTGACTCCGCGCTGACGCAGCAGAACGCCCCGGTCGCTTCGGCGTCCGGGGCGTTCTGCTGCGTGTGCGGGGGAGTCCGTCAGAAGCGGATCTCGGCGACGACCTCGCCGTACTCGGTCTCGTCGACGGGCGTGAAGCCGACGCGGGTGAAGAACGCCTCGGGCCCGCCCTCGCCCGCTTCGTAGATGACGTTGAGGCAGTCGAACCCGCGCTTGCGCGCCTCGTCGACCAGTTGCTCGACCGCGAAGCGCCCCACGCCGCGGCCCTGGTCGTCGGCGTCGACGTTGATGCGCCACAGCACGGAACGGAAATGCTCGTGCGGCGCATCGGGGTCGAAGCCCGCGCTGACGAAGCCGACGACCTCGTCGCCGTCGAGGATGACGCGCTGCCACGAGGTCGCGGGATCGACCACGGTCGCGGCGATGGCGTAGCTCTCGGGCACGACGAAGCGCTCCTGCCCGGGCTTCAGCGACAGGTTGTTGACCGCGACGATCGTCGACGCCGACAGTTCTTCCACTCGGAGGTCAGCCATGGTCACAGGCTAACGGTGATCGATCCGTCGCGCATCGGCCGATTGGATGAGGCGACAGGAACAGCCGGTCTGCGCCGATCAGGCGTGGACGTAGACGTCGGTTCCGGCGACGGCCCACTGGTAGATCTGGGCGGCACGCGAGTCGGGCATCCCGACGCAGCCGGCGCTCATCCGGTTGCCCCAGTTGCTGTGCCAGTAGACGCCATGGAATGCCTGATCGCCGTTGAAGTACATGGCCCACTTGACGTCGGGCTGAACGTAGCTGACGCCCGAGTCGGCAGCGGTGCCCCGCATGTCCTGGCGCGGCGTCTTCCAGCCGATCGTGTAGTAGCCGGTCTGGGTGTCGGCGCCGGGGCGGCCGGTCGAGACGAGCCACGAGTCGACGACGACGCCGTTCTCCTTGAGGTAGAGGCGCTGTTCACCGAGGTCGACCTCGAGCAGGCGTGTGATCGTCTCCGTCGTGACCGGAACGACCTCGACCGGCAGGCGGTAGGCGGCGTCGCCGGTGGCGAGCTGCTCGGCGAAGCCGGCGGCGATGCCGTCGGTCGACGTCAGCGTCCGGCCGTCGAGGCCGGCATCGGAGTCGTCGATGATCTCGCCCGCGGCGTTGGCGAACACGACGCCGTTCACGGGGGCGCGATCGACGAGCCCCGGGAGGGTGTCGACGACGGGCTGGATCACGGCGGGGTCCGCCGTGATCTCGAACGAGCCGTCGTCCGTCGTGCCGACGGTGAGCCAGCTCGCCGCCGTCGCGCGGTCGACGGGCACCGTGCGCTCATCGCCGACGTAGAAGCCGACGCCGTCGAGCATGCCGTTCAGCGAGGCGGCCGTCTCTTCGGCGGCGGACGTGGTCGTCAGTGCCGAGACGGGGGTGAGGTCGGGATCGATGACGGTCTCGGTCGAGCCCGAGTCGAGGGCGCTCTGCAGTCCGGCGCGAGCCGCCTCGGGATCGACTCCCGCACCGGGGACGTCGGGGCTGACGACGTACGACGAACCGTCGAACGAGATGGATGCGGGGGTGGGCTCGACGTAGAGGTCGCCCGCGGCGCTCTGCAGGGCGATGCTGGCGCTCGCTTCGTCTAGGGACACGGTGGCGGCGATGGGCTCGCCGAACCACTGCGTCACGTTCCACGCGGGTCGCGCGTCGAAGGCCGTGGCTGCGAGCGCGGTGCCGTCGACCTGTGCTCCGAGGTCGGCGCCCGAGACGCTGGCCCCGCCGTCACCGAGCGTGACGGTGGTCTGGTCGAGGCGGTCCTGCACGGCGGCTGCGGCGGCGCCGGGCGTCATGAATCCCACCGGGACTCCCGAGATGGTCGTCCCGGGGGCGATCAGGAAGAACGAAGCGGTTGCGGCACCGAGGGCGACGACACCGACGGGCACACCGATCCACAGGCCGAGGTGACGCTTCTTGCGCGACGGCTCGGCGGGTGCCCATTCGACGCGCTGCCCGGACTCGCTCGAAGGCACGTCCGACTCGGCCGTGTTCTCGTGATCGTGCTTCGACGCGACATCCGTCACCGCTGTACCCCCGTCTGCGCGTGAACGCGCACTCGGGACTCATGGTACGCGACAGCAGTCCGAGAGCGGCCTGAGTGAAACCAGAGCGTTATCGAGAGGCCCGATCCGGCTCGCGCGTCGCGGTCAGCTGGCGCCGCAGAGCTCGGTGTAGGTGTCGATGCTGCCCTGCACGTCGCTCAGCGCCGTGGTCAGCTCCGTCGCCCGATCGGTGTCGCCCGCGGCGACGGCCTCCATCGAATCGGCCGCCGACGAGAACGCCGTCTGCAGATCGGGCAGGATGCCGGACACCTCTTCGTTCGTCACCTGGGCGGCGGCATCCCCCATGCCGTCCGAGATCGTGCGCAGTGCGCCGGCCGCGGCGGCGGGGTCGGACGGATCGATCTCCTGGATGCCCTGGGTCGCCTCGGTCATGACGTCGTTGACCTGGGTGCACGCGTCCTCGACGGACTGGCTGCTCGCGGGGGTCGAGCCGCCGGAGGCGGAGTCATCGCCTCCGGTGCATCCGGTCAGGGCGACGAGGGCGAGCGCGGTGACGGTGACGGCGGTCAGACGACGGTTCATGGGGTTCTCCTCGGGGCGGCGATTCCTCCACCCTACGGAGGAGCGGCGCTCCGACGTTCCCCTTGACATCGGCGGCGGACGTGCGGCGCTGATGTAACGGGTTTGTAAACATCGCTAGCAAACCTGTCCGGAAAGCTTGTGCGCGGACCATTCGTAAGGTCTACTAACAAACATGACGAGCTCCGACACCCAGGCCCCGAGGCGCACGACGCGCACTCGGCGCCCGGGCGCGAAGATCCTGCCCGAGCACGCTCGGGCCCACAATCGCGCGCTCGTCCTCGAACGGCTCTTCCACGGGGGAGCGATGAGTCGTGCCGACCTCGCCCGCGAGACCGGATTGACCCGCGTCACGATCTCCGACCTCGTCGCCGAGCTCATCGGCGACGGCTTCGTCGCCGAACAGGGCGTGCGCGAGGCCGCGGGGCCGGGGAAGCCCGCCATCCTCATCGACCTCGCTCGTGACGGGCACCGCATCGTGGGCCTCGACCTGTCGGGGAACGATCTGTTCGTGGGGGCCGTGATGACCCTCGACGGCGAGATCGTCGCGCGTCACGAGGCTGCCGTCCCGCACGACCGTGCCGACATCCTGGCGGTGGTCGTGGAGCTGGCGCGCACCCTCGTGCGCGACGCCCACGCGCCCGTGCTCGGGGTGGGGGTCGGCACCCCGGGTGTCGTCGACGGGTCCGGGGTCGTGCTTGCCGCGCCGGGCCTCGGCTGGGACGGCGTCGACCTCACCGGCATCCTGAGCGAAGCCGTGGGAGTGCCCGTACTCGTCGCGAACGACGCGAACGCCGCCGTGCTCGCGGAGCACACGTTCGGCGGAGCCGGTGACGACATCATCCTCGTCAAGGTCGGCCGCGGTGTCGGTGCAGGGCTGCTCACCGGCGGCGACCCACTGCGCGGCGCGCGATCGGCCGCGGGTGAGATCGGTCACGTCACGGTGGGCACCGACGGCGGGCCCGACTGCGCCTGCGGCAAGGTGGGATGCCTCGAGGCCTGGATATCTGTCCCGTCGCTCTCCGCGCGCATCGCCGCCGGCCCCGCGAGCGACCGCGAGGGTCTCCTCCGCGACGCGGGAGAGCGCCTCGGCATCGCGCTCGCGCCGATCGTCGGCGCGCTCGACCTGTCGGAGGTCGTCCTCTCCGGCCCCGCAGAACTTCTCGACGGCGCGCTCGCACGGGCCGCCGCCGAGACGGTGCGCACCCGCACGCTCGCCACGTTCCACGACGAGCTGCAGGTGCGGATGACGGAGCAGGGCCAGGACATCGTCCTGCGCGGCGCTGCCGTCATGGTCCTGTCAGGACGCCTCGGCGTCTCCTGACCTCGCTCCACAGCTCCACAGCTCCACAGCTCCATAGGCCCCACCCGCACCATCCGCTCCACACCCGGACGAGCCATCCGACTCGTCGACACCAGAGAAGAAGGAATCACCATGAAGAAGAGCCTCGGAGCACTGTCGCTCCTCGGTGTCTCCGCCCTGCTGCTCGCCGGTTGCGCGAGTGGCGACGCGGGACAGAGCGCCGAGACCGGAGACCTGACCGTGTGGCTGGTCGGCACCGACACGCCGCAGGACGCCCGCGACTACCTCAAGAAGACGTTCGAAGCCGAGAACGAGGGCTGGACGCTGACCATCGAGGAGAAGACCTGGGCCGACACCGCGGACAACTACGTCGCCGCACTGTCGTCGAACGACGCACCCGACCTGGTCGAGGTCGGCAACACGCAATCGCCCGGTTTCATCGACCAGGGTCTGTTCCTCGACATCTCCGACCTCGAGGCCGACCTCGGCGGCGACGAGCTGCTGCAGAGCTTCGTCGAGCTCGGTTCGGCGGACGGCAGCCTCTATGCCGCCCCGTACTACGCGGGATCGCGCATCGTCTTCTACTCGCCCTCCTCCTTCAGCGGCGAGGTGCCCACGACACTCGAGGAATACGTCGCCGACGGCATCGCCGCGACGACGGCCACGAAGTCGGGCATCTACGCGCCCGGCAAGGACTGGTACAACGCCCTGCCTTACATCTGGGCGAACGGCGGCGAGATCGCGACGCAGGACGGCGACACCTGGAAGGGCGGGTTCTCCAGCTCGGGCGGCATCGCCGGTCTCGAGATGCTCCAGGACGTGTACGAGAACGCCACCATCGCGCCGGCCGACGCCGATGAGACCGATCCGCAGGTGCCGTTCTGCGCCGGTGAGGTCGGTTTCCTCTCCGCTCCCGCGTGGGTGAAGTGGTCGATCCTCGCGCCCGCTGACGACGCGAAGGCCCCCGGCTGCCCCGAGGCCGCCGGTGCCGACCTGAAGGCGTTCGCCCTCCCGGGCATGACCGCAGGCGAGGTCGCTCCGGTCTTCGCGGGCGGGTCGAACATCGCGATCGCGGCGAAGTCGGACGCCCCCGACAAGGCCGAGGCCGCGCTGAAGATCATCCTCTCGGAGGGCTACCAGAAGATCCTCGCCGAGAACGGGCTCATCCCCGCGCTCACCTCATTCGCCGAGTTCCTCCCCGACGATGAGATCACGGCCGAGGCCGCCAAGGCCGTCGCGTCGTCCAAGGCCGTGCCGGCGAGCCCGAACTGGTCCGAGGTCGAATCGTCGGGCGTCATCAAGGACGCTCTCGTCAAGATCGCGCAGGGCGGCGACGTCACGGCGATCGCGACCGAGCTCGACGGTCAGATCGAAGCGATCCTCAACAAGTAGTCGGGCGTCGTGGGATGCGGGGCCGGGCTCCGCATCCCACGACGATCGCAGAGAGGACAGGACGATGACAGACGTCCTCACCCGCCCGCCCCGCCGATCCCGCCGTGCCAAGCGTCCGGCGCCGACGGCGCCGACGGCTCGGGAACGGTCGCGCCGACGCCGCGACAACGTCGGGGCACTCACGCTCCTCGGCCCCTCGCTCGTCATCCTCGGGGTGATGGTCGGCTATCCGGCGGTGCTGATGCTCGTGCAGTCGTTCACCGACTACGCCATCCGCAACAAGGTCCAGGGCACGCTGCCCGACTTCATCGGTCTCGAGAACTACATCGAGGTTTTCACGCAGTCGGACTTCCCGGCCGTGCTCGTCCGCAGCCTCGGGCTGATGGTCGCCATGACCGTGCTGATCGTCGGGCTCGGCGCGCTGATCGCGGTGCTGATGACGCGTCTCCGGCGCGGCTGGCGTGTGCTCGTGTCGCTCGGTCTGCTGCTGGCGTGGGCGATGCCGCCGCTGGCGGCGACCACCGTCTGGGGATGGATCTTCGACTCGCAGTACGGCATCGTCAACTGGGCACTCAACACCATGACGGGCTCGACGGACTGGACCAACCACTCCTGGCTGGCGAACCCGTGGTCGTTCTTCTTCGTCCTGACCGTGATCGTGGTGTGGCAGGGTGTGCCGTTCGCCGCCTTCACCCTCTACGCGGGGCTCGGGCAGGTCCCCGCCGAGGTGCTCGAGGCGGCCTCGCTCGACGGAGCGGTCGGCTGGCAGCGCTTCCGCCTCGTCGTGTTCCCGTACCTCCGCAACGTCGTCACGGTCGTCGTCGTCCTCCAGGTCATCTGGAACCTCCGCATCTTCACGCAGGTTTACGCGCTGCAGCAGCGGGGCGGCCTCATCTCCGAGACGAACGTTCTCGGCACCTACATCTTCCGGCAGGGCCCGGGGGAGTTCGGGGTCACGAGCGCGATCGGCGTGCTCATGGTCGTGCTTCTCCTCACCCTGTCGTGGGGATACATCCGCACCACGCTCAAGGAGGAGGAGCTGTGAGCACTCAGGTCACCCCCGCGACCCAGCTCGGCACGGTCGGGGTCGACGAGGTCGTCGGCGAGGTCGGCCGCGCGAAGCGTCCCCGGCCGCGCTCGCTGGCCGTGCGACGCCCGCCGCGTCGCCGCGTCCTCTCGCGGGCCGGGTTGAACCTCGCCGCGCTCGTCGTGTTCGTGTGCTCGGTGTTCCCGGTGTACTGGATGCTGAACATGTCGTTCACGCGCGGCGAGAGCATCATCAGCCGCACCCCGAGCTTCCTGCCCTTCGACTTCACGCTGGGCAACTACGCCACCGCATGGACGCGCGAGGCCGCGCCGGGGCAGACCGACTTCGTGCACGGGCTGCTCTCGTCGACTCTCGTGACCGTCGGCGTGCTCGTCGTCACGCTGATCCTGGCGTTCCTCGCCTCGATCGCCGTCGCCCGCATCCGCTTCCGCGGCCGCCGTTCCTTCATCGTCGCCGTCCTCATCGTGCAGATGATCCCCGGTGAGGCGATGATGTTCACGATCTACGGCATGATCGACGACTGGCGTTTGATGAACACCCTCATCGGCCTCGGCATCGTGTACGTCGCCGCCGTCATCCCGTTCACGATCTGGACCCTCCGCGGTTTCGTCGCGGGCGTTCCCGCCGACCTCGAAGAGGCCGCCATGATCGACGGATGCACCCGCACCCAGGCGTTCTGGAAGGTCACGTTCCCCCTGCTGGCCCCGGGGCTCGTCGCGACCGGCATCTTCGCCTTCATCCAGTCGTGGAACGAGTTCACGATGGCCCTGCTGCTCATGAAGGGCTACAACCTGACCCTCCCGCCGTGGCTGCTGTCGTTCCAATCGGCGACGGCGGCGACCAACTGGGGCGCGGTGATGGCGGCGTCGACCCTCATCTCGATCCCGGTCGTGATCTTCTTCCTCATCGTGCAGGGGCGCATGTCGGGCGGGCTCGTGTCGGGAGCCGTGAAGGGATGACCCTGCGCATCGGTGTCGACGTGGGCGGCACGAAGATCCTCGCCGTGTCCGTCGACGACGACGGCGGCGAGATCGCCCGCCTCCGTCGGCCGACCGGATGGGGCGGGGATGCCGTGGCCGACGGCGTCGCGGCCGTCGTCGCCGACCTCGCGGGCGCCGAGCGGGATGCCGCCGTCGGCGTCGGCGTACCCGGGCAGATCCTCCCGGGCAGCGGCATCGTCGAGCACGCGCTGAACCTGGGGATCGAGCGGTACGACCTCGCCGGGGCCGTCGCCGCTCGACTCGGCATCAGGCCGTCGATCGACAACGATGTGCGCTACGCGGCGGTCGGCGCGCACGCGCTGCGTCCCTCGGGGGGATCGCTCGCCTACCTCAACCTCGGCACCGGCATCGCGGCGGGCATCGTCGACGAGTCGGGGCCACGCCGAGGCTCGCGCGGCGCCGCCGGTGAGATCGGGCACATCCCCATCGACCCGGGCGGTCCCCGCTGTCGCTGCGGCCAGCGTGGATGCATCGAGGCTTTCTCGGGTGGGGGAGCCGTCGCGGAGCGCTGGGGCGGATCCGAGGCGCTGCCCGTGCTCGCGGTCTTCGACGCGGCGGATGCGGGTGACGAGCGCGCCGCCGGCATCCGAGCGGGCGTCGTGCGCGGCGTCGAGGCCGCGGTCCGGCTGCTCGTGCTCACGACCGACGTCGACGTCGTCGTCCTCGGTGGCGGTGTCGCCGCGCTCGCCGATCGGCTGCTCGTTCCGGTGCGGACCGCGCTCGTCGACTCGGCGGCAGCTTCGCCGTTCCTGCGTTCGCTGCGGCTCGACGAGCGGGTCGAGCTCGTGCCCCGCGACGCGCCGGTGGGGGCGCTGGGGGCCGCCGTTCAGGCCCAGGCGAGCGGAAGCAGGTGCTCGGTGCTGAGCGGCGCCAGTGGCAGCACGGCGGCCTCGGCCGCCGTGAGCCAGCGTGCCTCGGCGATCTCGGCGGCGGCGCTGACCGATGCGGGATCGAGCGTGATCGCGAAGGCTTCGGCGACCACGCGGAACCCCGGTTCGTTCGCGGCATCCGACTCGAACCGGCCGAGGTAGACCAGATCGGGTTCGGCCACGACGACGCCGAGCTCCTCGTGCAGCTCTCGGACGAGGGCCGCGCCGGCGGACTCGCCCGGCTCGGGCTTGCCGCCGGGCGCCATGAACCGCTGGGTGCCGCGCTTGCGGACCAGGAGCGTGCGCCCGGCGCCGTCGGTCACGACCGCCGCGCTGACGTGCACTTCGCGGGCCGGAACGGACGCGCTCACCGCGCGAACACCTTTCCCGGGTTCAGGATGCCGGCGGGGTCGAAGACCTGCGCGATGCGGCGCTGCAGCTCCCACTGGTCGTCGCCGAGCTCGTCGGCGAGCCAGCGCCGCTTGAGGACGCCCACGCCGTGCTCGCCGGTGAGCGTTCCGCCCAGGCGCAGAGCCGACTGGAAGAGGTCTTCCGCCGCCTCCCAGATCACCTCGGGAACCTCGTCGCCGTCGAAGATGAAGTTCGGGTGCAGGTTGCCGTCGCCCGCGTGGCAGACGGTGGGGATCGTCAGGCCGAAGCGCTGCTCGATGCGGGCGATCTCGTCGAACATCGCGGGCAGCGCGCTGCGCGGCACCGACACGTCCTCGATGAGCGCGGTCCCCAGCGTCTCCATGGCGGGATGCATCGACCGGCGTACCGTCCACAGCTGCTGCGCTTCGGCGTCGTCGGCGGCGAGGTGCACGGTCCCGCCGGCGGCAGCGAGCACCGCGACGACGGCCTCCGCCTCCGTCGTCGCCCCGGGGCCGTCGGTCTGGACCGTCAGCTGCGAGGCGCCGTGCGTGGGCGCGGGAAGGTCGAGGAGGCGGTGCGAGGCAGCGAGCGAGGTCGCGTCCATCAGCTCCATGATCGCGGGCTGGATGCCGGCGGCGGTGACCGCCGACGCCGCCACCGCCGCGGAGCGGACATCCCCGAAGGTCGCGGCGATCGTCCGCGCCTCGCCGGGAACGAGTCGGCGGAGCTTCAGCGTCGCGGCGACGACAACGCCCAGGATGCCTTCCGAGCCGATGACGAGCGAGGTCAGATCGAGGCCGGTGACGCCCTTCACCGTCCGGTGGCCCAGGCGCATCAGGCGGCCGTCGGCGAGCACGAGCTCGAGCCCGAGGACGGCGTCTCGGACCACACCGTATTTCGCGCAGAGCAGGCCGCCCGCGCCGGTGGCGATGTTGCCGCCGACGGTGGAGATGTCGCGGCTCGCGGGATCGGGTGCCCACCACAGGCCGTGCTCCGCGAGTGCCGCGTTCAGCTGTCCGTTCAGGATGCCGGGCTCGACGACTGCGATGAGGTCGTCGGGGTGCACCTCGAGGATGCGGTCCATCGAACGCAGCGAGAGACCGATCTCGCCCGCACCTGTGTTGGCGCCGCCGGCCAGACCCGTGCCGGCGCCACGCGGCACGACCGGGGTGCCGGTGGCCGAGGCGATCCGCAACGTCGCCTGGACATCATCGACGGTGCGGGCGTTGACGACGGCGAGGGGGGATCCCGACGCCGCCTGGCCCGACTTGTCCGCCCGGGCGGCGGTGCGGCCGGCATCCGTGACATCCACGCGGTCGCCGAGCTCGGCGATGAGGCGGGCGACGACGTCGGTGGCGGTCATGACAGGCGGCGGCGCCCGGCGATCACGCCGCTAGTCACCGCGATGACTCCGAAGACCAGACCGATCCAGGCCTGGTCCATGCTCCACCAGGCGATGGTGGCCGAGGCGTAGACGAACAGCTCGACGAGCGCGCGCACGAACGGGTGCACGACGAGCACGGCGCGCGGGGAGACGAAGAGGGCCCACAGGAGGATCGCTGCGACGGGAGCTCCGATGCCGAAGACCAGGTTGAGGGGGAAGTCCCACGCGGCGAAGCCCCAGATCGCGAACGTCGCGAAGGCGAACAGCTGGCAGGCGAAGGCGAGGAGTTCGATCGCCGAGAGCGCCCGCCGCGTACCGGCCGCCTGCTGCGGCGCCTCGGGGTTGGCAGGACGGACGTTCGGCAGTTCGGACATGCCTCCGATTCTAGGCGCCGGCCTCATGCCGCCGACCCGGGGCGGGGCCTCTCGCCGGAGGCTCATGCGCGGCCGTTCCACACGCGGCGGACGTGCAGATCGGCGTCGAGGAGGACAGCGTCGGCCGGACTTCCGACCGAGAGCGAACCGAGGTCGGGGCGTCCGATGGCGCGGGCCGGGGCGGCCGTCAGCGCGGTCACGGCTGCGGGGAGACTCACGCCCGCGGCGACGGCCGTCCGCAGCGCGGCATCCTGGGTGAGGGTCGATCCCGCGATCGTGCCGTCGAGGAGCCGCGCGACCGTGTTCTCCACGCGGACCGCGAGCGCCCCGAGCACGTAGTCGCCGTCGGCCGACCCGGCGGCCGCCATCGCGTCGGTGACCAGTGCGATGCGCCCGGGGGCCGCGGCGAAGGCGATCCGCACCACCTCGGGCGCGAGATGCACACCGTCGGCGATGACCTCGAGCGTGATGCGGGGATCGGCGGTGGCCGCGCCGATCGGGCCGGGCTCGCGGTGATGGAGTCCGGGCATGGCGTTGAAGGCGTGCGTGAGGATCGTCGCGCCCGCGTCGAACGCCGCGCGCGCGGTCTCGGCGTCGGCATCGGTGTGCCCGACGGCGGCCGCGGCGCCCGCTGCGACGATGCGCTCGATGGCGGCGAGGGCGCCGGGCAGCTCGGGAGCGATCGTGATCTGACGGACGGTGCCGCGGCCGGCATCCAGCAGCCGGGCCACGGCGTCGTCCGCGGGTCCGATGAGCAGCCCGGGATCGTGCGCGCCGTGATGTCCGGGGTCGAGGAAGGGGCCCTCCAGGTGCGAGCCCAGCACGGTGTCGTCCGCCTCGACGAGATCGGCGATCGCCGACACCCGGCGAGCCAGGTCGTCGACGGAGGCGGTGACGAGAGAGATGACGGCCCGGGTCGTGCCGTGCGCGCGGTGCAGCTCACGCGCGGCGCGGATCGCGTCGACGCCGTCGTCGTACGCCGCGCCGCCGCCGCCGTGACCGTGGATGTCGATGAAGCCGGGGGTGAGTGTCGCGCCGGGGCCGGCTGCCTCGGCGGCATCGACGATCTCGTCGACCGGCGCGTCGGCCACGGCGCTCCGCCACCCGTCGCCGGTTCCCCGCGCCGCGACCCGGCCGTCGCGCACGACGAGCCACGCGTCGGGAATCTCGTGTCCGTCGTCGACGAGGGACGCGGAATGGATGACGCGGTTCAGGGCGTCCATGTCACCTCCGGGGACGCAGGGAATCGGATGCCGAAAGTCGTCCACAGCGGCCCGAGTCCGCCCACGCGGGCGCGGAACGACTCCCACGTGCGATCGTCGACGGCGCCGGCGGGAACCGACCAGGCGGCCTCGGCGGCCGCCGCGATACGGGGAAAGGCGAGCGCGTCGATGTCGTCGAGGTCGCGTACGGTCTCCGTCCACAACGGCGCCTCCACGCCCAGGATGCCGTCTTCCGAGATGCCCGACACGACCTCGCCGGGCTCCCACGAGTAGGCCCGTTCGAGGCTCGTCGGACCGTTCGCCCACGTGAGTCCGAGGGGAGCGTCGGCGGTCGGCTTCATGTCGAGGTACACGGCGTCGGCGGGGGACAGGATGACCCGGCCGCCGCGTGCGACGAAGGCCCGCGCCCGATCGTCGGCGCCGTCGGTCGGCGTGACGAAGCCCCAGTACTGGCCGATCGTGCCGGGGGCGAGATCACCGGCGGCACCGGCCTCGTGCCACGCGATCGGGGTCTTGCCGAGGCCTGCGATGACCCGCGACGTGCGTGCGACGAACTCCGCGAAGTCCGCCGCCGGGGTGCCGTGCGCCTCGTCGCCGCCGAAGTGCAGGTAGGGGCCGGGCGTCAGCTCCGCCAGCTCCGTCAGGATGTCGTCGACGAATGCGTCGGTCGCTGCTGCGCCGATGCGCAGCGACGAGAAGCCGACGCCGATGCCCGTGTACGTCTCGCCGGCGACGGGCGTCGGGCCGCCCGCGGCATCCCACCTGTCCAGCGCCGGTGCCGCGGCGACCTCGGGGTAGGCCAGGCCGACCGCGTGCGTGTGCCCCGGCATGTCGAACTCCGGGACGACGGTCATGTGGTTCGCGGCCGCGTGCGCGACGATCGCGCGGTAGTCGTCGGCGGTGTAGAACCCGCCGTCGCCACCGCCCACCGCGCTCGACGACGCGCGGGCGGTGAGCTCGGGGCGGCGGGACAGCGCCAGGCGCCATCCCTGGTCGTCGGAGAGGTGCAGATGCAGCACGTTGAACTTCAGGCTCGCCGCCCGCTCCAGGTAGGCGGTCACCGTCGCGACGTCGTGGAAGTGACGGGCGACGTCGAGCATGACGCCGCGATACTCGTAGCGGGGCTGATCGGCGATGTCGACGGCGGGGACGACCCAGCCGTCGGGCGAGCGGGCGATGAGCTGTCCGAGGGTCTGCACGCCGTAGAAGACGCCCGCGGCGTCGGCGCCCCGGATCGAGACGCGGTGTTCGTCGACCGCGAGCCGATACGACTCGGGCGGCCCGTCACCGTCGACGGTGACGTCGATGGCGGCGCGACCCGCGTGCGCGGGCTCGGCGCGTTCGGACGCGGCGTCGGTGGCGAGGTGGAGGCCCGTTCGGGTCAGGACGAGGCGGTGCAGCACGCCCGCGGCATCCGCGTCCCCGGTCACGGCGACGTCGTCGGTGAGCAGGAACGGCGCGCCGGGGGAGGGCGTGACCGAGGCGGGCAACGGGACCAGCGGCAGCGACATCAGCGCGCCCCTATCTGTAAGGGTGCCTAACAAACTTTCGAGCCAGCGTATCAGCGCGGCATCCGTTATGCTCGGACGCGTCGCGACTGGCGTTGAGGTGGGCCACCACCGGGGAGCGACCGACACGGCATTCGACCGCACGCCTGGGCCGATGTGGAACTTCTCTGCTCGTGAAAGCCGTCGTCAGGAGATCGTCATGACCGATTCGTATTTCAACGCCCCGCTCGCCGAGGTCGACCCCGAGATCGCACAGGTTCTCGAGCGTGAGCTCGACCGCCAGCGCGGCTACCTCGAGATGATCGCCTCGGAGAACTTCGTTCCCGTCTCGGTCCTGCAGTCGCAGGGGTCGGTGCTCACCAACAAGTACGCCGAGGGCTACCCGGGTCGCCGTTACTACGGCGGCTGCGAAGAGGTGGACGTCGCGGAGGAGCTCGCGATCGAGCGCGCCAAGTCGCTCTTCGGCGCCGAGTTCGCCAACGTCCAGCCCCACTCGGGCGCGACGGCCAACGCCGCCGTGCTCCACGCGATCGCTCGCCCCGGCGACACGCTGCTCGGGCTCTCGCTCGACCACGGTGGTCACCTCACCCACGGCATGAAGATCAACTTCTCGGGCCGGCTGTACGACATCGTCGCCTACGGCGTGAATCCCGAGACGTCGCTGATCGACATGGACGAGGTCCGCCGTCTCGCGATCGAGCACAAGCCGAAGGTGATCATCGCCGGATGGTCGGCGTACCCGCGCCAGCTCGACTTCGCGGCGTTCCGTGCGATCGCCGACGAGGTCGGCGCGTACCTCTGGGTCGACATGGCGCACTTCGCCGGACTCGTGGCCGCGGGTGTGCACCCGTCGCCCGTGCCGCACGCCCACGTCGTCTCGTCGACGGTGCACAAGACCATCGGCGGCCCCCGCTCGGGCATCATCCTCACCAACGACGCCGACCTGGCGAAGAAGATCAACACCGCGGTCTTCCCGGGCCAGCAGGGCGGACCGCTCATGCACGTCATCGCGGCAAAGGCGACGGCGTTCAAGCTGGCGGCGACGCCCGAGTTCAAGGAGCGCCAGGAGCGCACCGTTCGCGGCGCCGCGATCATCGCCGACCGGCTGACGCAGCAGGATGTCGCGGATGCCGGCGTCGCCGTCCGCTCGGGCGGCACCGACGTGCACCTCGTGCTCGTCGACCTGCGCGACGCCGAGATCGACGGCAAGCAGGCCGAAGACCTGCTGCACGAGATCCGCATCACGGTGAACCGCAACGCGGTGCCGAACGACCCGCGTCCGCCCATGGTCACCTCGGGCCTGCGCGTCGGCACGCCCGCGCTCGCGACCCGCGGCTTCGGCGACGCCGAGTTCACCGAGGTCGCCGACATCATCGCGCTCGCGCTGCAGCCCGGCGCCGACCTCGAGGCGCTCCGCGCTCGCGTGGCGACGCTCGCCGAGGCCTTCCCGCTGTACCCCGGCCTGCAGCAGTAACCCGGCCTCGCCGCTCGCCGAGAACGCACCCGCTCCGCGAGAACGCACCCTGCACGGTGCGTTCTCGCGGAGGCCGAGCGTTCTCGGCGAAGCGGCCCCCTCGAACGGAGAACGATATGACCGCGCAGAAGCTCGACGGGCGGGCCACCGCCGCTGCCATCAAGTCCGAACTCACCGAGCGTGTCGCCGCGCTGCGCGCGCGGGGCGTCACCCCGGGCATCGCGACGGTGCTGGTCGGCGCCGACCCGGCATCCCAGCTGTACGTCGGCATGAAGCACCGCGAGTCCGAGGCGATCGGCATGAACTCGATCCAGGTCGAGCTGCCCGCGGAGTCGACGCAGGCCGAGGTCGAGGAGGTCATCGACCGCCTCAACGCCGATCCGTCGTGCCACGGCTACATCGTGCAGCTGCCGCTGCCGAAGCACCTCGACACCGACCGGATCCTCGAGCGCATCGATCCCGCGAAGGATGCCGACGGCCTGCACCCCGTCAACCTCGGGCGTCTCGTGCTCAATGTCAACGACCCCATCACCACGCCGCTGCCCTGCACACCGCGTGCCGTCATCGAGCTGCTCCAGCGCAACGGATACGACCTCGCGGGCAAGAACGTCGTCGTGGTCGGCCGCGGTGTCACGATCGGTCGTTCGATCGGCCTGCTGCTCACGCGCCGCGAGATCAACGCCACGGTCACCCTCACCCACACCGGAACCACCGACCTCGGTGCGCACCTGCGTGAGGCCGACGTGATCGTGGGCGCCGCGGGAGTGAAGCATCTCGTCACGGCCGCCGACGTCAAGCCCGGCGCCGCTGTGCTCGACGTGGGCGTCACCCGCGAGAGCGACCCCGAGACCGGCAAGTCGAAGGTCTACGGCGACATCGCGCCGGATGTCGCCGAGGTCGCAGGCTTCCTGTCGCCGAACCCCGGCGGCGTCGGCCCGATGACCGTCGCCCTGCTGATGACCAACGTCGTCGAGGCCGCCGAGCGCGCGAGCGCCTGACCCTGCTTCCCCCGCCTCCGTCGACTCGCCACGAACTGCGGATGCCGGCCGGTCCGGATCCGCGTTCTCTGGCGAGTCGACGGGGCGTCAGAGGAGGAAACGGGACAGGAAGGCACGCGTGCGCGGTTCGCGCGGAGCACCGAAGACGTCGGACGGGGCGCCCTCCTCGACGATGACGCCCTGGTCGAGGAAGACGACGCGGTCGGCGACATCCCTCGCGAACGCCATCTCGTGCGTCGCCATCAGGATCGTCGACCCGGCCACGGCGAGATCGCGCACGAGTTCGAGGACCTCGCCGACGAGCTCGGGGTCGAGCGCCGACGTGATCTCGTCGAGCAGCAGCACCTCGGGGTCCGTTGCGATCGCACGGATGATCGCCGCCCGCTGCTGCTGACCGCCCGAGAGCCGATCCGGGTGCTCGCCCGCCTTGTCGGCCAGCCCGATGCGTGCGAGCAGCTCGCGCGCACGCGCCTCCGCCTCGCGCCGCGGCACACGGTGCACGACGCGCGACGCGAGGGTCACGTTGTCGAGCACCGACAGGTGCGGGAAGAGGTTGTAGCTCTGGAACACCGCGCCCAGCCGCGCCCGCACCGCGTTCGCGTCGACGCGGGGGTCGGAGATGTCGTCGCCGGCCAGCAGGATCTGCCCGTCGTCGATCGGCTCGAGCAGGCCGAGGCAGCGCAGCAGCGTCGACTTGCCCGAACCGCTCGCGCCGATCAGGGCGACGACCTCATGCCGGGCCAGCGACACGTCGACGCCGCGAAGCACCTCTTTGTCGCCGAACGACTTGCGGATGCCGTGGGCGCGCAGCACGTCGACGCCGGTGCCGGTTTCCGTCGGGATCTCGCTCACAGCACCGATCCCGTCTGCTCGCGGCGTCGAAGCCTCGCGGTGTACCAGTCGGTCAGCCGGATCGTCGGGATCGCGAGCAGGACGAACAGCACGCCCGCCACGACGTACGGCGTGAAGTTGTAGGTCGTCGCGACCACTCCGCGCGCCTCGGCGATCGCGTCGAACGCGGCGAGGATCGAGATCAGCCCGACATCCTTCTGCATCGAGATGAAGTCGTTCATGAGCGGCGGCGTCATCTTGCGCAGCGCCTGCGGCAGCACGACCCGCAGCAGAGTCTGCGGGTAGCTGAGCCCGAGCGCGCGAGCGGCGAGACGCTGCGACGGATGCACCGACTCGATGCCCGCACGCACGACCTCGGCCACGTACGCCGAGTACGTCAGCGTGATGGCGAGCACGCCGAGCAGCACCGGATCGATGCGGGTGTTCAGGATCGTCGGCAGACCGAATCCGATGAGGTACAGCACGATGACGAAGGGCAGGCCGCGGAAGAGGTCCGTGTATGCGGCGGCGATGAGCCGGAGGGGGAAGAAGACCGGCCCCCGCAGGGTGCGCAGCAGCGCGAGCACGAGTGCCGCCCCGGCGACCGTGAACACCGAGATCGCGAGCACCTTCAGGTTGACGAGGAAACCCTGCCACACCTCGGGAAGCGCCTGCAGCGCGACGGCGGGGTCGAAGAAGCTCCGCTGGACGGTCGCCCAGCCCTCCGTGTTGAGCACCGTCACCCAGACAACGGCGGCGAAGGCGAGTGTCGAGGCGACGGCGATGAGCACCGACCGCCGCTCGCGGCCGCGCCGGTACGCTCGGCGCTCGAGTTCGAGCGCGCTCGGGACGGAGGTGGTCACGGATAGACGCTAGCGCGCCCTCACTGGAGGAGCGTCACGCCCTCCGTCAGACCCGACAGCCACTTCTGCTCGAGGTCGGCGAGGGTGCCGTCTTCGCGCAGCTCGTCGACCGCGGCCGTCACGGCCGGAGTGAGCGGGGAGTCCTTCGCGAGGAGCAGACCCCATTCGTCCGAGATGCCCGCCTTCGGCAGCTCGCCGACGAAGAACGAGTTCTCGATGTAGAAGTTGACCGCCAGGTACGCGGTGGGGGTGTCGAGGACGATCGCGTCGATCTGTCCCGCGCCGAGGGCCGCGACGGCATCCTCGTTGGAGTTGTAGAGGCGTGCCTCCGCGTCGGGGGCGACCTCTGCGAGCGTCTGAGCACTCGTGGAGTTGGCCATCGCGCCGATCGTGAGGTCGGTCAGGCCCGCGATGTCGGAGACGCCGTCGGCCGCACCACCGGCGATCGCGACGATCGACTGGCTGGCCGAGTAATAGGGCGACGAGAAGTCGACGCCCTGCTTGCGCTCGTCGGTGATCGTGTACTGCTGGACGTTGATGTCGAAGCTCTTCGGGCCCGGCGCGATCGCGGCCTCGAAGCTCGTGCGCACCCACACGACGTCTTCCCGCGCGAAGCCGAGCTTGTCGGCGACGGCGTACGCGACGGCGCCTTCGAAGCCTTCGCCCGATTCGGGGTCGTCGTCGACGAAGTACGGCTCGTAGGCCGTCTCACCGGTGGCGAACGTGAGCTTTCCGGGGTTGACGTAGTCTTCGGCGGCGGGTCCGGAGGCGGCGTCGCCGGAGGCGGCGGGCGCGGGTGAGGACGAGCAGCCGGCGAGGACGATCGCGAGGGCGGCGACGCCGATCGAGGCGGCGCGGACGAGGGAGCGGGACATCGGGGAACCTCCGGGTGCGGATGCCGCGCATCGGTGTGCTGTCACCGGCGGCAGGATCCATTCTCACCCGGCCCGGATGCCGCGGGGCGCGCGGGTCTTCGTGTTACGCCCCGCCCGGCCTCGGGTTCGAACCCTGCGAGGTCCCACGGGATCGGGTATCGCGGGCCCGTTCCCGGCCCACGTGGGACCTCGCGGGGGAGTGGACCCCCGGGGGCTGGGTGGGGCAGGATCGGCGGCATGGGCGGTGGGGGTGGCGGTGGGGGATGCTGCGGAGAAGCGGCGGCGATCCCGTTGCAGCGGCTTCGCTCGCATCTGCTCAGCGAACCCGCGTCGTCACTCGGCGCGGCCGCGGCCCACATGGTGGCAGTGCAGGCGCAGGAGTTCTGGTCCGGTCGATGGGCGCTGGCGGTCCGCACCGACGGTGAGCCTGCGCTGCGCGACGTGGATGCCGCCTTCGAGGAGGGCACGCTCGTGCGCTCGTGGACCCAGCGCGGCACCCTGCACATCGTGCGCTCGGCCGACCTCGCCGGGATGCTCGCGGTGACCGCCGAGCGGCAGCAGCGCGCAGCATCCGGCATCCTGCGCGGACTCGCGGTGGACGACGCGGTGCTGGCGACGGCCGAGCGCGCCGCCCGGCACGCGCTGCGCGGCGGCAATCGGCTCACGAGGGACGAGTTCGCCGACCTCCTACGCGGTGCCGGCATCGCGACCGAGCGCTCGCGCGGCAACCACATCCTCGCGGCGCTCGCCGTCCGCGGGGTACTCGCGTTCGGTCCGGTCGTGCCGCGCGAGGGCGGTCCCACCCGTGACCAGTTCCTCGTCGCTGCGGACGAGCTGCCGTCGGGGCGGATGCCCGACGACCCGCTCGCCGAGATGTTCGCCGGCTACATCCGCTCGCACGGACCGGCCCGCGTCGAGGACTTCCGCTGGTGGGCGGGTCTGCCGATCGGGATGTCGCGACGCGCGGCCGAGGCGGCCGGACACCGCGTGGTCGAGATCGAGGCCGGCCTGTTCGCCGCGCCGGGGATCGGGCCCGGCGCACCGGCATCCGCTGCTGCGGCCGGACCCGAGGGCAACAGCGGGGATGTCGTCGCCCTCCCCGCCTTCGACGAGTACTACCTGTCGTATGCCGATCGGACGACCATCTGCGACCCCGAGCTCGCGTCGCGGATCGGGCCCACCCTGAACGGCCAGGTCGCGCCGATCCTGGTCTCGTGCGGGCGGGTCATCGGCACCTGGCGCCACTCCGTCGCCGCCGGGCGGCACCATCTGCCACCTGACCCCACGCTCGTGATCGCCTCGTCGGTCGCGGCATCTGCAATCGAGGCCTCGCTCGCCCGGGTTTCCCGCTTCCTGGCCGGGTGAGCCCCGGACGGCGCGCGCTAACTCCTCACAAACCACCGCGGCCCCCGTCTGCACCCGCGCGACCTCGTGTGCCTGGCGCGCCAGCGCCGTGAATCTGAGGAGTTATGGCGCGGCGCGGATGGCGCGGCGCCGCGGGTCAACCGGCGGCGTGACGGTCGAGGAAGGCGTAGACCTCGCCGTCGTCGACGCCGGGGAAGTTCCCGCGCGGCAGCGGCGAGAACATCTGCATGTGCACGCGCGCGCTCGGCCAGGCCTTGCCCTCCCACCGCGTGGTGAGGTCGGGGTCGGGCCGCCGGCAGCATGACTCGTCGGGGCAGGTGGATGTCGCGCGCTTCTGCGTCTCGCGGCCACGGAACCACCGGGCATCGTCGAACGGCACGCCGACCGTGATCGAGAACTCGCCCTCGGCCGTCGTCCCGGTCTGGCTGGAGCACCAGAACGTGCCGCCCGGGGTGTCGGTGTACTGGTAGTGCTCGACCGTGCGGTTCTGCTCCTCGAAGGCAGACCGTGCCGAGAACGCCCGGCACACGACCTGTCCCTCGACGCTGCCGGTGACGTCCATTGGCAGGGGCAGGCCGTCGTTCTCATAGACGCGCGTGATGGCGCCCGCGCCGTCCACGCGCAGGAAGTGCAACGGGATGCCGAGATGCGTGGTCATGAGGTTTGTCATCCGCATCCCGGCGGCTTCGTGCGTCACTCCGAACGCGTCGCGGAAGTCCTCGACCGCGAGATTGCGGTCCTTCTTGGCCTGGGAGAGGAACGCGACCGAGGCCGTCTCGGGCATGAGGCAGCACGCGGCGTAGTAGTTGATCTCGAGGCGCTGCTGCAGGAAGTCGGCGTAGTCGCTCGGGGGAGTGTGGCCGAGCAAGCGGTGCGCCATCGCCTGCAGCGCCATTGACCGCAGACCGTGGCCGCCCGGGATCGATGCCGGCGGGAGATAAATGCGCCCGTTCTCGAGGTCGGTGACGGAGCGGGCCGAGTGCGGGAGGTCGGCGACGTAGAGCAGCTCGAATCCCAACTGCTCGGCCATGATGCTCACGGTGCGGTGCGTCAGCGCGCCCGAGGTGTGCCCGGCCGCCTTCAGCTGCTTCTCGGCGAGGCGCTCGATGTCGGGGAGGTAGTTCGCGACCTCGCGCATCCGCAGGCGCAGCTCCGTGTTCGCCCGCCGAGCCTCTTCGGGGGTCGCGATCGCCTCGCGCTCACGGCGCTGCAGCTCGCGGTGGAGCCCGAGGATCGACTCGAGCGTCTCGTCGCTCATCGTCTTGCCCGCGCGCACCGGCGCGATCCCGAGCCGCCGGAAGACCGAGCTGGCCTGCGCCCGCTCGAGCTCGAGCTCGAGGGCGGCACGCTGGTTCGGCGGTTCGGGGGAGAGGAGATCGGCCACGTCGGTGCCGGTAGCCGACGCGATCGCCTGCAGCAGCGAGAGCTTAGGCTCGCGTCGGCCGTTCTCGATCAGACTCAGCTGGCTGCCCGCGACGCCGACCTGTGCGCCGAGCTCGTCGAGCGTCAGCCCGCGAGCGACACGGTGGTGGCGGATGCGGTGCCCGAGGGTCGCGAGTTCGATTCCGGATGCGGCCATTCCTTGATCATAGGGAAAGAATCGTGCTTCTTGAAGGTGCTTGCGGAGGTAAGAGGCAGTATTCGTGCGTTGGAATCGTCACGTATCCCCGATCTCGCCGCCGACGTAGGAGACCGACATGGCCATCGCCGACCTCTTCACCCGCCCCGCCGCCACCGGTTCGTCCGCCGCCGCCACCGCTCAACGCCGTGGCCGCACCGACCTGGGTGCTCGGCCTGCGCCGGCATCCGGACCGCTCGCCGACCTCGTCGCGTGGGTCGACGAGATCGCGGCGCTCACGCGACCCGATCGCGTGCACTGGGTCGACGGCTCGGCGGCCGAGAACGACGCGCTGCTGCGCGAGATGGTCGACGAGGGCAAGCTGATCAAGCTCAACCCCGAATGGCGACCCGGGTCGTACCTGGCCCGCTCGCACCCGAGCGACGTCGCTCGCACCGAGGCGCGGACCTTCATCGCGTCCGAGCGCGAGGAGGACGCCGGTCCCACCAACAACTGGGCCGCCCCCGACGACATCCGGGCGACCATCACCCCCCTGTTCGCCGGATCGATGCGCGGACGCACCATGTACGTCGTGCCGTTCTCGATGGGGGCGGTCGGCGGCCCGCTCTCGCACATCGGCGTGCAGGTGACCGACAGCGCGTACGCCGTGGCATCCATCGGCATCATGACCCGCGTCGGCGCGGCGGTGCTCGACGAGATCGCGGCGGGCAAGCCCTGGGTCAAGACCGTGCACTCGGTCGGTGCGCCGCTGGCGGCGGGCGAGACGGATGTCGCGTGGCCGTGCAACGACGAGAAGTACATCGTCCACTTCACCGACACCCTCGAGGTGTGGTCGTTCGGCTCGGGCTACGGCGGCAACGCCATCCTGGCGAAGAAGTGCTTCGCCCTGCGCATCGCGTCGGTGATCGGCCGCGACGAAGGCTGGCTCGCCGAGCACATGCTGCTCATCCGGGTCATCGATCCGGCGGGCAAGGCGTACCACGTGGCCGCTGCGTTCCCCTCGGCCTGCGGCAAGACGAACCTCGCGATGCTGCGTCCCACCATCCCGGGGTGGCGGGTCGAGACGCTCGGCGACGACATCGCCTGGCTGCGCCCGGGGTCCGACGGTCGGCTGTGGGCGATCAACCCTGAAGCCGGCTTCTTCGGCGTCGCACCGGGAACCGGTGAATCGACCAACGTCACGGCGGTCGAGACGCTCTGGGGCAACACGATCTTCACGAACGTGGCCCTGCGCCCCGACGGCGACGTCTGGTGGGAGGGCCTCACCGACGAGGCGCCCGCCGAGCTCATCGACTGGGAGGGCAAGCCCTGGACGCCCGACTCGGGCCGGCCGGCGGCGCACCCCAACTCGCGTTTCACCGTGAGCGCCGCCCAGTGCCCGCAGATCGCGTCGGATTGGGATGCCGCCGAGGGCGTGCCGCTCGACGCCATCCTCTTCGGCGGTCGGCGCGCGACGAACGTGCCGCTCGTCGTCGAGGCGACCGACTGGACGCACGGCGTGTTCATTGGCTCGAACATCTCGTCGGAGCGCACCGCGGCGGCCGAGGGGACGCTCGGCGAGCTCCGCCGCGACCCCTTCGCGATGCTGCCCTTCTGCGGATACAACATGGGCGACTACTTCGCCCACTGGCTCAGAGTCGGGCAGAAGCTGCGGTTCGACCGGGCGCCGCGGGTGTTCCAGGTGAACTGGTTCCGGAAGGGGTCGGACGGGCGCTTCCTGTGGCCTGGATTCGGCGACAACTCGCGTGTGATCGACTGGATCGTGCGGCGTCTGAACGGCGAGGTCGACGCGGTCGACAGCCCCATCGGGCGCCTGCCGCGCACCGAGGACCTCAACCTCGACGGCATCCGGGTGCCGCAGCGCGATCTCGACGAGCTGTTCGCGGTCGACACGGCGTCGTGGCTGCGCGAGGCCGACCTCACCGAGGAGTTCTACGACACCTTCGGCGACCGGTTGCCGGCGGCGCTGCGGTCCGAGCTCGAGGCCCTGCGCTACCGCCTCGGCCACCGCGCCTGACCCGGCCCGGCCGCGACAACGCACCGTCGCCGCGAGAACGCACCGCAGAGGGTGCGCGTTCGCGGCGACGGTGCGTTCTCGCGAGACCGCGGGACCGCGTCAGACCAGGAGTTGGTGCTTCGCGAGATCGCGGTACAGCGGCACCGTCGCGACGAGCTCGGAGTGCGTGCCCTGGCCGACCACCCGGCCGTGGTCGAGCACCACGATGACGTCACTGTCGACGACGGTCGAGAGGCGGTGGGCGATGACCACGAGAGTGCGGCCCGTCGCGACTGCGTCGATCGCCTCGCGCATCCGCTGCTCGTTGAGCCCGTCGAGCGACGACGTGGACTCGTCGAGCAGCAGGATCGGGGGAGCGGCCAGCAGGGCGCGGGCGATCGCGAGACGCTGACGCTCGCCGCCAGAGAGCATGACGCCCGCCTCGCCGACGGGCGCCTCGAGACCGAGCTCGCTCCGTCCGAGCACCTCGCCGAGGTTGACGGCGCGCAGCACGCGCTCGCAGTCGGCGTCGGTGGCCTCGGGAGAGGCGAGTCGCAGATTGTCGGCGATCGTCCCCGCGAGGGTCGGCGCGTCCTGCTCGACATAGCCGAGCTGTGCGCGCAGCTCGGCGCGGGGCATCGACCGGATGTCGGCGCCCCCGACGAGCACCGCGCCGCCGGTGACGTCGTAGAACCGCTCGATCAGGGCGAGGGTCGTCGACTTGCCTGCGCCGGACGGGCCGACGAGGGCCACCCGCGATCCGCGGGGGACGCGGAAGCTCACGCCCCGGAGCACGTCTCCGTCGCCGCCGGTCGCCGCCGCGGCTTCCGAGGCGAAGGCCGCCATGGCGTCAGCGCCGTCAGCGCCGACCGCTGACGTGTCGACCCGTGCGTCAGCGAGAGTGCGCAGCGCCTCGTCCGACGCCGACCGTCGGGCGGCGACGACGGCCTCCGGGTAGCGGAACCGCACGTCGCGGAACTCGATCGCGACGTCGCTGTCGCCCGCGGCGGTGACGGCGGCCGCGGCATCCGGATCGGCCGAGTCCTCCGTGGGCAGGTCGAGCACCTCCTGGATGCGGCCGAGCGCGCCGAGGGCCTGGTTGACCGAGGTGATCGCCCCGAGGAACGACGCGAGCGGCTGCACGAGGAAGAACAGGAACATGACGAACGTCACGAGGCTCGCGATCGAGATGGCGCCCGAGGCCACGCGGTACCCGCCGACGCCGAGCACGACGAGCAGCGAGAGCTGGAGCGCGACGCCCGCGACCGGCACGACGAGGGCCGATGCCTTCGCGACCCGCACGCCCGCGTCGTACGCCTGCCGGGCGGCTCCCGCGACGGCGACCTCCTCGCGCTCGGTCGCGCCCGCAGCGCGGATGGTGCGGATCGAGCCGATCGCGCGTTCGACGCCCGAGGCCAGTTCGCCGACGCGCTCCTGCTGCTCGCGCGTGGCGCGACGGATGCGGGTGCTCAAACCCACGACGACAGCGACGGAGGCTCCGATGACGATGACGATGAGGAGCAGCAGCAGTGGGTCGATGAAGAGCATCGCGACGATCGCTCCGACGAAGATCAGCGCGTTGCCGACGGAGTCGGCGAGCCCCTGCGTGAGCACGGCGTAGAGCAGCGTCGTGTCGGTGCCGACCCGCGACACGAGGTCGCCGGTGCGGCGGGCGTCGAACTCGGAGATCGGCAGGCGCAGCAGACGCGCGATGAGTCGCCGACGGCTCGAGAACACGACGGCGGTTCCGGTGCGCTGCAGAAGATAGTGCTGGAATGCCCCGATCGCCGACGAGACGACGACGAGGATCACGAGGGCCCAGACGAGGATGCCGAGGGTGTCGCCCACCTGCACGCGCTCGATGACCTGGCCGACGATGAGGGGTTGACCGAGGGTGGCGACTGCTTCGATGACGCTGAGGACCGCGACGACGACGAGCACGCCCTTGTGCTCGAACAGGTAGGGGAGCAGCTGCGAGAGACGGGCGCGGGGACCCTCGTCGGTGCGGCGGCGTCCACCGCGCATGCGGCTGCGGGTGTCGGACATGCGGTCCCCTCGGTTCGGCGAAGCTCTCACCTTCGACCGTACTTCTTTCATCGAGGGTGGTTGTCCGTTCGCAGCATCGATGGCAGAGTGCCCGGATGCGTTCGTCCATGAAACGTCAGGCGGCATCGCTCACGGCGACCGCGTTCGTCGTGCTGTCGCTCACCGGCTGCACCGGCTCGGTGACGGACGGAGACGCGGCAGACCCGACGGCATCCGTCGGCTCCACAGCGTCGCCCGCGCCGACCTCCGATGCGCGCACCGACGAAGAACAGCTCCCCCTGCCCGTCGATGAGATCGCGGCATGGGCCGAGACCGCGGTGCCCCGGCCTTCGGACGCGAATCGCAGTGGGGCGCTGTCGGGGTGGCTGAGTCAGAACACCTCCGCTCAGCAGACGTCGGAGTTCTCGTCGCTCCCCGCCGGCACCTATCAGGCGCAGGTCGCGTGTCGCGGCGACGGCATCATCACCGTGGCAGCGAGCGCGATCGACAGCGCATCGCCGGGCGATCCCGTGACCTGCGACAACAGCACGATCGCTTTCGACGTCGCGATCGACCAGCCGGGCATGACCGTCACCCTGGACCTCACGGGCGCCCCCACCATCTACGCGCTCTCGCTCGAGCTGCAGTCCTAGCCCGTCAACGCTCGACCAGAACCCCGTCGGCATCGGCCCAGACGTGGCGGCGCGGCGTGAAGACGACGCCGCCGACGGTGACCGGAACATCGACGTCGCCGACGCCGTCCTTCGAGCTCTTGCGGGGGTTCGAGCCGAGCGCCTTGACCCCGAGGTCGAGCGACGCGATAGCCGCGCGGTCGCGGATCGCCCCGTTCACGATGATGCCCGCCCACCCGTTCTCGACCGCCGATGCGGCGATCAGGTCTCCCACGAGCGCCGATTCGAGCGACCCGCCGCCGTCGACGACGAGGACGGCCCCGTCTCCCGGCGTCGCCAGCACGTGCTTCACGAGCGCGTTGTCGCGATGGCAGCGAACCGTGCGGATCGGGCCTTCGAAGGCGGTCCGGCCGCCGAGGTCGAGAAGCTGCACGCCGAGCGAATCGAGCTCGTCGCCGCGTTCGTCGTAGAGATCGGCGGTGGCGGTCGTCATGTCGACAGGGTAGCGGCGACCTCCCGTGTGCGTCTCAGGCGCCGGTGGCGATCGGTCGGTCGGGATGCTGCGACCATTGGCTCCACGAGCCGGGGTAGAGCACGGGCCGGTAGCCGGCGAGGCTCAGGGCGATGGCCTCGTGCGCGGCGCTGACCCCCGAGCCGCAGTAGACGCCGACCGTCGACCCCGGCTCCGCGCCGAGCGCGGCGAAACGTTCGCGCAGCTCGTCCGGGCTCCGGAACCGTCCCGTCTCGTCGTTGTTCTGCGTCGTCGGGGCGGACACGGCGCCGGGAATGTGTCCGGCGCGCGGGTCCAGCGGCTCGACCTCGCCGCGGAACCGTTCGCCGGCGCGGGCGTCGAGCAGCAGCCCGGTGCGGGCGTGATCGAGGACGTCGTCGATGCCGAGCGTCGGCAGCGTGCCGGGGGAGACGATCGCCGTACCCGGACGTATGGCCGCGGCGTCGCCATCCTCGAGGTCGAACCCGGCGTCGATCCAGGCGGCGAGGGCGCCGTCGAGCACGCGGACGTCGGCGATGCCGGCATCCTGCAGCACCCACCACGCTCGGCCGCTGGCGAGGTTGGCGACGTCGTCGTAGACCACGACGGTGTCGCCGTCGTCGATGCCCCACTCGCGTACGGCGGCCTGCAGGGTCTCGCGCGAGGGCAGCGGATGCCGCCCCGCACGCGGCTCTGCGTGCTCGGCCAGTTGCGTGTCGAGGTCGGCGTAGCGAGCACCGGGGATGTGACCCGCGCGGAACGCCGGGCGTCCGTGGGGGCGGTCGAGCCACCATCTGACGTCGAGGATCCGAACGGGGCCGCCGTCGGGGTATCGTCCCGCCACGATGGCGGTTCGGAGTTCAGCGGCAGTGGTGAGGATCGACGGCATCCCCCGATTCTGCCGTGCGGGCCCGGACCGTGGGGAGGCCCGGGCCCGCACCGGTCGGATCAACCGGCGATGCGCGCGACGAGATCGATCTCGACGAGGATGTCGGCCAGCTGCGAGCCGACGGTCGTCCGCACCGGGAACGGCTCGGAGAAGAACTCGCGGTAGGCGACATTGAACTCGGCGAAGTCGGCGAGGTCGGCGAGGTGCACCGTCACCTTGAGCGCGTCGTCGAGGGTCGCGCCGTGCTCGGCGAGGACCGCCTGCAGGTTGCGCAGCACCTGACGGGTCTGATCGCCGACCGACTCCGGCTTCTCACCCGTCACCGGGTCCTGCGGGCCGAAGCCCGCGGTGAACAGCAGGTCGCCGCTGACGATGCCCTGGCTGTACGGGCCGGCGGGCTGAGGCGCGTCGGCGGTGCGGATGGCCTTCTTGGTGGTGGTCATGGGATCCCTTTCGTTTCTTGGGCGGGTTTCAGGCGGGTGGAGCCGGCGATCACGTCGCCGCGGCGGATGCGTGGCGCAGTCCACCCCCGGGCGTGGCGCCCGTGAGCTCGCCGTTCCGGAGCACGATGCGCCCCGAGACGACGACGTCGTCGATGCCCTCGGCAAGCCGGAGCGGCTCATCGTACGTTGCGGCATCACGGACGCGCTCGGGGGCGATGACGGCGATGTCGGCGATCGCGCCGGGGCGCAGCCGACCCCGGTCGCCGAGGCGGAACCTGTCGACCGGGTTGGTCGAGAGATGGCGGACCGCCGTCGGCCAGTCGAGGAACCCGTGGTCGCGCACGTAGGTCGCGAGATACGACGCGAACGTGCCGCGTGCGCGGGGGTGCGGGTGCTTGCCGATGAAGATGCCGTCGGATCCGCCGATGTGGCCGGGGTGGGCGATCAATCGTCCGAGATCGGACACCGGGCGCTGATCACGGACGGCCATGATCACGTTCGCCTCGAGGTGCGACGCCGCCAGCAGGTCGAGCGCGGCGTCGACGGCATCCGTGCCGCGCGCCTCGGCGATCTGCGCGAGCGTGCGCCCGTGCGCCCAGTCGAACTCCGCGGCGGGCGTGTGGGCGACGGTGATCATCTCGGGCCACTCGGGGCCGAGGCTCGGGTTGCGCGCCACGCGGGGGAACCACTCGCGTCGCAGCCGGTCGCGCTCGGCCGGCTCGGCGAGCGCGGCGACCGCGTCGGCCGGCTCGGCTGCGTTCAGCGACGGCGGCAGCATCGTCATGGCGAGCAGCGAACAGCCGCGCGTGTAGGGGTAGGCGTCGAAGGATGCCTCGACGCCCCGGTCCTGCAGCAACGCCATCAGCCGCCACGCCTCGTCGGCCGGCGTGTGGAAGTGCGAGACGTGGATCGGCACCCCGGCCGTGAGCCCGATGCGCGCCGCCTCGTCGATGCCGGCCTCGGAGTTGAGCTCGTAGCCGCCCCTCATATGGGTCACGTACGGGAGGCGGTGCTCGGACAGCGGCGCGCACAGGGCGGCGATCTCATCGGTGCTCGCGAACAGTCCGGGCACGTAGTCCAGGCCGGTGGAGAGCCCGACCGCCCCGTCGGCGATGCCCTCGGCGACGAGCGCCACCATCCGTGCCCGTTCTTCGGGCGACGCGGGACGGTCGCTGTCGCCCATGATCTCGTGGCGCACGGTGCCCGCGGGCACGAGGTAGGCGACCCGTAGCGGGATCGCCCCGTCGTACGAGGCGAGGAGTTCCGCGACCCCACCGCCCCGGTAATGCGGGTGGGGGCCGTTGATCGCCGCGAAGTAGCGGCTAGCGTGGCGCCCGTCGCCCGGAGCGAACGAGATGCCGTCCTGGCCGCCGATCACCGTCGTCACACCCTGGCGGAGCAGCGCGAGCTGGACGTCGCGGTCGAACACCGCGCCTTCGGCGTGCGAGTGCGCGTCGACGAAGCCGGGCACCACGAGGCGGCCGCCCGCATCGATCACCTCGAGGTCATCGCGCGCTGCGAGGCCCTCGCCCGGAGCGGTGATCGACCGGATGCGCTCGCCGTCGACGAGGACGTCGGCGCGGACGGGCGCTGAGCCCGACCCGTCGACGACGACCCCGCCGGTGATGAGCAGACCGGTCATGCCGCGGCGCCGCGGGGTGCGTGGATCCGCCCCGCGTCGGCGGTGTCGGGGCGGATGGTCGCCGTCATGGTGGCGACGGCGCCGATGACGCAGATGACGGCGGCGTAGATCACGACCGGCCAGATGGCGCCGCTGGCCCACCCGACGAGCGCGGTGGCGATCAGCGGTGCCAGTCCGCCGCCGAGCGTGTTGGAGAGCTGGTATCCGATGTTGACGCCGGTCGTGCGCTGCTCGACGTCGAACATCTCGGTGAGCATCGTCGACAGCGTGGCCTGCATCGCGACGCCGGGGATGACGAAGCCGATGATCATGCCCAGCCAGATGAGCCACGGGACGTGGGTGCCGTAGAGCATGAACGTCGGCCAGATGAGCAGGGCGAAGCCGAGGCAGCCGGCGACGTAGACCTTGCGCCGACCGATCCGGTCCGAGAGCGCTCCGTAGGCGGGGGCGACGAAGATCTGCAGGAGTCCGACGATCATCGTTCCGATGAAGCCGACCTGCGCCGCCGTGCCCGACGAGACCATGAACGACAGGCCGTAGGTCAGCACGATGTAGCCGGCGATGGACTGCGGGAGCCCGATCAGGATGCCGAGGAGGGTGTTCTTCGGGTGACGGAAGACCTCGATCAGGGGCGAACGGGGCTTGCCGCCCTGGGCGCGCACGGCGCGGGTGTGCTCGGCGAACTCGTCGGATTCCTCGAGCTTGCGACGCAGCAGGATCGCGATGACGGCGAGGACGAGGGCGAACACGAACGGGATGCGCCATCCCCACGTCATGAAGAACGAGTCCGGCGTCAGCCCGAGGGCTGCCATCGCGCCGGCGGACGCGACATTGGCGATTCCGGCGCCGGTGATGAGGAAGGCGCCGAAGAAGCCGCGCCGACCCACCGGCGCGTGCTCGACCACCATCGTGGCCGCGCCGCCCATCTCACCGCCGACGAAGAGCCCCTGCAGCGATCGCATCGTGATCAGCAGAATGGGGGCTGCGGCCCCGATCATGGCGTCCGGCGGGATCAGGCCGATCGCGGCCGTCGTGAGCCCCATGCCGATGACCGTGATGAGGAGGGTGATCTTGCGTCCCATGCGGTCGCCGATGTACCCGAAGACGATGCCGCCGAGCGGGCGGAACAGGAAGCCGACCGCGAACGTCGCGAACGACGACAGCTGGGCGATGAACGGATCGTTGGCCGAGAAGAAGACCGCGGGGAAGACGGCGGCCGCCGCGAGCCCGTACAGGTAGTAGTCGAAGTACTCCATCAGCGTGCCGATGGAACCTCCGGCGATCGCTCGTCGCTGCGTCTTGGTCAGGGGCTGCCCGGCGGTGCGGGTGCGGGTCGCGCCGCTGCGGGGCGGGGCGGTCGGCGTGGTGTTCACCATGTTCTCCTCGGTACGACCGCAACGTTGCGGCTGGCCAGCATCAGGGTGGAGCTTCCCGGATACGAATCTCGGGCGTCGAAACGCTAACACGATGCTTACTGCGATTCTATGTGGTTAGCAGAAATTATTAATACACGTGTAACGACCGTGACACAATGGGCGCACGACAGACGGGAGATCCACCGTGAACAAGCTCCTCCCCGCGGAAGCGGCGGTCTTCGCCGACATCGAGGACGCGCATCGGACGCTCGCGCCCCTCATGACGGCCATCGCGGCGGCCGTGGGCGACCACTGCGAGGTCGTGCTCCACAACCTCAGCGCGGGCGATCTGGAGCACTCGATCTACGCGATCGTGAACGGGCATGTCAGCGGCCGGGGTGTCGGGGGCCCGTCGACGAACCTCGGACTCGAGGTGCTTCACGACGAGACCGCCGATCACAACGCATTCGGCTACCGAGCGCGCACCCACGACGGGCGAGACCTGTTGAGCTCGTCCGTGTACTACCGCAATCCCGAGGGGCGCATCATCGCGGCCTTCTGCATCAACATCGATCTCACGCCGATGCAGCGCGCCGCCGACCTCGTGGCGTCGCTGGTGCCCGCGTCACGCGTCTCCGCCGACTCGGCGCCCCAGGAGCTCGTGGGGCAGGACGTCTCGAGCGTCCTCGACGAGATGATCACCGACGCAATCACGATGGTGGGGAAGTCCCCGTCGTCGATGTCGAAGGCGGATCGCATCGAGGTGCTGCGCCTGCTCGAGGCACGGGGCGCGTTCCACATCAAGCGTGCGGCAGACAAAGTGTCGTCGCGCCTCGGCGTCTCGCGGGTCACGGTATACGGCTACCTCGACGAGGTCCGTCGCGGCTGAGCCGGCCGCCGCGGCTGAGACTGCAGCAGCGGCGCAGGCGTCTCAGGTTCAGAAGAAGGTCTCCACGGCCTCCGTCACCGTCGTCGCGCCGTCCGTGATGGGAACGAGCCGCCACTTGTCGAACGCGGTGCAGGGATGCGATAGCCCGAGCCGTACGACATCGCCGACCTCGATGCGCTGCTCGCCCGTCCAGCGGAGGAACGCGTGCTGATCGTTCATGGCGCTGATCTCGGCTCGCAGCGGCCGTTCCGAGGCTCCCAGCTCCCCGGCGATGCCGAGGGGTACCGGCAGGCCCTCGTCGAACGGAAGATCGCGCTTTCCGCCGTCGAGGAGGGCGAGGCCGGGCTCGGGCTGCGACACCACGCGCGCGTAGGCGAACATCGCGGTGCGCAGCGCGATGTCGTCGTCGCGGACCCGGTCGGGGTCGAGCGGTGAGATCGACCGGTAGAACCCGCTGTCGTGCGCGAGGTACGCGCCGGAGCGCAGGATGGCGCGGGTGTGTGGGATGCCGCCGATCCCCTCGGCGACGAGGTCGAAGAACGCGCTGCCGCCCGCCGTCACCCACGGCAGATCCGACACGAGCGGTCGTACGCGCTCAACGAGGTCGCGCATCCGCGAGCAGAACGCACGCACGGCCGCGATCGCGGCCTCGGATCGGTCGTGAGCGAGGGCGCCCTCGTAGCCCGCGACGCCGCGCAGCGACAGCCGGTCCGACGCCGCGATCGCCTCGGCCGTCGACAGTGCGGCGGTGTCGTCACGGGCGCCGGTGCGCCCCGGGGATGCCCCGATCTCGGTGAGGACACCCCACCGCGAGCCCGACGGCAGCTCGGCGGTCATCCGTTCGACCACCTCGCGGGAGTCTGCCCAGCTGACCACCTCCTGATCGGGGTGCTCGTCGAGCCAGACCGCCACCCGGCGCAGCAGAGCCCCGTCGGTGCAGGCGTTCGCGATCTGCACGGTGCGCACGCCCGCACGCAACGCCACCTCGGCCTGCCAGCCGGTGGCGACGGTGATGCCGGTCGCCCCTGCCGCGAGCTGGCGCCGCCACAGCTCCGGCGCCATCGTGGTCTTGCCGTGCGGCATGAGCTCGAGGCCTCGGCGCCGCGCCCAGGCGGCCATCGTGTCGATGTTGTGCGTCAGGGCGGGCCCGTCGAGCACGAAGAGCGGGGTCGAGAACGAGCCGAGCGGCGCGTCGATCGCGTCGATCGGGCGGCCGTCGAGGCTCGCGGGGAACGACTTGTCGCGCCACGAGACCGAACGGGCGCTCACTTCTTCATCACCTCGGCGAGGCGGGCCAGTTCGGCCGCGTCGGCGAGGGCCGAGCCCACCGCGACGACCCGCGCGCCCCCGTCGAGGAACGCCGGCGCGTTTCGGGCATCCATCCCACCCGTCGCGACGAAGGAGACATCGGGGAAGGGGCCGCGCATCATGGTGAACCACGCGGGCCCGAGAGCGGCGGCGGGGAATGCCTTCAGCCAGCGCAACCCGGCGCGCCGCGCCTGATGGATCTCCGACGCGGTCGCGACGCCGGGGATCGACGGCATCCCCGCGTTCTCGCTCGCGCGCACCACGTCGAGGTCCCAGCCGGGGCTCACCGTGAACGTCGCGCCGGCCGTCGCGGCCTCTCGCACGGTCTGCGCGTCGACGATGGTACCCGCCCCCACTTGCTTGCCGCGGGCGCGACCGGCGTCGACGACGGCAGCCAGTGCCTCGAGGTCGAGAGCGGTCTGGATCGGCACCTCGACCACGTCGATACCGAGGTCCCATGCGGTCTCGGCGAGCTGCAGGCTGCGCTCGACGCCCATGCCGCGGAGGATCGCCATGACGGGTGAGCCGGCGAACGCGTGGTCGAACCACGAGCCGGCGGTGTCTGCGGGGGTCTTCATTCTCGTCCTCTCGACGACGGTGACGGGTCGGGCTGGGGTACGTCGGATGTTCCCGCGAGGGCGCGGGCGGCGGAGGCGTGACCGGTGTCGAGGCGGCGCCGGGCGTCGCCGCCTCGGATCAGCTCGCCGAGCCAGCCTGCCGCGAATGCGTCCCCGGCGCCGACGGCTTCGACCACCTCGACGCGGCGGGCGGGAACGGAGACGGTGCCGGCGGGGCCGAACTCGGTGGCCTCGATGTCGGCGTCTTTGACGACGAGGTGCGGCACGTCGGGCAGGAGGGAGCGGACATCGGCCGCCGTCTGCGTCCCCCACAGTCGCTCGGCCTCGTCGCGGCCGACGAACACCGCATCGGATCGCGCCGCGGCCTCGGCGATGGCTCGCGCAGCCGTCGCGTCGTCGGCCCACAGGGCGGGACGGTGGTTGACGTCGAAGCTGACCCGGACGTCGTGCTCCCGCGCGGCATCGATTGCGGCGTGCACCAGGTCGCGGCACGTGGGCGAGAGCGCGAGGGTGATGCCGGTCAGGTGGACGGTGTCGACGGATGTCCAGTCGATACCATCGAGCGCTGCGGGCGACAGACGGGATGCCGCCGAGCCGGCGCGGTAGTACTGGACTCCGTGACCGGGGTCTTTGACGTAGAGGCCGGTCGGCGCGTCGCGGTCGATGATCAGCCCGTCCGTGCTGACGCCGTGGCTCTCGATCCGACGGCGGATGCGACGTCCCAGTGCGTCGTCGCCGAGGGCGCTGAACCATCGTGCCCGCAGCCCGGCGGCGGCCAGGTGGCACGCGAGGTTCGACTCCGCGCCGCCCGCCTCCAGGCGGAAGTCGTCGGCGGACTCCAGGGTCTCGGCGCGTGCGGGCACGACCAGCGCCATGGTCTCGCCGATGCTGAGAACGTCGATCGGCCGAGGCCGTGCGTGTGCCGGCTCGCTCACGAGAACCTCACTTCCATGGTTTAACTCGAATTATGGGGGGTTGACGAAAATCTTGCAAGAGCGGGGCGGGCATCGCCGGCGGACCGTGTCGGACGGCGTCGCTAGTGTTGTCGCGTGCCAGAATCCGTCATCTCCGCCCGAGGGCTGCGCAAGACCTATGCCGTGAAGGGCAAGCCCGACTTCGTCGCCGTTGACGACCTGTCGTTCGAGGTGGCGCCCGGAGAGTCCTTCGGGCTGCTCGGCCCGAACGGCGCGGGAAAGTCGACCACGATGAAGATGATCGGCGCGGTGTCGACGCGCAGCGGAGGCGATCTGCAGATCCTCGGGCTCGACCCCGATCGCTACGGTCCCGAGATCCGGTCGAGACTCGGGGTCGTGCCGCAGCAGGACAACCTCGACGGCGAGCTCAACGCCCGCGAGAACCTGTACATCTACGGGCGGTACTTCGGCCTGCCCGGCAAGGTCTGCCATCAGAAGGCCGATGAGCTGCTCGCGTTCGCGCAGCTGGAGGACAAGGCCAAGAACAAGGTCGATCAGCTGTCGGGCGGAATGAAGCGACGCCTCACGATCGCGCGCGGCCTCATCAACGACCCGCGCATCCTGCTGCTGGACGAGCCGACGACGGGCCTCGACCCGCAGGCCCGTCACGTGCTGTGGGACCGGCTGTTCCGTCTGAAGGAGCGCGGCACGACGCTCGTCCTCACGACCCACTACATGGACGAGGCCGAGCAGCTGTGCGACCGACTCATCGTCGTCGACAAGGGGCGGATCATGGCCGAGGGCACGCCGGCCTCGCTCATCCGCGAGCACTCGAGCCGTGAAGTCCTCGAGGTGCGCTTCGGGTCCGACCGCAACGAGTCCGCGGCCGCTCAGCTGCGGGGCATCGGCGACCGCGTCGAGGTGCTGCCCGACCGCATCCTCGTCTACGCGCACGACGGCGAGGCGGCTCTCGAGCGTGTCTCGGCGGTGGGGCTCACGCCGTTGACGAGCCTCGTGCGCCGATCGAGCCTCGAAGACGTCTTCCTGCGCCTGACCGGACGGTCGCTGATCGAATGAGCACCCAGACCGCGCACCCCACGCTCGACGAGCTCCGGGCTGAGGCGATGGCCGGTGGGCGCAAGCCCCGGCGCTACGGCACCTGGTACGTCGCCGAGCACATGGTCCGTGCGATGCGCGCCTACGGCTGGACGATCGTCGTCGGCGCGGTCGGGCAGCCGATCATGTACCTGCTCGGCCTCGCCGTCGGCCTCGCCGCCCTCATCACCATGCCGATCTCCTCGCACGGGCAGGAGGTCGCCTACCTGCCGTTCGTCGCCCCGGCGCTCCTGGTGACCGCAGCGATCGCGGTCGCGTCCGAAGAGATGACGTATCCGGTCATGGCGGGCTTCAAATGGCGCCGCTACTTCTACGGCTTCAACGCCTCGGCCCTGTCGAGCCCGCAGATCGCGAACGGTGTCATCATCGGCGCGACGGCGCGGATGATCGTCGCCGTCGGTGCTTACTACCTCTTCATCTGGCTGCTGCCGTTCGGCGCTGTCCCGAACCCCGCGACGGGCTGGCTGTCGATCCTGGCGGGCGTCGCGGCCGGTATCGCCTTCGGCATCCCGCTCATGGCGTATGCGGGCTCCATCCACGACGACAAGGGGCAGTTCGCCCTCGTGCAGCGCTTCATCTTCATGCCGATGTTCCTCTTCTCGGGCACCTTCTACCCCGTGGAGACACTTCCGATCGGCCTGCAGTGGATCGCCTGGATCTCGCCCCTCTGGCACGGCGCCGAGTTGGGGCGCGCGGCCACCTACGGAGCGGATATCGGATCCGGCATGATCGCCGTGCACGTCCTCTACCTGCTCGCGCTCGCCACCGTCGGCTACCTCTGGGGTCGTCGCGTGTTCACCGAGAGGCTCGCCCGATGACCGCCGTGATCGAGCGCGGGGCGCCGACCGGGCGCCGCGGTGGCGTGCGCGCGCTGTGGGCGGGCAATCCGGGCGCAGTCGTCCAGCGCGGTCTCATCGCGGCTCGCTCGTCGAGCTGGATCGTCGTGCTGTCGGGGTTCTTCGAGCCGGTGTTCTACCTCGCCTCGCTCGGCATCGGGCTCGGTGCCCTCATCGGCGAGGTCGAGACCTCGTCGGGCGCCGCGGTTCCGTACGCCGCGTACATCGCCCCCGCGCTGCTCGCGGTGTCGGCGATGAACGGGGCCGTGTACGACTCGACGTGGAACGTCTTCTTCAAGCTGAACTACGGCAAGCTCTACGAGGGCATGCTGTCCACGTCTCTCGGGCCCCTCGACGTCGCGCTCGGCGAGATCCTGTACGCCCTGCTGCGCGGTCTCGTCTACGCCACCGGCTTCATGATCATCATGCAGGTGCTGGGGTTGAACCTCGCATGGACGGCCGTGCTCGCCCTTCCGGCGGTGCTGCTCATCGCGTTCGGTTTCGCGAGCGTCGGGATGGCGGTCACGAGCTACATGAAGACCTTCCAGCACATGGACTGGATCAACTTCGTGCTCCTGCCGATGTTCCTGTTCTCCGCGACGTTCTACCCGATCACGGTCTACCCCGAGTGGGTGCAGGTGATCGTGCAGGCGCTGCCGCTGTGGCACGGCGTCGAGCTGATCCGCGGATTGACGACCGGCATCGTCTCGCTCGGGATGCTGTGGCACGTGCTCTACTTCGTCGTGATGATCGCGCTCGGTCTCGTGTTCACCACCAAAAGGCTGCGCGCCCTGTTCCTCGACTGAGCCGACGCCGACCGAGGCGTGCCGCAGAGCGCTCCGCGCAGAAAACGACGGATGCCGCGAGCCCGAAGGCCCGCGGCATCCGTCCGTTCGGAGCGAAGATCAGCGCGTGGCCGCCGCGTCGCCGATGTTGGTGTCGTACTCGGAGTCCTTGGTCTCCTTCGACAGCCACAGGGCGATGAAGGTGAGCACGGCGGAGGCCGTCAGGTACACGCCGACGAGCCAGGTCGAGCCGCCCGCGAGCGCCCACAGGGTCGTCGCGATGCTGGGTGCGACGGCGGCGCCGAGGATCGAAGCGACGTTGTACGAGATGGCCGAGCCGGTGTACCGCACGTTGGTCGGGAACAGCTCGGGGAGCAGCGCGCCCATCGGACCGAACGTCGCCCCCATGAGCATGAAGCCGAGCACGAGGAAGGCCTGCACGAGGGCGCCGGTGAACTTCGGGTCGAGCTGCGGCGCGAGGAAGACCGCGAACAGCAGACCGAACACCGCGATGACGCCGGTGACCCACAGCAGCAGCTTGCGGCGGCCGATGGAGTCGGCGACGGGGCCCGACAGCAGCGTGAAGATGCCGAAGAAGATGACGCCGACGATCTGCATGATGACGAAGTCGGTGAAGCCGAACCCGAGGCCCGGGACGTAGGCCGCGGCATCGAACGCCGCGCCGGATGCCTCGGCGGTCGCCTGTGCGGTCTCGAGAGTCGGCTTGGTGCCGTACGCGAGGGTGAAGCTCGTCATCAGGTAGAAGAGCACATAGGTCGCGAGCATGATGAACGTGCCCAGGATCAGCGCACGCCAGTGGCCGCGGATGACCGACCCGAGCGGGAACTTGCGGATCGCGCCGGTCTTCTCCGCCTTCGAGAACGTCGCGCTCTCGACGAGCTTCAGGCGCACCCAGAGGCCGACGATGACCATGACGGCCGAGAACAGGAACGGCACACGCCAGCCCCAGGCGAGGAACTCCTCGGATCGCTGGGCCGGGCCGTCGGGGTGCGGCAGCGCGAAGTAGATGACGAGGAAGACCGAGTTCGCGATGATGAAGCCGATCGGGGCGCCCAGCTGGGGGAAGGTGCCGTACCAGGCGCGCTTGCCCTTCGGGGCGTTCTCGGTGGCGACGAGCGCCGCTCCCGACCATTCGCCGCCGAGGGCGAAGCCCTGAGCCAGGCGCAGCACGAGGAGCAGAAGTGCCGCCCACCAGCCGATGTCGTTGAAGGTGGGGAGGCATCCGATGAGGATCGTCGCGATGCCCATCGTCAGG
Organism: Microbacterium pratiae; assembly: GCF_047302165.1. Lineage (NCBI taxonomy): Bacteria > Bacillati > Actinomycetota > Actinomycetes > Micrococcales > Microbacteriaceae > Microbacterium > Microbacterium pratiae. Next base: position 3,265,945 of record NZ_CP154843.1, on the reverse strand, counting down.
AGCGATGCGACGAGGGTCGCCTTGCGACCGAATTTGTCGCCGAAGTGGCCGAAGACGACGGCGCCGATCGGACGCGCGATCATCGCGGCGCCGAAGACCGCGAACGACGCGAGGAGCGACGCGGTGTCGTCGTCGCTCGGGAAGAAGAGGATCGGGAAGACCAGGACGGCCGCGGTCGCGTAGACGTAGAAGTCGTAGAACTCGATCGTGGTGCCGACGAGGCTGGCGGTGATGACGCGGGAACGGGGGTTCGCGGGCGCGGCGGGGGCCGCGGTGGCGGATGACATGTGCGGTGTGATGCCTGTCTGGGAGAACGGGTGAGCGCCCTCGTGGGAGCGTGCCGGTGGGCGGCCGTCCGAGGCGGGGTGGTGCGGCGGACGTTCGACGCGGGGATCACCGGCGGCGTCGACGGTGTCGGCGACGCACGATCGTCCATTCTACGGCTGATGCCGCGACCCGGGGTTCCGAGCCGCGGCATCCGCGTGTGTGGTGGGCGTGGCCCGGGGCGTCAGCGCCAGAGCACGGCGATCGCGACGTTGGCCACCGTGCCGAGCCCGATCAGCCAGAAGATCGCGGCGGGCACCGACTGGGTGCGCTTCTGCCGAGCCGAGCCGATGCCCAGGAGCGCGCCGATCAGGAGGAGGATGACGAGCTTGACGGCGATCTTGACGTAGTTGAACTCGTGATCGGTGCCCCACGGCGCAGCCAGGGCGAGCCCGGCGACACCGGCGACGAGCAGGCCGTAGCTCATGACGCGGGTGATGCGACGGGCGCCGAGGGCTTCGACGAGCCATGCGCCGAAGAGCGTGGCGAAACCGATGAGGTGGACGACGAGGACGATTCCGCGAAGCGTTTCCATACCCTCAGCCTAGCTGAAGGTATGGAAACGCCCGATCGATGTCAGCCGCGGAACGAACGCAGCGTCAGCGCCGTGCGCAGCGCGGCATCCGCGGCCTCGGCGCCCTTATCCTCCTTCGAACCGGGCAGGCCCGCCCGATCGATGCCCTGCTGCTCGTCGTCGAGGGTGAGAACGCCGAAGCCGACCGGCTTGCCGGTGTCGATCGCGACGCGCGTCAGCCCGTCGGTGGCCGCCGACGACACGAAGTCGAAGTGCGGCGTTCCGCCGCGGATGATGACGCCCAGGGCGACGACCGCATCGGCGCCCGCGTCGAGCGCCGCCTTCGCCACGACCGGCAGCTCGAACGAGCCCGGCACGCGCACCAGACGCCAGGCTGCGCCCGACTCCTCGAGCACGCGCTCGGCGCCGGCGATGAGACCGTCGGTGATGACGTCGTGCCACTCTCCGGCGACGACGACGACCTTCAGGTCGGTTGCGTCGATCCGCTGGCGTTCGGGGGCGCCGTGTCCGCTCATGCGATGTTCTCCGGGTTCTGTCGGGGGTCGGTGGTCTCGCCGGTGGAGGCGGCTGCGACGGTGCCGCGCGCGAGCGCCGCGCTCAGCTCGGCGTCGTCGATGATGTGGCCCATGCGGTCGCGCTTCGTGGCGAGGTACTGGTGGTTGTTCGCGCCGACGCCGACGAGGAGCGGCACCTGCTCGGCGATGTCGAGTCCCAGCGCCCGCAGCTGCGAGACCTTGTCGGAGTTGTTCGTCAGCAGGCGGATGCTGCCCACGCCGAGATCGGCGAGGATGCCGGCCGCTGCCGCGTAGTCGCGGGCGTCGGCAGGCAGGCCGAGCGCGAGGTTCGCGTCGAGCGTGTCGAGCCCGCGCTCCTGCAGCTGGTAGGCCCGGAGCTTGTTGATCAGGCCGATGCCGCGGCCCTCGTGGCCGCGCATGTAGATGACGATCCCGCCGTCGCGGTCGATCGCGTCGAGGGCGGCATCCAGCTGCGGGCCGCACTCGCACTTGAGCGAGCCGAACGCCTCGCCCGTCAGGCACTCCGAGTGCACGCGCACGAGGGGAGCCGCATCGGTCAGGTCGCCCGAGACGACGGCGATGTGGTCGGTCCCGGTGACGCGGTCCTTGTACGCGAGGAAGCGGAACGTGCCGTGCGACGTCGGCACCTGCGCCTCGGCACGCAGGCTCACGCGGCGCCGGTTCGAAGCGGCACCTCCGGCGGCGGGACGCGGGTCGGTCTCGTCGAGGTGGGCGATCAGCTGCTCGATCGTGATGACGGGGATGCCGTCGCGTTCGCCGAGTTCGAGCAGACCCAGCATCCGCATCATCGAACCGTCGTCGGCGACGATCTCGGCGATCGCGCCGACCGGCTCGAGACCGGCGAGCTGCATGAGCTCGACGGCGGCCTCGGTGTGGCCGCTCCGCTCGCGCACACCGCCCTCGACGGCGCGCAGGGGCAGGATGTGGCCCGGGCGGATGACGCTTCCCGGCGTCGACGCGGGGTCGGCCAGCACCGTCAGGGTGCGGGCGCGGTCCGCCGCGCTGATGCCAGTCGTCACGCCCTCGGCCGCGTCGACCGAGACGGTGTAGGCGGTGCCTCGGGCATCCTCGTTCGTCTCGACCATCGGGGGGAGATCGAGGCGGTCGGCCCACTCGGCGGGCATGGGCGCGCAGATGAAACCGCTCGAGTGGCGGACCGTCCACGCGATCCACTCCGGCGTGGCGAGCGCGGCCGACAGGATGACGTCGCCTTCGTTCTCGCGGTTCTCATCGTCGGCGACGATGATCGGCTTTCCGGCCCGCAGCGCGTCGAGCGCCTCGGAGAGGGGAGAAAGGCTCATCGGGAGCCTCCTTCGTTCGAGAGGGTGGTGAATGCCAGCAACCGCTGGACGTGTCGGGCGAGGATGTCGGTCTCGAGGTTGACCGCGTCGCCGGCGATCCGGTCGCCGAGGGTCGTCGCGGCGAGCGTCTCGGGGATGAGCGAGACCTCGAGCCAGGCCTGCGGGGCGGACGCTGCGCTCACATCGCTCACCGTCAGCGAGACGCCGTCGACCGTGATCGACCCCTTGTCGACGACGAGGGGGGCGAGGTCAGCGGGCACCGAGATGCGGAGCACGCGCCACTGCTCGCCGGGACGCACCTCCAGGACGCGACCGAGACCGTCGACGTGCCCCTGCACGATGTGCCCGCCCAGGCGGGTGTGCGCGGCGAGGGCGCGCTCGAGGTTCACGGCCCGGCCGGGCTCGATGCCCGTCAGGCTCGACACGTCGAGGGTCTGGCGCATCACGTCGGCCGTGAACCAGTCGTCGCCCTGGTCGACCACCGTGAGGCAGACGCCGCTGACGGCGATCGAGTCGCCGTGCCCGGCATCCGACACCGCCTTCGGCGCGCGCACGGTGATCCGGACGCCGTCGCCCGACGGGTCGACGGCGACGACCTCGCCGATCTCTTCGATGATTCCGGTGAACATCAGGCGTCTCCTTCGGAGGGGGATGACGGGGGCACGGGGGAGGCGATGATCAGCAGGTCGTCGCCCAGGGGCTCGACCGAGCGCACGCGCAGGCGCCGCTGGTCGGAGATGGTCTCGACGCCGAGCGAGCGCAGCGCCGGGCGGTCGTCGCCGGCCGAGCCGGAGCCGATGAGAGTCGGGGCGACGTAGGCGAGGATCTCGTCGGCGAGTCCGGCGCGCACGAAGGCGCTCGCGATGGTCGGGCCGCCCTCGACGAACACGCGCTGCACCCCCAGCGCGAGCAGCTCGTCCATGAGCGAGGGTGCGTTCGGGCTCTCGCCGCCGAGGTTCTCGCCATCGCGGTGCAGAAGGGGCAGCGGATGACGGTGCACCAGGGCGTCGTCGGGCACAGCGCGCTGGCCCAGGACGACGGGCCTCGGCTGCCGGTCGTGAAGGGTGCCGTCGGGACGACGCGCGGTCAGGGCGGGATCGTCCGAGAGGAGCGTGCCGGTGCCCACGACGATCGCGTCGGCTTCGCTGCGGCGGCGATGCACGTCGGCTCGGGCCGCGGGGCCGGTGATCCACTGGCTGGTGCCGTCCGGAGCCGCCGCGCGCCCGTCGAGCGACTGCGCCCACTTCACCGTGACGTGCGGGCGACCGAGGCGCTGCACCGTGAGCCAATCGTGGATCAGTGCCTGGCCGTCGTCGACCAGCAGTCCGCCCTCGACATCGACGCCGGCATCGCGCAGGCGCTGCGCTCCGCCCGCCGATGCGTCACCCGGGTCGGACACCGAGTAGACCACGCGCGCCACGCCGGCCCCGATGAGGGCGAGCGCGCACGGGCCGGTGCGGCCGGTGTGGTTGCAGGGCTCGAGGCTCACGACGGCTGTCGCGCCGCGGGCCGCGCCCTCGGGAAGCTGCGACAGGGCGTCGACCTCGGCGTGGGGGGTGCCGGCGCCGCGATGCCAACCCTCCGCGAGCACGGATCCGTCGGCAGCGAGCAGCACGGCACCGACCTGCGGGTTCAGTCCGCGCGGACCGTTGCCGGCGAGCTCGAAGGCGCGACGCATCGCGGCGATCTCGCGGTCGGTGGTGCCCGGCATCCTTCGTCCTTCGGTCAGTCTCCGGGGACGCGGGTGGGCGCGCGCAGCGCGAACGCTGCCGTGCTTCCTCTCATCCGGACTAGCGACTCGCGTCGCATCACCGTCGGTCCCGGAATTCCACCGGATCAACCTCTCGGCCCGAAGGCCTCGAGGGTCGCGGACTCTCACCGCCGGTTCGGATTCTCACCGACCCCGGAGCACGTTCAATACTCCGATCGTACTCAACGCGGGCGCGCTCGCGGCATTCCCGACTCGCGCCGTCATGTGCGCGGGGCTCGTGGTCTGTCGGGCGGGTGCTACTTGAGCAGTCGGGAGAGACGCCGATCGGCGAGCAGCTTCCCCCCGGTCTGGCACGTCGGGCAGTACTCGAGGCTGTTGTCGGCGAAGAACACGCTGCGCACCTCGTCGCCGCAGACGGGACACGCCTCACCGCGGCGTCCGTGCACCCGCATCCCGCGACGCTTCGCGTCTTTCAGATCGGCCGGCGGCTTGCCGGATGCCGCGGCGACCGCCTCGGCGAGCGTCGCGCTGAGCGCGGTGAAGAGCCGGTCGATCTCGGCGTCGTCGAGGTTCGCCGCCAGCGCGTACGGTGACATCTTCGCCGCGTGGAGGATCTCGTCGGAATAGGCGTTGCCGATACCGGCGACGATGGACTGGTCGCGCAGCACGCCCTTGATCTGCGTGCGACGTCCGGCCAGCAGGCCCGCGAGGGTGGCGCGGTCGAACGCGGGATCGAGCGGGTCGGGACCGAGCCGCGCGATGCCCGGCACCTCGGCCGGGTCGCGCACGACGTAGACCGCCAACGACTTCTTCGTGCCGGCTTCCGTCAGGTCGAAGCCGGACTCGTCGTCGAACCCGATGCGCAGTGCGATCGGGGACTTGCCGGGGCGGATGACCGTCGACGGCAGAGCGTCGTACCACCGGAGCCATCCCGCCTTGGCGAGATGGAAGATCAGGTGGGTGCCGCCGTCGGTGAAGAGGTCGACGAACTTGCCGTGACGAGCTGCGCCGGTCACCGTCGTGCCTTCGAGCGACTCGATGGGCGGGTCGTAGGTCTTCAGTGCCGAGATCGCGCTCACCCGGGCCTTCGTGATGCGGCGCCCCGCGAGGCGGTCGCCGAGGTAGTCGACGAGTCCCTGCACTTCCGGCATCTCGGGCATGGCGTCATCCTGGCACGCCCCACCCTCATCCGGCACGGGGTTGCGTGTCCGCTCCGTGTGGTTCAGCCGGCGAGCACGGGCCAGGGCTGCGGGGCGCGGTCGTCCGTGGGCAGTATGCCGGCGATCCAGCCGTCGTGGCGGCCGCGGAGGTCGGAGAGCCCTTGGCGCAGCATCCCCTCGTACCGGAAGCCGAGGCGGCGCGCCGTGCGCGCCGAGGCGACGTTGCCCGCGATCGCCCGCCACTCGATCCGCGCGAGCGCCAGCGGCTCACCGAATCCGAAGTCGATGACCGCACGTGCGGCCTCGCTCAGATAACCGTGACCGCGCGCCGCCGCGCTCATCCAGAACCCGATCTCCGCCGCACCTCCGGCCGCCACCCGGTGCAGGCCGATCATGCCGATCCACTCGCCGTCACGACGGATGCCCCACGTGAGCTCGGACTGCTCGTCCCACCACGCCGCCGCCTTCGCGATGAACTCTTCGGCGTGCTCGCGCGTGTAGGGAGACGGCAGGGTCGTCCAGCGCGGGACCTCGGGATCCTGAGCGGCAGCGGTGATCGCGTCGACATCCTCGAGAGTGGGGATCGACAGCTCGAGCCGTGCGGTTCGGAGGGTCACCGGTTCCATGCCCCCGACCCTACCGAGGTCCCGGGTCCCGGGTCCCGTCCCGGTCGCGGAACCCGGCTCCGTGGCTGTGCCGCGAACAGGCTCATCGCGGTGTCGCCCTGCCGAGTGGCCGCAGGCCTCGTCCTCAGCCTGCTGACGGCACGCGCTCCAGCTGATGCGGGTGCCGGGGCCGATCAGCCGGCACATCCCGGGCCGCGATGGAGGAGGCGTCGCCGGGTGCGTGCCGACGGGAGCCGAGCCGTGCCGTCAACAGGCTGGCGGCGCCAGGGTGCCTCTCATCGCGCGGTGTGCGGCGCCTGAGCCTGTCGGCGGTACGGATCAGTGACTTCCCCACAGGCGGCGGGCGAGTCGAATTGTTCACAGTTTCCTCCCGCGCCGGTCCTGCACGGGACTACGGACGACACCGTGTCGGCATGGAACCTCACGCCTCGTCAGCCTGGCTTCCCGCAAAGATCATGGAGTTGCGTTGCTGGTCGACATCCGATCTGCGCGCAGGCGGTCTCCGCAAGCGCGACATCGCGGATGCCGTCTCCTCCGGGCGACTCGTGAGGCCCCTGCGGGGCTCGTACCTCGTCGCGGATGCGCCACCATCCGCCGTCGTCGCGGTGTCGCTCGGCGGTCGTCTGACCTGTGTGAGCCTGTTGCGACTCCTCGGAGTGTTCGTCCTCGAGCAGAGCGGGCCGCACGTGCAGCTGCCGCGCACGGCCTCGCGGGTGCCGACGCCTGAGGCGGGCGCGGGATCGAGGCCGGTGCTGCACTGGACGCCTCCCGTCGCGCCGCGCCCGAGATGGTTCGCGTGCTCGAGCGTCATCGATGCGCTGGTCCGCGCGGTGCGGTGCCAGTCACCCCGAGCTGCCGTCGCGACGCTCGACAGCGCCCTTCATCTCGGACTGATCCGTGGCGCGGATCTCGACACGGTCTTCGCCGAGCTGCCCCTGCGGTACCGCACGCTGCGGCGCCTGATCGACGGGCGGGCGGAGTCCGGGCCGGAGACGCTCATGCGGCTGCTCCTGCGTGGAGTCGCCAAGACGGTCGAGCTGCAGGTGCGGATACCCGGCGTGGGGCGAGTCGATCTGCTCGTCGATGGCTGGCTGATCGTGGAGTGCGACAGCGATGCTCATCACTCCGGCCTCGACGCGCGGCGACGAGACGGCGCGCGCGATCTCGCGGCTGCGGCCCTCGGGTACCTGACACTGCGCCCGATGGCGTCGGACATCATGTGGCGCCCCGATCGCGTCCTCGAAGCCGTGCGCGGCGCCCTCAGCCGCGGGATCCGGCCGGTTCGCGCTCGCTGACGCTCGACCGGGCGGACACCCGCTGTTCCGCGTGCCGTGCGCAGGCTCTGACGGCTTGCGGCGGGACGTGGGGGCGTGGGTGCGGCACTGAGCCTGTCGACGGAACAGGGATGATGCGAAGCGGTGGACGTAGGCCCGCGGCCCAGACGCGCGCGGCCCTCGGACCCCGACCGTCCTCGGGGCTGGTGCGCGGGGGCCTCAGGGGTGGTCGACCGGCGGATGTCCGCTGTTTCGCGTGCCGTGGGCAGGCTGAGGTGGCTCGCCGCGCGGTCTGAGGGCGTCGATGGTGCGCTGAGCCTGTTGACGGAACGGGGATGACGCGAACACGGCGCCATCGGTCTACCGGCAGTCGCGGCCCGCTGGCGGGCGCGGTCTACCGGCAGTCGCGGTCCGCTGCCGGCACCTCGCCCGACCCGGACGGCGGGGCCGGTGCGGGCTCAGGCGGAGGGGTTCTGCGAGATGTAGACAGCCATGGCGGCGAGGTTCGAGAGCGGGGCCATGGCACCGTTGCCCGGCGCATCGAAGACCATCGCCTCGACACCCGCCTCGGCGTACGACGCGACCCAGGCCGCCGCTGACGGAAGCGGCACGGCGAGCAGTCGCGACGCCTCCTCTTCCGGCAGGCCGAAGCCGAGAGCAGCCTCGTGAGCCCGGTCGGCCGTCGAGAACGCGAAGATGACGGCGCCCTCGTCCGACCGCAGCGCGAAGGGAGTGGGCTCGTCGTCGGAGCCCCGCGCGATGAAGAGCCATCGGTCGATCGCGAAGGCGGCTCGCCAGAGCCGCTCCTGCACGGCAGCGTCTCCGGGCGAGGCCTTCGATGCGGCCGCGGCCTCGTCGAGCGCCGTGATGAGCTCCGGCGCGGGCTCTACCGGCGTCTCGACCGGCGTCTCGGCGTGCAGCTCCGCGGGCGTGCGCGACTCCGCGGCATCCTGGCCGCCGTCGGCCCCCGCGGTCAGCCCGCCGTCGGGTGCGGTCGATTCGTTGTCAGACACGACGCAGAAGTCCCAACTTGTCGTAGACGTCAGCGAGCGTGCGGTCGGCGACCTCGTCGGCGCGCGCCGCGTTCGATGCCAGCACACGGTCGAGCTCGGCGGGGTCGTCGAGCAGCTCGAGGGCTCGCTCGCGGACCGGTCCGAACTCCGAGACGACGACCTCGGCCAGCCCCTTCTTGAAGTCGCCGTAGCCGCGACCGGCGTACTCGTCCTCGATGGCGGGGATCTGGCGGCCCGTCAGCGCGGCGTAGATGACGAGCAGGTTCGAGACGCCGGGCTTGTTCTCCCGGTCGTAGCGAACCGAGCCCTCGGAGTCGGTGACGGCCCGCATGACCTTCTTCGCCGAAACCTTCGGGTCGTCCAGCAGCCACAGCACGCCGGCATCCGACTCGGCCGACTTCGACATCTTCGCGGTCGGGTTCTGCAGGTCGTAGATGCGCGCGGTGTCCTGCTGGATGACCGGCATCGGCACGCGGAACGTCTCGCCGTAGCGCGAGTTGAACCGCTCGGCCAGGGTGCGCGTCAGCTCGACGTGCTGCTTCTGATCGTCACCGACCGGCACGATGTCGGTCTGATAGAGCAGGATGTCGGCGGCCATGAGCACCGGGTAGGTGAAGAGACCCACGTTGGTGGCGTCGGCGCCGTAGCGCTGCGACTTGTCCTTGAACTGGGTCATCCGGCCGGCTTCACCGAACCCGGTGATGGTCGAGAGCACCCAGGCGAGCTCGGCGTGCGCGCGGACGTGGGACTGCACGTACAGCGTCGACCGCGACGGCTCGATGCCCGCCGCGATGTATTGGGCAGCGGTGCGCCGGGTCTTCGCGCGCAGTTCGGCGGGGTCGTTCGGCTGGGTGAGGGCGTGCAGGTCGACGACGGAGAAGAACGCGTCGTAGGTGTCCTGCAGGTCGCGCCACTGCATGAGAGCCCCGATGTAGTTGCCGATCTGGAGCGAATCGGCGGACGGCTGCATTCCGGAGTACAGGCGGGGCTTGGTCACCAGAAGAGTCTACGGGCGTCGTCGCGCGCCTCGCCGCTCGCGCCTCAGCCCGGGAAGACGTAGTCCGCGACGACGGGTGCGTGGTCGCTCCACCGGGTGTCCCACGACGGCGCGCGCACGACGTGGTAGTCGGCGACTCGCTCCGCGAGCTGCGGTGTGGCGAGGTGGTAGTCGATGCGCCATCCGGTGTCGGTGTCGAACGCCTTTCCGCGGTTGGACCACCACGTGTATGGCCCGTCGACCTCGCCGGCGAACCGTCGCCCGACGTCGACCCACCCGAGGCCGGTGCCCCGCTCACCGTCGACGGTGTCGACCTCGACGCCAGCGGGAGCGGTGAAACGGTCGAAGTAGGCGCGCTCGCGCGGCAGGAACCCCGCCTTCTTGCGGTTGCCACGCCAGTTGCGGATGTCGAACTCGCGGTGGCCGACGTTCAGGTCGCCGGTGATGACGGCAAGCTCGCCGAGTTGCGGCATCCGCTTCTCCATCGCGTCGAGGAAGGCGTACTTCGCGACCTGCTTCTCGGTGTCGGCCTCGCCCGTGAAGACGTACGCGCTGACGACGGTGAGGTGCTCGCCCGCGACCTCGATGTCGGCCTCGACCCAGCGTCCCTTCGAATCGAGGTCGTCGTCGCCGAGCTCGATGCGCCACACGTCGAGCGGTTCACGGGCGGCGATCGCGACGCCCGCGCGTCCCTTCGCGAGCGCCTCGTCGGACACGAAGTGCCAACCCGGCAACGCCGTGGCGAGGTCGGAGGCCTGCGCCCGGACCTCCTGAAGAGTCAGGATGTCGACGTCGGCGTTCTCGAGCCATTCATGCATGCCCTTTCGGGCGGCGGCGCGGATGCCGTTGACGTTGACGGAGGCGATGCGAAGGCGGTGTGACACGTCTGCCAGCGTAACCGCGACCTCCGACAGGGCTCACTGCGCGGCGCGCTGCTCCGCGTCGAGGCGTCGCAGCAGCTCGCGCGCCCGCTTCACATCCCGGCGGGCGGGAACTCGCCGCCACCAGCCGGCCTCGGCGAGGGCGTGTTCGGCGTCGCGCAGCTGTGCCTCGGCGACGACACGCAGCGCGCGTCGTTCATCGGCGCGTCTCTCCTCCTCGGTCCGGACCTCGAGCGGGATGTCGTCATCCGCCGCCGACACGGCCACCCACGACGCCGCGACGAGGATGACGATGCCGGCGAGGCGCAGCCACAGCAGGAAGCCGATGAGCACCGAGAACGTCGCGAGGAGCGGGTTGCTGGGGGAGTAGACCGCGAGGAAACCGGCCCCGAGCTGCAGCACGCTCAGCGCGACCCCGCCGAACATCGATCCGGGGATGATCTTGCGCCAGGGGAGCGCTGTGCCGGTCAGGAAGCGGATGAGCGCGGTGAGGGCGGCGGTGTTGACGACGATCGCGACCAGCACCGACGCGAGCCGGCTGAGCACGTCGATCGTGGTCGACTCGTACGGGATCTCGAAGAGGTCGAACAGCTGCCGAACCACGCCGCCCGCCACCAGACCCAGTGCGGCGCCGAGCACGAGTGCGAGTCCGAACAGCAGAGCCGCACCGAAGTCGCGCAGCTTCAGGAGCACGTAGTTGCGCGTGTCGAAGGGGAGGCCGAAGATGTCGCGCACCGCGCGGCGCGTGAACGTCACGAACCCGATCGCCGTCCAGATCGCCACCGCCAGGGCAGCGGTACCGGTGACGGCGAGCAGGCTTCCGCTGTCACGCGCGATGCCGGCGACGTCGTCGGGTGAGACGGGACCGCCGTCGGAGATCAGCCCCGGGATGTAGCTGTTGACGACCCCGATGAGGGCGTCGATCGCCATACGGGATCCGCCGAGCCACAGCCCCACGACGGCGAACGCCGTGTAGATCGTGGCGAAGAGGGCGAAGAGCGACTGGTAGCTGATGCTCGCCGCGAGCAGGAAGCCGTTGTGGCGCAGAAAGTGGCGCCAGACGCGGATCGGAAACCAGCCGAGCGTGCGACGAGTGATGGTCGTCGCACGCTCGATGGGCTGATCGAGCCGTTCACGCAGTCGCGACGTATCCCACCGCTCGCGCAGCGCATCTGTCGCCGAGGGGTCGGGTTCCACGTCGTCGAATGTACCGGCAGCGTCGGCGTGAGCTGATCGGGCACGAGGCCCGCTCGACTCAACGGCCGCGCAGAACCGCCTGCTTGACCTCGGCGATCGCCTTCGTGACCTCGATGCCGCGCGGGCAGGCCTCGGTGCAGTTGAAGGTCGTGCGGCAGCGCCACACGCCCTCCTTGTCGTTGAGGATGTCGAGGCGGACATCGCCGGCGTCGTCGCGCGAGTCGAAGATGAAGCGGTGCGCGTTGACGATCGCGGCCGGGCCGAAGTACTGGCCGTCGGTCCAGAACACGGGGCACGACGACGTGCACGCGGCGCACAGGATGCACTTCGTGGTGTCGTCGAAGATCTCGCGGTCGGCGATGGACTGGATGCGCTCCTTGCCGGCCTCGGGCTTCGAGTTGGCGATGAGGAACGGCTGCACCTCGCGGTACGACGCGAAGAACGGCTCCATGTCGACGACGAGGTCCTTCTCCAGCGGCAGGCCCTTGATGGCCTCGACGTAGATCGGCTGCGAGATGTCGAGGTCCTTGATGAGCGTCTTGCAGGCCAGGCGGTTGCGGCCGTTGATGCGCATCGCGTCGGACCCGCAGATGCCGTGGGCACACGAGCGACGGAAGGTCAGCGACCCGTCGACGTCCCACTTGATCTTGTGCAGGGCGTCGAGGACGCGGTCCGTCGAATACAGCTCGACGTCGTAGTCGACCCACTTCGGCTCGCTGTCGACCTCGGGGTCGAAGCGCCGAATGATGAAGGTGACCAGGAACGATTGGATGCCGGTGTCGTTCGCCGCCTCGGCAGGGGCCGTGGCATCCGTCTCGACGATCGTCATCAGTACTTCCTCTCCAGCGGCGGGTAACGCAGTTCCCCGGCCTCGTTCTTGGTGAACACGACGGGCTTCCAGTCGAGCCGGATGTGGTCCTCGGCGTGCGACGAGTGGGGGTCGCCCGACAGGTAGGCCATCGTGTGCTTCATGTAGTTCTCGTCGTCGCGCGTCGGGAAGTCGTCGCGCATGTGCCCGCCGCGGCTCTCCTTGCGGTTGCGTGCGGCGACCACGACGACCTCGGCGATGTCGAGCAGGAAGCCCAGCTCGACCGCTTCGAGCAGATCGGTGTTGAACCGCTTGCCCTTGTCGTCGACGTGGATGTTCTTGAACCGCTCGCGCAGGTCGGCGATGACGTCCATGACGTGCAGGAGCGACTCCTCGGTGCGGAACACCTGAGCGCCCTTGTCCATCTCGTCCTGGAGCGTCTTGCGCAGGACGGCGATGCGCTCGGTGCCGGGGTTGTTGCGGACGCCCTCGATGAGGTCGCGGACGTCCTTGGCGGGGTTCTCCGGCAGCGGCACGAAGTCGGCGGTCTTGACGTACTCGACGGCGTTGCGGCCGGCGCGCTTTCCGAAGACGTTGATGTCGAGCAGCGAGTTGGTGCCGAGGCGGTTCGACCCGTGCACCGAGACGCACGCGCACTCGCCGGCGGCGTAGAGGCCCGGGACGACGGTGGTGTTGTCGGCGAGGACCTCGGCCTTGACGTTGGTGGGGATGCCGCCCATCGCGTAGTGCGCGGTGGGCATGACGGGCACGGGCTCCACGACCGGGTCGACACCGAGGTAGGTGCGTGCGAACTCGGTGATGTCGGGGAGCTTGGTCTCGAGGACCTCGGCGCCCAGGTGCGTGCAGTCGAGCAGCACGTAGTCGCGGTGCGGGCCGGCACCGCGGCCCTCGGCGACCTCCTGCTGCATGCATCGCGAGACGATGTCGCGGGGAGCGAGGTCCTTGATCGTGGGGGCGTAGCGCTCCATGAACCGCTCACCCGACGCGTTGCGGAGGATCGCTCCCTCGCCGCGCGCGCCCTCCGTGAGAAGGATGCCGAGACCGGCGAGGCCGGTCGGGTGGAACTGGAAGAACTCCATGTCCTCGAGCGGCAGACCCTTGCGCCACACGATGCCGACGCCGTCACCCGTGAGGGTGTGCGCGTTCGAGGTGGTCTTGTAGATCTTGCCGAAGCCGCCGGTGGCGAAGATGACGGCCTTCGAGTGGAAGACGTGCAGGTCGCCGGTCGCCAGGTCGTAGGCGACCACGCCGGCGGTCTGGGTCGAGCCGTCGGGCGCCGTCACCGTGATCAGGTCGAGCACGTAGTACTCGTTGAAGAAGTTGATGCCGAGCTTGACGCAGTTCTGGAACAGCGTCTGCAGGATCATGTGGCCCGTGCGGTCGGCCGCGTAGCAGGCGCGGCGCACCGGCGACTTGCCGTGGTCGGCGGTGTGGCCGCCGAAGCGTCGCTGGTCGATCTTGCCCTCGGGGGTGCGGTTGAAGGGCAGGCCCATGTTCTCGAGGTCGATGACCGCGTCGATGGCCTCCTTCGCGAGGATCTCCGCCGCGTCCTGATCGACGAGGTAGTCGCCGCCCTTGACGGTGTCGAAGGTGTGCCACTCCCACGAGTCCTCTTCGACGTTGGCGAGCGCCGCAGCCATGCCGCCCTGAGCCGCACCGGTGTGCGAGCGGGTCGGGTACAGCTTCGAGATCACCGCGGTCCGAGCGCCCGGACCGGCCTCGATCGCCGCCCGCATCCCGGCGCCGCCGGCGCCGACGATGACGATGTCGAACTGGTGATAGTGGATGCCGTCCTTGACGACGACATCTTCGGTCTGGGTGCTCACTCGGCGAGCCTTTCGTTGCTGTGATTCACGTCGTCGGAGCGCAGGGTCAGCCCTGGCAGGTCTCCCAGAGCATGCTGTCCGCCGTCACTCCGAGGCAGGGGTCGAAGGTGAACACGACCAGGGTGCCGAGCAGGATCAGCAGGCCGGCGGAGAGCCAGATCGCCCACACGAGGACCTTGCGGGCGGTCGCGCCGGTGACGTAGTCGTTCACGATCGTGCGCATGCCGTTGGCGCCGTGGATCAGTGCGAGCCACAGCATGAGGACGTCCCACCACTGCCAGAACGGGCTGGCGAACTTGCCGGCCACGAAGGCGAAGTCGATGCCCTTGATGCCCTCGCCGAGCATCAGGTTGACGAAGAGGTGGCCGAAGATCAGGACGACCAGCAGCACGCCGGAGGCGCGCATGTAGACCCAGCCCCACTTCTCGAGGTTGGCGCCCTTCTTGCGAACCTGCGGGCTGCGGGGAGCGGCAAGGGTGTCGGCGGTCATCAGTGACCCCCTCCAATCTCGGAGAGAACGATGGGGACGTGACGGGCTGCGAAGCCGACGATCGTGACGGCCCAGACCGCCAGGACGCCCCACCACAGCTGACGCTGGTGGCGCGTGGCCCACGGCCAGAGATCGACCGCGATGATGCGCAGGCCGTTGAACGCGTGGTAGACGATCGCGGCGACGAGGGCGACCTCGCCGAGGCCCATGATCGGGTTCTTGTAGGTGCCGATGACGGCGTCGTAGGCCTCGGGCGACACGCGGATCAGCGCGGTGTCGAGCACGTGGACCAAGAGGAAGAAGAAGATGGCCACGCCGGTGATGCGGTGGAGCACCCACGACCACATGCCCTCATTGCCGCGGTACAGCGTGCCGCGCGGGGTCTTGGATGTGGTCTGGGCCACCGACGGTGTGACGCGTGCTGGTGCAGACACGGTCGTCCTCCCTGGATCGAACACGGTTCGTGGGGGCGATCGATGCCCCGGTGGGGTGGTTCACCCCCGGCGTCACATGGGCGCTCCTCGATTCTAGGCCGGGAAAATGACGCGGGGCGACGAAGGGCACCCTAAAGAAAGCGGGTTCTTGCGCCGGGGGCGCCGCGGATGCGCGGGTACGCTCGGAGCATGGTCGACGAGATCCCGGACTTCTACGCCGTCATCCCCGCGGGAGGGGTGGGAAGCAGGCTGTGGCCGCTGTCGCGCGCCGACGCCCCCAAGTTCCTGCACGACCTCACCGGGTCCGGGCACTCGCTGCTGCGCGACACGTGGGATCGGCTCGCGCCGCTCTCGGGTCCCGATCGCATCGCGGTGGTCACCGGGCGCGCGCATCGCGCCGCGGTCGAGGCTCAGCTTCCCGGCATCCCCGACAAGAACGTCTTCCTCGAGTCGGAGCCGCGCGACTCCGCTGCGGCGATCGGTCTCGCCGCGGCGATCCTGCACCGCCGGCACCCCGACGTCATCATCGGCTCGTTCGCGGCCGATCACGTGATCCGCGGCAGCCGGGTGTTCGAGTTCGCGGTGCGCGACGCGGTCGAGGTCGCCCGCGAGGGCTACATCTGCACGATCGGCATCACCCCGTCCGAGCCGGCTGTCGGATTCGGCTACATCAAGCGCGGCGGCGAGCTGATCGTCGAGGGCGCGCGCGACGCGTCCCTCGTGGAGCGGTTCGTCGAGAAGCCCGACCTCGATACCGCGCGGGCCTACGTCGCAGACCGCTCGTACCTCTGGAACGCGGGCATGTTCATCTCGCGTGCCGACGTCCTGCTCGCCGAGATCGAGGCGAACAGCCCCGAACTGCACGCGGGTCTGCTCGAGCTCGCCGAGGCCTGGGACGACCGCGACCGACGCGGTCCCGCCGTCGACCGCATCTGGCCGCGGCTGAAGAAGATCGCGATCGACTACGTCGTCGCGGAGCCCGCCGCCGAGAAGGGCAAGCTCGCCGTGGTGCCGGGGCATTTCGACTGGGACGACGTGGGCGACTTCGCGAGCCTCGCCAAGCTGAACTCCAACGGGCGCAAGAACGACCTCGCGATCCTGGGAGAGAACGCCCGTATCCTCTCCGACGCCGCCAGCGGCATCGTCGTGAGTCACACGTCGCGCGTCATCAGCCTCATCGGCGTCAAGGACATCGTCGTGGTCGACACTCCCGACGCGCTCCTGGTGACCACGAGCGAGAACGCCCAGCGCGTCAAGCACGTCGTCGACGCCCTCAAGCTGACGGGCCGCGGCGACGTTCTGTGACGCGCACATTGCGTCTTTGTAACCATTCGCGAGGCGGGGTGCGTCCGAGGTGCAACCCGGACGAAACAGTAGGTAACTTCATTCCAGCCGCCGCGAAGTCCGCGGCGCCTTCAATGTGGAGGCTGCATTGACACTCTCGACCCCTCAGAAGCTCGTCGGCATCACAGCTGCCGCGGGCCTTCTCGTCGCCCTCGCCGGCTGCGGAGCCGCACCCGATGAGGCCAGCGGATCCGCCGCACCCGAGGCGGGCTCGGACTTCACCCCCTGCCTCGTCTCCGACGAGGGCGGCTGGAACGACCGTTCGTTCAACCAGTCGGCCAAGGAAGGCATGGACCGCGCGGCCAAGGAGCTCGGCGTGGAATCGATCGAGGTCGAGTCCACGACCGAGAACGACTACGCGCCCAACCTCGAGACGCTCGTCTCGGAGGGCTGCAACCTGATCGTCGCCGTCGGCTACAAGCTCGCACCGGCAACCGTCGCGTCGGCCACCGCGAACCCCGACATCGACTACGCGATCATCGACGACTACGCCGACACCGACTTCGACGGCAAGACCGACGCCCCCAACATCAAGCCGCTGGTGTTCAACACCGCAGAGGCCGCCTACCTCGGCGGCTACGCGGCGGCCTCCTGGTCGGCCGAGGCAGGCGTGAACAAGGTCGGCACCTTCGGTGGCGACAAGTTCAACTCGGTCACCGTCTTCATGGACGGCTTCCAGCTGGGTGTCGAGAAGTACAACGAGGACAAGGGCGCGAACGTCGGCGTCGTCGGCTGGGACATCACCGCTCAGGACGGCAACTTCACGGGCGGCTTCACCGCCAACGACACGGCCAAGCAGGTCGCGCAGGGCATCCTCGACCAGGGTGTCGACGTGATCCTGCCCGTCGGCGGTCCGATCTACCAGAGCGCCGCGCAGGCCATCCGCGAGGGCAACAGCGACGTCGTCATGCTCGGCGTCGACAGCGACCTCGCCGTCTCCGACGACACGGTCGCCGACCTGACGCTCGTGTCGATCCAGAAGGCGATCGACGTCGCCGTCTACGACGCCACCGTCGCGGCTCAGAGCGGTGACTTCACGACCGACCCGTACGTCGGAACGCTGAAGAACGAGGGCGTCAAGCTCTCGAGCTTCCACGACTTCGAGTCGCGTCTGCCGGCCGGTCTCGCCGACGAGCTGACCGCCCTGCAGGAGGCGATCGTCGCCGGTGACATCACCGTGGACTCGCCGAACTCTCCGTGAGCTCGTGAGTCGTCGGGGCCGGGGGACGAAAGTTCCCCGGCCCCGACCGCTGTCCACCCACCATCCGTCGCATAGATTGGCCGACATGAAGCTCGAACTCCGGGGCATCACCAAGCGCTTCGGCACCCTGGTCGCCAACGATCACATCGACCTCGTCGTCCGGCCGGGCGAGATCCACGCTCTCCTCGGAGAGAACGGTGCCGGCAAGTCGACTCTCATGAACGTCCTCTACGGCCTCTATCAGGCCGACGAGGGACACATCCTCCTCGACGACGTCGTCCAGGACTTCCGCGGACCCGGTGACGCCATGGGTGCGGGCATCGGCATGGTGCACCAGCACTTCATGCTCGTGCCGGTCTTCACCGTCGCCGAGAACGTCATGCTCGGTCACGAGAACACCAAGGGCCTCGGCGTGCTCGACCTCGCCGCGGCCCGTGCCCACGTGCGCGCCGTGGCCGACCGCTTCGGCTTCCAGATCGACCCCGACGCCGTCGTCGGAGATCTGCCCGTCGGCGTGCAGCAGCGCGTCGAGATCATCAAGGCGCTCTCGCGCGAGGCGAAGGTCCTCGTGTTCGACGAGCCCACCGCCGTGCTCACTCCGCAGGAGACCGACGAGCTCATGGCGATCATGCGCCAGCTGCGCGACGAGGGCACCTCGATCGTCTTCATCACCCACAAGCTGCGCGAGGTCCGCGAAGTCGCGGACCGCATCACCGTCATCCGGCTGGGCAAGGTCGTCGGCGAGGCCTCGCCGACGGCGAGCAACGCCGAGCTGGCGGCGCTCATGGTCGGCCGGCCCGTCGAGATGGTCGTCGCCAAGGGCGCTCCGAACGTGGGGGAGGGCGGCCTCGTCCTCGACGGCATCCGCGTCGTCACGCCCTCGGGGATCGTCGTCGTGGACGACGTCGACCTGCAGGTGCGCTCGGGCGAGGTCGTGGCCGTCGCCGGCGTGCAGGGCAACGGCCAGACCGAGATCGTCGAGGCGATCCTCGGCCTCCTGCCGATCGACCACGGCTCGATCCGCCTCGACGGCGACGAGCTGGGTGGACGCAGTGTGCGCGGCATCCTCGATCGCGGCGTCGGGTTCGTGCCCGAGGACCGCAAGGAGGACGGGCTCGTCGGGGCGTTCTCCGTGCAGGAGAACCTCATCCTCGACCGCTCGGGCGACCGCGCCTTCACTCGCGCAGGCACGATCGACCGCCGCGCCCTCGAGGCGTTCGCGCGCGAGCGCATCGCCGAATACGACATCCGCACGCAGGGCCCCGACACCCCGGTCGGCACGCTGTCGGGCGGCAACCAGCAGAAGGTCGTCATCGCACGCGAGATGGCCCGCCCGCTGCGTCTGCTCGTCGCAGCGCAGCCGACGCGCGGCGTCGACGTCGGCAGCATCGAATTCATCCACAAGCGCATCATCGAGGCCCGTGACTCCGGCGTCGCCGTCCTCGTCGTCTCGACCGAGCTCGACGAGGTGGTCGCCCTGGCCGACCGCATCGCGGTGATGTACCGCGGGCGCATCGTCGGCGTGGTGCCGGCGACGACGCCGCGCGACGTGCTCGGCCTGATGATGGCCGGCGAGGTTCCCGAGGAGTCAGCAGCATGACCACCCCCACGCCCGGTGCCGGTCCCGGTTCCGACCTGCCCGCCGAGCCCGCGGACTCGCAGCTGCCCCCTGTCAGCGGCCCGCTGACGGGCACCCCCGAGGTGGCACCGCCGCCGACGTCGAACCGCATCATCACCGAGGTGATGCGCAGCAGCGCCGTCATCACCGTGCTCGCCATCGTGCTGGCGCTCATCGTCGGCGGCATCATGATGGCCGTCACGGATGAGCGGGTGGCCGCGGCATCCGGATACTTCTTCGCTCGCCCGGGCGACACCCTCGCCGCGATCTGGCAATCGGTGTCGGGCGGCTACGACGCGCTGTTCCGCGGCGCCGTCTTCAACACCCGGGTCGATGACTTCGCGACGCAGATCCGTCCGCTGACGAACACTCTCGGCTTCGCGGCGCCCCTGATCGCCGCCGGACTCGGCGTCGCGCTGGCGTTCCGCGCCGGTCTGTTCAACATCGGCGGCCGCGGTCAGATCCTCATCGGGGCTGCTTTCGCCGCTCTCGTGACGTTCAACCTCGATCTGCCGATGTTCATCCACCTGCCGCTGACGCTGATCGCCGGCATCCTGGGCGGCGCGCTGTGGGGCGGGCTCGTCGGTCTGCTGAAGGCGCGCACCGGCGCGCACGAGGTGATCCTCACGATCATGCTCAACTACATCGCCTACTACCTCGTCAGCTGGATGGTGCGGACCCCCTCGCTGCTGCAGCAGGCCGGCACGACGCAGTCGATCTCGTTGCGCACCCCGGAGTCGGCGCAGTTCCCCGAGCTGCTCGGCCCGCAGTACCCCCTGCTGGACTGGGGCTTCATCGTCGTCATCATCGCGACGATCGTCGTGTGGTGGGTCATCGAGCGCTCGAGCCTCGGCCTGCGTCTGCGTGCCGTGGGTGAGAACCCGCACGCCGCACGCGCGGCAGGCATCTCGGTCGAGCGCATGTACATCTACGCGATGCTCTTCGCCGGGGGGCTCGCAGGTCTCGCCGCCATGAACCAGGTGCAGGGCCAGGTCACCACCGGCTTCACCGGGTCGATCGACGCGGGCATCGGCTTCGACGCCATCACCGTCGCCCTGCTCGGGCGGTCGCGTCCGTGGGGCGTGTTCGCGGCCGGCATCCTGCTCGGCGCGCTCAAGGCGGGCAGCTTCACGATGCAGGGCTCGGAGGGCATCCCCGTCGAGATCGTGCTCGTGGTGCAGGCGCTCATCGTCCTGTTCATCGCGGCCCCGCCGCTCGTGCGGACGATCTTCTTCCTCCCCAAGACCGAAGCTGAGAAGCGCGCGTCGGGCCGCACGAAGAACTCGTCGCGTCGCGCCGCTGTGAAGGCGGGTGCCTGATGGCAACGACCGATCTGACCTCCGCCGCCGCAGCTCCCGCCGCGGTGAAGGTTCGCCACCTCAAGCCGGCGATCGCCCTCGGCGTCGCCACGCTGCTGCTGGCCCTGCTGTTCGCCCTGGTGCCGCGCGGCGGCACGAGCACGTTCCGCCTCGCCGACGGCGGCTCGACGATCCCGATCCCGGACGTCGCGCTCCCGACGGGGCCGACCAGCTGGACGCTGCTCGCGCTCATGGCCGTCATCACGGCGGTCGCGGCGTGGGACGCTCTCGCCTATCGCCGCCCCCGCACGTGGCTCGTCGCGGTGGCCGGTTTCGTCGGCGTGTTCGCCTTCCTCGTCTGGGCGGCGGCTGAAGGGCTCGTTCCCGTCATCGGCCTCCTGTTCGGCGCGGTGTCGCTGTCGGTCCCGCTCATCTTCGGCGCCCTCGGCGGCGTCATCGGCGAACGGGTCGGCGTCGTGAACGTCGCCATCGAGGGGCAGTTCCTGCTCGGTGCGTTCGGCGCGGTGCTCGTGGGCAGCATCACCGGCAACCCGTTCATCGGACTGATCGCCGCCATGGTCGGAGGCGTCCTGGTGAGCCTCGTGCTCGCGGTCTTCTCGATCCGCTACCTCGTCGATCAGGTGATCGTCGGCGTCGTGCTCAACGTGCTGGTGACCGGCCTCACCGGCTTCCTCTTCGGAGCGCTCCTCGCACCCAACGAGGCGACGCTCAACCGCGCGACGACGTTCCAGCGCCTGCCGATCCCGCTGCTCAGCGACATCCCGGTGATCGGGCCCGTGCTGTTCAACCAGACGTTCATCGTCTACCTGATGTACGTCACGGTCGGGCTCGTCGCGTGGGGTCTGTACCGCACGCGCTGGGGTCTGCGGCTGCGTGCCGTCGGCGAGCACCCGCAGGCGGCGGACACCGTCGGCATCAAGGTCAACCCGACCCGATTCTGGAACGTCAGCCTCGCCGGTGCGATCGCCGGTGCCGGCGGCGCGTACTTCACGCTGGTGTCGGTGCCGACGTTCACCAAGGAGATGACCGCGGGCCTCGGCTTCATCGCCCTCGCCGCCGTCATCTTCGGACGCTGGGATCCGATCCGCGCCACCCTCGCGGCGCTGTTGTTCGGGTTCGCGACGAACCTGCAGAACCTGCTGACGGTGCTGCGGACGCCGATCCCCAGCGAGTTCATGCTCATGCTGCCGTACCTTGTGACGATCCTCGCGGTCGCCGGGTTCGCGGGGCACATCCGTGGGCCGGCAGCCGCCGGCAAGCCGTACATCAAGGGGTGACCTCTGCTGTGACAGACATCGATTGGGACGAGCTGCGCGCCGTCGCGACGGAAGCCATGACGCGCGCCTACGCGCCGTACTCGCGCTACCGGGTGGGCGCGGCCGCGCTCGTCAGCGACGGACGCATCGTCTCGGGATGCAACGTCGAGAACGCGTCGTACGGCGTCGGGCTGTGCGCCGAGTGCGCCCTCGTCGGCGACCTGCACATGTCGGGCGGCGGACAGCTCGTCGCCTTCGTGTGCGTCAACAACGACGGGCAGACGATCATGCCGTGCGGTCGGTGCCGCCAGCTGCTGAACGAATTCGCCCTGCCCGGAATGCTGCTCGAGACCGTCTCGGGCATCCGCACGATCGACGAGGTGCTGCCCGATGCGTTCGGGCCCCGCGACCTCGAGGAGGCCGCCCGATGAGCGCCGAGTCCACCGCATCCGCTGTCGAGGCGTTCGACGCCGTCGACGTCATCCGCACCAAGCGCGACGGAGGAGCCGTTCCCGAGGACGCGCTCCGCTGGATGATCGACGCGTACACGCGCGAGTACGTGGCCGACTCGCAGATGGCGGCGTTCGCCATGGCGGTGCTGCTCAACGGCATGGAGCGCGACGAGATCCGCGTCATGACCGACGCGATGATCGCCTCGGGTGAGCGGATGAGCTTCGCCGGTCTCGGCAAGCGCACGGTCGACAAGCACTCCACCGGCGGTGTCGGCGACAAGATCACGCTGCCTCTCGCTCCGCTCGTCGCGGCGTTCGGCGTCGCCGTGCCGCAGCTGTCGGGTCGTGGTCTCGGCCACACCGGGGGCACGCTCGACAAGCTCGAGTCGATCCCCGGCTGGCGTGCCGCGCTGTCGAACGACGAGATGTTCGCGCAGCTGCGCGACGTCGGCGCCGTGATCTGCGCCGCGGGCTCGGGCCTCGCGCCCGCGGACAAGCGGCTCTACGCGCTCCGCGACGTCACCGGCACGGTCGAGGCCATCCCGCTCATCGCGTCGAGCATCATGTCGAAGAAGATCGCCGAGGGCACGGAATCGCTCGTGCTCGATGTGAAGTTCGGTTCCGGCGCCTTCATGAAGGACGTCGACAAGGCACGCGAGCTCGCCCGCACGATGGTCGCGCTCGGCGCCGACTCGGGCGTTGCGACGACCGCGCTCCTCACCGACATGAACGCACCGCTGGGCCTCGCGATCGGTAACGCGAACGAGGTCCGCGAATCGGTGGAGGTTCTCGCCGGAGGCGGCCCCGCCGACGTCGTCGAGCTGACCGTCGCCCTGGCACGCGAGATGCTCGCGCTGGCCGGACAGCCCGATGCCGACGTCGAAGCGGCCCTCGCCGACGGCCGGGCCATGGACGTCTGGCGTCGCATGATCCAGGCGCAGGGCGGCGACCCGGATGCCGCACTCCCCACGCCCCGCGAGACGCATACGATCACCGCGCCGACCGCCGGCGTGATCTCCCGACTCGAGGCCCTGCCCTTCGGTATCGCGGCCTGGCGCCTCGGCGCCGGTCGCGCCCGTGCGCAGGACCCGGTCATCCACGCGGCGGGCATCGACCTGCACGTGAAGCCGGGCGATGAAGTCGCCGCCGGTCAGCCGTTGTTCACCCTGCTGGCCGATGATGGTGCGCGGTTCGACCGTGCTCTCGACGCGCTGCACGGCGCGTGGGAGATCGACGACGATGCTCCGCCCGCGGGGCCGCTCGTCCTCGAGCGCATCACAGCCTGACCCGGGCGGCATCCGTCGCTCGGATGCCGCCGAAGAGTACGTCCGTCCCGACCGTCCCACCCGCTCGTTCACCCCAGGGAGCCCGCCATGCCGATCGAACAGCACGCCGACGCCACACTGCAGGGCGCCTCGGTGCGGTCGTTGCCGAAGGTGTCGCTGCACGACCATCTCGACGGCGGCGTACGTCCCGCGACGATCGTCGAGCTGGCGGACGAGCTCGGCACCGACCTGCCCGAGACCGACGCCGACGACCTCGCCGACTGGTTCGAGGAGCAGAGCGACTCCGGGTCGCTCGTCGACTACATCAAGACCTTCGACGTGACCCTCTCAGTCATGCAGACCCGTGAAGGCCTGCGCCGCATCGCCCGGGAGTTCGTCACCGACCTCGCCGGCGACGGCGTGGTCTACGGCGAGGTGCGCTGGGCGCCCGAGCAGCACCTGCGCGGCGGGCTCTCGCTCCAGGAAGCCGTCGACGCGGTGCAGCAGGGCATCGAGGAGGGTGAGGATGCGGCCGAGGGCCAGGGCCACGACATCCGTGTCGGTCAGATCCTCTCGGCCATGCGTCAGGCCGACCGCTCGCTCGAGATCGCACGTCTGGCCGTCGACAACCGCGGGCGCGGCGTCGCGGGGTTCGACATCGCCGGCCCCGAGGACGGCTTCCTCCCGGCACAGCACCGCGAGGCCTTCGACTACCTCGCCTCGGAGTTCTTCCCCGTGACCGTGCACGCGGGCGAGGCCGCCGGGCTCGACTCGATCCGTTCGGCGCTCATCGACGGACGTGCGCAGCGGCTCGGCCACGGCGTGCGCATCGCGTCCGACCTCAACGTCGTCTCGCGTGAGGGCGAAGAGGTGCTCGTCCAGTTCGGCGACCTGGCACGGTGGGTGCGCGACCGCGAGATCCCGCTCGAGCTGTCGCCGTCGTCGAACCTGCAGACCGGCGCCATCGCCGGATGGGGCACGCAGTGGGAGGATCACCCTTTCGATCTGCTGTACCAGCTGGGCTTCTCGGTCACGGTGAACGTCGACAACCGCACGCAGAGCCGCACGTCGCTCACGCGCGAGCTCGCGACCCTGGCTCAGACCTTCGACTACGACCTCGACGATCTGCAGGCCTTCCAGCTCAACGCCGCCGCCGGCGCGTTCCTCTCGGTCGAGGAGCGCGAGGAGCTCATCGAGGTCATCGCCGAGGGCTTCGGAGCCTGACCCCGCTCCGACTCTCCCTCGAGGTCCCAGTTGGGCCGGGTTTCGACGTCTGATTCCCGGCCGAACTGGGACCTCGCGGTTTCTGCCCAGGGGGCGGTGAGCGCCGGGATGCTCACAGACACGGGCGCCCGAGCCGCGAGGGCGGTAAGGAGGCAGAGGCTGTCGGAATGCGTCGATCCGAGCCCCTGCCCGAACCGCTGCGCGGAGTCCCGTTCTCGGTCGGAGCCGCCCGAGCGATGGGCGTGACGGCCGGACGACTCGACGCAAGCGACCTCGAGATCCCGTTTCGCGGCGTCCGGATACCGCGTGGCGATGTCGCGCGGGATGTCGCCGAGCGGTGCGCGCAGTACGCGGCGCGGCTGCGGCCCTGGCAGTTCTTCAGCCACGACACGGCACTGGCGCGATTCGGAGCGCCGCTCCCGTTCGGGAGCGATCCGCTCATCCTGCACGTGGCGGCGCACCGGCCGAAGCGCGAGCCGCGAGTCGACGGCGTCATCGGGCATCGCTTGGGCGAACGTGCTCCGGCGGTGTGGACGGTCGGCGGCATCCCGTTCGAGCATCCTGCCCGCGCGTGGCGGCACGTCGGTGCGGTGTGGCAGCACGACGACCTCGTCGCGGCGGGCGACTACCTCATCGGTCGCGGCGGGCTCGTGACCCTCGATCAGCTGGCGGAAGAGGTCAAGCTGCACGCAGCCCGTGGGCGCAGCCGGCTCATCCGTGCGCTGGCCGACATCCGGCCGGGTTCGGAGTCGTCGGAGGAGACGCGCCTGCGTCTGGTCCTTCAGCGGGCAGGGCTTCCCGAGCCGGAGCTGAATCCGGAGCTGCGACAGACATCGGGTGTCTTCATCGCACGGCTCGACCTCGCGTATCGGCGATGGCGGGTGGCTGTGGAGTACGACGGGCGCCAGCATGCCTTCGACGACGCGCAGTTCGCGCGCGACGCCGACCGCTGGCACGCAATCCGAGCGAGCGGCTGGGAGCATGTGCGGATCCTGCGCCACCACCTTCGCGGCACCGGGCGTCCGGCGGTCGACATGGTCCGGTCCGCCCTCCTCCGCGCGGGCTGGCGTCCCTGACCTCGGGAGGCCTCACCGAGGTCCCACATCAGCCGGGTATAGCCGCCGAGTTCCCGGCCGAACTGGGACCTCGCGAAGGCCGGAGTCAGCGGGGGAGGGACGCCAGCAGGTCGGACACGGCCGCGGTAACCTCGGCCCGCATCTCGGGATCGGGGATGCTGGGGGTGCCGTCGCCCGCCTGGGGACCGTAGTCGCCGAAGGAGGCGTGGCTCGCGCCGGCGAGCTCCACGAACGTCGCGTCGGCGGGCAGGAGGTGGCGGTTGTCGTCCACCTTCTGCGGGGTGGTCAGGCCGTCCTCCGAGCCGGACAGGCTGAGCACGGGCAATCCCGACGCCGACAGGTCCGTCGCGCAGTACGACCCGAAGAGAACGAGACCGTCGGCATCTGCGGCGAGCTGGCAGGCGCGCACGCCGCCGAGCGAGTGTCCGCCCACCAGCCAGGTGTCCACACCGGGCGCGAGTTCCGTGAACGACGAGAGCGGGCGGGGGTCGAAGAAGGCGAGGTTCAGCCAGGGCCGTGTGATCACCACGGTGACGTCGTCGTCGGCCACGACGTTGGCGAGGATCGCGGCGTACGCCTCGGCTTGCACCTTGGCGCCGGGGACGAACACGAGTCCGACCTCGGCAGGCCCCGCGGCGGGCTCGAGGACGAGGCTGCCGCCGACCTCCGACATGACGACGCGCTCGTCAGCACGGACAGCGTCGAGCGGCCCGGCCTCGGCATCCATGACTCCGACCTGGCTCCAGATCAGGATGCCGACGACCCCGGCCACGACGATTCCGATGATCGACAGGACGATGACGAGCGCGATCCGCCGTGCCCGTGACCGCCGGCGCGGGCGCCCGGGCTCGTCGCCCGTCGCCCGCGCCGCCGCGGCGTCTCGGATCATCGAGCGTCGGAGCCGACAGCGGAGCCGATCGCCGACTGGCGCTCGGAGACCGCGCGCTCGACGCGAGTGAACAGCGGGTGCGCGGGCTCGAGTCCCGTCACCGAGGCGGTGAAGGATGCCGCATCCTCCGCGCGCAGGCGCTGCTGCAGCTCGACGGACTGAGGGTCTTCGGGGTCGTCGAACGCGAGGGCGGCGCCGACCGCCGCGACCAGCGCATCCACCGACAGCCCGGCCTCGGCCGCTTCGGCGGCGGGGCCGATGAAGCGCTCGTGCCGCGAGAGCTTGCGGAGGGGCTGGCGGCCCACCCGGCCGACGGTGTCGGGCAGCTCGGGGTTCGCGAACCGGCGGAGGATCGTGGCGCGATACTCCGCGAGCTCGCCGGCGTCGAGACCGTGCTTGTGCACGAGCAGGGCCGACGTCTCCTCGAGGGCGGCCGAGACGCTCGCGGCGATCTCCGGGACGGCGAGGGCTTCGGCGACCGTCGGGGTGCCGGCCTGTGCGCCGAAGTAGGCCGTCGTCGCGTGGCCGGTGTTGACGGTGAAGAGCTTGCGCTCGATGTAGGGCTCGAGGTCCTCGACGAAGTGCGCGCCGGGGATGCTCGGCCGTGCGTCGCCGAACGGGCCCGCCTCGATCGCCCACTCGTAGAAGGGCTCGACCGTGACGTCGACACCGGCGCCGGCAGGCTGCGCGGGCACGATGCGGTCGACGGCGGTGTTGGCGAAGACCGCGCGGCCCGAGACGGCCTCCCACGCGTCGCCGGCCTGGGCGCGGATCTCGTCGCGCAGCAGGTCCGTGGCACCGATCGCGTTCTCGCACGCCATGACGGCCAGCGGGGCTGCGGCGGGGTCGCGCAGCGCGAGGCCGGCGAGGATATGGGGTGCGATGAACTTCAGCACCGTCGGGCCCACCGCCGTCGTGACGACGTCGGCGGCGGCGACGGCATCCGCGACCGCCTGCGGGTCCTCGGCGCTGTTGAGGGCGCGGAATCCGGTCACCGTCCGATCGACGCCGCCCTCGCCGACCTCGTGCACCGTGTACTCGGAGGCGGCGTTGATAGCGTCGACCAGGGGAGCGGCGACGTCGGAGAAGACGAGGTCGTAGCCGCCTTCGTTCAGAAGCAGGCCGACGAAGCCGCGGCCGATGTTGCCGGCTCCGAAGTGGACCGCGGTGCTCACTGGTTCACCGATGCGAGCAGCGCGTACAGCTCGTCGGGAGTCTGCGCGGCCTTCAGGCGAGCGACGTCATCCTCCTCGGAGAAGAGCAGGGCGATCTGGGAGAGGATGTCGAGGTGCTCGTCGCCCTTGCCGGCGATGCCGACCACGAACGACACGGGCTCCCCGCCCCAGTCGACGCCGCCGTCGTAGCGGACGAACGACAGCGCCGAGTCGAGGATCGCATCCTTGGTCTCGTTGGTGCCGTGGGGGATGGCGAGCTCGTTGCCCATGTAGGTCGACACGGTCTGCTCGCGCTGCTGCATGGCGTCGAAGTACGCGGAGGTCACGGCGCCGGCCGACTCGAGCAGGTCAGCGGCCTCCTTCATCGCCTCTTCGCGGGTCGCGCCTCCGGAGTGGATGCGGATCTGACCGATGTTCAGGACCTCACGTGCCATGTCTGTCTCCTTCGAGTGGTGTTGCTGGGGGATGACGCGGGGCCGAGGCGGATGGACCGCCCCGGCCCCGGGTCTGGGTTTCGAGCCTACGCGTCGGCGTCGTGCTGCTTGCGGACCATGTCCACGACCTCGTCGTACTTCGGCGAGTTCATGAAGTTGTCGACCGACACATGCATCGCCTCGGGCGTGCGCTGGCGCGCGCGGTCCGTGAGCTGGTTCTGCGTGATGACGAGGTCGGCGCTTCCGTCCAGGTTCGCGATCGCCTTGTTGACGACCGTGACACCCTCGACGCCCGCCTTCTTGAACTTGTTGCGCAGGACGCTCGCGCCCATCGCCGAGGAGCCCATGCCCGCGTCGCATGCGAACACGATCGACTGGATCGGCTTGGTCGCCGTCGCGGTTCCGGCTCCGGCCGCGGCGTCCTCGGCGGCGGTGGCCACCTCGGCATCACGTCCGCCGGCGCGGCGCAGCGAGTCCATCGCGGACGAGGACTTGCCCTTGTTGGCCTCGGTCTGCGCGATCGCGGCCTCGAAGTCCGAGCCGTCCGCGGCGAGGTCGCGCTTACGGGTGGCGCGCAGGATGACCGCCGACACGATGAACGTGACGGTCGCGGCCAGGACGACCGACAGCAGCACCACGATCAGGTTGCCGACACCGCCCGGCAGAGCGGCCGCGACGACCGCGATGATGCTTCCGGGCGCGGCCGGGAAGGCCAGACCGCCGCCGAGCAGCATGTTGGTGGTCACACCGGTCGCACCGCCGGCGATGAGGGCGAGGATGAGCATCGGCTTGCTCAGCGCGTACGGGAAGTAGATCTCGTGGATACCACCGACGAACTGGATCACCGCCGCACCCGGAGCGGAAGCCTTGGCCGCGCCGACACCGAAGAAGGTGAAGGCCAGCAGCAGACCGATTCCGGGGCCGGGGTTGGCCTCGATGAGGAAGAGGATCGACCGACCGAACTCCTCGCTCTGCTGAACACCCAGCGGCGTGAAGACACCGTGGTTGATCGCGTTGTTCAGGAAGAGCACCTTGGCCGGCTCGACGATGATCGAGACGAACGGCAGGAGGTTCAGGCTCACGAGCCAGTCGACGGCCGCGCCGAGGCCCTGGCTGACGATCCGGAAGAACGGTCCGAAGGCGAAGAAGCCCACGACCGCGAGGATCATCGACAGGATGCCGGCGGAGAAGTTGTTGACGAGCATCTCGAAGCCCGGCTTGATCTTGCCGTCCCAGATGCGGTCCATGTACTTCACCGCGACAGCGGCGAGGGGCCCCATGATCATCGCGCCGAGGAACATCGGGATGTTCGTGCCCGCGATGACGCCGACCGTGGCGATCGTCGCCACGACGCCGCCGCGCTCTCCGTAGACCATGCGGCCCGCGGTGTTCGCGATAAGCAGGGGCAGCAGGTAGGTGATCATCGGGCTGACGAGACCGACGTACGCCGCGACGTTGGTGCCGTCGCTCTCGGCGAGCGTCGTCATGGCGCCCTGCCAGCCGATCGCCTCCAGGTTGCCGGAGCCGCCGATGATGTCGGCGACCGGGTACCAGTGGATGCCGAACGGGCTGTCGGCGCCGAGGAACCCGGCGGGGATGAACAGCATGGTGATGAATCCCCATGCGATGAAGGCAGCGATGTTGGGCATGATCATGCCCGACAGGAAGGTCCCGAATCGCTGGACGGCGACGCGGGCTCCTCCCGTCTTCCTATCGACGGCTGACGTCGTTGTCATTTCTGGTTCTCCTTCTGGTGCGGTGCAGTGCAGGTGCTGATCAGATGCCGGCGGCCGTCTGGGCGGCGGCACGTGCCGAGGCCGCGTCCGTCGCGGTCAGGGCGGCTTCGGCGATGCGGCGTGCGTCGTCGAGGGTGTGGTGGAGCAGGGTGGCGCGGACGTCGGCGAGCGCGGTGGGCGCCATCGACAGGCTCGTGGCACCGAGGCCCACGAGCACGACGGCCAGCAGCGGGTCGGCTGCGGCCTCGCCGCAGATGCCCACGGGCTTGCCGTTGGCCTGGCCCGCCTTGCCGGTCTCGTGGATGAGGCGCAGCACGGCCGGGTGCCAGGGGTCCTGGAACGACGACACCGAACCGAGCAGGCGGTCGGCGGCGAGCGTGTACTGGGTGAGGTCGTTGGTGCCGATGGAGGCGAAGTCAGCGATCTTGAGGACGTGGTCGGCCAGCAGCGCGGACGACGGCACCTCGACCATGACTCCGGCGGTCTTGATGCCGTACTCGCGCGCGATCTCGACGAAGTACTGCGTCTCCTCGACGGTCGAGACCATCGGGGCCATGACCCACAGGTCGGCCTCGGTCGCGGCGTCCGCCTCGGCGAGCGCGGTGAGCTGCTCGCGCAGGATGTCCTCGCTCGCGCGGAGGGCGCGCAGGCCGCGGAGCCCCAGCGCGGGGTTCTCCTCGTGCGCGTCGTTGAGGAACGCGAGCGGCTTGTCGGCGCCGGCATCCAGTGCGCGGACGACGACCTTCTGGCCGGGGAACGCCTGCAGCAGCTTCGTGTAGGCCTCGCGCTGCTGCGCGACGGTGGGCGCCTGTGCCGAGCTGAGGAAAAGGAACTCGGTGCGGAACAGGCCGACGCCTTCGGCGCCGAGCTCGACGGCCTGCGCCGCGCCCTCGGGCTTGCCGAGGTTGGCCAGCAGCGGCACGGCGGTGCCGTCGGCGAGCGCGCCGGGGGTGATGGGGGCGGATGCCGCCGACTTGCGCTCGTCGGCGCGGTTCTGCGCCTGAGCGAGCTCGTCCTGGCTCGGGTCGGTCGTGACGACGCCCTTCGCCGCGTCGACGATGACGGTCTCGCCCTCGGAGAGGCTCGCTGCCTCCGTGACTCCGACGACCGCCACGATGGACTTCTCGCGGGCGAGGATCGCGGTGTGCGAGGTCGGGCCGCCTTCGGAGGTCACCAGCGCCAGGACCATGTCGAGGTCGAGCAGTGCGGTGTCGGCGGGGGCGAGGTCCTTCGCGACCAGCACGAAGGGGTGGCCGGGCTCGGGAACGCCCGGGGCGGGGACGCCGCGGAGGTGTGCGATGACGCGCTGCGCGACGTCGTCGAGGTCCGCGGCGCGCTCGCCGAGATAGCCGCCCATCGCGGACAGCTGGTCGCGGAACGAGGCGAAGGCGTCGTAGACGGCGAACTCGCCGGTCTTGCCGGCCTGCAGGCGGGTCGCCACCTCGGCCTCGAGGCTCGGGTCCTCGGCCATCATGGCCTGCGCTTCGAGCACGTCGCGGGCTGCGCCGCCCGCCTGAGCGCCGCGCTGTTCGAGCTCGCGCGCGACAGCGGCGACGGCGTCCTTGACGCGCGCCGTCTCCTCGTCGAGGGACAGTGCGGACTTCTCGTCCTTCGGTGCGGGAAGCGGCTCCGCCATCCGTGCGATCGGTCCCTGCGCGACTCCCAGGCCGATGCCCACTCCGCGAAGCTCACTCATTGCTCGATCTCCTTCGTATCGTCCGTGTTCGTATCGATGGTCGTTCGTGGTCACTCGTCGTGGTCGGTGGCGAGCAGGTCGGCGAGTTCGTCCAGGACGCTCTCCGCACTCTCGCCGTCGGCCGTGAGGGTGACGTAATCGCCGTACTCGACGCCGAGCGCGATGACTCCGAGGATGCTCGCGGCGTTCACGGGCGAGCCCGATCCCTTCGCGATCGTGACGTTGGCGCCCGACTGCTTCACCGCCTGAGCGAACAGCTTCGCGGGACGGGCGTGAAGCCCGTTGGACGATCCGATGCGGACGGTGCGCGATGCCTCGCTCATGAGGTGGTCCTCTCCGTTGAAGGGATGTCGGTGCTGGAACGTGTGTCGGAGGCGGCCGGAGCGGTGATCAGCGCGAGCGTCCGGCTGCCGTCGAGATCTCGGAAGATGTCGGCGGGCATCAGGATGACGCGCGTCCCGCGGGCAGCCGCGGCCTCGGTGATCCGGTCCAGCTTCGGGATGAGCTGGGGGCCGACGAGGACGATGTCCGCCGCATCGAGATCGATCGGCAGTGACTGCTCGGTTCCGGCGGTGGCGGTGATGTCCAGACCGCGCGCTTGCGCCGCGTGGCGCACTCGCTGTGCGACGAAAGTACTCGACGCACCCGCGCCGCATACGACCAGGATCCTCATCGACCCGCCTCCTCCTCTCCCCATTGTTGTGAGTGCCCTGAGAGGCGACAAGGCCTTCCTGCTTCCGCAGGGGCGGAAGGTCACCCGGGCCATGATGGAATGGGAGCGTGACCAGGAGCCGGCAGGACCGCGTCCTCGCGATTCTCGCGCGCGACGGCGACTGGGTGACGGCAGCCGAGCTCGCCGATGCGATCGGGGTCACCCCTCGCTCGATCCGGAGCTATGTGACGGCGCTGAACGCCCGGGTTCCCGACGGTGTCGTGGTCGAGTCCGGCCCGCAGGGATATCGGTCGGGCCCGGACAGCGCCGCTGCCGTGCACGTGGGCGACGCGGGAACGCCGCGCGACCGGCTGCACCGTCTCGTGCGCGCGCTGCTGGACTCTCCCGAGGGCATCGACGTGTTCGAGACGGCCGAAGCCTTCTTCGTGAGCCCCGCCACGATCGACGCCGACCTCGGCCGGGTGCGCGGACTGCTCGGAGGTACCGAGCTCAGCCTCGAACGCACCTCCTCGCGCGCGAGGCTGCGCGGCACCGAGATGGCGCAGCGACGTCTCCTCAGCCGGCTCGCCCACGAGGAGACCGACGACGGATCCTTCGACCTCGACAGCCTCCGCCGCACTCTCGGCGAGCGGTCCGTCGGCGCGGTGGCCTTCGGCCCGTTCAAAGACGACCTGGTCACGGAGCTGACCGAGCTCGGCTACTTCGTCAACGAGTTCGGCATCGGGGATGTCGTCATGCACATCGCCATCGCCGCGGATCGCATCACGCGGGGTCGGGCGCTCGAGGTGGCGGAGGCCGACGACGCCGCGTTCCGCGCCGAGGTCGGCGACATCCTCGACCGCCTCACACGGCGGCACCTGGGTGTCGTCCTGGGCTCGGGCGATCGCCAGCATCTCGCGGCGCTCGTGCTCACACGCGTCGTGGCACCCGGTGCGACTGAGCCGGCGGCGCTCATCCGCGAGCGCATCGATCCGGATGTCGCGACAGCGGTGCGCGACGTCGTGCGGCGGGCGGCGGCCGAGTTCCTCGTCGACATCGACCAGGAGGACTTCGTGCTGCGCCTGTCGCTGCACGTGCAGAACCTCAAACACCGGGCGCGCGAGCAGGCGTGGTCGCGGAACCCGCTCACGCGATCGCTCAAGACGACGTATCCGATGATCTTCGAGGTCGCCGTGTACATCGCGGACGCACTGCGGGGCCTCCTCGGCATCCCGCTCCTCGACGACGAGATCGCCTACATCGCGATGCACGTCGGCGGCCGCCTCGAACGCAGCCGCTTGTCGGCGCAGGCCCTGACGGCGACGATCGTGTGCCCCGGGTACTACGAGCTGCACGAGCTGCTTCGCTCCAGTGTCGACCGATCGCTCGGGCAGGCGCTCGACGTGGTGGGGGTCGAGACGCGGGTGGACCCCGACTGGGCCTCGATCGACACCGACCTCATCCTCTCGACCATCGCGCCGCCGGTCATGAGCGACCGGATCGTCCACATCCAGCCCTTCCTGACCGACGCGGACATCGATCGCGTGCAGACCGCCGCCGCACGCCTGCGCCGAGCCCGGCGCCTGGCCCGCCTGCGCGCCGAGCTGGAGCGCTACTTCGACCCGACCGCCTTCACCCGCGGGCTCGACGGCGATGGGGGAGAAGAGGGCGTGATCCGGCAGCTGGGCTCGTTGCTCGTCGATCAGGGCGTCATCGACGACGACTACATCGAGCGCACGATCGAGCGGGAGCGGCTGTCGTCCACGGCCTTCACCGACGCGCTCGCCGTGCCCCACGCGATCGGGATGACTGCCACGCGCACGGCAATCTCGCTCGGGATCGCCGATCCCTCGATCGCATGGGGCGACGGCCGCGTGCAGGTCGTTGCGATGGTGGCGTTCTCCGAGTCGGACCGAGCCGCGTTCCAGACCGTCTTCGAGCAGCTGGTCGAGGTGTTCAGCGAGCGCGAGAGCGTGCAGCGGATCGTGCGGCGCGGCACGACGTTCGGCGCCTTCCTCGACGAGCTCGTGGCCGTCGTCGACGGCTGATTCCGCGCGTTCAGCGGGCGAGTCGCGCTTCGAGCCCGAGCTTCACCGCGGGCCACTCGTGGGGGAGGACGGAGTACACGACGGTGTCGCGCAGCGTCCCCTGCGGCCCCAGTCGGTGGTTGCGGAGCACACCGTCCTGCTTCGCACCGAGCCGCTCGATCGCCGCGCGCGACTGACGGTTGTGCCATGACGTGCGGAACTCCACCGCGATGGCGTCGCAGCGCTCGAAGGCGTGGCCGAGCAGCAGGCGCTTCGCGGCGGTGTTGACGGCCGTCCGCTGCACGGCCGGCGAGAGCCAGGTGTGCCCGATCTCGACCCGGCGGTGGGGCTGGTCGATGTTGCAGAAGGTCGTCATCCCCACGGCCACGCCGTCGCGCAGCACGGCGAACGGGTTCATGTGGCCCTCGTCGCGCCAGGCGAGTCGCTGCGCGATGTCGGCCGGTACCGAATCGGGGACCGAGGTGTACCAGGCGTACTCGAGACCGATCGTCGCGCTCGCGAGCTCGTCGGCATGCTCGTTTCCGAGCGGCACGAGCCGCACGTGCTCATCGGCGAGCTCCACAGGTTCCGTCAGCAGCACTCCCGAAGCCTATCGGCGCGGGGCGCGATACAGACGTCGGACCGGCGGTGCTGGTGTCGTGCCGGGTGCCGCCTGAGGCGACACCAGCACCACGCGTCCAACGAATGTATCGGGGTGTTGTGGGGTGGGGCGGCGGGATCAGCCGATGCTCGCGAGCAGCTCGCGCACGCCGGCCTCGAGCGCGGCGAGCCGGGATGCCGCGTCGGCGGCCGACTCTCCCCGGACATCGAGGTACAGCTTGAGCTTGGGCTCGGTCCCGCTCGGGCGCACGAGGATGCGGGCGTCGCCCTCGAGCCACAGGCGCAGGATGTCGCCGAGCGGCGGACCCGACACCGGCGCGGCGAGATCCTCGAACGACATGACCGCGGCGTCGCCGATCCGGGTGGGCGGCGCCGCGCGGAGTGCGGTCGTGATGCGTCCGATGACGGCGAGGTCGTCGACGCGGACCGACACCTGTCCGCTGGCGAAGCTGCCGAACTCGGCGTCGAACTCCGCGAGCAGATCGCCCAGGGTCCGACCCTGTTCGCGGGCCTCGGCGGCGAGACCGAGGATGGCGACGGCGGCGGAGATGCCGTCCTTGTCCTTCACGGTCTCGGGGTTGACCAGGTAGCCCAACGCCTCCTCGAAACCGAAGACGAGCCCGGGGGCGCGCGAGATCCACTTGAAGCCGGTCAGGGTGGCGTGGAAGTCGAGGCCATAGCGCTCGGCGACGACCTGAAGGGCGGGCGAGGACACGAGGGAGCAGGCGAGCGACGCGCCGTCGGCGACCCCGCCCACCGCTGCTCGCCGGGCCGCGCGCCAGCCGAGCAGCAGACCGATCTGATTGCCGGTCAGCCGTCGCCAGCCGCCCTCGGCTGCCGCATCCGGGATCGCGACGGCGAGGCGGTCGGCGTCGGGGTCGTTGGCGAGGATGAACTCCGCGTCGTTCGAGCGTGCGGTGTCGAGCGCGAGATCCATCGCGCCGGGCTCCTCGGGGTTGGGGAACGCAACGGTGGGGAACCGGCCGTCCGGCTCGGCCTGCTCGGCCACCGGCACGGGGTGGGGATAGCCGGCGGCGTCGAGGATGCGCAGCATCGTCTCGGTCCCGACGCCGTGCATGGCGGTGTAGACCCAGCGCATCCCGTTCGCCCCCGCGGGGGCCGGGGCGACGGTGGCCGTCGCCGCGACGTAGGCCTCGACAACCGCGTCGTCGGCGGTCTCGTACGACTCGGAGCGGGGGAGGAGGGAGATGTCGCCGGCATCCGCCACCTTCTGGATGTGCGCGGCGATCTCGCCGTCGGCGGGCGGGACGATCTGCGAGCCGTCGTCGGCGCCGCCGAGGTACACCTTGTACCCGTTGTCGTCGGGCGGGTTGTGGCTCGCGGTGACCATGACGCCCGCGTCGGCGCCGAGGTGCCGCACCGCGAAGGCCAGAACCGGCGTCGGAAGGAGTCGGGGCAGGAGGATGGCGCGCAGCCCGGCGCCCGCGAAGATCTCGGCGGAGTCCTGCGCGAAACGCGCCGAGCCCCGGCGTCCGTCGTAGCCGATGACGACGACGGGCGGAGCATCCGGGCCTGCCTTCTCGAGCAGGTACGCCGCGAGGCCGGCGGCCGCCTGCGTCACGAGCACGCGGTTCATGCGGTTGCTTCCGGCGCCGAGCCGCCCGCGGAGTCCCGCGGTGCCGAAAGCCAGACGTCCGCTGAATCGGTCGACGAGGTCGGCCGCGGCTGCGGCATCCCCCGCCTCGGCGGCTGCGATGACGGCCGTCAGCTCGTCTCGGGTCTCCGGGTCGGGATCCTGAGCGAGCCACGCCCGCGCCGCATCCCACGGCACCGCCGGGGCGGTGGTGTCGACCGCGACGCCCGTGACGGGCTCGTCCGCGGCGGTCACAGCGCCTCGATCACACGGGCGAGGAGTGCCGAGATCACCGGTTCGGCTTCGCGTCCGGCCTCGATCACCTCGGCGTGGCTGAGAGGAGTCTCCTGAATGCCGGCGGCGAGGTTGGTGATGAGCGAGAACCCGAGGATCTCCATTCCGGCCTCGCGCGCGGCGATGGCCTCGAGCGCTGTCGACATACCCACGATGTCACCGCCCAGCGTGCGAGCCATCCGGACCTCCGCAGGCGTCTCGTAGTGCGGGCCGCGGAACTGCGTGTAGACGCCCTCGTCGAGCGTGGGGTCGATCGATCGGGCGACGTCGCGTAGCCGGGAGGAGTACAGGTCGGTCAGATCGACGAAGGTCGCACCCTCGAGCGGCGAATCGGCGGTGAGGTTCAGGTGGTCGCTGATGAGCACCGGCTGTCCGGGGTGCCACGTCGGCTTGATGCCGCCCGCTCCGTTGGTCAGCACCATGATCTTGGCGCCCGTGGCGGCGGCGGTGCGCACGCTGTGCACGACTCGGCGCACGCCGTGCCCCTCGTAGTAGTGGGTGCGAGCGCCGATGACGAGGATGCGCTTGCCCTCGGGGGTGAGGATGCTGCGGAGCGTTCCCACGTGTCCCGCGAGCGCGGGCTTGCTGAACCCGGTGACATCGGTGGCCGGGATCGTCGCGGTGGTCTCGCCGATGAGCTCGGCCGCGCGGCCCCAGCCGCTGCCGAGGGTGAGCGCGATGTCGTGGCGCTCGACGCCGCTGATGCGGGCGATGTCGGCCGCCGCCTCGCGGGCCACATCGAGCGGGTCGACAGCGGGATCGTCGAGCGGGTGCGCGGAGGAGTCAAGCATCTTCCCACTCTAAGACGCGCGACCGCTCGGACGCAGGTGTGCGCGACCGTCTCCGCGGCTGAGGAAGAATGGAGACCATGTCGCCTCTCAGCTTCGAGCGCACCCAAAGCGTCGCCGTCCTCGGCGGCGGCCCCGGCGGATACGAGGCGGCCCTGGCCGCCGCCCAGCAGGGTGCGGAGGTGACCCTGGTCGAACGCGCCGGCGTCGGCGGCTCGGCCGTCATCACCGACGTCGTCCCTTCGAAGTCCCTGATCGCCACGGCTGACGCGGCCGTCGCCATCAGCGAGGCCTCCGATCTCGGGGTGCAGCTGTTCGCGCGGTCCGACTCCGGTACGCCGCTCAAGCCCGAGGTCGCCATCAATCTCGCGGCGGTCAACCGCCGGCTGCTCTCGCTGGCTCGCCAGCAGTCCGACGACATGCGTGCGCAGCTCATCGAGGCGGGGGTGCGCATCATCTCCGGTCATGGCCGTCTCGACGGCACGCATGCCCTCATCGCCGCCACGGGCCCCGGTGGCACCGACTTCGATCGTGTCGAGGCCGACACCCTGGTCGTCTCGGTGGGTGCATCGCCGCGCGAGCTGCCGAGCGCGAAGCCCGACGGCGAACGCATCCTCACGTGGACGCAGCTCTACGACATGAAATCGCTGCCCGAGCACCTCATCGTCGTGGGGTCGGGAGTGACGGGGGCCGAGTTCGCCTCGGCGTACATGAACCTCGGTGCGAAGGTCACGCTCATCTCGAGCCGCGACCAGGTGCTCCCGGGTGAGGACGTCGACGCCGCCGCCGTCATCGAGAAGGTCTTCAAGCGCGGCGGAATGACGGTGCTGTCGAAGTCCCGCGCCGAGAAGGTCGAGCGAACCGAGAACGGCGTCGTGGCGACGCTCTCGGATGGGCGCACTGTCGAGGGGAGCCATTGCCTCCTGGCGGTGGGGTCGATCCCCAACACCGCGGGCATCGGCCTCGAGGAGGCGGGCGTCCAGCTCACCGACTCCGGCCACATCCAGGTCAACCGTGTCGCGCGCACCTCCGTGCCCAACATCTACGCAGCGGGTGACTGCACCACCTTCGTGCCGCTCGCCTCGGTCGCCGCGATGCAGGGGCGCCAGGCCGTCTTCCACGCGCTCGGCGACACCGTCATCCCGCTCGACCGCCGCCGCATCACCGCGAACATCTTCACCGCTCCCGAGATCGCGACGGTCGGGCAGCAGCAGAAGGACATCGAGTCGGGTCTGGTCAACGGCTACGTCCACAAGCTCCCGCTCGCGGCGAACCCGCGCGCGAAGATGATGGGCGTCAAGGACGGTTTCGTGAAGATCATCGCGCGCGAGGGCTCGGGCACCGTGATCGGCGGCGTTATCGTGGCGCCCCGCGCGTCGGAGCTCATCTACCCGATCGCGATCGCTGTCGAGCGGCGCCTCACGGTCGACCAGCTCTCGCGCGTCTTCGCTGTATACCCGTCGTTGACCGGGAGCATCACGGATGCCGCCCGCGCGATGCACCTCGTGCAGCGCGACGAGGACCCGCTGTCCTGAGCCGAGCGCACGAGCGTCGGAGAATCGCGCGAACGTCAGAGTGATTCCGGCGACCGCTCCGAGGTACGCGTCACTCTCCGATGCTCGTGCGCGACGATGCGTCGCCGTGTCACCTCACATCGGCGTAGTAGCGCGTCTCCGGCTCGGCGCGTACGGCAATCCTGACGGCTGTGGTGCGGGTGACATCGACGAGTTCGAGAGCGTGCGGCTCCTCGTCGCAATCGATGCTCGTCTCCACGCCGCGCGAGCCGGACGCCGTTGAAGCCTCGACGAACACCGTCGCGGTGTGACCGCCGAAGCACCGCACCTCGACCGCACTCGCCGGCGCCGGCTCGGCGAGCGTCAGGATGACACCGTCGCTCCGGTCGCCGGAGTTCTCGAGCGGCATCGTATGGCCGCTCGCCGTGCCGATGCCGACATCCGCTCCGGCTTGTTCGGCCGCGACCGAGGCGAGCCACGCGTCCGCCGCCGCGAGGTCGACCGTGTCCGAAGCGCAGGCGCTCAGCCCGAGAGCGAGCCCCAGCAGGCAGACGACGGGAATGACACGTGCAGGGCGGCGCATGCCCCCACCCTACGGCTCAGGAGATCGTCAGCAGGGGGTGACCAGCGCCGACCGTCGTGCCCGGGGTCGCGTCGATGGCGCCCACGACGCCGTCCTTGTGCGCCTGGATGGGCTGCTCCATCTTCATCGCCTCGAGCACGACCACGAGGTCGCCCTTGACGACCTGCTGACCGGCTTCGACAGCGACCTTGACGACGGTCGCCTGCATGGGCGACTTCACGGCGTCTCCCGATGCGGCGGCGCTGGCGCTCGCCGCGTGCGAGCGGCGAGACGGCGGCACCTGCGCGGGGCGGCCGACCGCGACCGGCGGCGATGCGACCCGGTCGGGGAGGCTCACCTCGAGGCGCTTGCCCGAGACTTCCACGACCACGGTGTGCCGGCCGCTCGGCTGCGCCGGCGTCTCGAGCTCGCCGTCCCACGCGGGGATGTCGTTGACGAACTCGGTCTCGATCCAGCGGGTGAACACGCCGAACGTGCCGTCCTCCGCCGTGAAGGCGGGCTCGCGCACGACGCGCCGGTGGAACGGCAGGACGGTGGGCATGCCGGCGACCTCGAACTCGTCGAGTGCGCGGCGCGAGCGCTCGAGCGCTTCCTCGCGGGTGCGGCCTGTGACGATGATCTTGCCGAGCATCGAGTCGAACGCGCCCGAGACGGAGTCGCC
The DNA here is from genome assembly GCF_047302165.1 of Microbacterium pratiae. Classification (NCBI taxonomy): domain Bacteria; kingdom Bacillati; phylum Actinomycetota; class Actinomycetes; order Micrococcales; family Microbacteriaceae; genus Microbacterium; species Microbacterium pratiae. The sequence continues at coordinate 3,225,392 of NZ_CP154843.1, read as the reverse complement.
CGCCGTGACGCCGGAGTCGAGGCGGATGCCGGGGCCGCCGAAGGTCTTGAAGACGTGGATGCGGCCGGGCTGCGGCAGGAAGTTGCGGCCGGGGTCCTCGCCGTTGATCCGGAACTCGATCGAGTGTCCGACGGGGGCCGGGTCGTCGTAGTCGAGCGTGCCGCCCTCGGCGATGCGGAACTGCTCGCGGACGAGGTCAATGCCGGTGACCTCTTCGGACACGGGGTGCTCGACCTGCAGGCGGGTGTTGACCTCGAGGAACGAGATCGTGCCGTCGGCGCCGATGAGGAACTCGCACGTCCCCGCGCCGACGTAGCCGACCTCGCGCAGGATCGCCTTCGAGGCGGTGTAGAGGATGTCGTTCTGCTCGGCGCTGAGGAAGGGGGCCGGTGCCTCCTCGACGAGCTTCTGGTGGCGTCGCTGCAGCGAGCAGTCACGCGTGGAGACGATGACGACGTTGCCTGCTGCGTCGGCGAGGCACTGCGTCTCGACGTGGCGCGGCTTGTCGAGGTACTTCTCGACGAAGCACTCGCCGCGGCCGAAGGCGGCGATCGCCTCACGAGTCGCGGACTCGAAGAGCTCGGCGATCTCGTCGAGCTCACGCGCGACCTTCAGGCCACGCCCGCCGCCGCCGTATGCGGCCTTGATGGCGATCGGCAGCCCGTGCTCATTCGCGAAGGCGATGACCTCGTCGGCCCCGTCGACCGGCCCCGGGGTGCCGGGGGCGAGGGGAGCGCCGACCTTCTCGGCGACGTGCCGCGCGGTGACCTTGTCGCCGAGGGCCTCGATGGCCTCGGGGGAGGGGCCGATCCAGACGAGCCCTGCGGCGATGACGGCGCGGGCGAACTCGGCGTTCTCGGCGAGGAAGCCGTACCCGGGGTGCACGGCGTCGGCGCCGGAGCGGCGTGCGACGGAGAGGATCTTCTCGATCGAGAGGTAGGTCTCGGCGCTCGTGGCGCCTTCGAGCGCGTAGGCCTCGTCGGCGAGGCGGGCGTGGAGCGCGTCGCGGTCCTGGTCGGCGTAGACGGCGACGGACGCCTTCCCGCTGTCTCGGGCGGCGCGCACGATTCGGACGGCGATCTCGCCGCGGTTCGCGATCAGGACCTTGGCGATCTCAGGCATGAATGCCAGCCTAGCGAGCGCAGGCGCTCGTCTTTTGGATCACTCGCACAAAGTGATCGACTGAACGTGGGCGGATGCCTACGAAGCGGGCGCCGTACTCACGACGCGCCGGCCGAGGTCCACAGGTCGGTCCAGGCCACGTCGAGCTCGCGGACGAGACGACGCAACGTCGACAGCGACATCCCGACGACGGTCGAGGGATCGCCCTCGACCCGCGTGATGAAGGCGCCGCCGAGGCTGTCGACGGTGAACGCGCCCGCCACCTGCAAGGGCTCGCCGGTGGCGACGTACGCCGCGATCTCGTCGGCGGAGATATCGTCGGCGAACGTCACCGCGGCCTCGGCGACGGCGTGAGCCTCGCGGGGCGAGGCGCCGGGGCGAACGCGGAAGACCGAGTGCCCGGAATGGAGGATGCCGGTTCCCCCGCGCATCCGTTCCCATCGCTCGGCGGCGACCGCCGGCAGCAGCGGCTTGCCGAGCACTTCTCCGTCGAAAGCGAACATCGAGTCGCCGCCGATCACGATGCCGTCGAAGTCGGGCTCGTCCCGCGTGAGGGCGACGACGACGTCGGCGGCCTTGCGTCGGGCGAGCAGCAGCACGTGCTCGTCGGGCGGCAGGGTCCTGCCCTCCGCGGCCTCGAGCGCGGCGACCACGGCCTCTTCGTCGACCTCGGGCGCCCGCGTCGACGGTTCGATGCCGGCTTGACGCAGCAGCATGAGGCGGGCGGGGGAGGTCGAGGCGAGGCACACGCGCATGCCGTTCACGCTACCCGTGGGCGCTCGTGTGCGAGCATCGTGGGATGCAGTCCGGCGACCTTCTCGATCTCGACGTCACCGACGTCGCCCACGGCGGCGTCTTCGTCGCCCGTCACGAAGGCCGCGTCGTCTTCGTCCCCGATGCGATCCCGGGTGAGCGGGTGCGTGCGCGCCTGACCGACACCGCGAAGTCGTCCTTCTGGCGTGCCGAGGCGCTCGAGGTGCTCGATGCGTCGCCGCATCGGAGGCCGCACGTCTGGTCTCGCGCTGACATCGGCACCGCTCCCGAGAACCGGCCGGGCGGCGCCGACTTCGGGCACATCGAGATCGGGCACCAGCGCGAGCTCAAGCAGCGTGTCCTCCGCGACGCGCTCCAGCGCTTCGGCGGCGTCGACAGCGACGTCGTCGTGAGCGCGGCCGGCGCCGACGAGACCGCCGACGGCACCGGATGGCGCACGCGCGTCAGCCTGCACGTCGACGAGGATGGGCGGATCGGCCCCTTCGCAGCGCGGTCGCACCGAGTGGTCGAGGTCGATGATCTGCCGCTGGCGACGCCCGCGATCGCCGAGGCGGTGTCCCGCGGTCGCTCGGCCGCGCCCGGTCGTCTCGACCTGGTCCAGCCCGCCGATGGACGTGTGCGCGCACTCCCGCGGCCCGAGGTCGCTCGCCGGCGTGGCCGGGGCGGACCGCGCCCCGTCGTGGATCCGGCGCTGCGCGACGTCGTGGTCGAGCGTGTCGGCGACCGCGAGTTCCGCGTCGATGCGGGCGGCTTCTGGCAGGTCCACCGTCTCGCCCCGGCGGCGCTGCGGGACGCGGTCCACGAGGGGCTGCGCGCAGCGGGACGTGACGCGGTGGATCCGGAGGCGTGGCACCTCGACCTGTACGGCGGCGTCGGCCTCCTCGCGACCGCCGTCGCGGAGCTCGGCGGTCCCGCCACGCGGGTCACGAGCGTGGAATCGGATCCGCGCGCGACCGATCACGCCGGCGAGAACCTCGCCGAGTGGGTGGGGGCGCGCGCGGAGACCGGTCGCGTCGACCGCTGGCTCGCCCAGACCGAGCAGGCCGCCTCGAACGCCGAGCGCGCCCGCCTGCGCGCCGGAGTGACGGTCCTCGACCCGCCGAGGGCGGGGGCGGGACGCGAGGTCGTCGACTCCCTGCTGCGACTGCGTCCGGCGACGCTGGTCTATGTCGCGTGCGATCCGGTCGCCCTCGCGCGCGACCTCGGTATGCTCCGCGCGGGCGGTTACCGCCCCGCGTCGCTGCAGGGCCTGGATCTGTTCCCCAACTCGCACCACGTGGAGGCGGTCGCGGTACTCACCGACGAGGGTCCGCTGTCCTAGGCTGAGCGCATGACACGGGTGGCACTCATTGACGATCACGAGTCGGTCCGACTCGGTCTCGCCGCCGCCTGTTCCCGGGCCGGAGTGGGCGATGTCGTCTTCTCCGGCAGCACCGTCGCTGAGTACCTGCGGTGGCGCAAAGACACGGGTGAGGCTCCCGCGGATGTCGTCGTCCTCGACCTCATGCTCGGTGATGGGGCCACCGTGTCCGAGAACGTCGCGCAGCTCGTGTGGGACGGGTCGCAGGTGATCGTCCACAGCGTCGCCGACCGTCCCGTCGCGGTGCGCGAGGCGCTCGCGTCCGGTGCGCTCGGCGTCATCAGCAAGTCGGCGCGCGCCGACGACGTCGTCGCGGCGATCCAGACCGTCGCGCGGGGCGAACATCTCGACAACGTCGAGTGGGCGAGTGCTGTCGACGGCGACCGGGCGTTCGCCGATGCCCAGCTCTCCGCGCGCGAGCGCGACGTGCTGCGACTGTATGCGGCGGGTCTGCCGCTGAAGGCCGTGGCCGAACGCCTGGGGATCGCCTATTCCACCGCGAAGGAGAACATCACCCGCGTCCGGGTGAAGTACGTCGAGGTCGGCCGTCCCGCACCCACCAAGGTCGACCTCCTCCGTCGCGCGATGGAAGACGGCCTCGTCGCCGAAGCCTCCGATGCCCGCTGAACCCTCCGGCGTCGGCATCCCCGGTCCCCGACGGCCCGCAGAGTTCCGCGAAGCGCTGGCCCAGACGCAGCGCTTCACGCAGTCGCGCATCGATCGCATCCTGGGCATCGTCGTCGGAGCCGGAAGCGCGGTCATCGGCATCCAGGCGCTCGTGGGCGCGCTCAGCGCACCGGCCGGGCATTCGACCTGGAACACGGTCCTCCTCGTCGCCGTGCTGGGCTCGCTGCTCATGATGTGCGTCTCGCTCCTCACCTCGTGGGCCGTCCGCGTGTTCACCGGCATCTTCGCCGGCGTCTTCCCGGTCGCGACCGTGCTCTGGCCGCTCGCGGCCGGAACCGGAACCACGATCGACGAGCAGCCCTGGCTCTGGTTCCTCATCAACGTCGGCACCGTCGCGGCGGTCTTCTGCATGCCCCTCACGGGGCAGATCGTCTGGGCGTTCCTGCTGCCGCTGCTCTACGGGGCGATGCGATTGACGCTCCTGCCCCTGAGTCCGGCCACCGTGCTCGACGTGGCGCTGGACTCGGTGTTCGCGATCATCCTCGCGAGCGTGCTGATCGTCGTGGGATGGATCCTGCGCTCCCTCGCAGCCAGCATCGACAACGGGCGGGAGGGGGCGGTGCGCTCGTTCGCGCAGGCTGCCGCGGCCGACGCTGTCGAGAAGGAACGGGTCGCGGTGGCGGCCCTCATGCACGACAGTGTTCTGGCGGCGCTCATCGCCGCGGAACGAGCCGAGACCGATCGGGAGCGCACCCTCGCCGTGTCGATGGCGCGTGACGCGCTCACGCGCCTCGCCAATGTCGATCAGGAAGCCGGGGAGGGGCCTGACGCGCCGGTGGATGCCGCGGCCATCGGCGCCGAGCTCGAAGCCACCGTCCGGCGCCTGTACCCCGCCGCCGCGGTCAGTCACGACATCCGACCCGACGCCCGGCCGGTCCCGGGTCGCGTCGCGCGAGCGCTGCAGCTCGCGGCGGCACAGGCCGTCACCAACTCGGTCGAGCACGCCAGCGCGGCGGATCTGCGGGTCGACTTCCGGGCCGACGGGACGGGGCTGCGCATCACGGTGAGCGACCAGGGTCCGGGGTTCGAGGCGGCTCGTGTCCCCGAGGATCGCCTCGGCATCCGAGCTTCGATCATCGCGCGGGTCGCTGCGGTGGCGGGAGTGGCCACGGTCGATTCCGACGCGTCGGGGACGACGGTGGCGATCAGCTGGCGGGAGCGCTCATGAACCGTTCGGTCCGCTGGGTGCTCTCCGCCCTCGGGGTCGCGTTCACGGCCTACCTGGCGGTCGGCGGCATGTTCTGGACCCGCCCCGTCGATGTGCCGATCGTGCTGGTGCTGAACCTCGTGGTCTACCTCGCCGTCACGGGGCTGTGCATCTTCTGGCCCACGCGGCCGATGGGCGTGCCGTCCGAGCCCCTGGCGAACGTTCCGGCGGTGAGCGCCGTGACGGCCGGGATGAGCCGGCCCGCGCCGCTGCCGTTGTGGATCGCGCTGCTCGCCTTCGTCGTGACGGTCGTGATCCCCTCGGCCACGTGGTGGGCGGCGGGCGAGGAGGGACGTCTCCAGCCTTTCGCGACCTGGAGTCTGGGCGGCCTCGGTGCGCTGATGGCGGTCCTCGTCGTCCGTCGCCGGTCGATCGTCGCGTGGTCGGGCATCGCGATGCTCTTCCTGCAATCGGTGATCTGGATCGGTCCCGAGCCCACGCTGTCGCTCGGCGCCGTCGGCTCGGCGCTCTGGGTGGGAGGGGCGCAGATCATCGTGCTGCTGATCGACCGCGCGGCCATCGAGACCGCGCAGCTGACCGCACTCCAGCGCGAGGCATCGGAGTGGCTCGCGACGCAGGAGGGGCGTCGTCGCGAGAGGCGCGTCCGCGTGCAGCGCGCGCTCGCCGTGGCCGGGCCCGTCCTCTCGCGGACGATCAAGGCCGACGGCGACCTCGACGATGACGAGCGGCTGCAGGCCCGGCTCGCCGAGGGGCGTCTGCGCGACGAACTGCGGGGACCGCGTCTGCTGGATGACGCCGTGCGCCGCGTGCTCGAGGATGTTCGGCGCGCCGGTTCGCACGTCACGTTCCTCGACGAGGGCGGCCTCGACGGTCTCGATGAGCGTGAACTGGCCGCCATCCGAGCCGAACTGGCTGCGGTTCTCGACGGCGTCCGGTCGGAGCGCCTCTACATCCGCACGTCCACGCACCCCGACACGGCGGTCACGGTGGTCGGGCGATCGCGTCACGCGGACGGTTCCGACGAGACAGTGGACCTCTGGCGCGAGATCGCTCGTCCGCGTCCCTGACCCGGAGGAAGATGCTGGGGGCGAGGGGCGGCGAAGCCGCCCGCCCCTCGCCATGCGAGTGGTTACCCGAAAACCGACTCGCAGCAGTCACCGGCGTGAAGCACAGGTGACCGAACGCAGTAGCGTTCCAGCACATTCAGTCTGCGACAGCGTGCCAGATCTGTCTGTAGGTATTTCGGGGGACAAGACCGCCCGGAGGTCGCACGCGCGGCAGGGCTGTCAGCCGGTGAACCTTCCCCAGCCGAAGCCGCGGCGCAGCGGTGTCCGCAGGGCGCGCGCCGAGCGTCGCCACGCGGATTCGGGTTCCGGCTCGGGGGCCACCGCCTCAGCCGCCTCCTGCGCGTACGACTCGCTCACCACCGCGATGAGCGCCGCGAGCTCCTCCGGCGTCGGATTGCCGCGGCGCACGTCGATGCGAAGGGGGCGCTCCTCGCGCTCCGCCTCACGCTGTGCGTCGTCCGAGCCGGTCACAGCGGGATGTTCCCGTGCTTCTTCGCGGGCAGCTCGGCGCGCTTTCCGCGCAGCGCGCGAAGCGACTTCGCGACGTAGACACGCGTCTGTGCGGGCTCGATGATGCCGTCCAGCTCTCCGCGCTCGGCCGCCAGGAAGGGGGATGCGACGTTGTAGGTGTACTCGGAGGCCAAACGCGACCGCACAGCGGCGACATCCTCGCCCGCCTCTTCGGCGCGCTTGATCTCACCGCGATACAGGATGTTGACCGCGCCCTGGCCGCCCATCACGGCGATCTCCGCGGTGGGCCACGCCACGTTGATGTCGGCGCCCAGCTGCTTCGAGCCCATGACGATGTACGCGCCGCCGTAGGCCTTGCGCAGGATGACCGTCACGAGAGGGACCGTCGCCTCGGCGTAGGCGTACAGCAGCTTCGCGCCTCGGCGGATGACACCGGTCCATTCCTGGTCGGTACCCGGGAGGTACCCGGGGACGTCGACGAGCGTGACGATCGGCACCGAGAAGGCGTCGCAGAAGCGCACGAAGCGGCTGGCCTTCTCGCCCGCGTCGATGTTCAGCGTGCCCGCCATCTGCGAGGGCTGGTTGGCGATGATGCCGACGGTGCGTCCCTCGACCCGACCGAACCCGACGACGATGTTGGGGGCGAACAGCGGCTGCACCTCGAGGAAGTCGCCCTCGTCGACGAGCCCTCCGATCACCTGATGGATGTCGTACGGCTGGTTCGGCGAGTCGGGGATGACGGTGTTGAGCGTACGGTCGTCATCGGTGGTCTCCCACTCGAAGCCGGTCTCGTAGACAGGGGCGTCCGACATGTTGTTGTCGGGCAGGAAACTCAGGAGCGAGCGCGCGTAGTCGATCGCGTCGTCCTCGTCTTCGGCGAGGTAATGCGCCACCCCCGAACGCGTGTTGTGGGTGTGAGCGCCGCCGAGCTCCTCCATGCCGACGTCCTCGCCCGTGACCGTCTTGATGACGTCGGGGCCGGTGACGAACATCTGGCTCGTCTTGTCCACCATGATCACGAAGTCGGTGAGGGCGGGGGAGTAGACCGCGCCGCCGGCTGCGGGCCCCATGATGAGCGAGATCTGGGGGATGACGCCGGACGCGGCGGTGTTCAGGCGGAAGATCTCGCCGTACTTGCCGAGGGCCACGACGCCCTCCTGGATGCGTGCGCCGCCCGAGTCGAGGATGCCGATGATCGGCATCCCGCCGCGCAGGGCGAGCTCCATGACCTTGATGATCTTCTCGCCCGCCGACTCGCCGAGCGAGCCGCCGAACGTCGTGAAGTCCTGCGAGTAGACCGCGACCGTGCGTCCGTGGATCGTGCCGACCCCCGAGACGACGGAGTCGCCGTACGGGCGGGAACGGTCCATGCCGAAAGCGGTCGTGCGGTGGCGCACGTACTCGTCGATCTCGACGAACGATCCCGGGTCGACGAGCATCTCGATGCGCTCGCGGGCGGTGAGCTTGCCCTTCTTGTGCTGCTTCTCGTGTGCCGTCGTCTCGGCGTCGACGACGGCCGTCTGATAGCGGGCGCGGAGGTCGGCGATCTTGCCGGCGGTCGTGGACAGGTCGGGCTGGTCGGTCACGCGTTCCACCCTATCCAGCACCGCCCCGCAGCCGTTGGAGCACACCCACAACGACCGCAGAGATCCGCTGTGGGAACCCTCGGGCGCAACCCCTCGCTGCGCCCCGATGCCGCGCCGTAGGGTGGCGCCATGACGATCCCCGAGAACGGCTACCCCCGCGCCGCTGCGGTCTCGCCCCGCCTGCACGTGGTGGAGCACACCGATTCGACCAACGCCCACCTGCGTCGCGACGTCGAGGCCGATCCTGATGCCCACCCGCACCTCTCCGTCCTCCTGACGACCGACCAGCGCGCCGGACGCGGCCGCCTCGACCGCAGCTGGACCGCCCCCGCGGGCACCGCGCTCGCGATCTCCGTGCTGCTGCGGGTCGGGGCGGTCCCGGTGCAGGCGCGCGGCTGGATCCCGCTCGTCGCCGGTCTCGCCATGAGCGATGCGATCGCCGCACAGCTGAGCGATCGGCGCGTGGGCGTGAAATGGCCGAACGACATCCTGGTCGACGGGCGGAAGATCAGCGGCATCCTCGCCGAGGTCCTTCCGGGCGAGGCCGGCGACGTGATCCTCGGCGCCGGTGTCAACACGACCATGGCCGAGGTCGATCTGCCTGTGGCGACGGCGACGTCGTTCGGTGCGCTCGGTGCCGCGGTCGACGAGGACCGGCTGCTCGCGGACTATCTCGCGGGTCTGCGCGATCACATCGCGCACCTCGCGGTGGCGGGGGCGGACGCATCGCTTCGCGAACGCGTCGCGGCGGCATGCGTCACGATCGGCGAGGACGTCGTCGTGTCGCTGCCCGGCGGTGAGGCGCTGACGGGCACTGCGCGCCGTCTCGACGAGGGCGGCCGTCTCGTCGTGCAGACGGGCGCGGTCGAGAGCGTCGTCGGCGCCGGGGACGTCGTCCACGTCCGCAGCGCCGGCTGAGGCCTCGCGCCATCCGGGCGTGCCGTCGTCGCGATGTCGTGCCCGCGGGTCATGATGGTGCTGTGACACACCCCGCGACCTCGTTCGGCAGGCCCGTGGCGCCCGCGCCCGGCGCCGCCGCGCCGGAGCTGCGGGTCGCGCGACTGCGTCCGCACGCCGGGCCCCTGCTGTGGCCCGCGCTGCTGCTCATCGTGATCGCCGGTGTCACGGGGTACTTCACCGACAACCTGCCCGAGCCCTTCACCGATGTCATGCTCTGGTCGGCAGCCGGCCTGATCGTCGTCCTGCTCGTGGTGTTGCCGTACCTCCGCTGGCTCGCGCACTCGTACACGATCACGACGCGTCGGGTCATCGAGTCCTCGGGACTCATCGTTCGGCGGCGGGCCGAGCTGAGCCATATCCGCGGGTACGGCATCGACGAGTCGCGCGGCCCGTTGCAACGCCTCAACGGCACGGGAACCCTGACGCTCTCGAACGGCGTCGACCCGTCGATGCGGCTGCGGAGCATCCCGGCCGTCGGGCTCGTCCACGAGGTGCTCGCCGATCAGGTCGAGGTGAGCCAGATCCTCGCGCATCGCGACTCGCACAGCATGCCCGTCGTCGGCTCCGACTCCTGATCTCGCCTGAGCCCGGCCGCGCGTGCGGCGACCCGGCGCGGTGCGCGATGATGGATGCGAACCCGGAGGAGGCGCCATGTCGTTGCGAGTAGGAATCGTCGGCGGAGGGCAACTGGCCCGCATGATGATCGCGCCCGCCGTCGAGCTGGGCCTCGACGTGCGTGTGCTCGCGGAGGAGACCGGGATGTCCGCGGCGATCGCGGCGACCGCGACGGGCGACTACCGCGATCTCGAGACGGTGCGGGCCTTCGCGCGTGATGTCGACGTCGTCACCTTCGACCACGAGCACGTGCCGCAGGAGGTGCTGCGCGCGCTCGTCGACGAGGGCGTCGCCGTGCACCCCGGCCCCGACGCGCTCTTCTACGCGCAGGACAAGCTGCGCATGCGCGCCCGTCTCGCCGAGCTCGGGATGCCGCAGCCCGAGTGGGCAGCGATCTCGGATGCCGCCGGCCTGCAGGCGTTCCTCGACGACAACGGCGGACGTGCGGTCGTGAAGACCCCCCGCGGCGGATACGACGGCAAGGGAGTGCGGGTGGTGCGGGCCGCGGAGGAGGCCGCGGACTGGCTCGACGCGCTCGAGCCGGGCGGACAGCTCCTCGTCGAGGAACTCGTGGAGTTCACGCGCGAACTCGCTCAGCAGATCGTGCGCCGGCCCTCCGGGGCGTGGCGCTCCTACCCCGTGGTCGAGACGGTGCAGCGTGACGGCGTGTGCGCCGAGGTCATCGCTCCGGCTCCGCGCGCGGGACAGCGCTTGATCGAGGTCGCCGAGAACATCGGGGTCGCCATCGCAGAAGGATTGGGCGTCACCGGCATGCTCGCCGTGGAGCTCTTCGAGACGGCGGACGAACGTCTGCTCGTCAACGAGCTGGCGATGCGCCCGCACAACAGCGGCCACTGGAGTCAGGACGGCGCCGTGACGGGGCAGTTCGAGCAGCACCTGCGTGCCGTGCTCGATCTGCCGCTCGGCGACACGTCCCCACGCGCGCCGTGGTCGGTCATGATCAACATCCTGGGCGGCCCCGTCTCGGACTCGCTCGCGGCGCGGATCCCCGCTGCTCTTGAGGCCCACCCGGGCGCGAAGGTGCACACGTACGGCAAGGCCCCCCGCCCGGGGCGCAAGGTCGGGCACGTGAACCTGTCGGGGGACGATCTCGACGCCGTCGTGGGCGACGCTCGGGTGGTGGCCGCTCACTTCGACGACTGAGCTCCGCGGGCACCGCGCCGCTCCGGGAATTCCTCAGGTCGCCCGCCTAACCTGGGTCGGTGACATCCTCGCCGCTGCATTCGTCGGACGCCCCGCTCGTGGGAGTCGTCATGGGTTCGGACTCCGATTGGCGCGTCATGAGCGACGCATCGCAGGCGCTCACCGATCTCGGTGTCGCCCACGAGGTCGAGGTCGTCTCGGCCCACCGCACGCCCGACAAGCTCCTGCGCTACGGGCGTGAGGCCCGCGGGCGCGGACTGCGGGTCATCGTCGCGGGAGCCGGGGGAGCGGCGCACCTGCCGGGCATGCTGGCATCGCTCACGCCGCTGCCCGTCGTGGGAGTGCCCGTCCAGCTCGCCACGCTCGACGGGCTCGACTCGTTGCTGAGCATCGTGCAGATGCCCGGCGGCATCCCCGTCGCGACCGTCTCGATCAACGGCGCCAAGAACGCCGGACTCCTCGCCGCCCGCATCATCGGAGCCGGTGACCCGGCGCTCGCCGACCGGCTGGAGGAGTACGCGCGCGGGCTCGAGCAGCAGGTCGAGGAGAAGAACCGTCGACTCAAGGAGTCCCTGTGAGCGTCAGCGCCCCGCCGCGCAGTTCCGCACGGCCACGGCGCTCGAGCCTCATCGAGGAGCGTCCTCTCCGGCATCCCGACATCTCGTCGCCGGAGGTGATGGGACGTCGCGGCTGGTGGCTCGTCGTGCTCAACTTCCTGCTGCCCGGCTCGGCGCAGGTGCTGGCGGGAAACCGTCGTCTCGGGCGTTTCGGTCTCGCGGCCACGATCACGATGTGGGTCGTCGCACTCCTGACGGTGCTCACGGGCCTGCTCTGGCGTCCGCTCCTGCTCTCCCTCGCGACCAACTGGTTCGTGCTGCTCATCGTCCAGGTGATCATCGCCTTCTATGCGGTGATGTGGATCGTGCTCACCGTCGACACGCTGCGCCTGGTCAAGCTCGTGCGCGCGGGAACCGTGGCCCGGATCGGCGTGCCCCTCCTGGCCGTCCTCCTCGCCGTCGCATCGACATCGGCGGCCGCCTGGACCTTCGACCGCGTCAATTCGGTCCGTGAGACGCTCAGCACCGTTTTCGGGGCGAGCGGGCCGAGTGTTCCGCCGTCGGACGGCTACTACAACATCCTCCTGCTCGGCGCCGACAGCGGGGAGGGCCGCGACTCCATGCGGTTCGACTCGATCTCGGTCGTCTCGGTCAACGCCGAGACCGGCGCCACGACGATCACCGGAGTCCCGCGCGACATGGGCCACTTCCCGTTCGCGCCCGGGCCGATGAAGGACCTCTACCCCGATATCCATGAGGGACGCGTCGACCCGAACTGCGGATGGAGCAGCGGCATCAACCAGCTGCAGACCGAGGTCGAGATCTGCCGCGACGGCAACGCGCTCTACCCGGATGCGAAGGACAACGGCTCGTCGCCGGGCGTGGAAGCGACCAAGGACGCCGTCGAAGGCATCCTCGGCATCACCATCCCGTACTACGTCTTCATAGACATGAAGGGGTTCGCCGACCTCGTCGACGCCCTGGGCGGTGTCGACATCAACGTCGTCGAGCGCCTGCCCAAGGGCGGCGGGCCCCGCTACGAGGGGCAGAGCGCCGAGGATTGGGCCGAGGGCTGGATCGAAGCCGGGCAGCAGCACATGGACGGCGACACCGCCCAGTGGTACGCCCGGTCGCGGTACACGACGAGCGACTTCGATCGGATGCGCCGCCAGCGCGAGCTCCAGCAGGCGATCCTCGCCCAGATGACGCCCCAGAACGTGCTCGACCGCTTTACCGAGATCGCCGATGCCGGTCAGGTGCTCGTGCAGACCGACATCCCCGCCGATCTGCTGCCGTTCCTCGCGGACATCGCCATCAAGGCCAAGGAGCAGCCGGTCACCACGATCGAGCTCACTCCCGAGAACGGCATCGAGGAGGCGGACCCCGACTGGGCGCTCGTCCGACAGATGGTGCAGGACGCGCTCCACCCGCAGACGCCGACCCCCGCTCCGGAGGGCTGAGCGATGACCACCGTTCTCCGGGTCGTCCTCGACCAGCTGGTCGACGTCGTCGACGCCGACTCGGCCGAGGCCTCCGTCGAGGTGGCGCGCGCGCTCGTCGAGACAGCGCCCGCCCGGTGCGAGGTCGCCGCCGTCGTCCCCTCGGATGCCGTGGATGCCGCCGCCGCGGTCGACGGCGTCGCTCAGACCGTCCGGGCCCCCTTCCCACGTACCGGCCTGCTCGCCTCGTGGCCCATGGGCATCTCGGGAGGCGTCGCGGGCGGACTGCTGCACGCCCCGACCCTGCTGGCGCCGCTCGTGAAGCACGACCGAGCACACGACAACGAGCAGACCGTCGTGACGCTGTGGGACCTCGCCGCATGGGATGCGCCCGCTCTGTTCCCGCGGGCGACCCTGCTCGCGCATCGTGCGCTTCTCAAGCGCGCCGAGAAGCACGCGGATGCCGTGGTCGTCCCCGCCCATGCGACAGCGCACCGTCTCGCGGAGATCGCCCCCAAGCTCGCCGGCCGGATCCGCGTCATCCCGGGTGCCGCCCCGGCGCACTTCCGTGTGCCGACCGACGCCATCGGGCGGCGGCGTGAGCTCGGCGTTCCCGATCGAGTCGCTGTCGTCGCCGGCGGCACCGAGGAGCAGTTGCGCGCCGTCCTGGCATCGATCGCCGGGGAGCAGACCGCCAGCGTCGTCGTCTTCGACGAACCGGCAGACATCGCCGGGGCCATCGCCGACGCCGGTATCGACCGCGAGCGCGTCATCGTGCCGGGCCGGCTCGACGCCGCCGACCGCGCCGCCGTCCTCGACGCCGCCGTCCTGCTGATCGCGCTGTCCGACGGCTCGGGGTTCCCCTGGCGTGCCGTCGAGGCGATGGTGCTGGGTGTTCCCGTCGTCGCGTGCGACTCGCCGGTGCATCGCGAGGTGCTGCTCGACGGCGCACGCATCGCACCGTTCGACCAGCTGAGGGATGCCGCGGGAGAGGTGCTCTCGGCTCCGGAGGAGCTCCACCGGTGGGCCGTGCGCGCCGCCGATCGCGGCCGCGCGTTCTCGTGGCGCGATCATGCCGAGCGGGTGTGGGCGCTCCACGCCGAGCTGTGACGCGGGACCCGGGCGGCGCCTCCTAGGGTGGAGGTATGCCCGCACGCGTAGGAGTCGTCATCCGCACGGCCGACCGGCCCGAGTTCCTCGCTCGGGCGCTCGCCGACGTCGCCGCCCAGACCTTCGGCGACCGACGGATCGTGGTGGTCAACGACGGCAGCGATCGGGCCGCAGTCGACGCCGTGGTGTCGGCGTCCGCCGTCGTCGACACCGTCACGGTGCTCGACTCGCGGGCCCCGGGCGGCCGATGCGCCGCAGCGAACACGGGAGTCGAGGCTCTCGACACCGAGTTCGTCGTCGTTCACGATGACGACGACCTCTGGGCGCCGGAGTTCCTCGCCCGCACCGTCGCCTTCCTCGACGACCACCCGGATGACTCGGGGGTCGGGGTCGCGACGGCGATCGTCTACGAGGAGAAGCGGGCAGGCCGCTGGGTCGAGACGCACCGCGTGCCGTTCTGGGCGGATCTGACGGCGTTGCGATTCATCGATCTGCTGGAGGTCAACCGTGCGGTTCCGATCTCGCTGCTCTACCGTCGCGGGCTGCACGAGCGCGTCGGTCCCTACGACGAGTCGCTCGAAGCCGTCGAAGACTGGGAGTTCTACCTGCGCGTCCTCGCGATCGGGACGCTCGGCTTCATCGGGGGAGCGCCGCTGGCGTTCTGGACCCAACGCCCCGGCGCGTCGGGTGCGGAGGGCAACAGCATGTTCGCGCTCGAGCACCTCCACGACCGCGACGACATGATCGTGCGCGATCGCGAGCTCCGCGCCTGGGTGGCCGACAACGGTGCCGGCCTGCCGCTCTATCTGGGCGCCATGGAGCGCCGCATCGTCGCGGAGCTGCGAAGTGAGGTCGAGTCACTGCGACGCGAGCAGCGCGAGCAGCGGGCTGCCATCCGCGCCGACATCGACGCACATCAGCCCATCTGGTCGCGTCTGCGCCGTCTGCGCCGCCGAATGTCGCGCTGACCGCCCCCGTAACGGACGGATGACGAATCGGCGTGGATACTGTGCGAACGCGATGATGGCCGCAGAATGATTGCGTGACCTCTCCCCGCGCGCGCAGAACGACGACATCGGTGACCGCGACGAGCTTCCGCCTCTTCGGCGGCCTCGTCGTCGGGATGCTGGCCTTGAGCGCTTGCGCCACCCCGGTGGGCGGTGCGATGACCCCAGCCCCGACCTCGACGATCGAGAGCCCGACGCCCGAGCCGACCCCGACGCCGGATGACACCGCGACGCCGGATGTGCCGGTCCCGACCGAGACGGTCGAGGTGGAAACGCCCTACAACGGCGAGGTCCTCGTCGTCACCGCCGAGCAGCGCGGTGCGACCCTCGAGGTCACCGCGATGATCCCCGGCGTCAGCGAGGATGACGGCACCTGCACGCTCCGCGTCGACGGCGTCGCGGTAGCCACCATCACCAGCACGGCAGGTAACGGTGTGACGTACTGCGGCCTCATGTCGGCCGACGTCGCGTCCGACTCCGCGGCGACACGGTTCGATGTGCAGTACGAGTCCTCGTCGACGCGGGCGCGTTCCGCCGACTCGAGCGTCGAGTCGAGCCAGTGAGCGCCCGTCGCAGCATCCGCTCGTCCGTCGCGGTCCTCGCCGCGTGGGTGTGCGCCGTCGCCCTGCTCGTCGCGGCACCGGTGGCACTGTCGTCGTCGATCGCTCCGGCTCCGGCCGCCGCGGCCGCGTCGGGCTCCGACTTCAACCCCGGCAACATCATCAGCGACGCTGCGTTCTACGACTCCAACGCGATGGGCTCACCCGAGATCCAGGCGTTCATGGAGCGCCAGGTGCGGTCCTGTTCGTCGGGTTACACGTGTCTCAAGGACTACCGCCAGAACACCGACAACCGCCCGTCCGACCGTTACTGCAACGGGTACGAGGGGCGCGGCAACGAGAGCGCATCGACGATCATCGATCGCGTCGCCCGCTCGTGCGGCATCAGCCAGAAGGTCATCCTGGTGCTCCTGCAGAAGGAGCAGTCGCTTGTGACGTCGACCGCGCCCTCCGCCAGAGATTACGCGGCGGCGACCGGGCAGGGGTGCCCCGACACAGCTCCCTGCGATTCGGCGACGCTGGGCTTCTTCTACCAGGTCTACTACGCAGCCCGGCAGTACAAGATCTACAAGGCGTTCCCGCAGGACTTCGGCTACCAGGCCGGCCGCTGGAACAACATCCTCTACCACCCGTACAACAACTGCGGGACGCAGCGCGTCTACATCGAGAACCAGGCGACGGCGGGTCTGTACATCTACACGCCGTACGTCCCGAACCAGGCCGCGCTCAACAACATGTACGGCACGGGCGACACCTGTTCCTCGTACGGCAACCGCAACTTCTGGCGGCTGTACACCGACTGGTTCGGGTCGACGCAGGCCAATAACGAGAGCCCCTTCGGTGGTTTCAACGTCGAGGTCTCCCGAGGGATAGTCGGAATACGCGGCTGGGCGCTCGATCCCAGCGACCCAGGGGCGGCTCTTACCGTCGTCGTCACAGCGAACGGGGCTCGTCTTGGAGAGTTCCGCGCGGACGATCCGCGTCCCGACGTCGCGGCCGCTCATCCCGGCTACGGGCCCAACCACGGCATGCGCGCCGACTTCGAGGTCGTCGGAGGTACGACTGAGATCTGCGTCACGGTGCGCAACGTGGGAAGAGGGTCGGACACGGCTTTCGAGTGCCAGACGGTCGAGGTTGAGACCGCTTCGCCCTACGGGGGTACGACGGTCGAGGCGTTGACCGGAGGCGTGCGCATCACCGGCTGGACGCTCGACACCGACACCCGGGATCCGCTCGACATCCACGTCTATATCGACGGTCAGGGGTCGGTCCACAAGGCGGACCGCCCTCGGCCGGATGTTGCCGCGGTTTTCCCGGGGTTCGGGCCGAATCACGGCATCGACGTTTCCATTCAGACGCCGGTCGGCAGCCACCACGTATGCACGTACGGAATCAATGTCGGGCTTGGTATGAACAAGCTTCTCGGCTGCCAGACGGTGGAGGTCACGCGGAGCGCCGACCCGCAGGGAATGGTCGATGACCTCTACCCGGTGCCGGGCGGCTTCCGCGTGCGCGGGTGGGCTGTAGACCCCAACACCACTGAGCCCATGACTGTTCACGTGTACAGAGGAAGCTCGGGGCGTGCGATCCAGACGAGCGTGATCCGAGACGACGTTCTGAAAATCTATCCGAGCGCGAATCGCAGGAGTGGATTCGACGAGTTCATCAGCGCCCCCGCCGGGTCATCCACCGTGTGCGTCTACGGCATCAACGTCGGTTGGGGGCAGAACTCAACGCTCGGGTGTCGCAATCTGGAGGTGCGAGCGGGGCAGGCGTTCGGCGGCATAGATACGACGGTCACGGGAGAATCGGTTCGGATGCGGGGATGGGCCATCGATCCCGATACTCGGGACTCGCTTACGATTCACACATATATCGACGGAACGGCCATCGTCGGGAGAGCCGATGTCACTCGAGCCGATATCGCGCGGGCCTACCCTGGTTATGGGGCCGATCACGGGATAGACGAGACTTTCGAGCTCGATCCTGGAACCCACCGGATTTGCGCGTACGCAATCAATGTCGGCCCCGGCACGAACCAGCTCCTCGGTTGCGAATCGGTCGTCGTCGAGGACCATTCGCCTTTCGGCGGTACTGACGTGACCGTCGAGGCCGGAGGCGTGCGGCTACGCGGCTGGACAATCGACCCTGACACGTCCGCATCACTCCAGGTTCATGTGTATGTCGATGGTGTCGGCTTCGCGGTTGCGACGGCCGCGGTCGCACGTCCCGATGTCGCGCGGGCGTACCCCGGGTTCGGGGACGCACATGGCATCGACCTCAGGCTGGCGCTCAAACCCGGACGGCACCAGGTATGCAGCTACGCGATCAATCAGGGCCCCGGCAGCAACTCCACGCTCGGCTGTCACAGCGTCTTGGTGCCCTGACCAAGGCGTTCCCGCACCGGCGCGGTAGGATCGGATGATTCCTGGCCGCGTACGAACAGAAGCAGCACGAATGTTCTCATCCCCGGGAGACCCAGACCCCCGCGCACTTTTTACCCGAGACCGCAGAGGCGACGGAAGGTGGGAACGCTGGATCGCTCCCACGGCAGATGGCCTCCCGTCTCGACGCGTGCTGGCTTTGCCGTTGGCATTGCTCGCCGGTGTGTTTGTGGTGCTGGTCGCCTTCGGCGTGACGGGCAGCTCGACCGGCGTCCTCCATTCGATGGTGTCTGGCGGAGACGATCCCCGTCTCGTCGCCGGCGAACCGCGCGAGATCCGTAGCGACGAGTGGTTCGTGCAGTCCAGCTGGGTGATCTCGCAGGTCGAGCAGTCGCTTCCCGTCGAGAACGAGACATTCCCGGGCGGCATGGACGCGACCGTGCAGAACGACCTCCCGAACGCCGACTGGTCGACTGCCTTCCGGCCTCACTTGCTCGGCTTCTTCTTCCTCCCACTGGACCAGGCAATGGCATTCCGCTGGTGGTTCCCGGGCCTCGGCGTCATCGCGGCGACGTATCTGTTCGCGGTCACACTCCTTCCACGGCGCCCGCTGACGAGCTTGGCGCTGGCGGTCGGTTTCTTCTTTGCGCCTTTCTTGCAGTGGTGGTACCTCTCGCTCACGCTTTACCCCGCCTTGTGGGCGATGCTGGTCATGTCCGCGATCATCTGGTCGTTGCGATCGCGGAAGCGAGGACCCGTGTGGATACTGGCCGCGCTCGTCGCCTACGTCACTCCGGCGTTGGCGATGGGAATCTACGTTCCGTTCATCGTTCCTGTGACGCTCGTGGCGGCCGCCTTCGGCCTCGGGGCCGTCATCGCCCGTGACGTCGGTCGACCTCGCTTCACACAGCGGCTGGTCGACATCTCGCCGGTCCTGGTCGCGGGGCTCGCCGGCGGCCTGGTGATGGTGATCTGGATCCTGACCCGTCTGCAGACGATCCAGGCATTCACCTCGACGCTCTATCCGGGGGAGCGGCTCCAGCAGGTCGGGCAAGCCGGCGTCAACGAGATGTCGCAATTGTTTTCCGCGTTCTCGTCTTTCGCTCTCGAACGCACACGGGGTGCCCCACTGAGTGTGAACTCCTCTGAGGCTTCCACCTTCTTCCTTCCTGGCGTCTTTCTCGTGGTGGTGCTGGGCTGGCTGGTCTGGGCTCGCCGGAAGAACGGCGCTGCGCTCGACGTCCTCGCGATCGCTGTGATCGGCGCGCTCGCCCTGATGTTCGCGTACCTTCTCGTGCCCGGCTGGGACCCGCTTGCGCATCTACTATTCCTCGACAGGACGACGAACGCGCGGATGCGGATCGGGTTCGGGGTCGTCAGCGTCGTGCTGGTGGTGCTCACAGCAGTGCGGTTCGACGATGCTCGATCGCGCGGTCTCGTGCCGCCGTTGTGGGTGAAGGTGGTCGCGACGACGCTCGCGGCGGGGTCGGTAGGCGTGGTGGCTTGGCGAGCGGTCGACATTACGGGATCCGTGGATGCCATCGCGCGGCGTGATCTGGCGCTGCTAGCGATATTCGCCGCGGCATTCGTGCTTATTGTGTGGCTCATGGCCTCGGGGCGCTTCCTCACTGCGGCGACCGGCCTCCTCATGCTGACCCTGGCGCAATCAGGGCTTGTGAATCCGGTGTACGTGGGAGTGTTCGATCTCCGCCAGACTGAGACCGTGCAACGCATTGAGCAGATCGATGCGCGCGACCCCGGCGCGTGGGTAGGCATCAATACATCGCTCGTCACGACGATGATGCTCGTCGAGTCCGGAGTACAGTCCTACAACGGGGTCCAAGGATCCCCCTCCTCCGAGATGTGGGAAGCAATCGATCCGACCGGGTCGTCGGAGCAAGCTTGGAACCGTCTCGCCACTCTCTCATGGGTTCCGGGCGAGGGTGACCCGGCCCCACGCAACCCGGCACCTGACCAGATTCAGATGACGTTCGATTCCTGCAATCGGTTCGCCGCGGAACACGTCTCGTATGTGCTCACGCAGGCGCCTCTCGAACAAGCATGTCTCGAGCTCCTCGACAGCGTCGAGCAGGGACCCAGCACGATGTTGATCTACGCCGTCCGGAGCGGGCAGTGACCGGCGAGGGTCACCTTCGAGAGCGACCATACGCCCGCGATAACATGGTTCCGATGTCTGAAGAGTCACCCAAGACGCTCGTGATCGTTCCGGCCTGGAACGAGGCCGAAAACGTTGGCAACACCGTGACAGAGGTTTTGGCGGCGAGTCGGGACTATCACGTTCTCGTCGTTGATGACGGATCGCGTGACGATACCGGAACCCGTGCCCGCGCGGCCGGAGCGACCGTACTGACGCTCCCGTTCAATATGGGCGTGGGAGGGGCGATGCGCGCCGGATTCACCTACGCGCAGCGGCATGGCTTCCGGCGAGCGATCCAGGTGGATGCCGACGGTCAGCACAATCCGCGCGATATCGTCGCCGTTCTCGAGGGACTCGACGTGGCCGACATCTCGATCGGCGCGAGGTTCGCTGACGTCGGTGACTACTCGGCGAAAGGGCCGCGCCGGTGGGCGATGAAGCTGCTAGCCGGTGTCCTGTCCCGGGTGGCGAAGACTCCTCTCACGGACGTGACGAGTGGTTTTCGTGCTGCGAATGAGGTCGCGATCGACCAGTACGTTCGGTACTACCCGGCCGAGTACCTCGGTGACACGGTCGACTCGCTGGTGAACGCGCTGCACGCGGGTTTGACGGTCACGCAGGTGCCGGTCGCGATGCGGCCCCGAGCCTTCGGCCGGCCCAGTCAGAACCCCTTCGGTGCCACGGTGTACCTGACGCGATCGGTCTTCGCCCTCAGCCTCGCGTTGATGCGCGGGCCGGCCAAACCCGTGGAAGCAGAGTCATGATCATCGCCGCAGGAATAGCATTTGCGATCGTCGTCCTTGCGATCATCATCGGCCTTCTCCTGAAGCGTCAGCTTCGCGAGAAGTACGCCACCCTCTGGCTGATCATCGGCCTCGCCCTCCTCGTCATCTCCGTGTTCCCCGGACTGCTCCTGCAGCTGACTGAGGTGCTGGGTGTCGAGGTGCCGGCGAACCTCATCTTCGCCCTCTCCATCGTGCTTCTCGTTGGAGTCGCTCTCCACCTCTCATGGGAACTGTCCCGGGCCGAAGACGAGATCCGTCGCCTCGCAGAGGAGTCCGCGATCCTCCGTACTGACCTGGACGAGTTGCGAGCGCGAATGGATTCCCAGGTAGCAGGCTCCGGGGTTCAGGGTGATCCGCCTCGGGACGCGCCTGCCGGTTGAGAGAGCGTCGACGCTACTCGCTGCGCGCCGGCGGGAAGATCCAGTAGCGGTAACCGAAGTAGTTCCACACCGTCGTCGACGCGACGGCGATCCCTTTCCCCACCGCCCACGGCCAACCGAGAGCGTCGATGCCGGTGACGACCGCGGTGGTGGCGAAGGCGTTGAAAATGACGAGTGCCGTGTACTTCACGGCGCTCGATCCCCATCCGGCGCCGGTCTGGAACGTGATCGCCCGCTGCATCACGAACGTGAGCGCGAAGCTCGTGAAGAATGCGACCGGCGTAGCGATGACCAGGTCGATGTGGACGAGGTCATGCAGGACGAACAGCAGCCCGAAGTCGACGAGGAAGGCTACGCCACCCACGACGACGTACCTGACCGCACTGTTTTTCCACATCCGCTTGATCGGTGCGGGGACGAGTGCGCTCAGCCGCACCGTCGGACCCCCGTGTGAGGTCGAGAGACGGGGCCCAGCGTCGTGCAGGGCAGCGTCACGATTTCAGGTAAGTGAGAAGGGCGTCGGCGCTGTCGGCGGGCGTGAATCCGGTAGCTTCCAGTGCGGACAGATCCAGTTCGCTGTTGCGCGGCCTCGGCGAGATCGGGTGCCCTAGCCCTGCGAAGTAGTCTTCCGTGCTGACCCCGCTGACTCGGCTGGCGTCATGACCGGTTTGCGCGAAGACATCCCGCGCAACGTCGAACCAGCTCGATGCCGTGCCTGCCGAACTGAGATTGTATGTGCCGTGTGCGGCCGCGCTCTCGAGGAGGTGCCGGATGCCGCGGGCGATGTCATCGGTGAAGGTCAGGCGTCCGATCTGGTCGTCGACGACCTTCGGATCGATGCCTCGCTCGGCGAGCGAGGCCATCGTGCGGACGAAGTTGTTGCCGTCGCCAATCACCCAGCTGGTGCGGACGATGTAGTGACGCGGTACGACGGACACGACGGCATCCCCGGCGGCCTTCGTCTGTCCGTACACGCCGAGCGGTGACACGGGGTCGTTCTCGGTGTATGCGCCGTCCTTCGTGCCGTCGAACACGTAGTCGCTCGAAACGTGGACGAGGGTGATGCCGTTCGCCGTCGCGATGCGCGCCAGCGCGGCGACGGCGGTGACGTTGGCCGCCCAGGCGTCGACGCGCCCCTCGGAAGTCTCGGCGAGGTCGACCTTGGTGTACGCGGCCGCGTTGATGATCGCGCTGTAGTCGCGCCACCGGCGCGCGGAGGCGAGATCCGGCGAGGTCAGGTCGAGGTCATCCCGGCTCGCATACTCCATCCAGGCATGATCGCCGAACTCGGCGCGGAGCGCGCGGCCGAGCTGCCCGTTCGCCCCCGTCACCAGGATTCGTTTCGGCGGCATCGGAACCACGTCGGAAAGACGCGGGTGGTTCTTGTCCTTCTCGCTGATCTCGACCTCGTCGAGGGGGATCGGCCACTCGATCGCTGCGGTCTCGTCAGCGAGATTGAGGAACGTGTAGGTCGCATCGGGCGACCAGTGGTCGTTCACGAGATACGTGTAGGCGGTGTCGGGCTCGAGGGTCTGATACGAGTTGCCGACGCCGCGCGGGACGAAGATCGCGCGCGAGGGATCGAGTTCGGTCGTGTAGACGGCGCCGAAGGTCGGCCCCTCGCGAAGGTCGACCCAGGCGCCGAAGATGCGGCCCGTGGCGACGGAGACGTACTTATCCCAGGGTTCGGCGTGGATGCCGCGGGTCGTGCCGACCGCGTCGTTGAACGAGATGTTGTTCTGCACCGGGCCGAAATCGGGCAGGTCGATGCCCGACGCGGTCATCTTCTCCCGCTGCCAGTTCTCCTTGAACCAGCCGCGTGAGTCGCCGTGCACCGGGAGGTCGAGGACGACCAGCCCCGGGATGGGGGTCTCGGTGACCGTGAGCGCCTTACCGAACTCGATGGCCACGGGTCACTGACCCTTCGAGGCGTAGAAGGCCTCGACGCCGTCCTTCGCTGGCGCCCACCAGTCCTCGTTGTCGCGGTACCAATCGATGGTGGCCTTCAGGCCGGCTTCGAAGTCCTGGTAGCGGGGCTTCCAGCCGAGCTCGGTGCGCAGCTTCGTGGAGTCGATCGCGTAGCGCAGGTCGTGGCCGGGGCGGTCGGTCACGTGGTCGTACGCGTCGGTCGGGTTGCCGGTGAGGGCGAGGATCAGCTCGACGACCGTCTTGTTGTCCTTCTCGCCGTCGGCGCCGATGAGGTAGGTCTCGCCGATGACGCCCTGATCGAGGATCGTCAGGACGGCGGAGGAGTGGTCGTCGGCGTGGATCCAGTCGCGGACGTTCTCGCCCTTGCCGTAGAGCTTGGGGCGGATGCCGCGCAGGACGTTCGTGATCTGGCGGGGGATGAACTTCTCGACGTGCTGGTACGGCCCGTAGTTGTTCGAGCAATTGCTGATGGTCGCCTTCACCCCGAACGACCGCACCCACGCACGCACGAGAAGATCGGAGCCGGCCTTCGTGCTGCTGTAGGGGGACGAGGGGTTGTACGGGGTGTTCTCGGTGAACCGTGCCGGGTCGTCGAGCTCGAGGTCGCCGTACACCTCGTCGGTGGAGATGTGATGGAACCGCTTGTCGTGCTTCCGGGCAGCCTCGAGCAGTGTGTAGGTGCCGACGATGTTCGTGTCGAGGAACGGCCGGGGGTCGTGCAACGAGTTGTCGTTGTGCGACTCGGCCGCGTAGTGCACGACGGCGTCGACCTGGCCGAACAGCTCGTCCACGAGCGTCGCGTCGGCGATATCGCCCTGCACCAGGCGCACCCGGTCTTCGGGCAGGCCCGCAAGCGACGCGGCGTTGCCCGCGTAGGTGAGCTTGTCGAGCACGATCACCGAGTGATCGGTGTTTCCGATGACGTGGTGGACGAAATTCGAACCGATGAACCCGGCGCCGCCGGTCACAAGAAGCGTGGACACGCCCACCAGGGTACCTGCCTACACCTGACGGCTGAGGAAACGCGCCTGGAGCGCTCACGCTCGCTCGATAGAATTCAGCGGCCGCAAGCTGCGGCGCGAAGGGAGCCGTCCGCCGACATGGATGAACCGGCAGAGCGCGTACGACGCCGACTGATGTATGCCGTCGAAGGCCCCCGCGCGGTGGTGGACGACCACGTCATCCACGCGCTCTCGGCGTTACGGCCGCTGATGGACGACATCGTCGTGATCGCTCCCGAGGCCCTGGAGGTCGCTGAGCGTCAGCGTCTGCGAGCGGTCTGCGACGCAGTCGTCGAGCCGGCCGCGACGGTGTTCCAGCCGACCGACTACCGGGACGCGATTCGCAGACGTGCCGATGAGGCGGGGCGCGCGGCCGAGGTCGTCCTGAGCGGTGACTCCTGGTTCGGGCCGGTCTCGGACTTCTCCGCCGTGATCGACCGCATGGCCGAGGTCCCGTGCGCGGCCTGGCAGCTCGTCGAGAACGCCCACAAGCACCAGCCGGAGTCGTTCCCGGGCGAGGGTTTCCCGCTTCTGACGGCTCCGTGGGTGTGGACCGTTCTTCGCAATGAAGCGTTGGACAGCGGAGCACTCGAGGAGTTCTGGACCTCGCACGCCGAGCGCCCCCACGATGCCGAGTACGCCCTGCCCGATGCCCTGCGCGAAGCGGGCCTCGAGGTCGCATTCGCCTTCCCTGCCTCTGCCTTCCGCAGTGGTGATCCGCTCGTCTTCAGCACCCACGCGTTGTTGAGCGCGGGGTGCCCGGTCGTGGGCAAGGCGCAGTTCCGGCTCTTCCCTCCCTACCTCGACCAGCACGCGGTGATCGGGCGCGAGACGCTGGCGCGACTCGAGGAGCGCGGTTTCCCCATCCGGTATGTCCGACAGAGCCTGGCGCGATCGGTTCCCCCGAAAGCGCTCAACACCAACGCTGGCATGCTCGACGTTCTGCCGCTTCGACAGCGCACAGACACCGCCGAAACGAGCTCGCTTGCGATCGTCGTCATCCTGCATGTCAGCGAGTTCGTCGGACTCCAGGAGGTGCTCGAGGCGATTCGCAACGTTCCCGCCGGTTATGACCTCCTGGTCACGACGGGCGACGGCATGACGGCAGCGCAGGTCCAGACCAGACTCGAGGAATGCGATGATCTCGGATTCGGCTCCCTCGAAGTGCGTGTTGTTCCGCCCGGTCCCGGCCGCGACATGAGCGACTTCTTCGTCGGCTGCCGCGATGTGCTCCTCAACGGTGGGCATGACATCGTGATCAAGCTTCACAACCGGCCGTCGCCGCGGAAGACTTTGAATCTGCGCCGCTATTCACGGCGATACCAGCTCGACAACCTGCTGGGCAGCCGCGGGTATGTGGTCAATCTCCTGCAGATGTTCGTTCGCGAGCCGGGTCTGGGCCTCGTGTTTCCCCCAATGGTGCACATCGGATTCGGGACGATGGGCCGCGGCTGGGCCGGTCTCGAAGGGCCGACGAAACGCCTGTTGGACAAGCTGGGCATCCGAGTCCCCGTGGACGCCGTCTCGCCGCTCGCGCCATACGGCGGCATGTGGGTGGCGCGTCCTGACGCCCTCCGGAGAATGGTGGAACCGCGCTGGCGGCACGCCGACTACCGTCGCGGAAAGCGTGATCGTGAACTCGCGCACGTTCAGGAGCGGACCGTCGTGCTGGCTGCCGCCGAGGACGGGTTCCACACGCGAACCGTGCTGACGCCGGAACACGCCAGCATCAGCCACACCGCGCTTCAGTTCAAGACCGATCAGGTCTCGATGTCTGTTCGTGGCTACCCGATCGATCAGATCCGTTTCCTTCACGGTGCCGGCGGGATGGGATTCGGCGGCCCGGTGGCGTTGTTCCGCATGTACCTGCGCCTTAATCACTTCGGCGTGGCGCGGCGGCTGCTGCCGGTCTATTACGCGGCGCGCCGCGGGTACGGTGTGGTGTCGCGCGTCAGGCGTGTGGTGTCGCGAGGACTGCGACGCGGGGAGGACTCGGAATGAAGACTGCGGAGCTCGTGAACTTCCCGGCCCGCGCGGCTGCGGAGTTCCCCGAAGGCGGCAAGCGCGCGCTGATCTACGTCGTCTACGACCGTCGCGGAGACGTCGAGGCGTACATCCCTTATGCGCTCCAGCAGCTGCGCGCCCATTGCGACCATGTCCTCGTCGTCGTCAACGGCCTCCTCACCGATGCTGGTCGCGACGCGCTCGAGCCCGTCGCCGACGAGATCCTCGTGCGTGAGAACCGCGGCTTCGACATCACCGGTTACAAAGAGGGTCTCGAACACCTGTCCGACCGCCTCGCCGATTGGGACGAGGTCGTCCTCGCGAATGACACGTGGTTCGGACCGATCGGCGATTTCGCCCCGCTGTTCGAGCGCATGGACAAGCGGCCCCTGCACTTCTGGGGAATGACCGACCACCCACGTGTCGAGCCGAACCCTTTCACCGGGGACTCGTATCTGGCCTACCACCTCCAGTCGTACTGGATGGCGGTTCGACGCGACATGTACCTGTCGGACGAGTGGGCCCAGTACTGGCGCGATCTGCCCTCGCTCGACAGCTACTCGAACGCCGTCGCGAAGCACGAGGCGGTCTTCACCGAGAGGTTCGTCGACTTCGGCTTCGTCGCGGAGGTCGCGTTCCCGAGCCTGACCGACAAGATCGAGAACAATGCCGTGCTCTACGCGCAGCAGCTCATCGAGGCGGGATGCCCGACGCTGAAAAGACGGCCGTTCTTCCAATGGCCGCCGTTCATGGACCGGCTCTCGGTCATCGGCCGGTGGACACTCGAGGCCGCTGAGCGTCGCGGGTATCCGATGGAGCTGATCTACCAGGATCTCGCGCGAAACGTCGAGCCGCAGACGCTGAACGCGGATGCCGCGATGCTCGAGGTGCTCGCGGAGGAGGATGACGGAACGTACGACTCCTCCCGCCCGTTGCGCACCCTCGCGGTCGCCCACATCTACTACCCCGAGATGACCGACGAGATCATGGATCGAATCGACACCCTTCCGGGCGCGTACGACCTGGTGATCACGACCCCGGAGGAGGACCGCGCCCGTAGTATCCGCGATCACCTGTCTCGGCGTGCCGCGCGGGGCTCGGTCGAGGTGCGGGTCCTCCCCTCGAACAACGGGCGAGATCAGGCCGCGTTCCTGATCGGCTGCCGCGACGAGTTGCTGGACGGGGGATACGACCTCGTCGTGAAGGTCCACTCGAAGAAGACGCCCCAGGACTCCGACAACGTCGGACGTCACTTCAAGCTCCAGCAGTTCGAGAATCTACTGTTCTCGAGCGGCTACACCGCGAACCTCGTCGCGCTCTTCCAACGCGAACCCGGCCTGGGCATGGCTTTCCCCCCGGTCGTGCACATCGGGCATCCGACCCTGGGCCACGGGTGGTGGGCGAACAAGCCCGGTTTCCTCGAACTGATGGCGAAGATGGGCGTGCGCGTCCCCGTCGACGAAGGGACGCCGCTCGCGCCCTACGGATCGATGTTTTTCGCCCGTCCCGAGGCGCTGCGTCGCCTCGTCGAGCAGCCGTGGGACTACGACCAGTTCGGCGGCGCGGAGGCGTACATCGACGGCGGGCTGGCGCACATTCTGGAACGTGTCCCCGCCTACGTGGCAGGCGAAGCCGGATACCACACACGCACCATCACTTCCCCCGATTACATGGCGGTCAGTTACACGGCGCTGGACTACAACTTCGATCAGATCTCGGTCACGCTCCCTCCGGCTTCGACGATGGAGCAGATCGAGTTCCTTCGCCGAGCCGGCGAGTTCGAGTGGGGAACGTTCCGCGACTTCCTGAAGATGTACGCGAGACTGCACCGACCCGCCCAGGAGGAGCGTCTCCTTGCGGTATACGACCGGTCCGTGGTGTGGCGGCGACGTGTACGCCGGGTCCTGCGACCCGTCCGTCGTCGCTAGTCCCGTCGGTCGGGTGCCGGCGCGACTCGCTGTCGTAGAGCAGTCTCGAGCAGAGTGGCGGCGCGGGCGTCGAACGAGTGCTGCTCGCGTATCTGCGTGGAGATCCGCTCGGCGATCTCCCCGGCAGGGAAGAGGCGCGCTGGGTCCTGGCGCAGCAGGTCGAGAAGTTCGGGGACGCTGCGGTAGGTGCGGACCATGCCGCCGAACAGCTCGTCAATCCCCTCGACGTCATCGCTGATCGCACGTCCGCCGGCGGCGACGACGTCGAAGAGTCGGTTCGAGATGAACCCGGATGCCTGCATGGCCGGCCAGTGGTCGTTGAGGACGAGGCGCGCGCCCTCGTAGAGCGCGGGCAGCTCGGCGTTCGGCACGCCGGACGCGACGACGTACGACGCGGGGATCCAACCGGTCCAGTCGGGGCCGTAGACGTCGACCTCGAAGCCGGCGCGGATCGGCTCGATGACGGAGGGGCGCGGGATGCCGCGAGCCGTACCGACGAACACGATCCGGTCGGTGGGTGCTGTGCCCGCGGGGCGGAAGCGGTGCACGTCCGTGCACTGGAGCAGGGGCTCGATCGGCCCGAGCGCCCCGGCCGTCGATCGGATCCACTTCTCGGACGCGGCGAAGACATGGTCGAACACCGCGGTCTCGTCGCGTGTCAGCTGGTCGGGGTGGCTGATGATCCACAGCAGCGAGATAGCCGAGCGGTGCGGCTCGATACGCTCCGGTCCGCGCAGGACCACCTCGACGTCGTCGAGGTGGTGGGACGGCCGATTACGGGCTCCGATCGAGTCGATGACGACGTCCTGTCCCCGGCGGCGAAGCGCGTCGGCGAGCCCGCGGGCGAAGTGCGTGTCGCCCCACCACTCCGCACCGAGACCCGCCGGTGCGGCGGTCTTGAGCGCCCATCGCAGGCGGGGTGCCGCAGACCGCGCCGCGGGCGTGTGTCGGCCGAGTCGCGCGTCGTCGTCGTTGAGGGGGGTCAGGCCGATGCGTGCGACGAGGCCGGCGAGGTCGTCTGCCATGGCGTGGGCTGCCTCCACGCGCGCGTGGACCGGCAGATGGCGCGCGGGGGAGATGACCCACGCGTCCGTGCGGACCTGAGCCGTCTCCGGAGTCTGTGAGCCGCCGACGGTCATCGCGAACGTCGTCGAGGCGACGCCGTCGACGGACACGAGGTGCCCGAGCCCGCGCGCATCCTCGGCGGGGTGGCCCTGCAGGAGCGGATGCACACGCGAACCGCGGCGCACCAGGCCGCAGTTGATCACGACCCCGTCGACGTCGAGGACAAGCGGTGACGTGATTCCGGCATCCGCCGCGGAGAGGGCCACGACGCTTTCGGCGGTGATCTCGTCACCCGGTCCACGCACGATCAGGCGCGAGCCGGCAGCGAGATGACGAGTGACGGCTGAGACGACGGAGTTTCCCGGGGCATCGGAGATGACGAGTGTTCCGGTGGTGCCGGCGGAAGCCGCCACGGCGGGCAGCCATGCGTCCGGCCGTCC
Source organism: Microbacterium pratiae (assembly GCF_047302165.1). NCBI lineage: Bacteria > Bacillati > Actinomycetota > Actinomycetes > Micrococcales > Microbacteriaceae > Microbacterium > Microbacterium pratiae. Next base: position 3,195,671 of record NZ_CP154843.1, on the reverse strand, counting down.
GCCGCCCACGGCGAGGACGAGACGGGCGCCGATCCGCCGACTCGCTTCGGCGGCCGTCTCCACCGTGAGGCTGAAGTCGCGCTCGTGATCGGACAGGCGCCACAAGAGAACGACATCGGCGGAGGTCAGTTCCGCGAGGCCGCTCTGTGCCGACGTTCGTCCTGCCCGGGAGAGTGCTCGCTTCACAAGCGCCGAGATCTGGTCCGCGCGCGTCGTCGTCCGGTCGCCCGGGAAGCCGAAGTCGAGGGCCGACCCCGCTTGCAGGCTGCGCCAGGCGTGTCCGAGCGGGCCGGCGGGGTCGTCAGAGGAGTCGGGATGCGCGAGGGCATAGGCGGGGGCGTCCCACAGCAGGCTGGTGCGGATGCGGCGGCGGTCGTTGATCAGGTACGCATAGAGCGCCGGCACCCGGCCCGCGTCGGAGAGCTGCATCGACACCATCTGTTCGGAGAACAGCGGATTCAGCACGAAGCCGTCGCGGAAGCCCCGACGGACGTAATGCCGCACAGCGGCGCTCGAGCTCAGCCCGGGCCGCTGGGCCGAGATAGCGACCGGATCGACGATGCCGGCACGGTCGATGGTCCGCGCCCACCAGAAACGGTCGATGCGACGGATGACGGGGCCGCCCCACCACGAGCCTCGGACTTCGCGCACGCGCGAGCGGGCGAACACGGCCGCTCGTCGCAGGGTCGTCCGGACGACGGCGCCGGGCGACACGGCGCGGGGGGTCACCGACCGCGCTCGAGGACCTCGAGCAGGTACGTCCCGTATCCGGACTTCACCAGCGTCGCCGCGCGGTTGCGCAGCTCGTCGTCGGTGAGGAAGCCCTGACGCCAGGCCACCTCTTCGGGAACGCCGATGCGCAGACCCGTCCGCCGCTCCATCGTCCGCACGTAGTCGGCGGCATCGGTCATCTGGTCGAAAGTTCCCGTGTCGAGCCAGGCGGTGCCGCGGGGGAGGACCTCGACCTGCAGCTTGCCCCGCTCGAGGTAGGCGCTGTTGATGTCGGTGATCTCGTACTCGCCACGGGGCGAGGGCAGGAGGTTGCGCGCGATGTCGATCACATCGTTGTCGTAGAAGTAGAGGCCCGGCACCGCGAAGTTGCTCTTCGGCTCGCGGGGCTTCTCCTCGAGCGACACGGCGCGGCCCTCGTCGTCGAACTCGACCACGCCGTAGGCGGAGGGCTCACCGACCCAGTACGCGAACACGGCCCCACCGTCGACGTCGGCGTAGCGCTTGAGCTGCGAGCCCAGGCCCGGACCGTAGAGCAGGTTGTCGCCGAGGACCAGGGCGACCTTGTCGTCGCCGATGAAGTCCGCCCCGATCGTGAACGCCTGCGCCAGGCCGTCCGGGGAGGGCTGCTGCGCGAACGTGAGCGAGATCCCGAACTGCGACCCGTCGCCAAGCAGCCGTTCGAAGAACGGCGCATCGTGCGGGGTCGTGATGATCAGGATGTCGCGGATACCTGCGAGCATCAGCGTCGACAGGGGGTAGTAGACCATCGGCTTGTCGTACACCGGGATCAACTGCTTCGAGACGCCCAGCGTGATCGGGTGCAGACGCGTGCCCGAACCGCCGGCGAGAATGATGCCCTTCACGTCTTCATGGTGTCACATCAGCGCCGTGCGGCGCGCAGGACTCAGGCGGTCAGCACGCCGCGGAAGTAGTCGATCGTCCGCTCGAGGCCGGCGGTGAGTGCGACCGACGGCTTCCAGCCGAGCTCGCGCTGGGCGATGTCGATGTTGGGCTGTCGCTGCTTCGGGTCATCCTGTGGCAGCGGGCGATGCTCGATCTCGGAGGTGCTGCCCGTGATGCGCAGAACCTCGTTCGCGAGCTCGAGCATCGTGAACTCGCCCGGGTTGCCGACATTGATCGGCCCCGTGACGCCGTGATCGGTGTTCATCAGGCGAACCATGCCGTCGACCAGATCGTCGACGTAGCAGAACGAGCGCGTCTGCGAGCCGTCGCCGTAGATCGTGATGGGCTCGCCGCGGAGGGCCTGGACGATGAAGTTCGACACCACACGGCCGTCGTTCGGGTGCATGCGGGGCCCGTACGTGTTGAAGATGCGGATGACCTTGATCGACAGGTCGTGCTGGCGCCGGTAGTCGAAGAAGAGGGTCTCGGCGGCGCGCTTGCCCTCGTCGTAGCAGGAGCGGGGCCCGATCGGGTTGACGTTGCCCCAGTAGTCCTCCGTCTGCGGGTGGATCGCGGGGTCGCCGTAGACCTCCGACGTCGAGGCCTGAAGGATCGGAACGCGCAGGCGCTTCGCGAGACCGAGCATGTTGATGGCGCCCATGACGCTCGTCTTCGTGGTCTGCACCGGGTCGTGCTGGTAGTGCACCGGCGACGCAGGACACGCGAGGTTGTAGATCTTGTCGACCTCGAGGTACAGCGGGAAGGTCACGTCGTGACGGATGACCTCGAAGCGCGGGTTGTCGAAGAGGTGCTCGACGTTGCGGCGTGATCCGGTGAAGAAGTTGTCGACGCAGATGACCTCATCGCCTTCGGCGAGGAGGCGCTCGGACAGGTGGGACCCGATGAACCCGGCTCCGCCGGTGATCAGAACTCTCGATGACACTTCCGAAGCCTATCAGCGCGGCATCCGACGGCTCAGCGGGTGGTCGAGACCATCCGCGCCTGTCCGAAGGTGCGGCCGAGCTGCCCCTCGAGACGCCCGACGAACATCGGCCAGCCGTCGCCGATCGTGATGGGCGCGGGGTTACGGACCCCGTACAGCAGTCCGGCGCCCGTGAAGGCGAACCGCCACCACAACGGGTAGCGGTGCACCCCGAGAACGCGGGCGGTGCCGCGGCCGTATGCCCGGAGCTTGCGGCGTCGCTCCGCGGCGGTCAGCCCGAAGCCGGTCGAGATGCCGTCGACGTGCACCTCCGCGGGCAGCCAGCGGAATTCGTCCGTCAGACGTGGCTCCCGCGCGAGCGCTCGCAGGAGGAGATCGGTGCCTTCGGCGACCTGCCACGGGGTGGCGGCGCCCGGGCCGAGCCGCTCGTCGAAGCCGCCGATGGCGTCGAAGAGCGACCGGCGCATGAGGATGCCCATCTCGATCACGGCCCAGACGTTGTACCGATCGAGGGGAGTGCCGGGCGAGGGGAGCGTGGTCTTGGGCCCGCGCTCGTCCCACGACGAGAAGCCGCCGGCGATGAAGTCGTCGGCGTCGACGGCCGCGTGCAGCGCGTCGACCGTGCCTGCCGGGTAGACCGTGTTGTCGTTGGGGAACGTCACGACCCGTTCCCCAACGGGGAGCGCAGCGACGCCGGTGTTCCGGCCGAGCGAGGCGCCGCGTGCCGAGGTCGCAGCGGTCACGGCCATCCCGCGGGCCGCGTAGTCCGCAACGAGAGCTGCCACCTCGTCCTGTTCGCCCTGCGCGACGATGGCGACCGCGTCGCCGTCGCGCAGCTGCGGCTCGAGGGAGTCGAGCAGGGTGCGGAGCGGGCCGAGGCGGCCCAGGGTCGTCACGACGAAGCCGAGGTTCACGCTTCCGATTGTCCCCTGTCGACGGGGTCGACGCGCAATCCCGCCGGATTCAGCGACGGTTCTTGTCCAGCAGCGCGTTCCACGCGGTCGTCGTGGCCGCCCAGGTGAATCGCTCCGCGTTGCGCCGGCTGCGCTCGCGCAGGTCGGCCCTTCGAGCGGGATCGCGGACGAGCTCCATCATGAGCGCGCCGAGCGCCACGGGCTCGGCGGCGGGGAAGTAGAGCGCCGAGTCCTGCAGGATCTCGCGGTTGATGGGGATGTCCGAGGCGAGGACGGGTGCTCCGTAGCTCTGCGCTTCGAGAGGCGGCAGCCCGAAGCCCTCGTGGAAGGACGGCCAGACGAACCCGTCGGCGTCGGCGAAGACACCCGCGAGCTCGGAGTCGGAGACCGGGCCGCGCCAGCGTATGCGTCGCGACGGGATGCCCTTCTCCGCGGCGTAGGGCTCGAGGTCGGGATCGAGCCTGCCGACGAACTCGATGACAATTGGCGCATCGTCGTCGACATGGCGCAGCGCGTCGATGACGGCCCGCGTGTTCTTGGCGGCTCCATGGCGTCCGAAGGCGACGAAGCGGATTTCGGTGTCGTCGGCGGCCGGGCGCGTCGCATCCGGCGATCCCAGGCTGTCGGCTCCCTCGTAGACCACGTCGATGGTCTCGGGCGACACACGGAACCGTTCGGCGATCTCGCGCTGCGAGGCGTGGCTCACCGTCACCAGTCGCTGGCCGCGGCGCAGCATCCCGAACCGCACGGCGAGGTGCCACTGGATGCGGAAGAGGACGGTGAAGTCCTGGGGACGGATCGTGGGGGCGATGTCGTGGAGGACGGTGAACTGGTTGCGGTACGCCACCGGCGCGATGTTCGCCAGGTTCAGCAGAACGGGGGAACCGTGGCGGCGCAGCCAGCGGGGGAGCTCGAGCTGTTCCCAGACCGGTCCGGCGGAGCGCCCCACCGTCTCGACGCGAACGCCATGGATGCCTGATGCATCGGCCGCGGCAGGGACGAGCAGGACGACGTCGTCGCGGGATGCGGCGAGATGCTCGGTGAGCTCGGTCGCGAAGCGGCGCACGCCGCCGAAGGAGTCGATGAGAAAACGGCCGTTGACGGCGATGGTCATCGTACGGTCCTTTCGGATGAGGCCACTCGGGCGACGCTCACGGCGTGGGCTCGACGGGGGTGTGGCGGAGATCGTGCAGAACGCGCAGGCACCGGCGGGCGAGGAACAGCGTCGCCGCGCCCTCGGTCGCGGCGTAGCCGAGGGCGGCGCCGACGGGACCCCAGGCGATCCCGAGCCCGATCATCAGCGGAATGCCGAGGGCGGTGGCGATCAGTGTCGCACGCATGACCGCGCCGGCTTGGCCGGCGGGGAAGAGCACCAGGCGCGCGACGGCCGTGCGGACCGAGAAGAAGAAGAAGACCGCTCCCAGGACGACGAGGATCTCGAACGGCGCCGGTGCGTTGGGCAGGTACGCGCTCGTCAGCCACGGGCCGACGAGCGCGAGTCCGGCCCACCCGGCGACACCGGTCGCGGTCGCCAGACCGATCGCTATCGTCATGCGGCGGCCACGGTGACTGCCGTGCGCTTCGCCGATCCATGCCTGGAGCGCATTGGCGAGCGTCATGGGGATGAACTGCCCGAGCTTCAGCATCTTGTCGCCCGTCGCGTAGCCCGCAGCGGCGACCGGTGCCGCCGTGACGTTGACGACCGGGGCGGGAACGCTGGAATAGCCGCTCAGCCCGGCGTCGTTGAGCGCGACGGAGAGGTTCGAGCGCAGAAGCCGCGGCAGATCCCGGGGACGCGGCCACGGGCCGGGATGCCGACGAAGCAGCCGCGCGGTGAAGAGTGAGGTACCCACGAGCGTGACGAGGATGCCGGCCAGCGGATAGAGCACCACGATGCCCGTCGAGAGCACGAGCCCCGCCGCCGCGAGGTTCGCGAGCAGACGCGGTGCCGCGTCGTAGAGGACGATCGTGCGGGGGTCTCCGACACCGGCGCAGAACCAGGTGAAGGACAGTGCGATGAGCGCGCCCTGCATGCCCATGAGGATCGTGAGCCATTCCGAGCCCGGCGTGGCGATGAGCCAGCAGATGACCGCGAGGGCGGGCAGGGCCAGGACCGAGATCGACAGGCGCACCGCGATCGACTCGCGATAGAGCTTGGCGCGTTCCTCGTCTCCCGCGGCGACGGAGATCAGCGCCGGCCCGATGGTGGCCCATCCCCACCCGATCGCGATGGCGGCGAACGTGCCGATGGACTCGCCCGCGATGGCGCTCGCCCAGCCACCGGGGCCCGCGATGGTCGTGACAGCGGGCAGAGCGATGATCGGCGAGAGGGCGGCGATCGCCGGTACGAGAAGGAAGCCGAGCAGGCGGCGCTTCATCGAGGGTGCAGCGGTCACCGCGAGGACTCCGACAGGGTCGCCTCGAGGACGGCGGCAGTCGCGTCCGCGGCGTCGTCCCACGTGAACCGCGAGGCCCAGGTCCGCGCGCCGGCCTGTGCCTCGGCATCCCCGGGGTCGCTCACGGCCCTGGCGATCGCGGCGCCGAACTGCTCGGGGCTCGTCGCGTCTGCATAACGGGCGGCATCGCCCCCGACCTCGCGCAGCACCGGCACATCATTGGCGAGGACGGGGACACCGCGGCGCAGCGCGTCGACGACCGGAAGCCCGAATCCCTCGACGAGAGAAGGGCACACATAAAGGTCCGCGACCTGGAACAGCGCTTCGAGCTGGTCGTCGCTCACCCAGCCGGGCAGGAGGACGTCGCCGTCGAGCCCGAGCCGCGAGACCTCGTCCGCGAGCGGGTCGGGGAGCCGGCTGCCGGCGATGACCGTGAGAGGGCGGGCCTCCGCGGCAAGCGTCGCGAGCGCCTCCAGCAGCCCGACGAAGTTCTTGTGCGGCATCCGGTTGCCGACGCTCAGGGCGATCGGTCGATCGGTCGGGAGCCGGAGCGTGTCGAGGGCAGACCACGGGTCGTCGACGGGGCGGGGGTCGGCGCTGCCGTTGTGGACGACCGAGATGCGCTCGGCGGGGACGCGCAAGTTGCGCGCGATGCTCGCGGCGGCAGCATGAGACACCGTCAGCACGCGATCGGCCGTCTGCGCCGACCGGCGCATGAGCGTCGAGGTGACGGTCCGTTGCGCACGTTGCGCGAGGGTTCCCCGCACCTCGTCGTAGATGGCGTCGTGCACCGTGACCACGCGCGGCGTGCCGCGGAGGATCGGGCCGAAGTTGGCCGGAGCCCAGACGAGGTCGGCGCGCCCACGGCGGGCGACGACCTCGGTCGCCGCCACGGCCCCCAGCGCCCACGTGGCGGGGTCCGCGCCGATCCAGGCGAGCGACTGGACATGCCCCGGGAAGAAAGCACGGACCTTGTCGGCTCCGACTCGCCCGGTCAGCGCGGCGAACCGCACGTCGGGGAATCGCTCGGCGAGTCGAGGGGTCAGCTCGCGCACATAGGTCTCGGTGCCGCCGCGCGACCCGGTGAACCCCAGCAGGTCGACGAGCACCCTCCGCGACGGCATCAGCTCTCGATGACGGCTTCGGGACGCTGCTCGCGCCGCGGCGTCGTGAGGACGCCCGAGAAGAAGCTCATCATGATGGTCTGGAATCCGAGGATGATGGTGAGCGCGCTCGGAACGGCGATACGGACCGCCTGCGCGGCATCCTGCTGGCCGAAGTCGGCGCTGCCCCAGACGCTGACCTGCACGATCCCGATCACGATCCCGAGCAGGAACAGAGCGACGCCTGCGAGCAGCCCGCGTTCGGCGGACCATTTCGCGACGATACGGCGGTACCGCTCACTGGTCGGGAGGAAGCCCTCCTGGGTCGCGTACAGCTTCGTCAACCAGAAGAAGAGCAGCGCTTGGAAGCCCGTGACGCAGAGGGCGCTCGCATAGACCATCGTCGTGACGTCGAAGCCGATCCCCCCGATCTCGACGCCGCCGAACGCGAGCACCGCGACGGCGATGGCGCCGAGGAAGAACGCCACGAGGCCGGGGTAGACGAAGAGCCAGCGCGGAGCGAAGAGAAGCAGGAACCGCAGGTGACGCCAGCCGTCGTGCCAGCTGCGGAGGTGCGGCGGACGGGACCGGCCATCCTTCTTCAGCGTTGTCGGGACCTCTTCGATCCGGTACTTCGCGAGGGAGGACTTCACCACCATCTCGGAGGCGAACTCCATACCCGTCGTCTGGAGGTCCAGCGCGCGCATGCGGTCGCGGTTGAAGCCCCGGAGGCCGCAGTGGAAGTCACGGACGTTCGGCCGGAAGAAGAGCTGACCGATCGTGGACAGCACCGGATTGCCGAGGTACTTGTGCAGCGGCGGCATCGCGCCCGGGGCGATGCCGCCGGCGAAACGGTTGCCCATCACGAGGTCGGCTCCCGCGCGCAGACGCTCGACGAACGGCTCGAGGTTCTCGAAGTCGTAGCTGTCGTCGGCGTCGCCCATGATGATGTAGCGGCCGCGGGCGTTGTCGATGCCGTTGATGAGCGCGGCGCCGTATCCGCGACGGCTGGCCGCCGATACACGCGCGCCGAGGCGGAGCGCGATCTCCTGCGAGCCGTCCGTGCTGCCGTTGTCGGAGATGAGGACTTCGCCGGAGATCCCGGTGCGGGCGAGGAAGCCCTGGGCCTTGCGGATGCAGACCTCGAGCGTCTCGGCCTCGTTGAGGCACGGCATGAGAATCGTCAGTTCGACCTCGGTGGACGGGGATGCAGCTGTCACGGAGTGTCTTCTTTCGTCTTCCGGGCGATGCGCCGCGGGGGTTCGAGGGCTTCGAGGATTCCCTCGACGGTACGGCGGATTGTTCGGGTCTCGATGGCGGAGTCGTACCAGGCGCGTGCGGTGCGACGGAGCTCGTCGCCGCCGTCTGCGACGGCGCGGATGGCGGCCGACAGGTCTTCGGCCGACGCGGAATCGGCGACGACGCCGTTGACTCCCGCCTCGACGAGTTCGGTGGCGGCGTTGCCGGGGTCGGACACGAGGACGACGGGCGTGCCGTGCGCGTTCGCCTCGACGACCACCAGGCCGTATCCCTCGCGCCGTGACGGATTGACGACGCAGAGGGCTCCGTGCATCAGCTCCGCGAGGCGTTCCTCGTCGACGAACCCGGGGAACTCGGTCCACCCCTCGCCGGCGGAGTCCGCGACGGCGGCGCGGACGGTGTCGCCGCTCGGCCCTCGCCCCAGCACGACCAGGCGCAGGCCGGGGAGGTGACGACGTGCCTGAGCGACGGCGGCCGGGAGAGTCTCGACCCGCTTGTCGGGGATGTGCCGCCCCACGTAGAGCACATACGGCGGTTCGGACGCGGGGGTGACGGGACCGGTCTCGACCGTGCCGTCGATGAGGCCCGGGCTCACCACCGGAGTCGAGCGCAGGCCCTCGGCTCGCAGCCGTGTCGCGCTGAGCTGAGAGTGGCAGGTCGCGAGCGGGGTGACCGCGATCGCGGCGCGCTGGAGAACCCAGGCGATAGTGCCGGTGACGGCGCCGGAGTACTCGATCCACTGGGGCCGCGGCCAGACCTCGAGATAGTCGACGACCAGGCGTGTGCCCGACCCGAGCAGCGCGAGACGTGCGGCGAACACATTGAAGATCGGTAGTCCGCTCACGATAACCGCGCCATAACGACGACGCCGACGCACGAGGGCGGCGAACAGGCCTGCCGCGAAACGCAGGGCCGCGGGGATGCGCCGCACACCGTCGCCCGAGTACAGGCTGAGGCGGCCGGTGACCGGAACCACGGCGAAGTCGTCGGGCAGCTCGGAGTCGTCGTCCCACTGACGCGACGTGAGGTAGTCGACGTCGTGACCGAGCTTCACGAGCTCAGCCGCGAAGGCGCTGTACTGACGCTCACCGCCTCCGGTGGTGAAAGGGAAGAGGCAGTCGTAGGCGACCGCGACACGGCGACGCGACGCCACGGTCAGCATCCTTCGATGCGGAACAGGCGCGCTTCGGGACCTTCCGAGTCCACGAGCACGAGGTGCCGACCCGGTGCGAGGTCCTGGATGCCGTCGTAGGTCACGGCCTGCGCTTGATCCATCACGTCCTGACGACCGAAGTCCAGGACGTAATCGATGCCGAGGTCGTCGACGGTGGAGCAGACGGCCGGATCGGTGTCGATGTTCCGCAGCTGGGAGTTGAGGTAGACCAGTTCGGGGGAGGGGGATCCGAAGATGTGCCGCTGGGTCACTTCGCGATCGGCCAGCGCAAGCGCGAGCGAGGCTCCGGTCCGCGGACTTCCGATGATGAGCGCGTCTTCGTCGGTCTCCTCCTGGAGCCGGTCGAGAAGGGCCCGTTCATCCGAGGTGAGGAGGACCGAACCATCGGTGTAGGCATAGGCCTCGCGGACCTGCGAGAGCGCGACGCGGGCGTTCGGCCCGACCGCGACGGAGAAGACGGCGACCACCGCGATGACCAGCGCGACGACGCGTGCCCAGCTCGGGGCGGAGAGTCGTGCCAGGGCTCGACGGCCCGCGTCGTAGATCCCGAGGGCGCCGAGGACGGCGACCGGGATGGCGGCCATCGGGAGCAGCGCCGCGAGACGGTTCGAGTCGTTGTACCAGGGGTTGGTGAGGAACTCGCGGAGCGGGTGATCGATGCGCAGGCCCGAGGCCACGACGAACAGCAGAACCGCCGCAGCGAAGGGGGCGAGCAGGGGCAGGGTCTTCGGCCGTCGCACCGCGACGACCGCGCCGGCCACGATGAGCACGGCGATCACGATGGTCGGGGGGTATCCCCGAGGCGACGCCAGCGCTGCTTCCCCGAAGGCCTGCGCGAGGTTCTGCCACGGCTTCCAGCCGGAGTGCTCCGCCGACGTCCGGAACACCGACCACGTCGCGAGGCAGACGATCGCGAATCCCGCCGCGCTCGCCGCGAGAGTCCACCACGCGCGCCGAGACCGGCCTGCGATGGCGCGTGCCAGGAGCGTGCTCAGCACGGACGCTGCCGCGAACGCGAGCAGGGCCAGGAAGGCGTTCGGATGCCCGAGGAAGACGCCGCCCGACAGGAGCGCGGTGAGCAGGACGGCGCGGACGATGCCGCCGGACCTGCGCTCGTCGAGCGCCAGGACGACGGCAGCGAGGCCCGCGGGCACCATGGCGTAACCGACGAGATTGGGGTACAGCACGCCCCAGTTGAGGAAGAGCGCGGGGAACGCGCCGAAGCCCGTCGACAGGGCCGCCGCGGCGACGTAGGCGGCTCGGCGTCGGTGGAACATCGCACCGACGAGGGCCATGATCGAGGCGGGCCAGAGGATCGCGACGAACCCGAGGTTCGCGGCGTTGATTCCCTCCGGAACGGTGACACCGGTCAGCTCGACGACGAGCGTCGTGATGGCATGCCAGGCGTTGGGGTAGCCGCCGATGTCCGAGGTGGCGCCGATCTGGAACGGCGAGGCGCTGCCGTTCTTCACGGCGAGGGCGATCGCGTTCAGATGGACGATGTTGTCGAACCGCTGGGCGATGTTCTCCGGTCCGCCGAACGCGCGCGCGAACAGGATGCCGAGTCCGCCGGCCGCCGCCGCCAGCGCGCCGGCAGTCGCGAGGAACGTACCGCGGGACGACGGTGCGTCGTCGGTTCCGGCGAAGCGGCGCAGCACGAGGCCGACGCCCGCGACGAGCACGGTGACGATCGCGAGCGGGATCAGCCCCCAGCGCAGACCGACGAGCGGGGCGATCGTGGCGGCGACCGCAGCGATCGTGACCGAGACCGCCGGAGCGAGGAGCCAGCGAGAGGGGTTCCGCGAGCCCCAGCCGGCGATCATCACGATGCCGCCCGGGATGATCAGGAGGAGCGCAGCGACGAGGATCGACGGAAATGTGCTGATCCAGCTGTCCATTCGATCCCGACTCCGTCACTGCGACAATTCGACATGCCATCGTAGCCGACGCCCTCATCGGGCTTTCCCACGCTTTCCTCAGGCCCGCGGAACGCGTCGCGTAGGATCGATGACGCCCCGCCCGGGGGCGCCCATTCGCTTGCCCCGAAACGAAAGCGTTCGCCCCATGGACCTCCTCATCGTCGGCTCCGGCTTCTTCGGCCTCACCATCGCCGAGCGTGCTGCAGCAGCCGGTCGCAAGGTGACCGTCATCGACCGCCGTCATCACATCGGCGGCAACGCCTACACCGAGAACGAGCCGACCACCGGCATCGAGGTGCACAAGTACGGGGCCCACCTGTTCCACACCTCGAATGCGACCGTGTGGGAGTACGTCAACCGCTTCACGCAGTTCACCGACTACGTCCACCGCGTGTACACGACGCACAAGGGCGTCGTGTATCCGCTTCCGATCAACCTCGGCACGATCAACCAGTTCTTCCAGGCTGCGTACACGCCCGGCGAGGCGCGCGACCTCATCCACGAGCTCGCGGGCGAGTTCGATCCGAAGCAGGCGAACAACCTCGAGGAGCGCGCGATCGGCCTGATCGGCCGGCCGCTGTACGAGGCGTTCATCCGCGACTACACCGCGAAGCAGTGGCAGACCGACCCGAGAGAGCTTCCGGCCGAGATCATCTCGCGCCTGCCGGTCCGCTACACCTACGACAACCGCTACTTCAACGACACCTGGGAGGGTCTCCCGGTCGACGGCTACACCGCGTGGCTCGAGCGCATGGCCGACCACGCGAACATCGAGGTGAAGCTGAGCACCGACTTCTTCGACGAGTCGCAGCCGCTCAACAAGAAGGACACCGTCGGCCAGGTGCCGGTCGTCTACACCGGTCCCGTCGACCGCTACTTCGACTACACCGAGGGCGAGCTGTCGTGGCGCACGCTCGATTTCGAGCAGGAGGTCCTCGACATCCCCGACTTCCAGGGCACGAGCGTCATGAACTACGCCGACGCCGATGCGCCGTACACCCGCATCCACGAGTTCAAGCACTTCCACCCGGAGCGTGCCGATCGCTATCCGACCGACAAGACCGTCGTCGTGCGGGAGTACTCGCGCTTCGCGACCCGTGCCGACGAGCCGTACTACCCCGTGAACACCGCCGACGACCGCGCCGGTCTGCTGGCGTACCGCGATCTCGCCAAGGGCGAGCAGGACGTGCACTTCGGCGGCCGCCTCGGCACCTACCAGTACCTCGACATGCACATGGCGATCGGCTCTGCGCTGTCGATGTGGAACAACCACCTCGCGTGAGGCTGTCGTGGGTTCGTTGACGACCCGTCCGCGCCGCACGGCCGGTGCGGCGACGGATGCGGACCGCTGGGGGTACCGCGCCGACATCGACGGCCTCCGGGCCGTCGCCATCCTGCTGGTCGTGACCTACCACGTCTGGCTCGGGCGCGTATCGGGCGGTGTCGACGTCTTCCTGATGCTGTCCGCCTTCTTCCTGACCCGTACGTTCCTGCACCGCCTCCACACCGGAGCGCCACCGGACATCGCGCGCCGGCTTGTCGGGACGTTCCGTCGTCTTCTGCCCGCCGCCGCGGTCACGCTCTTGTTCGTCCTCGTGCTGGTGCGAGTGCTCTACCCCGCGACGATGTGGCGTTCGCTCTGGGAACAGACGTGGGCATCTCTGCTCTACGTCCAGAACTGGGTCCTGGCCGCCGACGCGGTCGACTACTACAACCGCGGGCAGGCGCCGAGCCCGCTCCAGCACTTCTGGTCGCTCTCCGTGCAAGGGCAGGCGTTCGTGCTGTGGGCCGTTCTCTTCGCGCTCTGCCTCCTGATCATTCGACGCTTCCGGCGGTCACCCGACGCGACCGTCGCGGTGGTCTTCGGAACGGTCTTCGTGCTGTCGCTGGCGTACTCCATCGTGCGGACGGATGCCGCTCAGCAGCTCGCGTACTTCGACACGGGCGCTCGACTGTGGGAGTTCGCCGCCGGGTCGCTGCTGGTCGTGGCGCTCCCGCACCTGCGGCCCGGGCCCACCGTGAGCGCCGTCCTCGGGTGGATCGGCATCGGCGGGCTCCTCGCCTGCGGTGTTCTGCTCGACGTCGAAGGCGGGTTCCCGGGATACCTCGCCCTCTGGCCCGTCGTCTGCGCCGCGATGATCGTCGTCTCGGGAACCGGTGACGCGGGGCGCGGCCCCGCCCGGTTCCTCGCGTCGCGCCCGCTTCGGCTCGCCGGCCGCGACGCGTACGGCCTCTACCTCGTGCACTGGCCGATCCTCGTCACGTGGCTCGTCGTGCGCGAGCGCACGGAGGTCGGCGCAGTGGGCGGCGTGGCGATCGTCGTGGCCTCGCTGGTGGGCGCACGACTGCTGACGTTCGCTGTGGACCACCCCGTGCGGCAGTGGCGGCGCTCGGAGCGCAGCGTCATGCCCTCCGTCGCGGTCGTCGCGGTCGCCGCCCTAGTCGTCATGGTCCCCGTCGGGACGTGGCAGGGCGTGACCGCGTACCGCGAGCAGCGGATCGCGGAGCAACAGCTGACCGCGAACCCCGGGGCGCACGTGCTCTTCGACGACGAGGTCTCCGAACCCGACCCGGAGCTGCCGATGATCCCGCTCGCGACGGCGATCGAGGACGAATGGGTGCAGCTCGAGCTCGAGTGCAGCGGCGCGCGCGCCATCACCGACGACATCCTGCACGGGTCGTGCTCGGAGATGCCGGGCACTCAGCGCGCGAGCGAGCTGATCGCGGTGATCGGAGACTCGCACGCGCAGCAGATGACGGCGGCTCTCGTGCCGATCGCCGAGCAGCGGGGCTGGGGCGTCATCACCCTCGTGCGCGGTGGCTGCGCCATGGGCCTCGACGACCCCGGCTTCGATCCCGACTTCTGCCCGCAGTGGCGTGAAGCGGCGATCCGCCACGTGGAGGCGATCAAACCGTCGGCGGTCATGACCATCGTCACCGCCGCCGACGCGGGCGAGGAGGATGAGAGCCTCCGGCCGGGCATCGAGCGGTTCATCGACCGGATGGACGCCGCCGACATCCCGGTCATCGCGGTGCGCGACAACCCGCGGTTCGGTTACGACATGTTCGGCTGTGTCGTCGAATCTGACGACCCGGAGGGGTGCTCCATGCCGCGCGGCAGCTCGCTGGCGGCCGCCAATCCGGCGCGCATCCTGCAGCGCGAGAGCATCACGCACGTCGACCTGACCGAGTGGATCTGCCCGGATGACGTCTGCCCTGCCGTCGTCGGCAACGTCGCCGTATATCGTGACGACAACCACCTCTCCAGCTCTTACGCGCGCACTCTCGCGCCGGTACTGGAGTCTCAGCTGGGCGGGCTCTGGTGAGTCCGTGCCTCCGCGGGTGGTTCACAGACGGCGCGCTGTATCGTTGGTCGTTGTGCCTGGCGAATCGAATGGAACTCCGCTGTGACCGATAGCGCTCTCGCCCGCTTCGCCCGCCTCGAGCGCGAGCCGCTCGCTCCGATCGCCTCGGGAACCGGGTTCGTGGCTTCCGTTAGAGCGGTCTGGGCGCACCGTCAGCTGCTGGCGCTGCTCGTGCGGCGTGACATCAAGGCTCGGTATAAAGACAGCGCGCTCGGGCTTCTCTGGGTGCTCATCAACCCGATCGTCCAGCTCACCGTCTACTACGTCGTGATGGGTCAGTTCCTCCAGGCTGCGCGCGGTATCCCCGACTTCGCCATCTACATCTTCTCCGGCTTGACCATCTACGCCTTCTTCTCCGAGATGCTCTCGGGGTCCACCGGATCGATCGTCGCCAACTCGGGACTCGTGAAGAAGGTCTACGTACCTCGCGAGATCTTTCCGCTCGCCAGCATCGGGTCGGCCATGTTCACCTTCCTGGTGCAGCTCGCGGTTCTGATCGCGGCCTGCTTCATCCTCGGTGTTCCGCCCTTCTCCATGGGGTTGATCTACTTCGTTCCCGCCGTCGGCCTCATCATCGTCTACGGACTGGCCACCGGTCTCTTCCTGTCCGCGCTGAACGTCTACCTCAGGGACGTGCAGTACCTGACCCAGGTCGTGCTGATGCTGGCGATGTGGGCATCGCCCATCGTCTACGCGTGGACCATGGTCAACCGGGTCTTCGATGAGTTCGGCTTCCCGGCCTGGCTGCTGGAGATCTACACCAACAGCCCGTTGACGCTCGCCGTGCTCGGATTCCACCGCGCCTTCTGGGTCTCGGGCTCACCGGCCGACTACCCTCCTCATCTGGCGCTCCGAATGGCCATCGCGTTCGTGATCGGCCTCGTCCTCGTGTGGGCGTGTCAGCGCCTCTTCGCCCGCCTGCAAGGCAACTTCGCACAGGAGCTCTGACCGACGTGACCCAGAACAGGTCCACTTCTCCCCAGGATCGACCGACCGGGCCCGATGTGGTCGTGGTCGACAACGTGTCGAAGAAGTTCACGATCCGTCGAGACAACTCGATCAAGGAACGCGTGGTGACGTTCGGAAGGCGCGGACGACTGCATCAAGAGGTGTTCCAGTCTCTGAAGGACGTTTCCGTCAACATTCCGGCGGGGTCGACCATCGGGCTCATGGGCCCCAACGGATCGGGCAAGAGCACTCTGCTCAAGATCATCGGCGGCATCATCGATCCGACCTCGGGATCGGTACGTCGACGCGGCCGGTTCGCGGCCCTGCTCGAGCTCGGGGCCGGGTTCCATCCCGACCTCTCCGGCCGTGACAACGTCTACTTGAACGCAGCGATCCTGGGTCTGTCGCGGGAGCAGACGGATGCGGAGTTCGACAGCATCGTGGCGTTCGCGGAGATCGGCGACTTCATCGACACGCAGGTGAAGTTCTACTCCTCAGGAATGTACGTCCGGCTCGCGTTCGCCGTCGCCATCCATACCGACCCCGACATCCTGCTGGTAGACGAGGTGCTGGCGGTCGGCGACGAGGCTTTCCAGCGAAAATGCATGGATAAGATCCGCGAGTTCCAGGCGGAGGGGCGGACGATCATCCTGGTGTCCCATTCCGCGGCGCAGGTCATGGAGATCTGTGACCAGGGTGTCGTCCTTCACGATGGCGAGGTCGTCTTCTCGGGGTCTGCTGCAGCAGCCACCCGCGTCCACCGGGAGGTCCTGGAGGGGAGGCGTCGCCGCAACGCGGAGAACGCCGACGTCCTGGAGGCAGAACTCCACCCGGAGTCCGAAGAGAAGGCGCCGACCTCGTCTATCGAAGCGGTTCGCATCGAGGCTGCTGATGGCACCCCCTTGTCTGATGTGAAGCCCGGTGAAGACATCCATGTCCGCATCGTCGTCAACCACACCCAGCCCTACGAGCGCTGGAACACAGGAGTCAGCATCGATACGCCGTCGGGTCAGCAGGTCCTCGGGACGGGGAGCCGTCGCCTCGAGCAGCCGCACGGCCGAGCCGAGGCGGGGACGACCGAAGTGGAGTACGTCATTCGCAACTCGGCCTTCGCGGGTGGGCAGTACTTCATCAACGCCGAGGTGGCTGACGAGAACGGCTCTTCGTTGGCCGTCGCCTGGCAGGCCGCGACCTTCTTTGTTCCGATGGAGCACCGCCAGACGGGAACCGTCCACGCGGACATTCAGGTGCGCTGAGGCCTTCCCGCGGACGCCCAGATGCGTTCGCGTGTCAGCTCGGTGTGCGTCGCACGCAGTTGCTCGTCATTGGCGCCGCCGACGACGTTGACGGCGTTCAACCCGGAGGTCTGCGAGCCGGGGACGAACCACCAGTGCAACGACCTCTCCTCGACCTGGCGGGTGCGGAAGCCGTGGGCGACCGCGCATCGATGGATCCAGACATCGTCAGCGGTCGGACAGATCTCGACGAAGACTGGCCCTTCCTCGCGCAACGCGTTCTGCAAGCCGGGTGGCAGAAGCTGGCCTGAGACCGACGTGGCGAAGTGTGCGTAACTGGGCTCGGTGGTCGCGCATGTGGGCCACGAGCTGTACGGGGCGAAACGGTCATGGTCGACCATGACCATGCGGTGCGCGCGGAACGCGATGACGTCATCCGGATAGCGCTCGTGCATCGTGTGCAGGTCCTGCAGCCAGTTCGGCGGGTACAGGATGTCGTCGTCGGCCGTCACCAATGGCCCGGCGAGCTCGATCGTGCTGGAGATGTACGGCCAATACTTGGTATGAACGCCCCAGCCTCGCGCGACCTGCTGGATCTCCAGCCCGCGCGATTGCAGACGGCGCAGTCGCCACGGGACCTTCGTTCCTTCATCCAGCCAGAGGATTATCCGCGCGGGCAGCCTGTCGCCTCGTCCGATGGATTCGATCGCCAGCCACACGTCGCGGATGCGCTGCCCGTGAGTCGTCATCGTGACGATCTCGTCACTCGAGCTGTCCGTGATCGGCTCGCGACTGGTGATGTTTCGCATCCACAACTGCGTGACATCGTGAGCGACCGGAGGCGGGGGACTGTCCACCGTGCCGACCGAGTGGGGCAGGCCGCCGTACCGGACGGCGAGGGCTCGAGCGGCGGCTCGCATCCTCGAGCGTGCGGATCCGGCCCAGTGGCTCACACGCTGCAGCATGCCGTCCACTTTAGTTCGTCGAGCCTGACCGGGCCGTGCGCAGGCAGCGGCTACGGTTGGACCCATGTGCATGCTGTCCGTGCTGCCGCACGCTCCGGTGGGCCTCGCATGAGCCTCGTCGTCTTCACCTCGCTCTTCGGCCGCTACGACTCCCTGCTCGATCAATCCGTCGCTGGCCGGAGCCAGGCTCGATTCATCTGCTTCACCGACGACCCCGATCTGACGAGTGATACGTGGGAGATCCAGGTTGTGCAACCGGCTTTCGCCGCGGACCCCGTGCGCAGTGCCCGGCTGCACAAGATCCTCGGTCCTCAGACGGACGTCGAGTTCGACGTGAGCCTGTACATAGATGCGTCCGTGCGCCTCAAAGTCACACCCGAAGAGCTCGTCGCTGCCTGGCTGCCCGATGACGCCGACATGGCCTTGCCCACGCACAGCTACCGCGACAACCTCGTCGACGAGTTCGACGAAGTGATTCGACTCAATTACGACGATCGAGCCCGGGTCTACGAGCAGCTGTCGGATTACGCGACGACCGTGCCCGACGTTCTCGACGCGCGCCCGCACTGGACGGCGCTCCTCGTGCGTCGGCGCAATGCGCGGGTTTCCGCTGCCATGCGGGTCTGGGCCGACCACGTCCTGCGGTACTCGCGCCGAGACCAGCTGTCGGTCATGGTCGCCCTCGACGGCGATATCGACTATCGCGGCGTCGAGATCGACAATTTCGATTCCCGGTTCCACCAGTGGCCGATCGTCGAGGGGCGCCGCGTGCAACAGGGCAAGGCCCCCTCGCTTCCGGCCGGCCCGCTCGCCGCTGACCTGCGCCGCGCCGTACGTCGTATCACCGAGCTCGAAGCGCGTCTGAGCCTTGCAGGCGAGGACGCTCTCGAACGTGCTGCAGCACAGATCGAGGATCTCAAGGCGCAGATCGAGCAAGGGACGCAGGAACGGGCGCGGATCGAGCTGAGGCTGGACAACAAGACACGGGAAGCCGTTCTCGCCTCGGAGCGTGTGCGCGAGCTCGAAGCACGCGACGGCGCGGTCAGGCGGTTGCTGCGTCGGTTCCTGCCGCGTCGGTTCCAGCGATGAGTCTCGAGTCGTCAACACGTAAACTCGTCGCGTGAGTCCCGCTGTCGTCGGCGCCCCCGGATCGCCGCGGCGCTACTTCCACTCTCTGTGGCTGCTGTCGGCGCGCGACCTGCGGGTGCGGTACTCCACGAGCGCGCTCGGCTACCTCTGGTCGGTCCTCGACCCGCTCG
Source organism: Microbacterium pratiae (assembly GCF_047302165.1). Classification (NCBI taxonomy): domain Bacteria; kingdom Bacillati; phylum Actinomycetota; class Actinomycetes; order Micrococcales; family Microbacteriaceae; genus Microbacterium; species Microbacterium pratiae. Next base: position 3,176,555 of record NZ_CP154843.1, on the reverse strand, counting down.
TGATGAGCGGCATCTACTGGTTCGTCTTCACGCAGGTCTTCCATCGGGATGTCGGTGAGAACCCGTACATCGTCTTCCTCATCACCGCACTGCTGCCGTGGGTGTGGTTCAACTCCGCCGTCACCGACTTCACGCGTGCGTTCAACAAGGATGCGCGGCTCGTCAGATCGACGTCGATCCCGCGCTCGATCTGGGTGGGGCGCATCGTCCTGAGCAAGGGGATCGAGTTCCTGTTCTCGCTCCCGGTGCTCGCGGTGTTCGCGATCTTCGGGGGCGCGACGGTCAACGCGGCGCTCCTGCTCTTCCCCGTAGCCGTCATCCTGCAGGTGATCCTCCTGCTCGGCCTCGGGCTCATCGTCGCACCGCTCTGCGTGCTCTGGGGCGACCTCGAGCGCACGACGCGACTCGTCCTCCGGGCACTGTTCTACGCGTCGCCGATCATCTACGGCGTGGCCGACCTGCCGGGCGTGTTCAAGGAGCTCGGAGCGTTCAATCCGCTGGCCGGCATCTTCACGCTCTACCGTGTCGGGTTCTTCCCCGACCAGTGGGACACGCTGTCGGTGATCGTCGGGGCCGTCACCAGCATCCTGGTCTTCGGCCTCGGTCTTCTCGTCTTCTCTCGTCTCGAGCGCCCGGTGCTGAAGGAGCTGTGATGTCCGGACTCGCGATCGAGGTACGCGACCTCGGCGTCCGATTCCGCCGCAACCGGCGCGGCAGACGCAACCTCAAGGACCTGTTCGGCGGTGCCTCGCGACGCAGCCGCCCGGGCGAGTTCTGGGCTCTCCGGGACGTCTCGTTCTCGGTCGTACCGGGTGAGTCGATCGGCGTCGTCGGGCGCAACGGGCAGGGCAAGTCGACGCTCCTCAAGCTCGTCGCCGGCGTCCTCCTGGCGGACGAGGGCAGCGTCGACGTGCACGGCGGGGTGGCCCCGCTCATCGAGATCACGGGCGGCTTCGTGGGAGACCTGACCGTTCGCGAGAACGTGCGCCTCACCGCAGGCCTGCACGGGATGTCGAAGGCCGAGGTCAATCGTCGATTCGACGACATCATCGACTTCGCGGAGATCTCCGACTTCGTCGACACGCCCTACAAGCACCTGTCGAACGGCATGAAGGTCCGCCTCGCGTTCTCCGTGGTGTCGCAGCTCGACGAGCCGATCCTGCTCGTCGACGAGGTGCTCGCCGTCGGCGACCGTGCGTTCCGCGCGAAGTGCTACAAGCGCATCGACGAGCTGCTCGCCGAGGGGCGGACGCTGTTCTTCGTCAGCCACAACGAGAAGGACCTGCGTCGCTTCTGCACGCGGGGCCTCTACCTCGACAGAGGCTCACTGGTCCTCGACGGACCGATCGGCGACGTGCTCGACCGGTACAACGAGGACCACAACGGCGGAGCTTGAGGCTCAGCGCTCCGCCGGGTCGAAGATGCGCTCCCACGACTGGGGGGAGGTCAGCTGCCCCATGGCGCGACGGTAGCGGCGTGACAGCTTCGGCCAGTCGCGCTCGAGCTGCGCGTGCAGTCGCACGCTCTCACGCAGCATCCGCCGGAAGGCCGCCCGGTCTCGGGTGTAGATGTTCTTGCCCGACCCGTCGGCCGCGCTCACCAGGGCGCTGTCGTAGCGGGGAAGACGCCACCACTGCGCGTCGCCCTTGCCGAACTCCACCTCGGGTTGAGCGACGTTCTCGGGGCGAGGGGCATGCAGCCAATGCGACGCGAGAGTCGACAGCGTGAACCAGCGCAGCTTGAGGCCGGTGGGGCTGTCGAAGGTGTGCTTGGGGAGGCGCTTGAAGACCTGACGTCCCTTGCGGGAGCGGAGCGGGACTCCCGTGTCGCGATGCACGACGGTCTCGGGGAAGTCCTTCTGCAGGGCTCGCGCGGCAGGCATGGCCGTCGCGATCCCGGCCGCCATGTGCTCGGGCCCCGACAGGATGTCGCGCAGTGCGCGGTGGCGCAGCGCGACGGGGTAGTACTGCATCATCATGAGGTGCTTGAGGTCGAGACGCCGGCTGTGTCGCAACAGCGTGCCCCCCCGTGGGCTGTTCGAGTGCAGCAGCGCGGCGACGATGCGGTTGCGGGCGTGGAAGTAGGCCTGCCAGTCGATCGAGTCGTCCTTGCCGACCCACGACACGTGCCAGAGCGCGACCCCGGGCATCGAGACGGTCGGGAACCCGGCGTCGCGGGCTCGCAGGCAGTATTCGGCGTCGTCCCACTTGATGAAGGCGGGCAAGGAGAGCCCGACCTGACGGATGACCTCCACGGGGATGAGGCACATCCACCACCCGTTGTAGTCGGCGTCGAGCCGCATGTGCAGCTCGGGGGACTGCCGCAGGTTCGCGACCGAGAAGTCGTGCGGCATTTTCTCCTGCTGCAGCGTGCGCCACATGAACGGCGCATCATCGACGACCTCGGCCCAGGCGTGGAGCTTCGGGCGGTCGAGCAGATCGAACATGTGGGCACCGACGATCGTCGGCGTCGTCGCGTATCGGCCGAAGACGATCGAGCGACGGAGTGACTCCGGCTCGATGCGCACGTCGTCATCCAGCAGCTGCACGAAGTCGCTCTCCGGCCGCTGCAGCGTCTCGTGCATCGCGCGGGCGAAGCCGCCCGAGCCGCCGAGATTGGGCTGCGTGACGATCTGGAGGGTCTCGCCGAGGCTGCCGGCGACCTCGGCGAAGTCGGGCTGAGCGTCGACGCGATCCGTGCCCTGGTCGATGAGGAAGATGCGATCGACCAGCTCGAGGACGTCGGGCGCCGCATCGAGGGCGCGGAGGGTCTCGACGCAGTAGTCGGGCTTGTTGTAGGTCGTGATGCCGAGCGAGGCCTTGCCCGAGCGGGTCGGCTCCTGCTCGGTCGTCCACTCCGCCCCGAGGAACCGAGCGTCGTCGCGGTCCGCCGCGATGTCGAACCAGATCCATCCGCCGTCGCTGTACTGATTCAGGGTGAGCTCGAACGTGCTCGTCGCCTCGCCGGTCACCTCGCGGGTCTCCAGCCGCTGGCGGGTGCCGCCGCCGTTGGAACGGTAGACGAGGACCGTGGCGGTCCCCTCGGTGCGCACCGTGAGCGTGACCGCGCGCACCGGGGTCCAGTGCTGCCAGTACGACGCCGGGAAAGCGTTGAAGTAGGTGCCGAACGAGACCCGCCGCCCGCTCACGATCCGCGCTTCCGACCGGCCGAGGATGTTCGACAGCTGGGCCCGCGACGACACGCGCACGGGCTCCTCATCGATCTCGGTCCACGTCTCGGGGTCGACGTAGAGGGGGAGGAGGTCGGGGTCGTGCTCGAGCGGGAGGACGGCGCGCTGCAGCAGGTGAGGCATGGTCTGTCTTTCGTCAGGGACGGGCCGGCTGATCGATCAGCGGCTGCATCGGCTGCCAGGAGCGGTCGCGTGCGATGCGCCGCCCGTCGCGGAGGCCGCGGAAGAGGTGGGAGGTGCCGCGCACCGTGCGCTCGACGAGGAAGAGCCGGATCAGCTCCTTGCCGAACGTGAGCGTCGTCCCGAGACCGAACAGCACGGGGTTGTAGACGCCCTTCGCGCGGTAGTAGTTCTTGATGTATGCCCGGTTGCGCATGATGTAGTACCGGTAGGCGTTGCTCGAGGCGTTCATGTGACGGATGCCCATGTCCCACTGGCGGATCTCGCGCGTGCGGCGCAGGACGAACTCGTCGACGATGACCGACGTCGTGATGCGCGACGCGAGCCACCCGTAGAGCTGATCGTCCCAGTAGATGAAGAAGCGGGGATCGGGCAGCCCGATGCGGGCGACGATGTCGCGGTGGATGAACATCCCCTCGAAGCACCCGGAGTTCATCTCCTTGTAGCCCGAGTCGCCGAAACCGGCGGGGGCGAAGGGGATGGGGATGCCCATGCGCTCGGCGACGCGGTACTGCCAGTAGAACTCGCTGCCGTCGTAGTCGTACCGGCGGCCCTGGATGCTGCGGAACCGCGGCGCCCAGCGGCCCATCTTCGCGAGTCCGTCGGGGAGTACCTCGACGTCGTCGTCCATGAGCCAGATCCACTCGGAGCCGAGCTCGTATGCGATACGGACCCCTTCGCTGAAACCGCCGGACCCACCCGTGTTCGTCTCGAGACGCCGGTACTCGAGCTGCGTGCCCAGTCGGTCGCGGAACGACTCGACGACGGCTGTCGTGTCGTCGGTCGATGCGTTGTCGACGATCACCACGCGCCCGGGCTTCGGGTCCATGCGGACGATGCTCTCGAGCAGCCGCGACAGGAGCGCGGAGCGGTTGAAAGTGACGATGGCGATGGTCGCCGATGTCGGGTCGAAAACCTGCGCGCTCACCGGCCCGATCCTACCGTGCGATGCCGTGCGTTCCCGTCGAGGTGTCATCGGGCAGCCCCGCGGCGGGAGACGGCGGCCGCGCGGCATCCCGGATGTTCTCCCGCCAGGACCGCGACTGGCCCGCGCGCAGCGCACACAGGACGAGCATCAACCAGCCGTATCCATGCAGGGGGAAGCTCTCGAACAGCGCGTCGACGAGCACCGTCACGAGGATGAGCGGCGTCCAGGCGTAGAGGATGGATCGGCGCTCGCTCGCGACGAGCCACGCGCGGCCGAGGGCCAGACCCGCGAACGCGATGAAGATCAGCAGACCGACCCAGCCGAGTTGGAGCACGACGTCGACGTACGCGTTCAGCGCGGAGGTGTGGCGGTCTCCGAGCGCGAAGTTGATGGCGTTGAAGGGGAAGTCCGTCCGTGACCACGGGCCGAACCAGCCCCACCCGCGTACGGGCTCCACGCGGACGAACGAGGCGATCTGATCCCAGAGCTCGGCGCGGATGGAGAAGTCGGTGCCCGCCCCGATCCACGCGATGATCCGCTCGCGGAAGACGTAGCCGACCAGTGCTCCGACGACGACCGTCGCGCCGAGGACGGACTGCACGGTGCGTCGGAGCCCGCGGCGCGTGCGTCGGACGAGGCCGAGGGCCGCCGTCGCGATTCCCGTGGCGACAGCGAGGACGAGCACGGTGGGGGAGTCCGAGAGCGCGGCGAGGAGGGCGGCCAGCACCGCGGAGAAGAGGGAGACACCGGTGCGCACGGAGACGGTCCGCCACTCGATGTAGAAGGTGATGAGGGCCAGGACCGCGATGAACCCGAGCGAGTTGCGCGTGCCGAAGATGCCCTGGACAGGGCCGAGCACGGCGATATCGCCCTCGATGCCGAGAAAGGTGAACGGCATGTCGAAGAACACACCCGAGAGGAGCTCGAGTGCGAGCGACAGCACCAGCAGCACGCGGAACACGTCCGCCAGCGCCCGCACCGTCTGCAGCGTGTCACGCGTGTTGGCGATGACGACGGCGAGGAACGCGATCGACGCGAGCGAGAGCCACCCGCCGAGTGTGCCGGAGGCGTCGGTGGTCCACGTGATGCTCGCGAGAGCCCAGCCGAGGAAGACGACGAGCGTCGACGGGATCAGCCGCACGAGGGTGAACTCCCGCCGCCGGACCAGGAGCACCGCGGCACCGACGACGCACAGCCCCGCGATCACGGTGAGCCAGGTGACCCGGCCGGCCGTCCGCTCGACGAGGTGCTGCGCGAAGACGGCCGCGATGGCGGTGTGCGCGAAGGCCTGTGCGAAGGCGGCCGAGTCGAGTGTCCGGACGATCCACGAGGTGGACAGCGCGGGCGGCGTCCTCACGCCGCGCCCTCCACCGGCGCGCCGCGCTCGATCGGGGCGCCCCCTTCGAGCGGCCATGCGGCGGCGAGCGTCGAACGCCGCCGCACGGGCGTGCCGCGCACGGAGGCGGGAGCCTGCTTGATCGCGAAGGCGAGCATCACCAACAGGAACCAGCCCCAGTTGAGGAGCGGCGACGACTCGGTGACGCTCTGGACGAGCAGGATCGTCGCGACGAGCGCCGGGATCAGCAGCAGGCGCGAGCGGGGCTCCCGCTCGGTGCCGGGACGGGGGATGCGGCCGAGCGCCAGGAACCACGCGCGCCACGTGAATGCTCCGAGGGCGACGGCGAACAGGAGCACGCCGACGACGCCGAGCTGCATCGCCACGTCGAACCACGTGCTGTGGGCCTGCATCACGGTGACCCCCCGGTCCACGATCCAACCGTCGAAGAACGGGTCGGTCGGGACCCAGGGCACGGAGTAGCCCCAGCCGATGATCGGGCTCTCGGCGAATCGCTCGCCCACGGTCGCCCAGATCTCCTTGCGGCCACTGAGGTCGGAGGAGCGTCCGAGCATCTCGAAGAGCGCCTCGCGGAGAACCCAGAGGGTCGTGATGAGAGCGATCCCGGTGACGGTGAAGACGATGTAGAGGAGGCGGCGGGTCCGCGCCGTGCGCGCACGGCGCATGAGCAGCACGACGACGATGACGATGGCGATCGCGATGGCGCACATCGCCGCCGTCGCGGACGATCCCCGCCAGAAGCAGAACGCGGCGAGCAGGGTCCAGGCCACGAGCGGACCTCGCCGCCCCGCACGGGTGTTGATCTGCAGCCCGAACACGACGAGCCCGAGGAGTGCGATGTAGGCGAGGGAGTTGGCGTTGCCGAAGATGCCCTGGATGCGATCGTCCGTGAAGAGCTTGTCGCGCGACCAGAACATGATGGGGTCGCCCGTGAAATCGGGTCCCGGACGCACGAACTCGGGCAGGATCGGCCCCTGCCAGACGAGCGAGACCCACAGTTCGAAAGCGAGCGACAGGGCCAGCATCCACTTCACCGCGGCGGCGATCGCCTCGATGATCTGGCGACCCGTGAGGACGGATGCCACGAAGATCGCCTGCGCCGTCGTCGCCAGCAGGAGCGCGAGCGTCATCGCGGTCGCCTGCGGCCATTCGGTCCACAGCAGCGAGAGAACCGCCCAGCCGACGTAGGCCAGGGCGAACCACGGGAGCCGGCGCCAGCGTCGCCGGGGGCGTTGGATCGCCCAGATCGCCGCCGACACGGCGGTCGTGACCGCGACCACGACGGCCGAGCCGCCGACGCCGATCGCCATGAGCCAGGCGGTGCCCGCCATCGACGACGCGATGATCAGGGTGCACCACGCACGCACCAGTCGCAACGGGAGGCGCCGTGGCGCCGGGGTCGTCGACGCATCCGTTCCGGATCCCCCGCGCGTGTGACTGGCCATGATGCTCTCAGATTAGCCGGAGGCCCCTGAGAGCACTCATGCGCCGCGGAACGCCTCCTGCTGCTCGGGCAGACGGTCGCCCTGCTCCGCGTCGAGGCGCTGTTCCGCGGGCCCGCGTCCGACGAGCGGGGCCTGCTTGATCTTGAAGGCGAACAGGATGATGAGGAACCAGCCCCAGTTCAGCAGCGGCGCCGACTCGGCGAGGCCCTGGACCAGCAGGATCGTCGCGACGAGCGAAGGGACGAGCGTCAACGCGCTGTAGGGCCGATCGGCCACGAGGTCCCAACGCGGGCGGTCGACCGCGAAGAACCACGAACGCCACACGAACGCCAGCAGCGCCAGGCCGATGAGGGCGACGCCGATGTATCCGAGCTGGAGGGCGACGTCGAGCCACATGTTGTGGGCCTGCATCACGCTGACGCCGTGGTCGACGATCCAGCCGTCGAAGGCGGGATCCGAGGGCACCCACGGAGTCGAGTAGCCCCAGCCGATCACGGGGCGCTCGGCGATCCGGTCTCCGACGGCATCCCAGATGCGCTGCCGCCCGGTGAGATCCGAGGACCGGCCGAGAAGCCCGAACACCGTGTCGCGGGCGAGCCAGACCGCCCCGCCGCCGATGCCGGCGATGGCGAGGTACATGACATAGAAGCGCGTGCGCTCGCCGGGTCGCCGTGCCGTGCGCATCAGCAGGATCGTCACGAGGACGACCGCCACGGCGACGGCGCAGAGAAGCGCCGTCGCCGATCCCGCGCGCCAGAAGAGGTACAGCGCGAGAGCGGTCCACAGGGCGAGGAGGAACCGTCGGGGTGCGCCCGAAGCGATCCGCACGATGAAGACGATGATCGCCAGGAGCGCGATGTAGGCGAGGGGATTGGCGTTGCCGAAGATGCCCTGGAGCCGGCCGCCGTTGAAGAGGTTGTCGCGGGACCAGAGGGTGATGGGGTGGCCGTCGTAGTCGGCTCCCGGGCGCACGAAGCCCGGCAGGATGTCGCCGCGCCAGATGAGCGCGACCCACAGCTCGAAGATGATCGACAGGGCGAGCATCCACTTCAGCGCCGCCGCGACGGCGCGGAGGATCTCACGCCACGTCAGCACCGCCCCGACGAACATGGCCTGCGCCGTCGTCGAGACGAGCAGCAGCAGGGTCAGCTCCGTCGCACCGAGCCACACCGACCACAGCATCGACGCCACCGCCCACGCGACATAGGCCAGGGCGAACCACGGCAGCCGGCGCCACTGCACCCTCGGACGCAACGAGACCCACAGGATCGCCGACACCACGCCGGTCGCGACGACGACGATCGCCGCGCCCGCCGAGCCGAACGCCATCAGCCAGCCGGTTCCGGCCATCGAGGCGGCGATGACGAAGACGCACCAGGCGCGGAGCAGGAGATGGCCGGTGGTCTCGCGGGCGGGTGCCGTGGGTGGAGCCGAGACGGGATGTCGGGAGGAGACGGCCATGGTGCAGACAGGGTACCGCGGCGGCGTCCGTCGACATCGGTTCTAGCGGCCCCCGCGTCCTAGGCTGGGCTCGTGCTGATTCCGATCTCGAACATCGCCAGAGACTACGCGTGGGGCTCCGAGACGCTCATCGCCGAGCTGCAGGGGCGCGAGCCCTCGGGAGCCCCCGAAGCGGAGATCTGGTTCGGCGACCACCCCGGCAGCCCGTCGCGCGTCGACGACGGCACGGGGCGCCCGCTGAACCTGGCCCTGTCCGAGGCGGGGATCGAACCCCTGCCGTACCTGCTGAAGATCCTCGCGGCGGCCACGTCGCTGTCGATCCAGGCTCACCCGTCCCGAGAACAGGCGGCTGCCGGGTTCGCGCGTGAAGAGGCCGCGCGGATCCCTCGGGATGCCGCGCACCGGCTGTACCGCGACGACAACCACAAGCCCGAGATCATCGTCGCCCTGTCGGAGACGTTCCGTGCACTCGTCGGGCTGCGGCCGATCGCCGATACGCAGCGGCTGATCGCGTCGCTGCGCGAGCACGGCGACGTCGAGGCGCTGTCCGCCGCGCTGACGCCGACGGACGCCGAGGACGAGCCCGCGGCGCTGCGCCGTGTCATCGGCTGGGCGCTGTCGGGCGAGGCCTCGGATGTCGTCACCGGCCTCGCGACCGCGCTGCACCGTTCCGCGAGCGCTGAGGCCGCCGCATCCGACTTCGCGGCCGAGCGGCGCGCCCTCCGTGAGATCGCGCACGAGTTCCCCGGCGATGCCGGCCTCATCGTCGCAACCCTCATGAACCTCGTCGAGCTGCACCGTGGCGAGGCGCTCTTCGCGCCGGCCGGGGTGCTGCACGCCTATCAGGACGGCCTCGGCGTCGAGCTGATGGCAGCGAGCGACAACGTGCTGCGCGGGGGGCTGACCCCCAAGCACGTCGACGTGCCCGAGTTGCTCGAGGTCGTCAGCACCGAGAGCGGCCCTGCGCCCGTCATCGAACCGGTCGAAGCCGCTCCGGGGGTCTTCTCCTACGAGGTCGGCGTGTCGGATTTCCGGCTGGCGCGCGTCGAGACGACCTTCGAGTCGGTCGCTGAGATCGCGCTCGAGGGGACCGCGATCGTGCTCGCCACCCGTGGCGACATCGTCGTCGAAGCCGACGGCGAGCGCATCGAGCTCGTCCCCGGCACGGCCGCGGTCGTCTCCGCGGCGTCCGTGGCGATCGGCGGCGCGGGGGAGGCGTTCGTCGCTCAGCCCGGCACGGAGTGAGCCGCGACACGCCGGTGGATCGACGCGAAGCTTAAACACGCGCTTGAGGGTTTACGATCCGCGACTTGACCCGGAGGAATCACACGGGTGTAATTAATGCGAGACACGCGGCTCGCGTGCCGGCCGGCGAGGAGGGGACACGATATGACGGCATACCGTTCGGGCGTTCCCGACAACTGGTTCGTCGACCCGGTCAACCTGGGCGTCCCCGGTGTACGGCGCGTCGACGCCGACGGTGACGACAATGCTCTCGCCTGGCAGACCGACGCGCTCTGCGCGCAGACCGATCCCGAGGCGTTCTTCCCTGAGAAGGGTGGATCGACGCGCGACGCGAAGCGCATCTGCACGTCGTGCGACGTGCGGGGCGAGTGCCTCGAATACGCCCTGCAGAACGACGAGCGATTCGGCATCTGGGGCGGCCTCAGCGAGCGCGAGCGCCGCAAGCTGAAGCGCCGCGCGGTCTGACACGCGCCGCCGGCGGCTTCCGACGAGATCGGCGACCCGCCCCGCCGGTGACGAGGCTGCTCAGCATCGCCGCCTAGGCTTGCTCCGTCATGCCCGCCCGTGTTCACGCGCTCCTGGTGGTGCGTCCCGATGGACGCGCACCGGCGGCCTTCCATCTCACGCGCACGCTCGCCGCGCTGCGCGATCAGACGCGCGCCGTCGATGCGCTGACCATCGTGCTCTGCGGCGGCGACGAGCGGCTGCGCGCTCTCGCTGAGGCGTCCGGCGCCGAAGCGGTGATCTCGGCGCCGTCGCGCACGGGGTTCGCGGCCGCCCTCCGGCTCGCCTCCCGACGCATCGACGGCGACGCCGTCTGGCTCCTCGCTCAGGACGTCGCCCCGGAACCGGAGGCGCTGCAGCGGCTCGCCGCGGCTCTCGAGACGGCACCGTCGGTCGCGATCGCCGTTCCCAAGCTCGTCGAGTGGGACGACAACACCCGCATCGTCTCCCTCGGCCGCTCGATGACGAGGTTCGGCGCTGCGGTCGGACTCGCCGACGGCGAGCACGATCAGGGCCAGCACGACGGCACGGATGACGTCCTCGGCGGCGACGTGCGCGGCATCCTCGTGCACACGGCCGCATGGCGCGAGCTCGAAGGGATCGACGACGCGCTCGGCGGCGCGGACGAGGGACTCGATCTCGGCGTGCGCGTGCGGCTCGCCGGTGGCCGCGTGATCCTCGCCCCTCGCGCTCGGATCGCCGTCGCGCACGACGGCGTCGCCGGTCCGCCGGCGCCGAGGACGACCGGTGCGCGGGCGCGCGCCGTCCACTCCGCGCGTGTCGCGCAGCTGCACCGGCGGCTGGTCTACGCCCCACCGCCGGCTGTCGTGCTCCACTGGCTCACGCTGCTTCCCCTGGCGCTCTGGCGCAGCATCCTCCATCTCGTCGGCAAACGTCCCGCGCGCATCGGGCCGGAATGGTCTGCGGCGTTCACCGTGTTGGTGCGGTTCTCGGCGATCGCTCGCGCTCGGCGCCGCATCGCACGTCATCGCCGCGCCTCGTGGTCGCAGCTGGCGCCGTTGCGCGTGAGCTCGCGGGTCATGCGGCAGCGGCTCATCGAGGACCAGCCGGCCGGAGACGGTCCTCGACGTACCGAGCTCGGGTTCTTCTCCGGGGGCGGTGCGTGGGCCGTGCTCGCGGCGCTCGCGGTGTCGATCGCCGCGATGCCGGCCGCGCTGAGCTGGCCCTCCATCGGCGGGGGAGCCCTCGCGCCGCTCGCCGCGAACGCAGCTCGTGCATGGTCGGAGGCGACGGGTGCCCAGCGCCCGCTCGGATGGGACGCGGTGGGTCCGGCAGACCCGTTCAGCGCCGTCGTCGCCGTTCTCGCGTCGTTCTCACCGGCCGATCCGTCGCGCGCACTCGTGGTGCTGTGGCTGCTGGCTCTTCCGCTCGCTGTCCTGGGCGGCTGGTTCGCCGCGACCCGCATCACCGAGCGCCCGGTCCTGCGCATCGTCGGTGCGGCGATGTGGGCGCTGGCGCCGATGTTCCTCGTCGCGCTGGGCGACGGGCGGCCGGCCTCCGTCATCGTCCACCTGGTGCTGCCATGGCTGGCATTCACCGCCTCGGCCGCGCACCGGTCGTGGGGCAACGCCGGAACGGCATCGATCCTCGTCGCCGTCGTGCTGGCGTGCTCACCCGTGCTCACCGCGCCCGTCGTGGTCATCTGGCTGTTCGCTGTCGTGCTGTCGATGGCGCTTCGCGGTCGGCGCGCAGCCTTCCGGTGGCTCTGGATCATCGTTCCGACGCTGGCGCTTTCGTTGCCGCTCGTCTTCGCGCGGCTCCGAGCCGGCGACCCCTGGTCGCTACTGGCCGACCCGGGCGTGCCGTGGAGCGGCCCACGGGTCGCCGACGACGTGGTGGGACGATTCCTGCTGGCGGCGGGCTTTCCCGCCGACGCGGGCTGGGCGGCCTTCACCGGCGCCGCCGGCCCCGTCTGGTGGGTCATCCTGTTCACCGCGCCGATCCTCGCCCTCGCTCTCGCCGCGGCCGTCTCGGCTCGGCGGTTCGTCGGGATCGCCCTGCTCGTCGTCGCCGGCCTCGGCGTCGCGACGGCATTCGCGGCGGCCGGGGTGGCCGTTGCGATCGACGGCACGACGGCGATCGCCCTCTGGCCGGGCGCCGCGCTCAGCCTCGCCTGGATCGGAGTGGCCGGGGGCGCGCTCCTGACGCTCGACAGCGTCGTGCCGGTCCGCGCGATCCGCACGGTCGCGGCGGGTGTCGCCGTCGCCGGCCTCGTCGTCGCGGCGGTGCCGATGCTCACTTCGCACGCGCGGGACGTGTCGGTCGTCGGCCGCGGCGAGACCAGCACCCTCCCCGCCTTCGTCGCAGCCGAGGGTGCGAACTCTCCGGGGCTCGGCACGATCGTGCTGACCCCCACCGACGACGGCGTCGCCGTGGATGTCGTGTGGGGCGGCAGCGCGACGCTCGGCGGCCAGTCCACGCTCGTCACCGCCCGCACCGAGCTGACCGACGCCGATCGCGAAGCGGCGCAGGTCGCCGCCGATCTCGTCGCCGACACGGCGAACGACGTCGTCGCGGAACTGCGCGATCACGGGGTCGCGTTCATCCTGCTCGCATCGTCCGGCGACGACGAGTCGGCCACGGCCCGCAGCACGCGGCTCGCCGCTGCGACGGCCCTGGGCAGCCGAGAGGGGTTGGACGCGGTCGGATCGACGGACAAGGGCGACCTATGGCGGCTGTCGGGCGACGTCGCTCCGCGTGCCGAGGCATCGCTGTCGGCACGTGCCGTGGCGTCGGCGGTGTGGACCGGGATCGCGGCGGTGTTCGCCATCGCCCTCCTGCTGTCTCTGCCCACCCGCGGGAGCCGGTCCGCGTCGCGAGCGGCACCTCGCCTGGTGGGCATCCGACCGCTCCGCAGGAGGGACCGATGAACACGCGAACCGCACTCGTGACCCGCCTCGCCGCGGGAGCGGTGGCCGCCGTCGTCGTGGGCGGCGGTGTGATCGTCGCTGCCGCGGCGCCGTGGCCGACGTTCGTCCGTGAGCCCATGTCTCTCGACGTCGTCCCCGAAGCGGCACGTTCGGTCGCGGCGTGCGACGGCCCCCTGCTCGCTCTCGGCCGCGATGCGGCCGCGGCGGGCGCGATCACCGCTGCCGCGCCCTCGGCCGTCGTCTCGGCCGCGGACGGCGGCGACCCGACGCCCTACACGCTCGCGACACCCGACCGGGCGGACGAGGGCACGCCCCCCGCCGCCTTCTCGGCAGAGCCGACGGCGGGCCTCCCGACGGATCTCGGCGCGGCGTCGGCCGCATCGCTCGATGAACCCGACCTGCGGGGCCTCGCGGTGTCGGCCTGCACGCGGCCCGCGATGGAGTCGTGGCTCGTCGGCGGTTCAGCGGCGACGGGCGCGAGCGACCTCGTCCTCCTGACGAACCCCGGGGATGTCGCGGCGACAGTCGACCTTCGTGTGTTCGGCGCCGACGGAGCGCAGGACCCCGTCGCGGGCCGCGACATCGTCGTGGCCGCCCGCTCTCAGCGCGTCATCCCCCTTGCTGCGCTCAGGAGGGGGGAGCAGAGCCCCGTCGTGCAGGTCACGGCGGAGGGCGCGCCCGTGCGCGCATCGCTGCAGTCAGCCCTGACGCGCACCCTCATCGCCGGCGGTGTCGACCAGGTCGGAGCGAGTGCGCTGCCCGCAGCGGAGCAGGTCATCCCGGCGGTGGACGTCACGGTGGCGCCCGACTCCGTCGCCTCGGCCGGCGGCCTCTCCGTGCGGCTCATGGCCACAGCGGCGGACACCGTCGCGAGCGTGACCGTCCGCGCCGTCGCCGACGGCAGCGTCGTGTCGCAGCAGGACGCGATCGCCCTGGCCGCGGGTCGCCCGCTCGAACTCGAAGTGACGGGGATGCCGGTCGGCGACTACACCGTGACCGCTACCGCGACCGAGCCTGTCGTGGCCGCAGCGTGGACCTCGACTGATCAGGCGAGCCCGGCCGACTTCGCCTGGGCCGTCGCCGCCCCGCTCATCGATGCGCCGACTCTCGTCACCGTGGCGCCGGGTCCCGCCCCGACGCTCACCCTCACCGCTGATCGAGACACGGTCGCGACCGTGACACCCATCGCCGGGGGCGCGCCGCAGTCGGTGCAGCTGGCAGCGGGCCAGTCTCAGACGATCGACGTCTCGCCGGGAGCGACCTACCGTCTCGACCCGGGCGCGGGCGGCCTCCGCGGCTCCGTCGGGTTCTCAGCCGCGGGGCAGCTCGGAACGTATCCCGTGACCGGCTCGGCCGCAGCGGCCGCCGAGCTCACGGTCTATCCCTGACCGGACGGTCAGAGGAAGCGGAACCGGTCGGGGCCGAGGTCCCAAGGGTCACGGTCGAGATACTCGGCCGCCGCGCGGAAGACGCAGCTCTCGACCATCATCCGGCGATGCAGGTCGTCGTTCCGGTGCAGCCGGTTCAGGCGCTCGATCGGCAGCCGGTAGAGCACGATGCGCTTCTCGGCGGCGAAGACCTGCCAGCGAGGGATGCCGTCGTCGTCGCTCGCCGTGGGCATGCCGGCGACCTCGAATCGCACCTCGCGCAGCTCGGGCCATGCACTCCGCAGGAACTCCGCAGCCGTCCCCACCGACAGGTCGAACCGTTCCGAGCGGGTCTCGAGAGGCGGGAGCGGAGGCCGGACCACGGGGCTGCGATCATCGCGGCCGTGACGGCCGTGGCGGGACGGCCGGTTCCGACGAGGCGGCTCGGGCCGGGAACGACGCCGGATCATGAGGCCATCCTATGCGGCGTGAGGTGAGGCACCGGCGCGGCATCCGATCGTGCGGCCCGCGCAACGTTACCGTGGACGGGATGCGCGAGAGACTGTGTTCGAAGGTGGGCTGCGCCCGCGAGGCTGTGACGACCCTGACCTTCGACTACGGCGATCAGATGGCCGCCCTCGGCCCGCTGGGCGGCGGCACCGATCCGCATGCGCACGACCTGTGCGCCATCCACACCGAGCGGCTGTCGGTCCCGAAGGGATGGGTCGTCATCCGTCACGAGACGCTTCGGGTCTGACGGGAAACCCGCGCGGCGTCTCCTGTGCCGCACCGACGAGCGCGCGCGCCCGCTCGTCGATCCGCGTGATCGCCGCGTACTCGCGGTCGCGCCGAAGCGCGACGACGGCTCGGACGAGCGTCTCCGGGTCGGCCTGCGGCAGCGGGGAGACGAACGGCGCCACCTCGCCGGCGATCATCGTGGCCGAGCGCAGCCGGGCTCCCGGCTCCATGCCCTCGGCCGAGCGCGCGAACTGGGATGCTCGCCGGGCGATGCGATCGGGCAGTCGCGCCACGTCGGCGACGTCCGCCCAGTCGCGCAGTCCGCTCGGGACCGGACCGGCGGGCGCCGGAAGCCGCGGTGCCCGGGTGCGCTCGCAGTAGGTTCCCGCGACCATGTCGCCCAGGCGCGTCGAGCGCGGGGTGAAGGCGGCGACCACTCCGGCGAGCGCGCCGAAGGTGAACCAGATCTCCAAAACTCCGACGAGGGCCCGGATGAACGCCTGGCGGAACCCCGTGGCGCCGCCGTCGGTGCGCACGATGCGCCCGCCGACCGCGAGCTTGCCGAGGCTGCGCCCGTGCGAGAGGGTCTCGACGGCAGTCGGGATGACGACGAGGACGAGCACGAGCGCCGAGATGACGAGGATTCCCGACAGGCTCTCGAGACCCAGTCCGGCGATCGCGAACCTGCCGACGAAGAAGAACAGCAGGAGGAGCGCGATCCCGCAGAGGACGTCGATGAGGATGCCGAGGGCGCGGAGGAAGAAGCCCAGCGGCTGAACGTCGAGCGCGACCGCCTCGCCCGTGAGGATCTCGTCCTGGCGGATCTGCACCGGGGGAGCGGTCGTGGTCATGGGTACAGTTAAGCAAATGGACCTCGACGCCCTGGTCGCCGCGCGTCGCGCCGAGTGGGATCGGCTCGACGTCCTCGCGCGTGCGCGCCGGCTGTCGAGCGACGAGGTCGATGAGCTGGTGACGCGGTACCGTGCGGCGTCCGCCGACCTCGCCGACATCAAGACATCCGCTGGCCGGAGCGTCGAGGGCGACCGGCTGTCGATGACGCTCTCTCGCGCCCGGCTGCGCCTGACCGGAGCCCCGGAGAACGTCCTGCGGCTGCTGCCCCGCTTCTTCGTGCAGCAGCTCCCGGCCGCGCTGTACCGCGTGCGCTGGACCACGCTCGCCGTCGCCGTCGCCTTCGTCGTGATCAGCTCGCTCGTCGCCTTCTGGGTGTCGGGGGACCCCGCCGCGGTCGCCGCGCTGGGGTCGCAGGCTCAGCTCGAGCAGTACGCCGAGAACGACTTCACCGCCTACTACAGCGAGAACCCCGCCGCCGTGTTCGCGGGAACCGTGTGGACGAACAACGCCTGGATCGCGGCGCAATGCGTGCTCTTCGGCATCACCGGGCTGTGGCCCGTGATGGTCCTGATGCAGAACGCCGTGAGCATCGGCCAGGCGGCGGCGATCCTCATCGCGTTCGACCGGGGAGACGTGTTCCTGCTCCACATCGCACCGCACGGACTGCTCGAGCTCACCTGCATCTTCGTGGCGGGCGCGACGGGGCTGCACATCTTCTGGGCCTGGGTCGCGCCGGGACGTCGCAGCCGCGGAGAGGCGCTCGCCGCTGCGGGGCGGTCGCTCGCGACGGTCGCGATCGGCCTGATTCTCGCCCTCGCGCTGTCCGGACTCGTCGAAGGCTTCGTGACGCGCCAGCCGTGGCCATGGCCGATCAAGATCGGCATCGGGGCGCTGGCTCTGGGCGTCTTCCTGGCCTACATGCTGGGACTCGGCCGGATCGCCGCGCGGCAGGGCGAGACCGGTGACCTCACCGAGTACGAAGCGGGCACGCCGCGCCTCGTGGCGGGGTGACGTCGAGCACCCGTTAATTTGATCGAATCAAAAATGCGGGATAGGGTCGGGGTATGACGATCACGACCGCCCCCGAGGCCATCCGCGCCTCCGGCCTGCGCGTGACCGAGTCGCGCACGGCGGTCTACGCCGTGCTGCACGCGCGTCCCCACGCCAGCGCCGACGATGTCTACGCGGCTGTCGCCGAACGGATGCCGCAGACGAGCCGTCAGTCGGTGTACAACGCTCTCAACGACTTCGCCGACGCCGGGCTCGCCCGTCGTATCGAGCCGGCCGGCCGCTCCATGCTCTTCGAGCTGCGCGTCGGCGACAACCATCACCACCTCGTCTGCACCGAGTGCGGCCGGGTCGAAGACGTCGACTGCGCCGTCGGACACACCCCGTGCCTGCATCCGTCGGATGACCACGGCTTCGAGGTCGCCTCGGCCGAGGTGACCTATTGGGGTCGGTGCGCGGCATGCGCGGCATCCGCTGCCCCGGCTGCATCCTGAGCTTCCCTCTCTCCCGAAAACCCCCAACGGAAGGATCTCCATGAGCGATCGCGACCAGCAGTCCGCGCCCATCGGCGAGGACGTGACCGACACCGATCAGGCGGTCACCCCCATCGACACACCCGAAGACGAGCGCGCCGACGGAGAGACCCGACCGCGTTCCAACGACGCCGGCGGCTGCCCCGTCATCCACGGCGGCGACCAGGGGCACGGGCACGGCTCGCACGGCGGCCAGCCGCACCCGACCGTCGGCAACGCCAACCACGTCTGGTGGCCGAACCAGCTCAACCTGCGCATCCTGAAGAAGAACCCCGCCGTCGCGAACCCCGTGGGCGAGGACTTCGACTACAAGGCCGCGTTCGAGTCGCTCGACCTCGCCGCCGTGAAGAAGGACATCGAAGAGGTCCTCACCACGTCGCAGGACTGGTGGCCGGCAGACTTCGGTCACTACGGCCCGCTCATGATCCGCATGGCCTGGCACTCGGCCGGCACCTACCGCGTCACCGACGGACGCGGCGGCGGCGGTGCTGGCCAGCAGCGCTTCGCCCCGCTGAACAGCTGGCCCGACAACGTCAACCTCGACAAGGCGCGGCGCCTGCTGTGGCCCGTCAAGAAGAAGTACGGCCAGTCGATCTCGTGGGCTGACCTCATGATCCTCGCCGGCAACGTCGCGCTGGAGTCCATGGGCTTCTCGACCTTCGGCTACGCCGGCGGCCGCCCCGACGTGTGGGAGCCGGACGACGACGTGTACTGGGGTCCCGAGACCACCTGGCTCGCCGACGAGCGCTACTCGGGCGACCGCGACCTCGAGAAGCCGCTCGCTGCCGTGCAGATGGGCCTCATCTACGTCAACCCCGAGGGCCCGAACGGCGAGCCCGACCCGCTGAAGTCGGCGCGCGACATCCGTGAGACGTTCGGCCGCATGGGCATGAACGACGAAGAGACCGTCGCCCTCATCGCCGGCGGTCACACGTTCGGCAAGACCCACGGCGCGGCACCCGACTCGAACCTCGAGGACAACCCCGAGGCAGCGGGCGTCGACATGCAGGGCCTGGGCTGGAAGAACAACTTCGGCACCGGGCACGGCGACGACACCATCACGTCGGGGCTCGAGGTCACCTGGACCTACCACCCCACCCGCTGGGACAACGAGTTCTTCCACATCCTCTACGCCTACGACTGGGAGCTCATGCGCAGCCCCGGCGGCGGACACCAGTGGCGTCCCGTCAACGGTGCCGGTGCAGACATGGTGCCGCTCGCGCACTCGGACGGACGCCGCGAGCCGCGCATGCTCACGAGCGACCTGGCGCTGCGCGTCGACCCCGCCTACGACGAGGTCTCGCGCCGCTTCAAGGACGACCCGGTGGCCTTCGGCGACGCATTCGCCCGCGCCTGGTTCAAGCTCACCCACCGTGACATGGGCCCCATCGCGCGCTACCTCGGTCCCGAGGTCCCGCAGGAGGAGCTCATCTGGCAGGACCCGCTGCCTGCCGTCGACCACGAGCTCATCGACGACGCGGATGCCGCAGACCTGAAGGCCCGCATCCTCGCCACCGACCTGACCGTGAGCGAGCTCGTCGCGACGACGTGGGCTGCGGCCTCGACGTTCCGGGGCAGCGACAAGCGCGGCGGCGTCAACGGCGCCCGCATCCGCCTGGCACCCCAGAAGGACTGGGAGGCGAACAACCCGGCCCAGCTGCAGCGTGTGCTGGGTGTGCTCGAGAGCGTGCAGTCGTCGTTCAACGACGGTCGCACCGACGGCAAGAAGGTCTCGCTGGCCGACCTCCTGGTGCTGGCGGGCAACGCCGGCGTCGAGAAGGCCGCGCGCGACGGCGGTGTCGAGGTGACGGTTCCCTTCCGTCCCGGACGCACCGACGCCACCGCAGAGCAGACCGACGAGCTGTCGTTCAGCCACCTCGAGCCGGTCGCCGACGGGTTCCGCAACTACTACGGTCCGAATGCGGTCCTGCCGGCGGAGCACCACCTCATCGACAAGGCGAACCTGCTGACGCTGAGCGCTCCCGAGATGACGGTGCTCGTGGGCGGCCTCCGCGCCCTCGCGACGAACTACGACGGATCGTCGTTCGGCGTGTTCACCGAGCGTCCGGGTGTGCTGACGAACGAGGTGTTCGTGAAGCTGCTCGACCTCGGCGCGACGTGGAAGCCGCTCGACCCGGGGTCGCATGCCTTCCGCGGTGTGAACGCCGACGGCTCGGAGATCGGCATCGGCACGCGCGTCGACCTGCTGTTCAGCTCCAACTCCGAGCTCCGCGCAATCGCCGAGGTGTACGCCTCGGACGACGCGAGCGAGAAGTTCGTGCGCGACTTCGTCGCCGCGTGGACCAAGGTCACCGAGCTCGACCGCTTCGACCTGCGCTGACTCGCAGCATCCCTTCGAAGGCCCGTCCCGATTCCCGAGGCGGGCCTTCGTCGTTCCCGCTGCGGGTCGGTTGGTTGGTTGGTTGGGTTGGCAGTTGGTGCCCCTTCTCGGGTCGGGTGGGGGCGTGATCTGCCAAGTGAAGGGGATGCGGCGGGTTTGGGTTGGCAGGTTGTGCCTCTTCCCGGGGTGGGCGGGGGCGTGAGCTGCCAAGTGGGGGCGTTGCGGGGCTGGGGCGGTGCTTGGCGCTCCGCCTACGACCGCGCGCTGCGTGAGCTGCCATGCGCGGATGCGGCGGAAGTGGGTTGGCAGTTGGTGCCCCTTCTCAGGTCGCGTGGGGGCGTGAGCTGCCAAGTGAAGGGGATGCGGCGGGTTGGGGTGGCAGGTTGGTGCCCCATCTCGGGCCGGGTGGGGGCGTGAGCTGCCAGGTGAAGGGGATGCGGCGGGGGCGGGTCGGCAGGTTGCGCCCCATCCCGGGGCGGGTGCGGGCGTGAGCTGCCAAGTGAGGGCAGAGGGCAGAGGGCAGAGGGTGGTGAGAGGGGAGGGGCCGCGGGCGCGGGTCAGAGCCTGCCGGCGGCCTTGAGCGCGAGGTAGTGGTCGGCGACGGCGGGGGGCAGGGCCTCGGGGGTCGCGCTGAGGGCCTCGCCCCCGGCGCGGCGGATCGCTGCGGCGACCAGTTCCGCGTCGCGCGTGGCATGGGCGATCGCCGCCTCGCGGTAGATGTCCTCCGCGACGCGCTCGGCCGGCGCCGGTTCGGGGGCGTCCTGCGCCGAACCGACGAGCACTGTCGTGCGCTCGGTCAGCGACGGCAAGGCGCCGAGGAAGCCTCGGGCCGCGTCGGGAGCGTCCTGCGCGGTCAGCAGCACCACGAGGGAAGGCCGCGAGGTCAGGGTGCGCACCTCGGTGAGGACGGCGTTCCAGTCGGTGTCGATGAGCGTCGGCTCGACGGGCGCCATCGCGTCCACGAGGGCCGGAAGCAGCCGCGGACCGTCGATACCCGTGACCCGAGCACGCCGAGCACGATCGAACATGAGCAGATGCACATGGTCGCCGGCGCGGGCGGCGAGGGCGCTCAGAAGCAGCGCCGACTCCATCGCGGCATCCAGTCGAACGCCGTCTCCCACCCGCGACGCGCTCGTGCGTCCCGTGTCGATCACGATCACGACGTGGCGATCGCGTTCCGGACGCCAGGTGCGGAGCATCGTGGTGCCCGCGCGGGCTGTCGCGCGCCAATCGATGGAGCGGACGTCGTCGCCCCGCACGTACTCGCGCAGGCTGTCGAACTCGGTGCCGCGCCCGCGAACCTGGACGCTCGTGTTGCCGTCGAGCTCACGCAGCCGGGCGAGCCTCGACGGCAGGTGTCGGCGCGAGGCGAACGGCGGCAGCACGCGCAACGCACCCGCGGCCGGAAGGACACGCTGCCGTCCCGCGAGTCCCAGCGGTCCGCGGCTGCGCATCGCGATGAACGCCGAGCGCAGCTCGCCTCGGCGGCGGGGGAGCAGAGGCATCGGGATCGCCCGGCGCTCACCGGGCGGGATATCGATCGTGGCTCGGGCGTCGCCGGCGCCGGCGGTGGGCTGCCAGCCGTCGCGCAGTCTCCCGCGGATGCGGCGGGTGCCGCGATTGCTGACAAGGATCGTCGTCTCGACGGGCTCGCCGGCTCGTGACCGCGCCGGGATGCGCCGTTCGATCTCGACGGCGCGCAGCGGCCCGGCGAACACCGTGTCGACGGCAGCGAGGGCGAGGCACAGCCCGAGCCACGCGAGCGCCGTCCACGCCGCGTTCAGCCCCGCCGCGGGAGCGAGCACGACCGGCACGACGCCGACGGCGACGAGCAGCACGAAGAGGCCGGAGAGGTACACGGCGGCTCAGATCGGGACGCGCGTCTGCTGCAGCACCGAGGTGAGGATCGTGTCGGCGGAGACCCCCTCGATCTCGGCATCCGGGCGAAGCTGCAGCCGATGGCGCCATGCGGGGACCAGCATCGTCTGGACATGGTCGGGCGTGATCGCCGGGTACCCGCCCAGCCACGCCCAGGCCTTGGCGGCAGCGAGCAGGGCGGTCGCGGCGCGGGGGCTCGCCCCCAGCTGAACCGACGGCGACTGCCGGGTGGCGCGGGCGAGATCGACGACGTAACCGAGGACGTCGTCCGAGACCTCCACGGCGGATACGGCCTGCTGGGCCGCGCGGATCTCGGCTGCCGTCACGACTGCCGACACTCCGGCGGTCTCCAGCGCCCCGGGGCGGAAGCCGTCGGCGTGGCGACGCAGCACCGAGATCTCGTCGTCGCGGGCCGGGAGGTCGATGACGAGCTTGAGCAGGAAGCGGTCGAGCTGTGCCTCGGGAAGCGTGTAGGTGCCCTCGTGCTCGACCGGGTTCTGTGTGGCTGCGACGAGGAAGGGATCGGGGAGCGGGCGGGAGACGCCGTCTGCCGAGACCTGCCGCTCCTCCATGGCCTCCAGGAGAGCGGCCTGGGTCTTCGGCGGCGTCCGGTTGATCTCATCGGCGAGGAGCACGTTGGTGAACACCGGGCCGGAGCGGAACTCGAACTCTCCGGTCCGGGCGTCGTAGACCAACGATCCGGTGACGTCGCCCGGCATGAGGTCGGGGGTGAACTGGATCCGGGTGGTGTCGAGGCCGACGGCTCGACTGAAGGTGCGCACGAGCAGGGTCTTCGCAACGCCCGGCACGCCTTCGAGCAGTACGTGCCCACGGCCGAGCAGCGCGATGAGGAGGCCGGTGACGGCACCGTCCTGCCCGACGACGGCCTTGCCGACCTCGAGCCGGACGCGGTTCATCGCCTCGCGCAGGTCGCCGGATGCGGTCTCGCTCATGGGGTGTTCCTTTCGGGACGGACGGATCGGAGAACTGCTGCTTCCACGTCGCGCAGACGGTCGGCGGCGTCGACGAGTTCGCGGTCGTTTCGGGGGAGGTCATCGAGCAGGATGCCGCGGATGCGCGTGCGATCGTCGCCGATGCGGCTCGCGGCGGCATCGGCGATGGCGCCGGCGTCGGCGGCACCGAGCCCCAGTAGTCGCGCGATGCGGCGCAGCGCTTCGCGCCGCAGCTGGTCGAGCGCGTGGAGGGGGTCGGCCGAGGCCGCGTACAGGCGTGCCCGGCCTTCCGTCGTCTCGGACGCGCGGACGGTCACCGGCAGGTTCTCGGCCACGAGCGGGCCGAAGCGGCGCCCGCGCCAGACGGCGGCGGCGACGGCCGAGCCGAGGAGGAGCAGGATCGCGGGCGTCACCCATGGCGGCGTGAGCTCGCCCAGCGACGGGGCGCCGGTGATCGAGCCGTCGCCGATCGACGGCAGGTACCAGACGACGGTGCCGGTGCCGCCGAGCAGGTTGAGTCCGAGCGCGGCGTTGCCGTCGTCGGCGATCCGACGGTTGACGAGCAGGGCGGTGGCGTCCAGCGCGGCGACGCTCTGGTCGCCGTCGCCGGAGGCCACGAGCCCGAAGCCCGCTGCTGCCGGGTAGCACGCGTCGTCGACGCCCTCGGCGGTGAAGACCTCGCCCGGGCCGACGGGCCCGCTGAAGTCGGCGGCGGGGAGGTCGCAGGCGGGGCCCACGGTCGAGCCGTCGGCGAAGCCGGCGCTGCGTGCCTCTCCGAGGAGCAGGCGCAGATCGCGTGTGCGCGGCTCGAGCAGGACGACGCCGGAAGCGGCATCCCGCAGCTCGAGGATGTCGTCGTCGTCGAGGGGCGCGGTGTCGGCGATCGCGAGCGTCGCATCGCCGCCCTCGAGCGCCCGCAGAGCGCTCGTACGGTCACGTGCGACCTCGACGTCGACGCCGCGGTCGCGCAGCAGCTCGGCGAGCGCGCGTGATCCCTCGGGGCCCGCTGCCTCGGGGTCGAGAAGCCCCTGCGCCGGCATCGTGTTGATGCCGGCGATGGCGGCGACCGCGACGCCGGCGACGAGGAGGCCGGCGGTCACACCCGCCCAGCCGAGCACTGAGCGCGATCTGCGACGTGTCGTCGGGGGAGCGACTGTCGTGCTCATGCCGGCACCTCCGCCCGCGTCGTCGCGAGACGCTCATCGAGGGCGCGCACGGCGGCGTAGGCCTCGGCGGTGCCCGGCCGTCGCAGGTAGCGCACGTCGTCGAACACCCGGGCCACACGGTCGAGCTCGGCGCTCTCCGCGCGGAAGACGCGTCCGGCGTCGGCCGCGAAGCGGTGCACGGTGGTGCCCGGGGCGGGGTCGATGATCGTGCGCTCCGCGAGCCCGCGCGCGAGCGCGC
Organism: Microbacterium pratiae; assembly: GCF_047302165.1. Lineage (NCBI taxonomy): Bacteria > Bacillati > Actinomycetota > Actinomycetes > Micrococcales > Microbacteriaceae > Microbacterium > Microbacterium pratiae. The sequence continues at coordinate 3,152,280 of NZ_CP154843.1, read as the reverse complement.
GCACGCGCAGGACGATCGCGTCGTCCCAGGCGCCCCGGTTCGCGGCATCCGCGGCGTCCGCCCTCAGCTGGTCCGCGCTGCGCGTCTCGTCTTCGCCGAACAGCGGCACGCTCGCGCGTGAGCGGACGATCGCTCGCGGGCGCCCCCAGATGAGGATGGCCACCGCGACCAGCACCAGGATCACGACGATCGCCACGGCGGCGAGCCAGGGGCCGACCGTCGCCGGTACCTGCCCGTTGAATATGGCGGCGAGAAAGTCGACGACGCCGCGCGCGAAGCGATCGACAGGCGTGGGCTCGGCCTCCTGGTACGCGGCCTTCGACAGCTCCTCCTCCGCCCATCGGCGGGCTTCGTCGGGGTCGGGCGCGACCGGCGTGGCGAACGGCCTCATGCGCGGTCAGCGCCCGGAGCGGTCCAGTCGGTCGATGACGGACGATCCGTCGGCGCAACGGGCGGCTCTGCGGTGGTCCCGGCCTGCTGCGGGTCGGGCGATCCGGCGGGCGCGGGCTGCGCGGGTCGATACGCGGGTTGCTGGACCGGCGGCGGCGGATAGCCGGGCTGGCTCGCGTAGCCGGGTTGCGGGGCGTAGCCGTAGCCCGGCTGCGGAGCGCCGTACGCGGGGGGCTGCTGCCAGCGGCCGTCCATCGTGCGGCCGACGTTGCGTCGGTACGGGTCGGGAGCCGCGACCCCGGCATCGCGCTGATCGATGTACGACGACAGGTCGAGATCGAGTCCCTCGCGACGCATGCGGCAGTCGACGTAGACGAGCGCGCCGGCGGTCGACTGCACGATCACGGCGATGGTCTGGATGAGGGTGACGAACGCCTGTGCGAGAAGCGTGCCCACGAGCAGCGCGATGATCTGTCCCGGCTCGGGGTCGCCGGTCGGGGTGATGACCGATGTCAGCCCCATCGTGACGAACGAGAAGGGCACGCTGATGACCTGTGCCAGGACTCCGAAGCTCATCGAGATGATGACGATAATCCCGAGCGTCGGCCAGAATCGTCCGCGGGTGAGCCGCCACGACCGCGCGACGGCCCCGAAGACCGTCGCCTGCTCGAGCACGATGACCGACGGCACCAGCAGGAGCTTCGTGCTCAGCCACAGGCTCAGCGGGATCGCGGACAGTCCCACGATGATCGCGAGGATGATGGCAGCCGGGCCGACGCTCACGGCGAGCCCCACGATCCCGGCGGCGACGATCCCGATGACGACGGCGACGATGAGGAAGACGAGCGCCGAGTATCCGATCAGACGCCAGGCCACTGGCTTCACGCGACGCCACAGGCCGCCGAGGGTGTGCTTCTCTGCGACGACGGCATGCGCGACCTCACTGACCACGACCCCCTGCACGATGACGCCGAGCGCCCCCGATGCCAGCGACAGCACGAGCGCGGTGGCGCCGCTGATCGCGATGGAGCCGGCCAGGACCGTCTCGAACTCGTCGGTGCCCGGTCGCAGGGACGCGAGCCTGCCGAAGGTCGCGAAGCCGACGGCGACGATGCCCGCGGTGGCGACGAGGATCGCGACGGTCTGGACGACGAGCGCGAAGCCCAGCAACACCTTCGGGTTCTGACGCAGTGCCGAGAACGAACGACCCAGGATCACCCCGAACGAGAGCGGATGAAGCGGGATGATGCCGGGACGCGGCGCCGGCGTCCACGCGGGGTATGACGTCACGATGCACTCCTGGAACAGTCGGCTCGGTCGAACCCATCGTGTCACACGCGTGCGCAGCATCCGGAGTCGACGGTGCGCGGGTCGGGTACGGTGAGTACGCGCACGTCGCGCGCGAGCCCGAGCCGAAAGACGAACGCCGCCCATGACTTCTCGCATCCTGGTGGTCGATGACGACACCGCTCTGGCGGAGATGATCGGCATCGTGCTGCGCACCGAGGGGTTCGACACCGTTTTCTGCGCCGACGGCGCGGCGGCCGTCGACACCTGGCGCAGCGAGAAGCCCGATCTGATCCTGCTCGACCTCATGCTGCCCGGCATGGACGGCATCGAGATCTGCACGCAGGTGCGTGCGGAGTCCGGTGTTCCCATCATCATGCTGACCGCGCGCACCGATACGGCGGACGTCGTGCGGGGGCTCGAATCGGGCGCCGACGACTACATCGTCAAGCCGTTCAACCCCAAGGAGCTCGTCGCCCGCATCCGCACGCGCCTGCGCCCTGCCAACGCATCGGCCTCGGAGTCGCTGCGCATCGGCGACCTCGTCGTCGACGTCGAGGGCCACGAGGTGCGCCGCGGCAGCGATGTCATCGCGCTCACGCCGCTGGAGTTCGAGCTGCTGGTCGCGCTCGCCTCCAAGCCGCAGCAGGTCTTCTCGCGCGAGATGCTCCTCGAGCAGGTCTGGGGCTATCACTACAAGGCCGACACGCGACTCGTGAACGTGCACGTGCAGCGGCTGCGGGCGAAGGTCGAGATCGACCCCGACAACCCGCGCATCGTGACGACCGTCCGCGGCGTCGGCTATCGCGCCGGCGCCGTCATCTGACGCGCCGATGCCTATCCGCACCGTCACGACGGCGACGGTGGCGACGCACGGCTGGCGGTCCTGGGGACGTCGGCTCGCGCGAACCTGGCGGCGGTCGCTGCGATTCCGCACCGTCGCGATCACGCTCGGCGCGACGGCGTTGACGATCACGGTGGCGCTGGTGTGGATGTCGCTGGCCATCCAGAACGACCTCTTCGAGTCGCGCACCTCGCAGCTGCTCGCCGAAGCGCAGCGGGCGACGCAGTCGGCGCAGGCCACGCTCGACGCCGCTGAGGTCGGGGGCGATGTCGTCGCCGTCGACAACCTGATGGAGAGTGTGCGCACCTCCATCCAGCGGCAGTCCTCGACCGACCGCATCGCCGCGTTCCGCATCTCGTCCGAACCGTCGGCCATCGCGCCGCAGGACTTCGACTCGGCAGGGCTCCCCGCCGACCGGATCAGTGACGACCTGCGCTCGCAGGTGCAGAGCGACGACGAGCTGCAATGGTGGCAGCCGGTCGGCTTCGCCGCGTCCGGCGGCGGTCAGGTGCCCGGGATCGTCGTGGGGCAGCAGATCGTGCTCCCGGAAGTGGGCGCATACGAGCTCTATCTCGGTTACGACCTGGCGGGCGAGGCGCAGACGCTCGCGTTCGTGCAGATCACGCTGTGGATCGTCGGGGTGGGGCTGGTCGTCCTGATCGGCGCGATCTCGTGGATCGTGCTGCGCTCGGTCACCGAGCCGATCGCGCAGGCGGCGGAGAGCAGCTCGAGACTGGCGGCGGGCGACCTCGCGGTGCGGCTCCAGGTGCGCGGCGAGGACGAGTTCGCCACCCTCGGACGGTCGTTCAACGCCATGGCCGACAGTATCGAGGCGCAGATCAAGGAGCTCGCCGAGCTGTCGCAGGTGCAGCAGCGGTTCGTGTCCGACGTCTCGCACGAGCTGCGGACACCGCTGACGACGATCCGCCTCGCCTCCGACATGCTCAACGACCGTCGCGACGACTTCGATCCGGTGGCCGCGCGTGCCGCCGAGCTGCTCCACGACCAGGTGCACCGGTTCGAGGTCCTGCTCACCGACCTGCTCGAGATCAGCCGCTACGACGCCGGCTCGGTACAGCTCGAGAGCGAGCCCACGAGCATGACTCAGCTCGCCGAGGACGTCATCGCCTCCATGGCCCAGCTCGCGGAGCAGCATGGCAGCGACGTGCGTCTCGTGGCGCCCGGCGGCTACTCGCCCGTCGAGATGGACCCCCGGCGCGTGCGTCGGATCGTCCGGAACCTGCTGGGCAACGCGATCGAGCATGGCGAAGGCCGCCCGATCGTGGTGAGCGTCGACAGCGATGCTCGAGCCGTGGCCATCGGAGTGCGCGACTACGGTCTCGGTATGCGGCCCGCCGACGCCGAGCGCGTCTTCGACCGCTTCTGGCGCGCGGACCCGTCGCGCAAGCGCACCATCGGCGGCACCGGTCTCGGGCTCTCGATCGCCCTCGGCGACGCCCGACTGCACGGCGGCACCCTCGCGGTGTGGTCCGAGCTGGGACGGGGGACGAACTTCGTGCTGACCATTCCCCGGCGCAGCGAGCCGCTCGACGGTCACTCGCCGCTCCCGACCGATCCGGGGGAGGACGGCGTACCCTTCGACGATCTGGGACTCACCCAGCCCATATCCCTGCCCCGTCCCGCGAAAGGCTCATCGTGAAGCGTCTGCGTCCGATCGCCACGGCTCTGGCGATGCTGTGCGCCGTGGTGCTCACGGGCTGCACCGGGCTGCCGACCTCGGGCCCTGTCGTCGCCGGCGCGCCCATCGACCAGGAGGCCGGCGCGGTCGACTTCTCGTTCCTGCCCGACGATCCGCCACCGGGAGCGACCCCGCAGCAGATCGTGGCGGGGTTCCTTGCGGCGGGCTCCGGCCCCCGCGACGATTGGGGCACCGCGCGGCAGTTCCTCGCGCCCGACTTCCGTTCGTCGTGGCAGCCGACCGCCCGGGCGACGATCGACTTGCCGGGCGAACGCCTCTACACCGTGGCCGGCGACGGTACGGTCACGGTCTCCATCACCCCAGAAGCGGCCGTCGACGCCACCGGCGCGCTGTCGGTGACCGACGGCGGTTCGATGCCGCTGGACTTCAGCCTCGTCGAGGTCGACGGCGAGTGGCGGATCTCGGAAGCACCCGACGGCGTCGTGCTCGACCGTGCCCGGTTCCAGGCGGTCTTCCGCGAGTACTCCGTCATGTACTTCGATCGGTCGTGGACCTACCTCGTGCCCGACCGTCGCTGGTTCCCGGCGACGAACGCCGCGACCCACATCACCGAGGCTCTCATCGACGGCGATCCGAGCCCCTGGCTGTCGGGCGCCGTCTACTCGGCGTTCCCCGAGAGCCTGGAGCTCGCGACCCGTGCCGTTCCGCTCGATGCGGGGGTGGCGCAGGTGCCCCTGTCGCAGTCGGCACTGGCCATCGTGCCGGAGACCCGCAACCGGATGCAGGCGCAGCTCGACGCGAGCCTGCAGTCGGCGGGAATCCGCGGTGCGCAGATGTCCGTTGACGGCGAGCCCGTCGCGGCCCAGGCCGTCGATGTCCGACCCATCCGCGTCGATGTCCGACCGGCAGTCCTGACGGAGGACGCGTTCGGCTTCCTCTCCGGCTCCGAGGTCGAGCCCCTGCCGGGGCTGTCGACCGTCATCCCCGAGCTCGAGCCGGAGTCGATCCAGGTGGGGGCGGATCGCAGCACTGCCGTGGTTCGCACGACCGCCGGAGCTGTCGTACGGGCTCGTGACGACGCGACCTTCGAAGTCGTGGACGAGCGCGCGGGCCTGATCGACCCGACGATCGATCCGCAGGGCTTCATCTGGAGTGTTCCCGCCGGCGACCCGTCGGGGCTCACGGCGACCGGAGACGACGGCACGGTCGTCCCCATCGCGAACGCGTGGCCGGGCGCGTCGCAGATCTCGAGCATCGAGGTGTCGCGCGATGGCACGCGCATCGCGGCGCTGGTGCGCGACGGCTCGCGCCCGGCGCTGTGGATCGCCGGCGTCCTCCGCGATGACGACGGTGCACCCGTCGGTCTCGGCGACCGCGAGACCGTCGCACGTCTCCCGGGCACCGGCATCGATGCGAGCTGGGTCGACGGGTCGACGATCGCGGTCCTCGCGGAGAACGGCGACGCCGATGTCGTCATCTCGCAATCGGTGGGCGGTTTCGGCGAGGAGATCGCGGCGCCGGCGGGCCCGGTGGCGATCGCGGCTACGAACCAGCTGCGGGCCGTACGCCTTCTCGACAGCGAGGGCGTCCTGTACGCCCAGAAGGGGCAGGCCTGGCCGACGGTGGCGGGCGGCGTCCGCGTCCTCGCGACGCAGCAGGGCTCGCCGCGCTGATTCCTCCCCAGTGACCGGACGGGCGGCTGCACCCCCAGCCGCAGTCCGCCGGCTATTTCGCGCCGGCCCCCGGGGACAGCATGAGAGCGTGCTGCCGAATCGTGCCCGCCGTGAGCGCTGGCGGGAAGACCTCGCCGACGCGCTCGACCTTCTCATCCCGGTGTGGTGCGCGGGATGCGACGCACCCGGCCGTCCGCTCTGCAGGCGCTGCGCCGCGGCGATCCCGCAGCCGAGGCGACGTGATGCCGACGGGCTCGAGGTGTGGAGCGTGGCGCGGTACGCGGACACGACGGCACGCGTCATCCGGGCTTTCAAGGAAGACGGGAGGACGGCACTCGCACGCCCCCTCGGAACTCTGACGGCGGAGCTCGTCCGCGACGCGGGGTGGCAGGATGCCGTGCTCGTCCCGGTGCCGCCCTCCCGTGCGGCCCTGCGGCGACGCGGCTATGCGGTGCCCGAGATGCTCGCACGGCGCTGCGAGGCGCGCACGGCGCGATGGCTGCGCCCCCGAGGCCACGTCGCCGACCAGCGTCTGCTCGGACGAGAGGAACGCCGCCGCAACGTCGCGGGCGCGTTCACCGCACGCTCGCGCACGGGCTCGGTCGTCATCGTCGACGACGTCATGACCACGGGAGCGACACTCCGCGCCGCGCGAGCTGCGCTCGACGGAGCCGGTCTGCGAGTCGTCGGCGCCGTCGTGCTGGCCGATACGCCTCTCCGGGCTGCCGCCGAAGATATTCCCGGCGGTTCATGAGTGACAACGCGCGCTCGCCGCACTAGCGTGGGGGAGACCAAGGCGAACGAAGGTCCGCCCTTGAACCGGGCGGACCGGAGCAAGGAGGTCAGGATGGAAACCAGCATCGTCGGCGTGGGAGTCGGGATCACGGATCGCTTCCGCACGGTGGCTGAAGAGAAGTCCAGTCGCATCGAGACGCTCGCACCTCGTGCGCAGCGCCTCGATATCAAGGTCACGCATCACGCCTACCGCAACGGGCGCATGGATGACGAGACCGTCGAGCTGACCCTCACCGGAAAGGGACCGATCGTCCGGGCAGAGGCCACGGACGGCGACAAGTTCGTCGCCCTCGACCTCGCGGTCGACAAGCTCGTCGAGCAGGTCCGTCGCGCGAAGGACAAGCGCGTCGACGCGCGCAATCACCCTCGCGGCGCCAAGCTCGACAAGGGCACGGGCGCGCTCGAGGGCATCGACGTGGAGCCCGCGTCGGTCGAGGTCCTGCGGGCCGTGGCGACGGGCGAGGTGCCCGTCATCGGAGACTCCGCCGAAGAGGACGACTACACGCCCGTCGTCATCCGCACCAAGGAGTTCGGTGCGGAGTGGATGACCGTCGAGGAAGCCGTGGATCGGATGGAGCTCGTCGGCCACGACTTCTTCCTGTTCATCAACGCCCGCACCGATCACCCGAGCGTGGTGTACCGCCGCAAGGGCTGGGACTACGGTGTGATCTCGCTGACCGCGGCGGCACCGCCGGAGGCGGAGCTGGCGTCCTGAGCTGAGGACGACGACGGGGGCGGTGCCATCGCGGCATCCGCCCCCGTCGCATGTCGGCCGCAGCCGGGGCGTCAGTCGAACATGCCGTCGAGCATGCTGCCGATCACGAGACCGCCCAGGATGCCGCCGACCATGTTGCCGCCGTTGCCGCGACCGCCCCATCCGCCGCCGTACCCGCCGGGGCCGCCCCAGCCGTCGTTCGGGCGCGAGCCGTCGATGTCGCGCTGGGCGAGGTGGAGGGCCTCGCCGGCGAGCGCGGCGCACCGCCGAGCGTCCGCGAGAGCCTTCTCGCGGTCGTCTTCTGAGATCGGCCCGGCAGGAGCGAGCCCGAGCCGCAGGCTCTCGGCTTCGGCGAGTCGGGTGCGGGCGTCCGCACCGATCCAGCCGCGGTGGCCGGCGATGACGCTCCGAGCGACGGAGAGCTGGCGGTCGGCGTCGTCGATCGCATGTCGGACGTGGCTCTCGGGCGGGACCGGACGAGCGGCGCGCTCGCGCGCCGTGTCGACGGCGACGTCGAGCGCGGCGTTCTTCTCGCGGAGCATCGACAGCTCCGCGAACGGGTCGCCCGGGGTGCCGGCGGGGCTGACGCGCGTCAGCGCCTGCTGAAGCTCCGCCATCGCCGTGGTCACCGCGGGTGTCTGCGGCGCGGTGCGAGCGGCGATGAGGTCGTCACGGGAGTCGGCGACGACATCGGCGAGCGTCGACTGCGCCCGCAGCGCCTCGACCTCGAAGTCGTCGACCGCGTCGAGCAGAGTGCGGGCACGGCGCACGGCCTCGGTGGCGGTCTCGAGGGCGATGTTCGCGGGTCCGCGCTCGCCGGCCGCGCGTCGACGTTCGGCGACATCGGCGCCGTGCTCGGCGAACTCGAGCAGTCCGGCCGCTTCGTCGGCGTTCCCGCTCACGCGGTTGAGGGCATCGGGGTGGTAGCGGCCGGACACGCGCTCGATGACGGCGCGTGCGGGGCCAACGCGCTCGCGGAGGACGGCGACGTCGTTCCGGATGCCGACGAGGATCTCCGGAGCCCGGCGTGCGCGCTCGATCGCCTCGGACAGCGCGGAGACACGATCGTCGAGAAGATCCTGGGCCCACTCGCACAGCTGCACGATGCGCGCATTGCGCGTGCGTACCTCTTCGGGGGTGTCGGGGATCTCGTCGTGGTTGAGCTGCTTGAGGTGGAACGCCTCGCCGAGGTGATGGCGAACGGAGGCGATGGCCTCCCGCAGCGGCGCGGTGGCCTCCTCGCCGAGCTCAGCCTCGGCGAACACCATCTCGTCGCTCGTGACACGCAGGCGCTCGTCCGCTCCGACGAGAGCGATGTCGGCCTCGCGTGCGAGGTTCGCGTCCGCGTCGGCGACTTTCTGCTGTTCCTGCTTGCGTCTGCCCCAGAATCCGGCCATGTTCCGATCCTAGGTCTCGCCGGTCGGCGCGGGAGGGGATGTCGTCGGCTCTCGCAGGCGACGCCAAGGTCACGGCCCGATAACATGGCTCCATATGCCCGTGCGTACGCGCGGGCGCGGCCGACGTGGCGTCGGCGCACCCGACAGATGGAGATCCGCTGTGGCCAACCCTCTCGAGAAACTGCTCCGCGCCGGTGAGGGCCGCGTGCTGCGCCGTCTGCAGCAGATCGTCAAGGCCGTGGGCGCGCTCGAAGAGGATTACGCCCGCCTCACCGACGAGGAGCTGCGGAACGAGACGGCCGAGCTCCGTGCCCGCCACGAAGCGGGCGAGACCCTGGACCGGCTGATGCCAGAGGCGTTCGCCGCCGTGCGCGAAGCCGCGAAGCGCACGCTCGGTCAGCGTCCGTACGACGTGCAGGTCATGGGTGGTGCGGCCCTCCACCTCGGCAACATCGCCGAAATGAAGACCGGTGAGGGAAAGACGCTGACGGCCACGTTCGCGGCCTACCTGAATGCGATCGCCGGCAAGGGCGTCCACGTCATCACGGTCAACGACTTCCTCGCCTCGTACCAGTCCGAGCTCATGGGCCGCGTCTACCGCGCGCTCGGCATGACGACGGGAACGATCGTCTCGGGTCAGACCCCCGAGGTGCGCCGCGAGCAGTACGCGGCCGACATCACGTACGGCACGAACAACGAGTTCGGCTTCGACTACCTGCGCGACAACATGGCGTGGCGCCGTGAGGACCTCGTGCAGCGCGGCCATTTCTTCGCCGTCGTCGACGAGGTCGACTCGATCCTCATCGACGAGGCCCGCACCCCCCTCATCATCTCGGGGCCGTCGTCGGGCGAGGCGAACCGCTGGTTCGTCGAGTTCGCGCGCGTCGCCCTCACCCTCGAACCGGGCGTCGACTACGAGGTCGACGAGAAGAAGCGCACCGTCGGTGTTCTCGAGCCCGGCATCGAGAAGGTCGAGGACTACCTCGGCATCGACAACCTCTACGAGTCGGCGAACACCCCGCTCATCTCGTTCCTGAACAACTCGATCAAGGCGCGCGCCCTGTTCAAGCGCGACACCGACTACGTCGTCATGAACGACGAGGTCATGATCGTCGACGAGCACACGGGCCGCATCCTCGTCGGCCGCCGCTACAACGAGGGCATCCACCAGGCCATCGAGGCGAAGGAAGGCGTTCCGGTCAAGGCTGAGAACCAGACCCTCGCCACCGTCACGCTGCAGAACTACTTCCGTCTCTACGACAAGCTCTCGGGCATGACCGGTACCGCCGAGACCGAGGCGGCCGAGTTCATGTCGACCTACAAGCTCGGCGTCGTCCCCATCCCGACGAACAAGCCGATGATCCGCAAGGACCAGCCCGACCTCGTCTACAAGAACGAGACCGCGAAGTTCGCGCAGGTCGTCGAAGACATCGTCGAGCGCCACGCGGCCGGTCAGCCGGTGCTCGTGGGTACGACGAGCGTCGAGAAGAGCGAGTACCTCTCGCGCCTGCTTGCCAAGAAGGGCGTCAAGCACGAGGTCCTCAACGCCAAGAACCACGCCCGTGAGGCCGAGGTCGTCGCCCGCGCCGGTCGCCTGGGCGCCGTGACGGTCGCGACCAACATGGCCGGTCGCGGTACCGACGTCATGCTCGGCGGTAACGCGGAGTTCCTCGCCGTCCAGGAGATGAAGTCGCGCGGGCTCGACCCCGTCGAGACTCCGGAGGAGTACGAGGCCGCGTGGGACGAGGTCTTCTCGTCGGTGCGGGAGACCGTCGCCGAGGAGGCCGAGAAGGTCGTCGCAGCCGGCGGTCTCTACGTGCTCGGCACCGAGCGTCACGAGTCGCGCCGCATCGACAACCAGCTGCGCGGTCGTTCGGGCCGTCAGGGCGACCCCGGTGAGAGCCGGTTCTACCTCTCGCTGACCGACGACCTCATGCGCCTGTTCCAGTCGGGCGCCGCCGAGGCGATCCTCGCTCGCACGAACTTCCCCGAAGACGTCGCGATCGAGTCGTCGATGGTCTCGCGCGCGATCAAGAGCGCGCAGTCTCAGGTCGAGGCGCGCAACGCCGAGATCCGCAAGAACGTCCTGAAGTACGACGACGTGCTCAACCGCCAGCGCGAGGCGATCTACGCCGACCGCCGCCAGGTGCTTCACGGCGACGACCTCTCGGAGCGCGTGCAGCACTTCATCGAAGACGCCATCAGCGCCGTCATCGACGACCACACGTCTTCGGGCCACACCGAGAGCTGGGACTTCGACGCCCTCTGGACCGAGCTGAAGACGCTCTACCCCGTGGGCGTCACGATCGACGAGGTCGTGGCCGAGGCCGGGAACAAGGGACGCATCACCGCCGACGTCCTCAAGCGCGAGCTGCTCTCCGACGCGAAGATTGCCTATCAGCAGCGCGAGGAATCGCTGGGCGAGCCCGCGATGCGCGAACTGGAGCGCCGTGTCGTGCTGCAGGTGCTCGACCGCCGCTGGCGCGACCACCTCTACGAGATGGACTACCTCAAGGACGGCATCGGCCTGCGCGCGATGGCCCAGCGCGACCCGCTCATCGAGTACCAGCGCGAGGGGTATGAGATGTTCCAGTCGATGATGAGCCAGATCAAGGAGGAGTCGGTCGGCTTCCTCTACAACCTCGAGGTCGAGGTGCGCTCCGCCGAGAGTGGTGACGTCGACGCCAAGGGGCTCACCCCGACGCCTGTCGAGACGCAGAAGCTCGAGTACTCCGCCCCGAGCGACACAGGTTCGGGCGAGGTCGAGGTGCGCAACGACCGCGGTCAGGTCCAGAAGACCGCGACGGCGAAGGCGCGTCAGCAGGCGGCCGAGCAGGACGCCCCCGCCGACGCACCGCGGGGCGCGTTCGGTCAGAAGATGGGCGCGAACGAGGATGCCGGAGACGCGGGCAACCGCGCGGCACGGCGCGCCGCCGGCAAGAAGAAGTGATCCGGCGAGCGGGCCACGCATCGTCGATCGGCCCGCTCGGCCCCCGGATATCCTGATCGCATGAACCGCCGCACCCTCGATCAGTCATCGAAGCTCAAGGACGTCCTCTACGAGATCCGTGGTAGCGCCTTGGCCGAGGCCGATCGACTCGAGGCCGACGGGCATCGGGTGCTCAAGCTGAACACCGGCAACCCGGCGATCTTCGGCTTCGAGGCGCCGTTTCAGATCGTGCGCGACATGATCGAGTCGGTGCCCCACGCGCACGGCTACAGCGACAGCCGCGGCATCCTCTCCGCTCGCCGCGCCGTCGTGTCGCGGTATGAAGAGGTCCCGGGTTTCCCGCACGTCGACCCCGATGACGTCTACCTCGGAAACGGCGTCTCCGAGCTCATCACGATGACGATGCAGGCGCTCCTCGACGAGGGTGACGAGGTGCTGATCCCGGCGCCCGACTACCCGCTGTGGACCGCCATGACGAGCCTCGGCGGCGGCAAGCCCGTGCACTACCTGTGCGATGCGACCCAGGGTTGGGAGCCCGACCTCGACGACATCCGATCGAAGGTGACCCCGCAGACGAAGGCGATCGTCGTCATCAACCCGAACAACCCCACGGGCGCGGTGTACAGCCGCGAGGTGCTCGAGGGCATCGTCCAGATCGCTCGGGAGAACTCGCTCCTCCTGCTCTCGGACGAGATCTACGACCGGATCCTCTACGACGAGGCGACTCACATCCCGCTGGCGACCCTCGCCCCCGACCTCCTCTGCCTCACCTTCAACGGCCTCTCCAAGACGTACCGCGTCGCGGGGTACCGCTCGGGCTGGCTCGTCATCACAGGACCGAAGGCGCATGCGAAGGGCTTCCTCGAGGGCATCCAGCTGCTCGCCTCGACACGTCTGTGCCCGAACGTTCCCGCGCAGTTCGCGGTGCAGGCGGCGCTGTCGGGCGTGCAGTCGATCGAAGCGCTGATCGCGCCGACGGGGCGGTTGCACGAACAGCGGGATGCCGCATGGCAGGGTCTCGAGAGCATCCCGGGCGTGACCTGTCACAAGCCCGAGGGTGCGCTGTACGCCTTCCCTCGCCTCGACCCCGAGGTCTACGACATCCATGACGACGGCAAGCTCGTCTACGACTTCCTCGTCGCGGAGCACGTTCTCCTCGTACAGGGGACCGGCTTCAATTGGCCGGACCCGGATCACCTCCGCATCGTCACGCTGCCCGAGGCTCGCGTGCTGACCGAGGCGATCGAGCGGCTGGGCAACTTCCTCTCGTCGTACAAGCAGTAGCGCCGGTCACAGCAGGGCGAGCGAGGTCGCCCGCCATCGGCCGTCGAGGCCCTCGAGCCGGAGCGCCACCGCGCGCGTCCGGTGCGGAGTGGTGACGACGACTGTGCCCTCGACGATGCCGTCCGCCGGCTCGCACATCCTCACCCTGACGATCGAATAGACCGGTCGCGCCGGGGTGACCTGCCTCGCGCTGCGTGCCCGAGCGGCGAGGTTCGCGCGCGTCACCAGCACGCGGAAGGCATCCTCGCTCAACCACCGCGCGAGCTGCTCGACCTCGCGAACACCGGCGAGGACCTCGAGGACGCCGCGCGTCAGGTTGCGCGCCAACGGTTCGGGATCCGGCAGATCGGCGGTCGATGTCGGCTGCGCTGCGAAATACTCGGCGATATCGAGCGAGGACCCGATCCGGGGGTAGCGACGGGGCTCGCCAGCGCTCATCGACGTCATCGCGCGCACCTCCTTCTCCTCGGCTCTCCCAACGCCGACGAGTACAACACACTGCCGAATCCGGCCGGATGAGAATCCTCCAACCTGTGGAGAACGCTCCCCGGGGTCGTTCTCGACGGCCTAACCTCGCCGCGTGCGATGGCAGCGTTTCTTCGAGGATCTCGAACTCCAGCTCGACACCGAGTGGGAGGCTGAGCGAGCCGCGCTGGATACGGAGGCCGAGCGTCTGCGCCTCTCACGGCTGACGCTGCGCGAGCGCCTCGCGGAGCTGACGGGCGTCGAGATCGCGATCGACGTGATCGAGGCGGACGGGGTTCGTGGCTGTCTGACCGGTGCGGGTTCCGATTGGATCGGCATCGCGAGCAGCGCCGGGGCCCGGGCCGCGGTTGTCCCCCTGCACGCGATCGCGTCAGTCGCCGCTGCCGAGCCCGATCTGCTCCGCAGTGCGCGCCCCGCCCGGGGTCGCTCGCCGCTCGCCGAGCGGATGACGCTCGGCTTCGTCCTTCGCGATGTCGCGCGCCGTCGGGTCGGGGTTCGCGTCGTGGTGAGCGGGGGCGTCAGCTGGACGGGCACGATCGACCGAGCAGGCGCGGACCACTTCGATCTCGCGCTGCATGACGCGGGGGAGCCCCGGCGTGCGAGCGCGGTCATCGGGCATCGGATGATCGGCTATCCGGCACTTCGGACCCTGCACCTCGACAGCGCGGAAGGGTGATCGCTCACTTCCGCGGCTTCTGCCGGCCCCACAGCTCGGGAAAGCTGGCCACCTGGGACTGCTGCCACAGCGCCGCGCGACGGGCATCCTCGATCTGAGCGTCGAGGTAGTCCTCCACGCTGGCCGACTCGATCCGCCACCGGGGAGGAGTTCCCACCTTCGCGCCGACCAGTCGTCCCTCGTGGACGAGCGCGATCACCTCGTCCACCTCGATCTGCAGCATCTCTGCGACCTGGGACGGGGTGAGGAAGCGCGCGCTGTCGGGGGTGGCGGGCATGACTCCATTATCCGCGGGCACGTCCTCTTCCGGCTGGTCCTTGACACCCCTGTGGACAACCGGCGACGTCGTCGCTCGCACTCGCCCACGATGGGGTCATGGTCGTACGCACCTCGTTCCGCAGCCGCATCCGTCGGGCCGATGCTCGTGTCGTCGTCGGCATCGCTCTCGTGCTGATCTCCATCGCGGGGGTCTGGTCCGTCGTGGCGGCGGCGCGGCAGACCTCCGCGGTCCTCAGCGCCGCGCGCACGATCGTGGTCGGCGATCCGATCGAGGCCGCCGACCTGCGGGTCGTCGAGGTGGCGCTGGGTGCGGCCGACGAGATGTACGCGGCGCCGGGCACACTCGAGCCCGGCGGTGTCGCGACGCGGACGATACCGGTGGGCGAGCTCGTGCCGCGGGACGCCGTGGCGTCACCTGCGGACGCGGACGCGACGACGATCGTGGTGCAGACGACGAATGCGGTCCCGGGGTCGGTGTCGGCGGGAACCCGTGTCGAGGTGTGGAGCGCTCCCGAGCGTGAGCGCGGTGTGTTCGCCGACCCGCGGATCCTCGTTCCGGACGCCACGGTCCGGGCTCTTCAGACCAGTGAGGGCCTCGTCGCCCAGCAGCGCTCTGCGGCCGTCGAGCTGGTGGTCCCGCGCGAGGACGTCGCCGTCCTGCTCGCGGCGATCGGAGCCGGAGACGCCCTGTCCGTCGTCCCCGCTGCGGGCGGCGGCCGCTGATGCGCGTGGTGGTGGCGATACCCGGGGCCGGCAGCTTCGTCGAGCGGCTGGGTGCCGGCGGCGTGACCGACGTGGCGGTGCTGGCGCCCGAGCAGGTGGCCGCGGCAGCGCGCGATGTCTCGGGTGCTGCCGGACGGACGATCGATCGTCCCGGCGCAGCGGACGCCGTCGCGCATGCCGATGTGCTGGTGCTCGCTGCATCCCGAGCCTGGCTCACGCGGGAGGTCGTCGAGCTCTGCGATCGCGCAGCGACCCGGATCGTCGCCTGGGTGCGCGACCCCGCCGAGCGCCGCGTCGCGGAAGTCCTCGGCATCGCGATCGCCGACGCCGGCGCGGACGCCCTGGACGTCGTGAGCGCCGTCCCCGCACCTGCGCCGTCGAGCCGCTCGCGCGGCCGGGTGATCGTCGTGTGGGGAGCGTCCGGCGCTCCGGGGCGCACCACCCTCGCGATCGAGCTCGCTCGCGAGACAGCACGAGACGGCCGCCGCGTCGCGCTCGCTGACGCCGACACGCACGCGCCAGCCGTCGCGATGGCGCTCGGCATCCCCGACGAAGGGCCGGGGCTCGCGGCGGCATGCCGTCGGGTGGCGCGGGGAGAGCTGACTCCGGCGGAGCTGACGCGGATCGCCGAGCCCGCCGGTGCCGTCGAGGTACTCCCGGGGATCAACCGCACGTCTCGGTGGCCGGAACTCGGTTTCGATCGCGTCGCACGCGTGCTCGAGACCTGCCGCGATTGGGTCGATGACGTCTTCGTCGATGTCTCCGGCTCTCTCGAACGCGACGAGGAGATCGTGAGCGATCTCGACGGGCCGCGCCGCAACGGTGCGACGCTCGCCGCGCTCGAGTCCGCGGACGTCGTCGTGGCGGTCGCCGCCGCCGATCCCGTGGGCCTCTCGCGGTTCCTGCGTGTGTACCCCGATCTGCGGTCTATCGTCGGCGCCGTTCCGGTGCACGTCGTCGTCAACAAGCTGAGGGGTGGGCCGCTCGGGATCGATCCGCGGGGCCAGATCCGCCGCAGTTTCGAGCGATACGCCGGGATCGAGCGGTGCTGGTTCGTTCCGTGGGATCCGCGGGCCACCGACGCCGCGCTGCTGGCGGCGCGGCCCGTCGGCGAGGGGAGCGGGAGAGGCCCGATCCCCGCGGCCGTCCGTCGATTCGTCGGCGAGGCGGTCTCGCCGCCGGCGCGCCCGGTGTCACAGTCACGACGGCGGCAGCGTGTGACGGAGCGCGCCGTACCGGCGGGGTCCGCCCCGTAGTCTGGGATGGTGTCGACCCTCAGCGATCTCGTCCATGCTCAAGGACTGTCCACCGACGCCGATGTCGAGTGGCTCCACCGGCTCGCCGGTGACGGGCAGCTGCTGGCGGACCTCGCGTTCGCGGACATCGTGATCTGGGTGCCGACGGCCGACGACTCCTTCATCGCGGTGGCTCACACTCGTCCCGGTGGAGCGGCGACGCTGTTCTATCGCGACATCGTCGGCGACCGCGTGCGCCCCCAGTGGCGCACGCAGGTGAAGGATGCCTTCACCCAGGCCCGCATCGTCGACTCCGCGTCGCCGGACTGGTTCGAGGAGACGCCCACGCGCGTGCGCGCAGTTCCCATTGTGCGCGAGCGGGCAGCCGAGGGGCGCCCGGCGCACGTCGTCGGTGTGCTCACCCGTCACACCAACCTCGGCGAGGCCCGGACACCGTCACGTCAGCAGATCACCTTCAACGACTGTGCCGATGATCTGTTCGGGATGGTCGCATCCTCCGACTTCCCCGACCTCAACGCCCCGACCGCACCGCGTCGCGGTGCACCGCGCGCATCCGACGGACTCATCCGGCTCGACGTCGACGGCATGACGACCTTCGCGAGCCCCAACGCTCTCTCGGCCTTCAACCGGCTGGGCTTCGAGGACGAGCTCGAGGGGGAGCCCTTGATCGATGTGGCCACGGCGATCCTCCCGAGCAAGCGCGAGTTCGACGAGTCGCTGCCGATCGTGATGGCCGGCCGTGCACCGTGGCGGGCGGACATCGAGGCTCGCGGTGTGACGGTCTCGCTGCGGACGATCCCCCTACGCGACCACGGCACGCGGATCGGAGCGATCGTGCTGTGTCGTGATGTCAGTGAGATCCGACACCAGGAGCAGGAGCTCATCACCAAGGACGCGACGATCCGCGAGATCCACCACCGCGTCAAGAACAACCTGCAGACCGTCGCATCGCTGCTGCGGATCCAGGCGCGTCGCACGCACTCGGAGGAGGCCCGTGACGCCCTGACGCAGGCGATGCGCCGGGTCTCGGCCATCGCGGTCGTGCACGACACCCTGTCGGAGGGGCTGGCGCAGAACGTCGACTTCGACGAGGTCTTCGCGCGCGTGCTGAAGCTCGTGGCCGAAGTCGCGGCCGCGCCCAACACGCGCGCCCGGACCCGCTCGACCGGCCGTTTCGGCACGCTTCCCAGTGAGTACGCCACGCCTCTCGCCCTCGCGCTGACCGAGCTCGTGACGAACGCGGTCGAGCACGGTCTCGCCGGCACGGAGGGCGATGTCGAGATCGTCGCGGAGCGGTCGGGGGAGCGCCTCGAGGTGAAGGTGCGCGACTCGGGAAGCGGTCTGCCCGAGGGGCAGGTCGGCCGCGGACTGGGCACGCAGATCGTTCGCACCCTCATCCAGGGGGAGCTCAGCGGGACGATCGACTGGCACACGCTCGTCGGGAGCGGCACCGAGGTGACCATCGACATCCCGCTGCGCTACATCGAGCGCGACGCGGGCTGAGCCCGACGGAGCGTCCCGTTCAACGCACGAACCCCGCCCCGACGTGTCGGCGGCGGGGTCGGCGAGTGGTTCAGGAGGCGCGGCGTGCGCGAGCGGCGCGGCGCTTCAGTGCGCGGCGCTCGTCCTCGGAGAGGCCTCCCCAGACGCCCGAGTCCTGACCGGTCTCGAGGGCGTACTGCAGGCAGATCTCCGTCACGGTGCAACGGGCGCAGACGGCCTTCGCCTTCTCGATCTGGTCGACGGCGGGGCCCGTGTTGCCCACGGGGAAGAAGAGTTCGGGGTCGACGGTCAGGCAGGCAGACTTGTCGCGCCAATCCATGTGGTGCTCCTTGGGGTGGTGATTCTTGTCAGGCCGGACTCGGGTAGTCCGTTACCCTGGATAAGTGTGCGAGCGGATGCTCGCCCCACTTCGCTGTGGGAGCACACGGCTTGATCTATCGTCCCATAGCCCGGACAGATGAATCAAGGGTGAACTGCGGATTTGCTCGCCGTCGGGCCGTGAATACCGGCATCGCGCGGCCTGGATCGAAGATCGGATGCCATGGCTCCCTCTGCTGTCGAACGCATCGCGGGAGCCGTGCTCGCCGCTGAGGCCGTTGCGCTGTTCGCCGTCGTCGGGTGGGAGATCGTCGCTCTCCTGCGCGGCGACACGATCGATGTCCCGAGCTCCGTCGCGCTCATCGTGCTGACGGCGATCGGTGCGGTGGCCCTCGTCGCGTTCGCGGTGTCGGTCTGGCGCCGGATCTCGTGGGGTCGCTCCGGGGGCATCGTCGCGCAGCTGCTGATCCTCGCCGTCGCGCTCGGGGCCGCGACCGGTCAGTACGCCGATGCCGGCACCGCAGTGCTCATCGCCGTGCCGGGCGTCGTGGGCTTCGTGCTCCTCGTGGCCGCCACGCGCCGCGCGGCGCGCGACCGCGACGACGCCTGACGCCGGGCCCGGCGGCCGCGCCGATCAGTCGAGACCGAGCAGCGCCCGGACGCGGGCGACGTGGCCCGTCGCCTTCACGTTGTACAGCGCGTGCTCGATCCGGCCATCCGCGTCGATCACGAACGTCGAGCGGATGACGCCTTCGACCGTCTTGCCGTAGTTCTTCTTCTCTCCCCACGCGCCGTACGCCTCGTGCAGGGCGTGATCGGGGTCGCTCAGCAGGGGATAGGTCAGCTGCTCCTGCTCGCGGAAGCGCCGCAGCTTCGCCTCGTCGTCGCGGGAGACGCCGAGGACCTCGATGCCCGCGGCGCGCAGCGACTCGACGCTGTCGCGGAAGTCGCATGCCTCTCGCGTGCAGCCGGGGGTCATGGCAGCGGGGTAGAAGAAGACGACCGTGCGCCGTCCGCGGAGGTCCGACAGCGAGACCGTCGAGCCGTCCTGGTCGTCGAGAGTGAATGCGGGGGCGGGATCGCCCGGTTCCAGACGCGTCATGATTCCAGCCTAGAGCGGCGGACAGCCGGATCGACGCCCGCCGAGAACGTCCCGAGCAGGCGCTGCAGCGAATCGAGGCGTGCCGGGCCGCGTTCCCCGAGCCGGCCCTCGACGACCGCCTCGATGATCGCGCAGTCGGGCGCGTCCGGCAGGTGGGTGCACCCGCGGGGGCACTCCTCGGCGACGGCGGCGAGGTCGGTGAAGGCGGCGAGGATGTTGGCGGGGTCGACGTGTCCGAGTCCGAACGAGCGCACCCCGGGTGTGTCGATGACCCACCCGCGGCCCTCCGGTCCGCGGTAGCGGAGCGAGACGGTGGAGCTCGACGTGTGCCGACCGCGTCCGGTGACCTCGTTGACGTGCCCCGTCGCTCTGGCCGCGGTGGGAACGAGTGCGTTCACGAGGGTGGACTTGCCGACGCCGGAATGGCCGACGAACACCGTCGCGTGGCCCACGAGCTTCGCGCCGAGCTCGGCCACCGGCATCCGCTCGCGTCCGCTCGTGAGTACTTCGAGGTCATCCACGCCCTCGAAGTGAGCGAGGAACGTCGAGGGGTCGGCCAGGTCGGTCTTGGTCACCACGAGGAGCGGATGGATGCCGGCGTCGAGGGCCGCGATGAGGTAGCGGTCGACGAGGCGCGGGCGCGGCTCCGGGTCGGCCGCCGCCACGACGATGACCATCTGATCAGCGTTGGCCACGACGATCCGCTCGACCTGATCGGTGTCGTCAGCGCTGCGGCGCAGCAAGGTCGTGCGTGGTTCGATGCCGACGATGCGGCCCAGCGTGCCCTCCTCGCCCGACACGTCGCCGACGACGCGTGCGCGGTCGCCGCTGACGATCGGCTGCTTGCGCAGCTCACGAGCCCGGACCGCGAGGGTCGTGTGCTCGTCGTCGCCGTCCTCATCGATGAGCACCGTGTAACGGCCGCGATCGACTCCCACCACGCGAGCGACCTGCGCATCGCTGTGTGCCGGGCGGCGCTTCGTGCGGGGCCGGTTCGCCTTCGGGTTCGGACGCATCCGGATGTCGGACTCGTCGTACTCCTCGTCGAGGTCGTCGTCGCCGCCGAGCCAGCTCACCCGTCGACCCGCGCATCGCCGGCGAGCATCTCTGCCCACAGCTCGGGGAACTCCGGCATCGTCTTGGCCGTGGTGCCGATGTCGTCGACCTCGACCCCCGGAACGCGCAGGCCGATGATCGCGCCCGCGGTCGCCATCCGGTGGTCGTGGTGAGCCCGCCAGAGCCCGCCACGCAGCGGCGTGGGAATGATCCGGATGCCGTCCTCGAGCTCTTCGGCCGACCCTCCGAGCGCGCGGAGGTTGCCGACCAGGGCGGCGATGCGGTCGGTCTCGTGGCCGCGGATGTGACCGATGCCGTGGAGCGTGCTCGGCGAGTCCGCGAACGCCGCGAGCGCGAACAGCGACGGGGTCAGCTCGCTCGCAGCCGACAGATCGAGGTCGACGCCCCGGATCTCGCCCGTCCCGGTGACGGCGAGCACGCCGCTGCGTCGCGTGACGCGGGCGCCCATCTCCGTCAGGATGTCGGCGAGCAACGCACCCGGCTGGGTCGAGTGGACGGGCCAGTGCGGGACCGTCACCCGACCGCCCGTCAGCGCAGCTGCCGCCAGGAAAGGAGCGGCGTTCGACAGGTCGGGCTCGATCGTGAGCTCCTTGCCTCGCAGCGGGCCGCTCGGGACGAGCCATTCGCGCTCGCTCGGACGCTCGACGATCACGCCGCGATGACCGAGGGCTTCGACCGTCATATCGATGTGGGGCAGGCTCGGCAGGCGGTGCCCGTCGTGGACGAGACGCAGGCCGACGTCGAAGCGAGGCGCGGCCAGCAGGAGCCCTGAGACGAACTGGCTCGAGCCGCTCGCATCGATCGTGACCTCGCCCCCGCGGACGTGGCCGTGGCCGTGCACGAGGAACGGCAGCGTCCAGCGTCCGCCGTCGTCGATGTCGACCCCGAGCTCGCGCAGGCTGCGGATCATCTCCGCCATCGGTCGATGCAGCGCGCTCTCGTGGGCGGTGACGGTGACCTCGCCCCGTGCGAGGCCCGCGAGCGGGGTGACGAAGCGCATGACGGTGCCGGCCTGACCGCAGTCGACGACCGCGTCGGCCACCTCCGATGCGATCGGCGTCACGACGAGGTCGGGGCCGAATCGGCCCTCGCCCGGCACGGCCTCGATCCGGGCGCCGAGGGCGCGCAGGGCGTCGATCATCCGCGCGGAGTCGTCGGAATGCAGCGGTGCGATGAGGCGCGAGGGCGTCTCGGCGAGGGCCGACAGCACCAGCTCGCGGTTCGTGATCGACTTCGACCCGGGGACGGCGACCTCGGCTCGGATGGGGGACTCGGCGACGGGAGCGCGCCACGGCGCGCCGATGTCGGCGGGACGGGGGGAATACGCGGCAGGGCTCATGGGTTTCCACAGTATCGAACCCGTTCGTCCTGTCGAGGATGTTCGGAACACGGAGGAAGGGAGTCCATGATCGCACTCGCCGATCCCACCGTCGTGCCGTGGGACGCCCACGTAGACTGGCCGCTGATGGAAGAGCAAGCGGTCACCGATCCGAGCGCCCAGTTCGAGGAGCAGGCGCTCCCGTTGATGGACCAGCTTTACGCAGCGGCGATGCGGATGACCCGCAACCCGGCCGACGCGGCGGACCTCGTTCAGGAGACGTTCGTCAAGGCCTTCGCCTCGTGGTCGTCGTTCACTCAGGGCACGAACCTCAAGGCGTGGCTGTACCGGATCCTGACGAACACCTACATCAACACGTACCGCAAGAAGCAGCGGGAGCCCTATCAGGGCACCATCGACGACCTCGAGGACTGGCAGCTGGGTGGAGCGGAATCGACCACCGCATCCAGCAGCCGCTCCGCAGAGGCCGAAGCGATCGACCATATGCCGGCTTCCGCTGTGAAGGACGCGCTGCAGTCGATCCCCGAGGATTTCCGGTTGGCGGTGTACCTCGCCGACGTCGAGGGCTTCGCCTATCAGGAGATCGCCGACATCATGAAAACCCCGATCGGCACGGTCATGAGTCGTCTGCACCGAGGCAGGCGGCTGTTGCGTGACCTGCTGGCCGACTACGCGAAGGAGCGGGGCATCGCGACGCCCCCCACGAGGAGCAAGAAATGAGTGACTGCGGCTGCGACAAGGCGCGACGCGACCTGGAAGAGTACCTGCGCAACGAGGTCTGCAAGACCGAGCATTCCGACATCCGAGAGCACCTCGAGTCGTGCCCGGCTTGTCGGGACGAGGCTCTGGTCTCGCGTACCCTCACCGAAGTCGTGGCGCGAGCGTGCCGGGAGTCGGCTCCCGAGGAGCTCCGCGATCAGGTGTTGGCGCGTCTGCGGCAGGCCCAGGAGGCAGCCCACGCGTGAGCATGCCCCCGAGGCGGCTCCGATGATCGGCTGACGTCCCCGTCACGGGATGACGACGAACGAAGGGGCGGACGTGTCACACGTCCGCCCCTTCGCGTTGTCGCGGTCTCAGAGCGTGAGCGCCTGCTCGATGAGCTTCGCCTGCTCGACGGCGTGCACCTTCGGCGAGCCCGTCGCGGTCGAGGCGGCGGCGGGGCGGGTGATACCGCGGACCGGGCGCCCGTCGAGCTTGGCGGAGGCTTCGAGCGCGATGAACGGCCATGCCCCCTGGTTCTCGGGCTCGTCCTGGACCCAGACGACCTCGGCATCGGGGTATCCGGCCAGGACGGCCTTCAGCTCGTCCACGGGGGCCGGATAGAACTGCTCGAGACGCACGAGGGCGATCGCGGGGTTCGGCTTCTTGTCGAGCTCGGACTTCAGGTCCCAGTGGATCTTGCCCGAGTGCAGCAGGACCCGCTTGACGGCGCCCTTGTCGGCGATCGCGTTGTCGTCGATCACCGGCTCGAACTTGCCGTTCTGGAAGTCCTCGACCGGGCTCGTCGCACCGCGCAGACGCAGCATCGCCTTCGGGGTGAACACGACGAGGGGACGACGCGGGCGTGCGTACGCCTGTCGGCGCAGCAGGTGGAAGTACGACGCCGGGGTCGACGGACGGGCGACGGTCATGTTGTCCTGTGCGCACATCTGCAGGTAGCGCTCGATGCGCGCCGACGAGTGGTCCGGCCCCTGGCCCTCGTAGCCGTGGGGGAGGAGGAGGACGACGCCCGACTGCTGCGCCCACTTCTGCTCGGCCGAGGAGATGAACTCGTCGATGACCGACTGTGCACCGTTGGCGAAGTCGCCGAACTGCGCCTCCCACAGCACGAGCGAATCCGCGCGTTCCACCGAGTAG
This sequence comes from Microbacterium pratiae, assembly GCF_047302165.1. NCBI lineage: Bacteria > Bacillati > Actinomycetota > Actinomycetes > Micrococcales > Microbacteriaceae > Microbacterium > Microbacterium pratiae. The sequence continues at coordinate 3,128,669 of NZ_CP154843.1, read as the reverse complement.
CCGTACTCGAAGGCCATCGCCGCGTACTCGCTCAGCAGCGAGTCGTAGACGTAGAAGCGGCCCTGGTTCTCGGACAGGTTCGCGAGCGGCAGCCACTCCTGGCCGTTCGAACGGTCGTGGAGGACGGCGTGGCGCTGCACGAACGTGCCGCGACGGGCATCCTGACCGGCGAGGCGGACGTTGGTGCCCTCCATCAGCAGCGATCCGAAGGCGAAGAGCTCGCCCATCGCCCAGTCGATGTTGCCGTTGCGGCTCATGTCGTGGCGCTTGTCGAGCAGCTGCTTGAGCTTGCCGTGGACCGTGAAGTTCTCGGGCGCGTTGACGAAGGCGTCGCCGATCTGGCGGATGACGTCCTCGCCGACACCCGTCGTCTCGGGCGCGCCGACGGCCTGGTCGATGGGACCCGACAGGCCCACGGGGCCGGAGGCGCCGGTCTCGGCGGCGTGCGTCTCGGCGAACGCGACCTCGAGGCGGTCCTGGAAGTCGCGCTTGGCCTGCTCGTACTCTTCCTCGGTGATGTCGCCGCGTCCGACCAGCGACTCGGTGTAGAGCCGGCGGACCGAACGCTTCGCCTCGATGAGGTTCGTCATGAGCGGCTGGGTCATCGAGGGGTCGTCGCCCTCGTTGTGGCCGCGGCGGCGGTAGCAGACGAGGTCGATGACGACGTCGCGCTTGAACTCCTGGCGGTACCGGAAGGCGAGCTGCGCGACGTGCACGACCGCCTCGGGGTCGTCGCCGTTCACATGGAAGATCGGCGCCTGGATCGTCTTCGCGACATCGGTCGCGTACACCGAGCTGCGGGCGTCGAGGGGGAGCGTGGTGAAGCCCACCTGGTTGTTGACGACGACGTGGACGGTGCCGCCCGTGCGGTATCCGCGCAGCTGCGACATCTGCAGCGTCTCGACGACGACGCCCTGGCCCGCGAAGGCCGCGTCGCCGTGCACGAGGATGGGGAGCCACGAGAACGACGCGATCGGACCGCGGTCCTGCTTGGCGCGCACGATGCCCTCAAGGACGCCGTCGACGGTCTCGAGGTGCGAGGGGTTCGCCGCGAGGTAGACCGGCAGCTCGTCGCCCTCGTCGCCGACGAAGGTGCCCTCGGTGCCAAGGTGGTACTTCACGTCGCCGGAGCCGCTCTTCGAGCCGATCGCGACCGAGCCCTCGAACTCGCGGAAGACCTGGCCGTACGTCTTGCCGGCGATGTTCGTGAGGACGTTCAGGCGGCCGCGGTGGGCCATACCGATGGCGGCGCCCTCGAGCCCGGTGCGAGCGGCGCCCTGGAGCACCTCGTCGAGCAGCGGGATCAGCGACTCGCCGCCCTCGAGGCTGAACCGCTTCTGCCCCACGAACTTCGTCTGCAGGAACGTCTCGAATGCCTCGGCCTGGTTCAGCTTGCCGAGGATGCGGAGCTGCTCGTCGTGGCCGGGCTTCTGGTACTTGACCTCGACATTGTCCTGGAACCACTTGCGCTGGTCGGGATCCTGGATGTGCATGTACTCGATGCCGATCGTGCGGCAGTACGAGTCGCGCAGGACGCCGAGGATCTCGCGCAGCTTCATGACGCGCTTGCTGCCGAAGCCTCCCGTGACGAACTCGCGGTCGAGGTCCCAGAACGTCAGGCCGTGCTGCTCGATCTCGAGGTCGGGGTGGGTGCGCTGGCGGTACTCGAGCGGGTCGATGTCGGCCATGAGATGACCCCGCACCCGGTAGGAGTTGATGAGCTCCTGAACGCGGGCCGTCTTGTCGACGCGCTCGGCGAGGTCGACGTTGATGTCGGTCGACCACTGGATGGGTGCGTACGGGATGCGCAGCGAGGCGAAGATCTCGTCGTAGAAGCCGTTCTTGCCGATCAGCAGCTCGTGCACGGTCTTCAGGAACTCGCCCGAGCCGGCACCCTGGATGACGCGGTGGTCGTACGTGCTCGTCAGCGTGATGGTCTTGCCGATGCCGAGGTTCACCAGCGTCTTCTCGCTCGAGCCCTGGAACTCGGCCGGGTAGTCGAGCGCGCCGGCGCCGATGATGCTGCCCTGGCCGCGCATGAGGCGCGGGACCGAGTGCACGGTTCCGATGCCGCCCGGGTTGGTGAGGGAGATCGTGGTGCCCTGGAAGTCGGCGGCGGTCAGCTTGTTCTTGCGGGCGCGGCTGACGAGGTCCTCGTAGGCCGAGAGGTACTCGGTGAAGGTGAGCGACTCGGCGCGCTTGATGCTCGGGACCATCAGCGCGCGCGTGCCGTCGGGCTTCGGGAGGTCGATCGCGATGCCGAGGCCGACATGCGCGTGCGCGATGACCGACGGCTTGCCGTCGACCTCGGCGTACGAGACGTTCTGGCTCGGGAAGGCCTTGAGCGCCTGGATGAGCGCCCAGCCGATGAGGTGGGTGAAGCTGATCTTGCCGCCGCGCGTGCGCGACATGTGGTTGTTGATGACGATGCGGTTGTCGATCATCAGCTTGGCCGGGATCGTGCGGACGCTCGTCGCGGTCGGGACCGTGAGCGAGTCGTCCATGTTCGCGGCGAGGGTCTTCGGCATGCCGCGGAGCGGGGTGACGACGTCCTCACGCTGCTCGACCTCGGCGGCGGGCGTCGTCGGAGCCTGCGCGGGCACGGGCTGAGCTGCGGCCGGTCGGGCCGTCGTCCGAGCGACCGGCTGCGAGCCGACCGTCGGCACGGGCGCCGTCACCGGGTGGGACGCCGCGGCGGGCTGGGCGGGGGCCGGCGCGGGAGCGGCCTGAGACGGAGCCGCCGGGGCGGTCTTGTCGGCGCCGCTGCTCACGTGAGCGGCGTAGGCCTCGAGTGTCGGCCACCACTCCTTGTCCACCGAGTTCTTGTCTTCGCGGAACTGTTCGTACAGTTCCGCGACGAGCCATTCGTTCGCCCCGAACTCTCCGTCGTTCGAGGTTCCGATTCCGGTCGCCTGGCTGGACACGGCAGATCGCCTGCTTTCATCGGTGAAGATCAGTTCTCACGGCGGTGGTCCGCCGCCGCGCACAGTCTCCTAGGGTAGCCCAGATCAACTGAGCGGATGCCGCGACGGCATCCGTGCTATCGCGTTGTGATGGTGTGTGACATCGTTCGCCGCGTGCGTCGCCCCGGCCGTTCCGTCCGTGCCCGGCCGGCTGTCGGGTCGGCGGCGTAGCGTATGGACCATGCGTTTCTCCGGTGCTGAGCCCACGGTCGACCTGACGTACTCCGACGTCTTCCTCGTGCCCCGTCGATCGGCGATCACGAGCCGGCTCGACGTCGACCTCGCTCCCGGCGACGGCACCGCGGCCACGCTGCCGATCGTCTCGGCGAACATGAACTCGGTGACCGGCCCGCGTCTGGCCGCGACGCTCGCACGTCGCGGCGGTCTCGGCGTCCTGCCGCAGGACATGCCTCTGCAGGACCTCGACGCCGCCATCCGATGGGTCAAGGACCAGCCGGTCGCGTGGGACACCCCGATCGTGCTGTCCCCGGATGCCACGGTCGCCGAGGCAGCCCGCATCCTCCCCGCGCTCGACGGCCACGGCATCGTCGTCGCCGACCCGGCGGCGCAGGCGCTGCGCATCGAGGGCATCACCGGCATCGTCCCGGCAGCCCGTCTCGCCACCGCGCTGCCGGACGCGCGACTGGGCGACCTCGTGCGGGGCCGGCCCACCGCGATCGACGCCGACGATGTCTCCGATCCCCGCGCCGCGTTCGACCTCATCGACGCGGCCGACGTCCCGGTCGTCGCGATGCTCCACCAGGGGGCGCTCGTCGGGACCCTCTCGCGCCGCAGCGCGCTGCGCACCGCGATCTATCGGCCCGCCGTCGACGGCGACGGCCGACTCATCGTCGCCGCGGCGATCGGCATCAACGGCGACGCGGCAGCCAAGGCGCAGGCGCTCGCCGCCGCGGGCGTGGACGTGCTCGTCGTCGACACCGCCCACGGGCATCAGGAAGGCATGCTCCGAGCACTGCGCGAGGTCGCCGCCCTCGATCTCGGTCTGCCGATCGTCGCGGGGAACATCGTGACGGCCGACGGCGTCGCCGACCTCGTCGAGGCGGGTGCCACGATCCTCAAGGTCGGGGTCGGCCCCGGCGCCATGTGCACGACGCGCATGATGACGGCGGTCGGACGGCCGCAGTTCTCCGCCGTGCTCGAGACCGCCCAGGCCGCCGCCGAACGCGGCGCGCACGTGTGGGCTGACGGCGGGGTCCGCTACCCGCGTGACGTCGCCCTCGCGCTCGCCGCGGGCGCGGCATCCGTCATGATCGGCTCGTGGTTCGCCGGCACCATCGAGTCGCCGGGCGAGGTCCAGGTCGACGAGGAGGGGCGCGCGTTCAAGGAGTCGTGGGGCATGGCCTCGACCAAGGCCGTCGTCGGTCGTTTCGGACGGCTCGACGCTTACGAGCGCGCCCGCAAGGAGCTGTTCGCCGAGGGCATCTCGTCGTCGCGCATCTACCTCGATCCGCTGCGCCCGGGCGTCGAGGATCTGCTCGACATGATCACGTCCGGCGTGCGTTCGTCCTTCACCTACGCGGGAGCGGCCACGGTCTCGGAGTTCCACGACCGTGCGACGGTCGGCCTCCAGTCGGCGGCCGGCTACGAAGAGGGCAAGGCGCTCCCCGTCAGCTGGTAGCTTGCCGGTCGCGTGGCTGCTGTGCTCAAGGCGCAGTTCGCCGTGTAACTCGCAGTTCCTCCTGCGGGCGAAGCCAGAAAGTGCGCCCGATGGCCGGGCAGGGCGGGCTGCGGTGGGGGTCAGCGGCCGGGGCGAGGACGGGCCGAGGGGAGGCCGTCGGAGCGCAGGATGTCGTACAGCAGGCGGGGGCTCCGGAGATGCGGGGTGCGCCACCGTGAGAGCGCCCGAACCTGACGTCGGAGCGCGTCGCCGCGGTCCTTCTCGGCGATCAGCGCCTGCTCGGGCGTTCGGCCCCGCCGCATCCCCGGATCGAGGTATTTTCCGGTGCCGTCGAACTCGCCGATGTGGTCGTGGTCGGGCCACCAGAAGTCGGCGAACGCATCGCGTCCGTCGGGCAGGATGAAACGCTGCTGCAGGGTCGGTGCGGGAAAGCCCAGCCGCTCGATGAGAACGCGGCTCTCCGATTCGCGAACGCTGTCGGAGAGGTCGGTGGCGAACGCACTGACGGCGGCCACCCGAGCGTGGGCGCGACCTCCGTATCGGGATGCCGCGGCCTCGAGCTCGTATCGGGAGCACAGCGCCCCGCTCGCTCGCCGCTGCCAGAGCGCCTGGTCGGCGGCGACCACGCCGCCGACGAAGGGAAGGATCGAGGCGAGATCGACGACCGTCCGCGCGGGCGTCGTGAGGAGATGATCGCCCCACGGCATCACCTCGTCGGCGTCCAGGGGGCGATGATGCCGGCGGATGACGCCGGACGAACCCGCAGACGTGGCCGTGGTCACGTCGATCGCCTGCGGCCACGATCCGATCAGGTCGATACCGAGCACCGCGGCGGCCGCGTGGTGTGAGAAGACCGTGCCTGGTCGCAGGCGGGCCGCAGCCTCCCACACACGTTGCGCGTGCGCATCGAGCGGGTTCAACCTCGCCCATTCCCCGGAGGCGGCGTACGAGCCGCGGGCGATCTGAGTCGCGGCCCCGGCCCTGCGGGCCCGATCCAGGAGCCGCGTGGTGGCCTCGTCGGCCTCGCGCCGTCGCACGACGGTCTCCACCGGTGGTCGCGTCATCCAGGTCATGCGGGAAGCCTGTCCGACAGGGGAAGCGCCGGGCGCGCGGCATCCGATTCCGTGCGCTCCGCCGTCCCGAGACGGTCCGGGGAGGAACCGGCGCCGGCCCGCGCACTCCGCAACCGACGGCGTGGGTCGCACTTCGCGAGATCAACCGCGGCTCGAACCGCGCCCGACACCCCGAAGTGCGACTCACGCGAGGGGAGGGGGATGCGAAGCGGATGCCGCAAGCCGGGGCGCCCCGACAGGCGTAAGATCGGGCGCACGATGGACGACCCTCCCAGTTGCCGACCCTCGCCCCGCCGACCCCGACCGATCGGGGGTGACGCCTGATGGACTTCGTCATGCTGGGCGTGGGGCTCCTGCTGACCGTCGGCACCGGTCTGTTCGTGGCGAGCGAGTTCGCCCTCGTCAACCTCGACCGCGCGGACCTCGAGGCGCGTCAGGCGGCGGGCGAGTCGCGGTTGTCGATGACGATCGCCGCGCTGCGGATCACCTCGACGCACCTGTCGAGCGCGCAGCTCGGGATCACCCTGACGACGCTGCTCACCGGTTACACCATGGAGCCGGCGATCTCGAACCTGCTCTCGCCCGTCTTCGAGGCATGGGGCTGGCCCGAGACCGTGTCGCGTCCGGTCGCCGCCGTCGTGGGCGTCTCGATCGCGACGATCTTCTCGATGATCCTCGGCGAGCTCGTCCCGAAGAACTTCGCGCTGGCGATCCCGCGTCAGACGGCGAAGCTCGTCATCCCGTTCCAGACGCTCTTCACGACCGTGTTCCGGCCGGCCGTCACGGTGTTGAACGGCAGCGCGAACGGAGTGCTCCGCTCGATGGGCGTCGAGCCCAAGGAGGAGCTGTCGGGTGCCCGTTCGGCCGAGGAGCTCTCGAGCCTCGTGCGCCGATCCGCCAGCGCGGGCGTGCTCGAGAAGGACACCGCGTCGCTGCTCGACCGGTCGCTCACGTTCGCCCGCCTCACGACCGCCGACGTCATGACGCCGCGGCCGAGCCTGCATGCCGTCGCCGCCGGTGACAGCGTCGAGGACGTCATCCAGCTCGCGAGGCGCACCGGACACAGCCGGTTCCCGGTGTTCGGCGACTCGATGGACGACATCACCGGCATCGTCCACGTCAAGCAGGCGGTCAGCGTTCCGCGCGAACGTCGCGCGGACGTGCCTGCCGCCGCGATCGCGGAAGAGCCGCTGCGGGTGCCGGAGGCGGTGCACCTCGACGCCGTCCTCAGCGAGTTGCGAGCCCGGGGGTATCAGATGGCGATCGTCGTCGACGAGTACGGCGGGACGGCCGGAGTCGTCACCCTCGAGGACCTCGTGGAGGAGATCGTGGGCGAGGTGCTCGACGAACACGACCGCAACCGCGCGGGCGTGCTGCGGGTCGCCGGGGGCATCGTCTTCCCGGCGGACCTGCGCCCGGACGAGGTGCTCGATCGCACCGGCGTCCGCGTCCCCGAGGGCGACGTCTACGACACCGTCGGCGGCTTCGTCATGAGCGTGCTCGAACGCATCCCCGTCGTCGGCGACACCGTCGAGATCGAGGACGGCACGCTGACCGTGCAGCGCATGGACGGCAGACGGGTCGACCGCGTCCGGTTCGAGCCGACCCCCGTGCCCGAGACCGCCACTACCGATTCCGTGGTCGAGCCGATGCGACGTGCGCCGCGTCGCGAGGACGGTGATCGTCGATGAACGACTGGGCGGGACTGGCCTGGCTCGTCGTGCTGCTGGCCTTCAACGCGTTCTTCGTCGCGAGCGAGTTCGCCGTCATCTCCGCGCGCCGATCGCAGATCGAGCCCCTCGCCGACAAGGGGTCGCGCTCCGCGAAGACCGCGCTGTGGGCGATGGAGCACGCCACCCTCATGCTCGCGACGTGTCAGCTGGGCATCACGATCTGCTCGCTGGTGATCCTCAACGTCTCCGAGCCGGCGATCCACCACCTGCTGGCCGTGCCGCTCGGTCTCACCGGGTGGGGCGAGGCGGTCGTCGATGTCGTCGCCTTCGCCGTGGCGCTCATCGTCGTGTCGTACCTGCACGTCGTGTTCGGCGAGATGGTCCCGAAGAACCTGGCCTTCTCGCTGCCCGACCGCGCCGTGCTCCTGCTGGCGACGCCGCTGCGGTGGGTCTCGCGGCTCTTCTACCCGATCATCGTGGCCCTCAACTGGATCGCCAACCACGCGGTGCGCCTGTTCCGGGTCGAACCCAAGGACGAGGCGACCTCGACCTACACGCTCGACGAGGTCGCGACCATCGTTGCGACATCCCGTATCGAGGGCGTGCTCGACGATGCGTCGGGAACCGTCGCGGCCGTCGTGGAGTTCACCGACAAGAAGGCGGCGGATGTCGCCGTGCCGTTCGGCGAACTGGTGACGCTGCCCGAGACGGCGACCCCCGAGGACGTCGAACGCGCCGTCGCGCGGCACGGCTTCTCGCGCTACGTCATCGTCGACGACGCCGACCAGCCCGTCGGGTACGTGCACCTCAAGGACGTGCTGCGGGAGGCGGAGGATGCCGACGGCGCGGCCTCACGGCCGATCAAGCCGAAGCGCATCCACCTCATGGTGCCGGTCGCCGAGACGACCGATCTCGAGGACGCGCTCGCCCTGATGCGGCGATCGAGCCGTCACCTCGCGCAGGTTCGGGATGCCGAAGGCCGGACCACCGCGGTGCTCTTCCTCGAGGACATCATCGAGGAGCTCATCGGCGAGGTGCACGACGCCACGCGCCGGGCACCTCGCTGGGCCTGAGCCTGGCCGGGTGACGACGCTCGCTCAGCGGCGCCGTGCGCGGACGTACTGCGGCGGCCAGACCGAGGCGTCCTCGTCCAGCTCGTCGGCTGCGCGGAGCCCGAAGTGGGGGTCGCGCAGCCACTCGCGGCCGGCCATGATCGCGTCGGCTGCGCCGTCGGCGAGGATCTGCTCGGCCTGGGTGCCGGTCGTGATCTCGCCCACCGCGCTGACGGACAGGCCGGTCGTCGTCCGGATCTCGTGCGCGAAGGGCACCTGGTAGCCGGGCCCGGTCGTGATTCGCTGGTGGGCGACGAGACCGCCGCTCGAGACGTCGATGAGGTCGGCGCCGTGCTCGTGCGCCCACGTGGAGACCGTCGCGGTGTCGGCGACATCCCATCCGCCCTCGGCCCAATCGGTCGCCGAGAAGCGGACGAACAGCGGGGCGTCCGGCGCCGCGGCGCGGACCGCCTCGACGATGCGCAGCAGGAGCCGGGCGCGGTTCTCGAGCGATCCGCCGTATTCGTCGGTGCGCCGGTTCGACAACGGGGACAGGAACTCGTGCAGCAGGTAGCCGTGGGCGGCGTGGATCTCGAGCACCTCGAAGCCGGCCTCGAGCGAACGGCGCGCACCATCGGCGAAGGCGGTCACGAGGTCGTCGATCTCGGTGGTATCGAGCTCGTCGGGTCGGGCGTAGCCGTCGAAGGCCACGGCCGAGGGGGCGAGGGGCTGCCAGCCGCCCTCGGTCGCCGGCACGGTCCCGCGCTCGGCGGCGAACGGCGTGTAGGTCGACGCTTTCCGGCCCGCGTGCGCGAGCTGGATCGCGGCGACCGCGCCGCGGTCGTGGATTGCGGTCACGATCGGGCGCCAGGCGTCGCGCTGTTCGTCGTTCCAGATGCCGGTGTCTTCGGGGGTGATGCGTCCCTCCGGCACGACCGCGGTCGCCTCGGCCATCACGAGTCCCGCGCCGCCCGAGGCGAACTGGGCGAGGTGGACATGATGCCAGTCGTTCGGGATGCCGTCCTCGGCCGAGTACTGGCACATGGGGGCGACCCAGAGGCGGTTGCGCACCTCGACGGCGCGAATGGTCAGGGGGCTGAACAACTGGCTCACGCCGGGCTCCTTCGGGGCGCCGATAGTGTGGCGCCATGGTCGAGATCCACGAATGGGATGCGCGCGACACGGTCGCGCTCCTGCGCAAGCCAACTGCCGACGACCACAAGTATTCCCGCGGGGTGCTCGGTGTGCGAACCGGGTCGCAGGAGTATCCGGGAGCCGCCGTCCTCGGCGTCGAGGCGGCGTGGCGGACGGGGATCGGCATGGTGCGATACCTCGGCCCCGAGCGCCCCGCAGACCTGGTGCTGCAGCGCAGGCCCGAGACCGTCACGGCGCCCGGACGCGTGCAGGCGTGGCTGATCGGATCGGGGACGGATGCCGCGACCCGTCCTGCTGCCGAGGCGGCACGGCTGGGTGAGTTGCTCCAGGGAGACATCCCCGTCGTCGTCGATGCGGGCGCCCTCGACCTGGTGCCCGGTGCCGCGGCCCCGCTCGTGGTCACCCCGCACCAGAGCGAGCACGCGCGCCTGCGCGCACTGCTCGGCCTCGACGAGGTGACACCGACGTCACTCACCGACCGCATCGCCGCCGCCCGCGAGACCGCAGCCGCGGCGGGCATCGCCGTGCTGCTGAAGGGAGCCGAGACCGTCGTCGCGGCTCCCGACGGATGGACCGCCGTCGTCCGGGCCGGCACGGGGTGGCTCGCCACCGCGGGCACCGGTGACGTGCTCGGCGGCATCCTCGGTGCGGTCGTGGCGGCCCGGGGCGCTCAGCACGATCTGGATGCCGCTTCCCTGGCTCCGCTCGCCGCCGCGGCAGCCTTCATCCACGGGCACGCCGGTCGCGCCGCCGGTCCGGGCCCCATCACGGCGCTGGATGTCGCCGAGGCCGTGCCCGCTGTGATCGATGTGCTGTTCTCGGGCGGCGACCCGGACCACGGCTGAGGCAACCGGGAGCGGGGAGGGCCTCACCGTAGGATGTGACGGTGTCGAGACGGGGAACGCTGTGGGTCGCGTTCGCGCTCGTCCACGTCGTCGTCTCGGTGCTCGGTTTCGTGTTCCCGAACCAGCCGATGGGCGATGTCTACCTCGTCTACGAACCCTGGTCGCAACGTGCCCTCGCCGGTGAGGGCATCGTGGGCGTCGACGAGGACTGGGTCTACCCTCAGCTCGCGCTCGTCCCGCTCGTCCTCGCCCACGGATTCGCCTGGATCGCGGGCTACACGGTCGGATGGGCCGTCTTCGTCACCGCACTCGACGCCGTCGCCTTCGCCGTCCTCGTCGGCCGTGCGCGCTCGCGCGGGCGGGTGACGGCGGCGTGGTTCTGGCTCGCCGCGATCCTGCTCCTCGGACCCGTGGGCCTGTACCGCCTCGACGCCGTCACGGTCGCGCTCGCCGTCATGGGGTGTCTCTGGCTGCGCGGCCGGCCTTGGCTGGCCGGCATCCTGCTCGCGGTCGCGACCTGGATCAAGGTGTGGCCGGCGGCGATCATCGCGGCCGCCGTCATCGCGCTCCGACGGCGATGGGCGCTCGTCGGTGCCGGCCTCGTCGTCTCCGCCGTCACGCTCGCCGTCGTCGTGGGCGCGGGGGGTCTGGACCACGCCTTCGGGTTCATCGGCGATCAGACCGGTCGGGGACTGCAGGTCGAGGCGCCCGTGAGCATGTTCTACCTCTGGGGTCAGATGCTCGGCCTGCCGGGCTTCTTCGTCTACTACTCGACGGAGATCCTGACCTTCCAGGTCACCGGCACCGACATCGATCCGGTCATCGCCGCGATGACCCCCGTCCTGATGCTCGGCGTCGGCGCCGTCGCCGTCATCGCGGCCCTCAAGGTGCGTCGGGGCGCGGCGGTCGTGGATCTCCTACCGGTCGCGGCGCTGGCGATCGTCACGGTGTTCATCGTGCTCAACAAGGTCGGGTCGCCGCAGTACCTGTGCTGGCTCGTCCCGCCCGTCGTGCTCGGGCTGGTCGTCGCGCGCCGAGACTGGGTCCGCCCGGCGATCCTCGTGCTGGCGCTCAGCGCCCTCACGCAGCTCGTCTATCCGGTGTTCTACGGCGAGGTCCTGTCGGCGCACCCCCTGGGTGTCGGCATCCTCACCGTGCGGAACGCCCTGCTCGTCGTCCTGGGCGTCTGGATGGTGGTGCGCCTCGTCCGCGTTCCCGTCCGGATGTCGTCACCCGTCCCCGCGTGAACCGGAGGTCCATCATGCTCATCGCCTTCTCCGTCGCTCCCAGCGGCACCGGCAGCAATCCCGACGGCTCGGTGCACGATGCCGTCGCCGCGGCCGTCGCCGTCGTGCGGGCGTCCGGTCTACCGCACCGCACCACGTCGATGTTCACCGAGGTCGAGGGGGAGTGGGACGAGGTGATGGATGTCGTCAAGCGGGCCACCGAGGCGGTGCTGCCGTTCGGCTCGCGCGTCTCGCTGGTGCTCAAGGCCGACATCCGCCCGGGGTACAGCGGCGAGCTCGACGGCAAGATCGAGCGCCTCGAGGGCGCGCTCGAATCGATTCGACACGAGGGGGAGGGCGGCGCTACGCTCCCGTAGTGACAACGCCCGCCATCTCCCGCCCGACCGCCCGCCGGGCCCTGCTCTCGCTCGCGATCGGCAGCTTCGGAATCGGGATGACCGAGTTCGTCGTCATGGGTCTTCTTCCCGAGATCGCCGGCGAGCTGCTGCCCTCCGTCTATGCGACCGACCCGGAGGCCGCGATCGCGCAGGCGGGCTGGCTCATCACCCTCTACGCCGCCGGCGTCGTCGTGGGGGCGCCGACCATCGCGGGTGTCGTGGCGAAGTACCCGCGGCACCGGGTCATGGTCCTCCTCGCGCTCGCCCTCACCCTCGGCAATGCGCTGACGCTCGTGCTGCCGACGTTCGAGCTTGTCGCGGCATCCCGATTCCTCGCGGCCCTGCCGCACGGCGCATACTTCGGCATCGGTGCGCTCGTCGCCGCCGACGTCCTCGGTCCCGGCAAGCGCGCGCAGGGTGTGGCGTTCGTCCTGACCGGCCTCACGATCGCCAACGTCGTGGGTGTTCCGCTCGGCACGTTCCTCGGGCAGCAGTTCGGGTGGCGGGCGGCATTCCTCGTCGTCGCGGCGATCTTCGCGCTCGCGACGGTGGCCATCGCCCTGACGGTCCCGCATCACGCGGGGGAGCCGTCGCGCACTCTGCGCGCCGAACTGCGCGTCTTCGGCATCGGCCAGGTGTGGTTCGCCCTCGGAATCGGCGCGATCGGCTTCGGTGGCTTCTTCGCGGTGTACAGCTACGTCGCGACCCTCGTCACCGAGGCGGCCGGCTCGCCGCAGTGGGCGGTGCCGATCGTCCTCGTCGTAGCCGGGATCGGCATGACGATCGGGAACCTCGTCGGCGGCCGGCTCGCCGACCGTGACCTGCGCGGAAGCCTCCTCGGCGGTCTCATCGCACTCGCCGTGATCCAGACCCTCTTCGCTCTGACGGCCGGCTGGATCGTGGCGGTGGGGCTGTTCGTCTTCCTCGTGGGGTTCTTCTCGGCAGCGCTGAGTCCGACGATCCAGACGCGGCTGATGGATGTCGCGGGCGACAACCAATCCATCGCGGCGGCGCTGAACCACTCGGCCCTCAACATGGGCAATGCGCTGGGCGCGGCGCTTGGCGGGGCTGTGATCGCCGCCGGACTCGGGTACGTCGCGCCGGTGTGGGTGGGGGTCGTCCTCGCGCTCGCCGGATTCGGGGTCGCGTGCGCGAGCTTCGCCGTCGAGGCGCGCGCCCGGCGCCGCGCCTCGCTCCGGGCCGAGCGACCGGATTCGCCCGCCCCGGCGCGCTGAGCCGTCAGCCCTCGAGCAGCCGTCGCAGGTGAGCGCCGACGGTCGGCGTCTCGATGAGGAAGGCGTCGTGCCCGAAGTCGCTCGAGATCACCACCGCCGCGTCGTCGATCGTGGATCGGATGCCGCGCGCGATGCGGTGCTGACCTTCGACCGGGAACAGCCGGTCGGAGTCGATGCCGAGCACGAGCGTGCGTGCCGTCACCCGGGCCAGAGCGTCTTCGATCCCGCCGCGGTCGCGACCGACGTCGTGCGAGTTCATGGCCTCGACGAGGGTGATGTAGCTGTTGGCGTCGAAGCGTCGCGTGAACTTGTTGCCGTGGAAGTCGAGGTAGCTCTCCACCGCGAAGCGTCCGCCGAGGCCGAGGGGGCTCTTGCCCGATTGCCAGGTGCGCTGGAAGCGCAGGTTCAGCTCGGTCGGGCTGCGGTAGTTGAGCAGAGCCATGCGGCGCGCGAGCGCGAGGCCGCGGTGCGGGCCGTCGCCATCGGCTGCGTCGTAGTACTCCCCGTCCTGGAATCGGGGGTCGATGCGGATGGCTTCGAGCTGCACCGAGTTCAGGGCGATCTGATCGGCGGTGTTGACGGGCGGGGCGGCCAGGATCGCGAGTCGATTCAGCCGGTCGGGGTGACCGACACCCCACTCGAGCGCGTGCATCCCGCCCATCGATCCGCCCACGACCGCGGCCCACACCTCGACGCCGAGGGCGTCGGCCAGCCGGACCTGCGCGTCTACCTGGTCGCGGATCGTGAGGTACGGGAAGCGAGCCGCCCACTCGTAGCCGTCGGACGAGATCGACGAGGGGCCCGTCGAGCCCTGGCAGCCGCCCAGCATGTTCGGGGCGACCACGAACCAGCGGTCGGTGTCGATCGCCAGACCCGGACCGACGATGTCCTCCCACCAGCCTGCCGTCGGGTGCCCCGGGCCCGCCTCGCCGCGCAGGTGACTGTCGCCGGTGAGCGCGTGAAGCACCAGAACCGCGTTGTCCCGCTCGGGTGAGAGCTCGCCCCAGGTCTCATAGGCGAGTCGGAAGCTCGGCAGCTGCTCACCACTCTCGGTGATGAGGGGACCGAAGACTCCGAAGCTCCGGTGCCCGATGGGGTCGCCGTCGCGCCAGGCGCCCGTGGCGGGCGGCCGTCCGCGCAGCAGGCGCGCATCCGCCTCCGTGATCGGTGCGCTCGGCACCGTGTCTTCGGAGGTCTGCCAGTCCATGCGAGCCATTCTCCCGGGTGAGGGCGCATGCTGCTCGCGTGTTACGTCACGACCGGAATGGCGACACCTCGTACGTCGCGCCGTGCTGGCCCGCGAGCGCGACGGGCACGCCGTCGACCGTCTGGACGAAACTGCCCGTGCTGTCGACGCCGCGCGGCATCCGTCCGTCGATCTCCGGCAGCGTCCCCGCCGTCTCGTTCGAGACCCAGACGACCCGGCGCCCCACCCGCTCGCTGAGAGCGCTCACGAGGTCGGCGAAGCGACGACGTTCGTCGGCGTCGAGGTAGAGCAGCACGGCGCTGTGGAAGACCACGAGCGTCGCGTCGGGAGGGCTTTCGGCGGCGACCTCGGGGAGGCGGTCGAGGATGTCGCCGAGAACGATGCGCGGCGGATCGGCGCGAGCCACCTCGACGGCGGCACGCAGCCGGCCGACACGATCGTCATGGACGGAGCCGGGCCAGATGAGCGTCTCGAGCCAGGCGACCGCGTCCGCATCGCGCACGTCGATCGGGGCGAGATCGATGCCGGCGCGCCAGACGATGTCGGGCAGGTTCTCGGGCAGGGCCTCTGGGTCATCGATGCGGCAGCGCAGCAGGGGGCGCACGGCGTCCGGTCCCGCGGGGACGATCGTTCGGAGCCCTTCGCCCGCGGGCGACGAGTACTCGTAGGCGTACCGATCGGGATAGAGGCAGAGGCCCGCGGCCGTACCCGTCTCGAGCAGGGCGATCGGGCCGTCGATGCGCGAGAGGATCGGCAGCAGCGTGGCGCAGCGTCCGACCTCGTTCGTCTGCGTCCGCCGCTGCGCGGTGATGGACGCCACGCTGTCCCACTCCGCGACCAGGCGGTCGCGCCAGACGGCGAACGGCTCGAGCCCGCAGCCGGCCCAGCGCGCCGCGGCGAAGACGAGATTCGGCTGACCGCGACGCTCGCCGAGCCGGGAGATGAGCTCCGTCAGCTCGTCGTCGCCGGCGATCCCCTCGGCCCATTCGGCGTAGATCGGTGAGCTGCTCCGGGCCCAGTCGGCGAACGCATGATAGCGGCGGGAGGTGTGTGCGTCCATCGCCTCAGAGTAGGTGCGCCCGCGTACCACGATCGTCGCGTAAGCTACCGCGAAGCAAGGGGAGTACTTCCGCCTGCGGCGCTCTCGTCATTACGGATCCGACGTCGGATTCCGGGACGCCGGTCCCTCCGGGGATGAAGGAGACCTGGCCGTTCGCTACTGTCGACCCCTTGGAGCCTTCGTGGATATCACTCCGCTCGTCTGGATCATCACCATCGCGGTGACCATCGCCTTCTTCGTGTACGAGTTCTTCGCGCACGTCCGTACCCCGCACGAGCCGACGATCGCCGAGTCGGCGCGCTGGTCGGCGTTCTACATCGGTCTCGCGCTCATCTTCGGCGTGGTCATCGGCTTCGTGCCGGGCTGGGGCTGGGTGTTCGCGGGCGAGTACTTCGCCGGCTACCTGACCGAGAAGGCCCTGTCGATCGACAACCTCTTCGTGTTCCTCATCATCATGACCGGATTCGCGGTGCCGAAGAAGTACCAGCAGAAGGTGCTCATGATCGGCATCGTGATCGCGCTCATCATGCGCGGTGCGTTCATCGCCATCGGGGCGGCCCTCATCGACAACTTCTCGTGGATCTTCTACATCTTCGGTGCGCTGCTGCTCTTCCTCGCCTACCGTCAGGCCTTCTCGCACGGCGACTCCGACCCGGCCAACGGCAAGTTCATGCGCTTCGTCCGCCGCCACCTCCCCGTGACCGACGAGTACAACAGCGACAAGCTGACGGTGAAGAAGGACGGCAAGCGCTTCGTCACGCCGATGCTCCTGGTCATCATCGCGATCGGCTTCATCGACCTGGTCTTCGCCGTCGACTCGATCCCCGCCATCTACGGCCTCACCAACGAGGCCTACATCGTGTTCACGGCGAACGCGTTCGCGCTGATGGGTCTGCGTCAGCTGTTCTTCCTGATCGGCGGCCTGCTCGAGCGTCTGGTCTACCTCGCGCAGGGCCTGGCCGTCATCCTCGCCTTCATCGGTGTGAAGCTCGTCTTCCACGCGCTGCACGTCAACGAGCTGCCCTTCATCAACGGCGGTGAGCCCCTGTTGTGGGTCCCCGAGATCCCGATCTGGTTCTCACTGCTGTTCATCGCGGCCACCGTCGCCGTCGCCACCATCGCGAGCCTGCGCAAGACACGCGGCGACAAGGCGAAGAACGACCGTGAGCAGGTTCAGGGCGAGCAGATCACGACGGCGACCGACGCCGACTGAGAACCTCGCAGACGACGGATGCCCCGGCTCCACCGTTCACGGTGGGCCGGGGCATCCGGTCGTTCTGAGGAGGAACGATCAGGCGCGCGCCGCCTCGACGACGTTGCGCGCGGCCGCGAGGGCCTGCTCGAGGTCGGCCTTGAGGTCGTCGATGTTCTCGAGACCGACCGACAGGCGGACGAGGCCCGGGGTGACGCCGGTCGTGAGCTGCTGCTCCGGGGTCAGCTGCGAGTGGGTCGTGGATGCCGGGTGGATGACGAGCGAGCGCACGTCGCCGATGTTCGCCAGGTGACTGAACAGCTGCAGCGAGTCGACGAACGCGCGTCCGGCGGCGACGCCGCCCTTCAGCTCGAACGACAGCACCGCGCCGACGCCTCTCGGGGCGTAGCGGTTGGCAGCGGCGTACCAGGGCGAGGTCGGCAGGCCCGAGTAGTTCACCGACGCGATGTCGTCGTGGTTCTCGAGCCACTCGGCGATCTCCTGCGCGTTCTGCACGTGGCGCTCGATGCGCAGCGACAGCGTCTCGATGCCCTGGATCAGCAGCCAGGCGCTCTGCGGCGAGATCGCGGCACCGAGGTCGCGCAGCAGCTGCACGCGGGCCTTGATGACATAGGCGAGGCCGTCGCCGACCGCCTGCGTGTAGACGGCGCCGTGGTACGAGGGGTCGGGCGTGGTGAGTCCCGGGAAGCGCTCCGAGTGCTCCGACCACGGGAAGCTGCCGCCATCGACGATCACGCCGCCGATGACGGTGCCGTGACCGCCGAGGAACTTCGTCGCGGAGTGCACGACGATGTCGGCGCCGTGCTCGAAGGGGCGGATGAGGTAGGGCGTGGCGATCGTGTTGTCGACGATCAGCGGCACGCCGGCCTCGTGGGCGACGTCGGAGACGCCGCGGATGTCGAGGACGTTGATCTGCGGGTTGCCGATCGTCTCGGCGAAGAACAGCTTGGTGTTGGGCCGGACCGCGCGGCGCCACTCCTCGAGGTCGTCCTGGTTCTCGACGAACGTGACCTCGATGCCGAGCTTCGCGAGCGTGTACTTGAAGAGGTTGTACGTGCCGCCGTAGATCGAGCTCGAGGCGACGAAGTGGTCGCCCGCCTCGGCGATGTTGAGGATCGCGAACGTCTCGGCGGCCTGACCCGAAGCGACGAGGAGAGCACCCGTGCCGCCCTCGAGCGCGGCGAGGCGCTGCTCGACGACATCCTGTGTGGGGTTCTGGATACGGGTGTAGATGTTGCCGAACTCCGACAGCGAGAAGAGGTTGGCGGCGTGGTCGGAGTTGTCGAACACGTACGAGGTCGTCTGGTAGATCGGCGTCGCGCGTGCCTTGGTGACCGGGTCCGGTGCGGCTCCGGTGTGGATCTGCTTCGTCTCGAAGCGCCAGTTCTCGGATGCGGACATGCGTGGCTCCATCGGGTCGGGAAGCGGCGACGGTCGCCGGCCTGGGTCGAGCGTACGGAAACCGGGTATGCCCGACAATGCGCGGGACACGCTGCGTAACCTGACACGGCTACGGTGGAGTCATGACGCGACGTGCAGTGGTCACCGGTGCCAGTTCGGGAATCGGAGAGGCGGTCGTTCGCGCGCTGCGCGCGTCGGGCTGGGACGTGGTGGGCGTCGCCCGCCGCGCCGATCGGCTCGCCGCGCTCGACGCCGAGGTCGGCTCGACCTCGTTCGCCGCCGATCTGACCCGCGAGGCCGACGTCGCGGCGCTCACCGAGCACCTCGCAGCGTCCGGGGACCTCCACGCCCTCGTCCACGTCGCGGGCGGCGCGCGGGGAACCGACCGGGTCGAGGACGGCGCCCCCGACGACTGGCAGTGGATGTTCGAGGTGAACGTGCTGTCGGCACAGCGCCTGACGGCGGCTCTGCTTCCGCTGCTGCGACGCGGGGTGGCGGCGGGCGGCGGTCACGCCGACACCGTCTACGTCACCTCGACCGCGGCGCAGACGGCCTACCCGGGCGGCGCCGGTTACAACGCCGCGAAAGCGGGGGAGTCGATGCTCGTCCACGCGCTCCGGCTCGAGCTGAACGGTGAACCGATCCGCGTGATCGAGATCGCTCCCGGCATGGTGCGCACCGAGGAGTTCACGCTCAATCGCCTCGGCGGCGATCGGGATGCCGCGGACCGTCTGTACGAGGGCGTCGAGCAGCCGCTCGTCGCCGCCGACGTGGCTGACGTCGTCGCCTACGCGCTGAACGCACCCGGACACGTGAACCTCGACCTCGTGACGATGCGTCCTGTCGCGCAGTCCGCACAGCATCTGCTCGCGCGGGGACCGCTGCGTCCGCGGTCGACCGGGGCCTGAGGCCTCCGACCGCGCTCACCCGCGCGGCTGAGCGGTCGTCTCGTCCGTGCCGTCGATCGATCGGACGGCGGTCGACTCGTCGCCGTCGGCGAACGCCACGCGCGGAACGACGAAGAGCAGGATCGCCGCGACGAACCCGCCCGCAGCGCAGATCGCCCACACCGTGAGGTAGCCCCCGAGAGAGGCGGCGGTCTCGCTCGCCACGATCCCCGCGCCGGCGGCGAGCACGACGCCGAAGACCGCCGACGAGAAGGTGCCGCCGATGGTCTTGGTCGTATTGGTCATGGCCGATGCCACGCCGGTCTGCCCGCGGGGAGCGGCGGCAGCGGCAGCGGCCGGCATCGCTCCGACGAGCGCCCCGCAGCCCAGACCGGCGATGCAGAGGTTCAGGAGCACCTGCCACAGCTCGCGGTGGAACGGCAGGAAGAGCGCGTACCCGACGCCGACGAGCAGCGCGGCGACGATGAGGACGATCCGAGGGCTCGCGCGGCGCGAGGTGACCGCGAAGAGCACGGCACCGACGATCAGAGACACGAGATAGACCCCGATGATGTTCGACCGGTCGGTGGCGTCGAGCCCGAGCCCGTACCCGAGCGCCGGATCGGTGCCAGCATAGGTCGAGAGCGGTCCTTGAGCCCCGAGCAGGCTGATGCCGACGAGGAAGGCGGTCGCCTGCACCGGCCACATCTCCGGTCGCGCGAGCATCCGGACGTCGACGGCGGGGTCGGGCTGGCGCAGCTCGAATCGGCCGAACATCACGAAGCCCGCGATTCCCGCGACGAGGAGTGCCCACACCCAGACGGCTCCGGGCCCGTTCAGCCGCAGGAACGTCAGGGCGCTGGTGACCAGCAGCAGGGCGACGGCCAGCAGGACGAAGCCCCGCGAGTCGAGCTGCCGCCTGCCGGGCTCGGGTGTCGACTCGGGCACCCAGAGCCAGATGACGATCGCCACGACGGACACCGCGACCGCCGGCACGATGAGGGTGCGGGTCATGTCGCCCGCCGTCGCGGCGTAGATGCGGCCTGCGGCGAGGGCACCCATGATGGCTCCCGCCTGGAGCCCGACGACCAGGAGTCCCGCGGCCCGGCGAGTGAGCGAGACGCCGCGGCTCTGCCGTCGGCCGCGCTCGAAGATGAGCGCGATCTCGAGGGGGAGCCACACGACGTAGAACCCTTGCAGCGCCCACGCGACGAGGAACGTCCAGAAGGATGCCGCGAATGCGAGCCACCAGGTCGCACCGGCGGTCAGGATGGCTGCGATCAGGAGGATCCGCTTGTGACCGTACATGTCGCCGAGCTTCGCCAGCACCGGGACGACGAGCGCCGACAGCAGCAGCTGCGCCGCCTCGAACCAGTTCACGTCGGAATCGTGGATGCCGAGTTCGGCGACGATGTCGCTGAAGAGCGGAACGTAGTAGCCCTGCAGGATGCCGCTGACGATCTCGACCAGGACGAACCACCCGATCAGACCCGCGGTGACGCCCAGGGCGGAGGTGCGCAGCGTCGTCGACACGGGGCGAGCATACCGCTGCGGCCCGCCTACCCTGGGAGAGTGACGCCTCGCTCCCTCACCGACCTCGCCGTTGGAGGACTCATCGCGCCCGATTGGGCTGAGGCGCTGCAACCCGTCGCCGCCGACATCGCATCGATGGGAGAGCGGCTGCGCGCCGAGACGGCCGCCGGTCGGGGGTACCTGCCCGCGGGAGACCGGGTGCTGCGCGCCTTCGAGCGGCCGATGGCCGACGTCCGCGTTCTGATCGTCGGCCAGGACCCGTACCCGACGCCGGGGCATCCGATCGGCCTCTCGTTCGCGGTCGATGCGCATGTGCGGCCGCTGCCGCGCAGCCTCGGCAACATCTACCGAGAGCTCGAATCGGACCTGGACATCGCACCCGCGTCGCACGGAGACCTCTCCGCGTGGAGCGATCAGGGGGTGCTCCTGCTGAACCGTGTGCTGACCGTCGCGCCTGGCGCACCCGCCTCGCACCGGGGCTGGGGATGGGAACGCGTCACCGAACACGCGATCCGTGCCCTCGTGGCGCGCGACCAGCCGCTTGTCGCGATCCTGTGGGGAAAGGATGCCGCGACCCTCGAGCCGATCCTCGGTGACACCGCGATCGTCGCCTCTCCGCATCCGTCGCCCCTCTCCGCGAGCCGCGGCTTCTTCGGGTCGCGCCCGTTCTCACGCGCGAACGAGCTGCTCGCCGAGCGCGGCGGCGCACCGATCGATTGGCGTGTTCCCGAGCACTGACCTGCCGTCATCGGCGGGAAACACGCGACCCGTAGAGTTGCTGCATGCTCGAGGAGGACTCCAATCGCGACCGCCGGCGGCTACCGCGGCACCTGCGTCGCCCGGTCGAACCCGAACGTCCGTTCTCGTACGAGATCCGGCCGGCCCGGCCCGATGACCTCCCCGACATCCGCGAGATCTACAACTACTACGTGACCAACTCCGTCGTGACCTTCGACGAGAAGAAGTGGTCGCTAGTTCAGTGGCGCGAGAAGTACGAGTATCTGACCAGGCTCAAGCTGCCGTTCCTCGTCGCGGTCTCGCAGACCGGTCAGATCCTGGGATACGCCCTCGCCTCGCCGTGGAACGGGAAGACGGGCTTCCGCTACACCGCCGAGACCTCGATCTACCTCGGTCAGGCGGCCACCGGGAAAGGGCTCGGGCGTGCGCTCCTCGAAGCGCTCATCGCGGCGTGTCAGCAGCTGGGACTGCGTGAGATCGTCGCGGTCGTGAGCGACAAAGGCGCCGAGGCGTCCATCGCCCTGCACGAGCGCTTCGGGTTCGTCGAGGTCGGCCGGATGGGGCGCGTCGGGCACAAGTTCGGACGGTGGCTCGGAACGATCTACCTGCAGAAGTCGCTCGAGCAGCAGAAGAAGGGGCTGCGGGGGCTCTTCGCGCAGAAATCCGGCTGATCGGTCACTGCGGCGAGGCGCCGCCGTTCGAGCCCGCCTCGCCCAACCGCACCGCGTCGACGAGGGAACGCCACGGCTCGACGAGGTCGTCGCTGAGTTCAGCCTGACGCGTCGTCTCGCTGTCGGTGACGGCGATGCGCCACCGAAAACGGTCGGCGCCGGCCGATGCCGACGCCTCGCCCTCCTGCCAGGGACACCGCCTGACGAGCTCGCGCCAACCATCCCGCTCCGCGGGTGAAGGCTCGACTCGCCATGTCCGGGTCAGGCCGGCGAACCCGCCCGTGCGCTCCACAACGATCCGCAGCTCGGGCGTCGGACCGTCGTCGTCGATGTCAGACATCCTCCAGCACGCCGACGCCCTGCCATCCGGCACGCACGGCGGCGACCTCCTCCGACTCCTCACCGTACTCGTCCGCAGCCTGCCCGATCGTGGTGGCTGCGAACGCGGCGAAGTCGGCGTCGGGGGAGAGGAGACCCGAGGTGAGGGCGCGATACCAGACGAGGCCCGCTCGTTCCCAGGCATAGCCACCGAGGCGCGTCGCGACCAGGTGGAACGCCCGGTTCGGGATCCCCGAGTTGATGTGCACACCGCCGTTGTCGCTCGTCGTGACGACGTAGTCGCGCATGTGCCCGGGCTGCGGGTCGCGTCCGAGCACGTCGTCGTCGTATGCCGACCCCGGCTCGGCCAGCGATCGCAGGGCGCGGCCCTGAACGGCATCCGTGAAGATGCCCGCGCCGATGAGCCACGAGGCCTGCTCAGCGCTCTGGCCGAGCCGGTGCTGCTCCGTCAGGGCGCCGAACACGTCCGACAGCGACTCGTTGAGGGCGCCCGACTGGCCCGCATACGTCAGGCCTCCCGAGAACTCGGTGACGCCGTGAGCCAGCTCGTGGGCGATGACGGTCAGCGAGCCGGTGAAGCCCGTGAACACCTCGCCGTCGCCGTCGCCGAAGACCATGCGCTCGCCGTTCCAGAACGCGTTGTCGTATGCCTCGCCGTAGTGGACGGTGGCAGCGAGCACGCCGCCTCGTCCGTCGACGGAATCGCGGCCGTAGGCATCGAGGAAGAAGGAGAACGTCGCGCCGAGCCCGTCGAATGCCTCGTCGACGGCGCGATCGCCGGTAGGGGCGTCGTCTTCTCGGCGGACGAGGACGCCCGGGAGCTCTTCACGGTTCTGCGCGTCGGACACCGCTCGATCGGCGGCCGCGATCCGCTCGGCGACGAGCGTGCCGCCCGGCTCGACGGAGAGGCGCAACTGCGAGCGTCCGGCGAGGTCGGACGGACGCGCGGCGAGAGTGGTCCGCGCGGCGACGGCGGCACGCGCCAGATGAGGCTCGCGGGCGGAGGCGACGCGGGCGAGGAGATACGGGGGGATGATCGCGCGCATGGCCTCACGGTAGCGGTGGGTGCCGACATCGCGCGCGGCCGACGATCCCTCAGTCGTGAGGACGGTGCGGATCGATGACGGGCACCGACGCGAGCAGGCGCCGCGTGTAGGCGGCCTGCGGCTGGAGCAGCACCTTCTCGGTCGGCCCTTCCTCGACGATCCGTCCTTCGGTCATCACGACGACGTCATCGCAGAGGTTCTGCACGATGCCGATGTCGTGCGAGACCAGCAGCAGCGTCATCCCCTGCTCCGCCCGAAGCCGACGGAGCACGTCGAGGATCTGCGCACGCACCGTGACATCGAGAGCCGAGAGCGGCTCGTCGCCGACCAGGATCTCGGGGCGGTGCGCGATGGCTCGCGCAAGGGCGATGCGCTGACGCTGGCCGCCGGAGAACTCGTGCGGGTAGCGGTCCGCGGCCTCGGCATCCAACCCGACATCCGACAGCACCTCGCGGACGCGGGCCCGACGGTCGCCGGGGATGTCGAGAGCCCGCAGCGGCTCGGCGACGATGCGGCCGACGCTCATCCGGGGATCGAGCGAGGAGTACGGATCCTGGAAGACGATGCCCGTGCGCCGACGGAGCCAGTGCAGACCGCGCGCCGACGCGCGCGCGTCGACGGAGCGGCCGTCGATCGAGACGGTTCCCGACGAGGGGGTGTCGAGGCCCAGGAGGAGTCGCACGAGTGTCGACTTGCCCGATCCCGACTCGCCGATGATGCCGAACGCCGAGCCCGACCGCACGTCGACGTCGACATCGTCGAGCGCGACGGTCTCGCGCCGCGGTGCTCCGAGCCCGGTCGAGCGCATCCGGTAGCGCTTGCTCAGGCCGCGGGCCGAGATGAGGGCATCGCCGGTCATGCGTCTCCCTCCGGCCGCCACACCGTCGCCGTCGCATCACGCAGCAGGCCGCGCGTGACCTCCGAGCGCGGCGCCGTGAGCAGGTCGGCGACCGCGCCCGTCTCCACGACGCGACCGCGCTCGAGGACGACCGCCTCGGTCGCGACCTGCGACAGCACCGCCAGGTCATGGGTGATGAACAGCAGCGACATCCCGTCATCGTCGACCAGCTCGCCCAGGAGCGCGAGGATCTCGGCCTGGATCGTCACATCGAGCGCCGTCGTCGGCTCGTCGGCGATGAGCAGGCGCGGGCGGGCGGCCAGCGCCATGGCGATCGCGACCCGCTGGCGCTGGCCGCCGGAGAGCTGGTGCGGGTAGCGGCGCAGCGCGCCCTCCGGAAGCCGAACCCGGTCGGCGTCGGCCTGAGCGCGCGCGAGAGCCTCGCGGCGGCCGGCCGAGCCGTGGATGCGCAGCGGCTCCGCGATCTGCCGGCCCACCGTGCGCAGCGGGTTCAGGGCCGTCTGGGGCTCCTGGAAGACGATGCCGATTTCCTCGCCGCGAAGGGCAGCCAGTTCGCGGTCGCGCAGCCCGAGCAGCTCGCGACCGTTCCACCGGATGCTGCCGGCGACCTCGGCGCCGTCCGGAAGCAGGCCGAGCACGGCGAGAGCGGTCAGGGACTTGCCCGATCCCGATTCTCCGATGAGCCCGACGCGGGCGCCGTCCGGGACGTCGAACGACACATCGTCGACCACGCGACGGCCGTCGAGTGCGATCGACAGACTCGTGACCTCGAGGGTCATGCGACCACCGCCGGTGTGTGCGAGGCGGCAGCCGATCGGCGCCGGGCGAGTGTCGGGTCCGTCGCCTCGCGCAGTCCGTCGCCGAGGAGGTTCAGGCCGAGCACGGTGATCGTGATCGCCAGGCCCGGCCATACGACGCTCAGCGGGTGCGCCGTCAGATAGTTCTGCAGCTCGCTCAGCAGCAGCCCCCATGAGGGCTGCGTGGGCGGAGCGCCGAAGCCGAGATAGCTCAGACCCGCCTCGGCGAGGACCGCGACGGCCATGCCCCACGACAGCTGGACGATGAACACGGGCGCGACGTTGGGCAGCAGATGGCGCAGCGCGATCTGCGACGGCGTCAGACCGTTCGCGCGCGCGGCGAGCACGAAGTCGCTGTGCAGCGTCCGCCGCAGCTCCGGGCGCGTGACGCGGGCGATGTTCACTCCGAATCCGATGCCGACGGAGATCACGACCACCCACAGCGACCCGCCCCACACCGCCGAGATCATCATCGCGATCAGGAGCACCGGGAAGGCGATGAGGATGTCGACGAGCACCGCGACCACCTCGCGCGTCCATCGACCGGTGAGCGCACCGAGGCAGGCGAGCGTGATCCCCACCAGGGTGGCGACGACACCGGCGCCGGCAGCGACGAGGACGGTCGTGCGCGCCCCCGCCATCAACAGCGAGAGGATGTCGCGGCCCGAGGCGTCGGTGCCGAGCAGGTGCGGCCAGCCCGGTGGGCTCCACCGCGCAGGGATGTCGACCCGCTGCGGGTCGAACGGCGTCCACACCAGCGAGACCGCGGCCACGATCCCGATCGCGAAGACGACGATCAGGCCGAGACGGCCGGCCGGAAGCGACCACAGGCGCCGCAGCCACGGCATCCGCATGTTCATGAGGCCTCCCGCTGTCTCGGATCCAGACCGCGATGGATCAGATCGACGATGAAGCCGACCACGAGCACCACGGCCGTGAGCGCCAGGAGCTCGCCCTGCACCTTGGGCAGATCGCGCAGGCCGACATCCGCGACGAGCATGCGACCGATCCCCGGGAGGGTGAAGAGCTGTTCGATCACGACCGCACCGACGACGATGCCCGCGACCTGCAGCCCGAGGACGCTGATGATCGACAGCCCGACCGTCGGCAGCCCATGGCGCAGGAGCGCGGCACGGCGCGTGAGGCCCTTCGCGGCCGCGGTGCGGACGAAGTCCTGGCCCATCGCCGACAGCGTCGCGCTGCGGACGAACCGCATCAGCATCGCGCCCTCGACGACCCCGATCGTCACCGCGGGGAGGACGAGTGCCGCGAAGGCGCGACCCGGGTCGCGCCAGCCGTCGCGCGGAAAGCCCTGCGCGGGAAGCCAGCCGAGCCAGACCGCGAAGACCACGACGAGCATCATGCCCGCCCAGACCACCGGCACCGCCGCGAGAGCCTGCGCGCCGAACGAGAGCGCCGTGCCGTCGGCCCGACCGCGACGGATCGCCGCGACGACGCCGAACGGGAGGGCGATGATCAGCGCGACCGCCATCGACATCAGCCCGAGGGGGACGGTGACCTGAGCCTTCGCGGCCAGCTCGGCGGCGACGGGCGAGCCGGTCAACAGCGACGTGCCGAGGTCGCCACGGACGAGACCCAGCACCCACTCGAGGTACTGCGTCGGCAGCGGAACATCGAGACCGAGGCGCTCACGGAGCGCGGCCACCTGCTCGGGAGTCGAGTTGGTGCCCGCGATCTGCTGCGCGACATCGCCCGGGAGAACCCGCAAGGTCACGAAGATCAGCACGCTGGCGACGACCAGGCCCAGCAGCAGCAGGACCAGTCGCGTCAGCGCGTAACGGATCACCCGTCGCTCTTGGCGATCTCGGCGAGGTTGATGCGCGCGTTCACGTTGTCGACGGGCATGCCCGAGACGTTCGTCGCCACCGCGACCACCGATGCCCAGTTGTAGAGCCAATCGGCGGCGTGGTCCTCGGACACGATCCGCGCCGCCTTCTTCAGGAGGTCGTCGGCGGACTGCTCGTCGGTGGCGAGCAGCGACTGCGCGTAGAGCTCCTGCACCTCGGCGTTGTCGTACGTGAAGTAGTAGTCGGGGTCGGCCCAGTTCTCGAAGTCGCGAGGCTCGGCGTGGTTCACGACGCTGAGCTCGTAGTCCTTGTTCGTGTACACGTCGCTGAGCCACGTGCCGAAGTCGACGGGGTTCACCTTCAGGTCGATGCCCACGTCGTTGAGGTTCGAGACCAGGATCTGCGGGAGCGTGGTGCCGTACGCCGACGGGATCGTCAGCGTCAGCGCGAGGTCGCTGACTCCGGCCTCGCTCAGCAGGGCCCGAGCGGCCTCGGGGTCGTAGGAGACGACATCCGAGAGGTCCTCGTAGCCGGGGTCGGCCTCGGGGATCGGACCGTACAGGGTCTGCCCGGCGCCGACGGCCTCGACGATGGCGTCGTGATCGATGGCCGTTCGGATCGCCTCACGCACGCGGACGTCGGCGAGCGGTCCTGAGGTGGAGTTCATCGCGAGAACGCTCTTGTCGGTCGCGCTGCCGGTCTCGACGGCGAAGTCGCCCCCGCCCTCGACCTGATCGGCGAGGTTCGCGTCGAAGCCGACCACGACGTCGATCTCACCGGCCAGAGCGGCGTTGATGGCGGCCTGGTTGTCGGGGATGAAGTCGAACGTGACGTCGGCCACCTGGGCCGCGTCGCCCCAATAAGCGTCGTTGCGCTCGAGCGTCAGGCTGGCGCCCTGGCGCCAGTTGGCCAGGCGGAACGGACCGGTGCCGTTCGCGGCGGTGTTGTAGTCGACCGTGTCGCCCTCTTTGAGGATGATGCCCGCACGGCCCGTGAGGTTCCACAGCAGCGACGAATCGGGCTGCGACAGCGTCAGGACGATCGTCTGGCCGTCTGCGGCGAACGAGGTGACGTTCGCGAGTCGCTCGCTGTCCGCCCACTCGGGCGTCGCCTGCCGCGTGGTGAGGGACGAGACGACATCCTGGGGGGTCAGGGGCTGACCGTCGTGGAAGGTGACGCCCTCGCGCAGGGTGAAGGTGTAGGTCAGCCCGTCGGCGGAGACCTCGTGCGCGCTGGCCAGGGCGTCGACGATCTCACCCTCCGCGGTGCGGGCGACGAGGCCCTGGTAGACGTTGTCGATGAGCGTCTGGTCGAGCGAGATGCCCGCCGTCTGCCGGATGTCGAGGTTCGAGGGCTCGAGCACGAGGCGGATGTTGACGCTCGCATCCGGGTTCGGAGCGCCGACGCTGGTGGACGGCGCGGGATCAGCGGACCCGGTGCAACCGGCGAGGAGGAGGGTGCCTGCGGCCAGCAATGCGGCGGCGGTCACGGTGGTGCGGCGGAGCATGTGGAGGAGGGTTCCTTTCGCAAGGGCGGCGGCATCGTTGCTGTCCGATGCGCGTCCGCGAACTCAGTGCGGCATACAGCCTAGGGTCCGCCGCCACCTGGCGACGCATTCACGGTCGTCTAGCGTCGCACTGCGTCGCTGTATTTCCTCGGGAGTGTGCCGTGCACAGGCTGAGCGAGGTCTGCGGGACGGTGACGCCGGCGGCGGATCGACTGAGCCTGTCGAGGGCACGTCCTCGCCGGTGCAACCCACCGCCGCCGGCAGATCGGCGGGTCGGCGGGGGCGGTCAGGTATTCGTTCGCCCGGGTCTCCGCCGTGTTCCGTCGACAGGCTGAGCAGCTGTTCCGCCGCAGCGGAGCTCGGCTGACGACGGCTCAGCCTGTCGGCGGCACGGCTGCACCGCGTCACCGCGCCGGCCCGGCGAACAGCGGCCCTGCTCGGGTGGGAGGCGGAGGTCCGATGGTCGCCGGGCGGTCGGGTGCGGACCGCGGGCCGTCGACAGGCTGAGCAGCTGCTCCTCCGCGGCGGAGCTCGGCTGACGACGGCTCAGCCTGTCGGCGGCGCAGTATCGGCCCTGCGGCCCCACGGCCAGCGGCCCTGCTCGGGTGGGAGGCGGAGGTCCGATGGTTGCGGGGCGGTCGGGTGCGGACCGCGGGCCGTCGACAGGCTGAGCAGCTGTTCCGCCGCGGCGGAGCTCGGCTGACGACAGCTCAGCCTGTCGGCGGCACGGCTTCGCCCCGGCAGCAGGGCGGAGCGGCCGGGTCAGGCGAGGGCGGCGTCGCGGATGATGCGGGCGAGGTCGACCGGCAGTTCCTCCTGCACGTTGTGGCCGGAGTCGACCGTGACGATCCGCGCAGCGGGGACGCGCTCCCCGAACGCGGCGACGTCGGCGTCGGTGAGGTATCCCCGAGTTCCCCGGACGAGCGTGATGGGCGCCGTCACGGCGGCGAGGTCGTCCCAGCCGGATGCCGCGAGCACGGAAGCCAGGGCATCCTGCCGGTCGGATGCCGCGGCCGCGGCTGCGGGGTCGGCGGCGAGCGCGTTGGCGATGCGGGCGAAGTGGTGCTTCCACTCCACGCGGCCGTCGTCACGCACTCGCGAGTTGAGGTACACGCCGCGCTCGGCCGCGGCGCGGTCTCCGCCGAGTCCGAACGACAGCGCCCGTTCGACCATCTCGGCGCGGGAGGCCCAGGTGGTCGGGCCGGCGAAGAACCGTCGGATCTGCGACGCCGCGCCGCCCGGGTCGAGCCCGGGGGCGATGTCGACGATCACGAGGGCGCGGACGAGGTCGGGGCGCGCTGCGGCGAGGGCCGTCGCCGTCAGACCGCCGAGCGACTGCCCGACGACGACCTGCGGCGCTTGCGTCCAGTGCGCGACCGCGGGTGCGATGTCCGCCGCGAGGGTGCGTCCGGTGTAGTCGGCGTCGTCGCGCCAGCCGGAGTCGCCGTGGCCCGGAAGGTCGAGTGCCAGCGCAGGCCGACCGAGTGCGAGCACGGTGCGATCCCAGGTGTGCGCGTTCAGGCCGGCACCGTGCAGCAGGGTGAACTCGGGGTCGCCGTCGCCGAGCCTCAATGCGCTGAGGGGACGTCCGTCGGGGGTGAAGGTGAACAGCCGCTCCGCCGCCGGGGTCGGCACACCGGCTTCGGCGGCCTGAACGGGCAGGAACGAGAACTCGTCGAACGTGTCGTCGTGCACGGTGATCCTTCGCGTCGGGGACGGGTCCATTCTCGCGCGGCGCTGAGGGCCGGTGGGTAAAGTTGACGCATGAACCCCGAGCGGCGCATCCACCTCGCGAAAGCGGCGCGTCCGGCCTACGACGCGCTCGACGCCTTTGCCCGCACCGTGGGGACCATGGCACAGGATGCCGGCATCGACGAGCGCCTGAAGGAGCTCGCGCTCGTCCACAGCTCGCAGCTCAACGGGTGCGCCTATTGCGTCCGGGTGCACGTCGGTCGGGCCGTCGCCGCCGGTGTCACGGCCGACGAGATCGCCCAGCTCGCCACCTGGCGCGAGTCGGGGGTCTTCGACGAGCGGGAACGCACGGCGCTCGAGCTCGCCGAGGCATACGTGCACATCGCGGACGAAGGTGTTTCGGACGAGCTCTACGACCACGTCGGCGGCG
Source organism: Microbacterium pratiae (assembly GCF_047302165.1). Lineage (NCBI taxonomy): Bacteria > Bacillati > Actinomycetota > Actinomycetes > Micrococcales > Microbacteriaceae > Microbacterium > Microbacterium pratiae. The sequence goes on along the minus strand of NZ_CP154843.1, from coordinate 3,098,222 downwards.
TGTTCTCCGAGGCGGAGTACGTCGCGCTGAGCTGGCTGTTCATCTCGATCAACGCGTTCAATCGTCTGACGATCGCGGGTCGGTACCCGGTGCCGCCGCTCCCGCGCTCCGACCGATGAGCGGCGCGGTGTCGTTGTCGGTGCCGGGCGCCCTGAACTTCCGCGATACCGGCGGCCTCCGTGCGGGCAGCACGTCGACCCGTTCGGGTGTGCTGTACCGGTCGGGAAATCTCTTCCGCGTCGATGGAGACGGGCGCCGTGCTCTCGGCGAGCTCGGCTTGCGACGCATCATCGATCTGCGCGACGACGACGAGGTGCGCTCCGAACCGACGGTGCTCGGCGACCTGCCGATCCGGACTCAGCGGGTTCCGCTTTTCCTGGGGTCGGTCGCGTCGCTGTTCCGCGCCGACATGTCGCTCGAGTCGATGTACCGTTCGCTCGTCGACGAGTCGGCGTCACGCGTGCTCGAGGTCGTCCGGGGAGTGATCGCCGATCAGCCGGTGCTCGTGCACTGCACGATCGGGAAGGACCGCACCGGCGTGACGGTCGCGATGATCCTCGCGGCGGCGGGAGTCGACGAGGATGCCGTCGTCGACGACTACGCGCGCACCGAGACGCTGCTGCCGGCCGAGCGCAACGCGCCGATCCTGGCTTATCTCCGGGCGCACCATCCCGATGCCCCGCAGCTGGTCGATCTGGCCACGCGCTCGCCGGCGCCGGTGATGCGCGCCCTCCTGGCGGACCTGCGTGAGCGGTTCGGGTCGCCCGCCGACTACCTCCGTTCCCACGGGCTCGGCGACGACGAGCTCACGGAGCTGCGTCGCATCATCCTGCGCTGAAGCGAGGATCGCCTGCGGGTTTCGGCTACGAAGGTAAGGCATGCCTACCTCGCGGGTATAGTGGAGGCATCATGACCGAGCTCCACAGCGCCGCTGCCTGCCGCGCATCGAAGCACGTCCGCGTGCAGCACCTGGTGACGGCCGACGAGAAGTCGCTGGCCGAGCTCGAGGCGCTGCTCGCGACGCTGCCGTTGTGCTCGACCGGTCGTGTGTTCGTCGAGGTGCCGGACGCGACGTGGATCGGCACCGTCTCGGCGCCGGCCCGTATGGTCGTGACCTGGCTCGACCGTTCCCGCCGTACCGGCGCGCCGGGCTCGGGCCGTGGCTGCGCGTCGGGAGAGGCGCTCGCGCGGGCCGTCACCGCGTGGGCCGACGAGATGCTGTGCACGGATGCCGCGAAGGCGACGCGGGTGCACCTGCTCGGCGGTTTCCTCGGCACGGCCGACATCGTCGACCACCTCACCGCACGGTGCGGGATGGAAGGCGCATCGATCCACACGCCCGAGCGTTTCGGCCTCGCGACCGCCCGCTGATCCGACTCAGCGGTTCTCCGCTCGGCGGGGGATGTAGTTGCCGTCCGCGAGTCCCGCCTCGATCTCGAACCGGTTCCGCAACGGATCGCGGCCCGCGATCAGGTAGAGCAGCGGCATGAGCAGTCCGTAACGCCGCCACTGCCGAGCGTGCACGGCCTCGTGCGTGAGGATCCGCTCGCTGGGCTCCCGGTCTCCGGTCAGGAAGCACGACCCGACGCAGACGCCGCCGCGACCGAAGGTCCAGGCCGGCATCCCGCGGAAGACCCACAGCCCGTGACGCTTTTCGACGCGTCCGGTCGACCACAGCGTGCCCCAGGCGAAGCCGAAGGCGGTGCCGGCTCGGGCGCCGAACGCGCTGACGGGGGAGTCGAGCAGCACACGCGGGATGAGGCGGTCGAGAGCGGCTCCGCGCTCGACCGCTCGTTCGGCTCGCTGCCGCCATCCGGCGGGGGGAGTGCGCATCGCGCTCATGCCAGGGCTCCGACGACGCGCAGCACGGAGCCCATGTCGTCGACGACGGCCTCGGGGTGGGGCGGGGCGAACCCCGACACGGACGCCCCCACCAGGGGGAAACGCCCCCGCAGGACGCCGATGGCGTTCGTGAGGGTCGGGACGTCGAGTCCGAAGGGGACCGCCGCACTCACACCGGTGATCGCTGCGGGGTCGAGCACGTCGAGGTCGACGTGGACGTAGAGCGAGCCCGCGCCGGTGGCGGCGACCGCGTCGGCCAGGCGGGCGGGATCGGCCAGGTCCTCGACGCCGAGATGCGTGAGGCCCGAGGTGCGCACCGCCTCGATCTCGGGCTCGTCGAATTCGCGAGCACCCGCCAGCACGACTCGGTCGACCGGCACGCCGGCATCCGGTGACAGCGGGCCCGCCTCGAACACGGCGCGCAGGGCCATGCCCGAGAAGGCGCCGGACGGTGACGACTCGGGGGTGTGGAGATCGGCGTGGGCGTCGAACCAGACGACGGCCAGGTCGGGATGCCGCGCGGCGGAATGCGCGATCGCCGGCACCGCCACCCCGCAGTCGCCGCCCACGACCACGGAGTGACCGCCCGGCGTCGTCGCGCTCGTGTCGGCGGTGGCGCCGTCGGTCTCGATCAGCGCGGCGTCCACCAGATCGCGGGTGCGCTGAAGTGAGCTGAACCGCCGGATGCCGCTGCCGAGGGCCTCGCCCGCCTCGACCGGCACGTCCACTCGGACGGTCGCGCTGCGCGGGAGGTCGCCGGCGATCGCGTCAGCGCCGTCGATCAACGTCATCGATCGCGTCGAGGGCGAGCCCTGCCACTGCGGGACCACGATGAATCGGGTCATTACTTCGTCCTCCGTCGGGCTTTCTCAGCGGATCGACGACGCCCGGGCGGCAGGACCGGCCCGGGCGTCGTCGCGGGTGTCAGCGCTCGATGGCGCCGGCCGCTCCGCCCGTCTTCAGCGCGGCGAGCCGGGCCTCGACCTCGGTGAGCTGGCCCACGTCTTCGAGGCTCTCGAACTGCGCGTCGAGGCTCGACGCGGCGAGTTCCTGCTTGCCGGCGGCGAGCGCCTCCTGGCGACGCACCTTGTCTTCGAAGCGACCGAGCTCGCTCGTGGGGTCGAGCACGTCGATCGACTTGACGGCGTCGTGGACGCGGTTCTGGGCCTCCGCCGTCTTGGCGCGCGCGAGCAGCTCGGAGCGCTTCGCGCGGAGCTGGTCGAGCTTGACCTTCATGCCGTTGAGGCCGTCCTTGAGCTTCTCGACGACCTCGGTCTGGGTGGCGATCGTCGGGGCGATCGTCCGGGCCTCGTTTTCCTCGCTGATCTGGCGCTGCAGCGCGACCTTGGCGAGGTTGTCGAACTTGTCGGCGTCGGCCGTGTTGCCCACCGCACGAAGCTCGTCGGCCTTACGGCTGGCTGCGAGGGCCTTGTTGCCCCATTCGGCGGCCGCCTGGACGTCTTCCTGGTGGTCGCGCTCGAGCAGGCGCAGGTTGCCGATCGTCTCCGCGATCGCCGATTCCGCGTCGGCGATCGAGTTGGTGTAGTCCCGCACGAGCTGGTCGAGCATCTTCTGCGGGTCCTCGGCCTGATCGAGGAGGGCGTTGATGTTCGCCTTCACGAGCGTCGAGATGCGACCGAAGATGGACTGCTTTGCCATCGGGGTTCCTTTCGTGGGTGGTCTGGAAAAGGGAGAAGTCGTCAGAAGCGGCCGCCGCCGCGGCGGGAGCGACCGCCACCGCCGAACCCGCCGCCGCCGCTGCGGCCGCGCGAGCCGCCGCCGAAACCTCCGCGCGATCCGCCGAAGCCGCCGCCGAAGCCGCTGCCGCCGAAGCCCGAGGAACGGCGACCGGACGAGCCGCCGCCGAGGAGCGAGTTCAGCACCATGCCGCCGATCATGGCACCCATCATGCCGCTGGAGTTCGAACCGGAGGAGGTGGGCGCGAAGCCGCCGACGTCAGCGCGGGCCGCGTCGATAGCGAGACCGCTCAGCTGCACTGCGCGAGCCGCGTCGGCCAGAGCGCGTTCCGGCTCGATCTGGGCGGTCGCCTCGGCGCGATCGAGCGACGCACGCGCCTCTGCGACCCGCGTGCGTGCCGTGGCGCCGACGGCGCCGCGCCGTGTGCCGATGTAGTCCTCTGCGGCGGAGACCTGGGCGCGCGCCTGCTGCAGTTGCTGGTCGAGCGTCTGTCGCGCTCGCGCGGCGCGCTGCGCGGCGTCCCGCGCACCGGCCAGCGCGGCGTCGATCGCCGAGTTCGCGCCCAGGAGCGCCGACAGTGCTGCCTGCGGGCGGCGGTGATCGCCGGTGAGCTGAGCGCGCGCGGAGTCGATCTGCTGCCGAGTGGCTGATGAGACCGCGGCGAGTGAGCCGTCGGGATCGGGGACGCCGACGGCGGCGGCGACATCCTGCTCGAGCTCCGTGATGAGCGCGGCCGCGTCGCGTTCGGCGGTCGCGAGATCGGCGGACACCTTCTCGACGGAGGCCTCCAGCTGTGCGGCCTGGGCGACGGCACCCTCGGCTGCGCGCAGCGAGACCGCGGCGCCGGCGCCGTCGCCGGCCGCGATCGAGCTCTGCGCTGCCGCGAGCTGTTCGTCCGCGTAGGTCAAGCGGCTGCGCGCCTGATCGTGGTTGTCGCCGATGGTCGCGAGTTCTTCGGGGGCGTAGGCGGATCGGAGACGCTCGAGCGTCGCGATGGCGCCGTCGAGTCCCGTTCCTGCCGTCACCCGTTCCTGCTGGATGCGCACGAGAGCCTCGGGTGCGTTCTGCTCGAGGTCGCGCAGGCGGTCGAACTCGTCGGCGCGTGCGTCCAGCTCCGAGTCGGCGTGCGCGCACAGTTCGAGGATCCGCGTGTGGATGGCGCGGACGTCTGCCTCGGTGTCGGGCTGGTCGTCATCCAGGCGCTGCTGAAGCGAGAACGCCTCGTCGAGATCGCGCCGCGCCTGGGCCAGCGTCTGGGCGAATGCCGCGGCGGCTTCGTCGCCGAACTGAGCGGTCGCGAAGCCGAGTTCCTGCTCGCTCGTCCGGATTGCGTCGTCGGCCGCGACGAGCGCGCTGGCGGAGCGCCGGGCGAGTGCCTCGATCGGCTCGGTCGCCGCGCCGCCGGCGGAGGCCGTGCCACCGGTCCGGCGGCGGCGCACGAGGACCACGACGACGGCGATCACGGCGCCCACGGCGAGGATGCCGAGGACGATCGTCAGACCGGAGAAGCCGGTGCCGGTGTCGCTGCCGGAACCGCCGGAACCGCCGGAACCGCCGACCGCCGCCGCGAGCCCGCCGGCGGCGGCGAACGCTGCGCCGCCCCAGTCCTCCGAGCGGAGCTCGGGCAGGATGTCGCGGGTCTCGATCGTGCCCAGCGTGTCGGCGTCGACGGGGCCGTTGGTGTCGCCCGAGAGGTAGAAGTTGCGCTGCTCGGTCGCGACCGCGAGAACGTACTGGTTGACGCCGAGACCGCCCTGCTCGGCGACTGCGTTCGCCCAGCCCTCCGCGTCGGACGGGCTGGTGAACGCGTCGACGTAGACGACCCACAGATCGATGCCGGCCTCGGAGCTCAGGGCGGTGAGCCTCTCGTCGACGGCGCTCTCCTCGCCGGGCGACAACGCGTCGGCCTGGTCGACGACTCGTCCCGCACCGAGGTCGACCGGATCGGTCGCCCAGGCCGCGGCGGAGCCGCCGATGACGAGCGTCAGGCTCGCCACGATCGAGAGCGTCACTGCTCGGAGCACGCGCATCCGTTCCCCTTCCGAGGTCGGAGGACCGGCCTCGTCTCCACTCTATTGAGGGCCTCGTGTCCGAGCCTATGCGGGGACTGTGAATCAGCGGGCAGCGGAATCGCGGCGCGGATACCGGAGGTCGGGAACCCCCGCGGTTACGCTGACCGGCGGCCGGTGAGGCCGAGGTGGGAGGAAGCATGGACGACAGATACGGCACGGATGTTCTCGCGGCGGGATGGCGGGATGCCGGACGCAAGGTCGTGCCCGAGGTGCCCGCCGATCCCGACCTCGTGGTCGAGGTCGCGGCCGACGGCTATTGCGGAGCCGTCGTGGCCGTGCGCGGCGGGAACATCGAGCTCGAGGACCGCCTCGGCAAGGTGCGCCTGTTCCCCCTGGGTGGCGGCTTCCTCGTCGACGGCGAACCGGTCAAGCTCGTCGCGCCGAAGGCGGTGCAGCCTGCGGGACGGATGCGGACCGCCTCAGGCTCGTTCGTGGCCCCGCAGCAGCGGGCGCGCGTCGCGCGAGCGTCTCGCATCCTGGTCGAAGGGCGTCACGACGCCGAGCTCGTCGAGAAGGTCTGGGGCGCCGACCTCCGTGTCGAGGGCGTCGTGGTCGAGTACCTGCAGGGGGTCGATCTGCTCGAGGACCTCCTCCGAGACGAGCCGCCGTCCGCTGAGCGTCGCTACGGGGTGCTCGTCGACCACCTCGTCGCGGGTTCGAAGGAGACGCGCATCGCGCAGCAGATCCTGCGCGGCCCGCACGGCGCGCACCTCAAGATCGTCGGACACCCTCACATCGACGTCTGGCAGTGCGTCCGCCCCGAGGCCGTCGGCATCCGTGCGTGGCCGCAGGTGCCGCGGGGCATCGAGTGGAAGGTCGGCGTCTGCCGTGCGCTCGGCTGGCCGGCCGAGGATCAGGCCGACATCGCCCACGCGTGGCAGCGCATCCTCGGATCGGTTCGTACGTATCGAGACCTGGACCCGGCGCTGCTGGGACGGGTCGAGGAGCTCATCGACTTCGTCACCGCCTGAGCGGACCCCGGCTCGGCGCCGCCCCGGCGGCTCGATACCCTGGACTCATGCCGCAGACCGACGCGCCCGACACCGGTGACGAACCCCGATACCGTGAGCGGCCGGTCTCATTCGCCCGCCGCAGCGGTCGCATGAGCGACGGTCAGGAGCGGGCGTGGAACCAGCTCGGCGGCTTCTACAACATCCCCGTCGAGCGCGACCAGGCTCTGCTGAGCGTCCGGCCGGGCTCGCACGTCGACCCCGCCGCCCTGTTCGGACGTGACGCGCGGCTCGTGGTCGAGATCGGCTCCGGACAGGGGCATGCCATCGTCGCGGCAGCGCAGGCCGCGCCCGAGACGGACTTCCTCGCCGTCGAGGTCTTCCGTGCCGGTCTCGCCCGGACCATGCTCGATGCCGATCGCGCGGGGGCGCGGAACCTGCGCCTCGTCGAGGCGAACGCGCCCGAGGTGCTCGAGCACCTGCTGCCCGCGGCATCCGTCGACGAACTGTGGATCTTCTTCTCCGATCCCTGGCACAAGACCCGTCACACCAAGCGGCGCCTCATCTCTCCCGATTTCACGCCGTTGGCCGCGCGCGTGCTCAAGGTGGGCGGCGTGCTCCGCCTGGCGACCGACTGGGAGGACTACGCGCGTCAGATGCGCGAGGTGATGGGGGATGCCGCGGGCTTCACGCCCGACTTCGACGGAGACTGGGCGCCGCGCTTCGAGGGCCGCGTGATGACGGCCTTCGAGCGGAAGGGCATCGCCAAGGGACGCGACATCCGTGATCTCGCGTACCGTCGCATCGACGCGGACTGACGAGAGGCGAGCGTTGTGAAGTCGCACCCGGGGTTGGCTGTTCGCCCGTACGTGTCGGCGAGCACTCTGCCGGCCGTGCTGGTGTGCTCCGCCGCACCGGCGTTCTTCGTGCTGCTGCAGCCCTGGCTCGGCTGGGCGCTCCTCATCCTGGGTCTCGTCGCGGCGCTCGGGGTCGACCGCTGGCGTGTCCGTGAGGCGGGACGGCCGTCGTTGACGCGTGATCTCTCGCTCATCGCTCTCGGCCTCGTCGTCGTGAGCCTCATCGACCTGAAGGCCGAGCTCGACGATCTCGCGATGCTGCGGTTCACCCTCGCGCTCGGGGGCGCCGTCCTCCTGCCCTATCTCGTATCGCGCTTCGTCTACCGCGATCACGCCATCCGCTTCCCGTGGCGCGGGGGAGGCCGGTGGACGACGTTCCAGTGGGTCTGGCTGGCCGCTGTCCTCGTGCTCGGGTGGCTCATCCTGCCGTTCTACTTCATCACCTCGGGCGTCTACACGAACTGGCCGGTCGTCGACACCCCGGACCTCATCGCGAGACTCTTCGTCGGCGTCGGTGCAGTCGGCATCTGGGATGAGCTGTTCTTCATCTGCACGTGCTTCGCGCTGCTGCGGCGGCACTTCGCCGACGTGTCGGCGAACGTCCTCCAGGCCATCGTGTTCGTCTCGTTCCTCTGGGAGCTCGGGTATCGCGCCTGGGGGCCGGTGCTGACGATCCCGTTCGCGCTCCTCCAGGGCTACATCTTCCTGCGCACGCGCTCGCTCACCTATGTCGTGACCGTGCACCTGCTGTTCGACGCCGTCGTCTTCGGAGTGCTCGTCCACGCGCACAACCCGGGGCTCCTCGACGCCCTGTTCCTGGTTCCGTCGCCCTGACCCGCGGCTAGGCTGGGTCGTGGGGCCCCGACCGGGCCCGCGGACGAGGGAGCAGTACCCGCATCGGACAAGACTGACTCGGACAGGTCTGTCATGTCATGGGTGATCCTGATCGCATCCGGCGTCCTCGAGGCGGTATGGGCGGCCGCGCTCGCGGCATCCGAGGGGTTCCGTCGCAAACGGCCCGCTCTCCTCTTCGCCGTCGCGCTTGCGGGAAGCATGGCGGGTCTCGCTTTCGCGATGACCGAGCTGCCGACCGGTACCGCCTATTCGGTGTGGGTCGGCGTAGGAGCGACGCTCACGGTCGTCTGGGCGATGGCGACCCGCCGCGAGCGCGCCTCGGTCGCCCGCATCCTCCTGCTCGTGCTGCTCGTCGCCTGCGTCGTCGGCCTGAAGGTGGTGAGCTGACGTGCGCCGGGCCTGGGTCATCCTGCTCGCCAGTGCCGTCTGCGAGGCCGTCTGGGCCACAGCGCTCGGCCGGTCCGACGGATTCCGCGAGCCCGTGGCGAGCGTCGTGTTCGCCGGCGGACTGATCCTGAGCATGATCGGGCTCGGACGAGCGATGAGGCGGATCCCGATCGGCACGGCGTACGCCGTATGGGTAGGCGTGGGGGCGGCTCTCACCGTCACCTGGTCGATCGCAACCGGCGCCGAGGCGTTCTCGGCGGGCAAGGTCGTCTTCATCGCCGGCATCGTCGTCGCGGTCATCGGACTGAAGCTCGTCCCGGCCTCGGCGCCGATCGGAGGATCACAGGCGGGCGAGGAGCGCCGGCCCGAAGACGAGGGCGGCCGCGATCGGCACGACGAGCGCCGCTAGCGCGATGATGCCGAGGATGGCGATATTGCCCAGGATCGATCCGATCAGGGCTCGGCCTCGGCCGGCGGCGAGCTGGATGCGGTCGAGGGGAGATAGGGGTGCGGCGGTCACATTTCGACGTTAGGAAGCGGAGAGGGGTCTGCGCGTCGGTCGATCGGCTGAGAGGCATCCGACTGAGGGATGATCCGGGCGCGACGCGTGTCAATGCCCTCGGACCCTGCGCGCGCGAGGCGTACCGTCGCGGTCACGAACCGACGAAAGGACGATCTGATGAGCGACTCCGATCCGCGACGAGACGAGCGCGCCGAGCCCGAGCAGGGCACGACCACGGGAGGGGCATCGGCCTTTCCCGGTGCCCCGAGCGCGGCACCCGACGAGTCGGCACCTGACGGCGGTGACGTGGACACGACGACCGATGAGGGCGGGCAGCCCCTCGACAACCCGTCCGGAGGCTGACGGCGTCGCCGACGGGCGTCTGCGCCGCCTGTCAAGAGCACGACGCGCCGCGTGGAGCGGTGTCAGCCTGTACCCACCAACGCCGGACCCGCCCCACCGAAGGAGACACGATGAGCGACAACGAAGACCCCCGGGCGATTCTCGCCGAGCTGCTGCCGGAGTTCCGGTTCGCCATGGTCACCACGATCGACGACTCGGGCAAACTCACCGCGCGTCCGCTGACCGTTCAGGAGGCGGAGTTCGACGGCGATCTGTGGTTCGTCGTCGACCGGGGTTCGTCGGTCGCCACGCAGGTGACTGTCCGCCCCTCCGTCGGGGTGGCTCTCAGCAAGGATGACGCGTGGGTGTCGCTCGCCGGTGAGGCGACGATCGTCGACGATCGAGCCCGGCTCGAGCACTACTGGTCGAGCACCCTCGAGGCGTGGTTCCCCGATGGGCCGGAGGACCCGAGGATCACGCTGCTTCGCGTAGACGCGATCTCGGGGGAGTACTGGAGCAGCGCCGGCGGGCGCATCGCCACAGCCATCGGCCTGATCAAGTCGAAGATCACCGGTGAGACCTACGAGGGTCGAAACGAGAAGATGGACCTCTGAGTCTTCGGATCTCCACGCCGCGATGGGCCGTCTCCGCTGCTGCGGGACGGCCCATCGCGGTCCGTGCGGTGGAGCCTACTTGGCGAGGAAGGCGAGCAGTGCCTCGTTGAACTGGCCGGCGTGGCTCACGTTCAATCCGTGGGGGGCGTCTTCGATCAGAGCGAGCTCGCTCCCCGGCAGCTGCTCGTGGGTCCGCTTTCCCGATCCCTCGAAGGGCACGGTCGCGTCGCCGTCGCCGTGGATGATGAGCGCGGGCACGGTGACTGCGTCGAGGTCGCGCCGGAAGTCGGTCGTGGCCCACGCCTCCATCGACTTCAGCGCCGCGTGGTGGTCGGCCTGACGGGCGAGGGCGAGAGCATCCTGCCGCTGCTCCTCCGTGACCTTGAGGTCGCCGTCGACCGAGAAGAACCCGGTCGTGAAGTCGTTGTAGAAGACCGCCTCGTCCGCCTTCAGGGCGTTCTCCATCTCTTCGGCGGCATCCGACGTCAGCGGCCCCTCGGGGTTGTCCGCCGTCTGCGCCAGGTAGGGCGGCACTGCGGCTGCGAAGACGACGCTCCGGAGCCGTTCCTGACCGTGATTCGCGATGTAGCGGGCGACCTCGCCGCCGCCCATCGAGAAGCCGACCAGAGTCACGTCGCGAAGATCGAGGGTGTCGAGCACGGATGCCAGATCCTGGGCGAACGTGTTGTAGTCGTAGCCCGATCGCGGCTTGTCGCTGCGTCCGAAGCCGCGGCGGTCGTAGGCGACGACGCGGTAACCGGCGGCAGTCAGAGCGGGAATCTGCTCGGACCATGATTCGGCGGACAGCGGCCACCCGTGAATCAGCACCACCGGACGGCCCGACCCGCCGGTGTCGTCGACGTGCAGTTCGATGTCGTTGAAGAGGCCCTTGTGCGCGGTGATCTCAGTCATGACGCCATCGTCATGGCCTTCGTGGGGTTTCGCGAGCAGTTGACGCTTCGCCGAGCCGAGGCTATGGGAGGGCAGCAGACTGGGAGGATGAGGCCGGCATGAGTTCGGGAGGTGCCCGTGCCCGAAGGTGACAGCGTCTTCCGGATCGCCGCCCGCCTGCGGCCGCAGCTCGTGGGCCGCAGGATCGTCTCCGGTGAGCTGCGATCAGGCGGCGCCGCAGGAACGTCTCTCGCCGGGTGGACGATTCGGGCCATCGAGACCCATGGCAAGCATCTCGTCACCTGGCTGGATCCCGGGTTCGCGCTGCACACCCACCTGCTGATGCAGGGTTCGTGGACGGTGACGCGTGCCGGCCGTACCCTCCCCGCGCGCGTGATGTCGGCGGTACGGGTCCGCGCCGAACTCGACGACGGTGCGTCGCTCTGGGGCGTCGACATGCCCGTCGTCGAACTGCTCCGAGCCGCCGCGGTCGCGCCGGCGCTCGACCACCTCGGGCCGGATCCGCTGCGGGAGGACTGGGATGCCCACGAAGCTGTCCGTCGCCTCCGCGCTCGGCCGCAGCGGAGCTTCGTCGGCGCGCTGCTCGACCAGCGCAACATCGCCGGGCTCGGCAATCTCTGGGTCAACGAGCTGGCGTTCCTCTCGGGTGCCCACCCGTTCGACCCGGTATCCGTCGTGGACACTGCCGACCTCGTCGCGCGCGCGGCGCGCGCACTGCGACTCTCCGCTACGGTGCCCGGCATGTACCAGGTGACCACCGGCTCGTCGCGCCGAGGGCACGCTCACTGGGTGGCTGGCCGCGCCGGCAGGCCGTGTCTGCGCTGCGGTACGCGCGTCATCGTTCGCGCGGAGGTGCATGGCGATCCGGAGCGTCGCCGCACGTGGTGGTGCCCCTCGTGTCAGCCCCGGAGAGGCTGAGTGGTCAGCCTGCGGATGCCGCGCGGCGCTCGCGCTGTTGAGACGCTGCCGGTTCGACCGAGTCGACGGCATCCTGCATCCGGGAGAGGAAGTCGATCACGGCTGCCGTCGCCTCGGGCGAGGTCTCGTCCGCGACCTGGTGCATGCGATCGTGCATGGCGGACAGGGTCGCACGAACCTCTTCATCGGCTCGCTCGGTCGGCTCGAGGTAGACGCTGCGGCGGTCGCTGGGGTGCGGCACTCGCCTGAGGTACCCCGCGGATTCGAGTCGATCGAGCAAGCTGGTGGTGCTCGCTGTCGAGATGCCGAGGTACTTCGCCACGTCCCCGGGCTTGACCTGCAGGTTGCGCGACCGAGCGCGGAGCAGTTGCCGGATCACGAGCAGCTCGTTCTCGCCCATCGACATCGACTCCCGCGTCCTTCGGCGCATGGCGGCCTCTGCCGCTTGATAGAGCCGAAGCGCTTCGAGCGTGCTGGTCGCACGTCGACGGTCGCCGTCGTAGAAGAAGCCGGTCGTCATCAGCACACCTCCGCAGTCCGTGGCCGTAGCTTTACCTTACCAGATATCTAACTTGACGAGATACTTGCCCAACTAGTAGCGTTCCCAACAAGTCATCCAGCATCTGTGAGGAGCAACCATGGGCCAGCTGTTCTACGGAAACACGTCCGAGTCGATCGAGATCCCGGACCGTCTGCTCGCGCACCTCAAGGTGCTCACGGCCACGAAGCTTCGCCGTTCGGAGAGCTTCACACTGACCTGGCGTCATGGCGCCGACATCGCGGCGGGCCGTCAGACCATCTGGCTGCAGCCGGCCATTCCGCTCCGCTTCGTCTTCGCAGGAGCGGAGACGGAGAAGCTCGACTCGGCACTGCTGACGGAGATGGCGCGGGCCGCGACCTCGTCCACCGGCCTCGTCGTCGATTTCGCCGATTTCGACGTCGCACCCGCCGTATCGGTCGCGCCGGCAGTCCTCCCCACCGGTGAAAGCGCCGTCGCTCCGAGCGAGCTGGCGACCGCAGCATGAGCATCCTCGAGCGGGCGACCGAGTCGCCCCGTATCCTGAGCGCCCGCACCATCACCTGGTCGACCGTCGCCCCCGGGTTCTACGTGGCCTCCACGGACGGAGAGTTCGTCGGGTCAATCGACACGTCTCCCGATGGGCATTTCATCGCCCTCGATGGCCAAGCGACTCCTATCGGCCGCTACGCGACGCTCAAGGACGCGCAGCGATCGCTGCTGACCACCGAGGCTCCCGGGAACCGCGCGCGGAAGTCGCGCGCTCGCCGTCACCTCCGGATGACCGCCACGGCCTCGGGGGCCGTGGCCGGGGTTCTGGCGCTGACGGCGGGAGCGCTCGCACCGTTCATCTGAGACCGGACGGCAACGGCCGGCGACGAAGAGAAGGAGAACGACATGAGCGACGACAACAGTCGGGAAACCGACGACAACGCATACGAAGGCCCCGACGTCGAGGTCTCGACATCGGACACGGACAGCGACGGGACGCGTGAGCCGGGCGGGTTGGGCAAGGACGGCACCATCCCGAGCCACCCGGACGGGGTCGCGGCCGGACACACCGGAACCGCATCGACCTTCGAGCCGGAAGAGGACGAGAAGTCCTCGTGATCAGTCCTGATCAGTTCTGAGGCGCCCGGAGACCTGCTCTCCGGGCGCTTTCGCGTCCCCGGGAGGCCGGCCTTCCGCGGCCGGCGGTGGGGAAACTACATTCCCTCGGCCGGCTCCGTAGCCGTGGACCAGAGGTCGAAGTCGTCGGTTTCGGGGGCGATCCGCCCCCAGCTCGCATCGACCGTCAGATCGGCGGTCAGCAGGCACGCGTACTCGAGCTGCGCGTCGACTGTCGGGTCGTGGATCGGCACGACGACGTACCAGAGGCCGTCGGGGCGGAGCGCCGACCGCGCTCGTTCGCTCTCGATCGTCGACCGATCGAGCTGATCGGATGCCGGCGCGTTGCCGTCTCGTACAGCGACGAGGCACGTCTCCAGCAGGTCCGCTGTCGATGATGACGGTGTCGGAGACCCCGACGCATCAGGGGTCGGCTCGGGTGCCTGGGACGGTTCCGGAGACGTCGACGGGGAGGGCGACGGCGACTCGTCCGCGGTCGGCGATGGCGACGGGCTCGTGCTCACCGCGCTCCCGACCCCGGGAGTCGCGCACCCCGCGGTGAGGAGCGCGACCACGGCGATACCCGCCAGGCCGAAGTGGCGCCGAAGGTCGATGCCGGTCATGGGTTCTCCTCGGTCTCAGTTCTCGACGTTCGCGGGAACTCGGAAGCTGTCTCCCTCGTACTTCCAGACGTCCGGCCACCGTGCGATCACGCCGTCACGTTCCTCGGCGCTCGCGGTATAGAAGTGGTGTCGCGCTGACGGACTCCAGAATCGTGCGACGGTCACCGTATCGGACACGGACGAGCCCGCCGGATAGACGAAGAACGCCGTGCCCTCGTACGACCAGACGTCCGGCCAACGGGCCATCACCGAATCGCGCTCCCCGGCATCCGTCGTGTAGAAGTGCCCGTTGTACTGGGCGCTCCAGAAGCGGAAGAGGGGCACGGTGCCGGCTACCTGACTCGTGAACGCGCGGTAGGCGGTTCCCTCGTACGACCAGATGTCCGGCCAGCGCGCTGCGATGCCGTCGCGCTCGGCTGCGCTCGCGGTGTAGAAGTGTCCCTGGTAGCGGGCGCTCCAGAAGCGGTAGACGGGGGTCGCCGCGGTCGGCGACGTCACCGGAAGCGGGGCTCCCTCGATGAGCCAGGCGGGGTTCCAGACCGTTCCGGTGCGGTGAGGGCCGGAGAAGATCGCCAGGTGGAGATGGGCGTTGGCCTCTGTCCGCGGTCGCACGTCTCCGGTGTTCCCGGTCCGCCCCAAAGGTGTCCAGCGGAAGACCCGCTGGCCCACGCTCACCAGCGGGCTGCCGCGCTCCATGTGCAGGTACTCCGAACGCACGCCCGCCGCGTGCTGGACGATCACGAACACGCCGCGGCTCACGTCGCCGTCGTCGCCGACAGCGGTCACCGTGCCGTCGGCGACCGCGAGGATCGTCGTTCCGATGCGGGGGCTCACGTAATAGTCCGCGCCGATGTGGCCGCTGTAGGTCTGCCCCGGGTACCCGTCCACACCCGATCCGCGCGTCGCGCGGCTGGCGAAGGGGTACCCCCAGACGATCGGCAGCGCGGCATGTTCCGCGGGCGTCTTCACGGTGTACGTCAGGGCTCGCGCGGGTGCCGCAGAGGCGAGCACCAGTGATCCCGCTGCGACGGATCCGAGCAGCACCGTGCGGCGGCTGATCGCCCGCGGGGTCTCGTTCTCGTCCGTCGACACGAGAAGAACCTAACAGGATGCTGAGATCCCGCCGAGGTCGGGGGTCGGAACACAGCCGGCACGCGCCGATTCTCGGGGCTTAGCGGTCGTCGATAGGGTCGTGTGGTGCTCCGTTTGATCTTCTTCGCAGCTGTCGGCGCGCTCGCGGGTGGCGCCGTGGTCGAGTACGTCGGGCCGCCGGATGCCGGCTGGGCCATCATGAGCATCGCGCTCCCGATCGCGATCATCAGCGGGGTGTTCATCCTCATCGGCCGATCGATGGCCGGGGGAGTGGCGGTGTCGAAGGATGATCTCCGTCGCGCCCTCGACGCTCGTCGGCTCGGTCTCGCCCGCGTCGATGCGATCCGTCAGACAGGAACCCAGATCAACGATCAGCCGCTGTGCGAGATCGATCTGACGGTGCGGCCGCTTCAGGGAGAGGCGTACGCGACGACCATGCGCTCGGTCGTGGCACTCACGGAGCTTCCCGCATTCCAGCCCGGGCTTCAGCGCCAGGTCGTCATCCTCCTCGACGGCGGACCCGAGGTCGCGTTCGTCGACGGTGAGCTCTCGGCCGCAGAGGTCGCGAGCCTCACGATCCCGGATCGTTCGTCGGTTCGGTTCGTCCCGGTGGCGAGCCATACGCGGATCTCGGGCGGGCGACGCAAGGGACCGCTGATCGGAGTCGGGCGACGCCGCCGGCCGCTGCGTCTGTTGGTGTTCGCGGCTGTCGCCGTGGTGGTGGGCGTCGCCGTCGTGATGCCCTATCGGGAAGCCGTCGCGCAGACCGCCGAGGCGGTGCTCGACGGCAGGGCGCACGTCGACATGCGTCAGCCCGGGCCGCTCGCCCAGGCAGAGTCCGCCCTCGAACAGGAGATCGGCCACGATCTCGTGAGCTCGATCTACGTCACCCCCGATTTCGTCATCGTCGAGGCTCCCGTGACGCCCGGCACCACGCATACCGACAGGTGGATGTACCGCGGCGGTCAGGTCGAGCACTCCGGTGCCGTTTCGATCCAGCCGAAATCGGCCACGGAGGCCTTCTCGTGGCGGGATGTCGATCTCGCGAGCATCCTCCCGGCCATGAAGCGGGCTGCGGCCGAGAGCGGGCTCCCGGTCGACGACGCAGGGGCGACGGTCATGCGCACCTGGGGCGGCGCCGAAGCGGTGTCGTCCGGAGAGAAGTCGGGTCCGGTCCAGATCAATTTCTCACTCGAAGACGACTACGAGCGCGCGTCGTTCCGGATGTCGGCCGACGGCAGCGGACTCACCGGAGACTGATCTTCTCACCCGCGTGGTTCAGGCACGGTCGTCGATGTCGAACCCGAGCCGTGTCAGTGCCGAACGAACGCCGGCCTCGGCGAGGCGGTCGTCGGGTGCAGCGTGCGGCGGCACGAACATGCGGGTGATGAGGGGGCCCATCAAGAGGTCGTAGACCTGATCGGCATCCGCATCGGGCGGCTCGATCTCGCCCCGCGCGCGGGCGGCGTCGATGACGTGTCTCACGCGTTCGCGGCGCGGTCGGATGAAGTCGGCATCGAGCAGCTCCGAGAGGTCGTGGTCCGTTCTGGAGGCGCCGACGAGGTCGGCCAGGCTGTTGCGGGCGACCGGGTCGGCGAGGACTGCGATCTCCTCGCGCTGCACGGCGCGCAGATCACCGGGGAGCGACCCGGTCGCGGGTGCGGGTCCGGGCGCGAAGCGGTGCGCCAGAACAGCGACCGCGAAGTGGCCCGCGCTCCGGAACCGTCGGTAGAAGGTGGGCCGTGTCGACCCGGCCCGGCTCACGAGACCGTCGATGGTGAGAGCCGAGAACCCGTCCTCGGCGATGACGCGCTCGCCCTCCCGGAGAAGGTCGTCGGTGATGTCCTGCGCGCGCGGGCGACCCACCTTTTTCCCCGACATGCCGACACTGTAGCTGCGCCCCTCCGGGAACACCCGGGTCGCTTCGTCGTGTGGATCGTCATGGCGTTTTCGGGCCGCGCGCCCCGGCGACCCGGCGGTCGGCCCCACGTGGCGCGGTGCCCGCTATCCTGTGAGTGCCCACCCGTGCCCTATCGAGAAAGAACACCCGTGAGCAATCGCCATTCCTCCACCGACCAGGAGGGTCGATCTTCGTACCCCCTCGCTGAGAGAGGGGGTGAATCCGAATGATCGAAGCAGTTCTGACACTGCTGCTCGGCATCCTGCTGACACTGGCGATCATCGCTGCCTGCGGCTTCTTCGTCGCGCAGGAGTTCGCGTACATGTCCGTCGACCGGTCGCGCATGGCCGCCCGGGCCGAGAAGGGCGATGCGCAGGCGGCACGAGTGCTGGCCATTACCAAGCGCACGTCCTTCATGCTGTCGGGCGCGCAGCTCGGCATCACGGTGACCGGCCTGATGATCGGCTACGTGGCCGAACCCCTCATCGGCGAGTCGATCGGCACGCTCCTGGGCGGCGTCGGCATCGACCCGGCCGTCTCGGTGCTGATCGGCACCGTGGGTGCCCTGGTGCTGGCCACGGTCGTGACGATGATCTTCGGCGAGCTGTATCCGAAGAACCTCGCCATCGCGAGCCCGGAGCCGCTCGCGCGTGCGCTGGCGGTGCCCACCCGCATCTACCTGCTGCTCTTCGGCTGGCTCATCACCGTGTTCGACGTGGCTGCCAACGCGCTGCTGCGGCTGCTGCGGATCGAGCCGCTGGAGGATGTCGACGAGAGTGCGACCGCGCGCGACCTCGAGGCGATCATCGAGGAGTCCCGCGCGAGCGGCGATCTGCCCGACGACCTGTCGATGATCATCGACCGCATCCTCGACTTCCCCCAGCGCGACGTCGAGCACGCGATGGTCCCTCGCTCGCGCGTCGACTCGATCTCGCCCGATACGACGGTAGGGGAGGTGCGCGCGCTCATGGCGACCGGGCACACCCGCTATCCGGTCATCGGTGACGAGGACGAGCCCGTCGGTGTCGTCGAGCTGATCGACCTGCTGCGGGGGCACTACGACGACGGCGCCCCCGTCTCGACGATGATGCGCGAGGCCGTCGTGCTGCCGACGACGATGCAGCTGCCCGTCGCCCTCGACCGCATGCGGCAGACGCGGAACGAGCTCGCCTGCGTCGTCGACGAATACGGCAACTTCGACGGCATCCTGACGATCGAGGACCTGACCGAGGAGGTCATCGGCGAGATCTCCGACGAGCACGACCTCGAGATCCACGAGATCGTGAACGTCGGTGAGGACCACTGGCGTCTGCCCGGCGACATCCACCTCGACGAGGTCGAGCGACTCATCGGCTTCGACCTGCCGCGGGACGACGCCGAGACCATCGCGGGGCTCATCATCAGCGAGCACGGTGACCTCCTGCCCGAGGGGGCGGTCGTGCGCGTCGACCTGCCCGAGCGGGCGTCCGAGACCGTGCAGGGTCTGCGGATGCAGCGCTGGCTCGATGTCGAGGTCGCCGAGGTCGCCCGACTCGTCCCCTCCGAGCTCGTCGTGCGTCTGCACGAGGTGGATCTGGATGCCGCCGAGGCTGATTCTGCGACGGGCGGCAATGCCGCCGTCGCGGACGGCACGACCGATGAGGAGGTCACCCGATGAGCTGGTGGGTCGTCACGATCATCACGATCGCGCTCATCCTCGCGAGCGCGTTCTTCGTCATCGTCGAGTTCGCACTGCTCGCGGCCCGGCGTCACCGCCTGGAAGAGGAGGCCGACCGCAGCGCGTCGGCGCGTGCGGCGCTGCGGGGCGTCAACGAGCTGACCGTCATGCTCGCGTTCGCGCAGCTCGGCATCACCGCATGCACGTTCCTGCTCGGTGCCATCACCAAGCCCGCGATCGACTACGCGCTCGCGCCGGTGTTCGAGCAGTGGGGTCTTCCCTACGTTCTCGCCGACATCATCGCGTTCATGCTGGCGCTCATCGTGGTGACGTTCCTGCACCTCGTGATCGGCGAGATGGCCCCGAAGTCGTGGGCGATCGCGCATCCCGAGGTCGCGGCCAAGGCCACAGGCATCACCGCGCGGGCGCTCACCTGGCCGCTTCGTCCGTTCCTGCTGTGGATCAACCACATCGCGAACCGGCTCGTGAAGGCCTCGGGCGTCGAGCCCGTCGAGAAGGCGGCCGCCGGCGGCCAGGACGCGGACACGATCCGCGAGCTCGTCGCGCACTCGCGCGCCGCGGGAACGCTCGAGGTGCAGTACTCCGAGCCGATCGCGCGAGCCATCGCGCTCGGGTCGCTGACCGTCGGAGACATCGTCCGCACCGACCGGGTACCCACCGCGGTACCCGCGACGGCGACCGCCGCCGACGTGCAGGCGGTCGCGGCATCCTCAGCGCATCTGCGCATCCTCGTGGGGGAGGGCGCGTCGAGCCGCGTCGCGCACGTTCGTGACACGCTCGCCGTCGCGTCGGAGACTCCGGCGCTCGAGATCGCCCGCGAGGCGCTCGTGCTCGCGCCCGACGCGTCTGCGTACGACGCGCTCGCCCGTATGCGCCGGGGCCATGTCCAGCTCGCGACGGTCGTCGATGGGGAGCACTTGCTCGGGGTCGTCACGCTGGACGACCTGCTGCGCGAGGTGCTGCCCGGCGCTGCTGAGGCCGAGCTGGTGGCGCCGGCGAGCTGACCCGGAGCTCGAGCTCGTTCAGTTGGCAGTTCCCGCCGCCTCCCACCTGCTGTGGGGGCGGGAACTGCCAGGCGAACGCCCACCGTCGCAGACTACCGCTAAGCTACTGTTGGTAACTTAGCGGGAGGCGTGATGAGCGAGGGCGCACGGCGACAGCGGATGCCGCGCCGCGAACGGCGCGCGCAGCTGCTGGCGATCGCTCGCGAGCTGATCCGCGAGCGGGGGACCGACGAGTTCACGCTGGGCCGGCTCGCCGAGCGCGCGGGGGTGACGAAGCCCGTCGTGTACGACCACTTCGGCGATCGCGCGGGCGCTCTGGCCGAGCTCTACCGAGAGTTCGAGGAGCAGCAGCGCGCGGCTCTCATCGCGGCGCTCGCCGACGCGTCGCTCACGATCGATGCCGTGTGCCGCGCCGTTGCGGGGGCATACGTGGACTGCTCGCTCGCCGAAGGACGCGAGCTGGCCGACGTCGTCTCGGCGCTCGACGGATCCGCGACCCTCGTCGAGGTGCGCCGCGAGGCGGAGGGTGCCTACCTCGCACTGTGCGACGACGCGCTCGCCTCGTGCGGCGTTCGTCTCGACGACGCCGGCGCGCAGACCCTCGTCGGCGCCGGTGACGCGCTCTCGCGGGCAGTGCTCGACGACCGAGTGAGCCCCGCCGCAGCGCGCTCCACCCTCACGCGCGTCCTGCACGCCCTCGTGACACCAGCCACCGAACCGGAGGAATCATGACCATCTCGCACGAGCCCACGCCGGGCGCCGCTCACTGGGTGCTCGCCCATCCGCGATCGACCTCGTTCAACGCCCGGCTCTTCCGTGACGGTGTGGCGGAGATGTCGCGAACGCGCAGCGTCGCGACATCCGACCTGTACGCCCAAGGGTTCGAGCCGGTGTTCTCCGATGCTGAGCTCGACGTCACGCTGGGGCGGGCGTCGGGTCCTGCCGGGGGCGAGTACGGCCGCGTCCCCTTCCCGGACGATGTGCTCGAGGAGCAGCGCAAGTTCGCCGCCGCGGAACTGCTCGTGCTGCAGTTCCCGCTGTGGTGGTACGGGCCGCCCGCGATCCTCAAGGGCTGGATCGACCGCGTGCTCGCCAACGGCTTCGCTTACGGCGACATGGACCCGGAGCTCGGCGTCCCGCGGCGCTACGGCGACGGTGGGCTGGCCGGCCGGCGTGCGCTCGTCGTCGTGACAGTGGGTGAGGACGAGCGCTCGATCGGGGAGCGCGGAATCAGCGGCGACCTCGACTCGCTCCTGTTCCCGCTGACCCACGGCGCGCTCTGGTACGTCGGGATCGAGACTCTCGACCTCCATGTCGTCTACGACGCCGACGGGCTGGATGCCGCGGGCGTCGACCGCGAGGCCGAGCGCCTGCGCGCCCGCATCGCCGGGCTCGACAGCGAGACGCCGCGTCGCTACCGGGCGCTTCGCGACGGTGACTACCGTGGCACCCGGTCGCTGCGCAGCGACATCCATCCCGGCCGGACGGACCTCGGAATCCACCTCGCCGACTGATCGTCGCCGGGTACGCAGAAGGGCAGTCGAATCTTCGACTGCCCTTCTGCGTACTGGTGCCCCCGACAGGAATCGAACCTGCGACCTTTGGTACCGGAAACCAACGCTCTATCCCCTGAGCTACGGAGGCGTGCCGATCGAGACTATCACCGTGGCGGCCACCACTCCGACCGGCGACGGGCTCGCGGCGTTAACTTTATGAATGTTAAAGTCATTGCATGACGCAAAACCACTTCGCATACGATGACGCAGCCCGCATGGTCGCCGTCGGGACGAAGGCCGAGAAGGATGCGCGCCGCGCGACGCGCTGGTTCCGGATCTTCGTCGTGGCGCAGGCCGCGTACGCGCTCGCGTTCACCCTGTCGATCGACGTCGCCGGCGTCGGTTACGGGAAGGCGTTCGCACCCTTCCTCCTCGCCACGCTCTGCATCTGGACCATCGCGTTCCGCTATCAGCGGTCGGTGCCCCGTCACGGACTGCGGAACATGGGCATCGCGGTCGCGACGTGGTTCGCGCTCTACACGCTGATGCTCGACCCGGCGTTCCAACTGCTGCAGCTGTCCTCGCCGTGGTGGTGGGTTCTCGCGGGAGTCGTGTCGATCTCTCCGATCCTCGCCTGCCTCTTCCGGAGCTCACGCCGATGAGTCATCCGCGCAAGGACATCGACGCCCTCATCCATTCGCCCGTGCGGTTCTCGCTGCTCGCGGCCCTTCGCAACCTCGAGGACGTCGACTTCCGCTTCCTCGCCGACCTGCTTGAGGTGAGCGACTCGACCCTGTCGCAGACGCTCACCGTGCTAGCCGACGCGGGGCTCGTCGAGGTGCGGAAAGAAGCCGTCGGCAGGCGGACGCGGACGTGGGTCGGCATCACGGATGCCGGTCGCGAGGCGTTCGCCCGCCACCTGGCGACGCTGCAGGCGATCGTCGAATCCGGTTCGGCGACGCCGGTAGCACCGGCATCCGATCACCAGCAAACCAAGGACGCACCCGTATGACACCTCGCACTCGTCTCGCCGCCGAGAACGAACTGGATGCCGCGGCCGATGCGCTCGCGGCAGCGTTCGAGAACTACGCGTGGACACGCCATGTCATCCCCGAGGACGACTACGCGTGGCGGCTCCGTGAGCTGCAGCTCGTCTACCTGTGGCACGCGCACGCCCACGGCTTCGTCGGGATCACGGGCCGCGCTGACGGAGTGATCGCCGTGCTCCCGCTGGATGCGCCCGAGCCGGCGCCGGGCGTCGTCGACCGCGTCGTGCAGTTGCACGGCGACCGGCTCGGGCGGCTCGGTGACGCCACTTCCGAGCCGGGCGGGCCGGACGCGTGGCGGATCGAGACGGTCGGCGTCGTGCCCGCCCGTCAGGGGCGCGGTCTCGCATCCGACCTCATCCGGTTCGCGCTCGCCGAGGGCGCGCGGCGGGGCGCCGACCGCTTCGCGCTCGACACGTCGGACGAGCGCAATGTGCGGCTCTACGAACGACACGGCTTCTCGGTCGTCTCGCGTGTCGAACCGCCGGAGGCGCCACCCGTGTGGAGCATGAGCGTCGTCGTCGGCCACGCCGCTGCGATGAACGAAAGGACCCGAGCATGACCGCATCCGACACTCTCGCGCGCTACATCGCCGCGACCAACACGCACGACTTCGACGAGGTGGAGCAGGTGCTCGACGCGGGCGCCGTCTACTACTTCGGCGACGCCACCTGCGTCGGCCTCGCGACCGTGCGCGGCTATTTCGAGCGGACGTGGGCGCTCATTCCCGATGAGGTCTACGGTGCGGAGGACGTCGAGTGGGTCGTGGATGCCGCCGACACGGCGGTCGCCGTCTACACGTATCAGTGGAGCGGACACATCAACGGACAGGCGCGAAGCGGCTCCGGTCGAGCGACCAACGTCTTCCACCGCACCGACTCGGGTTGGCGTCTCATGCACGAGCATCTGAGCGCCGGGCCTGCTTAGGCCGGCAAGGGAGCCTGCAACGAAGGGCGGCCACGCATGCAGCGACGGCGATGACATATGTCACTCGCGTCGATGACAGTCGGCTCTCCCGCGCGAATCGTCGGCCTGGTCGACTGAAGGGACACGCCGGGCGTACCCGTTCGGCGGACCCGTCGTCGAGGAAGTCCCGTGAAGAGATCCACCAAGCTCGCCATCGTCCTGCCACCCGTACTGGTCGTCGCCACCCTCGCCGGGCTGCTCGCGACGACCGCCACGATCAACGCGGTCGCCACGCGCGACGAGGATGCCCGGATCGAGCCGTACGGGCAGCGCGTAGCGGTCGGCGGACGCGAGCTGAACGTCGTCGTGAGCGGCGACCACGATCAGACGGTCGTGCTGCTCCCCGGCCTCGGAACGGCCGCACCCGGTCTCGACTTCGCCCCGCTCATCGACGAGCTCGACGACACCTATCGGGTCGTCGCGGTCGAGCCGTTCGGGACGGGACTGAGCGACCAGACCGACGTGCCCCGCACCGCCGAGAACATCGCCGCCGAGGTGCACGAGGCGCTGCAACAGCTGGGCGTGGAGCGGTATGTGCTGGCGGGACACTCGATCTCGGGCGTGTACGCCCTGTCGTACGTCGAGGCCTACCGCGACGAGGTGGTCGCTTTCGTCGGGATCGACAGCAGCGTTCCGGGCCAGCCCAGCGGAGAGGACCCCATCGCCACCGACGCCGTCGTGCTGCTGCGAGACCTCGGCATCACCCGCCTTCTCCGCGACCTCGCTCCCGATCCCTACGACGTCGAGGCGTACGACGGGGCGACGCGGGAGCAGATCCGGATGCTCGAAGCCCGCAACACTGCGGCGCCCACGATGATCGACGAGATGCGACGCGCAGCCGACAACTTCGCCGAGGCGACCGGACGCACGTTCCCGGTGGATCTCCCGGTGCTGTTGTTCGTCCGAGTCGACGATCTCGACGTCGACGGCTGGCTCGAGCTGCACGAGGCGCAGGCGGCCTCGGTCACACGGGGCGTCGTCGTGCGTATGACGGGAGACCACTACCTGCACCGCACGCTGTCGGCCGACCTCGCCGAGGGCATCCGGGCATTCCTCTCGGAGGCGTCGGTGCCCGGCTCCGCAGACTGACGGCCGGCCTCAGGGGACGAGCGGCTCGGGAGCGGGCTCGGCGGCGACGACCGGTGCTTCCGTGATCGCCGCGACATCGGCCGCGAGGCGGTCGGCGAGGTAGGCATGCCCCGCGGTCGAGGGGTGGTCGCGGCCCGTGGCGCTCGTGTCGATGACGTCGCTGTAGTTGGCCTCGGTGATCCAGTCCTCGGCGATGGGGGAGAGGTACCACCAGCCTCGGGCGCCGGCGAGCTCGGCGAGATCCCGGTCGATGCGGGCCGTCTCGCTCTCCACCGGCAGCACCTGAGGGGCCGGCCCGAGCACGACGATGCGCGCTTCGGGATAGATCGCCGCGAGGTCGTCCCATGCCGCGTTCACGGCGTCGCGGTACCCCGCGGCACCTTGCTTGCGGTCGTTGATCGACCCTTGGACGATCACGAGGTCGGGATCGAGTGCGGGGTCGAGCGCGGCGATGCGGTCACCGAACGAGGGTCCGTCGATGCCCGGCTTGAGGTAGCCGCTGCCGCGGACGCCGTCGACGACGGTCGTCCACCCGGTTCGCTGAGCCACGACGTACGCGTATCCGAGAGTCGGATCGGATGCCGCCGAGCCGTACGTCCACGAGTCGCCGAAGATCAGAACGCGAGCCCCCGTCGGAAGCGGGAGCGGCGCTGCCTCGATCCTCGCGACCGCGCCGGGTGCGGCCGCCACCGGCGCAGCCGTGGGCGCCGCCCAGGGGCGCAGGAACGCCGTCAGCGCCACCGCGACGACGGCGGCCGAGATCGCGGAGACGGCCCACACGCTTCTGCGGCGGGGTCGGGCGTTTCGGGTTCGCACACGCTGAGGGTACGTCATCCGATCGGGTGCCGGACGCCCGCGCGGCAAGACGGCCCCGCCCCGCGCATCCCCTCAGTCGCGGACGGCGGCGACCGCCTCGATCTCGACGAGCTGGTCGTCGTAGCCGAGCACCGTCACGCCGAGCAGCGTGCTCGGCACGTCGTGGTCTCCGAAGGCGTCGCGCACAACCTCCCAGGCCGTGACGAGGTCGGCCTGCGAGCTCGAGGCGACGAGAACGCGGGTGCTGATGACGTTCTCGATTCCCGCGCCCGCCGCGGTCAGCGCGACCTTCATGTTCTCGATGCAGGACGCCGCCTGGGCGGCGTAGTCTCCGACGCCGACCGTCGATCCGTCGGCGGCGAGCGGGCAGGAACCGGCCAGGAAGACAAGGCGCGCGTCCGCGGGCGCGGTGGCGGCGTACGCGTACTCGGCGGCATCCGAGAGGGACGATGCGCGGATGAGGGTGACGGTCTTCGACATAAGGGCTCCTCGTTTCGTGGCCGGCCACCAGCCTGCCACCGCGACCGATCCGATCACCGTCGTGAGCGGCCCGACGGCGCTTCGCTGCGTGCGAGGATTACCCGGTGCAGCGCATCCTGACGGCCGAGCTCGACCTCCAGCTGACCGGTCCCGTCGACGTCATCCTGCAGATCGCCGCATCGCGCGCGGCATCCTTCCGCGACGAAGAACTGAGCGTCACGCTCGCCGGCCGCTCGCTCTCCGTCTCCGAGATCGTCGACCCGCCGGCCTCGCCCGCCGGCAGCCGCATCCATCGCATCGCGGGAGAAGCGGGCACGGTCACGGTTCGGTACCGCGCTGTCGTCGACGGCTCCGCCGCCCCGGCGCCGACGAGCAAGCTCGAGACCATCGCGTACCTGCGGCCGAGTCGCTACGCGCAGTCCGACGAGGTGTTCGCGCACGCGCGTCGGCAGTTCCGGGGCCTGCAGGGCCGCGAACTCGTCTCGGCCATCAGCGACTTCGTGGCCTCGAACACGACCTACGCGCCGGGGCTCAGCCTGGGCACCGACTCCGCCGTCACGACCCTCGCGACCGGCCAGGGGGTGTGCCGCGACTACGCGCACCTCGTCATCGCACTGCTGCGCGCGATGGACGTCCCCGCGCGCTACGCCGCGTGCTACGCGCCGGGGCTTCGTCCGATGGACTTCCACGCCGTCGCAGAGGCGTACGTCGACGGCGCCTGGCATGTCATCGACGCGACCCGGCTGTCGAACCGGCGCGGGCTCGTCCGTATCGCGACCGGGCGGGATGCCGCCGACTGCGCGTTCCTCAGCTACTACGGAGGCAACGTCGCGCTCACCCATCTGCGGGTCGACGCCGAGGTCGCCGGGGGAGACCCCGCCGTCGACGATCCGGCGAGAGATGATCACGACGACTTCGTCGTCCTCGCCTGATACCGCCCTGAGGCGTTCAGCGTCGGGCGTGCGGTCACCCGCCTAGAATCGGAGGGCTATGAATCCCGATGCTCTCGCCGAAGCCCTCCTGTCCGTCGTCGCCCCGCTCGCCGAGGCGCGACGCCCCGGGTCGAGCGACGGGCTCACCGCCGCCGACTTCGTGTTCGAGCGCCCCAAGAACCGCGACCACGGCGATTGGGCGTCCAACGCGGCGATGAAGCTGGCCAAGCGCGTCGGCGCGAACCCGCGCGAGTTCGCTGCGGAGATCGCCGCGGCGCTCGCCGAGACGCCGGGCGTGGCATCCGTCGAGGTCGCCGGTCCCGGGTTCATCAACATCCGCCTGGATGCCGCCGCCGCCGGCGCTCTCGCACGCGAGATCGTCGAGTCGGGCGCTGCGTTCGGCCGCAACGACAGCCAGACCGGCAACTCGATCAACCTCGAGTTCGTGAGCGCGAACCCGACGGGTCCGATGCACATCGGGCACACACGGTGGGCGGCGCTCGGCGACGCGATCGCACGTCTTCTCCTCGCCAGCGGGGCCGAGCTCGTCCGCGAGTTCTACATCAACGACGCCGGCGCGCAGATGCAGCGGTTCGGTCGCTCCGTGCTCGCGAGCGCCAAGGGAGAGCCCACGCCCGAAGACGGCTACCCGGGCGCGTACATCGACGATCTCGCCCAGCGGGTCCTGTCGGCGCGTCCCGACCTGTTGACCCTCGCCCCCGATGAGCAGGAGCAGGTCGCGCTCGACCTCGGCTACGAGCTCCAGATGGCCGACCTCAAAGACTCGCTCGAGAAGTTCAACGTGCACTTCGACGTCTTCTTCAGCGAGCGGCTGCTGCACGCGACGCCCGCCGACGGCGGACCGAGCCTCGTCGACCAGGCCGTCGACCGGCTGCGCGCGCAGGGGCACGTCTTCGATCAGGACGACGCCGTCTGGGTACGGACGACCGACTTCGGCGACGACAAGGACCGCGTCATCCGCCGTTCCAACGGCGAGTACACCTACTTCGCCGCCGACGCCGCCTACTACCTCAACAAGGGCGATCGCGGTTTCGCGCACAAGATCTACCTGCTGGGCGCTGACCACCACGGGTACGTCCACCGCCTCAAGGCCCTCGCGGGCGCGGCCGGTGACGACCCCGAGAAGGACATCGAGGTGCTGATCGGCCAGCTCGTCTCGGTCAACGGCGCCCGCCTGTCCAAGCGCGCGGGCAACATCATCGAGCTCGACGACCTGCGCGACTGGCTCGGCACCGACGCGCTGCGCTACTCGCTCGCGCGTTACCCCGCCGACTCGCCGCTGACCCTCGATCCCGAGATCCTGCAGAAGCGCACGAACGACAACCCCGTGTTCTATGTGCAGTACGCGCATGCCCGCACCCACAACGTCGCGCGCAACGCGGCCGACTCCGGTGTCACCCGCGACGCATTCGCCCCCGAGCTGCTCGACCACGAGACCGAGTCGGCACTGCTCGGCGCGCTCCAGGAGTTCCCGCGCATCGTGGCGTTCGCCGCAGAGCTGCGCGAGCCGCACCGCGTCGCCCGGTACCTCGAAGAGCTCGCAAGCCTCTACCACCGCTGGTACGACACGTGCCGGGTCACGCCGCTCGGCGACGAGGAGGTCACCGATCTCCACCGCACCCGCCTCTGGCTCAACGACGCCACCGGCCAGGTGCTGCGCAACGGGCTCGACCTCCTGGGCGTCAGCGCCCCCGAACGGATGTGACCGGCGTGAGCGGTGCCACGCAGCCCACCCTCCCGCTGCCCGAGGCGGCCCCTGTGCCGCCGAAGCGACGGCGCCGGGCGCTGCCCTGGATCATCGCTCTCGTCGTGGTCGTCGGCCTCGCGATCGCCGCGTGGTTCGTCGCCGAGAGCATCACGCGCAGCATTCTCACGAACACCGTGCGCGAGCAGATCATCACCCGCCTCGCGCTGCCCGAGGACCAGCAGATCGACGTCGGCTTCGACGAGCCGGTGCTGCCACAGATCATCGGCGGGCGGCTCGACCGTCTCGACGTCGCGAGCGACGGCATCCCGCTCGGCGACGTCCTGGCCGATGTGTCGATGCGGGCTACCGACGTGCCGATTCGAGCCGACGGGGGCGACATCGGCTCGGCCGAGGCGACCGTGGTGTTCGGCGAGGACCAGCTCGAGACGCTGCTCTCGCAGGTCTCCGGAGTCTCGGGCGCCGGGGTCCAGCTCGATCCGCCGAACGTATCGGTCGAGGTCGAGATGCCGCTGTTCGCGCTCTCCGTCCCGCTCGGACTCGACCTGACTCCGAGCGCCGCAGACGGTGACATCGTCCTGACGCCCACAGCCGTGCGGCTCGGCGGCGCGGCGCTGACCGCCGACGACCTCCGCCAGCGGTTCGGGTCGGCCGCCGACGGGGTGCTGCGCGACTACCCGATCTGCATCCGTGATCGCCTTCCCGCTGGGCTGACGCTGCGCGAGGTACGTGTGGAACCCGGCGCGCTGGTCGCCGAGGTCGACGTGGACGGAGCGATCATCCGCGAGCCGGCGCTCCAGGCCGACGGCACCTGCGCCTGACCCGACCTCCTGACCCGAACGCTCGGCCGGGCTCAGTGGCCGTGGGCGAGAAGCAGCGCGACGGCGACCACCCCGACCAGCCCGAGCAGTAGCGCTGACGCGACGAGACGCTGCAGCACGGTCAGGCCCGTGCGTGCGCTGGCGAGGAGCACGACGCCCACCAGCACGGCGGCATCGGCGATGATCCCGATGATGAGCGCCGTGTCGAGGTCGATGACGTCGAACAGGGCGGCGAGGAGCGCGAGCAGCGGGAGCGACGCGGTCCCGAGGGCGACCACGGCCGTTCGCGCCATGACGGCGAGCTCGCGTCCGCTCGGGAACTGCCGATGACCGATCTGATGGGCGATGACCTCGGCGACGAAGCCTGCGGCGGCGATCGCGAAGATGCCGACCACCAGCGCGAAGATCGACTCGCCGACCGTGACGTGCTCGGCCGTGAGCAGTCCCGCCAGGATCGCCAGTCCGGTCACCGTCGCATAGATGCGTTCCTTCAGCGCGCCGATACGCTCGTCGAGTCCGGCCGGTTCGTGCGTTCCATTGCCCATCAGCGCCTCCTGCGCCAGGCTACAAGTGTGGAGTGCGCATGACATCGGGCGATGACGGTCCGGCTCTTCTCGTGGTCGCGGATGCCGTCGCCTGGCGTGCCTGGCTCGATGTCCATGAATCCGACACCGACGGCGTACGGCTGGTGCTCGCGAAGAAGAACGTCACCGAGCCGACATCGCTCACCTACGCCGAGGCGCTCGACGAGGCGCTGTGCAGCGGCTGGATCGACGGCCGACGGAACTCTCGCGATGAGGCGACGTTCGTGCAGCTCTTCACTCCGCGTCGTGCGCGCTCGATCTGGTCGCAGCGCAACGTCGGGATCATCGAGCGCCTGACCGCCGAAGGGCGCATGCGCGCGCGAGGGTGGACGGAGGTGGAGCGTGCGCGCGCGGACGGGCGGTGGGAGCGCGCGTACGCCGGTCAGGCGGGAGCCGCGGTTCCGAGCGACCTCGAGGCTGCCCTCGCGGTCTCGCCTCGGGCCGCCCGCCGGTTCTCGGGTCTGCCTGCCGCCGAGCGGTACTCCGTGCTCCACCCGATCCTGAGCGCGCCATCGGATGCCGTTCGGGCAGCGCGCATCCGTCGTGCCGTCATCCGACTCGCGGGGGAGGACGACGCCTCGTCGTCGGCCTGATGGCATCCCGCGTGCGAGCAGTCGCCCGCAGTCGCCCGCAGTCGCTCGCGGTCACACGGGCGGGGCGCTCCGGGAGGGTGTCCTAGACTGGCGGCACCGTCGCGGCCTCGTCTGCCCGACGGTCAGCGTCTCTCCCGATTGGTGTTCCCGTGTCCGCGTCCGACGTCCGCCCTGCCGTGCCGGAATGGCTGCTCCCTCCCGCTGACGTGAACGCGCTGGTCGAAGCCGTCTGGCCGCCCCGCGCCGAGCGCGACGACGCGGGCACGCTGTCGATCGGCGGGGTCAGCGCCACCGACCTGGCTGCTCGGTTCGGCACGCCGCTCTACGTGCTCGATCAGGATGCCGTCGTGACCCAGGCCCGGCGCGTCCGTCAGGCATTCGACGCCGCGGCAGCGCGCCACGGGACGACCGCTCGCGTGTATTACGCCGGGAAGGCGTTCTTGAGCACCGAGATCGTGCGCTGGGTGACGGCGGAGGGCCTCGCGGTCGATGTCGCTACCGGTGGCGAGCTCGCCGTGGCGCTGGCCGCGGGAGCTGATCCGGCACGGATCGGGCTGCACGGCAACAACAAGTCGGCCCTCGAGCTCGCGCGCGCCGTCGAGCTGGGAGTCGGCTCGGTCATCGTCGACAGCCTCGTCGAGATCGACCGGCTCGCCGAGATCGCGTCGTCCCGCGGAGCGGTCCAGCCGGTGCTCGTGCGCGTCAACAGCGGTGTGCACGCCGAGACCCACGACTTTCTGGCGACGGCCCATGAGGACCAGAAGTTCGGCTTCGCGCTCGCGGACGCCGAGGCCGTCGTCGCCCGCATCCGCGACCTTCCCTCGCTCCGCTTCATGGGGCTGCACTGCCACATCGGATCGCAGATCTTCGGCACCGCGGGCTTCGCCGAGTCGGCGTCGCGGCTCGTGGCCGTCCACGCGCGGCTGCTCGACGGCAGCGACGTGCCGGTGCTCAATCTCGGCGGTGGCTTCGGAATCGCCTACACGAGCGTCGACGACCCGACGCCGATCGATGAGCTGGCCGACGGCATCGTCGCCGCTGTCTCACGCGAGTGCGAGGCCCACGGCATCCCGCTTCCGACGCTCGCCTTCGAGCCCGGTCGGTCCATCGTCGGCCGCGCCGGAGTCACCTTGTACGAGGTGGGCACCACCAAGCCGGTGCGCGTCAGCGACGAGCTCGAGCGTCTCTACGTGAGCGTCGACGGCGGTATGAGCGACAATGCGCGCCCCGCCCTGTACGGTGCGGCCTATTCGGCACGAGTGGCCAACCGTCGCAGCGAGGCGCCCGCCGCGCTCTCGCGCGTCGTGGGGCGGCACTGCGAATCGGGCGACATCGTGGTCGACGCCGAGTACCTGCCCGCCGACGTCGCGCCGGGAGACCTGCTGGCCGTCCCGGCGACGGGCGCATACTGCTTCTCGCTCGCCAGCAACTACAACTACGTCCCGCGCCCGCCCGTCGTCGCCGTCTCCAGTGGCCGCGCTCGGGTGATCGTGCGCGGCGAGACGATCGATGACCTGCTCGCCCGCGACGCGGGCATCCCCACTGAAGGAGCCGAATGACGGACTACCGCCGCCTGCGCGTGGCCCTGCTCGGAGCCGGCGCCGTCGGCTCGCAGGTCGCCGCCCTGTTGCTCAAGCATGGAGACGAACTGGCCGATCGGGCCGGCGCCGCCCTCGATCTGGTCGGCATCTCGGTGCGCGACATCGACGCGCCGCGAGACGTCGAGCTGCCGCGCGAGCTGCTGACGACCGATCCCGAGCCGCTCCTCGTCGGCTCCGACATCGTCATCGAGCTCATGGGCGGCATCGAGCCCGCGCGCACGAGCATCCTGAAGGCGATCGGTGCGGGCGCCGACATCGTCACGGCCAACAAGGCGCTGCTCGCCACGCACGGACCCGAGCTCTTCGAGGCGGCCGACCAGGTGGGTGCCTCGATCTACTACGAGGCCGCCGCCGCCGGCGCCATCCCGATCATCCGTCCCCTGCGCGACTCGCTCGCCGGTGACCGGGTGCAGCGCATCATGGGCATCGTCAACGGCACGACGAACTACATCCTCGACCGCATGGACCGCGAGGGGTCGGACTTCGCCGACGTGCTGGCCGACGCGCAGGCGCTCGGATACGCCGAGGCCGACCCGACTGCCGACGTCGAGGGATACGACGCGGCGCAGAAGGCTGCGATCCTCGCGTCGCTCGCCTTCCACACCGCCGTGCCGCTGAACGCCGTCCACCGCGAGGGCATCACCCAGATCGACGCCGACATGATGGATGCCGCGCGCAAGGCCGGCTACGTCATCAAGCTCCTCGCCGTGTGCGAGCGTCTCGCCGACGCCGAGGTGTCGCCGTCCGGCGAGACGATCTCGGTGCGTGTGTATCCTGCGCTCGTCCCGCGCGAGCACCCGCTCGCGAGCGTGCACGGAGCCAATAACGCCGTCTTCGTCCAGGCGGAGGCAGCGGGCGACCTCATGTTCTATGGTGCGGGCGCGGGCGGCGTCCAGACCGCCTCCGCCGTCCTCGGCGACGTCGTCTCGGCCGCGCGGCGGCACATCGCCGGCGGTGTGGGCGTGGGGGAGTCGACGCGGGCGAACCTGCCGGTCGTCCCCATCGGACACGTCACGACGCGCTACCAGATCACCCTCGAGGTCGACGACCGCTCCGGTGTCCTCGCTTCGGTGGCGGGGCTGCTCAGCGACGGCAACGTCTCGGTGGCGACGCTCGAGCAGACGACGGTCGCGGACGGCGACGTCCAGACGGCACGACTGGTCATCGGCACGCACACCGCACGTGAGCAGGATCTGAGCGACGCCGTCGCCTCGCTCGGCGAGAGCGGCGTCGTCAAGCGCGTCGTCTCGGTGCTGCGGGTCGAGGGAGACTGACATGGCCCACGTCTGGCAGGGGGTGCTGCGCGAGTTCGCCGACCGCCTCGACGTCACCGACACCTCGACGGTCGTCACGCTGGGGGAGGGCGGCACGCCGTTGGTCCCCGCTCGCGAGCTCTCGCGTCGCACCGGCGCCGAGGTCTGGGTGAAGTTCGAGGGGATGAACCCGACGGGCTCGTTCAAGGACCGCGGCATGACGGTCGCCCTCTCGCGTGCCGTCGAGCACGGCGCGAAGGCGGTCATCTGCGCCTCCACCGGCAACACGTCGGCGTCTGCGGCGGCGTACGCCGCCCACGCCGGCATCACGGCTGCCGTCCTCGTGCCCGAAGGCAAGATCTCGATGGGCAAGCTGAGCCAGGCCGTCGCGCACGGCGGCCGCCTCATCCAGATCCGCGGCAACTTCGACGACTGCCTCGAGATCGCCCGGGAACTCGCCGATCACTACCCGGTGCACCTGGTCAACTCGGTCAATCCGGACCGCATCGACGGTCAGAAGACCGCGGCGTACGAGATCGTGTCGCAGCTGGGTGATGCTCCGGACTTCCACTTCGTGCCCGTCGGCAACGCCGGCAACTACACGGCGCACGCTCGCGGATACCGCGAGGAGGCGGCGCGCGGGGCAGCGACCCGGGTTCCCCGGATGTTCGGCTTCCAGGCCGCGGGGTCGGCCCCGCTCGTCCGCGGCGAGGTCGTGAGAGACCCCGACACCATCGCCACGGCGATCCGGATCGGCAACCCGGCCTCCTGGAACCTCGCCCTCGAAGCACGCGACGCCACCCGGGGCTGGTTCGGCGCCATCGACGACGACCGCATCCTCGCTGCGCAGAAGCTTCTCGCGAGCACCGCCGGCGTCTTCGTCGAGCCGGCGTCTGCGATCACCGTCGCGGGACTGCTCGATCGAGCGGAGGCGGGCGTCATCCCCGCCGGCTCGAAAGTCGTGCTCACCGTCACCGGTCACGGCCTGAAGGATCCGCAGTGGGCGCTCCGCAATGCCGACGGCACGCAGGCCGAGCCGCTCGTCGTCGATGCGACGACGTCGGAAGTGGCATCCGTGCTCGACCTCGCACCGGAGGCCATCGCATGACCCGCTCGGTTCAGGTGCGCGTTCCCGCGACCAGCGCCAACCTCGGCCCGGGCTTCGACACCCTGGGTCTCGCGCTCAGCGTCTACGACGAACTGATTGTCA
Organism: Microbacterium pratiae; assembly: GCF_047302165.1. NCBI lineage: Bacteria > Bacillati > Actinomycetota > Actinomycetes > Micrococcales > Microbacteriaceae > Microbacterium > Microbacterium pratiae. The sequence goes on along the minus strand of NZ_CP154843.1, from coordinate 3,063,739 downwards.
CGGAGCTGCCCGAACCCGGCCTGGAGATCACGGTCTCGGGCGAGGGGGCGGCCGACGTCCCCACCGACGCCTCGCACCTCGTCGTGCGAGCGATGGCCTACGCCTACGAGGCGTTCGGACGGGCGATGCCGGGGGTGCGGCTCGAAGCGGTCAACGCGATCCCGCACGGCCGTGGGATGGGCTCCTCGGGCGCCGCGGTCGTCTCCGGGCTGCTCGCCGCGAAGGGGCTGCTCGCGGGCGATGTGGAGATCGGCGCCGACGCGCTGCTGCGTCTTGCCACGGAGCTCGAGGGCCACCCCGACAACGTCGCTCCCGCTCTGTTCGGCGGCCTCACGATCGCGTGGGTCGACGAGCACGGCCCGCAGCACAAGAAGCTGCTCGTCCACCGCGGTGTCGCGCCGCTGGTGTTCGTGCCGGACTTCACGATGTCGACATCGGTGGCACGCGGATTCGACCCGCTGCAGGTCACGCGCGAAGACGCGATCTTCAATCTCTCGCGTTCGGCGCTCCTCGTCGCCGCCCTCACGCAGAGCCCCGATCTCCTCCTCGCCGCTACCGAGGACAAGCTCCACCAGTCGTACCGCGCCCAGGCGATGGTCGAGACCGACAAGCTCGTCCGGGCCTTGCGCGCCGAAGGGTTCGCCGCGGTCGTCTCGGGCGCAGGCCCCAGCGTCCTGGTGCTGGCGGACGGGCCGGGGCAGCGTCTCGCGGCCGCGGAGGTCGCCGCGCATACCACAGACACCCCGTGGGACGCTCGGATGCTGGCGGTCGATGTGCGCGGTGGTATGGTGAGGGACCATACGGAGGGTTCCACACCCTTGTGATCTGAGCCTCCGTCGCAATTCTGCGAATCACCGCGAACACCCCTGATCCATACCCCGTGCCGTCGGCCGGACGCGTGTGGCAGGTGGATGGCGCCCGCCGTGGACGGCGCTGGACGCGGTTCTGTCATATCCACCGTTTAAGAGGAGCACTCGTGGAGTCCAACTCCGAGAACCTGACGATCGACGAGACTGTCGACGCCCCGACCGAAGAGGCGACCGAGCAGCAGGATGCCGTCGTCGAGACCCCCGCCGAGGAGGCGCCCGCTGACGTCGCCGTCGCGGAGGCCGTGCCGACCGAGGCAGAGCCTGCCGAGGCAGCTGCGCCTGCGGAGGTCGTCGAGGCCGCCGAGCCCGCGGAGAAGCCGGCGAAGGCGCCGCGCAAGCGCGCCCCGCGTCGTGCCAAGAGCACCGATGTCCCCGCCGTCGTCGCCGAAGAGGTGCCCGCTGCTGCCGACGAGGCGCCCGCAGCCGCTGCCGACGCGCCCGCGGAGGGCACCCCTGCCGAGGCCGCATCCGAGACGGACGCACCCGCCGTGGACGCCGCCCCGGCGCAGGCTGCGGCGACCGCCGACGAGGCGACGCCGGACACCGACGCCGCTGAGGCGCCGGCCGAGGCGGAGGTCGCCGAGGCGCCGAAGAAGCCGGCACGCGGCCGCGGACGCGGACGCAACGCAAAGAAGGACGCCGAGGCGGAGCCCGCACCGAGCGCTGACGCGCCGGCCGAGTCCGCTGAGGCTCCGGCCGCCGAGGGCGCCGCCGAGACGCCCGCCGAGCAGGCATCCGAGTCCGATGCCTCGGCCGACGAATCGGCGAAGTCCGACTCCGGTGAGGGCGAGGGCGAGTCGTCCGGTCGCTCGCGGAGCCGGTCGCGCAGCCGCAACCGCAATCGCAACAAGGACAACGCGCAGGGCAACCAGGCTCAGGCGGGCCAGAGCCAGGCCGGAAACCAGAACCAGGGCGGCAACGGCCAGGGTGGCAACAACGGCGCGGACGACGACGACGCACCCGGCCAGAACGGCCGTGGCCGCCAGCGCAACAAGCGCCGCGGGCAGGGCGGTGGCGGCGACGAGTTCGAGACCGAGATCAACGAGGACGACGTCCTCATCCCGATCGCCGGTGTTCTCGACGTCCTCGACAACTACGCGTTCGTGCGCACGACCGGCTACCTCCCCGGCACCCAGGACGTCTACGTCTCGCTCGGCCAGGTCAAGAAGTACAACCTGCGCAAGGGCGACGCGGTCGTCGGCGCGATCAAGCAGCCCCGCGAGGGCGAGCAGTCGAGCCGCCAGAAGTACAACGCGCTCGTCAAGGTCGACTCGATCAACGGCCTGTCGGTCGAAGACGCCGCCGATCGCGTCGAGTTCGGCAAGCTGACGCCGCTGTACCCGCAGGAGCGTCTGCGCCTCGAGACCGGCCCCGAGAAGCTGACCCAGCGGATCATCGATCTCGTCGCACCGATCGGCAAGGGCCAGCGCGGCCTCATCGTCGCGCCGCCGAAGGCCGGCAAGACGATCGTGCTGCAGCAGATCGCGGGCGCGATCGCGCAGAACAACCCCGAGGTCCACCTCATGGTCGTGCTCGTCGACGAGCGCCCCGAAGAGGTCACCGACATGCAGCGCACGGTGAAGGGCGAGGTCATCGCCTCGACCTTCGACCGTCCCGCCGAAGACCACACGACGGTCGCCGAGCTCGCCATCGAGCGCGCCAAGCGGCTCGTCGAGCTCGGTCGCGACGTCGTCGTGCTGCTCGACTCGATCACGCGCCTCGGCCGTGCGTACAACCTGTCGGCCCCGACGTCGGGTCGGGTCCTGACCGGTGGCGTCGACGCTTCCGCGCTGTACCCGCCGAAGCGCTTCTTCGGAGCGGCTCGCAACATCGAGAACGGCGGCTCGCTGACGATCCTCGCGACGGCGCTGGTCGAGACCGGCTCCAAGATGGACGAGGTCATCTTCGAGGAGTTCAAGGGCACGGGCAACAGCGAGCTGCGCCTGTCGCGCCAGCTGGCCGACAAGCGGATCTTCCCGGCCGTCGACGTCAACGCATCGTCGACGCGTCGCGAAGAGATGCTGCTCTCGTCCGACGAGGTCAAGATCACCTGGAAGCTGCGCCGCGCCCTCGCCGGGCTCGACCAGCAGCACGCGCTCGGCGTCATCCTCGACAAGCTCAAGGAGACCCAGTCCAACGTCGAGTTCCTCGTTCAGATGCAGAAGTCGATCCCGGCGCCGACCACGCACTCCGGCGGGCACGACAACAGCATCCGCTGATCGTGTTCGAGTCGGTCCGAGGGCTGCTCGACGAGCACCGCGCGGTTCAGGAGGAGCTCTCCGACCCCGCGGTGCACGCCGACGCCGCACGTGCCAAGCGTGTGAACCGGCGGTACGCCGAGCTGTCGCGAATCGTCGCGGCCCACGAGGCGTGGGTCGCGGCATCCGACGACCTCGCCGCGGCTCGCGAGCTCGCCCGCGAGGACGACGCGTTCGCGGCCGAGGTCCCGGCGCTCGAGGAGGGGCTGCGCGAGGCGCAGGAGCGACTCCGCCGCCTGCTCATTCCGCGCGACCCCGACGACGCCCGCGACGTCATCATGGAGATCAAGCAGGGCGAGGGGGGAGCGGAGTCCGCTCTGTTCGCCGCCGATCTCCTGCGGATGTACATGCAGTACGCCGCGTCGCGCGGGTGGAAGACCGAGCTCCTCGAGCGCAACGAGTCCGACCTCGGCGGGTACAAGGACGTCCAGGTCGCGATCAAGGGATCGTCGACCGATCCCTCTCAGGGCGTCTGGGCTCACCTGAAGTACGAGGGCGGGGTGCACCGCGTGCAGCGTGTGCCCGCGACCGAGTCGCAGGGGCGCATCCACACCTCCACGACCGGCGTGCTCGTGTTCCCCGAAGTGGACGAGCCCGAAGAGATCACGATCGATCCGAACGACCTCAAGATCGACGTCTTCCGCTCGTCCGGTCCGGGCGGGCAGTCGGTCAACACGACGGACTCCGCTGTGCGCATCACGCACATCCCGACCGGCATCGTCGTCTCGATGCAGAACGAGAAGAGTCAGCTGCAGAACCGCGAGGCCGGCATGCGCGTGCTGCGCGCCCGGCTGCTGGCGAAGCAGCAGGAGGAGCGGGACGCCGCGGCATCCGACGCCCGCCGCTCGCAGATCCGCGGGATGGACCGGTCGGAGCGCATCCGCACCTACAACTTCCCCGAGAACCGCATCGCCGATCATCGGACGGGCTACAAGGCCTACAACCTCGATCAGGTGATGGACGGCGCCCTCGGCCCGGTCGTCGAGAGCTGCATCGCCGCCGACGAGGAAGCCCGGCTGGCCGCCCTGGCCGACGACTGACCCTCTCTCCGCCCCGTCGACTCGCCAGGATCTGCGGATGCGGGTACCCCCTGATCCGCCGTCTCTGGCGAGTCGACCGGGCGGGAAACGGTCGGGGTCAGATGTGGTACTCGGGGGCCGTGAGCACCGCGCGGGTGTCTTCGCCCTCGCGTCGGGCGCGCGCACGAGCGGGAACGCCGACGAGCACGGAGTCAGCGGGCGCGTCTTTCGTGACCACGGCGTTGGCGCCCACGACGCTGCCGGCACCGATCGTGATCGGACCCAGGATCTTCGCGCCGGCTCCGACGGCGACGCCGTCCTCGAGGGTGGGATGCCGCTTGCCGGCGTGGCGGGTCCGGCCGCCGAGCGTCACCCCGTGGTAGAGCATGACGTCGTCGCCGATGACGGCGGTCTCGCCGATCACGACGCCCATGCCGTGGTCGATGAAGAACCGCCTGCCGATCCGCGCTCCCGGATGGATCTCGATGCCCGTGAGCCAGCGTGTCAGCTGCGACCCGGCGCGCGCGAGGAATCGCGCGCGCCGGGTCCACAGCCGGTGCATGACGCGGTACGACCAGACCGCGTGCAGCCCCGGGTACAGCAACGCGATCTCGAGGCCGCTGCGAGCTGCGGGGTCGCGGAGTTTCGCAGCGGCCACGTCCTCGCGGATGCGTGCACGGAGCGTTCCCATCAGTCTTCGCGGAGGTCCTCGAAGAGCGGAGTCGAGAGGTAGCGCTCACCGAACGAGGGGATGATCACGACGATGTTCTTGCCCTCGGACTCGGGGCGCGCCGCGACCTGGAGCGCGGCCCAGACGGCGGCTCCCGACGAGATGCCGACGAGGATGCCCTCCTTCTGCGCGACCTCGCGGGCGACGCGGATCGCGTCGTCGAACGTGACGTCCTGCACCTCGTCGATGACGCCCTGATCGAGGATGGGCGGGATGAAGTTGGGCCCGATGCCCTGGATCTTGTGCGGGCCGGGCTTGCCCTCGGTGAGCAGGGGCGAGTCCTTCGGCTCGACCGCGACGATCTTCACATCGGCGACGCGCTCCTTGAGCACCTGCCCGACACCCGTGATCGTGCCGCCCGTGCCGATGCCCGCGACGAAGTAGCCGACCTGGCCGTCGGTGTCGCGGAGGATCTCCTCGGCGGTGGTGCGGCGATGGATGTCGGGGTTCGCCTCGTTGGCGAACTGCTTCGCGAGAACGGCGCCGGGCGTCTCGGCGGCGATCTTCTCGGCCTCCGACACCGCGCCCTTCATGCCGAGCGAGGGGTCGGTCAGCACGAGCTCGGCGCCGTACGCCTTGAGCAGCAGGCGACGCTCGATCGACATCGACGACGGCATCGTGAGGATGACGCGGTATCCGCGCGCGGCGCCGACCATGGCGAGCGCGATGCCCGTGTTGCCGCTCGTGCCTTCGACGATCGTCCCGCCGGGCTGCAGTGCCCCGGCCTTCTCGGCGGCGTCGACGATGGCGATTCCGAGACGGTCCTTGACGGACGATGCCGGGTTGTAGAACTCGAGCTTGGCGAGAACGGTGCCGGGCAGGCCCTCGCTGACGCGGTTCAACCGCACGAGAGGCGTGTTGCCGTATGCGGTGGTGATGTCGGGGTGGATGCCGTGGGTGACCGGGTCGGACATGTCTGCCTTTCGGGTTTTCGAGCGGATGCCGCGTCGCGGCGGGATCGTCGCCCCAGCCTATTGTCGCGGCCCGATGGGGGAGCCGAATGTGACGAATCCGCGCGCGTGATTAGGCTTGTCGGCGCCATGAGCACTGCACCCCTGCCTGCACCGACCCTGACCGAGGTCCTGCGTGCCGCGACCGCCGAGCTCGAGGCCGCATTCGTCCCGACCCCGCAGGTCGACGCCGAGCTCCTCGCCGCACACGTCCTGGGCATGGGGCGCGGTGAGCTGACGGCCGCCGTCTTCCGGGGTGATGCGATCGGTGCCGAGGACGCCGCACGGCTGGCCGAACTGATCGCGCGCCGCGCGTCGCGCGAGCCCCTGCAGCATCTCACCGGAGTCGCGCCCTTCCGTCACCTCGAGCTGCGCGTGGGGCCCGGCGTCTTCGTGCCGCGTCCGGAGACGGAGTCCGTCGCTCAGATCGCGATCGACCTGCTTCGCGCGGCAGCCGGTCCCGAGCCGGTCGCGGTCGACCTGGGGACGGGATCGGGGGCGATCGCCCTGGCGCTGGCCACGGAGGTGCCGCACGCGCGGGTGCACGCGGCGGAGAACTCCGTCGACGCCTTCATCTGGACGAAGGAGAACTTCGCCCTCGTCGGGGCGCCGAACGCGCGGCTCGCCTTCATCGATCTCGAGCACGCGTTCCCCGAACTCGACGGCACCGTGTCGGTGCTCGTCTCCAACCCGCCGTACGTCCCCGACGACGCGATCCCTCGTGACCCCGAGGTCCGGCTGTGGGATCCGCCGGCCGCTCTCTACGGCGGCGCCGACGGGCTCGACGTGGTCCGGACGCTCTCGCGCGTCGGGCTCCGTCTCGTGCACCCCGGAGGCAGCATCGTCATCGAGCACGGCGAGCTGCAGGGGGCCGCGATCCGCGGCATCCTGGCGGACGACGGGTGGTCGGCGACCGCCACGCATCCCGACCTCACGATGCGCGACCGCACCACGACGGCCGTCCGCTCCTGAGGTCGGGCGGGGTCCGCCGTACACTGGAGCGGTCATGTCTCCCGTTTTCGACTGCCGCGACGAGACCCAGGTCCTCCCCGGCATGCGCCAGGCGCGCCAGGCCATCGGTCGCGGCGATCTCATCGTCCTGCCCACCGACACCGTCTACGGTGTCGCCGCCGACGCCTTCAGCGCCACGGCTGTCGCCAAGCTGCTCGCTGCGAAGGGACGAGGGCGTCAGTCCCCGCCGCCGGTCCTCGTCGCCGGCATCGCGACGATGCGCGCTCTCGTGGCCGAGGTGCCCGAACCCGTCGAGCGGCTCGTCGAGGCCTTCTGGCCCGGCGGTCTGACGATCGTCCTGCCGGCTCAGCCGTCATTGTCGTGGGATCTGGGCGAGACGCGGGGGACCGTCGCGGTGCGCATGCCCGCCGACAGGTTCGCCCTGGAACTTCTGGAGGAGTGCGGCCCGCTGGCCGTCTCGAGCGCGAACCGCACGAAGATGAACGCCGCCGTCACGATCGACGACGCGGTACGGATGCTGGGCGACAGCGTCTCGGTGTATCTCGACGGCGGACCCGCGTCGACGGGAGTCGCATCGACGATCATCGACGCGACGTCGCTCATCGGCCCCGATCCCGCTCCGGTGCGGGTACTGCGCGATGGGGCCGTGAGTCGTGAGGCGCTGCGCGACGTGCTCGGTGATCTGCTCGAACCCGACGCCGAGCCCGAGCACGCCGAGGCGGCCAACCGCACGCCCCTGGAGCCCGGCTCCGGTGGCGGCACCGGCGAGACCGCCGGCGGCAGCGTCGCGTGAGGCTCTACCTGGCCACCTTCGTGGTCACGGCCCTCGTCACCTTCGGGTTGACGTGGATCGTCCTCAAGGTGAGCCTGCGGTACAAGCTCTATCCCGAGATCCGTGAGCGGGACGTCCACCGGACGCCGACGCCACGGCTCGGCGGCGTCGGGATGTTCCTCGGTGCCACCGCGGTCATCCTGACCTCGTCGCAGATCCCCTTCTTCGCGATCTTCTGGGCCAAACCCGAACCGATCTGGGCCATCCTCGCCGCGACCGCCCTCATCGTCGTGGTCGGCGTCGCCGACGACCTGTGGGATCTCGACTGGCTCATCAAGCTCGGCGCGCAGTTCGCCGCCGCGGCCATCGTCGTGGGTTTCGGGGGAGTGCAGATGTACACGATCCCGCTCGGCGGCCAGACGGTGGTCTCGAGCGCCGCGAGCTTCACGATCACGGTGTTCTCGATCGTCGTGGTGATGAACGCCGTCAACTTCATCGACGGCCTCGACGGCCTCGTGGCGGGCGTCGCACTCATCGCGAACGGGGTGTTCTTCACCTACACCTATCTGCTCGGGCGCGATTTCGGCGCGAGCAGCTACGCGAACCTGGCGTCGTTCCTCGCGGTCGTGCTCCTCGGGGTCTGCGCGGGCTTCCTGCCCCTCAACTGGAACCCCGCGAAGCTGTTCATGGGCGACTCGGGTGCCCTCATGATCGGGCTCCTCATGAGCTGCTCGGCCATCCTCGTCACCGGCACGCTCGTCCCGGCGACGGGCGACAACGACGTGTTCGGCCGCTCACAGCTGCTGGGTGCCTTCATCCCCATCCTGTTGCCGGTCGTCGTGGTGCTGCTGCCGCTGCTCGATTTCGGGATGGCGGTCATCCGCCGCATGTCGCGCGGCAAATCGCCGTTCTCACCCGACCGCAAGCACCTCCACCACCGGATGCTCGACATGGGTCACAGCGACCGTGATGCGGTGCTGATCTTCTACGCCTGGACGACGGTCGTCAGCCTCTCGGTGCTCCTGATGTACATCGGAACGACGGCGGCCTGGCCGGGCGACTACCTGTTCGGACTCGGCTTCCTCGTCCTCGGCATCGCGGCGTGCCTCGTCGTGACCTTCATCCCCGCCCGCCCTCAGCGCCCGACCTCCCTCGTGAAAGAGCCCTCCTCGTGACTGCGAACACCCCCGATCCCGCCGCTCGCCGCCGCATCTCCAGCACGCCCATCCTGCGCGCCGCGCTCTCCTGGGGCCTCCTCGTCGGCGTCGTCGTCGCGGGGGCCTTCGCGCTCGTCGGCGGAGTCGTCGCGGGTGCGGACGGCGCGTGGAGCGGTGTCCTCGGTGCGCTCGTGGGCATCGTCTTCCCCGCGTTCACCGCCCTCAGCATCCTGATCGGCAACCATTGGTACGGACATCCGCAGTGGCTCCAGATCTTCTTCGCAGTCGTCCTCGGCGGATGGCTCCTGAAGTTCGTCCTCGTCATCGTGGCGCTGCTGGTGCTGTTCCAGGTGGAGTGGCTCGAGCGCGGGATCTTCGCCCTCGCGGTGATCGTCGCAGCGGTCGCATCGCTCGTGGTCGACCTGATCGTCCTGAGCCGGATGCGGCTCTCGGGGGCCTCGGATGTCGAGCTTCCGACCTCCGACACGATTCAGGATTAGGTCGAGCCGTAACCTTTGGTAGTGTGGGAGTACACTCTGCGGCTGGTGTGCAGTGGCGACACCGAGGCCCCGCTGGAGTTGTTCCCCTTCTAACCCTCACCGAGCTAGTCCTGGCTGGCCCGAGAAGCTGGAGCCAATACGTTGACTCAAGCGACGACGATTGTCGCAGCGGCGGCATCGGACAACGAGTTCCACCCGCCGTCCATCTCCGACTTCTTCCCGCCGGCTCTGCTGTTCGAAGGCACGCCCTTCGAATTCACCCGGATCAGCATGGTCCAGGTCATCGCGACCGTGGCGCTGGTGATCTTCCTGGTGGTCGGCACACGCCGACTCTCGGTGGTCCCCGGCCGGTTCCAGAGCGTGGTCGAGTTCGGCTTCGGCTTCGTCCGTGACCAGGTCGTGTACCAGGTCCTGGGCGAGAAGGACGGCCGCCGCTTCCTGCCGCTGCTGACCGCGATGTTCTTCACGATCCTGTTCATGAACCTGACGGGCGTCATACCCGGCATGAACATCGCGGGAACCTCCGTGGCCGGTGCGCCGCTGGTGTTCGCGCTCGTGGCCTACGTCATGTTCATCTACGCGGGCATCCGCAAGCACGGCGTCGGGCACTTCCTCAAGAACTCGTTGGTTCCCAGCGGCGTTCCGGTCTACCTGCTGCCGATCATCGCGCTCGTCGAGCTCATCTCGACCTTCATCGCGCGCCCGGTCTCGCTCTTCCTGCGACTGCTGCTGAACATGATGGTCGGCCACCTCATGCTCGTGCTGTTCTTCGCGGCGACCCAGTTCTTCCTGCTGGGCCTCAACGCCTTCACGCCGCTCGCGGCGGGAACGCTCGCGATGGGCTTCGCCTTCACTCTCTTCGAGATCTTCGTCTCGATCCTCCAGGCCTACGTCTTCACGATCCTCACCGCGGTCTACATCCAGCTCGCGGTCGCGGAAGAGCACTGACGAGCAGCTGACCGGCTGCTCGCCCTACGAAAGGAAAACACCAGTGGACGCAACGACGGTTCTCGCCCAGGTCACCGGCAACATCGCGACCGTGGGTTACGGCCTCGCGGCCATCGGCCCGGCCATCGGCCTCGGCATCATGATCGGCAAGACCATCGAGTCGACCGCCCGTCAGCCCGAGCTCGCCGGCCGCCTGCAGAGCACCATGTTCATCGGTGTCGCGTTCATCGAGATCCTCGCGCTGATCGGCATCGTCACGCCGTTCATCTTCAACGCGCTCTGATCCCGACGCGACCCACAGATAAGGAGACAGGATGCTGAACGCTCTTGTCACGCTTGCGGCGGAGGAGGGATCCAACCAGGTCCCCATCCTCCCGGCGGTCTACGACATCATCTGGTCGGCTGTCTGCTTCCTCGTCATCATCTTCGTGGTGGTGCGCTACGCGATGCCGCGCCTGAACACGGTGCTCGACGCGCGCAGCGCGGCCATCGAGGGCAACATCGCCAAGGCCGATGAAGCCCAGCGCAAGGCCGAGGCCGCGCTCGAGGAGTACACCGCTCAGCTGGCCGAGGCCCGCAAGGAAGCCGGTGAGATCCGCGACGCAGCTCGCGAGGACGGTCGCAAGATCGTCAGCGAGGCGAAGCAGAACGCATCGGCCGAGGCCGAGCGTCTCACCGCCGCCGCGCACACGCAGATCGAAGCCGAGCGTCAGGCTGCCGTCGTCTCGCTCCGCAGCGAGGTCGGCACGCTCGCTCTCGACCTCGCCGGTGGCGTCATCGGTGAGACCCTGTCCGACGACCAGAAGGCTCAGGCCATCGTCGATCGCTTCCTCAGCGAGCTCGAAGCCTCTGAGAAGGCGTCGAACTGATGGGCAGCGCGACCACTCAGGCACTCGTCGCGACGACGGCGGCCATCGCCGAGACGCCCGGGCTCACGCTCGACGTGTCCGGTGAGCTGTTCGTCGCCGCGCGGGCTCTGGCGGACTCGCCGCAGCTGAGCGGCGCGCTGACGGACAACGCGGCCTCGCCGCAGGCTCGCGACAAGGTCGTCGGCGACGTGTTCGGTCCGGCTTTCGCGCCGCAGACCGTCGCGCTGCTCCGGACGGCCGTCGCGCAGCGCTGGTCCTCGGTCGACGACTTCGTCGATGCTGTCGAGGAGCTGGCGATCCGTGCCGCGGCCGTCGCCGATCAGGGAGATCTCGAGAACGAGCTGTTCGGTGTGCTGCACACCGTGTCGGCGAATCCCGAGCTCGAACTCGCTCTCGGCAGCCGGCTGGGGGAGGCCTCGGCCAAGGGGGCTCTCATCGAGCGCCTTCTCGACGGGCGTTTCGGCGCGGGCACGCGTCTGGTCGCTTCGGCGATCGTGCAGCGTCCGCGTGAGCGTCGTGTGCGGCAGCTCCTCGAGCGGGCGATCCGCATCGTCTCGAACCAGCGCGGACGCGTCGTCGCGAGCGTCCGCACGGCGACGTCGCTCAACGACCAGCAGCGGGCGCGCCTCGCCGAGACCCTCTCGAACCGCTACGGCACGCCTGTCGCGCTCAACCTCGTCGTCGACCCCGCGGTCGTCGGGGGGCTGCGCATCGAGATCGGCGACGACGTGATCGACGCGACCGTCGCCTCCCGCCTCTCCGATCTCCGCCAGCGACTGGCGGGCTGACCCACCTCACCGCCCGCAGGGGCGCACCGGCCGGATGCATCCGGACCCTCAGACTCAGGACCGAAGGAACACCATGGCAGAACTGTCCATCAGCCCGGATGTCATCCGTGACGCGCTGAAAGACTTCGTCGCCGCGTACGAGCCCACCGGGGCCGCCGCGACCGAGGTCGGCACCGTCGTCGACGCGGCCGACGGCATCGCCCACGTCGAGGGTCTGCCCGGCGTCATGGCGAACGAGCTCGTCCGCTTCGAGAACGGCGTCGAGGGCCTCGCACAGAACCTCGACGAGCACGAGATCGGCGTCGTCGTCCTCGGCGACTTCGCCGGGATCCAGGCGGGCCAGAAGGTTACCCGTACCGGCGAGGTGCTGTCGGTCGGCGTCGGCGAGGGCTACCTCGGCCGCGTCGTCGACCCGCTCGGCAACCCGATTGACGGACTCGGAGAGATCGCGACCTCGGGGCGCCGCGCGCTCGAGCTGCAGGCGCCCGGCGTCATGCAGCGCAAGTCGGTTCACGAACCGATGCAGACCGGCATCAAGGCCATCGACGCGATGATCCCCGTCGGCCGCGGTCAGCGTCAGCTGATCATCGGCGACCGCCAGACCGGCAAGACGGCCATCGCGATCGACACGATCATCAACCAGAAGGCCAACTGGGAGTCCGGCGACGTCAACAAGCAGGTCCGCTGCATCTACGTCGCCATCGGCCAGAAGGGCTCGACCATCGCCTCGGTGAAGGGCGCGCTCGAGGACGCCGGAGCCATGGAGTACACGACGATCGTCGCGGCTCCGGCATCCGACCCCGCCGGATTCAAGTACCTGGCCCCCTACACCGGCTCGGCCATCGGTCAGCACTGGATGTACGAGGGCAAGCACGTCCTGATCATCTTCGACGACCTGTCGAAGCAGGCCGAGGCCTACCGTGCCGTTTCGCTGCTGCTGCGCCGCCCGCCGGGCCGCGAGGCATACCCCGGCGATGTGTTCTACCTGCACTCGCGTCTGCTCGAGCGTTGCGCGAAGCTCTCCGACGAGCTGGGTGCCGGATCGATGACGGGCCTCCCGATCATCGAGACCAAGGCGAACGACGTCTCGGCGTACATCCCGACCAACGTGATCTCGATCACCGACGGCCAGATCTTCCTGCAGTCCGACCTCTTCAACGCCAACCAGCGTCCCGCGGTCGACGTGGGCATCTCGGTGTCGCGCGTCGGCGGTGACGCCCAGGTCAAGTCGATCAAGAAGGTCTCGGGCACGCTGAAGCTCGAGCTCGCCCAGTACCGCTCGCTCGAGGCGTTCGCGATGTTCGCGTCCGACCTCGACGCGGCGTCGCGTCGTCAGCTGGCTCGCGGAGCGCGTCTGACCGAGCTGCTCAAGCAGCCGCAGTACTCGCCGTACCCCGTCGAGGAGCAGGTCGTCTCGATCTGGGCCGGCACCAACGGCAAGCTCGACACGATCGAGGTCGAGGACGTCCTGACCTTCGAGCGCGAGCTGCTCGACTACCTCAAGCGCAACACGTCGATCCTCGACACCCTGCGTGAGACCAACGTGCTGGGCGACGACACCGTGGCCGAGCTCGAGAAGGTCGTCGACGCGTTCGTGCTCGAGTTCCAGGGCGGAAAGGGCCAGGCCATCAACAAGCCCGGCCACGAAGAGACCGCTGCCGCCGAGGCCGATGACGTGAACCAGGAGCAGATCGTCAAGGGCCGCCGCGGCTGACGCGGAGGACGACACACTATGGGCGCACAACTCCGGGTCTACAAGCAGAAGATCAGTTCTGCTCAGACGACCAAGAAGATCACGAAGGCGATGGAGCTCATCGCGGCTTCGCGCATTCAGAAGGCGATGGGTCGCGTCCGCGCGTCCTCTCCCTTCGCGCGGGCCGTGACGCGTGCCGTCTCCGCGGTGGCGACCCACTCCGACGTCGAGCACCCGCTGACGACCGAGCGCGAGACGATCCGTCGCTCCGCGGTCGTCATCTTCGCCTCCGATCGCGGCCTCGCCGGCGCGTTCAACTCGCAGATCCTCCGTGAGGGTCTCGAGCTGGCCGAGCTGCTGCGGTCGCAGGGCAAGGAAGTGGATTACTACCTCATCGGGCGCAAGGCCGTCGGGTACTTCCAGTTCCGCCGGATGCGGGCTGCGGGCGAGTGGACGGGTGACACCGACACGCCCCACTTCAGCACGGCCGAGCAGGTCGCCGGGGCGCTCCTCGACGCCTATGCTCAGGGCGGCGAAGACGGCGGCGTCGACGAGATCCACCTCGTGTACAACCGTTTCGTCAGCATGATGACGCAGACGCCCGAAACCGTGCGTCTGCTGCCCCTCGAGGTCGTCGAGGCCGATGCTGCAACGGCGGACCAGGCTCCGGTCTACCCGCTGTACGAGTTCGAGCCCGACCCCGAGACGGTGCTCGACGCGCTGCTGCCGGTCTACGTCCAGAGCCGCGTGTTCAACGCGCTGCTCCAGTCGTCCGCCGCGAAGCACGCCGCGACGCAGAAGGCGATGAAGTCGGCGAGCGACAACGCCGACAAGCTCATCACCGACTACACCCGCCTCCGCAACAACGCTCGCCAGGCCGAGATCACTCAGCAGATCGCCGAGATCGTCGGCGGCGCCGACGCTCTGGCGTCGGGCAAGTAAGACCAACCGAAAGAGACAGACATGACCACCGTCACTGCCGAAGCCACGTCGGTCGTCGGCCGCGTTGCGCGCGTCACCGGCCCCGTCGTCGACATCGAGTTCCCGCACGACTCGATCCCCGACATCTACAACGCGCTCAAGACCACGATCACGATCGACGGCGAGTCGACCGAGATCACGCTCGAGGTCGCTCAGCACCTCGGCGACGACCTCGTCCGCGCGATCTCGCTGAAGCCGACCGACGGCATGGTCCGCGGCCAGGAGGTGCGCGACACCGGTGGCCCCATCACGGTTCCCGTCGGCGACGTCACCAAGGGCAAGGTCTTCAACGTCACCGGCGACGTTCTCAACGCCGCCGAGGGCGAGACCGTCGAGGTCACCGAGCGCTGGGGCATCCACCGTCAGGCGCCGAGCTTCGACCAGCTCGAGTCGAAGACCCAGATGTTCGAGACCGGCATCAAGGTCATCGACCTCCTCACCCCCTACGTCCAGGGTGGAAAGATCGGCCTCTTCGGCGGTGCCGGCGTCGGCAAGACCGTCCTCATCCAGGAGATGATCCAGCGCGTCGCGCAGGACCACGGCGGTGTGTCGGTGTTCGCCGGTGTCGGAGAGCGCACCCGTGAGGGCAACGACCTCATCCACGAGATGGAGGAGGCGGGCGTCTTCGACAAGACCGCCCTCGTCTTCGGCCAGATGGACGAGCCGCCGGGAACGCGTCTGCGCGTCGCGCTGTCGGCGCTGACGATGGCGGAGTACTTCCGCGACGTCCAGAAGCAGGACGTGCTGCTCTTCATCGACAACATCTTCCGCTTCACGCAGGCCGGTTCCGAGGTGTCGACGCTGCTCGGCCGTATGCCCTCCGCAGTGGGTTACCAGCCGAACCTGGCAGACGAGATGGGTGTGCTCCAGGAGCGCATCACGTCGACCCGCGGTCACTCGATCACCTCGCTGCAGGCGATCTACGTCCCCGCCGACGACTACACCGACCCGGCTCCGGCGACGACCTTCGCGCACCTCGACGCGACGACCGAGCTCTCGCGTGAGATCGCGTCGAAGGGTCTGTACCCGGCCGTCGATCCGCTGAGCTCGACGAGCCGCATCCTCGACCCGCGTTACATCGGTGAGGACCACTACCGTGTGGCCACCGCCGTGAAGCAGATCCTCCAGAAGAACAAGGAACTGCAGGAGATCATCGCGATCCTCGGTGTCGACGAGCTCTCCGAAGAGGACAAGATCGTCGTGTCGCGTGCGCGTCGCATCCAGCAGTTCCTCTCGCAGAACACCTACATGGCGAAGAAGTTCACCGGTGTCGAGGGCTCCACGGTCCCGATCAAGGAGACCATCGAGTCGTTCGACGCGATCGTCAAGGGTGACTTCGATCACGTGGCCGAGCAGGCCTTCTTCAACGTCGGCGGTATCGGCGACGTCGAAGAGAAGTGGGCGAAGATCCAGAAGGAGAACAGCTGACATGGCTCTGACGGTCACGCTCGTCTCCGCCGAGGCGGAGGTCTGGTCGGGTGAGGCGTCCCTCGTCGTGGCCAAGACCGTCGAGGGCGAGATCGGCTTCATGGCGGGTCACGAGCCCGTGCTGGCGATCCTCGCCGAAGGCCAGGTGCGCATCACGCAGCCCGGTGGCGAGAAGATCGTCGCCAACGCGCAGGACGGGTTCCTGTCGATGGAGGGCGACGAGCTCACCATCGTGGCGGGCAACGCCGCGCTGGCCTGACCTGCACCACGTCTACGAGAGACCGCATCCTCCGGGGTGCGGTCTCTCGCTGTGAAAGGGAGATCTCCGGATGCTGGTGCTGCTGCCCCCCTCCGAGACCAAGCGAGCCGGCGGCACCGGTGCTCCGCTCGATGTCGAGGCGCTCGCGTTGCCGCAGCTGGCCCCCGAGCGGCGCGCTGCCGTCGATGCGCTCGTGGAGCTGTCGCGTGATCCAGAGACCGCGGCGCGAGTGCTGAAGCTCGGCTCTCGCCAGCGGGGTGAGATCGCGGTGAACGCCGAGCTGAGGACGGCTCCGACGATGCCGGCGGTCGACCGCTACACGGGAGTGCTGTTCGACGCCCTCGACGCGGCGAGCCTCGACTCCGCGGCGCGTGCCTGGCTCGGCGAACATGTGCTCATCCAGTCGGCTCCGTTCGGTCCCGTCGCCGCGCTCGATCCGATCCCGGCCTATCGCCTGTCGGCGGGGACGGCGCTGCCCGGCAT
Source organism: Microbacterium pratiae (assembly GCF_047302165.1). NCBI lineage: Bacteria > Bacillati > Actinomycetota > Actinomycetes > Micrococcales > Microbacteriaceae > Microbacterium > Microbacterium pratiae. The sequence goes on along the minus strand of NZ_CP154843.1, from coordinate 3,047,063 downwards.
CCCGCCGCTCCGGCGTCATTGGGCGGCGGTCAGCACCGCCGCACTGGGGGCGATGCCCGTGCCCTTCGTGCTCGATCTGCGCTCGGAGGCCTACGTGGCGCTCGCTCCGGTGCCCGCTACGCTTCCTTCCGCATTCGTCCGCGTCGTCTCGGCGGGTCCCGACGGGACCGTGCGCGCTCTGAACCATTTCAACAAGCATGCCAAGGGCGATCTCACACGCGCGCTCGCCCGTTCTGCCGCCGCGGTGGGCTCGCGTGCCGATCTGGTCGCCTGGGCGGACGCGAACGGATGGGTCCTCCGAGAGGCATCGGGAACGTCCGAGCTCGAGCTCATCGTCTGATCGCCGGATCTCGGCTCGGTGGAGGTCTCACGCCGCACCCCGTGTTTCGCTAGCATGAGCGGCGACCGACGACGCGAGCGCGTCGTCCCGGGTCACGACTGAGGAGGTCGTTCATGTCGGGTTACTACGACGATGGTGCAGGGGCGGGCGCTGTTCTCGCTCTGCTGCTGCTGATCCTTCCCATCATCCTGATCCTCGCGCTCGCGGGCTACATCATCAGCTCGTTCTTCTACATGAAGATCTTCGAGAAGGCGGGCGTTCAGGGTAAGTGGCGCGCGTGGGTCCCGTTCTACCGCGAGATGGTGTTCGCCAAGCTCGGCGACGTCTCCCCGTGGGTCATGCTGGGCGCGATCATCGCCACGGGCGTGCTGAGCAACATCCCGGCCATCGGCTTCATCTTCGGCTACCTCGCGATCATCGCTCTCGCTCTGGCGAGCGTCCGCGTCGGCCAGAAGCTCGGCAAGGACTGGCCGCTCGTGCTGCTCTACATCCTCCCGGGCATCGGCGGTCTGATCTGGCTTGGTATCGCAGCCTTCTCGAGCTCGCCGTGGAACCCCAACGTGCAGCCTTCGCCGTGGCGCACCTCGTTCCTGCGCGACACGACGGTCTGGCAGGGCATCCCCGTTCAGCCGGACGGGGGCGCGGCTCCTGCGCCGGGTGCATACGGTGCCGCCGGTGGCGGATACGCCCCGCCGGCGACCCCCAGCGCGCCGCCGGCCGGTTCCTACCCGCCGCCCGCTGCGCCGCCGGCACCTCCGGCCGGTTCCTACCCGCCGCCGGCCGCACAGCCGCCCGTCACGCCGCCGACCACCGAGCCTCCCGCTCCGGACGCGCCGAAGCAGTGAGCACCCGAGGAGCCCTCGTCGAAAGACGGGGGCTCCTCCTCGTCTCGGCCGTGCGCACCGTGCCCCGGGTCTACGGTGGAAGGATGGACGACGCAGTGCAGACCCGGCGACTCGGAACCTCTGGCCTTCTCGTCTCGGCCGTCGGGCTGGGATGCAACAACTTCGGTCGGCGGGGGACGCCCACACAGACACTGGACGGCACGGTCGCCGTTCTGGATGCCGCCTTCGACGCCGGCATCACCTTCTTCGACACCGCCGACATCTACGGCGGTGAGCCCGGCCTGTCCGAGACTCTGATGGGCGAAGCGCTGCGCGGGCGCCGTGACCGCGTCGTCGTGGCCACGAAGTTCGGCCACAGCGCCGTAGACCTCGGTCTGCCCGGCGCCAAGGGATCGCGCGTCTACATCCGTCGAGCGGTGGAGGCGTCGCTCGAGCGTCTGCAGACGGACTGGATCGATCTCTATCAGCTGCACACGCCCGACCCCGAGACGCCGATCGAGGAGACGCTCGACGCGCTGTCGGAACTCGTTCGCGAAGGGAAGATCCGCTACATCGGCCACTCCAATTTCGCGGGGTGGCAGATCGCCGAGGCGGAGGCGGTCGCACGCGCCCGCGGGGATGTGCCGTTCGTCTCCGCGCAGAATCACTACAGCCTGCTCGCGCGCGCCGCCGAGCGAGAGGTGCTGCCGGCCGTCCGACACTTCGGCCGTGGCTTCCTGCCGTATTTCCCACTGCACAACGGCCTGCTGACCGGAAAGTTCACGCGGGATCACATTCCCGCCGACACGCGCGTTGCTCGGGAGCGGCGTCACCTGTGGGAGAACGCGCCGTGGGATGCCATCGAGGCCTATCGCTCGTTCTGCGACGAGCGCGGCATCACGATGGTGCAGGCGACCTTCGGATGGCTGCTTGCGCAGCCGGCGCTGAGCAGCGTCATCGCCGGCGCCACCTCCGCAGAGCAAGTCCGCTCGAACGCCGAAGCGGCATCCGCATGGCAGCCCAGCACCGATGAGTTGGCGACGATCGACGCGCTCTTCCCGCTTCCGTCGGACCCCGCCGCGGGCTGACGGAATCCCGCACCACGGGTGCGTCCACTAGAGTGTGACACGCCCATCCGTCGACGAAAGAAGAGTGACAGCGTGCCCGACCCCACGACCCAATCCCGGATCGTGGACGTCCCGTCCGGTGCGATCGAACTCCGGTGGGCCGCCGCGACCGACACCGGACGTCGACGCGACAGCAACCAGGATGCCGTCCTCGCGCAGTATCCGCTGTTCATCGTGGCCGACGGCATGGGCGGGCACATCGGCGGCGAGATCGCCAGCGCGAGTGCCGTCGAGCGCCTGCGCGGGGTCGCGGATCGCGGTGTCGTCACCCCGGAGGACATCGAGGACGCCCTCGAGCGCGCCGTCGGTGACATCGCCGACCACCCCGAGACGACGGATGACGGAACGGGAACGACCGTCACCGGCGTGTACCTCGACATCGTCGACGGTGAGCCGCAGTGGACGACGCTGAACATCGGAGACTCACGGGTCTACCTGCTGCGCGACCAGGCGATCGCTCAGGTGACGACGGATCATTCCGTGGTCCAAGAGCTCGTCGCAGCCGGACGCCTCAGCCCCGAAGAAGCGGAGCAGCACCCGTACGGGAACGTCATCACGCGCGCGGTCGGGCCGAGCGACGGCGTCACCCCCGATTACGTCCGGCTGGACGTCGTCGACGGCGATCGCTTCGTGATCTGCAGCGACGGGCTCACGAAAGAGTTGACGGACTACGGCATCCTGCACTTCCTCCTCGAGAACGCCGATCCCGCCGCGGCGGTGTCGGCGATGATGACGGCGGCCCTCGAGAACGGCGGTCGCGACAACGTGACGATCATCGTGCTCGACGCGCACGTCCGCACCGGCGAAGACGCCTCCTCCCCGAAGACCGACTGAGCCCGGCCTTCCACCTCGCGCCGGAGAGGCACGCGAGCGGCACGGGATCGTTGTTTGACTCGGTCGCGTGCATCCGCCGTCTCTTCCCGACGAACCCATCCGTCTGCCGTCGGCACTGCCCGTGCCACGGCGTCCGCCCTTGCCGGTGTGGGCGCTCGTCGTGCCCGCGGCGGGTGCCGCGATCCTCTGGCAGGCGACCGGATCGCCGACGGTGCTCTGGTTCGCCGCTCTGGGGCCGCTCGTCGCGGTCGCGTCGCTGCTCGATGGAGCCCGGGTCGCGCGGCGCGAGCGCCGTCGCTCCGCTGGCCGCGCCGCGGCCGCCCTCCGGTCCGCAGAAGCCGAGCTGAAGGAACGCCACGCGCGCGAGCGAGCCGACCGGTGGCGGACGACGCCCGACGTCACGCGCCTCCTCGCGGTGCCCGACGATCTCTGGCGTCCGCGAGCGGTTCGCGACGTCGTCGTCGTGGGCTCGGGTGACTCGGTCTCGGCCACGCGCGTCGAGGGCGATGTGCCGCCGGACTTCCGGCGCTCTGCCGCCACGCTCCGGCATGCGCCGATCTCCGTGCCGCTCACCGCGGGGATCGCCGTCGTGGGCCCGCCGGTTCCGGCGGCATCCATCGCGCGAGCTCTCGTCATGCAGATCTGTCTGGTGCACGCGCCCGGGGAGGTCTCGCTCATCGCGGCTGCGGAGGAGTGGGCCCGCGAACTGCCGCACGCCTCGAGGGACGGCGGATTGCGGCTCTGGTGGGGGTGGGGCGCCCCACCTCCCGACGTCGACATCGCCATCGTGTGCGTCGGACCCGCGGTCGCTCCGCCGCCGCAGTGCGCAGCCGTCCTGCGGGTCGCCGGTGTCGATGAGGCAGTGCTCGGGTTCGGCGGCACGTCGGCCCCGCTGCGTCCCGAATCGATCGGGCGCGGGCAGGCGGCGTCGATCGTACCCGTGCTCCGCGAACGAGCTGTGGCCGTGGGCGGCGACGACGTGACGCCGTTGCGTTTCGACGACCTCCCCACTCACGGCGGCGCGGGCCTCACGGTGGCACTCGGCGGCGGTCGCGGCGGGCCCGTCACCGTCGACCTCGTCGACGACGGGCCCCACGCGATCGTGGTGGGGGCGACGGGAACCGGCAAGAGCGAGCTGCTCGTCACGTGGATCACGGCGCTGGCACGAAGCCTGCCGCCGTCCCGGGTGAACTTCCTGCTCGTCGATTTCAAAGGCGGTCGTGCCTTCGATTCCCTCACCTCGTTGCCCCATGTCGCCGGCGTCGTGACAGACCTCGACGATCGCAACGCCGTGCGCGCGATCGACAGCCTCGCCGCCGAGGTGCGGCACCGCGAACGCATCCTCGCCGAGCTCGGAGCACGAGACATCGCCGAGGCGAACGATGCGCTGCCGCGGCTGCTCATCGTCGTCGACGAGTACGCGGCGCTGACGGCGACCCATCCTGCGATGCACGACACGTTCGCCGATATTGCGGCGCGTGGCCGTGCACTGGGGATGCATCTCGTGCTCGCGACGCAGCGCGCAGCGGGTTTTCGTGAGGCGGTGCTCGCCAACGCCCCGTTGCGGATCGCGCTTCGTGTGGCCGATTCCGCCGAATCCCGAGCTGTTCTGGGGTCGGCCGACGCGGCGGCGCTTCCCGGTGGACGCGCCGACCGGGGGACGGCGCTGGTGATGGGGCCGGCCGACACGCAGCCGCGTCTGCTGCGGGCGACCCTGTGCCCGCCGGCGGCGATCGAGAGTGTCGCCCGCGCTTCGGCGGGAGCGCGCCCCGCCCGTCGCCCGTGGCTGCCCCCGTTGCCGAACCGCGTCGCACTCGGCGACCTGCGGCAGGAGGGGGCGGTGGTCCTCGGCCTGGCCGACGAGCCCGCCGCGCAGCGTCGACGCGTCGTGGTGCTCGACCGACGCGCGCCGGGCGTCGCTGTCCTCGGGCGTGCGGGATCGGGGCGGACGACGCTGTTGCGGGCCGTCGCGGCGCAGGCGCCTCCTGACCGGGTGTGCTGGGTTCCGGACGACCTCGAGGCGGCATGGGATGTGATCTCCGGGCTCGACGAGATTCCCGGCGGGTGGGTTGTCGTCGTCGACGATCTCGACCGCCTGATCGGTTCTCTGCCCGATGACTACGGGGTCGCCGCGGCAACCACCCTGGAACGGCTCGCGCGTGAGGCCCGCTCCCGCGGCATCCAGTTCGTGTGCGCCGCGCAGCGGATCACCGGCGTCGTCGGCCGGATCGTCGACCACCTGCCCGACCGTGCCGTGCTCGCCGCGGTGTCGCGGTCGGAGCATGTCGCCTTCGGCGGCGACGCGTCGCATCACGACCCCTCGGCCCCCGCGGGCCGGGGGAGATGGGCGGATGCGCTCGTCCAGTTCGCCGACCCGGGAGACCTCCGCCCGCCCGGGGACGACGCCGCCGCTCCCGCGGTGTTCGAGCCGCGCTGCGCCACGGCGTTCGTCGCACCGCCGACCGGCTCGACGCATGATGTGCTGGACCACTGGCGTGGTCGGGGCATCGAGGTCGTCTCCGTCGACCAGACCGCATCTCTGCAGCCGGGGAGGGTCGTGTGGGGTACCCCGGAGGCGTGGATCGGTCGCTGGCGCGGGGCGGTGGCCGCGACCCGGATGCGAAGTCAGCTCGTGGTCGACGCCGCGTGCGGAAGCGAGCTGCGGCTCGTGACGGGGAGCCGGTCGCTCCCGCCGTACGCTGCTCCCGGTCGCGGTCGCGCCTGGGTCATCGACACACGCACGGACCGCGTCCGACGGGTCGTTCTGCCGGTCAGCTCAGTGCGTCATCGAGCGAGCCCGCGGTGATTCCGTGCGCTGTGGCCACGCCCTGATTGACGACGTGTCCGCCGGCGGTGTTGAGTCCGGCCGCGAGCGCGGCGTCGGAACGCAGAGCCTGGCGCCACCCGTGCCGAGCGATCTGCCGGACGTAGGGGAGCGTCGCGTTGGTGAGCGCTGACGTCGACGTGTTCGGCACAGCGCCGGGCATGTTCGCCACGCAGTAGAAGACGGTGTCGTGCACGCGGAAGGTGGGATCAGCGTGCGTCGTCGGCCGCGTGTCCTCGAAGCAACCGCCCTGGTCGACCGCGATGTCGACCAGCACCGAACCCGGACGCATGCGCGCGACGGTCTCGTTGCGCACGAGCTTGGGGGCTTTGGCGCCCGGGATCAGCACCGAGCCGATCACGAGATCCGACCCCACGACCGCGCGTTCGAGATCGAGCGGGTTGGAGGCGGCGGTCTTGACCCGCCCCTGGAAGTGATCGTCGAGGAAGCGGAGGCGTTGGATGTTCGTGTCGAAGATGGTGACATCCGACCCGAGACCCGCGGCGATGTATGCGGCGTTCGCGCCGGCGACCCCGCCGCCGATCACGGTGACCGTGGCAGGCCGGGTCCCGGGCACGCCCGACATCAGCAGGCCGAGACCGCCCGCGGAGCGCAGCAGGGTGGAGGCTCCGACCATGGGGGCGAGACGGCCGGCGACCTCGCTCATCGGCGCGAGGAGCGGCAGGCCGCCGCCGGGGAGCTGCACCGTCTCGTACGCGATGGCGGTCATGCCGCTCTCCACCAGCCGATCGGTGAGCGGTCGGTCGGCCGCGAGGTGCAGATAGGTGAACAGCACCAGGTCGTCGCGGAATCGGTGGTACTCGCTCGCGACCGGCTCCTTGACCTTCAGCAGCAGCTCGGCTCGTGCCCAGACGTCGTCGGCGTCGTCGAGCAGCACTGCTCCGGCGTCGGCGTATTCCGAGTCCGGCAGGGATGAGCCTTCGCCGGCGCCGCGCTGCACGAACACGTCGTGACCGTTGACGACGAGGTCGTGCACGCCCGCCGGAGTGAGCGCGACGCGATACTCGTTGTTCTTGACCTCATGGGGAACGCTGATGCGCATGGCAGTCCTTTCCGCGCTCCCTCGTGAGGAGCCGCTACACCGTCGGCCGGATGATGCCGACGTTCTGTCCGCCGCCGAGCACGGTCAGCGGAAGATGAGAGATCACGCGGGCCACGGGGGCGGCCTCGAGCGCCCCGGCCCGGACGAGCAGAGTGAGCGCGATCGCGGATGCGGCACGGCCGTTGCCATCGAGCACCTTCAGGGCCGCGGTCGTTCCGTCGGGTGCCACCATCACGAGCACTCCCTCGGCGCCCGTCTTGGTGAAGACCCCGAGCCGCTCGATGGCGACGGTGTCCGGACGTCCGGGCCCGTCGATCGTCCACGGGTTCTCGCGAACGGCGCGGACGAGGGCGCCCGCCATGCGGTGCAGCGCGAACGGCGAACGCTCGCTCGCCGTGCCGATGCGCTGGATGGCCCGCCCGAGCGCGACGAGGCTCATCGCGTAGACCGGGGCGCCGCATCCGTCGACAGCCATCGCCGCGGCCTTGGTGCCGGTCAGCCGCTCGATGACCTCACGCGTGTGAATCTGAAGTGGATGCTCGGGGTCGAGATAGGTCTTGGTGTCCCAACCGCTCGCGACGCAGGCGGCGAGCATGGCGGCGTGCTTGCCCGAGCAGTTCATGCGGATGCGCGTGGGGGCGCCGAGCTCGCGCACCATCTCGTCGCGCGTCGCGGTGTCACCCGGCCAAGCGGGAGGGCAGCCGAGGTCGTCTTCGCCCAGGCCGGCATCGTTCAGGATGCCGCGGACGACCGAGACGTGCCGATCGGTGCCCGAGTGGCTGGCCGTCGCCAGGCCGAGCCGTTCGCCCTCGAGGGTGGCTCCGGCGGTCATGCTGGCGAGCGCCTGCAGGGGCTTGAGGGTCGAGCGGGGGAGGATCGGCGCGTCGACGTCGCCGAGGGTGCGGATCGGGGTGCCGTCGGGTCCGAGGACGACCGCAGCGCCGGCGTGCCGGGACTCGATGAAACCGCTGCGCTCGACGACCGCGAGCTCGACGGCGGCGGGAACGGCGAAGGTCTGCGGCACCCCGACAGCCTACCGTCGCGGACCCCGCCGTGCTGCGTGTCAGACTGTCCGCATGTTGGGTGAGCATCGCTACTCCGTCCGGGCCGAGTGGACCGGGAATCGCGGTACCGGGACGAGCGACTACCGGGACTACGACCGGGCCGTCACGCTCAGCATCGACGGCAAGCCGTCCCTCGCCGCGTCGAGCGACAAGCCGTTCCGCGGAGACCCGACCCGGTGGAATCCCGAGGATCTCCTGCTTTCGGCGCTCTCCGAGTGCCACTTGCTCTCGTATCTGCACGCCTGCGTGACGGCGGGCGTCGTCGTGGTCGAGTATGCGGATGACGCGACCGGCACGATGCGCGAGGACGGACGCGGCGGCGGGGCGTTCACGGAGGTCGTTCTGCGGCCCCGCGTCGTCGTCGCGGAAGAGTCGATGCGGGAAGCGGCGCTCGAGGCGCATGCCCAGGCGAATGCATGGTGCTTCATCGCGAACTCGGTGAACTTCCCGGTTCGCCACGAGCCCACGATCGTCGTCTCGGGCGCGGAGTGACCGGCTGGGTCAGCGGCGTTCGTGCGGCAGTGCCTGCTTGATCCGCTCGACGGTGTTCTGCGGCGGGGCCTCGTTGTAGGCACCCGCGAGCTCCTGGCCCGACAGCGCGTGGATCGCGGCCATGATCTCGTCGGTCGCATTCCGGCGCGCGCGGCCGGAGTCGGCGGACCCGTGGTGGCTGAGGTCGAGCGGTTCGCCGAACCGGACGGTCACGCGCGGGCGCAGGCGCGGGAACTTCGCGCCGACGGGCATGATCTCGCTCGTGCCGACGAGCCCCACGGGGATCACGGGGGCACCGGTCTGCAGGGCGAGGAAAGCGACGCCGGTTCGGCCCTTGTAGAGGCGACCGTCGAGCGACCGCGTGCCCTCGGGGTAGAGGGCTGTCGACCAGCCCGCGTCGAGCATCTTCTTCTGCTGGTCGAGGGCGTCCAGTGCGGCCTGGCCCGCGCCGCGGCGGACGGGGAAAGCCCCCGCGGCATAGAAAAACTCACGCGACAGCCAGCCGCGGAAGCCGGTGCCGTCGAAGTAGCTCGATTTCGCGAGGAACCGCACGGGGCGGGGCGAGGCCATCGGGATGACGAACGAATCGATGAACGACAGGTGGTTGCTGGCGAGGATCACGGCGCCCTTGCGGGGGAAGTGCTCGCGTCCTTCGATGCGCGGCCGGTAGATCATGCGCGCCAGGGGGGCGAGCACCCACCGACCGATCACGTAGGTGAGACCGATTCCGGGGACTGCTTCGACCTCGGCTGCGGCCTCGTCGTGCTCGCCGGGCTCGCCGGACTGCGGCTCGGTTGCGTCAGCGTTCACCAGACGAGGCTACTGCGGAACGCATAACTCCGTGGACATGTTGTTCACGCACGCTCCGCTCTGACGGCCGAGCTCCGCGTCTGTGGTGAGGATCGTCAGAACGGCGGGGGACCGAGTGAACGCCAGGGCGACTCTCGACCGTCCGATGGGCGCGACGATCCGGCCGGGTCAGCCGAGTTCTCCGGCGGCCTCGCGATGGTGAAAGTGACGAGGGGTGGTGGTGCGTCTTCGCGGTAGATCCGTCCGGTCGGTGATGTCCAGACGAGTGTTCCGCCCGCGAGTTGTCGGACTCGCCATCTCGTGTGGTGTTTGACGTCGTGGTGTCGTTTGCAGAGGTTGGCGAGGTTGCGCACGTGCGTTGCCCCGCCGTGGGAGGCTGCGATGGTGTGGTCGAGTTCGCAGCGGATGGCGGGTTGTCGGCATCCGGGGAACCGGCAGTGCCGGTCGCGTGCCCGCAACAGTCGGACCATGGCGGCGGTCGGTCGGTACGTGTCGCATTCGAGCACGGTCCCGGTCACGGGATGGGTGAGCAGCCGGTCCCAGGAGGTCGCGTTGCCGGCGAGCTGGCGTGCGGTGATGGCGTCGATGGGGGAGCGTCCCGCGAGGTCTGCCGGTCCTTCGTCCTGACCCATCAGAGTCAAGGCGGACACGGCGACCTGCACGTGTGCGCGGATCGCTCCGAGCGTTCCGTCGCTGTCGCCAGTCGCCGTCGGGTCGAGCGCGGGCGACCCGGCGAGGAGGAGGTCGCTGAATACGTCGGCGCGGACTTGATCGATCGTGCGCGTGTCACCGACGAACGACGACCCGTCGGTGCCCACGTGGTCGACCAGGCCGTCGTCACCGGTCGCGTCCGCGGCGAACAGGGCGTCAGCTCTCTCCGCACCAGCGCTTCCGGCACCATCGTTCGCGGCGTCAGATCCTGCCCCGCCTGCGCCTGCGCCTGCGCCGTCGGCCTGAGCCCGTGCGTTGATGATCTCCCGTGCCTGGCGGGTCAGTCGGTCCACGATCCCGTCGGCGATAACGGTCGGCAGTGTCGCGATGAGATCCGACATGCCGTCGGCCCCGGTCCGCACCTGCACGCACCGCCCCGCAGCGGCCTCCTCGTGCCGTTCGGCGAAGGTCCGCGGGTGCATCCGCTCCGCGAGCATCTGCAAACTCCCGCGCACCCGGTTGGGCGTCTCGCCCTCGCATCGCTCGATCGCGGCTCGCTCGAAGTCCTCGCGGTCGTCCGCGGGCACGATGCACCCCACCTCTTGGATCACCCGCACGTGTCCGCGGACGATGCGCCCGTCCTCCCACGCCGCCATCGTCAATGGGAAGTTGTCCACCAGGTCTCGTGCCTCGTCGATCCGGCGTTGCAACGTCCGGTCGGTCGCGACGAACACCCCGGCCAGCTCCGCGGCGATCCCGCGCAACGCCATCTCGCGCGCCTTGACCTTCTCCGACGCGCCAGCGGCCTGCTTCTCGGCCAGCACCCCGGCCGCGGCGAGCACCCGAACCTCACGGATCTGCACCGCCCGTGCGGCATCCGAAACACCCTCGGCATCCGCGACGAGCGCCGCCAGGGCGTCGACGTCAGAGTCGCTGCCCATCCCGGCATCCATCGCGCCGCGGAACCCGTCATTCGAATGCATGTTCGAATCATGTCACGGACCTCCGACATCGCCCCGGCACTATCCACAGCCTCCGACGGAACGCGCCCCGCGCTCTCAGCGCACACCGATGCTCGTGCGAGAGGATGAGAACTCCGTCTCCCCGATCGAAGAGGTTCTCCGTGCGTCTGCGCCCATTCGCCGCTCTGTCCGTCGTCGCCGTCTCGGCGCTTGCGCTCGCCGGCTGCGCAGGGGGCGACACGCCCACCGAGTCGCCCAGCCCCGACGCCTCCGGCGCGTCGTCGCAGTGCCTCGTCGACGCCCAGCCGGGGGAGGCCTCCGACAGCATCGAGGTCTCCGGCTCCGCGCCGGAGCTGACCGCGAAGGTCGACCCGGGCCTCGAGCCGACGGATATCGAGCGGACGCTCACCACGCGCGGTGACGGCGAGGACCTCGTCTCGGGAGATCTCGTCTCCGGTTCCTACGCGATCTACGACGGCGCGACGGGAGAGCTGCTCGAGCAGTCGCGTGACACGTCGCCCGACGACTCCGGTCTGGTGCCGGTGCTGCTCGACCCGCAGCAGTACTCCGTGTTCGTCGCCGCTCTCGAGTGCGCGCCGCTCGGCTCGACCGCGGCCCTCGCGATCCCCGGCTCGGCGTTCGGCGAGGGGCGCACTGCCGTCGTCGTGGTGGCCGAGGGTGTCGAGAAGCTCCCGACGCGCGCCACCGGAACCGAGCAGGCGCCCGTCGACGGGATGCCGACCGTCGAGCTGGCCGAGGACGGCGCTCCCACCATCACGCTTCTCGGCACCGACGCGCCGACCGAGGTGCAGCTCGAGAATCTCAAGACCGGCGACGGTGCGACGATCCAGCCGGGCGACACCGCCTTCGTCCAGTACACCGGTGTCAAGTGGTCGGACGGGTCTGTCTTCGACTCCAGCTGGGACCGCGGCCAGCCCGCGGCTTTCCGCACCAGCGATGTCGTGGCCGGCTTCCAGCAGGCGCTCGAGGGGCAGCAGGTCGGTTCGCAGGTGCTCGTCGTCATCCCGCCCGCCGCCGGTTACGGGGCGCAGGAGGGCAGCGAGCTCCAGAACGAGACGCTCGTCTTCGTCGTCGACATCCTCGGCGTCCAGCGCACGCCGGTGGCCGCCGCGGGCTGACGGCACCCTGGCCGGCGCAGCCGCAGCACCTAGGCTGACGGCATGCGTCGCGTCCTCATCCTCGGCTCCACCGGCTCTATCGGGACACAGGCGCTCGATGTCATCGACTCCCGACGAGACCGCTTCGAGGTGGTGGGGCTCTCGGCGGGCTCGAACGCCGGGATGCTGGAAGAGCAGGCGGCGCGATTCGGGGTGACCCACACCGCCCTCGGCGCCGCCGACGCGGAACGTCTCGTCCGTGACGTCGAGGCGGACGTGGTGCTCAACGGCATCACCGGCTCGGTCGGACTGGGGCCGACTCTGGCCGCCCTGGAGTCGGGTCGCACCCTCGCGCTCGCGAACAAGGAATCGCTCATCGTGGGCGGCGACCTGGTCACGTCGCTCGCCGCACCCGGTCAGATCGTCCCGGTGGACTCGGAGCACTCCGCGATCGCACAGGCCCTGCGCTCGGGAGAGGCCGACGAGGTGCGACGGCTCGTGCTAACGGCATCCGGTGGGCCGTTCCGCGGCCGCGGCCGTGACGAGCTGGCCGCCGTCACCCCGGCGCAGGCGCTCGCGCACCCGACCTGGGACATGGGACGCGTCGTGACCACCAACTCGGCGACCCTGGTGAACAAGGGGCTCGAGGTGATCGAGGCCCACCTGCTGTTCGGCATGGACTACGACCGCATCGACGTCGTCGTGCACCCCCAGTCGGTCGTCCACTCGATGGTCGAGTTCATCGACGGCTCCACGATCGCCCAGGCGTCGCCGCCCGACATGCGTCTTCCGATCTCGCTCGGCCTCGACTGGCCGCGCCGGGTCGCGGGCGTGGGGGCTCCGCTCGACTGGACGCGAGCGAGCGAGTGGACCTTCGAGCCCCTCGACGATGCGGCGTTCCCGGCCGTCGCCCTCGCCAAGCGGGTGGGGCGGGAGGGCCGGACCTATCCCGCGGTCTTCAACGCCGCGAACGAGCAGGCCGTCGAGGCGTTCCACGCGGGGGCGCTGAGCTTCCTCGGGATCGTGGAGACCGTCGAACGCGTCGTCGAGGCCCACCGGCCGCCCGACGAACTGACCCGGGAATCGCTCGCGGAGGCCGAGGCGTGGGCACGGAGCGCTGCGGACCGGGCGATCAGCGCGGCCGAGTGACGCTCACGGTCAGTAGACGGTGAGACCGCGCGCGGCGAACTGACCGCGCACCCGCGCGAGCAGCTCCGCGTCCGGCGTCGGTCGTCCGGCGAGGGGGTAGGGGATGCCCAGGCGCTCCCACTTCGACGTGCCCATCTGATGGAAGGGCAGTACCTCGACCCGCTGCACGTTCTCCCACCGGGCGACGATGTCCGCGACCGCGTCGACGTTCTCGACGGCATCCGTGAGCCCGGGCACGAGCACGAACCTGATCCACACCGGGGTGCCCCGAGCTGCGAGGCGGTCGCCGAACTCGATCGTCGGCTGCAGGTCGCGGCCCGTGACCTCGCGGTAGGTGTCGGGAAGGCCCGACTTCACGTCGAGCAGAACGAGCGAGACGTCGTCGAGCAGGGCGTCGGATGCTGCGCGGCCGAGGTTCCCCGACGTGTCGAGGGCGACGTGCACGCCGAGCTCGGCCGCAGCCCGGGCCAGGCGGGTGACGAAGGCCGACTGCTGCAACGGCTCGCCGCCGGAGATCGTCAGCCCGCCGCCCGTCGCGCGAAAGACCGGCAGGTACCTGCGCAGCCGGGCGACGATGTCGTCGAGGGAGGCGAGCTCACCGTCGCGCTGACGCCAGGTGTCGGGGTTGTGGCAGTACTGGCAGCGCAACGGGCATCCCGCGAGGAAGAGGGTCATCCTGGTGCCGGGGCCGTCCACGGAAGTGACGAGCTCCCAGGAATGCACACTCGCGATGTGCCCGGACCGTCGTGCGGCGAGACGGTCGTGACGGGGATCGCTCAGATCGGCGGTGCAGGCTTCGCCCGGCACCAGGATGGCGGACACGGGAGTCAGACCCCCGTGTGGAAGGTGCGGCTGAGTACGTCGAGCTGCTGCTCTCGGGTCAGTCGCACGAAGTTGACCGCGTAACCGGACACCCGGATGGTCAGCTGCGGATACTTGTCGGGGTTGACCATCGCGTCCTCGAGCGTCTCGCGCGTGAGCACGTTGACGTTGAGGTGGTAGCCGTCGGACGCCATCTGCGCGTCGAGCAGCCCCACGAGGTTGCGCACCCGTTCGTCGGGCGTGCGTCCGAGACCGCTCGGCGTCACCGTCGTGGTCAGCGAGATGCCGTCCTGCGCCTGGTCGAACGGGAGCTTCGCGACGGACAGCGCCGCTGCCAGCATCCCGTGCGTGTCGCGACCGTTCATGGGGTTCGCGCCCGGGGCGAAGGGCTGGCCGGCGCGGCGGCCGTCGGGGGTGTTGCCCGTCGCCTTGCCGTAGACGACGTTCGAGGTGATCGTCAGCACCGATTGCGTGTGAACCGCGTCGCGGTACGTCTGGTGCTTGCGGATCATCGACATGAAGTCCGACACGAGTTCGCGGGCGATCTCGTCGACGCGGTCGTCGTCGTTGCCGAAGGTGGGGAAGTCACCGTGGACGAGGTAGTCGACGACGAGGCCCGAGGAGTCGCGCACCGGCTCGACGGTCGCGTACTTGATGGCCGAGAGCGAGTCGGCGGCGACCGACAGTCCGGCGATGCCGCACGCCATGGTGCGCAGGACGTTGCCGTCGTGCAGGGCCATCTCGAGACGCTCGTAGGCGTACTTGTCGTGCATGAAGTGGATGCAGTTGAGCGCGTCGACGTACGTCTCGGCGAGCCACTCCATCATCACCCGGAAGCGCTCGCGCACGTCGTCGTACACGAGCACGTCTCCCGAGACCGGGGCGGCGGCCGGCGCGATCTGCTTGCCGCTCACCTCGTCGCGTCCGCCGTTGACGGCGTACAGGAGCGTCTTGGCGAGGTTGACCCGAGCTCCGAAGAACTGCATCTGCTTGCCGACCGTCATCGGCGAGACGCAGCACGCGATGGCCGCGTCGTCGCCGCACAGCGCGCGGATGTGGTCATCGGACTCGTACTGGATCGACGAGGTGTCGATCGACACCTGCGCGCAGAACTCCTTGAAGCCCTCGGGCAGCGCGTCGGTCCACAGCACCGTCAGGTTCGGCTCGGGCGCGGGGCCGAGGTTGTAGAGCGTCTGCAGGAAGCGGAAGGCGGTCTTCGTCACGAGCGTGCGACCGTCCTCGCCGACGCCGCCGATCGACTCGGTCACCCAGGTCGGATCGCCCGAGAAGAGCGCGTCGTACTCGGGCGTCCGAAGGAACCGCACGATGCGCAGCTTGATGACGAGGTCATCGACGAGTTCCTGGGCCTCGGCCTCGGTGAGGGCACCGCTCGCCATGTCGCGCTGGATGTACACGTCGAGGAACGCGGTGTTGCGCCCGAAGCTCATGGCGGCACCGTTCTGCTCCTTCACCGCTCCCAGGTAGGCGAAGTACAGCCACTGGATCGCCTCACGGGCGGTGGCGGCGGGCCGGGTGATGTCGAAACCATACGAGGCCGCCATCTCGGCGAGCTCGTGCAGCGCGCGGATCTGCTCGGCGTTCTCCTCGCGCGAGCGCAGGATGTTCTCGGTGGAGGGGTGCATGTCGAGTTCGGCCCGCTCGACGTTCTTCGCCGCCACGAGCGCGTCGGTGCCGTACAGGGCGACGCGTCGGTAGTCGCCGATGATGCGCCCTCGGCCGTACGCGTCCGGGAGTCCCGTGATGATGTGGCTGCTGCGGGCGCGGCGGACGGCCGGCGGGTAGACGTCGAAGACGCCGTCGTTGTGGGTCTTGCGGTAGCGGGTGAAGATCGTCTCGAGGGTCGGGTCGACCGGGTAGCCGTACGTCTCGAGGGCGCCCTTGACCATGCGCCATCCGCCGTTGGGCATGATGGCGCGGCGCAGGGGCGCGTCGGTCTGCAGGCCGACGATCAGCTCGTCCTCCTGGCGGATGTAGCCCGGACCGTGCGACGTGATGGTCGAGGGTGTGAGGGCGTCGACGTCGTACACGCCGCGCTCGCGCTCGGCGGGGAACATCTCGCTCAGGGTGTCCCACAGCCCCGTCGTGCGGGCGGTCGGCCCGACGAGGAACGACGAGTCGCCGGTGTAGGGCTCGTAGTTGCGCTGGATGAAGTCACGGACGTCGATGTCGTCCTGCCACGGGCCCGGGGTGAAACCCGCCCACGCGGTGGGGACCGCGTCGTCGTCGTGTGCTGTCGTGCTCGGGATGACTGTGCTCATCGTGGGTCCTTCGTCCTGTCGGAAGGCCCGCCGGGGAGCGGGGAAGGCGCTGGTCGTGCCTGCCGCGGCGTGCCTGTGGCCGACGCTACGCCCGAGCCGCCGGGGGCGGCGGAATCGTGCACGGCAGCGACAGGACGACGATGGACCCCTGATTTTTCACAGTGGTCCGACCACAAACGCGCTCAGTCGGCGTAGGGCACGGCCCAGCTGGGCTCGGGTACCGGCCAGCCGGCATCCCGCAGCGCGCGTCGAGCGAGCTCCCGAGCGGAGTACGGGGTGCGAACTCCGCGGATGTCGCGGTAGTCCTGGTGTCCCGGTCCCGCCCAGAGGATCGCGTCGCCCTCGCCGACGAGCGACACCGCTTCGACGATCGCCTTCTCCGGCGGCGACGACTCACGGATGTCGGCATCCGGCCGCGCTCGCCGAGCGCCCTCGAGCAGAGTCGCCCGGATCGCGTCCGGGTCCTCGAAGCGCGGGTGATGATCGGTGACGATCAGGATGTCGCTGCCGAGAACGGCCGTGGCGCCCATGTCGTGCCGCTTGGTCTTGTCGCGATCGCCGTCCGCCCCGAACACCATGACGACGGTTCCGGGAGTGACGCGGCGTACGGCGGCGAGGGTCTTCTCGAACGCGTCGGGCGAGTGCCCGAAATCGACGTACACGGCCGGTCCGCGCTCTCCCGATACGCGCTGGGTGCGCCCGGGGAGGTGAGCGTCGATGCGCTGCCCGTCCAGGACGCGCACCAGCTCATCCCACGTGTAGCCGCCCTCGAGGAGCATGACGATCGCGAGGCCGGCGTTGGCGGCCATGTGCCGTCCGATGACGGGCACGGTCGTGGTGAGCTGTCGCCCGTCGGTGCCGACGAGTCGGAACTCGGTGCCGTTCTGACGTTCCTCGATGATCTCGACGGTCCAGTCCGCCGATGCCGGCGTCTCGGCGATCGCCGGCGTGATGATGGTCGTGACGGGGATCTCCGCACGCTCGACGATCTGCGCGCCGGCGTCGGAGTCGAGGCACACCACGCCGCGCCGTGCCCGGTCGGCACGGAAGAGCGGCAGCTTCGCCTCGAAGTACTCCGTCATGTCGCGGTAGTCGTCGAGATGATCGTGCGTGAGGTTGGTGAAGCCGGCGACGTCGAAGACCACGCCGTCGACACGGTGGCGGGTGAGGGCCTGTGCGCTCACCTCGACTGCGACCGCTTCGACGCCCCGCTCGCGCATGAGGGCGAGCAGCGCGTGGAACTCTGACGCCTCGGGCGTCGTGAGCCGCGAGACGATGACTTCGCCCGCGATGTGGCGTTCAGCGGTCGAGGAGAGACCCGTCACGGCGCCGAGTTGGCCGAGGATCCCCTCGATGAGGTGCGAGACGCTCGTCTTGCCGTTGGTGCCCGTCGTGCCGAGCAGCAGGGGGAGGCGGTCCTCGCGCCCGGTTCCGTAGACCCAGGCCGAGAGGTCGCCCAGTCGGGCCCGCGGGTCGTCGACGACGACGATGGGCAGACCGGTCTCGGCAGCGAGCTCGGCGCCACGGGCGTCCGTGACGATCGCGGCGGCGCCCGTCTCCGCAGCGCGCCCTGCGAACTCGGCGCCGTGCCGGACGGCGCCCTGGATCGCAACGAAGGCTTCGCCCGGCCGCAGATCCGCCGTCGCGAGGGTGATGCCCGTCACGGAGATGTCGGTGGCGGCGCCGACGATCCGCCCGCCGACATGCGCCGCGAGCTCTGTCAGGGAGCGGCGCGGCGGACTCTCGGGGCGGAGGACGGGAGGGAGGTTCGGGGCGTCGGTAGGCATTACGACCATTGTCTCACCCCGGTTCCGGGGCGGCCACGTCGATTGACGCGCCCGCCCCGGGTGTGCTCAGGCGCGTCGGCGGGCGATGGCCAGGACGAGCGCGGCGGCCGCGACGACGAGCGCACCGGCCGAGAGCCAGATGGGCAGCGGGTCGGCAGCGGCCGAGGATGCCGCGGTCGTCTCCGCGTCGGCCGCATCGGCCGTGTCGCCGGACGAGTGGCCGCCCTCGGAGTGTCCGCCGTGCTCGTCGGCCGACGCCGCCCCGACCACCACGACGGGGGCCGGGTACTCGAGGTCGTCCGGATCCTGACCGTCTTCAGCGATCTCCACCCACGCGGCCTCGCCCGTCTCGCACTGCTGCGTCACGGGGAAGGCGAAGCTCTCGCCCTCGGACGAACCCGGGAAGATCACGTTCATACCGGCCGAGGCCGCATACGCGTCGGGGATGGGTGCGACCGCGGTGTATGTGATCCGCGTCGGGAAGCCGTTCTCACCTGCATCGGTGGTGATCGCCCACGCGCCGTCGACGACGGGCGTCGCGCCCTGCGCCTCGGCGGGGATGTCGACGACGAGCGCCGTCGTGGGCGACCCGTCGCAGCCGTGACTGAACGAGAAGTCGATGCGGGTCGAGCCGTTCGCGGCGACCTCCTCCGGCGTCACGTGGACGTGCGCGGATGCGGCGAGCGGGAGGGCGAGGGCCAGGGCTGCGCCGGCGGTCACGCCGACGGCGAGGCGCGCACGGCGGCGCGCGGTGATGGTGCGGGTCATTTGTCGTCTCTCAGAACATGCGGGCGGCGTCGTGCCGTCCGCTACGGGAAGGGGAGGTCACGCGGTGGCGACCGGAGGCCCCCGCAGCGACAGAGAGGAACGGAGACGACGCGCCGGCACGACGCGCTCGGTCGCGGCGGTCGGGCGCAGCAGCGGCGTTCGCGGGCGGAGCGACGGCGACATCAGCCGTGCGAAGCGACGGATGCCGCGGTGGATGAGGCGGATGAGGCGCTCGCCCACCACGAGAGTCGCGACGGTGACTGCGGCCGCGAGGACGTGCGTCGCCGTCATGTTCGTGCCGACGGCATGCAGGTGCGGCAGAGGCGCGAGGGCGGTCATCGTCGCACCGTGAATGTGCGGCAGCGGCGCCGTGGGGTCGGCGGAACCGGCGATGGAGAAGAAGGTGTGGAACAGTCCCTGGCTCGCGAGGACGACGAGGCCGGTTCGCCAGGCCGACGGGGCGCGGCCCACGAGCCAGACGGCGGCGGGGGCCGCGAGAGCCGTCGCGACGACGATCAGCCAGAGCGGTGCGAGACCGCCCGAGAGGGTGTGGGCCGTCGCGGCGAAGACGGTCGCGATCGCCGCGGAGGCGGTTCCCCGCACGGCGCGGGCACGCCGCACTGCCGCACTCTGCGCCCGCTCCATGGTTGGAGTTTACGGCCTGGGCCGATTCAAAGACTCGGCGGGTACTCTGGGCGGTCGTGACCGTCCTCGCTTTCGTCATCGGCGTCGTGCTGCTCGTCGTCGGGCTCGCCGTCTCGATCGCTCTGCACGAGGTCGGCCACCTCGTCCCCGCGAAACTCTTCGGCGTGCGCGTCGGCCGCTACATGATCGGCCTCGGCCCCACCCTCTGGTCGCGGCGCTACGGCGAGACCGAGTACGGCGTGAAGGCCCTGCCCGTCGGCGGCTACATCTCGATGTCCGGCATGTACCCGCCGGCGCCCGACGAGCCGGACGCGGCGGTGCGCCGCAGCGGGCGCTTCTTCGGCGCGATGGTGCAGGACGCCCGCCTCGCCAACGCCGAGACGCTCGTCGAGAACGACACGCGTCCGGCGTTCTACCAGTTGTCGGTGTGGAAGCGCATCGTCATCATGGTCGGCGGCCCGTTCATGAACCTCGTGCTCGCCATGGTTCTCTTCGCGATCGCGCTGAGCGCCATCGGCATCCCGAGCGTCTCGCCCACCATCGCCGCGGTCAACGAATGCGTCATCCCTACGGGCGCTGATCGTACGGCGTGCGAGGCAGGCGATCCCGTGTCTCCCGCTGCCGCCGGCGGCATCCGTCCGGGGGACGTCATCGTCGCCGTCGACGGGACCGACGTCTCGGGCTACGCCGAGGCGACGGCGATCATCCAGGCGTCGCCGGGACGGACGATCCCGATCGTCGTCGAGCGCGACGGCGACCGCGTCACGCTCGAGGTCACCCCGATCGCGGCCGAACGCCCCATCGTGAACGCAGACGGCATCACCGAGGTGAAAGAGGTCGGGTTCGTCGGCATGACGGGCACGCGAGTCAACGTCCCCCAGCCGATCTGGAGCGGCCCCCAGCAGGCGGTCGAGCGGCTCGGAGCCGTCGCGGGCGTCATCTGGCAGCTGCCGGTGAAGGTCTACCAGACGGGAGTGGCGCTCGTCACCGGCGGCGAGCGCGACCCGAACGGGCCGCTGTCCGTGGTGGGTGCGGGGCGTATCGCGGGCGAGGTCGCGGCGACCGAGGCCCCCGTTCAGGACCGCGTGGTCGACCTGCTGGGCCTGCTGGGCTCGCTGAACATCGCGCTGTTCATCTTCAACCTGCTGCCCCTGCTGCCCCTCGACGGCGGCCACGTCGTGGTGGCCCTGTGGGACGGGATCAAGCGCGTCTGGGCGAAGCTCTTCCGCCGTCCCGCGCCGCGGCCGGTCGACGCCACGAAGCTCGTCCCCGTCACCTTCGTGGTCGTGATCGGGCTCATCGTGATGGGTGGGACCCTGATCCTCGCCGACGTGTTCAATCCGATCTCGATCCTCGGCTGACGCTCGTCGCCGGGGCGGCGCACGTCAGGCCGGGACGGGCGCCAGGGCGAACCCGATGAGCCGTTCGAGCGTCGGCAAACCGTCGCGAGACAGGATCGACTCGAGGTGCCCCTGCACGGATGCATACCCCGGACCACGCAGCGCGTAGACGTCACCCGATGAGGGATCGGCAGCGATCTCGGTGCCGCCCCGCTCGGTGGTGCCGGGGGCGACGCGCGCGGTGAAGGTGTTGTAGAAGCCGATCGATGCTGGCTCGCCGAAAACGTCGACGCTCTTCTGCAGGCCTTGATGGGGTGACGCGAGGGGAGCGAGCCCGATGCCGAGCCGGTCGGCGAGGATCTGGTGGCTCAGGCACACGGCGAGCAGCGGGCTGCCCGCGTCGGCGCGACGACCGACGAGCTCGCGCATGCGCGCGATACGGGGACTCATGCCGTCGCGGGGGTCGCCGGGGCCGGGGCCGAAGACGACCAGGCCCGCATCGTCGACGGCGGAATCCGTCACCTCGCTCCAGGGGGCGATGCGCACGCCGAACCCGAGGTGATGGAGCTGGTGCCCCAGCATGGTGGTGAACCGGTCCTCGGCATCGACGACCAGCACCTCGCGGCCCGTGTAGGGACCGCCCTCGGCCGCCTGCGGGTCGAGCCAGAACTGCGCGAGACGCGCGTTGCGCGAGGAGAGGAGGGCGGCGATCGTCGGGTCGTCGCCGAGCCGCGGGCGCTGTGCGGCCGGTGCGTCTTCGTCGACCGCCGCGGTGTCGGCGATCGAGGACGGCGCCTCGTCGCGGTCGACGGCGCCGATCGCGCCGAGGACGCCGGCTGCCTTGCCGTGGGTCTCGCCCACCTCGCCGGCCGGGTCGGAGTGCCGTACGAGCGTCGCGCCGACCGGCACGCGCAGCCGGCCGTCGACGAGGTAGGCGGTGCGGATCAGGATGGGCGCATCGAGATCGTGCCCGCCGCCCGCCGCGGGAGTGAACAGGGCGGCGACCCCGGAGTAGTAGCCGCGGGGTGTGCGCTCGTGGCGCGCGATGACCGTGCACGCGTTCTGCATGGGAGACCCGGTGACGGTGGGAGCGAACATCGTCTCGCGGAGGATGTCGCGCGGATCCATCGTGCTCGATCCCCGC
This sequence comes from Microbacterium pratiae, assembly GCF_047302165.1. Classification (NCBI taxonomy): domain Bacteria; kingdom Bacillati; phylum Actinomycetota; class Actinomycetes; order Micrococcales; family Microbacteriaceae; genus Microbacterium; species Microbacterium pratiae. The sequence goes on along the minus strand of NZ_CP154843.1, from coordinate 3,025,020 downwards.
AGCATGTACTCGGTGTGGGTCAGGCGCGACATCTCCTTCAGGTGGGGGCCGGTGATGCGGCCTCCGTCCGAGCAGACGGCCGACATCATCTTCAGCTCTTCGTCGACGACCATGAACAGTTCCTCGGTCTCCTTGGTCGAGGAGAGGAATTCCGTCAGGGTCTCGGCCGTCGCGCCGCCACGGGGGTGGCGGAAGGTCCCGGAGATCGGGTTCATGGTCACGATGCTGGTGCCCGGCTCGGCGGGGGCTCCGCTGCGCGCGCTGACGTGCGCCTCGGGGCTGGCGCCGACGGCGACGTGGCCATCGGTCACCACGAGGAAGGTCCAGTAGGCGCCGCGCTCGTGCTGGAGCAGTGCGCGGAACCAGGTCAGGCCGGCGGTCACGGCGTCCGTCTCGACCGTTGCGGTGAAGTCTCGACGGATGACGAAGTTGGCTCCCTCGCCGCGGCCGATCTCGTCGGCGATGACGCGCCGCACGATGTCGGCGTAGTCCTCGTCGGAGATGTCGAAGCCGGCATCCTCGAGCGGCACCCGGTCCGACGGCAGCTGGCGCAGCGCCTCGGCCAGGGGCAGGGAGTCGTGGTCGGCGATCCGCAGGCAGCGCAGCGGTGCCCGATCGTCGTGGCAGACGAAACCGCGTTCGACGACCTGCCGGAACGGCACGAGGGCGAGCACTTCGCGCGGTGTGCCGTCGGGATCGTCCAAGGGGATGTCGGCGAGCCGGTCGACGTCGACCACGTCGCCGCGGAGCACCTCGACGCTCGCCCCGTCGCGCGCGATGAGCGCGAACGGCTCACCGCTCGCGGCGAGATCGGTCAGGGTCGGGAGGGAACCGGTCATCGTCGTCTTTCTTCGTCGGAACGCCCGCCCCACGAAGAAGACCGCCGGGCCTTCAACGCCGGGCGGTCTGAAACGTGTGCACGTCGAACACACCGCCTAGGCGGTGTGCCACCAGGAGAGGCGCGTGCGCATGGGGCGAAATTATCACACCCGCGTCGGGGATGCGGCGCTGCGCTGCTCCCAGCCCGTCTGCGGCGGTGCCGCGTAGGCTGTGCCCGTGCCAGCTGTCAATCTCGGGATGCCCCAGGTTCCGGACGTCCTCGCCCCTCGCCGCAAGAGCCGGCAGATCCGCGTCGGAAAGGTGCTCGTCGGGGGAGGAGCGCCCGTCAGCGTGCAGTCGATGACGACGACGCCGACCACCGACATCAACGCGACCCTGCAGCAGATCGCCGAGCTCACGGCATCCGGCTGCGAGATCGTCCGCGTGGCGGTGCCCTCGCAGGATGACGCCGACGTGCTGCACATCATCGCCAAGAAGAGCCAGATCCCGGTCATCGCCGACATCCACTTCCAGCCGAAGTACGTGTTCCAGGCCATCGACGCCGGATGCGCGGCGGTGCGCGTGAACCCGGGAAACATCCGGAAGTTCGATGACCAGGTCGGAGCGATCGCGAGCGCTGCAAAGGCCGCCGGGGTCTCGCTGCGCATCGGCGTCAACGCCGGCTCTCTCGATCGGCGCCTGCTCGAGAAGTACGGCAAGGCGACGCCGGAGGCCCTCGTCGAGAGCGCCGTCTGGGAGGCTTCACTCTTCGAGGAGCACGACTTCCACGATTTCAAGATCTCGGTCAAGCACAACGACCCGATCGTCATGGTCAAGGCTTACCGGCAGCTCGCCGAGCGCGGCGACTGGCCGCTGCACCTCGGTGTGACCGAGGCCGGTCCCGCCTTCCAGGGCACGATCAAGAGCGCCACCGCTTTCGGCATCCTCCTGGGTGAGGGCATCGGCGACACGATCCGCGTCTCGCTGTCGGCGCCCCCGGCCGAAGAGGTCAAGGTCGGGCATCAGATCCTGCAGTCGCTCAACCTGCGGGAGCGCAAGCTCGAGATCGTCTCGTGCCCGTCGTGCGGGCGCGCGCAGGTCGACGTCTACACGCTCGCCGACGACGTTACGGCGGGCCTGAAGGATGTCACCGTGCCGCTGCGCGTCGCGGTCATGGGCTGTGTCGTGAACGGACCGGGCGAGGCGCGCGAGGCTGACCTCGGCGTCGCATCGGGCAACGGCAAGGGGCAGATCTTCGTCAAGGGCGAGGTCATCAAGACCGTGCCCGAATCGGAGATCGTCGCGACGCTCATCGAAGAGGCTCGCCGCATCGCCGACGAGCTCGGCCCCGACGCGCCGCTCGGCACGGCCCAGGTCGTCACCGCCTGAGATCGGTTCGGTAACGCTTCGACGGTTCATGCCGCGAGGCGCTTATCGGTCCTGCCAGGCTGAGGACGTGCTCCGTCGTTCTGCCGCGCTTCTGCCCCTCGCGCTCGCTGCCGTCCTCGCGGCGGGATGCGCCCCCGTCGAACGTGCGGCCGAGACGCCGTCGCCGGCGAGCCCGTCTTCGGACGCGTCTTCTCCGACACCCACGCCGACGCCGAACCTCGAGCCCGTCCGGGCGTTTGACGGTGACTGCGACCAGATGCTCACGATCGAGCAGCGCGACGAACTCCTCGGTGCGGGGTCGATCACCGTCGCCGAGCAGATGGCGCTGTGGGAGCCGGAACGTCCCGTTCCCGTGGGGGCCGACCCCGTCGGCACCGCGGGGGGTCTCGCCTGCACCTGGTATGCGGCGGAGGGCTCCGAGCCCGCCGCGGGCGTCAGGAACCTCACCACGATGGTGCTGCCTGCCGCGGCTGTGACCAACGAGATCGCCGCCGCGTACTCGGTCGCGTTCTGCGAACCGAATTACGATGCGAGCGCCTGTCGTCTCGGCGTGCGCGTGGGAGACGACTGGGTCAGCGCAACCGTCGGCTCCGAGGTGTATGAAGCGCCGGAAGAGCTTCTGAGCGCAGCCGTCGAGGCGGTGTCGCGGAACCTCGCGTCCGCGACCAAGCCACGCCCCGCCGACCGCACCGACCAGACCTGGTCCATCCCCGATTGCGTCGAGCTCGGGGAGGCCATCGGTCTCGAGGACATCGTCGGCCCATATCGCCACGGGTACTGGGAGGGGTCGGAGCAGCCCGAGGACGTCCTGTTCGCCTCAGCCGGGATCGCGCGGACCTGCCCGATGTTCTCCGACAGCGAACGGCTCGACTACAACACGCACGATTTCCGCATCCTCAGCCCTCTCGTAGCCCCCGGTCTCGGTTGGCAGTGGAATCAGCTCCGCACCGGCGCGGCGGAGACGGCGGTCGCCGTCGAGGTCGCCGGCGCCGCGGACTCGTTCGGCGTCGATCCGGGCTACGGATCGGTGCGCGTGTTCGCGACAGACGGCACGAACATCGCGAGCATGTGGTCGCAGGACGCAGAGGTCGCAGCTGAGGTCCTGTCTCGGATGCTCACCGCACTCTCCCGCTGAAGCCAGGCCGTCTCAGGCGATCGTGCCTGCGGCATAAGACGCGTCGACGTCTGTGTCGAGCGCGGTGCGCAGCGCGATGCGCAGGGCGCGCACGATGTCGACGAGCGGAAGCGAGGGCTGACCGCTGGGGGCGTCCTCGGTCGCGTACGGCACATGGATGAAACCTGCACGGCGGTGGTCAGCGGGTGCAGTGGCGTCGAGCGCGGTGAACATGACGTGGTTGCAGACGAAGGTGCCGGCCGAGTGCGAGACGGTGGCGGGGATACCCGCATCCGTGATGGCGGCGGCGATCGCCTTGACGGGCAGCGTCGCGAAGTGGGCGGCGGGCCCGCCGGGTGACGACGGGACGTCGACCGGCTGGTCGCCGGCGTTGTCGGGGATGCGCGCGTCGAGGAGATTGACGGCGATGCGCTCGATCGTGACGCCGGTGCGTCCGCCGGCCAGCCCCGTGGTGACGACGACGTCCGGGTCGTGCGTCGCGATGAGCTGGAGGAGGCTGCGCCGAGCGCCGTCGAACTCCACGGGAAGAACCGCGGTGACGAGATGCTCGGGGCCATCCCACTCCTGGGCAACCCGGCGGACGGCATCGCCCGACGGGTTGGTCGCGTCTCCCGCGAACGGCTCGAATCCGGTCAGCAGCACGGTCGTCATCCGCTCAGATTAGTTCGCGCATCCGTGAACCTTCTCGGCAGTGCCGGACACTACAGGGTGTGGGAGATGATGAGGCCGCTGCATGGAAGCGACTCCGGGCGGGCGACGAGTCCGCGCTGGGAGACCTGTTCGACAGATACGAGTCGCGGCTGTTCCGGCACGCGAGCCGCCTGCTGACCGATCGCGAGGACGCGAAGGACGCGGTCGCCATCGCCTTCTTCGAGCTCTGGCGCAAGCGCGCGAGTGTGCGCCTCGTCGACGGGTCGCCGCTGCCGTGGCTGGTGACGACCGTTGCGAACACGGCGCGCAATCTCGAGCGGTCGGGGCGGCGCTACCGAGCGCTGTTGGCGAAGACCCCCGCGGCGTCCGCATCCGCGGCGCCGTCGGCTCACGACGAGAGCGGTGTGCTCGCGGCACTCAAGCAGCTGCCGGCCGGTGAGCAGAGCGTCGTCGTCCTCAGCGTGCTCGAGGGCTACCCCGAGCGCGATGTCGCTCAGACCCTGGGGATCCCCGTCGGCACGGTCAAGTCACGCCTCTCACGGGCGAAGAGCCGGCTACGAGACGAGATGACGGCGTTGGAGGCATCGTGGACCTGAACGATCAGCTCACCCCGAACGAGCACGGCGAGCTGCGCGATCGCGTCGTCGGGGGTGTGAAGCGGCTGCGCGCGGCCCGCGCGCGCCGCTCGCGCATCGTCGCGGGAGCGGCCGCGTCGGCACTCGTGGCCGTCGTCGTCGCAGGTGTCGCCTTCGCGGCTCTCCGCCCCGACGATCGCATCGCGACTCCCGTCGAGACGTCCACGCCGACCCCGACCCCGACCCCCACGCCGACGGCGGACCCGACGTCGAGCGTCGAGGAGCGGCCGGAAACATTTGTTCCACGACGATGTGAAGAACTGATCACGATGGATGACTGGGACGAACTTCTCGGCGCGGGCAGCCTGAGCGGCGAAGAGCAGAGGCTCGCATGGGGCACCGCGACGTTCGACGCGGCCGAATTCGACCCCTCCGAACCTCTGGGCGGCGTGCGTTGCGTGCGCTACGCGGCGTCGCAAGATCCGCGCGGGCGTGCCGCAACATCCGTGGAGGTCTCCGTCTACCCGGCGGCCTCGATCTCGGATGATGATGTGGACTACTACCGCGACAAGATCTGCGGTGTGAACTACGGGACGACCACCTGCGTGATGGCACGGGTCGTCGGCGACTGGTGGGTGTTCGCCGGTGCCTCACTGGAACCCGAGAGCGATCACTCCACGGAGCCTTCGACGGAGATACTGACAGCCGCGATCGACCTCGCGTCAGTCCGTGTCGTCGGAGAGCCAGCGGCCAGCGTCCCCGATGGCATCGTCGAGGGGCCTGGGATCGCCGACTGCGACAGCTTCAGTATGCGCATCGGGCTTTCGGAGTTCGTCGGCGAGTACGTGATCGGTTACGTGGGCGGTGGTCTGCTTCCGGACGAGCTCGTCTTCGAGCGGCTCGGCACGCGGTGGATCTGTCCCATCCGCTCGTCCGCAGACGATTCGCGTCTCGGAACCATCCAGCTGTATCCAGGCGCTCACCGGCAGTGGGATGACCGCACTGCCGGGCTCGAGCGGATCGACCTGGGGGAGGGCCTGTCAGCAGCGCTCGTCCCCGCCGACCAGAATCGTCCCTCGACCCTGCTCGCGACGGACGGGTCGAACGTCGTCACCGTCGCCGTTCAAGAGGGAGAGACCGACCGAGAACTCGCTCGGCGTGCGCTCGCCGCACTCGGCGGCGCCTTGTGACGGCACATCGCGGCCCCGCGGCATCCGTAGACTCGACTCGTGGTCACCCGTATGTCGCATCTGTTCCTCCGCACGCTCCGTGAAGACCCCGCGGGCGCCGAGGTCGCCAGTCACAGGCTGCTGATCCGCGCCGGCTACATCCGACCGCAGGCAGCGGGCATCTTCGCGTGGCTGCCGCTCGGCCTACGCGTCAAGGCGAAGATCGAGCGCGTCGTGCGTGAGGAGATGGCCGCCGCCGGTGCGCAGGAGGTGCACTTCCCGGCTCTGATGCCGCGCGAGGCGTACGAGGCGACGGGGCGTTGGGAGGAGTACGGCGACCTGCTGTTCCGCCTGCAGGATCGCAAGGGCGGCGACTACCTGCTCGCGCCCACCCACGAGGAGGCCTTCACGCTTCTCGTGAAGGACCTGTACTCGTCGTACAAGGATCTGCCGCTGACGATCTACCAGATCCAGGACAAGTACCGCGACGAGGCGCGCCCCCGCGCGGGCCTGCTGCGCGGCCGCGAGTTCACGATGAAGGACGCGTACTCGTTCGACGCGAACGACGCCGGGCTCGAGGCCAGCTACCAGGCCCAGCGCGACGCGTACGAGCGCATCTTCCAGCGTCTCGGTCTCGAGTACGTCATCGTCCAGGCGGATGCCGGTGCGATGGGAGGGTCCCGCTCGGAGGAGTTCCTGCACCCGACGCCCGTCGGCGAGGACTCGTTCGTCCGGTCGGACGGCGGCTACGCCGCGAACGTCGAGGCGTTCACGACGGTCGTCCCCGGGGCCGGACCGATCGACGGGCTGCCGGAGCCGGTCATCTTCGACTCGCCGGACACCCCCACGATCGAGACGCTCGTGGCACACGTCAACGCGAACCTCGAGGGCGAGTACACCGCGGCGCACACGCTCAAGAACGTCGTGCTCGCCCTCACGCACCTCGACGGCACGCGCGAGCTCGTCGTCGTGGGCCTGCCCGGCGACCGCGACGTCGACGACAAGCGCGTCGAGGTCGCCTTCGCGCCGGCGGAGGTCGAGCCGGCGACGGCTGAGGACTTCGCCAAGAACCCGCTGCTCGTCAAGGGCTACATCGGCCCCTGGTCGCCCGAGGGCCCGGTGCTCGGCGAGGAATCGGCGACGGGCATCCGCTACGTCCTCGACCCCCGTGTCGTCGACGGCACCTCGTGGATCACCGGCGCGAACATCGACCAGAAGCACGTGCACTCGCTCGTCGCGGGCCGCGACTTCACGGCCGACGCGTTCGTCGAGGTCGCGACGGTGCGCGAGGGCGACCCGGCACCCGACGGCTCGGGTCCGGTCTCGATCGCGCGTGGCATGGAGATCGGCCACGTCTTCCAGCTCGGCCGGAAGTACGCCGAGGCGCTGGGGCTGAAGGTCCTCGACGAGAACGGCAAGCTCGTCACGGTGACGATGGGCTCGTACGGCATCGGCGTGACGCGCATCCTCGCGATCATCGCCGAGCTCAACAACGACGAGCGCGGACTGATCTGGCCGGCATCGGTCGCACCGTTCGACGTGCACGTCGTCGCGACGGGCCGTGACGCCGCAGCCTTCGAGCTGGCCGAGCAGCTCTCGGGAGAGCTCGAGGCAGCGGGCCTGGACGTCGTCTACGACGACCGTCCGAAGGTGTCACCCGGCGTGAAGTTCGGTGACGCCGAGCTGGTGGGCGTGCCGCGCATCGTCATCGTCGGACGCGGCGCGGCCGACGGCCAGGTCGAGCTGTGGGACCGTCGCTCGGGGGAGCGCGAGACCGTCGCGGTCGCCGACGCCGTCGCTCGACTCACCGCCCGCTGATCTCACCTTTCGTCGCCGGATGCCGCGCAGGTCGCGGCATCCGGCGCACTTCTTCGTGCGCACGACGTGCCGAAGTGCGCTCGAAGCAGGCTGGGGGTGGGCAGCCGTCGAGAGGCCGGGCCTCAGAGCTCGGCGTAGCGTGCGCGGAAGACGGTGAAGACGCCGTAGGCGATGAGCCCGATTCCCACCACCGTCACGATCTCGGGGCCGAACGTCAGGTCGAGGAGTGCGCGGATGGCGGCATCGAGGCTCCCTGCCTCGTCGGCGCGCGAGCGCACAGCCGCGACGATCAGCACGCCGCCCAGCGACCCGAGAGCGACGCCCTTCGCGATGAAACCGACCACGCCGAGGGTTTCGACGGCTCGCCCCACGGGCCCGTCGGGGATCGTCATCTTCGAGTGGAACGAACGCTTCACGCCCATGACGACGAAGACCACTCCGGCGATCGCGACACCGACGCCGACGAGCACGATCGCGAACACGCCGCCGGGAACAGCGAGGATGCCGCGGCTCGCATCGCGCGCGGCCTCGTCCGCCTGCGGGCGGGCGCCGAGCGCCACAGCGGCGGACAACCCGCCGAAGAACAGGAACACGATCGCCTGTCCCCACTCGGAGACCCGCAGGCCCCACACCGCAGCACCGCGCCGACGCCGTGAGGCGAGCATGCCCTCGGCGAGGTGCCACACGCCCAGCGCGGACAGGAGAGCGGCTGCAGCCCACAGCGCGACGAAGCCGAGCGGAAGCTCGGCCACCGCGCGGAAGGCCCCCGTCTGATCGGCGTCGCGCTCGCCGCCGAAGGCGACCGCGACGATGAGCGAGCCGATCAGCAGGTGCACGACACCGTTCGCGACGTAGCCGCCCCGGGCGAGCACGCGCGCCGCGGGATGCCGTTCGACAGCGCGTGCCGCGTCGTGCACCCCGTGTTCGGCCATCCCGCGAGCCTACGGCCTCCCGCGCCCGACGGGACGGAGCGGGCCGGAGCGCGCAGCGATGTGCGTGCTCCGGCCCGATCGGTGTGTCCGGTTCGTCAGCCCATGACGAGGACGGCCTTGACCGCCTTGCCCGACTGCGTGTCGGCGATGGCCTGCTCGATCTCCGAGAACGGGTACTTGGTGATGAGCTGGTCGAAGGGGAAGCGTCCGGCCTCGTGCAGCGCGAGCATCTCGGGGATGAACTTCTGCGGCACGGCGTCGCCCTCGATCGCGCCGACGAAGGTCTTTCCGGATCCCGAGATCGACGCGAGAGCGATCTCGGTTCCGGGCTTCGGCACACCGACCAGTGCGATCTTCGCGCCGAAGGCGGTGGCGGCGACGATCGTGTCGACGACGGCGGGCACGGCGGTGGTGTCGACGGCGTAGTCCGCGCCGACCCCGCCCGTGATCTCGAGGATGCGCTCGACGGCATCCTTGTCCTTGCTGTTGACCGTGTGGGTCGCGCCCAGCTTCGCGGCGAAGTCGAGCCGCTCGGGGATGATGTCGACCGCGATGATCGTCGTCGCCCCGGCGACCTTCGCACCCATGATCGAGGAGAGCCCCACGGCTCCGGTGCCGGTCACGATGACCGACGCGCCGGCGGGCACGTCGAGCGAGTTGAGCACGGTGCCGGCGCCGGTCTGCACGCCGCAGCCGAGAGGGCCGGCGATCTCGACGTCGGCCGTCTCGGGGAGCTTCACCGCGTTGCGGGCCTCGACGATGACATGGCTGGCGAACGAGGACTGACCGAAGAACGAGCCGTGCACGCCCGATCCGTCGGCGGCGGTCATGGTGGCCGATCCGTCCTCGCGGGCTCCGCCGAAGTTCAGCGCCATGAAGTTGCGGCAGTAGGCCTCGCGTCCCGTGAGGCAGTTGGTGCAGTGCCCGCATGAAGCGAACGAGACCGCGACCTTGTCGCCGACGGCGTAGCCGACGACGGCATCGCCGACCTGCTCGACGGTGCCGGCGCCCTCGTGGCCCAGCACGAAGGGGAACGCGGCGGGGATGTGGCCGTGCTGCACGGCCAGGTCGGTGTGGCAGAGGCCGGTGGCGGCGACCTTGACGAGCAGCTCGTTCGGGCGGATGTCGTCGAGGATGATCTCCTCGAACGTGAACGGGGCGTCCTGCCCGCGGAGGACGGCGGCGTGCGCGTTGGTGGTCATGTGAGGTTCCTTTCGCGTTGCGGTCGCGGCGGCAGTGCCGTCGTCGCGACCGATGTCACGATCGGGCGTCGTCTCCCGCAGCGCGGGCCGCCCGGTCCTCAAACAGTATGCGCCTGAATCGATACACGTGAGGCGGTCCGGAACCATGCGGGGCCGAGAGGGAGGATGCTGCGCCCGAGCGTCCGCGTGTAGAACTTCTCGAGCAGCATGTACGCCGCGAGCGCGGACGCCGCGAGCAGCGCGACCGAGCCCGCTGCACCCATGGCCGCCGGCCCGCCGAACGCCGTGATCGTCTGCAGTCCGAGGCCGACCGCGACCGCGAGCAGCGTCACGGGCAGCACGGTGTTGCGCGCTGCCGCCGAGAGCGCGAACACGAGCGCCAGGATCGCGAACATCAGCGTGAAGACACCTCTCGCCGGGCCGTCGACCTCGAAGAAGCCGAGCTCGCCGCCGAGCAGGAAGCCCGGCATGCAGATCCAGTACCACCCGAAGGCGTTGTAGACGATGAAGTGGAAGTCGTCGCCGGCGAAGTACGAGAGCATCCCCGCGGTGACCTGGACCACGCCCCCGAAGACGGCTCCGACCCAGAACACCGGGCTCTCGTTCTGCAGCCCGAGGTGCTCCAACTGCGCCGTGAGCGTGGCGATCACGAAACCGAGCAACCCGATCAGTCCGGGGTCGGCGAGGCGGGGGGTGCGTTCGGTCATGCCCTCAGTATCCCGAGATCGCCGGCTCGACGCGGCGCCGTCGGCGCCGGGCAAACACGTTCCCAGCCCCATCGGGTAACGTTGGATGGATGCCGGGAGCGCGAGACGCGCCCGGACAAGAGCTGAATATGGAGGGCCCCCATGGACATCGATCTCTCACTGCTGCGCACCGTCGAGCGAGAGAAGGAGATCCCCTTCGACGAACTCATCCGCATCATCGAGCAGGCGGTCCTCACGGCTTACGCCAAGCACACCTCGCCCGACGGCGAGCTGCCCGAGGGGGCTCGTGCGGAGCTCGACCGCAAGACCGGCCACGTCGCGATCTACGTGCCGCTGCGCGATGACGAGGGTGTCGTCATCGGCGAGGAGGAGTCGACCCCCGACGACTTCGGCCGCATCGCCGCCTTCGCCGCGAAGCAGGTCATCAGCCAGCGGCTGCGCGACATCGCCGACGACGCCGTGCTGGGCGAGTTCCGGGGCAAGGAGGGCGACATCGTCGCCGGTGTCATCCAGCAGGGCCCGAACCCGCGCATGGTGCACGTCGACCTCGGCACGATCGAGGCCATCCTCCCGCCCGAGGAGCAGGTCGCGGGTGAGGAGTACCGTCACGGCTCGCGTCTGCGCGTGTACGTCACCTCCGTCTCCAAGGGCACCAAGGGTCCCTCGATCACCGTGTCGCGCACCCACCCCGGCCTCGTTCGCAAGCTCTTCGCCATGGAGGTGCCCGAGATCGCCAACGGTCTCGTCGAGATCACGTCGCTGGCGCGCGAGGCGGGTCACCGCACGAAGATCGCCGTGAAGGCGAACGACCCCTCGATCAACGCCAAGGGCGCCTGTATCGGCGAGCTGGGCCGTCGCGTCCGCGCCGTCACCGAAGAGCTCGGCGGCGAGAAGATCGACATCATCGACTACAACGCCGACCTGCCGGTGTTCGTTGCGAACGCCCTGTCGCCGGCGAAGGTCACGTCGAGCTTCGTCCTCGACGCGGCCACGAAGGCGGTCCGCGCACTCGTCCCCGATTACCAGCTGTCGCTCGCGATCGGCAAGGAGGGGCAGAACGCCCGCCTGGCCGCGAAGCTCACCGGCGCCAAGATCGACATCCAGCCCGACTCGATCCTGGAGTCCTGACGAAACCGGGAACTCGGTCGAGGGGGTAGAATGGAACCTGTTCGAACGTGCGTGGGCTGTCGCGCGCGTGCCTCCCGGTCCTCACTCCTGCGAGTCGTGGCCCGCGACGGCGTCTTGATCGCAGATCGGGCCGCCTCGCTTCCGGGCAGGGGCGCGTGGGTGCACGAGACGCACGAATGCATGGATGCCGCACTGCGGCGCCGCGCGTTCGGACGAGCCCTGCGGGTGTCCGGCCCACTGGACACGCAGGATTTCCCGATTGATCACCAGCGCAAAGGCTGAACGGCTATGGACACGAAGTGAACGGCTCGAAATGAGACCCGTCCGCGCTTAAGCGGTCCGCCCTGTCCGAGGGTGGGCCTTCAGACAGGAGAATTGTGGCAAAACCACGCGTACACGAGATCGCTTCCGAACTCGGCGTCGACAGCAAAGTCGCGCTCGCGAAGCTGAAGGAGCTCGGCGAATTCGTCAAGAGCCCCTCGTCCACCATCGAGCCCCCCGTGGCTCGCAAGCTGCGGGCTGCGCTCGAGGCTGAGAGCGGCTCTGCCGCCGCAGCCCCCGCTCCCGCAGCATCGAGCGGCGCCAAGCCCGGTGCTGCCCGCCCGGGTGCCGGCAAGCCCGGTCCCGCCGGCGCGAAGCCCGGCCCGGCTGTCAAGCCCGGTCCGGCCAAGCCCGCCGCCCCCGCTGCTCCGGCTGCGCCCGTGGAATCCGCTCCTGCGGCTCCCGCGACGCCCGCCGCGCAGCCGGCGACCCCCGCTGCGGCATCCGCTCCGTCGGCGCCCACGCCCGGCGCCGGCAAGCCCGGCCCGGCCAAGCCCGCCGGTCCGACGCCCGGTGGCTCGCAGCCGCCGCGTCCCGGTGGCGCGCGTCCCGGCAACAACCCCTTCGCTCCCTCGCAGGGCATGGGCCAGCGTCCCGCCGGTCCTCGTCCGGGCAACAACCCCTTCGCATCGGCGCAGGGCATGGGTCAGCGTCCGACGCCGGGCAACATCCCGCGTCCGCAGGCGCCGCGTCCCGGTGCTCCCCGTCCCGGCGCTCCGCGTCCCGGTGGCGCCGGTCGTCCCGGTGGCGGCGGTCGTCCCGGCGCTCCCTTCCAGCAGCGTCCCGGCGGTCCCGGTCGTCCCGGCGGTGCCGGAGGCTTCCAGCGTCCCGGCGCTCCCGGCGGCGGTTTCGCCGGTCGTCCCGGTGGCGGCGGTGGTCGCGGTCGCGGCCCCGGCGGCGGTACCGCGGGTGCGTTCGGAAAGGGTGGCGGCAAGTCCAAGCAGCGCAAGTCGCGTCGGGCGAAGCGGCAGGAATTCGAGATGCGGTCGGCGCCGGTCGTCGGCGGCGTCAACGTCCAGAAGGGCAACGGCGAGATCATCCGCCTGCGCCGCGGCGCATCGATCGCCGACTTCGCTGACAAGCTCGAGGCGCTGCGCGGCTACACCGTGCAGCCCGGCACGCTCGTGACGATCCTGTTCAACCTGGGCGAGATGGCCACGGCCACCGAGTCGCTCGACGAGGCCACCTTCGAGGTGCTCGGCGAGGAGCTCGGCTACAAGATCCAGATGGTCTCGCCCGAGGACGAGGACAAAGAGCTCCTCGAGGGCTTCGGTCTCGACCTCGACGCCGAGCTGGAGGCCGAGAGCGACGACGACCTCGAGATCCGTCCTCCCGTGGTCACCGTCATGGGCCACGTCGACCACGGTAAGACGCGACTGCTCGACGCGATCCGTCAGACCAACGTGGTCGCGGGCGAGGCCGGCGGCATCACGCAGCACATCGGTGCGTACCAGGTCTGGACCGAGCACGACGGCATCGAGCGCGCGATCACCTTCATCGACACCCCGGGTCACGAGGCGTTCACCGCCATGCGTGCCCGTGGTGCGCAGGTGACCGACATCGCGATCCTCGTGGTCGCGGCCGACGACGGCATCATGCCGCAGACGGTCGAGGCTCTGAACCACGCCCAGGCTGCCCAGGTGCCGATCGTGGTCGCGGTGAACAAGGTCGACAAGCCCGAGGCCAACCCGGCCAAGGTGCGTCAGCAGCTCACCGAGTACGGCCTGGTCGCCGAGGAGTACGGCGGAGACGTCATGTTCGTCGACGTGTCGGCTCGTCAGGGCACCAACATCCAGGAGCTCCTGGATGCCGTCCTGCTGACCGCGGACGCCGGGCTCGACCTCACGGCGAACCCGAACAAGGCAGCCCGCGGTGTCGCGATCGAGGCGAAGCTCGATAAGGGACGCGGCTCGGTGGCCACGGTGCTCATCCAGTCGGGAACGCTCCGCGTCGGAGATGCGATCGTCGCGGGAACGGCTTACGGCCGCGTCCGCGCCATGATCGACGAGAACGGCGACCCGGTGGAGGAGGCCTGGCCTTCGCGTCCGGTTCAGGTGCAGGGTCTGAACTCGGTTCCCCGTGCCGGCGACGTGTTCATCGTCACCGAAGAGGACCGTCTCGCCCGCCAGATCGCCGAGAAGCGCGAGGCCGCCGAGCGCAACGCCCAGCTGGCCAAGGCCCGCAAGCGCATCTCGCTCGAGGACTTCACCCGCGCTCTCGAAGAGGGCAAGGTCGAGTCGCTCAACCTCATCATCAAGGGTGACGTCTCGGGTGCCGTCGAGGCGCTCGAGGAGTCGCTGCTCAAGATCGAGGTCGACGACTCCGTGCAGCTGCGGATCATCCACCGCGGCGTCGGCGCCATCACCGAGTCGGACATCAACCTGGCGACGATCGACAACGCGATCGTCATCGGCTTCAACGTCCGGCCCGACACGAAGGCTCGTGAGCGCGCCGCCCGTGAGGGTGTGGACGTCCGGTTCTACTCGGTCATCTACAACGCGATCGACGACGTCGAGCAGTCCCTCAAGGGCATGCTCAAGCCGGAGTACGAAGAGGTCCAGTCGGGTGTCGCGGAGATCCGCGAGGTCTTCCGCTCCTCGAAGTTCGGCAACATCGCCGGTGTCATCGTGCGGTCGGGAACGATCACGCGCAACGCCAAGGCCCGCGTCATCCGCGACGGTGTCGTGCTCGCCGATGGTCTGGCCATCGAGTCGCTGCGCCGCTTCAAGGACGATGTCACCGAGGTCCGCACGGACTTCGAGGCGGGTATCGGCCTCGGCAAGTACAACGACATCCAGATCGGCGACGAGATCGAGACGACCGAGATGGTGGAGAAGCCGCGCGGCTGACACTCGTCAGGCGCACCGGCGTTGGACGTCGCCCGGTGACGGATCCTTCGGGATCTCCGTCGCCGGGCGGACGTCCAACGCCGTCGCTGTCTCTGCCCGCCGCTGCGCGGGCCGGAAGAAGGAGAAGAAGGTATGTCCAGCGAACGTCAGTCGCGCCTGGCCGACCGTATCCGCGTGCTCGTCGCGGAGCGGCTCGAGAAGGGGCTCCGCGACCCGCGCCTCGGATTCGTGACCATCACCGACGTGCGCGTCACGGGTGACCTGCAGCACGCGTCGGTGTTCTACACCGTGTACGGCTCCGACCAGGAGCGCGCCGACTCCGCCGACGCCCTGCGCGCGGCGACCGGGATGCTCCGCAGCGAGGTCGGGCGCAAGCTCGGTGTCCGGGTGACCCCGACGCTCGAGTTCATCCTCGACGCGATCCCCGAGAACGCGGGTCACATCGAGCACCTGCTGCGCGAGGCACGCGAGCGGGATGCCGCGACGGCGGCGACCGCGACGGGCGCGAGCTACGCGGGAGAAGCCGACCCGTACGTCAAGCCCCGCGAGGCCGACGAGGACGAGGACTGAGAAGAGGGATGCCGCGTGAGAGCGGCATCCCTCTTCCGTCTGATCAGCGGGGATTCCCTCTGATCAGCGAGGAAGGCGCAGCCGGCCGTCGATGGCCTCGATGAGACCGTCGGAGACGAGGGAGTCGATCGCGCGGTCGCGCTGGACGGCATCGGGCCAATCGCCGATGACGTCCTCGGCTGCGACGTCGTGCGTCGTCGCCGAGCGCAGGACCCGGAGGATCGCGCCGCGGGTCTGCCGGTCGCTGCCCTCGTAGCGTGCTTGCTTCACGCGAGTGTCGCCCGTGTCGGGGTAGCCGGCGGCACGCCACGCGCAGCGGTCCGCCAGCGGACAGAGGTCGCAGCGTGGCACGCGGGCGGTGCAGACGAGAGCCCCGAGCTCCATCGCTGCGGCGTTCACGACCGTCGACGCGACGACGTCGTCGGGCAGGATGTCGGCCATGTCGACGAGGTCGCGCTTCGCCGCCGGTCCGGGCTGCGATCGGCCCTGCACGGCCCTCGCCAGGACGCGACGCGTGTTGGTGTCGACGACGGGATGCCGGTCGCCGTATGCGAAGACGGCGACGGCTCGCGCGGTGTAGTCGCCGATCCCGGTCAGCGCCAGCAGATCGTCGACGTCGCGGGGCACCACCCCGGCATGGCGGTCGCGGATCTCGACGGCGGCTCGGTGCAGCCAGAGCGCGCGCCGCGGGTATCCGAGATTGGCCCACTGTCGTACCGCGTCGGCGGGGGCGGCGGCGGCGAGGTCCGCCGGCGTCGGCCAGCGCTCGAGCCAGGCCTCGAGGAGGGGGATGACCCGGGCGACGGGGGTCTGCTGCAGCATGAACTCGCTCACGAGGGTGCCCCAGGCACCGAACCCCGGGCGCCGCCACGGGAGGTCGCGCGCATTGTCGCGGTACCACGCGATGAGCGGCGAGGCGAGGTCGGGCATCCGTTCAGCCTACGATGCCGACGTCGGGGGCCCGGCAGGTGTTCGCGTCCTCCGCCGCATCCGGAGGGTGATGGGGGTGTCGCCCAGCCTGACGACGCGCGGGGTGCCGCCGGCGTGCGTCGGCTCGTCCTCCCAGGTGAAGTCGGATCCGAGGCGCACGGTCGTCGTGCCGGCGGGGCGGAGCCACGACGCCGAAGGCAGCCGTCGCAGCTCGGCCGTCGCCGCGTGCTCATCCCACGACAGCCGGTCGATCACGATTCCGCCGCGCGCCCGGAGCCCGGTGATCGTCCCACGCGGCCATCGCTGGGGAAGGGCGGGGAGCAGATCGAGGGTATCGATCGTCGAGCCGGTGAGCATCGCGGCGACGACGGCGGGCAACGCACCACTGGCGTCGAGGTTGAAGATGCTGCCGGCGTCGTGGGTCGTCATGAGCGACGGTCGCCAATGGAGGAGAGCGAGCCACTCGACGCACTGCGCCGCTGAGTCGGCGTCGCCGAGGGCGGCGGCCGCCTGGCCCAGCTGGCCGAGGCCGAAGGCCATCTCCATCCGACCGGGCGGGGGAGCGGGGTCGTGGGCGCGCCACGCGATCTTCGCGTCGATCGTGCGTCGCGCGGCCTGCCGCAGCGCTGCTGCAGACGCGCTGTCAGCCGCGAATGCCTCGCCCGGCTCGTACCAGAGCGGGTAGAGCTGCGAGACGTGCCGGTGACCGATGCGTTCGGTCGCTGCCGGATCGAGCCACTCGGCCAGCGTTCCGTCCGGCGCCACGGCGAGGTGGGGGAGGCTGTCCGCGAGCACCCCCCACCGCGCGTCGAGCGAGTCGTCACCGCGCGCGAGCCCGAGGAGTCGGGCCGCGGCGGCGGCGTCGCGATAGGCCGCGATGTCGATGGCGGCATCGATCGCGAGCGGCGTCGCCGATCCGGAGGGGGTGTTCTCGGGCGAATAGCTCGGCGAGAAGTGGCGGATGCCGTCGACGACGACCGTCGCGGTCTCGCCGAAGGTCAGCACGCCCTCGACGAGATCCCACAGCCGGTCGTCGACGATCGAGCGATCGCCCGTGAGCGACAGGACGTCTGCCGCGATGCGGAGGATCCAGGGGCCGGCGCCCGCCCAGAAGACGTGCGGGTAGGCGCGGTCGACATGATTCGCGATGCCGTGCGTGGACATGCGCGAGGGGAACAGCATCCCGTCGGCGCCGTAGATCCGACGCGCGTTCTCGCGATAGTCGTCGATGTGCGGGAGGACCAGGGCGAGGAGCGACAGGGCGAGTTCGGGGGTGCCCGTTGCGCCGATCCCGGCGAGGGCCCCGTTCTGAACGTTGCCGTTCATCGTGTAGTCCGCCGACCAGGCCGGTCTCCAGGTGCCCTGCCACACCCCTTGGAGGGTCGGGGGCAGCTCTCCGGTCGACGCGATGACGTTCGAGCGGCCGGAGACGTAGGCGATCTCGACGGCGCGACGGACGGCACCGGCGTTCCCCGACCGCGCCTCGCGCCAGAGGTCGCCCGTCGTGGTGGCGGCGGTGCCGGGCGCACCGTCGAGGTCGAGGAGGGAGGCCGCAACGAGCGAGCCGTGATCGCGTTCCTGCGAACGGAGGCGCTTCGTCCAGGTCGCCGGCGGCGCCGGGACGGTGGGGTGCCCGGCGATCGACAGGTCGAGGCGCACCGTCCGCCGCCGACCGCCCGGCACGAAGATCCGCACCTCGAGCGCGTCGTCGACCGCCGCCCAGACGACGGCGGAATCGGGGACCGCGGCGGCCACGGTCGCGACGACCCGAGCGGCCGTGTCGACGATCTCGAGGTGTCCGACCTCGCCGGCGCGGCTCCGCGCCGTGACGGTTCCCGTGTAGTCGGGGGCGAACGACGCAGCGGGGGTGTCCTCGGTCGGTGCGATCCCCAGACGGACGCGCATCTCGGTGTCGGCCTCGGCCTCGAGCGAGAGCTCGATCGTGTCGGTGTCGCGCGGGGCGACGACGTCGACCCGGTGCGCGGAGCCGGACTCGTCGTGCCAGGTCACGCCCGCCACCCCGCGGACGAGGTCGACCTCACGCGTCATTGAGGCGCATCCGCCCGGGGTCCTCACCGTCAGCGACCCGCAGAGGGCGAGCGGATCGGTCCAGACGAGGTCGGTGAACCCGGCTTCCGCCAGCGCGGTGTCGAGGATGTCTGCGGCGAGACGGTCGTGGTGCTTCGCGAGTGCCGCCCGCAGCCGCGGCAGAGCCGAGCGCAGCAGCGGCGCCGGGGGCCGCGGATTGGCGGGCAGGAAGAACCGCTCGTGCGCCAGCGAGACGCGCAGCTCGTCGCCGGATCCGTGGACGACGGCGCCGACGCGACCGCTCCCGACGACGAGGCCGTGCTCCCACGTGTCGGCAGGCTCCGTGCTGCGGAAGACGAGCTCGGGAAGCTCGCTCACGCGGGAGCCGCGGTCACAGCGATTCCCGGTGCACGAGCGTCGTGGGCAGCACCTGCACGCGCTCGACGTCCTCGCCGCGGATCGCGCCGAGTAGCGTATCGGCCGCGGCACGGCCCATCTCCTCGAGCGGCTGGCGCACGGTCGTCAGCGGCGGATCGTTCGTCGCCGCGAGCAGGACATCGTCGAATCCGACGAGCGAGACGTCGGTGGGCACGCGCCGACCGGCAGCCTGCAGCACGCGCATGGCGCCGGCGGCCATGAGGTCGGAGCAGGCGAACACTCCGTCGAGGGTCGGGACGCGCTGAAGCAACCGGGCCATCGCCGCCGTGCCGCTGTCGAGGGTGAAGTCGCCGTGCACGATCGGGCCGGGCTCGATGCCGTGGCGCGCGAGCTCGTCGGTCCACCCGCGGGTGCGTTCCCGCGCCTGCTCCATGTCGAGCGGGCCCGTGATGATGCCGATGTTGCGGCGCCCGTGCTCGACGAGCGCGCGAGCCGCGAGCACCCCGCCGCCGTAATTGTCCGAATCGATCACGATCGGGTCGGGCCCGATCTCGCCCCGGGGTCGGCCCACCCATGCGATCGGCACGGGCGAATCCGCGAGTCGCTCGACGAGGTGGGTGATCTCGTGCTGGAGCACGACGATCGCGCCGTCGATCGCTCCGGACCGCAGGAACCTCGGGATGCGATCGAGGTCCTCGTGATCGGCCGGCAGCAGGACGGGCTGCACCTCGCCCGAGGACAGGCCCTTCGCCGCGCCCTTCATGACCGCCGTGAAGAACGTCCCGCTCAGTCCGCCGAGCTCGTCGAACGCGATGACGAGCCCGATCGCGCCGGCGCGCCCGCCTCGGAGCACGCGCGCGGCGAAGTTCGTCTCGTAGCCCAGACGCGCCGCCTCGCGGCCGACGGCGGCCGCCATGGCCGGATCGACGTTCGTCGCTCCGGCCAGGACGCGCGCGGCCGTGGCGCGTGAGACGCCGGCCGCACGGGCGACGTCGACGATGGTCGGTCGAGACATGGCTTCCTCTTCCTCGGATGCGAGTCGGTGACAAAAGATCGTTCTCCGACGCGATGATCTTTGCACGATGGCGGCCGCCGTGCGCAACTTCGCCGGGATGCCAGGCAGCCGACGGGTGCCTGTTATCGAAACCGGAGGATGCTGCGGCTTGCCAGGCTTTCGAACACGGGATACTGTGTCCCGGCATGAGAGAACGATCTCTCAGTGGGGTCTCTGATCGCCCCGCGCACATCACATGTCCCCAAAGAAGAGGAGCAGTTGTGAATCGTCGCAGACTGGCCCTGCCCGTCGCAGCTCTCGGCGTCGTCGCGATCGCGATGACCGCGTGCACATCCGGTGGATCCGGTGGCGGGTCGGACGACCCGAACGCCGAGTTCGAGTTCTGGTCGTTCACCGGAATCGGGCAGCAGGACTCCGTCAATCAGTATTTGGAGCAGAACCCGGACGCCAAGGTGAAGCTGTCGGAGGTCGGCAGCACCGCCGAGACCGCCACCGCCCTCACCGCGGCCCTGGCCGGCGGACGCGTTCCTGACCTCGTCATGATCCAGAACGACGAGCTGCCGAAGTTCATCGAGAACCCGGGCAACTTCATCGACCTGCGCACCCTCGGAGGCGACGACCTCGGCGAGGGCTACCTCGACTGGGCGATCGCCGAGGCCACGGGCGCCGACGGCTCGATCGTCGGCATCCCGACAGACATCGGCGGATTGGGCTTCGCCTACCGCGCCGACCTGTTCGAGGCGGCCGGCCTGCCGACCGATCCCGACGAGGTCGCCGAAATGTGGTCGACGTGGGACGGCTTCATCGAGATGGGCAAGAAGTACACGGCCGCCACCGGTGAGCCCTTCGTCGACAACGTCGAGACGAGCGTGTTCTTCTCGACCGTCAACCAGGTGAGCGAGAAGTACTACACACCCGACGGCGAGCTCATCTTCGACACCAACCCGCAGGTGGAGGAGGCGTTCGACGTCGCCGTGCGCACCTACGAGGCGGGCATCAGCGCCGGCATCGCCGCGTGGTCGTCGGGCTGGGCCCCGGGCAAGGCGAACGGCGCCTTCGCCGTGAGCACTGCGCCGTCGTGGATGTTGTCGGGCTACAAGAACGACGCACCCGATACCGAAGGGCTGTGGCGAGTCGCCTCGATCCCGGGCGTCGGCGGCAACTGGGGTGGCAGCGTCATCGCGATCCCGGCTCGCGCGAAGAACCCGCAGGCGGCGTGGCAGTACATCGAGACGATGCTCTCGCCCGAGGGTCAGACGGCGCACTTCGCCCGTACGGGAACGTTCCCGGCCGCCAAGAGCGCCCTCGAGAGCACCGAGGTGACCGGCTACACCGATCCCTTCTTCGGGGACTCGCGGATCGGCGAGGTCATCAGCAACTCGGTGCTGCAGTTCGAGTCCTTCCACAACGGGCCCGACACGAGCGCGATCGGGGCGGCGCTGCTCAACGCCCTCGTCGACATGGAGGCGGGCAACGTCGCGCCGCGTGACGCGTGGCAGACCGGCGTCGCCAGCGCTCGCGCTGCGATCGGCGGTTGACCTTTCCCGCTCGGTGGTGGTCCGCCTGCGGGCGGGCCACCACCCTCATCGAGGACGCATCATGACTGCGACAGCCACTGCCACCGCCATCACCATCGACAAGAAGGCCGCCCGGCGCGAGCGCCCACCGCGGCGCGCCATCCGACAGCCGCTCGCCGAGCGGATCGCGCCGTACATCTACATCGCCCCGTTCTTCGTCATCTTCCTGATCTTCGGTCTGTTCCCCCTGCTGTTCACGTTCTATGTGGCCCTGTTCGACTGGAACCCGATCGGTGAGCAGACGTTCGTCGGCCTGGCCAACTTCGAGCGACTCGTCCAGGACACGCGGTTCTGGAACGCGTTCGTGAACACCTTCGGGATCTTCCTCATCTCAACGATCCCACAGCTGCTCCTGGCGCTCGGGCTCGCGCACCTGCTGAACCACGCCACCCTGAAGATGGCCAACTTCTTCCGTATGGCGTTGCTGGTGCCCTACATCACCTCGGTCGCCGCGACCGCCCTGGTCTTCGCCCAGATCTTCGACAAGAACTTCGGGCTCATCAACTGGGTGCTCGACATCTTCGGCATCCCGGCGGTGAACTTCCTGTCGTCGCAGGTTGGTTCGTGGATCGTCATCTCGTCGATGGTGATGTGGCGATGGTTCGGCTACAACACCCTTCTGTACCTCGCCGGGCTTCAGGCGCTCCCGCGCGAGATGTACGAGGCGGCCTCCGTCGACGGGGCATCGGGCTGGCAGCAGTTCATCCACCTCACGATCCCGTCGCTGCGCCCCATCATCATCTTCACGGTCATCATGTCGACCATCGGCGGGCTGCAGATCTTCACGGAGCCGCTGCTCGTGGCCCCGGAGTCGGGACTCACCTGCGGCGGCGGACGCCAGTGTCAGACCCTCGCACTGTTCCTCTACGAGCAGGGCTTCGGCCAGTTCGAGTTCGGCTACGGCTCGGCGATCGGTGTCGCCCTCTTCATCGTGGTCGTCGTCGTCTCGGCGATCAACTTCTTCCTGACCACCCGCACCCGAAAGGCCCGATGATGTCCGACGCCGTCGACACAGCTGTGCCGCGCCCCCTCGACCCGGCCGCACTGAGCGCGCCCCGCAAGCGTCCGCGACGCGGCGGCGGTCGCGTCGGCCGGGTCCCGTGGCCGGTCTACGTCCTGCTCGGGCTGGCCGTCGTGATCAGTGTCTTCCCGCTGTACTACATGTTCGTGATCGCTTCGGTGGGGGCCTCCGCCGTCACCTCGATCCCGCCGCGCTTCTACCCGGGGCTGAACTTCTTCGACATCGCGACGAAGGTGTTCGACACAGTGCCGTTCTTCCGGTCGTTGCTGAACAGCGCCATCGTCTCGCTCTCGATCGCAATCATCGCGTCGCTGCTGTGCGCCCTCGCCGGGTTCG
Source organism: Microbacterium pratiae (assembly GCF_047302165.1). Taxonomy (NCBI): domain Bacteria; kingdom Bacillati; phylum Actinomycetota; class Actinomycetes; order Micrococcales; family Microbacteriaceae; genus Microbacterium; species Microbacterium pratiae. The sequence continues at coordinate 3,002,470 of NZ_CP154843.1, read as the reverse complement.
CCTTCGCGAAGCTGCAGTTCCGCGGCCGGAATGCCCTGTTCGTCATCGTGCTGCTCACCATGACGGTGCCCGCTCAGTTGAGCGTGATCCCGCAGTACCTGATCATCTCGTGGCTGGACTGGGTCGACACGCTGCAGGCGATCATCGTGCCGGGTCTGGCCAGCGCGTTCGGCATCTTCTGGATGCGGCAGCACATGGCCACGACCCTGAATGACGAGCTCATGCACGCCGCCCGCATCGACGGCGCGAACAGCTGGCAGATCTTCTGGCGCATCGGTTTCCCGGTCGTCCGTCCCGCGGCTTTCGTGCTCGGTCTCATCACGTTCACCTCGGTGTGGAACGACTTCATGTGGCCGTTCATCGTGCTGAAGTCGCCCGAGCTGTTCACGGTGCAGATCGCCCTGAAGCAGTTGCAGGCGAACCGGTCGATCGACCTGGCGCTCACCATGGGTGGGTCGTTCCTGGCGACACTGCCGCTGCTGATCGTGTTCTTCGTCGTCGGGCGGCGTATGGTGGCGGGCATCATGGACGGAGCGTTCAAGGGGTGACCGGCACGGCATCCGCCCCCATCCGCGTTCTGGTGTGGGGCGAGAATCATCACGAGAAGCACCACGACGTCCCTCGCGCGCTCTACCCGGACACGATGCACGGGACCATCGCGGCGGGCCTGCGGCGACTGCTCGGCGACGGGGCTGTCGTCGAGACGGCGACCCTCGATGACCCGGATCACGGGCTGAGCGAGGAGCGGCTCGCGCAGACGGATGTCCTGTTCTGGTGGGGTCACCTGCTGCACCACGAGGTCGACGACGCCGTCGTCGAGCGCGTCCATCGGCACGTGCTCGGCGGGCTCGGGCTGGTCGCGCTGCATTCGGCGCACTTCTCGAAGATCTTCATTCGCCTCATGGGGACGACCTGCGCGCTGCGCTGGCGTCAGGCGCAGGACCGTGAGCTCGTGTGGACGGTCTCGCCGACGCATCCGATCGCGGCCGGCGTGCCGCAGCCGATCGTCATCCCCGAACAGGAGATGTACGGAGAGTTCTTCGATGTGCCGCAGCCTGACGAGCTCGTCTTCGTCTCGAACTTCTCGGGCGGCGAGGTGTTCCGTTCGGGGATGACGTTCTTCCGCGGTCACGGGCGGGTCTTCTACTTCTCTCCCGGTGACCAGGATTACCCCGTCTATCACCAGCCGGACATCCAGCTCGTCCTCGCGAACGCGGCACGGTGGGCTCGAAACGACCGGCCGCGCGGCGCTGCCCGGCTCGCGATGCATCGCACGGGGGAGTGGGACGTGCCACGGGAATGGGACGGCGAGGAGCAGTCGTGACGGAGAAGGCCCGCCGCGTCGTCATCGTCGGCGCGGGAGCGATGGGGAAAGCGTGGATCGACACGGTCGTGCGCCGCACCGATCTCGAGATCGTCGGGCTCGTCGACATCGCCGCCGACGCCGCGCGGGCGGCGGCGCTCGAGCGGGGACTCGAGGTCGCGACCTTCGGCTCGGTCGATGATGCGCTCGCAGCCCTCGACGTCGACCTCGTCGTCAACGTCACGATCCCGCAGGCGCATCTCGAGGTGAGCGCGGCGGCGCTTCGGGCGGGTGTTCCCGTCCTCAGCGAGAAGCCGGTGACGCCGACCGTCGCGGAGGCGCTGCTGCTGTCCGCCGTGAGTGCGTCGACCGCGACCCTGATGGCGACGAGCCAGTCGCGTCGGCACTCCCGGGGGATCCGCGCGTTCCGCGACGCGCTCGCCGATCTCGGCGGCGCCGAGCAACTCGACGTCCGCTTCTTCCAGAACCCGCGGTTCGGCGGTTTCCGAGACGAGATGCCCTCGCCGCTTCTCGTGGACATGGCGATCCATCAGTTCGATCAAGCGCGGTACCTGCTCTCGAGCGAACCCGTGTCGGTCTACTGCGAGGAGTTCTCGCCCCGGTGGAGCTGGTATCGCGGTGCCGCCGCGGCCGAGGCGATCTTCCGCTTCGCGGACGGAGGCCGCTTCTCGTATTCCGGCAGCTGGTGCGCCGATGGTCTGACGACCTCGTGGAACGGCGACTGGCGGGGAAGCACCGCGCGTGGTTCCGCCGCTTGGGACGGCGAGACCGACGTCGTGGTGCAGTCCCGAGACGGCGGACCCCGGACCTGCACGCTGATGGACGGTGCCGAGGGGCTGGATGCCGCGTTGGCCGAGTTCGTCGATGCTCTCGACGGCGGTCCGGCGCCCTCGGGCGAGATCACGCGGAACATCGGCAGTCTCGCCATGGTCGAGGCGGCTGTGGCGTCCGCGGCCGCCGGCGCCCCCGTCAGGTTCGACGACCTGTTCGAGCGGGCATCGGCGCGAGCCGAGGAGCTCGCTCGCGTCGGGGGCTTCGATGACGTCGTCGGTCAGCTCGGGAGCGCGCCGACGCGTGGCGACGTCCGGTCGTGAGGCCGGCGGCTCTGGTGCTGGCCTCATCACGTTCACCTCGGTGGGAACGGCTGCGGGGGAGAGGATGCCCCCGTCAGAACGGCGGGACGGATCTCGGGGGTGGCTCGAGTCGACCCGGTGACCGTGGTGGGGAGAACGCTCCAGGCGGTTGTTCATCGTCTCGCTGTTCCGGTGGACCAGCGGGGGTGAAGGCGGCCGTGAAGGCGACGAGGGGTGGTGGTGCGTCTTCGCGGTAGGTCCGTCCGGTGGGTGAGGTCCAGATCAGTCTTCCGCCGGGGAGTTGTCGTACGTGCCAGCGGGTGTGGTGTTTGACGTCGTGGTGTCTCTTGCAGAGGTTCGCGAGGTTGCACACGTGCGTTGGGCCGCCGTGGGAGGCGGCGATGGTGTGGTCGAGTTCGCAGCGGATGGCGGGTTGTCGGCATCCGGGGAAGCGGCAGTGCCGGTCACGTGCCCGTAGCAGCCGCACCATCGCTGCGTTCGGCCGGTAGGTGTCGCATTCGAGCACGGTTCCGGTGACGGGGTGGGTGAGCAGCCGGTCCCAGGTGGTTGCGTTGCCGGCGAGCTGGCGTGCGGTGGTGGCGTCGATGGGGGAGCGGCCCGCGAGGTCTGCTGGGCCTTCGTCCTTGCCCATCAGAGTCAGCGCGGACACCGCGACTTGCACGTGTGCACGGATCGCCCCGAGCGTTCCGTCGCCGTCGCCGGTTGCGGTGGGGTCGAGCGCGGGTGTTCCGGCGAGGAGCAGGTCACTGAACACGTCGGCGCGAACCTGGTCGATCGTGCGGGCGTCGTCGATGAACGAAGACCCCTCACCCGCGGCGCTCTCAGCCTCGCTTTCCACCGCGGCACCCGCGGCGTCAGCCTGCTCCCGTGCGTTGACGATCTCTCGTGCCTGTCGCGTCAGTCGGTCGACGATCCCGTCGGCGATCACCGTCGGCAGGGTCGCGGTGAGGTCGGACATCCCGTCCGCGCCAGGCCGTACCCACACGCACCGCCCGGCCGCCGCTTCTTCGTGTCGTTCGGTGAACGACCGCGGGTGCATCCGCTCGGCCAGCATCCGCACGGCGTCGCGCACCCGGTTCGGGGTCTCGCCTTCGCACCGTTCGATCGCGACCCGCTCGAATTCGGCTCGATCGGCCACGGGCACGATGCATCCGACGTCCTGGATGACCCGCACATGCCCCCGGACGATCCGCCCGGCTTCCCACGCCGCCATCGTCAGCGGGTAGTTGTCGACGAGGTCGCGCGCCTCATCGATGCGGCGCTGCAACGTGCGGTCGGTCGCGACGAACACTCCGGCGAGCTCCGCGGCGATGCCACGCAACGCCATCTCGCGCGCCTTCACCTTTTCCGGCGCCCCCGCTGATTGCTTCTCGGCCAGCATCCCGGCCGCGGCGAGCACCCGCACTTCACGGATCTGCGCGAACCGCGCAGCATCCGCCGCTCCCTCGGCATCCGCGACGAGCATCGCGAGCGCATCGACGTCAGCGTCGCTGCCCATCCCGCCGCTCATCCGGCGGCCTTGCCCGTCATTCGAATGCATGTTCGAATACTGTCACGAACCTCAGACATCGCCCGGCGGCTCTCCACAGACGCCCGCGGCGCCCCGGCCGGCTCGGGATCGACCCGCGCCGCGCATCCCGACGGTCAGCCGAAGACGAGCAGCCGTGTGCCGTGACCCGGCACCGTCAGCGTGACGCGCTCATCGGCGATCTCGACGGCCTCTCCGCTCCACACGTCGGTGCACGAACCCTCCGCCCCCGTGCCCGCGAGCCCGAGGTCGGCGAGGTGGACGACGAGGTCCTGCGCGCCGTCGCCGAGCCAGAACACCGCACGGTACTCGCGCGCGCCCACCCGCGCACTCCAGATGACGAGGTCGCCGTCGCGGACGATCTCGCGCGAATCCTCGCCGTCACGCAGTGCGAGCACCCCGGGTTCACGCAGCAGCGCTAGCGTCTCGGGCGGTGTGTCGGGCAGGTGCCCTCCGACCATCAGCGGGGACCGCATCATGCTCCACAGCGTCATGACCGTGCGCTGCTCGTCGACCGTGAGGCGGCTGAGGCGGTCGTGGCCGACATGGCCGCGCACGCCGATACGTCCGAAAGGCAGCATGTCGGCATCCGCCCACGCCCCCCGCCGCTGGAACGGCGCCCAGCGGGCCGCGCGCTGGAACTGTTCGACGACCTGAGACCAGTCGTCCCAGAAATCGTCGGAGATGCGCCACATCTGGCCGTACTCGCGAAGGGTGTCGAGGTGCGCGAGCGACAGCCGTCTGCCGGGCGAGAGACTCAGGATCATCGCTCGTCCCGACCGATCGATCGCGCGGGATATCGCTGCGATCTCGGCGGTCTCGACGGGCGGGTAGAGCACATCGTCGAGCTTGACGAAATCGACGCCCCACGCGGCCAGCTGCGCCATGACCGAGTCGTAGTACTCCTGCGCGCCGGGCGCGGTCATGTCGACGCCGTAGTTGTCGGGGTTCCAGGCGCACACGTTCGCGCGGTCCGCGATCGAGTCGCAGGTGGCGGTCGGGTGTCCCTGCACCTGCAGTGCGGCGTCGGCGGCGGCGCGCGGTACGCCCCGCATCAGGTGGACGCCGAAACGCAGCCCGAGCTCGTGGACGCGGTCGGCGAGTGGCTGAAAGCTCCCGTTCGCCGCGGACGGGAAGCGTCCCGGCGCAGGGAGCGGCCGACCCCAGGCGTCCAGCAGCGGTCGTGAGACCTCGCGATAGTCGTGCGCCCCGGGATCGGGTTCGTACCACTGGATGTCGACGACGATCGTGTCCCACCCGAAGGCGAGCAGGTGCTCGGCGACGTATTCCGCGTTCGCGAGCACTTCGGTCTCCGTCACGGACGATCCGAAGCAGTCCCAGCTGTTCCACCCCATCGGGGGACGGGAAGCCGCGGCCCGGCGCTCGTCGATCACGGGGATGCCACCGCCGCGAGGTGCACGACGGCCGCACGATCGGGGTGGGAGGTAGGGAACTCCAGCCCCACCCGTGACAGCACCGCACCCGCGATGACCGGACCGTCGCCACCGCCCTGGCTGTCACTGTCGCCACTGAGCCCCGGGCTCTCGCGAAGCCAGGCCGGGACCTGCCAGGGCGGTCCGAACGAGTCCGAGCCGCTGACAGTCACGCGGTAGCTCCGCTCGGTCGACAGGCCGGGGAACCGGACGCGGGCGATTGTGTCGGCCGAGGTCGTCGGCGTGACGATCGTGAAGAGCGCCTCAGACCCGTCCGGGGCGACCACTCCGCGTACCTGCGGAGCCGCGGGGTCGAGCTCACCCGAGCCCACGGTGAGCCCGGTCGCGATGAGATGGCGGTGCCGACGGTATCGCGCGATCCAGTCGCCCAGGACGCGCCGGTCGTGCGCGTCGAGATCGCGGATGTCCCATTCGATGCCGAAATGCCCGAGGAAGGCGACGGCGCATCGGAACTGCAGGTCGTGTGTGCGTCCCGTCACGCTCGAGACGGGGGACGCGACGTGCGACCCCATCATCTCCGGAGGCACCAGGAGGCCTGTCCACCGCAGAATGCCGAAACGATCGTGGGGGTCGTGGCTGTCGGACGGATGGATCCGGTCGGTCCGTTCGAGCATCCCCAGGTCGACCCGCCCTCCGCCGGAGGCGCAGCTCTCGATCTCGAGGTCGGGGTGCCGGCGGCGGAGCTCATCGATGAGCCGGTAGACGGCGAGGGTCTGCTCGTGGACGGCAGGCGCGCCGGAGGCGGGGTGCCCCGCGGCGATGAGGTCGCGGTTGTGGTCCCACTTGAGGTAGCTCACGCCGACCTCATCGACGAGGCCGTCGAGCAGTCCCAGGATGTGGTCGAACGCGGCCGGCTGCGTGAGGTCGAGCACCTGCTGGAATCGCTGGCGCTGCGGCAGCTCGGGCCCCGCGCGGAGAATCCACTCGGGGTGTGCGCGGGCGAGGTCGGAGTCCTCGTTGATCATCTCGGGCTCGACCCAGAGTCCGAACTCCATACCGAGAGCACGGACCTCGTCGGCCAGCGGCCGGAGGCCGTCAGGCCAGGCGACCGGGTCGGGAGTCCAGTCGCCGAGACCCGCACGGTCGTCGTCGCGGCCGCGGAACCAGCCGTCGTCGAGCACGTACCGCTCGACGCCGAGCTCGGCCGCGCGGGCCGCGAGGTCGACGAGAACGTCGCGGTCGTGGTCGAAGTACACGGCCTCCCAGACGTTCATCGTCACGGGGCGAGGGCGGCGCGACGAACGCGAGCGGTCGCGCAAGAAGGCGTGGAAGCGGGCGGCGGCACCGTCGAGACCACGGCCATAGCTGCCGAACGCCCAGGGTCCGGTGTACTGCTCACCGGGTGCCAACCGGACCTCGCCGGGGAGGAGCGACTCGCCGCCCCGGAAGTGCAGACGCCCGTCGGTGCGCTCGATCGTGTGCTCGTGGTTGCCGCTGAATCCGACGTGTCCGAGCCACACCTCACCGGAGTCCGACGAGAAGCCCGGGGTGCCGATGGCCTGCACGAGCGTCGCGTCGAGGCCGGTTCGGCCGCGCCGCGAGGTGCGTGTGTGATCGCCGCGGACGATCGGATGCCGCTGCGGGATGCGCTCGTGCCCCCATCGACCGGTGAAATCGAGCACCTCCTGTGCCCACGTCGGTATCGGGAGCGCCACGGCGAGAGCCTGGACCTCGAGGGGCGCGGCGCTCGCGAGGGCGGTCGCGGTGTTCCGGACCGCGGCCCGGGTGCGGACGAGACCGTCCGAAGTGAGATCGATCTCTAGGGTGAGCTCGATCTCGGTGTCGTCGTCGTGGAGCACGGCGCGCACCCGACCCGCCGCGGTGGACGTCACGCCCGCTCCGGCCTCGGCGCCGTCGAGCACGAGCGAACGGAGGGCGAACCTCGGCGCCCATCCCGAGCCGTCGCGATGCGCGGACAGACCCGGCGCTCCGAACCACCCGCGGCTGTGCTCGGGTAGCAGGCTGGAGCGGTAGGGGAGGTCGGAGTCACCGTCCATCCCGATCCGCCGCTCGGCCGCGACGAACGCGAGGAGGTCGGGGTCCGTCGACGTCACCGCCTCGCCCCAGTGGACGATCTCCGGCATCCCGTCGTCTGCCGCGATCACGACGGAGACACCCTCGGCACTGAGGTGGACAACACGCATGGAACCCATGCTCCTATTCTGCTGACATCGCTCGGGCGGTACAGTCAGAGATCGATCTCAGCACATCGAAGGAGATGGCACAACCATGACCTCATCCGCTCTCGCACCCGGCGCCGTCCGGCTGCTGCCGGGTACCTACGATCGTCGTCGCCGTATCAATCGCGACTACCTCGCGTCGCTCGACGAGCGCGCTCTCGTGCAGAACCATCGCATCGAAGCGGGGATCGGCGATCAGGGATGGCATCTGCAGCCCTCCGTCACCGCGGGTGTCGAGACCGGCTGGGGACGCCACTGGGGGTGGGAGACGCCCGGGGCGCTTTTGCGCGGACACTTCGTCGGACACTGGCTGTCTGCCGCTGCGCGTGAGATCGCCGTCACGGGCGATCCGGTGCTGCGCGGCAAGCTCTCGGTCGTCCTCGACGAGCTCGACGCGTGTCAGGACGCCGGCGGGGGGTGGGTGTTCGGCATCCCGCAGACGTTCCTGCGGCGACTCGCGGAGGGGCGCGAGGTCTGGGCGCCGCAGTACAACCTGCACAAGACGCTCATGGGCCTGGTCGACGTGTACCGAGACCTCGGCGACGCGCGTGCACTCCGCATCGCCCACCGGGCAGCAGGCGTGCTGGCGGACTGGGCACGGGGCTTCGAACGCGAGGAGTTCCAGACCATCCTCGAGGTCGAGACGGGCGGCATGCTGGAAGTCTGGGCCGACCTGCTGGAAGCCACCGGCGACGACGACCTCTACCGCGACCTGCTCGACCGGTACGACCACCGGTCGCTGTTCGACGGTCTCCTGGCAGGCGAGGACATGTTGACCAACATGCACGCCAACACGACGATCCCCGAGGTGCTGGGCGCGGCCCGCGCCTTCGAGGTCACGGGCGGGGAGCGCTGGCGGCGCATCGTCGAGGCGTACTGGGAGTGGGCTGTCACCCGACGAGGGACCTTCTGCACCGGCGGCCAGACGTCGGGAGAGATCTGGACCCCGCCGTTCGCCTTCGCCGCGCGGCGGGGCGTGAAGACGCAGGAGCACTGCGCGGTCTACAACATGATCCGGCTGGCGGACGTGCTCTACCGATGGACGGGCGAGGCGTCGTACCTCGACTACATCGAGGCGAACCTGGTCAACGGCATCCTGGCGCAGCAGCATCCCGGCACCGGCATGGTGAGCTACTTCCTGCCGCTGCAGAGCGGAGCGCGCAAGGAATGGGGGTCGCCCACCGAGGACTTCTGGTGCTGCCACGGCACCGTCGTGCAGGCGCACACGCGTCACTCGTCGCTGGCGGTGTACGCCGACGCCGCCGCCGTCACGATCGCGCAGTACATCCCCGTCCGCGCCGAGATGGACACGGTGGCGGGCCGACTGGTCGTCGAGGTGCGGACGATCGACGACGCCCTCTACGTCGGTCCGGACGCGAACGCGGGCCCCGGCGGCCCGACGCATCGCCCGCACGCTCTGCGGGTCTCGGTCGTGGTCGAGTCGGCGGCGACCGTTCCGGGCCGCGTGCGGATGCGCGTGCCCGACTGGACGGTGGGGGAGGCGCGCGTCCGATCGGATGCCGCCGTGAGCCGCCACGGTCGTTTCGTCGAGGTCGACCATCCCGGCGGACGCACCGAGATCGAGCTGGGCTTCGCCTTCGAGCTGCGGACGGTGCCGATCCCCGACGACCCCGCGACCGTGGCCTTCGTCGAGGGTGCCGTCGTGCTCGCGGGGCTCGTCGACCGCGAGACGCCGCTCGTCGGCGACAGTGGCGACGCGGCGACGCTTCTCGCGGCCGACGACGAACGGCAGTGGTCGCAGTGGCTCACGCGATACCGCAGTGTCGGGCGCTCGTCCGGCATCCGTTTCGTGCCGCTGAACGAGATCGTCGACGAGCGCTACGCCGTGTACTTCCCCGTCGTCGCGGCGCCCTGAGCCCTCGCGGTACCCGTCACCGCGGACGACCCGTCGAGCCGCGCGCCACGAGCACCGTCGGCAGCTCGACCACCTCGTCGGCGAGCTGTGCGCCGCCCGCCATCTGCGCCAGAAGCGTGACCGCCGCCGCGGCCATCTCGCGGATGGGCTGACGGATCGTGGTGAGCGGAGGATGCAGCCACCGCGCACCGCGGACGTCGTCGTATCCGACGACGAGGACGTGGCGCCCCACGGCGAGCCCGGCTTCGGCGATCGCCCGGTAGGCGCCCGCGGCCATCTCGTCGGAGCAGGCGAAGAGCCCGATGGGGCCCTCGCCGCCGAGGTCGTCGAGCGCCGCGGCGCACGCCCGCCGCGCGTCGGCCGCACCCCAGTCGGCCGTCGTCAGGATGCGGGGCGCCGCCGGCGCCGTCTCGTCGAGGGCCGAGAGGAAGCCCTCGATGCGCGCGCGGCCGTAGCGGTACGACGGCGCGCCGCCGATGACGATGAAGCGCTGCGCGCCCTGCGCGAGCAGGTGCTCCGCCGCCGCGGAGCCGCCCGCGTGATCGGTGTTCCGGACGCTCGGCACGTGCTGGGTGGTCCCCGACGGCGGCTCGAGCAGAACGACCGGGATTCCGGCGCCCTGCATGATCTGCAGCTGCGCCGTCGTGGGGAGGATGAGTCCCAGCACGACCCCCGCCGACCCCCGGGAGCGGATGCGGGCCGGCCAGTCGTCGTCGGGATCGTCGCGTTCCGCCGTGAGGACGAGGTCGTAGTCGAGGCGTGAGGCTGCTGTGTGCGCGCCAGCGACGACCTCGTCCGTGTACGGGTCGTGGAAGTGTCCGAGGACCAGGTCGAGGATGCGCGACGTCCCGCCACGGGGCCTTCCTCGAGGCGTGCCGCTGCGCGAATACCCGAGCTGCTCGGCGGCCGTGAGCACGCGTGTCCGCGTCTCGGGCGACAGCTCGCCGCGTCCGCGCAGCGCGCGCGAGACCGTAGCGACGCTGACCCCCGCCGTTGCAGCGACGTCGGCGAGACTCGGGCGGCGAGAGGGCATGCCCCTATTTTGCGCAAACCGCGCCATCCGCGTCGAGAGGCTGTGACATCGTGGTCCGCGATCACACGCACCGGTGCGGAGGGAGACGAGGATGTCGGGACGATTGCGCATCGCGATCATCGGAACCGGGTTCATGGGACGGATGCACGCGCACGCCTGGCGCACCGCTCCGCGCTTCTTCGATCTGCCGGTCGAGCCGGAGGTGGTCGTGCTCGCGGGCAGCGACGCGCAACGCGCGGCCGACGCCGCATCGCGGTTCGGCATCGCGGAATCGAGCGACGACTGGCGAAGTGTGATCGCACGCGACGACATCGACGCCGTCGACATCTGCACCCCGGGTGACACCCATGCCGAGATCGCGCTCGCCGCACTCGACGCCGGGTTGCACGTCCTGTGCGAGAAGCCGCTGGCCAACGACGTCGCCGATGCGGATCGGATGACGGATGCCGCTGCCGCCGCCGCCTCCCGCGGCGTCGTCGCCATGTGCGGGTTCAGCTACCGCCGGACGCCCGCGCTCGCTCTGGCGCGACGTCTCATCGAGGAGGGGCGCCTCGGTCGCATCCGGCATGTGCGGGCCCAGTACCTGCAGGACTGGCTCACCGATCCGGATGCTCCGTTCACCTGGCGCCTCGACCGCGAACGCGCGGGGTCGGGTGCGCTCGGCGACATCGGGGCCCACAGCATCGACACCGCGCAGTGGCTCACCGGCGCGCGCATCACGAGTGTCTCCGGCACACTCCGCACCTTCGTCGACGAGCGCCCCGTCCTCGACGAGCGCGTCGGGCTCGGCGGCCGGGCCGGTGCCGGAGCCGCGACCGAACGCGTGACCGTCGACGACGCCGCGGCGTTCACGGCATCCTTCTCCGACGGAGCGCTCGGCATCTTCGAGGCGACGCGCATGGCCACGGGGCACCGCAACGCCAACCGCATCGAGATCAGCGGTGATCGCGGGGCGGTCGCCTTCGACTTCTCGCACCTCAACGATCTGCTCTTCGCCGACGCGACGCTGCCCGCCGGTGAGCAGGGCTTCCGGCGCATCGACGCGACCGAGCCGGAGCATCCCTACGCGGGCGCCTGGTGGCCGGCGGGACACGGGCTCGGCTACGAGCACCTGTTCACGCATCAGAGCGCCGACTTCGTCCGTGCCGTCGCGGGCGAGATCGAGGCTCACCCGTCGTTCGCCGAGGCCGCGAGCGTCCAGCGCGTCCTTGCCGCGGTCGCGGAGAGCGCGGCATCCGACAGCAGAAGCATCCGAGTGGAAGGGGTCAGCTCATGACCGCGAGACAGGCGCTCATCGTCCGAGGCGGCTGGGAGGGGCACAAGCCCGTCGAGGCCACCAACCTGTTCGTCCCGTTCCTCGAGGAGAACGGATTCGAGGTCCGTATCGAGGAGGACAACGAGGTCTACACCGACCGAGCGACGATGGAACGCACCGACCTGATCGTGCAGTCCGTCACGATGTCGAAGATCTCGCGCGAGGCTTTCGCCGGACTCCGCGACGCGGTCGAACGCGGAACGGGGCTCGCCGGCTGGCACGGCGGCATCGCCGACTCGTACCGTGACAACTCCGACTACCTCCAGCTCATCGGCGGGCAGTTCGCGACGCATCCCGCGAAGCACCCCGACGCCCGCGTCGGCGATGAGACCGACAACTATCTCTGCTACACCGTCGACCTCACCGACGCCGGTCGCCGCTCGGAGATCATGGCCGGCCTCGAAGACTTCACGCTCCGCACGGAGCAGTACTGGGTGCTCTCCGACGACCTCAACGACGTCCTCGCGACGACGACGCATCCCGTGCAGCCCTACCACCCGTGGCACCGGCCCATCACCTCGCCCGCCGTCTGGACCCGCGAGTGGGGGCAGGGTCGCATCTTCGTCGCGACGCCGGGTCACAGCCTCGTCGTGCTCCGCGACGTCAACGTCCGCACCATCATCGAAAGGGGGATGCTGTGGGCGAGCCGCACGGTATCGGTGTAGTCGGTCTCGGGGTCATCTCGGGCCAGTATCTCGAGACGCTGGGGGATCACCCCGCCGTCCGTATCGCGGCGGCGGCCGACCTCGACGCCGACCGTGCCCGCTCGGTCGCCGAGAGGTTCCCCGGTGCCCGCGCCCTGTCGGTGGCCGAGCTCGTCGCCGACCCCGCGGTGCAGACCGTGGTGAACCTGACCATCCCGGCCGCGCACGGCGAGGTGGCGCGCGCGGCGCTCGCCGCGGGCAAGAACGTCTACGGCGAGAAGCCGTTGGCCGCCACGTTCGACGAAGCCCTCGGCGTCATGGCCGGAGCGGGCGGCGCGTGGGTCGGCGGGGCGCCCGACACGGTGCTGGGATCGGGCGTGCAGACCGCGCGAGCGGTCGTCGACGCCGGTGAGATCGGACGACCGGTCGCGGCCGTCGCGACGTGGCTGTCGTCGGGCCATGAGGCATGGCATCCGCATCCCGACTTCTACTACCGCGAAGGCGGGGGACCGCTCTACGACATGGGGCCGTACTACCTCACCGCGCTGTTCCATCTGCTGGGGCCCGTCGTCAGCGTGTCGGGTGCGTCATCGCGATCGCGCGACGAGCGCACGATCGGCTCGGGACCGCGAGCAGGGGAGCGCATCCCCGTCGAGATCGACACGCATGTCACCGGCGTGCTCGAGCACGCGGGCGGCGCGATCTCGACGGTCACGTTCAGCTTCGACGCCGCCGCGACCCACGCCGCACCGATCGAGGTTCACGGCGAGACCGCGTCACTGACCTTGCCCGATCCCAACTTCTTCGACGGTGACGTGACCCTGCGTCGACCCCGCGCCGCCGAGTGGTCGGCGATCGCGCCCCGCGCGGGCTACCGCGGTGCGGGTCGCGGGATCGGTGTCCTCGACTTCGTGCGCGGCGGTACCGGCGCGGGGCGTGCGAGCGGCCAGGTCGCTCTGCACGTCCTCGAGATCATGAGCGCTCTCACCCGATCGGCCCGAGACGGCCGCCGCATCACCCTGACCACGACCGCGGAGCGCCCTCCGCTGGTCCCGCTCACCGAGCACGAGCACGGGAGAACCACATGACCTCGTCTGCACGTGCGGTCATCGACCTCGACGTCGTCGGCGACCGCATCAACCGCCACATCTACGGCCATTTCGCCGAGCACCTCGGACGGTGCATCTACGACGGCTTCTGGGTCGGTGAGGATTCGGCGATCCCCAACGTCCGCGGCATCCGTACGGACGTTGTCGAGGCGCTCCGTGCGCTCGACATCCCCAATCTCCGCTGGCCAGGCGGGTGCTTCGCCGACACGTACCACTGGCGAGACGGCGTCGGTCCGCGCGAGCAACGGCCGAAGATCGCCAACACGAACTGGGGCGACGTCGTCGAGAGCAACCACTTCGGAACCCATGAGTTCATGGATCTGTGCGACCTGCTCGGCACCGAGGCGTACGTCAACGGCAACGTCGGCAGCGGCACGGTCCAGGAGATGTCGGAGTGGGTCGAGTACCTCACACGCGATGACGACAGCCCCATGGCGCGTCTGCGCCGCGAGAACGGACGCGACGAGCCCTGGCGGGTGCCGTTCTGGGGCATCGGCAATGAGCCGTGGGGCTGCGGCGGACACCTCTCGCCCGAGTTCTACGCCGAGGAGGCGCGCCGCTACGCGACCTACTGTCACGATCACGGCGAGAACACGCTGACCCTCATCGCGGCGGGCGCCAACGAGGACGACTTCGAGTGGACGCGCGTGCTGGTGAAGTCGCTCGTCGAGTCGCACGCTGCGAACCTCTACGACAAGCACCCCTACCAGGCGATCTCGTTCCACTACTACACGCACACCGGATCGGGCATCAATCGCGAGGACGCGACGGCCTTCACCGACGCGCAGTTCTACGACACGATGGCCTATGCGCGCGACTTCGAGCGGGTCGTCCGCGGGCACGTCGCGGTCATGGACTCCTACGACCCGGAGAACCGGGTGAGCCTCGTCTGCGATGAGTGGGGCACGTGGTGGAACGCCGAGAAGGGGACGAACCCGGGCTTCCTGTTCCAGCAGAACACGATCCGCGACGCGCTCGTCGCCGGCATCCACTTCGACATCTTCCATCGCTATGCGCGGCGCATCTCGATGGCCAACATCGCTCAGACCGTCAACGTCCTGCAGGCGATGCTGCTCACCGACGGCGACAAGCTCGTGCTCACGCCCACCTACCACGTCTTCGAGATGAACAAGGGGCACCAGGACGCCCGCACGCTCGCTGCGCACGTGCTCGACGCGCCAGCGACGACGGCACGAGGCGGAGAGCTGCCGCTGGTGTCGATGTCGGCATCGACGAAGGACGGCTCGGCGCTCATCTCGCTCACCCACCTCTCGGCGGACGACGCGTGCGAGTTCCGCATCGACCTCCGGGGGCGCGGTGCCCGCGTGACGCGCGCCCGGGTGCTGGGAGCGGAGAGCGCGACGACGTACAACGACGCCGATGCGCCCGACCGGGTCGAGCCGCGGCCTCTCGAGACCGCTCTCGACGGCGGCGAGCTGGTCGTGACGCTGCCGCCGCATTCGTTCGCGACCGTCGAGCTGGCGCTGGACTGACCGCGGGCGGGGCCGGTACGGCGGGAGGATAGGGCGCAGTTCCGAGCTTCGAGCGCAGGTTGAACCGCGCTGGATGCTGCGAACTGCGCCCGAAGCGCCGCGGACGGGGCTCGCCGTAGGCTGGGAGGCATGCCCGAACCCGCGCCCCGCGGCATCCTGCTCGTCGACAAGCCGGGCGGTATGACCAGTCATGACGTCGTCGCCCGAGCCCGTCGAGCCCTCGGTACCCGCAAGATCGGCCACGCCGGCACGCTGGATCCGATGGCGACGGGGCTGCTCGTCCTCGGTGTCGGGCCGGCCACGCGCCTGCTGACCTACATCGTCGGCCTCGACAAGACCTACGAGGCCACGATCCGCCTCGGTGTCTCGACGGACTCCGACGACGCCGACGGTGCGGTGACCGAGCATGCGACGGACACCGCTCTCGCCGCGGTCGACCGCGCCGGCATCGATCGCGGCATCGCGGCCCTCACCGGTGAGATCGACCAGGTGCCGAGCCGGGTGTCGGCGATCAAGATCGGCGGGAAGCGGGCGTACGACCTGGCCCGCGCGGGCGAAGAGGTCGAGCTGAAGGCGCGTCGCGTGACCGTCTCCCGCTTCGACGTGCGTGACGTGCGCGAGGTCGCCCTCGATGTCGCGCCCGGCGGCGTCGAGGGGGGAGACTCCCGGGTGATCGATGTCGACGTCGTCGTCGACTGCACGAGCGGCACCTACATCCGCGCCTTGGCCCGCGATATGGGTGCGGACCTCGGGGTCGGCGGGCATCTCACGGCGCTCCGGCGCACCCGCATCGGTCCCTTCGACGTCTCGGATGCCGCGACCGAGATCGCCCCCGACACCGAACTCCTCCGCGACGCGGATGTCGCCGCCGCCGTGCTCGGAGCCGTCGAGGTGAGCGCCGACGAGGCGCGTGACCTGCGCCACGGCAAGCGACTCGCCGGAGCCGCCTCCCGCCTGCTCACGCCGCATCCGGCGGCCATCGATCCCGACGGGAGACTCGTGGGCATCGTCGAGCGACGGGGCGAAGACGTGAAGAGCCTCATGAACATGGCGGAGGACGCATGATCACGGTCTTCACCATCGTGCAGGTGGCCGTGGCCGTGGCCGCCGGACTGCTCTGCGTGGGTCTCGGCCTCGCGAACCGGCGGCCCAGCGACCTGTCGGTCGGGGCGCTCGCCCTCGTCGAGGTGCTCCTGATCGCCCAGGTCGTCGTCGCGATCATCGCGCCTCTCGCCGGCAACACCCCCTCGGGCAGCCTGCTGGAGTTCTGGGTGTATCTCGTCTCCGCCGTTCTGCTGCCCCCGGCCGCCGTGTTCTGGGCTCTCATCGAACGCAGCCGCTGGAGCACCGTCATCCTCGGCGTCGCGGCCCTGTCGGTGGCGATCATGACGTGGCGGATGCAGGTCATCTGGACGGTTCAGGTCGTCTGAAGCCGCCCGTGCGCCGCCTATCATTGGTGGGGTCATGGATCATCCCCGCCCTCGAATGACCGGCATCGGCCGTGTCCTGGTGGTCGTGTACGCCGTGATGGCGCTCGCCGCCACGGGACGCTCGTTCGTTCAGATCGTCGAGGACTTCTCGAACGCGCCGCTGGCGTACTCGCTGTCCGCAGCCGCCGCGCTCGTGTACGTGCTGGCGACGGTCGCGCTCGTGAAGTCGAGCTCGCGCACGTGGTACGCGATCGCGTGGGTCGCGATCTGCTTCGAGCTGGTGGGAGTCCTCGTCGTCGGCACGCTCAGCCTGGTGCTGCCCGAGCTGTTCTCGCACGACGCCACGGTGTGGTCGGGGTACGGCTTCGGATACTTCTGGGTGCCGCTCGCCCTGCCCTTCGTGGGCATCTGGTGGCTCGTGTCGCATCGTGACGGCTCGGCGGCGAGCGGCGAGCGTCCGACCGTCCTGGAGGGATCGTCATGGTGACCGTATATCGAGACCCCGCCGAGGTTCCCGCGGACTTCGGCCCGAGCGTCGTGGCCATCGGCAAGTTCGACGGCGTGCATTCCGGCCACCGTGCCGTCATCGACCGTGCCCGCGTCGATGCCGCCGCCCGTGGCGCGCGCGTCGTGGCTGTGACCTTCGATCGCAACCCGCTGAGCCTGCTGCGCCCCGAGCTGTGCCCCGAGCCGCTCGTCGCGCTCGACCAGAAGATCGGCCTTCTCGCCACGGCGGGGGTGGACGCCGTGCTCGTGCTGCGGTTCGACGCCGAGCTCGCGGCGTTGTCGGCACGCGACTTCGTCGAGCGCATCCTGGTGCGCTCGCTCGGCGCCGTCGGGGTCCTCGTCGGCGACGACTTCCGTTTCGGACGCGGGGGCGAGGGCGATCCCGACATGCTCACCGCGCTCGGGCGCGAGCACGGGTTCGGCGTCGACGTGGTCACGGACGTGCGCGCCCGCGACGCGGGGCGTCGGGTCTCGTCGACCTGGGTCCGCGACCTGCTCGCGGAGGGCGACGTCGCGGGGGCGGCCCGGCTCCTCGGCAGGCCCCACGCCGTCGAAGCGGAGGTCGTGCACGGGCTCAAGCGGGGGCGCGAGCTCGGCTATCCGACCGCGAACCTGGCGACGGACGCCGCGGGCTTCATCCCGGCCGACGGCGTGTACGCGGGCTGGCTCGTCGACCTCGGGATGCCGGGAGCCGACGGGACGCTTCCCGCGAGCGTCATCCGGTATCCGGCAGCGATCTCGGTCGGCACCAACCCCACGTTCGACGACGTGCCGCAGCGTCAGGTCGAGGCGTACGTGCTCGACGAGACCGACCTCGACCTCTACGGTCACCGCGTCGAGGTGCGGTTCACGGCGCGTATCCGAGGGATGGTCGCCTTCGCGGGCATTCCGGCGCTGATCGAGCAGATGGACGACGATGTCGTCCGGGTGCGCGAGGCTCTCGCCTGAGACCAGCGCCTCGCGCACCGGGCGGGCCGGAGCCCGCGGGGAGTCAGTACGACGACTCGTCGACGGCGCCCGTGGCCTCGTCGCCGGCCTCGAGCCGGCGCGCTTCGCCGAGGATCGTCGCGCTGCCGCTCGTGCCGAGGCGCGTGGCGCCAGCGTCGAGCATCGCGACGGCGTCGGTGAAGCTGCGCACGCCGCCGGAGGCCTTGACCTGAACGGCCTCGCCGACGTTCTCGCGCATCAGGCGGACGTGGGCGACCGTGGCGCCTCCACCGGCGAAACCGGTCGAGGTCTTGACGAAGTCGGCTCCGCCGGCTTCGGTCAGCCGGCTGCCGCGCGCGATCTGCTCGTCGTCCAGCAGGCTGGTCTCGAGGATGACCTTGACGATCTTGCCTTCGGCGGCGTCGACCACGGCGCGGATGTCGTCGACGACGACGTCATCGAATCCGGAGCGCAGTGCCGCGATGTTGACGACCATGTCGAACTCCGATGCTCCGTCTGCCGCGGCCTGCCGAACCTCGGCCACCTTCGCGGCGGTGGAGGTGGTGCCGTGGGGAAAGCCGATGACGGTGCCGACGGCGACGCCGGTGCCTGAAAGACGCGAGACGGCATGGGGGATGTCGGAGGGTCGCACGCACACGGAGAAGACCCGCCATTCGGCGGCGATGTCGAGCTCGGCATCGACCTGCTCGCGGGTCAGCTCGGGCTTGAGGATGGCGTGGTCGAGGGTCGCGGCGAGCTCGCGCTCGGAGATCGTGGACATGGTTTCAGCGTACGCCGTCCCGGTGTCGGGGCCTCGACGGGAATACCCCAGGGGGGTATCGTGGTTGACGTCGCTGAACGAAAGAGGAGCATCATGACGACTCAGACCTACTCCGTCGAGGGCATGACCTGCGGCCACTGCGCCGCGGCGGTGACCCGCGAGCTCGGACTCGTCCCGGGCGTCTCCGACGTCGACGTCGACGTCGACGCCGGCACGGTCGCGGTCACAGCCGTGCAGCCGCCCGACGACGACGTCGTCTCGGCCGCTGTCGCCGAGGCCGGCTACACGGTGACCGGACGCCGCTGATGTCCGCCGACACCGCCGGGCGCGACAGCAGCCACGCCGTCCTCGACATCGAGGGGATGACGTGCGCGAGCTGTGTCGCCCGCGTCGAGAAGCGGCTGCAGCGCCTGGACGGTGTCCACGCGTCGGTGAACCTCGCCACCGAGTCGGCGCGCGTCGAGCATCCCGCCACCGTTTCGGTCGACGACCTCGTCGCGGCCGTCGGCGAAGCGGGGTACACCGCCCGGGTCCGTGCTCCGCGCGGGCGCCCGCAGCGACCCGCGCACGAGCACGACGACCACGCGAGCCACGAGGCCGCCGGCGGTCACCAGCACGACGTCGAGGACGTGCCGGGGCGGACCACGCTGCGCACCCGGCTGATCTGGGGCATCGTCCTCGCGGCGCCCGTCGTCGTGCTCGGAATGGTTCCGGCGTGGCAGTTCCCCGGATGGCAGTGGGTGTCGCTCGTCCTCACCGCCCCGGTGGTCTTCTGGGCCGGGTGGCCTTTCCATCGCGCGACGTTCGCGAACGCGCGACACGGCGCGCTGACGATGGACACCCTCGTGACCCTCGGCACCTTCGCCGCCTTCGCCTGGAGCCTGTGGGCGGTGCTGTTCGGGTCGGCCGGGCGCATCGGCATCCGTCACGACGTCGTCCTCTTCGGCCCCGTGCACGACCCGACCTCGCTCGTCTACTTCGAGGTGGCCGCGGCGGTGACCGTGCTCATCCTGCTCGGTCGGTACATCGAGCAGCGGTCGCGGCGACGTGCGGGGGCCGCCTTGCACGCGCTGCTCGAGCTCGGAGCGACCGACGTCGAGCTGCCGGACGGTCGGCGGGTCGGCATCGAGACGCTCCGAGAGGGCGACGAGTTCGTCGTACGCCCCGGGGAGAAGGTCGCCACCGACGGCATCGTCGTCGACGGTGCCGCGGCGATCGACGAGAGCATGCTCACCGGTGAGTCGGTGCCGGTCGACGTCGGCCCCGGTTCGGAGGTGACCGGCGGCACGATCGCCTCGGGCGGACGTCTCCGGGTGCGCGCCACCTCGGTCGGCGATGAGACCCGTCTCGCGCACCTCGCGCGCCTCGTGGACGAGGCACAGTCGGGAAAGAGCCGCGTGCAGCGCCTCGCCGACCGTGTCTCCGCGGTGTTCGTGCCCGTCGTCATCGTCGTGGCCGTGCTGACCCTCGTCGGCTGGATCGTCGCCGGCGCGCCTGTGGCGGCGGGCTTCACCGCCGCCGTGGCGGTGCTCATCATCGCCTGCCCGTGCGCCCTCGGACTCGCGACGCCCATCGCCGTCCTCGTCGGAACGGGTCGTGGTGCCGAGCTCGGCATCCTCATCACCGGTCCCGAGGCCCTCGAGGCAGCCGAGCGTATCGATGTCGTCCTCATGGACAAGACCGGCACGCTCACCGAAGGACGGATGTCGGTCGCGTCGGTCGTCACCGCCGACGGCGTCGACCGCGACGACGCGCTCCGGGCGGCTGGCGCCGTCGAGTCCGCGTCCGAGCACCCGATCGCGCGCGCGATCGTCGCCGCTGCTGGAGCGGTGCCCCCGGTCTCGCAGTTCACGGGAGTCGCCGGCGGCGGTGTCAGCGGCCGGGTCGACGGGCGGGAGGTCACCGCGGGGAGCATGGCGTTCGCCACCGACCGCCTCGCGGCCCCGAGCCCCGAGCTCGACGCTGCCGCTCGCGACGCTGCGGCATCCGGGGCGACCGTCGTCGCCGTCGGCTGGGACGGTGCGATCCGGGCGGTCATCGCGGTGTCGGACCGTGTCCGCGACGACGCCCGCGAGGCCGTGGCGCGTCTTCACCGCACCGGAGCATCCGTCGTCCTGGTCACCGGGGACAACGCCGGGGCCGCGGCAGCGGTGGCTCGCGAGCTCGGCATCGACGAGGTCGTCGCCGACGTCCGGCCCGAGGGCAAGCTCGACGAGGTGCGACGTCGCCAGGCAGCGGGGGAGCGGGTCGCGATGGTCGGCGACGGTGTCAACGACGCGGCCGCACTCGCGGCCGCCGACCTCGGCATCGCGATGGGCGGCGGCACGGACGCCGCCAAGCACGCCAGCGACATCACCCTGACTGCGGGCAGCCCCCGCGCCGTGGCCGAGGCCATCGAGCTCAGCCGTCGCACGCTCGGCATCATCCGCGGGAACCTGTTCTGGGCCTTCGCTTACAACGTCGCCGCCGTTCCGCTCGCGGTCGCCGGACTGCTCAACCCGATGGTCGCCGCGGCCGCGATGGCGTTCTCGAGCGTCTTCGTCGTAATCAACAGCCTGCGGCTGCGATCGGCGCTGCGGCCGGCGCGGCGGAACGCATAGTCGGCCCCCGACCACGACGTGCCCCGCGGCCACCTCGCGGGGCACGTCCGTCGTGGCATAGAATGGTCGGCGGGGACATCGTCGGGTTCGACGCCGCAGCTCGCTGAAGCGAGTGCCCGCGGCCGGCCGGCGCGATCGCCCTTCGCTCGCATGACGCCTCGGTGTCCGTCCGAGCGGCACCCGTACGTTCCGTCACGACGGAATCCCGGCAATCAGGCTCAGGAGGAGCATGCCGACCATGGCCACCGCCGCAGCGACCGCCAACCGCCGACGAAAGTCCTCGTCCGCCCGACGCGACGACGACGCGCCCTTGATCCCGATCCTCGCGCGCAAGGTGCGCGAGGTCGAGGCCAAGGCGCAGCGCGGCAAGCTCGGACCGACCAATCGCGTGAAGTTCCAGGTCATCGCGTTCCTGGTGCGCGAAGAGCGTGCGCGGGTGAAGGCCGACGAGAACATCTCGACCGCCGCCCGGGCAGAGCTGCTCAAGCGGCTCGACGGAGTCGCGACCATCCTCGCGAAGACGGCCGCGCGAGACACGTCGCTCATCCAGCTGCTCGAGGTCGACCAGGCGACGTCGCCGGTCGCGAAGCGCATGCGGCGCGATTGGCTGCTCGAGTCGGGCGCCGAGCTGCCCGAGGACGAGCTGATCATCACCGACATCGTGCCCGTGCAGGCGCCCGTGGTCCCGGCGGCACTCGCCGAGCGCCAGGTGACTCCGCCGCAGGTACTGGCACGTCGCGAGTCGAATCCGTTCCTCGCCCCCGACCCCGAACTGCACAAGCCCCACGACACCCCGCGTCGCCGACTCGACGGCTGGGAGCTGATGGGCCCGCTCTACAAGGCGTTCGAGTCCGGTGCCGGCGGCTCGGCGGCTTCGATGGACCTGCCCCCGGTGCCCGAGTTCGACCGCCTGTCGCCGAAGGGCCTCGAGATCATGCCGCACCAGTCGCGGTTCCTCGAGGCGGTGCGCGACGGTCACCGCTCGTTCCTGCTCGCCGACGAGCCGGGGCTCGGCAAGACGGCGCAGTCGGTGCTCGCGGCATCCGTCGCCGGCGCCTACCCGCTGCTGGCCGTCGTGCCGAACGTCGTGAAGATGAACTGGGCCCGCGAGGTCGAGCGCTGGACGCCGCAGCGTCGCGCGACGGTGATCTCGGGCGACGGCGATCAGATCGACGCCTTCGCCGACGTCTTCATCGTCAACTACGAGGTTCTCGACCGTCACCTCTCGTGGCTCGGGTCCATCGGTCTGCGCGGCATGGTCGTCGACGAGGCCCACTTCATCAAGAACCTCGGCTCGCAGCGTTCGCAGAACGTGCTCGCTCTCGCGGGACGCATCCGCGAGCAGGTGCGCGACCCGCTCATGCTCGCCCTGACCGGAACCCCGCTGATCAACGACGTCGAGGACTTCGACGCCATCTGGCGGTTCCTCGGATGGACCAACGGCGAGAAGCCGGGGCCTGTCCTCATGGAGCGACTCGACGAGACCGGCCTGACGCCGGCCGACAAGGCCTTCTATCCCGCTGCTCGCGACGCCGTCATCTCGATGGGCATCGTGCGCCGCAAGAAGAAGGACGTCGCCGCGGACCTTCCCGACAAGCTCGTCGCAGATCTGCCCGTGCAGCTCGACGACGAGTACGGCCGGTCGATCCGCCAGGCCGAGCACGAGCTCGGCGAGCGTCTGGCCGCGCGATACCGCCGCATCATCGAGGCTCGCGGCGACCGGGTGCTCATCGGCGAGGCCGACTCCGACATCGTGCGCCTCGTCGCGACACAGGAGCTCGAGGAGTCCAAGGCCGCGGGCACCGGTGCTGAGAACGTCTTCACGATGGTCCGCCGCATCGGTCAGGCGAAGGCCGTGCTGGCTGCCGACTATGCGGCCCAGCTGCAGCGCTCGGTCGGCAAGGTCGTGTTCTTCGCCAAGCACATCGACGTCATGGATGCCGCGGAGGCCCATTTCGCGGCCGCCGGGCTGCGGACGGTGTCGCTGCGCGGCGACCAGAGCGCCACGGCGCGTCAGGACGCGATCGATGCGTTCAACAACGAGCCCGACGTCGCCATCGCGGTGTGCTCCCTGACGGCGGCCGGCGTCGGCGTGAACATGCAGGCTGCCTCGAACGTCGTGCTCGCCGAGCTGTCGTGGACCGCGGCCGAGCAGACGCAGGCGATCGACCGCGTGCACCGCATCGGTCAGGAAGAGCCCGTCACCGCGTGGCGGATCATCGCCGCCCACACCATCGACACGAAGATCGCCGAGCTCATCGACTCGAAGCAGGGGCTCGCGGCCCGCGCGCTCGACGGTGAGGCCGTGGATCCCACCTCGAGCGACTCGGTGCAGCTGTCGGCTCTCATGCACCTGCTCCGTCAGGCGCTGGGCGCCGACTGAGCTCCATCCGCCGGAAACGGCCCGGCCCGGTTCGATCTCCGAACCGAGTCGGGCCGTTGTCGTCTCCGCGCCGACGTGGTCAGGACGCCGTGGGGTACGTCCTCGCAACCGCCCAGAACTCGTCCGACGGCTGGATGAAGCGGTAGTCGAAGGTCGAGCCGTCGACGAATGCGAACCGGACCACGACGGCGCCGCCCTGGGCGCGCTTGCCGGTGTCGGTGATCGAAGCGATGTCCGCTCGCGCGACGCTCTGCACGAGCTCGGCCGGCGGCTGGGTTCCGGTCATCCCGAAGTCCCACCACGTGACGCGGTGGTCGCCGAGAGCGAGGATGCGGAGGTCGGCGTCTCGCGACAGACCGGCGGCGATCGAATCCGCACCGCCCGACACATGCTGGGCCCCCGCGATCGTGTTCTGCGCCGCCGAGAGGGCCGCGCTGCGGATGACGCCTTCCGCCGACATCACGCCCGCCGTGCCGCCGCGCGTGTAGGCGGCGGGAAAGCACCGGGTATGGGCGAGGACGACATCCGCCGCGTCATCGTTCGCGGCGGCGATCTCCGCGATGTAGTCGGGCTCGGTGCCTCCGAAGGCTGCGGTCAGGCGGTTGATGAGTCTGCGCATCATCCGATCGTGTCGCAGCCTCGGTTCCGTGCCAAGCTCGATCGATCGAGCGCCGCGTCGGACGCGAGCCCGGTCGCCGGGGTTCTCCCGGTGCGCTCGCCTGGCAGCACCCGCGCCGCGACGATAGTCTCGACTCCAGGCAGCGTCGCCACACTCCACCCTGAGCAACAACGAAGGATCTCCCCATGAAGATCGGCATCCTCACGAGCGGCGGCGACTGCCCCGGACTCAACGCTGTCATCCGAGGCGTCGTGCTCAAGGGCACCACCTCGTACAACATCGAGTTCGTCGGCATCCGCGACGGCTGGCGCGGCGTCGTCGACGGCGATTTCTTCCCGCTCACGCGCCACGAGGTGAAGGGCCTGTCTAAGGTCGGCGGCACCATTCTGGGAACCAGCCGCACGAACCCGTACGAGGGCCCCCGCGGTGGTGCCGAGAACATCGCCGCGACGCTCGACAAGCACCGCATCGACGGCATCATCGCCATCGGCGGCGAGGGCACGCTCGCCGCGGCCAACCGCCTGGCGAACGACGGCATCAACGTCCTCGGCGTGCCGAAGACGATCGACAACGACCTGAAGGCGACCGACTACTCGTTCGGCTTCGACACGGCCGTCAACATCGCGACCGACGCCATGGACCGTCTGCGCACGACGGGTGACTCGCACCAGCGCTGCATGGTCGCCGAGGTCATGGGCCGTCATGTCGGCTGGATCGCTCTCCACGCCGGTATCGCCGCCGGCGCCCATGTCATCTGCATCCCCGAGGTGCCGATGTCGATCGAGGAGATCACGGCGCAGGTCACCAAGGCCTTCGACCGCGGCCGCGCGCCGCTCGTCGTCGTCTCGGAGGGGTTCAAGCTCACCGGCCAGGACGAGGCCTACAGCGACAAGGGCCTCGACGCGTTCAACCGTCCGCGCCTGGGCGGCATCAGCGAGGTGCTCGCACCCGAGATCGAGCGCCTGACCGGCATCGAGACGCGCGCGACCGTGCTCGGCCACATCCAGCGCGGCGGCTCGCCGTCGGCGTTCGACCGCGTGCTCGCCACGCGCCTCGGTCTCGCGGCAGCGGACGCGCTCGTCGACGGCGCATGGGGCCAGATGGTCTCGCTCAAGGGCACCGACATCGTCCGTGTCTCGTTCGACGAGGCCCTCGGCGAGCTGAACACCGTCCCGCTCTACCGCTACGAAGAGGCTGCCGCCCTGTTCGGCTGATCCTCGACGTCGTCACGGCCGCGTCCGCGGCAGGCCTCGCGCCTGCTTGCGACGCGGCCGTCTGGCGTTTCGGACGGTCAGCGCACCCGCGCCCGCGTACGAATGACGGATCCGAGCGACGCGCGGAGCGGCTGACCCAGGTAGATGCCGAGCGACGCGCCGACAGCCAGGGCGATCCCGACGGTCGCGGCCGCCGCGAGGGTGCTGAACCCCGTCAGCAGGGTCGCGGGGCTGTCACCGGATTCGACCACTCCGAGGAGCCCGCGGAACACCGCGGCTCCCGGGACCATGGGGAGGATCGCCGCCGTCGTGATCGCGACGGACGGCACGTGCAGACGATAGGCGGCGAGGATGCCGACGAGGCTGCCGACGAACGCCCCGACGCCGCTCGCCGCGGCCGTCTCGAAGCCGACCGAGGCCGCCGCGACGTAGCCGAGCCACGCGACCACGCTGAGAGCGACGCTGACGACGATGATGCGGAGCCCGGCTCCGTTGATGACGGCGACTGCGAGAGCGATCAGTCCCGCACCGAGGAACTGCAGCGGCACGGGGCCGAGGGGCAGCGCCTCCGTCGGCGCCTCGAGCCCTAGTCCGACGACCCGGGCGGTCTCGATGCCGGCCAGGATGCCGAGGACGACGCCGAGCGTCTGCGTCACGAGCTCGAGGATGCGGCCCATGGCTGTCAGCGCGAACCCGTCGATGGCGTCCTGGGCGGCACCGACCACCGTGAGGCCCGCGAGCATGAGCACGATGCCGGACGCGACGATCACGGAGGGCCGCATGGTCATGGCGGCCTCCCACCCCGTCGCGCGCAGAAGCGGCGAGGCCGCCGCGACGATCGTCAGCACGAAGGCACCGGCGATCTGGCTGAAGAAGAACGGAACGCGCGCCCGGCCCAGCAGGAACTGGGTGACGGCCGCTGAACCTGCGGCGAGGAACGACAGGAGGATGACGAGCCAGTTGGCCCCGAACATCACCGCCACGCCGACCGCCAGCAGTGCCTGCGCGGAGACCGCGACGGGCTGGTGGTAGCGGAACGGGGTACGGCGGATGCCGCGGAAGCGGAGGGCGGCGGCATCCCAGGGGAGGCCCGCCCGGATCTCGGTCACGAGCGCCTGCAGCCGCTGCAGACGCGCGTGGTCGGGTGCGGCACCGCGGACCACGCGCATGAGGGTGATGGGCCTGTCGTCGCCGCTGCGATGGTGCGCGACGGTGATCGAGTTGTAGGTCACGTCGACGTGCACGGGGTCGAGTCCGTACACACCGGCGACCCGCACGATCGTCAGCGTCACCTCGCTCGCGGGCGAGCCCGCGACGAGCATCGTCTCGCCGAGCCGGATCGCGAGATCGAGCACCCGCACGGCGAACGCGTCGTCGATCACCGGGAGCATCTCCGTCACCGGGCCGCCGGCCGGATCCGAGGTGTGGACGAGCGCATTCAGCGCCGTGAAGAGCGAGCGGCGTCCCATACGTTCCAGCCTAGGTCCGCGCGTCCTCGGTCGCGCCTGCGGAGGGGCGTCACATGGCGCTGCGCGCATGGGACGCTCCGTAAGATGGTCCGGTGGGCGCGGCATCCGGGCGCCCGTAGCAATCGCGCCGGCACCGGCATCCGGGAGTCCCACATGGCATTGATCGTGCAGAAGTACGGCGGGTCGTCCGTCGCCGACGCGGAGAGCATCAAGCGCGTCGCGAAGCGCATCGTCGACACCCGTCGCGCCGGTCACGACGTCGTCGTCGCGGTGAGCGCCATGGGCGACACCACCGACGAGCTGCTCGATCTCGCGAACGAGGTCGCACCGATCCCGGCTCCCCGCGAGCTCGACATGCTCCTCAGCTCGGGCGAGCGGATCTCGATGGCTCTCCTGGCCATGGCCATCCATTCGATGGGCTTCGAGGCGCGGTCGTTCACCGGAAGCCAGGCCGGCATGATCACGGATGCCACGCACGGCGCGGCGCGCATCGTCGACGTCACGCCAGTACGACTGCGCGAGGCCCTCGACGAAGGCGCGATCGTCATCGTCGCGGGGTTCCAGGGGTTCAACCGAGACACTCGCGACATCACGACGCTCGGCCGTGGCGGCTCCGACACGACCGCTGTCGCCCTCGCCGCAGCGCTCTCGGCCGACGTCTGCGAGATCTACAGCGACGTCGACGGCATCTACACCGCCGACCCGCGCGTCGTGCCCAAGGCCCGCAAGCTCGGCGTCGTCTCCGCGGAGGAGATGCTCGAACTCGCCGCGAACGGTGCCAAGGTCCTCTACATCCGTGCGGTCGAGTACGCCCGCCGTCACGGTGTCATGATCAACGCCCGGTCGACGTTCAGCTCGGGATCCGGCACGTTCGTGCTCGGGCCCGGGATGACGCTGCCCGAAGGCCGAAAGGAAGAAGAGATGGAAGAGCCGATCGTCGCGGGCGTCGCCACCGACCTCAGCCAGGCCAAGATCACCGTCATCGGCGTGCCGGACGTACCGGGCAAGGCCGCCGAGATCTTCAAGATCGTGGCGAAGTCGGGTGCGAACGTCGACATGATCGTCCAGAACGTCTCCGCCGCCGCGACGGGGCGCACCGACATCTCGTTCACCCTGCCCAAGACGGATGCCACGCTCGCGCTACGCGCCCTCGCGGGTGAGCAGAACGAGGTCGGGTTCGAGAGCCTCGTTCACGACGATCAGATCGGAAAGCTGTCGGTCGTCGGGGCGGGTATGCGCACGCACTCCGGCGTCTCCGCCACGCTGTTCGAGGCGCTCTCGAACGCGGGCGTCAACCTCGAGATGATCTCGACCTCCGAGATCCGCATCTCCGTCGTCGTCCGTGGCGACGAGCTGGCCGAAGCCGCCCGCGTCGTGCACACGGCATACGGGCTCGACGGCGACACGGAAGCCGTCGTCTACGCCGGCACCGGTCGCTGAGACCCGTCCGGCTGTCGACGCCCGCGTCGTCGCCGGGCAGGTGAGGCACCTGCGAGAATCGAAAGCCGTCCCCGACCCGTCACCGAGGAGCCCGCGTGCTGTACATCTCGACCCGAGGCGGCGCTGAGCCGCTGCCGTACTGCGACGCGCTCCTCGAGGGGCTCGCGACCGACGGCGGCCTGGCCGTGCCGCAGGAGATGCCGACCGTCGCGCCCGAGACTCTCGAGCGCTGGCGCGCGCTGACCTACCCGCAGCTGGCCACCGAGGTGCTCGGGCTCTTCGCGACCGACATCGAGCGCGACGATCTCGCGCGCATGACCGAGGCGGCGTACGCGCCCTTCCCGGACGCCGTCGTGCCGCTGCGGCGCATCGGCGGCGGGATGACGCTCGTCGGACTCTCCGAGGGGCCGACGCTGGCCTTCAAGGACCTGGCGATGCAGTTCCTCGGGCAGGTCGTCGAGCACGCACTCGAGCGCACCGGCTCCGTGCTGAACGTGCTGGGCGCGACGTCGGGCGACACCGGCTCGGCTGCGGAGTACGCGCTGCGCGGCAAGGAGCGCATCGCGGTCTTCATGCTGTCGCCGCAGGGGCGGATGAGCCCGTTCCAGCGGGCGCAGATGTTCTCGCTCGACGAGCCCAACATTCACAACATCGCGATCGAGGGCGTGTTCGACGACTGCCAGAACCTCGTCAAGGAGCTCGCGGGCGACCTCGATGTCAAGCGCGAGCTGCACCTCGGCGCCGTCAACTCGATCAACCTCGCCCGCATCACGGCGCAGGTCGTCTACTACTTCTGGGCCTGGCTGCGCGCCACCGATGCCGACGGCCACGCCGAGGTCTCGATCACGGTGCCCTCGGGCAACTTCGGCAACATCCTGTCGGGGTTCTACGCGCGCGAGATGGGTCTGCCGATCCGTCGGCTCGTGCTGGCCGCGAACGAGAACAACGTGCTCGACGAGTTCTTCCGCACAGGCGTCTACCGCCCCCGCTCTGCGGCGCAGACGCTGCAGACCTCGAGTCCGTCGATGGACATCTCCAAGGCGTCGAACCTCGAGCGGTTCATCTTCGAGCTGGTCGGTCGTGACCCCGAGCGGGTCGTCGCGGCCTGGCGCGAGCTCGAGTCGCAGGGCTTCGCCGACTTCTCCGCCGACCTCGCCCGGTTCACCGCCGAGTTCGGGATCGTGAGCGGCACCTCGACGCACGCCGACCGCCTCGCGACCATCCGTGAGGTCTACGAGGGGACGGGCGAGATCATCGACCCGCACACCGCGGACGGCGTCACGGTCGCTCGGGAGTATGTCGAGCCCGGTGAGATCATGCTCGTCCTCGAGACGGCGAAGCCCGAGAAGTTCGCCGAGACGATCCGCGAGGCCATCGGCGTCGAGCTGACGTACTCCGACGAACTGCAGGCCATGCTCGACGCGCCCCAGCACGTCGTCGACCTGCCCGACGACGCCGCTGCGCTGACCGACTTCATCCGCGAGCGCGCCCTGAGCTGACCCCGCCGCCGCCCCGCCGCGGCGTGCCGGTGGCGATACATCTGCAGGACCGGTGGTGCTGGTGTCGCCTCCGCGTGGCTCTGAGCGCGCGTGGGCACCACGCATCCGACGGATGTATCGCGCCCGGCCGGGGTGAAGGCCAGGCGGTGAGGCGTCAGCTCGCGGCGCGGAGCGCGACGATCGCGTCCCAGATCGCGCGCGCGACGGCGTCCTTCGGGCCGGAGGCTTCGGCGACGACCGCTCCGCCGTCTCCGATGACGGCGACGGCGTTCTCGCCCGACCCGAATCCGGCATCCCACCCGACCTCGTTCACGACGAGCAGGTCGACGCCCTTGCGGTCGCGCTTGCGGCGGGCGCGCTCGAGGAGGTCGGAGTCGGCGGTCTCGGCGGCGAACCCGACGACGGTCTGACCGTCTCGGCGGGAAGCGGCGAGCCCGGCGAGGATGTCGTCGTTGGGTACGAGCGCGATCGTCTCGAGCGGGCCGTCCTCTTTCCGCAGCTTGTGCTCCGACACTCGTGCGGCCCGATAGTCGGCGACGGCCGCGACCATGACCACGACGTCGGCGGTGGTCGCGGCATCCGACATCGCCGCGCCGAGCTGAGCCGCGGTCTCGACGTGCCGGATCGTGATGCGCGGGTGGGCCGCGGCGGCGTCGAGGACTCCCGCATCGACGGATGCCGCGACGAGCGTCACCGTCGCGCCGCGCCGTGCCGCCTCGACGGCGATCTCCGCCCCCTGGCGCCCGCTCGATCGATTGCCGAGGAAGCGCACCGGGTCGAGCGGCTCACGGGTGCCCCCGGTCGAGACCGCGATGTGCAGGCCTTCGAGGTCGGCGGGGGCGGGGGAGACGAGCGCGAGCGCCGCCGCGACGATGTCCTCCGGCTCCGACATGCGGCCCGGGCCGCTGTCGCCGCCGGTCAACGGGCCGTCCGCGGGACCGACGATCAGCACGCCCCGTTCGCGCAGGGTGACGATGTTGGCGGTCGTGGCCGGGTGGCGCCACATCTCCGTGTGCATCGCGGGCGCGATCGCGACGGGCGCGGTGGTGGCGAGGAGAGTCGTGCCGAGCAGATCGGATGCCAGGCCCGCGGCCATCGAGGCGATCGTGTTCGCCGTCGCGGGCGCGACGATCACGAGGTCGGCGCTCTGCCCGAGGGACACATGCCGCACGCGGGCCACGTCGTCGTGCACCGACGTCGTGACGGGATTGCGGCTGATGGCCTCCCATGTCGTGAGGCCGATGAAGCGCAGCGAGTCGTCGGTCGGGATGACGTGGACGTCGTGCCCCTGCTGCACCAGCAGCCGCACGAGGTGGACGCTCTTGTAGGCGGCGATGCCACCGGTGACCCCGACTACGATGAACATGCCCCCGATCCTCCCACGGCCCCGGGCGGGTGCGCCGAGCGACCGTCGGGTGCCGAGAGCGAGTAATCCCATGTGCACCGTCGTCATCCAGGTGCCCGCTGACCCGAGCCGTCCGGTTCGGCTGCTGGCCGTCCGCGACGAGGACCCGTCGCGCGCGTGGGACCCCGTCGGCCCCTGGTGGCCCGACGCCTTCCCCGATGTCGTCGGCGTGCGTGACCGCCGCGCCGGAGGTGCGTGGCTCGCCGCCGACCCGGCCGCCCGTCGACTCGCCGTCATCCTGAACCGAGCCGACGTGCTCGCGGACGACGCGCCCGCGCTCACGCGTGGCGGCATCGTGCTGGACGCGGTCACCGGACGCCCTCCCGTCGGCGCCCCGCCCACACACGGCTTCAACCTCGTCGACGTCTCGGCCGAGGGGGTTCGCGTGTCGATGTGGGATGCGGCGACCCTGCGAACGGTCGATCTCGGACCCGGGACGCACATGATCGCTCACGACGACGTCGACGATCCGCGGACGGCGCGCATCCGCCGCTGGCTGGGGGAGTTCGCCGCAGCCGCGCCGGAACTCGATCGCGCGAACAGTCTGCAGCCGTGGCTCGACGTGCTCCAGGACACCGCAGCCACCCCCGCGACCGACGACGCGGCGATCATCCGCGACAACCGACCGTACGGCGTCCCGACCCTGTCGCTGCTCGTCTGCACCGCTTCGGTCGGCGTCGACGGCGTCGAGCTCGCCTACGGTGCGCTGGCTGTGCCGGGGGAGTGGAACCGTCCCGAGATGGCGTGAATCGCGCGGTCATCGGCTGTCACGTGCGCCGGGACGCCGTCGCCGCGCCGATAGAATCGCGGAAACCCGATCCCGCTTCACGCAAGGAACAGCTATGACCCGCATCTCCGATTCCGGACTCTCCGTCGCCGTCGTCGGCGCCACAGGCCAGGTCGGAAAGGTGATGCGCGAGATTCTCGTCGAGCGGAACTTCCCGATCCGCGAGCTGCGGCTGTTCGCCACCGCGCGTTCGGCGGGCACCTCGATCGAGTTCGCCGGGCATGACGTCATCGTCGAGGACATCGCCACCGCGGACCCCGCCGGCATCGACATCGCCCTCTTCTCCGCGGGGGCGACCGGATCGCGTGCGCACGCGCCGCGCTTCGCAGAGGCGGGCGCCGTCGTCATCGACAACTCCAGCGCCTGGCGCATGGACCCCGAGGTTCCCCTCGTCGTCAGCGAGGTCAACCCCCACGCCACGGTGAACCCGCCGAAGGGGATCATCGCCAACCCCAACTGCACCACGATGGCCGCGATGCCGGTGCTGAAGGTGCTCGACACCGAGGCCGGACTCGAGCGTCTCATCGTCTCGACCTACCAGGCGGTCTCGGGCTCGGGTCTCGCCGGCGCCGAGGAGCTCCTCGGCCAGGTCGAGGGCGTGCTCGCGCAGGGGCGCACGCTCGATCTGGTGCACAACGGGTCGGCGGTCAACTTCCCGCAGCCCGAGAAGTACATCGCCCCGATCGCGTTCGACGTCATCCCGTTCGCCGGCAACCTGGTGGACGACGGCGACAACGAGACCGATGAGGAGAAGAAGCTCCGCAACGAGAGCCGCAAGATCCTCGAGCTGCCCGACCTGCGCGTCGCCGGCACCTGCGTGCGCGTCCCGGTGTTCACGGGCCACTCGCTGTCGATCCACGCCGAGTTCTCGCGTGACATCACGCCGGAGCGGGCGCGCGAGGTCCTGGCCGCGGCGCCCGGTGTCGTGCTCGAGGAAGTCCCGACGCCTCTGCAGGCAGCCGGCAACGATCCGAGCTACGTCGGCCGCATCCGCGCCGACCAGTCTGCGCCCGAGGGCAAGGGACTCGTGCTGTTCATCAGTAACGACAACCTCCGTAAGGGTGCTGCCCTGAACGCGGTGCAGATCGCGGAGATCGTCGCCGAGCGTCTCTGACGCGAGACGGGCATGGCGGGATGGCCCCCGCCGCGCCGGGATAGACTGGTGCATCGTGAGTGAAAAGGTCGACGTCGTCCTGATCGGCGGGGGCATCATGAGTGCCACGCTCGGTGTGCTGCTGAAGCAGCTCCAGCCCGATTGGAAGATCGAGGTGCACGAGCGACTGTCGGATCTGGCGCAGGAGAGCTCGAACCCGTGGAACAACGCGGGCACGGGCCACGCTGCGCTCTGCGAGCTGAACTACACGCCCGAGGCGTCGGATGGTTCCGTCGATCCCGGCAAGGCGATCACGATCAACGAGCAGTTCCAGCAGAGCCGTCAGCTCTGGGCCTCGCTCATCGAGCGCGGCATCCTCGACGAGCCGTCGACGTTCATCAACGCCACGCCTCACATGACCTTCGTCCGCGGTGAGAAGGATGTCGCCTTCCTCAAGCGCCGCTACGAGGCGCTCAAGGACCAGCCGCTGTTCGCCGGGATCGAGTACTCCGAGGACTCGCGCGTCATCAACCAGTGGGCTCCGCTGCTGATGCAGGAGCGCCGCAAGGGCGAGCCGTTCGCGGCGACGCGTGTTCCGGCGGGCACGGATGTCGACTTCGGCTCGCTCACCCGCCAGTTGTTCTCGCACCTGCAGGAGCAGGGCGTCGAGGTCGTCACCGACCGCGAGGTGCGTACGCTCCGCCGTCAGAAGGACGGCTCGTGGCGCGTCTTCTGGCGCAATCGCCTCGGCAGGACCCCTGGTCACACCGATGCGCGATTCGTCTTCGTCGGTGCCGGCGGCTGGGCGCTCAAGCTGCTGCAGAAGTCGGGCATCCCCGAGATCAAGGGTTACGGCGTCTTCCCGATCGGCGGGCAGTTCCTCAAGACCTCGAACCCGGCGGTCGTCTCGCAGCACAAGGCGAAGGTGTACTCGCAGGCTTCCGTCGGCGCGCCGCCGATGTCGGTGCCCCACCTCGACACGCGTGTGGTCGACGGCGAGGCGTCGTTGCTGTTCGGTCCGTTCGCGACGTTCAGCCCGAAGTTCCTGAAGAACGGACGCGTCACCGACATCGTCTCGCAGGTGCGTCCGCACAACCTGCTGCCGATGCTGAAGGTCGCGGTCGACAACCCGAGTCTGATCTCCTACCTGGTCGGCGAGCTGCTGAAGAACCACAGCAAGAAGGTCGAGTCGCTCCGCGTCTTCATGCCGACCGCGAAGGACGAGGACTGGGAGCTGATCCAGGCCGGCCAGCGCGCCCAGGTGATGAAGAAGGACCCGAAGAAGGGCGGCGTGCTGCAGTTCGGCACCGAGGTCGTCACCTCTGCTGACGGTTCGATCGCCGGTCTCCTCGGTGCGTCTCCGGGCGCCTCGACGGCGGCATCCATCATGCTCGGCCTGCTCAAGACGTGCTTCCCCGACCGTATCGCCGGCTGGGAGCCCGAGCTCAAGAACCTCATCCCGAGCTACGGCCAGCCGCTCAACCCGCGCGCCGATGCCGCGCGCGCGTCGATCGCGGCGACGGCCGACGCGCTCTCGATCAACCCCTGACGGACGGGTATGGCCAAGCTCTACTTCCGTTACGGAGCGATGAACTCCGGCAAGTCGACGGCCCTCCTGCAGGCGGCTTACAACTACGAGGAGCGCGGCCAGCACGTTCTGCTCGCGAAGCCTGAGATCGACACGAAGGGCGCGGGACAGATCGCCAGTCGCCTGGGGGTCGAGCGCGATGTCGACTTCCTCGTCGGCGCGGACGACGATCTGCGTGCCGTGTTCGGCGTGCACCGCGAGCGCGTCCGCACCGAGACGGGGTCGGATGTCGCCTGCCTCCTCATCGACGAAGCGCAGTTCCTGACGTCGGAGCAGGTCGATGATCTGCTGCGGACCGTGGTGGAGGAGAACGTGCCGGTGCTCGCTTACGGCATCCGCACCGATTTCCAGACGCGCGCCTTTCCCGGCTCTGCTCGGCTCATGGAGCTCGCGCACAGTCTCGAGGAGCTCAAGACGATCTGCCGTTGCGGGCGGAAGGCGCTGTTCAACGCGCGTCTGGTCGGCGGTCGCTTCGTGTTCGAGGGAGACCAGGTCGCGATCGATGAGCTCGCGGCCGATCGTGTCACCTACGAGTCGATGTGCGCGGAGTGCTACCTCCGCGAGTCGGGCGGCCGGCTCTCCTGAGGCGTCCCGCGCCTGATACGTTTCACGACGCGCCCGTCCCGGGCTTTGCGCGGTCAGACCACAAGATGTATCGTGGTCCGGCCACCAAGGAGAGGGGCGTCATGGCTGACGGAACCCCGGCGCGCGCCTGGCGCGTCGTACTGGAGAAGATCGAGTCCGATCTTCTCGCCGGCAAGCTCGGTCCCGGCGACCGGCTGCCGTCCGAACGCGACCTCGTCGCGCAGCTCGGTGTCGGGCGGTCGAGCGTCCGCGAGGCGCTTCGCGTGCTCGAGGTCATGGGACTCATCCGCACCGCGACCGGATCGGGGCCCAGCGCCGGCGCGATCGTGGTGGCCCGCCCGACCGGAGGCATGCAGGCGCTGCTGCGCCTGCAGGTGGCCGCTCAGGGCTTCGCGATCTCGGATGTCGTCGACACCCGTCTCCTGCTCGAAGAGTGGGTCGCGGGCGAGCTCGCCGGCTCGCCCGACGTGGACCTCGCGCGAGCGCGCGAAGCCCTGCGCGC
The DNA here is from genome assembly GCF_047302165.1 of Microbacterium pratiae. Lineage (NCBI taxonomy): Bacteria > Bacillati > Actinomycetota > Actinomycetes > Micrococcales > Microbacteriaceae > Microbacterium > Microbacterium pratiae. Next base: position 2,966,591 of record NZ_CP154843.1, on the reverse strand, counting down.
CATGGATGCCGCCGACCTCAGCCCCGCCGACTTCCTCGCGCTCGACGCGCAGTTCCACGTCGCGCTGGCCGAGGCGTCGGGCAACGAGGTCGTCGCGGCGATGATGGCCGGCCTCCGCTCGTCGATCGAGGACTACGTGCTCGAAGGCGCCGCGCGCATCCCCGACTGGAACAGCGCGGTCGACCGGCTGCGCGACGAGCACAATGCCATCGTGCTCGCGATCGACGAGCAGCGCGTCGCGGACGCCCGCATCGCCGTTCGCGACCACATCACGGGGTACTACGCGTCTGCGAACCCCGTCCGCCCCGAATCCGCCTGAACCCATCCGGCCCGACCCCTTCGGCCCCCGGCCGGAACAGAGGAGAGACATGGTCACCCGCCAGCTGCCCAAGATCCCCGAGCTGCTCGAACTGATGCAGTTCAAGGCCCCCGATCTCAACGGTCGTCGTCGCCGACTCTCGTCGGCCCTGACGATCGACGACCTGCGGACGATCGCGAAGCGCCGGACGCCCAAGGCGGCGTTCGACTACACCGACGGCGCCGCGGAGGGCGAGATCTCGCTCGCGCGTGCGCGTCAGGCGTTCCAGGACATCGAGTTCCACCCCGACATCCTTCGTCCGGCCGAATCGGTGGACATGTCGACCGAGATCCTCGGCGGTCGATCGGCGCTGCCCTTCGGCATCGCCCCGACTGGATTCACGCGACTCATGCAGACCGAGGGCGAGAGCGCGGGAGCGTCGGCAGCGGGCGCCGCCGGCATCCCGTTCACGCTCTCCACCCTCGGCACGACCTCGATCGAGGGCGTGCGCGCCGCGAACCCCCACGGACGCAACTGGTTCCAGCTCTACGTCATGCGCGACCGCGAGATCTCGTACGGTCTCGTGAAGCGGGCCGCGGAGGCCGGTTTCGACACGCTGATGTTCACGGTCGACACCCCGGTCGCCGGGGCGCGCCTGCGCGACAAGCGCAACGGCTTCTCGATCCCGCCCGCCCTGACCGTCGGCACGATCGTCAACGCCATCCCGCGCCCCTGGTGGTGGATCGACTTCCTGACGACACCCAAGCTCGAGTTCGCGTCGCTGACGACCACCGGAGGCACTGTCGGCGAACTCCTCAACGCCGCGATGGACCCCACCATCAGCTACGACGACCTCGAGGTGATCCGCGGCCTGTGGCCCGGCAAGATCGTCATCAAGGGTGTCCAGAACGTCGAGGACTCCAAGCGCCTGATCGACCTCGGTGTCGACGGGATCGTGCTCTCGAACCACGGCGGTCGTCAGCTCGATCGCGCACCTGTGCCGTTCCACCTCCTGCCGCAGGTCGTGCGCGAGGTCGGCAAGGATGCGACCGTGATGGTCGACACCGGCATCATGAACGGTGCCGACATCGTCGCCTCCATCGCGCAGGGCGCGAAGTTCACGCTCATCGGCCGCGCGTACCTCTACGGGCTTATGGCGGGCGGGCGACAGGGCGTCGACCGCACCATCGCGATCCTCCGCAGCGAGATCGAGCGCACGATGCAGCTGCTCGGCGTCTCGAGCCTCGAGGAGCTCGAGCCCCGCCACGTCACGCAACTGCAGCGCCTCGTGCCGATAACAGGCTCAGCGCCGCGTCGCACCGCCTCCCGCGCCAAGACCGCGTCGCGAGCCTGACGACGGCACGCGAAGAGACGGGCCCCGGTGCCGGCAGCCGAACGGCTGCTCGGCCCGGGGCCCGAATGCGTGTTGCAGAGTCGCCCGCGGGGACGATCAGCGCAGAGGGAGCGTGGGGATGAGCTGGTCGAGGAACTCAGCGGTGTCCTCCCAGCCCTCGACCGCCTGGCAGGCCACGCCCATCGCGAGCACCGGGTAGTCGTTGCCGGTCTCGTCGAGCCGGTCGCCGACGAACAGGATGTCGTCCTGCGGGATGCCGGTCTGCTCGATGAGGCGGGTCATGCCGTAGGCCTTGTCGATACCGCGTTCGGTGATGTCGACCGACGTCGAGCCTCCGGCGCGCACCTCGAGATCGGGGATGCGGTCCGCCGCCGCCGCCCGCAGCGCGTTCTTCTTCTCGCCGGTCGGGTCCCAGGCCATCTTGGCGTCGACGGGAGCCTGCTGGCCCAGCGCGGAGAAGGTGATCTGCGATCCGCGGTCTTCGAGGATGGGGCCCCAGGTCTCGCTCTCCCACAGGCCGAGACGACGCGCTTCCTCCTCGACGGCGGCGAGGGCGCGCGACTTCTGGTCGTCGGTCAGCGAGCGGGCGTAGATCGTCTCGATGCCGGCGGGGGAGAGCCGGTAGTACTGCGTGCCGCACGTCGGCAGCAGGTGGAAGTGAGACAGCAGCTCGGCATCCGTCTCGGGCAGCTGGTCGACGACCTGCGCCGTGAACTGTGCGAGCTGTCCGCCCGAGATGATCGCGACCTCGACGCGCGCCGCGAGATCGAGCAGCTGGCGTCCGATGCGCGGATCGATGGCGCTCTTCGAGGGAGCGAGGGTGTCGTCGAGGTCGAAGGCGACCAGGCGGGGGATGGGCATCCGTGCTCCGTTCTCCGGTGGCATGAAAGAGGCCCCGCCTTGCGGCGGAGCCTCTTCGCTGTCGGGGTGACAGGATTTGAACCTGCGGCCTCGTCGTCCCGAACGACGCGCGCTACCAAGCTGCGCCACACCCCGTGGCAACCCTCCAAGCTTACCCCGATCCGGCCCGGAAGACGAATCGGCTCACGCTCGCGCGCGGAGGACGATGACGGATGCCTCGGGGCGGCATCCGAATCGCACCGGCGCGTAGATCGAATGCCCGAGGCCGGCGCTGACGTTGAGCGGCACGGCGTCAGCACCCCACGTGCTCAAGCCGCGCGCCTGGTCGAGGGGGATGTCGCAGTTGGCGACGATCGCGCGCGACGCGAAGGGGACGCGGACCTGGCCGCCGTGCGTGTGTCCACCGAAGATCATGTCGGCCCCCAGCGCGGCGAAGCGGTCGAGCACGCGGCGGTACGGGGCGTGGGTGACCCCGAGGGTCAGGTCGGTCCGGCGGCGGCCTCCCAGGGCCGCCAGAGCCCCCGGAAGCGCATCGAGGTCGTCCCAGTCGCGGTGCGCGTCGTCGACCCCGATGCCGGCGATCCGCATCCCGGACACGCGCACGGCGGCGGCGGCGTTGTCGAGCTCGGACCAGCCCAGGTCGTCGGCGAAGAACGAGTCCATCGCCGCGGTGTCGAGCTTCGGCGCTGCTTTGGCGTGACGCGAGGGTCCCGTGAAGTAGCGCAGCGGGTTCCGCGCGCTCGGCTCGTACACGTCGTTCGACCCGTGGACGAAGAACCCTGGCACGCCCCGCAGGGGAGCGAAGGCGCGACGGATGCCGTCGAGGCCGCGCACGTGGCCGAGATTGTCACCCGTGTTGATCACCAGGTCCGGCTGCGTCGTCTCGGCCAGCTCGGCGATCCACCGCTGCTTGCGCCGCTGCCACGGCGCCATGTGGGCGTCGGAGAGGTGCAGCACGGTGATGCTCGCGCTGCCCGCAGGCAGCACGTCGATCTCGTGACGACGGACCGTGAACAGATGGCGCTCGATGCCCACCCCCCACACGACCGCACCGCCGGCGCCCAGGGCACCGGCGGTGGCGATCGTGGAGAGCGTCCTGCGGACGCCTGCCATCAGCAGTTCTTCGCGGTGTACTCGATGGTGATCTGCGTCCCGCGGCCGACCGCCTCGCCCGCGCCGGGACTCGTGCCCGTCACGGTCGGCTGCGCCGAATCGTCCTTCTCGGTGCACGCCGTCGTCACGCTGGTGAAGCCGGCGGCTCGCAGCTGGCGCTCGGCCTCCTGCGGGTTGCCCGTCACCGGCGGCACCGTTGCGCCCTGGCCGTTGCTCGGCGTGATGGTCACCGTCGTTCCGCCCGGAGCACGGCCCGCACCCGGGTCCTGCGAGACGATCCGCCCCTCGGGCTCGGTCGAGTCGGTGGCCTCGGCGACGTTCACCGTGAAGCCGGCTGCCTCGAGCGTGCCGCGTGCTTCGTCGACGGTCTGACCCACGACGTTCGGCAGGTCCGTCTGCACGTTCTTCGTGAGGTTCGTGTCCGGGGTCGGGAAGCGGTCGCCGCCGAACTTGGCGTTCGCCGCCCCCTGCATCTTCGGCCAGATGGCGTTTCGGATCTGATCCAGGCGCCAGCCGTTGACGCGGTACTCGTTGAGCTTCGCGAAGCCGTCGACGTTGCCGACCCAGACCACGGTGGCGACCTTGGTGCTCGCGCCGTCCATCCAGGTGTGCTCGTACTCGTGGATACCGGTCTTGCCGAACACCGGCACGCCGTCGAAGATCCGGGCGCCCTGACCCGTCGCGTTCATGACGCCCTCGAGCGCGAACGCGGCGGTGGCAGCGACGTTGGCCGAGATGGCCTGATCGCAGCTGGTCTGCGGCGTGATGTCGGTGCCGTCGGACTTGATCGCGCGGTCGATGACCTTCGGCTCGCAGCGCATGCCGCCGCCGGCGACGGCGGCGTAGGCCTCCGCCATGTCGATGGGAGCGACCGCGGCGGAGCCGAGCACGTCGTAGGGGTTGTTGTTGACGTCCAGCGGGTCGCCGTTGGACTGCATGACGCCCATCTTCATGGCGACCTGGTTGGTCGAGCACACCGAGATGCGCTCGGCCATCGCGAGGAAGCCGGAGTTCAGGGAGTCTTCCGTGAACTTCTTGATCGTGCCCGAGTAGCCGTTGCTGCTCTGGAAGTTGCCGATCTCGTTCGTGCGACCGCTGTTACCGGTGCGGACGTTCTGGGTGGCGCCGTCGCAGCTCGTCAGCACGCGCTTGTTCCCGACACGGCCGTTGATCACCTCGTTGACGGAATGGCCCTGCTCCAGCCAGTTGATGAGGCTGAATACCTTGTAGGTCGAGCCCGCGGAGTGGCCACCGCCACCGTCCTGGTTGCGCACGTTGTAGTTGACCGGCGTGGTGGAGTTGTCGGTGGCGACGGGCGCGAACGGACGGTTCTGCACCATCGAGAGCACGCGGCCGGTTCCGACCTCGACCTGGACGCCGGAAGCGCCGAGGTTCAGGCGGTCGTCCGTCGCGGGAACGATCGACATGGCGTCGAGCGCGGCATCCTGCAGCTGCGGGTCGAGCGTCGTGTAGATCTTCATGCCGCCGCGGCGCAGGTTCTGCTGCCGCTCCTCGAGCGATTCGCCGAAGGCCGGGTCGTCGAGGACGATGTTCCGAACGTACTCGCAGAAGAACTCCGCCCCCGCGGCCAGCTGGCAGCCCTGCGGGCGCTCCTGGATGTTGGGGGTGATGGGCTCCGCGACAGCGGCATCCCGCTCCTCCTGGGTGATCTTCCCGTCGGAGAGCATGCGGTTGAGGACGTAGACCTGACGGTCCTTCGTGAGCTCATACCCGTTCGCGGCGCCGTTGGTCTCGCTGTCGGGGCGATCGAGACGGTAGGTGTTGGGTTCCTGCACCATGCCCGCGATCGCGGCGGCCTGGCCGATCGTGAGATCGGATGCGGGCACGCCGAAGTAGTACTGAGCGGCCGCGCCGATTCCGTAGACCGTGCCGCCGAAGTGCGCGATGTTGAGGTAGCCGAGGAGGATCTCGTTCTTCGGGTATCGCTTCTCGAGCTGGATCGCGTACCGCATCTCCTGCAGCTTGCGCTCGATGCCGTCGGTGCCGGAGGAGACGGTGGTCGAGCGGAAGCACGCCTCGACCTCGTCCTGCGACTTGGCTTCCTTCTCGCACGCCTGCTGCAGCACGTTCTTGACGTACTGCTGCGTGATGGACGACCCACCGCGGGTGTCGCCGCCACGCAGGTTGCCGAACACGGCGCTCGCGGTGCCGAGCAGGTCGACGCCGCCGTGCGTGTAGTAGTTCTTGTCCTCGCTCGACGTGATCGCGTCGTACATGACCGGCGAGACCTCGTCCCACGTGACCGGGATGCGGTTCTGGTCGTAGAACTGCGTCATGAGGACGTCGTTGCCGTCTGCGTCCTTGCGGTAGAACTCGGTCGGGAGCATCAGCTCGTCGACTTCGAGGTAGCTCGGCATGTTGTCGAAGACGTCGATAGCGCTGGTCGCCGCGTAACCCGACACGGCGATGGCGGGGGTCACCGTCGCGGTGACCAGGATCCCGGCCACAGCACTCAGGCCGACCAGGCCGGCGAGACCGCCGAGCACACCGGTGGCCGTGCGTTTCTTGTGAGGCATAGGGTGATCGTAAGCGAGATACCTGGGCATCCGCCTCAGGACCACCCCTTGCGCGCGTGCCCCTGCGCATGCCGGCGCGCGAGCGACAGCCGAAGATCGGAGCCCCGATGACGACGTGGGAGTACCTCACCACGCCCCTGCTGATCCACAACACCGCGGCGATCCTCAACAACTGGGGCAAGCAGGGGTGGGAGCTCGTGCAGGTCGTGCCCGGGCCTGAAGGTGGCCTGGTCGCGTACTTCAAACGTCCCGTCGGCGGGGGAGCGGCCAACGCCGGCCTCGGCGCCGCGCATCAGGCCGCCCAGCAGTTCGAGGGGACGGGCGCATGAGCATCTCCGCGCGCCTCGACGAGCTCGGCATCCAGCTTCCGCCCGTCGTGCCGCCCGTCGCGGCGTACATCCCGGCGACCGAGCACGACGGACTCGTGTACACCTCGGGGCAGCTGCCCATGATCGACGGTTCGCTGCCCGCGACCGGCAAGGTGGGCGAGGGCGAGGGGCTCGTCGCGGCCGACACCGCGAAGCAGCTCGCTCGTCAGTGCGCGCTCAACGCCATCGCCGCGGCGGCGGCCGTGGCCGGCGGCGTCGACAACCTCGCGCGGGTCGTGAAGGTGACCGGATTCGTGGCATCCGTTCCCGAGTTCACGGGACAGCCGGGTGTCATCAACGGTGCGAGCGAAGTGCTGGGCGAGGTCTTCGGTGACGCCGGGCGCCACGCCCGCTCGGCGGTCGGTGTGCCGGTGCTCCCGCTCGATTCGCCCGTCGAGGTCGAGGTCGTCTTCGCCCTCGTTTGACCTGCGCGCTCTCCGCCCACCGCGAACCTGGATCGCCGCACCGCCCGCGACCTCGCTCGCGGCCCTACGCTCTGGTGTGGACCACGCGGAAGGGCGGTAGGGATGCAGGGACTCGAGGTCACGGTTCTGCTGGGCATCGCGCTGCTCGTCGGGACCGTCCTGGCTCCGCGGCTGCGCGTCGCGACACCGCTCGTGCTGCTCGTGATCGGGCTGCTGCTCGGCTTCGTGCCGGAGCTGCGGGCGATCGAGCTGCCGCCCGAGACCGTGCTGCTGCTGTTCCTGCCGGTGCTGCTGTTCCGCGAGGCATGGACGACGTCCCTGCGATCGGTCCGCCGGTCACTCCGGTACATCGTGCCGATGAGCACCCTGCTCGTCGTCGCCTCGGCGTTCGCCGTCGCGGCGGTCGCGACGTGGCTCGGGGTGCCGTGGGAGGCCGCTCTCGTGCTCGGCGCGGCTGTCGCGCCGCCCGACGCCACCGCCGTGGCCGCGCTCGGCAGGCTGCTGCCCGCCCGCACCTTCATGAAGCTCAAGGCGGAGAGCCTCACGAACGACGGCACCGCCCTCGTGCTCTACGCCATCGCCGTCTCGCTCCTGCTCGGCGACCAGGTCACCGCCCTCTCCATCACGGGGATGGTGCTGTTGTCGTACCTCGGCGGAGCTGCCGCAGGCATCGCCGTCGCGGCCCTCGCCTTCTTCGCGCTGCGACGGATGCAGTCGACCCTGACGATCAACTTGACCCTTCTGCTCGTCCCCTTCGTCGCCTTCCTCGTCGCCGAGCTGATCGAGGCATCCGGCGTGCTCGCCGTCGTCTTCGCGGGGCTCATCGTCGCCTGGGTCTCGCCGCGCATCACGACCGCCATGTCGCGCCGTGCGGCCGATGCGACGTGGCCGTTCGGGGTGTACCTGCTCAACGGGGCGCTGTTCGTCCTGATCGGCCTCGAGGTGCAGCTGGTGCTGCACGAGATCTCGCCGTCGGAGATCGGCATCCTGCTCCTCGTCACCGTCGCAGCGTGGGTCGCCCTGTTCGTCGTCCGCTACCTCTTCCAATGGCTGTTCTCGCCCTTCTCGAGACCGGCGGCCGGATCGAGCAGGTCGCTCCGTCATCGCTCACGGGTCGTGAGCACCGTGTCGGGGTTCCGCGGCGCGGTGTCACTCGCGATCGCCCTCTCGGTGCCGATCACGACGGCCGCGGGTGAGCCGGTCGAGGGGCGCGACTCGATCGTGTTCGTCACCGCGGGCGTCATCGTGCTCACGCTGCTCGTGCAGGGACCGCTCCTCCCCGTCGTCATCCGCTGGGCGAAGCTGCCCGCCGACGATGCGGCGGTCGAGGAGTACGAGCTCGCGCAGCGGGCGATCTCCGGCGCCGCTCTCGCCGCGCTCGACGATCTCGCCACGGAGCACGGGGTGAGCGACCGTGTGCGTGACCGCGCGCGTCACGAGGGCTACGAACGCCTCGAGCTGGCGAACGCCCGCGCCGTCGCGCGTCAACGGGCGGCCGAGGAACGCGATTCGGATGCCGACATCGACGACGACTCGTCCGACGAGGATGCCTCGCGCATGGGCCCCGTCCCGCCTGGGGCGCCCGACGGGGACGGGCACCGGGGCGCCCCGCAGCTCGAGATGCTCGCGGTCAGCGACGACATCGACCTGACGCAGCGCTCGCCGCTCATCAGGCACAAGGAAGCGACGCGGTTGCGGCTGGCGATGCTCGATCGCAAGCGCGAGGTGCTGCTGCGCCTGCGTCGCGACGGCACGATCGACGATCTGGTGGCGCGCCGCATCCTCGCCGACCTCGACATCGAGGAGATCCGGGCCCGCGGGCTCGATCGCGACGCCGAGTGACGCGATCAAGTCCGCGCGCGGGCTACTTCAGCTGGGCGCTGATGACCGACATGACGGCGGTGTCGGCGAGCGTGGTCGTGTCGCCGACCTCGCGCCCCTCGGCGACATCCCGCAGCAGGCGGCGCATGATCTTGCCTGATCGGGTCTTCGGCAGTTCGCCGACGATGTAGACGTCGCGGGGCCGTGCGATGGGGCCGATCTGCTCGCCGACCCACTGGCGGAGGGATGTCGCGAGACCGTCGGGGGAGTGCGCGTCGAGATAGCTCTGCTTGATGATGACGAACGCCACGACGGCCTGTCCCGTGGTCTCGTCCGATGCTCCGACGACCGCGGCCTCGGCGGTCGACTCGTGCGCCACGAGCGCGGATTCGATCTCGGTCGTCGACAGGCGGTGACCCGAGACGTTCATGACGTCGTCGACACGGCCCATGAGCCAGATGTCGCCGTCGTCGTCGAGCCGGGCGCCGTCGCCGGCGAAGTAGTAGCCCCGCTTCCGGAACTTCTCCCAGTACGTCTCGACGAAGCGGTCGGGGTCGCCCCAGATACCCCGCAGCATGCTGGGCCACGGCTCGGTGATAACGAGCAGGCCGCCGTTGCCCTCGCCGACCCGGTTGCCTTCCTCGTCGACGACGTCGATCGAGATGCCGGGGAGAGCGACCTGCGCCGATCCGGGCTTGGTCTCGGTGACCCCCGGCAGCGCCGAGATCATAATCGCGCCGGTCTCGGTCTGCCACCACGTGTCGACGATCGGGGCCTTCTTGCCGCCGATGACCTTGCGGTACCACATCCATGCCTCGGGGTTGATGGGCTCGCCCACCGAGCCGAGCAGGCGGATACTCGAGAGGTCGTACTCCGCCGGAACCTGTCGACCCACCTTCATGAACGAGCGGATCGCGGTGGGGGCGGTGTAGTAGATCGTCACGCCGTACTTCTGGATGATCTCCCATGAGCGCCCCGCGTGGGGGGTGTCGGGGGTGCCTTCGTACAGAACCTGGGTCGCGCCGTTCGCGAGCGGGCCGTACGTGACGTAGCTGTGCCCGGTGACCCACCCGATGTCGGCGGTGCACCAGTAGACATCCGTCTCGGCGTGCAGGTCGTGCACGACGCGGTTCGTGAACGCGGCCTGCGTCAGGTAGCCGCCGGAGGTGTGCAGGATGCCCTTCGGCTTTCCCGTCGTCCCCGAGGTGTACAGGATGAACAGCGGGTTCTCGGCGGGGAACGCCTGCGCCTCGTGATCGGGGGATGCCGCGGGCACGACGTCGTGCCACCACAGGTCGCGCTCGTCGTTCCAGTCGATGTCGTTGCCGCCGCGACGCACGACGATGACGTGCTCGACGGTGAGCTGGGGGCCGGCGCCCCGGTCGGACAGCGCCTGGTCGACGGCCGGCTTGAGGGGGGAGACCTTGCCCTTGCGGTAGCCGCCATCGGCGGTGATCACGAGCTTGGCCCCGGCATCGTCGATGCGCGTCCGGAGGCTGTCGGCGGAGAACCCGCCGAACACGACCGAATGCACCGCGCCGACCCGCGCGACGGCGAGCATCGCGGCGACGGCCTCGGGGATCATCGGCATGTAGATCGCGACGCGGTCTCCCTGCTCGATCCCGAGCCCGGTGAGGACGTTGGCCAGACGCTTGACCTCGTCGGTCAGCTCGCCGTAGGTCACGGCGCGGTCATCGCCCGGCTCGCCCTCCCACAGCAGCGCCACACGGTCGCCGAGACCCGCCTCCACGTGGCGGTCGAGGCAGTTGTATGCCACGTTCAGCTCGCCATCGGCGAACCATTCGGCGAAGGGCGGGTTGGACCAGTCGAGCACCTGGGTGAAGGGCTTATGCCAGTGGAGCTCACGGGCCTGGTCGGCCCAGAAGCCCTCGCGGTCGGCTGCGGCGCGCTCGTAGAGCTCCGCGGTGCCGACCGCGGATGCGGCGAACTCCGGCGACGGGGCGAAACGCCGGGTCTCGGTCAGCAGGTGGTCGATCTGGCTGCTCATACGGCACGCTCCTTCGCGGTCGATGGCGCCCGCGCGCGGGCGGCGTGCGGTCAATCTAGACCGCGGCGAGATCAGGAGACTACCGCCGATAGTGGGTGGTCGTGCCGAGGGTGGCGCGGGCGCGCGGTGATTGGGTCGCAGCCGGTCCGACAGCGTAAGCTGATCCCGGCTGCGACATCGATCGCGCCCGTGGCGGCCCGACCTACCCCCCAAGCGGCGGGACGCTGCGTGGACGGCACCCCTATCCCCCAATGTGGGGTGCCGTCCTTCTTCGTTTCCGCAGGGGGAACGACCTTCCTCGTGCCGCCAGACGGGTTCGCTCCCGCGTCTCCTCCCCACGTCGGAGCCGACGCCGATTCTTCCGCGTCCGAGGATGCGGAGCGGCTGATCATCCCACCGATTCCTAGTGTCGGGGCATGGCATCAGCATTCATCGTCGTTCCGCGCGAGGGATCCGTCGGGGCCGCACGGAACGAGCTGGCGTTGCCGACGGGGCCGCGGCGACACCTCCCCGATGATGCGGTGGTCGACCCCGTGCGCGAGCACCTTCTCGATCCGGATGTGACGGATGTCTTCGTCAACGGGGAGCGCGGCGTGTTCGTCGACCGCGGTCGCGGCGCCGAGCCCGTCGAAGGGTGGCGTCCGAACGAGGCGGAGGTGCGCGCGCTCGCCGTGGCGCTCATCGCTATCGGAGGACGCCACCTCGACGATGCGACACCCTGCGCCGACGTGCGGTGGGCCGGCGGCATCCGGGTGCACGCGGTTCTGTCGCCGGTCGCCTGCGAGGGGTCGGTGATCTCGATCCGGCTCCCCGCGATCGAGCAGCTAAGTCTCGCCGATCTCGAGCAGCGGGGCATGTTCGACGCCGCGGTCGCCGAGGACCTTCATCGGCTCGTCGCGGAGCGGACCAATCTCCTCGTCACGGGCGCGACGGGCGCCGGCAAGACGACGCTCCTCGCGGCGCTGCTGTCGGCCGCGAGCCCGACCGAACGGATCGTCACGATCGAGGATGTCGCCGAGCTGCGACTCGATCACCCGCACCACGTGCGACTCGAGGCGCGTCAGCCCAATCTTGAAGGCGCCGGGGCCGTGCCGCTCGCTCGGCTGGTGCGGGAGGCGCTCCGCATGCGACCCGACCGGCTCGTGGTGGGCGAATGCCGCGGTGAAGAGGTCCGCGAGCTGCTGACCGCCCTCAACACGGGGCACCACGGCGGAGCGGGGACGGTGCACGCGAGCGGCCTCGCTGACGTCCCGGCCCGACTCGAGGCGCTGGGTGCGCTGGCGGGTCTCGACGATCATGGCGTCGCCCGACAGGTGGTGAGCGCGATCGGCGCGATCGTCCACGTCGGGAACGTCGACGGCGTGCGACGGGTCGTCGGCATCGCCCGGCCGATCGTGCGAGACGGCCGCCTCGGAGTCGAGGAGCGAGCATGAGGCGGCGGTGGCGCTTGGAACGTGCCGCAGCTGAGGCGGATGTCGCGGCGGCGGTGGATGTCGCCCCGATCCTGCACCGTCTCGCCGTCCTCCTCGAAGCCGGGATCGCACCCGACCGGGCCTGGGAGCATCTCGCCGCGTCGGGCGACCCTGCCTCCCGGCGCGTTCACGATCGACGCCAGTCGGGTGCACCGCTCACCGATGCGATCGCTGCGGAACCCGGTGTCTGGCACGAGGTCGCCGCCGCCTGGCATGTCGCCACGACCGTGGGGGCTCCGCTGGCGCGCACGCTGCGCGGAATGGCCGAGGCGCTGCGCGACGCCGAAGCTGCTCGCGACGACATCCGTGTCGCGCTCGCCGAGCCGACGGCTACGGCCCGCCTGGTCGCATGGCTGCCGCTCGTGGCGGTCGCGCTGGCACTGACGCTCGGCTTCGACGTGCTCGCCACTCTGCGGCACCCCGTGGGCGCGGCATGTCTCGTCGTCGGGGCGCTGCTGATGGTCGGCGCGCACGTGTGGACACGTCGTCTCGTGGCTCGTGCCCGGCCCGGAGGCGGTGTCCCGGGCACGTCGGCGGAACTCCTCGCGATCGCGCTGTCGGGCGGCGTGTCGATCGGCCGAGCAGAGGAGGTGCTGGCATCCGTCGACGTCTCGCCGGCGGATGCCGACCGCGATGTCCTCGATCTCTCGACCTCGGCAGGCGTACCGGCAGTGGACCTTCTGCGCGCTACCGCGGAGCTCGAGCGCCACCGTGCCCGCATCGAGGGTCGGATGCGGGCGGCGCATCTCACATCGCGTCTGCTGCTGCCGCTCGGCGTGTGCACGCTGCCGGCGTTCCTCCTGATCGGTGTCGCCCCGATGCTCCTCAGCACGACGACGAGCGCCTCGGTGACGCTGTGACACCGCCGCACCCGCGCGAGCTCGACCGTGAGCTGGTTCGCGCTCGACCAGACCCAGACCGTGCCCATCGTGCCCACCGTGCCCGACACGAACACTCAACGACAGAACGGAGCAGACATGAACCGATCCTTTCCTCGATTGACGAGAGCGCGCGCCGCGCAGCTCTTCGCCGACGAGTCCGGTGCCGCGACCGCGGAGTACGCCATCGCGACGATGGCCGCCGTCGCCTTCGCGGGCCTGCTGGTGGTGATCATGCGCAGCGACGAGGTGCGCGGCATCCTCACCGATCTCGTGCGGCGGGCGCTGACCGTCGAATGACCCTCCGCCGAGACGATCGCGGCTCGGTGGCCGCCGAGTTCGCGGTCGTCGTCCCGGCGGCGATGCTCCTGGTGCTGCTCGCCGTCGCCGCGTTGGCGGCGGCGGGCACGCAGATCCGCCTCGAGCATGCGGCTGCTCAGGCCGCCCGGCTCGTTGCGCGAGACGAAGACCCGGGGAGGGCCTCGGCGGTCGTGCAGACCGCCGTCGGCGGCGCATCGCTCGAGGTCCGATCCGACGCGGACCTCACCTGTGCGATCGTGACGGCTCATCACGGCATCCCGTTGCCGTTGCCACAGCTGCGGGCAGAGGCCTGCGCACTCTCCGGGGGCCTCTGATGGCGGGAGCTATGACAGCCGTCGGCATTCTGGCTGTGACGGCGACGGTCGCTGCTGGGTGCGCCTGGGCCGGTGCGGCCGCGATTCAGTCGGCCCGGGCGTCGGTGGTCGCCGACACGGCGGCTCTCGCCGCGGCCGACACCGCGCTCGGGTTCGTCGGGGGAGTGCCGTGCGACCGGGCCGCCCAGGTCGTCGAGCGCGCGGGGCTCGTGCTCACCGTATGCGAGACGGATGGCGTGGTCGCGACCGTCGTGGTCGGGGCGACAGTCAGTGCGTTCGCCGTGCAGGCGCGAGCTCGTGCGGGCCCGGCCGAGTGACGTATTCGCATCGGCAGAACGATCCGTGAATCGCGCGGCGGCGCGCACCCCTCATGCCGTCGAGAACGGGGCGTCCGAGGGTGTATTCCGCGTGCACGCGCGCGCCCGCGCGGCTCGTGGGCCGCAGCATGCCGACAGAAGGATATGGCGCGCCGCTCCCAGCGTCTTCCACCGTGTGGCGCGTGTATGGTGTGCGCTGGAGAAAGGATGACTCGTGGCAGGCGGCAAGAAACTCGTCATCGTCGAGTCCCCGACCAAGATGAAGTCGATCCAGGGCTACCTGGGCGACGAGTACGAAGTGCTCAGCTCGGTCGGGCACATCCGGGACCTCGCTAAGAAAGAGGACATCCCGGCCGACAAGAAGCAGGCGTACGGCAAGTACTCCATCGACGTCGAGAACGGCTTCGATGCGTATTACGTGGTCAGCGATCGCAAGACCAAGACCGTTGCCGAGCTCAAGCGCGCCCTGAAAGGCGCCGACGAAGTCCTGCTCGCCACAGATGAAGACCGCGAGGGTGAGGCGATCGCCTGGCACCTGCTCGAGGTGCTGAAGCCCAAGGTCCCCGTCAAGCGCATGGTCTTCCACGAGATCACGAAGGACGCCATCCGCGCGGCCGCCGACAACACCCGCGAGCTTGACCTCGCGCTCGTCAACGCGCAGGAGACCCGTCGCGTGCTCGACCGCCTCTACGGCTGGGACGTCTCGCCCGTGCTGTGGCGCAAGATCGGCTCCGGCCGCGACGGTCAGGCCCTGAGTGCCGGCCGCGTGCAGTCCGCCGCCACCCGCATGGTCGTCGAGCGCGAGCGCGAGCGGATGTCGTTCGTCTCGGCGTCGTACTGGGACATCGAGGCCCACGCGGCGAAGGACGGCGGCTCGTTCTCGACCCGCCTCGCACGGCTCGACGGTGCTCCGCTGGCCCGCGGCACCGACTTCGACGACACCGGTTCGCTCAAGAAGGCGGTCGTCGTCCTCAGTGAGAAGGACGCCCGAGAGCTCGCCGCCGCGATCGAGAAGGCCGCCACTGCCGCCGTCACCGCGGTCGAGGCCAAGCCCGGAACCCGCAGCCCCAAGCCGCCGTTCACGACCTCCACGATGCAGCAGGAGGCCGGACGGAAGCTCTCGATGAGCGCCAAGCACGCGATGAGCGTCGCCCAGCGTCTCTACGAGAAGGGCTACATCACCTATATGCGTACCGACTCGACCGCGCTCTCGGCGCAGGCCGTGACGGCGGCGCGTACCCAGGCGGTCGCGCTGTACGGCGATCGCGCGGTTCCCGCGAGCCCGCGCTCGTACCGCAACAACGCCAAGAACGCCCAGGAGGCGCACGAGGCGATCCGCCCGTCGGGCGAGGAGTTCCGCACGCCCGCGTCCGTCGCCTCCGGGCTCGACCGCGACGAGCAGCGCCTCTACGACCTCATCTGGAAGCGCACCGTCGCCAGCCAGATGTCCGACGCGAAATACGAGACCACGACCGTCACGCTCGAGGCCGACGCCGCCGGCAAGCGCGCCGCGTTCACGGCATCCGGAACCGTCTACACCTTCAAGGGCTTCCTCGAGGCATACGAGGAGGGCAACGACGAGAAGCGTGGCGACAACGACCGCTCGGCCGATCAGTCGCTCCCGCCCGTCGCCGTCGGCGACGAACTGGCTCTGTCGGATGTCGAGCCCAAGGGTCACGCCACGAGCCCCAAGCCCCGCTACACCGAGGCGAGTCTCGTCAAGGCGCTCGAAGAGAAGGGCATCGGCCGTCCGTCGACCTTCGCGAGCATCATCGACGTCATCCTCGAACGCGGCTACGTCACCAAGCGCGGACAGGCGCTCGTGCCCAGCTGGCTCTCGTTCAGCGTCGTGCGGCTGCTCGAGCAGCACTTCGCCGACCTCGTCGACTACGACTTCACGGCTGCGCTCGAAGACGACCTCGACGCGATCGCCCGAGGCGAGCAGGCTCGTGAGGCCTGGCTCAAAGAGTTCTACTTCGGCTCGGACAGTCACGTGGGCCTGCGCAACATCGTCGAGAACCTCGGCGACATCGACGCGCGTGAGCTGAACGCGACGCCGATCGGCGACGTGGCGACCCTGCGCTTCGGCAAGTACGGGCCGTACCTCGACGTTCCGGTCGGCGACGGTGAGACACGCATCGTCAACGTCCCCGACGACCTCGCACCCGACGAGCTGACGCCCGAGAAGGCTCAGGAGCTCATCGACGCTCCCGTCGCCGGCGACCGGGTGCTCGGCGAGAACCCCGAGAACGGCAAGCTCATCGTCGTCAAGGACGGACGCTTCGGCCCCTACGTCCAGGAGCTCGAGCCCGAGCCGGAGGAGACCGTCGACGAGGCGACCGGCGAGGTCGCCCCCGCCAAGAAGAAGACGACGAAGAAGAAGGAAGCGGCCCCCAAGCCGCGGACGGCGTCGCTCTTCAAGTCGATGAGCGTCGACACGGTCGACCTCGATCAGGCCCTCAAACTGCTCTCGCTTCCTCGCGTCGTGGGCGTCGACCCCGAGACGGGCAACGAGATCACCGCTCAGAACGGACGCTACGGACCGTATTTGAAGAAGGGCACCGACTCGCGCACCCTCGCCAGCGAGCAGCAGCTCTTCGACATCACGCTCGACGAGGCTCTGGCCGTCTACGCGCAGCCCAAGTACGGTGCTCGCGCGGCCTCCAGCGCCCTCAAGGAGTTCGAAGCCGATCCCACCAGCGGCAAGCCGATCAAGCTGAAAGACGGCCGCTTCGGTCCCTACGTCACCGACGGCGAGACCAACGCGACGATCCCGCGCGGTGAGAACGCCGAAGAGGTCACCTTCGAACGGGCCGTGCAGCTGCTCGCCGACAAGCGTGCCAAGGGTCCCGCGCCCAAGCGCAAGACAGCGGCGCGCAAGACCACGACGACGCGCAAGCCGGCGGCCAAGAAGAAGTGACCGGCTCGGCCGAGCGTGGACTCTGGATCACCCTCGAGGGCGGTGACGGGTCGGGCAAGACGACCCAGGCGGCCGCACTCGAGGCCTGGCTCCGTGAGAACGGCCGCGAGGTCGTGCGCACGCGCGAGCCGGGCGGCAGCGACGTGGGAGTGCTCATCCGCGACATCGTCCTGCATCACCGGGGCGACATCGCGCCGCGCGCCGAAGCGCTGCTGTACGCAGCCGACCGGGCGCACCACGTCGCGACCGTCGTCCGTCCGGCCCTCGACCGCGGCGCCGTCGTCGTGCAGGACCGGTACCTCGATTCGTCCGTCGCCTACCAGGGGGCCGGACGCGTACTGGATGCCGGTGAGGTGCGCGACCTGTCGCTATGGGCCGCCGACGGCGCGCTGCCCGACATCACGGTGCTGCTCGACCTCGACCCCGCCGCCGCGCGGGCGCGTCTCGACGCCGATGACAAGCCGTTCGATCGGCTCGAGGCAGAGAAGGCCGACTTCCACGAGCGCGTGCGCACCGCCTTCCTCGGGCTCGCCGCAACGGAACCCGAGCGGTTCCTCGTCCTCGACGCATCGCGCCCGCCGGGCGACCTCGCCGACGAGATCCGGGCGCGCGTCGAACGCTCAGTGCGTCGCTGAGTCGGCACCTCCGACGGGGTCAGCGCCCGCGCGACGCGGGGTAACCGAGGTCGGAGCCTCCCCGTAGGCTGGACCCATGACCGTCTCCGCTCCGCTCGCGCCGCCGTGGGGCGAGGTATGGGGTCAGGACTCCGCCGTCTCGGCGCTGCAGGCCGCGGCATCCGATCCCGCGCAGCTCGCGCACGCCTGGCTCATCACTGGCCCGCCGGGCTCGGGGCGCTCGACGCTCGCTCACGCCTTCGCGGCCGCACTGATCGCCGAGCCGGGCGACGAGGCCGCGATGCGTCAGGTGCTGGCGGGCACGCATCCCGACCTCACGGCGCTTCGCACCGAGGGTGTCGTCATCTCGATCCGCGACGCTCGGGCCCTCGTCGAACGGTCGTACTTCTCGCCCTCACTGGGGCGGTACCGCGTCATCGTCGTCGAAGACGCCGACCGGATGGTCGAGCGCACGAGCAATGTGCTGCTCAAGGCACTCGAAGAGCCGCCGGAGCAGACGGTCTGGGTGCTGTGCGCTCCCAGTGACGCCGACTTGCTGCCGACGATCCGCTCGCGCGTGCGCACCCTGCGGCTCCGCGAGCCGGATGTCGCGGATGTCGCGCGGCTCATCTCCGCGCGCACGGGCGTCGACGAAGCGGTGGCCGAGCAGTCCGCGCGGCTCGCGCAGCGGCACATCGGCATGGCCCAGCGCCTGGCGACAGATGCCGCCTCCCGCGAGCGACGCGACGCGACCCTCCGTGCCGTGCTCGCGGTGCGCGGGGTGTCGGATGCCGTCGAGACGGCCGGCCGTATCGTGAGCGCCGCGACCGAGGACGCGAAGGCCCTGACGGCGGAACGCGACGAGTCCGAGCGCGAAGCGCTGCGTCGCACGCTCGGGGTCGCGCCGGGCGCACCCGTTCCGCCCGCGGTGCGCGGTCAGCTCAGCGCGCTCGAAGACGACCAGAAGCGCCGTGCCACCCGCAGCCTGCGCGACGGCATCGATCGGGTCCTCACCGACCTCGAATCGATGTACCGCGACACGCTCATGCTGCAGTTCGGGCGCGAGGGCGACCTCATCAATCGTGAACTGACGAATGAGCTCACCGCCCTCGCGTCGGCCTGGACTCCCGATCGCACGCTCGTCGTACTCGATCGCATCTCGGCCACGCGCAGCGCCCTCGAGGGCAATGCGGCCCCCGTGCTCGCTCTCGAGAGCATGCTCATCACCGTTGCCAGCGGAAGGACACCGTGAAAGCTCCCCGTCGTCTGGTCACCGTCGTCGCGATCGCCGCGGCCACGGTGACGGTGCTCACCGGCTGCGTCTTCAAGGGCAGCCCCGAACAGGCTTCCCCGGCACCGAGCCGCACGCCCATCACCGAGGGCGTCTCGGCGGATCTGATGCCGTTCTACGGGCAGGAGCTCGACTGGGAGTCCTGCGAGGGCGCCGACTCGGGCTCGTACGATTGCACGACGGTGCGCGCACCCCGTGACTGGAACGATCCCTCGGCCGGCGAGGTCGAGCTGGCCGTCGTGCGGCGCGCGGCGGGATCGGGGGAGGCGCTCGGGTCGCTGCTGGTGAACCCCGGCGGTCCCGGCGCGAGCGGGTACGACCTGATCGCCGACAGCGCTCAGTTCGCCGTCGGATCCGTGCTGGCGGATGCGTACGACGTCATCGGGTTCGACCCGCGCGGGGTCGGTCGTTCGAGCGCCGTGGCCTGCTTCGACGCTGCGGGCACCGACGCATACTTCTTCGACATCCCGGCGGCTCCTCGGGGCACGCCCGAGTGGGAGGCCGAGCTGACGGCACGGAACGAGCAGTTCGCCGCCGCGTGCGATGAGAACAGCGACGGCATCCTCCCCTTCATCACGACCGAGTTCGCCGCGCGCGACATGGATCTGCTGCGTGCGGTGCTCGGCGACGAGAAGCTCAACTATCTCGGCTACTCGTACGGGACCTTCCTCGGCGCGACGTACGCGAAGCTCTACCCCGAGAACGTCGGGCGCCTCGTGCTCGACGGAGCGATCGACCCGAGTGTCTCGTCCATCGACGTCAGCGCCACCCAGGCGGTCGGCTTCGAGTCGGCTCTGCGCGCGTTCATGGCGGCGTGCCTCGAGGAGGAGGACTGCCCGTTCCGCGGGTCGGTCGACGATGCCATGACCGACCTCGCGACGCTGCTCGCGAGTGTCGATGCCTCGCCGCTGCCGGCATCCGATGGCCGGCGCCTCGGCGCCGACTCGCTCATGACAGCGATCATCGCGGCGCTCTATTCGCAGGACAACTGGTCGATCCTGCGGCAGGCTCTCGCGCAGACGCTGGCGGGTGACCCCCAGACGGCGTTCCTCCTCGCCGACTTCTACTACGCGCGTACGTCCGACGGGCGATACGAAGACAACTCGTCCGAGGCGTTCCGCGCCTACAACTGCATGGACTACCCGGTCGAGAACGATCCCGAGGCCGAAGCCGCCTCGAAGGCGCGCCTGGCCGTCGAGGCGCCCACCGTTGCGCCGTACTGGGAGGGCGTCGACGCCTGCGCCGTCTGGCCCTACCCGCCGACCGGCACACGCGGCGAGATCACGGCAGACGGTGCCGCCCCGATCGTCGTCGTGGGCACGACCAACGATCCCGCCACTCCCTACGAATGGTCCGAGTCGCTGGCCGATCAGCTCGCCTCGGGCGTGCTCATCACGCGCGAGGGCGAGGGGCACACCGGCTTCCAGAAGGGCAACTCGTGCGTCGACGACGCGGTCGAGGCCTTCTTCATCGACGACACCGTGCCTGAAGACGGCCTCGTCTGCCGCTAGCACCCTCGAGCTCCCCGTTCGGCCGGGAACGCTGACGCCATACCCGGCCGAACGGGGACCTCGGCGGCGCTCAGGACGGGTGCGGCAGGGCCCGGAACACCTCGACAGCTGCCCGCACTCCCGGAGGTGAGGCGTCGAGGGCGTCGAGAGCTGCGGTGACCCGGACATCGAAGTCTGCAGGCGCGGACGGGAGGCGCGGGACGCCCGCCACGATGCCCTTCTCGTTGATGGCCCAGGCTCCGGCGTGCGCATGCCACGCGTATGCCAGTCGCACCGCTGCGTGACTCAGGCAGAGGCCGACGTAGGCGATGTCGCCGCGATCGGCCACCTTCGCGGCGCCGTTCACGAGGAAATCGACCTGCCAGAGGTCGTCGAGGAAGGCGCGTCGCAGCGGCTCGGGGTAGGGGACGAGGGCGGCGGCGTTGTCGCGCAGGAATCCCGCATCGTCGACGAGGGGCTTCGCGAGTGCGACCTCGCCGGCGTACGCGACATCCAGAAACCCGAGAGGATGCCCCGGCTGCGTGTGGAAGGCGAACTCGCCGCGACGCGCCCTCGCGACCTGAGCTCGAACGCGGTCGACGTCGCGGATGATGACGTCGACGGGCGTGTCGGCGATCGTCGTCCATGCTCCGCTGTCCACCCAGGGCCCCCAGCTCCCGGCCGGGCCGACGGTGACCGGCGTCGTCGCCCAGCGCGACACCGCCGCTGAGAGGGCGGCGCGGTCGAACTTCCGCCCGTCGACGTAGACGCCGAGATCGACGTCCGAGTCGGCGGCATGCGTGCCGCGCGCGCGGCTGCCTCCGAGCGCCACGGCGACCACGCCCCGCGTCGCTGCGAGATCGCGCGCGATCCGAACCAGATCGGCATCCGAGAGCATGTCGCCAGGCTAGTGCCCGCCACCGAGGTCCCACTTCGGCCGGGGATGACGCCGCCAGAACCGGCCCAAGTGGGACCTCGGCGGGGGAGACGGGCGTCAGCGCCGGAGGATGCGGCGCGCGAGGGCGTTGCCGAGGAACTGCACGCCCTGCACGAGCAGGATGATGATGATCACGGCCGCCCAGGTCACCCAGGGGTTGAACTGACGGAAGCCGTTCACCAGTGCGAACTGACCGAGGCCGCCCGCGGCGATCGCGCCGGCGACCGCGGTCATATCGACGAGTGCGACGACGATGAAGGTGTAGCCGAGCACGAGGGGGCCGAGCGACTCGCGGGGGACCAGCCGGAACAGGATGCGCGACCGGCTCGCACCGGCGGCACGCGCCGCCTCGATCACCCCGGGACGCACGGTCAGCAGGTTCTGCTCGACGATGCGTCCGATCGCGAACATCGAGGCGATCGAGATCGCGAAGACGGCGAACTCGATGCCGATGCCGCGGATGCCGAAGGCGCGGGCCAGCGGCTGCACCGCTGCCATGAAGATGATGAACGGGATCGGGCGGAAGGTGTTGACGATCACGTTGACGATGCCGAACACCACGCGGTTGGGGAACAGGCTGCCGGCGCGGGTGGCATACAGGGCGAGGCCGATGAGGAACCCCGCGATACCGCCGAACACGAGGCTCAGCGTGATCATGTACAGCGTCTCGGCCGTCGCCGGCCAGAGGTCGGGCAGCAGGTCGATGAGCCTATCCACGGGAGTCCTCCTCGATGAGCGGTGCGTGGGCGGATGCCGCGGCCACGGCACGATCGACGGCATCCGTGTCTCCCGACAGGGCGAGCGTCAGGTGCCCGAAGACCCGCCCGCGGATGTCGTTGATGCCGCCGTGGATGAGCTCGAACCGCACGCCGTGCGATGACAGGGCCGCGAAGACGTCCGCCTGCGGCGATTCGCCCTCGCGGATCGTGAAGGTGACGATGCGGCCGGGATGCCGCGCGCGGAGCGCCGCGAGCTTCTCGCCCGTCGGTGCCTCGTCGATGATGCTCGCGACGAACCGACGGGTGGCCGCGTGCTTCGGCGCCGACAGCACGTCGAAGACGGCGCCGCTCTCGATGACGCGCCCGTGCTCCATCACCACCACGCGGTCGGCGATCGATCGGACGACCTCCATCTCGTGGGTGATCACGAGGATCGTCACGCCGAGCTCGGTGTTGATGCGCTTGAGGAGGGCGAGCACTTCCTGCGTGGTGTCGGGGTCGAGCGCGCTCGTCGCCTCGTCCGCGAGCAGGATGCGGGGACTGGTCGCGAGCGCCCGAGCGATGCCGACACGCTGCCGCTGACCGCCCGAGAGCTGTTCGGGATAGTTCTTGGCCTTGCCCGAGAGACCGACGAAGTCGAGCAACTCCGCCACGCGCTGCTTGACCTCGGCGCGCGGGCGGCCGGCGACCTCCAGCGGGTAGGCGACGTTGCCCGCGACGGTGCGCGAGTCGAAGAGGTTGAACTGCTGGAAGATCATGCCGATGTCGCCGCGCAGGGCGCGCAGTTCGCGTTCGCGGAGCACGGTGATGTCGCGGCCGTCGATCTCGACTCTGCCGCTCGTCGGCGTCTCGAGGGCGTTGACCAGGCGCAGCACCGTGCTCTTGCCGGCACCGGAATACCCGACGATTCCGCACACGGTCCCGGCCTCGATCTCGAGGTCGACGTCATCGACGGCGACGACCGGGTCACCGCCCTTCGTGGACGGGGGGAAGCTCTTGGTCACGCCGGACAGGCGGATGAGGGTCATGCGGGGCTCCTCGAACGGGACATGCGTGTGCGGCCCGTCCGGTGGAGCGGGCCGCACACGCATGATGTCACTGGTTGGCGCGGATGTCGTCCTCGACCTGCTTGAGGGCCGAGGCGAGCTCGTCCTTCGGCGTCTTCACGAGAACGGCGGAGCCGCCGGAGGCCTCCTGCAGCCCGTCGGTGACGGCCTGCGTGTCCTGGAAGATCTCGACGAGCTTCTGGTAGGTCGGGTTGTCAGCGTCCTCGGCCTTGGCGGCGAAGACGTTGATGTACGGCTGCGCGCTCGGGTCGCTGGGGTCGTCGGTCGCGAGCGCGTCGTCGAACTTCAGGCCGGCGTCCTCGACGAAGTCGTTGTTGATGATCGCGGCGGCGACGTCGGGCAGCGACGTTGCGGTGAGGGCGGCGTCGAGCGCCTCGACCTTGACCTTCGAGCCCGGCTCGACGTCGGCGGTCGTGGAGAACACCGAGCCGCCGTCCTTCAGCTCGACGAGGCCCTGGGCCTGCAGCACGAGCAGGCCGCGGGCCTGGTTGCTCTCGTCGTTCGGCACTGCGACAGTCGCGCCCTCGGGGATCTCATCGATCGAGTCGTACTGCGTCGAGTACAGGCCGAGCGGGTAGGTCGCGGTCGAGCCGATCGCGACGAGGTCGTCGTCGGCGTTCACGTTGTACGTGGCGAGGTAGATGATGTGCTGGAACTGGTTGAGGTCGAGCTCGCCCGCCGACAGGGCGGGGTTGGGCTGCGTGTACTCGGTGAAGTCGACGATCTCGACCTCGATCCCCTCGTCGGCAGCGGCCTCCTTGTAGGTCTCCCAGTACGGGTCGCCGGCGCCGACGACGCCGATGCGCACGGGGCCGTCCTGAGCGGCGTCGCCGGAGTCGCCGGAGCCGGCGTTCGACGCGCACGCGCCCAGCAGGAGGGTCAGGGGGAGGGCCAGGGCGGCCGCGGTCAGAAGTCGCTTGGACATGAGTGGTGCTCCTCGGATCAGGCACCGCGGGGCGGTCCAGCCGCCCGTGCGCGACCGGGTCGCGCTCGCCTCGTCGCGGTGCGTTACGACGGTAAGCGCCACCGATGGACGGCGAGTAATCGTCGCGTAACACGGCGTCTCCCGATATAAGGGCGTCGGCGTCGCCGCCGGTTCGCGGCGGGGTCGGAGACCATGTAACATTGCTGATCGTGCATCGCACAGCGACGCGCGCCGCCTTAGCTCAGACGGCAGAGCGATTCACTCGTAATGAATAGGTCAAGGGTTCGATTCCCTTAGGCGGCTCCACAACGAAAGGCCCGGACTCCAACGAGTCCGGGCCTTTCGCGTTGCCGCTCCGCGGGAGCGCCGCGACCGTTACAGCGTCGCGCTGAACGGGTCGAAGTCGACCGGAACGGTGGGCACGGGCGCCACGGTGCTCGCGACCTTCACGAACTCGCCCGAGGCAGCCGATTCCTGCGCCGACAGCATGATGTCGAGCACGTGGTAGCCGAGCTCGCCGGTGGCGACGTGGGGCCGGTCCTCGGCGATCGCGCGGACCATGTCGAGCAGACCCAGGCCGCGGCCGGTGAGCTTGCCCTCCTGCTCGATCTCGATCCACTCCTGCTCGCCCCAGTTGCCGTCCGAGATCGACGTCCGCGCCTTCACGTACGCGATACGTCCCTCGAACTGGTTGGGGTCGGGCAGGACGATCGAGCCCTCGGTTCCATGCACCTCGAACACGCCGTGGCGTTCGAGGGCCGAGTCGAAGCTCAGCAGGCTCGCCGCCTGCTGGCCGCCCTCGAAGGCGGTGATGACCTGCATCGTGGTGGGCACCTCGACGGGGAAGACCGTGCCCGCGTTGGGGCCCGCCTGGATGGTGCGCTCCTCGAGCTTCTTGCGCCCGACGGCGGCGACTCGGTCGACCGACCCGAAGAGGCTGACGAGACCGCTGAAGTAGTACGGTCCCATGTCGAGGAGCGGGCCTGCGCCCTGGGCGAAGAGGAACGCGGGGCTCGGGTGCCAGAGGTCGGGGCCGACGGTCTGGAACGTCGTCGACGCGAACATCGGCTCGCCGATGACGCCGCTCTGGATGGCGCGCTTCGCGGTCTGGAAGCCGGGTCCGAGCAGGGTGTCGGGTGCCGAGCCGATGCGCAGGCCGGCGGCATCCGCCTGTCGCAGGAGCTCCGCCGTGCTCTCGCGGTCGAGACCGAGGGGCTTCTCCGTCCAGACGTGCTTGCCCGCTGCTATCGCTCGTGAAGAGATCTCGACATGGACGGCCGGGATCGTCAGGTTGACGATGACGTCGACGTCGGGGTGTGCGAGGACGTCATCGGTCGTGCCCCACTCCGCGACGCCGTGCTTCTCGGCCTGAGCCTTCGCGCGGTCGACATCGAGGTCGCCGAGGATGACGACGCGGACGTCGGGGAACGAGCTCAGGTTCTCGAGGTAGGTGTCGCTGATGACACCGACGCCGACGAAACCGACTCCGACGGGACCGGTCATGCGCTGACACCGTTCTCGCGCAGGAAGGCCAGGCTCGCGGCGACGTCGGCGAAGACGTCACCGGGTGCCTTGTCGTACTCGACGACGGCGTACTCCAGTGCCGTCGCAGCCCGGAGCGACTCGGCGAGGGGCACGTCGCCCGTGCCGGCGTGGCGCTGGTCGAGGCTGTCGGAGCCGAACTGCTCGGCGCCAGGAGCCCAGGGGTTGGATGCCGGAACGACGCCGTCCTTGACGTGGACGGCGATGAGGCGGTCGCCGAGGCTCTTCACGAGGGCCGGGACGTCCTGGCCGCCGGTGAGCGCCCAGAACAGGTCGAGCTCGAGCGTGACCCGCTCGTCGAGGAGCGAGACGAAGCGCTCGTACGCGCTCTGACCGTCGAACGCGGCGACGAACTCCTGCGCGTGGTTGTGGTAGCCCACGCTCAGGCCGAAACCGGCGGCGATCTCGGCCTGCGCGTTCAGGCGCTCGGCGATGTCGGCCACGCCTTCTTCGGTGAGCCAGCGGTCGGGGGCCACGAACGGGTCGATGACCGTCTTCATGCCGATCGTGGCCGCAGCCTCGTAAACGACCTCGGGCGCGGGCGTGGGGATCGAGCCGTCGGGCGTCCACAGCTCGTCGGTCAGCAGGGGAGCGTGACCGGTCGGCGAGGTGAGGCCGGCGGCATCCAGGGCCGCGCGGATCTCGGTCGGGCGCGAGACGAAGTCGAACGCCTCGACGTGTGCGAACCCGATCTCGGCGAGCTTCGCCAGCGAGCCGGACATGTCGGCGGAGAACTCCTTCGCAAGCGAATAGAGCTGGACGGATGCCTGGACCTGAGTCACAGTCGACCTTCTTTCGTACGTCATCGTGCGGGGTGCCCGTGGTGGCACGACGTCACGCTAACACGTAATACATCCAGTTGGAGGTTTTTTGTTACAGTCACCGTGTGAGCAACGACGATCGCGCAAGGATGGGCCGCCCGGGCGCCTACGCCAAGGGCGTGGCACGACGCCAGGAGATCCTCGACCGTGCGATCGAGGTGTTCCAGGAGCGCGGCCTGCAAGGCACGTCGCTGCGGCGCATCGCCGAGGCCATCGGGGTCTCGCACGCTGCGCTGCTGCACTATTTCGAGTCGCGGGAGCAGCTGCTCGTCGCCGTCTACGAGCATGCCGAGACGCAGCGCGGTCGGCGCAACCCGGTTCCCCCCGAGACCGCGGTCGGCGTCATGACGCGTGCCGCCGTCGACAACCTCGAGGTGCCCGGCCTCGTCGAGCTCTACTCGATCCTCGTCGCCGGAGCGCTGGAGGCGGGGAGCGAGCATGGCAAGACATTCTTCACCGAGCGATTCGAGCGCATCCGTGGTGAGTTGACCGCGAGGCTTCGCACCGAGCAGCGAGCCGGAACCGTTCGCGACGATGTGCCCGCCGAGCAGCTCGCGGCGCTGCTCATCGCGGCGTCGGACGGCCTGCAGATCCAGTGGCTGCTCGAGCCCTCTATCGAGCTCGAGCGCACGCTCGCCTCTCTCGCGGTGCTGCTGCGTCCCGCGTGAACCTGCGCCGCGCGTGAACCATACTGAAGGCATGGCGCGACCGAACCGTTTCCCGAGTCGGCGGTGCGCGTGAACACGACCCTCGACGCGGTGCTCGAGATCCTCAGCTGGGCGGGATTCGGCGGCGCCGCCGTCTTCGCGGTCGCGCTCCTCGTGCTGTGGGCCGCCGACGGCACCTGGCTTCCGGTGGATGCGCTCGTGGACCACGAGCCCGACGGCACCTGGGTGCGGTGGTTCGACGACGAGGGTGAAGCCAACAGCGCGCGGGTCGACGAGCACACGGCGACCCTCCTCGCGGGTCGCGATCGGGCCGACATCTGGTACCGACACGGATGGCGGGGGAGGATGCGGCTGACCCGGCGCCCGCCCGCCCATCACCTGCTCGTCAGCCTGTCCTCGGGGTTTCTCGCGGTGGGCGTCGTCGCCCTTGTCGCATCCTGGATCGTCCTCTTCGCGCGCGGCTGAGTCTGCGCGGCGATCGGCCGTGAGGTGGCGCATCGAAAAATAGCTAGATAAGCTATCTACGTGAAGAGCGAACGAAATGTCCCGCGCTGGCTGCGTATCGGCATCCCCGCCCTCCTCGTGCTCGTGTGGCTCGTCGGCGGTTCGGTGGGCGGTCCCTACTTCGGTCGGGTGAGCGAAGTGGCCACGAACGATCAGTCGTCGTTCCTGCCTGCCAGCGCCGATGCGACGCAGGTCAGCGAACGCCTGACCGACTTCACGGGCGGCGAAGAGATCCCGGCGGTGGTCGTCGCCGCCGCATCCGACCCGCTCGACGAGGCCCAGCTGACGGCGCTCACCGAGCTCACCGCCGCCATCGGCGAGCTCGATGGAGTCGGTGAGGTCTCGCCGCCCATCCCGTCCGAGGACGGTCTCGCGGTTCAGGCCTTCGTTCCCGTCGATGCCTCGGGTGAGGTGCGCGACGTCGTCGAAGAGATCCGCGCCCTCGTCCAGGAGGACCTCCCCGCAGGCGTGGAGGCGTGGGTCACCGGACCAGCCGGCTTCACGGCCGATCTCGCCGAGGGCTTCCTCGGCATCGACGGACTTCTTCTCCTCGTCGCGCTCGCCGCGGTGTTCGTCATCCTCGTCATCGTCTACCGATCGCCGCTGCTGCCGATCCTCGTCCTCCTCACGTCGGTGTTCGCGCTGTGCGTCGCGCTGCTGACGGTCTGGTGGCTCGCGAAGGCCGACATCGTCGTCCTCAACGGACAGGTGCAGGGCATCCTGTTCATCCTGGTCATCGGTGCCGCGACCGACTACGCCCTGCTCTACACGGCCCGGTACCGCGAAGGGATCGGCTCGGG
This sequence comes from Microbacterium pratiae, assembly GCF_047302165.1. Lineage (NCBI taxonomy): Bacteria > Bacillati > Actinomycetota > Actinomycetes > Micrococcales > Microbacteriaceae > Microbacterium > Microbacterium pratiae. Next base: position 2,938,206 of record NZ_CP154843.1, on the reverse strand, counting down.
TGCGTCGCGCTGGGACGCGACGCTGCGCGCGTGGAAGGGTGCCGTCGAGCCGATCCTCGCCTCGGGCGGCACCGTGATCGCGGGTCTCCTCTGCCTGCTGCTGAGCGATCTCGCCAGCAACAAGGCGCTCGGTCCCATCGCCTCGATCGGCATCGCCTTCTCGATGCTCTCGGCGCTGACCTTCCTGCCGGCTCTCCTGGCGCTCTGCGGTCGGGCCGCGTTCTGGCCGTTCATTCCGCGCACGGGCGCCATCGATCTCCCCGACGACCCGAGTCAGCCCGTCCGCGGGCTGTGGCCCCGTCAGGCGCGCTTCGTCGCGCGCCGCGCCCGGACGGTCTGGATCACCAGCACGGTCGTGCTTCTCGTCGGCGCCGCGGGCGTCCTGCAGCTCAACGCGAACGGTGTGCCCTCGAGCGACCTCGTGCTCGGAGCGTCTGAGGCCCGCGACGGTCAGGCCGCTCTCGCCGAGCACTTCCCCGCGGGGTCGGGCAGCCCGGCATACGTCATCGTTCCCGAGGATGGTCTGGCTGACGCGCTCGTCATCCTCGACGAGAACGACGGCATCTCTTCTGTCGCCGCCGTCGCGGCCGACTCTCCGACCGGGCAGGTCTCCGTGGCACTCGAGGGCGGCGAGCCCGTCTTCACCGCGGCGGGACCCCCGGGCGCACCGGTGCCCGAGCCGACGGTGTCGGAGGGCGATGTCCTGCTCTCGGTGACGCTGACCGACCCAGCCGACTCGCTCGAGGCCGAGCAGACCGTGCGCGACCTGCGGGCGACCTTCGCCGACGAGGCGCCCGAGGTCCTCGTGGGCGGGACGACCGCGACCGACGTCGACACCAACGACACCTCGATCCGCGACCGCACCGTCATCATCCCGGTCATCCTGGTGGTGATCCTGCTCATCCTGATGCTGCTGCTGCGCTCGATCCTCGCGCCGGTGCTGCTCATCCTGAGCACGATCCTGTCGTTCGGCACGGCGCTGGGCGTGAGCGCCCTCGTGTTCAACCACGTGTTCGACTTCCCCGGAGGCGATCCCGCGGTGCCCCTGTACGGTTTCGTGTTCCTCGTGGCGCTCGGCGTCGACTACAACATCTTCCTCATGTCGAGGGTTCGTGAGGAGACGCTCGAGCACGGAACCCGTCGAGGCATCGCGCGGGGCCTCGTGGCGACGGGCGGGGTCATCACCTCGGCGGGGCTCGTGCTCGCAGCGACGTTCGCGGCCCTCGGCGTCATCCCGATCCTCTTCCTCGCGCAGATCGCCTTCATCGTGGCGTTCGGGGTGCTGCTCGACACGTTCGTCGTCCGGTCGCTCCTCGTTCCCGCGCTCGCCCACGACATCGGCGCCGCCATCTGGTGGCCGTCGAAGCTGTGGCGTCGCGAACGGGCCGTGCGGCACGCGGACGCGGAGCGTACCCTCGACGCATGACCCGTGCCCTGTTCATCGTCGATGTCCAGAACGACTTCACCGAAGGCGGAGCGCTCGGTGTGACCGGGGGTGACGCGGTCGCCGCGGCGATCACACGTCACCTCCGGGAGCACGCCGGCGACTACGAGATCATCGTCGCGTCGCGCGACTGGCATCACGGCGACCACGACAACGGCGGGCACTTCGCCGATGGCGAGCCCGACTACGTCGAGACCTGGCCGGTGCACTGCGTCGCCGACACGACGGGGGCGGAGTACGACCCCGAGCTCGACGTCTCCGCCGTGACCCACCACGTCAAGAAGGGGCAGGGGGTGCCCGCGTACTCGCTGTTTGAGGGCACGACCGAGGAAGGGGATGCCGTCGCCGACCTGCTGACCCGTCACGGCGTCGTCGACGTCGACATCGTCGGCATCGCGACCGACTACTGCGTGCGCGCGTCGGCGCTTGACGCGATCGCGCACGGTCGACGCGTGCGCATCCTCACCGACCTCGTGGCGGGTGTCGCCGAGGAGTCGAGCGCGGCTGCTCTCGCAGAGCTGGCCCACGCGGGAGCCGAGATCGCCTCCGCGGGAGATTGAGGCCTCAGCGCGCCGGCTTGCCCGCCCCCGTCGAACCCGACCCCTGGCCGTTGTTCGAGCCGGGACCGTTGCCGTTGTTCGAACCGTTGCCATTGCTGTTGCCGCTGCCGCTGTTCGAGCCGGGAGCCGACCCGTTGCTCTGAGCGGGCACGGCCGGGACATCGACGGTCGTCACCTCGATGGGCACGCTGTCGATGGGCAGGCTGTCGGTGAGCGTGTTGCCCGTTGGTGCGGTGCCTGTCGGCGCGGTGTCGGCGGGCGCCCTCTCGGACGGGGAGTCGTCGACCGCTCGTGTGCCGTCATCGCCGACCGAGCCGGTCGTGCCGACCGTCTCGACTCCCGTCGTGGACTCGTCCGTCGGCTCCTCGACCTCGAGCTCGTCGGCGTCTTCCCCTGCCGGGGTGGTGCCTTCCGGCGTCTCCACCACGGCGGGGACGGTGACATCCGTCGTCGGCGAGGCGGGGGGCGGGAGCAGCAAGAGGTGCGCGGCGAGTGCCACGCCGATCGCGGCGATCGATGCGGCGCCGACAGCGATCGCCGTCCGTTTCCGGCGGCGTCCCGCTGTCGTCCGGCGGGTCGTGGCCGACCTTCCGACGGCGCGGAGAGGAAGCGCCTCGAACGTCCGCTCGTCGCCCGGCTCCGGCCTCGTGCCGCGCGCCCGCAACGCGGCGGTCGCGGCCACGGGAGCGTCGAGCGTCGTCGACGTGTCTACACCCCGGGCCTCGGTGATGGGCCAGGCTGCGGTCGCGACGTCGGCCTGAGCCGCGCGCGATGCATTCCCCTCGAAAGCTCTCCCCGCGGTCGGAGCGGAGCGCGCGGTCGCCGACGTGGAGCCGTCCGAGGCAGCGGACTCGCGACGGCTCAACCGCGCCATCACCTCGACGGCGGTGGGACGGTCGTCGGGCCGGCGAGAGGTCATCGCGCAGAGCAGGTCGCGCCAGGTGTGATCGAGCATCAGGGGCATGTCGGGGTCGCGCGACAGGCGCGCCAGCAGCTGCCCGCGATTGCCGTCCGATCCGGAGAACGCGCGCTCGCCCGTCGCCGCTTCGAGCAGCACCAGGCCGAGCGCGTAGATGTCGGACGGGGGCGCCGGATCGGCGCCATGGAGGAGCTCGGGTGCGATGTAGGCCGCGGTGCCGATGAGGAGGCTGGGCGAGGTGACGCGCTCGCTGTCGAGAAGGTGGGCGATTCCGAAGTCGGCGAGCTTCGCGCGCAACGGAACGCCGGGCACCGTCGATCGGGCGAGGAGGATGTTCGACGGCTTCACGTCGCGGTGCACGATCCCCGCGTCGTGCACGACGTGGAGCGCGTCGGCGAGCTGAGAGCCGAGCGCGGCCAGTTCCCGGTCGTCGAGCACGCCTGCCGCGATGCGCTGCGACAGCGTCGTCCCCACCACATGCTCCATCACCAGGAAGCGAGGCTCGTCGTTCAAGTGCGCGTCGAACAACGTCACGAGGCCGGGGTGGTTGAGCGATGCGAGCAGTCGCGTCTCGATCGCGGCGCGGTCCGACGCGGTGCTGTCGGTCAGCTCGGGCCGCAGGACCTTGACGGCGACCGGTCTGCCGAGGGCTTCGTCGCGGGCGCGGAAGACGCGCGCCATGCCGCCGGAACCGATCGGGTCGACGACGCGGTAGCGGCCCGCGAGGAGGGCGCCGGGCAGAACAGCTCCATCACTCGCGACACCGTCAGTCATCCCGCGTCCTCGTCCTCGGCCGTCCCCACCGCGAGCAACGGTAGACCTCGACGGCTCCAGACGAAGAGGACTGGCGCTGAGGGCCCGTCCGCGCTATGTGCGGGATCGATCAGGCGTTGCCGCGCAGCGCGACGACCGGTTCTATGCGCGATGCGCGTCGGGCAGGGATGCCGCCGGCCGCGAGTCCGATGACCGCACCGAGCACGGTGCCGCCCAGGGCCACCCAGGGATCGAGGACGGGCGACCACTGCTGCACGATCGACACGCCCAGCACGGCGAACACTCCCAGCGCCGACCCGATGAGTCCGCCCAGCAGGCCGATGACGATCGATTCGACGACGAACTGCCCGGCGATCTGCCTGCCGGTGGATCCGAGGGCACGGCGCAGGCCGATCTCGCCGGTGCGCTCGAGGACCGACAGCGTCGTCACGTTCGCGATCCCGAGCCCGGCCGCCAGCAGAACGATGACGCCGAGGATCAGGAAGACGACGTTGACGTCGCCCTGCACGTCGCGCGCGAGATCGGAGCGTCCCTGCGGTGCACTGACCTCGAGCGTGTCGACCGCGTCGGGCGCGAGGGCGAGGGGCGCCTGCTGCCGCAGCTGCGGGCCCGTCCCGACCACGATGCGTGCGATCGCATCGCCGGGGGAGGCGAGCTGGAAGTCCTGCCGGGCTGCACCTGTGGGGATGACGACGCCGTCGACGATCTCCGCACGGCGGTCGAGCTCGTCGAAGATCCCGACGACGGCATAGGCCACGCCGCCGATGAACACCGCCGGCTGCGTGTCGACGCGGTTGATCGCGAGGCGCTCGGCAGCGCGCGAGCCCAGCATCGCCACGCGGTCGCCGCGGGCGTCGTGCCCCTCATCGAACGCGCGGCCCGTGACGACGCGCCCGCCGAGCGTGTCGAGGATCTCGCCTGACGCGGCGAACAGTGCCGGGGGAGCGGCAGCCGCGATGGAGGGGTCGTTAATCGGCACGGCGGTGATGGAGTTCTCGCGCAGGGTGACGGGGGCCAGAACGGCTGCGGACTCGACACCGGCGAGGTTCTCGAGACGCGCCGGCGCATCCCAGGGCAGCGAGGCCGTCGCGACCCGCTGCCCGCCGCGAGCCTGCGCCTCGGTGGGACTGATGCTCAGGTGGGTCGCGGCAGCGGCGTCGAACTGCCGAGCGATCTGCCCGGCGGCGGTCTGCGCGAACCCGACGGTCGCCACGAGTGCGCCGATGCCGAGCACCGTGCCCATGACGGTCATCACGAGACGCCCCGGCCGCGAGCCGATGTCCGTCGTCGCCTCGAGCACGAGGTCGCCGAAACCGAAGCGGTCGGCGCGAGCCACCTGGCGGGCCTCGGCGACGGCGGTCGTCGTCGGAGCATCGGTCGAGCGACGAGACCGGCGGGGGCGGAGCCTCTTCCAGAGCGCGGCCATCAGCTCAGCTCGCTCATACGGCCGTCGGCGATGCGGATGCGTCGCGCCGCCCGATCGGCCACGCCCTGATCGTGCGTGATGACGACGAAGGTCAGGCCGCCCGCGTTGAGCTCCTCGAACAGCGCCATGATGTCGGCGGTGGTGGCCTGGTCGAGGTTGCCCGTCGGCTCATCGGCGAGGATCACGCGGGGTTGCGTGACGACGGCACGCGCCACCGCGACCCGCTGCCGCTCGCCGCCGGAGAGCAGTCCGGGACGGAAGTCGACGCGGTGCCCGAGGCCGACGCGTTCCAGGGCCGCCCGCGCCCGTTCGGTGCGCTCGCCGCGAGGCGTGCCGCTGTAGAGCATCGGCAGCATGACGTTCTCGAGAACGCTGCGGCGAGGCATCAGATGGAAGGCCTGGAACACGAAGCCCAGACGCCGGGCGCGCACCGCCGCACGCTCGTCCTCGGTGTAGCCGTCGGTCAGCTCGCCTGCGAGGCGGTACTCGCCCACGGTCGGGCGGTCGAGAAGACCGAGGATGTTGAGCATCGTCGACTTCCCCGATCCGCTCGGTCCGACGATCGACACGTACTCCCCGTCGAAGACCGTCAGATTGATGGCCTTGAGTGCTTGCACCTCGGGCGGCCCGGGGAACGAACGGGTCACGTCGCGCAGCTCGATTACCGGCGGGATTTCATCCGATCGGATGACGTCGGCCTCGTCATCCGGCGCGGCCGGACGGTCGGAGGTGACGATGACGGCGTCGGTCATCGCCCGACCACGACGAGATCGTCCTCCGCAAGCTCACCATCGGTGGCGCGTACCTCGACGGCACCGCCCGCCGACAGGCCGGTCTCGACGACGACGAGTCGGGTGCGGGCATCGGGATCGCGCGGGTCGCCGTCGACGACCTCGACGCGCGTCTCGCCGCCCGGTCCTGCCGTCAGAGCCGCCGCGGGAACGCTGAGCACATCGCCTGCCGTCGCGCCCACGGCGATGGTGACGCGCACATTCGTGCCCTGCAGCTGCGAGATCTGCTCGGGGGTCAGCTCCGCGGGCTCGAGGCTCACCTTCCACCGGCTCTCCCCGCCCGTCCCCGGTTCCACCGCGGTCACGGTCGCGGCGTGCTCCGTCCCGTCGGGCAGCGCGAAGCCGGCGGTCGAGCCGACCGCCAGGAGCTTCGCGTCGGCTTCCGCCGCCGATCCGGTGAGAGCCACAGTCGCGCCCGACACGGTCATCGCCGCTCCGGAGAGGATGCTGCCGCGTTCGGCAGACACCGCGTCGACACGGCGGGGCAGCTCGGTGAGGTAGAGCACCTCTCCAGCCGGAAGGGCGGGCAGGGCCTGCTGTCGGGCGCGCGTGAGGTCGTCCTGCGCCTGTGACAGCTGGCTCGCCGCCGCGTCGACCGCGGCACGCTCGCCGCTCGTATCGGGTGCTGCGTTCAGCTGCTCGCGCGCGAGCTCGGCGGTGGCCACCTGGTTCTGGGCGGCGACGATCTCATCCCATGAGGCGCCGTTCTCACGCGCGCCCTGCAGGACCGCGCGAGCGTTCGCGACCTCGAGGTCGGCCCGGGCGATGGCGTTTCCGTCTCGCCCCGCCGCGTTCAGCGCACTGCGCGCCGCCGACAATGCCTGCTCGGCCGAGCGGACGCCTTCCTGCGCGGAGCGGACGGTGCTCGCGCCGTCGTCCTCGGACTCGGGGCCGGTGTAGCCGACCGCCGCGTACAACGCGGTGACGGCGTTGGCGGCCTGTTCGTCGAAGACGTCGTTGCCCGGGTCGCCCGCGTCGATGCCGACGGACCGCATCGCCTCTTTGAACTGGACGACATCGGGACCCGCGACCCCGAATCGCAGTGTGCGGTAGGCCGGGAGCTCGCCCGGCAGCGTGATGACGGGACGCCCCGCGACCTCGAGCGCGACGGAGAGCTGCGTCAGCTCGGCTCCGAGTGCCGGGACCTGACCGGTGACGACGGCCGGGCCCGAGATCGCGGACGTGTCGATCTTCACCTCGACGGGGTCGGCGAACCCGACCTCGCCCCGGATGGTCACGTCGTTGCTGAGGGGGCCGAACTCCACCGGCACGGTGACGAGGCCGGGCGCGGGGGCGTCGTCCGCAGCCGCCGAGGCTGGCGCCATGACGAACCGTCCGACGAGCAGGCCGCCGACGAGTGCGACGACCGCGACCGCCGCAGAGATCCAGAGCACGCGGTTGCGCGAGACGACCGAGCGCCACACGGCGAGCCGCCCACCGCCGCCGGATCCCGACGGACCGGCGGCATCCGAGCCGTCTCCCGGTTCTCCCGGGCTCGCCGGGTCGGCGACGAGCTCGTCGAACGAGTCGACCGCTCCCGATGCGTCGTCCTGCGGGCGGTCACCGCTCACGAGCGAGCCTGCTCAGCCGCCGCCTTCATCGCGTCGAGCTCGGCCTTGTGATCGGCGATGAACTGCTCCTCGGCCTCGAACTGCGCCTTCTGGTACTTGGCGCGATAGTCGGTCTCCTTGCGGCAGTCGAGGTCGGCGAGGGCCAGCTCGACCTCACGCTCGTGGATCTCGTCCATCGTCGCCTGATCCGGGCCGGTCTCCGTCGAGTTCTCGTAGACGCCGTTGAGCTCTTCGTAGATGGAGTTCTGGGCATCGGCCTGAGCGGCGAAGCCGGGGTATCCCGCGGCATCCATGCACTCGGCCCATTCGCGGTCGAGGTCCGCCATGGCCGGAAGCGTGGCCGAGGTCTCGTAGAACTTCGTGATGGCGTCCATCACATCGGCGAACTCGTCGGACTGCATCGGATCGTCGCCGTTGAGCTCGTGATCCGCCCAGCCGTGACATCCCGACGTCTCCCAGTTGTACTCGTAGGAGCCGTCCTCGGACATCTCCTCCTCGCTGGGACTCGGGCCGTACAGCGCCTCGTAGTAGGCCATCTGCTCCGACTCGGAGAGGGCCATGACGTAATCCGAGTTGGGGTCGGGGGTCACCTGCTCGGGTTCGACCTGCGCATCCGCGTCGGGATACTTGACGGCGCCGTAGCCCCATTGCGCCACGAAGTCGCGATCTTCGGGCTTCCACTCGGTGCCGGAGCTGAACGACATGTTGGCGGGTGCCGGGATGTACTCGAAGCCCTCGTCCTGCATGCACTGCGCGATGAGCTCTTCGCGCTCCTTGTTCTGCTTCTCGAAGTGGGCCTGCTGTTCCTCCTCGCTCATCTCGCCGCCGTAGAAGGCGGAGAAGTACTCGGAGAGCGGCGATTCCTCGGTGCTGTCGGCGGACCCGTCGGCGGCCGTGCAACCGGCCATCGCGAGGACGAGACCGACCGCGGCCGGCGCGGCCCATCGGAGTGTTTTGCGGTGCACGTGCAACCCCCTTGTTTCAAGATCGCCTCAACACTATGGGGTTGCTGAGAACCTCGAATCATCCGAGAGGATGACGTTTACGCGAGGATGGCCCTCACGAAGAAGGGGCGGCGATGGCGCGACGCGACTCGAGGGGCGATGACTTCGCCGACCTCGACGACCTCATCTCGGCGTCGGCCACCGCGCCGTCTGCGACCGCGGCCGAGGTCGCGGCATCGCGTCGTCGACGCCGTCGCAACGGCTGGATCGCCGCTGCCGTGACGGCCGCCGTCGTGCTCGGTGTGCCCGGGGGATATGCCGCGTGGGCCCTGAATGCCCCGCTGAAGCCGGCCACGGGAGAGGTCTCGATCCCGAGCGCCCCGGCTCCCGCGGCGGCCGTCGACATCGGCTTCACGGCGGACGGGGCCGCGGCGCTGTCCGTCGCCGGCGCGGAACCGTATCTCGGCTCCGAGGCGGCCGGTGTGTGGATGATCCAAGGCGGTGACGACCCTCGTCCGATCGCCAGCATCACCAAGGTCGTCACCGCGCTCGTGGTGCTGGACGCCTATCCGATCGCCGACGGCGACCGCGGGCCGACCCTCGTCTTCGACCGAGACGATCACGCGCTCTACGACGCATACTTCGTGCGCGACGCGACGATCGCTCCGATGCCGATCGGCAGTTCGCTGTCGCTGCGCGACGCCCTGGCGACGATGCTCATCCCCTCGGCGAGCAACTATGCCGAGGCGATCGCCGTCTGGGCGTTCGGCTCGGTGTCGGGCTTCCGAGCCGCGGCAGACCGCTGGCTGGTGGCGAACGGTCTGGAACGGACGAGCATCGTCGAGCCTTCGGGCCTCGACCCTCGCAACACGAGCACGCCGAGCGACCTCATCGCGCTCGGCCGCATCGCGGCCGCCGAGCCGACGGTGGCCGCGATCGCCGCGACGCCATCGCTCAGCCTGCCGGGGCCGGGACCGATGGCCAACACGAACAGGCTGCTCGGCCAGAGCGGGATCACGGGGCTCAAGACCGGGACGCTCGAGGAGAGCGGATCGAACCTGCTCTACACGGCGTCCGTCGATGTCGGGCTGCCCGAGCCGTTGAGCGTCGTGGGAGTGGCCCTCGGCGGATCATCGCAACGAGGCGTGGCGGCCAGCGTGCTCGGCGTCCTCGAGCGTCTGGCCGACGGTTTCCATGTGACAGCCGTCGCGCAGCACGGGCAGGAGATCGGCGCCTACACGACCGCGTGGGGGAGTTCGGCCCGAGTCGTGCTGGAGAAGGGGGCGTCGCTGCGCACGTGGTCCGACACGCCGATCGTGGTCGACGGCGACGTTCGCATGCCGCGCGATTGGGTCGACGGCGAGGTGCTGGGACAGATCACGTGGACGGCCGGCCCCGAGTCGGTCACCGTGCCCGTCGTGCTCGACGGAGACATCGAACCCCCTTCCGAGTGGTGGCGTCTCACTCATCCGGGTGAAATCGGCTGACGGATCTCGGTGCTCTGCGCGACCGGCGGGCACGATCCCGTCGCCTGCAGATCGATGCGTCGAGTCCCGCATCCGGCGCACCGCACGTAGCGCACGATGCCGTCCGACGTGCGGTGCGCCGACTCGGTCGTCCAGCCGTGCTCGTGCGTGCGAGTCGGAAGCGGTGCGGTCGGCGATGCGGGTGATGACGGAGACATGATCCGATCGTGATGTAATGCCGTTATGCAACTCAACCCTTACGGTGAGTATGCGGTCCTCCTCGCCGCGTCGCTCGCCAACGACTGGCCGAGCGATCGTGACGGTGTCGTCGCGCGCACGTACGAGTTCGGGATGACCGCGATCTACGCTCCGGCGGCCCCGTCCGACCTGGACGCGACGCGGGCGGTGATCGACTCCTGGCTCGAGGTAGTGGATGCCGAGACGCCGGCCCTCCGTGCGAGGTTGCTGAACCGGCTCATGGCGGAGGCGACCGCCTATCCGCGCCTGACCGATCACGACGGCGAGTGGCATCTGCACTACCGCGACGACGACCAGCGCCTGCCGCAGGTGCTGCGCGCCGTGTTCGCCGTGGGTACGGCGCTCCACGTGACGACGCGGGGGATGGGGCGTCTCTCCCGCTGCGCCGCGGGCCGGGCCCCCGGTGATCCGTGCCGGAACGTCGTCGTCGACGTCACCCGCAATGGGCGTCAACGCTACTGCTCGGTGCGGTGCGCCAACCGCGACGGTGTACGACGGCACCGTGCGAAGTCTGCCGTAGCGCATCACCCGGGCTGACGGCAAACGCCCGCGCCCGGCCGCATGAACGGACACAGTGGTGGGATGCTCCACGCCCCTGCCCCGTTCCGAGGCGCCGACCTCCCCGAGGGTTTCGGCCTCGTCGTCGGCAATTGCCAGGCCGAGTCGATGCGGATCGTGCTCGACGCGGCCGACCGCCCGACGGTTCGCGTTCCTCCCGTCCACGAGATGGATGCCGCAGACGTCGCCCGGCTGCATGAGCTGCTTCCCCGGGCGGCTTTCCTCGTCGCCCAGCCGGTGCGCGACGACTACCACGGTCTGCGTCTCGGGACCCGCCAGTTGGCGGCATCCCTGGGCCCGTCCGCCCGACTCGTGACGTTCCCTGTCGTGCGCTACGCGGGCTTGCATCCGTTCCAGGCCGCGCTGCACGTCGACGGGATCGACGAGGTGCCGCCGATCGTGGCGTATCACGACATCCGCACGCTCGCCACGGCGGCCGGACTCCCGACGGCTCCGCGACTCGATCCTCGGACTGTGCGGCACATCGAGAGCGATTCGCTGGCGGAGCTGCGCCGCCGCGAGGAGTCGATCGACGTCGCGGTATCCGACCTGCTGCGGCCCGCGTCGGCCGAACTGATGCGCACCGTCAACCACCCGGGCAACAGCGTATGGCTGCCTCTCGCCGAGCGCGTGCTGGCGGCTCTCGGCCTGCCGGGCGGTCCGACCGATCCGGGAAGGCCGCTGCTGAATGCGGTTCGGGCCCCGCTCGAGGAGTGGGTGGTCGACGCGTGGGGGCTCTCCGATCCGCCGCAGGGTTCGTGGATCGTGAACCGCGAGCATGTGGATCCGGCCGTCGTCGCGGAGGCCCACGCCGACTGGTACCGGGCGCACCCCGACTTCGTCGCGGCGGCGACGGTCCGTCTGCGCGACGTGATCGGCCGTTGGCGAGGATGAGCCCGTCCGGCCCCCGGTCAGCGGTGGCGTGCTAGCGTTGAAACGTCCCTTCGGGGCTCGTGTGTCGTTCGTCTGGCTCACTGTCGAGCAGATCGTCCGACGCGATCACTGGTTCATCCAGCCCTCATCTTTTCTCCGCGCACCGTGCTGTGCGCGCTCTTTCTCAGGACATCGTGCTTTCTACACTCTCTCTTTCCGCGCCCTCGCTCGTCTGGCGACAGGCGGACGCCGACTTCTTCGTCGCGACTCTCGACGGCCAGTACGCCGGCTTCGTGACTACCGGTTCCCTGCCCGCGACGTTCGACGCCGAGAGCGGCCACGGCGCCGACCTCGGCTCGCACGCATCGCCGGGGGCGGCGGCCGCGGCCGTCGCCGAGGCTGCCCGGCCGGCCATCCCGCGCCGCGGTGCACGCGCCCAGCGGCGACGCGCCCGCGGCGCGGGAACCCCTCAGCGCGTGCGCTCCTGAGACGTTCGCCGGCACTCCCGCAGCGCCCGCCACAGCTCGGCCCACTGCCCAGGCGTCAGGTCGCGCGGCAGTGCGTCGGGGGCGACCTCGGCGCGGTGGCAGGCGCCGCGGGCGGTCGCGGCGCTCGCGCCGACCGACCGCCGGAGGATGCCGGCCAGGCCGTGGCCCCGTCCCGTGAACGTCGTGCGCACGAACGACTCGTAGCCGTGTCGTTCGGCTTCGGGAAGCAGCGGCGACGCTCGTCTCGCGATGGCGAGGATGCCGCCATCCACCGACGGCCGGGGTTCGAAGCCCCAGCTCGGCACGCGCCCGTGGAGGGTGAAGTCGAACCAGGGAGCGGTCTGCGCCGTCATCATGGTCCGGCCGCCCACCCCCGCTCTCTTCCGCGCGACCTCCCATTGGGTCACGAGCACCGCATGCTGCCAGCCTGACTCAGTCAGGAGCCGGCGCAGGATCGGTGTCGTCAGGTGGAACGGGATGTTGCCGACGACGACCGGAGCATCCAGCCGTCGTCGTAACGCATCGTCGGTGATGACGGTGACCTTCGGAAGCGCGCGCGACAGTCGGCGCGCGCGGTGCTCGTCGATCTCGATGGCCGTCAGTGCGCGACCGGACGAAGCGAGCACGCGGGTGAGCGCACCGTCACCGGCGCCGAGTTCCAGGATCGGGCCCTCGGTGGCGGTGACGAGTGCGGAGATGGTGTCGAGGGTGGGGCGATGGGTCAGGAAGTTCTGGCCGAGTTCGTGGCGTCCGCCATGGCGGGAACGAGGCATGGGTGTGCTCCGATGTTCGAGGGGAGCACCCCGGATGCGGGGAGGCAAGCAAGAGGCCCGTCCGAGGTGCAGAAGACATCTCGAAGGACGGCGCGGTCAGACCAGCGATGCCGTACGCGCCGTCAGGCGCGGCGGTCGCGGAACGTGAAGGTGCGCGCCATCACGGGCGCTGAGATTATGTAACCCACGGATCCAGGCTAGCAGCGAGGGCTCGGTCAGCCGTAGTGCGGGGGATCGGCCTCGAGGTCGCGGGCGACCGTCGCGACACCGCGCCGCATCTCGAGGTAGATCTGGCGAACGCTCGCGCGCTCGTTGAGCTCGGCACGCCGGACCCACTCGTCGATCGTGAGCCGGAGGACGAGCGCCATCGTCGAGACGGCGGCGCGAGCTGCGAGTACATCGGCATCGGCGCCCGCCGCATCGACGGCCGCGTCGGTGAGCTGCTCGACCTCTTCGGCCTCATTGCGCAGCGCGACGGCCAGCAGTGACGGCTCCGAGCCGACGAGACGGCGGATGCGCAGCGCGCGGATGTGCTCGTCGGGATGGGCGTCGAACCGGTCGAGGAGCTTGAGCCAGCTGCGCTCGATCCCCTCGACGACCGAGGCTCCGCCGCGCACGGCCTCGATCGCGTCGCCGACGACCCGTGCCGAATCGTCGGCGCTGGCGAACACGGCGGCCTCCTTCGTGGGGAAGTACCGGAAGAAGGTGCGCTGCGATGTGCCGGCGCGGCGGGCGATGTCGTCGACCGTCGTGCCATGGACCCCGTGCTGCTCGAAGAGGTCGAGTGCGGCATCCGACAGCTCGCGCTGGGTCTCCTGCCGCCGACGCTCGCGCAGGCCCGCCGGATGGTCGTCGACGACCGGGCTGTCCTGATCGCTATCGCGCCGCATGACTTAAGTGTCGCACAGCGCCAAAGTGGCAGAGACTGCCATATGATCAGTGAGTGACACTCGAGCAGCAGCATCCCGAAACCTCCACCATCCCGACGCCGGCACCCTCTCGCGCGACGACCGCCCGCACCGGACCGGTCATCGCGCTGCTCGTCGCCTCGGCATTCGTGGTCATCCTCAACGAGACGATCATGGGCGTGGCCCTGCCGCGGCTGATGGTCGATCTCCAGATCACCGCGGCCACCGCGCAGTGGCTCACCACGGGGTTCCTCCTGACGATGGCCGTCGTCATCCCGCTGACGGGTTACGTGCTGGCGCGATTCCCGATCCGCGGCGTCTTCTTCACGGCGATGTCGCTGTTCGCCGCCGGGACGCTGATCGCCGCGCTCGCGCCCGGCTTCGGGATGCTGCTCGCCGGACGCGTCGTGCAGGCCTCGGGTACGGCCATCATGATGCCGCTGCTCATGACCACGGTGCTCAACGTCGTCGAGCCGGCGCGCCGGGGACGGATGATGGGCGTGATCAGCATCGTGATCGCGGTCGCCCCGGCGATCGGCCCCACCGTCTCGGGCCTGATCCTGTCGGTTCTCGACTGGCGCTGGATGTTCTGGCTCGTGCTCCCGATCGCGCTGCTCGCGATCGCTCTCGGTGCGATCTGGGTGCAGAACGTCACCGAGACGCGCGAGGCGCGTTTCGACGTCGGCTCGGTCGTCCTCTCGGCCCTCGGCTTCGGCGGACTGATCTTCGGGCTGAGCTCGATCGGCGAATCGGCGACCGGCCACGCGCCGGTCCCGGTGTGGATCCCGCTCGTCGTCGGTTCGCTCTCGCTCGCCGCCTTCGTGATGCGTCAGCTGAAACTGCAGCGCAGCGACGCGGCCCTGCTCGACCTGCGGACCTTCCGGTCGCGATCGTTCAGCCTCGCCGTCGTGCTCGTCGTCGTGGTGATGTCGGCGCTCTTCGGATCGCTCATCCTGCTGCCGCTCTACCTGCAGCAGGTGCTCGGCCTCGACACTCTGACCGTCGGCCTGATGCTGCTGCCCGGCGGCGTGCTCATGGGGCTCATCGCGCCGGTCGTCGGTGCACTGTTCGACCGTTTCGGGCCGACGCCGCTCGTCATCCCCGGGATGATCGTCGCGGCCGCGGCGCTGTGGGGCATGACGACCTTCGGTGTCGGGACCCCCATCGCGTGGATCATCGCCGTGCACATGGGCCTCAACCTCGGCCTGGGCTGCGTGTTCACGCCCCTCCTGACCTCGGCGCTCGGGTCGTTGCCGGTGCGGCTGTACTCGCACGGCAGTGCGACGGTGAGCACGCTGCAGCAGGTCGCCGGCGCCGCGGGAACGGCACTGTTCGTCACCCTCATGTCGGTCGGCGCCGCGTCGGCCGCCGCGGATGGCGTCGATGCGATCGCCGCGACCGCGTCGGGTGTTCACACGGCCTTCGTCACGGGTGCATGCATCGCCTCCGCTGCGGTGGTGCTGACCCTCTTCGTCCGGCGTCCGGCTGCCGTCCCCGCGCCGCAGCGCTGAGGGTCGCCCCGCGACGCGAATGGCGGTGACGCGCGGAGCGTCACCGCCATTCTGGTCGGTTCGAGGGGACGAGCGGTTTAGGGGCGGGAGGTGCGCACCAGCATCTTGCCGGTGTTGGCACCGCGCATCATCGCCAGGAAGGCGTCGACGGTGTTCTCGATGCCGTCGACGATGGTCTCGTCGTAGGCGATCTTTCCCTCGGCGAACCAGCCCGTCATCTTCTCGGTGAACTCGGGTGCCAGGTGCAGATAGGCGGCGAGCGTGAAGCCGGTCGCGGTGAGGCCCCGGGTGATCATGTTGGCCATGTTGTCGGGTCCGGGCGTCTTCTCGGTGGTGTTGTACCCCGTGATGGCGCCGCAGAGCGCGAGGCGACCGCCAGTGTTCATGACATCGAGCGCCGCCTCGAGGTGGTCGCCGCCGACGTTGTCGAAGAACACGTCGACGCCGTCCGGAGCATGAGCCGCGAGCTGCTCGCGGACGGGGGCGTCCTTGTAGTTGAAGGCGGTGTCGTAACCGTACTTCTCGGTGAGCAGCGTGACCTTCTCGGCCGAGCCGGCCGAGCCGATGACGCGGCCCGCGCCGAGGAGCTTGGCGATCTGGCCGACCGCGGTGCCGACGGCGCCCGCCGCGCCCGAGACGAACACGGTGTCGCCCGGCTTCAGATGGGCGATGGTGGTGAGTCCGATGTAGGCGGTCAGGCCCGTCATGCCGAGGATGTGCAAGCGCACCGAGAGGGGGAGGCCGGCGATCTCGGGGACGGCTCGGAACGTCGAGGAGTCGGCCTGCGCGACATCCGACCATCCGTGCTGGTGGAGGACGACCGTGCCCACGGGAAGGTCGTCCGACGCGCTCGCGACCACGCGGCCAATCGCGCCGCCGGCGATGACGTCGCCGAGGGCGTACGGCGGCACGTAGCTCCGGACGTCGTTCATCCGCCCACGCATGTAGGGGTCGACCGAGACGAACTCGTTCGCCACCCGCACCTCGCCGGGGGCGGGGTCGCTCAGCTCGACGCGTTCGATCGAGAAGTCGTCGTGCGTCGGCCAGCCCTGGGGGCGGCGTGCGAGACGGATCTGCGTGCTGGTTCCGTGGCTCATGTTTCTCCTTCGTGAGGGGGCGGTGACGGATGCCGCGGGGCTCGGTCGGAGCCGCGGACGAGGGGTGGCGCGGATGCGTCGGGTCAGAGTGCGAGGCCGATGGCGAGTGCCACGACGCCGAGGGCCGGGATCACGCCCTGCTTGAGCGCGGCGGAGGCCTTCGAGGGGTCGGAGAGGATGAGGACGAGGCTGGCCGCGACCATGGAACCGGCTCCGGCGAAGACGAGCGCCGAGCCGACCGTGAGCGCGCCGCCGATGACGAAGGCGATGCCGACGAACACCGTGATCGCGAGGAACAGGTTGTAGAAGCCCTGATTGAAGGCCAGTGCCTTCTGGGTCTCTGCCTGGGCGACCGTTCCGGTGCCGAACGTCTCGCGTGCCCGCTTGCTGGTCCAGGCGATGGACTCGAGGTAGAAGATGAAGACGTGGATGAGCGCTGCGACGCCCGTAAGCGCAAGACCGACGATGATCACGAGCTGTTCCCTTCCGGCGGTGGACACCGCAGTTTCTGTATCGCTTGGTTCAATATATACTGAACTGACCGATACACAAAAGGGGGCGCGGCGCATGGGCCGAACGCAGAGCTACGACCGCGACGATGTCGTCCGCGCGGCACGCAGCGTGTTCTGGGAACAGGGATACGATGGCGCGCCGCTGCCCGAGCTCGAGCGCGTGACGGGGCTGAATCGATCGAGCATCTACCACGCGTTCGGTTCGAAGCGCGGCCTGTTCGACGCTGCCGTCGAGAGCTACCTCGACGAGATCATCCGACCGCGGTTGTCGCCTCTCACCGCTGACGAGGTCGCCCCGGGCGCGCTAGAGGACTACCTCGCGGGACTGCGGCGCGCGCTACAGCAGCCGAGCTCGCTGCCCGCGTCGAGCGGATGTCTGCTGGTGAACACGGCGGCGGCTCCGATCGCTCGTGACGAGGCCGTCGCGCACGTGATCGCGGGGTACCGCGCCGAGCTGCGCGCCGCCTTCGGCCGCGGTGTCAGCGCGCGCCGCCCCGACCTCGAGGCCGATCGGCAGGCGACCCTCGCCGACGCGTGCACGGGACTCGTCGTCTCGGCGTTCGCGCTCGCGCGCGTCGACGCTGTCGGAGCCGCGGATGCCGTCGGCACAGCCATCGCGCTCGTCGCCGGGCCTGCGCCGACCTGACGGCGCGCGTCCGGGTCGGTAGCGCGCTTCGAGGTGAGCCGCTTTACGCCCCTCCCTTGACTTTTGGCAAGCGTTCGCGCCGAGATTCGGCCGACACCTACCGTGAGCCCGTGGAGCACAGCGATCAATACACCTTCGACAACCCGGTGACCCGATACGACCGGGTCGAGCCGCCGGTCCAGCACCAGCCCGAGCCCGGCATCCAGGCCGACATGCAGCCGATCCCCAACCTCGGCGAGCAGACCTACCGCGGTTCCGGACGTCTGTTCGGTCGCAAGGCCCTCATCACCGGCGGCGACTCCGGCATCGGCGGTGCCACCGCGATCGCCTTCGCCCGCGAGGGTGCCGACGTCGTCATCGTCCACCTGCCCGCCGAGCAGCGCGACGCCGACCGCATCCTCGGCCTCGTCGCCGACGCCGGTGTGCGCGGTCACGCGATCGCCGCCGATATCTCCACCGCCGACGCGTGCCGTTCGCTCGTGGCCGAGGCCGTCGAGTTCCTCGGGGGCCTCGACATCCTCGTCAACAACGCGGGCAAGCAGGTCGCCGTCGAGCGGCTCGAAGACCTGTCGGACGAGCAGTTCGCGACCACCTTCCACACGAATGTCTTCGCGAACTTCTGGATCACGAAAGCCGCTCTGCCCCACCTTCCGGCGGGTGCTTCGATCATCAACACGGCCTCGCTCGAGGCGTACAAGCCGGCGCCGGACCGCGTCGACTACGCCGCGACGAAGGCCGCGGTCAACAACCTCTCGAAGGGACTCGCGCAGCAGCTGGCGCCGCGCGGCATCCGTGTGAACGTCGTCGCCCCCGGGCCCACGTGGTCGGCGCTCCAGGTGAGCGACGGGGTCTCGGACGAGCAGATGCGGGCCTTCGACGACGAGAGCACCTACCAGCGCGCGGGTCAGCCCGCGGAGATCGCGCCCGCGTTCGTCTTCCTCGCCTCGCCCGAGTCGAGTTATGTCTCGGGCGAGACGCTCAACGTCAACGGCGGCATGGTCACCCCGTGAGCGACAACGCTTTCGCGGTCGTCTCGCTTCGCGGAGACGTACCGGACCTCGACGTCGGGTCAGCAGACGCTGTCGGCCCGTTCCGGCAGATCACGCTCGACCCGGCTCTTGGCGCCGAGACTCTGATCGAGGTCGTCGCCGACGCAGAGATCACGACGCCGTGGATCCTCGTGGCCGGACAGGACGAACACGGGCTCGCGGAAGACCTCGTCGACCGGATCCTCGCCGGCGCCATCGGCGTCTTCGGTCTCGCCGGAGTCGTGCTCGAGGGTGGGGCGATCCCCGAGGGCATCCGTGACCACGAGGTGCCCGCGACGATCGCGGCGGGGGATGTGGCAGCAGCCGTGCGCGACCTCGCGGCGGACATCGCCGGCCGCGGACCGCGCGTGCCCGAGCCCTGGGCGCGGGTCATCGCCTCGTCGCGGACGGATGTCGCCGTGCGCGCCACTCTCGCTCGCCGCGCGCTCACCGACGACCCGGCTTACCGTCCGCGAGCCCTCACGCCCGAGCAGCTCGCTCTCCTGCGCGACCTCGCGAATCGCGTCGTCCCGCAGGGCGACGGTGCGACGATCGATCTCGCTGCCCGCCTCGACCGCATGATCGAGGCGGGGGAGAGTGACGGGTGGCGCCCCACCGGCATGTCGACCGACGTCGAGGCCTATCGCGCCGGGCTCGACGCGCTCGCCGCGATCTGGATGCGCGGCCCGGCCGCTCAGGATGCCGTCATCCGCCGGGTGATCGACGGCGACGCCCCCTCGGGCGCGGTCCTCACCCCCGACCAGCTGAGCCTGTGGTTCGAGGACGCCCGTAACGACCTTGCGCGCGTCTGGCTGTCGCACCCGGCATCCCTCGCCCGCGTCGGGTACTCGGGGTTCGCAACCGGAGGAACCGGACCGGAGCCCGCCGGATACCTCGTCCTCGCCGCCGGCGAGCGCGAGGAATGGGAACCCGAAGAGCTCGGACGCCTCGGCGCCGCGAAAGGACGAACCGCATGAACCTGTCCGGAATGCGCCGGTACGACCTCGACGAGATCGTCGACGTCGTCGTCGTGGGAACGGGAGCCGGTGGCGGCCCGCTGCTGAGCCGGCTCGCCGAACGCGGTCTGCGCGTCGTCGCGCTCGAGGCGGGGCCGAATCTCGAGATGGACGAGTTCACGCCCGACGAGCGCGAGGCGACGCGCATCAACTGGATGTCCGATCGGTTCAGCGGGGGTGACACCCCCACCGCCTTCGGTCCGAACAACAGCGGCTGGGGCGTCGGCGGCGGTACGCTGCACTGGGGCGCGTTCACGCCGCGACCTGATCGACGCGACCTCTCGCTGCGCAGTGAGACGGGCGAGGGACGCGACTGGCCGATCGATTACGACGAGCTCATCCGGTACATCGTCGAGGTCGAGCGGGTGATCGGCGTCAGCGGACCCACCCCGTACCCGTGGGACCCGCAGCGCGAGTACCTCGACGGACCCACCCACCGGAACGCCCCGGCGGACCTCGTCCTGCGGGGGTGCGAACGTCTGGGGATCACGGCGACCGACGCCCCGGCGGCCATCATCACACGAGACCGCGAGCAGCCGCACTACGGTCTGCGCAAGGCCAGCATCGACGTCGGCGGCATCCATCAGGGAGACCGCTTCGGATACAAGGCGACGACGGCCATCACGTACCTGCCCGTCGCCGTCGCCCATGGGGCCGAGATCCGTCCTGACTCGATGGTGCACCGCATCGAACAGGATGCCGCAGGTCGCGTCACCGGCGTCGTCTATCTCCACGACGGGGTCGAGTACCGGCAGCGCTGTCACGCGCTCGTCCTCGCGGGCGGGGGGATCGAGACCCCGCGGCTGCTGCTGAACACGGGGCTCGCGAACTCCAGCGGTCAGGTCGGTCGCAACTTCCTCGCTCACGGCGCGGTGCAGGTGTGGGGCCGCTTCGACGAGAGCATCCGCGGCTACCGCGGTTACCCGTCCGCGGCGATCACGGAGGACTTCGTGCGGCCCGAGGGCGTCGACTTCGCAGGCGGTTACCTCATCCAGAGCCTCGGAGTCATGCCGCTGACCTATGCGACGTCACTCGTCCGCGGCGGGTCGCTGTGGGGTCAGGACCTCATGGATGCTCTCGACGCCTGGCAGTTCTCGGCGGGCATCGGGATCAACGGCGAGTGTCTCCCGTCCGACGACAACCTGCTGATCCTCTCGGAGGAGACGGACGAGTGGGGTATCCCGCGTGCGGAGATCAGCTTCTCGCCGGGGCCCAACGAGCGAGCGATCGACGATCACGCGGTAGCGGTCATGACGCGCATCCTCGACGCGGCCGGCGCGCGCGAGACCCGCGTGCTCGCACGGACCGCCCACACGATCGGCACGTGCCGGATGAGCACTGATCCCGATGACGGCGTCGTCGATCCCGACGGTCGCTCGCATGACATCCCCAACATGTGGATCTGCGACAACTCCACGTTCCCGAGCGCACTGTCGGCGAACCCGGGGCTGACCCAGATGGCGCTGTCACTGCGCACGGCGGATCGGCTGCTCGCCTCGGCCTGATCGGCGCGAACACGACGGAAGAGGGCGGATGCTGCGCGCTGCGGCATCCGCCCTTTTCCGTGGTCTGTCGGCTCACGCGTCGGTGAGCTGCTTCTCGCGCTTGCGGGCCACCACGCGGTTGCGCACCGAGAAGATCAGGACGAGCGCGAGGAGGGCGTAGAGCACGATCGTGATCGGGCTCTGGACGAGCACAGAGAAGTCGCCGTTCGAGCTCATCGCGGCATCGCGCAGACTCGTCTCGGCGAGCGGACCCAGGACCATGCCGATGATGAGCGGCGCGAGCGGGAAGTCGAGGGCTCGCATGAGGAAGCCGAGCAGCCCGATGCCGAGCAGCATCAGCAGATCGAAGGTCGAGCCCGAGGTCGCGTAGATGCCCAGTCCGCAGAACACCGTGATGCCCGCGTAGAGATAGGGGCGCGGGATCAGGAGGAGCTTGGCCCAGACCATCGCGAACGGCAGGTTCAGGATGAGCAGCACGACCATCGCGATGAAGAAGCTCGCCAGCAGCGACCACACCAGGTCGGGCGCCCGGTCGAACAGCAGCGGGCCGGGCTGGAGACCGTACTGGCGGAAGGCGGCGAGCATGATCGCCGCGGTCGCGGAGATCGGCAGCCCGAGCGCGAGCAGGGCGCCCATCGCCATGCCGGTGGTGGAGTTGCCCGCGGCCTCGGGGGCGGCGAGACCGCGAATCGCGCCCTTGCCGAACTGCGGGTTCTTCCGACGAGCGTCGAGCCGCTTCTCGACGCCGTAGGCGAGGAAGGTGGGGATCTCCGATCCGCCGGCCGGCACGACGCCGAACGGCAGACCGATCGCGGTGCCGCGGGCCCAGGCGGGCGCGGCCTCCTTCAGCTCGCGGCGCGAGAGCCACGGGCGACCCGTGGGCTTGATGAGGGCCTTGTTCGACGTGTGCCGCTCGAGGCAGGCGACGTAGATCACCTCGCCGAGCGCGAGGATCGCGACCGTCACCGTCACGAGGGAGACGCCGTCGAACAGGTTGGGGGAGTCCATCGTGAAGCGCGGTGCGCCCGAGACGCCGTCGATGCCGATGACGGCGATGCCCAGACCGATGAACAGGGCGGTGAGGCCCTTGACCACGTTGTCGGTCACGACCGACGACGTCGCCGCGAACGCGAAGACCGCGAGGGCGAAGAACTCGGCGGGGCCGAACCTGCTCGAGAAGTCCGCGAGCGCGGGAGCGACGAACACCACGACGATCGACGCCACGAAGCCGCCGATGAACGCGCCGATGGCCGCGGTGGCGAGCGCCTGGGCCGCGCGTCCGTTCAGCGCCATCTTGTGGCCCTCGAACGTCGAGGCGATCGCCGAGGCCTGGCCGGGCGTGTTCATGAGGATGCCCATGGTCGAGTCGCCGAAGAGCCCGCCGAAGTACACGCCCGCGAACATGATGAACGCGGCCGTCGGATCGAGCGAGAACGTGATCGGCAGCAGCAGGGCGACCGCCATCGACGATCCCAGACCGGGGAGCACACCCACGGCCGTTCCGAGGAGACACCCCACGAGCACCCAGAGCAGGTTGGCGGGGGTCAGTGCGCCGGCGAATCCCTCGCCGAGAAGCTGAAGCACATCCATGTCAGAACCCTCCGAGGATGCCGGAGGGAAGCGGCATCCCGAGCACCATGTCGAAACCGATGTAGGCGATCGAGCTCACCGTCAGCCCGACGACGAGACCGCCGAGGTGCTTCGTCGAGCCGAAAGCGCGGGCGACGCACCAGAAGAGCAGGCCAGCGGCGATGATCCAGCCGAGGAGATCGAGCAGGAAGGCGAAGCCGAGGAACGACAGCACGACCCACAGCAGCGAACGCACGTCGACGCGGACGGGTCGCGCGGCAGCGGAGCCGTCGGACTCGGCATCCGTGATGTCGGGTCGTGCTGCGCTCGTCTCGCGCATCTCTTTCAGGGCCGAGACGACGAGGGCGGCCGCGAAGACGTACAGGCCGCCCGCGATGATCGCGGGGAAGAACTGGGGGCCGGGGAAGACCGCGTTGGCCGGGACCTTCATGGTGAAGATGCCGACGAGCAGGTAGGTGGCGAAGGCGGTGATGATCACCGGCATCGTCAGCCCCTTGAGCAGCGCGGCGATGCCGGGGCCCGAGACGAGCCTCAGGCGGTCGCCGACGACGGCCGAGGTCGCGGTCGGGTTCGGGGGGAACGTCATAGTCCCATCTCCTCGTACAGGTTCGTGATGCGCTCTTCCTCGTCGTCGAGGAAGGCCGTCAGCTCTTCTCCGGTGATGATGCGCTCGGTCCAGCGGTAGCGCTCGATCGCGTCCTGCCACTCGGGGGTGGCGACCGAGTCGAGCACGAGCTCGGTCAGCGCCGTCACGTCGGCGTCATCCAGGCCCGCGGGCGCCGCGAGCATGCGCCAGTTCGACAGCGAGATGTCGTAGCCCTGCTCGGCGGCGGTAGGGATGTCGATGCCGTCGATCGGCTCCTTCGCGACCAGGGCGAGCGCTCGCAGACGACCCGCCTCGATCTGATCGATGTTGTCGGGATAGCCGCCGGCGGCCGCCTTCGCGGTGCCGTTGAGGAGCGCCTGGATGGCCTCGCCGCCGCCGTCGGACGAGATGTACGTCGTGCCGACGGGGTCGATTCCCGCGGCGAGAGCGAGGTCGGTGACCACGAGCTGATCGAACGACCCGCCGCCGGTCCACGGGATCGACTTGGGGTTCTCGCGCCAGGCGTTCACGAGGTCGTCGAGGCTCTCGTACGGTGAGTCGGCCGGCACGACGATGACGTCGTACTCCTCGACCACGACCGCGAGCGGGGTCACATCGCCGAGCTTCGCGGCCGAGTCGAACTGGATCGTCGCGGCCAGGAGCCCGGTTCCGCCGACGAGCATGTTCCCGGGCTGACCGTCGAGCACGGAGACGTTGCCGAGGGCGATCGTCCCGCCGGCGCCCGGCATGTTCACCACCTGCACGTTGTTCACCAGGCCGTTGGCCTTCTGCGCCTGCTGCAGCTCGCGGGCCACGCCGTCCCAGCCGCCACCGGCGGCAGCGGGGGCGATGATCGTCATCGAGGCGCTGATCTCCTGGCCGGTGGCGGCCGAGGTGACCGATCCGACCGCGGCGGTCGCGATCGCGGCGGCCGCGACGGCGCCTCCGATGATGCGGGCTGCGACCGTGCGGCCGCGGTGCGCCGGGCGCGCGCCGGCATCTGTCGCGCTATGCGTCATGATCACTCCATTCGCGCGGACATCGTCGTCGCCGCGAGATCGAATTAGGATGGCACTTCGCTGAGCCGCCCCCGAGCGTGGCGGGATTTGTTCTCATAGATGCGCACGGGCACGGCCCGACAGCGTCCGATCGCACGAGGAAGTGGACAGGATGCCGTTCACGGTGAGAGCGTCCGCCGCGCGCCTGGTGCTGCTCGTGCTGCCCTCGGTGGTCACCCTCGCGGCGCTCTCGGCCACGGTCGCCATCGCCCTCGCGGCGCAGGAGCGGACGATCCGAGAGGCGACGAGCGAACGCGTGCTCGAGGTCGCCTCGAGCCTCGCCGACCTCCCGGAGGTGCGTGACGCCGTGGCAGGCGCCGTCAGCGCCGGGTCGCCGACCGCGCTCGCCGACGCGACCGACCTGGCGCCGGCGACCGCGATCCTGCAGCCGATCGCCGAGCTCGTGGGCGAGGCGGCCGGTGTCTACTACGTCGTCATCACCGACGACGAAGGTGTGCGGATCACCCACCCGCTCGCGTCCGAACGCGGTGTGCAGGTCGAGACCGCCAATGCGTCCGTGCTCGCGGGCGACACGTTCGTCGGCACGGAGGTCGGGGCCTCGGGCCCGTCGCTCCGCGCGAAGGTCCCGGTGCGCGATGCCGGCGGGACCCCGATCGGGATGGTGGCGGTCGGGGTGCTCGAGTCTCAGATCGCGGGTGAACTCGACGAAGCCGTCGGCGCTCTGCTGCCCTGGGCGATCGGCGCTCTCGTCGTCGCGACGCTCGCGAGCTCGATCCTGACCGCCGCAGTCGAGCGCCGGTTCCGGCGGATGGACGTCATCGCGGCGGAGCACGCGCAGATGCGGCGCACGGCCACGGCCCTGCGCGAGCAGTCGCACGAGTTCAGCACTCGGCTCCACGTCATCCACGGCCTGCTGTCGCGCGGCGACTCCGACGAGGCTCGCGGGTACATCGAAGAGATCGCGAGCGTGCGCCGCCCCGTCGATGCCGGTGACGAGGAGGTGCGCGACGATCAGCCCGTACTCGCCGCCATGATCCCGACGGTGCGCGCCGAGCTGCACGAGAGCGGCGCGCGCGTGCGCTTCGACCTCGCCCTCGGCGGCGACGTCGCCCCGGATATCGACGAGGGGATCGTGTCGGTGGTCTCGAACCTGTGCCGGAACGCCGCGGAGGCGGGGGCCGCGAACGTGATCTGCGAGCTGAGGCGCCAGGGCTCCCGCATCGTGGGCTCGGTCGACGACGACGGCCCGGGCGTCGAGCCGCGCGTCGTCCGCCGCATCTTCACCCCGGGATACTCCTCCAAGGTCGACACGACGGGTCTCGGGCGCGGCCTGGGGCTGGATGTCGTCCGCCGCATCGTGACGGCACGATCGGGCTCGGTCGAGGTCGGACACTCGCCGCTCGGGGGAGCGCGATTCGCCTTCGAGCTGGAAGCCGAACGATGACCGGCCCGATCCGGGTCCTCGTCGTCGATGACGACCGCGGCGCGCGTGCCCTCCACGCGGGATTCGTCGCCGACACCCCCGGTTTCGTGGTCGTCGCCACGGCGGGTACCGGCGAAGCGGCCCTCGAGCACAGCCGATCGGGAGTCGACCTGATCCTGCTCGACATGCGGCTGCCCGGCATCAGCGGCATCGAGGTGCTGCACCGCCTGCGCACGCTCGGCGCTGACGGACCCGATGTGCTCGTCATCAGCTCGTCGCAGGATCAGACCACGGTGCGCCAGGCCCTCGCGGCGCGCGTCGTGGGCTATCTCGTCAAGCCCTTCACGCAGGCCGCGCTGAGCGAGCGACTGGAACGCTACGCCGTCGATCGCGAGCGTATCGTCGCCGGCGACCGCGACGCTCTCCTGGCGCAAGGCGAGATCGACCGGCTGCTGTCGACGGGCACGATCCGGACGGCGCCCGCCGCGGCATCCGGATCCCGGCGGGGTGCGGGCGGAGCGGTAGACGGCGGCGACCACGCCGGGTTGCCCAAGGGCCTCGCAGCGACGACGCTCACGCAGGTCGTCGCCGCCCTCGACCCGGTCGTCGCGCTGACGGGAGCGGAGGTGGCCGCGGCCTGCGGCATCTCGCGCGCCACCGCGAACCGTTACCTGACGCACCTCGTCGATACCGGCGTCATCCACCTCTCGCATCGCTACGGCAAGCGCGGCCGTCCGCAGGTGCTGTACCGGCTCGCCCCCGCGCCCGAGCGCTGATGCGTTTGTCATGTCGCCCGCCCCGGTGACGGGCGCGGCCGATGGGCGTAGCGTGCGGTGCATGGCCACCGTGACCGCATGGGCGGCGGAGCTCCGGCGACTCGGCACAGACGCCTGGGTCGATTACCTCGTCGAGCATTCGGGTCTGCCCGGGCCGCGGGCGAACACGACGCTGGCCGCCGCCGTCGCGGAGGTCGCCGATGCCCGCATCATCGACGAGCTCGTCCGCGACGGTGGTGAGTACCCCATGATGTGCGCCGCGGCGGCGGTCGCCCGGGGTGCGGCGCCGGGCCGTGACGCTGAGGCCCTGCGGTTCGCGGCCGATGACCGGTGGCGGGTTCGTGAGGGAATCGCGCTCGGCCTGCAGCTTCTGGGCGACGCCGATCCGCACACCCTGGCGGCGACCGTGCGGGCTTGGGCAGACGAAGACGACCCCCTCGTGGTGCGAGCCGCCGTGGCAGCGATCTGCGAGCCGCGACTGCTGCGGTCGCCCGAGATGGCGGCGGTCGCCGTCGAGGTGTGCGCTCGCGCGACCGCTCACCTCGTGGCGCGGCCGCAGCCGCAGCGGCACGACAGTGCAGCCCGCACGCTGCGTCAGACCCTCGGATACGCGTGGAGCGTTGCCGTCGCGGCCGATCCCGGTCCCGGCCTGCGCGCGTTCGAAGCGCTCGACACGACCGACCCGGACGTCGCCTGGATCGTGCACGAGAACGCGCGCAAGAAGCGGCTCTCCCGCCTGCTGTGATCTCCCGACGCCCCGCTCAGGTGTCGCGGAGGACCCGATGGGGGATCCAGCCTTCGTGGCCGGATTCGGCACGGCACCACGACCAGCCGCTCTCGGCGTCGTCCACGACCACCTCGACGACGCTCCCTTCGGCCTGGGAGAGCTCGGTGG
The DNA here is from genome assembly GCF_047302165.1 of Microbacterium pratiae. Taxonomy (NCBI): domain Bacteria; kingdom Bacillati; phylum Actinomycetota; class Actinomycetes; order Micrococcales; family Microbacteriaceae; genus Microbacterium; species Microbacterium pratiae. The sequence continues at coordinate 2,910,849 of NZ_CP154843.1, read as the reverse complement.
TGTCATACCCCGTCACGACCGTGCCGACCGATCCCTCGATGTGGAGGTGTATTCCGGGCACCCAGCCCGAGCCGTCGGGCGCGGTGACGAAGACGAAGGCCGGCCATTCGGTATCCCAGGCGCCGACAGAGACGACGTCGCCGGGCTCAACCTGTAGCGGGGGCCGTTCAGGTGCTTCATGGTCAGAGGTGAGAACACGTCGCATCGTTCCATCATGGCGGCGTCGTCGGACACCGCGATGGCGGGCGTAGCCTGAACGGATGAGCACGCCCGAGGTCCTGCGATACACCGCGTTCAGCACCCGACCCGAAGGCGGCAATCCCGCCGGCGTCGTCCTCGATGCGGGCGCGCTCGACGCCCGGGCCATGCAGCGGATAGCGGCCGACGTCGACTATGCCGAGACGGCTTTCGTCACCGGGACGACCGTTGATGGGGCCCGCTCGGTCCGCTACTTCTCGCCCATCGCCGAAGTCCCCTTCTGCGGGCACGCCACCGTCGCCACCGCAGTGGCGCTCGCCGAGCGGGGGAAGGTCGCCGCAGACGGCGCGGTACGGTTCGACACCCCCGTCGGCGACGTGTCGATCGCGGTCTCGCGCGACGACGACGGCATCCGGGCATCCTTCACCAGCGTCGAGCCGTCCGTCCGCGAACTCGATGACGCTGATCTCGACGCGATCCTCTCTCTGCTCGGTCTCTCGCGAGCTGACCTCGACCCCGAACTGCCGCCGCGACTCGCGAACACGGGCAACGCGCATCCGGTCGTCGTGCTCGCGGATCAGAAGACCTTCGACGGCTTCTCCTTCGAGCCCGACGCGGTTCGCGCGCTGCTCGATGATCGAGGATGGCCGGCCACGATCACTGTGGCGTTCCGGGCCGCATCCGATCGGTTCCAGGCGCGCAACCTGTTTCCGGTGGGGCGCATCACGGAGGACCCGGCGACGGGATCGGCTGCGGCGTCGTTCGGCGCCTATCTGCGCTCGCTCGGCGCGGTCGATGCTCCCGCGGTCATCGTGATCGAGCAGGGCCGACACGTCGGCCGGCCGGGGGAGCTGACCGTCGACATCCCCGCCGAGGGAGGCATCACCGTGACGGGCCACGCCGTCGCCATCTCGTGATGTCGTGAGGCCGGCCGCGTCCGGTCACACACGGTCGGTGCGGATGCGGGCGTTGCGGCCACCGAGCCACCAGACGAGTGGACCGGCGATCGGGAAGACGAAGATCCCGATGATCCACAGCAGTTTGCCGCCGCCGGTGTAGCGGGGCGAGGCGAGGATCGAGATCAGGCTCGAGACGAACAGGATCGCTGCGACAGCCGCTGCGACGGCGAAGACCACGACGACGGATGTCGCTACCCCCGGCATCCAGTCGCGAGGCAGCCAATCGTCGGAGACGACGAGGATTCGTGCGGGTTCGATCATGCCTTCAGCCTCGCGGGGAACGAGCCTGGTGTCGTGAGCCTGCCGACTGATCTCGCCTAGCCCGGCAGGATGACCTTCAATCCGCGAGGAGCTGTACGAGCGAGAGCGCAGCGAATGCGATCACGGGCACCATCAGCACGCCGACGGCGATGATGTTGAGCAGGCGGTGGTCGCGGAGGAGAGCGAGGTACTCGCGCAGCAGCGCGCTCGGCCGGTAGTAGCGGGCGGTGCGAGCACCGATCGCATTGCCCGGCATCCCGAGCGTCCGCAGCAGTGTGGCGGCGCGAAAAGCGTGGTAGTCGCTCGTCACGGCGAGCACCGGGCCTGTGATGCCGCGGTCGGCGAGGATCTCACGGGTCAGCGTGAGGTTCTCCTCGGTGGTGCGGGAAGAATCCTCCATCACCAGGCGCTCGGGCGGGGCGCCGAGCCCGGCGGCGTGCTCCGCCATGCCCGCAGCCTCGCTTCGAGGCTCGTCGGCGCCTTGGCCGCCCGAGAGGACGAGTACCGCGCCGGGAAAGCGCTGCAACGTTTCGACGCCGAGTGCGACGCGCTGCGCGAGCAACGGCGGCACGCTGCCGTCCCGGCGCAGACCCGACCCGAGCGTGACGATCGCCGCCGGGGCCGGGCCGCGTCGCGCGATGCGGGCGTAGACCGCCGACCAGCAGAGGTACGAGACGAAGCCCATCCCGACATAGCCGATCGGTCCGGCGAGGAGCAGCACGATGACGGCGAACTCGAACCAACGCGCGAGCACGGCGACGACCCCCAGCGCGAGGATGGCCAGGACGCCGACCCCGGCGAGCAGCGAGAGGCGATTCGCCAGCGATCGTCCTTCGCGCCGCAGCATCACGATGCCGTTGCCGACCAAGGCGACGCCGAGCCCGACGCCCGCGAGCAGGGGGACGATGAAGATCAGGAGGACGGCGGCCACGTCTCCGCCGGGGCCGGTCAGCGACACCAGGATGACACCGCCGATGCCGAGGATGAAGACCACGACCGCGGAGACGAGGGATGTGGCGGCGAGCGTGAGGAGGACGCCCGGCAGCAGGCGGCGCGAGTCGCGGGCGGCGAGCGCGATGCCGAGGGCCGCGAAGAGGAGCGTGAAGAAACCGGGCACGCGCCCAGCCTAGAGACCGGGTTGGGACCGCAGCGATCCGGCCATCGCGCGGAGAGCCCGGAACGTCGTCAGCCTGTCGGTGTCATCGAGCCCGGACAGCATCCGCACTTCCACTCCGCGCACCGCGGCGGTGGCGGCGGCCAGGCGCCGGCGCCCGCGTTCGGTGAGCTCCGTCGGCAGCGCCTTGCCGGCCGCCGGGGTGGTCGCCCGGACCACCTCGCCGTCGCGTTCGAGGGCCTGCAGCAGCACGTTCATGCTCTGGCGGGTGACGAACGTGCCGCGGGCGAGCTCGGAGTTCGACAGCCCGGGGCGCTGTGCGAGCAGCTCCAAGCACGAGTAGTGCGTGATGTTCATGCCGAGCGGGCGCAGGACGTCCTCCATCGCCGATCGAAGTGCGCTCGAGACCTCCTTCACGAGGTAGCCCATCGAGGTCTCCAAGTCGATACCGGCGGCGTCTTGACTCATGTCAGTATTCTGACATACTGATCAGTGTCAGAAAACTGACACGAAAGGACTGTGCTCATGCCCGCCACCGGACCCGACTTCATCTCTCTGCAGGTACGCGACCTCACGGCCGCCCAGGCGTTCTACGAACGATTCCTGGGGCTCGAGAGATCGCCGCAGGGGCCGCCTCATGCCGTGGTGTTCTCGACGTCGCCGATCGCATTCGCCCTGCGCGATCCCATGCCCGGCGTCGATCTCGACGCACTCGAGCAGCCGGGCCGCGGCGTGGCCTTGTGGTTCCACGCGACCGGCGTACAGGCTATCCACGACGAACTGCTCGCCGCCGGGCACCGAATCGTGTCTGAGCCTGTAGACGGCCCGTTCGGGCTGACCTTCACCTTCGCCGATCCCGACGGGTACCACGTCACGCTTCACGACCGGGGCTGATCGGCTGTTAGGTTCGCTGGGTGCAGAGTCTGTGGCAGCGAATCGGAACGGCCTCCGCCACGACCCCGTTCGGCGTCATCGTCATGCAGACGATCGTCTGGGTGGGGATGTCGGCGATCTGGATTCCGTGGGCGATCAACGGTGGCGATGTCATCCGCGTCGTGCTCGCCGTCATCTCACCGCTCCTGGCCCTCTACTGGGTGGTGGCGCTGGTCTACGGCATCCGTCGGCGGCGCGCTCTCCGGGCCTCTCGCGACGACTGATCTCCTCATCGCTGGCCGTCGACGCCCCGGTGTGATTGCATCGATGAGATGGATTTCTCGTGGATGTGGTTGTTACTCGTCGCCGCCGGAGCGGCGATGCAGGTCGTCTCGGTCGTCTGGCTCGTGCGCTTGCGCCCGGATGAGCCGTATCCGATGTGGACATTTCCCACGCGGGAACCCGGTCGAGTGCGGGCGGTGCGCATCGTCGGGGTCGCCTTCATCATCTTCGGGTCGACCATGTTCACCTCGTCGCTGTCAGGGCTGTGGTTTCTCGGGCCCATCGTCGTGGCGCTGGCATTCGTGCCGATGCTCGTAGCGACCTATGTCGTGAACGGCGGTTCTAGCTCGAGCGGCGGGCAGCGCGCTCAGTCGGCGCCATCCGCGTCATCCGACTGATCGCGGCGACGCGCGTCGGCCGCGACGCCCAGCACGATCCCGAGAGAGAGGCCGATCGCGCCGCCGAGCGCGATGTTGTCGAATACCAGCATTCCGATGGCGCTGCCGAGCGGAAGGCCGAGAGCGATCCCGATCGCGACCCCGTTTGCGCCGCTGCTCGCGGGTTCGCTCGTGCCGGGGGTTTCTCCGTTCATCGCGCACTCCATCGATCTCGAGGAACGAGAAATGGCTCAGGCCTGGAGGTGCCTGAGCCATTTCTGCGAGGGGGTGGTGTCAGTTCGCGGCGCGGTAAGCGTCGATCACGGCCGCCGGAACACGGCCGCGCTCGTTGACGGTGTGACCGTTCGAACGCGCCCATTCGCGGACGGCCGTCAGGTCGAGGTCGCTCTTGTTCGCGCGCGACGATCGCGAACGCGAGGGCGTGTTCGCACGGATCGAGCGAGCGACATCCACGAACGGTGCCAGCGCCTTGTAGAACTTCTCGGCGTTGTCATCGGACAGGTCGATCTCGTACGCGCGTCCCTCGATGGAGAACGTGATCTGCTTTCCTTCGCCGCTCTCGAGAACGGTTCCGTCGAGATCGTCGATGAGCTGGGTGATTTGTTTGCGGGCCATGCCAGACATATTAACCCTTTGTCGACGTTTCGCATCACCACTCGACGACTTCATTTCGTGTCGTGCTATCGCGAGATCACCCCACCTGTGCCCGGGCATTGGGGACGCAATGAGTCATCTGAAGATCGGCCACGTCTCGAGAGCCGTTGTGGCCGAGATTGCGGAGCCGGTCGAGCTCGTCGTCACTGAGGGTTTGCGACTGCAGAGGCGGCAGATCCTTGATTTCGTCCAGCGTGATTCCGAGGCCCTCGCCGACGCGGCGGCCGAGGTTGTCCTCCACCATGTAGAAGTGCCAGAGCATCCGCTCCTGGACGGGACGAGCGGCCTGCCCGATCAGGTCGACGAAGTTCGCCACGAGGTCGTCGCGTTCCCATTCCTCCATCAGCAGGTAGCGCTGCCCCGCCTGCGTGTAGTCGTTGGTCCGCGGGATCCGCTTGCGGGTGACTCGCCCCACGATCTCCGGCCCCTGCTCGTCGTGCGCGGGGTACTGCGCCTCGCGAAGCCCGCCGGTGATGGACGGCTCGTAGTTGACGTGGGGATTCTCGCCGCCGTTGTCGACGTGGTAGGCCATCTGCCCATCGCGGAGGTTAGTGGCCACCGCGGCGTTCTTCGGAGAATTGACCGGCAGCTGCAGGTAATTCGGGCCGACGCGGTAGCGCTGGGTGTCGGAGTAGGAGAACGTGCGTCCCACGAGCATCTTGTCGTCGGAGAAGTCGAGGCCGTCGACCAGGACGCCGGTGCCGAATGAGATCTGCTCGTTCTCGGCGAAGAAGTTCGAGACGTTCCGATTGAGCAGCATCTTGCCGACCGTACGCGGCGGGAACTCGTTCTCGGGCCACACCTTGGTGTCGTCGAGCGGATCGAAATCGAGTTCGGGGTGGTCGTGGTCGTCCATCATCTGCACCCGCAGCTCCCATTCGGGATACTCGCCGCGCTCGATCGCCTCGTACATGTCGAGCGATGCGTGACCGAGGTCGCCGGCCTGCACGGCGGCGGCATCCGCTTCGGTCATCGAGCTGACTCCGACTGACGGGATCCAGTGATACTTCACGAGCTTCGTCTCGCCCTGCTCATTGACCCATTTGTAGGTGTTGACCCCGAAACCCTGCTGAGTCCGATAATTGGCCGGGATGCCGCGGGGGCTGAACAGATTGACGAGCATGTGCATCGACTCGGGCGTCTGCGACATGAAGTCGAAGATGCGCGCCGGTTCCTGCCGGAAGGTGACCGGGTCGGGCTTGAGCGAGTGGATGACGTCGGGGAACTTGATCGCGTCGCGGATGAAGAAGACGCCGAGGTTGTTGCCGACGAGGTCCCAGTTGCCGTCTTCGGTGTAGAACTTCACGGCGAACCCGCGCGGGTCGCGCGCGGCCTCCGACGAATCGCGTCCGCCGATGACAGTCGAGAATCGGACGGCGACATCCGTGCGCTTGCCCGGCTGCTGGAAGAGCTTCGCGCGTGTGAACTGCGCGATGGGCTCATCGCCCCACGTGCCGGTCGCCTCGAAGTGGCCGAAGGCGACGAAGCCTCGTGCGTGCACGACGCGTTCGGGGATGCGCTCGCGATCGAAGTGGCTGATCTTCTCGAGGAAGTGGTAGTTCTCGAGCGTCGCGGGCCCGCGGGCCCCGACGGTCCGCTGGTTCTGGTTGTCGTAGACGGGGTGTCCTTGACGGTCGGTTAGCTCGGCGCGGTCGTCACCCTCAGAGGGTCCCTGGTTCGATACATCGGTCATCGCGTCCTCCGTTTGGTTCGCATCTTCGTGGGGATGCCGCCGACGGTACGGGGGAGCGGATGCGGGTGGAAGGGGGTTGCGGCCGGTCGCCGGTAGCCGTTCACCCGACTCGGTTCACGCACCCGAACGTCGACTCGCCAAGAAACGCGGATCGCGCGCCTCCGGCATGCGCAGATCCTGGCGAGTCGATAGGACGGATCCTGCTGGTGCGGAGGCGGTGGCTGGGCTTGGATAGACCGTTTTAGTTGCCTCTCGACCGGCCTGATCGAGCCTTGACAGATCTTACACCAAACCGGTTTACTAGACTCGCAGCATCCGTTGTCACCGCGAACGCGACCCGCACGCGTGAGTAGTGGCAGGACGCGACTTCGAGCTCGTTCCGGCGTGCCGGAGTCGTCGCCGGTGAACGCATCGGGAGCCGCACCACAGTGAAGTTCCGTCGCTGAAGCGGGCAGCGCCTTACGAAGGAGTTAGCGCGCAATGAAGCGTTCCGTTGTCGCGGCCGCCGCACTCGTCGCCGTCGGCCTGCCGCTCGCCGCTTGTGCCGGTGGTGGCACCGATTCCGGCTCAGGCTCTGAGCTGACCACAGGCCCGATCAAGATCTGGTACTCGACCAACGAGCAGGAGATCGCGTGGGCGGAGGCCGTCGTCGACGCGTGGAACGCGGAGAACCCCGACGCGCAGGTGACCGCCGAGGCCATCCCCTCGGGGAAGTCCTCCGAGGATGCGATCGCGGCCGCCATCACCGCGGGCAACACGCCGTGCCTCGTCTACAACACGGCACCTGCTGCGGTACCCGCGTTCCAGAAGCAGGGCGGTCTCGTCAACATCTCGAAGACGTTCGACGACGGTGAGTCGTTCATCACCGAGCGATCGGGTGATGCCGCAGACGGATTCCGCTCACCCGACGGCGACCTGTACCAGGTGCCCTGGAAGGCGAACCCGTTCATGCTCTACTACAACAAGACCGCCTTCGCCCAAGCCGGACTGGATGCCGAGAACCCGGGCCTATCGACGTACGACGACGTGCTGGCCGCTGCGGCAGCGATCAAGACGGCGGGTTCCGCGGACTTCGCGCTTTACCCGCCGGCATCCGGCGATTACACGAACGCCCTGTTCGACTTCTACCCGTTCTTCCTGGCCAACTCCGGCGGCGAGCAGCTCGTCGCCGACGGTGCCGCGACGTTCACGAGCCCGGAGGGACTCGAGACGCTCGAGTTCTGGAAGACGCTCTACGCAGAGGGCTACTCGTCGGCCGAGGCTTACTCCGGCGACGCCTGGGCCGGACCGTTCGCCGACGGTGTCGCAGCTATGGGTATCGCGGGGCCGTGGGGCGCCGCGCAGTTCGAGGGCAAGGTCGAGTTCGGCGTGGTGCCGCTGCCCACGGCCGACGGCATCCCGCTGGAGGAGACGTACACGTTCGGCGACTCGAAGAACGTGGGTATCTACTCCTCGTGCGAGAACAAGCAGACCGCGTGGGACTTCACCCAGTTCTCGATGAACGCCGACAATGACCTGGCGCTGCTCGAGACGACGGGGCAGTTCCCGATCCGCACCGACCTGACCGAGGTCGCGGCCGACTACCTGGCCGGTGACCCGCTGCTCGCCACCTTCGCGCAGGAGGTGCCGCTGACGGTCGACGTTCCGAACATCGCGAACGCCTCGGAGATCTGGCAGACCTTCCGCGACGCCTGGGGCGCCGCGGTGCAGACCGGTAGCGCCGATCTCGATGAGACCATGCAGGGCGCAGCAGACACGATCGACCAGCTCGCCTCGCAGGGCTGATTCCCGGGCCGGGCGGAGGGCGTCCTCCGCCCGGCCTTCCCATTCCATCGACGGTGTCCATGCCGTCCTGCATCATCCCCACCTCCGCAGTGTCGCGTACCGACGCTCCGCTGCGCCCGTCAGGCCGAAGGAGCCGTCTTGAGATCTCTTACCGCGCTCGTCGCGATCGTCACCGCCCTGGTGCTCGGCGCCGCCGCCATCATCGCTCCGCCCACGGCTGCTGCTGCCACACCCGACGAGGACGTCGACCTGATCGTCAGCCGCCTGCAGGACTACTACCTGGGACAGGGCGATGACATCATCATCGCCAACGGCATCTACCTCGCGCGCGCGTCGGAGGCCCAGGAGTACGTCGCCTCGCAGAACGAGGACGGCTCGTGGGCGGACGTGAACTACGCCGACCGCACGAGCTCCGCGAACGGCTCGACGTGGTCCGCTTACATCGCCCTGTACCGCATGCTCGCGATGGCGCAGGCCTATCGATCACCCGACGCCCCCGGGTTCGAGGACCCGTCACTGGTAGCAGCCCTCGATCGCGCTCTCGTGCACTGGGACCGGGTCGACCCCGGCAATCAGAACTGGTGGGAGACCGAGATCGGCGAGTCGATGGTGATGGGTCGTATCGCGATCTTCGTGGGCGATGAGCTGTCGGACGAGGCGTTCGACGCGGCGCAGGAGCACAACACCGGCAAGCTCGACCCCGTCGGAGCGAACGGTGCTTGGCGGACGACCAACTACCTCTTCGAGGCGGTGTCGACTCGCAACTTCGAGGACATCACCGCGGGGTTCGCCACGATGGTCGAAACGGTCGAGGTCGACGAGTCCGGCGACGTCAACGAGGCGGTGCAGCCCGACGCGAGCTTCTGGGCCCATGAGGCCCAGCTGTACAGCGAGGGCTACGGCATGGCGCTGTTCACCAACGTCGCGATCTGGGCGGATGCTGCACGGGGGACCAGCCTCGGCTTCACCCGCGGGCAGCTCGACACGATTGCGTTCTACATCATCAACGGCACCCGGTGGATGATCCGAGGTGAGGTCGGGATGCTGTATCTCGGCTACCGTCCGCCCAAGACGGTCGACGGCATCACCGGATACGCCGCAGAGTTCCTCGAGCCGCTCGATCAGATGGTGCGCACCGACGCGCTGTACGCCACCGCGTACCGCGATCTCGCGGCCAACATCCGCGGGCAGGCGGTCGGCAACGGAGTCACCGGCAACAAGTACTTCTGGCGCTCGGAGTTCTCGTCGCAGCTGCGTGACGACTACGGCATCTTCACCCGCCTGAACTCCAGTCGCACGGTCGGAGCCGAGTACCGGTCGACGTTCCGTCCCGCCGTCGGCAACGAGGTGTACTGGAACTCCGCCGGCGCTACCGCGATCCAGGTGACCGGTCGTGAGTACCTCGAGCTCGGGCCCGCCTTTGACTGGTTCCACTACCCGGGAGTGACCGCTCCCTACGTCAAGGAACAGACACGCGGCACGAACGGGCGCGTCGGCAACGGCGGCAGCTTCACCGGCGGTGTCTCCGACGGCACCTACGGTGCGAGCGTGTACACGCTCGATCGCGCCTCGTCGAATGCGAGCAAGAGTTACTACTACTTCGACGACGAGATGGTTGCCCTCGGCGCCGGCATCCGGTCCACCTCGGACGCGACGGTGCATACGGTCGTGAACCAGGCGTCCGCGAAGCCGAACGCTTCGGTGGGCGGCGCGGCGCTCGAGGCCGGCACGTCGGACCAGCCGCTCGATGGCGCTCGCTGGGCCTACAACGACCAGATCGGCTACGTCGTGCCGGGCGACGGCTCGCTGCGCGTCTCACGTCAGCTGCAGAGCGGCAGCTGGGTGGGTCAGGACGTCGTCGAGCGAGACGCATTCACGCTCTACTTCGATCACGGTGCGCGGCCCGCGGACGCGAGCTACGAGTACACGGTCCTGCCGGCGGTCGACCCCGGCGAGGTCGCCGCATATGCCGCAGCCCCCGCAGTCGAGACGCTACGCAACGACACGTCGGTGCAGGCGGTACGGCACGCAGGGCTCGAGCGCACGATGGCCACGTTCTACGAAGCCGGTGACCTCGATCTCGGCGACGGGCGCGTGCTGCGCGTCGACCAGCCGGCGATCGTGATCCTCGACGAGTCAGGCGACTCGCCGGTCGTCAGCCTCGCCAACCCGGACAAGCCGGCGCTTCTGGTCCGGGTGGACCTCATCGACGCAGACACGACCCAGCGCGGCACGTTCGCGCTCGGTTCGGGCGCATATCTGGGGCAGACGGTGACCGCGCCGCTGACCGACTCCGAGGGCGGCGCCGCGTCGCCGTTGAGCGCCAGCAGCACGGCAACCGGGTCCGACGTCGCGTTCGCGGGTGACGGCGACGCCGGTACGGCGTGGCGGTCGAGTGAGGCCGGCGTGCAGTGGCTCACTGCCGATGTGGGCGTGGGTTCTTTCGTCACGGGAGCCACGATCCAGTGGGCGGATGCTGCGGCGTCGCGCTACCTGCTGCAGACGTCTCTCGACGGCCGCACCTGGGTCGATCAGCGAGTCGTGCAGGACGGCGACGGTGGCACGGATGCGATCGAGTTCGCGCCGCACGCGGCCACCTACGTGCGCCTGCTGATGCTCGAAAGCGTCGGTGACGGGCCGTACGGTATCGCGGAGTTCGAGGTCGGCTCGACGCGCAACATCGCCCTCGGCCGGTCGGTGACCGCGTCGGGAGGCAGCGCGATCGGCAGTATCACCGACGGGAACATGGCCACCCGGTGGAGCTCGAACCTGTCCGACGCCGCATGGACGCAGGTCGACCTGGGGTCGGTGCAGCCGATCGGAGCAGTGCGGCTCTGGTGGGAGGCGTCGTACGCGACCCGCTACCGCATCCAGGTCTCCGATGACGCCGCGTCGTGGCGCGATGTGTACGCCACTCCCGAATCCGGCAGCGACGGTGGCGTCGACGTGCTCGAGATCGATGCAGACGCCCGGTACGTCCGGATGCAGGCATCGGCCCGAAGTGCTTCGCAGTACGGCGTCTCGCTGTGGGAGTTCGAGGTCTTCCCCGATGACCTGATCGTCTCGGCGAACGCCGCGCCCGCAGGTCGCGTGAACCTCGCCCTCGGAAAAGACACGACAGCCGACTCGCAGTTCAGCGACGCGCTCGCTGCTCGGTACGCGACCGACGGCAACACGACGACCCGGTGGGCGTCGCAGCGGCAGAACGCGCCCTACACCACTCCACGCTGGCTCCAGGTCGACCTGGGCGCCGACCGCACGATCAACCAGGCGGTCATCACGTGGGAGGCGGCGACGTCGAACGACTTCCGGGTGCAGGGCTCGATCGACGGCACGACGTGGAGCGAGCTCGCGCGGGTGCAGAAGACGTCGGCCGAGCTGCGCAACGTCGTCGATTTCGCCGACGCCGAAGTGCGCTACGTGCGCGTCGAGGGGCTGCCGGTCACGCGCTACGGCATGTCGGTCTTCGAACTCGAGCTGTATGGCGGCTACAACTTCGTGCCGCTGACCGAGTCGGTGACCGCCGATGCGGACAGCACCGCGGTGGTCGCGGCATCCATCACCCCGCTCGACGATGACGATACGTTCTCGGCCTACCCGCTCGATGCTGCGGTCGCGACCGTCGACGGTGACGCCCGCGTGGCGGCCGACGGCAGAATCGAGTTCGACCTGACAACGGGTCGGTCCGGGTCGACGCCGGTGCTGCTGCTGCACGCCAACGGCGATGAGCCGGTCTGGGCGAGCGTGAACATCGCCATCTCGACCGCCGAGCTGCAGACACTGGTCGACCGGGCGAACGCACTCGACAGCACGCAGTACACCTCAGAGAGCTGGCAGCCGCTGCTTCCGGCCCTCGAGGCCGCAAAGGCGGTACTGCGGGCGCCCGCGGGCATCTCGCAAGAAACAGCGGATGCTCGGGCCGCGGCGCTCCGTGCGGCTATCGACGGGCTCCTGCTCGATGAAGCACCCGCGGCTCCGATGTTGTCGGTGCCGGGCGAGGTGCGGGCCGGGTCGCCGATCAGCGTCGTCGGCACCGGATTCGAAAGCGGCGCCGAGTACGTGGTGCAGTTGCGTTCGACGCCCGTCGACCTGGGCGATGTCACCGCGGAGGCCGATGGGGCGTTCGAGTTGAGGGCGACCGTCCCTGCCGATGTCGCGCCGGGGGAGCACACCCTCGTCGCGACGCAGGGTGAGACGGATGTCGCGTCTCTGAGGGTCACGGTCGCGGCTGCGCCCTCGGATGGCGGCACAGGCGGTGGCTCGGACGACGGCGCAGGCGGTGGCTCGGACGACGGCGCAGGCGGCGGTTCGGGTGGCGACCCTGCCGGCCCGCCGTCCGCTGGAGACGCGGACCGCGACGGTGAGCTGTCGGCGACGGGCGGCCAGATCGCGGGCGTCGCGTGGGCGATCGGCATCGCCGGGGTGCTGCTGGTGGCGGGAGCCGCCGCGGTGCGCGGCGCGCGTCGAGGCCGCGCCTGACACCGGATCGACAGTGCGGCCGGAGCCCCGCGGGGTACCGGCCGCACTCGTCTGTCGATTCGCGGGTGGCGAAGCGCGCAGACGACGGACCCCCCTCCCAGTGGAAGGGGGGCGTCGTCTGCGGTCCGGTTCGCGCTGCGAATCAGTCGGTCGTACGGACTAGCTCTGCGACGCCGATCGACGAGTCGGCCATGCCGTAGAACACGAAGTCGCGCCCGCCGATGGTTTCGATGGCTGTCGGGAAGACGACGTTGCCGAGCGTGCCCGACACCTCTTCTGCGACTTCGGGTGCCAGTAGCGGTTCAGACGAGCGTGCGATGATCCGGCGGGGGTCCGCAGCGTCGAGGATGATGGCGCCCGCGGCGTACTTCGAGCCGTGTGCGAGTTCGAACCCCCTGGGCTTCGCGCCTGAGACGCCGTGGTGCAGCAGCAGCCAGCCTTCGGGAACGCGGAGCGGGGAGGGACCGGCGCCGATCTTCGCGCTCTCGTACCAGGCCTCCGGCGCGACGATCATCTCGGACTTGTCGATGTGGGTGAGCGCCGAGAGGTCTCGCGTCGCAGCCTCGAGATCGATGTAGCCGATCCAGATCGAGGGACGGTCGTCGTCGATCCCGGCCGGGGGGCGCGCGCCCTCGCCGTCACGCAGCCAGTCCAAGTCCCACATGGGGCGGTGGAGCACCGCGAGGCTCGGGCGGCCGTCGGGGCCGAGAACAGCCTCGGGGAAGAAGACGATGTCCTTGTTCGGGAACAGGTTCAGGTCCGAGTCGAGTTCGGGCTGGTAGGCGAACCGCACGGGGCCGAGTCGGCGCCACGTGACGGTGTCGGTCGACACGGCCACCGCCGACTTCGGGCCGAGCGGTCCGTAGGCGACGTAGGTCATCACGTGCAGGCCGAGCGGTTCGACGAACGTGATGCGCGGGTCTTCCACGCCGGCGTTGCTCGCGCCGTACTCCCATCCTTCGTCGGGTGAGAGCACGACACCCAGGCGTTCGACGGCGACCGGTTCGCCGCCGTCGACCACGACGCGAGCACGTGCGATGCGCGAGACATTGCCCTCGGCGACGATGCGCGGGTAGAGGTACAGCTCTCCATCGGGGCCCCAGGCTGTGCCGGGGTTGAGCACGCCTTCGACTTCGAATGGATCGTTCGGGTCGGCGGTCATGATCGTGCCGATCCGGCGCAGCGCGTACGGCACGTCGGTCATCGACCCCACGGGGGAATGAGCGGTCATCCTGTGTCTTTCGTTCGGAGGGACGGGCTGCGTCAGCCCTTGACGGCGGACCCGAGGTTCGCCGAGGTGAAGTGGCGCTGGAAGAGCAGGAAGAGCACGACGACCGGCACGGCCAGCACGCAGGCTCCGGCGAGCACAGCACCCATCGGGTTGGCGAGGAAGGTGCCGTTGGACTGCGAGAAGTTGGCCAGGCTCACGGCGAGGGTCTGCAGATCGGCGTTCTTGGTGACCAGGAACGGCCAGAGGAACTCGTTCCACGGTCCGATGAAGGTCACCAGCATGGCCGTCAGCACCGCGGGGCGCACGAGGGGCACCGCGATCGAGCGCAGGATGCGCATCTCGCTCGCACCGTCGATGCGAGCGGCGTCGAAGATCTCTTTCGGGATCTGCAGGAAGTACTGGCGGAAGATGAGTACCGCGACCGAGTTGATCGCGAACGGCAGGATCATGCCGATGTAGTTGTCGGCGAGGTTGAAGTAGCGCACGACCATGACATAGAGCGGGATCATCAGCAGCTGGAACGGGATCGCCTGCACCAGCAGTACCAGGGCGAACACGAGGCCCTGGCCGCGGAACTGCAGGATCGACAGCGCGTAGCCGACGAGCAGGCCGAACACGAGCGTGCAGCCGACGACGCCGGCGGTCATGATCAGCGAGTTGCTGAGCGAGCGCAGCAGATTGATCGACTCGTTGACCTCCGTGAAGTTGTCGAGCGTCAGGTTGCCGGGCAGCGGCAAGAGGCCCAACAGGCTGGTGTCGCGTTCGCGCTGCAGCGCCCCGATCACCATGTAGTAGAAGGGCACGAGCGCAGCGAGGGCGCCGAGGGCGAGCGCGCCGAAGCGCAGAGCCGGGACGACGCGCGACCCGCTGGGCCTGCCTGCGCGTGTTGCAGGTGCGTCGACGGGGAGGGCGGTTTCGGTGGTCATCAGTTCTTCCTCTCCGTCAGGCGGCGCGACACGAGCGACACGACCATCACGGCCACGACGAGGATCATCCCGATGGCGGCGGCGATGTCGGGTTGACCCTGCTGGATGCCCTTCTGATACATGAGCAGTGCCGGTGTCAGGGACGCGCCATTCGGCCCGCCGCCGGTGAGCAGGTAAGGCTCGGTGAAGATCTGGCCGGTTGTGATGATCGACAGGAGGATGACCAGAGATGTCACCGGTGCCACTCCCGGCAGGGTGACCGAGCGGAAGCGCTGCCAGCGGCCGGCGCCGTCGAGTTGCGCGGCCTCGTACTGCTCTTCGGGCACGTTCTGCAGTGCGGCCAGATAGAGCAGGATGTAGAAGCCGAGGTTCTTCCACGTCACGTACACCGCGATCAGCGGCATGATGATGGTCGGGTTCGCGAGCCACGTCGGGTCGGGGGAGAGACTGCCCAGCAGTGCGTTCACGACGCCGTTGCCGTTGAACAGGAAGATCCACACCGCGATCGTCGCGACCGATGCGGTCACGTAGGGGATGTAGTAGGCGACGCGGAAGAAGCCCCTCCAGTGCACGACGGCGTTCAATCCGCTCGAGAGCAGCAGGCCGAGCACGACCGTCAGCGGCACGTTGATGACGAGGAAGATCAGCAGGTTCAGGAATGCCTGCCGCACCTGAGCGTCGGCGAGCACCGTGGCGAAGTTGTCGAATCCGACGAACGGATGCGGCACCGTGACCCCGGGTGCGGTGAAGAAGAAGTCGTGGAAAGACATCCATATGCCGAAACAGAACGGCACGAGGAAGACGACGACGACGAAGGCGACATACGGGCTGCTCAACAGCAGGCCGATCGGATTCTCGCCCAGCCAACGATGCACTCGTCGCTTCCGCCGCGGTGATGCGGTCGTCCGGGGCGAGACGACGTCGGTCGGATCGGAGACCCTGTCTGCTACGCGCGTCATCGCGGCACTCCTCATTCTCGAGTCGCGTGCGCCGTCGGTCTCAGGTGGACGGCAGGCATCCCGACGTTGGTAGTAAACCGGTTTGTCTCGCGCAGGTCAACTCTCGGATCCGAACGCGCCCGTGCCGCATCAAGACGCGGATCAACGCGGCCCATCCCGACTAAAGGAGTGCTAAAACGCGCGCTATGATGGGTCGATGACCACGCCCCCGCCCGGCCCGGCTGCCTCGCAGAGCCCCGAGGGTCGACTCCGCCCCTCCCGTGGCGAGCATCGGGAGCGCAAGGTGACCATCGGTGATGTTGCCGCGCGCGCGGGCGTATCGAAGAGCGCCGTGTCGTTCGTCTTCAACGGGCGCGGCGGTGTGGGCGACACCGCGCGTCAGCGCATCCTGCAGGCTGCCGCCGATCTCGACTGGCGTCCCGATTCGCGCGCGCGTGCCCTCTCTCGCAGCCGCGCGCAGGCTCTGGGCTATGTCGTGCGGCGCGAGCCCGAGCTGTTCAGCACCGACCCCTTCTTCCCACAATTCATCGCCGGCGTCGAGAGCGGCCTGTCGGGCATCGGCTACGCCCTCATGCTCCAGGTGGTCGAGAGTGAGGATGCCGAGCACGCAGCGTATGTGAGCTTCGCGCGCGAATCGCGGGTGGACGGCGTCTTCCTCGGCGACCTCCGCATGGACGACACCCGTCCCGATGAGTTGACGCGCCTCGGCATGCCGTTCGTCATGGTTGGCCCAGCTGGTCCCGCGGATGGCGCAATAGCGCCCATCGGCTTGGATGACGCCGCCGGCGTGCGGCGCGCGGTGCGCCACCTGAGCGCCCTCGGGCATCGGCGCATCGCCCATGTCGGCGGCCCGGACCGCTACATTCACTCTCACGTCCGCCGGCAAGCCTGGGAGCAGGAGATGGCGCACCTGGGGCTGCCGCCCGGGCCCGCTGTCAGCGCCGATTTCACGGGCGCGGCGGGGGCTTCGGCAACCCACGAGCTGCTCGACCTGTCGGATCCTCCGACGGCGATCGTCTACGCCAACGATCTGATGGCCATCGCCGGGATGTCGGCCGCCATCGACCGCGGCCTGACCGTGCCGGGCGACTTGTCGATCGTCGGATTCGACGACATCCCGCTCGCGCCTTACATCGTGCCGCCCCTGACAACGGTGCGTCAGGACGTGATCGCCTGGGGTAAAGCATGCGCGCAGGCGCTTGTCGCGTTGGTTGAAGGCAACGAACCTGAGGCTGTCCAGCTGCCCTCGGTGGAATTCGTGGTCCGCGGAAGCACGGCCCGAGTGCTGCGCTGAGCGCGTTCTCCGCGGCATTCCATGCCACAACGCCCCGGGGGTCAGGCGATACGCGCGGGCACGCTCGAGGGTGTGACGGCGGCATGCTCGGGCCGCGCGGTCCTGTCGAGAAGGCTCACGAGCGCTCGGAGCGCGGGAGTCGTGCGGTCGGAGCGCCACACGAGGGCGATCTGACTGGACCCCTCGAGCCCGCGGACGGGGACGAAGCGGATGTCGCTGCGCTGGTGGTTCTCGACGAGCGGCCGACACACGAGCATGGCGTGCGGGCCGGACGCGACCAGGCTCATTCCTTGGCCGACGCTGGTGATCCCGGCCGGCGACGAGATGGGTGTGCCGGCCGGGGTGTTCGCCGGTGTGAGTGAGGCTCTCCACGGCGGAGTACCCTCTTGCGCAGCATCGAGCCCGGCCTGCAATGAGACGGATGGCCCGCGCCGCGGAAAGAGAGTTCGCCTCCTCATGAGCCACATCGACCAGCTCGCATACCTGCCGTTGCAGACTCTCGACGCCGTGATACGAGACGACACCGAACAGCTCCGTGAGATCGAGCGCGAGCTAAACGCAAGCCAGTACACCGGTTCCACGTCGCTCTACACGTCGCATCGATGCTGGCGAGCGAGGTGACCCGCGACCCCGATTTCCGAGCCAAGCTCGACGCGATGCTCGAACAGCAACGCCTCTTCGCGTCCGCAGACCTACCGGATGACGGCGACATCTTCGACAGCTAGCGCCGCAGCGGGCTTCTCGCGGACTCCCAAAGCCGACGCAACGGGAGAGTCGAGCGCTACACCCGCATCGTGGCAGAAAAGAGCCTCAACGCTAGGACCTGGAACCTGCGCTACAACTACCATCGGTCACGGTGCCCACGACGGGAAGCCGCCAGCCTCCGCGAGATCCTCACGCGTCAACGAAGTCCTGGCCTCATAAAGTTAGCCACTGTGCGATGGTCGGCGCGAGCAGCGTCTCGCTCGGTGAGGTCGCTGCATACTCGGCCCCGCGGTAGCGGCCCCTACGGTGCGGCTATCCATCCCGACTCGGAGGGGCAGGTCGACGACGGACGCGCCGATGCGCAGGCTGAACGCACCTCGGGGACCATCAGCTCACGATCTGCGACAGACAGGGAGAGGCATTGCCGGAACGGCGCTGATTGCTCGACCGATGGGTAGTGCACGCGGTCAGCTATGACCTTCCTGGGGTGCGCGACCACAGCATCTGCTCCATCGCAGCAACATCGAAGTTTTGAACTGTCACCGAAGCACGGGCCTCATAACAAGTCGACGATCACGGCTAGGGCTTTACCAACGCCGCCTTCACGGGCCATCGCGTTGGCCGCTCTCCCGATCTCGCGATGATATCTCCCGATCGGTAAGGCCTCTCGCAAGTCGAGCTGAGCTTAGGTGGCGTCGGTCGATGGGGAGCGGGGGTGAGGATGCGCGCCTGAAGGAGACGGGCACTGACGTCTCCGTTTGACCCGCGGGTTGCATCAGTGGCCCTCATCGAGCCGGAACCCTGCCTCGTACCACCGAGCTACGATGGCGGGTTTAGTGTTCGTGGGCAACGCAACGCTGGCAAGCATGCTCGCCCGCGTCAGGGCGACGTACGCTAGTCGCAGTTCCTCCACCATGTCTGCGCGATCGCCCCCCACCGCGGCGCTCCAGACAGCCGCGTTCGGGGTGTGATAACTCTCTTCGGGAACTTGTGCTACCAATAAGACTGCATCTATGGATCGGCCTTTCACCGAGTGGATCGTGGCGATTTCAGTCTCGGATCTTTCTTCCTCGATAAATACGCGGGCGTCGACCCCGTGCCAGCTTTGCGGGGGGCGAACTGGAGCAAGCGCGTTCGTTGTCACCGGTGAGAGTTCCCTCGCCACATCGTCTAGCAGCTCCACGGCTGACGAGCCCCACGTGGCGAGATCTCCCTCGAGTGGTGGAAGGCTCGCGATCAAGCCGACTGCGCGAGCCCGAATCAAGGTGCGGTCTAGACCCGTTGGTCGCCGCCCGCCCGGAAACGTCCGGTGAAGGATGAGCTCCTCCAATGAGCGGTAATCCTCGATTGTAAGTGCACGGCCCGATTTGGCAAGGATGAGCGACTTTAAAGGTTTTGGAATGGACGGTCTACTTAGGCCTGAGAGTTCAGCCGCGAACGATGCCTTACGGACGAGTACGGACGAAGTCTCGATTGCCGCCGGAGTGTCTTCAATGAGTGCTTGAAATCGCGCTGGTAGATCCTTGTGGCTACCGGGCTCATACAAAAGAACAACCGGCGCAACGTCGAGGTCGCTGTTCGGGCCGGCGGCAATATCTGGATCGGTCCCACCTCGAATAGCGGTCGTCATATTGCAGATGAGCTGCGAAGAGCGGAAGTTCTCCCGAAGCTCACGGGTGTCAAGTTCAGCTTCGTCGGCAAGAGCTTGGCAGCCGTCAGGTACGGAGCCATTGAATTCATAGATGGCTTGATCGTAGTCACCTACGAGAACGAGTGACGCTAGCCCAGCCCCCTTGAGCGCACGCACGCAGGCTAGCAGCAGCTCGTTGGTATCCTGCGCTTCGTCGATGATCAATTCGTCGAAGCGACTCGCCAACGCACGAGCTACGTTCGGGAAGCGCAACAGCACCTGTAGCGACACGGATATGGCATCGCTGAAGTTCACTATGCCGCTTCTGGCCATGGCGCTACGGGCGATCGCCATCTCCTGAACTTCGTCCGGTCTGACCATAGTCTTGCGGATTCGGCGGAGCTGGCCGTCCACGCCGTACTCAAATTCGCTAGCCCGCAACCCGGTCGGAGCCCCCGCTGATATCGCGTCGTCGTCGATCGACATCGCATCGGGCGATTCGGTAATGAGGTGTCCGAAAGGGCGTAGAACGTATCGAAATAGGAACGAATGGAGGGTGCCCACAAAATGCTGATCCGTGAGCGGCACGCCATGATCCCTGAGGATCGCCTCGGCGATCTCGGCGGCACCAACGCGGGTATATGACAGAAGCGCGAGCGCCTTCCCCTCGCTCGCGAGCATAGCTGCTCGCGCAGCGACTGACCTTGTCTTGCCCGCGCCCGGGCACGCCTTCAAGAAAAGGTCCGTGCCATTAAGAACAGCGGACGCCTGTGGCTCGCTTAGGCCCAGAGCAAACCTATTCACGGCTCACGGGTCGTTTCGCCGTCCTGCTGGCCGGTCCCGCCCTCGGCGGCTGGCTCTACCGCCGCCAAGATTGCGGCAGACGCCCCCGGTGGAATCACCAGATCTCGCCTTCCGGCGGCGATCATGTCTGAGAGCTCCTGCGCGAATCGGCCCTTAGCGTCTTCCACCGACGCCAAGAAGCTGTCAGCAAAAGCTACGGCATCCGGGAACTGCGTGCCTCCGAGACGCGTCGCGACTCGAGGCTTCACTTGCCGCAGTGCGTCGAGCAGCGCCTGAGGCGCGCTGGCGTTGACCTTCGCCAATTCCCACTCAAAGGTCCGCTCAGTTGTTAGGACGCGAATATTGTCCCTACTGCGTGCCACCAGCGCCTCGGCGGTGGTGGAGGCCACGTCCTGACCGTCATCGTTGACGCTTGCGTCCGAGTCGGTTAGAACTACGCACCTCTGGGGTAGACCACCCCGGTCGAAGAGGGAAATGAACGGATCGAATGCGAGGCCGTCTACAGAAACGACCGAGACGCCCGCCTCCGGCAAGTCGAATCCCAGGAGGTAGGCGAAGCGCGGTAGAAGGAGCTGTTCGGCGACGCCCTCCACCAACAGAACCGCTTCGGCAAATAACAGACTGGACTTGGTCACGTCCAGGAACCGGCGAAGATGAGCGAAGGCCTTGGCGCTCAGCGGTGCCGCGGCAAGAGAGTGCGCCGTCACTGGAGCTCCCGCGGGTCCTCGACGGAGAACCGTTATACGCCGCACCTCCGCTGCCGAGGCGAACTGAGGGGAGTGCGTCGTTGCTACGACGTGCGTACTCGAGTCCGTAAGTGACTCCAGATACTTCATCAGTAGCGTCTGCAGCTGGGGATGGAGATGGGCCTCGGGTTCTTCGATCAGCAGAAGGTTGAGGGGAACTGCGTGGTCCGATTCGATGAGGGAAAGCAACACTGCTATGAAGAGCAAGTTGTTGTAGCCGAGGCCGTTGTCGGCCAGCCGCCCAAGATCACCGCCCATGCCTGCGAGCGCCTGCAGACTCGCAACGATCCGTTCGAATCGCGCTTCGGAGAACGTCACCTTGGACGTATGCGCGAACGGCCCTTGACCTGTGATTTTTCTCAGTCGATCCTTTACTGCATCCGACGCTGAGATGACTGCCTGGACCGTCTCAAGGTCTGCGTTCGCGTTCGTCATGATATCGACAAGCGACTGTCTGTCCGCGTGTCCTGTCGGTGCCAGCGAGGAGACGAGGTGTGCGAGTCGGTTGGTTACGCCGGGGCGGAGTTCGGCGGTAGCGTCGCGCAATGCCGGCAAGTAGATGAAACGGATGGCCTCTCGCGCGATTGGCTCCACTTCGTTCTGGCCAAGGTCACCTCCGTACCAACGCGTGTACGGCCGGCCGTCGGCACTTAGCCGCGAATGCAGCTTGAGGCGCGCGTGGGCGGGGCCGAACGAGGGTGCGAGAATGGAGATCAGTGATCCCAGATGCTCGTCGGGCACCTCGCTGAAGACGGCACTGATCTCGATATCGCGGTACGCCCCCCCCGACCTGTGGCTGGGTGAAGTCGCTCGCTGCGATCCAGCGGTTGCCCGCCCCATCGGCGAAAGGGTGAAGTAGCGAACGCAAGGCATCGATCGTCCGGGATTTTCCCGCGTTATTCGCGCCGACGAGAAGCGACAACTGAGATGTGAAATCCGTCACGGTTTCCAAACCGCGGAACCCGCTCACTTCCAGTCGTTCTAGTCGCACGTGCGTTCCCCCGAAGCCATGGCCGTAGAAGCCAAGACTAGCGACTTGGCTCTACCCGTACACTATAGCTCCGCCACCACTGCGCGGTCCTTGCCTTCTGGATCGGTCGCGGCAGCCCGCGGCAGGGTGCACGGGTTGAGCTAGAACAAGCTGCAGCGACTGCTAGCCATAGAGGGGAGTAAACGAGACCGCGCGGAGAAAGAGGCTCATCGTCCAACCCACAGCGACTTAAGGTGCGGTGCGGGATTATCAGGGAGGGGCGTCTATCGAGACCTTACTTGCGCGCCGCTCGGTGAGCTACGGATGTGTTGGTCACAACTACTCGCGACCGGAACCGCACGGCGCGCGCTCGACGATGCGCGCATCCAGCCCAGCGTGGCGAGTTGACGCAGACCATCACGCCCTGCCGGTGCACCATCGGCGGGACCCACTTGACGGCGTGCCCATGTCTGACAAGCACGCCGATGAGGGCGACTCGTTAGCAGGGGCGGAGGAGATCTACTACTCCAGCGGCCCCGACGAGGACTACGACTTTCGCTGACTCGGACGCCCAGCCCGCGAGCGTGACTTCAGTTCGAGTGGGGTTGCCAAGCTGAGACCCGTCACGCCCTGTATTGTCCCGTCATGGCCGCAAATCCGCGACTCCACCTCACACCGCTCGCGGTGTCATCATCGAAGCGACAGACGCAGGAATCGGCCAGGAGGTTGAAGGGCGCGCATGACAGCATTGACGGACTGTTCGAGACGCTCCACTCGGTGCGCGACGCGAAGGTGAAGGCTGGCGTCTCGCTCGCTCGCCTGTCGCATGCGGAGGTTGACCTGCTTCGCGCTGCGCTGGTGTTCGCAGGGGCGGGGTTGGATGCCGTCCTCAAGCAGCTCGTGCGCGACGCGCTGCCGAAACTCCTGGACGGGTACCCCGCCGCGCAGGGTGCTCTGAAGGGATACAGCGGTCGGCTGACCACTGAGCAACCCGCGAAAGCGAAGGCCATCCTGATGAGCCCGGACCCAACGAAGGCGCTTCGCCAGCAGTACGTCGCGGACCTTACGAAGGGGAGCCTGCAGGGGCACGGCGAATTGATCGAGATCCGTAAGGCGCTCGGTCTGCCTGACACGGGCGCGCTATCCGAAACGTCGCTCTCCGGCTTCAGTGACTTTTTCATCGCGCGTAACCAGGTCGCTCATGAACTCGACTTGAAGATGCCGACTGGCCGGGGCACGTTCACTCGTCGCTACCGACGCATGGACGAGACGAGGGAGCGCGCCGACGCCGCGCTCGTCCTCGGTGGCGACTTCATCGTGGCGGTAGAGCGCTGGCTGTAGGCACGCGCCCGGCGCGCGAGAAGGGCCAAGGTGCGATCGCCATTGCTGCCCGTCAACCGCCGCGGCCTCATTAGCTGGAGCGAAGCTCGAGGGAGCGTCATTGCGCGGTGCCGTTCTGGTTGGCACATCGTTTCCGCGATCACAACTTGCTCTCATTGAGTTGAGCAGCCGTCAAGAGGCTGAAGTCGTGCTGGTAGATGATCCTCCCAAAGTACGGGATGGCCCCAGGTAGGGGTTCGGCGCTACACGCCGATGTCTCCGCTAGCCAGGAACAACCGCATCGCTGTTGGACTCGCCGCCGCGTCGTCACCCAACTGTCCGAGAGTCAGCCGCCGACCCGCTTAATTGCTGCGCGATGGTTGCGAAAAGCTTCTCCGGGTCTTGGGGCGCCCTATCATCATCCGCGAACTCAGCCAGCAAGGCTGAGAACACCAATGACGGAAGGGACTTGGAGTTGGCTCGCGATCGCGGGCCTATCTGCGCCGAGCTCCAGAGTTCCGGGCGCCGAGACAGCGATACTCTGCTGCCGCCGATAGCTAAGTCGCGCGATTCTGCATCCCAGATCTGCGTCCAACAAGCATCCGGTTCGATGGGAGCGTTGATAGGGTGCGATCGTGTGGAACGAGTGCTCGCCATACCAGGCGCCCGGCTACGAGGACTGGCAACGCCGACTTGCGTCGCTGCCGCCGACCGACGTCCACACACGGGTGGCCGAGGCAACCGCAGAGGACGCGCGATGGATGTGGTGGATACAGGCAGACTCCGAGTCGGCCAACATCCACGACGTCGCGAGCAACACTGAAAGAATCAAGCAGAAGGTTGTCGTCCTCGCTGAGATAGACGGATGCCCGGTCGGCTTCTGCGAGGCTTTCCGCGGTAGCTCGCCTGCCGATCCGCTCTTCATCCAGATGGTCGCGGTTGTTCCTCGTGCGCGGAGGCGCGGTGCGGCTCTCGCACTACTGCACGCTGCTGCCACCGCTGAGCCGCAAAGGGACATAGTTGGGGCGACGCTGGACGAGAACATCGCAGCAAGATCTCTCAACGAGCGGTTTGCAGAATCTCTGGACGCGAGCATCCAGCGTGTACCGGTTCGTAGCTTTTGCCGCAGCGACATGGGGTTCGGGCCGGGGGAGGAGCACCGGCCATGGCTCATACGCCGTGCTTCCCAGCCCAGAGAGTCGGACTGAACGTTGGCGATTCGTCCTGGTCGGTGCGGAAACTCAGAGGACTTTGTCCCTTGAGAGCGCAACCGACATCGGGTGATACCGCGTCCGCACCATCTGCTTTGGGCTGAGCGCCTCTGACAAATCGGACATTCCTAGAAGCTATCGGCGATCGGCGACCACTATTCACTCGAGAGCATCCGCAAGCGCGAGACGCTCCGGGCGGCCCGACACGCTACCGGTCTACTCACCAGAGACTCCCTGGGAGGTGGACATATTGTCATCGATGAGCAACGCAGATGTGCCATCGGCGAGCCGAAGAAGGTCAGCGGCGAGTAGATAGGTCCAGACGACGCAGGTCTCGGCTTCGGCGGCAGAAACCTCGTCATGCACGCCTTTGCTCGCGAGTGCATCGAGCGATTTGAGGCGTGCGCCGAGGCTGTCTAGCGTGCTTTGGACGACTTCACCTTGGCCATGCTTGCCGAGGGTCTGCCGCACGTACTGGAGCAGACGGTTCCGGTACTGGTCGTCGGACATCTTTCTGGCAACACCGTCCGCGCCGATGACGGCCTCGCTACGTGCAGGATAGAGATGATCCGCAAGCGACTTGATCATGCGTCGGCACGAGGTGAGCGAATGCGCGAGGTCCTCGCTGGTTCCGGAGTATAGGCGCTCCTGCGCCGCGACGAACTGCGCAAGTGCCGTGGGCGCGTACTGGGTGAGCGACGCATCGACATACTCTTGAGCCCGTTCGAATAGTCCTGCCCGCGTCTGGCCTCGTTCGAGCTCAGCCTCTGTGGATACCAGGAAGTCATGCACGGCGGTTTGAATCCGGCCGAGCACGCTTCCGAGCGTGCCGATGATCGGAAGCAGCTGTGCTCTGCCTCCATCGGCGTTCCGCTGAGCATAGTAGAGGTCGCCCCCACTGAGCCCGCCTGGCACAATGTAGTCGTCGTGTGCAGCCTGCGCCATCTGCAACTGCTGTTCGAGCTTCCCCACCGGTGCCATGTAGAGCTTGACCTCGCCGTCTACTGATTCAGAGCGGGTCTGCTCGAAGACGAGGTACCCCTTCAAGGCCTCCTGGCGGCCGACTTCCGCACCAAGCAGTGAATCGAGATGTTCGCGGATCTTCGCGACTGAAGGATCCTGAGTCTTCGTTACGGTGGTGTCGGACATTTGCAGCTGGAGCCAGTACTGAGCGACGTAGTCTTGGCGCAGTGCGGCGATTCTCGATGCCCGCCGTACGTGCGCATCGAGGCTCGTTCCCGGTGTATCGAACTCGTCTAGTGCTCGGGCGAGTAGCTGGCTAACGCGAGCAGAGGTAGTCATGGGGATCACCCTACGATCGGGTGCCGACATGCGCGGCTAACAAGCGGACGCCGACCGAACCCGCCTCAGTCGCATCGAGCCGGGATGATCCAGGTCGCCGGTTGAGGTGACCGCCGCTGCCTTCGACGTGGCGCGTCGGTGACAAATGAAGAAGGCGGCGGACCTGCTCCCGTAAGAGGAGGAGGTCCGCCGCCGCTCACCGTGCGGGGACTACTCGGAGCGTCCGCTCCGGGGCGTACTCCATCAGGAGTGTCGCTCCGATCACCGCATCGATGTAGCTCTGGTCGTCCGTTGGCCGTCGATCGCCATTCGAGCGATTCCAGCCGCTGAATTCCGACCTGGCACGGCGTGTTTCCGAGCAGCAGTTCGATGCTGGGAGGAGACAGGCTCGCCGACTCGCCGATGTCATCTAGAAGCCCGACCGCGGCGACGTCTCCGACTAGTCGCGTTCTCCCGCGAGCGTGCGGTACGTGGTACCACCATAGGTACGTTGCGCGCCGGTTGTATGGCAGACCGTGCAGCAGGCCCGCCTCGTTCACGAACAGGGTTCAGCCGAACTTGAGCAGATCGACCGCCTCGATCCAGCCACCGACTGCTGACTGGTGGTCCTCCAGCTGGGTGTAGTCGCGGGCTTCGATGTCCCGGGCGTCTGCTGCTGGGATGTAGATGCCGTGCACCATGGTGTTCCTCCTTTGCGCGTGCGACCGAGAACCGGTTTCGTTCTCTCGAGAGCCGCAGAACGCAGACGAGAAGCGGTGTGCGTGCACAGGGGAGTCGTCGGGGCGGCCGGCGAGCTTCGTCCCGGGAAGGACGTGCTCGAGCCGGCCGCCGGGGCGAGGAGGTGCCTCAGGTCGTCGACGCTTTCGCGCTCGGCTTCTTCGGCGCCGCTGTGGCGTTGAAGATGGCGGCGATGGCGTCACGCTTGGTGCTTGCGGCGCGCTCGATCTCATTGCGAACGGCCTGGGCACGTGCCTTCACAGCGGGGTCGGCTTACAAGATTCTGGGCTGAGGTCGGCGAACTCACACCGATCTCTTGAGCCTCCGTGCGGCCGCGAACGTCAGAATCACACCGAGCAGCAGGGTCATCGCCGCACTTATGAGTAGCCATCCTTGGCTTGCTCCGATCGCCAGCGAACCGATGAGTATGCCGGCACCTGCCAGGATCCAGATGACGCCGATAGCGACGAGGATGCCCCAGACGACCCTGATGACGCTGCGTCGAGGGGTCGATGGTGAATCCTGGCCCATTGCTTCGCGAACGAGATCAGCGGGCTGCCCAAGTCGTTTGATGCTCGACTGGACGTCAAGCCCCTCGGCCTCGGTCTCGTCGAAATGCTGACGAACCTGAATCAGTAGCTCTGACCGTGTCCCATCATCGAGGACCCTTGCCTCGCGTTGCAGGGCAAGCATGTATCCGTCGATTGCTTTATTGTTCGTCTCCTGGTCAACCATCGCTTCTCCGTTCGCTTCCGGATGTATCTCGACTGTTTGCCTCAAGTATGGCGTTCACCGCACGCGAGAACTTTCGCCACTCAGCTCGGAAACTGTGTCGACGCCTGAAGGCCCTGGGGTGTTAGCCGGTAGACGCGGCGCGGGCGCTGTGCGTCTGAGCGTCGGGCGGTGCTGGGTGAGGGCGGCCAGCTTCGACCTAGGGGACCTCGCCCGCGAATGACCACGCGCTGAGTGAAAAGCGGGCCGGTGCCTCCTCTTGCAGCCATACTGAGATCCAAGGAGTCGAGGTTGGCACGGGACCGGGGTACTTCGTAGGTCTGGGACGAAGGAGTACCCGCGTGGGGACGATCGAGCACTACGACATCGACGGTAACGAGCTTTGGTGGCTCAGCGAAGGTCCGGGCGCGCACGCCGACGGACCGCAGGACAGTGAAGTCGTGGAGACTGCTCTCAAAGGGCGCTTTCGGTTCGCAGCAGGGACCGAAACAGAAGACGGGCTCCGCCGGCCGCAACTCGGTGCCCTGCACGCGATCTTGGCGTACCGCTCCACCGAAGAGCATGAACCGATCACAGTGGTGATGCCGACGGGGACTGGCAAGACCGAAACAATGCTTGCGGCGTACTGTCACTCGCCGGCCCAGACTCTCGTGGTTGTGCCGTCGGACGCGCTGCGCACTCAGATCGCGGAAAAGTTCGTGACCCTCGGGGTACTGCCTCGCGTCCGGGCCGTCGTCGGAGATTTCTTGTGTCCCGCCGTTCTCGTGCTCAAGAGCGGACTCCAAACTGTCGACCAGGTTCGGCAGGTCCTGGCCCGGTCCAACGTGGTCGTGGCGACCGCACAGGTGTTGGATGCGTGTTCGGAGGAGGCGCGTTCGCACCTGGCGAAGTCGTGCCAGCGTCTGTTCGTCGACGAAGCGCATCACTTGGGCGCCCGCACGTGGAGGCAGGTCGTCGAGCTGTTCAATGGACGGGAAGTTGTCCAGTTCACGGCCACTCCGTATCGCGAGGACGGGCGCCACCTCGGCGGCCGCATCGCCTACGCCTACCCGCTCCGCCTGGCCCAGGAACACGGCTACTTCGCCAGGATCAACTACCACTCAGTGATCGACCTCGCCGATCCCGACCGTGCCGTAGCCACCGCTGCTGTCAGGCAACTCCGCGCCGATGTAGAAGCGGGGCTAGATCACCTTCTGATGGCGCGTGTCCGCTCCGTGGAGCGGGCCAAGGAGATCATCAAGCTCTACGAGGATCTCGGCTCCGAGTTCGCTCCAATCCGCATCGACACCGGAATGGCCGAGTCAACCCGCAGCAAGCACCGCAACAGGCTCTTCAACCGCGAGAGTCGGATCGTGGTGTGCGTCAACATGCTCGGAGAAGGCTTCGATCTCTCGGCGCTGAAGATCGCGGCGATACATGACCCGCAGAAGAGCCTTGCCGTCACACTGCAGTTCGTCGGTCGCTTCACCCGTGTGGGTAACGAGTCCCTTGGAGAGGCCTCCGCATTCGTCCCCCTTCAAGTCGCTGGTGTCGACGAGCGGCTTCGCAAGCTCTACGGCGAGGACGCGGACTGGAATGAAGTCATCCGAGATCTGACCGAGCACGGCGTCGGACAGGAGAAGGACCGAACCGACTTCGAGCTTGCGTTTGGATCGGTCCCCCGCGAAGTCGCCATGCGCAGCATCCATCCGAAGATGAGCACCGTTACCTACCAGTCCACCACGTTGCTGAGCTGGAACCCCGAGAGCATCTACGACCTGTTCGAGGACCGATTGCTGACGACGCGCATCGGCATTAACAATAAGGACAAGGTCGCTTGGTGGGTCTCGCGAGAGGCAACACCCGTGAGATGGGGCGACTTTTCCAGCTTCAACGAACTCGTCCACCACCTTCATGTCGTGCACGTCGACGACGCATCAGGGTTCCTTTACATCAACAGCACCAACAACGACTCGATGCATGAAGACATCGCCCAAGCCATCGGCGGCGACGACGTCACCTTGATCAAAGGCGAAACGGTGTACCGAATCCTGTCCAAGGTCAAACGCCGAGTGCCGACCAACGTCGGCCTCCTCGACTCGGTCAGCCGCAACCGGCGCTTTTCCATGCACGTCGGCCAAGACGTACTACACGCATGGCGCGGCGAGGGAGGTACGAAGATGAAGACCAACATCTTCGCCCACGGCTTTGCCGACAGCCGAGCCGTGAGCTTCGGTGCATCCCGCAAGGGGCGCGTATGGAGCCACGAACAAGCTCGCGACATCCACGACTGGGTCCGCTGGGCGACCCAGGTCGGACCGACCATCACGGACACCTCGATCTCCTTGGACTCCGTCATGTCGGGGTTCCTGCTCCCCGAGCCCGCCCGGGAGCGCCCGCCGTACGTCCCCCTGTCGATCGAATGGCCGTATCAACTCGTCGCGACGTTCAGCGAGCGACGCAAAGTGAGCTACAAAGATCAATCGTTCTCCCTGCTCGACACCGAACTGTCCCTGAGCAGTCACACGGCAGACCAACCGCTCCGGTTCAAGCTCAAGACGCCAGGATGGGAGCTCGAGTTCGAGTTCGACTTCCATGAAGACGGTCCGCCCACGATCCGCCCTATTACAGAGGACGGGCAGATCGTCACCCCGGCGGGCACGGGGAGCCTCGCAGCCTTCCTCACTGCCAACGGGCTACTGATTACGTTCGAGAGTGAGACGGTCCTCGTCGAACAAGGATTCTTGCTGCGGCCGGACCGTGAGCGACGGCTCTTCCCGATCGACGCCATCGAGACGATCGACTGGTCCAATGTAGACATCAAGCGTGAGTCGCAAGGCGCTGATCGCGACCCTGCCACCATCCAGCACCGCGCGATACAAGCGCTCTCAGCCGAGGACGAGTGGGAGATCGTGATCGACGACGACGGTGCCGGCGAACTGGCCGATGTCGTTCTCCTGAAGAGGGCCGAGGATGGACTCGATGTCTTGATGGTGCATTGCAAGTACTCATCCGGCGACAAGCCAGGCGCTCGAATCGACGACCTGTATGACGTCTGCGGACAGGCGATGAAGATGAATCGTGCAAAGTCGATCCCGGAACTGCTGACGAAACGGCTCTTCCGCAGAGAGCAGCATCGCCAGAGTTCCGGAAAGAGCGGCCTGATCGCTGGCAATATCGCAACCCTGGCCGCCATCGTGCGCGAGGCGCGTTACCG
The DNA here is from genome assembly GCF_047302165.1 of Microbacterium pratiae. Taxonomy (NCBI): domain Bacteria; kingdom Bacillati; phylum Actinomycetota; class Actinomycetes; order Micrococcales; family Microbacteriaceae; genus Microbacterium; species Microbacterium pratiae. The sequence goes on along the minus strand of NZ_CP154843.1, from coordinate 2,880,410 downwards.
GACGCTCAACGTTTCCGTTGCGATCGTTCAGCCGGGACTGTCCAAGTCACTTGCGAGCGAGGACATGCGCGCCCTTCTTGGCGGAACTGATCGGTTCCTCCTCGAGACGCACGGAATGAGACTGCGTGTCATCGCGAGCCCGTGACACCCTTCGGCTGATCCGGCGCGATGAACGCCCCCTTTGCTCGACAGAGCAGGCCTGCGAGGCCAGGTTACGCGGGTGAACGGCGTGATCCCAGCTGACATCGAGTATTCCGACGTCTCATCTGGTGGGCCCCGTGGGGCTCGAACCCACGACCCGCGGATTAAAAGTCCGATGCTCTACCGACTGAGCTAGAGGCCCTGAGCTTCCCAGCTTAGTAGCCGCGGGGGAGCGATCGAACCCGCGGGCATCCCTGCCCCGCCGACATCCGTCCCGGGCACGACAAAGCCGCCGGTGTGCTCGCACCGGCGGCTTCGCCTCGGCCACGGAGATACCGAGGCCGTGCCGCGGGAACCCCTCACCGCGGCTGTTCGGGTCACATCGGGGGCATCAGCACCGTGTCGATGAGGTAGACCGTGGCGTTGGCCGTCGTGACGCCACCGCAGATGACCGCGGCGCTGTCGTTGACCATGATGTTGTCGCCCGACCCGGTGACGGTCAGGTCGGCACCGTTGACGGTGGTGTGGGTGCCGTCGATCTCGTCGGGCGCGATCTGGCCGGGGACGACGTGGTAGGTGAGGATCGACGTGAGCGTGGCCGAGTCGGTCTTCAGCGACTCGATGGTGGCGGGGTCGATCTTGGCGAACGCGTCGTCGACGGGAGCGAACACTGTGAACTCGTCACCGTTCAGGGTGTCGACGAGGTTGACGTCAGGGTTGAGCTGTCCGCTGACGGCGGCGACGAGGGTGGTGAGCAGCGGGTTGTTCGAGGCTGCGGTAGCCACCGGGTCCTGAGCCATGCCGGCGACCGAACCGGATCCGTCCGGAACGGCTGCGGCGTAGTCGGCACAGCCGGGGCCGACGAGGTTGGCGGCCGGGTCCATCGAAGCGTCGGGCGAAGCCGACTCCATGGGGGCTGCCGACGACGAGGGGGCCTCGGTCTCCTCGGTCATGTTGTCGCCCGAGCCCGACGAGCAGGCCGACAGAGCGAGGGCTCCGGCGAAGCCGAGGGCCAGGGCAGCAGTGAACTTCTTCTTGGTGCTGAGCATGATTGCCTCCGTGTGTTCTCCGCCGTAGGTCCGTCCCCGGCGTCGAGGGTTCTTCGGAGACCCGTCGAGATCGGATCGGAAAAAGTTGAAGAAAGTTTGAAACCGAGTTTTCAGGCATCCGAAGCACCCCTCTTATACGAAGAAGGGCGACACGGATGCCGGCGTCGGCTCACACCGCGCTCAGCGGCAGGTAGAGAACCGATAACAGGTCGGCGCTGCATCCGGGAACAGGTCGGAGGATGCGGCATGCTGGTAGCGATGGTCATAGATGGAATGGACGTGCCTGACGACGGGCCGTCGACGGATCACGTCGCGGAGCTGATCCAGCGCTGCGCCGACGGTGACCACAGCGCATTCGCCAGCCTGTACGACACCCTGTCCGGACGGGTCTTCGGACTCATCCTGCGCGTGCTCGTCGATCGCGCACAGAGCGAGGAAGTGCTCCAGGAGGTCTTCCTCGAAGTGTGGCAATCCGCTTCGACGTTCGCTCCGAAGAAGGGACAAGGAAGGTCGTGGGTCCTCACGATCGCCCACCGCCGTGCGGTCGACCGGGTTCGGTCATCGCAGGCGAGCAGCGATCGCGACGTACGTGCGGGCTACCGAGAGATGGCGTCACAACCCGAAGGTGTCGCCGAACAGGTAGAGCTGCGCATCGAAGGACGGCGCGTGGCTCGGGCTCTCAGCTCTCTCCCCGAGGCGCAACGAGAGGCCATCACCCTCGCCTACTACGGGGGTTACAGTCAGAGCGAAATCGCGGCGCTGGTGGGAGCGCCGCTGGGAACGATCAAGACACGGATGCGTGATGGATTGACCAGGCTCCGTACGGCAATGGGGGTGACATCGTGAACGAACAGACATTCGCCGAGCTCTCGGCAGGGTACGCGCTCGGAGCGCTGTCGCCTGAAGACGAGCTCGCCTACCATGAAGCGCTCGACGCGCATCCCGAGTGGATGCCGCTGGTCGAGGCCGACGCCGCAGCTGCGGCCCTGCTCTCGGAGGGCGTGGCCGATGTGGCGCCGCCGCCCGCGCTGCGGGCCAGCCTGATGGCGCAGATCGGCGCGCCCGTCGCAGAGTCCTCGACGGTGCGTGATGACGACAACGCCGACCCCGCGGACGAGCTTCACGAAGACGATCCGCGAGCAGCGGCATCCGGCTACGCGGTCGGTTCTCCGGTGACCGAGGAAGTGCAGATGGTGCAGCGTCGCAACTGGACGCGCAGCCTCTTCGCCCTGACGGCGTCGATCGCGCTCCTCGTCGGAATCGGCTGGGGCGTCGGGGCGCTGACGCAGGACATGCGGGCGCCGTCCGCTGAGAGCGTGCTCGCACAGATCGAGCGGTCCGGCGACGCGCAGTCGAGCACCGCCGAGCTGGTCGACGGCGGCGAAGCCACGGTCCACTGGTCGCCGAGCGTCGACGGTGTCGTGCTCGTCGCAGAGGGCCTGCCCGAGATCGCGGACGACCAGTCGTACGAGGCATGGTTCGTGCGCGGCAGCGCGCCGATTCCGGCCGGAGCGTTCGAGTCGACCGACGGCTCGGCCGCCATGCTCCTCGAGGGCGACATGCAGCCCGAGGACGTCATCGCCCTGACCATCGAGCAGAGCGGCGGATCGCCGAGCGGCCTGCCCACCACCGACCCGATCGTCGCGATCGCGACGAGCGCCTGACTGCCCGACCCCGTTATCCGGCAGCGGAACGGCCGGCCCCATGAGGGCCGGCCGTTCCGTCGTTTCCGGCTTGTGATGCGGTGTGTGCCTGCGAGGGCCGCGGGGATGCCGCTCTCGCTTAGCCTGGAATGATGACGGACGGATCCCGGGACTACCACAAGCCCGTTCGGCGACCCGCCGACGAGTTCGACCGGCACTTCGCGGGCGAGGACCCCGCGGAGGTCTCGCGCGTCGCGCATGCGACCGCGGGAGCCCTGTTGTCGAGAGTGCGCGAAGACCCCAGCGACGCCGTGGTCGACCGCCTCGTCGGATTCACCGCAGAGCACGGCATCGACACCGTCGCCGAGCTGTGGTCGCGTTCACCGGCCAAGTCGCTGCCGGGGGCGCTGTGGCGGCTCTACCTTCTGCAGCTGATGATCCACCGCGATCCGCGCACGGCGGCGCTGCTCTACGAGCGCGGGCGGGTCGTCCTGCGCTCAGCCGACGAAGTGATCGCGGGAGCTCCCACACCCGCGGGGCCGGAAGAGCTAGTGGCCCTCATCGACGTGATCATGCGCGGCGTATTCCGCGGCGACTTCGCGGTCGCGCTCGAACGCGCCGCGTCGTTCTGCCGGGTGCAGGCGGCAGGAGCCACCTCGGTCGCCGACGATCACGATGTCAGCGAGCCCGATCGGTCGTCGGCGCTGACGGCGCGCGCGCTCCGGTTGAGCACGTACGCCGATGACTTGGGATCGTGCGCCGGGCTATGGCGGCGCGAAGCTCTGACCTGACGGCGGCTGCGTCCGGAATGAACCCGGAAAAGATAAGTGCCGGGCCGCAGAACGCCTCTCGGCGCGTGGCCGCTCGCAGCGGCTGAAGATGGAGCCCGGGGTTACTGCGGCCCGGCACCTACAGTCTAACGGAGCCTCACGGGCGGGCATTCCCGGGGTGGACAAATCCGGTCGTCGGCCGGTAGTACGAGGCGGCGTTTAGGTGGCGGCGCGCGGGCCGCGATGCAAGGGATCGTGTGCGACGCGCCGGGGATGCGGCATCCTTATCGGGGTGTCGAGTCGGATGTCGTGCATCGCGGCACCGGGCGCGTCGTAGGCTCGGCGCATGGCACTGCGTTTCGCGCTGATGATCGACCCGCTCGCGGCGGATGAGACCCCGTCAGATTTCGCGTCGACCTTCACCTCGGTCGACCCCGCGGCCCCGGCGTTGACGGTGGGGGAGCTCAGTACGCAGCGCGGCGACGGCATCTTCGAGTCGATCGGAGTGGTCGACGGGCACCCGCAGGAGGTCGAGGCACACCTCGAGCGGCTCGCGCATTCCGCCGAGCTCTGCGACCTGCCGGCACCGAACGTCGCCCAGTGGCGGGCAGCTGTCACGGCTGCGGCGTCCGAATGCGGTCCGGGGGAAGGCGTCGTCAAGCTGATCCTCAGCCGCGGAATCGAACACGGACCGACGCCGACGGCCTGGGCGACGGCATCCGCCGCGGCGGACTTCACCCGGGCACGCACCCGCGGCGTCCGCGTCGTGACGCTCGACCGCGGCTACGCCATCGATGCGCCGGCGCGGGCTCCGTGGCTGCTGCTGGGCGCGAAGACCCTGTCGTACGCCGTGAACATGGCCGCCCTGCGCGAGGCGCACCGGCGCGGCGCTGACGACGCGATCTTCCTCAGCTCCGACGGCTTCGTGCTGGAGGCGCCGACGGCATCCCTCGTCCTGCGGCGCGGCGACACGTTCGTCACGCCGGCGCCTAACGGCGGCATCCTGCACGGCACGACGCAGCTGAGCCTGTTCGACCATCTCGCCGAGCGCGGTTTCGAGACGGCATACGAGACGATCCCGGTCGACGAGCTGCGGCGGGCGGATGCCGCGTGGTTGTTGTCGAGCGTGCGGCTCGCGGCTCCGATCTCCGAGCTCGACGGTGCTTCGCTGACCGTCGACGCCGAGTTCACGGCATCCCTCAACGACTACCTGCTCTCGCCGCGCGACTGAGGCCCGGTTGCGCTGCACCGCGCCGGCGTTCCGCGATGCAAGTCATCGTGTGCGCCACTCCGTCGGATGTCGGCTTGCGTCGGGGTGTCGCTCGTAATTCGTTGCATCGCGGAACGGCGCGGAGCCGGACGAACCCAGGGCGAAGGCATCAGGCGGATGCCCCGATCTGCAGACTCGGGTGGGAGCGCAGGGCGCCGAGGATGGCGGACTCGACGAGCTCCCAGTCGTGGATGACGAGCGCGTAATCGAAGCGCAGCGTGATGTAGCCCCACGATGCGGCGTTCGCGTCGCGTGTCAGGTCCTTGTGGCGCTTCGTCTCGTCGTGGTGATTGGCGCGTCCGTCGAGCTCGACGATGAGCCGGTCTCCGATGAGCGCGTCGACGATGCCGACCGCGAAGACCGAGACCTGCGTCCTGACTCGGAGGCCGTGCTTGCGAAGTCGCCACCGCAGGAGCGATTCGAGTCCGCTGTCGGCATCCGTCCGCGCTAGGCGCAGCGCCTCTCGGCCGCGGGCATTGGTGTGTCGGCGAAGCCACCGTAGGTCGTCCCTCGTGAGGAGGCGCTGTCGCAGCGCGGACTCGAGCGCGACGAAGAAATGCTCGGCGCCGCGGCATCCGAGGATCTGGCGCAGCACCTGGCGCAACGGAAGGGCGCCGGATGCCGAGACACGCGCGTCACGGTCCCAGTGTCCGATGCATCCGCAGGATGAGTCGTGGTGGGCGCGTTGGCCGGTCTTCAGCCACACGTGCGGTTCGTCGTCGGCGAGGGTCCAGAGCCCGTGGTGGCGTGCGGCCGTGACACACGCCATCGATCCGCCGTGGGCTGCAACCGCCCGTGCGGAGGCGCATGCGCCGGGGGAGGCGTACATGCCGATCCGGATGCGGCTGAGCCTGCCGGAATCGAGCGCTGCTGTGATGTCGCGGCGGCTCAGGCCGTCGGCGCGGAGTTCTCGGGTGGTGAAGACCGATCGCGACTCGCACATCCCCCGACGATGCTCGCCCCCATGTCGACCCGCCGCCGACATCGCTCATTCTGTGCACTGGGCTGGCCCGCCCCGACCCGTGCAGGAACCGCCGTGCGGCGCGAGGCCGTTCCGCGATGCAAGGGATTCGCCCCGACACCCCGCCCGAACGGCATCCGGGTCGGGGTGTCGGCACGGATCCCTTGCATCCGCGCACGGGGCCTCCCGACGGGGCGACGCAGCCCGCCGCGCCGGGATGCAAGGCCGGAAGGGCGACGCGCCGGGCGAGGAGTCCTCGCACCGGCGCGTCGCGCACGATCCCTTGCATCCGCGCACGGCCCGAGATCGCGCGAGCCGGAAGAGGCCGAAGAGCCCGGGCACGCATGCCAACCCGGCTCACGGCGAGCCGGGGTATGGATCACCCGAAGCGGCCGGAGACGTAGTCCTCGGTGGCCTGGATGGACGGCGTCGTGAAGATGGCGGTCGTGTCGTCGTACTCGATGAGCTTGCCAGGCTTGCCGGTGCCGGCGATGTTGAAGAACGCGGTCTTGTCGCTGACGCGCGACGCCTGCTGCATGTTGTGGGTGACGATCACGACGGTGTACTCGCTCTTGAGCTCCTGGATCAGCTCCTCGATCGCGAATGTCGAGATCGGGTCGAGAGCCGAGCACGGCTCGTCCATCAGCAGCACGTCGGGGGAGACGGCGATGGCACGAGCGATGCACAGACGCTGCTGCTGTCCGCCCGACAGGCCCGAGCCGGGCTTGTCGAGGCGGTCCTTGACCTCGTTCCACAGGTTGGCGCCGCGCAGCGACTTCTCGACGAGCGCATCGGCGTCCGACTTCGAGATGCGCCGGTTGTTGAGCTTGACGCCCGCCAGCACGTTCTCGCGGATCGACATCGTGGGGAACGGGTTCGGCCGCTGGAAGACCATGCCGATCTGACGGCGCACGAGCACCGGGTCGACACCGGGTCCGTAGAGGTCGTCGCCGTCGAGCAGCACGCTGCCCTCGACGCGGGCGCCGGGGATCACCTCGTGCATGCGGTTCAGGGTGCGGAGGAACGTCGACTTGCCGCAGCCCGACGGCCCGATGAAGGCGGTCACGCTGCGGGGCTCGATGTCGAGGGAGACACCCTCGACGGCGAGGAAGTCGCCGTAGTAGACGTTGAGGTCGTTGACTTCGATGCTCTTGGACACGGAGGTTCTTTCTTTCGGGTCAGCGGCCGGTCTTGGGTGCGAAGAACTTGGCGATGAGGCGCGCCACGAGGTTCAACAGCATCACGATGACGATGAGGGTCAGGGCCGAAGCCCACGCGCGGCCGACGAAGGCCTCGGCGGGAATGCCCTGGTTCATGTACTGGGTGTAGGTGAAGACCGGCAGGGTCTGCATACGACCGTTGAAGAGGTCGTAGTTCATGGATGCCGTGAAGCCGGCGGTGATCAGCAGCGGAGCGGTCTCGCCGATGACGCGCGAGATCGAGAGCATCACGCCGGTCGTGATGCCCGCGATGGCCGTGGGCAGCACCACCTTCGCGATCGTGAGCCACTTGGGCACTCCGAGCGCGAACGAGGCCTCGCGCAGCTCGTTGGGGACGAGCCGCAGCATCTCTTCGGTCGAGCGGACGACCACCGGGATCATCAGCACGGCCAAGGCCACCGATCCCATGATTCCCAGGCGGATACCGGGGCCGAGGAACAGCGCGAACAGGGCGTACGCGAACAGACCGGCGACGATCGAGGGGATGCCGGTCATGACGTCGACGAGGAACGTGATGCCCTGGGCGAGACGCTTCCCCTGGCCGTACTCGATGAGGTAGATCGCGGTGAAGATGCCGATCGGGATCGAGATGACCGCCGCGGCGAGCGTGATGAGGACCGTGCCCATGATGGCGTGGAGGGCGCCGCCGCCCTCGCCGACGACGTTGCGCATCGACGAGCTGAAGAACTCGCCGCTCCAGCTGGGGGCGCCCAGCGTGATGACGGTGAACGCGACGGAGACGAGCGGCACCATGGCGATGAGGAACGCCACCGTGACGACACCCGTCACCAGACGGTCGATGGCCTTGCGTCGGCCCTCGACGGCGGCGGAGACCGCGGTGATGAGCACGAGGTAGGCCACGGCCGACAGGATCAGCCAGCCCGGCACGTTGAGCGCCTCGCCCGACGCGGCCGCGATCACGCCGAAGAAGACGCCGACGACGACCAGCGAGGCGCCGAGGATCGCCCAGGGAGCCCACTTCGGCAGGTGGCCGGTGGTCAGGCTCGTCGATGCGCTGCGCGCCGACGTGCTCGGGGGAGTCAGAGTCGCGGTCATGTCAGTTGGCCCCCGAGAATTCCTTGCGGCGGCTCACGATGTAGCGAGCGACCGCGTTCACCGCGAAGGTGACGACGAAGAGGATGAGGCCCGTGGCGATGAGGACGTTGACGTTCGTCCCGTAGGCCTCGGGGAAGGTGAGTGCGATGTTCGCCGCGATCGTCGAGGGGTTCCCCGAGGTGAAGAGCGCGAACGTGACGCCGCCTGACACGGAGAGCACCATGGCCACGGCCATCGTCTCGCCCAGAGCCCGCCCGAGGCCGAGCATGGCTGCCGAGACGATGCCGCTGCGGGCGAAGGGGAAGACGGCCATCCGGATCATCTCCCAGCGCGTCGATCCGAGGGCCAGGGCGGCCTCCTCGTGCAGGGTCGGCGTCTGCAGGAAGATCTCGCGGCAGATCGCCGTGATGATCGGGGTGACCATGACGGCGAGGACGACGGATGCCGTGAAGATCGTGCGGCCCGTGCTGGAGACGGGGCCGTTGAAGAGTGGGAACCATCCGACGTTGTCGACGAACCAGCTGTAGACCGGCTGCACGGCCGGGGCCAGCACGCCGATGCCCCAGAGGCCGAAGACCACGGAGGGCACGGCGGCGAGGAGGTCGACGACGTATCCGAGGGCCTGTGCGAGCTTGCGCGGGGCGTAGTGCGAGATGAAGAGGGCGACACCGAGCGACAGCGGCACGGCCATGAGCAGCGCCAGCGCGGCCGCCCAGACGGTTCCGAAGACGAGCGGCCCGACGTACGACCAGAAGTTGTCGGGCAGGATCGAGGCGTCTTCGTTGGTGGCGACAAAGGCGGGGAGCGACTGGATGACCAGGAAGATCGCGACCGCGGCGAGGGTCACGAGGATCATCGAGCCGGCGAAGAGAGCCGTGCCGGAGAACCAGCGGTCGCCCGCTCGGGTCTTGGCCTTCGGGGCTCCGGTGCGGGTGACCTCGGGTGTGGTGGTCATGGCTTCGATTCTGTGCGACGGACGGGAACCGCGCGAGGTGCCCGGTCCGGCGAAACCGGACCGGGCACCCGGAGCGTCTTACTTGATGGCCTCGATGGCCTCGGTGACCTGCGTGCGCAGGGTCTCCGAGATGGGGGCGGAGCCGGCAGCGGATGCCGCGGCGTCCTGGCCCTCGGCGCTCGCGGCGTAGCTGAAGAAGCCCTTGACCATCTCGGCGGTCGCGGCGTCCTTATACTCGGCGCAGCCGATGAGGTAGCTCACGAGGACGATCGGGTAGACGCCGGCCTCGGTGCTCGTGCGGTCGAGCTTGATCGCGATGTCGGTGGCGGCGCGACCGTCCTCCTCGGGCGACGCGTCGACGATCGCGGCAGCGGCCTCGGGGGAGTACTCGACGAAGTCCTCGCCGACCTGGATCGCGACGGTGCCGAGGTTGCCGGCGCGCGAGGCGTCGGCGTAGCCGATGGTGCCCTGTCCGCCCTCGACGGCCGAGATGACGCCCGACGTGCCCTGTGCGGCTTCGCCGCCGAGTGCCGGCCACTCCTCGACCGAACCGGCGGTCCAGACGTCGGGGGCGGTCTTGGCGAGGTAGTCGGTGAAGTTGCCGGTGGTGCCCGACTTGTCGGAGCGGTGCACGGGCGTGATCGCCGTGGAGGGCAGCTCGACGCCCGAGTTGAGCGCCGCGATGGCCGGGTCGTTCCACGTCGTGATCTCGCCGGCGAAGATCTTCGCGAGCGTCGTCGCGTCGAGGTTCAGCGAGTCGACGCCGTCGATGTTGAAGACGACGGCGATCGGCGAGATGTAGGTCGGGAGCTCGACGAGGTCGGAGTCGGCCGCGCATGCCTCGAACGGGCCGGCCGTGATCTCGTCGGTCTTGAACGCGCGGTCCGAGCCGGCGAACTGCACGGCGCCAGCCTGGAACGACTCGCGTCCTGTGCCGGAGCCGGAGGGGTCGTAGTCGATCGTGAGACCGGGGTTGGCGGTCTGCAGGCCCTGGGTCCAGGCCTGGACGGCGACCTCCTGCGACGAGGCGCCGCCGCCGACGAGGTTGCCCTCGAGGGAGGGGGCCGAGGAGTCGCTCGAGCCGGCGCCGGGCGCAGCGCTTTCGTTTGCAGCGCAGCCCGCGAGGGCGAGAGAGGCCACGGCGGCCACGGCGCCCAGCTGGGCGAGTCGGGAGAGCTTCACTGTGTGAATCCTTCGCATGTTGATGACGAGAACCCGGTGCAGGTTCGTCCCGAACGGTAGACACCGTCCCTTACGAGAGTGCGCTGTGGGGGTGAACAGAAGGTGAACGGCGCTCTCGAACCGCGGAAAGACGCGGCTATCGGTGTGTTCTCGCGTGCGAGATCACACCTTCGGCATGTGCGTCTCGATCGCGACGATCCCCGAACCCGGGTTCTCGCGAGGCAGGTGCACGACCGAGAACGCGCCGGTCTCGAGCGCCGAAGCGCTGCCGAGGTACGACCCGCGCAGGGTTCCGGTGGCGAGGGCCATCTCGTTCAAAAGGTCGGGGAGGACGGGTCCGTGGGTGCAGAGCACGACCGGCTTGCGAGCCCGTACGCGGTCGCCCACCACCGAGCGGACATCGGCTCCGCCGCTCTCCCACGCGTCCTGCGACAGATGGCGCGACGTGTCGATCCGCCTGCTGATCGCCGCTGCCAGCGGCGTCACGGTGCGCACGCAACGCTTCGCGTCGGACGAGATGATGCGGCGTACGCCGAAGGCCATCAGCGGGCCGACGATCGCGTGCGCCTGCTTCTTGCCGCGGGGCGACAGCGGCCGAGCGGCATCCTCACCGTCCCAGTCCTCACGGGTCACCGCCTTCGCGTGGCGCAGGGCGATCAGGGGGAACGTGTCGATCGCGCGCTCGTCGACCAGTCGCACGAACTCGTCGAGGATCTCGACGTCGACGGGGTAGCTGAGCGCCTTGCGGGCCTTCTTCAGCCCCATCCATTCCAGGGCCGCGATCTCTTTGTTCGGCACGAAGGTCGACATCCTGATGGCCAGGTCGGTCGCCTCGGCCGCCCAGTAGTGCACGATCTTCTGCTTCTTGCTCGGCAGGTGGTACCTCGAGACCCCGACGGGCGGACCGAGCCGGACCGAGATGCCGGTCTCCTCGCGGATCTCGCGCACCGCGGTCTCGGCGAGCATCTCACCGGGGTCGACCTTGCCCTTGGGCAGCGTCAGGTCGCGGTACTTGGTGCGGTGGATGATCAGCACCTTGATCTTGCCGTCGACCCACCGCCAGACCACACCACCGGCCGCGTACACCGCGGTGTCGGTCATCGAACCGCCCGCGCCCGGCGGCGGCGCTGCACATGCGCCATCGTCCGGTCCTGCAGATCCACCAGCGGCTTGCCGTCGTCGTCGAAGGCGTGACGCGTCCAGACGCCGCCGTCGCCGAGGTGCCACGAGCTGGTCGCGTCGCTCATCGCGAGGTCGAACAGCGTCGTGAGCTCCTTCACGTGGGCGGGTGCGACGACGCGCACGAGAGCCTCGACGCGACGGTCGAGGTTGCGGTGCATCATGTCGGCGCTGCCGATGTACGCGATGGTGTCGCCGTCGTTGTGGAAGGTGAAGATGCGGGAGTGCTCGAGGTAGCGCCCCAGGATCGACCGCACCGTGATGTTGTCGGTCACGCCCGCGAGGTCGGTGCGCAGCGAGCAGATGCCGCGCACCCACACGTCCACGCGAACGCCCGCCTGGCTCGCCCGATAGAGGGCGTCGATGATCTGCTCGTCGACCATCGAGTTGACCTTGATGCGGATGTGGGCGGGTTTGCCGTCCAGCGCGTTGCGGCGTTCGGTGTCGATGTGACGCAGCAGGCCCTTGCGCAGGTGGAGGGGGGCCACGAGAAGCCGCTTGAACTTCTTCTCGATCGCGTAGCCGCTGAGCTCGTTGAACAGTCGCGTCAGGTCGCGCCCGACCTGCTCGTCGCTCGTGAAGAGGCCGAAGTCCTCGTAGAGACGGCTCGTCTTGGGGTTGTAGTTGCCCGTGCCGATGTGGCTGTAGCTGCGGAGCGCGCCGTCCTCTTCGCGGATGACGTGGAGAAGCTTGCAGTGCGTCTTCAGCCCCACCAGGCCGTAGACGACGTGCACGCCGGCCTTCTCGAGCTTGCGGGCCCAGACGATGTTCGCCGCTTCGTCGAAGCGGGCCTTCACCTCGACGAGGGCGAGCACCTGCTTGCCGCGTTCGGCGGCGTCGATCAGCGCCTGCACGATGGGGCTGTCGCCCGACGTGCGGTAGAGAGTCTGCTTGATGGCGAGCACGTGGGGGTCGCGCGCCGCCTGCTCGAGGAACGCGACGACACTCGTGGTGAACGACTCGTACGGGTGGTGCACGAGCACGTCACCGGCGCGGATGGCGCCGAAGAAGTCGGTGCGTCCGTTCTGCTCCGCGGGCTGGAACGCGGTCGCCGTCGTGGGAACGTGCGGCTTGTACCGCAGCTCGGGACGGTCGATGCGCGCCAGGTCGAACAGCCCGCGCAGGTCGAGCAGGCCCGGCAGGCGGTACACCTCCTGGTCGGTGATGTCGAGCTCGCCGAGCAGGAGGTCGAGCGTGACGTCGTCCATGTCCTCGGTCACCTCGAGCCGGATCGGCGGACCGAAGCGACGCCGGAGCAGCTCGGCCTCGAGGGCCTGGATGAGGTTCTCGGTCTCGTCCTCCTCGATCACGACATCCTCGTTGCGCGTGAGCCGGAAGGTGTGGTGCTCGAGGATCTCCATGCCGGGGAAGAGGTCTTCGAGGTTGTTGGCGATCAGGTCCTCGAGCGGGAGGTAGCGCTTGACCGAGGTGCCGGTGTTCAGCTCGACGAACCGGGGGAGCATCGGCGGCACCTTGAGGCGGGCGAACTCCTGCCGCCCGGTCTTGGCGTTCCGGATGCGGATCGCGAGGTTGAGCGACAGCCCCGAGATGTACGGGAAGGGGTGCGCGGGATCGACGGCGAGGGGCATCAGGACGGGGAACACCTGTGCCTGGAAGTAGTCGTACAGGCGTCCGCGCTCGGATTCGTCGAGGCCGTCCCAGCCGACAATTTCGATGCCCGCCTCGGTGAGGGCCGGCTGAACCATGTCGCCCCATGCGCTCGCGTGGCGCAGCTGCAGAGCATGCGCCTCCGCGGAGATGTCGGACAGTACCTCTTGGGGGGCTCGGCCGACGTTGGTGGGCACGGCGAGTCCCGTGACGATGCGGCGCTTGAGTCCGGCGACGCGCACCATGAAGAACTCGTCGAGGTTGCTGGCGAAGATCGCGAGGAAGTTCGCTCGTTCGAGAACGGGCAGGGTCGGGTCTTCGGCGAGCTCGAGCACCCGCTGATTGAAGGCCAGCCAGCTGATCTCACGGTCGGTGTAGCGGTGGTCGGGCAGCTGCGCGTCGACGTCTTCGACGGCCGGGTCGAAGTCGTCGTCGTCGGCGTCGCCCAGACCGGAGTCCAGAGCCTCGGTGTCGATCATCCCCTCATCATGGCAGTCCTGCGTGTCCTGCCGGTGAACGAGACGGAGAGTCAGCTCTGCGCGGATTCGCCGCCGGCGGGAACCGGCTCGTCCTCGTACACGTTGAAGCGGTAGCCGACGTTGCGGACGGTGCCGATCAGCTGCTCGAGATCGCCGAGCTTCGCGCGCAGACGTCGGACGTGGACGTCGACCGTGCGGGTGCCGCCGAAGTAGTCGTATCCCCACACCTCGCTCAGCAGCTGTTCGCGGGTGAACACCCGAGACGGGTGCGTCGCGAAGAAGTGCAGCAGCTGGAACTCCTTGTAAGTGAGGTCGAGCGGTCGACCGTGCACCTTCGCGGAGTACGACGATTCGTCGATCGTGATGCCGGAGGTTTGGATGCGGCTCGACACCGCTTCCTTGCTCACGCGCCCGATCGCCAGGCGGATGCGGGCGTCGATCTCGGCGGGACCCGCCGTGGCGAGGATGACGTCATCGATGCCCCAGTCGGTGGAGACGGCGGTGAGACCGCCTTCGGTGACGATGAGAACGAGGGGCGCGTCGATGCCGGTGCTGCCGAGGATCTTGCACAGCGACTTGGCGCCGACGAGATCATGACGGGCGTCGACGAAGACGACCTCGGCGCTCGGCGCGTTGACGAGCTGGGCGGGTTCGGCGGGGATCTGCCGCACCCGGTGGCTGAGCAGCTCGAGCGCCGGGAGTGCGAGACCACCGCCGTGCGTGGAACTCAGGACGAGAAGCTGTGCCAACGGGGATTCCTCCGGGAGCGGCCGGGACGTGCACTCATCTTAGGCGTTCGCTGGACGCAGCCTGTGCGCGGCGTCGCACCGGGCGACCTGGTGGGCCACAATGGGACGGTGACCACGCCCGATCTCGCACCGCCGCGCACCGTCGTCGGAGTCGTCGCCGTCTGGATCGTCGCCGCTGTCGCGGCCGTCCTGGTGGGGATCCTCGCGCCGGTCGATCAGCGGGCCCTATGGATGCCGATCGCCCTCGGCGGTTGCCTCATCCTCGCGTTCGTGGTGCAGCTGTCGCTGGGCCGGGTGCGGGGATTCATCGAGCGCGTGGCGGCGAGCGTGCTCGGTGCCCTGTTCGTCATGGGGTTCATCGGCGTCGGCTTCGGGCTCTCGTCGCTCGTCACTGCGTGACCGGGGTCGCCGCGATGACCGCATCCCACAGGCGCGGACGGGCCATGCGGGCATAGAGTAGAGACATGGATCTCCTCGCGCTCGAAATCTTCTACGTGGGCCTGCTCGGACTGGCGTCGCTCGCCATCGTCTTCGTCTCGGGCGTCGTCGTGAAGAACCTCTACCGCGGCCAGCGCTGACACCGTGCTCGAGCTGCCCACCGACCTGCCGGCGGACCTCGTTCCGCTGTCGTGGCTGCTCGGCGTGTGGGAGGGCTCGGGCGTCATCGACTACGAGACGGCCGACGGCCATCTCACCGGCGAGTTCGCGCATCAGGTGAGCTTCAGTCACGACGGCGGCGACTATCTGAACTACTCCGCCAGCGCCTGGCTGATCGATGACAGCGGCGCGCGCATCCGCCCGCTCGTGGCCGAGACCGGCTACTGGCGCGTCGCGCGACCGGCCGCAGCGGAGGACGCCGGGCCCGGACTGCTGCCGGCATCCGCCCCTGCACGCGAGCGCACCGTCGACGATGTCGAGGCGCTCCGCAACGCGGAGGGCGGTTTCGACCTCGAAGTCGCGCTCGTCCACTCGGACGGCGTGAGCGAGCTCTACCTCGGACAGGTCCGCGGTCCGCGCATCGACCTCGCCACCGACGCGGTCGTCCGCGCCGCGGGGGCGAAGGAGTACACCGCCGCCACACGCATGTACGGCCTCGTCGACGGTCACCTCCTGTGGGCCTGGGACATCGCGGCGCTCGGCGGCGAGCTCGCCTCGCACGCCTCCGCGCGTCTGGCCAAGGCCGAGTGATGCCGGGCGACGGCGTGACATTCGCCGACGTCGACGGGGCGGTGTGCGACGACCTCGGACTCGTGCACGTCGGCAACCCGATGCGGGAGCAGCAGCTCCTCGCGAGCGGTGCCGCCGTCGCACCGCTCGGCGACCGTGCGGTGGTGACCGTCTCCGGACCCGATCGGCTCAGCTGGCTCGACTCGCTGACCTCGCAGGCATTGACGCGGCTTCTGCCCGGTGAGAGCACAGAACTCCTCGTCCTCGATCCGCACGGTCACGTGGAGCACGCGGCGTCCGTGGTCGACGACGGCGAGACGACGTGGCTCGTCACCGACGCCGGGCGACTCGAGGCCCTCGTCACCTGGCTCACGCGCATGCGCTTCCGGCTGCGCGTGGAGGTCGCCGATCGGTCCGATGACACCGCGGTCGTCGGCGGCACGGCAGCCGCGGTCGCCGACCTCTCCTCAGCGGCCGTCTGGCGCGACCCGTGGCCGGAGGTCTCGATCGGGGGCTGGGGCTACGCGGCGGGTGAGGCGCATCCCGGCGCCGGACGCGACTGGGCCGAGGCGATCGTCGACCGCGAGGAGCTCCGCCGGATCGCCGACGCCGTCGTCGACGGCCGCCGGCGCGTCGCGGGACGCTGGGCGGCCGATGCTCTCCGAATCGCCGCATGGCGACCGCGCGCGGCCGCCGAGGCCGACGGCATGACGCTTCCCCACGAGGTCGACTGGCTCCGCACCGCCGTGCATCTGTCGAAGGGGTGCTACCGCGGGCAGGAGACGGTGGCGAAGGTCCACAACCTCGGCCACCCGCCTCGTCGCCTCGTCGCCCTGCAGCTCGACGGCAGCGACGCGGTGCTCCCCGAACCGGGAGCGATTGTGCGGCGCGACGGCGACGACGTCGGGCACATCACCTCGGTCGCGCGCCACTTCGAGCAAGGCCCGATCGCGCTCGCCATCGTCAAGCGGTCGGTTCCGGTCGACGCCGATCTCATCGTCGACGCCGGCGACGAGACGGTCGCTGCGGTGCAGGAGGTCGTCGTCCCGCCCGATGCCGGACGCACTGCCGCACCTCCGCGGCTGCCCCGCCTGAGCCGCCGCACCTGACGTGGCACCCGAGCGTGCCGATGAGCCGCCCGCCGTCACCGCGCCCATCGCGACCGGCTGGCGCGCTCGCGTGCGTCCCCGCCGAGGCTTCGAACGCGCACGCGATTCGGCTCCGGCGATCGCGCAGATCGTCGTCGCGGCATCCGCGGCATACGCCTTCGCGCACCTCGTGCTGGGGCATCCGTCGCCCCTTCTCGCGGCGACGGTGACGATCTCCAGTCTCGGTCTGGTGCGCGACGCGCGACCCCGCCGGGTCCTCGAGACGGTGATCGGGATGCTGGTGGGCGTGCTGGTGTCGGAGCTCATCGTGGTCGTCGTCGGTTCGGGTACCTGGCAGCTGGCCCTCGCGCTCACGGCGACGCTCCTCACCGCGAGGCTGCTCTCGGCGCAGCCGAGCTTCGCGATCTCGGCGGCGATCCAGTCGGTGATCGTCATCGCGATCCCGGGGAGCATGCCGTTCCTGCGGCTCGTCGACGGTTCGGTCGGGGCGGTCGCGGCACTCCTGGCGACGGCCCTGCTGCCGCGCCGACCGCTGCGCGAGGTCTCGCGTGCCGGTCGCGCCCTGTTCGCAGACTTCGGCGGCGCGACGGCGACGGTCATCCAGGCGCTCCGGCGCGGCGACCGGGTGCGCGCGGACCGTGGCCTCGAGAAGGCGCGGGCACTGCAACCGCTCGTCGACGACTGGACGACGTCGCTCGACTCGGGGCTCGCGGTCGCCCGTATCTCGCCGTTCCTCCGACGCCAGCGCGAGGAACTTCAGCGCCAGGACCGCATGCGGGCATCGCTCGACCTCGCCACGCGCAACCTGCGCGTCATCGCCCGTCGCGTCGTCTACGCCCTCGAAGACCGCCAGCCGCGGCCGATCGCCGCCGACCTGCTCGCTCAGATCGCGCGTGCCGCCGACCTGCTCGGCCGGTCCATCGACGACATCGCGCTGGAACCGGCCGCGCGCGAGTCGCTGCTCGCGGTCGCCACGCGGCTCGATCCGACCAGTCTGGCACCCGGCTCTTCCCTCGGAGACCAGAACGTCATCACCGCGCTTCGCCCGCTCGTGGTCGACCTGCTCACGGCGGCGGGGATGCCCCAGGCCGAGGCCCGCGCCACGATGCCGCGCATCTGAACGCCGTGCATCTCGCGCGTCCCCGGACGCCGCCGCTCACTCGCCGATGACGGTGCCGAAGCAGGTCTCGATCGTCCAGCCGATGAACGCCTGGTAGTCGGTGTCGGTCGCGACGCTGTTGAGGGCCTGCGACTGCAGCAGCGCGTCGTCGAGCGCGATGTCGACGACCGCCGTGTCGGCCGGGTACTGCTCGAGGATGCCGATCAGTTCCGCGGTCGAGTCGGCGAAGACCACCGCTCCGGCGGCGACCTCGTCGCTGACGTCGGTCATCGGCAGCAGCGCGGCGATCGCGTCAGCCTGTCGGTGCGCCGCTGCGAGGTCCTGTCCGACCGTGCCGGTTTTCGCCGCCGCGGCCTCGCGGTTCGCGTCGCACAGTTCGGTGTAGTCGGGCGTGCCCGCCGCCGGGGCGCCGGCGGCCGGGGTGGACGACGCGGTGGCGGTCGACGACGGTGCGGCAGCGGTCGGGCTCGGATCGGTGGGAGCCGGCGACGCGTCGACATCCTGACCCGTGCTGCATCCCGTCAGCACCGCGCCGACGGCCACCAGGACCAGCGCGGTGCGCGCGTACGCACCGCGACCCTTCATGCGCACGCTCATGCGACGAGCCCCGTGCCGCACTCGGCGCAGAACCGCGCGGCGGGCGGGTTCTCGTGCGCGCACCCCGGGCAACGACGGACGGGATTCAGCGACGCGCCGCACTCTCCGCAGAACTTGCCGCCGGACGACGACGCGCCGCAGGACGCGCAGCGGGGCCGGGCCTGCTGGCCCACGGCGATCCCCGCGGTCATGTCCGTCGTCTCGAGGCGTTCCTGAAGCTGCCGCCGTCGCGCCTCGGCCTGCAGCTGGGCGAGCTCCTCCGTCTGGATCGGCGAGCAGCGCGCGCACTGTCCGATGCCGTCGTTCCAGCAGACGTCGCCGCACACCCAGTCGCTGCAGCCACGGCACTGGTGGAAGAGGGGTCCGATCTCGGCGGTCGCAGCCCGCAGGGCGTCGTCCTTGGCGGGGGAGTTCGTCCCGCGGTCGAGGAAGCGGTCGGCGGCGGAGGTGAACTCGGACAGCGCGCCGCCGAAGAGGTTGCCCAGCCCGCGCGCGAGCTTCTGACCGGCCGCGCGCGGGTCGCGGCGGAACGCGGAGCGGTACCCGTTGCCGCACCGCTCGCAGCGGAACTCGAACTGGAACCCGTCGGTGTTCGACAGGTCGGTGAAGTTGTCGGTGAACGGAACGTGAGCGGTCATCTTTCGTGCTCCTCGGGGTGGGCGTCGGGGTCGTCGGGTCGGGCATCGGGTCGGGCTTCGGGCGGCGGTGGCGGGCCGGCGAGGACGACGGCGACCAGCGGGGCGAAGTCGTAGCCGTCCGCGTAGCGGGGTGCCTCCATGAGCAGCAGGTTGTTGATGAGCATGCCGCGGCCCATGAACATCCACATCTCGGTGTGATCGAGTCCGGCCCCGGCGAGAGTGCGGTAGACCTCGTCGAACAGGCGCCGCGCTTCGACTCCGATCGCCGGCTCGCCCACGGAGGCCGAGAACGCATGGGCGTGCACGAGCACGGCCGCCGTCTCGCGGAGGACCAGGTCTCGGTAGGCCCTGCCCAGCCGCTCGGGTGTGAGCTCGTCGGCGTCGATGCCGCGGAACGCGCGCAGCATGAGCTCGCCGGCGAAGGCGTGCGTCCGGATGAACAGCTCGAGCTTGGAACCGAACGTCCGGATGACGTAGGGCTGTGACACGCCCATCTGCTCGGCGACCTGCGCCGTCGTCGTGCCGAAGTAGCCGTGGGCGGCGAAAGCCCGCATGGACGCGGCGAGCAGCTGCTCGTTACGCGCCGGCAGACGCCGCTGAGCCATGCTGTCTCCCTTGCCGTTGGTTATCGGACGATAACACTCTGGCAGAGATCCGAGCTCGCCATCGGCGATCGGCACGTCGTCCGCGGAGCCGTGCCGGCATCGTCGCCGCGGCTCCGCGGATCACCGCATCGTTGCGGCGCCCTCAGGACGCGACGGCGCCGCGATCGTGCACGAGCCGGCCCCCGACGATCGTCGCGCCCACCTCGACGGACGAGATCCGCGTCGGGTCGACCGTCAGCAGGTCGTCGCTGAGCACCGCGAGGTCGGCGAGCATCCCGCGCCGGATGGTTCCCTTGACATGCTCTTCGCGTGCGGCGTAGGCCGAACCGTAGGTGTAGGCACGCAGAGCCTGTTCGGGGGACACGGCCTCGGCGGGTGCGAGTGGCACACCGGCAGCGGTGCGCCGGTTGACCATGTCGTGGATGCTCGCGATCGGGTCGGGATGCACGATGGGGGCGTCGGTCGAACCGGGCAGCACGACGCCGCGGTCGAGCCACGTCCGCATCCGGTAGACCATCTCGGCGCGCTCGGGTCCGACGGCCGCGAGCAGGCCGTCGCCGGTCTCGGACACGAACCGGCCCTGCGGGCTCGGGATGAGGCCGAGCGACACGACACGGTCGATCTGGTCGGGACGTGAGACGCCGCAGTGCTCGATGCGGTGCCGCGGATCAGGATGCGGGAACTCCCGCTGCGCGGCCCCCACGGCATCCATCAGCGCGTCGAGGGCCCGGTCGCCGATCGCATGGGTGGCGATCTGCCAGCCGTTGCGGTGCGCGTCGCGGATCATCTCGCGCAGCTGCGGCTCTTCCCACACCAGGAAGCCCCGGTTACCCGGGTCGTCGCTGAAGTCGCAGCACATCGCCGCGGTACGACCGATGAGAGAGCCGTCGCTGAGCACCTTCGTGCCCGAGATGCGCAGTCGGTCGTCGCCGAGCCCGGTACGGGCTCCCAGGTCGAGACCCCACCCGGTCTCGCCGCCGCCGATCCCGCCCAGGTCGTGCATGACACGGATATAGGGCATGGCGTTGATGCGCAGGCGGATGTCGTCGGCCTCGATGCCGTCCTGGTAGGCGCGCAGCTCGACGGGGCTCTGCCCGATCTGGCCCGGTGCTCCGATGCCCGGCTCGGTCACGGTCGTGATGCCGTAGCCGAGCAGGTCGGCCGACGCCAGTCGAGAACCCTCGCGGTGCGTCTCGAGCGCGACCGGCAGGAACCCGCCCGTGACGAGTTCCTGCGCCCGCTCCTGCAGCAGACCGTCGGGGTGGCCGTCGGGGTCGCGCGAGACGTGCCCGCCGTCGATCTGGTGCGGCAGCGCGGCCGGGTCGAGGCCCATGGCCCGGAAGGCGGCGCTGTTGGCGACGCCCATATGTCCCGAGGTGTGCTCGAGGTAGACCGGGTTGTCGGGCGCGATGTGATCGAGATCGGCCAGGTGCGGGTGGCGGCCGAGCTTGTTCTGGTCGTGTCCGCGCCCCAGCACCCACGCGCCGGGAGCAGCGGCAGCCACGGCCGTCGCGATCGCCGCGTAGACGGCGTCGAGGTCGGGCTGTGCCGTGTACGACAGGTCGAGCCGCAGCAGCTTCTGTCCATGCAGGCTGAAGTGCAGGTGCGCGTCATGGAACCCGGGCACCGCGGGCGCCCCGCCGAGGTCGAGCACCCGGTCTGCGGTGGCGCCGTCGATCTCCTCATCGACCCCGACGATGCGCCCCGCGAAGACCCCGACCCGCGAGACCGTCGGCCGGCCGGCCTCGCCGGTCCAGATGCGGCCGTTCTCGATGATCGTGTCGAGTCTCACGCGGACACCTCGCGCTCGCGCTTCTCCGCAGCGGCCGAGAAGCCGCTGCGCACCGTCACGCCGACGACACCCACGAGGGTGATGCCGATGAGGATGACGTAGAAGACCGCGATGCCGACCCAGCTGCCCCCGCCGATGTTCAGCGCGAGCTGTGCGAGCAGGGGAGTGGTGCCGCCGATGAGGGTGGCGCAGAGCTGGTAGGCGGCCGAGATGCCGGTGTAGCGGATGCGCACGGGGAACGCCTGGGCGAGGAACCCGGCCAGCACGGCGTAGTAGCCCGAGGTCGGGATCATGACCGCGGCGAGCACCAGGAAGATGCCCAGCGGCTCGCCCGACGAGATGATCAGGAACGCCGGGAAGGCGATGGCGATCGCCACGACGAGGCTGACGACCATGAACCGGGCGGTCCCGACGCGCTCGGCGATGCGCGCCGCGATCGGCTGCCACGCGAACTGCACGAAGACCGTGCCGAGCAGGATCATCAGCATCGTCTGCCGGTCGACGCCCAGCTGGGTCGTCGTGTACGAGAGCATGAACGTCGAGGTGAAGTAGGCGCCGCCGATACCGAGGCCGCACGCGAGGACGCCCACCAGCAGGGTGCCCCAGTGGTGGCGCAACAGTTCGCTGATCGGGATGCGCGGCACGTCGGCATCCGACGCCGCCGCTTCGAACTCGGGCGATTCCTCGACCTTGAGACGGATGAGCAGTCCGACGGCGACGAGGGCGGCCGACGCGAGGAAGGGCACGCGCCAGCCCCATGACAGGAAGGCCTCCTGGTCGAGCAGCCCCACCAGCAGGAACGCGACGGTGGCAAGGATGCTGCCGACGGGCGAGCCCTGCTGCACCCACATCGCCGACCGGACGCCACGGCCCTTCTGCGCGCTCTCCGAGGCCATCAGGACGGCTCCGCCCCATTCGCCGCCGACCGCGAAACCCTGTGCGGCCCGCAGCGCGATGAGCAGAATAGGGGCGGCCATGCCCCACGCGTCGGCTCCGGGGAGGAGCCCGATGAGGAAGGTCGCGACTCCCATGATCACGAGCGTCACGACGAGCGTGTTCTTGCGCCCGAGCCGGTCGCCGATGTGCCCGAAGAACAGTCCGCCGAGCGGCCGCGCCAGGAAGCCCGCCCAGAAGGTCGCGAACGAGGCCAGCAGGCCGATCGCCGGATCCGCTCCCGGGAAGAAGACGGTCGGCAGCACGAGGGCGGCCGCCGTGCCGAACAGGTAGAAGTCGTACCACTCGATCGACGTGCCGACGAACGATCCGAAGGCGGCGCGGCGGGCTTTGCGCTCATCGTGGAGCGCGGGGGCGGAAACGGTCATGGGGTCGGGTCCTCTCGTGTCGACGCGTCAGCGCCGTCCGGCCATGCTCCCGAGAGCCCGCCATGTTGTCGAATGATATTCGGGCATTGAGGTATGTTCTCGATGCATGGCCGACCTGTTCGCTTTCGCGTCCTTCGCCGCCGTCGTCGAGGAGGGCTCGATCTCGGCGGGCGCGCGTCGCCGCAGTATCACGCAGCCGGCGATGACGCGGCAGATCCAGCGGTTGGAGGACGAGCTCGGCGTTCGCCTGCTGATCCGAGGCAACGGGCCGGTGCGCCCGACTCCGGCCGGTGCCAGATTTTACGATCGCGTAACCGACCTGCTGGCGCTCGCCGAGAACGTC
This sequence comes from Microbacterium pratiae, assembly GCF_047302165.1. Lineage (NCBI taxonomy): Bacteria > Bacillati > Actinomycetota > Actinomycetes > Micrococcales > Microbacteriaceae > Microbacterium > Microbacterium pratiae. The sequence continues at coordinate 2,857,455 of NZ_CP154843.1, read as the reverse complement.
GTCGGGCGGACCAAGCAGGAGAGCGGACAGACCCGAGCCATCCTGCACGTCATCGCGCCGTCGGCGACCATCACGTCGGCGATCGCCCCGTACCTCGTCGCGCGGGGCGCGGATGCGCCGGTGCTCGACTGCGACGACGCCGATCCGTTCCGCGTGTTCGACCTCGCCGCCACCCGGGGCGCGGACCTCGGGATCTCGACGACGACGCCGCGGCCGGGGTGGCGGGGGCGCCGTCTGTCCGCTGCGCGCGTGTGGGCTCATGTCCCGCGCGAGCACGACCTCGCGCGTCGGGCCGAGGTCGGCGTCGACGAGCTCGTGCGGCATCCGCTCGTGCTGCTGACGCCCAACAGCGCCGCGCGGCGTGCCCTCGACCACGAGGTCGGCCGGGCCGGCCTCGCCTACGACGACCCCATCACGGTGCGGCAGCCGGCGATCGCGCGCGCGCTCGTGGCCGCGGGGCGCGGGATCGCCGTGCTGACGGATGACCCGGCTCCGGGCACGGTGACGGTCCCGATCGCCGGGGCCGACGGATGCCTCGAAGCGCAGCTGTACGCGGGATGGGACGCTGACGGACCGCGGGCTCCCCTCATCGAGGCCGTCGTCGACGACCTGGCGGTCTTCCTCGCCGAGCGCGGTCGCGGGCGGGCCCGGCAGGCCGCGCGCCGCAGCCGCCGTCGGGAGGACACATCCGCAGACGCCCTCGTGAGTTCGGCCGAAACCGACCCCCGAGGCCGCTGAGCGTGTTCGATAGGAGAGGAGGAGTCACACGATGACCAGCGAGAACACCCCGACAGCCGCCGATCTCCTGCGCCGCGCGCTGGAGTCGCCGAACGGATCCGAGCGGGTTCGCAGTGCGATGGCGGCGGGAACCTATCCGCGTCCCGAGTACGTGCCGGTGCTCGTCGAGCAGTGCGCGCACGAGCCCGACTTCACGGTGCGGGAGACGTTGACCTGGGCCCTCACTCGGCAGGATCGGGATGCGACCCTCGACCAGGTGCTCCCTGAGCTGACCTCCCCGATCGCCCAGGCTCGCAGCCAGGCGCTCCACACCCTCTCGAAGATCGGGGACGTCCGGGCGTGGCCCGCCATCACCCCCGAACTGATCCACGACGACGACCCGGATGTCGCGCGCACCGCGTGGCGCGCAGCTGCGGGTCTCGCACCGGACGACGCTGAGCGCGCCGCGCTCGCCGTCGAGCTGTCCGGACACTTCGGCCTCGGCCCGGACGACCTCCGGCAGAGCCTCAGCCGCGCCTTCGTGAGGCTCGGCGATGCAGGCCGGAGTGCCATCGAGCGAGCGGCCTCTTCCGCCGACTGGGAGGTCCGCCTGCACGCCCTCGCGACGGAGCACCTCGTCTCGAACCCCGAGGACGGATACGAGGCCGCCGTCGCTGTGGCGCGCCGTGCGGCGGCGCGACGGGACGCCGCCGACTGGAACGACGACATCTGACCCGCGCCGGGACCGGGCATCACCGGCGCCGTGGGCGTCAGCGCGGTGCGACCGCGCTCCAGGGCACCGTGAACTCGCCCAGACGCCACCGGGAGCGGTCGCCGAGGTCGAATCCGCGGGCTGCCATCGCGGTCAGAGCGGAACGCCACCGCTGCACGGGGCCGAAGGTGGACGCCGGCGCGGCGAGCCGCCACTCGTGATCGAGCGACGACAGCAGGTCGTGCACGCGTTCGCCCGCGACATTGCGGTGGATGAGCGCTTTCGGCAGACGCTCGGCGGCGATCGCGGGGGATTCCAGACCGGCGAGTCGAAGCGAGACGGTGAGGCTGCGGGGCGCGGCATCCGGCCCCACCTCGATCCAGGTGCTCACGCGGCCGATCTCGTCGCAGGTGCCTTCGACGAGCATCCCGTCCGGCGACAGCCGGGCGCTCATCCGCGCCCACGCGTCGGCGACATCCGCTTCGTCGTACTGACGCAGCACGTTGAAGGCACGGATGACGGCGGGCCGGCGTCCGTCCGGCGCCGGCACCTCGAATCCGCCCCGCGCGAAGCCGACTCGGGCGTCCCGTGCGAAGGTCGTGCGTCCTGCGCGCACCTCCTCGAGCTGCGCGCGTGCACGGGCCACGCGCTCGGGATCGATCTCGAGTCCGAGAACCTCGACTTCCCGGCGAGCGGGCCGCAGCCGCGCCTCGAGCTCGAACGCCGTCACCCCGCTCGCACCGTATCCGAGATCGATCACGAGGGGGTCGGCGGCGCGGCGCAGCACAGGATGCCGCGCGATCCAGCGATCGACGCGACGCAGGCGGTTCGTGTTCGTGGTGCCACGGGTGGCCTGCCCGATATGTCCCGGGGCCATGCCCCCATGATCGCAGGCCCCGGCTCGGTAGACTCGGAGCATGAGTGCGCCGTACACGCTGATCCTCCTCCGCCACGGGCAGAGCGAGTGGAACAAGTCCAACCAGTTCACCGGATGGGTCGACGTCCGACTGACCGACCAGGGCAAGGCCGAGGCCCAGCGCGGCGGTGAGCTGCTCGCCGAGGCAGGTCTGCTGCCCGACGTGCTGTACACGTCCGTCCTCAGCCGCGCGATCCAGACCGCGCAGATCGCCCTCGACGCCGCCGATCGCCTGTGGATCCCGGTCAAGCGCTCGTGGCGCCTGAACGAGCGTCACTACGGCGCGCTGCAGGGCAAGGACAAGGCGCAGACCCTCGCCGAGTTCGGCAACGAGCAGTTCATGCTGTGGCGCCGTTCGTTCGACGTCCCGCCGCCGCCCCTCGCCGACGACGACCAGTACAGCCAGGTCGACGACCCGCGCTACGTCGGCATCGACGGAGAGGTGCCCCGCACCGAGTCGCTGAAGCTCGTCATCGACCGGCTGCTTCCGTACTGGGAGTCCGACATCGCCGCCGACCTGCGCGCCGGCAAGACCGTGCTCGTCACGGCTCACGGTAACTCGCTCCGCGCCCTCGTCAAGCAGCTCGAGGGCATCAGCGACGACGACATCGCCGAGCTGAACATCCCCACGGGCATCCCGCTGGTGTACAAGCTCGACGAGAACCTGAAGCCGCTCGGTCCGGGCGAGTACCTCGACCCCGAGGCGGCCGCCGCCGGCGCCGCCGCCGTGGCCAATCAGGGCAAGGCGTAAGCACGACGCAGACGAAGGGGCGGTGCCGATCGGCACCGCCCCTTCGTCGTCGATCGGATGCCGGTCAGAGACCGCCCTCGTTCACGATGACGTTGATCGTCTCGGTGTCGGGGCGCCATTCGCCCGTCGCGAGGTACGCCACGCGCTTGCCGACCGTCACGGCGTGGTCGGCGAAGCGCTCGTGGTAACGGCTGGCGAGGGTCGCGTCGACGGTGGCCGCCGCCTCGCCCTGCCAGTTCTCGCTGAGGACCTTCTCGAACACGCTCAGGTGGAGGTCGTCGAGCCGGTCGTCGAGAGCGCGCAGCGTCTCGACGAGGGAGAGGTCCTCCGAGCGCAGCAGCTCGGTCAGTGTGCGCGCCACCTCGACGTCGATCTCGCCCATCTTGGTGAAGGTGCCCTTCAGGCCCTTCGGGATGGCGCGCTCGGGGAAACGCATGCGGGTCAGCTGCGCGATGTGCTCGGCGATGTCGCCCATGCGCTCGAGCGACGCACTCGTCCGCAGCGCCGAGACGACGATGCGGAGGTCGCGCGCGACCGGCTGCTGGCGGGCGAGGATCTCGATGGCGAGTTCGTCGATCGCGATGGCCTTGTCGTCGATCACGGTGTCCGCGTCGATGACCTCCTCGGCGAGGGTGATGTCGCTCGTGCCGAACGCACGCGTGGCCTTCTCGATCGCGACGGTCACCAGCTCGGAGATCTCGACCAGGCGGGTCTGGACGTCCTCGAGGGACTGGTGGAAGACTTCGCGCATCGGAGCACCTTTCCTTCTTGCGGAGACAGCACGACGCCGTACTCACGGCGACGCGATTGTCGCTCGACAAGGTTAACGAACGGTGCCGAGCCGATGAACATCAGTCCGAGTCGGGCGAGGAACGGCCCAGACGGGAGGGGCGGGCGCCGTGTCGCGTCTTAATCTGGAGGAATGAATCCGACGCAGCTCGCGCTGGTCGCCCTTCTCGCGGGCGTCTTCGTCGGCCTTCTCATCAGCGCTGTCGCCTTCCTGGCCTGGCGTGCTCGTGCTCAGGCGCAGGAGCAGGCCGACGGCGACCTCCCCGCGGGTGCGCGCGACGTGCTCTCGGCCCTCGACGAGGCTGCGCTCATCGTCGACGCCTCGTTCACGATCGTCGCGACGTCGCCCGCGGCCGAGCTGTTCGGTCTGTTCGAGGGTGAGACGGTCCCGGGCGACGAGCTGCGCGAACTGCTCCGGTCCTCCCGCGGTGTCGCGCATTCCGAGACGGGCACGCTGAGACTCCGTCGGGGAGTCGCGCCGTCCGAGCCTCGGCTGATCGTCGCTCGGGCGAGCAGCATCACCCATCGGTTCACGCTGGTGCTCGTGCGCGACATCACCGAGCGCGAGCGGCTCGCGGAGATGCGACGTGATTTCGTGGCGAACACGAGCCACGAGCTGAAGACCCCGGTCGGCGCCGTCACCCTGCTCGCCGAGGCGATCGAGTCTGCCGCGGACGACCCCGAGCAGGTGCGTTCGTTCGCCGGCCGGCTGAGTGCCGAGGCGATGAGGCTCGGCAACCTCACCTCGCGCATCATGAGCCTGTCGCGACTGCAGTCGTCCGACGAGCTGACCGAGCTGCGGGATGTCGCGATCGACGAGATCGTGACGTCGGCGATCGAGACGCATGCGATCGCCGCCGAGTCCGCGGGTGTCGCGCTCGTGCGGGGCGGCGACCGCGGGCTCTACGTCCGGGGCGACGTGCAGGTGCTCAGCGAAGCGGTGGGCAACCTGATCGCCAACGCGATCGTCTACTCGCCGCCCGCGAGTCAGGTCGGCGTGGGCATCCGGAGTACCGGCGACACGGTCGAGATCGCGGTGACCGATCGCGGTATCGGCATCCCCGAGAGCGAGCAGCAGCGTGTCTTCGAGCGCTTCTATCGCGCCGACTACGCCCGCTCGCGCCGCACCGGTGGCACGGGCCTCGGACTGTCGATCGTCAAGCACGCGGTGCAGCGCCACGGCGGCGAGGTGCAGCTGTGGTCGCGCCCCGGACGCGGCTCCACCTTCACGATCCGGCTGCCCGCGATCGCCGCGCCCGACGGTGCCGTGCCGCCGGTGAGGAAGACCAGGAAGAAGATCGTCCGGGCGCTGCCCGCCCGGCCCAAGGGAGACCCATCATGACCCGTGTCCTGCTCGTGGAGGATGAGCCCGACCTCGCCGACCCGTTGGCGTATCTGCTGCGACGGGAGGGGTTCGAGGTCGAGATCGCCGAAGACGGGCCTGCCGCCCTCGAGGCGTTCGAGTCGCGGGGAGCCGACATCGTGCTGCTCGACCTCATGCTGCCCGGGATGCCGGGAACCGAGGTGTGCCGCATCATCCGGACGACCTCGAAGACACCCATCATCATGCTCACGGCCAAGGACTCCGAGGTGGACATCGTCGTCGGGCTCGAGCTCGGTGCCGATGACTACGTCACGAAGCCGTACTCGTCGCGCGAGCTGCTGGCTCGGATGCGGGCCGTGCTGCGCCGGGCCGCGACCGCGGAGGTCGACGTCGACGAGCGCGTTCTCGCCGGCGGCCGGGTCACGATCGACCTCGACCGTCACACGGTCGCGGTCGACGGCGGGGTGATCAACATGCCGCTGAAGGAGTTCGAGCTGCTCGAGGTCCTCATGCGCAACGCGGGCCGGGTGATGACCCGCGGCCAGTTGATCGATCGCGTGTGGGGAAGCGACTACTTCGGCGACACGAAGACCCTCGACGTTCACATCAAGCGCATCCGGTCGCGCATCGAGACCGATCCCGGTCAGCCGTCGATGCTGCTGACCGTGCGAGGACTCGGCTACCGCTTCGAGGGCTGAGCCCGCGAACGAGCGGGAGGACGGGAAAGGGCCCGGCGATCATCGCCGGGCCCTTTCCCGTGGAGTCAGAGGCGTCGCGCCGTCACGGGGTCGGCGTGGCCGACGGCGTGGGGGTGGCCGACGGGGTCGGAGCCTCGCGCGGGACGTACTCGGTGTAGTAGGGGAGCGTGCCGTCGAGGACGGGCACGTCGATGCGTACGCCTTCGGCGTCGCCCGACTGGAACGACATCGGCAGCGTCGCACCGGGCCTGGTGTCGATGCCGTCGAGCAGGATCGGCTCGTTGCCGTCGACGCCGAGGCTGACGCTGCCGCGGGCGGGGACCTTCAGCGTGGTCGTGTCGTCGCCGAAGCCGAAGATGAGCGTGTGGTCTTCGTCGGTCGGGTTGACGATGGCGGCGAGGAAGTTGCCTGCCGTGCCGGACTCGTCGGCGATGACCATCGCGTTGCGGACGTCGAGCGGGCCGGAGGGCGGGATGTTCACGCCGTCGGATGCCGAGAAGTCGATGGTCGTCGCCTGCGGCGAGATCATGCTGCAGCCGGTGGCTCCCAGGGTCAGGGCGGCGCCCACGGCAATCGAAGCGACGATTCGCAGTTTCACGGATCCTCCAGGCAGGCAGACGGCGTCCTCAGCAGTCTAGAGGGTGCCGGGCCCCGCGTGCCGACACCGCGGGGATGCCGCCGGGCACAAGCGGCGGCAAACCTTACTGTATGCCCCCTGTGTTATCCTGGATGTTGCCGAAGGGATATAACTCCATGCTTTTTGAGGTTGGCGAAACCGTCGTCTACCCCCACCACGGGGCAGCCACGATCATCGAGGTCAAGGACCGGATCATCAAGGGCGAGACGAAGAAATACCTGAAGCTCAACGTCACGCAGGGAGACCTCATCATCGAGGTCCCGGCTGACAACGTCGATCTGGTCGGCGTCCGCGACGTCATCGGCAAGGACGGCCTCGAGCGCGTGTTCGACGTCCTGCGTGCCCCCTTCACCGAAGAGCCGACCAACTGGTCGCGTCGGTACAAGGCCAACCTCGAGAAGCTCGCCTCGGGCGATGTCATCAAGGTGAGCGAGGTCGTGCGCGACCTGTGGCGTCGCGATCAGGACCGCGGTCTGTCCGCCGGTGAGAAGCGCATGCTCGCCAAGGCGCGTCAGATCCTCGTGTCCGAGATCGCTCTCGCGCTCAAGGCCGACGAGGACCACGCTTCGGGCGTCCTCGACGAGGTCCTCGCCTCCTGAGGCCGACTCGGCATCCCCTGCCGTGGGCATCATTCCCGTTCCGCGCGTCGCGGTCATCGTCGTCGCGGCCGGTTCTGGAACCCGGCTCTCGGCGGGAGCGCCGAAGGCTTTCGTGGGCATCGACGAGCATTCGATCCTGAGGCACGCTCTCGAGGGCGTCGCTGCGGCACCGAATGCGCAGATCGTCATCGTCGCGCCGCGCGGGCGAGAAGGCGATGCGCGAACCGAGGCCGAGGCGGCGTTCGGTGAACGCTCCGACCTGGTCTCGGTGGTGGTCGGCGGTGACACGCGTCAGCAGTCGGTCGCCGCGGGCCTCGCTGCCCTGTGGGCCGACGTCGAGATCGTTCTCGTCCATGACGCCGCTCGTGCGCTGACGCCGCCGGAGGTCTTCGGACGGGTCATCGACGAGGTCGAGCGGACCGGCGCGGGGGTGGTACCGGTCCGGCCCGTCGTCGACACGCTCAAGCGCGTGACCGGCTCCCTGGTCGATGAAGCGGTCGACCGCGCACCGCTCGTCGCGGCGCAGACCCCCCAGGGCTTCCCGCGCGGGCTCCTCGAAGGAGCGTACGCGGAAGCGACCGAGGAGCACACCGACGACACCGCACTGTTCGCCGCCGCCGGTCACCCCGTGCACACCGTCGCGGGCGACGACCTGTCGTTCAAGATCACCACGCCCGCCGACCTCGACCGCGCGCGTCATCTCCTGCGGCCCGCCGCGGTCGCGGCATCCGTGCTCCCGCTCATCGGCATCGGCTCCGACGTCCACGCGTTCGGAGGCGACGGTGCCCTGCGTCTGGCGGGTCTGGAATGGCCGGGCGAACCGGGACTGCGCGGCCACTCCGATGGTGACGCGGTCGCTCACGCCATCGTCGACGCGGTCCTCGCGGCCGCGGGCCTGGGCGACATCGGCACCCATTTCGGGGTCGACCGCCCCGAGTACGCGGGCGCCTCGGGCGTCGTCTTCCTCCAGCGCGTCCGCGACCTCGTGGCCGAGGCAGGTTTCGCGATCGGAAACGTCTCGGTCCAGGTGCAGGCCAACCGGCCGCGATTCGCGCCGCGCCGGGCCGAGGCCGAGGCGATCTTGACCGATGCCCTCGGGGCGCCGGTTTCCGTCGCTGCGACGACGACCGACGGGCTCGGGTTCACCGGCACCGGCGAAGGCGTCTCAGCGACCGCCGTCGCGCTCGTTCACAGCATCCGCTGACCCTCAGCCGGTATCCGGCACGGGTCGGGCGCAGTTTCGCGGATGAAGCGCGGTTCCAGCTGTGCCTGATGCGTCGAAGTGCGCGCGATCGAGGCCTCGCCCGGCGGGGTCAGCGACCCGCCGACTCGGACGCGGGGTCGAGGTCCCGCGTCATGAAGACCGACAGCGGGTCGAGGGAGTAGTCCCCGAAGGGCGGGCAGTACGAGAAACCGGCGCTCTCGTACAGACGGCGCGCTGCGACGAAGTCGGGACCGGACCCGGTCTCGAGCCAGAGCGAGCGGATGCCGGCGTCGCGCGCTTCGCGCTCGAGATGCCCGAGCATCGCGCGCCCCCAGCCGCGTCCGAGGAACGCGTCCGCCACGCGCATCGACTTCAGCTCCGCACGATCGGTGTCGAAGGTCTTGAAGGCCCCGACCGCGGCGATCTCGCCGCCGACCCAGGCCGAGTAGACCCGCACAGACGGATGCTGCAGCTCGGTGAGGTCGAGCGCGTGCACGCTCTCGACGGGCGTGTTCGCGAGCATGCCCGCCAGATGCGCCGCGATGAGGCCACGGGTCGCCGCGCCGGTGAGGTCATCGCGGACGATCGTGAGGGATTCCGTCATGTCAGGCCTCCAGGGGTGTCGGGGCGGGATTGCGGCGGGACCGCGACGTCGCGGCGAGCAGCACGAGCCCGGCGGCCAGCACCGCGAGCCCGACCAGCGCCAGCGGGGCGAGGCGCTCGCCGATCACGACGACGCCCAGCAGACTGGCCGTCAGGGGTTCGGCGAGGGTGAGGGTGGCCGCGGTCGCGGCGCTCAGCCCGCCGAGGCCCCAGGTGAACAGGCCGTAGGCGAGCGCGACCGTTGCGATGCCGAGCCAGAGGGCCATCGTCCAGCCCCGCGGATCGGACAGCCACCCCATGTCGGTGAACGGCACCATCGCGACCCCGCACACCGCGGCTCCCGCGCCCATGGCGCCCGAGACCGTGAAGGCGTCCCACCCGCCGGAGATCAGCCGGCGCTGCGCGTTCGCGATCACCGCGAACGACGCGCCCGCACCCAGCGACCCCAGTACGCCGAGACCGTCCGCTCCGGCCGACCCGCCTCCCGCGACGGCGAGCAGCGCGACTCCTGCCGTTGCCAGTGCCGTGGCCGTCATCCACGACGTCGTCGGACGCCGTCGCGTGAGAGCCCACTCCAGCAGACCCGCCAGCACGGGGGCCGATCCGAGCGCGATGACCGTGCCGACCGCGACGCCGTTGCGGGCCGTGCCGAGGAAGAACAGCGGCTGATAGAGCGCGAGGCAGAGTCCGGTCAGTGCCATGAGGGCGACGGCCCGGGGACCTCCGACCGGACGGGCGCCGTCGCGCGAGAAGCGAGTGCGCTGCCGCCGGGCCCCGATCGACAGTCCGACCGCCGCGAGCGCCGTGCCACCCACGATGAGGCGGGCGGCTCCGACGCCGAGCGGCGTCGTGTTATCGGGGCCGAGGGCTTGCGCCGTGCCGGTCGTGCCGAACAGCACAGCCGCGACGAGGACGGCGATCACGGACAGCACCCTCCAGTTCTACCGCCTTCGTGAGCGCGCGCGTGCCACGGCGGTGCGGCGCCCCGCCGGTAGGCTGGTGCAGTGACCGTTCGCCTCTACGACACCCGCGCGCAGGCGCTGCGCGATTTCGCGCCGCGCGACCCGTCGAACGTCACGGTCTACGTCTGCGGACCGACGGTCCAGTCGGGCCCGCACATCGGGCACGTCCGGGCCGCCGTCGGATTCGACATCCTGCGACGCTGGCTCGAACACCGCCACGGACGGGTGACGTTCGTCCGCAACGTCACCGACATCGACGACAAGATCCTCGCCAACGCGACGGATGCCGAGCCCTGGTGGGCGCTCGCCTACCGGATCGAGCTCGAGTTCACACGGGCGTACTCCGCCGTCGGTGTGCTGCCCCCCACCTACGAGCCGCGGGCGACGGCATCCGTTCCGCAGATGATCGAGCTCATCGAGACCCTCGTCGAGCGCGGTCACGCCTATGCGGCTCCCGATGGTTCCGGCGATGTGTACTTCGATGTGCGGTCCTGGCCCGAGTACGGCTCGCTGACACGCCAGTCGCTCGACGCGATGGAGGCTGCTGCCGACGCCGATCCGCGCGGCAAGCGCGACCCGCGCGACTTCGCCCTGTGGAAGGGCGCGAAGCCCGACGAGCCGGCGGATGCCGCGTGGAGCTCGCCCTGGGGGATCGGCCGCCCCGGCTGGCACATCGAGTGCTCCGCGATGAGCCGGCGCTACCTCGGTTCCGAGTTCGACATCCACGGGGGCGGGCTGGATCTCCGGTTCCCGCACCATGAGAACGAGCTCGCTCAGTCGACCGCCGCCGGCGATGCCTTCGCTCGCTACTGGGTGCACAACGGCCTGGTCACCGTCGGCGATCAGAAGATGTCGAAGTCGCTCGGCAACTTCCTGCTCGCCGAAGACGTGCTGCGCGAGCGCGACCCCCGCGTCGTGCGGTACGCGCTCGGAGCCGCGCACTACCGGTCGAGTCTCGACCTGACGCCGGCCAGCTTCGACGAGGCCGAAGTCGCTCTCGGCCGCATCCGGTCGTTCCTGCAGCGCGCCGCCCGCGTGCTGCCCGACGGGTTCGACGGAGACACCGGCCTCCCCGCTGCGTTCGCATCGGCGATGGACGACGATCTGGCCGTGCCGCAGGCGCTCGCGGCCCTGCACGAGACCGTCAGGTCGGGCAACACCGCCCTCGACGAGGGCGACCACGACGCAGCCGCCGTCGCAGCCGGTGCGGTGTCGGGGATGCTCGCGGTGCTCGGGCTCGACCCTGCCGATGCGCCCGGCGACGATGCCGAGACCACCGCTCTCGATGCGCTCGTGCGCACCATGATCGACCAGCGCGCCGAAGCGCGCGCGACCAAGGACTGGACGACGGCCGACCGTATCCGCGACGCGATCGCGGCGGCCGGCATCGTCCTCGAAGATGGTCCCGAGGGGACCCATTGGAGTGTGAACCGTGGCTAAGCCAGGAAACCCGTCCGCCGGACGCGGCAAGAAGAAGGGCCCCACCAAGGGCACCGGCGGCAAGAACCGTCGCTCGCTCGAGGGCCGCGGCCCGACCCCGAAGGCCGAGGACCGCGCCTGGCACCCCGCCGGCAAGCGCAAGGCCGCCCAGGAGCGCTATGTCGCGGCCGGCGGCAAGCCGCAGCAGCGTCAGGGCAGCTCGAACCGCGCGCCGAAGTCGAAGTCGGGTGACGACACCGAGACGGTCACGGGCCGCAACAGCGTGCTCGAGGCGCTGCGCGCGAAGATCCCCGCGACCGCCTTCTACATCGCACAGCGCGTCGAGATGGACGACCGCGTCAAGGAGATGCTGTCGATCGCCACGAACCGCGGCATCCCGGTGCTCGAGGTCACCCGTCAGGAGCTCGACCGCATGGCCGGGTTCGACGGCGTGCACCAGGGCGTCGCCATCAAGGTGCCCCCGTACGAGTACGGGCACCCGCAGGACCTTCTCGAGGAGGTCATCGACGCGGGTGAGACTCCGCTGTTCGTCGCTCTCGACGGTGTCACCGATCCCCGCAACCTCGGGGCGATCATGCGTTCGGCCGCCGCTTTCGGCAGCCAGGGCGTCATCGTTCCGCAGCGGCGCTCGGCGGGAGTGAACTCGGCCGCCTGGAAGACCAGTGCCGGCGCGGCTGCGCGGATCCCGGTCGTGATCGCTCCCAACCTGACGACCACGCTCAAGGAGTTCAAGAAGCAGGGCGTCTTCGTGCTCGGGCTCGATGGCGGCGGTGATGTCGAGCTGCCGTCGCTGCAGCTCGCCGATCGCCCCGTCGTCATCGTCGTGGGCTCCGAGGGCAAGGGCCTGTCGCGCCTCGTGACCGAGACGTGCGACCAGGTCGTCTCGATCCCGATCTCGTCGGCGACCGAGTCGCTGAACGCCGGTATCGCGGCATCCGTCGCGCTCTACCAGGTCGCCACGATCCGCGCCGCTCAGGAGTGATCGGCGGCCATCGTCGGGCTGTGACCGGGCGATGACCTTCCTGTAAATTCCACGCGGTCGATGCCGGACCACCCGACGCGATCTCGATGGAGCGGGTAGTTTCGAACCGTGAGCGAGAACGACAAGACCTCCGATTCCCGCACGATCGCTGCGACCCATCCGCTGGCGCTCGCGCCGGTGACGTCGCCCCCGGCCACGGTCGACGGCTTCGTTCGCGAGTTCCTTTTGAACCTCAACATGGAACGCGGCGTCGCGCTCTCGTCCGCGACCGAGACCGACACGTACATGGCGCTCGCCGCCACCGTGCGCGACTACCTCGTCGCGCGGTGGCTCGAAGACCAGCGGCGTCAGCGCGAGGACCAGCGGAAGGCCGTGTGCTACCTGTCGGCCGAGTACCTCCTCGGTCGTCAGCTCGACAACAACCTGCTCGCGTCGGGTCTCACCGACATCGCGACCGAGGCGCTCGCCGCGTGCGGCATCGACATCGACACGATGCGCGCACACGAAGTCGAGCCGGGGCTGGGCAACGGCGGCCTGGGGCGCCTCGCGGCGTGCTTCGTCGACTCGCTGGCGACCCTGAGCGTGCCGAGCATCGGCTACGGCATCCGGTACGAGTACGGCATCTTCCGCCAGGTCTTCCGGAACGGCGAGCAGATCGAGAAGCCGGATGCCTGGCTCGCGCTCGGTTCGCCGTGGGAGTTCCGGCACCCCGAGTCGGCGCAGACCGTGTCGTTCGCCGGCCACACCGAGACTTACGACGATGACGGTGTGATCCGCAGTCGGTGGGTACCGGCGTGGAGCGTCCGTGCCGTGCCCTACAACTACATGGTCCCCGGCTACCAGAACGGACGGGTGAACACCCTCCGGCTGTGGAGCGCCGAGGCCACGAAGGCGTTCGACCTTCGTACCTTCAACAGTGGCGACTACGTCGAGGCGGTGCGTGCGCAGACGTTCGCGGAGAACATCTCCAAGGTGCTGTACCCCGAGGACTCCACGCCGCAGGGCAAGGAGCTGCGTCTGCAGCAGCAGTACTTCTTCGTGGCGGCATCCATCGCCGACTACATGACGAAGGTCCTGCCCGACGACTTCGACCTCGAGGACCTGCCCGACCGCGTCATCTTCCAGCTCAACGACACGCACCCCGTCATCGCGGTTCCCGAGATGATGCGCGTCCTGGTCGACGAGCGGAAGCTCGACTGGGATGCCGCGTGGGCGATCACCCAGAAATGCTTCGCGTACACGTGCCACACGCTGCTGCCCGAGGCGCTCGAGGTCTGGTCCGTCGACCTGCTCGGTCGGCTGCTGCCGCGACACCTCGAGATCATCTACCGCATCAACGACGAGTTCCTGCTGCGCGTGCGCGAGCGCTTCGGCGACGACGAGCAGCGACTGCGCGACATGTCCATCGTCTCCGAGCAGCGGGCCGTGCGCATGGCCTACCTCGCGACGGTCGCCGGCTCGAAGGTCAACGGCGTCGCGGAGCTCCACTCGCAGCTGCTGCGCGAGAAGGTGCTCCACCAGTTCGACGAGATGATGCCCGAGAAGTTCACGAACGTGACGAACGGGGTGACGCCGCGCCGATTCATGCGCCTCGCGAACCCGGAGCTCTCCGAGCTGATCACGGCCGCGCTGGGCACGGGCTGGCTCACCGATCTGGAGCGGCTGCGCGAGCTCGAGTCGTATGCCGAAGACCCCGACTTCCGGGCGGCTTTCGCCGACGTCAAGGCGGCGAACAAGCGCCGCCTGAACGAGGTGCTGATGAAGCGCGACGGCTTCGCGATCGCCGACGACCACCTGCTCGACGTCATGGTCAAGCGACTGCATGAGTACAAGCGCCAGACGCTCAAGCTGCTGCACATCGTCACGCTCTACGAGCGGGTCGTGTCGGGCCGGGTGGCGGCATCCGATCTGCAGCCGCGCACCTTCATCTTCGGGGCCAAGGCGGCCCCCGGCTACGCGATGGCGAAGCGCGTGATCCACCTCATCAACGCCGTCGGAGCGGTCGTCAACAACGACCCGCGTCTCGAGGGGCGGCTGAAGGTCGTCTTCCCGCCGAACTACAACGTGACGCTGGCCGAGCGGGTCATCCCCGCCGCCGACCTGTCGGAGCAGATCTCCCTCGCCGGCAAGGAGGCGTCGGGCACGGGCAACATGAAGTTCGCGTTGAACGGCGCGCTGACCATCGGCACCGACGACGGCGCGAACGTCGAGATCCGCGAGCTCGTCGGCGACGACAACTTCTTCCTGTTCGGTATGAGCGAGCCCGAGGTCGAGGAGCTCTGGGCTGCGGGCTACCGTCCGGGCGAGTTCGCGCAGGCCGACGACGAGCTTCGCCGTGCGCTCGACCTGATCGGCTCGGGAGCCTTCTCGGACGGTGACCGCTCGACCTTCGAGCCCGTCGTGTCGAACCTCCTCTACGACGACCGTTTCATGGTGCTGGCCGACTACACCTCGTACATCGCGGCCCAGGAGCGGGTGGATGCCGCCTACGCCGACCGCGATGCCTGGACCCGCTCGGCCATCCTGAACGTCGCCCGAACGGGCTTCTTCTCGTCGGATCGCTCGATCCGCGACTACATCGACCGCATCTGGCACACCCAGCCGATTCGCTGATCGGCCACGCGCGGGCCCGCGTCCGCACTCGATATCCAACGGAGGAAACAGTCATGGCACGCATCGCCGTCATCGGAGGAACCGGCTACGCCGGAAGCCACATCGTCGAGGAGGCCGTCTCGCGCGGACACACCGTGGTCTCGGTCGCCCGCAAGGTGCCCGCCGAGCGCATCGAAGGCGCGACCTACCTGGAAGGCACGCTGCTGGACGTGCCCGCGCTCGTCGCTCAGCTGGAGGGCGTCGATGTCGTCGTCTCGGCCGTGGCGCCGCGCGGCGACATGCAGGGTCAGGTGCGTCCCAACACGGCGCTGCTGGTCGAGAGCCTGCCGGAGAACGTGCGCGTCGGCGTCGTCGGCGGCGCGGGCGGCAGCCTCGTCGCACCGGGCGGCCCGCGTCTGATCGACAGCGGCTTCCCCGAGGAGTTCAAGGACGAGGCGCTCGAGGCCATCGGCATCCTCGACGATCTGCAGGCCGACGAGAGCGGCCGCGACTGGTTCTTCATCCACCCTGCGGGCGGCTTCGGCTCGTTCAACCCGGGCGAGCGCACCGGACACTACCGCGACGGCGGCGATGTTCTCGTGACCGATGAGAACGGCGACTCGTTCATCTCGGGCGCCGACTTCGCCATCGCGGTGGTCGACGAGATCGAGAACCCGAAGCACGTCCGCGAGCGCTTCACCGTCGGCTACTGACCCGCGGCGCGGCCTCGTCCGTCAGACGAGGTCGCGCCAGTCGACCTCGGCCTCGTCGTCGTCGACCGGGACGGAGTCGGTGACGATCGGAACCGACATCGTCTCGGTCGGCGGACCCATCACGGTCGCCTCGTCGCGCCGGTGACGGAGCACGTTCTCGACGTACGACGACAGCACCTCGGCGAGGGGGATCGAGCGGCCCTCCGTCTGCGACAGGTACCAGCGGTGCTCGAGCACCTGGTGGAACAGCTCGGCGGGCTCGAGCTTGGCCCGCAGGTCCCACGGCACCGAGAGCACGACGGGCTCGAACACGCGGGTGAGCCATTCGTGGGCCACCATCTCCTCGTTCGACCCCAGTCGTGAGACGCGCGCGCTGAACTCGTCGAGGTCGTTGAGCAGACGCCGGGCCTGGTTCTCCTCGACATCCAACCCCGTCAGACGGAGGAGCCGGCGCTGGTGGTGACCGGCGTCGACGACCTTAGGTTGGATGGACACGCGCGTGCCGTCGGCAGCCGCGTCGATCGACATCTCGCCGATGTCGAAACCGAGCGAGTTGAGCTTCTGAACCCGCTCCGTGATGCGCCACGATTCGTTCGCGGAGAACGTCTCCTGGTCGGTGAGAGCCGCCCACAGCGAGTGGTACGACGACATGATGCCGTCGGCGATCGCGATGGCGTCCACGCCGCCCTCGAGGCGGCCACCGGCCTCGAGGTCCATGATCTCGCCCGCGATGTTCGTGCGCGCGATGTCGAGATCGTGCATCCGCTGACCGCGCGTGAGGCCGCGCTCGTGCAACTCGCCGGTCTCGGCGTCGACCAGGTAGGCCGCGAACGCGCCCGCGTCACGGCGGAACAGCGTGTTCGACAGCGAGACGTCGCCCCAGAAGAAGCCGACGTTGTGCAGACGTACGAGGAGGACGGCGAGGGCGTCCACGAGACGCGTCGCCGTGTCGGGGCGCAGCACCTGCGTGAACAGGGCGCGGTAGGGGAGCGAGAACTTCAGGTGCGCCGTCACGAGCGCTGCGGGCAGCTCCTCACCGTTCGCGTCGCGCCGACCGTCGATGACCGCCACCCGCTCGACGCACGGCACGTCGAGACGCTGCAGCGAACCGAGCATCTCGTACTCGCGCCGGGCCATCGTCGCCGTCGTCTCCTTGATCGCCACGACCCGTCCGGACAGGTTCGCGAACCGCACCAGGTGACGCGAGATGCCCTTGGGCAGGTAGACGATGTCGGGTGTCGACCAGTCGGCGAGGGTCGTCGACCAGGGGAGGGCGAGCAGGCCCGGGTCGACACTGCTGGCGGTGATCGAGAGCGAAGCGGTCACGGGTTCTCCGATCGGATGTGAGGCGCAAAGACTGCGGCGCGGGCGACCAGAGGCCACCCGCGCCGCAGCGTACGAAGATACCGGATCAGGCCGAAGCGATGGCCTTGTCGGTGAGGCGCTCGCCGGTCTCGCCGTCGAACACGTGGATGTGTCCGGTGACGGGAGCGAGGACGACCCGGTCGCCCGCGTTCGGGTGACGGCGGCCGTCGACGCGCGCGACGATGTCGGTGCGCTTGCCGTTGATGTCGGTGTGGCCGTAGAGGTAGCCGTCAGCACCGAGCTCCTCGACCAGGTCGACGTCGACGGTCAGACCCTGGCCGTCCTCGGGGTTGACGATGATGTCCTCGGGACGGATGCCGATCGTGACCGACGAGCCGTTCGCCTTGCCGAGCGTGTCGGCCTCGACGCCCGCGACCTTGGTGCCGAACTGCACGCCGCCCTCGGCGAGCGATGCCGTGAACAGGTTCATGGCGGGCGAGCCGATGAAGCCGGCGACGAAGACGTTGTTCGGCTTCTCGTACAGGTCGCGCGGGGTGCCGACCTGCTGCAGGATGCCGTCCTTGAGGACCGCGATGCGGTCACCCATCGTCAGAGCCTCGGTCTGGTCGTGCGTGACGTAGACCGTGGTGACGCCGAGGCTGCGCTGCAGCGAGGCGATCTGGGTACGGGTCTGGACGCGGAGCTTGGCGTCGAGGTTCGACAGCGGCTCGTCCATGAGGAACACCTGCGGCTTGCGGACGATGGCGCGACCCATCGCGACACGCTGACGCTGACCACCCGAGAGGGCCTTCGGCTTGCGGGTCAGGTACTCCTCGAGGTCGAGGAGCTTGGCTGCCTCGAGCACGCGCTGAGCGCGCTCTTCCTTGCCGACGCCGGCGATCTTGAGCGCGAAGCCCATGTTCTCGGCGACCGTCATGTGCGGGTACAGCGCGTAGTTCTGGAAGACCATGGCGATGTCACGGTCCTTCGGGGGAACGTCGGTGACGTCGCGCTCGCCGATGCGGATGCTGCCCGAGTTGACCTCTTCGAGGCCCGCGAGCATGCGCAGCGAGGTGGACTTTCCGCAACCGGAGGGGCCGACCAGGACGAGGAACTCGCCGTCGCCCACTTCGAGGTTGAGCTTGTCGACCGCGGGGCGCGTGCCACCGGGGTACAGACGGGTTGCGTTGTCGAAAGTGACAGTCGCCATCGTTTCTTCTCCTTCACCGGCAGGTACGTGCCGGACGATCCGTTGTGAATGGAACGGGGTCGCCCCCGTACGCCCCTCATCGGGCGCGCTCTCAGTATGGCACGGGCGCGGGTGAGCGGCGGACAACACGATCGGGGTCGTGCTCTGGGCTTTCCCAGGCTGGCTGATTACCATCGAATCACTCGTGAAGCCCGTCGCGAGTGCCATCGCTCGGCCCTCATCCTTCTTCTGTTCCCCGAGGTTCCATGTCTTCTGACGACACTCCTGACGCACCTGAAACGCCGGCAGTCACCGACCGCCGCGAGGCGGTGCGTGAGAAGGCGCTGCAGGTTCACACCCGGCAGTCGCGTGCGCGCATCGCCCGTCGCTCGGGCCTGGGCGTACTTGCTGTCGGAGTCGTGGCCGCCGCCGCCGTCGCGGTGACCTGGACCGTCTCGAGCGCCGGCAGCGCCCCGCAGCTCGAGCCCGCCACCGCCTCGGGCGACGGCTTCGTCGTCGCCGACGTCGTCAACACCTCGGTCTCGACCGACATCGCCGCCGAGGCCGACGCGTCCGCGCCTGCAGAGTCCGCCCCGGATGCCGCGGCCGCGACCCCCGCCGAGGAACTCCCAGCCCCGACGACCACGGCGGCGCCGCCCGTCGAGATCCGCGTCTACGTCGACTACCTCTCCGCCGGTGCCCGCGAATGGCAGGTCGCCAACGCGCAGCAGCTCACCTCCTGGGTGGACGACGGCGCCGTCACCCTCAGCTACTACCCGGTGGCGATGCTCACGGCGAAGTCGAACGGGACGAAGTACTCGCTCCGCGCGGCCAGCGCAGCGGCGTGCGTCGCGACGAACGCCCCGGACGCCTTCTTCGCGTTCAACAACGAGCTCCTCACGCGGCAGCCCGAGGTCGACACCGACGGGTACTCCGACACCGAGCTGGCCAACATGGCGCAGGCATCCGGGGTCGACTCGACCCGTGTCGTGCGCGACTGCATCGAGTCGGGCTCGTACGCCGCCTGGGCCAAGTCGGCGACCGAGCGTGCCGTCGCCGGCATCCCCGACACGAACGGCCTGGCGCTCACCGGCACGCCGATGGTGCTCGTCAACGGCAAGCAGTACATCGGTGACCTGAGCGACCCCGCCGAGTTCTCGCAGTTCGTCCTGACGACCGCGAGCGACGCGTACTACAAGTCCGCACCCACCCCGACGCCGACGCCGACCGAGGCGCCCGCGTCCTGAGGGGGAGTCGTCGCGGCTGCCGAGGTTCGGCGCCGCCCGCGTCCGTCGATAGACTGGACGCCTTGCCGACTTGGCGCAATTGGTAGCGCACCGTACTTGTAATACGGGGGTTACGGGTTCAAGTCCCGTAGTCGGCTCCAAAAAGCACCGCTGCGTCCGGGCGGGGCGGGTTCATCGTCCCCGCGTGGGCTAACCCGCGCGGTCGCCGAGCCGCACAAGGCCCGCAGCGGCGGGCTGGCATTCGCATCGGCAGGAAGAAGATGCTGCCCGCCCGCGTCTCATCGCAGCAGGTTCAGCGCGCCGATCACCAAGGCGCCTCCACCGGCACCCGCCAGTGCGACGACGGCGAACCATCGGCCGGAATACGCCTCGAGCCGGCCGCTACGGCTCTCGCGGAGACCGTAGACCAGCGCGGCTCCTACGACGGCAGCGCCCGCGACGATCGAGATCACCCAGAACGTCGTCATGGGCAAAACGTAGCGCATCGTCGAAAACTCGGGATGACTCCCGTAGTCGGCTCCAACACTCGCTCAGCGCGCGAGGATCCGTCCCATCGCATCGCGTGCGAGGTCTGCCGCGGTCGTCTCGTCGACCAGCGTGCCGTCGATGATCACCCATACTCCGTCGCTCAGCGCGTACGCGAGAACACTCCCGATACCGTCGGTGACCTCGCGATGGAAGAGCTCGATACCCGCGGAGGTGTCGTGGCTGTACTCGCTAGAGGCTTCGAGCGCGGTTCGCAGGTCGCGCTCGACCTGAGGCTCGAGCAGTGCGACTTCGAGGTGCACGGTGCCGTCCGACTGCGGGATGCCCCACCCGCAGCTCGTCGTGGTCCGGGCGCCCTCATGTGCATCGCGAGCCAGCGGGCCAGGGAGTGCTTCGGCGCTCCACGCCGTGCTCGCGAGCGCATTGACCCTGGCATCGTCGTCAGCCGCCGCACGCACCTGCTCGGTGGTCAGCATCTCGTCGCACGGCGGCACGGAATCGATCGGCAGCGGCGTCGGCGTCGGCGTCGGCGTGGACGGTGCGGGGGCGGCCGTCTGTCGTGGTGGCTGCGTGGAGGAGGGCGTCGACGTGAGCGCCTCCTCTTCGCCGGCGGCTTGCGCAGTGCAGCCCGTGGCGCCCAGGAGGACGGCGAGTGAGAGCAGTCCGAGGTCGCGCAGGCGTCGGTGTGACTCCATGTCCCGAACGCTAGCGCAGAGCGCTCAGATGATGTCGATCGCTCCGCCGAAATCCTCGTTCCACGACGAGGGGTCCTCGGTCGCGGGCGCCGTGTCCGTCTCGGGGGAGCGGCGGGGAAAATCGGGATGCAGCTGCAGCCAGCCGACGGCATCCTCGAAGTCCGGCTCCGGGATGGCGACCGCCGCGGGCCGCGAGAAGATGTGGATGCCCGATCCGATGACGAGGTCCACCTGCGTGGGCTCGTCCGAGCCGGGCTCGATGGCGAGGATGGTGACGACTTCGCTTCCCGATGACGCTGCGACGCTCGCCGTCAGAGCCAGCAGCGCGCGGGCGACGGCATCGCTGGTGATGAAAGTCTCGCCCCCGTACTTCACGTAACGCATCGTCATGCACCCTGCCACGGCGTCCGCCGCCCCAGCACGGGGTTGCCAATTCGCGGTCGTCGGGCTAACCGCCCCCGACCGAGACGTCAGTGCTTGCGGATGTTGACGAGCTGCCAGCCCTCGGGGACCTTCGCGAACAACGCCGCACGGTCGTCGGCCTCGATGTCGCGCATGCCGTCACGGCGCTGATAGGTCGCAGTCGCCTTGAGCTCGGTGCTGCCCTTGATCATCTGCACCGGTGCCGACACGAGGTCGAAGCCCTCGGGTGCCGCAGCGTGCGCTTGATCCCGGATCTCCTCGAGCGAGTGCCCCGCGAGTTCGACGGAGGTGTTCTCGACCCGACGAATGGTTCCCACGTACATGGGAACCAGCCTAGGCGGCCCGTCAGCCGAGACCGATCGCGTCGGCTCGTTCTCGCCGCCCCGCCGGATCGTGGTGGCCACGGGGCGCGGGCTCGGGTGTGAGGTAGAGGCCGCTGCCCGAGTTCGCGACGGTGGTGAGTGCCTCCAGCCAATCGCGATTCAGTTGCGGCGAGCGGTGGCCGTGGTACGTGAAGACCAGGTCGGCGTTCTGGTGGATCCACACCGAGCGGCGGCCGTCGCCGATGCTCACGTCGTCGCGCCATGTGAAGAAGAAGCGTTCGTTTCGGCGGAGCTTGGAGCCGATGACCTGCTGCAGATGCGCGAGTGCGCGATCCTCGATCTCGACCTTGGTGTTTCCATTTCCGTAGATGAATCGACCCATGATGGTCCCCGGAGAAGAACGATTCGCGTGTCGGCCGCCGCACTGAGGGGGGATATGCGACGTGTGGACCGGACCCGCGAATCGTTCCCCGTTCTCCTCATCCACGCTCGCCGCTCGCCGGGCAACCGTCAAGAGGGGGTGGACGCAGTGCGCGGTTCGTGGTGCGCGGCCCTCCTGATGCACTATTGACCGAGTGACCGACCAGAATCGACCCCCGGCTCTGCCGCTCGGCGTGGCGATCGCCGCGACGGTGTTGATCGGTGTCCTGACGGCCGTGCAGGCGCGCATCAACGGCGCGCTCGGCGCTGCGGTGGGGGACGGATTCGTCGCGGCATGCATCTCGTTCGGAAGCGGGCTGGTGCTGATCCTCGCGATCACGTTGCTGGTGCCGAGCGGACGGTGGGGTCTGCGCCTCCTCGCGCGGGGCGCGGGGCGCGGCATCCCCATCTGGATGCTGCTCGGCGGACTCGCGGGCGCCGTCACGGTCGCGACCCAGGGTCTTACCGTCGCCACGATCGGCGTGGCGCTGTTCACCGTCGGGCTCGTCGCCGGTCAGACCGCGGGAGGGCTCGTGCTCGACCGGGTGGGCTACGGCCCCGCGGGTGTCGTGGCTGTGACCCTTCCGCGCCTGGTGGGCGGGCTCCTCGCGATCGTCGGCGTGGTGCTCTGCGCATTCGGACAGCGAGGTGAACCCGTCGCGTGGTGGATGCTCGCGCTGCCGCTCATCGCGGGAGCCGGCATCGCCTGGCAGCAGGGCACGAACGGTCGGCTGCGCCAGGAGCTCGGCAGCCCTCTCTCGACCACGGTCGTGAACTTCACGGGAGGATCGATCGCCCTCGGCATCGCCGCCGTCGTGAGCGTGACCGTGAACGGGATGCCGAAGGCGCTGCCCCTCGAGCCCTGGATGTACCTCGGCGGTGCGGTGGGCGTCGTCTACATCGTGCTCTCGGCGGCGCTGGTGAAGCGCACCGGGGTGCTTCTCTTGGGCCTCGGATCGGTCGTCGGGCTGCTCGCCGCGTCGATCGTCCTCGACGTGATCGCGCCACCCCCGTCGGGGCCGTCGCTGCTCGCCGCGACGATTGCCGCAGCCGTCGCGTTCGTCGGCGTGGTCATCGCCGTCGTGCCGTGGCGGCGACCGGTGCGCTGAGCCAGACTCAGCGACGCGCCGCGTAGTGCTCCGCGAGCCGGGACAGGCCCTCGTCGATCGAGACCGTCGGCGCCCACTGCAGATCGCGACGGATCTCCGTCTGATCGAACCAGTGGGCGGTCGAGAGCTGTTCGGCGAGGAAGCGGGTCATCGGCGGCTCGTCGGCGCCGGGGCGCACGTCCCATACTCTTTCGACGGCGGCTCCGGCGGCGCGAGCGATCGCGGCAGGCAGGCGAAGCCTCGGCTCGGGGACGCCCGCCGCCCGGCAGATACCCGCCATGAGGTCGCCGACGGGCCGCGGTTCGCCGTTCGTGAGGACGTAAGCGCGACCGCCGACGGCATCCGCTCGGTGCAACGCGGCGACGATGCCCGACGCCGCATTGTCGACGTAGGTGGTGTCGATCAGGGCCGTGCCGCCGTTGAGGAGAGGCAGGGTGCGCCGTCGGGCGCGCGCCACGATGCGTTCGATGAGCTGAGGGTCGCCCGGGCCCCACACGAGATGCGGCCGAACGGCGACGACGCGCATCGCCTCCGTGTCTCGACCGAGGGCGATCAGTTCCGCCTCGGCCTTCGTGCGGGCGTACTCGCCACGGGCCCGGACCGGATCCGCCGGGTCGGCTGAGGCTCCCGCCAAGGCGGAGCCGGCGTGGGCGACCGAGGGGGAGGAGACCTGGACGAATCGCGAAACCCCCGCTGCTGCGGCGGCATCGAGCAGCGTCGTCGTTCCGCCGACGTTGACGTCGTGGAACTCGCGCCGGTCGCCGGCCAATGACACCTTCGCGGCGAGATGGACGACGGCGTCCGCTCCGGCGACGGCATCCGACACGGTCGCCGGGTCGGTGACCGATCCCTGGATGTCGTGCGCCTCCGCGACGCCCGTGGGGCGGCGCTGGAGGGTGCGCACCTCGTGCCCGGCCGAGATCAGCTCTGCGACGACAGCCTGCCCGAGGAAGCCGGATGCCCCGGTGGCCAGGACGATCACGGCGCGCTCGGCTTCTCGCCCGCGAGCACCCGCTCGGCCCACGCCGCCAAACGGGTCCGGTCGATCTTCGAATTGTGTCGGATGTCGGTCGGCAGCACCGGGACGACGAGGGCGGCGGCAATGGGAGCATCGGATGCCGCGCGGATGCGGTCCGCCATCCCCGACGGTGCGAGGTCGGCCCGGCGCGTGCCCGGGGTGGTCTCGACGACCGCGACACAGACCTGTCGGCCGCGCGGTCCGACCCCGACGACCGCGGCCCGGCGGACGTCATCGAGCTTTTCGATCCGCTGCTCCGGACCGACAGGTGTCACCGGGCGCTCGCTCGTGACGATGACGTGGGGGAGTCGGCCCTCGACCCACAGGCGGCCGTCGGCGTCGAAGTGACCGACGTCGCCGGTGCGATGCCAGCGTCCCGGATGCGACTCCGTTCCTCGGACGGCGTCCCGATCGGTCGCCCACAGGCGGTGGTAGCCGCGTTTGAGGTGAGGCGCCGAGACCACGATCTCGCCGGTGACGTGGGGAGCGTCCGACAGGTCACCGGTCGCCCGACCGTCGAGGTCGAGAGCGGAGACGCGCACGGTTCCCGCGCCGATCGGCGTGCCCACGCAGACCCCGGCGTCGGGCGACTGCTGCGCGCGCTCGAGCTCGTCGAGCGTGACGTCGGTCACGAGCAGGCATTCGGTCATGCCGTAGGGGGTATGCGCCTGTGCCTGGGGCATCAGGTCGTGGGCTTGCCGGAGGAGGTCGATGCTCACGGGCGCGCCGGTCGACAGGAACGTCCGGACCTGGGCGAGCGCCTCGCGGTCGGCGCGGGTGAGGGCGCCTGCGGTGGCGCAGACGTTGGCGACGGCGGCGGGCGAGAGGAACACGATGCGGGCACGCGAGGCGCGGACCGCTTCGGCGACCGCGGTCGCGGTGAGGGTGCGCGGCGCGGAGACATCCATGCGCGGAGTCGCGGACCGTGTTCCGAGCGCCGGACCGAGGAGGGCGAAAGGCGCGAAGCCCGTCACCAGTCCGACGTCGGGGGTGACGTCGAAGTGAGCCCCGAGGGTGTCGCGCAGAGCGGCCAGCTGCGCGTGGGTGTACACGACGCCCTTCGCGGGGCCCGTCGAGCCGGAGGTGAAGAGGATGGCTGCTTCGTCGTCTCCGGACGGGGGAGCCGGCACAGCGGCCCGAGACCCCGCCGCGGCGATCTCGGTCAGCGACGCCTCGACCCCCAGCGCACGCGCTGCCGCGGCAGGCAGGTTCGGCGCTGAGATCCGCCGACCCGGCCAGCCGAGCGCGCGTGCGGCGGCGAGGCCCGCGCGCTCGCCGATCACGAAGGCGGGCTCGGTGCCGCGGACGGCGCGCGAGAGTCCGCGGACGCCCAGCCCGCGGTCCGCGACCACGACGACGGCCCCGATGCGCAGGCACGCGTACAGCACGGCGGTCAGCGTCGGACCGGGCTGAACGAGCAGCGAGACGCGGTCGCCGCGTCGGATGCCGAAGGACGAGAAGCCCCCGGCGAGCTGATCGACACGCTGCGCGAGCTCGCGCCAGCTGACCGCCAGGGGTTCGCCGTCGACGCGCCGAGTGAGGTCGACGACGGCGGTGGCGTCGTCGTCGCGCCGGTCGTACAGCCGCTGCCAGATCGGCACGAACGGGCGGGCGTCGTCCGCACTCGCATCCGCATCGCCGGACCGGGCGTCTACGTCACCGGCACGACCCGACGAGAGGCCGGTGTCGTCGAGCCAGTCGAGGACGAGGTCGGCATACGGCCGTTCCTCCGCCAGCATGTGACCGGCGCCTTCGAAGCGGTGGACATCGGCGTGGGGGAGGCGGCGCGCGAGATCGTCGAGGTGGTGCTCGCCGAACACCGGGTCGCGTGGCCCGCGCAGCAGCAGCGCGGGGACCGTCAGATCGACGAGGCCGCCCGCCAGTTCGTCGAGCGCCGGCGTGCTGGGGTGCTCGGGGGTCGCCGGGATGTCGGCGACGAAGGCGCCGATGCCGCGGCGAAGCTCGCTCGACGCGTAGGGCGCCCGGTAGGCCGCGCGGACGTCCGGCGCGAGCGGGGGATCGGCGAGCGCGAGAGTCGTGTCGAGGAACGCGGTCGTCTTCACCGTCGTCGTGGCCAGCAGCGACCGCGCCCCCGCGACGCGCAGAGCGGAGGGCAGCGGCATCCCGGCCGGGTGATGGACCGCGGTGTTCAGCACGGCGACGCCGTCGACGCGGTCGCGATGGCGGACAACCCACCCCAACGAGACCGGGCCGCCCCAGTCGTGGCCGATGGTCACGAGCGTGCCGGTGAGGTCGAGGTCGTCGATGAGCGCGCCGAGGTCGTCGATGCGCTGCGGCAGTCCGCGGGTCAGCGTGGTGCGTTCGGAGTAGCCCATCTCGAGCTGATCGACGGCGACGACGCGCCAGGCCGGTGCGCCGGCTCGCGCGCGCTGCAGCGATGTCGTGACGAGGCCGCGCCACAGGTACGACCAGGTCGGGTTGCCGTGCACCGCGACGATCGTTCCGACCGGTGAGATCCCCTCCCGATCGAGCACGGGAGCGGTGTCGAGAAGGTGCCAGCGACGCTGCGAGCCGGCATCGGCTCCGACACCGGCGACGACACGGGTCGTCGAGATGCCGCTCTCGATCCCGGGAAGCTCCCGCGGCACCACGGGGATCACCAGGCGAGCTCCAGCATGCTGGTGTTCAGGCCCGAGCCGACACCCATGAGCAGCACCCGGTCGCCGCGCTGGAGGGTCGCCTTCTCGGCGTCGAGCGTGATGGGGATGGATGCCGGTCCCACGTTGCCCAGATGGGGGTAGGTCACGGGAACCCGGCGACGATCCAGGCCGACGGCCTTGACGATCGCGTTCGTGTGCACCGACGACACCTGGTGCGTGACGTAGCGGTCGATGCCCGACCACGAGAACGTGGACTGCGCTTCCTTCCAGGCATCGACCACGAGTGCGAGTCCGCCCTTGAGGAGCGCCTTCGCATCGGTGAACATCCCGTCGACGCTCCCGACGCACAGCTCGTGGAACTGCGTGGCGGCGCGCGTCACCCCGCCGACGATGCGGTGGCCGCCGGGGTTCTCGCTCGCGCGGCCGAGCACAGCGGCAGCGGCGCCCGAGCCGAGGGTCAGCGAGGCGAACTCGCTCATGAAACCGTCGCGGTCGAGACCGCCGCGATTGAGACGGTCGACCGTGTTGACCTGGATCTCGTCGGCGTCCTCGCCGTTCACGATGATCGCGTAGTCGATCTGGCCCGACTGGATCATGCCCGACGCGAGGCTCATGCCGTTGATGAAGCCGAGGCAGGCGTTGGCGACGTCGAAGTTGATGGCCGAGGTCGGCAGGCCGAGCCCGTGATGCAGGCGTACGGCCACCGACGGCTCGAGATGCTTCCGCGACACCGAGGTGTTGATGAGCAGACCGATCTGGTCGGGACGGACGCCGGCCTCGTCGAGCGCTCGGCGGCCCGCCTGGATGGTCGCGTCGTCGGACGACTCGCCCTCCGCCCAGTTGCGTCGCTCGTTCACACCCGCGACACGACGCAGCAGCCCGGGCTTGAGCTTGAGCTGCCGCAGGACGTCCGACAATCGGTCCTCGATCGCATCGGAAGAGGTGACGCGTGAGGGGAGGACACTCGCGACCGAGAGGAGGGCGACGTCGTCGTAACGAGTGGTGGCGTTTCCGTGCAATGCAACTCCCGCGGTGTCTCCGGTGGTCAGCGGCTTCTGCCTCCGACCCGCGCTCGAGGCGCATCCGGGCATCCGTCGATTTTACGTCTCGACTCATGCGGTCGGCTGCATGCGGGCCGCTGTGCTACCGCGACGCGCCCGTCGGGATACCCGGCATGCGCAGAGCGCGAGGATGCCGGAGGGAGCGCTGGAAGGCCCGGATCAGGTCGACGGTGACGTCGAGCTCGAGGGCCATCGCGTCGACGTGTCCGTCGTGGATGCTCTCGGCGCGTGCGTAGTCGTCGATCGGCACCAGCATCCGCGCCGCCCATTCGTCGGCCCTCGCCTCCTGCCGTTCGGCGTGATGCGGATCGCGAAGCGGCACATCGCCGTAGACGGCATGAGCGCACTCGTGCGCCAGTACCGACCGGTGGAGACGGCGGGCCATTCCCGGTCGGAGTCGCACGATGCGGAGCCCGTGCTCGTATTCGCCGTCTCGGTCGGGAGGCAGGTCGGCGATCGTCAGGCCGACGCCGAGAAGATCGAGCGTCTCGAGAAGTTCGTCATCCGTCACCGGCATCCCCTCCGCGGTCGTCCTGTGGCACTTTGGCCACCGCCCGCTCAGTATCGCCGGAGGGTCCGACATCGATGCGAGGGATGTCCGACCCGTCGCGGGTTCGCCGGGACGGCTGCTGCCCCGGCACGACGACGACCTGCGCGAGGGGGATGCCGACCGCGCGGCACACGCCGTCGAGCTGGTCGATCGTGAAGACCTTCTTCGCTGCGAGAACGCGCGACAGCTGCGAGGCCGACATGCCCGCTGCTGCGGCGACGTCGGTCTGACGCAGCCCGCGGCGGGCGATCTCGGTGGCGAGCAGATTCGCGACGTGACGGCTCAGCGGGCCGGGTTCCGGTGTTCTTCCTGTGGGCACGTGCCAAGTTTGGCCGAGATGCCGCCGTCGTGCCGCCCGGCTTCGTCATCCGTTACCGTCGTCTGCTCCGCGGTCATCGTGCGGTGCCTTGGCCACGGCCTGTCCGCTGCGGCGGGAAGCCCCGGAGCCGTCGACACGCGCGATGTCGATGGCTCCGGGGCCGCGGCGCCGCCGCCCGTCGGGCATCACGACGACGTCCGCGATGGCGATGCCGACGGCGCGGCACACCGCGTCGAGCTGATCGAGCGTGAAGACCTTCTTCGCAGCGAGGGCTCGCGACAGCTGCGAAGCGGACATGCCCGCCCGCGCGGCGATGTCGATCTGGCGCCATCCGCGGCGTGCGATCTCGCTGGAGAGCAGACGGGCGACATGGCGACTGAGGGGACCGGGTTCCGGCGTCTTTCCTGTGGGCACGTGCCAAGTTTGGCGCAACTATTGCCAAGTGGCAAGAGTGTCAATACTGTTGCCATATGGCAGACGGCTTGCTAAGCGCTCGAGTGGCTCGGTCCATCCGCGCGGTTCTCGCGGATGAGCGGTTGACGCAGGAATGGTTGGCTGAGGCGAGCGGCATCCCCATGCGCACGCTCGCCCGCCGCCTGCATGTCCGGCGTCCATCGGCGATGTCGATCGAAGAGCTGGCGCGGATCTCGGCGGCGCTCGACGTCGACATGTCGGATCTGCTCGACGACAGCCGGCTGACGACGCGCCGCGTGCGAGCCGGCACGCAGTCGCCGACCTGACGCGATCAGGGCATCGGGCTGAGGAAGGCGTCGCCGTCGATCGTCTTGCGCCGACCCGAGTCGCGATCCGCCGGCTTGCCGCCCACGTAGAGCCACCCGAGCAGCTCCTCCCGCTTGCCGAGCTTGTGCGCTTTCGCGACCGCCTTCGAACGCGTGTTGCCACCCGTGCGCCAGAAGACGCCCCACCCCGCCTCGTCCAGCAGCAGGCTCAGCAGATGCGCGACACCGGATGCCACGGCCTCCTGCTCCCACCGCGGGACCTTGCTCTTCTTGCTGTAGCTCGCCACGACCGCGATGAGCAGCGGCGCGCGCAACGGCTTCGTCGAGGCTCCGCGCTTGCCCTCCGCCTTGTTCAGGGCGCGACCCAGCCGCGTGCGGCCGTCTCCGCGGATCTCGATGAGTCGCCACGGGCGCAACGACGAATGATCGGCGACGCGCCCCGCGGCCGAGACCAGACGGACGAGCTCCTCGTGCGTCGGGGCGTCGTCGGTGACCTTCGACCACGACCGGCGCCCACCGGCGGCCTCGAAGGCTCCGGTCACTTCTCCTGCTCGGGCGTGAACGACAGCGACAGCGAGTTCATGCAGTAGCGATCGCCGGTGGGGGTGCCGAAGCCGTCAGGGAAGACGTGGCCGAGGTGCGAGCCGCAGTTGGCGCAGCGCACCTCCGTGCGCACCATCCCGTGCGAGCGGTCCTCGATGAGCTCGACCGCCTCGGGGCGCACCGACTCGTAGAAGCTCGGCCAGCCGCAGTGCGAGTCGAACTTGGTGCCGCTCTTGAACAGCTCGGCGCCGCAGGCGGCGCAGGCGTACAGGCCGGCCCGGCCCTCGTCGAGCAGCTCGCCGGTCCAGGCGCGCTCGGTGCCCGCCTGCCGCAGCACGGCGTACTGCTCGGGGGTGAGCTCCTCGCGCCACTGCTCGTCGGTCTTGTTCACGGAATAGGTCATGTCTGCTCCTTCGCCTCGTCCTATTCAACTCGACGATGCGGGTCGATGTTCCCGGAGAATGTCCTCATGTCCGACGAGTTCGCCGCCGTGATCGCGCGCTACCGCCGCTTCGCCGAAGACGAGGCTCCCGGGCGTTCCGACCTGTATGCCGCGTGGGCGCAGCGTGTCGTCGACGATCCGGCTCTCCAGCAGGTGCTCACCCGGCTCCCGGCGAGCCGCCGCCAGCCGCCGCTGGTGTTCGCCGTGTGCCGGCTGCTCGGCTCGGGTGATGTGGCCGCCGAGTCGTGGGCCGCATGGGTGCTCGAGAACGCCGACGCGGTGGTCGAGGAGAGCCTCGCCCGCTCGGTGCAGACGAACGAGCCGCTGCGCTGCGCCGCGCTCCTTCCCACCCTGTCGAGGATGGACGGCCCGATCGCGTTGCTCGAGGTCGGCGCGAGCGCGGGGCTCTGCCTGTACCCCGACCGCTACTCGTATCGCTACGTCGGATCGGCCGGCGAGGTGCGGCTCGATCCGCCGACGGGGACATCGCCGGTCGAGCTCGTCAGCGAGGTGACGGGGGAGCGGATGCCGCACGTCCGGCATCCCGAGGTCGTCTGGCGTGCGGGCATCGACCTGGCGCCGCTCGACGTGCGAGACCCGCGAGACGTCGACTGGCTGGCGCGTCTGGTCTGGCCCGGCGAAGGCGGCCGTGCCGACCGGATCCGCGCGGCCGCGTCGGTTGCGGCATCCGATCCGCCGCTGCTGTTCGCGGGGGACGCCCTCGACCTGCTTCCGGAAGTCGCAGCCCTCGCGCCGGCCGAGGCGACGCTCGTGATCACGACGCCCGGCGTCCTCGTGCACATTCCGCGGGAGCGTCGCGCCCGCGTGATCGAGACGGCCCGCGGCCTCGGACGCTGGCTCACGATCGACGACCCGGCTACGCACGACGGATGGTCGAACGGCGCACCGACCGGATGGCCGCATGGCTTCGCCGTCGCCCTGGACGGCGAGATCGACGCTGCGGCCGATCCGCTCGGCCGATGGTGGGAGTGGCGTCCCGGCTCTGTGCGTCCGCAGTCGTAGCGTGGAGGGGTGGCACTCTCCGATCGCGACCGCTCGCTCCTCGACTTCGAGGCCCGCTGGGGTGCTCACAGCGGCGCGAAGGAAGAAGCGGTCCGCGCGGAGCTCGACCTGAGCCCCGCGCGGTACTACCAGCTGCTCGGACGCATCATCGATTCGCCCGACGCGGTCTCGCACGACCCGATGCTGGTGCACCGCCTGCGGCGCATGCGCGCGGCTGCGGAGCGCTCTCGCACCGACCGCGCGGCCATGTGACGCGGAGCTTCGGCAGATAGCATTCCTCCGTGCCGACAACGACATACCCGAAAGACCGCTTCGACGAGCTCCCCGCCGACACCACCCGCGTCGGCGCCCACCGGGCGGAGAACCCGCGGCTTCGTGCCGGCGTCGTTCTCGGCTGGGCTGCGGCCGCGGTCATCGTCCTGGTCGCCGCGGGCATCGTCGGCACCATGATCGTCACCGGGCGCATCGCGCTCTTCCCCGCAGAGCCGACCGCGACGGCCGTCGTGGAGGCCCCGGTCGAGGCCGATCCGGTCGTCGACACGTCGTATCCGGTGCTGATCCTCAACGCCACCTCGGAACGGGGGCTGGCGAGCTCTCTCCGAGACACCGTCGTCGGCGCGGGGTGGAACTCGGACATCGTCGACGCGGGCGAGGCGAGCACCCACGACTTCGCGACGACCACGATCTTCTACGTGGCCGCGGAGGACGAGGGC
This sequence comes from Microbacterium pratiae, assembly GCF_047302165.1. Classification (NCBI taxonomy): domain Bacteria; kingdom Bacillati; phylum Actinomycetota; class Actinomycetes; order Micrococcales; family Microbacteriaceae; genus Microbacterium; species Microbacterium pratiae. The sequence continues at coordinate 2,825,589 of NZ_CP154843.1, read as the reverse complement.
GCCGCGCGAGGTCTCGCCCAGGTCATCGGCGGGGCGGACGTGGAGATGAGCGAGGCGTACGCGGGCCCCGACGCCGCCGACGGAACCCCGAGTAAGCAGCTGACCGTGGTCGTCGGTGAAGACCGCGCGGGTGGTACGTCCGAGGGCGAATGAGCGGGCGTGTTTCACGCTCGTGAAATTCTCGATGCAGCCGTGTCAACAGTGACCGGAAGGGCCGGATCCGGCCGAACGCCCTGCATACGATGACGCTGTCGCACAGCATCAGGAGATTCGCATGACACAGGGCACCGTCAAGTGGTTCAACGCCGAGAAGGGTTTCGGCTTCATCACCGTGAACGAAGGGCAGGACGTCTTCGTCCACTACTCCAACATCGAGATGAGCGGCTTCCGCGTGCTCGAGGAAGGGCAGGCGGTCGAGTTCACCGTGGGGACGGGGCAGAAGGGTCCGCAAGCGGAATCGGTGCGTGTCGTCGCCTGAATCGCTCCATTCGCACAGAGCGCGCCGCGATCGCGGCGCGCTCTGTCGTTCCCCGGTCCGGCCGCGTGCGACGCGGCTTGCACTCCCCATGGGCGAGTGCCAGAATGGCTTTAGCACTCACGTTCATCGAGTGCTAAAGACTGTTCTCCACCGTCCGGGAGGGACGACACACACATGGCAAAGATCATCGCTTTCGACGAGGAGGCCCGCCGTGGCCTCGAGCGCGGCCTGAACACGCTGGCCGACGCCGTCAAGGTGACGCTCGGCCCGCGCGGTCGCAACGTCGTGCTCGAAAAGAAGTGGGGCGCCCCCACCATCACGAACGATGGCGTCTCGATCGCCAAGGAGATCGAGCTCGACGACCCGTACGAGAAGATCGGCGCGGAGCTCGTCAAGGAGGTCGCCAAGAAGACCGACGACGTCGCCGGTGACGGAACGACCACCGCGACGGTTCTCGCTCAGGCGCTCGTCCGCGAGGGCCTGCGCAACGTCGCAGCCGGCGCCGACCCCATCTCGCTCAAGAAGGGCATCGAGAAGGCCGTCAAGGCCATCACCGACCAGCTCCTCGCCGACGCCAAGGAGGTCGAGTCGAAGGAGCAGATCGCTGCCACCGCATCGATCTCGGCCGCTGACGCCTCGATCGGCGAGCTCATCGCCGAGGCGATCGACAAGGTCGGCAAGGAGGGTGTCGTCACCGTCGAGGAGTCGAACACCTTCGGCACCGAGCTCGAGCTCACCGAGGGCATGCGCTTCGACAAGGGCTACATCAACCCGTACTTCGTCACGGACCCGGAGCGCCAGGAGGCTGTCTTCGAGGACCCGTACATCCTCATCGCGAACCAGAAGATCTCGAACATCAAGGACCTTCTGCCCATCGTCGACAAGGTGATCCAGGAGGGCAAGGAGCTCCTCATCATCGCCGAGGACGTCGAGGGCGAAGCTCTCGCGACGCTGGTGCTCAACAAGATCCGCGGCATCTTCAAGTCGGCTGCCGTCAAGGCTCCCGGCTTCGGCGACCGTCGCAAGGCTCAGCTGCAGGACATCGCGATCCTCACCGGCGGCCAGGTCATCACCGAAGAGGTGGGCCTCAAGCTCGAGAACGCGACCGTCGACCTGCTCGGCCGTGCCCGCAAGGTCATCATCACCAAGGACGAGACCACGATCGTCGAGGGTGCCGGTGACTCGGCTCAGCTCGAGGGCCGCGTGACGCAGATCCGCCGCGAGATCGACAACACCGACAGCGACTACGACCGCGAGAAGCTCCAGGAGCGCCTCGCGAAGCTCGCCGGTGGCGTCGCCGTCATCAAGGCCGGAGCTGCGACCGAGGTCGAGCTCAAGGAGCGCAAGCACCGCATCGAGGACGCCGTCCGCAACGCCAAGGCTGCTGTGGAGGAGGGTGTCGTCGCCGGTGGTGGCGTCGCGCTCATCCAGGCCGGCAAGAACGCGTTCGCCGGACTCGAGCTCACGGGTGACGAGGCGACCGGTGCCAACATCGTTCGCGTCGCCATCGAGGCTCCGCTGAAGCAGATCGCCCTCAACGCCGGCCTCGAGCCGGGCGTCGTCGCCAACAAGGTGGCCGAGCTCGAGATCGGTCACGGCCTGAACGCCGCGACCGGTGAGTACGGCAACCTGTTCGAGCAGGGCATCATCGACCCCGCCAAGGTGACGCGCTCCGCGCTGCAGAACGCCGCGTCGATCGCCGGGCTGTTCCTCACGACCGAGGCGGTCGTGGCTGACAAGCCGGAGAAGACCCCCGCTCCCGCGGGCGACCCCACGGGTGGCATGGACTTCTGATCCATCGCAGACAGAACGGCCCCTCCTCCGGGAGGGGCCGTTCTGTCGTTCCGGGCGGGCGGACGGGTTCGGTCAGCGGAAGAGGCCTGCAGCAGCGGCCTCGGCGTGCAGGTACTGCTGCCCCGCGGCATCCAGTGCCGAGCCGATGTCGCCGAGCGCTGCCTCGACCTCGCGCTGGGCGGCGCGCCAACGTTCGACGACCGTCTGGAAGGCGAGCGCCGCGTTTCCGGTCCAGGAGCCCTGAAGCTGCGTCAGCTGCGCCATCATCGTGCCGGTGTCGCTCTCGATGCGTCCCGAGGTGGCTCGGATGGCGGCGGTGGCGCTCGCCACGGCGTCGCTGTCTACGGAGAAGATGGCCATGTCGCTCCTTGCGTCGAGGGGATGCCGACACGCTAGGTCGCCGCACGCGCGCCGAGGGGCGCACCGGAGCCGACGAGGGATACGCCGCTGCACGGCGCAGCCGGGGGAGGAGCCGGCGCCGTCGTCGAGTCGGCGCCGTCGTCGAGTCAGCGCTCGTCGCGCAGGCGCGGCAGCGGCTGGGTCTCGATCCAGAGGTGCTCGGCGGCCTCGCGACGGTCGGCCAGCGGGAAGGCGACCCGGAACGTCGCCCCGCCGCCCGGCGTGGCCTGGACATCGATCGACCCGTGCAGCGCCTCGACGATGGAGGCCACGATCGACAGCCCGAGACCGGAGCCGCCGGTCTCGCGCGTACGCGACGTGTCGGCGCGCCAGAACCGCTGGAAGATCTTCTCGCGCAGCGGCTCCGGAATGCCCTCGCCGTGGTCGATCACCGAGATCCACCCCATGCGCGCATCGCGGTCGAGGCCGACGGCGATCTCGATCGGCGTGCCCTCCGGGCTGTACCGACGAGCGTTGCCGATCAGGTTCGCGACGACCTGACGGATGCGGTTCTCATCGCCGAGCACGACGGGGACGAGGGGCGGCTCGGACGGCTGCAGCAGCGGCTTCGAATCGGCGGCGGTCGGCTTGCTCGCCGCCGCGGCATCCGCTCTTCTCGGCGTCGAGGCGGAGTCCGTCCCCGAGCGTGCCGTGCGCTCGTCCTTCGGCCGTCGCCGCAGACGCGAGAGCGTCTGGCCGGTGCGGTTCCGTGTGCCGCCGGACCGCTTGGAGGTCGCTCCGGTCCCCGTGTCGGTCGGCAGGTCCACCGTGAGCGTCTCATCGGAGTACTCGATCACCGAGACGGTGCGCTCGGGCGCCGCCGCGCGCGTGTCCAGCGCCGCGTCGCGGGCGATCGGGCGCAGGTCTACGGGCGTGATGACCAGGTCGCGGCGTTCGTCGAGGCGCGCGAGCGCGAGGAGATCCTCGACGAGACCGCTCATCCGAACGGCCTCCTTCTCGATGCGTTCCATCGACTGCGCGGTGTGCTCGGCGTCGGTGATCGCGCCCATGCGGTACAGCTCCGCATAGCCGCGGACCGTCACGAGCGGGGTGCGCAGCTCGTGGCTGGCGTCGCCGATGAAGCGCCTCATCTGCTGAACGGTGGCATCGCGCTGCGCGAGCGCCGTGTCGATGCGGTCGAGCATTGCGTTGATGGCGATCTTCAGCCGGCCGACCTCGGTGCCGGGCGAGATGTCACCCATGCGCTGGCTCAGGTCGCCCGCCGCGATCGTCATCGCGGTCTCCTCGACCTGTCCGAGGCTGCGGAAAGTCAGCGTGACGAGCCAGCGGGTGCCGAGAGCGCCGGCCACGAGGATGAGGGCGGCGATGACGGTGTAGATGCTGATGAAGTTCGCGACGGTCTGCGTCACCGACGTCAGCGGAAGGGCGACGAGCTGCGTGTAGCTCTGGCGCGACCCCTCCGGCTGGAGGACGTCGACGCTCGCGTGGAACGTGCCGTTCCCCTGCCGGGCGGGGAGCTCGAACGGCTCGGTGCCCTTGACGACGGTGCGATCGAGGGGGAACGATGCGGGCAGATCGGGACGGACCGACTCGGGTCCGCCCGCGACGGACAGCAGTTCACCCTCGGCGCTGTAGATCGCGACGACGAAGTTGGTCGGCGCCGGCGACTCCTTCGCCTCGAACAGAGCGATCCCGTCTTCGACGGTGACATCCATCACCGTGCTCGCCAGATCGGTCGGGGCCAGCGAACGGAGGCTGCCGTCGAGCGCTGCGACCTGGGCGTTCCGGAGGAAGATCATCGTGCCGACGCCCGCGGCGATCAGACCCATCGCGAGCAGCGTGACGATGACCCCGGTCACCTTCGTGCGCAGGCTGATGCCGCGCCACCATCGGGTGACGCCGTCGTTCGCGGAATCGCTCAGGCGTCTGCGCTCCCGCGGATCAGGCCGACTTGTCGGCCTTGAGCATGTATCCGAAGCCGCGCTTGGTCTGGATCAGCGGCTCGGACGAGTGCGGATCGATTTTGCGCCGCAGGTACGAGATGTAGCTCTCGACGATGCCGGCGTCGCCATTGAAGTCGTACTCCCAGACGTGATCGAGGATCTGCGCCTTGCTGAGCACCCGGTTCGGGTTGAGCATCAGGTAGCGCAGCAGCTTGAACTCGGTGGGCGACAGGTCGATCGAGACATCGCCGACCTGGACGTCGTGGGTGTCCTGGTCCATCGTCAGCTCGCCGGCCCGGATGATCGACTCCTCGTCGGCCTGCATCGTGCGACGCAGGATCGCCTGGATGCGCGCGACGATCTCGTCGAGGCTGAACGGCTTGGTGACGTAGTCGTCGCCGCCGGCGTTGAGCCCCTCGATCTTGTCCTCGGTCTCGTCCTTGGCGGTGAGGAAGAGGATGGGAGCGGTGTAGCCCGCCCCGCGGAGCCGCTTGGTGACGCTGAAGCCGTTCATGTCGGGCAGCATCACATCGAGCACGATCAGATCGGGCTCCTCCTCGAGCACCGCCGAGATCGTCTGCGCGCCGTTGCCGACGGCGCGGACCTGGTATCCGGCGAACTTCAGCCCGGTGATCAGCAGGTCACGGATGTTCGGTTCGTCGTCCACGACGAGGATGCGCGGTGCTGTCATAGGCCCATACTGGCACCGGATCCCATCGGTTTGCTGGATATCGCGCCGCAGGGCGTCGACCTGGTAGGAGCCGCGAGAGGATGGAGCCATGCCGCGTCCGATCGATTCCGACCGTCTCGCATTCCACCGGCTCGTGTTCGCGCGGCGTCGTTCGGGATGGTGGACCCCGCTCGCGGTGGGCGCTCTCGGCATCGTCCTCTTCCTCCTCATGGTGCTGGGCGCCGCGCTCGTCGCCCTGCTGGTCGCGCTGTCGAGCGACGAGGCGGCGCGGGCGCTGAATCGCGTCCTCAACGATGGCGGGGTCCTGGACATCTCGGACCCGCTCTCGTTGTTCATCGGCCTCGGCGCGATCGCGCTGCTGCTGCCCGCGTACCTGCTCGCGTCGCTCATCGTCAACGGACGTCGTGTCGGGTTCGCCTCCGCCGTGTTCGGACGGTTGCGGTGGCGGTGGCTGCTCGTCTGCGCCGGGCTGGCCGTGGCCATGGCGATCGTCGTGGCCGTCGCCACCGCGCTCCTCCCCGCCGAGCAGACCGGAGAATCGCTCACGCCCCCCGTGGGCGCCACCCTGTGGCTGAGCCTGCTCGTGGTCATCCTCGTGGTGCCGGTCCAGGCCACCGCCGAGGAGTACGTGTTCCGCGGCTACCTCATGCAGTCCATCGGCCGGTGGCTGCGGCATCCGCTGTTCGCCATCCTGCTCCCGGTTCCCGTGTTCGTCCTCGGACACGGGTACGACCCCGTCGGTCAGGCCGCGGTCGGCCTCTTCGCGATCGCCGCGGGCTGGCTCACCTGGCGGACGGGCGGGCTGGAAGCGGCCATCGCCGTGCACATCGTCAACAACCTGCTGGCCTTCGTGACCGGGATCGCGACGGGAGCCGACCCGGCGGCGGCGGATGTCGGCTGGGTGAGCTTCGCGACGTCGCTGCTGCTGCTCGGGGGCTACTGTCTCGCCGTCGAGCTCGTGCTGCGGCGGCGACCCATCGTGCGCACCTACGCTCTCCCGCGCGCGTCCCTGCCGGCTCCGATCCCGATGCCGACGCCGACGGCGACCGTTCCGCTTCCCGGCGAGCCGACGCCCGAGCTCACCAAGCCCTGACGCAGCTCGCGCGCGGCGAGACGCTCAGGCAGCCTCGAGCTTCTCGGCGTCGAGGATCGTGTAGCTGTATCCCTGCTCGGCGAGGAAGCGCTGCCGGTTCTGTGCGAAGTCCTGATCGACGGTGTCGCGCGCGATGAGCGTGTAGAAGCTCGCGGTGTGGCCGTTCGACTTCGGTCGCAGGAGGCGTCCCAGACGCTGCGCCTCTTCTTGGCGCGAGCCGAACGAGCCCGAGACCTGGATGGCCACGGAGGCGTCGGGGAGGTCGATCGAGAAGTTGGCCACCTTCGACACGATCAGCACCGGGATCTCGCCCGTACGGAAAGCGTCGTACAGCTCCTCGCGCTCGTCGACCGGGGTCGACCCCGTGATCTTCGGCGCTCCGAGCGCGTCGGAGAGCACATCGATCTGGTCGAGATACTGCCCGATCACCAGGATCTGCTCGCCGGTGTGCTTCGCCACGAGGTCGCGGACCACCCCGATCTTGGCGTGCGCGGTCGCCGCGAGGCGGTAGCGCTCGTCGTCGGCGGACGCCGCGTACTCGAGCCGGTCGGATGCCGGGAGGTCGACGCGCACCTCGTAGCAGACGGCGGGGGAGATGAAGCCCTGGGCCTCGATCTCCTTCCACGGAGCGTCGAAGCGCTTGGGGCCGATGAGGCTGAACACGTCGCCTTCGCGGCCGTCCTCGCGCACGAGCGTCGCGGTGAGACCCAGGCGGCGTCGTGCCTGCAGGTCGGCGGTCAGCTTGAACACCGGTGCCGGCAGCAGGTGCACCTCGTCGTACACGACGAGGCCCCAGTCGAGCGCATCCAGGAGCGCGAGATGGGCGTACTCGCCCTTCCGCTTCGCGGTGAGGATCTGGTAGGTCGCGATGGTGACCGGCTTGACCTCCTTCGTCTGACCGGAGTACTCGCCGATCTCCTCGGGGGTCAGGCTCGTCCGCTTGAGCAGCTCGTTGCGCCACTGCCGTGCGCTGACGGTGTTGGTCACGAGGATGAGCGTCGTCGTCTTGGTGTCGGCCATCGCTGCGGCGCCCACGAGCGTCTTGCCGGCGCCGCAGGGGAGCACCACGACGCCCGAGCCGCCCTCGGTGAAGATGTCGACGGCCTTGCGCTGATAGGGGCGCAGCGTCCAGCCGTCCTCGTGCAGCTCTATCTCGTGGGGCGTGCCGGGAGTGAAACCGGCGAGGTCCTCGGCGGGCCAGCCGATCTTCAGCAGCTCCTGCTTGATCTGGCCGCGGGCCCAGGCGTCGATGACGTAGGCGTCGGGGGTCGGGTGGCCCAGCAGCAGCGGCTGGATGCGCTTGTTCCGGGTGACCTCGGCGAGCACGGCCTCGTCGTTCGAGCGCAGCACGAGCGTGCCCTCGTCATCGCGCTCGATCACGAGACGTCCGTAGCGCGTGACCGTCTCGCGGATGTCGGTCGACACCGACGGCGGCACGGGGAAGCGCGACCACCGGTCGAGCGTCGCGAGCATGTCCTCGGCGTCGTGTCCGGCCGCGCGCGCGTTCCACAGCCCCAGCCGGGTGATGCGGTAGGTGTGGATGTGCTCGGGCGCCCGCTCGAGTTCCGCGAAGATCGCGAGCTCGTGTCGAGCGTCCTCCGCGTTCGGGTGGGCGACCTCCAGTAGCACGGTGCGGTCGCTCTGGACGATCAGGGGACCATCAGCCATAACGAGCAATCGTACCGGTGCTGAGCGCACTTCGGCCTGCACGGCGAGCGTCGACGGTGTTCAGGGGTACGGCGCTCAGACCAGACGTGCCGACACGATGCTCGACACCGGCAGGGTGCGCTCGACGTCCGAGGCGCGGTCGCGTCCGCGAAGCCGGCCGCCGCCCAGGCCCGTCGCTTCGAGGACGAAGTCGCGTGTCGTGCCGTCGGGCAGTCGCACGCTCACCTCGATCACCGCGCGCGCCTTGACCGCCTGCTCGAGCTCGCGCCCGAGCCACGCGGCATCCGCGTCGTCGGACGAGTGCGCGCGGCGCATGCGATCGATCAGCAGTCGGTACGGCGCATCGTCGTCGTTCGCGTCGCCGCGCTCGGGCGAGTCCGCCAGGCGGGCCCGGTCGAGCACCCGCACGACTCCGTCGGGGTCGACCGCCGCGACCGGATAGCGCGCGTCGCTGAGCATCCAGAAGACGGCGTCGACGGAGCTGCGGCTGATGAGCCGATCGCCGTCGCGGACGAGCCCGAGCGGACGCAGCGCCTGGTCGACGGCGAGCGTGTCGAGCGCGCTGGGGTCGGATGCCGTCACCTGTGTGCGACCGGTCGCGTCGCTGCCCACGCGCAACCGGCCCTGGCGCTGTGCGGCGCGCTCGAGCTCGTAGGCGAGCGGCTGCGGCAGGCCCGTCAGCGAGATAGCCGTGAGGAACTCGGCGAGCGACGCCGCGTCCTCGCCCGCCGCGAGGGCTGCCCCGATCGACTCGGCCGAGAAGCGGTAGGTCGATGCCTGCGCGCGCGACTCGCGCCGAGCGGCCCGGCGCAGCCGCGCGTCGATCGCGGGTTCGAGCGGACCGGGAGCGATCGCGGTGAGGTCGTTCTGCAGGAAGATGCGGTCGACCTCGCCGGGCAGGTGCTGCTGCAGGGCGGTCCGGTCGACGGCGCCGCCCGTCGCCAGAGCCGTCGCCCACGTGGCCGGTCGGCCCGACGCGTCGATGATCGCCCAGAGCCGCCACTGCGCCCGCAGGCGCTCGGAGCGCGCCGGCCACTGCGGGTCGAGAGGATAGGCCAGATGCCACTGCTCCGGCGGCTCCCAACCGCCGCCCGCCGCACGCACAGCCGCGGGCAGGGCGTCGCGAAGGTGTGACGCGGTCTCCGCCCAGCGGTCGACCGACCCGCGCAGCAACCACGCGCTGCCCTCCGTCGTGACCCGCCATTCGCGGTCGACGGCCCCCAGGAGCCCGGCGTCGAGACCGATACCGATCACGAGGTCGACCGTTGCGGCATCCGCCACGGCCCCCGCCTCGATGAGCCGGCGGCGGTCGCCGGCACCCAGGGTTCCGGCTCCGGTGCGCCCGAGAGGCGCGGGCTGCGTCAGCGACAGGACGTCGGCGAGCGATGAGAGCGCGGTGAACGCGCGTTCCGCCAGCTGCGCGTCATCCTCGGGGGGAGCCTCCGCGTCGGCCGGGGTCGGGACGCCGGGCCGCGAGATGTCGCGCCAGGCCGAGGCGGCGCCCGCGTAGGGGAGGCCGTCGGGGGAGACGAGCCCGAGGTGCATGAGATCGTCGCGTGCCGTGCCCGGCGGTACCGCGGCGTCCGATGACACGGCGTCATCCATGGCCTCGACGAGCGGGCGAGACAGCAGCGGTGCGGCCTTGGCCACCGCGGCGGGATCGAGCAGCGCCTCGGCGGCGTCGAAGAAGTCGGCCCACGTGGCATCGGTCGAGACGCGACGTCGACGGAGGAGCGTCGTCAGGACGTCGTCGTCGACCGTGGCGAGCCAGCTCGCAAGGGCACGGGCGTCGACGGGAGACACGTCACCGGCCCTTGTTGGCCCGGCTCCGTCGGATGAAGGTCATGATCAGCACCGTCAGCAACAGAGCGAACGCGATGGGCGGGGCGATCCACACGATCGCGCTGACCGTCGGCCATGCTCCCGAACCGAAGTCGGCCTGCTCGAGGCCGGTCGCGGTGCCGATGATGATGGCGAAGAAGCAGACGATGGCCAGGATCAGCAGTCCCAGCGACATGAACGCGAGGATGCGGTCTATACGGCGGACCGGGAGGTCGTCGCTCGGGCTGCGCGTGCTCATCCGCATCAGCGTAGCGCTTCGCGGCGGTGCCGTAGGCTGGTTGTCGGGGCTCACACGGCCCCGGCATTCGGTTCTGCCCGCGAAACGCGGTCCGTCACAGCGAGGTACGCACATGCCCACCGGCAAGGTCAGGTTCTACGACGACGAGAAGGGGTTCGGCTTCATCTCTTCGGATGACGGCCAGGACGTCTTCCTGCACGCCACGGCACTCCCGGCGGGCACCGAGTCGCTCAAGCCCGGCACGCGCCTGGAGTTCGGGGTCGCCGACGGCAAGCGCGGTCTGCAGGCCCTGGCCGTCCGCGTGCTCGAGGCTCCGGTCAGCCTGAGCAAGCGCAACCGCAAGCCCGCGGACGACATGGCGATCATCGTCGAGGACCTCGTGAAGCTCCTCGACGGCATCGGCGCCGACCTCCGACGCGGCCGCTACCCCAGCTCGGGACACGGCAAGAAGATCGCCGCGGTGCTGCGCAAGGTCGCCGATGACCTCGACGCCTGAGACCCCCGACGCCTCGGCGTCGGACGAGGTGACGACGGTCGAGTCCGCCGCCGACGACGCGGGGGCGCCCGAGGAGACCGCTGATGCGCTCGACACCGATGACGCCCAGGATGCCGCGCCGTCCGAGCCGGTGACCGTCGACGAGCGTCTGCTCGCCGCGCATGACCTGGCTCGCGCAGCGCTCGCCGAGATCACGCCGGTCTCGACGGTCGGCGATCCGGTCGACTACGTCGTCGAGGCCGGCGGCGTGGTCTCGCTGCGCTTCGCCAATCGTCTCTCCGGCTATCCGGGGTGGCTGTGGACCGTCAGCGTGGCCGTCGTCGACGACGCCGAGCCCACGGTGCTCGAGGTCGAACTGCTCCCGGCCGCCGGCGCGCTGCTCGCGCCCGAGTGGGTGCCGTGGGCGGTGCGCCTCGCCGATTACCAGGCCGCCCAGGCCGCCGCGGACGAAGACGACTCGGACGACGAGCTCGACGAGGACGATGCGGCAGAGGCCGATGACGACATCGACGACGAGCTCGATGATGACGACGAGGATGCCGACGACGACTTCGCGGACGGCAGCACGGCGGTCACCCACGCCGGCGACGTCGACGGGGTCGACATCGACGCGCTCGACGCCGGCGCTTCCGACGACGACGAGATCGCATCGAGCGACGACGAGGATACCGACGAGGAGGACGAGTCCAACAACGACGAGTCCGACGAGGACGACGACGAGTCCGACCACGACGAATCGCCCTGGGAGCGCTGAGCCCTCTCACGAACGACAGAAGGGATGCCGCGTGATGCGGCATCCCTTCTCTCGTCTAGCGACGCGCCGGAGTCAGAGGCGGTCGATGGTGTAGTCGATGCACTTGATCAGCTGACGCACGTCGTCGGGCTCGATCGAGACGAACGTCGCAATGCGCAGCTGGTTGCGGCCGAGCTTGCGGTACGGCTCGGTGTCGACGATGCCGTTGCCGCGCAGGCTCTTCGCGACGGCCGCAGCGTCGACGGTGTCGTCGAAGTCGATCGTGACCACGACGGGGGAGCGGTCGGCGGGGTCGGCCACGAAGGGCGTCGCGTGCTCGGACGCCTCGGCCCAGTCGTACAGTGCGGACGAGGACTCCGCCGTGCGGTCGGCCGCCCACTGGAGGCCGCCGTTGCTGTGGATCCACTCGAGCTGCTTGTCGAGCAGGTACAGCGTCGCGACGGCCGGGGTGTTGAGCGTCTGGTTGAGTCGCGAGTTGTCGAGCGCGTTCTTCAGGCTCAGGAACTCGGGGATGTAGCGGCCCGACGCGGCGACCCGCTCGATCCGCTCGATCGCTGCGGGCGAGACCGCCGCGAACCAGATGCCGCCGTCCGAGCCGAGGTTCTTCTGCGGGGCGAAGTAGTAGACGTCGCACTGCGAGACCGAGAAGTCGATGCCGCCGGCAGCGCTCGTGGCGTCGATGACGGTCAACGCGCCGTCATCGCCGGTCACGCGTCGCACCGGAGCGGCGACACCGGTGGAGGTCTCGTTGTGCGGCCAGGCGTACACATCGACGCCCTCCACGGGCTCCGCCGCGATGCTCGAGCCGGGCTCGGCCTTGCGGATGTCGGGTGCCTGCAGCCACGGGGCGGACGCCGCTGCCCCGAACTTGCCGCCGAACTCGCCGAAGACGAGGTTCTGGCTGCGGTTCTCGATGAGGCCGAAGGCGGCGGCATCCCAGAACGCGGTCGACCCGCCGTTGCCGAGGATGATCTCGTATCCGTTGGGGAGCCGCAGCAGGTCGGACAGACCCGATCGCACCTGACCGACGAGGCTCTTCACCGGCGACTGGCGGTGGGACGTGCCGAGCAGGATCGAGCCGGGGCCCGACAGGGCGGCGACCTGCTCGGGGCGGATCTTGGCGGGACCGCAGCCGAAGCGGCCGTCGCGGGGAAGGATGTCTCGGGGCAGGGTGACGTGCGCCATGAGCCGATTCTAGGGGCGGCGCCGGGGCTCGCCGTGCCAGGTGCCGGAGGTAAGGGCAGCCTCGGATGTCGTCGGCAGCGGATAGGCTGGGATCCTCTCGACCACGCGCACAACAAGGGCTGTGATGACCGATCTCATCGACACGACAGAGATGTATCTGCGTACCATCCTCGAGCTCGAGGAAGAGGCGATCGTCCCTCTGCGCGCGCGCATCTCCGAGCGCCTCGGCCACTCCGGGCCCACCGTGTCGCAGACGGTCGGCCGCATGGAGCGCGACGGCCTCGTCGTCGTCTCGGAAGACCGCTCGCTCGAGCTGACCGACAGCGGTCGCCAGAAGGCGGTCGACGTGATGCGCAAGCACCGTCTCGCCGAGCGTCTGCTCAGCGACGTGATCGGGCTCGACTGGGCCTACGTGCACGAAGAGGCGTGCCGATGGGAGCACGTGATGAGCGAGCTCGTCGAGCGTCGCCTCATCGAGCTGCTCGGTCACCCCACCGAGTCGCCGTACGGCAACCCGATCCCGGGTCTCGACCAGCTCGGTGACGTGCCCGCTCGCACGTTCGACGACGGTGTCGTCGGTCTCGTGCGCCTCCTCAATGAGACGGGCGGCCCGATCGAGGGCACCGTGCGCCGCCTCGCCGAGCCGGCTCAGGTCGATCCCGAACTCCTCCAGCAGCTCCGGGCCGCGGGTGTCGTCCCCGGTCGTGACGGCACGTTCCAGTTCTCCGAGGGCTATGTCCTCGTGCAGATGGACGGCGTCGACGAGGGACTCGAGCTCCCCGTCGAGGTCGCGTCTCACATCTTCCTCACGCGGCGCGACTGAGCGCAGTCCCATGCCCAGCCGACCCTGAGCGTCGGGTGGGCATGGGGACGACAGCGTGACTTATTCGTTACCTTCCGGTAGCCTCGAGAAGTCTTTAGGCGAGAAGCCCGCCCGAGACCGCTGCATGGATTGCCTCTTCGGCTCGTCGTCCACGCGGTGACACCCGAATGTCGCGTGGACCTACACGCGCAGTATCGACGAGCCAGCGCGGCATTCGCGCAGAGGCGCCGGAGGACTGATTTGGCTGAAAACAACGATTCGTCGGTAGACGTACCCGAGGTCGACGCGACGAATCCTGACCGCTCTGGTCGCGCCCTGCGTGGCCGCCGCCTCCCGATAGCGAAGAAGCAATCCCGGGATGTCGCGACCGTCGAGAACCGCGCCGCCCGCCGTAGCCGACGTCGGGTCCACCCCGTCCGCAGCACCTTCACGGTCGCTGCTGTGGTGGGTCTCGTCGCAACCGTCGCGATTCCGGCCTTTGCCGCCGTGCGCGGTACGTCGGCCGACGCGATGACGCTGCAGCAGGTGGCCGCCGACAACGCGCAGTCGATCGTCGTCGCGTCCGAGGTGGGCCCTGCCTCCCTCGACCGCAGCGGGTTCACGGCGACCACGCCCGAGGAGATCCAGAAGAAGAAGGACGAGGAGGCCGCTGCGAAGGCTGCCGCCGAAGCTCTCGCCAACCGGATCTCCGCGAGCAGCTCGACCGCGTCGTCCTCGACGTCGTACAACCAGTCGATCCCGCTCGTCGCGCCGGGCTCCGGTCTCGTGCGCCGACCGCTGATGTCGTTCAACAACTTCGGCACCCCGTACGCCGGTCACCGCGGCACCGACTACATGGCAGACCGCGGCACCCCGATCTACTCGGTCGCCGACGGCACCGTCGTCGCGTCGAGCGAGAGCGGCCCCGGCTGGGGTGTGTACGTCAAGGTCGCGCACAACATCAACGGCACGAACGTGACGAGCCTCTACGCCCACATGGACTGGGGCACTCGTGCGGTCCAGGTCGGCGACACCGTTTCGGCGGGTCAGCTGCTCGGCCAGGTCGGCGACACGGGCCGCGCGTTCGGAACGCACCTGCACCTCGAGATCGTGGTCGACGGCGCGTACGTGAACGCCGAGTCGTGGCTCGTCGCGAACGCGGGCTGACGACACGCATCATCCGTTCACCTTCCGTCGACCTTTGCGGGGTCGAGGGTGTATTACCCTGAACGCGACGCTCGCGCACGCCGAGGGGGAGCCGATGGGACCAGTACCGGGCATTCGAACCGTGAATGCGATCGGTCGCTACGTCCTGCGGCATCGTGTGCACCACTGCGGCCTCGGCCGTGAATCAAGGCGCTGTCTTCATGACAGCGCCTTTTTTCGTGCTCGCACCCTCGCGGGACCCGCCCGCACGGCATGCGCGACGTCGGTCATCGAACATCCGCTGAAGCCGTCAGGGCAGTTCGTGAGGACAGGAAATGCGCACTCTGGTACTGAACGCCGGGTATGAGCCACTTGCTGTGGTGTCGTTCCGTCGGGCCCTCCTCCTGGTGTTGAACGACAAGGCGACGATCGTCGAGCACGTCGTCCACGATCCCGTTCTCGGGATCGACGGGACGTACGAGCGTCCGGCGGTGATCGTCCTGACCCGGTACGTCCGTATCCCGAATGCGCGCCGAGTGCCGGTGACGCGGCGCGGGGTGCTCCGACGTGACGCCCACCGATGCGCCTATTGCGGAAAGGCGGCTTCGACGATCGACCACGTCATGCCGCGCTCTCGCGGGGGCAGCAATTCGTGGGAGAACCTCGTCGCCTGCTGCCTGCGATGCAACAACCTCAAGAGCGATCACACCCCGCAGGAGATGGGGTGGGAGCTGCGGTGGCTGCCGAAGCCGCCGCGCGGACCGCAGTGGACGGTGCGCGGCACGGAGCGATCCGACCCGCGCTGGGAGCCCTACCTGTCGCTCGCGGCCTGATCGCGCTGCGCGTTCCTACTCGCCTCGCGGGCCGTACGCGCGCAAGAACGCGGCAGCGCCGTCGGTCATGACCTCGTGGACCCTCTCGGCGTCCGATCGGCGTCGTGCGGGTTCGTTGAGAACGCGGAGGGTCGTGAGGGCGTGGAAGTGCTCGGCGGCGAGCCCTGCGTCGTCGAGGTCGAGGAGGCCCTGCGCCGCCAAGTCGGCGAATCGCTCAGCGAGCACCTCCGCATGTGCTCGGTCCAACGGGTGGTCTTCGAGCTCGGGCAGAAGCGACTCGTTCTCCGCGATCAGCGTGACGGCCGCCGCATAGTTCGTCGACGTGACGAGGAACTCTCCCAGTTCTGCGGCGAACGCCGAGACCGCCTGGTTCAGGCCGCCGGGTCGCTGAAGCGTGGTCGTGTCGCGCAGATGCTTCTCGGCCAGCTCGCGGAGAGTGCTGACAGCGACCTCGCCCGCGCTCTCGACCACTCCGAGCAGAAGCCGCCGCTTGTCGCCGTAGTAGTCGTAGACCGTGCGCTTGGACACGCCCGCGCGCGCGGAGACGGCGTCCATGCTCGATCGCTCGACTCCCACCTCGAGGAACAACTCTCGCGCGGCTGTGAGTATGGCCGAGCGCTTCAGCTCCTGGCCCTGCCTGGTCGGCTTCGCTTCGATCACGTCGTCCTTCTTCTCTCCGACCGAACTCTACACTGACCGGTGCAGTACTACACGGTACGGTGTAGTGTACCTGTCGTGCAGAAGAAGACTCAGGCATCGCTCCACGCTCACGATCTCGTCAAGCGATACGGAAACGTCACCGCCGTCGACGGTCTCTCATTCGAGGTCCGACCCGGGATGGTGACGGGCTTTCTCGGACCGAACGGCGCGGGCAAATCCACGACCCTGCGCATGTTCCTCGGATTGGACCGGCCCACGAGCGGTGCGGCGACCGTGAACGGGCGTCGGTTGCACGAGTTGCCGCATCCGATGCGGGTGATCGGCGCCATGCTCGACGCGCGAGCCGTCCACCCACGGCGTACGGCCGCGAATCATCTGTCGTCCGTCGCGCGTGCCGGAGGCGTGCCGCGGGGCCGAGTCGGCGAGGTTCTGGAGCTGGTGGGGCTGGCCGACGCAGGCCATCGTCCGGCCGGTGACTTCTCCCTCGGCATGAAGCAGCGGCTGGGGATCGCGACGGCGCTGATCGGTGACCCCGGCATCGTCATCTTCGACGAACCCCTCAATGGGCTCGACCCCGAAGGCATCCGCTGGGCCCGCTCGCTGATGCGCCAGCTCGCCGCCGAGGGGCGACTGGTGCTGTTCTCCAGCCATCTGATGGGGGAGATGCAGCTCACCGCGGATCACCTCATCGTGATCGATCGCGGACGTCTGCTCGCGGACGAGTCCGTGGACGCGTTCATCGCCTCGCACACGAACGAGTACGTTCGCGTGCGGACTCCCCATGTCGTCGTCCTGCGTGACGCGCTCCGGCGAGCCGGATCCGCAGTTCGGGCCGGCGACGACGCCGACGTCCTCATCGTCTCGGGAGCCACGACGGAGCGCGTCGGCCGCCTTGCCGCCGCCTCTGGGGTCGAGGTGTTCGAGCTCACCCTCGTTCGGGATTCGCTCGAAGATGCGTTTCTCGCCATGACCACGATCGAGCAGAAGGCCGCCTGACATGAACCTCTTCGCTTCCGAATGGATCAAAGCGCGCAGCGTCCACAGCACGTGGATCCTCGCTGCCTCGGCAGTCGTCGTGACCGTGATGGTCAGCCTCCTGGGGGTGAGCGGGCTCATGTCCGAGTGGCAGACCGCGCTCCCGTCCGATTTCGACCCCACCGGCATCAGCTTCAAGGGCATCCTCGTCGGCCAGATCCTCCTCGCGACTCTCGGGTCGCAGGCCATCACCAGCGAGTACGGGTCGGGCCAGATCATCTCGAGCCTGACCATCGTGCCTCAGCGCGGGGCTCTCCTGGCCTCGAAGCTGGGGGTCTCGGCGCTCATCGCCTCGGCCGTGGCGGTCGCGGCGGTGATGGGCAGCTTCGGAGCCACTCAGGCGGCGCTCTCTGCGGCCGGTCTGCCGCTGGCGGTGCTCGGTGAGCCCGACACGGTCCGGGCCATCGTCTGCGCGGTCGTCTACCTCGTCCTCACGGCTGTCCTCGGCCTCGGATTCGGCATCATCACGCGAAGCGCTTCCGGCGCGCTCGCGATCGTCGTGACGGTGGCGCTTCTCGTGCCCGCGCTCGCACCGGGGATGCCCGGGATCATCGGCGACGTCGCGGGTACGTATTGGCCCACGACGGCCGGTCAGGCCTCCTACGCCGTCGCGATGACGAGCGGGATGCCGCCGTTGGCGGGACTCGGGATCATGGCGATCTTCACGCTATGGACGACCCTCGCCGCTCTTCTCGTCCTCAGATCGCGTGACGTGTGACTCCTCCGTGGGCCTCGCCCGCGTGAGCTTCCTTCGCGCGCAGCCGAGCCTTCTTCGCGTGGTTGCCGCACGTGTTCATGTCGCACCATCGCCGGGTGCGGGCTCTACTGGTGTCGAAGAACGCGGCACGACATGTCGGTGACGCGCACAGTGCGAACGCGCCGGGTCGCGTGCCGGCGAGGATCTCGATCGCGTCTGCGGCGACGACTCCGAGCGCGGCGTCGACCGCGGCGGGCGATCCGAGGTGCCAGCGCCGCCGGCCGTCGTCGGTGAGGACTGCGATCGCCCCGCCGCGTGCGCTGAATTCGTTGAGCAGATCGACCGCATCGGCCGGCAACGCCGCGCCCTGCGCCCGCGCCGTCGCGGCGGCGTGGATCGCCTCTCGCAGGACGTAGGCCCGGTCGAGCTCGGATGCCGAGCACCGCGCGACCGCGAGATCGAATCTCTCGAACCACGCCTGGAGCCGCGCCGGTGTGGGGATGCGCTCGACGCGGGCGCCGTGTCGCTCGGTCAGCGTGCCCGTGAAGCTCGTCGACAGCACGGAGCCGACACGGAACTCGGGGAAGTGGTCCGACATGGCACCACCATAGCTGGTTCCATTGGCTGCTGGGTTCTGGTAGAACCGGCTATGGCGGTTCGCAACTGCGAGCCGCGACGAACGGAGTGATCATGACCGCTTCCCACCCGTCCGAGGCTGTGTCGCCCTTCGTGCGACGTGCGGCGGATGCTGAGTTGGACGACCTGCGGGTGCGCCTCCGCGCGGCGCGTCTGCCCGAACGCGAGACCACTCGGCCCGATGCCGACGGGCGGGAACGCTGGCAGCAGGGACCGCCACGGGCCGATGTCGCCGCCCTCGTCGAGTACTGGCGGACGGTCTACGACTGGCGCCCGTTCGAGCGGCGCCTCGCCGAGATCGGTCAGTTCCGCACGGTCATCGACGGCCTCGGCATCCATTTCCTTCATCGCCGGTCGTCGCGACCCGATGCGGTGCCGCTGATCATGACGCACGGGTGGCCGGGCAGTGTCGCCGAGTTCGTCGACGTGATCGACGACCTCGCCGAACCGAACGATCCGACGATGCCGGCGTTCCATGTCGTGGCGCCGTCCCTGCCGGGATACGGCTTCTCCGACAAACCCGATGAGCCCGGATGGGGCACCGAACGGATCGCCGCCGCCTGGGTGCAGCTCATGACGCGCCTGGGCTACGGGCGGTTCCTGGCGCATGGCAGTGACTGGGGTGGCCCCGTCACGATCGTGCTCGCCGGCCGCTTCCCGAGCCACGTGATCGGCATGCACACGAGTACGCCGCAGAGCCCGCCGGGTCTCAGCACCGATGGACTCGATGCGACCGAGCGGCGCTGGGTGACCGAGACGCGTGCGTTCGATGCGAACCGACTCGCCTACGCGAAGGTCATGGCGACGTCGCCGCAGACCATCGGGTACGCGCTCGTCGACTCTCCGGTGGGTCTGCTCGCGTGGATACTGGAGAAGTTCCACGAATGGACCGACACCGTCGACACTCCCTTCGAGAGCATCTCGCGCGACCGACTGCTCGACAACGTGACGCTGTACTGGCTGACGGGCACCGGCGCGTCAGCGGCGCGCATCTACTTCGAGAGCCACCAGTCGCTCGACCCCGACCTCCGGGTCGACGTGCCGGCCGCTCTCACGACGTATCCCCACGACATCGAGAAGCACCCCCGCCCGTGGGCGGCGCAACGCTTCCGCACCATCGCCCGGTGGCGGGCTGCGGAGCGCGGTGGACACTTCCCGTCGCTCGAGATGCCCGAGGCCTTCGTCGCCGACCTGCGGGAGGGGCTGGCCGCCGTGCTCGCGGAGGCCGGAGATCAGGATGCCGCGGTCGCGGACGGCGACAGGACCTTCCGCATCCGGTAGTTCGTCAGCTCGACCCCTTCTTTGACCGGGTGCTGCTCGCGGACGACGTGGAAGCCGACGCTCTCGAAGAAGGGCCGGGCGGCGATGCTGACGTCGGACGTGAGCTCGGGGGTCGCCGCCGACCGCGAACGCTGCTCGACGAAGCCGAGCAGCGTTCGTGCGATCCCGCGACGCAGGTGTCGGGGTGAGACGAAGAGCATGTCGATGTAGCCGTCGCCGTCGACATCCGAGAAGCCCACGACCTCGTCGCCGACGACCGCGACGACGCTCGCGCGGCCGCTCATGGCTTCATCCCACGAGGGGAGGTCGCGGCGTCCGGGCCGGGCCCACGCGTCGATCTGCTGCGAGGTGTAGTGCGCTGCCGCGGTCTGGGTGATCGCTTCGGTGAAGACGGCGAGCGTCGCGGCGGCGTCGGCCGACCGGTACGGACGCAGGCTGACGGTCGGGGAGTCGGAGGTGTTCACCGATCCAATCTGCCATGCGATGTCGGAAGTCGGTCGTATCTTCGATCTCGACATTGATGGTCTAGAACATATGTTCTACCCTTGCCGAGTGAGGTCGATCATGCGCAATCCTGCTGCCGCCGAGGACGTGCAGCGACTGCGCGCCCAGATGGAGCGGATGCAGGGGCGCCGGCTCGATGCTCCCGTGCTGCCGACCCATCCTGCCCTGGCCGGGCTGCTTCCCGGGCGGGGGCTGCGGCCCGGCGCCGCGTACTCGCTCGGCTCATCATCCTCGCTGCTGTTCGCCCTGCTCGCCCAGCCGTCGCAGACCGGATCGTGGTGCGGCGTGGTCGGGATGCCGGGCTTCGGGGCCGAGGCGGCAGAGCATGCCGGGGTCGACCTGTCCCGCGTCGTGCTGATCCCCGATCCGGGTGCACGCTGGCTCGCTGTCACCGCGACGATCGCCGACGTGCTTCCCGTCGTCGCGGTGCGTCCGCCCGAGCGGGCGAAAGACTCCGACATCGCCAAGCTCGCCGGCCGGCTGCGCGACCGCGGAACGGTGCTTCTCGTGCAGGGGCCGTGGCCGCAGACCGAAGCCATGCTCGACGTCACCGATCCGCGCTGGTCGGGGCTGGGCGACGGCGACGGCTACCTCAGCGACCGCGAGCTGACGGTCACCGTGTCGAGTCGGCGGTTTCCGGTGCCCCGATCGGCGCGGATGCTGCTGCCGGCACCCGATGGCGCGATCTCTGCCGCTCCGCACGAGCGGGCACTCGCGGGCGGTCCGATCGTCGAGCCGATCCCGATGCGACGGGCGGTCTGACGTGGGGGAGCAGGAGGTGACGGCACCGGTACGCAGCCTCGTGGTGTGGGTGCCCGACTGGCCGGTCGTGGCGTCCGTGCGCGAGAGCGGCGGCGACCCGAACGCGCCGATCGCGGTGTTCGAGAAGGGCGTGGTCATCGCGTGTTCGGCGGCTGCGCGGGCCGACGGTGTCGCCCGCGGCCAGCGTCGCCGTGACGCGCAGGCGCGATGCCCCGCGCTGCAGGTGGTCGACGCCGACGCGGTGCGCGACCACCGTGAGTTCGCGCCGATCGTCGCGCGCCTCGAAGAGATGGCGCCGGGCGTGCAGGTTCTCGAAGCGGGGTTGTGCGCACTGCGCGTGCGCGGACCCGCCCGTTTCTACGGCGGTGAGACCGAGGCGGCCGGTGCGCTGCTGGCGGCGGTAGCCGAGGGCGATCTCGATGTGCGGGTCGGTGTCGCCGACGGCCCTTTCACCGCGCAGCAGGCGGCCCGGATGAGCACGCGGCCCGAACGCCCCATCCGGGTGGTCGAAGCCGGGCGTTCCGCCGAGTTCCTCGCGCCGTTGACGATCGCCGTGCTCGACGACGACACGGTCGACCTGTTCGCCCGGCTCGGGGTGCAGACTCTCGGCGACCTCGCTGCGATCGACCCCGAGCGTCTTGTCGAACGGTTCGGTCCCCGAGGCGTCCGGCTGCACGGGCTCGCAGCCGGCGCCGACTCCCGCCCCGTCGTCCCGCGCACCCCGCCGCCCGAACTGCACCGCGAGGTCGCGTTCGAACCGCCCCTCGATCTCGCCGATCAGGTCGCGTTCGGCATGAGGGTCGCCGCCGAGGAGTTCATCGCCGGTCTCGGGGCGGTCGATCTCGTGTGCACCGAGCTGCGCGTGATCCTCACCGGCGACCGCGGTGAGACGAGCAATCGCGTCTGGCTCCACCCCGGCACCTTCGATCCTGCCGCCGTCGTCGACCGGGTGCGGTGGCAGCTGGCCGAGAGCGGCAAGCTCACCAGCGGTGTCGCGAGGGTCAAGATCGAGCCCGAAGCGGTGGATGCGGCATCCCATCACGCCGTCTCGCTGTTCGGCTCCGGCCCTGAGCAGCGGGTGCACCACGCCCTGTCGCGCGTCCAGGCGATGCTCGGACACACGGGCGTCGTCACGCCGGTCGTGGGCGGCGGGCGCTGGCTCGCCGAGCGGCAGGTGCTCGTACCGTGGGGCGATCGTCCGGTCACGAGCTCGCGCGAGCGGCCATGGCCCGGCAGCCTGCCCGATCCGCTGCCCGCGACGGTCTTCGAGCGGGCGCTGCCGCTGGCGGTCGTCGACCGGGAGGGCGACATGGTGGCCGTCGACGGCCGGGGCGAGCTCACGGCGATCCCGGCCGCGCTGGTGTCGTCGACCGGATCGCGGGGCATCCGCTCGTGGGCGGGACCCTGGCCGGTGATCGAACGGGAGTGGGATGCCGTGCGATCGCGACGCGCCCACCGTTTCCAGATGGTCGATGCCACCCAGACCGCATGGCTGCTGGTGTGCGACGGCGGCGAGTGGTCGGTCGAAGGGCGGTACGACTGATGGGTTTCAACAACCCCTCGGTGCCGTGGTCCGAGATGGAACGCCTGCTCAGCGGCAACCGTGCGCCGAGCGCGCCGCCGGGGGCGGACGGCGGTGACAGCCCCGCGTGGTCGCGCAAACGGGGGAAGTACTCCGCGCCGAGGATCGAGCGTCCCGACGATGCGGTGCCGTACGCCGAGCTGCACGCTCATACGTCGTACTCGTTCCTCGACGGCGCCTCGTCGCCCGAAGAGCTGGCCGAAGAGGCCGAGCGGCTGGGGCTGCACGCCCTCGCGGTCACCGATCACGACGGCTTCTACGGCATCGTCCGCTTCGCCGAGGCCGCCGAGCAGCTCGCCGTGAAGACGGTGTTCGGGGCCGAGCTGTCGCTCGATCTGCCGCAGCGCGTCGGCGCCGCGCGCAATGAGGCAGACCCGATGGGCGAGCATCTGCTGGTCCTCGCTCGCGGTGAAGAGGGGTACCACCGGCTGGCCCGCGCGCTCACGCGGGGGCAGCTTGCGGGAGCCGAGAAGGGCAAGCCCCGGTACCGGCTCGACGATCTGGCCGACATCGCCGGAGGCGAGTGGAGCATCCTCACCGGGTGCCGCAAGGGAGCAGTGCGCCGGGCGCTCATCGAGCGAGGACCGGATGCCGCCGCCGCCGAGCTCGACGCCCTGGTCGACCGGTTCGGGCGCGATGCCGTCGAGGTCGAGCTGATGGACCACGGCGAGCCGTTGGACTCGCGGCACAACGACATCCTCGCCGGCCTCGCGCGTGAGCGCGGCCTGCCGATCCTCGCGACGAACAACGTTCACTACGCCGTGCCCGAGCGCGCCCACCTCGCCGCCGCGATCGCGGCGGTCCGGGCCAATCGCGGTCTCGATGAGCTCGACGGGTGGCTGCCCTCCCATGCGGGGGCGCACCTGCGGTCGGGGGCCGAGATGACCCGTCGCTTCCGCCGGTACCCCGGAGCCGTGGCGCGCACCGTCGAGCTCGCCGACGAGCTCGCCTTCCCGCTGCGACGGGCCAAGCCCGCCCTGCCGAAGCTCCCCGTGCCCGAGGGCCACACGCCCATGTCGTGGCTGCGCCAGATCGTGTGGGAGGCGGTGCCCCGCAAATACCCGAACCTCCCGCCCGAAGACCGCGACCGCATTGAACGGGAGCTGGCCGTCATCGAGCAGAAGGACTTCCCCGGGTACTTCCTCATCGTCTACGGCATCGTGCAAGAGGCGCGGCGCCGCGGCATCCTGTGCCAGGGGCGGGGATCGGCGGCCAACAGCGCCGTCTGCTACCTGCTCGACATCACCGCGATCGACTCCATCTACTACCGGCTGCCGTTCGAGCGTTTCCTCTCGGCGCTGCGCGAGGAGGAGCCCGACATCGACGTCGACTTCGACTCCGACCGGCGCGAAGAGATCATCCAGTGGGTCTACACCACCTACGGCCGCGAGCGTGCGGCGCAGGTGGCCAACGTCATCCAGTACCGGCCGAAGAACGCCGTACGCGACATGGCGAAGGCGCTCGGACACTCACCGGGCCAGCAGGACGCCTGGTCGAAGCAGGTCGAACGTTGGGGTGCGACCCTCGACACTGGGCCCGACCACGACATCCCCGAGCGGGTGCTCAGCTACGCCGCCGAGCTGCTGAAGGCTCCCCGGCACCTGGGCATCCACTCGGGCGGCATGGTACTGACCGATCGCCCCGTCGGCGAGGTCGTGCCGATCGAGCACGCCCGGATGCAGGACCGCACCGTCATCCAGTGGGACAAGGACGACGCCGCCTGGATGGGGCTGGTGAAGTTCGACCTGCTCGGCCTCGGGATGCTCGCCGCCCTGCAGTACTGCTTCGACCTCATCGAGGGGGCGACGGGCGAGGAGTTCGAGCTGTCGACCCTGCCGAAGGAAGAGGCCGCGGTCTACGACATGCTGTGCCGGGCCGACTCCATCGGGGTGTTCCAGGTCGAGTCCCGCGCGCAGATGGGACTGCTGCCGCGCCTGCAGCCGCGCCGGTTCTACGACCTCGTGATCGAGATCGCGCTCATCCGGCCCGGGCCCATCCAGGGTGGTGCGGTGCATCCGTACGTGCGACGCAAGCTCGGCTACGAGACCACGACGTACCCGCACGAGAAGCTCAAGCCGGTGCTCGAACGCACCCTCGGGGTGCCGGTCTTCCAAGAGCAGCTCATGCAGATGGGCATGGTCATCGGCGGGCTCTCGGGCGAGGACGCCGACCTGCTGCGCCGCGCGATGGGCTCGAAGCGCGGTATCGAACGCATCGACTCGCTCAGACAGAAGCTCTACGACGGCATGGCCGAGAACGGGCTCGTCGGGGATGCCGCCGACGACATCTACGCCAAGATCCAGGCGTTCGCGAACTTCGGCTTCGCCGAAAGCCACTCGCTTTCGTTCGGGCTGCTCGTCTATGCGAGCTCGTGGATCAAGCTGCACTATCCCGCCGCGTTCCTCGCGGGGTTGCTCCGCGCCCAGCCGATGGGCTTCTACTCGCCCGCGACGCTCTCGGCCGATGCCCGTCGTCACGGGGTCGAGGTGCGGCGCCCCGACCTGCAGCTCTCGGGGGCCGAAGCCGTGCTCGAACACGTGTCCGAGGAGGGGGAGAGGGCGCCGACGGGGCTCGACAGCTGCCTGGGCGAGCAGCCGCCGGTGCCGGTGTTCGACATCAACGCCCCCGACGAGTCGGCGGCGCATCGCCGCGACGGCGGCTTCGCGGTGCGGCTCGGGCTCGCCGCGGTCACCGGCATCGGCAAGAGGTTCGCCGAGCGGATCGTCGCCGAGCGCGAGGCATCCGGTCCCTACCGTGACATGCGCGACCTCGTGCGGCGCACCGGTGCCGACACGACGCAGCTCGAAGCACTCGCGACCGCGGGGGCGCTGGAGTGCTTCGGGCACACCCGCCGCGAAGCGATCTGGCTGGCGGGGTCGGCCGCGCAGGACCGCATCGAGTACCTGCCCGATTCACTCATCGCCGTGCAGCCGCCGTTGTTCACCGATCAGTCGAGCTACGACGTGCTCGCCTCCGACCTGTGGGCCACGGGCATCTCACCCGATGACCATCCGATGACCCACTACCGCTCGCAGCTCGACGCCCGCGGAGTGCTCACCGCGAACGATCTGCGACAGCACGAGTCGGGACGCCGTGTCGAGATCGCCGGGCTCGTCACCCACCGGCAGCGCCCGGCGACGGCCTCCGGCATCACGTTCCTCAACCTCGAGGACGAGCACGGCCTGATGAACGTCATCTGCTCGACGGGCATGTGGCACCGCTACCGGCGGGTCGTGCGCGACAGCCCGGCGCTCATCGTGCGCGGCATCCTCGAGCGGTCGAACGAAGGTGTCGTGAACATCCTCGCCGACGCGTTCGAAGACCTGCGGGTGGGGGTGAGGCACCAGTCGCGAGACTTCCGGTGAGCCGCCGCGCCCCGCGTCAGGCGGAGGGAGCCGACAGCACCGCCCAGCCGTGCGGGGCGAGGGATGCTGCATCGCCGCTCAGGTCGGCAGTGCCGGCAAGCAGCTGCGTCGCGTCGGCGACCGGCACGGTCACGGGTGCATCGGAGAGGTTGAGGGCCGTGACGACGGCATCCGTTCCGGTCGCGGTGCGCAGCACCATCGCGGTGTTGTCGATGTGGATCACGTCGGTGTGGGCGCGATGGAGCCACGGATGCTGACGGCGGATCGCGATGAGCTGCTGGTGCGTGCGCAGGATATGCTGCGCGTCCGCCGACAGCGACTCCGGGGCCGGCGGCGTTTCTACGAACTCGGGGCGCACCGCATCGTCGCCGCCGAGGCGTTCCTCCTTCACCGCCTCGTAGCCGTATTCGTCGCCCGCGTATACCGACGGCACTCCCGCGACGGTGAAGAGCACCGCCAGCGCATGCGGCACCAGGTCGAGGCCGACCGCCGAGGCGATGCGTGTGACGTCGTGGTTGCCGACGAACGTCTGCGGCGCGAATGTCGAAAGCAGCTCGTTGTTCCGCTCGATGGCGTGCTTCAGCTCGAACAGGTTGCCGTCGGCGATGCCGTGCCAGATGCCCTGCCACAGCTCGTACTGCGTGAGCGAGTCGATCGTCGACTCCTCGACGATGCGGGCCGCGTCGCCGTGAATGACCTCGCCGAGGAACCATGCCTCGGGATAATCGGCGCGCACCCGCGGCAGCACCCGGGCCCAGAACGCGGGTGGCACGGCGTAGGCGGCATCCAGTCGCCACCCGTCGATGCCGCGACCCAGCCAGTGGGTCATCACGTCGACGACGAGGTCGGCGACGGCGGGGGAGTCATGATTCAGCGTCACGAGGGCGTCGTGCCCCTCGAAGACGTCGGCGTCGACCGGCGCGCCGGGCTGCCAGCCGTCCCACCGCACGCGGAAGAGGTCGGCGGTGTCGGCTCCGGGGCCATGCTCTTCGAGTTCGTGGAACGCGGGGTGCTCACGGCCCACATGGTTGAAGACGCCGTCGAACAGCACGCGGATGCCGCGGTCGTGCGCGGCGGCGATGAGGCGGTCGAGGTCGCGACCGTCACCGAGGCGCGCGTCGAGACGGAAGTAGTCAGTCGTGTCGTAGCCGTGCGTGCTCGACGCGAACACCGGCCCGAGCAGCAGCCCGTTGAGCCCGAGCTCGACGGCATGGTCGAGCCACGCCTCGATGCGGCCGAGCCGGTGCTCGACGTGCCCGCTCGGGTCACCGGCATCCGCCGATCCCTCGCCGGCGCCGCGGTCTTCCGGCCGGATCGGCGCTCCCGTGAATCCCAGCGGGTACACGTGCCACCACATGACGGTCTCGGCCCAATTGCTCATCCCGGCAGTCAACACGAGTCGGTTTCGAGTCGCAGGTGCTTGCCGCTTGTGCCGCGACGCCGTAGAGGGCCGGGCCTGCGAGGATGGCGGACGTGGATGAGCTGTACACCGAACTCGATCGGATCTTTGCGGCACGCGATCGCGGTGACATGGCACCGACGATCGCCGCCCTCGCGCCGCTGTACGAGCAGCACCCCGACGACCCGCGAGTCGTCTACGAGCTTGCCGGCGCCTACGACACCGCCGGTGACGAGGCAGCGGCCTGCGCGCTGTACGAGCGCGCGCTCGACGCAGGTCTCAGCGGAGACATCCGGCGCCGCTGCCTGCTGCAGTACGGCAGCACGCTGCGCAACCTCGGCCGCCTCGATGAGTCGCTCGCGGTGTTCGCCGACGGGCGGCGCGAGTTCCCCGAGTCGGTGTCGCTCGGCGCCTTCGAAGCGCTCACGCTCCACGCGGCCGGGCGGGTCGATCGCGCGCTCGCCGGACTGCTCGACCTTCTCGCCGACGCCGTCGACTCGGACGAGCTCGAGCGCTACAAGCCCGCGCTGCGCGGCAACGCCGCATACCTGCGTTCGCTCGAGACGACGGACGGGGAACCGGCGGCCTGACCGCGTGGTGCTCCGGTGCCGCGACCGGCACCTCAGCTCTGTGCGGCGAGCCACTCCGCGAATGTGACGGTGCCGCGTTCGGCGTTCGCGTGCCCGCGCAGTCGACCCGACGACATCGCACGGCCGAACGAGCCCGGCAGACGCATCTCGATCGTGGTCCTGCGGATGCGGCGGGCATCGAGCAGCGCTCGCACCATGTCGATGAGCAGCTCGTCCCTCGGTCCGGTCAGGTCGCGGGCGCGGCCCGCCGGCGCGCCCTCCGCGAGCGTGACGAGGTGCTCGGCGACCTCCTCGGCGGCGATGGGGCGGACGCGGGCCGCGGGCACCACCGTGATCGGGCCCACCTTCCCTCGGACGAGCGTCTGCTCGGCGAACTCGTGGAACTGCGCAGCGCGGAGCAGCGTGTGGGGGAGGGCCCCGCGTTGCACGGCACGCTCGTGCGCGAGCTTGCCGCCGTAGTAGGCGGCATCCACGCCGTCGATGCCGACGATCGACAGGGCGACGAGGTGCGCGACCCCCGCTGCCGTTCCCGCCTGCTCCAGGTTGGCCGACACCCTCTCGAAGAACCGGCGCGAGCGATGCCGCGAGAGCGTCTGGATGCCGCTGACGTCGACGATCGTGTCGACACCGTCCAGCACCGAGGACGGGAGCGAGGCATGCTCGAGGTCGTGGCCGTTGCTGCGCGTAAGCGCGACGACGTCATGACCCCGATCGGTAGCGATGCGATGGACGTGTCGGCCGACGGTGCCGGTGCTGCCGGCGATCGCGATTCTCACGAGGTCAGTATGTCGCCTCCGCCGGTCCTTGCGCGGCACGGATGATCGCGTCGAGGGTGGCGGCGAGCACCGATCGGTTCGAGCCGGCGGCCCAGCCCACCGCGTCGGCGCCGCGACGAAACTCGACGAGGGTCAGGGCGTCGGTGCCGGTGCCGCTGCCGACACTGCCCTGGTGCAGGCTCAGGACCTCGACGACGATCCCGTGCTCGGCGAGGGCGGCCGTCAGCGCCTCGACGGGGCCGACTCCGGAGTGCTCGCTCGTGTGGACGGCGTCGCCGACGGTGAGGGTGATCGCGGTGCCGGCATCCGTCGAGTCGTAGCTCGTCAGCTGGAGGCCGGCGGTCGTGTCGCCGAGATAGGTCGTCCGGAACAACTCCCAGAGCTCGCTCGCCGTAGCCTCGCCGCCGCCGGCATCCGTGTGCCGCTGCACGTGTCGCGCGAACTCGATCTGGAAGCGCCGCGGCAGCTCGATGCCGTAGGTCGTCTCGAGCAGATACGCGACGCCGCCCTTGCCCGACTGCGAGTTCACGCGGATGACGGCGTCGTAGCTGCGCCCCAGGTCGGCGGGATCGATCGGCAGATAGGGCACGCGCCAGTCGATCTCGCGCTCGTCGCGCCCGAGCGCGGCGGCACGTCGGCGGTGCTCAGCGAAGCCCTTCTTGATGGCGTCCTGGTGCGTGCCGCTGAAGGCCGTGTGCACGAGGTCGCCGACATACGGATGCCGGGGGTGGATCTCGATGCGGTTGCAGTACTCGACCGTGCGCCGGATCTCGTCGATGTCGGAGAAGTCGATCATCGGGTCGATGCCCTGCGCGTGCAGGTTGAGCGCGAGCGTGGCGATGTCGACGTTGCCGGTGCGCTCGCCGTTGCCGAAGACGCACCCCTCGACGCGCTGCGCCCCGGCGAGCACCGCTAGCTCAGCGCAGGCGATGCCGGTGCCGCGGTCGTTATGCGGGTGGACCGACAGGATCACCGAATCGCGACGGCCGAGGTTCCGATGCATGTACTCGATCTGATCGGCGTACACGTTCGGGGTCGCGATCTCGACGGTGGCGGGGAGGTTCAGGATGACGGGGCGCGCGGGCGTGGCATCCCACAGCGTCGTCATCGCGTCACAGACCTCGAGCACGTAGTCGGGCTCGGTGAGGTTGAACACCTCGGGCGAGAACTCGAAGCGGACGTTCGGCAGGTCGCCCGCGAGACGCAGCACATTTTCGCCGCCCGCGACGATCAGCTCTGCCAGCTCGTGCCGGTCGCGGCCCAGCACGACATCCCGCCACACCGGCGCAGTCGCGGTGTACATGTGGATGACGACCTCGTTGCGGATGCCGCGGATCGACGCGACCGTCCGCTCGATGAGGTCGCGCCGGGCGGGCGTGAACACGACGATCGTGACGTCATCGGGGGCGAGGTCGGTCTCAGCGATCAGGCGCACGAAGTCGTAGTCGGTCTGCGAGGCGGAGGGGTAGCCGACCTCGATCTCCTTGTAGCCCATCGTCACGAGCAGCTCGAAGAAGCGACGCTTGCGTTCGGGATCCATGGGCTCGGCGAGAGCTTGATTGCCATCGCGGAGGTCGACGGGGACCCAGAGCGGTGCGGTTGTCAGACGGTTGGCCGGCCAGCTGCGCTGGATCGCCTGATGTGCCGCGGGGATGTCGACGCGCGCGAACGCGTCGCGGTACCGATGCGAGGGCATCTGCGACCGGCGCTGCCGGTTCCAGGCGGGCGCATCGGCGGGGACGGGGCCCGCGGGAGGGGAGAGGCGGGTGGAGGCGTGGATCGTCATGGGTCTTCTCGCATTGCTCGGAGGGGAGACCGGCGCGGGGAGGCTCCACGGTGGGGAGCCGGTCTGGCTAGGCCCCGCCGTGGCGGCGAAGAAGAAGGTCGTGACGGTCGAGCATGATCGAGACGCTACCACAACTCCTCAGACAAGCTGAGGTGTTGTCTGAGTGGTGGGATGATGTGGGTATGACCACCGTCCGACGGGAACCGCTCGCTGATCAGGCTGCCGAGCTGCTGCTCGCCCGGGTGCGTGCGGGGGAGTGGGCGCTGGGTGCGAAGCTGCCGGGGGAGACGACCCTGGCGCCGCAGCTCGGCGTCGGTCGCTCGACCGTCCGCGAGGCCATCCGCCAGCTCGCCGGGCGCGGGGTGCTGACCTCACGCCAGGGCGCGGGTGTGTTCGTCGCCGCGCTCGACGTGCCCGAGGAATGGTCGCGCGTCGTCGGACGTGCCGACATCCGTGCCGTGCTCGAAGCGCGCCTCGCGATCGAGGTCGAAGCATCGGCGCTCGCCGCGGTGCGCCGGACCCCAGCCGAGCTGCGGGCGCTTCGTGCCGCGTTGGATCAGCGCGCCGCCCACCGTTCGGATATCGAGGAGCACATCGACACGGATGCCGCGTTCCACCGGGTCATCGTCGCCGCGTCGCACAATCCGCTGCTGCTCGAGATGTTCGACGGTTTCACCCCGCGCAGTCGCGAGGCCATGATCGCGATGCTGCGAGCGCGGGGCGGGCGCGGGGGTGCTGGTGCCGGTGTGGGTGATGGTGCGGGCGATGGCGGGGCGGATCACGAGGTGCACGAGCGCATCGCCGACGCGATCGCCGATCGAGATGGTGAGCGCGCGGCGGCGTTGACCCGCGCGCACCTGACGTCGCTGCTGGATCAGTTCGCAGCCTGAATGCCGCGAGCCCGACGCGATGCTCACGCGCGCGAGGTCGGTGTGTATGGGGGCTACGCGGCTCACTTGGCAGTTGTGGCCCCTTCTGGTGGCGTGAGTGGGCATGAGGTGCCAGGTGAAGCGTGGTCGCTCTGCGCTGCGCGAGCTGGCACGCGCTTGGGCTTCTGCTCTCTCGGGAGTCACTTGGCAGCTGCGGCCCCTTCTGGTGCTGTGAGTGGGCGCGAGGTGCCAGGTGAAGTGTGGTCTCTCTGCGCTGCGCGAGCTCGCACGCGTATGCGTCGGTTCACTTGGCAGCTGTGGTCCTTTCTGGCGCTGTGATGGGGCGCGAGGTGCCAGGTGAAGCGTGGTCTGCGTGGACGCCCCAGCTGTGCGAGCTCGCACACGCCCGAGTTTCTGCTTTCTCGGAGGTTCACTTGGCAGCTGTGGCCCCTTCCGGCGCTGTGAGTGGGCGCGACGTGCCAGGTGAAGCGTGGTCTGCGCGGACGCCCCTGACTGCGCGAGCTCGCACACGCCCGAGTTTCTGCTCTCTCAGAGGTTCACTTGGCAGCTGTGGCCCCTTCCGACGGCGTGAAGGGGCGCGAGGTGCCAAGTGAAGCGTGGTCTGCGTGGACGCCCCGGCTGTGTGAGCTCGCACGCGCTTGGGCTTCTGCTCTTTCCCAATTCACCTGTCACCTCAAGCCCCTTCTGGCGCTGCGAGTGGGCGCGAAGTGCCAGGTCAGACACCCGATGGCCCGCGCGGCGCGGTCAGCTCGTCGCCTTGATGCACGCTCTGCGGTCGGTGAGGATCGAGGGATGTCTGCTTCGTCGCTGCGTCCGGTCCGGTCCCTCGTCATGATGCTTCGCAGTACGCGCCTGCGCGTGGCTTTCGCTGAGCTGATCGGGCCGACGCCGACGGCATCCGCGGGGGAGCAGTCAGAGGCGTTCGTTCGCAGCGGCATCGCCGAACGGGCGGATGGCGGCGTGCGGCTGAGCGAGAGCTTTCTGGATGAGGCGCTCGCCGCGCTCGACGCTCGACTCGGCCCGCTGGCGGTGCTGCAGGGCTCGCGGATCTCAGCCGGTGATCTCGCGCTGGACGAGCTCGACCCCGCTGTGGCGGCCGTGGCGCGCCGGGTCGTCGGCGAGGGCGAACGAGTCACCGAGCCGGCGCTCAACGAGCGGTTGGGCATGTTCGTGACGGATGCCGCGTTCTTCCGCCGTCACGCCGTCGACACCGGCGTGCTCGAGCGGACGGCCGACGGAGCGTTGTACTGGCTCGCCGACCGTCCGGAGTGATCGAGGCTGCGGTCAGCGGTCGAAGCGAGCTCCCGCGGGGTTCGAGGGGAGCAGGCAGAGCACCAGCACGACCAGGCTGCCGATGCCGGCGACCAGGCTGAGGAACCAGAACGGCCCCGCGAGGTTCGCGTCGTGCAGGCGGCGCCACGAGAGGGCGATCGTGGGCACCAGCGTCGCCAGGTGCCAGACGGCGATCAGCACCGCGCCGATGGCGAACAGCGGGCCGGGCGCGACCGCGCCGGTGACCGAGTCGTAGGTGACACCGGAGAAGCCCAGGATGCCGGCGAAGATGTAGAGCACGGCGGTCACGACGGCGGCCGCGAGGTACCACCACCAGAATTCGCTGCGGCTTGCGCGACCGGTGAAGGTGGCGTACTTCTTCCAGAAGCGACCGAAGGCCTGGCCGAAGCTCGCGCCATAGAGGGGCTGCGAGAGCGGGTCGACGTTCGAGGCTGCGGGCTGCGGGGTGGCGTAAGACACGGGATCCTCCAGGGCGAGGCGACGGGTCGCGCCGGGATGGCGCGCCTCATCTTCCCGTACCGGTATTTCGGCCGTGAGTTGTGTTGCGCGTCGTGACAGCGGGCATATGCGATCGCTACAATCGCCGCCTCTCCGCTGCGGCGGCCGATGCGATTCGCTTGTCAGGTCACGCCGCTATTGATGCGGCGAGTGGGCGCGAAGTGCCAGCTGGGCCACGTTTCGCGGCCCGCCCGAACCTCAGGGCTCGAGAATCCTCTGGAACAGTCGGTGGTCCTGCCAGCGGCCGGCGATGAGCAGGTAGTCCGGCGCGAGCCCGAACTCGACGAAGCCGCACTTTCTCAAGACGGTCTGCGAAGCGATGTTGTCGACGAGGGTGCCGGCCTGGATGCGGTGCAGCTGCAGGTCGTCCGCCGCGAGACGTGAGATCTCGTTCACCGCGGCGGTCATAAGGCCGCGGCCCGCATAGCGCTGGTCGATCCAGTAGCCGAGGTTCCCGCTCTGAAAGGCTCCGCGGGTGATGCTCGAGAGCGTGACCCGTCCGACGATTCGCGAGCCATGGGCGAGGACGAGGGGCAGGGCGGTGCCGGCCTCGCGGCTCGCTATGAGCGCGGCGATCTCGGTCCGCTGCCCCGATTCGGTGCGGAAGTCGTTTGAGCGGATCGGCTCGAACGGCGCGAGGTGATCGCTATTCACGCGGTACGCCTCGGCGAGAGCCGCGGCATCCTCTTCGCGCAGCGAGCGCAAGACGACGTCGTCGTACAGGTCGATCTCGATGGGCGCTGGTGTCACCGCGCTGCCTCGGTCGCCGCCAGGGCCGCTTTGATTCCGACGCGCGTTCCCCACATCATCACGATGACCATGAGCGCGGCGCCCACGAGCACCATGACGCCGAGTGCTGCCGGAGGCATGGGCACAAGCGAGATCACCCCGATCGCGACGGACAGGTAGCCGGTGAGGAGCGTCGCGCTCTTCGAACGCACGTGGGCGGCGAGCCACGCTTCGTCGTTGGCCATCGTGGTGGGGGTGCGGATGCCGGCGAGGGAGTTCCGCTTGAGCTTTCCGGATGCCGCAGCCCGCGCCATCCAGATCAGCAGCGCTCCCGCGCCGCCCATCGTGACGAGCAGGATGATGCGGGGGATGATCTCGGCTTCCATCCTCTCGACCCTATCGATGGGGTCTTTCAGCGTGCGTCGATCGGTGTCGCTAGATCTCGATGATCGTCTGACGATCTGCGGATCGCCACGGGACGGGGAAGTGGCTTACGAGCGCACCCTTTTTCCATTGTGGGCCGACTTCCTCCGCGTAGCCTTGCGCTTCCTCCAGCGATCCGAATACGCCGAGGATATTGTCGTCCGGCCCGCTGTCGTGGTACACGATCCACACTTCGTTCACGCAAACAATCTAGCCGGGCGGAACCGGCTGCCGCTGCGCCGGAAAGGAGATTGAGCACGCATAGCGCGTGCCATCATTCTCGCGGGCTATATGGAAGGGCGTGCGCGGCGTCAAGAGGACTGCGTGGTCGCGCCTGCGCCCCGAACAGACGAAAGCCCCGGCCTCCGCGCTGAGGATGCGGATGCCGGGGCTCTCGAAGTCTGTGGGGGTGTCAGCCCCGGACGCCGAGCGCGAAGCTGATCGCGCCCTCTCCGTCGACCTGGGCGTCGAGCACGCGGTCGTCGAGCGCGAGCGCTGCGGCCGGGTCGACGAACACGCGTGCGCCGTCTGCTTCGACAACGGCGTCCTCGCTCTGGGGAGCCTCGGCGAGGGAGAGGGCGAAGCCGGTCTCGGGCGAGCCGGAGTCGCTGATACGGATACCGCCGGTCTCGGCGGGGATCTGGGCGGTGAGGTTCTTCACCGCGGTGGCGGCGTTCTCGGTGAGCGTGAGCATGAAGCTCTCCTTCCGTGGATTGCTGCGGAGCCCGCCACGATTCCGAGAATCAGAGTCGAACGCAAACGTGAGCGCCGACTCCCAGGGAATTCTGAAGGTCGGCGGGCGACTACCGCGTCAGAGGGTTTTGGCGAGAACGAAGCTCACGATCAGCCCGAGCAGCAGGCAGCAGACCCACGCGGTCGCTGCCGACACGTACCAGTTCTGGCGGAGCTCGAGGCCCAGGCGATCCGGGTGATCGCGCGGGGTGCGGCGGAGGCTCCGCTGTGTGATGAGCATCGGCGGAACCATCAGCACGAAGCACAGCAGCAGACCAATCAGCTGCAGGAGCGCACTAGATGACCGTCCGCCCGGAGCGATGATCTGCCACGCCTCGGCCAGGGCGAGAGTGATGTTGCGCGGCCCGCACAGCGCGACGAGCCCCGCCGCGCCGACGACCATGACGAGGATGCGCAGAGCGCGATCCGGTGTCGTCACGGACGCTCTCGGCGGAATGGCGCCGTGGTGCTGGTGAGCCCAGAACTCGCGATGTGCTCGCCGTCCCGCGAGTGGCCACACCGCGAGGGCGATGAGCCCCGCGAGCACCCAGCCGAGCCACTCGTCGCCCTGCATCGGGATACCGAGCGCGTGGAACGCGATGAGCCCGCCGATCCACGTGGCCATGGTGGCGAAGAAGAGCACGAACGCGGCGAGGAGTCCGAGCGCCGTCCGCAGCGGCCTGCGCGCCGGCGCAGCGGCTGGGGCGTCTCGGGTCACGTTGGTCAGCATAGGGCGGGGTGCGCTGGGGTTGCGGAGGGACGGGATGCCGCGGCCCGCGGCCGTCTAGACTTGGGGTGCCTTGCCTCTGTAGCTCAGTGGAAGAGCCACTCCGTCCTAAGGAGCGGGTCGGGGGTTCGAATCCCTCCAGGGGCACCGCCGTTTTTGTTCCTGACCGGGTTTTTCTTCCGTGGTCAGGCCTTTCAGAATCCATTCTTGACCGCTTTTTGGCCGCATTTGAGAAAGCTATGAGCCCAGAACGGGGCGCTTCAGAGGGCTTCGTTCGATGTCTCAGAACGACGAAATCGGGCAGATTCGGCGTCTCGAACCTCACCCGAAAACAGAGCAAACTGCTCTCGGCGGTCAGTGCGGATGGCGGTAGCGGGTCTGCGCACCCGTTGGCAACGCGATCAGCGGCATTGCGTCGTTGAGGCGAGATGCGACGGCATCCAGATCGTCGTCGAAGAGGTCTGCATAGGTATCGAGCGTCATCGCCGCGGATGCGTGGCCGAGCATCCGCTGCACGGCTTTCACGTTGGCGCCGGAGCTGATCGCGAGCGATGCGGTGGTGTCGCGGAGGTTGCGGGGCGTGAGTCGGAGGATCGATGGATCAATCGCCTGCGCACGCTTCACTGCGTTCGCGAACCATCCCTGCGCGCCCGAGTTGCGCATGTGGCTGACGCCGTCATCGAAGAGCAGTCCTTCCGGACCTTTGCCGGCGCAGGCCTGCTCGATCATCGGAGCAAAGCGATCGGGATAAGGTACCGAGCGCTTCTCGTGCGTCTTCGGTGTGCCGACGTGGACCTCGTAGCCGATCATCACCGCGTTCTCTTCGATGACGAACCGCTTACGCAGCCGGTTGACGCTGCGCACCCGCAGCCCCGTTGCCTCGCCCCAGCGCACGCCGGTGTACGCCAGCGTCAGGACCATCGTCGGGTGCGCTGAGCATGCCGCCAGTGTCGCCACCTGGTCGTGTGAGAGGTAGACGCGCCGCTTGCCCGGCCCTCGCCGAGGGAGGTTGCGGATGTGTCGGGCAGGGTTGTTCGCGGGGCGCCGGTCGTCGATGGCGACATCGAGGATGCCGGCGAGGACCCCCAGCGCGCGAAGCACGACGGTGCTCGACTTCTGCGTCGCGAGCTCGGACACCCAATCCTGGACTTAGGAGCGTCGGATCGAGAAGATCTCCCTGTCGGCCCAGACGGGAGCGACGTGGTTCTTCCACGACCGCTCCAGGGTCATGTAGTACGAGGGCTTCGACATCGGCGGCTGCTCGGAGCGCAGCCAGCTGTCGGCGAACATCCGGACCGGCACTCGTGACGACGGAGGATCGATGTACTCGCCCTTCGACTTCGCCACCGTGACCATCGAGAGGCAGAGCTTCGCCTCGCGGATCGTGGTGAAACCGCGCTTCTCCGCCTCGGTGTGATCCGGCTTCCGGTAGCGGACGCGGTAGCGACGGCCCTTCCCCGTCTTGTTCCGGGTTATGGTGCCCATCTCGACCTCCGCTCGTTCGGGGTTCGAGGTCAGCGTCTGACACTGCCGCGCTCGCGTCAACGCGGACGATGATCAATGTGGACAGATGGCGGAAAACGCCGTTAACTCGCGTGACTGATTGCACCCCTCGCGAAGCGAACGGGCCAGGCCTTCATGCCCGTCATGCCCTAGGCAACTCGAGCTATTCGTCGGCGGGCATCGAGTTCTGGAACTCAGTGCGGACATCACGCAGTCGCCGCCCATCCGATACCGCCCAGAAGTACCAGCCGTTCGTCGACCGTTTCCGCAACGCAATTCCGGCGGCCGACGGGGACTTGTAGAGCTTGCCGTCTAGCATGATCGCACCATCGGCGGCGACGGTTGCTTCTCGACCTTTGTAGTCGCGGTGCGTCGCCAGGAGGGTTTCTCCGGGTGTGAGCAGTCCTGCTTCGATGAGGTGCTTCAATTCGACCCAATCGCCGGCCTTGGTCTGCGGGTCGACGACCCTGCCGTGGTGGCCCTCGGGCACGGGCCATATGCGAAGCAGCGTCTCGATCAATTCATCGGTTCGCTCGTCGATGAGTGCTTCATCCCAGGCATCGTGCTCGGTGCGCTTGATGACGCGGCCCGTGAGGGTGATGGTGTTGTGATCCTGGAGAGCGGACCGCTTCGCGGGCCATGGGCCGTTCGAGACTTTCGAGTTGAGCGACCGAGTCAGGAGCGTTAGGTTCCCAAGGCGGTGGACGCGTGCCTGCCGCGCTTCGGCATCTTCGGCACTGCCGACCGGCCAAGTGTCCTTCCAGCTTCGCGGGAGGAGATGCTCGACGGGGTACCCCTTACGTTCGATCTGGGGCTGCCCGGTCTCTGCGCGGTAATGGTCCTCTGCGGCCTCGAGGATCATGCGGAGTCGTCCGCGCGGGAAGCGCGTGTAGGCGGCCTCGATCGCCAGTGTCTGGCGAAGCTCCTCGTCGCCTGGCCAGTAGGTGCTCGTGACGTTGAGCCGGGCGAGGTGGCCAGTCACTCGCTCGACGAGTTCGCTGACCGGTACTTTCGAGTTCGCCGCGATGATGTCGGCGACGATGCGGCCGATGTCGCTTCCCGAGAGTCGCAGGAGTTGCCGGCGGACCATCCAGCTCTCGGCTGCGTTGATGATCCGATCTGCGGATTCCTGCGGGATGGCGCGCCCGGGCTCGCTCACCCATATGAGAAGCGGTTTCAAGACTTCTACGCCGGCAGCCTGCATCCGGTAAACGGCCATCTCAGCGGCGGTAAGGCTCCCGCCAGGACGTCCAGCCGCTTCCGTCCAGGACTCGTACTGTTGCGCTTGAGTCTTGATGATCGGTAAGAGCTCGCCCATCGAGTGGCTCGACTCCAACTCGACGTAAGACTTGAACCTATTGAAGGTCGATTGCGGGCTGACCTCTTCCCCTGTTCTGGCAATGAGCCATTGATTGAGGAACAAGGAGCTTCGGCTGACGAGGTTGCGACCCACGCTCACTTCCTTCATCCAGAACTTCGTCTCGAACGGCCAGTCCTCGCGATAGGCCTTCGCGGTATCGCCACCTTCAGTATCCAGACGCTGGAAGACGAAGTTTCGCACCAGATCCGCAGCCGTGAGCGGGGTACCGCGCGCGTTGAGGGTCTCGAAGATCTCCTGAGAGTTGTCGGATGCTTCCAGCTCGATGGAGACCAACTGAAGACCGTCGAGCAGGACGGCGGTGAGTTCCTTCGCCTGTACTTCGTAGTGGTCGGAGTCGGGTGCTCCCAACCACTGCTCGACGACAGTGGAGAAGTAGGCGTGTGCCCTGACGATTTGGGAGTCCGAGTGAGTCATGGCGGCGTGGTCGACCGGCGGCTCGGCGATCATCACTTCGTCGAACGCGGCTCGATCCTTATTGAGGTGGCGGACCTTGAGGCGGCTGTCGCCTTCCTCGACGTAGATCTCGTCGTTGTGGGTCAGGCGCTCGAGCTGGCCGGCGAGGCGTGCGTGACCACTCCCTGCGAGAAGCGCGCAGGCAGCGTCTGCGAGGATCTGCAGGGTCGTGAGGCGCTGCTGTCCGTCTATCACGTTCCAGGTGGTCAATCGCTTGCTCTGTGCGTCGTGGGACTGGAGAACGACCGCGCCAAGGAAGTGTGTGGCGGTCGACCGCGGTTCCGCGATCCGGAGTTCGGTCACGCGGCGGATGTCGCTCCACAGCGGACCCCACTGCTCATCCTCCCTCCACACGTAAGGTCGCTGGAAGAGTGGGATCACGAAGTGCTGAGGCAGGTTGAACAGCTGCAGCGGCGTCCGCTTGAAAGTCTCCACGGCATCGATACTTCCGCATCACGCGGCTTGGCTGGCCATAGACACCCCTGGACGCATCCCGGCTCTTGCGCGAGGAGGCGATGTAACGAACTTCGGCAACCACGTGAGGGATCGCCACCATC
The DNA here is from genome assembly GCF_047302165.1 of Microbacterium pratiae. Classification (NCBI taxonomy): domain Bacteria; kingdom Bacillati; phylum Actinomycetota; class Actinomycetes; order Micrococcales; family Microbacteriaceae; genus Microbacterium; species Microbacterium pratiae. The sequence goes on along the minus strand of NZ_CP154843.1, from coordinate 2,786,007 downwards.
GCCGCCGGTGCCAGCGTCACTCCATGGGTGTGACTCTGTCATCGATGAAGGCGATCTCGGCGGCGTCGAGACCGTACTTCGCGTACAGCTGCGCGTCGATATCCGGGATCGACTGCGACCAGTCGATGTCCGATGTGGAGGTGAAGTCTTGGGCAGGGACGTACTTCCAGGTGCTCCGCGGGTTGTGCTGGGTCACCTTCAAGACGTAGAGCATCGCGCGGGCGAACTTCGTCTTGACGTATGAGAAGCAGGCTCGCGCCTCGGCTTCCGTAGCAAACGCTCCGATGGTGAGGAAGGTTTGAGTAACGGCGACACCGGGCTCAACGATCTCAGGTGCTGCCATCCAACCAAGCTTTTTGCTCTCGTTCGCCGCAGGTAGTGCCACCTTGTACTTGTCGAAGCTCTCCGGACCAGTCAGGTACTCGCTGCGAATCCAGCGACGGAAGCGCTTGTTCTTGATTACGCCAAGAATCTGCACGTACTCGTTGCCGCCGGCTGGCGGGTTCTCGTGAAAGAGGAACGAGAACAACTCGAACGCGTTGGTGTTGACCAATGCGGCGTTCCCCTCGGGGCGCAGTTCGAGCGCCTCAGGGTGATCTTCGTACAACTTGTCGGTGTATCGGTAAGAGCGCGAACTCGTTATGCCCAGAGACTCGATGAACTCCGTCCCCGATTCGCGAACCTTGTGCAGGATCGAGTTGAGCTCTGGGAACGGCGTGAAGGTGCCGATCGCTTCGCCCTCGCGGTCGGCGTCGCGGTAGGTGACGGCAATGCCAGCACGGATCTTCGTGCCCGGAAACAGCTGCGAGCTGTCACGGACGTAGACCGGTACCGAAAGGTGCGGGTCCGCCAGCATCTTCTCGTTCCATGCCTTGGGCGTGAAGCCCGCGTTGAAGAGGAAGCGAGCTGGCGTGATGAGCACGACTTTGGTGCCGACTTCGTACGCAGCGTCCATGAACTGGTGGTAGATCGGAGTATCGCGAGTTCCTTCGCCTTGAGCCTCTTCCTGATAGGGAGGGTTCCCGATAACGACATCGAACTTCTTGACCACGTCAGTTGTCTCCCAACATTTCTTCAACCGCCCGTTCGCGTTCCTCGGAGGTCTTTCGGGCGAGGTCGCCGATCCGGAAGTGTCCAGAGTCTTCCAACCAAGCGCGACGCTCGGCCACGCCGCCGCTCACGGCTTCGAGGGTGATATCGTGCAGGATCTCGTTGTGGCTCATCTCGAAGACCTGACGGGTCAGGATGTGTCGTAGCCGGTCGTCCCGGTCAGGGATCGCGTCGGTCAGTCCCTTGTCGAGGCGGCGGACGATCTCCATGCAGAACAGGCCCGCGGTGGAGAACAGATCGGCGAACGTCTTGTCGGGGTCGGAGAAGATGCCCGGGTTCGCCTCTTCCAGCGTGTCGCACATAAGCTCCACGACGGGTTTCGGTGTGAACACGAGCGACGTCGTTTGCTGCGGGATGTACGCGAAAATGTCCTCAGTCAGCGCCGGGTCGAAGTAGTCGGAGAGTTCGTCCTTCTTGTTCAAGAACTCCTGAATCGCCTGGTTGAACACGGCTTCGTCGAACAGGCCCGGGATACGGGTAGTCTCCCCGGTCGTCTGGTCGGTCACGTCGCGTCCATCGCGGAGCTTGCGGAAGTCGTCTTCGGTGATACCGGTGATCTCGGCAAATACGTCGTTCGGGGTGTAGTCGTCGAAGTTGGCGAGGGTCGTACTCCGGTTGCCGTAGGCCATGAGGAACATCGGGATCGTGCGTGCGAACCCGCGCAGGTGGTCGCGGGCGGCATCCATAGTCTTGTCGGCCTGCGATTGGGCCTTCTTGGTCTCCTCGCGCGTGACAACGGTCTCAGTGACGCTGTCGAGCGTGCTGTGGAAAATCGTGAGCACGCGCGCGTCGAGCTCAGCCTTCGCTTCATCCCGTTTCGCGTCAAGCGCAATGTACTCGGCCTCCGTGGCCGCCTCCGCGGCCTCGGCGTCGATGTGGTTGAGCGCGATCTGGTGGTCGACGTAAGCGCGCTCCACTTTAGCCTTCACCTGCGCCTCGGTGGACTTCTCGTCGTTCTCTACCTGCTTTGCCGTCATCCCGTACTCGGCTGCGACTTTCGCCCGCGTGTCGCGCGCCTTCTCGGTCACGACCGCGGCGACCTGCTTAGCAGCGTCCGCCGCCTTCGTCGTAGCCGGATCAAGCTGGGGCACATCTGCATCGGCGTAGACCGGCTTGCCCAGCTCGGCGATCTTTGGGTTGATGACGGCGCCAAAGTCGATCTGCACGTTGCCGTCGGTGTCTGTGGTTGGCGGCGGGAACGGCATGTCGATGGGACCGACCTGCTTGGCCTTCTTCTCTTTGGCGACCGGCAGCTGGTTAAGGATGTCTTCGAAGTGCTCTACGGCGCGAAAGATGCCTGACACGTTCGCGAACAGCAGGTTAGACAGAAAGCCGCGCCGAACGACTTCGCGAGCCTTGAACACCTGTGGGAACGTGAGCACCTTGGCCGCGTCGAGTTCGATCATCCGACCCTCGGTGTCTTCACCGAGGACGGGGAAGAAATTCAGCAGGCGTCTGATGTTCTCCCTGCGGTCGCCGGCGTCGATGGGAGGGCTAGGCGCGAGGTTGTTGGCGAACGCGTCGAAGATCGTGAGCGTGCGTTCGGGGGCAAAGTCGAAGACGTAGGCGTTCTTCTTCTGGAACATCGTGTCGCCGCTTGTGAACGTGCACGGGTTCTGCGCGCGGAACGCTGCCTGCATGTAGAGGGCGGGAGAGGACAGATTGGACAGCATGATAACCGCCGTCCACTCCGGCACAGTGACACCTGTCGTGAGCTGACCCACTGAGAGCGTGATGGTCTTACCACCCATTGCCTCTGCTTTGGCGACGGCGGCGCGAACTTTGTCGAGCGACTTGCCGACGGTCGGCTCGTCGTCGGCATCTTCGTCGAGTCCGTCGTTGTCGTCAACGTTCGGCCTGCCGTCGCCGGCAGCCAGGATGACCGTGTACTCGCTGAAGACAGGGTGCTTCTTGAGCAGCCTTTCCAGCGCCTTGGCCGATGAGACTCGGTTGAGTAGCCAGAACGAGTGTCGGATCTCGTCCCGCAGCTCCGGGGTGGAGAACGGATACTTCTCTTGCGTCGTCAACGCATCCAGGAACCGAGTCACATCGGCTTCGTAGACAAAGAAGCCGTTGTCCTTGGTGGCGAAGAACTCCGCGAGATTGAAGGTGTAGTCGACGTTCTGTGCATCCTCGTCGAGCGCGACGCCTTCTGCCAGGCGATCGGTGATCATGCGGGAGAGCTGGTACGTCAGCAGGTTTAGTGTCGGGAGTTGTGCGTACGGGTTGTCGACTGAGTCATCCGACCACGCGGCTTTAGCGTCTTGCTCGTCTTCATAGGTCCAGTTGAAGATCTGGTCGACGCCGAACCGCCCGGACGCGAGCGCCTTGAAAGGTGTCCCCGACAGGTGGAGCGTGTGGCGGCGCGTGACCTGGTTGAACGCGACATCCGTCTTCGTCGTGTCGACGCCCTCGTGCGCTTCGTCGATAACGAGAAGATCCCAGTCGGCGTCGGCGATGTGCTTGAGCTTGTCGAAGGATCCGCCGAAGTACTTAGATCCCTTCAGGTCCTGCAGCGACACGAACTCAATTATGCGCGGGTCTGCGTCCACATGCTCCAAGGAGTAGGCACGCCACTGCTCGCGCGTCATCGGGCCGCGCTGCTCGAGCGACGGAGAGTCGGACACGAACTGAAAAGTGGTCTGGTGGCCGACGAAGCGCTGATAGTCGTCGAACCAGGAGTTGGCGATCGCCGGGCGGTTCGTGACGATGAGAACCCTCCGAGCATCCAGCTTGCGCACCAGATCGTACGTCGTCAGCGTCTTGCCGAATCGAGGCTTCGCGTTCCACAGCACCTCGTCGGCGTGCTGCTCACGAAACACTGTCAGTGCTTGGGTGACCGCCTCGTGCTGCTCGGGGCGCAGCTCATAGTCGTCTTGCGATGCCCCGACCGGCGTGGTGAACGACCTCGAGGCGAAGTCGAAGAAGTACTGCTGGCTCGACTTCGGGGCGCCGGCAAACTTGTGCCACTCCGTGCGGCTCGGAGTGTTCGTGGGATCGACTTCGCGCTCGATGCCCTGCTGCTTGAGAAACGCGTGAAAGTCGGAGTCGCGAAAGGCTCCGCCGTCTTCAGTGATGAACGCCGCGCGGTACGCCCATAGCTTGACCTTGGTGATGTTGAGCTGGCTCGCCTGCTGCGAGATGCGCTTGTCGGCCGACCCCTGCTCGGTGTACCCGATCTTTTCCCAGCCGTCATACTTCGGGATGTCGGGAGTCGTCCACGAGTAGATGTAGGGAACGACCTCGCGGAAGGTGCTGATGTTCGGGCTAGGCACCGGCTCTCACTTCTTCATGGACTCGATCGATACGGCACGCTGCGTACGTTTCGTACACGGTGAAGTCAAAGCCGTTGTCCGAGCGCAACGATGCCAGGGAGAACGGTTCGCGCTGAACCATACCGGTGGAGTGGGAGACGCGGTTCCACCACGAGAACTGGATTTCCTCGCCGCGCCAGTCGAGGCCGGTGAGAGTGTTCCCTCGGACGATGTTCGTGTCGACGAGGAAGCGTGCCGTACGGATCAAGTCGGAGTCGGGGCTGAACGAGGCGTCATGCCGCGTGTGGAAGTCGACGAACTCGGCGAGCATCGCTGCTCGAGCCTCCTCATGGTTATCCTCGAGGAGCTCGATGCCGTAGATCGACGCCAGCGCGAAGAGAGACTCATCGGACCACACTTCGGGGGAGAGGCGCTTCTGAACCGCCCGGAGCTTGCGGTGAAGAATCGCGACGAGGAAGTTTCCGTCGCCGGCGGCGGGCTCGAGGAAGGTCTTGTCGACGAAGTCCGGCCAGTCTTCGAGATCGTCGCTGACGAGATCGAGCATCTGATCGACCATGTGGCGCGGCGTGAACACCTCGCCGTATGTCCTCACACGGTCCCGAGACTTCACGATGCGCTCCTCGATGACAAGAGTCGTCACCGAACGCCTCCGCTGGTGTGCGTCACGGGCGCTATCCCTTCGATGGTCGGTGAGAACAATCATGCCGTGTGATGCAGACACGGCGCGTCATTGGCCGCTGAGGCGCCGTCTCGGATAGCGAACCGAGCGGATAACCCGCCCACGACGATGCCCGGCGATCAGCCCCAGAATGAGCTCGCCGCCGCCACCCGGCCAGACCTCACCTCCCAACGAGTCCATGCGCCAGACACAAGCCCCCGAAGCCCGCGATTCAACCACCTTCAGACAAGAGACCACCGCAATGCACGCAGGCATCTGCGATGATCGGCGCCATCTAAAGACATCGCGATCCACTTGATTGCATCCGAGAAAAATACCTGGATAAGTGGCAGATCGCGAGTCTACTCTGGCGTCATGCGAGGCGGACTTGAACGGTGGAAGCGTGGCGTCGAGTCCCGCGGCGTCCGACAGGCGATCGCCTACGCACTCGAGGGAACCTGCGACGCGCACCGCCCGGACACCAAAGGTGCCGCAGCCCTCGAGGCGCATGCTGAGGCGTCCGACGCCACCGTCACCAGGTTCATCGTCGCGAGCGGCCGGATCGGGAGCGATCAACTCACCGCCGCTGGCCTACGTATCTGGATCACCGGGCACGACCCGATCACGGGGGAGGAGCGCGGTCATCAGCGGCTGAGCCCCGACGCCGATCTGCTTCTCGACGGGACGATCAACCACCCCAAGACGTACAGCATCGCCGCGCTCCTGCATCCCGAAGTTGCTACCGAGTTCGAAGCGCTGCAGGACCGCCTTCGCGACCGCATCCTGCTCACTTGGCAGTCTGAGCTCAATGCGCGTCGTGAGCACAACGGGCTCATCCGTGAAGACATCGCCCGCATCGAGGTCATCGAGCTGCAGCACCGTCGATCGCGCGCACTCGATCCGCACATCCGCCGGCACCTCTGGCTGAAAATCAAGGTGCTCGGTGTCGGCGGCAAGTGGTCCAACCTCGACTCTCGCGTCGCGATGAAGCTGCACACCGTCATCAACGCGGATGGCGAGCTCGCCGCCAGCACCGACCCGGCGTGGATCGGAGCGCTCGCGCGCCACGGGTACACACTCGACGACGCGGGAGAGAGCGCCCAACTCGCAGGCGCGGTGCGGCCTCTCTCGGCGATCAGCGCAGATAGAGGCGAACCGTACGCGGCTGATCGCGGAGTGGTCGGCGGCGTACGGCGGTTCGGCACCGATCATCGACACTCTGAACCAGATCGATAGACGCGCCTGGGCGGTGGCGCGTCCGAACAAGCCGACCGATCTCGACGAGACCTTGTGGGGGACGACGGTCCGCGACGAGATCGCAACGATCCATCCGCGCCTGGTCCTCCCGGGCACGGCCGTCCCCGTCGAGGCTGGAGATCTGCAGGCCGTCGACCTCGAGCTGCTCGCGGCGCAAGCGGTCCTCGACGCGGATGAGCGGTCCACTTCGACCGGCGGACGCTTCAGCGTGGTCGACCTCTGCGCTGGCGCGAGCCGCGCCATTTCTCGCACCGGGCTCGTCGCCGAGCGCACCATCGGCTGCGGCACCGCGGCTCTACTGCGAGCCTAGGCCACACTCGGATACCGGGCATCCGAGTGTGAGCGCCCGCGCTGCGGCCGGATCAGCGACGCGGCTCGCGTAGTCCAGCGAGAGCCCGACTGCGGTGAAGCGATGGCCGAGGTCGTCGTGCAGTTCGCGGGCCGTGCGCTCACGCTCCTGCGCGAGGACCAGATCGCGATCGGCGGCGTACCGTCGCTGCAACTCGGCATGCGCCGCGTCGAGCCGCGCGAGGGCATCCTGCAGATCATCGTTCACACGCACGCAGTCTGTCTCGCGGCACGACCGCGACCGCCGCCGCAATTCCCGCCAGCGCTGCCGTGCCGATGGCCTCCGCGAGCATGAACTCCGCCGGGCTACCACTGGCGAGATGCAAGGCCAGCACGATGAGTACGAGCGCGGTCGCATAACCCCACAGCACCCTCGTCGCGGAGAACGTGACGCCGAGCATCAGCAGGGCCGCCCAGATGATGCCGTAGTAGAGGGCGCCTTTGCCGAACGAAATCACGACGACGGCGATGACGGCGAACAGGGCGGCCGCAACCCGCGAACGCTGGCCCGATCTACGCCACAGCACCCAGAGAGCAATGGCGATAGCCGTCAGAACCGTGACCGTTGCCGTGAGCCAGAGCGGGCGGATGTCGTAGGAGTAGAGCACCATCAGAATCGGACCAGCCAGGCCCAGGCTCACGGCGATGTCGAGCAGACCGGTACGGAGAGTCGGAATGCGCGCCATTGTTTCAGCGTAGGCAGGCGACGCGGATCATGGTGGTGACCCGAGTCACGTCTTTCACCCGGCGAGCAGTGACCGCCGGAGTGAGCGGGACTGACCCGAGGACGATGCTCTGCCAAGGGCCGGCTTCTAGCTTTGCGACATGACCTCCTCACCGGCATCCAGCGCCGCACCTTCGGGCGACCTCGTTCATTCACCGGGCCAGCTCCGACGCGGTGTTGGCCCGGTCGGCATCATCGTGAGACTAGTCGTCGCGGTCGCGATCCTGATGGCGGCGAATCTCGTGGCGGAGGTGATTCCCGCCGTTGTGGTTCTGATTCCGGGGGCGTGGTGATCTCCGCCACGGCGTCCGACGGTGGGCTCACGGACGGCGACGCTGTCGACCCGACGTTCGCGTCAGAGTCCGCGGTCAACGAATCGGCGAGTCCTGAAACGGCCGGCAACGACGCGTGGAATCCCGCGGCTCGGCTGGGCGGCACGATCACCGACCTCGGCCCGGCTCCCTACGCATCTGGCGAGGTCGGGCTGAACAATGAGGGCGAGATCTCGACCTACACGGTGGCGTCCGGCGACACGGCGTGGGGCATCAGTGATCGCCTGTGCATCGACTACGTCACTGTGATGTCGTACAACGGCAAGTCCATGCCCCCGGTGGAGATCCAGCCCGGTGACATCCTGATCCTCCGCCCGTAGCGCTCGGCTAGCATTTCGGCATGGCTGAATCTCCCCGGATCATCGACGTCTCGATCGGGAGCGACGGCATCCGCCTCGGGCAGTTCATGAAGTTCGCGGGCCTGCTCGACTCGGGCGGTGATGTGAAGGAAGCCATCATCGACGGCTTCGTCACGGTCAATGGCGAGATCGACCGCCGCCGCGGACGCCAGCTGCAGCACGACGACGTCGTCGTCTTCGACGGACGCGGGGCTCGGGTCCGGCCGTAGCGCCGAGATTCCCTGGTTCCCACGACGAAGCCGGGGCTCGTGAGCTGACGGGGCGCAGTCATTCGTCGCTGCGACCGCTCTTCTCGCGCGTCCGGCTCCGCTTCTGATGCAGCCAGTACAGCCCGCCGCTCGAGATGATGATGGTCGCGAAGGTGACGAAAGTCGTGACGGGTGAGTTGGGAGGGAGCACGTTGCCCAGAACCACGATCAGGGTCAGGAGAGCCAGGACGGATGCCGACCATATGGTCCAGTGCTTCCTCATGCGCCCTCCCGAGGATTGACCTCGATGCTATCGACTCGTGGTCATCGTTCGAATGGCGCACTTGAGCCTCACCTCGCCAGCCCCCGCCCTGAGCTGCGCCAAACTGGCCGCATGGAACAGTTCCTCGACGCTGACGTTCCCGCGGGACGCGAGGCGGTCGCCGACATCCCGCTCCCGCCGTTCGCGACGGCCGCCGACCACCGGCGGTACCTCGACATGCTGCAGCTGTATCTCGCGATGCTCGATCCCGGAGCACCCGCGACGAATACGGTCGTCCTCAACGAAGCTCTCGCCGCCGAGCGCAGGAGTGCGGATGCCGGACCTCTCAGCCCGCTCGCACTGATCGCGAGCCTCTCGTCGTTCTTCCCCGCGCCCTGGACCCCCGACGCCCTCGCCGCAGCCCTCGCAGGTCGCATCGGCGCACCGGTGCGCCACCGTGATGCGTGGCGGTGGATGGGTGACCCCGACTTCTCCGCGGTTCCGCGCGAAGGCGGCGGCTGGGAAATCGTCCGACACGAGCGCGGATCGTTCTCGAACGGGGTCCTCGCCCACGACGGCGACCTCGTGCTGCTGTGGATGGACCACTTCCGGTCGCGGTTCCCCCTGCCTTTCGGTCACTCATACGAGCGCCGCGACGCCGCTCTGCTCGCCCCCGCAGTCCGCGCCGCTCGCCGCGCCCACGACGTCAACACCGCCTACCCGTACCTGGTCACCTGGCGCGCCGCGCGCGACGCCGCGCTCGGCGAGAGCTTGACGCCCACCCGTTGCGAAGCGACACAGGGTGCTCGACAGATCCTCACCGGCCTGGAATGGTGTCCGGATGAGAAGCACGGAGAGCAGACGTAAGTGGGCGTGGGTCGGACTCTGGTTCGGTGTCATCTACGGCGTGATCGTTGCGCTTCTGCTCATCGCGGGTGTCCTGGCGCCCGGGTTGTGGTTCACCGTTTTGGCGATGGGTCTCCTGGCCGTCTCACAGGCCCTCGTGCTCAGGTCGATCAGTCGGGAGGAGCGGCGACGCTGAGCTGATCGCTCACCAGATGGAAGAATCATCCGGTGACCGCAACTCTCGTCGCTCAGGGCCTCGCCGGCGGATACGGCCACCGCACACTCTTCGACGGCGTCGATCTCACCGTCAGTCCGGGTGACGTCGTCGGGGTCGTCGGGGCCAACGGCGCCGGCAAGTCGACGCTCCTCCGTATCCTTGCCGGGCGCGACGCACCTCAGGCGGGAACCGTCAGCCTCGCGCCCGCCGACGCGTTCGTCGGCTGGCTGCCGCAGGAGCACGAGCGCGTCGAGGGCGAGACCGTCGCCGCGTACATCGCCCGTCGCACCGGATGCGCGGAGGCGACGGCAGAAATGGATGCCGCGGCATCCGACCTCGGCGATCCCTCGATCCCCGGCGCCGATGACCGGTACGCCACGGCCCTGGAGCGCTGGCTCGCGAGCGGCGCGGCCGACCTCGATGAACGCCTGCCGATCGTGCTCGCCGACCTCGGGCTCGAGCTCGACGCCGACGGCATCCACATGACATCTCTCTCGGGCGGTCAGGCGGCGCGCGTCGGACTCGCCGCGCTGCTGCTGTCGCGCTTCGACATCGTGCTGCTCGACGAGCCCACGAACGACCTCGACCTCGACGGGCTCGAGCGCCTCGAAGCGTTCGTGCGCGGCCTGCGCGGGGGAGTCGTGCTGGTCAGCCACGACCGTGAGTTCCTCGCGCGCAGCGTCACGCGCGTGCTCGAGCTCGACCTCGCGCAGAACTCCCACCGCATCTACGGCGGCGGCTACGACGCCTACCTCGAAGAGCGGGCGACCGTGCGCCGCCACGCCCGCGAGAAGTACGACGAGTTCGCGGGCAAGAAAGCCGACCTCGTCGCGCGGGCCCGCGTACAACGCGAGTGGTCGAGCCAGGGCGTGCGCAACGCGATGAAGAAGAGCCCCGACAACGACAAGATCCGGCGCAAGGCGGCGACGGAGTCGAGCGAGAAGCAGGCGCAGAAGGTGCGTCAGATGGAGAGCCGCATCGCTCGGCTCGAAGAGGTCGACGAGCCTCGCAAGGAGTGGCAGCTCGAGTTCACGATCGGCTCCGCGCCACGGTCGAGCTCCGTCGTCTCGACGCTCAACGGTGCCGTCGTCCGGCAGGGCTCGTTCACACTCGGACCGGTCTCGTTGCAGGTCAACGCCGGTGACCGCATCGGCATCACCGGGCCGAACGGTGCCGGTAAGTCGACGCTGCTGCGCACGATCCTCGGTCGGCAGACTCCCGACGAGGGATCAGCGGGACTCGGGTCGAGCGTCAGCATCGGCGAGATCGACCAGGCGCGCTCGCTGCTCGTGGGCTCACGCCCGCTGGCCGACGCGTTCGAAGGGCTTGTGCCCGAGATGGCATCCGGCGAGGTCCGGACGCTGCTCGCGAAGTTCGGTCTCAAGGCCGATCACGTGCTGCGCCCGGTCGACGAGCTGTCGCCGGGGGAGCGCACGCGTGCCGGCCTCGCGCTGCTGCAGGCGCGCGGCGTGAACGTCCTGGTGCTCGACGAGCCGACGAACCATCTCGACCTGCCCGCGATCGAGCAGCTCGAACAGGCGATCGAGTCGTACGACGGAACGCTGCTGCTCGTCACCCACGACCGGCGGATGCTGGATGCCGTGAGCACGAACCGTCGCTGGCACGTCGAGGGCGGCCGCGTCACCGAGGCCTGAGTCTCGACAGCCATCCCGATAGGGTGCAGGCATGCGATCGCCGATGAAAGCACTGCTCCTGGCCGCACCGATCCTGTTGCTGGCCGGCTGCTCGGCAAGCGATCTGCCCGAGTTCGCGACCGAGCAGACCGAGCGCGACGTCGTTGCCGACGCGCGGGCAGCCGATGGCATCGCGTCCGAGACGACGCGCTTCGTCGGCGAGGTGGACGGGGTCGAGCTGTTCCTCGCGAAGAGCCAGGACGACGAGATCTGCCTCATTCAGCTCCGCGACGGCGGCTTCGAGAGCACCGCGTGCTCGTCCGGCGGCGGGCTCGGAACGACCGTTGCGGGAGGGCCAGCCATCGAGGTGGGCGATTTCCGGTACCTGCCGGATGCCGAGAACCGCCCGGGCCGTGAACAGATCAGTGACAGCGTCGTTGTCATCCGGAGTGGGCTGTAGCCCGCCCCCTGCCTCAATCGGTCGGCGGCTGCTCCGTCTGAGCGTTCCACTGCGCCCGCAGCACGCTCACGACATCGTCGAGCCCCGCGCCGGTGCGCAGCGCCTCGTCGGTCAGCTCGCGGATCCGCTTGAGCACGGCATGGGGGAGCACCGCCGCCGATTCCGCGACGCGGGTTCCCGCGGCGGTGCGGGTGACCACGAGCCCCTCCTGCTCGAGCAGCTTGTAGGCCTTCGCGACGGTGCCGGGCGCGACGCCGAGGTCGGCGGCGGTCTGGCGGACGGTGGGAAGGCGTTCGTTGGTCGCGAGCATGCCCGACACGATGAGTCCGCGCAGCTGGAGGTAGATCTCGCGCGACGGGGTGCTCTCGTCAGCCGCGGAGAGCGGTCGGGTGACCGTCATCGGGCGTACCCGACATCCGTCGCCGAGGGCCCCGTCCCCGGGGATGCCGGGGCAGCGGCCGAGGCCTGGTCGGCGCGCGGCACGAGCGATCCTCCGACGACGAGAAGCAGGCAGAGCGCGACGATCTCGACGATCGGTGCGGTTGCGCCGGCGATCGAAGCGAGCTCGGCGTAGCGCCACGCGACGTCGTACGAGCTCGATGTGCCCGGACCGTCGATCACGAGCGTCGTCGTCGAACCCGCGTTGCCGATGAGGCGCCACCCGCCCGCGAGGGCGAGCAGGCACGCGCCCGTCGTGAGCCACACGACCCCGCCGGCGGTGCGGCGGCGGGCTGCGCGTTCGATCGCGACGGTCTCGGGCCGGAGGAACGAGCGTGCCGCATTGCGGTCGAGGGCACGCCAGGCGGCGATCACCAGCAGCACCAGCCCGACGAGGGCGGGCACGCCGTAGACCCAGCCGTAAAAGACGACGCGCAGCGGGTCGACATCCGCGGCGTTCGGGATCGGGATGACGAGCCAGAGCCAGTCGCCGGCATCGTCGGGCGACGACGCGAGTCCGGCCGCCACGGTGGTCCCCGCGAGCGCGAGGGCTGCGACCGTCACGGCGGAGAGGGCCACCGGTGAGGTGAACGACACCCACGACCTGCGCACCGGTGGCGACACGGGCCGCTCGGACGCGCCCGATCCGCGCGTGCGGACCAGGACGAGCGCGGTGACGACGCCCATCAGTGCGACGACGAGTGGTGCCGCGACGCGCCACCACGACGCTCCGGAGCCGTCCCAGAGGTAGCCGCGGAACAGGAACTCGAGAACGAAGCCGAGGGCGATGGCGACCCCCGCGACGGCGAGGGCGATGTGCTCTCCGGCATAGCGACGCCGAAGCGCTGACCGGCGCGCACCGATGAGTCCGGCGCCGCGCTCGTCACCGCCGCTCGTGTTGGCCCGGATCGCGACGACGGTCGCGGCGGCCACGAGTCCGAGGACGAACGACATCGGGGGCCACGTCGCGATGGCCCCGGTGAGATCCAGGGGCCCGAAGCTCGCGAGAGAAGGGATGAGCATGCGTGATGCCTTTCGCTTGTACCTCGATGATGACACGAAATGTATCAGGAGCGTGACACAAAACGAGCGCGGCCCGATGAGCAACCAAGGTTGACAAGCTCGTTCCGAGCAACCTATGTTGCTTACATGGAATCCACCCAGATCGCCGGCGTCGCCGCAGACACGCGTGATCCCCGTGCGGGTCTGCGCGCCATCGCCTCGCTGCGCTCTCTCACCGAACGCCTCGAGCTGGCTCAGGTCGAGGCGGGCTTGCGTGCCGGCATGAGCTGGCAGGAGATCGCCGATGCGCTCGGTGTCTCGCGCCAAGCCGTGCACAAGAAGTACGCCAAACGGATCGACCCGAGCATCGACGTCCCGAGGAGAACCCGATGAGCAAGCTGACGGTCGCGACCGCGACGATGTACGACCTGTCTCTCGCCGGCGCCGAAGAGGCATCCCGCTTCGGCGCGCACAGCGGTGACATCGACCATCTCCTGCTGGCCCTGACGATCAACGAGCAGGTCGCCGGCCAGGTCCTGCGTGCGCTCGGAGTGGATCTCGAACGCACGCGGACGGCGGTGGAGCAGCAGCACGCTGACCAGCTCGCCTCGCTCGGAGTGCAGGCCGAGGCGCCCGTTCCCGGCCGCATCACGTATCACGAGCGTGGGGAGTTCGCGTGGAACGACCGCGCCCTCGATGTTCTGCGACGTGCGGGGCAGGGCGGCAACCGCGGAGACGCCGCCGCGGTGCTGCGCGAGCTGGTCGACGAGGGGAGCGGGCTGATCGAAGCGATTCTCCATCGCCTCGACGCGAGTCCTCAGCAGGTACGCGAGCTTCTCGACCAGGCGGAGCGCTACCCCGCGCTGCCGACTCGCGCCGCCGATAACGGTCGGTCGATCTCGGGCACCGGTGCAGCGCACGTCACCGCTCCCGTCGCGGAGGTGTGGGCGCTGCTCAGCGACCCCGCGCGGATGCCGGAATGGGATCTCGGTTTCGGCCGGGTCGACGACCTGCCCGCCACAGCCACGCCGGGCACCGCCTGGTCCGCGTACGCGCTCGAGACGGCACCGAACGGAAAGCCGCAGCGGATGCACCCCGAGCGTCGATGGGCTCGTGTCGAACTCGTCGAGAGCGAGCCCGCGACGGCGATCGAGTGGGTCACGACCTGGCCCGACTCGCCGACGTCGAACAGACGCCGGATGCGGATCGAACTCGAACCCGCTGCCGGCGGCACTCGCCTGCTGGTGCGTCAAGCGTGGGAGCGCACCGCCTCGCGGCGAGGCTTCCCGCCGCTGCGGTGGGTCATGCGACCCCTGTACAGCTTCGCGATCTGGCTGCAGATCTCGCAGATCGGTGCATCGATCGGTCGCGTGTTCCGGTAGACGCGCATGTGAGGGCGCCCCATAGGCTCGGGGAATGACGAGTGAAGTGACACCCCGACCGAACCGTCTCGCCGAGCCCCCGCTGACTCGGCCCTACGTCGGCGCGCCGCCGCTCGCGGCACTGCGGCGGTGGATGCAGAACTACGCGACCTTTCGCGGTCGCGCGAGTCGGTCGGAATTCTGGTGGCCGATGCTCGTCATCGTGCTGTTCCCGATTGTTGTCCAGGTGCTCAACGGGCTCGCGACGGGCGACTGGCGGCCGATCGACACGCGCGTCGTGCAGGACCTCCCCGATGTCATCGTGCTCGTCTTCTCGCTGGCCACACTGCTGCCGATGCTGGCCGTCACCTGGCGCCGCCTGCACGACACCAACCGCAGCGGCATCTGGTTCTTCCTGATCCTCTTGCCGCTGATCGGCTGGATCGCCCTCGTGATCATGCTCTCGATCCGGGGCGAGCGCGGGGGAGCGCGCTTCGATCCCGTTACGATCGACGCGCGATGAGCACGGCGATGACGGCGACCACCCCGATGACCGCGGCGATCCGTGCGGCTTTGCCGGTGCGCCGAGTGAGGCTGAGCGCCCCGTCGGCGATCTTGACGTTCTGATCTATCCGGGCGGTGGCGAAGCCGGCGGCGGCGTCGACGATCTTGTCAGCGACGTCGGGGACGGCGTCGGGAAGCGCGTCCTTCGCGGCATCCTGTGCCTTGTGGATGGCGCCCTTGCCGGCATCGGCGACACCGTGCACGACCCGCGACGCGGCGCGGGTGACGCCCGATGCGTTCTCGGATGCCTCCGGGACGGGCGTCTGCGCGTCGGCATCGTCGACGGGGGCGTCGTCGCCCGTGGCAGGTGAGGTGTTGGCGTCCGTCATGACGGCTCCGTTCGTCGGTGCGAGAGGTCCGAACGAAACTCTCGCATCGACATCGAGTCGACGGGAGGCACTAGCCGAAGCACGAGATTTCGCGTATGCCCGATCAGCTCAGGGCGTCGATCACCTCTACCCGGCGCTGCGAAAGGTCGCGGCTCGCCGCATCCCAGATGCGTGTCGTGCGCGACACCGAGAAGGGCGGCCAGCCGGGGTCGCCGTTGCGAACGAAGGCGACCCACGCCGCGTGCATGTCGCGCGCGAGATCTGCCGGAGCGTCGGGACCCGCCAGCAGCAGGGCCTCAGGGTCGCCGAGCCGGTCGAAGGCGAAGCCGATCTCCAGCGCGTGCGCGGCATCCAGGCCGCGGACGGGGCTACGCCACGCGAACTCGTAGACGAACGTCGGAGCGGTGCGCGCGCGAGCGACACGTGTCGCGGGAGCGCGCAGCATCCGGTCGGTGAGGAGCTGCCCCAGGACCTCGCCGGGCGATGCGCCGGGGAACGAGCGTGCGACGGCCCGGGCCGCCCGCTCAGACATCCCCATCGCGCGGCGCGCCACCCACGCCTTCAGCCGCCCGATCCGGGCGATCGCGTCGGGGGTCAGCCAGAGGCGGTACTCGTCGGTGTTGGTGCCGATGAGGATGGGCAGATCGACCGACCTCAGTGCTTCCTCGGGCGCTTTTGGCAGCGACTCGTCGTCGAGGGCGAGCACGAACCCCGGGGCACCGCGCAGGGGGCTCGAACCCGCTGATGCCCGCGAGCGCGCGCTCAGGAGATCGGCGGCGGACGTTGCGGCGAAGGCCTCACGGGTGGTCGGGATGCCGAGCTCGCGGGCGATCGCGTCCGAGGCTCGGCGAGCCTTCTCGGGCTCGACGGCTTCGAGCGGTCCGGACTGGATGATCGCCCCCGCGACGAGCGCACGCGACCGCGGTTCGCTCACCAGCGCGGCGACGAGAGCGCCACCGGCCGACTCACCCATGAGCGTGACGCGCGCCGGATCGCCGCCGAACGCGTGGATCTCGTCACTCACCCAGCGCAACGCCGTCGCGGCATCCCGCAGCCCGAGGTTGAGCGGTACCCCGTCGAGCACGCTGAAGCCCTCGACACCGAGGCGGTAGTTCGCCGAGACGAAGACGATGCCGTCGCGGGCGAACGTGGTGCCGTCGTAGATCGTCTGGGCAGCCGCCCCGCGTTCGAGAGCGCCGCCGTGCAGCCACAGCACGACGGGAGCGCCCTTCGCCCCCGCGGGAGCCCATACATTGACGGTGAGGATGTCGTCGCCCTCGATCGTCGGCACCGTGAGTAGCTCGCCGAGCTCGCCCGGGTACGGAGTCTGCGGCGACGTCGGCCCGAACCGCGTCGCGTCGCGCTCGCCGTCCCACGGGTCGACGGGCTCCGCGCTCCGGAAGCGGAACTCACCCACGGGCGGTTTCGCGTACGGGATGTCGAGATAGCGGTCGACCCCGTCCGTCCGCGAGCCTCGCAGCCGGCCGCCGCCGATGCTCACTCGCGCTTCGTCTGAGACGTCGTCGTGCGGCATCCCTGCTCCCTTCGTTCCCCTCACCGTATGAGAGCCGCTTATGAGGTGTCCCGGAGCAGGTCCACACCCGGCGCCATGATCAGCGGATCGTCCAGGGGGCACGCTCATTCGGCTATGTCCGCACGGCATCGCCGGTTCTAGCGTGTGAAATCCGGCTGCTACCCGAGCAGCTCGTCGCACACATGCAAAGGGGCATCGATGTCTACTCCACCCCGGCGGCTCCGCGGCCGTCGCCTTCTTCCGCTCGCGGTCACGGTCGCCGTCATCGCGCCGCTCGCGGCCTGTTCCTCGCCCGCCGACGAGGGCCCGGTCACCCTCACGTTCCAGACCTGGGTGCCCGGCATCGACCAGGCCGTCGACCTCTTCAACGAGCAGCATGACGACATCCAGGTCGAGCTGCAGACGATTGTCTCGGGCGCCGAGGGCGGCTACGCCAAGATGCTCTCGGATGTCCAGGCCGGCAACCCCGCGGATGTCGCGCAGGTCGGCTACGACCAGATGCCGACGTTCCTCCTCAACGGCGCCCTCGAGGACATCACCGACTACGTCGGCGACGACGTCGACGTCTTCTCCGACTGGCAGATCGGCGCGACCACGTTCAGCGACCGCGTGTACGGCATCCCGCAGGCAGCCGGCCCGATGGGGCTCTATTACCGCTCGGACGTCTTCGCCGAGGCCGGCATCACCGAAGCCCCCGCGACATGGGACGACTTCTACGCCGCCGCCGTGGCGGTGCGGGCGACGGCGCCCGACCGCTACATCGCGGCGTTCGCGCCGAACCAGGCTGCCTGGATGGAAGGCCTCGCCGAGCAGGCGGGCGAGCCCTGGTTCCAGGTCGAGGGCGATGCCTGGAAGGTCGCGATCGACAACCCCGACACCCTCCGCATGGCCGAGTACTGGCAGCGCCTGATCGACAAGGACCTCGTGAAGGTGCAGGCCGACCTGTCGAGCGAGTGGTTCGCCGACGTGCAGGCCGGGCGCATCGTGTCGTGGATGAGCGGCTCGTGGGCCGACGCGATCATCCGCAACAACGCCCCCGAGACCTCGGGGCTGTGGTCGGTCGGGCTCATGCCGCAGTGGGACGCGGCGAACCCCCGCTCGGCGAGCTGGTCGGGCGGTTCCGCGAACGTCGTGCTGAAGGGCTCGGCGCACCCCGAGCAGGCGGCCGAGTTCGCCCTGTGGCTCAACAGCAACCTCGACAGCGTGAGCCTGCTCACGGAGAACGGCGCCGGCTGGCCCGCGATCGCCGATGTCGACTCGATCCCCTCGATCCAGTCGGCCCCGGAGGTGTTCGAGTTCTTCGGCGGCCAGGACATCTGGGACGTGTTCGCCGAGTCGAACGAGCAGGTCGCGCGCGACTGGCAGTGGCCGCCGCTCGTCGACGCCCTGAACGCCAGCCTCCTCGACGAGGTCGCCGCCGCCGTCGAGTCGGGCACCCCGCTCACCGAGGCCTACGCCGCGGTACAGGAGCGCATGGTGGCCGAGATGACGGCGAAGGGGATCTCGGTCGCCGACTGACCCGAGCGGGGCGGACGGCAGCGACGCCGTCCGCCCCGACCGGTCGCGCCCCGAAGGGAATCGCATGCACACCACCCGAAGCCGGCTGCCGCTGTTGCTGCTCCTCGGCCCGTTCCTCCTCGCCTTCGCCGTCTTCTACGTCGCGCCCATCATCTGGGCCATCGTGCAGAGCCTGTTCTCGGTGCGCGCGAGCGGCCTCGGCCTCGGAGCGCCGGAGACGCTCTTCGTCGGTCTCGACAACTACGTCCGGGCGCTCGCGAACCCCGCGTTCGTCTCGAGCCTCGTACGCATCGCCGTCTTCGCCCTCATCCAAGTACCGCTGATGGTCGTGCTCTCGGCGGTGCTCGCCCTGCTGCTGGAGTCGACCCGGGCGCGCTGGCCGCAGTTCTTCCGCGTCGCGTTCTTCATGCCGTACGGCGTGCCCGGCGTCATCGCCTCGCTGCTGTGGAGCTTCCTCTACGTGCCGAGCACGAGTCCGATTCTCCAGGGGCTCTCCGCCCTCGGCATCTCGGCCGCACCCCTCGAATCGGGCACCGTCATGTTCGCCATCGCGAACATCGGCATCTGGACGTTCGCCGGCTACAACATGCTCGTGCTCATCGCGGCGCTCCAGGCCGTGCCCGCCGACCTGTACGAGGCCGCCCGCATCGACGGCGCAGGCGAGTGGCGCATCGTGTGGGAGATCAAACTGCCGCTGCTGCGGCCCTCGCTCGTGCTGACCACGGTGTTCACGATCATCGGCACGCTGCAGCTGTTCGTCGAGCCCCTCGTGCTCCGCCCGCTGACGACCGCCATCAACACCGACTACACACCGAACCTCGCCGCCTACAACCAGGCGTTCACGCAGAGCAACCCGAACCTCGCCGCCGCGATGGCCGTCATCGTCGCCGTCATCGCCTTCGTGTTCTCGTTCGTGTTCCTGCGGCTGGTCAACCGGAAGGGGAACCGCGCATGGTGATCGCGCCCGTCACCGAATCCACCCGCTCGGTCACCACCGGCGCGGCATCCGATCGTCGGGATCGCCGGGCGGCCCGCCGCGCCGGGGGACCGGGCGCGGGGTTCTGGGCATCGCTGCCGACCCTGGCCGTGCTGGTCGCAGCGCTCGTCTACTTCGCGCTGCCGGTCGTATGGGTGCTGTTCGCCGCGACCAAGAGCAACGCCGACCTCTTCGGGACATTCGGACTCTGGTTCAGCGATGCGCCCCAGCCGCTGACCAACCTCCAGAACCTCTTCGCGACCGATCGCGGCATCTACACGCAGTGGCTGCTCAACAGCCTGTTCTACTCGGGGCTCGGCGCGCTGATCGCGACGATCCTCAGCGGCGCGGCGGGCTACGCCTTCGCGAAGTATGCCTTCGCCGGACGAGAGGCCGTGTTCGCGATGATCCTCGGCGGCGTCCTCGTGCCCGCGACCGTCATCGCGCTGCCGACCTACTTCATGTTCAACGCCGTAGGCCTCACCGGCACGTACTGGTCGTTCCTGCTGCCGAGCATCGTCAGCCCGTTCGGCGTCTACCTCTGCCGCATCTACGCCACCGCGGGCGTGCCCGACGAGGTCATCGAGGCCGCGCGCCTGGACGGCGCCGGCGACGTGCGCATCTTCGCGACCATGGCCACCCGCATGATGGCACCCGCCCTCGTGACGGTGTTCCTCTTCCAGTTCGTGGGAATCTGGAACAACTACCTGCTGCCGCTCGTCATGCTGAACGACGCCCGCACGTTCCCGGTCACCCTCGGGCTCATGCTGTGGAACGGTCAGACGCAGCGCGCACCCCTGTACTACGAGCTCGTCGTCACGGGAGCCGCGGTCTCGGCCGTGCTGCTCATCGTGGTCATGGCCGCTCTGCAACGATTCTGGCGAGCCGGTCTCACCGCCGGCGCGACGAAGGGATGACCCGATGACCCGCTATCTCGGCTCCGGACACGACCCGGCCCCCGACACCCGGGCGCTGACGGGTGCCGTTCCCGCTCACCTGCCGCCGCGCCTCACGATCACGCTGTGGGACTTCTCCTGGTACACGCGTGCCGGCGCGGGCGAGCCATACGCCGACCTCGGCGCCGCCCTCGACGAAGCGGTCGACCGCGGCTACAACGCCATCCGCATCTGCGCGGCGCCGCTGCTGCTGTTCGGCGGCCTCGGGCTCGACGACCTCGCGAGCGACCTCGAGATCGAAGGGCTCGGGCGCTCGCCGCACGGTGAGGTTTTCGGCAACGGAACACGCTGGTACGACGTGCCCGGCGGCTACCGGCTCGACCTCCGCACGCGCTTCTTCGATCTGCTGCGCGGCGCCCGCGAACGCGGCATCGTCGTGATCCTCGCGAGCTGGGAGTACCAGCAGTCGCCGGCGTTCGCGGCGGACGAGCGCTGGTTCCGCGTGATCGACGCCGTGCCGCTCACCGACCGCTACGACGCGTTGGCGACGGCGACGATCCGGATGCTTGATGAGATCGAGGCCGCGGGGCTGTCCGACACGATCGCCTTCGCCGAGCTCCACAACGAGGTCGACTTCGCGATCGTCCCCGCCTTCGCCGACGGCGGGGATGCCGCCCTCGATCGAGTGCGGGCCGCGCACCCCGGTCA
Organism: Microbacterium pratiae; assembly: GCF_047302165.1. Lineage (NCBI taxonomy): Bacteria > Bacillati > Actinomycetota > Actinomycetes > Micrococcales > Microbacteriaceae > Microbacterium > Microbacterium pratiae. The sequence goes on along the minus strand of NZ_CP154843.1, from coordinate 2,765,011 downwards.
CCTCGTCACCGCGAGCTACGGCAAAGCGCCCTTCCTCGACCTCGCGGGACTCTCCGAGCGTTTCCAGGTCGGCCAGCTGCACGTCTACGCGTACGGCGTGCTCGACGCGCTGCAGCGACGCATCGACATCCGCTCCGAAGGCACCGACGGCTTCCCCGGCGAGGCCATGCGAGCGCTGCTGGTCGACGACGCGCCCACGTTCGCCGAATATGGCCGCGCCGCCGACTGGAAGTTCGAGGCCACCGTCATCACCGACCAGCAGATCTACGGGTACGACTGGGTCGACCCCGATCTCTGGGATCGCTGGCTCTACAACCACTACGGGCTCTACCGCGAAGAGATGCTGCGTGAGATCGGGTCACGGGTGACGGCGCTCGCCGCGTGGTCGCGGCGTCGCGGCATCCCCGCGGTCGTGGGGGAGGGCTGGGTCGGCTACACCCCGTTGCGGGCCGACTTCGAAGACGGCCCGGTCGGAACCGAGCTCGCCGAGCACGGGGTGCGGACCGCACTCGAGCACGGGGTGTGGGGCATGGTGCTCAGCTCGAACGCGGCGCCCCATCATCCGCAATGGTCGGACGTCGCGTGGCAGCGGCGTCTGAACGCCGAGATCCTCGCAGCCCCGACGACCGCCGCCCGCGTCGGAGACTGAGCGGCGTCATCCGCGACGCTCCTCCCGGTAGCGGCTCGGGCTCATGCCGTGCACGCGTCGGAAGTGCCGGGAGAAGTAGAACGGGTCGCTGTAGCCCACATCCGTCGCGATCTGGCCGACGGTGCGGTCGGTGCGCTCCAGGAGGGTGCGTGCTGCCGTCATCCGGAGGCCCGTGTGGTACGCCAGGACGCCGCCGCCCGTCGCACGCCGGAACAGCGACGTGAGGTGGGATGCCGATACGCCGACGAGCGCGGCCAGCTCGCTGACCGGCACCGCGCTGTCGAGCCGCTCGGCCAGGAACGTCATGGCGCGCTCCAGCGGGTCGCCGCGCTCGGGAAGCGCCTGGTCGGACGCGAGCTGCGTCATGAGCTTGAACGCGGCACCCGTGACGGCGACGAGACGCACGGGTGACTGATCGCGTTCGAGCCCTCGCACGATCTCATCGAGCAGCGACACCGCGCGCTCGACGCTGTGGAGGCGCACGAGCGGGCGCGCGGCCGTGGTGCCGATCGCCGCAGTGAGGTCGTCGACGTCGGAGCCGACGACATGGCACCACCAGATCGTCCAGGGATCGTCGGCATCCGCTCCGTAGGCGTGCGGTGTGCGTGCGGGGATCACCACCGCGGTACCGGCCTGTACGCGATGGCGCGTGCCGGCGATCTCGACCCATCCCGCGCCCGCCGTGCACACGATGACGATCGTCGTGCGAATGCCGCGCTCGCGGGTGCGTCCGTGATCCGCGGCGTGCGGGAACCAGCCGGCGTCGGTGACGACGAGCCGGCGGGTCACGGGGCGCTGCAGTGCTGCGGTGATCGCGGGCGCTGGCACGACGCACAGTCGTTCGCCCGCGAAACCGTCGGAGATGGCCATGATCGTCATCCTGGCACATCGGCGAATCGTCCAGGTGCACGGACGCTTCCGCCATGTCGCACGCTCGTGCGCTCGGCGACGCTGGAGGCATGCATTCGACCTCGACATCCTCGCTGCGACTTCCCGAGCCGCCCGCGGACGAGCAGGTGACGCTCGACGACGGCGGTGTGGCCGTCTGGGAGCAGCCGCTCACGATCCCCACCTACGAGCCGGCGCAACCGGAGAAGCTCCCGATGTTCTTCGACCGTCGCGTCTACCAGGGATCGAGCGGGCGGGTGTACCCGCTGCCGTTCACCGAGCGGATCGCCGCCGAGCCGCGCGATCGCGACTGGCGCGCCGTGCACCTCGAGAACCGGTGGATCCGGCTGGTGCTGCTTCCCGAGCTCGGCGGCCGCATCCACATCGGCTACGACAAGACCGCCGACTACGACTTCTTCTACCGCAACAACGTCATCAAGCCCGCCCTCGTCGGCCTGGCCGGCCCCTGGGTGTCGGGCGGCGTCGAGTTCAACTGGCCGCAGCACCACCGGCCCGCGACCTTCCTTCCCATGGAGAGCTGGATCGAGCGCGAGCCGGACGGCGCGGTCACGGTCTGGATGTCGGATCACGATCCCTTCGCTCGCATGCGCGGCACCCACGGCATCCGCCTGCGACCTGACAGCTCGTTGATCGAGCTGCGCGCACGGCTGCACAACCGCACCGAGGTTCCGCAGACGTTCCTCTGGTGGGCCAACGTTGCGGCGCGTGCGCACGAGGACTACCAGTCGTTCTTCCCGACCGACGTCCGCTACGTCGCCGATCATGCGCGTCGCGCCATCACCGCCTTCCCGCGAGCCGACCGCCCCTACTACGGCGTCGACTACCCTGCCCGGGTCGACGCGAATCGCCCCGACGCAGACCGCATCGACTACTACGGCAACATCCCCGTGCCGACGTCGTACATGGTGGTCGAGACGCGCGACGACTTCTTCGGCGGATACGACCACGCGGTCGGAGCGGGCTTCGTGCACTGGGCCGATCGGCGCATCGCGCCGGGCAAGAAGCAGTGGACCTGGGGCAATGCTCCCTTCGGCCACGCCTGGGACGACCAGCTGACCAACGGCGACGGCCCATATGTCGAGCTGATGGCCGGTGTGTACACCGACAATCAGCCCGACTTCTCGTACCTCGCACCGGGGGAGGTCAAGACGTTCTCGCAGTTCTGGTTCCCGATCACCGGCATCGGGGCGGCGCACCAGGCGACGAAGGATGCGGCCGTCTCGGTCCGCCTCGACGCGGGACAGGTGCACGTCGGCGTCGCCGTCACCTCGGCGGTGCCCGAGGCTCACCTGCGGATCACCGTCGGGACCGACACCGAGGAACGCGTCGTGGGTCTCGAGCCGGGCCGTCCCTTCGTCGATTCGCTGTCCTGCCCGGAGGGGATCGATGCCACTGATGTGGAGGTGGTCGTCCACGACGGCGACCGTGAGCTCGTTCGCTGGCGTCCGCGCGCGGACGACGACGGTGCGCCCGAGCCCGCCGTCGCGACCGAGCCGCCGCTTCCGGCCGACATCGCCTCGGCCGACGAGCTGTACCTCACGGGCGTCCACCTCGCGCAGTACCGCCACCCGACGCGGCATCCCGAGCCGTACTGGGAGGAGGCGGTTCGCCGTGACCCGGGCGATGCCCGCTCGAACACGGTGCTCGGCGCCTCCGCCTACGGACGGGGGGAGTACGAAGCGGCTGCCGGATACCTGCGCGCCGCCATCGACCGGCTGACCTTCCGCAACCCGAACCCCGCCGACGGCGAGGCGCACTACCGCCTCGGACTCGTCGAAACGCGTCGAGGCCACGATGAGCGGGCCTACGACGCGTTCGCCAAGGCCGCCTGGGATGTGCGGTGGGCGCACCCCGCCAGCGTCCAGATGGCTCTACTCGACGCGCGAGCGGGGCGGGATGTCGCGGCACTCGGCCGACTCGATGACGCGCTGCGCCATGGATCGGATGACCCGCTCGCCCGCAACATCCGGGTGATCGTGCTGCGGCGTCTCGGACGGGAGGACGAAGCGGCGGCCGAGCTCGCGGCGCTCGGTCGGACCGATCGCCTGGACGTGCTCACCGGCTTCATCGGTGGCGGCACCCTGCCGGGCGACGGCCTGGTGCTGCTCGATCTCGCGGGCGACCTCGCCCGCGCAGGGCAGCGCGACGACGCGCTCGCCGCGCTCGCCGCAGCCTCCACGTCTTCGGCTACGGGCGCCGGCGGCATCGCCCCCGTCGCCGAGTACGTCCGGGCGCGGATGCTCGACGAGGCCGGTGAGGCGGATGCCGCCGCCGAGGCGCGCCGTCGAGCGCAGCACGCACCCGCCGACTGGGTCTTCCCCGCGGGGCTCGACGCGCACGACGCCCTCGCGGCCGCGGTAGCCGCGGACCCGGCGGACGCCCGAGCACGGTCGCTGCTCGGCATGTGGCTGTACGACCGCGGACGACGGACGGACGCGCTGGCCCACTGGCGCGCCGCGGTGGACGACGCGACGGGCGACGGCGTGCTGCTGCGGAACACGGCGCTGGCCACGGCGGAGGTCGAGGGGGACCTCGACGCCGCTGCCGCGCTGTACGACCGAGCCGTCGAGGTGAGCGACGACCCGCGGCTCTGGTTCGAGCTCGACCAGCTCGCCCAGCGTCGCGGCATCTCGGCGGCCGCTCGGTTGGCGAGACTCGAGCCGAACCGAGACCGGATCATCGTGCGCGACGACCTCCTCGTGACGGTGGCCGACCTGCTGACCACGGTCGGGCGGTCCGCGGAGGCTCTCGACCTGCTCCTGAGCAGACCCCTTCAGCCGTGGGAAGGCGGCGAGGGCGTGGCGATCCGTGCTTTCGCCCGGGCGTCGATCGCGCGTGCCGGTGAGTTCGGGCACGACGCCGCGCGCGCAGCGGCGCTGCTCGAGCGAGCGCTCGACGCGCCTCGCTCGCTCGGGGAGGCATGGCACCTGCTCGACAGTCGCGCGTCACTCTGGCTGCGGCTCGGACGTCTTCGGGCGCAGCTGGGTGACACGGGCGCAGCCGATGACGCGTGGCGGACGGCGGCGACGGAGGCCCTGGCCGCCGAGACCGACACGGAATCGCTCGACGGAGCCCGAGCCGCCCGTGCCCGGGGCGACGAGAACGTCGCGACCGACCTGCGCTCGCGCGTCGCGGCACGGGTGAGCGAACTGCGCTCGGCGCCCGCACGCGTCGACTACTTCGCGACGTCGCTTCCCGAGACGCTGCTGTTCTCTCTCGACCCCGCCGAGACCGCGCGACGTCGTGCCGACGACCTCGCCGCCGCCCTGGCGCGCTACGACCAGGAGCGCGACGCGGGTGACGCGGACGGGGCGGCGATCGAGCCGGCCACGAGGCGGGTGCACGCATGAGCGGCATCCCCGAAAGCATGATGGCGAGCGTGCTGGTCTCGCCGCGGCGGCTCGAGATCCGCGACGTGGCGGTGCCGGCGATGGAACCCGGCGACGTGCTCGTCGAGCTCACGGCCGTCGGGCTCTGCGGGTCGGACGTGCACTTCTTCGAGCACGGCCGGGTCGGCGATCTCGTCGTGGAGAGCCCGCTCATCCTCGGACACGAGGCGGCCGGGGTCATCGCCGCGGTCGCCTCGCCAGCCGACGAACACCGGGTCGGGGAGCGCGTCGCGATCGATCCGCAGCGTCCCTGCCGCTGGTGCGCGGCCTGTCGTGCCGGTCGCTCGAACCTCTGCGAGCGGATGCGGTTCCCCTCGGCGCCGCCTGAGAACGGCGCGTTCGCGCGCTATCTCGCGGTGCCCGCAGACGCTGCGCACCCGTTGCCCGAGACGATGAGCGACGACGAGGGCGCGCTCCTCGAGCCGCTGTCGGTCGGGATCGCCGCCGTGCGGAAGGCCGGGGTGGTGCCGGGCTCGCGGGTGCTTGTCGCCGGGGCCGGCCCCATCGGCATCCTCACCGGGGCCGCGGCGCGCGCCTTCGGCGCCGCGGAGGTCGTCGTGGCCGACCCGGTCGCGGCTCGACGGGATGTCGCGCTCGCGCACGGAGCCACCCGTGCGGTCGATCCTGGGGAGGTGGCCGAGCTCGACGGCCGCATGGACGCGTTCGTCGACGCCTCGGGTGCGCGAGCGGCGATCGCCGCGGGTCTGCGATCGCTCCGTGGTGCCGGGCGCGCCGTGCTCGTCGGCATGGGATCGGCGACCGTCGACCTCGACCTCTTCCTGCTCCAGAGTCGCGAGCTCGTCGTCGAGGGTCTCTTCCGCTACGTCGACACCTGGCCGCTCGCCATCCAGCTGGTCGCCTCGGGTGCCGTGCGCGTGGACGACCTCGTCACGGCGCGCGGTGGCCTCGACGACCTCGCCGGGTTCTTCGCGCGCAACGCCGACCCCGACACGATGAAGTTCCTCGTCGACCCCCGGGTGAGGTGACGGTCGAGGGCTCCCGCGGCTGAGGGGTCAGCGTCCTTGGCGCTTCTTGTACGGCTTGGGCTGACCCTTCACGATGGGCGCGCGACCCGAGCCCTTCGACGCCTTCGCCTTGCCGCCGCCTGACGCTTTCTGTCGGGGCGCGACCGCCGGGGCCGGAGCCGCGGCGACCTCGGCGCGTGCGTCCGCGAGCAGCAGTGTGCCCGCCGGGGTCAGACGGGGCTTGCCGCCGTCCTTGACGAACAGCGGCTGCCCGATCTCTTCTTCGAGCCTGTCGATCGACGAGTACAGCACGGGAAGCGAGACACCGATCTTCTCGGCCGCGCGCGGGAAATGCAGAGTGTCGGCGACGGCGACGAAGTGGACGAGATCGCGGATCTTCACAGGGTCACCTTCCATCGCGGCGGACGAGCGCCGTTCGCAGAGAACGCAGCAGCAACAACAGGCCGCCGAGCCCGACCACACTACCCAGGAACGGGAACACCGACACCGAGTCGGTCAGCAGCGGGCCGTGTTGAACGACGCCGAGCATGACACCGACGATCACGAGCGTGGCTCCCACGAGCGTCGTCGTGAAGCGACCCGTGAGCGACTCGACCCAGGACCGGTCGTCGGGGGATTCGAGCGCGCGCAGCCGCACCGTGAGCCGTCCCGACTCGAGGTCGTTCAGGATGCCGTCGACCCGGCGGGGCAGCTCGCGTGCCCGCTCGATCCCGAGCTGCACCTGCACCTGCGCGGTCATCGCCGCCGAGCGCGGGTCGCCCATGTGCAGGGCGTACTGCGGTGCACGCGACAGGGCGCGCTTGATCATGTCGTAGTCGGGGTCGAGGCGCCGCAGCGTGCCTTCGATCGCGCCGAGCGTCCGGAATCCCAGCAGCAGCCCGGGCGGAAGCGCGAGCCGGTGCCGGCGGAGCACCTCGATGAGCGCGGTGAAAAGGTGCTGATCGGCGTTGGAGTTGTGCAGGCGCGTGAGGATGACGCCGATGTCGTGCTGCAGCGCCCCGACATCGAGCTCGGCGTCGGGGCGCGGCTTCACGAGCATCAGCACGGCATCCGTCGCCCCCGAGTCGTCCTCGTTGTGCAACGCGACGAGCATCGGCAGCAAGAGGCGCCGCATGCTGCGTTCGATGATGCCGACCGAGCCGAAGTCGATGAGGGCGACGATGCCGTCGGGTTGCAGGATCAGGTTGCCCGGGTGGAGGTCGGCGTGGAAGACACCTCGCAGCGCGATCTGCCCGACGATGACGTCGAGCACGGCGTCGGCGATGCGCGTCGCGTCGTCGGGGGCCACCGCACCCGGCGCGTCGCTTCCCGGCTCGGGCAGCCGGCTGAACGGGATGCCGCGCACATGCTCCATGACGATGAGCTGCTCCGTGCACAGGTCGGGGTACACGTCGGGGATCCGCACCGCGCGAGCGTCGGCGGCTGTCATCGAGTCGCGCAGCATCTCCATGTTCGCGACCTCGACGCGGTAGTCGAGCTCTTCGCGCAGGGCGACGGCGAACTGCGCGGCGAGGGCCGACGCGCCGACATCCTTCGCCCATGTTGTTCGCCGCTCGAGGTCGGCGGCTGCGCGCTCGATGATGTCGAGGTCGGTCGCGACCTGCGCCCGGGCCTTCGGGCGCTGGATCTTCACCACGACGGCGCGGCCGTCTTTCAACCGCGCGCTGTGGACCTGACCGACGGATGCCGCAGCCAGCGGTGTCTCGTCGATCTCGGCGAAGACGAGCTCGATCGGCCGGCCCAGCTGTTTCTCGATCGCGGCCTTAGCCTCGTTCCAGGGGATCGGGGTCGTGTCCATCTGGAGCGACGCGAGTGCGCTGGTGATCTCGGCAGGAAGCAGGTCGTTGCGGGTCGACAGGATCTGACCGAGCTTGACGAAGGTGACGCCCGCATCGTCGAGGGTGGCCGCCAGTGCGCGGGGCAGTTCGGCGCGCGCGGACTCGCTGCGCATCCCCCCGAGGCCGTGACGTGAGGCGATCGCGACGATGCGTGCGTAGCGAACCGCGCGTCGGCGGCGGTGCAGCGCCTCGCGGACGTAGGTGATGGGGCCGACCGGCGGGCGAGCGGGCCACATGAGCTCGAGCGTGATGAGCGCGATGAGCACGATCGCGAACAGCCAGGCCAGCACGAGGAACACGAAGCCGATCGCGACGGGCGCGTCGGTCAGCAGGCCGTTCTCCTGCAGCACGCCGGCGCCGCGCAGCACCCAGATGCCCAGCGGCCCGAAGACGACGAAGACGACGAGCGAGACGAGCGGTCCGCGCACCCAGCCGACGCGGGCCTCGAGCGCCCGCTTGGCCAGCCAGGTCGCGGCGACGGAGAAGACCACCGCCGCGATGGTGAAGAGCAGCCACTCCGGCATCGGTACCCCCTCGAGTCCGTCGACCTGGTTCGAGGCTAGGGCACCGGGCTCGGCCGCGCCGGGCCGATCATGCGATCTCGGCACGGGCGGATTACCCTGAAGCGTGTCCACTTCTGCTGAACAGCCCGCACCCGAGCCCGTCGACGAGCCGCCCGTCATCACTTTCCGCGACCTCGGGCTGGGGGAGCAGGTCCTGAAGGCGCTCTCCGATGTGGGCTACGAGACGCCCTCGGCGATCCAGGCGGCGACGATCCCGACGCTGCTCGAGGGACGCGACGTCGTCGGCCTCGCGCAGACCGGAACCGGTAAGACCGCGGCGTTCGCGCTGCCGATCCTCGACCGGCTCGATTTGACGCAGAAGACCCCGCAGGCCCTCGTTCTGGCACCCACGCGTGAACTCGCGCTGCAGGTGTGCGAGGCGTTCGAGAAGTACGCGTCGCGCACGAAGGGCGTTCACGTCCTCCCCGTCTACGGCGGCCAGGGCTACGGCGTGCAGTTGTCGGCGCTGCGCCGAGGCGTGCACGTCATCGTCGGAACCCCCGGCCGCATCATGGACCACCTCGACAAGGGCACGCTCGACCTGTCGGAGCTGAAGTATCTCGTCCTCGACGAGGCCGACGAGATGCTGAAGATGGGCTTCGCCGAGGATGTCGAGACGATCCTCGCCGACACTCCCGACACCAAGCAGGTCGCGCTCTTCTCGGCGACGATGCCCGCCGCGATCCGCCGGATGTCGAAGCAGTACCTCAACGACCCCGAGGAGATCACCGTCGCGTCGAAGACGACGACCTCCTCGACGATCACTCAGCGCTACCTGATCGTGTCGTTCCAGCAGAAGATCGACGCGCTCACGCGCATCCTCGAGGTCGAGAACTTCGAGGCGATGATCGTCTTCGCCCGCACGAAGAGCGCGACCGAGGAGGTCGCCGAGAAGCTCCGCGCCCGCGGCTACTCGGCCGCGGCCATCAACGGCGACGTCGCCCAGGTCCAGCGCGAGCGCACCGTGAATCAGCTGAAGTCGGGCAAGCTCGACATCCTGGTCGCCACGGATGTCGCGGCCCGCGGCCTCGACGTCGAGCGCATCTCGCACGTCGTCAACTTCGACATCTCGACCGACACCGAGTCGTACGTGCACCGCATCGGGCGTACCGGGCGTGCCGGTCGCACCGGCGACGCGATCAGCTTCGTCACCCCGCGCGAGCGCGGGCTCGTGAACGCGATCGAGCGGGCGACGCGCCAGCCGCTGACCCAGATGCAGCTGCCGAGCGTCGACGAGGTCAACGTCACCCGCCTGTCGCGTTTCGACGACCGCATCACCGCGGCGCTGGAGGACACCGATCGGATCGAGCGGTTCCGCGACATCGTCGCCCACTACGTGCGTCACCACGACGTTCCCGAGGTCGATGTCGCGGCTGCGCTCGCCGTCGTCGCGCAGGGCGAGACCCCGCTGCTGCTCGAGCCCGACCCCGAGCCCCGTGCGCGCGCGCCGCGCGAGGACCGCGCCCCGCGCTCGTTCGATCGCGACGACCGCGAAGGACGTCCCGAGCGTCGTCCGCGCGCGAGCAACCCCAACATGACGACGTACCGCATCGCGGTGGGCAAGCGGCACCGCGTCGAGCCCCGTCAGATCGTCGGCGCGCTGGCGAATGAGGGCGGCCTCAGCCGCGGCGACTTCGGGGCCATCCAGATCCGCCCCGACTTCTCGCTCGTCGAGCTGCCGTCCGACATGCCGCAGTCGACGCTCGACCGGCTCGCCGACACCCGCATCTCGGGCAAGGCGATCGAGATCCGCGTCGACACGGGCGGCCCGAGCCGCAGCGCCCGCGGACGCTTCGACCGTGACGACCGTCCGCGCGACCGTGACGACCGTCCCGCGCGCAAGCCCCGGCACCGCTCGGAGCCCGGCGACTGACACCTCGGCGTCGCCCGGGGGCGTGGCGCGTTTCGCACGCATCCGCTCCCGGGGCAACCCCGGTTCGCGTCATCCGCTTCACGTGCACAGTGGAGGTGTCCCGCAGGCGCGGGGCGCACACGAGCGGATCGGAGAAGTGACATGAGCGCTGACCACCACGGACGCGACGACGGGCACCAGCACGAGGGCGACGACGCGGCATCCGCCGGCTCCGAGTCGCCCGAAGAGGGTGCCGAGGCCGAAGAGGCCGCGGAGGAGGCCCGGACCGATCGTTGACGGCCACGCCGCCATGATGTCCATCGGCGGTGCTTTGCTCCCGGAATACTGGGGAGCATGAGCACCGCCGACGTCGTCGTCCCCGCGTTCCCCGTTCCTCTCGTCCCTTCCGAGGCGTGGCCGTGGGAGGTGCGGGAGGGTGGACTCGCGGTCACCGCGAAGCCGCGCAGCGACCTCTTCGTCGACCCGAGCGGTGCGGGCAGCACGGCGGCGGAGTCGATGATGAACGCCGTGAGCCTGACCGCGGTACCGCCCGCAGAAGACTTCACTCTGCAGGCGCGGGTCGGCGTCGACTTCCGGGCGACGTTCGACGCGGGAGTGCTGTTGGTCTGGATCGACGAGCGCCGATGGGCCAAGCTCTGCTTCGAGGCCGCGCCCGCGGGCACGCCCATGGTGGTCTCGGTCGTCACCCGTGACGTCTCCGACGACGCCAACGCGTTCGATGTCGCGGGCGGCGAGGTGTGGCTGCGTGTCTCGCGCGTCGGGCGCGTGTTCGCTTTCCACGCCTCTACCGACGGTCAGACGTGGTCGATGGTGCGAGCCTTCGCGCTGCCCCAGGTCGACGGCGACGAGGTCCGGGTCGGGTTCGAAGCCCAGAGCCCGACGGGGGACGGCTGCGACGTGCGGTTCTCCCACATCGTGTACACCGAGCGGACGCTGACCGACCTGCGCGACGGGTCCTGAGGGCCGCGCCGCGACGAGCGGCCGACGGCTAGCGGTTACGGCGAGCGGGCGCAACGGGGCTCGACATCCGCGCCCACGCGATCGATCCTGCATCGATGAGCGCGACCACTTCGCATCCCCGTCTCGCCGGCCGCACGATTGTCGTGGTCGGCGCCTCCAGCGGCATCGGTCGCGCGGTGGCGTTGCGCGCCGCGGCGGCCGGTGCGAGCGTCGTCGTCTTCTCGCGGCGTGCGGACGCGCTGGACGATCTCGCCCGATGCATCCGGGACCGCGGCGGCCGGGCGCACGTCGTGCCCGGCGACGTCGGCCGCACCGAGGATCTCGAGTGGCTCGCCATCGAGGCCGAGCGGGTATTCGGATCGATCGATGTCTGGGTCGGCAATGCCGGCGTCGCCACGGTGGCACCGTTCTGGGAGGCGCCGCTCGACGAGCACCTCCGCGTCGTCGACACCAACCTGGCCGGAGTGATGCGCGGGACGCACATCGCTCTGAGCCGGTTCATCGAGCGGGGGAGCGGCGTCATCGTGAACACGGCATCGGTCGAGAGCGTCGTGCCCCTCGCCCTTCAGGCGTCGTACGCCGCGACGAAGGCGGGGGTGCTTTCGCTCACCCGCGCCCTGCGGCAGGAGCTGCGGCTCGCCGGCATCACCGGCGTGGCGGTGGCGGCGGTGCTGCCCTGGGCCGTGCGTACCCCGTTCTGGCGCCACGCCGGCAATCACGCCGGGCGTGCGTTGCGACTGCCGCTGATGGACGAGCCCGAAGTCGTCGCGGACGCGATCCTGCGTGCTGCGGTCGCTCCGCGCGAGCGGCTCGCCGTCGGGTGGAAGGCGCGCGCGGCTCTCGCAGGGCACCGCGTCGCGCCCGGCCTGACGACGCGACTGGCCGCCGACCTGGTCCGGTCCTGTCTGCGACGCGGCGACGACGCGACGCCGAGCTCGGGCGCAGTCCACCACGGTCTCGGCGATCCGGCGGCCGCGGCCGAGACGCCGCGGCCGCCTCGAGCCGTCTAGCGGCGTCGGAGGACGCGACGTGCGCCGCGGAGCACGAGCCATCCCGCAAGCACCCACGGTCCTGCGACGAGGAGCGGATCGAGCCAGGTGTGGCGCTGATCGATGCGTCCGCGTCCGAACCGCGACCGGATCGGACGCCGCCGGGTCTCGCTCAAGACGCCGGTCTCGGTGATCGGGTTGTCGGGATGCGCCGACGCGAGCGAACGCACGTGGGCACCGACGGCGTCGACCCGATCGCCCGCGACGAGCAGCAGCCAGTGCGCGACGCGCCCCTCGCTGAATCGGGCGTACGCCCATCGGCGAATGTGTCCCGACAGGCCGTGGAGGGGCTGCGCTGTGCCGTACACCGGTGTCAGGAAGGCGTGCTCGATCGAGCGTTCCCGGCCGGGGTCGTCCGCTTGCCGTGGCGGCATCCCGCGGTCGGCGGCGGCGGGGTCGATCCTCTCGACGGTGCCCGATGGGCGGTCTGCGGGATCGAGATCGACGCCCCAGCCCGGAATACGCGCCCGCAGCGCCGCGCGATCGGGCGCCGGTCGCGGCACGCTCGCGGTGTACGGGGTGGGGATATCGGCGGAGTTCGTGCTCATGGGTCAGCCTTCCGAAGGGACGACGACGGTCTTCACGCAGTCATCGAGCTTGGACGAGAACATGTGGTAGCCCTCGGCGATGTGGTCGAGGGGGATGCGATGGGTGATCAGATCGCTCGGCGAGATGTACCCCGCCCGGATGTGTTCGAACAGGCGCGGCCACTGGCGCTTGACCGGTGCTTGGTTCATGCGCAGAGTCAGCCCCTTGTTGAGGGCGTCGCCGAACTTCACCGCGCTGAACAGCGGGCCGTATGCGCCGATCACCGAGACCGACCCGCCTTTCCGGGCTCCGTCGATCGCCCAGTTCAGCGCGACCGGTGAACCGCCCTGCAGCTTGAGCTTCGCCGACGTCACGTGCTGGGTGACGTTGCCGTCGGCCTCGGCACCCACGGCATCGATGACGACATCGGCGCCGAGATAGTCGGTCATCCGTTTCATCTCCACCACGACATCGCGGTGCTCGGAGATGTTCACCGTCTCGGCGTGGGCGAACTCGCGGGCCTTCGTCAGGCGGTAGTCGAGGTGGTCGAACGAGATGACCCGTCCCGCGCCCATGAGCCAGGCCGACTGCGCCGCGGCCAGGCCCACGGGCCCGGCGCCGAGCACCATCACCGTGTCTCCCTCGACGATGTTGCCCAGCTGCGCGCCGAAGTAGCCCGTCGAGTAAGCATCGGTGAGAAGGAGGGCGTCTTCGTCCGACATCCAGTCGGGGATGACGGTCGGGCCGACATCGGCGAAGGGAACGCGCACGAGCTCGGCTTGACCGCCGTCGTACCCGCCCGCCGTGTGCGAATAGCCGTAGATGCCGCCCACGGCGGTCGCGTTCGCGTTGACGTTGTGGCAGTTCGAGAAGAGTCCGCGTGCACAGAAATAGCACGAGCCGCAGAAGATGTTGAACGGAACCATCACGCGGTCGCCCACGGCGAGGTTCGTCAGGGCGCCGCCGAGCTGTTCGACGACGCCGATGAACTCGTGGCCGAATGTATGACCGACGCGGGTGTCGGGCATCATGCCGTGGTAGAGGTGCAGGTCCGAGCCGCAGATAGCGGCGAGCGTCACGCGCACGATCGCATCGTGAGGGTGTTCGATCCGAGGATCGGGCTTCTCTTCGACGCGAACCTTGTACGGTCCGCGATAGGTCATGGCCTTCATCGGTTACCTTTCTGCCGGGGTTCGTGCGTCACACTGCGCGGCCCCGCGAGTGCCGCCCACGGGCTGGACGAGCTGACCATCGCGCGCTATCGTCCACGCGCCGCGGCGGTGAGGCGCACACTGCTTGCACACCTGGATGACACGGGTCAACCCGCTCGGAGGATGCCGCGACGCGCACGTACGGTCACGGCTGTCACCCCCCGAGGAGCACCATGAGCATCACCACCGAGCCCGTCCCCGTCGACCTCGACGTCGCCGAGCCCCTGCCGTTCGAACCCCGGGGGCCCGTGAGCGCCATGCTGCAGCGGGTGCTCGTCGCGCCGGTCACGAGCGGGCTCCCGGCCGACGCTCCCGAGATCGTCGGGCGGGCCCTCGCCGAGACGGCCGACATCCTCCGCGACGACGATCTGCAGCTCGCGCTGTTCCTCATGTACGCGATTCACTACGGCTCGCTTCCCGGACTCGACGTCTCATGGGAGTGGGAGCCGTCGCTCATCGCCGCGCGCGGCCGCATCGAGCGTGCCTTCGAGGTGGCGTTGCGTTCCGCTGCCATGACCGCCGATCTGCCCGAGCCGGAGAGGGATGCCGTCGCGCGCTGGCTGTTCGACCTGACCGCTCCGACCGCGGGCCCGGGGATGGCGCGCTTCGTCGCGAAGAAGGCGTCGATCGAGCAGCTGCACGAGTTCCTCATCCTCCGCACCGTCTACACGCTTCGAGAGGCCGACCCGCACTCGTGGGCGATCCCGCGGCTTCGGGGTCGAGCGAAGGCCGCTCTCGTCGAGATCCAGTCCGACGAGTACGGCGGCGGCGACCCGGCCCGGGTGCACGCGACGATCTTCGCCCAGACCGTGCGCGGGGTGGGCCTCGACGACGCCTACGGGGCGTATATCGACGCCGTTCCGGCGCTCGTCCTGGCCAGCCACAACGCCATGTCGCTCTTCGGCCTCCACCGGCGTCTGCGCGGGGCGATCGTCGGGCACCTCGCCGCGTTCGAGATGACCTCGTCGATCCCCAACCGATCGTACGGCGACGGCTTCCGGCGTCTCGGATTCGGAACCGACGTCACCTGGTACTTCGATGAGCACGTCGAGGCCGACGCCGTGCACGAGCAGATCGCCGGCCGCGACCTCGCCGGCTCGCTCGCCGAGGACGAGCCCGAGCTGCTGCCCGACATCCTGTTCGGCGCCCGCGCATGCCTGTTGCTGGACGACCTCGTCGGTGACGACGTCCTCGCGGCCTGGGAGGCGGGCCGCATCGCGCTTCGGAGCAGCGGCATCCATCCCGACCGCGCCGTGTGATGGGCGAGGAGGACGTCGAGTACGTTCTGCCGCTGCGCTGGGACGACGAGACGCATCGCGCGGATGCGGCCGAGCTGGGGGAGTACCTCGACGGGCTCGCATCTGTTCGCCGCACATCGCCGCGACGGGGCCGCCGCCCGGGTGATCCCTATCGAGGCGCGCGACTGCGACGGGCGGCGAACAGCATGAGAACGCTACGGAAGAAGGAGTGACGGTGACCGAGCACCAGCCAGCGTCCGTGACCATCACCGCGTGCCCCGACGGGCCGCTGCTCGTGCGGGGCGACGTCGAGCTGCTCGACGATGCGGGCGAGCCGATCCCGCGCCGGCGCCGTACCGTGGCGCTCTGCCGTTGCGGCGTGAGCGCGATCAAGCCGTTCTGCGACGGCACCCACAAGCTCGCCGGCTTCACCGCCGACTGACCGCCCGCGCCGCGCCCGCCACCGCGCCGCGCCCGCCACCGCGCGCGCCGATGCAAGGGATCGTCGCCGACACCCCGTGCCGGACGGCATCCGGTCGGGGTGTCGGGCGGGATCCCTTGCATCGCGGCGCGGCGGCGGTTCGAGCCGCGGCGCCGCGAGGCAGGCGTCAGAGCTTGTCGCGAAGCACGCCCTCGGCCTTGTCGATGATGTTCGGCTTGGCGTCCGTGCCGTAGAACCGGGGGTCGGGCTGCGTCGGCGGCGGCATGGGAACCGAGGTGTCGGGACCGTCGAGGTACGTGAACTCGCCCTTGCCGTCGGGAGTGGGACCGGAGGCCCACGACCCCTCGGCGGCCGCGGCGCCGTCCGAGAAGTTGATGTACTTGTACGCGTGCTCGCGCGCCTCGTTCGAGAGCGGGAAGTTCGACGGCACGGGGATGTCCTCCACTCCCTCTTCGCGCAGCTCCTGGGCCGCCCGGATCCACTGGTTCTGATGCATCGTGTCGCGTGCCAGAAGGAACGAGAGCATGTCCCGCACGCCCTTGTCTTCGGTCATGTGATAGATCCGGGCCACCTGCAGGCGCCCCTGCATCTCGGCGTTCGCGTTGGCGGTGAAGTCGGCGAGCAGGTTGCCGCTCGCCGTGACGTACGAGCCCTGCCACGGGTTGCCGTTCGAGTCGACGGGGCGCACGCCGGCACCCGCCACGATCGCGGCCTGCACGTCCATGCCGCCGATCACCGCCCCGAGCACGGGGTCGGACTTCGCCGCGGCCTCGGACTGCTCGGCCGGAGCCTTCTCGAGCAGCTGCGCGATCATGATCGCGAGCATCTCGACGTGGCCGAACTCCTCGGCCCCGATGCCGTAGAGCAGGTCGCGGTACTTGCCGGGGATGTGGGCGTTCCACGCCTGGAATCCGTACTGCATCGCGACGGTGATCTCGCCGTACTGGCCGCCGAGCACCTCCTGCATCCGCCGCGCGAAGATCGCGTCGGGCTTCTCCGGACGTGCCTCGAACTGCAGTTCCTGTCGATGAAAGAACATCTCGCCTCCTGGGGGATCGACCGAGCGCCGAGTGCGTCGGCGCGGCGAACGTAGATCCGGCCGACGGGGGATGCCACGGGCCTTGACTCCTCTCGGAGGCGGTGCGACCATCGCGCCCGCGCGCCGGGTGGCGAGCGGTCGGCCTGTCAACCCCCGCGCGATCGCCGGAGGCGTTCCGCATCATCGACGCCGGGCTCCCGCGAGACGGGCGCTCGCCTGGTCCTGCCCGGTCATGGTCCGGTCTGGGCGGACGGCGGCATCGCACCCGCTGTGGCGATCGCCGGCTCTCGCGGCGTCGACTGATGCGTCATCGCATCACGCGCCCGCAGTGACGGAACGGCCCGCCCCGTGTCAACCCCCGTGAATCCGAGGCGCGGTCGGGGTCGGGTAGAGACACCGTTCGACGACAGAGAGGGATGACCATGGAACCCCAGCAGCAGAACGTCCCGGGAACCGATCAGCGCATGGTGCCGAAGCCCGACTACGGCGAGGAGACCTACCGCGGGTCGGGAAAGCTCACCGGCAAGCGCGCGCTCATCACCGGCGGCGACAGCGGCATCGGCAAGGCGGTGGCGCTCGCCTACGCCCGCGAGGGAGCGGACGTCGCCATCAGCTACCTCGACGAGCACGAGGATGCCGAGGAGGCGAAGCGCTTCGTGGAGGAGGCGGGTCGCCGCGCCGTGCTCATCCCGGGCGACATCTCCGACCCGGCGCACTGCCGCGAGGTCGTCCGTCGCACCGTCGAGGAACTCGGCGGCATCGACATCCTCGTCAGCAACGCCGCCTTCCAGATGAATCGCGAGACGCTCGAGGAGATCCCCGACGAGGAGTGGGACTTCACGTGGGCGACGAACGTCGACGCGTTCTTCCACCTGGTCAAGGCAGCCCTGCCGCATCTGGGGCCGGGTTCGTCGATCATCGGCTCGAGCTCGGTGCAGTCCGACCAGCCGTCGCCCAACCTGTTGCCGTATGCAGCGACGAAGGCTGCCATCGCGAGCATCACCGCCTCGCTCGCGCAGATGCTGGGTGAGCGCGGCATCCGGGCCAACAGCGTCGCCCCGGGCCCGATCTGGACGCCCCTCATCCCGGCCACCCTGCCCTCCGACGCGGTCGAGAGCTTCGGAGAGCAGACACCGCTCGGGCGTGCCGGCCAGCCGGCGGAGCTCGCCGCAGCGTATGTGCTGCTCGCGTCGGATGAGGCCTCGTACATCTCGGGGGCGCGGCTGGCGGTCACAGGAGGCAAGCCGATCCTCTGAGCCGGTTCGCGGGACCGACGCCGACGCCGGTCGTTCACGCAACGCTCGTCCGCGGTTCACTCACCGCGGGCGGGCGTTGCCGCACGATGGATCGCACCCGCCGCGTCGATCCGAAGGTCCCGAATGAACGCTCCGCTTCGCGTCCTCTCCCTCACCGAGGGCTTCTTCGCGGGCGGAGCGCGCATCCTGCACAGCGACGTGGTCGGCGGCCTCCACCGGAGCGGAGAGCAGCACCACAGCGTGCTCGCGATCGCATCCCGGGCACGGCGCGACGCCACCGTTCAGCACATGGCCGCCGACCCGCGATATCGCTCGCTGCGCGCGGCGGGCATCGCGATCGCTTCGCTCGGAAAGACCGCGGGAGCCGTGCCGCACGCACCGCATGCCTTCTCGTCACGGCAGCTCCGCGCGGCTTCTCGTGCGATCGCCGCGGCCGATGTCGTGCTCACCCTCAAAGAGCAGCCGCTGGGACTGCTGCTCGCCCTCGACGACGCGATGATGCTGCCGGCCCGGCCCGTCGTGACCTGTCTGCACCGCTCCGATCCGGAGCACTCCGGCGAGGCCCTCGCCTGGCTCGCCGACGGCGTCCGCCGCGGGATCGTGACGGCCGCGGTGTCGTGTGCGCGGTCGACGGATGCCGCCTACGCGCCCGTCCTCGGCGGAGCGTCGCGTCACGTCGTCGACAACGGCATCGACCTGTCGCGGTTCCGCCCGTCGATCACCCGCGGAGGCGACCCGGTGCGGCGCGAGCTCGGAATTCCCGACGAGGCGGTGGTCGTCGTCTACGCGGCACGGTTCGACACGATGAAGGATCCTGAGCTCTTCCTGCGGTCCGTCGCGGCGCACCGCCGAATGATCCCGGACGCCCACTACGTCATGTGCGGCGCGGGCATGACGCGTGAGAACGCCGGCCTGCTCGCGATGTCGGACGCCATCGGCGCCGAGCGCGTGCATGCCCTCGGCATCCGAGACGACATGCCGGCGGTCTACCGCGCCGCCGACGTCGTCGCGCTCACGAGCGCCTTCGGCGAGGCGGCTCCGCTGTGTCTGCTCGAGGGCGCGGCGAGCGGCGCCGTGCCGGTCACGACGGATGTCGGCGACGCGGCCCGCCTCGTCGCCGGGATCGGCATCGTCACGTCGCGCGATCCCGATGCAATTGCCGCAGGCTGGTGCCGAGCCGTCGACGAGCGCGTCGCCTTCTCGGGAGTCGCGCTCGGCGCTCGCCGGCGGCTGGGCCGCGATCGGATGATCGCCGAGTACGCCGCGGTCATCGCCGAGCACGGCGGTCGCCTGCGCGTCGCGGCTTGATCCGGCGCCGCTGTCTGATCCGGCGCCGCTGTCGGCGGGCGAGCGCGGCGGCCCGGGGTCAGGGGAGGAGACCGAGGCGCCGAGCGCGGGCGACGGCGGCGTGACGGGTCGAGGCATCGAGCTTGGCCATCGCCGCCTGGAGGTACGACTTCACGGTGCCCTCCCTGAGGCTCAGGGCCGCTCCGATCTCCGCGTTGGTCGAGCCGAGCGCACAGCATGCCAGGACGTCGAGCTCGCGCGGTGAGAGCTGCACATCGGCATCCTTCGCGGAACCGGCTCCGTCGCCCGCGACCGTCGTGAGACGACGCTCGACCGCCGCGAGTCGTGCTCGAAGGTCGGCATCGTCGACGGTCGCGGCGATGCTGCGCAGCTCGGCGAAGCTCTCGCGCAGGTCTTCACGCGCGGCCGCCGACAGGCCTGCCGCGCCCTCGGGCGTCGGAGCGAGGGCGAGCCGCCGCTGCACCTCGTCGCGGATGCGCAGCTCGGTGCTGATCGCGTCGGCCGCGCGGAACGCCGGACGTGCGACGAGGTCGCCGACCGGAGCCTGTGACCAGGAGCCGCAGTACAGCACCCCGCGCGCTCGACCGTCGGTCACGATCGGCACGGCGAAGAGCGTCGAGATGCCCTCTCCGAGGATCGCGCGGTCGTAGTCGTGGGTGATGGTGCGTGCGGTGCGGTAGTCGAGGGCGAGCCGTGGGCGCTTCTCGACCATCGCGGCGCCGCCGAGTCCACGGCCGATCCTGACCACCAGGTCGTCGATCGAGTGCGACCGTGCTCCGGCGATGGCGGTGACGTGTACCGAGCCCTGCCTTTCGAGGCCGCCGAAGACGACCGGGAAGCGGGTGCTGCGGGCGAGGTCGTCCACCGCGCGGGAGACCAGTTGAGCGTCGTTCTCGGGTGCCGCCAGTGCCGTCACGCACTACCTACTTCCGGGGGTGACGGCCTCGTTGCCGCCTTTCGTAGCGTCGACCCTACCACCGCGGTCGCTCGACGACGACGACCGCCGGAGAGCTGCTCCCCATGAGGCAAGGAGGCCACATGACCGCATCGCCCACCCACTCGCCGCCGCCCGGCGGAGTGGACTACGTCGCCGTCGAACACTCGGCGCCGTTCCAGGAACTCAAGCGGAAACACCGCAGCTTCGTGTGGCCGCTGACGATCGTCTTCCTCGTCTGGTACTTCGTGTACGTGCTGCTGTCGTCGTTCGCGACCGACTTCATGGCTCAGCGGGTCTGGGGTGACATCACCGTGGGGCTGCTGTTCGGGCTCGGCCAGTTCGTCACGACGTTCGCGATCACGATGGGCTACGTCTGGTATGCCAACCACAAGCTCGACCCGATCTCGGCCTCGATCCGCAGCGCCCTCGAGCGGCAGGAGGCGGGTTCGTGAACGGATTCTGGGAAGCGGTGAACGGCGTCGGTGCCGCCGTCGTCGCGGCGGGCGAGACCGTCGACAACAATCCGGTGCTGAACATCTCGATCTTCGGCGCGTTCGTGGCGGTGACGCTGTTCATCGTCATCCGCGCCAGCCGCAACAACAAGACCGCCGCCGACTACTACGCCGCGGGTCGCTCGTTCACCGGGCCGCAGAACGGCTTCGCGATCGCCGGTGACTATCTGTCCGCGGCATCCTTCCTCGGCATCTGCGGTGCGATCGCGATCAACGGCTACGACGGCTTCCTGTACTCGATCGGATTCCTCGTCGCGTGGCTCGTCGCGCTGCTGCTCGTGGCCGAGCTCATGCGCAACACCGGCAAGTTCACGATGGCCGATGTGCTCTCGTTCCGGCTGAAGCAGACCCCGGTGCGCATGGCGGCCGCCATCACGACGCTCGCCGTGTGCTTCTTCTATCTGCTCGCGCAGATGGCGGGGGCCGGCGGGCTCGTCTCGCTGCTGCTGGGCATCACCGAGCAGGTCGGGCAGTCGATCGTGGTCGCCGTGGTCGGCGTGCTGATGATCGTGTACGTCCTCATCGGCGGCATGAAGGGCACGACCTGGGTGCAGATCGTCAAGGCGTTCCTCCTGATCGGCGGCGCGCTCGTCATGACGATCTGGGTGCTCGCGATCAACGGGTTCAACCTCAACACCCTGCTCGAGAGCGCGGTCGCCGCGTCGCCGAAGGGCGAGGCGATCCTCGGTCCTGGCCTGCAGTACGGCGCCAACCCGTGGGACTTCATCTCACTCGCGGTCGCGCTGGTCCTCGGAACCGCGGGCCTGCCGCACGTGCTCATGCGCTTCTACACGGTTCCGACCGCGAAGGAGGCCCGTCGGTCGGTCGTGTGGGCGATCTGGCTCATCGGCCTCTTCTACCTCCTCACTCTCGTGCTGGGGTACGGGGCGGGTGCCCTGGTCGGCCCCGAGCGCATCGCGTCGGCGCCGGGCGGGGTCAACTCCGCCGCCCCGCTCCTGGCCCTCGAGCTGGGCGGACCGCTGCTCCTCGGCTTCATCTCTGCCGTGGCGTTCGCGACGATCCTCGCGGTCGTGGCGGGTCTCACCATCACGGCGGCGGCATCGTTCGCGCACGACATCTATGCGAACGTGGTGAAGAAGGGAAACGTGCCGCCCGACGGCGAGGTCAAGGTCGCCCGGCGGACGGTCATCGTGATCGGCATCCTCGCGATCGTCGGCGGCATCGGCGTACAGGGGCAGAACGTCGCGTTCCTGGTGGCCCTCGCCTTCGCCGTCGCGGCGTCGGCGAACCTGCCGACGATCATCTACTCGCTGTTCTGGCGCAAGTTCACGACGCGCGGTGCGGTGTGGAGCATGTACGGCGGCCTGGCGGCAGCCATCATCCTCATCATTCTGTCGCCCGTGTTCTGGGGCACCGAGACGAGTGTGTTCAAGAACGTCGGAACGGCGATCTGGCCGCTGAACAACCCCGGCATCGTGTCGATCCCGCTCGGGTTCTTCCTCGGCTGGGTCGGATCGGTCACCGAGCGACGGCAGGAGGACCCGCTGAAGGCCGCCGAGATGGACGTTCGGTCGCTCACCGGTCACGGCGCGGAGAAGGCGGTCGACCACTAGACCGCACCCCCACCGCACGAACGACGGCCCCGGGCATGCGCCGCCCGGGGCCGTCGCCGTTCCGGTGCGGCCTACACGCGGCCGGAACCTCCGCTGCTCTCGAGGTCGAGCAGGAACCGTTTGCGTTCGGGGTGCCCGCCGTATTCACCGATCGACCCGTCGCTTCGGACGACGCGGTGCGCGGGCACGACGATCGAGAGGGGCGTCCGCGCGCAGGCCGAGCCGACGGCGCGATGCGCGCGTGGTGATCCGGCGGCGATCGCGATCTCGCCGTACGTCGCCACTTCGCCGTACGGCACCTCGCAGACGGCGCGCAGCGCGTCGCGGGCGAAGCCGGAGGGGGCGAGAAGCCAGTCGATGGGAGTCTCGAACCGCCGCAGTCGTCCCGTGAAGTAGGCGTCGAGCTCTGCGGTCGCATCGACGGCTGCATCGGGGTCGTGGACCGGCGGCGCGCCGAGGGCCACGGCGAGGTCGATGAGGGCGATCTCGGCCGGCCGGTCGAGGATGCCGAGAGAGGCGAGGCCCGTTCCGGTCACCACGACGAGGGCGTCTCCGATCGGCGTGGGATGTACCGCGAAAGCTGCGTCCGTCATGGCTCCATCATCTCGGGCGGTCTCACGTTCAGCGCGTGTCGGGACTCGGGCGGGGGAGAGGACCGCTCCCGTGAGCGCCGGGGAGGAAACGCCGATCGTCCGGCGTGTCGGCAATAGCGCGAAACTCGGTGGCGCCTGAGTGTCGGATGCAGTTGCTCCGCTTAGGGTGTGTGCTGTGTGGCGAGGAGATCGAGGAGCCGTCCGTCCGGACGCAACCGACGAGGTTCGGGTCGAATCGGTGACCCCGGCGCAGCTCGACGTCGCCGATGAGGACGTTGTCGTCGCCCACGTGGCCGACCCGGAGCGCGAGCACATCCGCGTGCAGGCGGCTCGACTCGGCGGCCGGTCGACGCTGCTCCACTACATCGCCTCCGACGATGTCGGCATCGACATCACCAAAGCCCATCCCGGCAGCCTGCCGCAGTTCATCACGGGCCGGTCGACACTGCTGTCGAACCTGTTCCGCGACGAGGTCGCACTGCGCACGGCGCGGCTCGCGGCCGGACGCATCACCGCGAAGGACGTCGAGCTCCGCACGACCCGTGGACTCGACACGGTCCACCTCGGCGTCGGGTTCGCGTCCTGGCGTGCGGGAGGCCTCACCTACAACGCCCCCGTCCTCCTGCGGCCGCTCGCCATCCGCCGTCATCACGGTGACTTCGACCTCAAGCTGCACGGCTCGTTCTCGGTCAACCCCGAGCTCGTCGAGGTCGCCCGCACGCACTTCGGCATCGACCTCGACCGCCGCGGGCTCGCCGCGCTCGCCTACGACGGCGGCATCTTCAAGCCCCAGCCCGTCATCGACCACTTGCGCGCCCTCACCGCGCACGTCGACACGTTCACCGTGCAGCCGCGTCTGATCGTCTCGACGTTCGCTGACGTCGCGGCGCGCGCCGAGCGCGACGCGGCCGATCTCGACGTGCCGGTGCTCAACGCGCTCGCGGGTCACGAAGACGACCGGGCACTCGTCGCGACGCGGTACCCGGTGCCCGACGCGGTCCCGTCGGACGACCGGCCACCGGCATCCGATCGTCTCCTGCTCGATGCCGACGCCGAACAGGAGGGCGTTCTCGACCGCATCGTCGCGGGCCAGTCGCTCGTGGTCCACACGCTGCCCGGCACGGGCGGCACGCAGACGATCATCAACGCCGTCGGCGAGCTGGTCCGCCGTGGCAAGCGCGTCCTCGTGGTCAGCGCTCGCCGCTCGACCCTCGAAGGCGTCCGCCACCGCCTCGCCGGTATCGGGCTGCCCGGTCTCGCCGTGTCGCCCCGGGGCGTCCATCGCGACCTCATCCGTGCGATCGCCCGGAACGAGAAGGCGCAGCACCCGAAGATGGGTGAGATCGACGATGCCCTGGTGCGCCTGCGCACGGTGCTGCGCGACTACCGCGTCTCGCTGACGCAGCGGCATCCGATGCTCGGCGTCTCGCCCCTCGAGGTCCTGCAGAAGCTGACGACGATCGCCGGAGAGTCGCCGCAGCCCTCGGCCGCGACGCGATTCGACGCGGCGACCCTCCAGCGCCTCTCGACTCGTCGCGCCGAGGCCGCGGCCTCGCTCGCGACCGCTGCCCGCCTCGGTGAGTTCCGTTTCGGTCCCGACGACTCACCCTGGTACGGCGTCGCGTTCGAGACGACCGAGCAGGCACGCGCCGCGCACGCGCTCGCGGGTCGTCTGCACCGCACGGAGATCCCCGAGATCCTCGAGCGCGGTTACGAGCTCATCGGACAGACGCGGATGCGGCCGTTCACGACCCTCGCCGAGCTCGGCGCCTACATCCGGCTGCTGCAGGGCATCCGCGCCTCGCTCGACCGCTTCAGCCTCACGGTCTTCGAGCGTCCGCTGGGCGACCTCATCGAGGCGCACTCGACCCGCCGTGACACTCCGGAGATGAACGGAGCCACGCGGCGCCGACTGCGCCGGCTGTCGAAGGAGTACGTGCGCCCCGGCATGCACGTGACCGACATGCACGACGCGCTCGTCCGCGTGCAGAAGCAGCGCGAGCAGTGGCAGCGCCTGGCAGAGGTGGGCGTCGTCCCGGAGATTCCCGCAGGCCTCGACGCCGTCGCGACCTCGTGGCAGCGCGTCGACGCCGACCTCGGCGAGCTCTCGCGAGTGCTCGGCCCCGGTCACGACCTGCTGGCGACCCCAATCACGGATCTCGTGCGGATCCTCGCCGGGCTCGCCGCCGACTCCGACGTCTTCGACAACCTCGTCGAGCGAGCCACGCTGCGCGGTGAACTGGCGGCCCTCGGCCTCGAGGGACTGCTGACCGAGCTCTCCGTCCGCCACGTGCCCGAAGAGCGCGTCGCGTCGGAGTTCGAGTTCGCCTGGTGGCAGTCCGCTCTCGAGGCGATGCTCCGCAGCGATCGCGCGCTGCTCGGCGCGAACACCAGCGTCGTCGACCGCCTCGAGCGCGACTTCCGTCTCGTCGACGAGGCCCACGCGGCATCGGCGGGCCAGCAGCTGGCAGCCGAGCTCGCGACGCGATGGAAGATCGCGATCGTCGACGAGGCCGACGAGACCGCCTCGCTCAAGGCGGCGCTGCGCGAGGGCACGGCCTCGGCGGCCGAGCTCCTCGCGGTGGCTCCGAAGCTGCTCCGGACGCTCGCGCCGGTGTGGATCGCGTCACCGTACGAGGTCGCCGCGTTGCCCGCACGTCCCGCGTTCGACGTCGTGATCCTGGCGGATGCCGGTGCCCTGAGCGTCGCCGAGTCCGCTGCAGCCTTGCGCCGCGGACGCCAGGTCGTGGCCTTCGGCGACCCGGTCACCCAGCGGCCGACTCCCTTCGAGATCGCCGCTGATCGCGACCCGTCCGATGAGCCGATCGTCGACCCCGACGAGAAGAGCGTCTTCGAGCGCCTCGCCGAGATCGTCCCGGTCGAGACGCTGACCCGCAGCTACCGGGCGGGCGGCGAAGACCTCGCCGAGCTCGTCAACGAAGCCTTCTACGGTGGCGAGATCGTCTCGTTCCCGTGGGCCGGGTCGTACCTCGGTCGCGGCAGCCTGAGCGTCGACTACGTCGAGGGCGGCGTCGGTGCGCCCGACCCGGATTCCGGTGCCGTCGAGAGCCCCGATGCCGAGGTCGCCCGGGTCGTGACGCTCGTCGTCGAGCACGCCGTGAACCGTCCGAACGAGTCGCTGATGGTCGTCACCGCGTCGACGAAGCATGCCCTGCGCATCCGCGCCGCCGTCGAGGCCGCCTTCGCGGGACGCTCGGATGTCGCAGAGTTCGTCGGTCGCGAGACGGCCGAGCCGTTCGCCGTGCTCGGGCTCGAGGAGTCGGTCGCCGAGAGCCGCGATCGTGTCGTGTTCTCGCTCGGGTACGGGCTCACGCGCCATGGCCGTGTGCTGAGCGACTTCGGCGTGCTGTCGGGCCCGGACGGTGAGCGTCTGTTGACCGTCGGCATGACCCGCGCCCGCCGCTCGATGGTGATCGTGTCGTCGATCCGCCCGTCCGCGTTCGATGACGGACGCCTCGAGAACGGCGCCGCGACGCTCATGTCGATCCTCGGCGGTATCGCGGCCCGGGCTCGCGAGGCCCGCCTCGAAGACCTCGCCGACCCGCTGACTCTCGCGCTGGCGCAGAACCTCCGACGCCTCGGTGTCGCGGTCGATGTCGCGTACCGCGGACTGCTGCCGCTCGTGGCCCAGCGCGACGGCAAGGCCGTCGTGGTCGAGGGCGACCCCGAGACGATCGGGCAGTCGCTGCGTGAGTCGCTGCGCTTGCGGCCCCAGATCCTGCGGCGGCTGGGATGGCACTACATCCGCGTGCACTCGTTCGACCTCTACAGCGACCCTGCCGGCGTGGCCGCGCGCGTCGCTGCGATCCTGGGCGTCGAGCCCGAGGCGCCGACCGCGGATGCGAGCACCGAGCCGCTCGATGTCATCGAGTGATCGGCAGCGGGTCGAGCGCGTCGGAGGTCGTCGCGCGCGACTGACCGCCGCCCCGGGCACCACGGCCGAGCCGACATCCGCCGACGAGACGACGGATGCCCCGGCCGGCGCCGAGGGCGCGGCCGGGGCATCGGGTCCGAACGATGCGCGGATGCGGAACGAGGTTCCGCCGCACTACTGAACCGCTCAGGCGGAGGGGGCCGCCGGGGGAGTGTTCTGCGAGCGGCGGAGCGGCGCATCCGCGGGTGCCGGAGCCGTGCTCGTCGCAGCGGTGGCTGCGTTGTTGCGCTCGAGCAGGTCGCGGATCTGGATGAGCAGTTCCTGCTCGGTCGGGAGCTTCGCAGCCTCTTCGACCACGCCCGCCTTCGCGGCCTGCCGCTCCTTCCACTTGTTCATCGGCACGACGAACACGAAGTACACGACGAGAGCGACGGCGAAGAAGCTGATGACGGCGGTGATGAGCTCGCCGAGCGGGAAGGTGACTTCCTCGCCGTGGATGCCGGTGAGCTTGGGGCCGGCGATACCTTCGGCGTTCGGCTGATAGACCAAGCCGACGAGCGGGTTGATGATGCTTGAGACGATCGCATTCACGATTGCCGTGAACGCACCGCCGATGACCACGGCGACAGCCAGGTCGATGACGTTGCCGCGCATGATGAAGTCGCGGAAGCCCTTGATCATAGCTCTCCTCCCTTTCCGGCGGTGCCGGGTCTACGAACCCGCCGCAGCGGGCGAGGACTTGGCCTCGGGCTTCGATGATGCCGAAGACGACGAGTCGCCGCCACTGCTTGACGCGCCCGACCCCGATCCGGATGCGCGCGAGTCGGTGCGGTAGAAACCGCCGCCGTTGAAGGTGACGCCGATCGATCCGTACTGCTTGCGCAGCTCGCCCGAGCACTCGGGGCAGACCGTCAGTGCGGGCTCGGCGAACGACTGGACCGCATCGAAGCGGTGCCCGCACGACTTGCAGGCATAGGCGTAGGTGGGCATGGTTCCTCGGGATTCAGTGCGCCTCGGGAACGAGGACGACGGTTCGGGTGGGAGTGACGACGCCGGTCACCGGCTGATCGTGGAGATCGCGCGGCACCTCGTCGACGAGTTCGGAGTCGAAGAGCACGGCGTACACCGGCGGGCGGTTCTCCATCGAACCGAGGGTCTTGTCGAAGTAGCCGCGCCCCCAGCCCAGACGCATCCCTGCGGCGTCGACGGCTGCAGCGGGAATCACGAGGAGGTCGACGTCACCGACGGAGATCGGGCTCAGGACCTCGCCCACGGGCTCCGGTACGCCGAAGAGTCCGTCTGCGACGGCAGCGCCCGGCTCGGCGACGACCCAGTCGAGCAGCCCGTCGTTCCGGCTGATCGGCAGAAGCACCCGGACGCCCGCCGCGACGGCCTCGTCGATGAAGGCGCGGGTGCCCGGCTCGGTCGGCGCCGAGAGATAGCACGAGATCGAGCGGGCACCGGTGCGGGCGACGAGTTCTCGAAGTTGCGCGCGGATGCCGTCGGCGGCCGTCTCGCGGGCCGCATCCGACATCCCGTATCGGCGTTCGCGAAGGTCCGCTCGCAGCGCGCGCTTGGCGTTGTCGATCGCGTCGGACATGCCCCGATTGTAAAGGGTGTGCGCGTTACGGCTCGTCTGCGGCGCCTGATCGATATGGTGGTCCCATGTCTCAGCAGCGCATCAAGGCGGTCATCCCCGCCGCAGGCCTCGGCACCCGTTTCCT
Organism: Microbacterium pratiae; assembly: GCF_047302165.1. Taxonomy (NCBI): domain Bacteria; kingdom Bacillati; phylum Actinomycetota; class Actinomycetes; order Micrococcales; family Microbacteriaceae; genus Microbacterium; species Microbacterium pratiae. The sequence continues at coordinate 2,736,538 of NZ_CP154843.1, read as the reverse complement.
TCCCGCCACGAAGGCGATGCCCAAGGAGATGCTGCCGGTCGTCGACAAGCCGGCCATCCAGTACGTCGTCGAAGAAGCGACGCAGGCCGGCATCGACGACGTCCTGATCATCATCGGGCGCAACAAGAACAATCTGTCGAACCACTTCGACTCCGTTCCCGAGCTCGAGCACAACCTCACCCGCAAGGGCGACGACGTCAAGCTGCGCAAGGTCCAGGAATCGTCCGACCTCGCCGACATCCACTTCGTGCGTCAGGGTGAGCCGAAGGGCCTCGGGCATGCCGTGCTGCGTTCGCGCGCTCACGTCGGCGACGCGACCTTCGCCGTCATGCTCGGCGACGACCTCATCGACGAGCGCGACCCTCTGCTGCCGAAGATGCTCGCCGAGCAGGAGCGCTCGGGCCTCACCGTCGTGGCCCTCATGGAGGTCGACCCCGATCAGATCCACTTGTACGGTGCCGCTGCCGTCGAGCCGACCGACGACCCGGATGTCGTGAAGGTCACGGGCCTCGTCGAGAAGCCGAAGAAGGAGGACGCGCCGTCCAACTACGCGATCATCGGCCGTTACGTCCTCAAGCCCAACGTGTACGACATCCTCGAGCGCACCGAGCCGGGCAAGGGCGGCGAGATCCAGCTCACCGACGCGCTTCAGGAGCTCGCGACCACCGAGGGCGTGCTGGGCGTGGTCTTCCGCGGACGCCGCTACGACACGGGTGACCGGCTCGACTACATCAAGGCGATCGTGCAGCTCGCGTCCGACCGTGACGATCTCGGCCCCGAGCTGCGACCGTGGCTGAAGGACTTCGTCGAGACCCTCTGACACGAGAGACGGGAACGCGCGTGGATGCCACCGCACCCCGCCACCACGGACCGGTGGCGATCCGGTTGATCAGGCCGCGCGACGCCCGCATCCTGCAATCCGAGCTGCTCGCGAACCGGTCGTGGTTGCAGCGGTGGGAAGCGACGAGCCCCGACGGTCCCGTGTCGTTGGACATGCGCCTCGGGATCCGACGTCTGCTGCAGCAGTACCGTGACGGCAGCGGCGTACCGCTCGTCATGGAGCACGAGGGGCAGATCGCCGGGCAGCTGAACGTCTGGGGCATCGCGCGCGGCTCACTGTCGTCGGCGACGATCGGATACTGGGTGAGCGAGCGGTTCGCCGGCAAGAGCATCACGCCGACAGCCGTCGCCCTCGCGACGGACCTGTGCTTCGACGAGCTGCGACTGCACCGTATGGAGATCTGCATCCGGCCCGAGAATCGGGCGAGTCTGCGCGTCGTCGAGAAGCTGGGTTTCCGCTACGAGGGGTTGCGTCGTCGCTACATCCACATCGACGGCAATTGGCGCGATCACTTCGCTTTCGCCCTCGTGGCGGAGGATGTCCCGCGCGGCGTACTCGGGCGCTGGCTGGAGGGCGCCGTGCCTCCCGATGCGGCGACCGTTCCCCTTGCCGACCGGCGCGCGGCGGGAATCGAACCTTAAAGGTGAACAAGAACTTCAGACACGCGGGTGTCGGAGGTGGCACGACGCGGGTTGCCACGTACGGTTGATCCCATGGGTGGGCAGGTTCTCGGCGGCGGCGTGATCGTCCTCGTCGCGGTCGCGTTGTGGATGGTCTATCTGCTTCCCTCCTGGCACAGTCGTTATCGCTACGACGCCGCCGAACGCAACGCCGTCCGCCTGAACCAGGCGCTGCGCGTGCTCGCCGAGACGGCCGAGGCGCCCGAGGAGGTGCGGGTCGAGCTCTCGACGCGCACCGCGCTGGCGCAGCAGAAGCTCGCCCGTCAGGTGCAGCACGAGAAGGAGCAGCTGCGGCTCGAAAGCGATCGCCGTCAGCTCATCGAGGCGCGCCGCGAGGTCCGCGTTGCGCGGACGGCTCGCATGACCTCGCCCGAGCACCGCGCCCGTGTGCGTCGCCGGCTTCGTCTCGCGACCACGATCGTCGCCCTGCTGGCTCTCGGCGCGACCGGTGCTGGTGGCTGGATGCTGGCGTCGTCGGGGTCGGCCGCGCTGTTGGTCGCGGGCGTCGCAACGCTGCTCGTCACCGCTGTCGTCCTCAATCGCATGGCCGCCGTGGCTCGACGCGCCGTCCGCTCGGCAGCTGCCGCTCCCGCCGTCGTCGCCCGTGTCGAGGCGGCGTCCGCCGTCGTGCCCGAGTTCGAGTTCGCCGACGCGCGTGCCACCTGGACCCCGCGCGAACTGCCCCGCCCGCTCACGGCCTCAGCCGGTTCGCGCGCCGCGGCTGTCCTCGACGAGGTCGACGCGCGCGAAGCGCTACGCCAGGCCGCCGTCGGTGAGGCGATCCAGCGCGAGGCCGAGCGCCGCGCGCCGACCTCCCTGGCCGCGAGTCGGGCCGCCAAGGCACCCACCCCGGCGTTCGTGCCGACCGGCCAGGTCGACGACGCGCAGATCGAGGACCACGTCCGGCGTCTGCTCGCACAGCGCGCAGCCGGCTGACACCGGCTCAGCGCTGGAACAGGACGCGCCCGTTACCGACGACCAGCTCGCGCTCCGGCGTCCGCACGAGGGCGTCCATCGGGTTCTCCGCGTCGACGAGCATGAGGTCGGCGCGGGAGCCCCGCACCAGTCCGCCGGCCGGTAGCCCCACGAATGGCGTTGAAGCGGCCGTCGCGATGTCGACCACACGGCGCAGATCCTCATCGCGGACGAGGCTCGAGGCGCGCGCATACTGCCAGGCGATCCCGAGCAGGTCGCCGGTGCCGTAGGGGCTCCACAGGTCTCGGATGCCGTCCGTGCCGAAGCCGAAGCGCACGCCCGCGGCATCCAGTTCGTGAAGCGGCAGCTGGGGGAGACGCAGGGGCGCGACGGTCGTCATCGTGATGTCGAGTGCCGCCATCGCCTGGAGCAGGTCGCGTCGCTGCGACGCGCCGACCTGTGCGAGAGCGAACCCGTGCGCGAGGTTGACGCGTCCGGCGAGTCCCGAACGCTGGGTGCGCTCGATGATGAGCTCGATCTGGAAGGCGCCGAGCTCGGCGGGGTCGTGCAGATGCAGGTCGATCCCGACGCCGCGCTCAGCGGCGACGCGGAATAGCGCGTCGAGCTGGCCGACGGGGTCACGATCGATCGTCGCGGGGTCGAGGCCGCCGATGAACTCCGCTCCCGCGACGGCCGCCTCGTCGAGCAGGTCGATGACGCCGGGGCGGCGCAGCACGCCGTCCTGGGGGAAGGCCACGATCTGCACCTGGAGGGATCCGTCGTAGGCGGCGACGGCTTCGCGCACGGCTTCGATGCCGCGCTGGGCGACACCGAGATCGACGTCGACATGCGTGCGAATGGCGGTGGTGCCGTGACGGACGAACTGTTCGAGAACCCGTGCCGTCGTCGACACGCTGGGGATGCCCAGCTCGGCGCGGCGGGCGCGTTCGTGCCGGATGCGGCCGTCGGTGCCGCCCTCGCCGCCGTACGACTGCCAGGGCAGGCCCCACCACGACTTGTCGACGTGAGCGTGAGTGTTGACGAGGCCGGGAAGCGCGAGCATTCCGCGTCCGTCGATCTCGAGGCCGGTGTCACCCGCCTCCATCGACGGCGCCGGCGGCGTTGCCGGCTCGACGGAGGTGATGAGGCCGTCGGCGATGCGGATGTCGACGGCGGTGGCGTCGGAGACGCGGACGTTGCGAATGACGGATGCCGCGGGGTGGTGCATCCCTCCATTGTGCGCGCACGGAGCAGTCCCGACAGCGTGATAGTGTGGGGGAGTTCCGGGCCTGTGGCGCAGTTGGTAGCGCGCTTCGTTCGCAATGAAGAGGTCAGGGGTTCGAATCCCCTCAGGTCCACCGAAACGGTCACTTTCCAACTACTGACTCAATCCGAATCAGGTTGAGTCTCGACTCCCGACGCGCCCGCAGTAGAGGGCGCGTTTGAGTTGGTGGCTTCGATGATCTCCACGAGCGAGCCCATCGGCTCGCGGAGTTCGCCACGAGGGTTCAACCTCTTGTAGACGACACACCCTCGGACGCCGGGACGGTCTCGCAGACGGTTGCCCTGCCGGCAGACGTCGCTGCCGGTGCGCACCAGGTCGAGGTCCGCGGCGCCGTCTCCGGGTCGGTGTTCCTTGATCTGACGGTTGTAGAGGGCCTCGCTGCCTCCGGTGGCGACGACGCGGCCTGGTTCGCGCTCGGTGGAGCCGGTGCGCTGCTGCTCGGCGCTGGCGTCACTATCGCCATGAGGCGCAGGCGGGCGGCGGTCCAGGGCTAACAGCGTCTACAGATCGCGGGGGCGAGCGCTTGCTAGTCCCCGCGTTCTGTTGTTCAGGGATCCTGCGCCCTACGGTTGTCGCATGCTCAGGGGCCGAGACCACGCAGTATCTGCGAAGACCGCTGTGCATTTTGGGATACCGGTGCGAAGTGGCCCGAAGTATGGCCTTCGCATCTCGCGAGAGACGTATGCGCAGATCAACAAGCGCTCCTCTACGCGCTTCCCGCGAGAGCTTGATCCGGCCCTCTGGGATGCGGTCGACGAGTCCTACGAGGACGAGGATCATCGCTTCCACACGGACGCGTGGTGCTTGGAGCAGCGAGCACGGGCGCTCGAGAACTACGACCTGAACATGGCGTACTTCGCGTCGCTGGACCACGCCGAGTTCGACCAGGTGGTGAGTCGGGCGGTCACCTCTCGGCGGGGTATGCGCGAAGTCCATGACCTCAACGAATGGGACGGCACATCCGGCCTGTACGTGATGGTGCTCGACAACTACTGCCAGGTGTACGTGGGCGTCGCCACAGGCGCTGGAGGGGTGAAGGATCGGATCCGGCGCCACTGGTCATCTAGTAAGGCCTTTGATCGGCTGCTCTGGGGCGGCGTGCACGATTCGATCCTCTCCATCGACAGCTTTCGCGCTCTGGACACCACACGCATCTTCGCGGCGAAGGTCAGCGATCCCTTTGCGCTGGAGGAGCGGGTAATTCGGGCGTTCCCGAGCGGGTTCGTCCTCAACCGGATCATCGGGGGCCGCGGCGACCTGGTCGCGTTCGCTCACCGCCTTGGCGTGGACATAAACAAGCATCGTGAGTTCGAAGCAGACCTCGTGCCGCAGCGAGGTGTCGACTCGCAGGGAGCTCGACCCGTGAGTCCGCTTGGAATTACACCAGTGTGATTCAGATGTCGGTGGGCGGGTCTACCATGTGAGCCACAAACAGAGCCCCGACCGGCCGTGTGGTCGAGCGAGGCTCTCATACGGCAGATCGGGGCCGGGGTGTCTTTGGACGGACTTCTCGACTCTAGGGGCTTGATAGCCCCTACGCGAGCTGGACTCTCGGGTTCGCTCGGGTGCATCTGCTTCTTCCTTCTCACGGAGAGGAGCGGGCCGATGGCCAAATCATCGTCTCGGTCGTCCAAGCCTTCGAAGGGGCAGCTGAGCAAGGCGGGGAAGACGCTCGCGTCCAACTCGTCCAGCAAGCCGGCCAAGTCGAAGGCGGGATCGACGCTCGGCAAGGGCTGAGCGCGTGGCAGGGAGGCTCAGCGACCTGATCGTCGCGGAGCCTCCCTGCCAGACCTTCACGATGATGAGTACACGGCCTGCTGCTTCTCCGGAGACCCAGACGCCTACCAGGGCAGAAGGCGGTTCCAGCATCATGAGCAACGTTTCCTTCAACTTCGACGAGAACGCGTTCAAACGCATCGCGGAGGACGCAGTCAGAGACCTCGCGGCGAAGCAGACGCGCGAACTAGAGCAGATTCGGCAGCGGTACACCGGCCATCCGATCGCGGAGATCAAGCCTGCGCTCCAGCGGCTGTTCGCGGAGGACGGCGGCAGCATCACCGAGCCCGAGCTGACGGAGTGGGCGCAGCTGATCAGCGACGGCTCGCGGATCGAGTTCAAGCCCGAGAAGATCCGCTGGTGACGCTTCGGGCGGTGCGGCTCCTCCGGTCGCACCGTCCCGGCCGGATGAGGAACGGAGGTGTGAACCGTGGCTCGAAGTGACACCCTGCGATCAGAGATCGCTCGTCTGGAAGCGCGGAAGGGCGATCTCGCCCGTGACGTCGCCAAGCACGAGAAGGAGGCGGCCACCGCTCGAGAGGCCGCGGGTAAGAAGCGTGAGCAATCCGGCAGGACAAAGAGCGCCTCAACCGCGAGGTCGGCGCTCACTGCAGCGGGGCGGGAGGACAAAAAGGTCGTGACGGCTGAGCAGAAGATCGCCGCCGCGCGCAAACAGCTCGGAACGATTGAGAAGTCGCTCGCATCCAAGAAGTCCTCGCTCTCCACGGCGGAGGTGAGCGAGCGTCGGGCCGCGCAGACGACTCAGCGACAAGCGGACAGCAGACGCCGACGAGAAGAGCTGAGCCATGCTCGCGAGGTGGGGCGCTTGAATAACCCCGCTCCCCAAGTTCGCTACATCCAGGTGCGGCCGCCGGAACCCGAGAAGCTGCGCGTGCTCTACCTGACGGCCAATCCCGACGCAACCGAGACGACGATCACGCGACCGGACGGCAGCGTGGAGGAATACGGCACTTGGCTGCGAGTCGACCATGAGGTGCGCGAGGTCAAGAAGGCGATCCGCGGATCGAAGTACCGTGACCTCATCGAGGTCGAACACGCTCCCGCCGCCACGGTCGCAGATCTGATCGACGGTTTGAACGACCACCGCCCTCACATCGTCCACTTCTCAGGTCACGCTGGCCTCACCGGTCTACTCATGGAGAACGAAGCCGGGGACGAGGACGGGGCCGACGTGGAATTTACACTGCTCGCCCGCGTCCTCGGCGCGACTGACACTCCGCCCCGCCTGGTCGTACTGAACGCCTGCGAGAGCTTGGCGGGCGCCGATGACCTCCTGCAAACAGTTCCGGTAGTGATCGGGATGTCCGACACGATCAACGACACATCGGCCATCGTCTTCGCCGGAGCCTTTTACGCGGCGGTCTCCTCGGCGCAGTCCGTCGCGACCGCGCTCGAGCAAGCGAAAGTACTAATGTTCGCGGCCTCGCTCGATGGCGCTGACCTGCCCGAGCTACGCGCCCGTGAGGACGTCGATCCCGCCACGCTTGTGCTCGTCACGCCGCCAGCCATCACGACGACCTGACAGGCTTTCGCGCGGCGACGGTCTATGGGCTCAAGGAGCACGCCATGACCCCTGTTCACGTTCGATCAGACGGTTGCGAACCGCCTCCCAGCTGTCATTCACTGAGGGCGCGGGCGCTGCAGCGTGTTCCGGCGCCCGCTGCGTGACGCTCCTCGTCACCGGACGGCGGTCTCCGAGAGAACCAACCGAGTTCTCGGCCGCACTCGTGAAGTAGGCGATTCGCCTATGAGCGAATCGAACCCACCCGCCCCGTCCGGCAACGGCCTCGGCTACGGCCCGGTGAAGCCGCTTGCGGTCAGTTTGAACGGATCCACCCGTGCCCAGCTGGACATCATCGCGCATCTGCGCGATCGCAACGTCACTGACGAGGTCCGCCTTGTCATCGACGCATGGATCGAGCAGGCCAGAGAGATTCCGCTCTGCAGGCGCTCGCGGAGGCCGCTCGCGACGAGATCGAGCGTGAGGTGGCCGGGTTCGAGAGCGGCCTGGTCGTCGTAGATGGTCATCCGGTCGAGCAGTGCTTGGTTGAGCATGCGGCGCTCGGCGGGCTCGGCCTTGGCGTCGACCTCGTCGAGGCCGGTGACCAGCGCGAGGATGATGCAGTCCTACGTCGACGGCGACACGCAGCTTGCTTACCCGCTGGACGAGGAACGCCGACTGAGACAGTCCACGTCTAGCCGGAGGCCCGCTCCCGAAATGGTCCGGAGCGGGCCTGCGGCTGTTCGCCTACCGCTCGCCGACTTGGACGTTGCGCATGACGACTCCGGCACGACACAGACAAATGATCGCGAACAGCGGCAAGCATAACTCGATCCGTCGTCGGACCTTCGCGCAGCGAGGCGGCGTTGTCTCATAAGGTTGCGGAGAGACACTCGAACGAGGAGGTGCACGCGTGTCCGTAAGCACCCAGTCGAACGCCAGCAGGGGCGCACCACAACTCGTCGACCTGCCTGCTCCCGGTGCGTCTGGCGCCCCGGCACCGGCGCACTCTGGACCGCCCGTGCCCCCGGCGCACCGCATATACTTTTACGCGCCCGATGAGTGGGAAGTGTTCATTGCCGAATGGGCGACCGGCGTCGCTGTCTCGTACCGACAGATCAAGCAGCTCGGGGGCTCTGGCGACCGGGGTGTAGACGTCGCGGCGTTCAAGACCGACGACGGTCTTGAGGGAGCATGGGACTGCTTCCAGGCCAAGCATTACGTCGGATCACTTACCTGGTCCGACGCGTTCCCGGAGATGTTGAAGCTCTTCCACGGAGTCGTGGACGCCTTCTACTGCCTTCCGGATCGCTATGTGTTCGTCTCTCCGCGGGGATGCGGTCAGACGCTCAACCGCCTGCTGAGCAAGCCCACCGAGCTTCGCAGGAGATTCCTCGAACAGCTCGACGCGGGGGGCGCAGCAACGCGGTTGTACGATGGGCGGTCGCTGCAGTCGATTCGTGACCTCGCCGATTCATCGGACTTCTCGATCTTCCAGTCCCTCGAGTTCAACGAGATGCTCGACGTTCATCGCAAGACCCCGTATTACGCCGACAGGTTCGGAGCCTCTCTGCCCGCCCGGCCGGCCGTAGGACAGACCCCTACAGCTCTTGCTCCTGATGAAGCGATCTATCTCAAGAAGCTGGTGGACGTGTATAAAGAACAGGACCCGGTATCCGGTGCCGATGCGCACGAAATAGCCTCCCACGCCAAGTACGGCCCGCACCTCCAAAGACAGAGAGAAGCCTTCTATTCTGCGGAGGCACTGCGCCTGTACGCCCGGGATTCTGTACCGGACGGCACGTTCGAATTGCTCCAAGAAGACGTCCACACCGGTGTCATTGACACGGCAGAAGCCAACCATGCCAGCGGTCTCGACCGGCTCCGAGCCGTGCTCACCCAGTCCGGCCAGCTCGACCTCGGAGCGCACGCTCTCATCTCTGTATCAAAGCTCCAGGATCGTCAAGGCATTTGTCATCAACTGGCCAACGGTGGCAGGCTGACGTGGGTAGCCGTCAATGAGTAATCCACTCAACAGCCCGCTCGAAGTGGGCATGCGCGTGCTGATGATCCTGGTCGAAGCATTCCCCGCACATCTCGATATCAACCGTCTGGTGCTCCTCGACCACGGACTGCTCCATAGCGCGGACCTCGACGGCCCTGAGAGCCTCCACCCGCCGATCCCGGTACGAGTGGGCGAGCTCGGTGTGAAACGGCAGCACATCGAGGACGGTCTCCATGTCATGATCCGGGCTGGCCTCGCCGAGATGTCCGCCGAGGACAGTGGTATCGAGTTCTGGGCGAACGAGAGCTCCGAGAGCTTCCTCAGGTTGCTCGAAAGCGACTACGCGCACGCTCTCCACGACCGTGCGCACTGGGTCGTCGAAGAAGTCGGCGCTGTCGATGACGTGCGTCTGCGCGAACGTATGCGAGAGATATCCTCGCACTGGTCTGAGGAATTTGAGGTCATGCAACACGAGAGCGGAAACGACATCTGATGGCACGACTCACGCTTTCGCACCTGACGTTCACCGGTACCAACGCGACTCCGGCCTCGGTCGATTTTAGCCGCCACGTGACGGTCATCCATGGCCCGTCGGATACGGGTAAGTCCTTTATCGTCGATGCGATCGACTTCGTTCTCGGCGCCAAGCAGCTCAAAGAGATCCCAGAACGAGAGGGATACAGCCGCGTTCTGCTCGGCCTCGCACTCCCCACCGGCGAGCCCGTCACGCTCGCACGCTCGGTGGACGGCGGCGGCATCTCCCTCTACCGTGCCGATATCCGTGTCGAGCCCTCGACCCCTCCGGACGAGACCCTCGCGGCGAAGCACAGCGCGGCGAACATGAAAAACATCTCCCGGTACCTCCTCGATCAGGTCGGCCTCGACGAAAGGCACGTGAGGAAGAACGCGCAGAACGTGACCAACATGGTCAGCTTTCGCGACCTGACACGCCTGTGCCTCATCGGCGAAACCGAAATGCAAGCTGAAGAAGCGCCTGGTCTCAGCGGGAACCCGGTCAACAAGACCAAGGAGGTCTCGGTCCTCAAGCTGCTCCTGTCGGGCGAAGACGACTCCGCGTTAGCGGCGGTGCCCTCCGCTCAAGAGCAGAAGCGGTTACGCGGCGCTCGGCAGGAAGTCGTCGAGAGGATGCTCAGCCAACTCGAGTCGCAGCTTCAAGACGTTGCCGAGCCGGCAGAGCTCATGACGCAGCTTGGCAAGCTCAACCGCACGATCGACGACCACAGCACGATGCTTGGGACTCTCGCGGCGCAGCGTGGACAACTTCTCCGGGACTACAACGAACTCCAGTCGGCGGACAGTGCCCAGCGGTCGGAATACTCGGACGCCGCGGCGCTCCGCCAGCGGTTCGCTCTCCTGCAGCGGCAGTACGAAAGCGATCTTGCGCGCCTGGAGATGATTGCGGAGGCCGGGAACCTGCTCGGCTATTTCCGACGGAGGACTTGCGTGTTCTGTGGTGCAGAACCGGCCAGCCAGCACCTCAATGTAGGTTGCGAAGGAGACTCCACTAGCTTCGGCCGCTCCGTCGACTCCGAGACTCGCAAGACCCAAGGCCTTCTCGATGACCTCCGCGTCACGATCGAAAGCCTCGACACGCGAACCGAAGCCCTTCGAACGTCGATCAGCATGACGCGTCGAAACGCCATGGCGCTGCAGAAGGGCATCGAAGAGCTCGACGCGAGGATGAACCCCGAGAAGGGAAACCTCCGCGAACTTCTTGGCAAGCGCAGCGAGATCGAGAAGCACTTGAGCCTCTACGAGCAGGTGAAGACCTTGGAGGACATGATCCGGCGGATCGCCGACGAGACTGAGGCGGAAGTAGCGACCGCGGTTGCGGGGCTGAGCCTGACCGCCGTACGAGAGTTCTCGGCCGAGATTTCCAAGCGCCTCGCCGAATGGGGCTATCCAGGTGCCGGTTCCGTTCGGTATGACCGAAGCGAACTGGACATCATCGCTGGCGATCAACAGCGTGCGGCCCATGGCAAGGGGGTGCGTGCCGTCCTTCACGCCGCGTTCACACTGGCGCTCGCTCAGTATTGCTTTGACCGGGAGCTGCCGCACCCAGGGTTTGTAGTCCTCGACTCGCCTCTCGTCACGTACCGTCCACCGGACCAGTCCTCAGAACGAGGCGATGAACCACCCGAAGGCGTTGTTCGGGCCTTTTACCGCGACGTTCAGGACAACTTCGACGGTCAGATCATCATCGTGGAGAACACGGACCCACTGGACCCGCTCGGGGCCGATGCTTTCGACATTCGCTTCACGAAACGTGTTGATGACGGACGGTACGGATTCATGCCTGCTGTGGCCGACGACGGGTCGGCTGGCGCCCTAGCGATTTGAAGACTGATCCGAGACGTTTGAAAGTGCCACCGCCTACCGTTCGCGGCCGTGGATGCCCAGCCTGACAATGCCAACGCGTAGCAGGTGCGTACGTACGTTGCCCGCATCGAAATCGACCCACGCGCCACTGTTCACCAGCGACTCGCCCTGCTCCAAGCGGCGGACGATCTCGAGCACCTGCACCGGTGCCGGTCCTTTCCCACGGATTGTCGCGCTCCCGCAGATGGTACGCGGGCCGCTGTCGGCTACACCCAGATCGTCCGTGACCCGGCCCAGGGTCTCCCTGGTCTCATAGCGTCGTCCAGCGCCGTCACCGTCAGCCGACGGACAGGCAGCGGAAGGCGCTGCACGAAGTCGGGACAAGTCGCGGTTGGCCAGGGGCGACGAGGGATCATCACGTGGGCCGTGACCACGCGCTGTAGCGATGGGGCAAGCTCCGACCACTATCTCGCCACGTCCACCGAAACGAGAAACCGGCATCCATCAGGATGCCGGTTTTCGCATATGCGGACGGTCAGCCGGCGACGAGCTGCTCGCGGGCGACATCGACGAGGATCTGGTGCATCGCGCGTTCTCCGGGCGGGCGTACGCGGTCGCTCCGGTGCGCGATGACGATGCGCCGCGAGGGCGCCTCCTGGCCGAGGCTCACGATGCGCACGTCAGGTCGCGCTGAGACGACGGCTGTGCGAGGCGCGAGGGCGACGCCGAGCCCGACGCTCACCATGGCGAGGGCCTCCTGATAGTCGTTGGCCTCGAACGCGATGGCTGGCGTGAAGCCCGCCGCTCGGCAGCTGCGCTCGAGCACCTCCGCCACGGGGTGATCGCGCTTGCGCACGATCCACTCCTCGTGTCGGAGCATCGACATCGTGACGTGACGCGTGCGGCCGAGGCGGTGGTCCTGCGACACCACCAGCACCGTCGGGTCTTCGAAGAGGGGAGTGATCGAGAGGTCGGGCTCGTCGATGCGGTTCCACTCGTAGTCCCACAGCAGCGACAGTCCGATGGTGTTCTCCTGCAGGGAGGCGACGAGTTCGTCGAACCGGGCGCTGTGCACGTCGAGGCGCACATCGGGGTAGTCCCGTCGGAAGCGACTGATCGCGATGGGCATGAGGGTGGTGCCGATCGTGGGAAACGTGCCGACTGCGATCCGGCCGCGGCGCAGGCCCGCCAGCTCGCCGAGCTCGGACTCCGCAGCCCGCAGTCGGCGCAGGATGTATCGGGCATGGCCGGCGAGCAGAGCACCGGCCTCGGTGGCGACGACGCCGCGCGGTTGACGGCGCACGAGCGGCTGACCGACCTCCTGCTCCAAGCGCTGAAGCTGTTGCGACAGCGCCGAGGGGGAGTAGCCGAGTGTCTTGGCAGCCGCCGTCAGCGAGCCGTGATCGAGGATCGTCACCAGAACAGCAAGTCGTCGCACATCGAGCATGGGGCCTCACTTCCGGTCCTCACCGTACAGCCGAACGACTTTGGGCTGAAAGCAGATGAAGCGCAGCTTCACGCTTTCGCGTGCCTCTTGTGCCACCTTGGGCAGCCTCGACCCCGCCAGCACCGGTCGATCCACGGTCTCGCGGGTGAAGCATCTCTTCACGGGTGTGAAGCATCGGACGATTTTCCTGCACGAGATCGACGACGAGCATGGATGCCGATACCCCAGGAGGCAGCCATGTTGGAGATTCCGGCGACACTCATGCGGGGCGGGACGAGCAAGTGCTGGGTCTTCCGCCGCGACGAGCTGGAGCGTGTCGGCGCGCCCGTCGATGACATCCTGCTGCGCCTGTACGGCAGCCCCGATGAGCGGCAGATCGACGGCCTCGGCGGCGGAACCTCGACGACGAGCAAGGCCGTCATCCTGGCGCCAAGCCGTCGCGACGACGCCGACATCGACTACACCTTCGCCCAGATCGGACTCACCGACGGCCGCGTCGACTGGTCGAGCAACTGCGGCAACTGCTCGGCCGCCGTCGCGCCGTTCGCCCTCCACGCGGGGTGGCTCCAGCCGCAGGGCGACCGGACGTCCGTACGCATCTTCAATACCAACACCGGCCAGCTGATCGTGGCCGAGGTCCCTACTCCCGGCGGCATGTTCGACGAGTCGGGCGACGCGCGCATCGTCGGAGTCCCGTTCGCGGGCCTCGAGGTCGTGCTCTGGTTCGTCGACCCGGCCGGCCGCACGACGGGCCGGCTGTTGCCGTCCGGTCTGGCGCTCGAGGACATCGACGGCGTCCCGGTGACGCTGATCGACGGGGGAGCACCCGTCGTCGTCGCCGAGGCGTCGGCGCTGGGTCTGACCGGGCTCGAGACCCCCGCCGACATCGACGCGCGACCCGAGCTGCTCGCGCGCATCGACGGCATCCGACGTGAGGGGGCCGTCCGCATGGGACTCGCGGCAACCGCCGCCGCCGCGCTCAAAGCCGTGCCGAAAGTCGCTCTCGTGTCGCCCCGCAACGCCGACGATCACGACTTCGGGGTCACCATGATGTCGATGGGCAAGGCCCACCCGGCGATCGCCATCACGGGCAGTGTCGCGCTGACGCTGGCGGCGGCGACCCCGGGCACCGTCGTGTCGAGGATCGCCGGACGAGGGACCCCCGACATCACTTCGCTCCGCACGCCTTCGGGCGTCGTCAGCACCCGCATCGGCCGACACGGTGCTCTGCCCGCCGTCGGCATCACCCGCTCGGCGCGGCGGCTGGCGGATGCCTCCGTCACCCTGCCGCTGGAGCAACTGCCCGATCACGCGTCGGGACTGGTCGAGGAAGCCCTCCTCGTCCGATGATCAGATAGGCGGCCGGTTTCGTCGAAGCACAGCCGGCTGCCGCCAACCCCCGTTGGGAGACAACGATGTCACCAGAACTCATCTCGATACTCGCGTTGTTCGCGATGGTCATCATCGCCACCGTACGGCCGATCAACATCGGCATCCTCGGATTCATCGGCACCTTCCTCGTCGGAACGCTCGTGCTCGGACTCGATGAGAAGCAGATGCTCGCGGGCTTCCCGGCGGACCTGTTCCTGACGATCGTGGGCGTCACCTACCTCTTCGCCGTCGCGAAGCTCAACGGCACCGTCGACCTGATCGTCGACCGCGGCGTCCGGCTCGTCCGGGGGCGGACGGCGCTGGTGCCGTGGGTGCTCTTCGGGGTCGCCGCGATCCTGACGGCCATGGGCACCTTCCCGCCGGCCGCCGTCGCTCTCGTCGCACCCGTCGCCCTCAGCTTCGCCGCCAAGCACGGCTTGGACCCGTTGCCGGTGGGAATGACGGTCGTCTACGGTGCTCTGGCGGGGTCGCTCTCGCCGATCTCGGTGCTCGGTCTGCTCGTCAGCGGGATGGTCGGCGACACCCCGGGCTTCTCGCCCATGGTGCTGTTCGTGACGGCGTTCGTCTACTCGACGCTCATCGCGATCCTGACGCAGCTGTTCTTCTCGTGGAAGAACCGCCTGCGCGGGGGAGAGTACTCCACGGCCGGAGAGGTGAGGGGCGCCGCTGGCGGCGCTGTTCCCGGACCGCGCGTCCCGGCGACGGGCAACATCTCGGTCGGCGGTGCCGAGCCGGGTTCGGTGCTCACCCTCACGCAGACGCTCCAGACCCCGCGGGTCCGGACGACTCCGGCTCAGGTGCTCACCCTGCTGGCACTGCTGGGGCTGGCCATCGGTGCCATGGTGTTCCACCTCGACATCGGCATCCTGGCGCTCGTCGCCGGCACCGTGATCGCCTTCATCGAGAAGAAGCACCTCACGGCCGCTGTCGAGGGCATCAGCTGGTCGACCATCCTGCTCGTCGCGGGCATGATCACCTACATCAGCATCGTCGAAGAAGCCGGGGCGATCGAGTGGGTGGCGAACGGCATCGGCAGCCTCGGCTCGCCGCTCGTCGGTGTGCTCGTGCTCTGCGTCATGGCCGGTGTCGTGTCGGCGTTCGCCTCGTCGACCGCGGTCATCGCGATCTCGATCCCGATGCTCCTGCCGCTCATCCAAGACAGCCCCGTGGCCGGCGGGATGGCGATCTCGGCGGTCGCGATCGCCGCGAAAGTCGTCGACGTCTCACCGTTCTCGACCAACGGGGCGCTCGTCCTCGCGAACGCCCAGAACGTCGACCCGCCGGCCTTCTACCAGCGGATCCTGCGGTACTCAGGCGTCATCGTACTGTTCGGGCCCTTCCTCGCCTGGGCTGCGCTCGTCGTGCCGTTCTCGCTCTGACAGAAGCGCCTCGCGGCCAGGTAGAATGCATGCAACTGAATCGATCCCCCGGGAGGTTTCGTCCATGACCACCTACAACGTCGGCGTCATCGTCGGCAGCATCTCGTCGACCTCGATCAACCGTCGTCTGGCCAAGGCGCTCACCAAGCTCGCCCCGCAGGCCGGCCTCGAGCTCACCGAGATCCCGATCGCCCCGCTGCCGTTCTACTCGGCCGACAACGACGCATCGATCCCGGCAGAGGCCGCCGACTTCAAGGCTGCGGTCGAGAAGGCCGACGGCGTCATCATCGTCACGCCCGAGTACAACCGTTCGGTGCCCGGCGTCCTGAAGAACGCCCTCGACACCGCGAGCCGCCCGTGGGGCGACAACAGCTTCGCAGGCAAGCCGTCCGCCGTCGTCGGCATCTCGGTCGGCGCGGTGGGCACGGCTGTCGCGCAGCAGCACCTGCGCTCGATCCTGTCGTTCCTCGCGTCGCCCGAGCTCGCGCAGCCCGAGGGCTACCTGCAGCTCACCGAGGGACTGATCGACGACGACGGAACCGTCACCAACGAGTCCACGTCCGAGTTCCTGCTCTCGTGGCTGAAGGCCGTGCACGCGCACGTCGCGAAGAACCTCGCCGCCGTCAGCTGATCCGCAGATCGCTCGCGACAGGGCGCCTGGCCACTCGGCCCGGCGCCCTGTCGTCGTGATGCACCCCGGCGCATGGTGTCGTCGCCGGTAGGGTGACAGGCGTGACGCGCCCTCCCGAGACCGACGAAGCCCAAGCGGTGCGCGCTCTCGGCGCGACCGTCCGTGACTCGCGCAAGCGCCTCGGGCTGAGCGTGCACGCCCTCGCCGAGAAAGCGGGAGTGAGCTTCGGGCTCGTCAGCCAGCTCGAGCGCGGAATGGGCAATCCCTCGCTCCAGTCGATCCATCGGCTCGCCGGTGCCCTCGGTGTGCCGGTCGGCCAGTTGCTCGACGAGCCGGCGGGGGAGCTCGCCGTCGTGGCCGCCGGTCAGGGGCACCGGATGCCGCCGATCGCCGACATCCCTGCCGATCAGCAGTCGGTCCGCGAGCTGCTGACGCCGCGGGGTGAATCGATGCTCCAGCTGATCCGGTCGACCCTACCGGTCGGATTCAGCAATGAAAGCCGTCCGTTCCGCCACATCGGCACCGAGACCGTCACGGTCGAGCGCGGGGTGCTCATCGTCGCGCAGGGCGAGCGTCGCGTGCGGCTCGCAACCGGCGACACGGTGACCTACGGCTGCTCCGAGGCGCATTGGTGGGCCAACGGCCACGACGACGTCACGGTCGTGCTCGGCGCCGTCACGCCTTTCGAGCGCTGAGATCCAGGCGCAGATCGCTCGCGCGCAGCTCCACGAGCCGGTGGAGTTCCGCGAGCGGGTCGTCGTGGTCGTCGACCCGGAGGTCGACCCACGCGTCGCCGGTGATACCCGACGACGTCACCATGACCGCGGCGCTCTGGCGTCCCCGGCGATCGCCGCCGTGCGCTTCACCCGCCGCGAGGACGGCGACGAGGCGCGCAGCGAAAGCGGCTGCATCGGGGGCGGGCGTGATTGTCGGGTCTTCGTCGCCAGCCAGCCATGCGTCTCGCATGGCGCCGAGCACGTCTTCACCCGTCAGCAGGTTGCCGGCGACGATCAGGTCACTCTCGACGAGGTGGCCGCTCCACGGCGACGTGTCCGCACCCGTGTGCGCTGCCCCCGTGCCCGCCGCCGGCAGAACGGCGGCCTGGCGCAGTGCCGGCTCGTCGTCCCAGCGGGGGATGAGTGCGACGGCATCCGCTGCGGATCCCGACGCGACCGCGTCGAGAAGTCGGCCCCGCAGCGCCCGATTGGTCCATGCCTGGCTCGCTGCCGCGCCGACTCCCCGCCGCACATCGATGACGGCGTTGCCCACGGCGAGCGACTTGCTCGCCGTGGCAGCGCCGATCAGGTCCGTACGACCATCGCGTGCCAGGACGGTGAAGGTCATGCGATTCCTCTCGCGGGGCGATTGTGAAGATTCTGTTTCGAGTTGGGCGTGCGCTTGTCGCCCTCCCTCATGGTGGCACATACTGATCGAATCATCATCAAAATGATGCACCAGCGATGATGCCCCGACCGATGACCCGATAGGCAGACCATGAACAAGCGCACCGCATTCGGCGCCGTGACCCTCGTCGCGGCGCTCACCCTGGCCGGTTGCTCCGCGGGCGAAGGCGTCGATATCGACGGCGCCGCCGGCCTCGAAGGCGACGTCCTCGTCGCGGCCATCGGCGGTGAACCCGACCAGCTCGACCCCCATCGCACGAGCTCGTACTTCGCGTTCGAGGTGCTCGAGAACGTCTTCGACACACTCGTCGCCCCCGACGAGAATCTCGAGATGCAGCCCGCCCTCGCCGAGAGCTGGGAAGTCAGCGATGACCAGCTGACATGGACCTTCGATCTGCGCGACGGCGTCACCTTCCACGACGGCTCCGACTTCACGAGTGCGGATGTCGTCTACTCCTACGACCGCATCATCGACGAAGAACTCGCCAACGCGTGGAAGTTCAGCGCGGTCACCGACGTCACCGCTCCCGACGACGACACCGTCGTCATCACCGTCTCGCAGCCCACGCCGAACCTGCTGAGCAACCTCGGCGGCTTCAAGGGCATGGCGATCGTGAAGAAGGAGAACGTCGAGTCGGGCGACATCACCACCGCGCCGATCGGCACCGGGCCCTTCTCGGTCGCGAGCTACACGGCCGGCGACCGCATCGAACTCGCCGCCAACGAGGACTACTGGGGTGGTGCACCCGAGCTCGGCGGTGTCGAGTTCCGCTTCATCTCGGAGCCGGCCACGGCTCTCGCCGCACTTCGCGCCGGAGACATCCAATGGACCGATGTCGTGCCGACGCAGCAGGTCTCCGACCTGCAGGGCGACGACGCCGTGCAGCTCGGCCTCACCCCCTCGAGCGACTACTGGTACCTGGCCCTGAATGAAGCGCGGGGACCGTGGAGCGACGTGCGGGTGCGGCAGGCGATCGCGTATGCGATCGATCGGGACGCGATCGTCCAAGCGGTCAGCTACGGAACCGCCGCGCAGAACCAGCTCGCGATCCCCGAGCAGAGCGTCTGGTACACCTCCTACGACCGGTACTCGACCGACCTCGACACCGCTCGCGGGCTGCTCGACGAGGCCGGCTTCACCGGCGGAACGCTCGACCTGCTCGCGACGTCGGACTATCCCGAGACCGTCACGGCCGCGCAGATCATCGCCGCGAACCTCGAGCCGCTCGGCATCGACGTGCAGATCCGCCAGCCCGACTTCTCTACCTGGCTCGACGAGCAGAACTCCGGAAACTTCGACATGCTCATGATGGGCTGGCTCGGCAACATCGACCCCGACGACTTCTACTATTCGCAGCACCACACCGACGGGGCCAGCAACGCGCAGAAGTACTCCAACAGCGAGGTCGATGGACTGCTCGACGCCGCTCGCGTCGAGGTCGACCCGGACGCGCGCAAGGGCCTCTACGCCCAGGCCGCGACGATCATCGCCGACGAGGCCAGCTACATCTACCTCTACAACCCGTCGGTCATCCAGGTGTGGTCGCCGCAGGTCTCGGGCTACGAGACGCGTGCCGACCGCGCCATCCGGTTCGACGACGCATCGATCGGCGACTGAGGTGACGACCTCGAGCAGCACGGTCCGTCCGAGAGGAGGCCTCATGAGAATCAGCCCCGCGCGCATCGCCCGGTTCCTCGGCGTGCGCCTGCTCTCGTCGGCGCTCGTGCTGCTCGGGGTCGCCGTCGTCGTCTTCGCCCTCATCCAGCTCGTGCCGGGCGACCCGGTGCGCCTGGCCCTCGGCACGCGGTACACGCCCGAGGCCTACGAGGCCCTGCGTGCGGCATCCGGCCTCGATCGCCCCCTGTGGGAACAGTTCTTCGGCTACCTCGGCAGCGCCGTCACGGGTGACCTCGGGGTGAGCTTCCGCAACGGGCAGCCGGTGACCGTAACGCTGCTCGACCGCCTGCCCGCGACGGTCTCGCTGGCTCTGGTGGGTCTCGTCATCGCCCTCGTCCTGGCCGTCCCCGCGGGAATCCACTCGGCGCTGCGCGAAGGACGCGTGAGTGATGTCATCGTGCGGCTCACCAGTCAATTCGGCGTCTCGATCCCGGACTTCTGGCTCGGGATGCTGCTCATCTCGCTGTTCTCCGTGACGCTCGGCTGGCTGCCGGCGAGCGGCTACGTCGCGTTCGGAACGGATCCCGGCGGATGGCTGCGACAGGTGTTCCTGCCGGGGCTCACCGTCGGCCTGGTCGCGGGGGCGATCATGACCCGCTACATCCGAGCGGCCGTCATCGACGTGGCGTCGGCAGGGTATGTCCGCACCGCGGTGTCGAAGGGGCTTCCGCGCCGAGTCGTGACATTCCGGCATATCGTGCGCGGAGCCCTGGTGCCGGTTCTGACGATCGCCGGTATCCAGCTCGCGACGATCCTCGGCGGAGTCGTCGTGGTCGAAGTCGTCTTCGCCTGGCCGGGTCTCGGACGTCTCGTCTTCGAAGCCGTGGCTGCCCGCGACTATCCGCTCATCCAGGGAGCCGTCCTGCTGGTGGCTGTGATGTTCATCGCCGTCAACCTCATCGTGGACGTGCTCTACGCGATCGCCGACCCGAGGATCCGAGTCTCATGACCATCGATGCCTCCGCCACCCCCGAGCCCGCCACGGCACCCGCCGTCCCCGACCGCGGCCGCACGCCGGCCTGGCGTCTGTTGCTGTCCAACCCGACGACGGTGGTCAGTGGTGCCGGCCTGTTCGCCATCGTGCTGCTCTCGGTGCTGTCAGGCTGGATCGCCCCCTTCGGCATCAACGACATCGACGTCTCGCGCGCGTTGCAGCCCCCCGGCCCCGACCACTGGTTCGGCACCGATGAACTCGGTCGCGACGTCCTCTCGCGCGTGCTCGTGGCGGGGTCGACCTCGCTCACGATCGCTGTGGTCGCCGTGCTGTTCGCGCTCGTCCTCGGCCTCGCGATAGGCGCCGTCGCGGGTTACCGCGGCGGGTGGGTGGATGCCGCCCTCATGCGGGTCGTCGACGTGATGTTCGCGTTCCCGGTGCTGCTGCTCGCGCTCGCGATCGTCGCGATCTTCCAGCCGGGCCAGGTGACGACGACGATCGCGATCGGCATCGTCTACACCCCGATCTTCGCGCGGGTGGCCCGAGCCAGCGCGCTGTCGGTGCGCACCTCTGCGTTCGTCCAGGTGTCGCAGACGATGGGGACGCCCGGGTGGTGGATCCTCACCCGCCATGTGCTTCCCAACATCGCCGGTCCCGTCGTCGTTCAGACGTCGCTGTCGCTCGCCTTCGCGATCCTCTCCGAGGCGGCGCTGTCGTTCCTCGGGCTCGGGGTGCAGCCTCCGGCGCCATCGTGGGGAGGGATGCTGTTCACCGCGCAGGGCTTCCTCGGCCAGGCCTGGTGGATGAGCGTCTTCCCGGGGGCCGCGATCTTCGTCACGGCGCTCGCCTTCAACCTCGTGGGCGACGGCCTGCGCGACATCCTCGATCCGCGTCAGCGGACCCTGATCGAAGCGAGGAGGGCGCGATGACCGCCGCTGCTCACCCGGTGCTCTCGGTGCGCGATCTGCGCGTGGCCATCGGAACGAAGGAGATCGTTCACGGCCTCGGCTTCGACGTCATCGCCGGACAGACGCTCGGCATCGTGGGCGAGTCGGGGTCGGGCAAGACGATGTCGGTGCTGGCAGCGACCGGACTCATCGACGCCCCGGGGGCCCGTGTCAGCGGATCGAGCGTGCTGCGCCGCCGGAACGACGACGGCAGCATCGATGCCACGGGCGTGGAGCTGGTCGGCGCATCCGAGCGCACGCTGCGCAGCGTGCACGGCGACCGCGTCGGTTTCGTCTTCCAGGACCCGTCGACGTCGCTCAACCCGTTCCTGACCGTGGGTCGGCAGATCACCGAGTCGCTCGAGACCCATCGCCGTCTGTCACGCCGCGCGGCGCGCACGCGTGCGATCGACCTGCTCGACGCCGTCGGCCTGCCCCGACCCGACGAGCGTGTCGACGCCTACCCGCACCAGTTCTCCGGTGGGCAGCGTCAGCGCGCGATGATCGCGATCGCGCTCGCCTGCGATCCGGCGCTCCTGATCGCCGACGAGCCGACGACCGCCCTCGACGTCACCACCCAGGCCCAGATCATCGACCTCGTGCGCGAGCTCCAGAACGAGCGTGGTACCGCCGTGGTGTGGATCAGTCATGACCTCGGCGTCATCGGGCAAGTGGCCGACGACGTCCTCGTGCTGCGCGAGGGACGGACCCGCGAGCACCGACCCGTCGAAGACGTCTACGCCGCCCCTGAAGACGACTACACGCGCGAGCTGCTCCGCGCGCGGCCGCGGATCGTGGCCGATGCCGGTCCGCCCCAGCCCGCGGCATCCGAGTCCCTTCTCGAGGTGACGGATCTCGATGTGTCGTTCACGATTCCGACTCCCACCGGACGCCGTACCATCCACGCCGTCGACGGGGTGTCGTTCTCGGTGCGGCGCGGCTGCACGACGGCTCTCGTGGGCGAGTCGGGGTCGGGCAAATCGACGATCGCGAATGCGCTGACGGGTCTCGTGCGACCCGACTCGGGCACCGCGACGCTCGCCGGACGCGACGTGCTGCGCTCCGGGCGGCGCGAGCGCCGGCGGATCTCCGTGGTCTTCCAAGACCCGTTCGCCTCGCTCGACCCTCGGCGGAGCGTCGGCGACGCCATCATCGAGCCGCTCACCGTGCATCGGCTCGGCGGGTCGACCGCCGCCGCGCGAGAGCGGCGCACCGCAGAACTGCTCGACATGGTCGGTCTTCCCGCGGCGTTCGCTACCCGGTTCCCGCACGAGCTGTCGGGCGGGCAGCGTCAGCGCATCTCGATCGCTCGCGCCCTTGCCCTCGAACCGGAGCTGATGATCCTCGACGAGGCGACGGCGTCGCTCGACGTGTCTGTGCAGGCGCACGTGCTCGACCTTTTGCGCGACCTGCAGAGCGAGCTGGGACTGACGTACCTCTTCATCGCCCACGACCTCGCGATCGTGCAGCAGATGAGTCACGACGTGGTCGTGCTGCGGGACGGCAAGGTCGTCGAGTCGGCCCCTGCCCGGCGCATCTTCGCCGAGCCGTCGGACGAGTACACCCGGCGGCTCCTGGCCGCTGTGCCGCCCGAGGAGCCACGGGCCCGCCTGACGCTCTCGTGACGCGAGACCGGAAGGGGTTCTCCGGCGATGGTCGGGTTCGTTCAGGTGCGAGGCGTAGCATGGTCGGCGGGGTTCGGCCCGCGGCATCCGATGTGCCGCCGCCCGGCCCGTGATCGACGGCAGATCCTCATCTGCCCGTCGTCGACCTGCGAGAAAAAGGAAGCGAGGTGAGGTGCTCAATGAGCGGTGATAGTTGCCATCGCGAGATCATCAGCGCCGCGCCCGCTGCTGGCCCGCTCGTCGACCGAATCGACTCCTGAGCGGACGAGCCGCGGTGCGACGCGCCAGCAGGCTTCGCGATGTTCTCCGTGCCGTCGTCTTTGTGACGATGCCACGGATGTGCGCGCGTCCACATGAGGAGGGCTCCCATGACTCCGGAGCAGATCAACGAACTGACCATCGTCGTCGACGGCATCGCCGCGCCCCTGTCGCGCGGTGATCTGCCGTCGGCCGCGGCCGCTCTCGCCGATGTCGAGCCCGAGCGTCTCGCCGAGGTGCTCGAGCGACTCGACGGTCGTCGCCGCGCCGTCGCCTACCGGCTGCTGCCGAAGGACCACGCGCTGCAGGTCTTCGAAGCGCTCTCGCCGAACATGCAGGGGGAGCTGGTCGGAGACCTGCGCGACGCCGAGGTGGCGCACATCTTCGGCGACCTCGACCCCGACGACCGCGCCTGGCTCGTCGACGAGCTGCCGGCCTCGCTCGCATCCCGGCTGATGCGCGGGCTTCCCGCTCACGAGCGCGAGATGACCGCCGCCGTGCTCGGCTACCGTCGCGGCTCGATTGGGCGCCGCATGAGCCCGGAGTTCGTGTTGGTTCCGATCGGCAGCACGGTCGCGGGAGCGCTCGACCGGGTGCGGGCGCGTCTGCACGACGCCGAGACGGTGTACACCCTCCCCGTCGTCGACGCGGGTCGTCGCGTCGCCGGGGTCGTCAGCCTGCGCGACCTGCTCGCCGCCGACCCCGACGCCGACGTGCGCGACATCATGCAGAGCGCGCAGACCGCGAGCGTGGACGACGACGCCGAGACCGCCGCGCGTCGCTGCACCGAGCGGGGCCTGCTCGCGCTGCCCATCGTCGACAGTGAGGAGCGGCTCGTCGGCATCCTGACGGTCGACGACGCCGCCCGCATCCTGGAGCACGAGGAGAGCGAGGATGCCGCGCGCCAGGGCGGCGCCGAGCCGCTGCGCCGGCCCTACCTCTCGACGCCGATCCTGCAGATCGTGCGGTCACGCGTCGTCTGGCTGCTGGTGCTGGCTGTCGGAGCGACCCTGACCGTGCAGGTGCTGTCGGCTTTCGAGGCGACGCTCGCCCAGATCACGGTGCTCGCGCTGTTCGTCCCGCTGCTGATCGGAACCGGTGGCAACACCGGCAACCAGGCGGCGACGACGGTCACGCGTGCGCTCGCGCTGGGGGATGTGCGACCCCGCGATGTCGTGCGGGTGCTGAGCCGCGAGGTGCGGGTGGGATTCTTCCTCGGCAGCATCCTGGGGCTCGTCGGGTTCGCGGTCACGTCGCTCGTGTACGAGCCGCGCATCGGACTCGTCATCGGGGCGACCCTGATCGCGGTGTGCACGATGGCCGCGACGGTCGGGGGAGTCATGCCGCTTCTCGCGCGGGCCATCCGGGTCGACCCCGCGGTCTTCTCGAACCCGTTCATCACGACCTTCGTCGACGCCAGCGGCCTGATCCTGTACTTCCTGATCGCGCGCGCCATCCTGCAGATCTGAGTCCCCGCCCGCGCCGTGGATGATGGTGCCGGGATGCAAGGGATCGGGCGCGGCGCGCCGGTGCGGATGCCGTTCCGCCGGCGGGTCGGCCACGATCCCTTGCATCCGCGTCCGCGCGGAAGCGAGCGGGCAGCGGACCTGACCGGGGTCAGACCAGGGCGTCGCGGGCGGCTCCGGCGGCGAGGCGCTCGGCGGCGAGCGACTCTGCGGCGGCGAGCGGCGTGACGTCGCGCGCGTCGGCCTCGTCGAAGATGCGTCGCAGCACGTCGCCGATGCCCTCCACCCGCGTCGCGATCTCGCTGCGATCGCGCTGCTTCGCGGCGAGGTCGAGGTAGATGACGCCGCCCGCGTTCACGACGAAGTCGGGGGCGTACAGGATGCCGCGAGCGGCCAGCCGGTCAGCGCCGGAGCGATGCGCCAGCGGGTTGTTCGCGGGTCCGCAGACGGCTCGCGCGTCGAGCGCATCGATCACCTCGTCCGTCAGCACGCCGCCGATGCCGGCCGGAACGAACACGTCGGCCGAGG
This sequence comes from Microbacterium pratiae, assembly GCF_047302165.1. NCBI lineage: Bacteria > Bacillati > Actinomycetota > Actinomycetes > Micrococcales > Microbacteriaceae > Microbacterium > Microbacterium pratiae. The sequence continues at coordinate 2,711,486 of NZ_CP154843.1, read as the reverse complement.
CGAGGTGCGCCTCCGAAGGCTCGATCCACGTGGCCCCGAGGCTCGTCGCGAGCTCGCGCTTCGCGGGATTCACATCCGTCACGGTGAGCTCCGCACCCTCGGCGGCGAGTTGCACCGCGAGGCGGCTGCCGACCTGGCCGAGCCCGGCGATCGTGACCCGTCGACCGGTGACGTCTCGAGAGCCCGTGACGCGCTCGAGGGTCGCGAGCAGCGAGGCGTGGACGCCGATGCTCGTGGGGCCCGCCGGCTCGCCCGAACCGCCCACCCGGTCGGGAAGCCCGACGACGTGCGCGGTGCGCTCGCTGACGGTGAGCATGTCGTCGGTGGTCGAGCCGACGTCCTCGGCTGTGCGGTAGAGGCCGCCGAGCGACTCGACCGCGTCACCGAGATCGAGGAACGCCGCCCGTCGGCGTTCAGCGTCGAGGACGGTTCCGGGAGGAAGCCCGATCACGGCCTTCCCGCCGCCGGCATCCAGTCCTGCCGCCGCGTTCTTCAACGTCATCGCGGCCGACAGGCGCAGGGCGTCGCCGAGGGCGTCGCTCCAGTGCGGGTACGTCCACACGCGGGCGCCGCCCAATGCGGGGCCGAGAACAGAGGAGTGAAGCGCCGCGGTGATGAAGAGGCCGCTCCGTCGCCCCGTGATCACCTCCACGCGCTCGTGCGTGAAATCGGGAAGGGGCAGGGCGTGGGTCATCGCGATCCTCTTTCGGCGGAGCCTTGTGGGCTCGTGCTCTCCGTGCCGCGGCGTTGCGGCATCCAGCCCATTGTGCCTCTTCTAGAGTGTCAGCGTGACCACCGAGCTGCCCTCGCGAAGCCGTATCGTCCACGAGTCCCTGCGCGCCGCCGGCATCCCCGGCGAGATCGTCGTGTTGCCGGATGCCGCGTCCACGGCCGCCCTCGCCGCTGCGGCCCTGGGAGTGGAGGTGGGCGCGATCGCCAACAGCCTGGTCTTCTGGTCGGACGGTGAGCCGCTGCTCGTCATGACCAGCGGCGCGCACCGCGTCGACACGTCCGCTCTGGCCGAACGCACGGGACGCACCGAGATCGCCCGAGCGAGCGTCGAGCAGGTCCGCGCCGCGACGGGACAGGCGATCGGCGGGGTCGCGCCGACGGGACACCCTGCGCCGCTCGCGACGTTCATCGACGAAGACCTCGCGCAGTACGACGAGATCTGGGCCGCCGGCGGCACCCCGCACACGGTCTTCCCGCTGACGTTCGACGAGCTCGTTCGCCTCACAGGCGGAACGGTCGTGTCCGTCGTCTGAGCGGGATGCCGGAGAGAGCGATCAACTCTTCGGGCTGTCGAACGTCCACTCGTCGGGGTCGGTCGCGGTCGCGACATCCCAATCGTCGGTCCGCCACGTGAAGGTGGCCACCGCGCAGGTCGGCATCCCGCCGATGCCGCCGTTCGACAGGCGCTCGGCGAGGACGGTCATCCCCGGGTCGTGCGCCACGACGAGCACCGACTGCGAGCCGCTGCCGCTCGCGGCGTCGAGAAGGACGCGCGCCGAGGCGCCGTAGAGCGTGTGGCGCAGATCCGGCTCGATCCCGAGGGCGCTGCCGAAAGCAGCCGCCGTCGTCCGCGCGCGGAGCGCGGTCGACGCGAGGATCCGCTCGACGGCGACTCCCGTCGACGCCAAGCGCTCGGCCATGACGGGCGCGTCGCGCAAGCCGCGGTCGTTCAGCGGACGGGCGTGATCGTCGAGAGCGGCCGAGCCCCAATCGCTCTTGGCATGTCGCACGAGGATGAGCGTCGTCATGGAATCATCCTCCCGCGCCGAAGACCGCATGAGCGATCGTGAAGATGACGAGTCCGGCGAGCGATCCGACGATGGTGCCGTTGAGTCGGATGTACTGGAGGTCGCGGCCGACCATGAGCTCGATCTTCTCGGTCGTCTCCTGGGCATCCCAGCGCTCGACCGTCTCGGTGATGACCGATGCGATGTCGGTGCGGTGACGCGCGACGAGCGTCGCGGTAGCGTCGATGACGCGCGAGTCGACGCGCTGCTGCAGTGCCGGCTCGCTCGCCAGGCGCTCGCCGACCTCCGTGAGTGCCGCAGCGATGCGGCGACGGAGCGGACTCTCTGCATCGCCGAGAGACCGGACCAGGCCGGCCTTCGCGGTGCCCCAGGCTTCGGCGGCGAGGGCCCGGACGCGGGGGCTGTCGAACACCGCCGCCTTGGCCGCCTCGAGCCGCGCTGCCGTGTCGGTCTCGCCCTGCAGATCTCCCGCGAGACGAGCGAGATACCCGTCGATGGCTTTACGTGCCGGATGTTCGGGATCGCTCCGCACGGCCGCGACGAACGTCAAGGCCTCGCGGTAGACGGTGTCGTCCACGAGACGCGTCGCCACCGACGGCAGCCACGACGGCAGGCGACGGGAGACCAGCCCGGTGAACACCGAGCGGTTGGCGACGAGCCACGTCTCGATGTTGTCGATCGCGAGGTCGACGGCTCCGTGGTGGGCGCCGGCGCCGACGACGCGCTCGAGCCATCCGCCGATCGACGGGCCCCACGACGGCGCGAGCAGGTGTTCTCGCGCCAGATCCTCGAGGAGGTCCTGCACTTCGTCGTCGCTCAACGCCGTGAGGATGCCGGACGCTCCCGCTGATGCCTCGGCCGAGACGCGCTCCGCGTTCTCCGGGCGACGCAGCCACGCGCCGAGCCGAGCGGCGATGCCCATCGACTCGAGCTTGCCGCGGATGACGCCGGCCTCGAGGAAGTTCGTCTCGACGAACTCGCCGAGGGTGCGGCCGATCTCGTCCTTGCGCCGGGGGATGATCGCGGTGTGCGGGATGGGAAGGCCGAGCGGATGCCGGAACAGTGCGGTGACCGCGAACCAGTCGGCCAGCGCGCCCACCATGCCGCCCTCCGCGGCGGCGCGCACGTACCCGAAGGCGGGCACCGTCTGCTGCAGCGGGAACGAGATCGCGAAGACGATCGCCATGAAGATGAGCGCACCGAGGGCGACGGCCTTCATCCGCCGCAACCCCTGGCGTCGAAGCTGGTCGGCGGGGGAGAGCAGGGGAGTCGGCGTGCGTGCCATCCGGTCATCCTCCCACGGGGGTTCGCCGGCGGGGGCCGGTCACGGCGTATCCTGACCGCGTGATCGACGACATCCAGAAGCGTGCCCTGCGCCGCACGAGCATCCTCGAAGGCCAGGTCCGCGGGCTCGCCCGGATGATCGAGAACGAGGACTACTGCATGGACATCATCGCCCAGTCGCGGGCCATCCAGAAGGCTCTCGCATCGCTCGACAAGCTCCTCATCGAGAACCACCTCCGCACGCACGTGACGCACATGTTCGAGAACGGCGGTGCCGACCGAGAGCAGGCCGTCGCCGAGCTCCTCAAGGCCTACGACCTGGAGACCCGCTGACGGCAGCCCCCCACCTTCCCTTTCCCCCTGTCGACTCGCCAGAGAGTGCGGATGCGGCGGCCCCGGCATCCGCACTTCTTGGCGAGTCGACGGAGACCGGGCTGGGGCGGGTCAGGGAGTCAGGGGGCCGAGCCAGGCTGCGGCGACCGTGCTGTGCGCGGACTCGGGGTCGGAGGGGTGGAACATCCCCGCGATGACGTCGCGGTACAGCCGGCCGAGCTCGGACCGCGAGAAGTACGACGATCCGCCTGCCACGAGCATGGCCTCGTCGACGACCGCCTTGGCCGACGTGACCGCCCGGTGCTTCAGACCGCTGAGCTTCGCGAACCACAGGCCGCCGTGGTCCGCCCGTTCATCGATGTCGCGGGCGATGGCCTCGAGCTGCGGCAGCATCCCGTCGTAGGCCAGCGCCATCTCGGCGATCCGCCAACGGATGTCGGGATCCTGGCTGTACGGCAGCCCGGTCTTCTTCGAGGTGCGCGCCCGAGCCGCGGCGACGGCCAGGTCGAGAGCGCGCCGGGCGATGCCGGTGTACACCGACGCGAGGAGCAGCTCGAAGACCGAGAAGATGCCGAAGACGAGCGGATCCGGACTCGGCCCGGGGGAGAGGCGGCGCACGACGCGGTCGGCCGACGCGAGGGCTCCGTGCAGCTCCGTGGTCCGCGACTGGGTTCCGCGCATGCCGACGGTGTCCCAGTCGTCGCGTGTGCGCACGGCATCGGTGCGATCGACGAAAGCGAAGACGAGCTGCGGCGCGTCGGGGCTTGTCGTGTCGAGACCGTGCAGTCCGAGGCGATCCCAGACGGGCGCGAGTGAGGTGAAGATCTTCGTGCCGGTGAAGCTGTAGCCGCCGTCGGGCCGCGGTTCGGCGGCGGTGTCGCTGCCGAACAGGACGAGGTCGTTGCCCGCCTCGCTGATGCCGAACGCGAACACCTCGCCGGCTGCGGCGCCCTCCTGCACGAAGCGCAAGGCATCGTCGCCGCGGTCGGAGAGCACCTTGGCGACCCCGGTCCACACGAGATGCATGTTGATCGCGAGGGCCGTCGCGGGCGCGGCTCCCGCGAGTCGCTGCTGGAGCACGGATGCCTGGGCCAGCGAGAGTCCCGCACCGCCATGCTCGACCGGGACGAGGATGCCGAGATAGCCGGCCGCCCGCAGCTCGGCGAGGTCATCGTCGGGGAAGACGTTCTCGGCGTCGACGGCGGCGGCACGCCCGCGGATCCGCTCGAGGAGGTCATCGGGGAGGTAGCGGGCCGGGTCGAAGTCGCTCACGGCATCCATTCTGCTCCCGCCGCTCCTCACCCGGTCGCCTGAGGCAGGATGGGGGCATGATCTCGACCGATGCCGCCCTCGCCCTGCGCGAGGCCGGGCTCGTCTGGCATCCGGCTTCCGGAGACCGGTTCCAGCTGAACGAGCCGGAGTTCGAGGCCGACATCTTCACCGTCAGCGAGATGACGATCGAGCCGCGGCGCTACCCGACGGGCACGATCCTCGCGTTCAACGGCACCACGGAATGGGCACTCGACTCCGTCGCGCTCGACGAGGCGCTCTGGCTTCCGCGCGAGGATCAGCTGCGCGAGATGCTGCGGGGCGGGTTCCGCAGTCTCCGTCGCCTGCCCGACACGCATCGGGTCGAGATCGAGTTCGCGGGCGAGGAGCTCGCGTTCGAGCACCCGCAGCCCGAAGACGCCTACGCGGCGGCCGTGCTCGCGATGCTGCGACGGGTCAGCGACTGAGCGCAGGCGGGGTCGCTGCGCGGCTCACGTGATCGTGTGGACCGGCTCGGTGTCGGGGATCGGCGACGAGTCGCGTCCGCGGAGATCGGGGAACCACTGCACGCACGTTGCGGCGACGATGAGGCCGGCGGCCGCGAACAGCGTCGCGGCGACGTAGGCGCCCTGCGGGCCGACGCCGTCGATGAGGAAACCGGCGATGGCGGAGCCGGCGGCGGCGCCGATGAGCTGGCCGGTGCCGATCCAGCCGTAGGCCTCCGCCGTCTCGCTGAACTTCACGCTCGCCGACGTGATGGCGAACATGACCGCCAGGGCCGGCGCGATTCCGATGCCCGCGACCAGGAGCGATCCGCCGAGCCACCATGCGTTGAGCGAGAAGATCGTCGCCGCGAGCCCGACGGTGACGATGAGGAAGCGCCGCGCCATCGCCCAACGTCCGATCGGGATGTGGCCGAATGACAGGCCGCCGGCGAGGCTGCCGACGGCGAACACCGCGAGCACGATGCCGGACTCGAGCCCGCCGTGACCGAACGAGGCGACGACGCCCGCTTCGACCGCCGAGCACGCGCCGATGAGGAGGAACCCGGTCGCGGTCGCGAGCAGCACCGGGGGCTTGAGGAGCACGCGGCCGAGGCTGCGCCGGCTACGGGGGATGCGCACGCGGCCGAGCTCGGGCGACATGATGAACCACGCGCCGCCGCCGATCAGGATGACGACGATGAGCAGAAGCCCGGGCACGGTGCCGGCCTGCAGCGCCACGAAGGTGATGAGCACCGGCGCGATGATCCAGATGATCTCCTGCAGCGAGGCGTCGAGGGAGAACAGCGGGGTGAGCTGACGCGAGGTCACCATCTTCGGATAGATGGTGCGCACCGCCGACTGCACGGGCGGCGTCGACAGGCCCGCGATGAGGCCGAGCGCCATGTAGACCCAGAGTGGGACGTCGAGCACGGCGAGCAGCCCGATCGCCGCCGCGCACACAGCGAGGGTCAGCGTGAGCACACGGCGCATGCCCCAGATGCCCATCCACCGACTCGTCACCGGGCCGGCGATCGCCTGTCCGACTGAGGTGGCCGCCAGGACCAGACCGGCGGACCCGTAGGAGCCGGTCACGTGCTCGATGTGGAGAAGGATGGCGAGGCTCGTCATCCCGCTCGGGAAGCGCGCGGTCAACTGTGCGGCGATGATGCGCGCGACACCTGGTGTGCGCAGCAGTTCTCCGTATCCCGCCACCCCTCAACGGTAGCGATTCCCGGGGCCTTCCGGCGACGTCCGGTCGGATGCGACCGCGACACGCCCGCGACACGCCGGGGCGACGACATCCGGCGGAATCGGATGTCTGTGGGGCGGTCTACCGTCCAACCTGTGGACAGACTCGACCCGGACGTCTCGGAAGCGCGTAATCACGCGTCGAACCGGGCTTCGATCGAGTCTCGGATCTGTGGATGAAACGGTGGACAAGATGTGTTGTACCTGGGGAGAGCGGTGCAAAACTACAGACTTGTAACTACTACCCCTTGTGGTGCCCCCCGATGTCGGCACCCATATGTAGTATTGAGGTCCCGGCGGGTTCTCAGCCGGAGATGCGTAAGAAGCGAAGGGAAACCACACTCGACATGGCGATCACGGTCTACACCAAGCCCTCCTGCGTGCAGTGCAACGCGACGTACCGTGCGCTGGACTCCAAGGGCATCGAATACGACGTCCTCGACCTCTCCGAGGACCCGGCGGCGCTCGAGCGCGTCAAGTCGCTCGGCTACCTGCAGGCCCCCGTCGTCATCACCGACGAGGACCACTGGTCGGGCTTCCGTCCCGACAAGATCGACGAGCTGGCCGCTCGCTTCGCCTGAGCCATGAGCACGGCGGTCGCGACGCGGGCGCCTCTGCTCGTGTACTTCTCGAGCGTCTCCGGCAACACCGCGCGATTCATCGACAAGCTCGGACTGCCGGCGCTCCGCATCCCCCTTCACTCCTCACCGACGCCTCTCGTCATGACAGAGCCTTTCGTGCTCGTCACCCCCACCTACGGCGGGGGACAGGGGCGCGGTGAGGAGAAGGGTGCGGTGCCCAAGCAGGTCGTCCGCTTCTTGAACGACGTGCGCAACCGCACCCTGCTCCGTGGAGTCATCTCCACCGGCAACACGAATTTCGGCGAGTCGTACTGCCTCGCCGGTGACATCATCAGCCGCAAGTGCTCCGTGCCGCACTTGGACAAGGTGGAACTGTTCGGCACGCCCGAAGACGTCGAGCGCGTGAGCGCAGGATTGGAACGATGGTGGAATCAGCACTGGAAACAGCCTTGACCGATAACGGCTTCAAGGTCGACGCACGCTTCGACGGGCTCGACTACCACGCCCTCAACGCGATGCTCAACCTGTACGGCGCGGACGGGAAGATCCAGTTCGACGCCGACAAGCGCGCGGCGCGGGAGTACTTCCTCCAGCACGTCAACCAGAACACGGTCTTCTTCCACTCCCTCAAGGAGCGCCTCGACTACCTGGTCGAGAAGGAGTACTACGAGCCCAAGGTCATCGAGAAGTACTCGCTCGACTTCATCCAGAAGCTCAACGACTTCGCCTACGGCAAGAAGTTCCGCTTCGAGACCTTCCTCGGCGCGTTCAAGTACTACACGAGCTACACGCTGAAGACCTTCGACGGCAAGCGCTACCTCGAGCGCTTCGAGGACCGCGTCGTCATGACCGCCCTCGGCCTCGCCGACGGTGACGAGAACCTCGCGATGCAGCTCGTCGACGAGATCATCTCGGGTCGCTTCCAGCCCGCCACCCCGACCTTCCTCAACACGGGCAAGGCGCAGCGCGGCGAGCTCGTGTCGTGCTTCCTGCTGCGCATCGAAGACAACATGGAGTCGATCGCCCGCGGCATCAACTCGGCCCTGCAGCTGTCCAAGCGCGGCGGAGGCGTCGCCCTGCTGCTGTCGAACATCCGCGAGGCCGGCGCCCCCATCAAGCAGATCGAGAACCAGTCGTCGGGCATCATCCCCGTCATGAAGCTGCTCGAAGACAGCTTCAGCTACGCCAACCAGCTCGGCGCGCGCCAGGGCGCCGGCGCCGTGTACCTGTCGGCCCACCACCCCGATATCCTGAAGTTCCTCGACACCAAGCGCGAGAACGCCGACGAGAAGATCCGCATCAAGACGCTGTCGTTGGGTGTCGTCATCCCCGACATCACCTTCGAGCTCGCCAAGAACGGCGAGGACATGTACCTGTTCTCGCCCTACGACGTCGAGAAGGTCTACGGCGTTCCGTTCGGCGACATCTCGGTCACCGAGAAGTACCGCGAGATGGTCGACGACGCGCGCATCAAGAAGACGAAGATCAACGCGCGCGAGTTCTTCCAGACCCTCGCCGAGATCCAGTTCGAGTCGGGCTACCCGTACATCATGTTCGAGGACACGGTGAACAAGGCCAATCCGATCAAGGGCCGGATCAACATGTCGAACCTGTGCTCGGAGATCCTCCAGGTCAACACCCCGACGACGTACAACGAAGACCTCTCGTACGCCCAGATCGGCAAGGACATCTCCTGCAACCTCGGCTCGATGAACATCGCGCTCGCGATGGACGGCAAGGATCTCGCGCAGACCGTCGAGACCAGCATCCGCGCCCTGACCGCGGTGAGCGACCAGAGCCACATCGCCTCGGTCCGCTCGATCGAGGACGGCAACGACCGTTCGCACGCGATCGGCCTCGGGCAGATGAACCTCCACGGCTACCTCGCGCGTGAGCACGTCTTCTACGGCTCGGAAGAGGGCCTGGACTTCACGAACATCTACTTCTACACGGTGCTGTTCCACGCCCTGCGAGCGTCGAACAAGATCGCGATCGAGCGCGGCACGTACTTCGAGGGCTTCCCCGACTCGACCTACGCGTCGGGCGAGTTCTTCGACAAGTACGTCGAGCAGGAGTGGGCGCCGCAGACCGACAAGGTGAAGGGTCTGTTCGACGGCATCCACATCCCGACGCAGGACGACTGGCGCGAGCTGAAGGCCTCGATCCAGCAGCACGGCATCTACAACCAGAACCTGCAGGCGGTGCCCCCGACCGGCTCGATCTCGTACATCAACAACTCGACGTCGTCGATCCACCCGATCGCGTCGAAGATCGAGATCCGCAAGGAAGGCAAGCTCGGCCGCGTCTACTACCCGGCGCCGTTCATGACGAACGACAACCTCGAGTACTACGAAGACGCCTACGAGATCGGCTACGAGAAGGTCATCGACACGTACGCCGCCGCGACCCAGCACGTCGACCAGGGCCTGTCGCTCACGTTGTTCTTCAAGGACACCGCGACCACTCGCGACATCAACCGTGCCCAGATCTACGCCTGGCGCAAGGGCATCAAGACGATCTACTACATCCGCCTGCGGCAGATGGCGCTCGAGGGCACCGACATGTCCGAGTGCGTCAGCTGCATGCTGTGACGGATGCCGGAACCCGAACCAGGAACTGAAGCGACATGACTCCCGAACCGCTCAAGCTCGTCGACCACGTGCAGGCGATCAACTGGAACCGCATCCAGGACGACAAGGACCTCGAGGTCTGGAACCGTCTGGTGAACAACTTCTGGCTGCCCGAGAAGGTGCCGCTGTCGAACGACATCCAGTCGTGGAACACACTGACGCCCGACGAGCAGACCCTCACGATGCGCGTGTTCACGGGGCTGACGCTCCTCGACACGATCCAGGGCACCGTCGGTGCCGTCTCGCTCATCCCCGATGCGATCACCCCGCACGAGGAGGCCGTCTACACGAACATCGCGTTCATGGAGTCGGTGCACGCGAAGAGCTACTCGTCGATCTTCTCGACGCTCGCCTCGACGCCCGAGATCGACGACGCGTTCCGCTGGTCGGTCGAGAACCCGAACCTTCAGAAGAAGGCCTCGATCGTCATGGACTACTACCGTGGCGACGAGCCGCTCAAGCGCAAGGTCGCCTCGACCCTGCTCGAGTCGTTCCTCTTCTACTCGGGGTTCTACCTGCCGCTGCACTGGTCGGCGAAGGCGAAGCTGACGAACACCGCCGACATCATCCGCCTCATCATCCGTGACGAGGCCGTGCACGGGTACTACATCGGCTACAAGTTCCAGAAGGGCTACGAGCAGCTCTCGCAGCCTGAGCGCGACGAGATCAAGGACTACACGTTCTCGCTGCTCTACGAGCTCTACGACAACGAGGTGCAGTACACGCAAGACCTCTACGACGCGGTCGGCCTGACCGAGGACGTCAAGAAGTTCCTGCACTACAACGCCAACAAGGCGTTGATGAACCTCGGTTTCGAGGCGATGTTCCCGGCGACGGTCACGAACGTGAACCCCGCGATCCTCTCGGCCCTGTCGCCGAACGCCGACGAGAATCACGACTTCTTCTCGGGGTCGGGCTCGTCGTACGTCATCGGAAAGGCCGAGGCCACCGAAGACGAGGACTGGGATTTCTGACGCGAATTGCGTCATACGAAAAAGGGCGGATGCTACGGCATCCGCCCTTTTTCGCGTCCCTCATCAGGCGGCGGCCAGATCGTCGACGTGTCGAATCCAACGCTTGCTGGAAGTTGGCTGTTTAGAGCATACGCATATCCCTACCGGGATCGGGTGCTAGTCCGGTAGATCTATATGTGAGCTTTCCCCGAGGTCGACGGAAACCCGAAATACCGATCGACCTGGCGAGTAATAACGCGATTCGAGCGCGCCCGTCACCCGATAGTGCGCGTCGAACCGGCAAGCAGCGAAGGACACGAACCCGTGCACGTATCGAGACGGCGGCGTAAGCCTGCCTTCACATCCCGAGAGAACAGGGCGGCGGCAGCGATGTCGCCCCTGAGGTGGACCTGGCGAGCTGTGCTCGCGTCCGCTCTTTCGCTCGGGGTGGTCGTCACCGGGCTCGTCGTCCCGTCGGCAGCGAACGCTGTGACGACGGTCTACGAGATCGAAGGCAACTGGGCATCGGACACTCCCGATCCCGTCAAGTCGGGGACCGGGCTGACAACGGTCTGGCGATACAACGTGAACGACGCCGACCCTGCACCGCTGAACCCGTCGCAGGACAACGTGACGATCACGTTCACCGCGCAGCATGCGATCTTCACCGAGCTTCCCTCCGTGTGTCTCACTTCGGGCGTCACACCGGTCTCGTCGATTCAGAACAACGGCGCGACGCTGGTGTGCAACCTCGGCACTCGCGACCTCGGCACCGCGGAACTGCTCCTCGCCGGAGTGGAGGCGCGGGGCGTGAGCGGCGACAAGGTCTCGCTGTCCGCTTCGATCGGAACACCGGGAGTCAACGAGGCGGCCGCTTCGCTTCCGCCGCTGAGCATCACCAATCCGTTCGCGATGGACATGAAGTTCGACGGCGGCACGCCGGGTCAGACTCAGGATGGCACCCAGAACGTGGTCACCTTCCCATGGTCGCTCCGTCACGCGCCGGGATCCACCGCGGGGCCGAACTCGGTGAGCTACACGCTCAACTTCTCGGCAAGCGGCGGCGAGACCATCGCTCCGTCGACGGCGGGCTGCACGACGCAAGGCTCACGCAACCCCGGATACCCCTATTCGGGAAGTGGTTTCGCCGCGAACCAGACGGCGCCGTTCCCCACGAGCTGCACTCTCGTGCAGACGGCACGGAACGTGTTCCGACTGACTTTGACCGGGATCGACTACTCCAAGACCCTGGATCCGACGGTCGACTCCACGGGCACCGCGCTGCCGACGGAGTGGGACGTTGTCGCGGCCGGCAAGATCTCCGTGCGCTTCACCTACGCGAATCCGACCACGATCTCGTTCACGTCGAACGCTCCGACCTACACCTCGACCGGGGGCGAGACGAGCAGCGACATCGCGTCGAACAACGGCAACTCCCGAGCTTCGACGCGGGGTACCTGGACAGGCGGTTGGGTGCTCAACAGGATGAATCCTCCGGTGGACGGCACGGTCTGGACGGATACCTATCGCACGATGGCAGGGCAGCCCGCCCTTGCGACTTCGGGGGTGCGTCCGCCCCAGGGGAGCGAGGACGATACGAGGGTCTGCACGATCCTCGACACGAAGTACGTCACGTTCGCCTCCTCGAGAGCGGGCACGATCTCCTCCAACGGCGTGGTCACTCCCTACTCAGGAGTCGTCTACGAGTACTTCACCGGCACCGGCACCAACGGCATGGTCGATCCGAACAGCGCCAACTACAACCCGAACAACTTCGGATGCGACGGTTCCACCGGAACCGCGTGGACCAGCACTCTGCCGACCAACCTGTCGACGATCAAGGCGGTTCGAGCGACGTTCCCGGCATCCGCGAACATCCCCGAGGCTGTCGCCACCATGTACACGTACACGACGATCAAGTCGGACGTGTCCGTCGGCCAGGACGTCTGGACCTGGACGAGTTACAAGATGGGTGCGGCCGAGTGGGTCAATCCGCATCGGACGACGAACGCGGCCGATGTTCCGCTCTCCGGCACGCGGACGCCCAACTCGCGTTACCCCTACACGGGTGGCGGCCGTGACGTGCTGCGCATCGTCGCCGGCCAGCCCCATGTCTCCAAGTCGGTGGACCAGAAGATCACCATGCCCGGCGCGACCGTGAACTTCACCCTCACTTATCGTGTCGACGCTCCCGTGAACTCGACGGTCAACGGCCTCACTCTGTCTGACGTGCTTCCGGCGGGTCTCAGCTACGTACCGGGCAGCGCGAGCGTCACTCCGACGAGCATCAGCGGTCAGACGCTGAACTGGACGCTCAACAACGTGTCGACCAACACCGACTACACGATCCTGCTCAGCGCGACGGTGGCGTCCTCGGCCGCGCCGGGAACCGTCTACACGAACACCGTGAACATCGACCTGGCCGGAGCGAGATCCTCGGCGACCGCGACCACCCGCGTGCGCGATGGTGGCTACACCTTCATCACGAAGACCGCCGACGACCAGAGAGTGCCGCACGTCGACGGAGCGGCTCAGGACGGGTGGACTGTGCGTCTCACCTCGGCGGATTCCGCTGCCCAGACGTTCACCGATACCGTCGACATCCTGCCGTACAACGGCGACGGACGGGGCACGAGCTTCTCGGGCTCGTACCAGTTGTCGGGGCCGGTGACCGCCGTGTCCGGAGCGACGGTCTATTACACGACCGCGAGTCCCGCAACGCTCAAGGACGACCCGGCGGATGCCTCGAACGGTTCCGCCGGAAGCATCGCGGGGAACACCGTCGGGTGGTCGACGACCTTCGACGCCAACGCGACCGCGGTGCGCGTCATCGGGCCGTCCCTCGCGGCGGGAGCGAGCCAGTCGTTCAAGATCAACGTGAAGACGACCGGCGCCACCTTCGACGACATGTACGTGAACCGTGCGGAAGCACGTGCTTCGCGCACCGAGCTCACGATGCGCACCTCGAGCTGGTTCCAGATCGCCGCGGTCGATTCGCTCACCATGAAGAAGTACGTGCAGGATGCCGACGGCAACTGGCACGACGCGCAGAACGTGGACGACTACCCGTCATTCCACAACGGCGACACAGTGAAATACCGACTCGTCGTCACCAACACCGGCGACCAGACGCTCACGGACGTCACGGTGACCGACGACAAGGTCGATCTCGCGGCGCTGGATCCGCTGCCGGCGGGTCTCAGCGCGGGAGCCGTCATCCCCGAGCTCAAGCCGGGCGCGAGCAACGCGGTGACCATCGAATACGACGTGCTGCTCACCGGCCATTCTGCGGGCACCAACCTCATCAACAACGCGTGCGCCACCCCGTCGGACACGAACGTCGATCCGTCGTGCGATCCCGCGGGACTCATCATCCTTCCGTCGTCGCTGTCGTGGGAGAAGGTGAGCTCCGGCAGTCCGCAGGAGCGCCTCACGGGTTCCGAATGGGAACTCGTGAAGGTCGACGATGCACAGAACCCCAGCGGGACGCCGATCCAGGTCTCGGACTGCGCCGCCGCGGATGCGTCGAGTTGCACGGGCCCCGACAAGGACCCCGCCGCCGGCGCGTTCTTGATCACCGACCTGCCCGACGGCGACTACCGCCTCACCGAGACGCGGGCCCCCGCCGGCTACGTGCTCGACTCGGAGCCGCGTTACATCACCGTGCAGGGAGTGACCGCATTCGCGTCGCCGATCACGAATGAACAACAGGAAGGTCCCGCGATGCCTCTCTCGGGCGGTGTGGGCACCTTCGGCATCTTCGCCACAGCCGGCACCCTCGGTGGGCTCGCGCTCCTGCTCGTCCTGCTGCGCCGACGTCGCCTGCGCGAATCCGCCGAGGCGGAGACCCTCGCATGACCCGTCCACATCTCTCTCTACGACCCATCACAACGAAAGGGCTTGACCTCATGAAGGCAAGTACGGCCAGACGCCGCATCACCACGATGGTGGGTGCTGCTGCGCTCGGCATCACCGCAATCCTCGGAACCTCTTCGGCTGCGTTCGCCGCCCCTCAGGACTACGGCAACGTCGACCCTGATCGAGAGGGTTCGATCACAGTCCACAAGTTCTTGAACCAGGCCGGAAGCGCTACCGGTGATGTGAGCCAGGCGCCCGCGGCGGGAGACTTCACCGACCCGGTAGCCGGTGTCGAGTTCACGGTCTACCCGCTGCTGAAGTCGGGGACCGCGGTCGACCTGACGGTCCCCGCCAACTGGAACGGTCTCGACGCGCTGACCCCCGGCGCCGCCTGCACCGCTCCGGACGGTTACACGCTCGGCACACCCATCACGATGCCGTTGACCGCTGCCGACGGATCGGCCACGGCTGATTCGCTGCCCGTAGGCCTCTACCAGGTGTGCGAGACCGCGGCCCCGGCCAACATCATCGAGAAGTCGCTGCCCTTCATCGTCACGATCCCCCTCCCGTACGAGAACGGATGGGTCTACGACGTCCACGCGTACCCGAAGAACGGGGCGGGATCGATCGACAAGACGATCGATCCTCAGCAGGACTACGGCCTCGGATCCGTCGTGAAGTTCCCCGTCACCGTCCCTGTGTCGCGCATGGCACAGGCCTGGACCGGGTTCGCGATCCGCGACACGCTGGACACCCGCCTCACCCCGGTGGCGGCAGCCGACATCGCGGTGACTGCGGACGGCACCGCGCTCGACCCCTCCTTCTACTCGATCGACATCTCGGGCCAGCAGATCACGATGAACTTCACCGCCGCCGGGATCGCGTGGCTGAACGAGGGGCCCAACGCGCACGTGGGCACCGAGATCCAGGTCGTCTTCGCCGGCGCCGTGAACGCGGTCGTGGACGGCGCCATCCCCAACACGGCGGAGTTCTGGCCGAACAACCCGGGCTTCGACCCGGACACCAACCCGCCGCTCGAGTCGCCCGAGGTCCGCACCAACTGGGGTGACCTGCAGATCACCAAGCGCGCGGTCGGCACGTCCGGGGCAACCGGTACCCTCGCGGGCGCCGAGTTCGAGATCTACGCGGCCGCTGACCCGTACGCCGCTGACTGCTCCACGGCCACGGCGACCGGTTCGCCGATCTCGGTGGGCGGACAGACGACCTTCACCTCGGACTCGTCGGGAGTCATCTCCCTCGCCGGCCTCTTCGTGAGCGACAGCGTCAATCCGGCGATCGACAACCCGCAGCGCTGCTACGTGCTGAAGGAGACCGCCGCGCCTGCCGGCTACGTCCTGCCGTCGAACCCGTTCACGCCTGTCGCCGTGCGCATCGGCGACACGGCCTCGGACAACATCGAGATCGAGAACACGCAGCAGGGCGTGCCTCAGCTGCCGATCACGGGTGGCTCGGGTCAGGTCCTTCTGATCGCCGGCGGCGTTGCAGCGCTTGCCGTCGCGGTCGGCCTGGTCCTGATGCGCGGCCGTCGTCAGGGGAAGCTGAGCGCTTAACACCCGACGGCCTCCGGGCGGTGTCGCAACATGATGCGTTGCGGCTCCGCCCGGACTCGTGTCCGCCCGCACCCCTCGCTGAGACAGGAACCCGTGACCGATACAGCCCTCCCCACGAGAGCCGACCTGCGCAAGACGCGGCATCGAACGTGGAAGCCGAGCCTCATCACTTACCTCATCGCGGTGCTCGCGCTGGGTGGGCTCGGCGCCGGTCTGTATCCGATGACCGCCGCGTGGATCTCCTCCTACAACCAATCCCAGGTCATCGAGCAGGCCGAGACGAACCTGCATTCCGTCGAGCCGGATCCGACTCGACAGCTCGAGCTCGCGCATGAGTACAACGATGCGCTCACCGCAGGGGTCGAGCTGGAGCCCGGCGGGAACGTGCCCGTCGGCGCGGGCAACTCGACCAACTCGGAGCTGCGCTACGCGGACATGCTGAAATCCGGAGACGACGGGCTCATGGGAAGGGTCAAGATCCCCGGTATCGAGGTCGACCTGCCGATCTATCACGGCACCTCCGAGGCGACGCTGCTGCGCGGAGCGGGCCATCTGGACGGGTCCCATCTTCCCGTCGGAGGCGACGGCACGAGAACCGTCATCACTGCGCACCGGGGCCTCGCGAACTCGACGATGTTCACGAACCTGAACGAGGTGAAGGAGGGCGACACGTTCAGCATCGAGGTACTCGGCAACGTGTTCGTCTACAAGGTGTTCGACATCCAGGTCATCGATCCGAGTGACAGCAGCTCACTGCGCGCCGTTCCGGGGGAGGACCTCGCGACCCTGATCACCTGCACCCCGCTGGGCATCAACTCCCACCGCATCGTCGTGACAGGGGAGCGCGTCACGCCGACGCCGCAGGCGGCCTTGGACGACGTCGGGAAGGCTCCGGATCTGCCGGGTTTCCCCTGGTGGGCGGTTCTCGGTGGAGCCGGCTTGCTGCTCGTGGGCGCGTACGTCGCGCGACGAGGGTTCGTCGATCCGCGGGGCGTGGGTGGGGGAGGACACCGCCGCCGCTGAACGGAGGAGAGCTGCACGTCGGAGGGAGGCTCGCTCGGAATCCGCCCTCCGACATGCAGATGCCCTCCGATCAGGCGTCGCCCTGACCGATGTCGGCGGCCTCCGCAACGGCAGTCTCGTGCGGCCGGCCGAGGTGGCTGAGAGTCCGGCCGGCGGCGGCGAGGATCACGATCGCGACGACGAGGGCCGCGACGCCGAGCCAGTAGGGAGCACTCGGGGTGACAGCCGCGGCGAGGGGGCCGGCGACCGCGGGGGCGATCGCCCCGCCGATGAAGCGCACGCCCGAGTAGGTGCCGCTCGCGACGTTCCGGGGCAGGTCGGTCGCCTCCATGACGGCCTCGGTCAGGGCCGTGTTGAGCACGCCGAGGAAGAGCCCCGCGACGATGACGGTGACGATCAGCACGGTGGCACTGTCGATGCCGACCGCGAGCACAGCCTCGGCGACGGCGAGCAGCCCGAGCATCGTGAACAGGACGGGTCGCAGGCCGAGTCTGCGGGTGAGCAGCGGCGCGACGAGCACGGAGGTCAGTGCGACGGCGAGTCCCCAGCCGAAGAACACGAGACCGAGCTCGTGTGCGCCGAACGTCATCCCGGCCTGCGCTGCGGCGGACTCGATGGGGTACGGGCTGTAGGCCAGCAGCACGAAGAACGCGACGTTGTAGAAGAACGCGGTCAGCGACAGCGTCAGCAACGCCGGGTTCCGCAGCGCGCGGAAGGACGCGAGGAGCGACACCTTCGCGGGTGCGGCGGTGCCGGCTGCGGGCGCAGGGGAGCGGAACACGACGAGGATCGCGAGCAGCGCGATGGCCATGAGAGCGGCGGTGCCGAAGAAGGGGCCGCGCCACGAGAGCTCGCCGAGCGCGCCGCCGAGAAGCGGACCGACGGCGAGGCCGATGCCGAGGGATGCCTCGTAGAGCACGATCGCCTGCCGGCTTCCGCCGCTCGCGGCACCGACGATCGCCGCGAGGGCCGTCGCGATGAAGAGCGCGTTTCCGATGCCCCAGCCGGCGCGGAAGCCGATGATCTCGACGACTTCGCCCGACAGCCCCGCTGCGGCGGCGAACACCACGATGAGAGCGAGCCCGAGCAGCAGGGTCTTCTTGACCCCGAGCCGTGACGACACCCAACTGGCGAACAGCATGACGATGCCGGTGATGAAGAGGTAGCTGGTGAAGAGCAGCATCGTCTCGGACGGCGTGGCATCCAGCTCGCGGCTGATCGCCGGGAGGATCGGGTCGACCAGGCCGATGCCCATGAACGACACGGTGCAGGCGAAGGCGATCGCCCATACCGCGACGGGCTGCCGCCAGATCGACGCCTTCGCGGTCTCGGCTGTCGCCTTCGTCCGATCGCCGTCCGCCGGCCGTTCTGTGTTCGTGGCGCTTGTCACGCGCACCTTCCTCTCTGTCGGGGTCATCGCAGTTCCGGTTCCTCGAGCAGGGCGGCCAGAAGCTCGGCGGCACGCCCCAAGGTCGACCGGTCGGCGGCGCTGAGCCGCTCCCATGCCGGCCTCGTCACATCGAGCGCCTGCGAGCGGAACGCCTCGAACTGGAGTCGCCCCTCGTCCGTGATCGACACGAGGGAGGCGCGGCCGTCCTCGGGATCGGGCATTCGCCCGACGAGCCCTTCCTGCTCCATGCGGCGCACGAGCGTCGTCATGGTCGGCTGGCTCACGCGCTGCCACTCGGCGAGGTCGCTGACCCGGGTGGGGCCGAGCTCGTCGAGCGCCGCGAGCGCACGCCACGTTCCCGCGGCCGCCGAGTTCTCGACGCGTCGCGCGACAGCGCGGTTGAACCGGCTCGACGCCGACATCAGACGAATGACGGAATCGGTGAACTGCATAGCTCTACTATACAACATGCATAGCTGGGCTATCTATATAGTCGCTGCGTGCGCATGACGAAGCCCCCGGCATCCTCCTCGCGAGAGAGGATGCCGGGGGCTTTCGCGTGGTGTCAGCGGCCGCCGTTGATCAGTCCAAGCCATTGACCGAACGGCTTCTCGCCGCGGATGTCGGTGTGTTGCTCGTTCTGCTCTTCGTCCGTGATCATGATGACCTCCCCGCTTCTTCCGTGGAACTCATCATGAACATCCGCGCGCGTCGGTGCGCGGTCCTTGACGAACGGGGCTGTGGGCGTTACACGCACGACACAGCTTTTCTCGGCCGTCATCACCGCACGGGAGAGCTCGCGCCTCCTACAATCGTGACCGTGTCGGAAACTCCTGCCCTCACGCGCGAGCCGCGCTTCAGCCCGGTCATCGCGCTCATCGCCGTCTCGGCGTCGTGGGAAGGCCGGCTCTCCGCAGCCCTGCGCGACCTCGGCCTCTCCACCCGTAAGTTCGGCCTGCTCGGGCACATCGGCTCGGAGCCGGGTATCTCGTTCTCGGAGCTCGCGCGTCGCTCGCACATCACGGTGCAGTCCGCGCACACCGCCGTCCGCACCCTCGTCGACAAGGGGCTCGTCGCCGACGCGACGGCGCACGCCGGCTCGGCATCCGACCTGCGCATCACGGCCAAAGGCATCGCGGTCATGGAGCAGGCCCACGAACGGCTGCTCGAGCTCGACGCCACGCTGAGCGACAACATGCCGGGCCTGGCCTCATCGATGGACGGCATCCGCGCAGGAATCGTCTGACCCGGCTGGATAGGGTTCGAGGGTGTTCCGAACCCCGCTGACCGCATTCCGCTCGCTCGCGATCGCCGAGGCCATCTCGTGGACACTGCTGATCCTGGCCCTCGTCCTCCGTTCCGCATTCGACCTCCCGATCGCCGTGACCATCGGCGGTGGCATCCACGGCTTCGTCTTCCTCTGCTACGGCGCGACCGCCGTGCTCGTCGCCGGGAACAACCGCTGGTCGATCGTCCCGACGATCTGCGCCGTCGGCGCCGCCGTGGTTCCGTATGCGACCGTGCCGACGGAGATCGTGCTGCGACGGCGTGGCCTTCTCGAGGGGGAATGGCGCACCGAGGCGACGGACGACCCGCGCGATCAGCGGGCACTCGATCGGTTCCTCCGGTGGTTCGTCCGTCGCCCCGCGGTGCTCGCCGTGATCCTCGCCGTCGGCATCATCGCGGCGTACGTCGTGCTTCTGGTGATCGGACCTCCCGGACGGGCGTAACGTGATCGGATGCTGCGCACCGTTGCCCGCTTCGCCCTCACCGCTCTGCTGATCGCCGCGGGAGTCGCGCATCTGACCGTGCTGCGGCGCGGCTATCGCATCGCGGTGCCCGACTGGGCGACGCGGCTTCTCCGCACCGACAAGGACATGATCGTCGTCGCCAGCGGCGCGGTGGAGATCATGCTCGGCGCGGGACTCGTGGCGCTGCCCCGCGAGCGCCGACGGGTCGCCGCGGCGATCGCCGCGTTCTTCGTCGCGGTGCTCCCCGGCAACATCCACCAGTGGCGCACGCGCGCTTCCGCTCCCGGCCTCGACACTGACGCGCGACGCTTCGGGCGGCTCTTCCTCCAGCCCCTGCTCGTGGCATGGGCGCTCTGGGTGGGCGGGCCCGCCCGGGACACGCCCGAGTCGTCGCGCTGAGAACGCAACAGTCGGACACGGAATTTCTCGCGGCGGGCCCGCGTTTGGTTGCCTGTCATGGTGAGCACATCCGCATCCGCAGCATCCGTCTCGTCGGCAGAGTCCGACTACCGAGCCTGGGCGGCCTTCCGCCGGGAGTCCGTTGCGGCTCCGCAGGGAGCGCTTGCTCTCGTGCTCACGCACTGGTCCGCCCCGGGTGAGCCCGCCGTCGACGACGAGGCGGCACGCGCCGGGCACCCCGTCGACGCGCTCCTGACGCGTCTCCAGCGCACCGACATCGAGACCGGCCTCCCGCAGGAGGGCTACCGCATCTGGCGCCAGGACTCGCCCGCCAACGAGGCGTTCGAAGACATCGAGCGGTGGGAGTACGACCCGGCCTGGGTGATCGAGGGCCGATTCGAGCTCGTCGACGAAGACCGGGTGGTGCCTTTCGAGCACATCAAGGACGGCGGCGCGACGCGCGGCCTCCCGGTCTCGGGAGACCTGGTCTTCGAGATCGACGGCACCGAGTATCGGCTCGCGGCGTTCGACACCAGCTACGGCGGCCCGAAGCTGCACCTCGTCTTCGGCGACAGGACGAACGGCGCCGAGTCGTACGGGGCCGGGCGCTTCCTCTTCCTCGACCACCCCGGCGCGACGGGAGACCTGACTCCGGGCGACAGCACGCCCGTCACGGTCGACTTCAACCGGGCGGTCGTGCCGCCGTGCGGGTTCTCGAACCAGATGAACTGCCCGCTCCCGCCGCTGCAGAACCGCCTGCCCTTCCCGGTTCGCGCCGGCGAGAAGAAGGTCCGCTTCGGCGGCGACTTCTCGCTCTGAGTTCTCCCGCATCACCTCCACCAGCACCATCCCGATACGGCGGAGCGCCCGCACCTCGCTCCGCCACCCCCTCCACACAGCAAAGGAACACCCGTGACTTCACGCGGCTTCTCCCGGATCGTCGTCGCCACCGCGGCGGCGACCGCCGGTCTTCTCGTCCTCGCCGGATGCTCCGGCTCCGCCGACCCCTCCGGATCGGCGGGAGCAAGCGACCCCGACGCCGAGATCGTCGTCGGGTCGCAGAACGAGCCGACGAACCTCGATCAGATCTTCGGCGGATCATCCGGCGTCACCGAGGTCTTCACGGGCAACGTCTACGAGGGCCTCTTCCGCATCACGGACGACGCGCAGGTCGAGCCGCTGCTGGCGGCCGAGACGACCGTGTCGCCGGATGGGCTGGTGTACACCTTCACTCTCGAGGACGCCACCTTCCACTCGGGCAAGGAGCTGACCGCCGACGACGTGAAGTACAGCCTCGAGCGCTTCGTGGGCGAGGAGTCGATCGCGGCGCGCAAGCGTCAGCTGAGCGTCATCGACACCGTCACGGCCGTCGACGACAAGACCGTCGAGGTGACGCTCTCGCAGCCGTCGATCAGCTTCACCTACAACCTGGGGTACGTCTGGATCGTCAACGAGGATGCCGGCGACCTCACGGCCACGGCCGACGGGACCGGCCCGTACGAGCTCGGCGACTACCGCAAGGGCGACTCGATCACCCTCGACGTCAACGACGCCTACTGGGGCGATGCGCCGGAGAACGGCGGGGTCGTCTACCAGTACTATGCCGACCCGACGGCGCTGAACAACGCCCTGACGACCGGCGCGGTCGACCTGGTCACGAGCCAGTCGAACCCCGACAGCATCGCTGAGTTCGAGGCCGCCGGCTTCCAGATCATCGAGGGCACCTCGACGACGAAGGAGCTGCTGGCGTTCAACGACCGGATCGTGCCGTTCAACGACGCGCGCGTGCGCAAGGCGATCTACTCCGCGATCGATCGGGAGAAGCTGCTCGACGCGATCTGGGACGGCCGGGGCGAGCTCATCGGCTCGATGGTCCCGCCGTCCGAGCCCTGGTACCTCGACCTCGCGGACAACAACCCCTACGACCCGGCCCTGTCGGAGGAGCTCCTCGCCGAGGCTGGACAGTCGGGCGGGTTCACGTTCACCGTCGACACCCCCGACTCGGGCGTGCACTCGACGGTCGCCGAGTTCCTGAAGTCGGAGCTGGCGAAGGTCGGCATCACCCTGAACATCAACATCATCACCGATGACGAGTGGTACCAGAAGGTCTACACCGAGAAGAACTTCGAGGCGACCCTGCAGGGCCACGTCAACGACCGCGACATCAACTTCTACGGCAACCCCGACTTCTACTGGGGATATGACAACGCCGACGTGCAGACCTGGCTCGCCGACTCGGAGGCCGCGGCATCCGTGGATGAGCAGACCGAGCTGATCAAGAAGGCGAACCAGCAGATCTCGGACGACGCGGCCAGTGTCTGGCTCTACCTCAACCCCCAGCTGCGCATCGCGGCCGAGGGCGTGTCGGGCGTGCCCAAGAATGGACTGAACTCGCTGTTCTACGTCTCCGACATCACGAAGGCCTGATCTCCATCACCCGGTATCTGCTTCGACGAACAGGATTGCTGCTGCTGGCGTTCGCGCTGGCGGTGGTGATCCTGTTCGTCGTGCTGCGCGTTCTCGGCAATCCGGTCTTCGCTCTCATCTCGGTGGGGGCGACGGATGCCGAGATCGCGGCCGCCGCCGCGCGCCTCGGGGTCGACCGGCCGATCCCCGAGCAGTTCCTGGCGTACCTGGGTCAGCTGGCGAGCTTCGACCTCGGACGATCGTTCACGAACAACCTGCCCGTCGGCGACGAGATCCTGCGCCGCCTCAACGTCACGCTGCCGCTGACTCTCATCGCATTCGCGCTGTCGGTCGTCATCGCGGTGCCGATCGGCTTCATCGCGGCCTGGAAAGCGCGCACCTGGTACGGCACCGCGTTCTCTGCCGTGTCGCAGCTCGGCGGAGCCATCCCCGTGTTCTGGGTCGGCATCCTGCTGGTGGCGGTGTTCGCGCTGAACTGGCGGCTCCTGCCGGCCGGCGGATTCCCCCGTCGCGATTGGGAGGATCCCGTCGCCGCCCTCGTGTCGCTCGCGCTTCCGGTCCTCACGATCGCGCTCGTCGCCGGCAGCGACCTGGCCCGCTACGTCCGAAGCGCGACGCTCGACGTGCTCGGCCAGCAGTATCTGCGCGCCGCGCGAGCGACGGGACAGAGTTTCGCCACGGCCATCTGGCGCCATGGCGTGCGCAACGCGGTGGTCCCGTTGATCTCGATCCTCGCGATCCAGCTGTCGACGACCTTCGTCGGCGCCGTCATCATCGAGCGGGTCTTCGCGCTTCCCGGTCTCGGCGACATGCTGCTCGTCGGCATCAAGGAACAGGACTTCCCGAGCGTGCAGGGGGTGCTGCTGTTCTCCACCGGCCTGGTGCTCCTGCTGGGGTTCGCGGCCGACATCGCCCAGCGCATCATCGATCCGCGACTGCGCGACACGATCTCGGGCAATCGCAGAGCGAAGGCGGCGGCATGACGGCGACGACCCTCCCGGACACCGGCACCGGTGCCGTCGCGTCGCCCTCGCGCCCGCGACGCCGGCGCT
Organism: Microbacterium pratiae; assembly: GCF_047302165.1. Lineage (NCBI taxonomy): Bacteria > Bacillati > Actinomycetota > Actinomycetes > Micrococcales > Microbacteriaceae > Microbacterium > Microbacterium pratiae. Next base: position 2,687,472 of record NZ_CP154843.1, on the reverse strand, counting down.
CGGTGAATCTCGCCGTCGGCGGCATCCTGTTCGGCGCGATCGCGGTGATCGGTCTCATCTCGCTGTTCTGGACCCCGTTCACCTTCGACGACACCGGCGGCGGCCGGCTGCAACCGCCGTCCGCCGAGCACTGGGCAGGAACCGACCGCCTCGGCCGCGACCTGTTCACGCAGCTCATGATCGGCGCGCGGCTCGCGCTCACTGTCGGTTTCGGGTCGGTGCTGATCGCGGCCGTCGTCGGCATCGGGCTCGGTCTGCTCGCCGCGGTGGCCCGGCGTTGGGTGGATGACGCGCTGACGAGCCTCCTCGATATCGCGATCGCATTCCCGACCCTGCTGCTCGCGATGCTGATCGTCGCGTGGCGGGGAGCATCCGTGGATTCGGCGATCCTCGCGATCGGCCTCGCGGGCTCCGCGGTGATCGCGCGGCTCACCCGCATCGCGGCGACCCGCGTCCTCGCGATGGAGTACGTCACGGCGGCGCGGACGTCGGGCACCGGCAGGCTCGGCATCGTGTTCCGCCACGTGCTGCGCAACGTCTGGCCGACCCTCATCGTGCCGCTGGCCCTGCAGTTCGGGGGAGCCGTCGGAGCCGAAGCATCGTTGTCCTACCTCGGGCTCGGCTCGCCTCCGCCCAACGCCTCGTGGGGGCGCATGCTCGAGGAGGCGCAGAGCACCGTGCTGGTCGCGCCGACGGCGGCGATTCTCCCCGGTGTCCTTCTGGTCGCCTTCATCATCGGCGCGAACCTGCTGGCCGACGGCCTGCGCGACATCGCCGATCCCACGACGAGGAGCATCGGATGAGCGCCGCACTGACCGCATCGGGTCTCGGCGTCCGGATCGGCGACGATCGCACGCTCGTTCACGGGGTCGATGTCAGCCTCGAGCCCGGTGAGCGTCTGGGCATCATCGGCGAGTCCGGTTCGGGGAAGTCGCTGACGGCGCTCGCGCTGCTCGGGCTGCTCGCACACCCGCTGACGTCCTTCGGGTCGGCGACGATCACGACACCGGAAGGCGAGGTCGAGGTCGTCGGGAGCCCGTCGCGCCGGCTCGACCGGGTGCGGGGACGCACCATCTCGGCCGTCTTCCAGGAGCCGCTCGCGTCTCTCGATCCGCTGATGCGCGTGGGCAAGCAGCTGGCATGGCCGCTGGCCAAGCACCGCGGTCTGTCGGGTGATGGCCTTCGCCGCGGCGTGCTCGATGCTCTCGCGGACGTGCAGCTCCCCGACCCGGAGCGCATCGCACGGTCGTTCATCCACGAGATCTCCGGCGGTCAGCGGCAGCGCGTCGCGATCGCGCTCGCTCTCGCGGCGGGCCCGAGCATCCTCATCGCGGACGAGCCGACGACGGCGCTCGACGTGACCGTCCAGGCCGGCATCATCGATCTGCTCCAGCGCGAGGTGACCGATCGCGGGATGACGCTGATCTTCATCAGCCACGATCTGCCGGTCGTATCGCAGATCGCCGACCGCGTGCTCGTCATGCGGGACGGGCGTCAGGTCGAGCTCGGTCGGACGAGCAGGCTGCTCCGGGAACCGAGCCATGAGTACACGGCGCAACTGGTCGCCGCATCCCGCGCGCTCGACGACTTCCTGCCGGCGAAGGAGATCCGATGACCGACCCCGGCGATCCGACGCTCGCTCTCGACCATGTGGATTTCGCCTACGGGCGAGGCGAAGCCGTGCTGCACGACGTGTCGCTCTCGCTCGCGCCCGGTCAGACCCTCGGCCTGGTGGGGGAGTCGGGCGCGGGGAAGACGTCGGTCCTCCGGTTGCTGCTGGGGCTCGCCACGCCGACGGCCGGTCGCGCGCTGTTCGGTGGCGCGCCGCTCCGCCCCGGTGACCGAGCGCAGATGCGCTCGCTGCGCCGAGCAGTGCAGCCGGTGTACCAGGACCCGTTCTCGTCGCTCGACCCGCGGATGACGGTGGGCCAGTCGATCGCCGAACCGCTGCGGTCCTTGGGAGTCGCCCGTGACCGGGGGCAGATCGACGCGCGGGTCACGGAACTGCTCGCAGCCGTCGACCTCGACGCGGACGCTGCGGCCCGATACCCGGACGCCTTCTCGGGCGGCCAGCGTCAGCGCATCGCGATCGCCCGTGCCCTCGCGCCGCGGCCCCGGATCCTGCTCGCAGACGAACCCGTGAGCGCGCTCGACACCTCGGTGCGCATGCACGTCATCGAGCTGTTCCAGCGACTCGCGGCAGAGCAGGGCATCGGAATGCTCCTCGTATCGCACGACCTCACGATCGTGTCGGCGCTGTGCGAGCGGATGACGGTGCTGCGTGCCGGTCGCATCGTGGAGGACGGGCCGACCGTGCAGCTGCTCACGTCGCCGCGCGAGGAGTACACCGCGCAGCTGGTGGCCGCGGTGCCGCGACTTCCCAGGGTATGACGCGGAACTGGGGCCGCGACACGCCCGGGATGTCGCGCCGCTTTGCCACGATGCCCGGAGCCGCGTAACTTATTACTTGTTCGCCCCACAGGGAAGAGCGAGAGGGCCGGAAGGTCCCGCCTCCCTCAAGCGGAGAACAACCCGAAACAGACGCTCCCGAGCGTCGCAGGTCCAAGACCTGCCACAGGGTCCCCACCACACACCACAACTCGATCGGTTCTCCGTTCGTCGTTCTGGAGCATGTGATCGGTGGGGTATGGTTGTGAAGTTGCCCTCTGGGCTGGCTGTGAGGTCAGTTGGGGGAGCGTCCGATCCTTGAGAACTCAACAGCGTGCACTTGTCAAATGCCAAATAACCTCGACTCCACTTCGGTGGGGTGAGATTCCTTTGGATCAAAGACCTTCCCTTTGGGGGAGGCAATGGATAGTCAGCAATGATTTATCTCTTTGGTCAGCATCAAACTCGCTGCTCCAGCCTTTTTCCGGTTGGTCGCAGCAAATTTTCTTTACGGAGAGTTTGATCCTGGCTCAGGATGAACGCTGGCGGCGTGCTTAACACATGCAAGTCGAACGGTGAAGCAGAGCTTGCTCTGTGGATCAGTGGCGAACGGGTGAGTAACACGTGAGCAATCTGCCCCTGACTCTGGGATAAGCGCTGGAAACGGCGTCTAATACCGGATACGAGCTGCGACCGCATGGTCAGTAGCTGGAAAGAATTTCGGTCAGGGATGAGCTCGCGGCCTATCAGCTTGTTGGTGAGGTAATGGCTCACCAAGGCGTCGACGGGTAGCCGGCCTGAGAGGGTGACCGGCCACACTGGGACTGAGACACGGCCCAGACTCCTACGGAAGGCAGCAGTGGGGAATATTGCACAATGGGCGAAAGCCTGATGCAGCAACGCCGCGTGAGGGATGACGGCCTTCGGGTTGTAAACCTCTTTTAGCAGGGAAGAAGCGAAAGTGACGGTACCTGCAGAAAAAGCGCCGGCTAACTACGTGCCAGCAGCCGCGGTAATACGTAGGGCGCAAGCGTTATCCGGAATTATTGGGCGTAAAGAGCTCGTAGGCGGTCTGTCGCGTCTGCTGTGAAAACCCGAGGCTCAACCTCGGGCCTGCAGTGGGTACGGGCAGACTAGAGTGCGGTAGGGGAGATTGGAATTCCTGGTGTAGCGGTGGAATGCGCAGATATCAGGAGGAACACCGATGGCGAAGGCAGATCTCTGGGCCGTAACTGACGCTGAGGAGCGAAAGGGTGGGGAGCAAACAGGCTTAGATACCCTGGTAGTCCACCCCGTAAACGTTGGGAACTAGTTGTGGGGTCCATTCCACGGATTCCGTGACGCAGCTAACGCATTAAGTTCCCCGCCTGGGGAGTACGGCCGCAAGGCTAAAACTCAAAGGAATTGACGGGGACCCGCACAAGCGGCGGAGCATGCGGATTAATTCGATGCAACGCGAAGAACCTTACCAAGGCTTGACATATAGAGGAAACGTCTGGAAACAGTCGCCCCGCAAGGTCTCTATACAGGTGGTGCATGGTTGTCGTCAGCTCGTGTCGTGAGATGTTGGGTTAAGTCCCGCAACGAGCGCAACCCTCGTTCTATGTTGCCAGCACGTAATGGTGGGAACTCATGGGATACTGCCGGGGTCAACTCGGAGGAAGGTGGGGATGACGTCAAATCATCATGCCCCTTATGTCTTGGGCTTCACGCATGCTACAATGGCCGGTACAAAGGGCTGCAATACCGTGAGGTGGAGCGAATCCCAAAAAGCCGGTCCCAGTTCGGATTGAGGTCTGCAACTCGACCTCATGAAGTCGGAGTCGCTAGTAATCGCAGATCAGCAACGCTGCGGTGAATACGTTCCCGGGTCTTGTACACACCGCCCGTCAAGTCATGAAAGTCGGTAACACCTGAAGCCGGTGGCCCAACCCTTGTGGAGGGAGCCGTCGAAGGTGGGATCGGTAATTAGGACTAAGTCGTAACAAGGTAGCCGTACCGGAAGGTGCGGCTGGATCACCTCCTTTCTAAGGAGCATCTGACTCTTCGGAGTCCAGAACCCAGATCGAAGGCACATGTTCTTCGCTGGGAGCTCATGGGTGGAACATTTGACATGGTGCGAAGGATGAGGTTCTTCTCTAGTACGCCGCTTGCGGTGGGAACGGGGAGGGTTTCGGGTGTCGCACCTGCACGCTGTTGGGTCCTGAGGGACCGGATGAGAGTCCGCAACCTCTGGGCCTTTTCTTCATGCTGCTTGGGTGGCGTGGGGGGAGGGTACCGCCCGTACTTTGAGAACTACACAGTGGACGCGAGCATCTTCGATGCGACACCTTCGGGTGTTGTGTCGTGAAGATGATCTTAAAGATCATTAGTCAATTTTTTGACGATTCAACTCATGTGATTTCAAGTCTTTAAGAGCAAACGGTGGATGCCTTGGCATCTGGAGCCGAAGAAGGACGTAGCAATCTGCGATAAGCCTCGGGGAGTGGATAAGCACACTGTGATCCGAGGGTGTCCGAATGGGGAAACCCCGCTGGGCGGCGTGCCGACCTAGTGACTCCCGCCTGAATATATAGGGCGGGTAGAGGGAACGTGGGGAAGTGAAACATCTCAGTACCCACAGGAAGAGAAAGCAACCGCGATTCCGTTAGTAGTGGCGAGCGAAACCGGATCAGGCTAAACCTTGCGTGTGTGATAGCCGGCAGGCGTTGCACGTTGGGGGTTGTGGGACTTTTCTGATCATTCTGCCGAGTGGTCGACGTTACAAGAAGGTATAGACGAACAGGTTTGAATGCCTGGTCATAGAGGGTGCGAACCCCGTAGTCGAAATGCTTCTCTTGGCGTGAAGAGTATCCCAAGTAGCACGGGGCCCGAGAAATCCCGTGTGAATCTGTCAGGACCACCTGATAAGCCTAAATACTCCCAGATGACCGATAGCGGACAAGTACCGTGAGGGAAAGGTGAAAAGTACCCCGGGAGGGGAGTGAAATAGTACCTGAAACCGTTTGCTTACAAACCGTTGGAGCCTCCTTAGTAGGGGTGACAGCGTGCCTTTTGAAGAATGAGCCTGCGAGTTAGCGATACGTGGCGAGGTTAACCCGTGTGGGGTAGCCGTAGCGAAAGCGAGTCTGAATAGGGCGATTCAGTCGCGTGTCCTAGACCCGAAGCGAAGTGATCTATCCATGGCCAGGTTGAAGCGACGGTAAGACGTCGTGGAGGACCGAACCCACTTAGGTTGAAAACTGAGGGGATGAGCTGTGGATAGGGGTGAAAGGCCAATCAAACTTCGTGATAGCTGGTTCTCTCCGAAATGCATTTAGGTGCAGCGTTGCGTGTTTCTTGCCGGAGGTAGAGCTACTGGATGGCCGATGGGCCCTACAAGGTTACTGACGTCAGCCAAACTCCGAATGCCGGTAAGTGAGAGCGCAGCAGTGAGACTGTGGGGGATAAGCTTCATAGTCGAGAGGGAAACAACCCAGACCACCAACTAAGGTCCCAAAGCGCGTGCTAAGTGGGAAAGGATGTGGAGTTGCTCTGACAACCAGGAGGTTGGCTTAGAAGCAGCCACCCTTGAAAGAGTGCGTAATAGCTCACTGGTCAAGTGATTCCGCGCCGACAATGTAACGGGGCTCAAGCACGCCACCGAAGTTGTGGCATTGACATTATTGGTAGGCCTTCGTGGTCCAGCCGTGTTGATGGGTAGGAGAGCGTCGTGTGGCCAGCGAAGCGGCGGTGTGAACCAGCCGTGGAGGCTACACGAGTGAGAATGCAGGCATGAGTAGCGAAAGACGTGTGAGAAACACGTCCTCCGAAAGACCAAGGGTTCCAGGGTCAAGCTAATCTTCCCTGGGTAAGTCGGGACCTAAGGCGAGGCCGACAGGCGTAGTCGATGGACAACGGGTTGATATTCCCGTACCGGCGAAGAACCGCCCAAGCTAATCCAGTGGTGCTAAGAGTCCTAACCCGGGCTTAGTTGATCCCTTCGGGGTGAGACGGTCCGGTCTAACGCTCGACCCCATGCTGGTGCGGCTAGCGTATTAACAGGTGTGACGCAGGAAGGTAGCCCAACCCGGGCGATGGTTGTCCCGGGGCAAGTGCGTAGGCCGAGTCATAGGCAAATCCGTGACTCATTAAGGCTGAGACACGATGCGGATAAAAAGTGGGTGATCCTATGCTGCCGAGAAAAGCATCGACGCGAGGTTCTAGCTGCCCGTACCCCAAACCGACTCAGGTGGTCAGGTAGAGAATACCAAGGAGATCGAGAGAATCGTGGTTAAGGAACTCGGCAAAATGCCCCCGTAACTTCGGGAGAAGGGGGGCCTTCCACTTATTAGGATTTACTCCGAAAGGGTGTGGAGGCCGCAGAGACTAGTGGGTAGCGACTGTTTACTAAAAACACAGGTCCGTGCCAAGTCGCAAGACGATGTATACGGACTGACGCCTGCCCGGTGCTGGAAGGTTAAGAGGACCGGTTAGCCGCAAGGCGAAGCTGAGAATTTAAGCCCCAGTAAACGGCGGTGGTAACTATAACCATCCTAAGGTAGCGAAATTCCTTGTCGGGTAAGTTCCGACCTGCACGAATGGCGTAACGACTTCCCAACTGTCTCAACCGCGAACTCGGCGAAATTGCACTACGAGTAAAGATGCTCGTTACGCGCAGCAGGACGGAAAGACCCCGTGACCTTTACTACAGCTTGGTATTGGTGTTCGGTGTGGCTTGTGTAGGATAGGTGGGAGACTGTGAAGCGGTGACGCCAGTTACCGTGGAGTCATTGTTGAAATACCACTCTGGTCACTCTGGATATCTAACTTCGAACCGTAATCCGGTTCAGGGACAGTGCCTGGTGGGTAGTTTAACTGGGGCGGTTGCCTCCCAAAAAGTAACGGAGGCGCCCAAAGGTTCCCTCAACCTGGTTGGCAATCAGGTGGCGAGTGTAAGTGCACAAGGGAGCTTGACTGTGAGACTGACAGGTCGAGCAGGGACGAAAGTCGGGACTAGTGATCCGGCAGTGGCTTGTGGAAGCGCTGTCGCTCAACGGATAAAAGGTACCTCGGGGATAACAGGCTGATCTTGCCCAAGAGTCCATATCGACGGCATGGTTTGGCACCTCGATGTCGGCTCGTCGCATCCTGGGGCTGGAGTAGGTCCCAAGGGTTGGGCTGTTCGCCCATTAAAGCGGTACGCGAGCTGGGTTTAGAACGTCGTGAGACAGTTCGGTCCCTATCCGCTGCGCGCGTAGGAAATTTGAGAGGATCTGACCCTAGTACGAGAGGACCGGGTTGGACGAACCTCTGGTGTGCCAGTTGTTCCGCCAGGAGCACCGCTGGTTAGCTACGTTCGGGATGGATAACCGCTGAAAGCATCTAAGCGGGAAGCCGGCCTCAAGATGAGATTTCCATGCCTTCGGGCGAGAGGCTCCCAGCCAGACTACTGGGTTGATAGGCCGGATGTGGAAGCGTGGTAACACGTGAAGCTGACCGGTACTAATAAGCCGATGACTTGATAACACACCGTTTTTGGTGCTTGCGTCCACTGAGTGGTTCTCGATGTACGGTCGAGAACCGCATAACGAATTGATCGTTGTGCAGACTGAAACATCAATAGTGTTTCGGCGGCCATAGCGTGAGGGAAACGCCCGGTTACATTCCGAACCCGGAAGCTAAGCCTCACAGCGCCGATGGTACTGCAGGGGGGACCCTGTGGGAGAGTAGGACACCGCCGGACTTCCTTCGTAAGAGGGCCACCCAATGTTGGGTGGCCCTTTTTCGTGCGCTCAGTGCGGCTGGACTTGACTGTTGCTCGCTGGTGGTGTGCAATATATTGCATGTCGCTGGCTCCCGTCTCTCGTCCTGCGTCCCTGCGCGATCATGCGTACACGGCGTTGCGCGACGCGATCGTGAGCGGCCGGCTGGAGCCGGGCGCGCGTCTCCGAGACAGTGAGCTCGAGGCGTGGCTCGGTGTGAGCCGCACTCCTATCCGCGAGGCGATCGCCCGTCTCGAGCTGGCTGGTCTCGTGCGGACGCGCCGCGCGAAGGCGACCGAGGTCGCGCCGCTCGACGAGCGCGAAGCCCTGTCTGCGCAACGCATCGCCGCCGCGTTGCACGAACTCGCGATGCGCGAGGCCGTGCCGCAGCTGACGGCTTCGGGTCTCGAGGCCATGCGTGCGGCGAACCAGCGATTCGCGCTCGCGCTCCGGGCCGGTGACGTCGATTCCGCTCTGTCTGCGGACGACGACTTCCACGCTGTCGCTGTCGCTGCGAGCGCGAACCCCCTGCTCGGCACTCTGCTCGAGCAGGTGACTCCGCTCCTGCGGCGCCTCGAACGCGCCCGATTCTCGAGCCTTGCGGGACGAGACTCCGTGTCGGCCCATGAGCGGATCATCGAGCTCTCCGCCGCCGCCGACGTCAACGGAGCGGCGTCCGCGACGCGTGAGAACTGGCTGACCCTCGAACGTCTACTGACCCATCCCGATCCCGCCTGAGCTCCACCCGACTCCAGGAGAACCGATGTCCCTCGCCGACTTCCCCCGCCACCCGTTGACCTTCGGTCCGAGCCCGGTCCATCCCCTCGATCGTCTCTCGGCGCATCTCGGGGGAGCCCGAATCTGGGCCAAGCGGGAGGACGTGTCGAGCGGCCTCGCTTACGGCGGCAACAAGACCCGCAAGCTCGAGTACATCGTTCCGGACGCGCTCGCGCAGGGCGCCGATACGCTCGTGTCGATCGGCGGTATCCAGTCGAACCACACACGTCAGGTCGCCGCGGTTGCGGCGCACCTCGGTCTGCGAGCCGTCGTCGTTCAGGAGAACTGGGTCGACTGGCCGGATGCCGTCAACGACCGCGTCGGCAACATCCTCCTCTCCCGGTTGATGGGAGCCGACGTGCGGCTGTCGCCCGCCGGATTCGACATCGGTTTCCGGGATTCGTGGAAGGAAGCGATCGCCGATGTCGAGGCCGCAGGCGGCAAACCGTACGCGATCCCCGCGGGTGCGAGCGATCACCGCCTCGGCGGTCTCGGGTTCGCCAATTGGGCGCACGAGGTGCGCCAGCAGGAGGAGCAGCTCGGCGTGTTCTTCGACACGATCGTCGTCTGCACGGTGACGGGGTCGACCCACGCCGGAATGGTGGCCGGCTTCGCCGACCTCGCGGCCAACTTCGGTGATCGGCCCCGGCGCGTCCTCGGAATCGATGCCTCGGCGACGATCGAGAAGACGCGCGATCAGGTCGAGGGCATCGCACGCCGCACGGCGGAGCTCATCGGCGTCGGTCGCGAGCTTCGCGATGACGAGATCCAGGTGCTCGAGGGGTGGGCGGGCGAGAAGTACGGCATCCCGGTCGCTTCGACGGACGAGGCCATCCATCTCACGGGGCGCCTGGAGGGCGTCATCCTCGACCCGGTCTACGAGGGGAAGTCCATGGCGGGTCTGATCGACCTGGTCTCCTCACGCGAGATCCCGGCGGAGTCGAACGTGCTCTATGCGCATCTGGGAGGTCAGCAGGCGATCAACGCGTACAGCGGCCGCTATCACTGAACGCCGTCAGCGGCGCGTCGAGACCGTCACGGTGAACTTGGGATCACGAGCGATCTGACGGGTCGGCCCGACGATCCGCTCCAGCTCGGGGCGGTACCGAAGGGTGGAGTTCCATACGCACCAGAGCTCGCCGCCGGGTCGCAGGACCCGGGCGGCGTCGCGGAAGAGGCGCGGCGCGACACGGTCGCTCACCGCGGCCCCGGAGTGGAAAGGCGGATTCAGGGCGATCAGACTCGCGGACGAGTCCGCGCGGCGAGACAGCAGGTCGTCGCGAACGACCTCCACGCGGTCGGACAACCCATTGGCGTGCATCGTGGCATTCGCAGAGTCGACGGCCGCGGCCGACTGGTCGGACGCGTAGACCTGAGCGTCGGGATGCCGCAGAGCCCAGGTCGCCGCGATGACGCCCGTGCCGCACGCGAAGTCGATCCACGGGTCCTCCGGAGTGCCGCCCGCGGCCGAGGGCGGGAGATGTGCGAGCAGCAGCCGGGTGCCGATGTCGATGCGCGCACCGGCGAAGGCTCCGCCGAAGGCCCGGATCTCCAGCCCGTCGACCCGCGCTGCGCGGGGTGCAGGAGGTGCGACCGCACGAGGCGTCCGTGCGATCAGCACCCGCGATTTCGCCCGCGCGTGCGTCACGTCGACCCGCTCGAAGGCACCGCGCAGGACGTCGTTCATCGCGACGGACATGTGCTTGACACGGCCGCCGGCATAGACGACCACGTCGGGCGAGGCGGCCGTCGCTATCGTGGCGGCGATGTCGGCGAGAGCATCGAGCGACCGCGGCAGGCGCAGCAGCACGGTCCGCGCGCCGGCGACGAGGGCGGCGTCGAGGGGCAGCGAGGTGAATCGCGCCTCCGGAACGAGACGCTCGGCGTTCGCGGCGAGGGCGGCCTCCGCGGTCAGCGGATCCTGGTGCACTCGGATGCCGGTGGCGCCCGCGGTGGCCGCTGCCAGGGTGAGCGCGCCGTAGGCATCGCCGATGACCGTGAGCTCGTCGGGGCCGGTGCCGGCGCGGGCGGATTCCGATTCGTCGAGGATCAGCAGATCGGCGGCATCGGCGGCGACGAGGCCGGGCGCTTCGACATCGGGCCAGCGGCGGAGGAGAGAGAGATCGAGCGCGCCGGACACCCGGGTAAGCCTAGTCCGGCGGAATGCAAGGGTTCGCCGGCCGGACGTGCGGAGCGCAGACTGAACGCATGAGAACCGTGCTTCGCTGGCTGCTCGCCGGCGCCATGATCTTCGCCGGACTGAGCCACCTGTTCTGGGCACGGCGCGACTTCCAGGCGCAGGTGCCCGACCTCGTCGTCGACAAGCTTCCGATCGATCGCGACGGTGTCGTCGTGGCTTCGGGAGCGGTCGAGGTGCTGTTCGGAGCGGCGCTCCTCGCGCTTCCGCGCGAGCGGTCGCGCATCGGCGCCCTGCTCGCGGGCTTCTTCATCGCCGTGTTCCCCGGAAACATCGACCAGTGGCGCAAGCGACGGAGCGCGTTCGGTCTCGACACGGATCGACGACGCGTCGTGCGGCTCTTCTTCCAGCCTGTGCTCGTCGCGTGGGCGTGGTGGTCGACCCGTCAGCCGCGGGACGCCGCGTAGCGATGCTCCGGCCGGCCCGTCGAGCCATAGCGCAGTCGGACCTCGACGACCCCACGGCCCGCCATCGTCGCGAGGTGGCGCTGAGCCGTCGCCCGTGAGATGCCGCATTCGGCGGCGATCTCGCCCGCCGACGCCTCGCCGGATCCGAGCGCCGCGAGGATCATCTGCTCGGTGGCCGAGCGCGTCGTCGTCGCGGGCCCACCGTGAACGATCGAGAGCGCACGATCGATGTCGTCCTGCTCGACCTCGACGGCGTCGAGCACGTTGCGGTAGCGGGCGTAGCGTTCGAGACGCTCGCGGAGAGCTCGGGCCTCGAACGGCTTGATCAGGTATCCGACAGCGCCCGCGCGCAACGCGCGGCGCACCGTGTCGGCATCGGACGCGGCCGACAGGACGATGGCGTCGATGTCGATCGAGCGCACGAGGTCGACGCCTTCGCCGTCGGGCAGGTAGTTGTCGATGAGGATCAGGTCGGGTCGGTCGTCGGCGATGGCCGAGCGTGCCGCGCCGATCGACCGGGCCGGCTCCAGCGACCGGAACCCGGGGACCGCGTCGACGGCGTCGCGATGAAGATCCGCGACGCGGAAGTCGTCGTCGACGACGAGTACACGGAGCAGGGGAGTCGTGGTCATGAGTCGTCCTCCTCGAGGTGGGGTTCGGCGCCCCGGAGCACGCCCGGCAGGCGTGCGGCGAACACGGCACCGGATGCCGCCGAGCCGGAGCCGCCGGGATCGATCAGCCACACGTCGCCACCGAGACGGCGTGCGAGCTCGCGCGAGAGCGGCAAGCCGATCCCACGTCCACGGATGCGATCGTCCGCCGGTTCCGCAGCCGGCGCGAAGACGTCGCGGCCCGCCGGAACGCCTGGTCCCGAGTCGGCGACCGTCGTCACGAGGGCGTCACCGTCGCCGAAGAAGGTGACCTCGACCCGGCGGGGCTCGGCTCCTCGCGCCGCGGCGGTGACGGCGTTGTCGATGAGGTTGCCGACGACGGCCGCGGCATCCTCGACGCGGGCGAGCTCGCCGAGAACGAGGGTGTCGTCGCCGACGGCGATGCTCACACCGCTCGCGGCCGCTTCGGTCGCTTTCGCCGCGAGGAGCGCCTGGAGGAAGAGGTCGTCGACCCGCTCGATGCCGGCCACCGCGATCGGAACGCTGCCCCGCTCGAGAAGCTCGTCAAGGAACGCGCGGGCGTCGGCGATCCGTTCGGCGTCGATCAGGCCCGCGGCGACGTGCAAGCGGTTCGAGAACTCGTGCCGTTGCACTCGCAGGGCCCCCGTGACCGTCTGCACCGACGAGAGCTGTTCGCCGAGCTCGGCGACATCCGTGTGATCCCGCACGATGACCACGTCGCCGAGCTCGCGGCCATCGCGTCGTACCGGGTGCACGTCGACGGCCAGCACGCGGTGACCCACGACGACATGGTGCATCGGCAGCCCGTGTTCCACCGCTGACACGATCGTGTCGGGCAGGGGGAGCGCCGCGAGCGGTTGACCCACGGAGCCCGTGAGGCCGAGGAGACGCTCGGCGGCCTCCGACGCGACCCGGACGACCCCGCTCTCGTCGAGAGCGAGTACCCCGTCACCGACGCCGTCGAGGACGGCGGTCTGCTGCTGCACGAGCGCGGTCAGCTCCTCGGGCTGGAGCCCGAGCGTCGTCTTCTCCCAGCGGCGCCGCAGAACCGAGCCCGCTGCGATGCCGACGCCGAGCGCGAGCAGCGCCGCGACACCGATCGCGAGCAGAACGGCGGGCAGATCGTCCAGCACACTGCCTTCTTCGAACCCCACGCTGACCTCACCGACCGGACCGCTGCCGTCGGGTGCCAGGACCGGCACCTTCGCGCGTGCGGAGCGGCCGAGGGTCCCCACCTCCCAGTCGACGACCTCCTCACCGGCGAGGACCCGGTCGAACGGCGTCGACACCGTCTCGCCGAGCCGCTGCGGGTTGGGGTGCGCGAGTCGGATGCCGTGATCGTCGGTGACCACGACGAAGAGCGCATCCGTCCGCTCGGCGACGGCGAGGGCGGTGAGTTGCAACGGTCCGTCCGCGAGCTCGGCGCCAGCCGGGGTCCCGGGGTCGTCGGACCACCGGGCGACGGCCGTGCGCACCTCCGGGGTCGCAGCGACCGAGCGCGCGATGTTGAGGGCGTTCTCCTCCGCGGCGTTCCGCACCTGCGTCACGGCGATCACCGCGAACGCCGCCGTGCAGACCAGCAGCACGGTCGCGACGACGGCCAGCTGCACGACGAAGAGCCGCGTGGTGAACCGCATCCGACCTCTCCTCGCTCGCGCGCAGAATGCGCAGAACACACGCTACGCGCTCAAGTCGCCGGAATGCGCCCAAGCGCGCGGACCGTGACCGGCGCGACCTAGATTCGACCGATCGCACCGCTGGTCCGTGCACCCGCCGACGAAGGAGTCGACATGACCATCCCCGCCATCCTCATGGCCGCTGCCGCGGAAGAAGACGCGTACGACCTCGCCTTCCTGCCGCCCGAGGGCGTGCTCGTCGCCCTCGGTTTCACCATGGTGCTCACCTTCATGGCGCTCATCATGACGCGCAGGCTCACGCCGATGGTCGCGCTCATCCTCGTGCCGACGGCCTTCGGACTCTTCGCCGGCGCGGGACTGGGTCTCGGCGACATGATCATCGACGCCATCACCAGCATGGCGCCGACGGCCGCCCTGCTCATGTTCGCGATCATGTACTTCGGCATCATGATCGACGTGGGGCTCTTCGACCCCCTCATCCGGGTGATCACCCGCGTGCTCAAGGACGATCCCGCCAAAGTCGTGCTCGGCACCGCTGTGCTGGCTGCAGTCGTCTCGCTGGACGGCGACGGCTCGACCACGTTCATCATCACGACCTCGGCGATGCTGCCCATCTACCTCCGCCTGGGCATGAGTCCCGTCGTGCTCACCTGCGTCGCGGGCCTGATGAACGGCACGATGAACATCGTCCCGTGGGGCGGGCCGACCGTGCGTGCGGCGTCGGCGCTCGGTCTGCAGCCCACCGACGTGTTCGTGCCGATGCTGCCGTCGCTCGCGGCGGGCATCGTCGTCTCGCTGACCTTCGCCTGGTTCCTCGGGCTGTCCGAGCGTCGACGGCTCGCCGGCAGCATCGACACGTCCCGTCTCGGCGAGGGAGACGGTGTGCTCGGCGGCCCCAAGCTCTTCCGCGGTGCCGACCCGCGACCGGGCGCGCTGGCCACGCTCCGCACCGGCAACGTCGTGACCGTGCGCGGGCGCAAGCCCGTTCCGGCGGCGCAGTGGGTCGAGGAGCGCGACACCGCCATGGCCGACACGATGCTCGACCCGAATCGGGCGACGCTGCGTCCGCGCCTGGTGTGGGTCAACCTCGCTCTCACGCTCGTGGTGATGGTCCTCCTCGTCCTCGACCTGTTCCCGCTCGCGTACGTTTTCATGGTGGGCGCTGCGCTCGCCCTCGTCATCAACTTCCCGAAGCTCAAGCAGCAGGCGGACGAGATCGTCGCCCACGCTCCCTCCATCGTCGGCGTGGTCTCGATGGTGCTCGCGGCGGGTGTGCTCGTGGGGGTGCTCAACGGCACCGGGATGGTCGCGGCGATGGCATCCTGGGTCACCGAGGTGATCCCTTCGCAGCTCGGACCGCACCTGGCCGTGATCACCGGCGTCCTGTCGATCCCGTTCACGTTCTTCATGTCGAACGACGCGTTCTACTTCGGCATCCTCCCGATCCTGGCCGAGAGCGCTGCGACGTACGGCATCGAACCTGTCGAGATGGCACGCGCGTCGATCACGGGACAGCCCGTCCACCTGCAGAGCCCGCTCGTCCCGGCGATCCTGCTGCTCGTCTCGCTCGCCAACGTCAACCTCGGCGACCATCACAAGAAGGTGCTGTGGCGCGCGGCGATCGTCTCGCTCGTGATGCTGGCCGTCGCCGTCCTCGTCGGCGTGGTTCCGTTCGCCGCGTAAGGGGTCAGCCCTCCTGCGGGTAGCGCACACCGATCTGAGCGCGGATGTCGTCGAGCACGCCCATGATGTCGACGGTCTCGGCGATCGGGAGCACATCGCCGTCGATGCGTCCGGCGGCGACGAGGGCCTCCGCCTCGAGGGCCTGGAACTGCATGCCGCGCCCCTCGATCTCGGACCGGTACTCCTCGAGGACCGTGCCGTCGTGGGACACGACCCGGAAGTCGGTGGCGGCGTACCAGACGCCGGAGATCTCGACACGGGCCTCCGTGCCGACGACGTGCGCCGTGTTCGGGCCTGCTCCGCGTGACGACGACACGGTCGTCGAGATCGCCCCCGACGCGTGGGTCATGACCGTGGCGACCTCGGCGTCGGCGCCCGTCTCCATCAGCCGGGCGAGGGCACGGGTCTGGGTCGGCAGCCCGAGCAGGTCGCAGACGAACGACACGGGGTAGATGCCGAGATCCAGCAGAGCCCCGCCCCCGAGCGCCAGGTCGTTGAGGCGGTGGGTGGGGTCGTCGGAGATCCGCTGCGTGTGATCGGCGAACACCGTGCGGACCTCGCCGAGGGTCCCGGCGGCGACGATCTCGCGCAGACGCACCATGTGGGGGAGGTAACGCGTCCACATCGCCTCCATGACGAGGACGCCGGCGTCGGCGGCGAGATCGCGCAGCGCGACGGCTTCGTCGCGGTTGAGCGTGAACGGCTTCTCCACCAGCACGTGCTTGCCGTGCTGGATAGCGAGCGCAGCGGCCTCGCGATGACCGGGGTGGGGGGTCGCGATGTAGATGATGTCGACGTCGGGGTCTGCGGCGAGCTGTTCGTACGAGCCGTGCGCGTGGGGGATGCCGTGCTCCTCGGCGAAGCGGGCGGCCGACTCCGTCGTGCGCGAGCCGACGGCCACGACCTCGCGGCCGGCCGTCCGCAGATCACGGGTGAACGCGTGTGCGATCCCGCCGGTGGCCAGGATGCCCCATCGCAGGCCTGCGCGAGAAGTCTCGGACGTCGTCTCATTCGTCATAACGCGAGCCTAGCCAGCGGCGCACCCACTCGCGCGGCGTAGGCTCGTAGCGTGGACACTGCCGCCGTCGAACGCTTCCGCGAACTGCTCCGCATCCCCACCGTGTCGCACTCCGTTCTCACAGCATCCGACGCGCGTCACCTGGGCCGCTTCCGCGAGACTCTCCAACGCCTCTATCCGCGCCTGCACGCCGAGCTCGAGCACGAGCTGGTGGGCGAGCACGCGATGCTCTACCGGTGGTCCGGTCATGCATCGGAGGCACCGCTCGTGCTCATGGCCCACTACGACGTGGTCCCCGTCGTCCCCGGCGAGTGGAAGCACTCCCCGTTCGAGGCGGTCCTGACCGGGGAGGGCACCGAGGCGACGATCCACGCGCGCGGCGCGATCGACGACAAGGGCTCGCTCGTGGCGATCCTCGAAGCCGTTGAATCCCTCGTCGCCGACGGATGGCGACCGGCCCGCGACGTCTACCTCGCCTTCGGCCACGACGAAGAGGTCGCCGGCCTCGGCGCGCCCGCGATCGTCGAGGTGCTCCGCGAGCGCGGGGTCGGACCCGCCGTCGTGCTCGACGAGGGCGGGGCGGTCGTCTCGGGCGCCGTGCCGGGCGTCGACGTCGAGACCGCGATGATCGGGGTCGCCGAGCGCGGCGTCATGACCCTCGATCTCATCGCCCGCGAAGGAGGAGGCCACGCGTCGACTCCGCCGCAGCTCCCCGCCACGGCCCGGCTCGCGCGCGCCATCGATCGGCTGCACCGACGCCCCGCGCCGGTGAGGCTCGTGCCGCCCGTGCGCGCGATGTTCCGGACTCTCGCGCCGTTCGCCCGGGAGCCCTTCCGCTCGGTCTTCTCCCACCTCGCCCTCACCGGTGCGCTGCTTGTCCGCATGCTTCCCCGCTTCGGAGCCGAGACCAACGCCCTCGTGCGGACGACCGCCGTCGTGACGGAGCTGAGCGGCGCGGAGGGCGAGAACGTGCTCGCGACGACGGCCCGCGCGGCCGTGAACATCCGCCTGCTCACCGGCGACTCGGTCGCCGCCGCGACCGAGCGCGTTCGACGTGCCGTCGCCGATCCCGACATCGAGATAGCGGTGCGCCACGGCTCGGATCCGTCCCCCGTGTCACCGTGGCGAGGTGAAGGATGGCGCCGCATCGCGACCGCGATCGGATCCGCGCTCGGCGAGGATGTCGTCGCCACGCCCTACTTGCAGCTCGGGGCGAGCGACAGCCGGTGGTTCACCGCGATCTGCGAGAACGTCTACCGCTTCGCGCCGTTCCGTCTCACGACATCCGAGCGCGAGGCGCTCCACGCGCACGACGAGCGGATCCGGGTCGATGTGTGGCTGCGCGGGATCGACTTCTATCGCGACCTGCTGCGCCTCAGCTGACCGGACTGCGCCGCGGGGGCACGTCCGAGACGCCCGTGAGGAACGCGACGATGTCATCGGCGCTCGCCGAGACCTCCGGGCCCCGCCCGAAGGTCCACCCGGCGTCGGTCGCGCGGACGGTGTGACCGGCGATCGCCGCGCGACGCGCGAACGGCGCGGTGGTCGAGGCCGCGAGCGCTACCGCTCCGGCGACGTCGAAGGGCAACGGGGGCCGAGGCCCCGGCAGGCGGAGGTACGCGCGCGCGACCGCGGTGAGGTCGCGTGCGCTCCGGCGTCGCCCGCGCACGACGGTGCCGGCGAGCTCGGCGAGGGAGGCGGTGCCGTCTCCGTCGCGCGACAGTCGGGCGTCGTCGATGAAGGCCCGGCGCGCGTCGTCCGACGCCGCCTCGAGAACCGCGGCCGCGAGGGCGATGACGGTCGATATCTGGACACGACGGTCGGCGGGTGCTGCCGCGGCACCGTCCGGAGACCGATGACTCAGAGGCAGGAAGCGCGCCAGGTCGGACATGCGGTCAGCATACGGCCGCGGGGGACCGTCGGCTCTGTCCCCCTCTCGTGTGACGCTCGCATGGGCCGTCACACGGATGCGAGCGTCGCCGTGTGACTGTCACATTCCGTGATCGCGAGTTTTCGAAACCGCCGGTGTCATAATGGGCACGAATCGATGTGAACGTGCGCATCGGGCCGGAGGATGCATGAGCGAGGACGCTGCGGGCCGTCGCCCGAGCATTCGCGATGTCGCTCGTCTGGCGGGTGTGTCGCATCAGACGGTGTCGCGCGTCTTGAACAATCATCCGAGCATCCGGGCCGAGACCAAGGAGCGCGTGCTCGCCGTCATGGCCGAGCTGGACTACAGCCCCAATCGTGCCGCTCGGGCGCTGGTCACGAGCAGGTCGCACACGATCGGCGTGCTGACCTCGTCGGCGACGCAGTACGGACCGGCATCCTCGATCGCCGCCATCGAGGCGGCCGCCCGCGAACGCGGCTACTGGGTCTCCACCGCCAACGTCGACGCGCGAGATCCGAGCTCGATCCAGGCAGGACTGGCGCACTTGGTGGCGCAGGCGGTCGAGGGGCTCGTCGTCATCGCGCCGCAGGTCCGGGTCTTCCGCGCCCTCGCCGCGCAGTCGATCGGCATCCCGTACGTCACCCTGCAATCGACCGAGGTGGACCCGGGCCACGCGCTGTCGGTCGATCAGATCGCCGGCGCACGGCTGGCCACGCGGCATCTCATCGAGCTCGGCCATCGGTCGATCTACCACATCGCCGGTCCCCAGGACTGGATCGAGGCCGAGGCGCGGATGCGTGGATTCCTCGAGGAGATGAGCGATTCCGACATCCCGACGACCGCTCCGGTGCTGGGAGACTGGACGGCCGACTTCGGCTACTACGCCGGCCGTGAGCTGCTGCGCGTGCGCGATTTCACCGCGATCTTCTCGTCGAACGACCAGATGGCCCTGGGGCTCCTGCATGCCATCCGCGACGAGGGCCTGGACTGTCCTCGCGACATCAGCATCATCGGCTTCGACGACATCCCCGAGGCGGCGCACTTCTGGCCGCCGCTCTCGACCGTGCGGCAGGATTTCGCCGAGCTCGGCCGCCGCTGCGTCGATCTGCTGCTCGGTCACGGCTCGGGTGAGGTGGACCCCGCACTGCTCGTGCCCGAGCTCGTGGTGCGTTCGTCGACCGGCCCGCTCCGCTGAGTCGCCGTTATCGATCCGAGACACGCCGGGAGTTGACACCTCGGTTCCGACCCTGGCTATAGTGTCGCAATGTGAACGGTCACATCGACTGTTACACGATCGAGGCCCGCCGATGGCGGACGGGCGAAGGAGCACTCGAGTGGCACGCAACGCAGCGATCAGCAGCGAGTACGTCGACGGCGTGAAGGTCGAAGTCGCGGTGGCGCGGGTTCGGGCCGAGGTGGCGTCTTTGCACGCGGAGCTGGTGCGTTACGGGCTGGTCGTGTGGACCGGTGGCAACGTGTCGGGGCGGGTGCCGGGGGCTGATCTGTTCGTGATCAAGCCGTCGGGGGTGTCGTATGACGAGTTGGCGCCGGAGAACATGATCGTGTGTGATCTGGATGGCAATGTGGTGCCGGGGACGCCGGGTGCTGATCGGTCGCCGTCGAGTGACACGGCCGCTCATGCGTATGTGTATCGGAACATGCCCGAGGTGGGTGGTGTGGTGCACACGCATTCGACGTATGCGGTGGCGTGGGCGGCGCGGGGTGAGGAGATTCCGTGTGTGATCACGGCGATGGCTGATGAGTTCGGGGGTCCGATCCCGGTGGGGCCGTTCGCGATCATCGGTGATGATTCGATCGGTCGGGGGATCGTGGACACGCTTCGCGGGCATCGTTCGCGGGCGGTGTTGATGCAGAACCATGGGCCGTTCACGATCGGGTCGAGTGCGAAGGATGCGGTCAAGGCTGCGGTGATGGTGGAGGACGTGGCTCGCACGGTCCATATCGCCCGGCAGGCGGGCGAGGTGCTCCCGATTCCGCAGGACGCGATCGATGCGCTGTACGACCGGTATCAGAACGTTTACGGACAGACCACCGACGACCGCCGGTAGCCCCGCACCGGGGCGCGGTCACCATTTCCCGCAAGACAGTGAAGTCACTGGAAAGGACACACAGTGAACAAGAAGTTCCTGTTCGCAGCAGCGACGCTCGCCGTCGGCGCCCTGGCGCTCTCGGCCTGCTCCAACACCGGCGGCGGCGCCGGCGGTGGTGAGGGCGGCGGCGACGGCGGCCTCATCGGCGTCGCGATGCCCACGAAGAGCTCCGAGCGCTGGATCCAGGACGGCGACGCCGTCAAGAAGGCGCTGGAGGACCAGGGCTACCAGGTCGACCTGCAGTACGCCGAGGACGACATCCCGACCCAGGTCTCGCAGATCGAGAACATGATCACGAAGGGCGCCGAGGCGCTCATCGTGGCGTCGATCGACGGTACGACGCTGACCGAGGCGCTGCAGAACGCCGCGGATGCCGACATCCCCGTCATCGCCTACGACCGGCTGATCAAGGGCACCGAGAACGTCGACTACTACGCCACGTTCGACAACGCGCTCGTCGGCCGTCAGCAGGCGTGGACCGTCCTCAACGGGCTCGGGCTGACCGACCTCGAGGGCAAGCCGCTCGACGGGGCTCCCGCGGGACCCTTCAACATCGAGCTGTTCGCCGGCTCGCTCGACGACAACAACGCCTTCTTCTTCTGGGACGGCGCGATGGAGGTCCTCGAGCCCCTCATCGACGACGGCACCCTCGTCGTGAAGTCGGGTCAGACCGACATCGAGCAGGCGGCGACGCTGCGCTGGGACGGCGAGACCGCTCAGAGCCGCATGGAGGACATCCTCACGGCCAACTACTCGGACGGCACGCAGGTCGACGCGGTCCTCTCGCCCTACGACGGCATCTCGCGCGGCATCATCTCGGCGCTCGAGGGCGCGGGATACTCGCTCGGCGACGAGTGGCCGATCATCTCGGGCCAGGACGCCGAGGTCGACTCGGTCAAGGCGATCCTCGCCGGTGAGCAGTACGCCACCATCTTCAAGGACACCCGCGAGCTCGCCAAGGTCGCTGCCGACATGGCCGCCGCGGCCCTGAAGGGCGAGGAGCCCGAGGTCAACGACACCGAGACGTACGACAACGACGTCAAGGTCGTCCCCTCGTACCTGCTCGCACCGGTTCCCGTCGTCAAGGACAACGTCGAGTCCGCTCTCGTCGAGACCGGCTACTGGACCGCGGCCGAGCTCGGACTCTGAGCCGGGGCATCCGCCCATCCTCGGACCGGCGGCGGGAGCGAACTGCTCCCGCCGCCGCACCCGAGAACCCATCCACCCCACAAGGAAGTCGGAGACGTGAGCGAAACCATCCTCGAGATGCGCGGGATCACCAAGACCTTCCCCGGCGTCAAGGCGCTCTCGAATGTCAATCTCGCCGTCCAGCGCGGCGAGATCCATGCGATCTGCGGTGAGAACGGCGCGGGGAAGTCGACCCTCATGAAGGTGCTGTCGGGGGTCTACCCCCACGGCACCTACGACGGCGAGATCGTCTACGCGGGCGACACCGTCGAGTTCAAGAATCTGCGCGACAGCGAAGCGCGCGGCATCGTCATCATCCACCAGGAACTGGCGCTCAGCCCGTACCTCTCGATCGCCGAGAACATCTTCCTCAACAACGAACGGAAGGGCGTCGGCGGCCTCATCGACTGGAACAAGACCAACTTCGCGGCCGCAGAGCTGTTGCGCCGGGTCGGGTTGAAGGAGAACCCGACGACGAAGGTCAATCAGATCGGTGTCGGCAAGCAGCAGCTGGTCGAGATCGCGAAGGCCCTCTCGAAGGAGGTCAAGCTGCTCATCCTCGACGAGCCGACCGCCGCGCTCAACGACGAGGACTCCGACCACCTGCTCGACCTCATCCTGAGCCTGCGCGAGCAGGGCATCACGTCGATCATCATCAGTCACAAGCTGAACGAGATCAAGAAGGTCGCCGACACCGTCACGGTCATCCGCGACGGCAAGACGATCGAGACGATCTCGAAGAGCGATGTCACCGAAGACCGCATCATCAAGGACATGGTGGGCCGCGATCTCGAGCATCGCTACCCCGACCACGAGCCGCAGATCGGCGACGAGCTGCTGCGGGTCGAGAACTGGACCGCTCACCACCCTCAGGACCCCACCCGCGTCGTCGTCGACGACGTGTCGGTGACGGTTCGCGCGGGAGAGATCGTCGGCATCGCGGGGCTCATGGGCGCCGGGCGCACCGAGTTCGCGATGAGCCTGTTCGGCCACAGCTACGGCACCCGCATCTCGGGCAAGGTCTTCATGCGCGGCAAGGAGATCCGCACGCGCACCGTCTCTGAAGCCATCGCCAACGGGCTCGCCTACGCCACCGAGGATCGCAAGACCTACGGTCTGAACCTCATCGAGGACATCAAGCGCAACATCTCGATGGCGTCGCTGAAGAAGCTCGAGAAGGCCGGCCTGGTCGACGACAACGAGGAGTTCTCGGTCGCCAACCAGTACCGCAAGAGCATGAACATCAAGGCGCCGACGGTGCTCGCCAAGACGGGGAAGCTCTCCGGCGGCAACCAGCAGAAGGTCGTGCTGTCGAAGTGGATCTACTCCGATCCCGAGGTGCTCATCCTCGACGAGCCCACCCGCGGCATCGACGTCGGGGCGAAGTACGAGATCTACACGATCATCAACAAGCTCGCCGCAGCCGGGAAGGGGATCATCGTGATCTCGTCCGAGCTGCCCGAACTGCTCGGCATCTCCGACCGCGTGTACGCCCTCTCCGAGGGACGGATCACCGGTGAGCTGCCCATCGCCGACGCGACCCCCGAGTCGGTCCTCAAACTCATGACCATGGAGAAGCCCCGCTGAGCGGGGCCGCAGGAGATCCTCGAATGTCTCAGAACCTGAACGCTCCCGAGACCGCCGCCGGCGGCGGGATCAACCCGAACGAGAACCGCTTCACGCGGTGGCTCGGACATATCCTCGCCGACCTCGGCAAGAACGGCATCTTCATCGCGCTGATCGCGGTGGTGGCCCTCTTCGCCATCCTGACCAACGGCATCCTGCTGCGCCCGCAGAACCTGTCGAACCTGGTCGTGCAGAACGGCTACATCCTGGTGCTGGCGATCGGCATGGTGATGATCATCATCGCCGGTCACATCGACCTCTCCGTCGGATCGGTGGCCGCGTTCATCGGTGCCGTCTCCGGCGTGTTCGCCGTCAAGATGGGGATGCCGTGGTGGCTCGCCATCGTCCTGTCGCTCCTGATCGGTGCGCTGGTGGGCGCCTGGCAGGGCTTCTGGGTCGCGTACGTCGGCATACCCGCGTTCATCGTGACATTGGCGGGCATGCTCATCTTCCGCGGCCTGGCGCTCGTCGTGCTGGGCAACGCGAACATCGGCTCGTTCCCCACCGAGTACCGGGCCCTGGGGAACGGCTTCCTGGCCGGCATATTCGGAGAATCCGATCCAGACCTCTTCACGCTCCTGATCGGCGCGCTCGGCATCGTCGCCCTGGTGGTGCAGCAGTGGCGCACCCGGGCCGGACGCCAGAAGTACTCGCAGGACGTCGAGCCGCTCGTCTGGTTCGTCGCCAAGCTCGCCCTGATCGCCGTCGTCATCGGCTGGTTCACCTGGGCGCTCGCCTCGTACAAGGGCATCCCGGTGACGCTGATCGTGCTGGCGGTGCTGGTGCTCGTCTACGGCATCGTCATGAACCGCACCGTGTTCGGTCGTCACATCTACGCGATCGGCGGAAACCGCCACGCGGCTGAGCTCTCGGGCATCAAGACGCGCCGCGCGGACTTCTGGCTGTTCGTCAACATGGGCGTGCTGGCGGCGCTCGCGGGTCTCATCTTCACCGCACGACTGAACCTCGCCGGTCCCAAGGCCGGTGACGGCTTCGAGCTCGAGGCGATCTCGGCCGCCTTCATCGGCGGTGCGGCCGTGCAGGGTGGTGTCGGCACCATCGGTGGCGCGATCATCGGTGGCCTCATCATCGGCGTGCTCAACAACGGCATGTCGATCATGGGCATCGGCATCGAGTGGCAGCAGGCCGTGAAGGGTCTCGTGCTGCTGCTCGCGGTCGCCTTCGACGTCTACAACAAGCGGCGCTCGGGCAACTGACGTCGCGGGGCCGAACGAAGCGGCGCTCGCATCGGCATCCTGAGTGGATCGCCGGCGCGAGCGCCGCTCGTCTGTGTACCGCGTCGCGGCCGGTCAGGGCAGAAGCGTGATCTTGCCGGGCGTGTGCGCGGCGACCAGGCGGTGGGCCTCGGCCGCCTCGGCGAGGGGCAGCTCGGGACCGAGCTCGATCCGGAAGGCGCCCGCGGCCAGCAGCGCCGCGA
Source organism: Microbacterium pratiae (assembly GCF_047302165.1). Taxonomy (NCBI): domain Bacteria; kingdom Bacillati; phylum Actinomycetota; class Actinomycetes; order Micrococcales; family Microbacteriaceae; genus Microbacterium; species Microbacterium pratiae. The sequence goes on along the minus strand of NZ_CP154843.1, from coordinate 2,662,735 downwards.
CGACGGGGATCGCCTCGGCGCGCCATGCCAGCTGCTGCTCGGTGAGCGGATCGGGGCTTCCACCGGAGAACGCGCGGATACCGAGGCCCGCGGCATCCGCGCCGCGCACGATCGTCGCGATGCGCGACCGGTCGGCGACCAGCTCGATCGACACGTCGAGCGCCTCGTCGGTGCCCGCGCAGTCGAGCGCCACGGTCACGCCCTGCGGCGCCGCCGTCCGGACGCGGTCGGCGAGTCCGTCGCCGTACGACACGGGTGTGGCGCCCAGATCGCGGATGCGTTCGGCGCGGGCATCGCTCGCCGTCGCGATGACGGACGCTCCTCGAAGCCGCGCGAACTGGATGGCCGCTTGACCGACCGATCCGCTGCCGGCGTGGATCAGCAGGGTGTCGGCGGGGCCGACGTCGAGCGAGCGCAACGACTGGTACGCCGTCGCCACCGGGATGCCGAGGGCGGCGCCGACGTCGGGCGACACCCCGACGGGCAGCGGAGTGAGCTTGTCGGGGGTCACCACGATCTCTGTCGCGTAGACGCCGCTCGCCCCGAACACCACGACCTCGTCGCCGACACGGAACCCGTCGACATCCGCTCCGACCTCGGTGACCACACCCGCGCCGTCGTTGCCGATGCGGCGCGGCTGGGAGATGGTGGCGGACGGGCGCAGGCCAGCGCGGAGCTTGTGGTCGATCGGGTTCACCCCGACGGCGGTGACGCGCACCCGCACCTGGCCGGGATCGGGTGCGGGGACCTCGATCTCGCGAAGAGTGAGGACCTCGGGTCCGCCGAATTCGGAGTACGTCACTGCGTGGGCCATGGGGCCACGCTACCGACTGATCAGCGCTTGTCGGCGAGCGTCTTCGTGATCCGTTGGATCGACACGGGGTCGGCCGTGCCGAGGCGCTGCGCGAACAGGCTGACGCGATACTCCTCGAGCAGCCACCGCGCGTGTCGCAGGTGCGGCGGGGTGTCGTCGGCAGGCGGGATCGTCCCGCCCGCCTCGGTGAACAGCGTCGCGGCGCGCTCGTACTCGGTGAGGCGCTGCCGGTCGCGTCCGGGGTTGTCGCTCAGGGTCGTCACGCGATCGAGAGCGCCCTGGAGGTATCGGGGCAGATGCGCGAGCCGGGCCGTGCCCGTCCGCGAGAGGAACCCGGGGAAGACCAGGCCGGCGAGCTGCTGCTTCACGTCGCCCAGGGCGGCGAGCAGGACCATCGAGTTCTCCTTGCGGATCGCCCGCTCGACCTCGCGCTGGAGAGTGAGGATGCGTGCGCCGAGCGAGACGGTCTGGAACAGCTCGTCGACGACGGCCGCCGAGAACGCGTCGCGCACCGCCTGGAACTGCGCCGGAGTGCGGACGGATGTCGCGGTGCGATTGATGACGCTGTCGGCCACGGCGACGCGCGCGTCTTCGATGAGCGCCTTGGCCGACGGGTAGGGGGATGCCGCGAGCGCGAGCTTCTCGGGTGCGGTGAGGTGGTCGAGGACGTACGTCGCCGGAGACGGCACCGACAGCAGGACGAGACGCCGGACGCCGGCCCGGGTCAGGTGCGCCGCCCGTTCGGGGGTCGCCTCGATGCGCAGGGCGACGCTCGCTCCCTCGTCGACGAGGGCGGGGTAGCCCCGCACGACGCCGCCTGCGACCCGGGTGTCGACGAGTTCGGGAAGCTCCCCGAAGGTCCAGTCGGTCAGACCCGTCTGCTCGGCGATGCCGCCGGCATGGTCGCCGGCCGGGCCCGGGCCGGGTGCGCCGGCCGGCACCGCGACCGCGGGTTGGGCGCCGGGACGCGGCGCGGCCTTCGCGAGGGAGCGGGCGACGGATGCCCGGCTGCGGTTCGAGAGCCGCCGCTGCAGCTCGGCCAGGTCGCGCGACGAGCCGAGCGGACGCCCGCGCTCGTCGACGGCACGGAAAGACATCGAGAGGTGCGCGGGCACGCGATCGAGGTCGAAGTCCGATGGGGTGACCGGCTGGTTCGCGACCCGCTGGATGCGTGCGGCGAGCGCGTCGCGCAGAGGGCGTTCGGGCAGGCCGTCCCGTGACTCGGGCCCGTCGCCGGAGAGCTCCTCGGCGAATCGCGATGCCCAATCGGCGGCGGGCACGACGTGGCGTCGGATCGCCTTGGGCAGTGCGCGCAGAAGCCCGGCGATCAGCTCGTCGCGCAGGCCCGGCACCTGCCAGTCGAACCCGTCGGGTCGGAGCGAGGCGAGCAGCGCAAGCGGGACGACCACGCTGACGCCGTCGTCCGGTGCGCCCGGCTCGAAGCGATAAGCGAGCGAGAGCACCTGATCGCCCTGACGCCACCGCGCCGGGAAGGCGCGCTCGTCGCTGCCGGACGCGTCTCCGGCGAGGTCGCTCTCGGTCATGTCGAGCAGGCGCGGCGTGCGCCCGGCGGCGTCGCGCCACCAGGCTTCGAACGAGCGGACATCAAACACGTCACGGGGGATGCGGGCGTCGTAGAAGGCGAACACCGCTTCGTCGCCCACGAGGATGTCGCGACGTCGCTCGCGCTCTTCGATCTTCTCGAGGCGTCGTCTCAGCTCGAGGTTCCGACGCTCGAAGGCGGTGAGCCGCTTGTCGAGGTGCGACGTGTTCCAATCGCCCTCGACGAGGGCGTGCCGCAGGAACAGCTCGCGGGCGAGCTCGCGGTCGCGTCCGGCCAGCTGCACGCGCCGGCGCGGGACGATCTCGACCCCGAAGAGGGTGACCTTCTCGGCGGCGACCGCGGCTCCGGCATCCTTCGACCAGTGGGGGTCGCTCATCGACCGGTGCGCGAGGTCGCCTGCCAGGTCCTCGGCCCAGGACGGGTCGATCGCGGCCACCGTGCGCGCGTAGAGCCGCGACGTCTCGACGAGCTCCGCCGCCATCACGGCGTCGGGGGAGGCCTTGCGCAGCCCCGACCCGGGGAAGATCGCGAACTTGGCGCCGCGAGCTCCGCGGTACTCGGCGCGGGGACGCTGGGGCTTGCCGCCGCCGCTGCGGCCTCCCGCCCCCCGCGCGCTCGTCGTGTTCCGCGTGTCGAGGATGCCGATCTGCGACAGGAGACCGGCGAGGATCGCGCGGTGCACGCGATCGGGATGGGCGGCTCCCGTCGCGGTCTCGGGCGGGTTCGGAACGTCGGCTTCCGCGTCGTCCGGGCGAGCGTCCCGGTCCTGCCTTCGGCGATCACGGTCGCGGTCACCGCGGGCGAGCGTGCTGAGCTGACGGTGGACGTCGAACCATTCGCGAACCCGGACGTAGTTGAGGTGCTCCGCGCGGCAGGTGCGCCGGAATGCGCTGGAACCGAGCTCGCGCTGCTGGTCCTGCAGGTGGTTCCACAGGTTCAGCAGCGTCAGGAAGTCGCTCGTCGGGTCGGTGAACCGGGCGTGGAGCCGATCGGCCTCGTCGCGGCGCTCCTCGGGCCGCTCCCGCACGTCCTGGATCGACATGCCCGCGACGATCGCGAGCACGTCGCGGGTCACGCCGAGCGTGCGCGCCTCGACGAGCATGCGTGCGAACCGCGGGTCGATCGGCAGGCGTGAGATCTCGCGCCCGATGTCGGTCAGGCGCCAGGCGCCTGTGTCGTCGCGGCGTACCGCGCGCAGCTCCACGAGGAGGTCGAACGCGGCCTTGACGCCCCGAGAGTCCGGCGGTGTCAGGAACGGGAAGTCGGCGATGTCGCCGAATCCGAGCGCGAGCATCTGGAGCACCACAGACGCAAGCGAGGTGCGGAGGATCTCGGGTTCGGTGAACTCGGGGCGCGAGGTGAAGTCGTCCTCGGCGTAGAGCCGGACGGCGATGCCGGCGGAGGTCCGGCCGGCGCGACCGGCGCGCTGCTGCGCGGATGCCTGCGACACGGCCTCGATCGGCAGGCGCTGGATCTTCGACCGGTTGCTGTAACGCGAGATGCGCGCGGTGCCGGCATCGACGACGTAGCGGATGCCGGGCACGGTGAGGCTCGTCTCGGCCACGTTGGTGGCGAGGATGACCCGGCGCCGCACACCGGCGACACGCGAAGGCTCGAAGACGCGGTGCTGCTCGGCGGCGGACAGCCGGCCGTACAGGGGCAGCACCTCGGTGGGGCGGGCATCCTTCGCGTAGGCCGACCGCACCGCATCCATCGCATCGCGGATCTCCGCCTCGCCGGGAAGGAAGACGAGCACGTCGCCGTCGGGCTCGCGGTCCAGCTCGCGCAGCGCGGCGATGAGTCCGTCGACGTCGTCGGCGGCCGTGTCGTCGTCGCCGGCGTCGTCATGGGGTCGGTAGCGCACCTCCACGGGATACGTCCGGCCCGAGACCTCGATGATCGGCGCGGGGGCGCCCTGAGCATCGGCGAAGTGCGCCGCGAAGCTCTCGGGGTCGATCGTCGCCGACGTGACGATGACCTTCAGATCGGGGCGACGGGGGAGGATGCGGCGCAGGTATCCGAGGAGGAAGTCGATGTTGAGCGATCGCTCGTGCGCCTCGTCGATGATGATCGTGTCGTACCGGCGCAGCATCCGGTCGCGGTGGATCTCATTCAGGAGGATGCCGTCGGTGACCAGCGCCACCTGTGTATCGGACGAGACCTGGTCGGTGAACCGCACCTTATAGCCGACGGCCCCGCCGAGCGGGACCTCCATCTCGGCGGCGATGCGCTCGGCGACGGTGCGGGCGGCGATCCGGCGTGGCTGCGTGTGCGCGATGCTCGTGCGCCCGAGCTCGAGACAGATCTTCGGCAGCTGGGTCGTCTTGCCCGAGCCGGTGGCCCCCGCAACGATGACGACCTGGTGCTCGCGGATGGCACGCGCGATCTCCTCCCGTGCCGCGCTGACGGGCAGCTCGGGCGGGAAGGAGATGACAGGGGCGGGCGAGGACACAGCCCTCCATCGTACGGCGCTGAGGCGCGGGGTCAGGCCTGTTCGGTGCGGATCTCGTCGAGCAGCGGCAGATCCGCGGCGGTGACGAGGCGGGAGAGCACGGCGTGCTCGACGAGTCGCGCGCGCCGGTTGGTGGCGAGTTTGCCCACACCGCCGCGCAGACCGCGGACGCCCTCACGATCGAGCTTGTCGCACACGTTGTCGAGCTTTCGGTTGAACGTCGTCAGCGGCCAGCCCAGGCGCTCGGCCGCGGCGGCCGACGTCGGCACCTGGCTCGATCCGACCATGCCGCCCCGGAGGATCGGCTCGCACATCGCGAGCAGCAGCAGCCGCTGGCTGGAGGTCAGCGCGACCGCCCCCACGGTGGTGGTGCCGATGTGCTCGTCCGCGGTGCGGGGGAAGCTGTCGCGCACGGTGAAGCGCGACCCATCGGTGTGGACGGTGAGCTCGTACGTGTAGGCGCCGGCCGTGAACATCACGACGAGCGCGGGGAAGACAAGCGGAACCCGTGCGCCGGGGCCGAGGACAGCCTGGTACGCGCCGTCGGGCGTCGCGAGACTGACGGAGATCGACTGGCCGGTGTTCGACAGCCACCACAGACCGTGCTCGGCGTCGATCGCGAGGAGGCGGCGATGCAGGTACGGGTTGGTGTCGATGATGAGGTCGGCGTCACGCCCGATCGCGTACGTCGTGCCGGCGGTGGGCCGGAACCACTCGCCGCAGAACTCGATCGCCACGCTCTCGGAGATCTCGCTCGCGGCGGTGACCCCGTCCTCGCGCACGTGCTCGTCGGTCTCATGCTCGATGCCTGTCATGCTCCTCCTCCGATCATCATCACGACAGCCGTCGCGGCCGCGCCGAGGACGACCGCCCCGACGCCGATGACCACGACGACCGTTCCTCTGCCGCGCCGTCGCGGTGCGGCTGTCGTCGGGGGCTGCCGCACGGGTGCCTCGACGCGGACACGTGAGACCTCGGCGAGATCGGGCGTCGTCCGCACACGGTAGCGCTCGCCGTCGCCGTCCGGGCCGACGGCCTGGCGCGCCGTATCGACTCGGCCCCGCACCAGGTCGTCGCGCCGCTGCCGCCGGACGAAGGCCGTCGGCTCCGGGTCGGCATCGCTCGCGGGGAGCTCCGGCGGCGCCGGGGGGTCCTCCGGGGCGGGCAGCGACCGCGCTGCGAGGCGGGTGTGCTCGTCGTCGGGATCAGTGCCGCGCGTCGAGAGGACGGTGCGGTCGTCGTCGGGTCGGATGCTGCGCGTCGAGAGGACGGTGTGGTCCTCCGTATCCATCGGCATCGCACCGCCCGGGACCGGACCGCGCCGGCGATCGGCGAGAACCGTGCGCTCGTCATCCCCGTCGCCGCCCCCGCCACCGGCCTCGACATCGGTGTCGGCCCGGCGCCGACGGGCGAGTACGGTGTGCTCGTCCGCAGGCGCGTGGCGATTCGACAGAACAGTTCGTTCGTCCTCGTCGTCCGCCGGAGCATCCGTCGGCCCGGACGCATCGGGGTCTCGCACGTCGAGGTGCGTGATCGGGATGTGCTGGTCGGCCTCGACGCGCTGCAGGGCGAGACCGAACTCCGCGGCAGAGGGGGCGCGGTCCGCGGCAGCTGCCTCGAGGGTGGCCAGGACGAGCGTCTCCAGCTCTACGGGAACCTCATCGGCACCGCTGAGAGACGACGCCGACTCGGCGACGGGGCGACCCGTCAGGAGCTCCGTCGCCGCCACCGCCAGTCCGTGGACATCGGTCGCTCGAACGGCAGCGCTCGCACCGGGCTCATCACGGCGCAGGAGGTTGTCGCGGTCGAAGCCGATCATCGCCGGCCAGCCGTAGTCGGTGGTCAGGACGTTCTCGATACCGACACGGCCGTGCGCGATGCCGTTGCGGTGGGCGGTCTCCACGGCGCCGCACAACCTGATCAGCAGGCGAAGCGCCTCGGGCACGCTCATCGGCCGGCGAGACGCGGTCTCGGCGAGGTCGGCGCGCGAGCAGTACTCCATCACGAGATACGGGCGGCCCTCGTCCGTCGTTCCGACGGACTGGACCGTCGCCACGCTCGGGTGCGTCGACAGCGCGACCAGTCGTGCTGCGCCGCCCGCGAACGCCTCGCGCTCGCTCCGGTCCAACGGGTCGCGGAACACTTTCACCGCGGCCGGGCTGCGGCCCTCGGCATCCCGATACAGGTACACGTCCGCGCGAGCACTCGACGCCAACAGCCGGTCTGGGCGGCGGGCGTCGATCTCGCCGGGAGCGGGCAGCGGATGCCGCGACCGTCGAGCCGGCTCAGTCATGATCGGCTCTGCGACGTCGCGAGCGCGCCGTGGCCACCTCGACCGTCGCGGTGACGGACTCGCTGTTCATGATGCCGCCCGTGGTGTCCTCGAGGCGGGGGCTGATGCCGCCGGCCACGACATCCAGCACGATCGTGCTGATGTTGTCGCGACCTCCGTGTGCGAGCGCCTGCGCGACGAGCGACTCCGCCGTCTGGGCGGGGGAGCCCCCCATCATGAGCCCGGCGCGGAGCGCCTCATCGGACAGCTCGCCGGTGAGTCCGTCCGAGCACACGACGATGCGCTCGCCGGTGACGATCGGGATGAGCCAGAAGTCGGCGCGGCTGCGCTCGCCGCCGATGGCTCGGGTGATGACGTTGCGGCCCTCGTACGTCGCCATCTGATCGCGGGTCAGCCGGCCGGCGTCGACCAGCTCCTGCGCGACCGAGTGGTCGATCGTCAGCTGTTCCAGGCGCTCGGTGAGCAGGCGGTATACGCGCGAGTCGCCGACGTTGACGATGAGCCAGCGCCGCACGCCGCCCTGCTGCACGGCAACGACGCCCGACAGGGTCGAGCCCGCGCCGCGGGTCGTGCCGGCAGCGACGAGGGCCACCGCAGAATGCGCCCGTTCGACGGCGTCGGCGACCTCTTCGGGACGCAGATCGTCGCGGCCGACGAGCGGCCGGAAGACCTCGATGACCGCGGCCGATGCGCGATCGCCGGCGTCGTGCCCGCCCATGCCGTCGGCCACGACGAAGACGGGATACTCGGCCAGCAACGCGTCTTCGTTCACCGACCGTCGGCGTCCCGTGTCGGTGCGGCTGCCGCTCGTCACATGGACGTCGATGGGAGGCGTGGCGGTGGTCATCAGGCCTCGGTGAGCTGGAGCTCGGCATCGCCGAGGTGGAAGATCCCCGAGACGGGGGTCGGTCCGGACGCCTCGACGTCGTCGGGACCGACGAAGACGCCGTTGGTGGAGGCCAGGTCGGTGATGGTCCACTCCGTGCCGGTATGCCGGAGCAGCGCGTGCGTCTTCGAGACGGTGCGCGTGACGTCGTCGACCGCGATGACCTGCGCGTCGGGTGCCTCGTCGGGGGCGAGCGGGTTGCGACCGAGGACGACGGCGGTGGCCGACAGGACGACCGTCGACCCGTTCGGGAGCCGGAGCGCGGTCTGCGGACCGCGACGGGCCGCCAGGACGGTGTGGTCGTCGATGTCGGCCTCGTCCGAGACCGGCGGCGCGACGGGGGCGCTCGGCGTCGCTGCAACCGGGGCCGCGACCGGGGCCGCGGGCTGCGCAGGCACCGCGGGCTGTCCCGCCGGGGCTGTTACCGGAGCGCCCGTCGGAGCTGACCACGCCTGCGGAGCGGCCGGGGCGGCCGGGGCCGAGGCGCCGGTCTCGGCGGGCGGGGGAGGCGGCGCCCAGGGGCTCGCGCTGATCGGCTCGGAAGGAGCAGGGGCCGTGGATGCGGCGGCGGGCGCGGGCGTTCCGGCCGCCGCGCTCGAGGGGGCGAACAGCGGCGGAGCGGGCACGGCCGCCGGTGTCGGAGTCGCGAGGGAAGTGGCGGCAGGCGGCGCCGGGACCCCGGTGTCGGTGGGCGGGGGAGTCCGGAACGGTGCCGGCTCCGCCGGCGCCTCACGACCGAGCCACCGCGCCGAACCCCAGCCGACGACGCTCGCCCACACCGGGAACAGCAGCGCGCCGAGCACGACGTACCCGGTGCCCAGACCGAACCCGCGGCACAGGGCGCGCAGCATCCGGATGTGGATCACCAGCGCGAACGCCACGAAGACGAGCCAGATGAGCGCGGGGACGATCGCTGCGGCGGCCAGTGCGCCCGCCGCGCTGCCGGCGTCGCCGCCGAACCCCGCGTTGAGGGCGATACCGGCGAAGAGCCCGGCCACGACGCCCGCGATGATCGTCACGAGGACGGCCCCTCCCGCGAGCACTGCCGCCCACCAGCCGCGCATCCCGGCGAGGACGAAGAGCTCCCAGATGTTCAGGACCGGGACCCAGGCCCGCCAGGGGTCGATTCCCGTCTTGCGGAACACGGCGGTCAGCGCGAAAGCCGTCCACACGTAGATCCCGATGCCGAGCACCACCTGGACGACCCCGAGCGCCGCGAACGCACCCGTGGGGCCGCCGTTCCCGCTCCCGAGCGCGATGACCGCCGTCGCGTGGTCGATCGTGAAGCCGTATGCCTTCACCTGTTCTCCTGCCTTCGAGCGCGGAGCGTTCCGCGCGTGCCGCGTGCCACCTTATCGATCTCGCCGGTCGCGCGGCAGCCGTTGCGCCCGGTCGATGCGACGCTCTCGTCGCATCAGGGAGCGCAACGACACCCGCGCCCGGAGCCGGGCCCAGAAACCCAGACCCTCGTCGAGCCGGGAGCGCTCGGATTCGACGATCTCCCAGAAACGATCCGCGTCGTCGGCGTCGGGCGGCGCGACGTCGAACACCGAGCGGTCGGCGAGTGTCGCCAGCTCGGCCGCGCCGGCCGATCCGCCGTACGCGGCGACGAGCTCGTGCCGCGTCCGCGAGCCCTGGCCGGGAAGCCCGTGGTCCACCGCGGAATCGACGAACTCCTGCCAGCCGCCCGTGAACCGCTCGACCGGATCGGCGCTCGTCCGGCGGCCTCGTCGGCGCGCGAGCTTGATCAGCACGATGAGCGCGAACGGCCCGAAGAGCAGCAGAAGGGCCAGCAGAGAGATCCCGCCGATCCGCAGCGTCGCCCACAGCGCGCTGAGGTCTTGCGATGTCGCCGTGTCGTCGCTCGGGCTCCGTCCGCCGTCGCTGGGGTTGGCGTCGGCGGGCTGCACCGTGTCGGCCTGCTCCTGCCGCACATCGGTGGGGATCTTCGGGTCCTGACGCTGCTGGGTGTCGGGAGAGGGGAACACCGCATGCTGCGGGGTCACGTCGACGGGGACCCAGGGTGAGCCGAGACCGCGCACCTCGAGCCATGCGGACATGTCACCGGCGGTGCAGAGACCGTCATCGCAGGTCGCGAGGGTGTCGTCGGCGGATTCCAGCCGCATCCCGACCACGATCCGGGCATCGAAGCCGAGCCGGTCGGCGATCATCATCGCGGCCACGGCGAACTGTTCGTCATCGCCGACGGCGGCAACCAGCGCGGCGTCGTCGTCGCCGCCGACCTCGTCCTCGCGAGCCAGGAGATCTGCGAAGAGCTGCTCGATGCGGTCGGTGGAGTGTCCCGCGCGGCTCGGCTGGAACGCGTAGTCGCCGAGCTCCGTCGCCCACGACGGCGGAGTCGCCGCATCGATCGTGAGGGCATGGCTGAGGAATCCTCGCGCGCGCAGCAGCTCGATCAGCTGTTCGAGGCCGGCGCCGCCCGAGCCGCCGGCATGCTCGTCGACCCATCGCACGAGGCTCTCGGGCACGATGTCCTCGCCGAGCGTGGGAGCCGATCGCGCGGGCTCGAGCGAGCCGAGCGCCGGAACGTCCTCGGGGTAGGCGGCCCCCTGCCGGTACTCGGCGCCCGTCGTCAGTCCCGGGTCGGCGAGCTGCACGCCCGAGGAGGTCTCGCCGTTGTAGTAGAAGCCGTCGGCCAGGGCCGCGGCATCCGCGCCGTCGAAGTCGATCGAGGTCACCGCACCGACCGTCGGCATCCACACGCCGTCCCAGCCTTCGATCGCGATGACCGCGGAGCCGGTGACCGATCCGGGCCTCGCGGGGAGAGCCGAGGGGACCCGGGTGAAGGACGAGCGCGGATCATCGGACGAGGCGGAAGGGTCGACGACGCGGGCGACCCGGCCGTCGTAGAAGGGCAGGGTTGCCAGGCGCACCCGGTCGACGCCCTCGGGGGCGGCGACGCGGAACACCGGCTGGTCGAACCGGTCGTCGCCGAACCACGTCCGGTACTGCCCGAGCGGGCTCAGCTCGGCAGCGAGCTCCAAGCGGGGGTCGACATCGGCCCGCAGGACGTCGCGCGTCGAGCCGGCGAGCGCCCACGGCGCGACGATCGTCGCGCCGACCAGGCCGACCGCGACCATTCCCGCGGCGGTCGCGGTGCGCCCGGCGAGTCCGCGGACAGGGCGACCAGCCCCGCGCACGCCCGTCGCGGCCGTCGCCGTGGCGATCGCGCGTCGTCGGTCCGCCGTCGTCCGCCATACGATCGCGCCGAGCGCCGCGACCAGGGCCGCCATTCCCACGAGCGCTTCGCGGCTCAGCGCCAGGGGTCCGAGGGCGGGAGCGGGCATCGGGGCCGTGGATCCGAAGGCGATGCCGAAGGCGGTGGGGACGAGCGCGAAGATGACGGCGAGCGGCCACCATCGCCCGCCTCGCCACGCGATCGACAGGGCGAGAACGGTGGCGCCGAGGAAGACCAGGAGCGCCGGTGCGAGTGTCGCCTGATAGCTGCCGAGGGGCAGCTCCAGGGTCAGGAGGTCCTTCCACCCGGTGACGGGGGCCGTCACGACGCCGCGCAGTCCGGGAAGCACCTGCGACAGCGAGCCGAGTGATCCGGGCGCCCCGAGGGGCAGACCGAGCACGAGGTAGGTCCCGATGGTGATGAGCGCGACCCACCAGCCGTTCAGGCGCCACCGCAGACCTGCCGCCGCGACAGCCGCCGCGGCGACCGTGGCGACGACGACGAGGACGACGAACGCCGGGCCGCGGTAGATCGGCCACGCGGCGAACGCACCCACGGCGATGACGAGCAGCAGGACCGAGGCCTGCACGATGAGGAAGCGCCACGGCGTCCGCGCGGCGCGTCGAGCGCGCAGGTCGCGGCGTGCGGGGGCGCTCACGACTGCGCCGCCCGCGACAGCAGGTGGCGGAGGTCGTCGAGCAGACCGATCGAGAGCACCGACATGGCTCCGAGCGACCGGAAGCCCGGTTCGGCCTCGAGCGAGCAGCTGACCGCGATCACACCGACGTCGGCGGGGAAGGCCAGCGCGGCGGACTGCAGCTGTGCGGCGGTCAACGTGGAGCCGCAGACGAGGAACGCGATCGAGACGTCGGGGTGGCTCTCGGCGGCGAGCGACGCGGCATCGCGCAACGGGCTGACGTGCTCGATGCGGTCGAGCCCCGCGAGGTCGTCGAGCAGCGTTCGCGTCGTGATCGTGGTGAGCTCGCGGATGGTGCGGATGCGGCGGCGCGCGAACTCGGGCACCTCACCGCCGACGACGACGTCGACGTCGCGGCCGTCGCGGATGCCGCGGATGCCGAGCGACGCGGCGGCGCTGACGGCGAGCTCGAACTCGTCGTCGGAGGCGTACTCGTCGTCGCCCACGGCGAGGGCGATGACCATGCGGCTGCGCCGCGTCTCCTCGTACTGGCGCACCATGAGGGTGCCGGTCTTCGCGGTCGACTTCCAGTGGATCTGACGCTGCGAGTCGCCGGCGACATAGGGGCGGATGGCGTGGAACGAGAAGTCGGCGTCGACGACGGTGCGCGACGCGCTGCCCTCCAGATCGCGGATGTACCCGGTCGTGGTGCTGCGCAGCGCCGTCGTGACCGGGTGGATGTAGAGCGTGTGCACGTCGTCCCAGGTGCCCTCGCGCTTGAGGATGCCGAGCGGGTCGCCCCGAACGGTGCGGGCCGGGCCGACCGTGATGATGCCGCGGCGGTGGGTGGGCACGACGACCTGCTCGGTGTGGGTGTGGCCGTGGCGCAGCAACGGCACGTGGACGTCGACGATGCCGTCGCCCACCGGGACGTCGATGCGGCCCGGGAGGGCGGGCGCGGTGCCGACATTGGTGATGACGAGCGTGCCCTCGACCGGGGTGCCGGCGACGACCCGGTCATGCTCGAGCTGCAGGTCGACCTGGTAGGCGCGTGCGCTGAAGAGGAACGGCACCGACAGCACGAGCAGCACGAGCGCGACCACGCCGGCAGCGGCGAGCTCCATGAGGCCGAGCGGGAGTCCGATGCCGAGGCCCAGGACGGCGGTGGCGACCATGAGCCATCCGGCGACCGTGACGGTCTCTGCGACCCACCGGGCCGTCGCTCGGGCAGCACGCCGCACGCGTCGCCACGATTGCACGCCGCGCACCGCGAGCACGGTGGTGCGGCCGGTCGTGCCGAACCGCGTGCGCGCGAAACCCGTGCCCTCCGAGAAGGAGGTGCGGGTCAGGCGGGACTCGGTGTCGAAGCTCACACGGTCTCTCTCTGGCTGGGCGGCACCGTGTCGAGGAGGACCTGCCCGATGACCGCGCCCGCGGTCACGCCGTCGAACTCGGCCTCGGGGTCGAGGATGAGCCGGTGCGCGAGCACCGGCTCGGCCAGCGCCTTCACGTCGTCGGGCGTGACGTAGCTGCGTCCGTGTGCGATCGCCCAGGTCTTCGCCGCCTTCGTCAGCGCGATCGCGCCGCGGACGCTCACCCCGAGGCGCACCTCGGTGGCGAGGCGGGTCGCCTCGATCAGGCGGGCGATGTAGTCGAGGACGAGCGCGTCGAGGTAGACCCCGCGCGCGATGTCGGCCATGCTCACGACGCCCTGAGGGGTGATGACCGGAGAGACCTCGCGGCGCGATTCGGCCGCGCCCTCGAGGATGCGTACCGTCGCGGCGTGATCGGGGTAGCCGAGCGTCGTCTTCATCAGGAAGCGGTCCAGCTGCGCCTCGGGGAGTCGATAGGTCCCCGCCTGCTCGACGGGGTTCTGCGTCGCGACGACGAGGAACGGCACACCGACGCGTCGGCTCACACCGTCGACTGTGACCTGGCCCTCCTCCATGACCTCCAGCAGGGCCGACTGCGTCTTCGGCGATGCCCGGTTGATCTCGTCGGCGAGGACGATGTTGGCGAAGATCGGTCCCTGGTGGAACTCGAACTCGCCGCGGCTCTGGTCGTAGACCGTGATGCCGGTGACGTCGCCGGGCAGCAGGTCGGGGGTGAACTGGATGCGGCTGCTCGTCCCCTGCACGGTCTGCCCCATCGCGCGCGCGAGCGAGGTCTTGCCGGTGCCCGGGTAGTCCTCGAGCAGCAGATGACCCTCGGAGACCATCGCGGTGAACGCGAGCTCGATGACGTGCCGCTTGCCGAGGACGACCTTCTCGACGTTGTCGACGAGCGTCGCGAACGTCTCCTGGAACCAGGCGGTCTGCTCCGGTGTGATGCTCATGGGGTCCTCTCGCTTCGCCGTGCGGCGGGGGTCAGGTCAGGGGGCGGTGTTGGTTTCGGCGGGCTCGGTCGGCTCCGCCGACGGCGGCGTGACCGTCTCGCACGTCTGGCGCACGGTGAACGGGTCGAGGGGGGCCAGCTTGCCGGTCCAGGTCACGGTGTAATCGACGTGCGTGATGGCTCCGGACGTCCCGCCGATCTGCGATGTGACCTCGTATGTGAGATTCGCCCATCGGGGATTCCAAGTGGCAGCCGCGGTGTCGGTGCTGCGGCAGGGCGGCAGGTTCTGGATGCTCACCGACACCGGAGTCGATGCGCTTCCTGATTCGGGGGAGATGGCGATCGGGTCCGAGCAATCGCTGTCGAAGCCGAGGAAGCTGTCGCACCACCTCGCCGTCCACTGGTCGTCGGGACGGTTGAACTCCGGCGAGAACGAGTCGCGCCGGTTGCCGTTGACGAAGTAGACGAGTCGGGCATCTTCGAACGGTTTGGCGCCGGGATCGCTGTGCGTTCCCTGGAGCGCGTAGGTGAAGCCGCTCTGGGCGTTCCCACTCGGCGTCGACGACACCCGGAACGTCATCCCGTTCGGCGCCTCGACGCTGCCGACCGGCCGTGCCGAGATCTCGGCACGGGTGACCCCGAAGCCCTTCTTGCCGTTGAACGTGTGCTCGGCACATGCCCACACCGTCTTGCGTTTGAATGCCTGCGCCTCGAACTGCTGGCTCGTCGCCGAACCGGACGGGACGCACGCGTCGGCCGACACCTCGCTGAACCCGATGAGGGTCTGCGTCCCGTCGCCGTTCGAGGTCACCGATGCGGTCACGCGCATCGAGTTCGACGTGTTGGTCTCCGACAGGGTCAGGCCCGGTGCCCCGACTCCGTGCGCCGTCACGGCACGCGACTGTCCTTCGCTCGAGCCCGCCGCGATGGGAGGCAGGTCGAAGGTCGTCAGCGGCGTCGCGGTGAGCGTCGTGGCGGAGTTGGAGCCGACGTCGTAGTTCGTGAAGGTCGCGGTACCGCCGACCACCGGACGCGTGTCCGATCCCTGGCGGCCGCCGGTCAGTCGGACGCTGCCGGTCGTGGCGTCGAGTCCCGTCACCGTGATCGTCGCGCGGCCGCCGTCGCGGCCGTTGGGCGCCGGCTCGAACGACGAGCCGGCGGGCTGTGCCGGCGGGCGGTAGGCCCAGGCCTGCGCGCGCACGGTCGATCGCGACTCGCCGACGGAGCTGTACGCGCGGGCTTCGTACGTGATCTTCTCGCCGACGGGAGCGGAGATCGGCGAGCACGATCCGGATGCCGGGCACGTGGCGACCTCGCGACCGTCCGCCGTGATGCGGTAGCCCTGGAGCGCGGGGTAGGACCCGCCGTCGGAGGTCACCCGCAGGCTCACGGAGTCGCCGGTGTACGCGGTCCACTCCATGCGGGCGGGATCGGCCGGGAGGCCCTGCAGGTCGAGGATGACCTGCCCGTTGCGGCCGCCGCTCGACTGGCGGCCCTGAGCGTCCTCGACGGTGAAGCTTCCGGTGCACTCGGCGGCGCCGGGGGCGTCCGCACTCCACGTGGCCCGAACCGCGGTGTCGCTCGCGCGCGAGAACGACACCCCCGTGCAGTTTCCGGGGCCGCTCGCGCCGACGAGCCGGAGCGGAGTCCCGGGCAGCGGGTTGACCTCGCCGGCTCCGCCGATCACCTCGATCGTGCACGAGGTCGAACCGCCGGACTGAGAGCAGGTCTGCACGGCGGAGCCGCCCTTGGGCAGGGTCGAGGGCGCCGGACCGACCGTCAGGAGCAGGTTGGCGGGAGCGGTGTCGGAGTGGCTCGGGAGGGAGATCGCGACGGGCTCCTGGCGGCCCGGGCGTGCGGCATCCGCTGCTGTCACGGTGGCCGTGTTGCCGTCGACGGTGACGGTGAACTGGTCGCCGCCATACGATTCGGCGTAGCGGACCGACTCCCAGTCGGCGCGACCCGCCCATTGGACCATCTGCGCGAGGTCGTACGTCTGGGTCGAGCCCGGGCTGACGGTGAGCGACGCGCTCCGCAGGCTGGGCTGCGGGATCTCCGCCTCGATGATCACCCGGAGCGTCAGGAAGGTCGCGACATCCTGCGTGCTCAGTCGCGCCGGCACGATGCAGCTGTCGGTCCAGGGCGCGCCGGCACCGGCGGTATAGCGGATCGTGGTGCCCGACACGACGCTGCAGACGGCTTCGCCCCGCGCCCCTCCCGCGCGGATGCCGTCGTCGACGACGAGGGTCGCGCCGCGGGGGATGCGCACGGCGTCGGCGAGGTCGATCTCGACGCTCTCCTTCTCCCGCACCTGCAGGGGCGGGAACCCCTCGCGCAGCGCGAGGCGGACATCGGCCTCGCCGGGAACACGGAGGAACCCGTACGAGGTCACCTCGGTCCCGTCGAACGCGGTGCCGGTGACTTCGAACGGGATCAGGCGCGACCGCTCGGGCAGCTCGCCCGAGATCTTCCAGCCGTCGACGTCGAGGTCGGTCGGCTCGCCCCACAACGACAGACGGAGGCCGGAGACGTCGCCGGTGTTCCACGACACCTGGCCGTCGAGCACGTCGATGCCCCGGGGGAAGTCCTCGCGGTTCTCGAGGGTCAGCACGGTGTCGCGCACGACGGGGTAGTCGGGCACCGGCTCGCGGACGGTCTTGACCACGATCAGCCCGATCGCGGTGTCGCCCCGCTCGTTGCGGACGGTGTAGGTGTACGAGAACGTGCCGAGCACCTCGCCCGCGCTCAGCGTCACGGCGCCGTTCTCGACGGGGCCGATGAGGGCCAGCAGCGCGTCGTACTCGCTCGACCCCTCCTGGGCGTTGGGCGCGACGTCGATCAGCTCGAGATCGCTTCCCGACGGGTCGATGTCGTTGTCGGTCGGGCGCACCACCGCCGTGCTCTCGGCGCCGACCTGCACCTGGAGGTAGTCGCTGTACGTGACCGGGCTGGGGTCGGTCTGCGTGTCGATCACGCCGACGCGGACGTCAGCGGTGCCGGTCGCTCCGCTGGGGTCGCGGACGGCGTAGCGGAACCTGACCTGTCCGCTGAACCCGTCGGGACTCGTGTAGACGATCGCCGAGCCGTCGGCCGAGATCGTCGCCGACCCCTGCTCGGGCTGCGCGACGATGCGGTCGAGCACCACCGGGTCGCCATCCGGATCGACGGCATAGCTGTCGAGCGGGATGCCGACCGACTGGCCGCTCAGCACGCGGCCGACGAGGGTCCGGGGGAGCGGGGCCTGATTCGACTCGTCGCCCACGACGGTGACGGTCACGCGCGCGGTGTCGGTGACCTCGGGGAAGCCGAGGCGGAAGATCGTGTACGTCAACGCGTACGTGCCGGCCTGTTCGGGCGCGAGGTAGCGGAGCACCCGGCTGGTGGCGAACGCGAGGCCGCCCCCGGTCTCGTTCACGATCGACGACGGGTCGATCGCGATGAGCGCGCCGGAGGGCGCGGTGTCGTTGTCGAGGACCGGGATGTCGATCTGGGTTCCCGCTCGCACCGTGACGGCGTCGTCGACGGCGATGGGCGGTTCCGCGCTGGCCGACGGCAGCAGGACCACCGTCAACTCGCCCTGCGCCGTCACGGCCGCGCTGCCGGTGCCGTCCGAGACCGTGTACCGCACGACGCCGAGCCGGCCGGGCTCGCCCGAATCCGTCGTGCCGCTCACGCGGAGGAGGCTCTGCCCCACCAGGTCGACGGCGAGCGACGCGAAGGGGTCGCTCTCGGGACGGATGTCGCTGAGCAGCAGCACCGAGCCGGCCGGATTCGACACCGCCGACGCGACGTCGATCGTCGCGTCCTCGTTCGGGCGGACGAAGGCGGTGAGGGGCGGGGTCGTGATGCCGGCCGATTCCGGTGCCAGCATCGTCACGCGCACGGTCGCCGTCGCCTCGGTGAGCGAGTCGCGGACGTTGTACTGCACCAGATACGAGCCGGGTGCGGAGGCGCTCACCACCATGCTGAGCGCGGCGGGGTTCGCCGCCGCCGCGGACTGCGCCTCGTCGAGCGGCACGACGCCGGTGAGGGAGACCGGCCCCGCGGCGCCCGTCACGTACGGCGCGACCGAGACGTCGAGGGGTTCGCCCACGACGCCGGTGACCGCGAACGACTCCGCGGTGAGCTCCGGGGTCGGGGTCACGGTGATGGTGAGCGGCTGCGTGACCGTCGCCCCGCGCGCGTCGGAGACCGTCACCGTGATCGTCACAGCGAGGCCTTCGGTCGCGTTGGGATCGGGATGCTGGTAGGTCAGCGTGCCCTCGGGTGACGTCGTCACGGTTCCGACGCCGGTGTCGTTCGTCGCGCCGGCCAGGAACACCGGGTCGCCCTCGGGGTCGACCCAGCCCTCGAGCAGCTCGGCCGACACGGTCGCCCCGGGAGCCACCGTGAGCGAGGGCCACGATGCGAGGCATCCCTCGACGCCGCACCACACCGGCGGATTGTTCTGGTCGTCGGGGACGACGGTGAGCGTGACCGTCGCGAAGTCCGACAGCAGTCCGTCGGCCGCGGTGCCGTCGGTCACGCGATAGCGCAGCGTCGCGGTCCCCGAGGCATCGGGAGACACCGCCACCGTCAGCTGCTGTTGCGCGCCCGTGATCGACGCGGTCCCGAACGCGGGATCGAGGTTCTCCAGCGAGGCCGGGTCGATGCTCAGCACGTCCTCGTTGGGGTCGTGATCGTTGAGCAGCACGGGCAGGAGCGTCACCGAGCCGGCACGGACGCCGAACGCGTCGTCGACGGCCACCGGCGGCTTGGGGTCGACGACGCGCTCCGAGGTCGCGTCATCCTGCTGCTCGACCTCGATCTGGCGATCGAGATCCCACTGCTGCGACGATGCGACGAGCGCGCCGTCGGGCACGTTCCAGACCCAGCCCGAACGGCGGTCGTTCAGTGCGAGCCTCGTGCCGTTGCCGATGAACGCGGGGTCGACGTTGTCGCCGATGTCCGCGCCGCGGTAGTCCAGGTCGGTTACGGTGTCGGGGTCGGCGCTCGACCAGAGAGACCCGGCCGACTCGCCGTCGCCCAGCCACGCGGCGTAGACGGTCGCGTCGAGCACGGCGGGCGTGGCCGCGGTGCCGGCCCCGGGACGATCGAGAGCGCGTGACGCGGTCGCGTCCGAGATGTCGACGGCGACGACGCCCTCGGTGTCGGCGATGTAGACGCTGTCGCCGTCGGGCGCGGCATCCTGCAGTCGCGCGCCCGCGGCGAGGTCCGTCGTCACCGGCTCGTCGCGTCCGCGCAGCCAGACGTCACCGGTCGCCTCGTCGAGGAGCACCCAGCGTGTTCCGACGACGCTCAGCTGTGTCGCCTCGATGTCGGCCGGGGCGGCGTCCTCGCCGAGGATGCTGCCCGTGCGCGAGTCGGCGCGGATCACGCGATCCTCCGCGGCGGAGTAGGCGTACACGACGCCGGCAGCGTCGACCGCGACGGCCGTGGCCACGAATCGGGGCCGCTCTTCGCCTTCGGGAACCTCGGCATCGGCATAGGGGTCGATCGGGATCCCCTCGCCGCCGCCGGACAGGCTCGAGCCGAACACCGCGCCCGCCTCCGTCTGGTAAGCGATCGCATCACCGGTCACGGCGATGTCGGCGGTTCCGGGAGGCGTCGGCGTGAAGACGTCCTCGGCGTCGTCGGTGAGGTCCGCGGGCCGGCCCATGTCGACGTCGGAGAACTGCGACGAGCCGTCACTGTAGACGAACAGGCGATCGGTGGTCTGGGCGAGCGCGCTGCCGTTGTCGACCTGCTTGACGGTGTCGATCTCGCCCAGCTCGAGGTTCACTCGCGCGTATCCGCTGCCGGCTCCGTTCTGGAGCGCCCAGACGGTGGGATCGTCGGGCGGCGTCTGCTGCGCGTCGTAGCCGGGCCAGACGACCGCCAGCGTCGCGGTGACCGCGAGAACCGCCGTCACCGCGCCTGCTGCGATCCAGGTCGTGCGGCGCACGCGGGGACGCGTGCTCTCACGCCGGGCCATGTCAGAACCCTCCGCCGACGATGAGCAGCGTCGTCATCGCGCCCACTCCGGCCACGAGCAGGGCACCGCCCGCGATCAGGGCGACTCGCGCCGCGGTTCCGAGACGGCGGGTCGGCTCGGAACCGGCGAGGATCGTCCCCTCGTCGGGACGACGGTCGACGACCCTCGTGGCCCGTGCCGGTCGACGCGACTCGTACGAGACCGAGGGGCGGACGGGCCCGCGCGCACGGTCGTCGGCGAAGTCGACGCTCGCTCCGGCCGCGGCCCATTCGTCGACGGCGACCTCCATGGGCGTGTGCGGGAGCCCGAGCTCGTGCTGCACCAGCTGCAGGTCGTGGGCGAGCTCCGCGGCCGTGGCGTGCCGCGCGCCGGGGTCGCGGCTCATGGCCCGCGCGAGCACCTGCTCGAGTCGTTCGGGGACGTCGGCGCGGCCGATCGGCGTGTATGCGGCCTTGCGGATGCGCGACTTCAGCTGCTCGCGGGTGTTCTGGCCGCTGCCCGCGCGTTCGAAGGGGCTCCGACCCGCGAGAAGCGAGTACAGCGTGGCGCCGAGGCCCCACACCTCTGCCGGCACCGAGCCCGAGACGCGCTCGTCGATGATCTCGGGTGCACTCCACGGCACCGACATCGCGAAGATCTCATCTCCGTCGGAGCGCCCCGAGATGGCCGCGGCGATGCCGAAGTCCGAGAGGACCGGCGTGCCGAAGGTCGTGATGAGGATGTTGGACGGCTTGATGTCGCGATGCAGCAACCCGGAGCGGTGCGCGGTCTCGAGCGCCGAGCCGATCTTCACACCCAGCTGAAGCACCTCGGCGACCGGGATCACCTCGCGCCGATAGCGGTTCGTGAGCGAGGTCGGGCAGTACTCCATCACGATGTACGGCCGCCCGTCAGAGGAGATCGAGGCTTCGTAGATCGTCAGGATCGAGGGGTGCGAGCTGAGGCGTGCCATGACGTCCGCCTCGGCGTTGAACATCCGGAGCAGGTTCTCATCGACGATGTCCTCGAGAAGGACCTTCACGGCGACCGGGCGGCGGGGGAGGTTCTGCTCGAAGAGGAAGACATCGGCGAACCCGCCGGTTCCCAGTGGACGGACGTAGGTGAAACCGGCGAGACCGGGCGGCGCGGAGGGCAGTCTCGACGCCACGTCACGCACCCCCCGTCGACGGGGGCACGCATCTGTGATCCCCCGGAATCCGAATCCCGTGAGATTTTTCTAACACACCGGCGTCAGCCCGGGAAATCGCTTGACGCCTGTTCACGAGGGCGACTCGAAGGACGCCAGCACGCCGTCGCCGAGATCGAGGACGGCGCCCGGCGAGACACGGGACGTCGCGCCGCTGCGGAGCAGTCCCGCTTCTCCCGATGCGTCGCGCACGATCGTGCCGTTCGTCGAGCCGAGATCGCGCACGACGAGCATGCCCTCGTCCAGCCGGACCTCCACGTGCGTCCCCGAGACCTCCTTGCGGGGCGATGGAACGGCGACGATGCGGGCTCCGGGATGCTGCGCGGCGCGCGGCGCGCGTCCGAGCACGATGGGGTGATCGAGCGGGTACTCGCCCCCCGGCTCGAGGCGCAGCACGTAGCGATGCGCGACCGGAGCTTCCGCCACCGGGGCGGAGGCCCGACGCGATCCGAGAACGGTGCTGTCATCGAGCTCGACCGGCGGTTCGGGCCTGGCGAGCGGTTCCGGCTGCGGCTCCGCGACCTCCGGCTTCGCGATCTCCGGCTCCGCGACCTCCGGCTCCTCGATCTCCGGCTCCGCGACCTCCGGCTCCGGCTGCGGGGTGCGCCGCGGGCCGAACGACGCGGTCAGCGTCCGTCGGTCGACGGCGACGGTCTCGAGGGGGTCGATGTCCTCGAGTGCGGGGACGGGGGCGGGGGAGGGGGAGGCGGTGACGGGGGTGGCCGGGGCGGCGACCGGCGGGTGCGAGGTCATGCCCCATTCGAGCGCATCGGTGCGGACGACACCCCGACCGATCGGAAGCAGCGAGATGCGGGCGTCAGTGCCGAGTCCCAGTGAGATTCCCGCGACATGCTGCGCCGAGCCCTCGACCCAGGTGCCCACGCCGGTTCCCGCGTAGCTGCTGCGCTGCGGGCCGTGCAGATCGATCGTCGCGGCGCCTCGGACGGCGACGGAGACCGCACTCGACCCGGCGTCGACGAGCTCGACCAGACCGAAGTCGGGCAGCGCCCCGATGCCGACGGCGGCGATCACCGACAGGACATCCTCGAACGCGGCATCCGGTGTCGTCATCGCCTCCCACACGGCGGCGGCGAGCGCTTCACCGGCGCCCGGGCCGAGGAGCAGGGCGAACCGGTCGGTGACCATCGCGAAACCCGCGCCGCGGGCGTCGTCGGGCGTCGGGTAGCGGAACACGCGCCTAGCCTACGGGTCGGCGCCGGCGCCGCGTCAGACCCAGCCGGGCAGCCAGTTGTGCAGTCGATAGAACTCGTAGGGGACCGAGATCGCGGACCACAGCGGGAACCAGAACACGGCGAGGACGAGGACGACCCCGAGGAACACCAGAACGATGCGCTCCACGCCCCGGGTGCTTCCACGGTCGCGCCGTGCGGACCGGATCGCGGATCGGATGACGAACACCAGTGCGAGCAGCAGGAACGGCTGGATCAGGACCGTGTAGAACTGGAAGATCGTGCGCTCGGGGAACAGCAGCCACGGCGAGTAGGTCGCGATGACGCCGGTCAGCACGATGCCGTAGGCGCCGTCCCGCGTGCGGAAGAACAAGTAGACGAGGTACAGCACGCTCGCCACGCCCGCCCACCAGACGATGGGGTTCGGCATGCTGTACAGGATCTCCCAGCAGCCGTTGGGGTCGGTGCACGAGCCGGTGCCGCCGGGAGTGCTGCCGGCGTACATCGACGTGGGACGCAGCAGCAGCGGCCACTGCACCGCCGGGCTCGCATAGGCGTGCGGTGTGGACATCCCCGCCGTCGAGCCGTACATCGACTCGTGGTATCGCCACAGACTCTGCAGCGGCAGCGGAACCCATGACCAGAAGCCCGTCGCCGGGTTCGCATCCGCCGCGTGCCGGTCGTAACCGCCGTCGGTGACGAACCAGCCGGTCCACGACGCGAGGTAGACCACGAGCGCCACGGGAACGAGCAGCACGAACGACACCACTCCCTGACGGGCGGTGGCGTCGGCGGGCCAATAGAGGATGCCGGCACTGCGGCGGGCCAGCGCGTCGCTGACGACGAGATAGATGCCGATCGCCGCCAGCACCCAGACGCCCGACCACTTCACCGCGGTGGCTGCGCCCGCCGCCGCTCCCGCGGCGATCACCCACGGGCGGTTCCACAGCACCGGCCCCCAGGCGGGGGCACCGACGTCGTCCCACCGTGCCGCGATGCGTTCGGCGAGCACGGCGCGCGTGCGGTTGCGGTCCAGCACCACGAACCAGAACGCCAGCAGCGTGAACAGCGTCAGGAAGATGTCGAGGAGGGCGACTCGGCTCATCACGATCCCGAGACCGTCGATCGCGAGCAGTCCGGATGCGAGCGAGGCGAAGACGACGGATCCGGTGAGACTGCGTGCCAGGAGGTAGAGCACGAGCACGCACGCCGTGCCGGCGAGGGCGGTGCCCAGACGCCAGGCGAACGTCGAGTCGGCGCCGAAGAGGGCCATGGGCAGCCCGATGAGGTACTTGCCGAGCGGGGGATGGACGACGAAGCTGCCCGTCGTCGTGAAGATGTCGGTCTCGCCGGCGAGGAAGCGCTCGTCGGCGCCGTCGGGCCAGGTCGCGGCGTATCCGAGCACCCACTGGCTCCAGGCGTCCTTGACGTAGTAGGTCTCGTCGAAGACGACGGCGTGCGGATGCGCAAGGTTCCACATCCGCAGGATCGCGGCGATCAGCGTGATCACGAGGGGGGCGATCCACGCCGCCCGACGGGCGAAGAGCGGGTCGCCGCCGACACGGTCGTGCCACCGGTCGAGAAGGGTCCTCCGACGCTTCTCGGGGAGCAGCGGCTCAGCGGTCGTCGTCACGCCGCCAGCCTATGCTGGGGCGGTGATCATCCTCGCCGCGACGCCCATCGGCAACCTCGGCGACGCCACGACGCGGCTCGTCACCGCTCTCGAGCAGGCGACGACCATCGCCGCCGAAGACACCCGGACGACCCAGCGCCTGCTCCAGGCTCTCGGCGTGTCGAACCGTCCGCGCCTCATCGCACTCCACGACCACAACGAGAAGCAGCGGGCCGACGAGATCGTCGAGCGTGCACGCACCGAGGACGTCCTCGTGCTCAGCGACGCCGGGATGCCGACGGTCAGCGATCCGGGCTTCGGGCTCGTGGCGGCAGCCGCCGCAGCGGGTGTCACCGTGACCGTGCTGCCCGGGCCGAGCGCCGTGCTCGCCGCGCTCGCCGTCTCGGGTCTTCCCACCGACCGGTTCGCGTTCGAGGGGTTCCCGCCGCGGAAACCGGGGGACCGGCGTCGACTCTTCGATCAGTTGGCCGGGGAGCAGCGGACGCTCGTGTTCTTCGAGGCGCCGTCGCGGATCGCCGAGGTGCTGCGCGCGATGGCCGAGGCGTTCGGCGGCGACCGCCGCGCGGCCGTCTGCCGCGAGCTGACGAAGCTGCACGAAGAGGTCATGCGCGGCACGCTCGAGGAGCTCGCCGCTTGGGCGAGCGACGGCGTCCGCGGCGAGATCGTCATCGTGGTCGACGGCGCCGGGGTGCGCGAGATCGACCCCGCGGATGCGCTCGCGCAGGTGCAGTGGCTCGTGGCCGACGGCATCCGGCTCAAGGACGCCGCCGCCGAGGTGGCCGGCGCGACCGGCCTGTCGTCGCGCGATCTGTACCAGGCCGCGCTCGCGGCTCGTACGCGCCCCTGACACGCCAACACACCGCCGCGAGAACGCACCGCCTCCGCGAGAACGCACCCTCTCGGGTACATTCTCGCGACGACGGTGCGTCCTCGGTGTCAGCTGCGTCGCATGCGAGCGCCGCGCCGGACCGCGAGGGGCAGGCCGACGACCAGCAGCAGACCGGCGAACGTGAGTGCGGCGAGGGGGAGCGCGCCGCCGGATGCTGCCAGGGCATCGGATCCGGCGGTGGGCGCGGGCGCCGTGCCGGGCAGTGCCGGTGCGGATGCCGCGGGGGCGGGCGCCAGCGCGACGAGCGCGTCGATCGCAGCTCGGAGTGTCGTCGTCGCGGCGTCGACCTCCGCCTGCGGCGTCGCCGGGTCCGCGAGGACCGAGCGCGCAGATGCCAGTGCGGAATCGACGGCGGCGAGGGATGCCGCGGTGTACAACGACCGGTCCAGCGAGTCGGCCTCGGCCGTCGCCGCCGTCAGCGACGAGAAGTCCGCCGCGGGCGCTGCGCGGACGAGCGCGACGTCGTCGATCGTCCCCCACGCACCGGCGGGAAGGTCGCCGGCGATCCGGACGGTGAGGGTGTCGCCCGCTGACGCGAACACGGCGTCGGTGACCGGCGTCGACCAGACGCGCCAGCCGTCCAGAGCGAAGTCGACCTCTGCCGGCACCGCGCGAGCGGAATCGCTGCCGGCGGTCAGGCCCAGCCGCAGGCGTCCGTCGGTTCCGGCGGACCCGCCCTGGGCGGCCGCGGTGGCGGTGTACCAGCCCGCCTCCGGCGCGACGACCTCCTGCGCAAGGGAGAAGCCGTACGCCGCGTCGGACCAGAAGTGCGACGAGTACGCGCCCGAGCGGGGGTCATCCGTCGCCCGCACGGTCAGGCCGCGGCCCTCCGAGCGCCACATCGACACGTCCGCGTCTTCGAAACCGCCGTTGCGCAGAAGATTGCGCGCGATGACGGTGACCGTCGCCGACGTGGCATGGCCCGCCGAGGTGGTGCCCGAGAAGGTGAACACGCCCACGCCGTCGACGGCATCCGCTCCCGGGGTCCACGCGACGCTCTGCTCCTCCGTCGTCCCGTCGGTGTACGACACGGTGACGGTGTCGGGAAGGGCGACCGGCTCGCCGTCCGTGACGGTGAGCGCGACACGCTCGACATCGCTGACGGTCCGCGGAGCGATCGACCCGGTGCGCACGTACGAGAACACGTTCAGCGATGCGAGCGGGTAGCCGTCGTGGTCGAACAGTGCCTGGTTGTCCCACGCGGAGCCGCCGAACCACTGGCCCGCGTCGTGAGGCTCGTATCCACCGGCGTAGCTCGATGCCCACCCGGATCCGTCGCGCTCCCAGAGCAACCGGTTGGACTCGAGCTGCTCGGGCGGACCGACCGGCAGCCACGCGGGCTCCCAGTAGAAGACGCCGAGGCCGGCCTCGCCCACGTTCGCGACGGCCTGCACGACGTCGCGGACGGCGGTGGCTTGGCCCTGCACGCTCACGGGGTAGCGCGCCGCGACTTCCGGGGTCTTCACGACGTTCGGGTGCCCGTCGCCGTCGTCGAGCGTGTACGCCCACGACGTCTCGGCCACGAGCACCTTCTTGTCGTACGTCTCGGCGATCTGCGACAGCACCGCAGTCAGGTTCTCGGGCGTACCGTGCCAGAAGGGGTAGTACGACGACGCGAACACGTCGTAGTCGACATCCCGTGCCTCGAGCTCGCGGGCGACGCCCGCGTAGAACCCGGGGCGCTCGGGGTTGGTGAAGTGCAGCACGACGAGGGCGTCGGGCATGACGTCGCGGATCGCGACCGACCCGGCGCTGAAGATCCGCGCCATGTCGTCCCACCCGGTCACCCCGGCGATGCCGCCGTTGGTCTCGTTTCCGACCTGCACCATTCTCACGTCGACGCCGGCGTCGCGGAATCGAGTGAGCGCGTCTCGGGTGAACGCACCGGTCGCCGCAGCCTTCTCGTCGACCGTCATCCCCGCCCATGCCTTCGGGGCCTGCTGCTTGGCGGGGTCCGCCCAGAAGTCGGAGTAGTGGAAGTCGACCAGCACCCCCAGGCCCGCCGCCGTCGCGCGCCGGCCGATCTCGATCGCCCGGGTGACATCGACGTCGCCGCCGCCGTACCCGTTGCCGTCGGCGTCGAAGGGGTCGTTCCAGACGCGGATCCGGATGTCGCTGACCCCGGCATCGCGGAGGATCGCGAACAGGTCGCCGGGCTCGCCGTCGGCGTCGCGGAACACGACGTCGGACTCCTCGAGCGACAACATCGACGACACGTCGACGCCGCCGATGAAGTCGGCCGGCAGGTTCTCGACCCGCGGCACCGTGATCGTGCTGGGGACCGGCCCGGCCGGTTCGTCGGCCGCCGCTGGGAGCGCGAGCGCCCCGACTGCCAGGACCGCTGCCGTGATGGCCGCGGTCAGCCGTGGGGTGGTTCGTGGCATGAGCCTCTCCTTCGAGGTCGGTGCGCAGGCGCGCGAGAGCGTACGGTCGTGGCGAGCACGTACCGTGAATGGTGTCGTTTCGGCGAGAGGGTGCGTTCTCGCGCGTCAGCCCTTGACGGAGCCTGCCGTGAGTCCGCCGATGATGTACCTCTGGAGGCCGAGGAACAGCGCCAGCACGGGGATCGACGCGAGCACGGCGCCCGCTGCGAAGAGGCCCCAGTTGCTCGCGAGCTGGTTCGAGACCCACTGGAACATCCCGACGGCGAGCGTCCAGTTGTCCTGCGACACCAGGACGATCTTCGAGATGATGTAGTCGCCGAACGACGCGATGAACGCGAGCAGCGCCACGACCGCGAGGATCGGGGTGACGAGCGGCATGATGATCCGCCAGAACACCTGGGCGTGCGTCGCACCGTCGATCTTCGCCGACTCGTCGAGCTCCATCGGGATCGTGTTGAAGAAGCCGTACATGAGGAAGGTGTTCACGCCCAGCGCGCCGCCGAGGTACACGCAGATGAGCGCGATCTTCGAGTTCAGTCCGAGGGCGGGGAACACCTCACCGAGAGCGAGCAGCATCAGGAAGATCGCGACGAACGCGAGCGCCTGCGGGAACATCTGGATGATGAGCAGCGAGGTCAGACCCGCGCGACGTCCGCGGAAACGGAATCGCGAGAACGCGTATGCGGCGGCGGCGCCCATCAGCACCGCGCCGACGGCGGACGCCCCGCTGACGATCAGCGTGTTGCCGTACCACGTCCAGTACGACGTGCCGCCGAGCGACGCGAAGTTCGCGACGTCGAAGACGCCGAAGAGCTGATTGCTCGCAGCGAGGCTTCCGCGCGGGTTGAGCGCTGCCGACACGACGTAGAGCAGCGGGAACATCGCGTAGAAGAGGATGACCAGCGCGACGAGGTACTTCCAGCCCACCTCGAGCAGCCACCTGCGGCGACGGGCGCCGGCACGGCTGGGCGGGGTGGCGACGGTGGTGGATGCGGACATCACTGGTACTCCTCCAGCTTGCGGGTCTGGCGGAACGCCAGGGCGGAGATCACGCCGATCACGACGAACACGAGGATCGACAGGGCACTGGCCAGGCCGTAGTCGGCAGCACCGCCCGAGACTCCCGAGATGCGCCAGATGGCGGAGATCAGGATGTCGGTCGAGCCGAGTGCGAAGGGCGCGCCGGGGATCGCCGGCCCGCCGCTGTTGAACATATAGATGACGGTGAAGTTGTTGAAGCTGAACGCGAACGACGAGATCAGCAGGGGAGCGGTCGACACCAGCACGAGCGGCAGGATGATCGCGCGGAACTGACGGAATCGGCCGGCGCCGTCGATCGACGCGGCCTCGAGGCTGTCGGACGGCAGCGCCTGCAGAGCGCCCGTGCACACGAGGAAGTAGTACGGATACGTCAGCCAGACGTTCACGAACAGCACGGCGATGCGGGCGAGCCACGGATCGCCGAGCCAGTCGATGTTCGCGCCGCCGAAGAAGAACTCGTTGATCACCCCGAACTCGGCGTTGAACATGCCGCGGAACAGAAGGGCCGACATGAACGCGGGGAAGGCGTACGGGAGGATGAACAGCGTCCGCAGGACCTTGCGGCCCTTCACGCGGGGGTCGTTGAAAATGAGCGCCACGACGAGCCCCATCGCGAACGGGATGATCACCGACAGCGCTGCCCACACGAACGTCCAGAGCGTGACGAGGGCGAGCGGCTCGAGGAGCCCGGGATCGGTGACGAGGCGCAGGAAGTTGTCGAACCCGACGTTCACGACCCAGCCGGTCGGCAGGGCCGCCCCATCGGCGGACACGAACCGTCCGTCGTCGGTCGCGGTGTAGACGGCGCCGGATGCCGTGTCGGTGATGGTCTGCGCGTCGGCATCCCAGGTCAGCGTCGAGAGGTACACAGCGCCGGTGGAGCCGTCGCGTGTTCTGATCGAGCCGTCGTTGGGGTCGTCCGAGACGGGCACGCGCAGCTCGACGATCTGTTCCTGAAGGGCCGGGTCGCCGAGGAACGTGCCGCGCGGGACGACGTTCCAGCCGGGGACGTCCGTGGGAGCACCCGAGCCGGACGTCTCGCCCACGACCTCGAGCGGTCGGTCGGTCGCACCCGCTTTGATCTCGCCGTCGTCGACGATCGCGAAGCCGTACTCGCCGCCCTGCTCGACGACGGAGAGCGGGTACGACGGCGAAATGTCGATGCGGCGCTCGCCCTGGGCGAGGGCGGCGGCCACCGCCTGCTCCTGAGAGCCGACGTGGCCGGCGCCGTAGTTGGTGAAGGCGATGTACGCCGTGTAGCCGAAGATGAAGACCTGGAACACGAGCAGGAAGGCCAGTCCCGGCAGCAGGTACTTCAGCGGCAGCGCGCGCTTGGTGAAGTAGACGACGTCGGCGGCGATGAGCAGGACGGCCGCGGCTGTCGCGATGATCCACGACTCCGCTTGGACGGCCGCGAACACCCCCATCAGGCCGAAGGCGTTGACGATCGCCATCAGCACGAGCTTCACGACGAAGCCCCAGCCGATGCCGGACCAGCGTCGGCCGTGCGGCTCGGGCTGCTGCGACCGATCGGGGGAGCGGGGCGGCGGGGCGCTCTCGCTCACGGTTCCCTGGGGGACCGACATGTGCATCTCCTTCACGAGAGGGGTCCGGGGGCGGAGCTGAGCGCTCCGCCCCCGGAGGGGGTCAGCCGATCGCGGCCTGGACGTCGGTCACCATGGTGTTCCAGGTGCTGACGGGGTCGCCGCCCTTGATGATCTGCACCTGTGCGGCGTTCCACAGGTCCCAGACCGAACCCATCTCGGGGATGGAGGGCTGGGGCACGCCGTTGGCGGCGGAGGCCAGGAAGCCGGCGACGACGGGGTCGGAGGAGACCTCCGCGGCGAGGGTCTTCCACGCGGGCAGGCGCGGGTCGGCCTCGTACAGAGCCCGCTGCGCGTCATCGGTCGCGAGGTACGTCGTCAGGAACTCCTGAGCGAGCAGCTTGTTCGAGCTCTCGGAGCTGATGTAGAAGCCCTGAACGCCCACGAACGGCGCGGCGACCTCGCCGCCGGCCGACGGGATGGGGTTGACCTTGACGTTCACGCCGTTCGCGGTGAGCGTGTCGATCGCCCACGGGCCCTGCACCGTGTACGCGGCGGTGCCGGCGGCGAAGAGCTCGTTGTTGGTGTCGTAGTCGATCGTGGTCGAGATCTCGCCCGAACCGGCCTCGCCGTGGGCGCCGAGCCAGGTGGCGAATGCCTCGCCGCCGGCGCCGCCCATTCCGACCTCGGCGGTGTAGGAGCCCGAGGCGTCCTGCACGAACACCGGAGCGCCGAACGACGTCTGGAACCCGTACATCGTGTACGCGTCGCCCTTCTGGCCCGCCGTGTTGATCACGAACGGACGCTCGGCGCCGGCTGCCTGGGCGCGCGCGATCATGTCATCGAACGACGACGGCGCCTCTTCGCCGACAAGGTCGGTGTTCTGCACGAGAGCGATGGTCTCGAGCGCGTAGGGGAAGCCGTAGAGCTGGCCGTCGTAGGTGAACGCGTCGACGGCGACCTTCTCGATCTGGTCGGCCTTGTCGCCGAGGTCGATCGTGTCGACGACACCGGCCGAGACGAACGAGCCGAGGAAGTCGTGGGCGCCGACGGTGATGTCGGGGCCCTCACCGGTCGGGACCTGGTTGATGAAGTCGTTGCGGATGTCCTCGAAGTTCTTCTGGACCAGCTCGATCTTGGTGCCGGTCTCGTCCTCGAACGCCTGCGCGGCGGCCTCGATCGCCGGCGCGCGGTTGGCGTCCGTCCAGACGACGAGAGAGCCGCCCGAGCCGCCGTCGGCGTTGCCGCTCTCGCTGGGGGTGCTGCCGCCGGCGCAACCGGCGAGCAGGACGGTGGTCGCCGCGACGGCGACGATTCCGGTCCCGATCTTGCGCATGGATCTTCCTTCCGAAGTGGTCGATCGGAAGGGCCTCGTGCGAGGTCGCTCCGTCACGACCGATGTGGATGCCGCCGCCGGATGGCGTCGGCTTCTTCTCTCAGTGCCTGCCGTGAGACGTCGACTGTCTCCCGGTCTCGGGTGCGGTCATCGACCGCCCCCCTGTGCTGTACGCGGTGCGCGGATGACGGCGACGTCGCCCGCACTCACCTCCAGCGTGCCCTCGACGGCGCGTCCTGTCACCAGGTCGACGCCGTCCAGGGCGAGTTCTGCGTCCGTCTCCGCGTGGTTGATCGCGATGACGTAGTCGTCGGTGTCGCCCGCGCGGCGGACGATCTCGAGACCGGCCGGCGCGTCGAGCGGGGCGATGCCCGCGTCGGCGTACACCTCGGCCATGATGGCGGCCAGGCCCGCGGCATCCGGTCGCGTGCTGACGTACCAGCCGGTGCCCGCGCCGTGCCGCTTGCGCGTCACCGCCGGCATCCCCGCGCCCGGTCCGTCGACGTAGGCCGCGCGGACCTCGGCGTCCGAGACGACGAGGTGCTCGTGCCAGATGTCGGCCGTGTGCGACGCGCCGTCGAACTCGATCGTGGTCGTCGTGCCCGCCCGCAGCGGCAGGTGCTCCTCGACCCGGATGCCGAGAGACGGCTCGAGCGGAGCGGCGAATCCTCCGGGGTGCACCGCGTCGTTCTCGTCGACCACGGCCGAGAAGAACGAGACCACGAGCGTGCCGCCGGACTCGACGTAGCGGTTCAGGTTGTCGGCATCGGCCTGGCGCAGGAGGTACTGCGCCGGGGCGATGACGAGCTTGTACCCGGAGAGGTCGTGGCCGGGCAGGGCGAAGTCGACCGTGATGTTGTCGCGCCACAGACGTTCGTAGAAAGCCCGGATGCGCTCGTCGTGCGAGACGTCCTCGGAGGGGCGCCACTCGAGGTCCTGTGCCCAGAACGACTCGAAGTCCCAGAGGATCGCGACATCGGCGTGCACACGCGAACCCCGTACTTCGGAGAGCCGGTTCAGCTTCGCGCCGAGGTCGACGACCTCGCGGAACACGCGCGACTCGGCGCCGGCGTGCGGCAGCATCGCCGAGTGGAACTTCTCGGCGCCCGAGCGTCCGGCGCGCCATTGGAAGAAGAGGATGCCGTCGGCGCCGCGGCCGAGGTGGGCGAGCGAGTTGCGCGCCATCTCGCCCGGTCGCTTGGCGACGTTGCGCGGCTGCCAGTTGACCGCCGATGTCGAGTGCTCCATCAGGATCCAGGGCTTGCCGCCGCCGACGGAGCGCGAGAGGTCGGCGGCGATCGACAGACCGATCTCGCCCTCGACGTCCGCAGCCCAGAGATAGTGGTCGTCCGAGACGATGTCGACCTCACGCGCCCAGGCCCACAGATCGCAGCCGTGGTGCTGGTTGGCCATGAAGTTCGTCGTGACCGGGAGCGACGAGAACCGTCGGATGGCGTCGCGCTCGGCGACGAAGCACGCGCGCAGCTGCGCGTCGGTGAACCGGGCGAAGTCGAGGCGCTGCGCCGGGTTGACGACCGAGGGGGCGGCGGCGGGGACGCCGACGTGCTCCCAGACGCCGTAGTGCTGGCCCCAGAAAGCCGTTCCCCAGGCCGCGTTGAGAGCGTCGAGCGAGCCGTACTTCTCCTGCAGCCAGGTGCGCCAGGCTCGCTGGGCGTGCGCGGAGTAGTCCTCGCCGACGGGAACGCCGTACTCGTTGTGCACGTGCCACATGACGACGGCGGGGTGGTCGGCGTAACGCTCGGCGAGGGTCGAGGCGATGCGGACGGCCGCTTCGCGGTAGGCGGGCGCGGAGTGCGACGCCATGCCCCGTGAGCCGAAGCCCATGACGACGCCGTCGCGGTTGACCGCGCGGGAGTCGGGATGCGCCGCGAAGAACCACGCGGGCGGGGAGGCCGTCGGGGTGCCGAGATCGACGGCGATGCCGTTGTCGTGGAGGAGGCCGATGATCTCGTCGAGCCACTCGAAGTCGAAGACTCCCTCGCTGGTCTCGATGAGCGCCCAGGAGAAGATCCCGACGCTGACGAGGTTCACCCCCGCCTCGCGCATGAGGCGGACGTCCTCGCGCCAGACTTCGCGGGGCCACTGCTCCGGGTTGTAGTCGCCGCCGTAGGCGATCCCGTCGATGGCCGGCCAAACGCTCGCAGGCATGAAACGCGTCCTCGTGTCTCTCAAAAGCGCCGGTCGAACTGTGACCGGTCACAGGGTGTGCGACAACTGTAAGCGAGCCCGCGATCCGGAACACGCGTCGTTATCGAACTGTGACCGGTCCCAGATGCCCTGCCAGGCTCGGCGTCTCCTTCGGGCGCGTGCCGACCCCGGCGTGCCGCGCGGAGTAGGCTCACCGACGTGAACGGCTCCATCGGCGCGTCGCGCAAACCGACCATCCGCGATGTCGCGGCGGCGGCCGGCGTCTCGCACGGCACCGTCTCGCGCGTCATCAACGGCGGGCACTGGGTCTCGCCCGAGGCGAGGGAGGCCGTCGACCGGGCGATCCTCGAAACCGGATACACCGCGAACCACGCCGCGCGGAGCCTGGCGACGGGGCGGTCGAACTCGCTCGCCTTCCTGCTGACCGAGCCTCAGCACCTGCTCTTCGCCGACCCGACCTTCGCCCTGCTCCTGCGTGGGGCGACCGAGGCGCTGGCGCAGCGGTCGATGACGCTCGTGCTCATGATCGCCGACACCGCCGCCGAGCGCGCGAACGTCGAGCGATACGTGCGCGCGGGACACGTCGACGGCGTGCTGCTCATCTCGTCGCACGAGTCGAACCCGCTGCTCGCCTCGCTGATCTCGGCGGGGGTGCCCACCGTGTGCACGGGCGTCCCGCTCGGGGACCGCGCCCACGTTCCCACCGTCTCGGTCGACGAGCAGGAGTCCGCGCGCACGATGACGCGCCACCTGCTCTCGCGTGGTCACCGCCGCATCGCCGTCATCACCGGACCCGACGACACCCCGGGGGGTCGCTACCGTCTGCAGGGCTTCCGCGACGAGATGGGCGATCTGTTCGACCCCGAGCTCGTGGAGCAGGACGTCTACTCGAGCGATGCTGGAGCCGCGGCCATGACTCGGCTGCTCGAACGCGCCCCCGACATCGACGCCGTCTTCGCGGCATCCGATGTCATGGCCGTCGGCGCGATCGCCGCCATCCGCCGCAGCGGGCGGCGGGTCCCCGACGACATCGCCGTCGCCGGCTTCGACGACTCGGGCCTCGCGGAGACGCACGATCCGCCGCTGACGACGATGCGACAGCCGTGGAACGAGATCAGCTCGGCCATGGTCGACATGGTGCTGCAGGTGATCGCCGGTGCCGAGCCCGAGCCGCTCGTGCTGCCGACATCCCTCATCGTGCGCGAGACGGCGTGACGCCTCACCGGCTCGACACACGGCACCGGCGGTCCGCGCACTCGAACTAGAATCTCGGGGTGAGCAACGGCCGCAGCTTCTACATCACCACGCCGATCTACTATCCGAGCGACCTGCCCCACATCGGGCACGGGTACACAACGGTGGCGGTCGACACGCTCGCGCGCTGGCACCGCCAGGCGGGCGACGACACCTGGATGCTGACGGGCACCGACGAGCACGGACAGAAGATGCTCCGCGCCGCGGCGGCGAACAACGTCACCGCTCAGGAGTGGGTCGACAAGCTCGTCGAGGAGTCGTGGTTCCCGCTGTTGCGCACCCTCGACGTCGCGAACGACGACTTCATCCGCACGACGCAGGAGCGTCACGAGGAGCGCGTGAAGGTCTTCGTGCAGACGCTCTTCGACCGCGGGTACATCTACGCGGGCGAGTACGCGGCGCTCTACTGCGTCGGCTGCGAGGAGTTCAAGCCCGAGGCCGAGATCGTGAACGGCACCGGTGCCTTCGAGGGACTCAAGGTCTGCGCCATCCACTCGAAGCCGCTCGAGCTGCTGCAGGAGAAGAACTACTTCTTCAAGCTCAGCGAGTTCCAGGACCGCCTGCTCGAGCTGTACAAGACCGTTCCCGACTTCGTGCGTCCCGAGTCGGCGCGCAACGAGGTCGTCTCGTTCGTCAAGTCGGGGCTGAAGGACCTCTCGATCTCGCGGTCGGCGTTCGACTGGGGGATCACCGTGCCGTGGGACCCGTCGCACGTCATCTACGTGTGGGTCGATGCGCTGCTGAACTACGCCACCGCGATCGGCTACGGCACCGACCCCGAGGAGTTCGCGCGGCGCTGGCCGGCGTACCACGTCGTCGGCAAGGACATCCTGCGGTTCCACGCGGTGATCTGGCCCGCGATGCTGATGGCCGCGGGGCTCGACGTGCCGCGCGGCGTCTTCGCGCACGGCTGGCTTCTCGTCGGCGGCGAGAAGATGTCGAAGTCGAAGCTGACCGGCATCGCGCCGACCGAGATCACCGACGTGTTCGGTTCGGACGCGTACCGCTTCTACTTCCTGTCGGCGATCGCGTTCGGGCAGGACGGCTCGTTCTCGTGGGAGGACCTGTCCGCGCGCTACCAGGCCGAGCTGGCCAACGGGTTCGGCAACCTCGCGTCGCGCACGATCGCGATGATCGAGCGCTACTTCGAGGCGATCGTTCCGGCTCCCGCGGAGTACACCGAGAGCGACCTCGCGATCCAGCGGGTCGTCGCCGACGCCGTCAGCGCCGCGGATGCCGCGATGGAACGCTTCCGCCCGGATGAGGCGATCGGCGCGATCTGGACGATCGTCGATGCGCTGAACGGCTACATCACGGAGAACGAGCCCTGGGCCCTCGCGAAGGACGACGCTCAGCGCCCCCGCCTCGGCACGGTGCTGTACACCGCGGGCGAGGGGCTGCGAGCCCTCGCGGTGCTGCTGTCGCCCGTGATGCCCGAGTCGACGCGCAAGCTGTGGGTGTCGCTCGGCATCGACGCCCGCATCGAGGACCAGCCGCTGCGCGAAGCCGGCACGTGGGGAGTGCTGCCCGCCGGCACGACGGTAAACGGGCTCGCCCCGCTGTTCCCGCGCGTGGCCTGAGCATGGTCGACTCGCCAGAAAACGCGGATCCGGCCGCCCCGACACCGTCACTTCGTGGCGAGTCGACGGATGACGTGTCGCAGTACGTGCGACAGCGTTCGCAGGCGGCTCGGGACGTACGCTGGCCGGAGGCGCCCGAACCGCTGACGGTGCCGGTGTACGACAACCACACCCACCTCGAGATCGAGGACGGCGACGAGCCCCGCTCGCTGGACGAGCAGCTCGAACTGGCGGCATCCGTCGGGGTGATCGGCGTCGTCCAAGCCGGCGGTGACATCGACTCGTCGCGGTGGTCGGCGTGGGCGGCGGCATCCCATCCCCGTGTGCTCGCCGCCGTCGCCATCCACCCGAACGAGGCGCCGCTGTACGCGGCCGCCGGGCGGCTCGACGAGGCGATCGGCGTCATCGACGAGCTCGCCGCGCAGCCCCGCGTGCGGGCGATCGGCGAGACGGGCCTCGACTTCTTCCGCACCGAGGAGGACGGGCTGCCGGCGCAGTTCGAGAGCTTCGAGGCACACATCGCGCTCGCGAAGAAGCACGGCATCGCGATGCAGATCCACGACCGCGACGCGCACGACGCCGTCCTCGAGACGCTGCAGCGGGTGGGCGCGCCCGAGCGCACGGTCTTCCACTGCTTCTCGGGCGACGCCGACATGGCGCGCATCGCCGCCGACCGCGGCTACTGGCTGAGCTTCGCCGGCAACGTCACGTTCAAGAACGCGCAGAACCTGCGCGACGCACTCGCGGTGACTCCGCGCGAGCGCATCCTCGTCGAGACCGACGCGCCCTTCCTGACGCCGACGCCGCACCGCGGTCGTCCGAACGCGCCCTACCTGATCCCGGTGACGCTGCGCTTCATCGCCGCCGAGCTGGGGATCGACGTCGACGAGCTGTCGGCCCAGGTGGCCGCCAACACGCTCGAGGTCTACGGCGAGTTCTAAGGCGTCAGCGCGTCGACGAGCCGCGGACGATCTCCCACGGGAGGTCGACGACATCGGGTGACGCGGCATCGCGGATGCTGCTGAGCGCTCGGAACATGGCGGCGGGAGCGAGTTCCGGGTGCACGCACACATGGGTGACGCCCAACCGGCTGTTGACGACGCAGTCGCTCGTGCAGAGGGCGACGAACTGCATGTCGCGGGGAATGACGAAGTCCATCTCCTCGAGCTGCAGGTAGATGGCCGGGCCCTCCTCGGCGAACGAGAAGATGGCGTCAGCGCCGGCATCGCGCAGCTCGCCGACGCGGCGGGGGAGCGCGCCGTGCTCGGCGTCGAGGTAGGCCACGAGCGGGTCGCGGCCGCGAACGGTGCTCCACGCGCGGTACGCGGTCTCGCCGATCTCGTCGCGGGGCGAACCGGCATCGTCGACGAGGAACCCGATCCGCCGCGCACCGCCGGCCTCCAGGAGTCCGAGGGCGGCGCGCACGGCTTCGTCGTACCCGGTGCGAACGGTGATCGACAGCTCCGTGTCGACGTACAGGTCGTTGGTGGCGACGGGGATGCCGCGGGCGATCGCCTCGCGCAGCAGCAGGTCGTCGGCGGCCACCTCGGCGAAGTAGACCACGTCGATCTGGGCACCGCGAAGCAGGTCGGGCCGAGCGGCGGGCAGCATCGTGACGGTGAAGCCCTGATCGGCTGCGGCGCTGACGAGCGCGCCGATGTGCCGGCTGCGGTGCAGGGCGCCGCGCTTCGACAGGTCGAGCTCGGCGTCCTGCGGGACGACGAAGCCCACCGACATCGTGCGGCCGCTCCGCAGCGCCGCGGCGTACTTGTTGGGCTGGTAGCCGAGCTCGGCGGCGATCGCCTTGATGCGCTCGCGGGTCTCGGGGCGCAGGCTTCCCCGGTCGTTGAGGGCTTGGCTGATGGCGGCCGTCGAGACACCCGCTCGCAGCGCGATGTCCTTCAAGGTCACCTGCCGGGTCATGATCGACCGACTCCCGCTTCGGCGTCCCGCGGGGCGCGCTCGGTCGGGATCGTGCCGGACGGCGCGGAAGCGGTGGTCGCGGCGGGGAACACCGTCGCGACGGCGTCGGCCCAGGCCGCGCCAGAGCCGGAGGAGGCGAGGGTGTGCCCCTGCGCGATGAGGCGGTGCAGCAGCACCCCCGAGAAGTGCCGCAGCGCCGCCTCGACCTGCGGCGACTCGCCGCGGAGCCGTGCGCGCTCGAGCTCGTCGTCGAGGATGCCGGTGATGTAGCCGCGCATCGCGACCACCGACGGAGCGACCTCGTGCACGCGGCGCGCCGCGGCGTGCCGGGCGGCGGCGCCGGCGACGATCTCGCGCGCCTCGTCGAGGGTGGCGAACTCGTCGATCGGGGCGTGGACGCGGATCGTCTCGAGGTCGAGCAGCTCGATGTCGGGGACATCGCGGAGAGCGGGATCGACGTTGCGCGGCAGGCCGAGATCGATGATCAGCTGCGTGCTGTCGGCCCCGTCGCGACGGGCGGCGTGCTCGGCCGCGGTCAGTGCGTAGGTGTCGGTCGTCGTCGTGCAGGTGACGATGACGTCGGCGGCAGCGGCCTCGTCGGCGTAGTGCTCTGCATCGACGGCGACGAGGTGCTCGCGCTGGGCGAAGCGGCTGCGCCCCGAGCGCGAGTGCACACGGACGTCGACGGCGCCCTTGTCGCGGAGCGCCGCGAGGGATGCCGCGGCGTACCGACCCGTGCCGACGAGCAGGACCCGCGCCGCGGACCAGTCCGCGACCCGCGAGGAGGCGAGCTCGAGGGCCAGACGGACGAGCGAGCGACCGGACTCGCCGATGCGGGTGCTGTTCTTCACGGCGCGCGAGGTCTCGGTGGCCCGCTGGAAGAGGTGCTCGAGCGGCGCCGTGGTCAGGCCGCCGCGCCGCGCGTCGTCGAGGGCTCGACGCACCTGCCCGGCGATCTCGTCCTCGCCGACGGCGACGGAGTCGAGTCCCGACGCGACGGAGAAGAGGTGGTGGGCGACCTTATTGCCGTGAGCGAAGTCGACGGTCTCGCGGACGGTGCGGTAGGGGAGGTCGCTCAGCTTGGCGATCTCCTCCATGGCGGCGTCCATAGCCGGGATCGTCGAGGGGAAGTCGGCGTCGTCGCGGAGGTCGAAGTACGCCTCGAAGCGGTTGCAGGTCGCCAGGACCACGGCACCCTGGATGGCTTCGTGGGCCTCTGTCAACCGGGTGCCGACTTCGTCTCCGATGACGGAGAGTCGCTCGAGTGAAGCGAGCGGCGTGGAGCGCTGATGCGCGGTGAGAGCGACAAGCACGTGCGGAAGAACCCCCTGGAATCGTGACTAGTATATCGATTAACTCATTCGAGGAGATCATCATTCCGGCATCCGCCCACCCTCTCGTCACGCACGCCACCGGCTCGAGCCGGCTCGTGCGCACCCTGCTCGGCGAACGCGTCGAGAAGACCCCCGTCTGGTTCATGCGACAGGCCGGCCGGTCGCTGCCCGAGTACCGCGCCCTGCGCTCGCAGGGCACGATGCTCGACGCGTGTCTGACGCCCGAGCTGGCGAGCGAGATCACGCTTCAGCCGGTGCGCCGTCACGGCGTCGACGCGGCCATCTTCTTCAGCGACATCATCGTGCCGCTCGCCATCCTCGGCATCGAGGTCGAGATCGCCGCGGGTCGCGGTCCGGTCTTCGCCCAGCCGCTGCGAACGGCCGCCGATATCGCCCGTGCGGTCGAGATCGATCCCGGACTGGTGCGCGAGCGCGGCGAGGCCATCGCGCGTGCCGTCGAGCTGACGACGGGGATGCTGGCCGAGGAGTCCGAGTCGCGCGGCGAACCGTTGCCGCTCATCGGCTTCGCCGGAGCCCCCTTCACCCTCGCGGCATACCTCGTGGAGGGCGGGCCGTCGAAGGACCACCTCGCAGCTCGACGCCTCATCCACGAGGACCCGTCCGCGTGGCGGGCGCTCACCGAGTGGCTCGCGCGCGTGACGGGCGAGTTCCTCGCGCTGCAGGTCGAGTCCGGTGCGAGCGCCGCGCAGCTGTTCGACTCATGGGCGGGAGGCCTTCCGCCCGAGGACTATCGCGCGGCGGCGTTGCCGGCCTCGGCGGCATCGTTCGAAGCCGTGCGCGCGCTTCCGGTCCCGGCGGGTGCGGGCATCGACCACATCCCGCTCGTCCACTTCGGCGTCGGCACCGGCGAGATCCTGCGAGACATGGCGTCGATCGGCATCGACGCGCTCGGCGTCGACTACCGCGTTCCGCTCGACGAAGCGGCTCGTCGCGTGGGCAGCGACCTCACGCTGCAGGGCAACCTCGACCCCGCGCTGCTGTTCGCCCCCGCCGAGGTTCGCGACGCCGCCATCGTCCGCATCCTCGAAGCCGGGCGCGCCGCACGCGCACACGTGTTCAACCTCGGTCACGGGGTGCCCATGGAGGCGGATCCCGACGCGATCAGCTCCGTCGTGCGCACCGTCCACGGGTGGCGGTCGGAGTGACCGTCGAGACCGACGTCGTCATCGTCGGGGCCGGCATCGCCGGGCTCGCGGTCGCGCTCGAGGCGGTGACGGCGGGCGCGCGCGTCCTGGTCGTCGAGTCCGACGACCAGATCGGCGGGATGCTGCGCCGCGGACGCATCGCGGGCATCGACATCGACCTGGGCGCCGAGTCCTTCGCCAAGCGAACCGATGCGGTACCACGGCTCATCGCCGACTTCGCCCTGCCGCTCGACGTCGTCGCACCGCGGTCGGGGCCCGCTCATCTCGTGTCGCAGCACGCCGTCGGCCTGCCCGGGCCGCGGTGGAGCCGGCTGCCCCTGCCGAGACGGACGGTCATCGGCATCCCCGCCGATCCGCTCGCCCCCGACGTGGTCGCGATCATCGGCGCCCGTGCAGCCGAGCGTGCCGCTGCCGAGGTGCTCGATTCCCCGATCGACCCGACCGCGTCGCTCGCAGACGTCGTCGAGGAGCGTCTCGGTGCCGGAATCGTGCACGACCTGGTCGATCCGCTGTGCCGCAGCATCTACTCGCAGCCGGCCGCGGCGGTTCCGCTGCCGCGCCTGCACCCGAAGATGTGGGCGGCGTTCGAGCGCACCGGCTCGTTGCTCGCCGCCGCGGCCGAGGTCGCACCGAACGCCCCCGGTGGCACCGCGGTCGGCGGCATCTCGGGCGGTATGTGGCGGCTCGCGGATGCGGTCGCGGCTCTCGCCGTCGAGCGCGGCGCCGTGATCCGCACCGGCGCGGCCGTCGGAGGTCTCGACACGGCATCCGGCTCCGGGGTCACGGTCACCCTCGCCGACGGCGAGACGATCCGTGCCGAGCGCGTCGTCGTCGCGGCCGGCCCCCGAGCCGCCGCGGCCTTGCTCGGCACAGGCAGCGACGCCATCGACGCGGCCGCCACGGCGCCCATCCAGCCGGCGGTCCGGTTGCTCACCGCCGCCGTCACCGCGCCCGATCTCGCCGCCGAACCCGTCGGGTCGGGCGTCATCGTCGCGCCCGACGCACGCACCGCCGCCAAAGCACTCACCCACATCGACGCGAAGTGGGCCTGGGCCCGCGAAGCGCTGCCGGAGGGGACTCACCTCGTCCGGCTCTCGGCCCGCGCCGACGACACGGCCGGTCTGGACTCCGCTGCTGCGGTGGCCCGCGAGATCTCGCACCTCACCGGGGCGCGTGTCGACCGAGGCGACATCGGCGAGATCCTGACGACCCGGTGGCGCGACGCCGTCGTGCCCGCCGAATCCGACGCGTGGACGGCGACCGTGATGGATGCCGCAGCGCGCGGCGTCCACGTCACGGGAGCCGTCGCCGCCGGCACCGGGCTCGCCTCCGTCATCCCTCACGCCCGCGCCCTCGCGCACGAACTCTTCGCCCGTCCCTCCGTTCGAAAGGACTCCCGATGACCGAACAGGTCCCGCTCGGATACACACTCTTCGCGATCCTCGCCGGCCCGCGACCGCGCCCGCAGGCACCCACCGACGCCGACCTCGCCGAGCTCGAGCGCGTCGTGGCCGGGCTGCCCGCCGCCGGGGTGACGGTCCGCGGACTGTACGACGTCACGGGCATGCGCGCCGGTGCCGACCTGATGGTGTGGCTGCACACGTCTCCCGGCTCGGACGACGACCCCGCGGCGCTGCAGCGCGCGCTGCGCGAGCTGCGCCGTACGGCGGCGCTGGCGGCCTTCGATCTCGAGTGGAGCGCGATGGGCGTGCACCGCGAGGCCGAGTTCAACAAGCGGCACGTGCCGGGCTATCTGCGAGGTGAGCAGGCCCGCGACTGGTTGTGCCTCTACCCGTTCGTGCGCAGCTACGAGTGGTATCTGCTCCCTGAGGAGGAGCGTTCGGCGATGCTCGCCCAGCACGGCCGCCAGGGCGCGAAGTTCACGGACGTCGTCGCGAACACCGTCTCCACGTTCGCCCTGAGCGACTACGAGTGGCTGCTGCCGCTCGAGAGCGACGAGCTGATCAGCCTCGTCGACCTCATGCGCGACCTGCGCGCCACCGATGCGCGGCGCCACGTCCGCGAAGAGGTGCCGTTCTACACCGGCCGACGCGTCGAGGTGTCCGAGCTGAGAGAGGTGCTGTCCTGATGAGCGCGAACGAGTTCCGCCCCAAGCCGCCGCGTGCCCAGAGCGCCCCGCCGTGTGCGCCCGGCTGCGCGGTTCCCGCGGCCGGTCCCGCGTCGTGCGGGGGAGCACCCCACGTGAGCGAGCCCACCTCCTACGACGCGCTCCTCCTCCTCGGCTTCGGAGGGCCCGAAGGGCAGGACGACGTCCTGCCGTTCCTGCGGAACGTCACGGCCGGTCGCGGCATCCCCGACGAGCGGCTCGAAGAGGTCGCGCACCACTACCGCCACTTCGGCGGCGTCTCGCCCATCAACCAGCACAACCGGGAGCTCAAGGCAGCGCTGGAGGCCGAGATCGCCGCGCGAGGACTGGGGCTTCCGGTCTACTGGGGCAACCGCAACTGGATGCCCTACGTCGATGACGCGCTGCGCGAGCTGCGCGCCGACGGACACCGGCGCGTCATCGCGATCGCGACCAGCGCGTACAGCTCGTACTCGTCGTGCCGCCAGTACCGCGAGGACCTGGCCGACGCGATGGAGGCGACGGGCTTGGCGGGCGAGGTCGAGATCGACAAAGTGCGCCAGTTCTTCGACCACCCCGGATTCGTCGCTCCGTTCGTCGACGGCATCCGTGACGGACTGGCCGAGGTCCGCGGGCGCGGCATCGCCGACGAGGACATCGAGATCCTCTTCTCGACGCACTCGATCCCCAACTCCGACGCCGACCGGTCCGGCCCGCCCGAGCGGGGCTTCGGCCCCGGCGGAGCGTACGTGGCGCAGCACACCGCGGTGGCCGAGGCGATCGTGGCCGAGCTCGGCACGACGAGCCCGTGGCAGCTGGTGTTCCAGAGCCGGTCGGGCCCGCCGTCCGTGCCGTGGCTCGAGCCCGACATCAACGACGCGATCGCCGAGCTGCCCGCCGCGGGGCGCAAAGCCGTGCTGATCGTGCCTCTCGGATTCGTCAGCGACCACATGGAGGTGCTCTGGGACCTCGACACCGAGGCGATGGAGACGGCCGAGGAGCACGGGCTGTTCGCCGTGCGCACGGCCTCGCCGAGCACCCACCCGGCCTACGTCGCGGGCCTGGTCGACCTCGTCGAGGAGCGTGTCAACGGGACGCCCGTCGACGAGCGCCCCGCGGTGACGTCGCTCGGCCCCTGGTACGACGTGTGCCGGCCGGGATGCTGCGAGAACAAGCGCCTGGGGTTCCAGCCCGCGCTCGCGGGGGTGGCGCCGTGACAGCCGCCGCATCCGACGCCGCAGCGACCGTTCAGCCGGTCCTGCGCCTGGGCACCCGCGCGAGCCTGCTCGCCACGACCCAGTCACGCCACGTCGCCGACGCGATCACGGCTGCGACCGGTATCCCCGTCGAGCTCGTCGAGATCACGACGGACGGCGATGTCCTGACCGGCTCCCTTGCGCAGATGGGCGGTACCGGTGTGTTCGCCACCGCTTTGCGCGAGGCGCTCCTGCGGGGCGACTGCGATCTCGTCGTGCACTCGATGAAGGACCTCCCGACCGCGCCGTATCCGGGCCTGACCATCGGCGCCGTACCGCCGCGCGCTCCGCAGCGCGACGTGCTCTGCGGTCCCACCGCCGGCGCGACCCTCGACGGCCTCCCCGAGGGCGCCGTCGTCGGCACCGGCTCGCCGCGACGCGTCGCCCAGCTGCTGCGCCGCCGGCCGGACCTGCGGGTTCGCGACATCCGGGGCAACATCGACACCCGTCTGCGCAAGATGCGCGACGGCGACTACGACGCGATCGTCCTCGCGGAGGCGGGACTGCGTCGCATCGAGCGCGACGCCGCGATCGGCGAGGTCTTCGCGCTCGACCGCTGGCCGACGTCCGCCGGGCAGGGGGCGTTGGCGGTCGAGATCCGCACCGCCGACGTCG
Source organism: Microbacterium pratiae (assembly GCF_047302165.1). Classification (NCBI taxonomy): domain Bacteria; kingdom Bacillati; phylum Actinomycetota; class Actinomycetes; order Micrococcales; family Microbacteriaceae; genus Microbacterium; species Microbacterium pratiae. The sequence continues at coordinate 2,617,996 of NZ_CP154843.1, read as the reverse complement.
ACGGACCGATCGGTCGTGCGGTCGCCGTGGTCGACGATGCCGAGTCGTCGTCGCGGGCACTGCTCGAACGCGCCGTCCTGCGACGCCTCGAAGCCGGGTGCGCCGCTCCCGTCGGGATCTCCGTCACGGGGCTGGCAGCCGAGTCCGTCTTCGTCGCCGAGGTCTACGCCCCCGGTGGCGACCGCACCGTCCGCGCGCAGCGCGCGCTGCGCGACGACCTGACCTCGGACGATGCGCGCGAGTCGGTCGCCGCCGATGTCGTCGCCGAGCTGCTGGACGGCGGTGCTGCCGACATCGCCGATCTGCCGGGGACGAGCCGATGACCGGGGGTCTGCGCGGACGGCGCATCCTGATCCCTCGGGGCGGTTCCTGGGGTGAGCGGGTGCGCGATGAGGTCGAGCGACGCGGCGCGACGGGCGTGATCGCGCCCCTGATCGAGTCTCGCCCCCCACGCGACCTCGCCGCGCGCGACGCCGCGTTCGCCCGCTTGGCGGCCGGCGAGTATGCGTGGGTGTTCATCACGAGCGCCGCCACCGTCGAGCAGCTCGTCGCGCAGCGTGTGAGCATTCCGATCGGAACCCGCATCGCCGCGGTCGGGCGCCCGACCGCGCGTGCGGTCGCCGATGCCGGCTTCGAGGTCGAGTTCGTCCCGGTGGGCACCTCGTCCGCGACGAACATGATCGCGCAGTGGTGCGCCGGACGGTCGCCACGATCGACGGGGCGCTGCCTCGTGCTCCGCTCGGATCTCGCGATGGCCGTGATCAGCGACGAGCTCGAGCTGCAGGGCTACGACGTGGACGTCTGCATCTCCTACCGAACCGTCGGCGTCGACCTGACGCCCGAGGTCGCCGACGAGGTGCGCACCGGGACGATCGACACGGTGCTGCTCACGTCGCTCAGCGTCGGCCGCGAGCTGCGCCGACAGGTCGGCATCCCCGGGTCCGAGGTGTTCATCGCCTCGATCGGTCCCGGCACCACGCGCGACGCCGAGAAGCTCGGCTACACCGTGCATCACACCGCACACTCGCAGAGCGTCGACGCCCTCATCGCAGAGCTCGACGCACGACCCGCACCAGAGGATTCCCCATGAGCACCTTCCCCGAGCGTCGCCTGCGCCGCACGCGTCGCACCCCCGCGATGCGCCGCCTGTCGACCGAGCACCACCTCGTCGCCGCGCAGCTCGTGCTGCCCGTGTTCGTGAAGGAGGGGATCGACGAGGCGCTGCCGATCGCGAGCATGCCCGGCGTCATGCAGCATCCGCTCGAGGCGATCGCGAGCGTCGTGACGGATGCCGCGGACGCCGGCATCGGCGGCATCATGCTCTTCGGCGTGCCCGCCGTCCGCGACGCCGAGGGATCGGGGGCGGTCGCCGACGACGGCATCCTCAACCGCGCCATCCGCGTCGCGCGCGACGCAGCTCGGGGACGCATCACCGTGCAGGCCGACCTGTGCCTCGACGAGTTCACCGACCACGGTCATTGCGGTCTGCTGGCCGCCGACGGCTCGGTCGACAACGACGCGACCCTCGAGGTCTACGCGCAGATGGCGCTCGCCCAGGCCCGTGCCGGTGCCGAGGTGCTGGGGCTGTCGGGGATGATGGACGGCCAGGTCGCCGTCATCCGCGCCGCGCTCGACGGCGTCGGCCACACCGACGTCGCGCTCCTGGCCTACTCGGCGAAGTACGCCTCGGCCTACTACGGGCCGTTCCGCGACGCGGTCGAGTCCACGCTCCAGGGAGATCGCCGCACCTACCAGCTCGACCCCGCCAACGGTCGCGAGGGTGTCGCCGAGGCGATGCAGGACATCGCCGAGGGCGCCGACTACGTCATGGTCAAGCCGGCCGGCCCGTACCTCGACGTGCTCGCGCGCGTCGCCGACGCGGCCACCGTGCCCGTGTGGGCGTATCAGGTGTCGGGGGAGTACGCGATGATCGAACTCGCTGCTCGTGCGGGCGCCATCGATCGCGACCGCACGATCGCGGAGTCGCTCGTGGGCATCCGACGCGCGGGCGCCGACGTCATCCTCACCTACTGGGCCCGCGAAGTGGCCGACTGGATCCGCGCCGGAAAGGATTTCGCATGACCCGCAACGACGAGCTCTTCGATCGGGCCCGAGCCGTCATCCCCGGCGGTGTGAACTCGCCGGTCCGCGCCTTCGGGTCGGTCGGCGGCACACCGCGCTTCTACGTCTCGGCGAGCGGGCCGTACGTCACCGACGCCGAGGGGCGCGACTACGTCGACCTCGTCGCGAGCTGGGGCCCCGCCCTGGTCGGCCACGCGCATCCCGAGGTCATCGACGCCGTCGTCGATGCCGCACGCCGAGGACTGTCGTTCGGAGCGTCGACCCCGGCCGAGACGGAGCTGGCCGAGGAGATCCGCCGCCGTGTGCCGATCGCGGAGAAGATCCGCCTCGTCTCGACGGGGACGGAGGCGACGATGACCGCCATCCGGCTCGCCCGCGGTGCCACCGGTCGCGACCTGCTCGTGAAGTTCTCGGGTCATTACCACGGGCACTCCGACGGGCTGCTCGCCCAGGCGGGGTCGGGCCTCGCGACCCTTGCCCTCCCCGGTTCCGCGGGAGTGCCGGCGCCGATCGCCGCGCAGACCCTGGTCGTGCCCTACAACGACGAAGCCGCTCTCGAGGCGGTCTTCGCCGAGCACGGCGCGAACATCGCCGCGGTGATCACCGAGGCCGCGGGCGCGAACATGGGCGTCGTGCCGCCTGCGCCGGGCTTCACGACCTTCCTCCGCGAGCTGACGAGCCGTCACGGCGCGCTGCTCATCAGCGACAAGGTGCTGACCGGATTCCGCTCGGGGCCCTCGGGGTATTGGGGTGTCCTGCGGGAGGCGGGCGAGGACATCTCGCCCGACCTGCTGACCTTCGGCAAGGTCGTCGGCGGCGGCCTCCCCGTCGCGGCACTGGCGGGGCGCGCCGAGATCATGGACCTGCTCGCGCCGCTCGGGCCGGTCTACCAGGCCGGCACGCTCTCGGGTAACCCCGTCGCGGTCGCGGCGGGCCTTGCCACGCTGCGCCTGGCCGACGCCGGAGTGTACGACCGCATCTCGCGAGCGGCCGACACCGTGTCGGTGGCGGCATCCGCAGCGCTCGACGCCGCGGGCGTGCCGCATGTCGTGCAGCGGGCCGGAACGCTCTTCAGCGTCTTCTTCGGTGCCCCCGTCGTCGCCGGCGTGCCCGACTACGAGACGGCCACCCGCCAGGATGCCGGCGCCTACGCCGCCTTCTTCCACGCGATGCTCGACGCGGGGGTGTCGCTCCCGCCGTCTGCGTTCGAGGCGTGGTTCCTCACCGCCGCGCACGACGACGCGGCCCTGGAGCGAATCCTTGAGGCCTTGCCCGCCGCCGCTCGCGCCGCCGCCGCCGCGTCGGCCGACGTCTGACTCGCGCGTCGCGTCGTCCGTGGGGCGGCGCGACGCGGCACAACTAGGCTGGTCCTCATGCCTGTGACCCTGCTCGGTGCCACCGAGATCCGCGCCCTCGCGGCCGAACTCGACGTGACTCCGACCAAGAAGCTCGGGCAGAACTTCGTCGTCGACGCGAACACCGTCCGGAAGATCGTCCATGCCGCGCGCGTGCAGCCCGATGAGCGCGTCGTCGAGATCGGGCCGGGGCTGGGGTCGCTGACGCTCGCGATCCTCGAGACCGGCGCGCGGGTCACGGCGGTCGAGATCGACCATCGCCTCGCCGCGCATCTGCCGGTCACGGCGGCCCGCCACGGTGTCGCCGAGGGGGCGCTCACGGTGGTCGACGCCGACGCGATGAGGGTGACCGAGCTGCCCGGAGAGCCGACGGTGTTGGTCGCGAACCTGCCCTACAACGTCAGCGTGCCCGTGCTGCTCCACTTCCTCGAGACCTTCCCCTATCTCCAGCGGGGCGTCGTGATGGTGCAGGCCGAGGTGGCCGAACGCCTCGCCGCCGCGCCCGGCTCGAAGATCTACGGCTCACCGAGCGCGAAAGCCGCGTGGTACGGGTCCTGGCGCCTCGCCGGTACGGTCTCGCGTCAGGTGTTCTGGCCGGTGCCGAACGTCGACAGTCTGCTCGTCGCCTTCGAGCGGGATGCCGACACGCGTGGCGACGAGGCGCTGCGCCGACGCACGTTCCAGATCATCGACGCGGCTTTCGGGCAACGACGCAAGATGCTCCGTCAGGCCGTCTCGCCGCTTTTCGGCGGCACCGCGGCGTCGGCGTCGGCAGCCCTCGAGGCCGCCGGAATCGATCCGACGCTGCGCGGCGAACAGCTCACGATCGACGACTTCGTGCGGCTGGCGGCATCCGTTCACTGAATGATCATCAGCGCGTCATCAGCTTCCCCCGAAACATCCCGGTAACATTCGGGGCGAGCCGCGAGCGTCGCGGCGAGCATCACCCGACCCGGAAGAGACGATGCGAAGCGCCGAGTACCCGGCACCCGAGAGGGTGCTGCTGCACCTGAGCGACACCCATCTGCGAGCTGCCGGCTCGCAGCTCTTCGACCGCGTCGATGCGGCCGCGCACCTGCGCCGCGCCCTCGACGCGATCGAGGCGGCCGCCCTCCGCCCGGACGGGATCGTCTTCACCGGCGACCTCGTCGACCTCGGCGAGCGGGGGGCCTACGCCGAACTACGCGACCTGGTCGAGCCGTTCGCCGAGCGTCTCGGCACGCGCGTGTTCTGGGTCATGGGCAATCACGACGACCGTGCGGGTTTCCGCGAGACCCTGTGGCGAGAGTCCGGCACCGCCGAAGCGGCCGATCGGGTCGACGAGATCGACGGGCTCCGGCTCATCACGCTCGACACGAGCGTTCCCGGGGCGCACCACGGCGAAGTGCGACCCGAGCAGCTCGCATGGCTGCGGGAGGTGCTGTCGACGCCCGCGCCGCTCGGTTCGATCCTCGCGATGCACCACCCGCCGGTGCCGAGCGTGCTGCCGCTGGCCGCGAGCGTCGAGCTGCGTGACCAGCGTTCGCTCGCGTCCGTCCTCGCGGGGTCCGATGTGCGCGCGATCATCGCCGGGCACCTGCACTACTCGACGTTCGCGACGTTCGCCGGCATCCCCGTCTCGGTGGCATCGTCGACCTGCTACGCCCAGGACCTCACGGTCCCCGTGGGCGGCACCCGTCCGCAGGACGGCGCGCAGTCGTTCAACTTCGTGCACGTCTACGACGACACCGTCGTCCACTCGGTCGTCCCGATCGACGCGCCGACGACGCTCGAGTACACCGACGCGGGCGAGGCGCAGCGGCGGCTGGCCCAGGCCGGGATCGCTCCGGTCAGCGCTTCACGCCGGAGCGCGCCGCCGACGCGTCCCGTACCTGTCCTTCGCTGACGGCCGGGATCTCCCACGGAGCCCGGATCGGGAACATCCGCTCGAGAACGTCGCGCAGCGATGCCACCCGAATCTCTTCGGGGACCTCGGTCTCGCCGCCGTCGTTGAGGCAGAACATGTCGATGTCGCGGCGCTTCGCGAGCCGCTCCATTCCCGCGAGCGAGCGCGCCAGGGTGGTCTGCACGTAGCGGGTGCGCGGTACCGAGGTGGGGAGCGCCCGGCCCGTGAACATCGCGTAGTAGTGGTACAGCGAGTTCGTCACCGAGATGTCGGTCGCGGCCCGGAAGCGGGACGCCGCGGTGCGTCGGAAGTCCTCGGGGAAGGTCTGCTCGAGTTCGCTCATGACACTGCGGCGCAGGGGAGCGGCGCAGTGCTCCAGGTCACGGACGATGACCCGGCCGAAGCGCTCTCGCAGCAGGGCGCGGTTGACCCGCAGTCCGTTGTCGTGTCCCGAGCGCTCGAGGCGCGGGTCGCCGGAGCCGATGCGCACGTCGCACTCGACGAACGATGAGATTCCCCCGGGCGAGAAGAACAGCTCGGGGTGCACCGGGCGGCCGAAGAACATGTCGTCGTTCGAGTACAGGAAGTGCTCGGCGAGGCCGTCGATGCGGTGCAGCTGGGCCTCGACGGCATGCGAATTGTGCGTGGGCAGCGTCGACGGGTCGGCGAAGAACTCCTCGCTCCGGACGATCGTCACCTTCGGGTGATCGGCGAGCCAGGCCGGTGCGGGGGAGTCGGTGGCGATGAAGATCCGGCGCACCCAGGGTGCGTACATGTGCACGCTGCGCAGCGCGTAACGCAGCTCGTCGACATGGCGGTATCGAGCCGGGCCGTCGTCGCCTTCGCCGACGACGTACTCCGAGAGCTGCGCCGCACGCTGACGCTGGAACTCGCTGGCCGAGCCGTCGACCCAGGAGAACACCATGTCGATGTCGTGCGTGACCTCGCGCGGGTGGGGCTCGAGCATCCCGCCGACGGTCTGCCATTCGCGGCCGTAGCGCGTCGCGGTCACGATCTCGACGTCCTGCGCGGGCGTGAAGCGTCGCATGAGGGCGTTGGCCTGCGGCGCCTCGACCGTGGCCTCGCCGAAGCGCCAGAACTCGACCCTCACACCGTATTCATGGTCGTACCGACGTCCGCCGGTCGCGCTCACGCGCGGCCGATACGCACGGACGGCATGGGGCGCGGAGCCGGGGATGACGGCGTCGGCGGCGAAGACCGGCTCCGCCCCCTTGGCCTTGAGGTAGAGCGGCTCGTTCCGCCCGAGTGCCCGCAGGGCCGTCGTGACGCGCTCCGCGTCCGCGAGATCGACCGCAAGCGCCGGAGTATGGAGATCATGGCGGATCAGCAGCGCACGGATGCCGGCCGCGTCGAGCGCGTCGGCGAGCAGCAGCAGGTCCGCGGTGCGGGCGGCGTCGGGCGTCGTGGTCTCGTGGACGAGGCGCAGGACGCCCTCGTCGAGGACGACGTCATCGCGTCGCGCGGGCAGATCGATCCAGGGGTTCTCGCGGCGGGGCAGAGCGGAAAGGGCCAGGGTTTCCTCCTCGGGGGAATGATGTCTCGGTAGGCAGACTAGACATTCTCCGTTACATCGGTGTTTCCGCGCACCTCGAACATCCACCATCGAGCGGGTCGGGTCCACACGACGTGTCGATAGGCTCGGACCGTGACCGCCTCGCCCCGCTTCCCCGCTTCGCGCGGCGGAGACCTGCACCGTCCGTACACCGCCGCCCCCGACCGTTACGAGAGCAGTGCTTACCGCCAGGTCGGCTCCTCGGGACTGTTCCTGCCGCCGATCTCGCTGGGGCTCTGGTGGAACTTCGGCGACAACATCCCCTTCGACCGCCAGCGCGAAGTGCTGCGGCACGCGTTCGACCGCGGGATCACGCACTTCGACCTCGCGAACAACTACGGACCGCCCTACGGGTCGGCCGAGACGAACTTCGGCCGCATGATGCGCGAGGATTTCGCCCCGTATCGCGATGAGCTGATCATCTCGTCGAAGGCCGGATACGACATGTGGGACGGTCCGTACGGCAATCACGGGTCGCGGAAGTACCTCATCGCCAGTGCCGAGCAGTCCCTGAAGCGCATGAGCGTCGACTACGTCGACATCTTCTACTCGCACCGCGAGGACGACACGACACCGATCGAGGAGACGGTGGGCGCGCTCGACGCCCTCGTGCGTCAGGGCAAGGCGCTCTACGTCGGGATCTCGTCGTACTCGGCGGAGAACTCCGCCCGAGCTGCCGCAGCGGCCCGAGAACTCGGCACGCCCCTGGTGATCCACCAACCGTCCTACTCCATCCTCAACCGATGGATCGAGGACGGCCTGACCGATCAGCTGCGGAGCGACGGCATGGGCGCCATCGGCTTCATGCCGCTGCAGCAGGGGCTGCTGACGGGGCGGTACCTCGACGACGGCACGTCGGAGCGTTCGATGCAGCGCTTCTCGCTGCCCGACGACGGACGGTTGTCGGCTTCGGCGCTCTCCGGGCTGCGCGAGCTCGGAGATCTCGCCCGCGATCGAGGGCAGACCCTCGCGCAGCTCGCCATCCGGTGGACGCTGCGCGATCCCGTGGTCGCGTCGGCGCTCATCGGCGCATCGCGCACGGCTCAACTCGACGAGAACCTCGCGGCTCTCGACGGGCCGGATCTCACCGACGACGAGCTCCGGCGGATCGACGACATCGCTGCCCGCATCGGCTCGATCTGGGACGGGCCGGACGGCTCATGAGCCTCAGCGCCGTCCCCGACCGTGTGCGTGTGCGGGCCCCCGGCAAGATCAACCTCTTCCTCGACGTCGGAGCCGTGCAGGACGACGGCTATCACGATGTCGCCTCCGTGTATCAGGCCGTCTCGCTCTACGAAGACCTGGTGGCGACACCGGCGGACGACTTCACGGTGCGCGTCGTCGACGAGGCCGGTGCGCCCGTGCCCGGCGTCCCGCTCGACGATCGGAACCTCGCGCTGCGCGCAGCGCGGATGGTGGCGCGGGAGGTCGGGTACCTCGGCGGCGTGCACCTCGACATCTGCAAGGCCGTCCCGGTGGCGGGCGGCATGGGCGGGGGGTCGGCGGATGCCGCCGCCGCTCTAGTCGCGTGCGACGCGCTCTGGGGGGCCGGGCTGACGTCGCCCGCGCTGCAGGAGATGGCCGGCCGCCTGGGCGCCGACGTCCCGTTCTCGCTCATGGGAGGCAACGCCGTCGGTACGGGCCGCGGCGATCGGCTGAGCCCGGTGCTCGGGCGGGCCCGCTTCGACTGGGTCGTGGTGGCGGATGCCGGTGGACTCTCGACCCCGGAGGTCTACGCCGAACTCGACCGGCTGCGAGCCGAACGCCGACCCGACATCGCGCCGAGACCCGAGCCGCCGGAGGTCGATCCCGTCGTCCTTCAGGCTCTGCGGTCGGGCTCTGCCGACCTGCTCGCCGGCGCACTCCGCAACGATCTCCAGGATGCCGCGTGCGCGTTGCGTCCTGACCTGTCCGACCTGCTCGAGCGGGCCGCGGACGTCGGCGCGCTCACCGGCGTCGTCTCCGGCTCCGGCCCGACCCTCGCTTTTCTCGCGGCCGACGCCGATGCCGCTCGCGGCCTCGAACTGACCCTGTCCGCGATGGGCCACCGCGCCCGTCACATCTCCGGCCCGGTGACGGGCGCGAAAGTGGTGACCCGATGACCGAGATTCCGATCCCTCTGCTGCAGCGCGACGTCGACGAGGCCTCGCATCGCACGCTCTCCGAGCGCGGGCTGGCCTACCGCACCGTTCCGGCCGCCGACCCGGGGTTCGACGGCTGGATCCAGGCTGTCGCCCGCGGATTCCAGGACGGCGAGCGCTCCGCCGAGCAGATCGCCGGAGCGCGTGGCCGCAACAGCGGTCGTCGGCTGACGGGCGTGTTCGACGAGAGCGGGCCGCTCCCCGAGGTCGCCGTCGGCACGATCGCATCGTGGCCGTCCGAGCTCACCGTGCCCGGCGGGACGGTGCCGGCCGGTGCGATCAGCGCCGTCACGGTCGCCCAGACGCATCGACGCCGGGGCATCGCACGAGCGCTTCTCGAGGGGGAGGTGCGCACCGTCGCGGCGGCAGGTCTGCCCATCGCCATGCTCACGGTGACCGAGTCCACGCTCTACGGCCGCTACGGCTTCGCATCGGCGGCGTCGGCCGCCATCCTCGACATCGACACCCGCAGGGTGCGCTGGAGCGGGCCGGCGCCGGACGGGCGGCTCGATTTCATCGACCGTGCCTCGGCGCGCGACCTCGTCGCGACGCTTCACGACCGGACGCGGCACCGCACTCCCGGTGACATCGCACTGCCGCCGGGTCACGGCGACCGCTTCACCGGAACCGACCCCGACGCGAAGGACGGCGGCGACATCCGGTGCGTGCAGTATCGCGACGCGGCGGGCGAGGTGCGCGGCATCCTGACGTATTCGCTCGCGCCTCACGAGCGCGACATCGTCAAGGGCACGGCGAAGGTGACGATCCTCATCGCCGAGACCGACGACGCCTACGCCGCGCTCTGGCGGTTCCTGCTGGAGCTCGACCTGGTCGCTCACGTCCATGCCGAGCTGTGCTCCGTCGACGAGCCGATCCTGTGGATGATCGGCGATCGACGGGCCGCGTCGGTCACGGTCTTCGACCACCAGTATCTGCGCATCGTGGACGTTCCCGCGGCGCTCCGCGCACGCACCTATGGAGCTCCGGGGCGCCTGCTGCTGCGCGTGAGCGACCCGCTCGGGATCGCGACGGGGGAGTATCTCCTGACGGTCGACGACGACGGCACCGGCACGGTGTCGGCGGCGGCGGATGCCGAGACCTCCGGTGCCGAGGAGCTCGAGCTGTCGGTCGTCGAGCTCGCAGCCGTGTACCTCGGCGGCGTGTCTCCGGCGACACTCGGACGGGCCGGTCGCGTGCACGGCACCGGTCTCGCGCGTGCTTCGCGGATGTTCGCGTCGACGACCGTTCCGCGCGTCGGCCTCTGGTACTGACCGTTCCCGCGGGCCGGGAAACGCGGTTTTAGTCCATTTCGCGTCATGACGCAACATGGCCCGGGTGTCGGCTCCGAACGCTAGCGTGAGAGACCACAACGGAGGGCGGCGCCATGCGTGCACGACTGGGCGAAACGATCATCGCCGAAGCCGACGAGAGCGATCTCGTGCGGATCGAGGGCAACTGGTACTTCCCGCCGCGTAGCGTCGCCGCGGGTGTCCTGACCGAGAGCGACACCGCTTACACGTGCGCGTGGAAGGGTGACGCCCAGTACTTCGACGTCGCCGGCTCCCCGGACAAGGCGTGGTCCTACCCGACGCCCTATCCCACCGCCATCGAACGCGTCGGAACCGATTTCTCCGGATACGTCGCGTTCGACCGCTCGGTCGTGATCGAGAGCTGAACGCGTGATCGAGTTCCGCGACGTCGTCAAGGAGTTCCCCGACGGCACCCGCGCGGTGCAGGACTTCTCGCTGGTCATCCCGTCGCATCAGACGACTGTCTTCGTCGGATCGTCCGGGTGCGGCAAGACGACGCTGCTCCGCATGATCAACCGGATGGTCGAGCCGACCTCCGGTGCCATCGAGATCGACGGCGAGAGCGTCGCGACCGGTTCTCCCGTGCAGCTGCGCCGGCGTATCGGCTATGTCATGCAGAACTCCGGTCTGCTGCCGCACTTCACCGTCGCCGACAACATCGCGACCGTGCCCGTACTCACCGGCACGAGCCGACGCGATGCGCGTCGGCGGGCGCTCGAGCTGATGGAGACGGTCGGTCTCGACACCCGCATGGCCGATCGTTACCCGAGCCAGCTGTCGGGTGGCCAGCAGCAGCGCGTCGGTGTCGCCCGGGGGCTCGCGAACGATCCCAACATCCTGCTCATGGACGAGCCGTTCGGCGCTGTCGATCCCATCGTCCGTGACGAGCTGCAGCAGGAGCTGCTGCGTCTGCAGCGCGAGCTCGGCAAGACCGTCGTCTTCGTCACCCACGACATCGACGAGGCGTTCCTCCTCGGCGACCAGGTCGTGATCCTCGCCGCCGGCGCGCACAAGCTCCAGGTCGGCTCGCCCAGCGAGATCATCCGCGACCCGGCCGACGAGTTCGTCGCGAGCTTCATCGGGGTCGACCGGGGCAAGCGCGCTCTCCGTGTCGAGCGGACGGCGAACGGAGCGGTCCTGGTCGACTCCGAGGGCCGCACGCAGGGCGCCCTGGTCGAAGGCGACGTCTGACGTGTCGTGGATCTGGTCGAACCTCGACCTCATCTCCTCGCTCGCGCTCGACCACATCCGGCAGAGCGTCATCGCGATCGTGCTGGGCCTCGTGCTCTCGGTGCCGCTCGGGTGGGTGGCGTGGCGCTACCGGCTGCTGCGCGGCTGGGTCATCACCCTGACCGGGCTGCTGTACACGATCCCGTCCCTCGCGCTGCTCGTCCTGCTCCCCAGTGCGCTGGGGTACGGCATCCGCACCGAGACGAACCTCATCGTCGGACTGACGATCTACGCGATCGCGATCCAGACGCGCTCGGTCGCCGACGGCTTCGACTCGGTCGACCCCGGCGTCCGGCAGGCGGCGACGGCGATGGGCTACGGCGGGTTCCGGCGCTTCTGGGCCGTGGACCTGCCCCTGTCCGGCCCCGTGCTGCTCGCCGGTCTGCGGGTGATGGCCGTCTCGACGGTGTCGCTCGCCACCGTCGGCATCCTCGTCGGAGTCACGAACCTCGGCTACCTCTTCACCAACGGCATCCAGCGTCGCCTCCTCGAGGAGGTGTTCGCCGGCATCGTGGCCGTCGCGGTCATCGCGCTCGTGATCGACGCGCTGCTCGTGGTGATCGGACGTCTCGTCATGCCGTGGGCTCACGCCGGATCCGTGCGCCGCGATCGCCGCGCGCGCCGCCGACGGGAGGCGACCGCATGAACGTCTTCGTCGACGCCATCGCCTGGGTCCTCGACCCCGCCCAGTACACCGGTACGAACTCGGTGCCGTTCCTGATCGGGCAGCAGCTGTTCTATACGTTCGTCTCGGTGCTGATCGCGGCGCTCATCGCGGTGCCGATCGGCTGGGCCATCGGCCACACCGGCAGGGGCCGCGAGTTCGCCGTCGCCGTGTCGGGGGCGGCCCGCGCCATCCCGTCGTTCGGACTCCTGATCCTGCTGATCCTGCTGCTCGGGGTGACCCAGAAGACCGAGGCGGCATTCATCACCTTCGTCGTGCTGGCGATCCCGCCGCTGCTGGCGGGCGCCTACAGCGGACTGCAGGCGATCGACCGTCGCACGATCGACGCCGCACGGGCCGTCGGCATGACGGAGTGGCAGATCCTCTGGCGCGTCGAGGTTCCGCTCGGCTTGCCGCTGCTCATCGGCGGGCTTCGCTCGGCCGTCCTGCAGGTCGTGGCGACGGTGACGATCGCGGGCTACACCGACCTCGGCGGGCTCGGTTTCCGCATCATCCAGGGCATCGACCTGCGCGCGATCGATCAGGTCCTCGGCGCGGCGCTCGTGCTCGCGGTGCTCGCGCTCCTGCTCGATGCCGTGTTCGCCCTCCTGCAGCGCCTCAGCGTGCCGCGCGGCGTCCGTGCCGCCGACGCCCCGCAGCGGACCCGCCGACCCGTCGCCGCGACCGCCTGACCGACCATCCCGACCCACAGCACCCCACCTTCGCACCATCAGAAAGAGGAACCCATGTCTCGCTTCACGACCCGCCGCCTGTTGACGGCCGGTGTCGGCGTGCTCGCCGCCACCACCCTGTTCGCCGGATGCGCGAGCTCCGACCCGCTCGCCGAGGGCGGCGGCGACTCGGCTGCCCCCGCCGACGGCACCATCGTCATCGGCTCGCAGGACTACTACTCCAACGAGATCATCGCCGAGATCTACGCACAGGCCCTCGAGGGCGCCGGCAAGACCGTCGACCGTCAGTTCACGACCGGTCAGCGCGAGGCGTACCTGCCCGAGCTCGAGAGCGGTTCGCTGACGCTGTTCCCGGAGTACACCGGCAACCTGCTGCAGTACTTCGACGAGGACACGACGGCCCGCACCTCGGACGACGTCTACGCCGCCCTCGCCGACGCGCTGCCCGAGAACCTGACGGTGCTCGACCAGGCGACCGCGAGCGACCAGGACTCGTACACCGTGACCGCGGCCTTCGCCGAGCAGTGGAACCTGACCACGATCGCCGACCTCGCGAACGTGACCGAGCCGCTCACCCTCGGCGGTCCCGCCGAGCTCGAGCAGCGGCCCTACGGCCCGACGGGCCTGGCCGACACCTACGGCATCCAGGTCGGCTTCCAGGCGACCGGCGAGACCACGGTCGACGACCTCGTCGCCGGCACCGTCAACGTCGCCAACGTTTTCACGGCCGACCCCCGCATCCAGACCGACGATCTGGTCGTCCTGGAAGACCCGGAGGGCCTCTTCCTCGCGTCGAACGTCGTCCCGGTCGTGAACAAGGACCTCGCGGGCGAGGTCGAGGACACCATTAACGCCGTCAGCGCGAAGCTCACCCCCGAGGCCCTGGTCGCCCTGAACGTCCAGAGCACGGTGGACAAGCTCGAGCCGGCCGCGATCGCGAAGAAGTTCCTCGAGGACAACGGACTCGTCTGATCCGCCACGAAGCCCCCGGTGCCCAGAGTGCCGGGGGCTTCGTCGTGTGGTCAGCCGTCCATGGCCTCGCCGAGCTCGAGCCAGCGCTCTTCCAGGGTCGCCGTCTCGGCGACGAGCTCGTCGCGCCGACGCTGCAGGCCCATGATCCGTTCGAAGTCGTCGTGCGCGTCCGCGAGCTGGGCGTCGACGGCCGCGATCTCGCCCTGGATCTTCTCGAGTCGGCGGTCGATCGCGGAGACCTCCTTCTCGGCCGCGCGCCGCTCCGCGCCGGTCAGCGCGGGCGTCGTCGAGCTCGACGGTGGTCCGCCCGAACCCGAAGAGGGCGCGGCTGCCGTCGCGTTCGACCCCGTGCGCCCGGGCTGTTCGCGACGCAGGCGGAGGTATTCGTCGACACCTCCGGGAAGGTGTCGCAGCCGACCGCCGAGGATGGCGTACTGCTGATCGGTCACGCGCTCGAGGAAGTACCGGTCGTGGGAGACGACGATGAGCGTCCCCGCCCACGAGTCGAGGAGGTCCTCGATGGCGGCGAGCATGTCGGTGTCGAGGTCGTTCGTCGGCTCGTCGAGGATCAGGACGTTCGGCTGGTCGAGCAGGATCAGCAGCAGCTGGAGACGCCGCTTCTGCCCGCCCGAGAGGTCTTTGACCGGTGTCGACAGCTGAGCCGAGCTGAACCCCATCCGCTCGAGGAGCTGCCCCGGCGTCAAGTCCTGCGCCTTCGACCCCGACCCGACCGTGTAGCTGGTCCGCAGGTTCGAGATGACGACGCGCACGGGCTGTTCGAGATGCTCGTCGAGCTCAACCATCCGCTGCGAGAGGGTCGCGACCTTGACCGTCTTGCCGTGCTTGACGCGCCCCGTCGTCGGTTCGACCGTGCCGGAGATCAGCCCCAGAAGGGTCGACTTGCCGGCGCCGTTGACGCCGAGGATGCCGGTGCGCTCGCCCGGCGCGACACGCCATTCGACCTTCTCCAGCACGACGCGATCGCCGTAGCTGACGCCGGCGTCGAGGACGTCGACGACATCCTTGCCCAGTCGTGACACCGCGAGGGACTGCAGGGCGACACGATCGCGGATCTCGGGGACATCGGCGATCAGCTCGTTCGCGGCGTCGATCCGGAACTTCGGCTTGGAGGTGCGGGCAGGGGCGCCACGGCGCAGCCATGCCAGTTCCTTGCGGGCGAGGTTCTGCCGGCGCGCTTCGATGGCGGCGGCCTGCCGGTCGCGCTCGACGCGCTGCAGGATGTAGGCCGCGTATCCGCCCTCGAACGGCTCGACGATGCGATCGTGGACCTCCCACGTCGCGGTGCAGATCTCATCGAGGAACCAGCGATCGTGCGTCACGACGAGGAGCGCGCCCGAGCCCGCCGACCAGCGGCGCTTGAGGTGCTCCGCGAGCCACGAGATGCCTTCGACGTCGAGATGGTTCGTCGGCTCGTCGAGGAAGACGACGTCGTAGTCGCCCGCGAGCAGCGCCGCGAGCGACACGCGGCGGCGCTGACCACCGGAGAGGCCGCGGATCGGTCCCTCCCAGTCGAGATCGCCCAGGAGCCCCGCGATGACGTCGCGCACCCGCGCGTCGCCCGCCCACTCGTGGTCCGCGAGATCGCCGACCACCGCGTCGCGGATCCGGAGGTCGTCGTCGAGGTCATCGGCCTGCGCGAGAACTCCGACCCGGATGCCGCCGCGGACGGTCACCCGGCCGGCGTCGGGCTCGACGAGCCCCGCGAGCATGCGCAGGAGGCTCGATTTGCCGTCGCCGTTGCGGCCCACGATCCCGATGCGGTCGCCCTCGTCGACACCGAGGGAGACCCCGTCGAACACCACTTTGGTCGGATACTCGAGGCGAAGGCCCTCGGCTCCCAGAAGATGCGCCATATTGCTTCCAGGCTAGGCCACGCTCACCGGGCGCACGCCGGACGCACGCCGGCGGACCGGCTCGATCGGATCAGCTCGATGCTGCCGGGGGAGAGCCGTCGAACCCCAGCGAGAGCTTGCGCAGCAGCGAGGCCAGGCGATCGCGGTCGCTCTTCGACAAGCCCGCCAGCAGCACCGCCTCCGCGTCGACGAGACGCGTGATCGCGGCATCCACTCGGATCCGTCCGTCGTCGGTCAGGGTCACGAGCACGCTGCGACCGTCGCCCGGGTCCGACTCGCGTCGCACGAGTCGGCGCGCGACGAGCCGATCGATGCGATTGGTCATCGTCCCGCTCGACACGAGCGTCTGCAGGAGCAGTTGCTTGGGGCTCAGCTGGTACGGCTCGCCCGCGCGGCGCAGCGCCGACAGCACGTCCCACTCCCACGGCTCGAGATCGCTGCGGCGGAACGCCTCGCGTCGCGCACGGTCGAGGTACCGCGACAGCCGGTCGACCCGGGAGAGGACTTCGAGGGGCGAGAAGTCGAGGTCGGGGCGTTGCAGCGTCCACGCGCCGACGATGCGGTCCACCTCGTCGGTCTCGTGTGCCATGGCACCATTATCGCGAACCGCGCGAACCGCGAACCGCGAACCGTGACACTGGCGATGCGGAGACGCGGCACCGCGCGCTCTGGCAGACTTGTCGGGCTGCATCTCGGTGCGGCGGTCCGCCGTGGTGTAATGGCAGCACGACAGCCTTTGGAGCTGTGAGGTCTAGGTTCGAGTCCTGGCGGCGGAGCATGAGCGACACCCAACTCGACCCCCGTCTCGCTGTCGTGATCCTCGCCGCGGGGCAGGGGACGCGGATGAAGTCGTCCCTCCCGAAGGTGCTGCACCGCATCGGCGGTCGCCCCCTCGTCGGGCATGTGCTCGACACCGCGCGCGACCTCGCGCCCGCTCATGTGCTCGTCGTCGTCCGGCACGAGCGCGATCGTGTCGCAGAAGCCGTGCTCGGCGTCTCACCCGAGGTCGTCGTGGTCGACCAGGACGAGATCCCCGGCACGGGCCGGGCCGTCGAGGTCGCGCTCGACCGGCTGCCGGACTTCGCCGGTGATGTGCTCGTGCTCAGTGCGGACGTTCCGCTCCTCGACGACGTCACGCTGCGCGTGCTGCTGAGCACGCACCGCGCATCGGGCGCCGCCGCCACCATGCTGAGTGCTCACCTCAGCGACCCGACGGGCTACGGTCGCGTCATCCGCGACACCGCCGGTGGCGTCGACCGCATCGTCGAGCACAAGGACGCGACGGACGCCGAGCGCGCCGTCGACGAGATCAACGCCGGGGTGTACGCCTTCCAGGCGGCGCCGCTGCGCGAGCGGCTCGGACGGATCAGCACGGCCAACGTGCAGGCCGAGAAGTACCTCACCGACGTCGTCGGGATGCTGCGGGCCGATTCCCTCGCGGTCGCGGCGCAGCCGGTGGGTGACGCGAGCCTCATCGTCGGCGTCAACGACCGCGTGCAGCTCGCCGAGGCCGGGCGCCTGCTCAACGCGCGCACGGTGCGTCGGTGGCAGCTCGAAGGCGTGACGATCCAGGATCCGGCGACCACCTGGATCGACGTCACGGCGGCCCTGGCACCCGACGTCACGGTGCTTCCGAACACGCACATCCTGCGCGCGACGGTGATCGCGGAGGGGGCGACGGTCGGCCCCGACACGACGCTGACCGACTGCGAGGTCGGGGCCGGCGCCTCGGTGACGCGCAGCGACGCTACTCTCGCCGTCATCGGCGCGGGCGCCACCGTCGGGCCCTTCTCGTACATCCGGCCGGGCACGCAGTTGGGGGAGCGGGGCAAGATCGGCACCTTCGTCGAGACGAAGAACGCCGTCATCGGGGAAGGCAGCAAGGTGCCGCACCTGTCGTACGTCGGCGACGCCGAGATCGGCCGCGGCGTGAACCTCGGCGCCGGCGCCATCACCGCGAACTACGACGACCTCGCGAAGCATCGCACCGTCATCGGCGACGAGGTCCACGCCGGCTCGCACAACGTCTTCGTCGCGCCCGTTAAGATCGGTGAGGGCGCCAAGACGGGCGCCGGAGCGGTCATCCGCAAGGACGTCCCGGCCGGTGCTCTCGCGCTCAGCGTCGCCCCCCAGCGCAATGTCACAGGGTGGGTCGAGAAGAACAGACCCGGTACTGCAGCCGCCGCAGCAGCGGCACGCGTGCGGTCTTCACAGGAAGCGGACGATGGCTCGCAAGAAGAACACGGTTGACCTGGACGTCTCGCGGGGGATCGCCCCGGGACTGGTCGCCAAGACCAAGAAGCGCCTCGTCGTGGCATCCGGTGGCTCGCACCCCGCGCTGTCGGCCGATGTGGCGACCCAGCTCGGCACCGAGCTCGTGCCCACCGAGCACCGCACGTTCGCGTCGGGTGAGATCCTCACGCGCTTCGAGGTGTCGATCCGTGGCTGCGACTTCTTCCTCCTGCAGTCGTTCGGCCCGCCGGTCAACGAGTGGCTCATGGAGACGCTCATCATGCTGGATGCCGCCAAGCGCGCATCGGCCAAGCGCATCACCGTCGTCGCGCCGTACTATCCGTACTCGCGTCAGGACAAGAAGGGGCGCGGGCGTGAGCCCATCAGCGCGCGTCTCGTCGCGGATCTGTTCAAGACCGCCGGCGCGGACCGTGTGATGAGCGTCGATCTGCACGCCGCACAGATCCAGGGCTTCTTCGACGGACCCGTCGACCACCTGTTCGCCAAGCCGGTGCTCCTGGAGCACTTCGAGCGCACGCTCAGCCCGGAGGACCGGGCGAAGCTGACCGTGGTCTCGCCCGACACCGGCCGGGTGCGGGTCGCCGACACCTGGTCGGACAGCCTGGGTGCGCCGCTCGCCATCATCCACAAGCGTCGCGACCCGAACGTCGCCAACCAGGTCACCGTCAACGAGATCGTCGGTGATGTCAGTGGACGCGTCTGCCTGCTCGTCGACGACATGATCGACACCGGCGGCACCATCGTCAAGGCCGCGCAGGCTCTGAAGAACAGCGGCGCCGAGCGCGTCATCGTCGCCGCCACGCACGCCGTCTTCAGCCACCCGGCCGTCGATCGGCTGCAGGATGCCGCGATCGACGAGGTCGTCGTCACCGACACCATCCCGCTCGGCGACGACAAGCGCTTCCCCGGCCTCACCATCCTCCCGATCGCCCCGCTCCTGGCGCGCGCGATCAAGGAGGTCTTCGAGGACGGTTCCGTCACCAGCATGTTCGACGGCGCCGCCTGACTCGAGCCTCGAGCCACCCCGCCCCGCGCCGGCCCGGCCCTGCCAGCCCCGTCCCTGCGGCATCCACCGTGTGCCGTCCACAGGCTGAGAGCCACCGGAGCATGGTCCGCGGCCGCTTACGGGCGGGTTGGGCCTGTGCAGGGCACACCCACCGCGGTCGTGTTCGTCGGACCTCCTCCCCTCGGCCGGCTGTCCTGCCGAAGGGCTGAATGTCCGGTGGCCGTGCCTGCGGGCTGTCCCGTCGTCAGGCTGACCGGGTGCGCGGGGCGCCTCGGCGGTGTCCGGAGGCCGTTCAGCCTGTTGGCGGCACGGCGGGGGATCTTGCACGGCGGCGGCCGGTGTGGCGGACGCCCCCACGCCGTAGGATCGGCGGCATGGCTGCCCCCCTCTCCGAGGCGGACCTCGAGTCGCCTCGCTCTTACGCTCGTCCCGTCGATGAGGTCTCCGGGGCGCTCCGAACCAGCGCCGACGGGCTGAGCTCGGACGACGCCGCGAGACGCCTCGACGTCATCGGGCCCAACGTGCTCCCGGAAGCGAAGCGCACGCCCGCGTGGCTGCGGTTCCTCTCGCACTTCAACGACACCCTGATCTACATCCTGCTGGCCGCCGCCGCGATCAAGGCGGTCATGGCGGATTGGCTCGATGTGTGGGTCATCCTCGCGGTCGCCATCATCAACGCGGTCATCGGGTTCGCGCAGGAGGGTCGGGCGGAGAAGGCGCTCGCGGGCATCCGCGGGATGCTGTCGTCGGATGCGAGCGTGCGGCGTGACGGCTCATGGCGGAAGGTGCCTGCCGCCGATCTCGTGCCCGGAGACGTCGTGCGCCTGGCGCCCGGCGACAAGGTCCCCGCCGATCTCCGGCTCATCCAGGCGAGCCAGCTGCGCATCGACGAGGCGGCTCTGACGGGAGAGTCGGTTCCGGCGTCCAAGCGGACGGATCCCGTGGACGTCGACGCCGGGGTCGGCGACCGGACGCCGATGGCGTTCTCCGGAACCATCGTGTCGGCCGGGCAGGGCCAGGGGATCGTCACCGGGACCGGCGCCCGCACCGAGATCGGCAAGATCCAGGCGCTGGTCGGCGGCGCCGGTGCGCTGACGACCCCGCTCACGAAGCAGCTGGACGCCTTCGGGCGGGTCCTGACGCTCGTCATCCTCGGGATGGCGGCGGCGATGATGCTCATCGGTCGCTTCGTCCACGGGATGCCGTCCGGCGAGCTCGTCTCGGCCACCATCGGATTCGCCGTGGCAGCCATTCCGGAGGGCCTCCCGGCGCTGGTGACGATCACGCTGGCGATCGGCGTCCAGCAGATGGCCCGGCGCCGGGCCATCACGCGCAAGCTCCCCGCCGTCGAGACCCTGGGCTCGGTCACGACCGTCTGCTCCGACAAGACCGGCACGTTGACGAAGAACGAGATGACGGTGCGGCGGATCGTCACGCCGCTCGCCCGGTACGACGTCTCGGGATCGGGGTACGAGCCCACCGGTGCGATCGAGCGGACGGGTGGAGCCGAAAGCGCAGGCGGCGACCTCTCGGCCGTTCTGGCCGTCGCGGACCTCTGCAACGACGCCGATGTGATGTCGGACGAGGATGGCTGGAAGCTCGTCGGCGAGCCGACCGAGGGTGCCCTGCGCGTCGTGGCGATGAAGGGCGGCCACGACGGCGAGGCCGACGGTGTCCGGCGGATCGATGTGCTCCCGTTCGACTCGGAGAACAAGTTCATGGCGACGCTCAACGAGGGCCCTGACGGGTCTCGGGCGCTGCTCGTGAAGGGGGCACCCGACCGTCTGCTCGACCGGTCGGCGCGTCAGCGTGGGGCCCGCGGACCCGAGGAACTCGACCGGCAGTTCTGGGATGCCGCCGTCGCCGAGCTGAGCGCGGAGGGTCTGCGTGTCCTCGCCGCGGCCCGCAAACCGTCGCGTCTCGACGAGGTCGGACTCGACGACGTCGAGGAGCTGGAGTTCCTCGGGCTGTGGGGCATCCTCGATCCGCCGCGCCCCGAAGCCATCGAGGCGATCGCCGACTGCCACCGGGCCGGCATCCGCGTGAAGATGATCACGGGTGACCACGCGGGAACCGCCGTCGCCATCAGTCGCGAGATGGGGCTGATATCGGAGGACGAGCCCCGCGTGCTCACCGGGGGAGAGCTCGAGTCGCTCAGCCAGGAGAAGCTCAAGGATGTCGTGCGTGAGGTCGACGTGTACGCACGGACGAGTCCCGAGCACAAGATCCGTATCGTCCGGGCTCTCCAGTCGCACGGTGAGGTGGTGGCGATGACGGGTGACGGCGTCAACGACGCGCCCGCCCTCACCCGCGCGAACGTCGGTGTCGCGATGGGCATCAAGGGCACGGAGGCGACGAAGGAAGCTGCCGAGATCGTGCTCGCCGACGACAACTTCGCGACGATCCGGTCGGCGATCCGCGAGGGACGCCGGATCTACGACAACCTGCGCAAGTCCGTCGTCTTCCTGCTGCCCACCAATGGGGCCCAGTCGCTCGTGATCCTCGTCGCCGTCGTCTTCGGCTTGGCGCTGCCGCTGTCTCCGGTGCAGGTGCTGTGGGTGAACATGGTCACCGCGGTGACGCTCTCGCTCGCTCTCGCCTATGAGCCGGCCGAGCCCGGGATCATGTCGCGACCGCCGCGGTCGAGCGGGGGATCGATCATCTCGTTGCGCGAGCTCGCGTTCGTCCTGGTCGTCTCGGTGCTGATCGGTGGCGCGACACTCGCCGCGTTCGTGATCGTTCGGGCTACGGGCGCCGACCTCGACGTCGCTCGAACGGTGTCGGTGTCGGTGCTCGCGCTGGGACAGCTGGCGTTCCTGCTCAACTGTCGCTTCCTGACCCGGTCCAGCGTGACTCGTGATGTCCTGCGGGGCAATCGAGTGATCTGGTGGTCGGCCGCGGCGCTCGTCGGGCTGCAGCTGATCTACACGTATGTGCCCTTCATGAACGTCCTGTTCGAGTCGCGGCCGCTGTCGGCGCAGGCGTGGCTGCTTCCGCTCGGCTTCGCCGTGGCGATCTTCTTCGCGGTGGAAGGGCTGAAGGCATTGTGGCGGACGCCTCGCCGACTCGATGCAAACGCATAGGAACAACAGAGGGGCACCATGGTGACGGGCCGCTAGCGTGAGATCAGCCCACCTCCCCCCGGAGGGGCACGACACAGGAGGACCCTCATGATCCACGCCACTGCCGTACCCCGTTCACTCCGAGTGACCGCCGCCGCGGCCTCCGTCGCCGGGCTCGCGCTCCTGGCCGGCTGTGCGGGACAAGCCGACGCCGAGCAGCCCGGGTCGGGCGCGGCGCCGTCATCCGACGCGACACCCACGACCGGCTCGACCGGTTCGGCCGGCTCGGACGGGGGTGCCACCGGCGGAACCTACACGGATGGCACCTACACGGCCGAGGGCACCTATCAGACCCCGGAGGGGCCCGAGACGATCACGGTGCAGCTCACGATCGCGTCGGACGCCGTGACGGCGGTCGAGGTCACCGGCGAGCCGACCCGACGCGAGAGCAAGCAGTATCAGTCGCAGTTCATCGGCGGCATCTCGGATGCCGTCGTCGGCAAGAGCCTCGACGACGTGAAAGTCGACCGTGTCGCGGGCTCGTCGCTCACGAGCGGCGGCTTCAACGCGGCCGTCGAGGAGATCCGCACCGACGCGGCGGCATGACCGCCGTAGCGCCCGTTGCGGGACGGTGGGAGTTCGAGGCCATCGGAACCTCCTGGCGTGTCGACAGCGAACGACCGCTGCGCGACGTCGATCGCGCGGCGGTGACGTCTCTGGTCGAGGCGTTCGACCGCGACTGGTCGCGGTTTCGAGAGGATTCGACCGTCCGTCGGCTGGCGTCGGGCGGCTCTGTCGCCGCACCGCCGGATGGCGCGGCGATGGTGGCTCTCTATGGTGCGCTGGCGGATGCCACGGACGGTGCGGTGAATCCGCTCGTGGGAGATGCGCTCGCCCGGCGCGGGTACGACGCGTCGTACTCGATGCGCGACGGGGGAGCGGTCGCGGCACCGGACCAGTGGCGTGACGTCGTCGAGGTATCCGGTGACCGGCTCACGCTGCACCGGCCCGCGACGATCGATGTGGGCGCCGTCGGTAAGGGGCGTCTCGTCGATCTCGTGCTCGAAGAGCTGCGTCGGCGCACGACCGGCTGGCTCGTCGTCGATGCGAGCGGCGATCTGGCGATCGACGGGGTGAGCCAGCGCGTGGCTCTCGAGCATCCGTACGACGCCTCACGTGCGGTGGGAGTGTGGACGCTGGATGCCGGGGCGCTGTGCGCCTCGGCGACCAACCGCCGCGCCTGGGGCGACGGTCTGCACCATGTTCTCGACGCCCGAACCGGCGAGCCGGTGCGGAGCTACGCGGCGACCTGGGCGGTCGCCGCCGATGCGATGACGGCGGATGCCGTCGCCACGGCCCTGTTCTTCGACGGCGGCCCGCGGTTCGCGGAGCGCAGCAGGGCATCGTGGGTGCGGATGCGCACCGACGGGTCCGTCGAATGGTCACCTCACTGCGAAGCGGAGTTGTTCGTATGACATCCCTGACGGCCCTTCGGAACCGTGTCGTCGGTGCGCTCGGACGCGTGTCGATGTACCGGTTCGTCCTCGTCGCGCTGTCCGTGCTCGCGGCGATCGCGTTCGTCCTGACGCTCGCCGGTCAGATCGCGGGCGATCCCGTGGCCCTGCCGGTCTCGCTCGTGGTGCTGGCCGTCGCGATCATCGCGGTGGATGCCGTGGCGCAGCGGTTGCTCGGTCGTACCTGGCGCGTCGAGTCGGCAGCGATCACGGCCCTGATCTTGTTGTTCGTCCTGCGCCCGACGCTCGAACCCGCGGGGCTGGCTGGGCTCGCGATCGCGGGAGCGGTCGCCTCGGCGTCGAAGTATCTGCTGGCCTGGCGCGGACGCCATATCTTCAACCCCGCCGCCGCCGGAGCGACGGTGCTGACGGTGCTCAGCATCCCGTTCCCCGACCTCGGCGCCTCGGCATGGTGGGTGGGGTCGCCCGTGCTCGCGGTGCCTGTCGTCGTGCTCGGGGCGCTCGTGCTCGTGCGAACCGAGAAGGTGCGGGTCGTCGCGGTGTTCCTGGTCGTGGCGGTCGCTGTCGCCCTTGCGCGCACGTTCGTGCAGTACGCGCAGGTCTCGCTCCCCGTCGACGCGACCGTCATCGGGCAGGTGCTGTGGTCGTCGCCGTTCCTTTTCCTCGGCGCGTTCATGCTGTCGGAGCCGTTGACGCTGCCGCCGCGTCGGCGACAGCAGTACGCGGTGGCAGCGCTCGTAGGAGCTCTCGCCGGATGGCCGATCCTCATCGGCGACGTGAGCCTGGGCCAGGAGCGTGCGCTGCTGATCGGCAACCTGCTCGCGTTCGTCTTCGCCTACCGTGCTGCGGTGCGGCTGACCTTCGTGGAGCGCACTGCGCTGACCCCGTCCGTTCGCGAGCTGACATTCCGAGCTCATCGCGGCTTCCGGTTCCGTCCGGGCCAGTACCTCGAGCTCGAGGTGCCGCACCGTCGGGTGGACGCGCGGGGGACACGGCGCGAGTTCTCGATCGTCTCGGCGCCGGCGGAGCTGCCGGAGGTGCGCATCGCGATTCGCGAGGGGTCGCAGTCGAGTTACAAGAAGGCCCTCGCGCTGGTCGAGCCCGGTCGCGATCTTCCCGTCACCGGTGTGTGGGGCGATTTCGTGCTGCCCGCGCGGACGGATGCGAAGGTCCTGCTGGTCGCTGCGGGGATCGGCGTGACGCCCTTCGTGTCGCAGTTGCGCGAGATGCGACTGTCCGGGGAGCAGCGTGACGTCGTGATGGTCTACGTGGCATCGGATGCCGAGGAGCTGGCATTCCGCGACGACATCATCGCTGCGGGTATCCCGGTGATGGTGGTGACGCGGGATGAGCCGCGGAACCTTCCCGATCACTGGCGCTGGACCGGGGGCGAGCGGTTGAGCGCCGACTCGCTCGCAGGTCTCGTGCCGGATCTCGGCGAACGGCACGCCTTCATCTCCGGCCCCCCTCGACTCATCGCCGACCTGGCTCCCGCGCTGTCGAAGGCGCGCTCGCTCACGACCGACGCATTCGCCGGCTATTGAGACGCCCGCGCTGCGAGCCGCGGGTCGAGCGCGCGTCGAGCAGGGCTGGCGTCGGATGGTCGGCGTCTAATGGCCGGCGTCGGATCGCTGGCGTCGGATCGCTGGCGTCGAATGGTCGGCGTCGGATCGCTGACGTCGGATGGTCCGCGTCGAGCGCGGCTCGTGTCGGATTGCTGGCGTCAGTTGGTCGGCGACGAACGGCCGGCGTCGAGCGCGGTTGGCGTCGGGTCGTTGGCGTCAGATGGCCGGCGACGAATGGCCGGCGTCGAGCGCGGCTGACGTCGGAGGGCTGGCGTCAGAAGGGTGGTGGTTCGTCGGGTGAGGCTTCACCGGGTGCGGGGTCCGGTGGTGGATTCGTCGTGTCGGTGGTGTCGCCCGTGTCGATCGTGAAGCACACCGCCGGCGTCGGTGCGTCTTCGCGGTAGACCCGCCCGAGGGGTGAGGTCCATTCCAGAACCCCGCCTCCCACCTGCCGCACTTCCCATTTCGTGAATTGCTTCATCGAGTGGTGTCTTTGGCAGAGGTGGGCGAGGTTGTAGATGTGGGTGTGCCCGCCGAGGGTGTAGTCGATGGTGTGGTCGAGTTCGCATCGGATCGCGGCTCGTCGGCATCCGGGGAACCGGCAGTGCTGGTCTCTGGCGGTGAGGAGTTTCTTCATGGCCGCGGTGGGCCGGTAGGTGTCGATCTCGACCGGGGTGCGGGTGACCGGGTCGATGAACAGCCGATCCCACTCCGATACCTGCCCGGCGAGCTGTCGTACCGTGTCGGCGTCGATGAGCCCGGCCCCGACAACCTCGGCTGGGTTCTCATCCGTGCCCGTCAGGGTCTCAGCGGTCACGGCGACCTGCACCCGTGCTCGGATCGCGCCGAGCCCACCGGCCCGGTCGGCCCCGTAGGTCGGGTCTACGACGGGTGCCCCGCTGAGGACGAGGTCGCCGAGGATGTCCGCGCGCAGTTGGTCCATCGTCCGGACATCCGATGCGGCATCCGCTCCCGCAGCATCCGTCCCCGCACCCTCAGCCCGGGCGTCCTTCACGGACTGCCCCATCTGCGTGAGGCGGTCGAGGATTCCGGCGGCGATGACGGTGGGGAGGGTGGCGATGAGGTCCGACATCCCGTCCGCACCGTGCGATACCCGAACGCACCTGCCCGCGGCGGCTTCTCGGTGCCGGTCGGTGAAGGTGCGTTCGTGAAGTTGCTCGGCCAGGGCCCGCAGGGCCGGCTTCACCCGCGTCGCGATATCCCGCTCACAGACCGCTATCGCGGCGACCTCGAACTCGCCCCGCACCTCATCGGGCAGCCCGGTTCCCGCTTTGACGACCACCTCGATGTGGTCGCGGGTGATCCGCCGCTGCTCCCACGCCTCAAACACGGCCGGGTAGTCATCGACGATCGTCAACGCATGGTCGATGTCGGCCTGCAGGCGCCGGTCGCTGCGCCGCGCCAGCCCGGCCGCTTCGGCCGCGACCGACCGCAGCTCCATGTCCGACGCCATCCCGCGCACACCCTCACGGCGCGCTTCACGTAACGCCGACCGGCCCAGTTCAGCCAGAGCCCGCACCGACGCGACATCCGCGTCATGCACCAGCGCGAGCGCCTCGCCGTACGCCGCGATCGCGGGGCCGTGCGGCGAGACCTCGCCACCGTCCGCACCACCACCCGCGTTCGCTGTCATGTTCCCATTGTGGCAGCAGGGTCCGACATTGAAGTCGAACAAAGATACGAAGGGTGAGAACTCATTCGACCCGCCACGTGGGGAGGAACCGCCGGCGCCGGTGCCGGACCCTCGCGACGGCGGACGGCGGACGGCGGACGGCGGACGGCGGATGGCGAGGAAGGGCCCGCTCTCGCGACTGCTCCGCCGCTGGCACCGCAACCCGAACCGGCACCCGAGCCGGACCGCGACAGCGGCACTGACGCCTGCGCCAGGCGAGTGACCGCTCGTCTTCGCGGAACCTCGTCTCACGCCGAAGCGCAATGACCCGCAGTGTGGTCTAGGTCATCGCGGCAGCTCGTCGTCGGGATCGCCGAGAGGCTGACCGTCCGAAACCGCGCCGCCGTCCAAAACCGCGCCGCCGTCCGAAACCGCGCCGCCGTCCGAAACCGCCCCGCCGTCCCCGGCCGCCCCGCCGCCCGGCCCCGCCGCGACCCCCGCGGTTCCCGGGTCAGCCGGTCGCGCCGTCAGGCGGAGCTCGAACGTGGTCGATCCCGGCTCGCTCTGCACCGTCAGCGAGCCGCCGTGCGCCGCGACGATCGCGCGTGCGATCGACAGTCCGAGGCCGGTGCCGCCGGTCTGACGTGCCCGCGAGCTGTCGCCGCGTGAGAAGCGCTCGAAGATCTCGTCGGCGACGGCCGGATCGATACCGGGGCCGTCGTCGTGGACCGAGAGGATCGCGGTTCCGTCGGCGACGCGCACGGCGGTGGTGACGGTCGTCCCGGCGGGAGTATGGACGCGGGCGTTGGCCAAGAGGTTCGCGACGACCTGCGTGATGCGGGTGGCGTCCGCCGCGACGACGACGGGTTCGTCACCGACATCCAGCCGCCACTCGTGGTCCTGACCCGCTGCGCGCGCGTCGGCCACGGCGTCGATCGCGAGCGCGGTGAGGTCGACGGTTCCGTAGACGAGCTCCTGTCCCTCGTCGAGTCGCGCGAGGAGCAGCAGATCTTCGACGAGGCTCGTCATGCGCAACGACTGCGCCTGGATGCGCTCGAGCGCTGCTGTCGTGGTCTCTTCGACGCCGGGCACTCCCTGGCGCATCGCGCGGAGCGAGAGCTCCGAGTATCCGCGGATCGAGGCGAGCGGGGTGCGCAGCTCGTGGCTGGCGTCCGCGACGAACGACCTCATGCGCTCCTCGTTGCGCTGTCGTGCGACGAGGGATTCGTCGACGTGGTCGAGCAGTGTGTTGAGGGCGGCGCCCACTCGGCCGATCTCGTCGTGGTCGTCGGTCTCTTCGGCGGGCACGCGCTCGGTGATGGAGACAGCGCCCTGCGACAGGGGGAGCGACGCCACGCGCGTCGCGGTGTCTGCGACCACGCGCAGCGGGCGGAGGGCTCGTTGGATGACGACGGCGATTGCTGCGCCCAACAGAAGCAAGCCGCCGACGGTGACAATGGTGATCGTGGTGGCGACGGTTGCGACCGTGTTGTCTACCTGCGCGAGCGGCATCGCACCCAGGCCCGTGGCGTCGCCCACTTTGAACGACACGACACGGTAGGCGCCGAGGTCGCCGATCTGGATCGTGACGGGACCGGAGCTGAGGTCTGCCGCGGCGAGGTCGCCGAGCTCGTCGGCGGTGAGGCTCCGGATGCCTTCTTCGCCGTCGAAGGTCGCACCGGTGAGGGGCCCGCGCGGGTCTTGGATGAGGAGTGTGTAGCCGTACGGGAGCCCCTGCGTTCCCGCGATCGTCTCTTCTGCGTTACGTAGTCGCACGACGTAGCCGCTGCTGTCGAAGAACTGAAGGTTGCGGGTGAGTGACACCGCGTTCGTCTCGACGGTCAAAACCAGGACTGTCTTGATCGTGGTGGCGAGTCCGACCGCACTAGCGATCAGCGTCAACGCGACGACGCTGACGACGGTGAGCATCAGTCGCGTCTGCAGCGTCCAGCGCTTCCGCACACGGCGGCGCCCGAGCTCGTGCGCGCGTCCGGGGAGGGCGATCACTGCGGCGCTTTGATCATGTAGCCCACGCCTCGGACGGTGTGGATGAGCGGCTCGCGTCCCGCATCGATCTTCTTTCGCAGGTACGAGATGTAGAGCTCGACGACCGAGGAGCGTCCACCGAAGTCGTAGTTCCAGACCCGATCGAGGATCTGCGCCTTCGACACGACGCGGCGCTGGTTGCGCATGAGGTACCGGAGCAGCTCGAACTCGGTCGCGGTGAGTTCGATGCTCGTCCCGGCGCGCTCGATCTCGTGCGAGTCCTCGTTGAGCGTCAGGTCGCCGACACGCAGAATCGGATCGGCGCCGCCCGCCGTAGCGGTGCCGGCCCGCCGCATCAGGCCGCGCAGGCGCGCAACGACCTCCTCGAGGCTGAAGGGTTTCGTGACGTAATCGTCGCCGCCGGCAGTGAGGCCCGCGACCCGGTCACCGACGGAGTCCTTCGCCGTGAGGAACAGCACCGGCACATCGTCGCCCGACTGCCGAAGCCGCTGCAGCACCGACATCCCGTCGAGGTCGGGCATCATGATGTCGAGGACCATGGCATCGGGCTCGAACTCGCGTGCGAGCGTGAGCGCTTCGAAACCGGATGCCGCGGAGCGGACCTCCCACCCCTCCATCTTGAGCGCCATCGAGAGCAGGTCGGTGAGCATCTGTTCGTCGTCGACGACGAGGACGCGCAGCGGGGAGCCGTCGGGACGCTGCAGGGTGGCGGGTGCTGGGGTGGTCATGCTGCCATTGTGAGGCGTTCTCTATGGAGAAGCTATGGACGATGCTATGTCTGGGCTGTGAGCATGCGCGGTGGCATACGGTGACGTCATGACGAACGTTGAGACGGCGGTCTACGTCGACGGCGCAGCGGCGGGCGAGGGGATGCCGCCGGAGGAGGCGGTCGCGCTGGCGGAGGAGCGGGGAGGCTTCGCCTGGGTCGCGCTCGTGGATGCGGGCGACGCTGCGCTCGAGGCGCGCGCGACCGCACTCGGGGTGCCTGCGATCGCGGTGAAGGAAGCCCTGCGGCCGCACCAGCGCTCGATCTTCGAGAGGTACGGCGACCACGCGTTCGTGGTGCTGCAACCCGCGCACTACGACGACGAGAGCGAGACCGTCCGTTGCGACGAGATCGACGTCTTCCTCGCCCCCCACGTCATCGTGACCGTCACGCGGTCGGACCGGATCGATCTCGCTGAACTGCGGAGCAGGCTGCAGAAGCACCCGCAGCTCCTGCGCCGCGGACCGGCATCGGTCATGTGGGTGCTCGCAGAACTCGTGACGACCGGCTACCGTGCGGTGCTCGACGGCGTCGAGAACGACATCGACGAGATCGAGGACCAGCTCTTCGGCGATGACCCCGGTGTGTCCCGGCGCATCTTCGACCTGCAGCGCGAGGTGATCGACCTCGCGCACGCCACGTCGCCGCTGCCCGACGTGCTGACGCGGCTCGGAGCGACCCTCACCGATGCGGCAGCGGGCACGGAGCCCGCCGGGTGGGACGACGTCCGGGGGCGCGCCCAGTATGTGGCGGAGCGCGTGCAGTCGATGCGACACACCCTCGACGATGCGCTGACGATCCACGCGACCCTCGTGAACCAGCGGCTCGACGAGAAGATGGCCGACCTCACGGTCGTCCAGGTGCGCCAGAACGAGCAGGTCAAGAAGATCTCCTCGTGGGCGGCGATCGGGTTCGCACCGACCTTCGTCGCGAGCGTCTACGGGATGAACTTCAAGTTCATGCCCGAGCTCGCGCAGCCGTGGGGCTATCCGATGGCGCTCGGGCTGATGGTGCTCCTGAGCGCCGGTCTGTACGGGATCTTCAAGCGCAACGACTGGCTCTGACTGTCCGCACTCTCTGACGTCTCGCGTCGTCGCATACGGCGGAGGCCCCGCCGAGCGAGAATGCTCGACGGGGCCTCGTAACCTCGGAAGTCGGGGTCAGTGCGTGTCTTCGGCCTCGACCTCGGAACGGTCGCCCGACCACAGCGTGTGGAAGGTGCCGTCTTTGTCGATGCGCTTGTAGGTGTGCGCGCCGAAGAAGTCGCGCTGGCCCTGGATGAGGGCTGCCGGCAGGCGCTCCGCACGCAGGCCGTCGTAGTACGAGAGCGACGAGCTGAAGGCGGGAGCCGGGATGCCGGCACCGGCAGCGGCCTGCACGACGTGGCGCCATGCGTCCTGGGCTCGGCCGAGCGCCTCGACGAAGTACGGTGCGGTCAGCAGGACGGGGAGCTCGTCGCCGGTCGCGTAAGCGTCCGCGATGCGGTTGAGGAACTGCGCGCGGATGATGCAGCCGCCGCGCCAGATCTTCGACACGGCACCGAGGTCGATGTTCCAGCCGTACTGGGCAGCACCGGCGCGGATCTCGTCGAAGCCCTGCGAGTAGGCGACGATCTTCGAGGCGTAGAGCGCGAGGCGCACCTGCTCGATGAAGGCGTCGGCGTCGTCGACGGTGAACGAGGCGTCGTCGGGGCCGGGCAGCGAGCCGGAGACGTCGCGCTGCTCGCGGTGGCTCGAGAGCGAACGCGCGAACACGGCCTCGGCGATGCCGGAGACGGGCACGCCGAGGTCGAGCGCGGTCTGCACGGTCCACGCGCCGGTGCCCTTGGCGCCGGCCTGATCGACGATCACGTCGACGAGGGGCTGGCCCGTGGCGGCATCCGTCTGGCGCAGCACCTCGGCGGTGATCTCGATCAGGTACGACTCGAGCTCGCCGCGGTTCCACTCGGCGAAGATGTCGGCGATCTCGGCGGGCGACTTGCCCGTGCCGCGGCGGATGAGGTCGTAGGCCTCGGCGATGAGCTGCATGTCGGCGTACTCGATGCCGTTGTGCACCATCTTCACGAAGTGTCCGGCGCCGTCGTGGCCGACGTGCGTCACGCAGGGCTCGCCCTCGGCGACGGCGGCGATCGACTTCAGGATCGGGCCCAGGGTCACCCAGGACTCATCGGGGCCGCCGGGCATGAGCGAGGGGCCGAGGAGGGCACCCTCCTCACCGCCGGAGACGCCCATGCCGACGAAGTTGAAGCCGGCTTCGCGGACCGCCTTCTCGCGGCGGATGGTGTCGGTGAAGAGCGAGTTGCCGCCATCGACGATGATGTCGCCCGGCTCGAAGACGCGCATGAGCTCGTCGATGACGGCGTCGGTGGGGCGGCCGGCCTTGACCATGATGATCGCGGTGCGCGGCCTCTGCAGGTTGGCCGCGAACTCCTCGTACGAGAAGGCGGGGAGGAAGCCCGCCTCCGGGTGGGTCTCGATGAGCTCATCGGTCTTCGAACGCGAGCGGTTGAACACGGCGACCGTGTTCCCTTCACGGCTCGCGAGGTTGCGGGCGAGGTTCGAGCCCATGACGGCGAGTCCGACCACACCGATGTTGGCGGAGCCCGAGCCGGCCTCGGCGGAAGCGCTGCTCTCGTCGGGGGTCGGACGGTCGACCTCCTCGGGACGCGGGGCGCCCTCGTGGACCGTGGCCGCTTCGTGCGGCGCCTGATCCTGATCGGTCGAGGGTCCTGTCGGTGAGGGGGTCGACGCCATGCGTAGCTCCAGGTTCGCGTGCGGGTGGGGGTGCCAGGGACTGCGAGAGAGCCTGGCTCTCTCGCCACTTTATCCGTTCGGCAGGCTGGCCGGAGCGGCTTGCGAGAAGGCCGCGACGCGTGTGACGGCGTCGGATGTCGCTCGGATGATGCGGACGGCTTCGCGCGCCTCGACGGCGGCCCGCGGCAGCATCCACGAACCGCCGACAGCGGTCACCTGCGGGTGCGCGAGGTAGGCGTCGAGGTTCGTGGCGTCGATTCCGCCGGTCGGCACGAACCGCAGGTCGCCGAAAGGACCCGCCAGTGCGCGGAGGGCGGGGAGGCCGCCCGAGGTCTCGGCGGGGAAGAACTTGAGGGTCGTGATGCCGGCGGCGAGCGCCGCCATGATCTCGGTCGCGCTGACGGCTCCCGGAACGAGGGGAACTCCGAGGTCGGCGGCTCGCTCGGCGACGGCGGGATGGAATCCGGGGGAGACGAGGAAACGGGCGCCCGCGGCGACGGCCGTATCGACCTGGGCGGGCGACACGATCGTGCCGGCCCCGACGAGCACGTCGCCTCGCTCGGCGATGGCTTCGATGGCGGCGGGCGCTGCCGCGGTGCGGAAGGTGATCTCCGCCACCGGGAGCCCGCCCTCGGCGAGCGCATCGACGATGAAGAGACCCTCCTCGGCGGAGTCGGCCACGACGACCGGGACGAGGCGGTGGCGGGCGATCTGATCGAGAACAGCGACCATGATGTTTCTCCTCGGGGTGTCCATCGTCGGCCGAATGATCATATCATTGGGTCTCGGCGACGCTGCTGCCCGCCGGACACCCGACGATGGGCCCTCATGAAGATCCTCGCTCTCGAAGCCAGCACCACCTCGGCGAAGACCATGCTCTTCGACACGGACACCGGCGCGGTCTCCGTCCGCAGCCGCAGGTTCGAAGTCGACGGGCCCGACTCCGCGGTCCGGGACGGCGACGCCATCTACATCCAGCTCATGGCGCTCGGCCGCGAAGCCGCCGCCGGCCAGCGGATCGACCTCATCGTGCTGAGCGGCACTTGGCATGGCCTGACGCTGCGTTCCGAGGACCTCTCCGCCGTGACTCCGGTGATGGAATGGCCGTACACCGGAGCGCAGGACCTCAGTGCGGCCCTGCGCGCTGACGACGACTTCACGTGGTGGTTCTACGAGCGCACGGGATGCATGGTCAACGCGATCTACCCCGTGTTCAAGCTCCAGCACCTGCGGTCGCAGGGCCTCGACATCGACGGGCTGCTCGCGCTCGACCAGGCCAGCCTGATCTTCGCCCGGATGACCGGTGAGATCTGGACGAGCGACTCGCTCGCGTCCGGCAGCGGGTTGCTGTCGGCATCGGACGCGACGTGGGATCGCGAGGTCATCGACCGGTTCGACCTCGGCCGCGTCCGGCTTCCGGAGCTCCACGAGACGACCGCGACGGCACCCCTGTCGGCGGAGGCCGCGGTGCTCCTGGGGCTCACCGCGGGCATCCCGGTGCTCACACCCGGCCCGGACGGCGGCTTGAACCAGATCGGCGACCTCGCGACGGAACCCGGCGAGATGACCTTCTCGATGGGAACCAGCGGTGCGCTCCGGGTGGCGTCGCGCCATCCGGCGTTCTCGCCCACCCTCAGCACCTGGTCGTACCGCTCGCCGCTCGGTGCGCTGAGCGGCGCCGCGACCTCGGGATGCGGCAACTGCGTCGACTGGGCGCGCGACCGCCTGTTCGGAGCGTCGACGGACTACCTCGACATCGAGCCGTCGCTGTCGACGGAACGCGTGGACCTGCCCGTCTTCCTGCCGTTCCTGTTCGGCGAGCGGAGCCCGGGCTGGCAGGACCAGCGCCGCGGCGGCTTCGTCGATCTCGCGCCTGCTCATTCGCGGGTCGACATGTACCAGTCGGTGCTCGAGGGCATCGTGTACTCGCTCTTCCACTGCTACAAGGAGCTCACGGCGCTCGGGGGAACGCCCCGTCGCATCGTCCTCTCCGGCGGCGTCCTCTCGTCGCCCTTCTGGACCCAGCTGACCGCCGACGTCTTCGGGGTCGAGATGCAGGTGTCGGCTCAGCAGCACACCTCGATCGTCGGCGCGGTGCGGATGGGGATGCTCGCGAGTGGGCTCGACCTGCGGCATCCCGCCTTCGACGACGTGGAGGTGCGGACGATCACGCCACGCGCGGAGCACCGCGACCGGTATGACGAAGGCTTCGCGCGCTACCTCGATCAGTACCAGCGCACCGTGCCCGGATCGTCGCAGGCGGCGCGATGAAGGTGCTCGTGACGCCGACGTCGCTCTGCCGCGATCCGGACGGCGCGTCGCTGCGGAGACTCCGTGAGGAGGTCGGCGAGGTCATCGTCAATCCCCACGGGCGCCCGCTCACGGCGGCGGAGCTGGTGCCGCTCGTCGCGGACGTCGACGGGATCATCGCCGGACTCGACGAGTACGACGAGTCCGTCTTCGCGGCCGCGCCCCGGTTGCGTGTCCTCGCCCGCTACGGGGTGGGTGTCGACCGGGTCGACCTGGATGCCGCCGCGTCGCGAGGCGTCACCGTCACACGCACTCCCGGGGCGAATGCGATCGCCGTCGCTGAACTCGCGATCGGCCTCGTCCTGGCCGCCGCGCGGCGCATCCCGAGGCTCGACGAAGCGGTGCGCGCGGGGGAGTGGCCGAGACTCCACGGCAAAGAGCTCACGGGTGCGACGGCGGGAGTCGTCGGCTTCGGCGCCATCGGGCGCCTGGTCACCGAACGGGCGCGGGGCCTGGGGATGACGGTGGTCGCCTTCGATCCGATGCTCCCCGACGAGGTGTTCGCGCAGGCCGGCGTCGAGCGGGTGGACATCGACGAGCTGTGCCGCCGCAGCGACGTCGTGAGCCTGCACGTCCCGCTGCTCCCCGAGACGCGCCATCTGCTCGACGAGCGCAGGCTGGGCCTGCTGCCGCCGGGGGCGATCGTCGTCAACACCGCTCGAGGGGGACTGCTCGACGAGGGTGCGGCCCGCCGTGCGCTCGACGAGGGGCGCCTCCACGGCGTGGCGGTCGATGTCTACGAGACCGAGCCGCCCTCCCGTTCGCCGCTCGTCGGGCACCCGGGCGTGGTGGCGACGCCGCATGCGGGAGGTCACACGAGCGGTGCCGTGCAGCGGATGACGGACCAGTCGATCGACGCGCTCGTGACGGCGCTCCGGGGCGGTCGGCCCGACGGGCTGGTCACACCAGCGCCCGCACCTCGCTGAGGACCGCGTCGACGTATCCCCGGGTGTGGCGCTCGGCGCCGTCGGCGTCGCCGCGCGCGATCGCCGCGGCGGTCCGCACATGGTTGTCGAGGGCCTCTTCGTAGGGAACCGCGGGGGTGAGCCCCACGTCGGAGCGTCCCGCGATGACGGCGGCGATCGCGGCTTTGTTGGCCGCGAGCATGAGGTTGCCGCTCATGTCGAGGATGAGGTCGTGGAACTGGATGTCGACCGCGAGATACTCCGGGGAGGCGCCCTTGCCGCTCCGGCCCAGCTCCTCGAGTCGCGAAGCGAGGCGCAGGAGCTCTGAACGCTGCACATCGGTGCCGCGCTGAGCGGCCAGGCGCGCCGCGATCGGCTCGACGGCGGAACGCAGCTCGTTCACCACGACGATCTGGTGGTCGCGGCGCGGCGAGGCGAGCTGCCAGCCGATCAGGCGGGTGTCGAGCGCGCTCCACTCGTTCGTCGGCGTCACGGTGAGACCGACGCGTCGGCGAGACGAGAGCATCCCCATCGCCTCCAGCACGCGAACCGCTTCGCGGATGACCGTGCGAGAGACGCCGAACTCGGCTTCGAGGTCGGCCAGCGTGCACACCGATCCGGGAGCGAGCTCGCCGGAGGCGATGCGGAGCCCGAGCGCGTCGAGCACGGACCCGTGGGATGCCTGCGCCATGACGCCTCCGAAAAATACGATCAGTGGTTGTAAAAGATACGATCATTGTGCGAGGATCGCTCTGCTCCGCTGCCGTGGCACGGGGTAGCTCGAATACTAACGCGGGACGATCCGCGGGGTTCAGCCCCGGGGCGTCCGCTTCCCGACATCAACGGAGATACCGATGGAAGACTGGACCCAGACGCTGGGTGCCGGACCGCTGCTGCTCATCGCAGTCGGCGCGATCGCCCTGATCCTGTTCCTGATCATCGTCTGCAAGGTGCATGCCTTCCTGACGCTGATCATCGTCTCGCTGCTCACCGCGTTCGTCGCGCAGGTGCCGGTCTCAGCGATCGCCAAGACGCTCACCGACGGCTTCGGCGGGACACTCGCCGGGGTCGCCCTGCTTGTGGCGCTCGGCGCCATGCTCGGCCGGCTCATCGAGCATTCCGGCGGCGCGAAGTCGCTCGCCGACAAGTTCGTCGAGGTGTTCGGCGAGAAGCGTGCCCCGTTCGCGCTCGGTATCGCCTCGCTCATCCTCGGCTTCCCGATGTTCTTCGACGCGGGGCTCGTGATGATGCTCCCGATCATCTTCGCGATCGCGCGCCGCGTCTCGAAGGCGAACGTTCTGCTGTTCGGCATCCCCGCCGCCGCGGCCTTCTCGGTCATGCACGTCTTCCTGCCGCCGCACCCCGGGCCGGTCACCGCGACCGAGGCCTACGGTGCGAACCTCGGCCTGGTCCTGCTCCTCGGCCTCGTCATCGTCTTCCCCGTCTGGTACGTCTCGGGCTACCTCTGGGGCAAGTTCATCGCCGCTCGGATCCCGCTGCCCGTCCCGGCGCTGTTCGGCGAGAAGGACGACGACCAGCCAGCGAACCCGCCGCGTCCCCGTACCGTGATCCTGCTGCTGCTCCTGCCGATGTTCCTGATCTTCCTGAACACCGGGCTCACGACTCTCGCCTCCGCCGGCGCTGTGTCGACCGACGACCTCTGGGTCCAGGTGCTGGTGCTCCTCGGCAACTCCTTCGTGGCTCTGCTCATCACGGTGATCGTGGCCACCTTCGTCCTGGGCACGCGCCGCGGCGAGAACGGCACCGCGCTCGAGAAGGTCGTCGACTCGGCCCTCGGCCCCGTCGCGTCGGTCATCCTCATCACGGGTGCCGGCGGAATGTTCGGCGGAGTCCTCCGTGCTTCCGGAATCGGCGACGCGCTCGCCGACACGCTGTCCGACCTGGGCCTGCCGATCATCGTCGCGGCCTACGTCATCGCGGTCATCATCCGTCTCGCGCAGGGCTCGGCCACTGTCGCGCTCGTCACCGCCGCGGGCCTCGCGGCGCCGGCTGTCGTCGCGGGCGACTTCAACCCCCTCCAGGTGGCCGCGATCGTGCTGGCCACCGCGGCCGGCTCGGTGTTCGCCGGGCACGTCAACGACTCGGGCTTCTGGCTCGTGGGCCGTCTCATGGGCATGGACGTCAAGACGACGCTCAAGACCTGGACGGTGCAGCAGGCCATCGAATCCGTGACCGCGTTCGTCCTGGTGCTCGGTCTGTTCGGGCTCGCGTCGCTCATCTGACTTCGCCGACGACTGCTTCCCTTCCGGACGACAAGGAGTTCCGATGTCCTCTCTGTTCGATGTGACTGGGCGCGTCGCCCTCGTGACGGGCTCGTCGCGAGGGCTGGGGCGCTCCCTCGCGCTCGCCCTGGCCCGGGAAGGCGCCCGAGTCGTCGTGCACGGGCGTGACGCCGAGGCGGTCGAGCGCACGCGGCGCGAAGCCGCCGAGGCGGGATCGCCCGCACCGGTGTCAGCCGTCTTCGACGTCACGGATGCCGCTGCCGTCGAGGCGGGCGTCGCGGCGATCGTCGCCGAGGTCGGGGTTCCCGACATCCTCGTGAACAACGCGGGGATCCAGCGGCGCGCCCCGTTCGCAGAGTTCTCGGTGTCCGACTGGGATGAGATCGTCGCCGCCAACCTCAACGGCGTCTTCTACGTCGCGCGTTTCGTGGCGCCGGGAATGGTCGAGCGCGGGTCGGGGAAGATCGTCAACATCGCCTCGGTGCAGTCGGCGCTCGCACGTCAGACGATCGCGCCGTACTCCGCGACCAAGGGGGCGGTCGCGCAGCTCACGAAGGGGATGGCGGCCGACCTCGCCCGTCACAACGTGCAGGTCAATGCGCTGTCGCCCGGCTACTTCGCGACCGAGATGAATCGCGCTCTCGTCGACGATGCCGACTTCAGCGCGTGGCTCACGCAGCGCACGCCAGCACAGCGCTGGGGCGACTTCAGCGAGCTCGACGGAGCCCTGCTCTTCCTCTGCTCGAACGCCTCGAGCTTCGTGTCGGGGCAGAACATCTTCGTCGACGGCGGCATGACTGCCGTCGTCTGACCGGAAGGACCACCATGCGCGCAGCACACATCCACGGCAAGCAGCAGATCGAGATCTCCGATGTCGCCGAGCCGGTCGCCGGCCCGGGGGAGGTGCGTATCCGTGTCGACTACGTCGGCATCTGCGGGTCGGACCTCCACTACTACTACGAGGGCGCGAACGGTGCGTTCGTCGTGCGGGAGCCCCTCATCCCCGGGCACGAGCTCAGCGGCCGGATCGACCTCGACCCCGCGGGTGAGTGGGAGCCCGGCACGCCGGTGACACTTCACCCCGCCACCTTCGGCCGGAAGGTCGAGGCGATCGCGGACGATCCCCACCTCTGGCCGGGCGGCGCCTACCTCGGCAGCGCCTCGACGACGCCGCACACCCAGGGCGCCCTCGCCGAACTCGTCGTCGCCGATCGCGCCATGGTGCGACCGCTGCCGACGACCCTGCCGATCCGTCGCGCCGTGCTTGCGGAACCGCTCGCGGTGGCTCTGCACGGGCTCGGCAAAGCAGGCGATGTCGTGGGCGCGCGTGTGCTCGTGACCGGGGCCGGTCCCATCGGACTGCTGGCGGTGGCCGCAGCGATCGCCGCGGGCGCGGGCGAGGTGCACGCTACCGATGTGCTGGCCGGGCCGCTCGAGCGAGCACGACGACTCGGTGCGACGACGACGTTCGACGTGACGAGCGAGCAGCCGCCCGCCGACGCCTACGACGTCGTGCTGGAGTGCTCGGGAGTCGCGGCGTCGGTGTCCGCGGCGCTGCGCGCTGTGCGCCCGGCCGGGCGCGTCGTGCAGGTGGGAATGGTTCCCAACGAACCGCGACCGGTCAACCTGGCGCCGTTCATCTCCAAGGAAGTGCTCTACGTCGGCACGTTCAGATTCAAGGATGAGATCGACGAGGCCGTCCGACTGCTCGATGAGCGCCCCGAGATCGAACAGGTGATCACCCACGTCGTCGACGCCGACGACATCGTCGAGGCGTTCGCGACGGCGAAGGACTCGGAGGCATCCGGCAAGGTCGTCGTCGCGGTCTGGCCCGGGTAGCAGCACGGACACGAACGCGCGGGGCGCGCCACCGGTGAGGTGACGCGCCCCGCGCGTTCGTCATCGGGTCGTCGCGGCGACGCCCGGAGACGGGTCAGCCCTTGCGGTAGCCCTGTCGTCCCATCGAGAACAGCGCGAGGCTGACGGAGACGATCGAGCCGAGCGTCATCGCACCGATGACCCACAGAAGCACGTGTGAGAACCAGCCGTAATCCATTTTTCCTCCGGGCGTAGACGACGTCTCATCCACCCTACCCAGCGCTGGTAGAGTGGGGGTGTACTTCGGCGAGGGATGCCGCGTGCCCGCTGTGCGGGAACCGGGATCCGTGATCGACGAGGGTGTGTGCAGGACGTTTCCTCTCCACGCGCTCGCGTTCGCGTCGAACCCGCATACCGCTGAGCCGGGCCTCGGGCCCACAAGGAGAAACGCATGTCCACCGAGACCGACACCAAGGTCGTTGCAGAGACGCGCACCAACTTCGGCAAGGGCTTCGCCCGCCGTCTGCGTGCCGCTGGCCAGATCCCCGCCGTCATCTACGGCCACGGCACCGACCCCGTGCACGTCGCCCTGCCGGGTCACCAGATGCTGCTGCTGGTCCGCCGCGCCAACGCGGTGATCGAGCTCTCGATCGACGGCAAGGAGCAGCTGGTCCTCGTCAAGGACGTCCAGCGCGACCCCGTGCGCCAGATCATCGAGCACATCGACCTCCTCGTCGTGAACAAGGGCGAGAAGGTCCAGGTCGACGTTCCCGTCGTCGTCACGGGCGAGCCCTTCTCGGGCACCATCGCGACGCAGGACGCGTCGTCGATCACGCTCGAGGTCGAGGCGACCCACATCCCCACCAACGTCGAGGTCGACGTCGAGGGCCTCGAGGACGGCGCGCGCATCACCGCCGCCGACCTGACGCTGCCCCGCGGCGCAGCGCTGATCACCGACCCCGAGACGCTCGTCGTCGCCGTGTCGGTCCCCGCATCGACGCTGGCCGCCGCCGACGAGATCGAGGCTGCCGACGAGGCGACCGCCGCCGAGCAGGCCGACGAGGCCGAGGGCGACGCGAAGTCCGAGTAAGACTCATCCGTGCGGAGCCCGTTCTCACCTCGTGAGGACGGGCTCCGTCGTTCGAAAGGCGCGCCATGGCGGACACCTGGCTCATCATCGGTCTCGGCAACCCCGGGCCGCGTTACGAGGCGACCCGGCACAACATCGGCCAGATGGTCATTGATGAACTCGCGAGCCGGCGGGGTGAGACCCTGCGCGCGCACAAGGCCAACGCTTGGGCTGCCGAGTCGTGGCTCCGTCCGGGCGCGGCCAAAATGGTGCTGGCCAAGCCGAAGACGTTCATGAACGTCTCGGGCGGCCCCGCGGCGGCCCTGGCATCGTTCTACGGCATCGATCCGGACCACGTCGTCGTCGTCCACGACGAGCTCGACATCCCCTTCGACACCATCAAGCTCAAGACCGGCGGGGGGCACGGCGGGCACAACGGCGTGCGTGACATCGCCAAGGCGCTCGGCACCCCCGAGTTCGCGCGCGTCCGCGTCGGGATCGGCCGGCCCGCCGGGGCGCAGGATCCGGCCGATTGGGTCCTCGACCCGTTCTCCGCGACCGAGCGCAAGACGCTCGGCATCCTCGTCTCGGATGCGGCGGACGCGGTCGAAGCGGTCGTGGGCGACGGCCTCCTCTCGGCCCAGCAGCGCTTCCACGCTCCGCGCTGAGCCCGCTCCGGGGGCGCGGAGAGACGCCCGTGTCGGTGGCCGGCGGTAGGCTTCTGTGGTGACAGTTCCCGGGATCGTGCGCGCCCTTTCGCAGGCTGACTCCTTCCGGGAGGCGGTGACATCCGGTGCGGTCGGCAGCGTCGACTACTCGCTCGCCGACGGCCTCGACGCCCCGCTCCTCGCCGCGCTGCTCGAGCAGCGCCGCCGCGACGGACGCCCCGCGGTCGTTCTCGCCGTGGCCCCCACCGGTCGACGTGCCGAGACGCTCGGTGCTGCGCTGCAATGCCTCGTTCCCGAGGCCGAGATCGTCCATTTCCCGGCATGGGAGACCCTGCCGCACGAGCGACTGAGCCCAAGCCCCGAGACGGTCGGCCGCCGCCTCGCGGTGCTCCGCCGCGCGGCCGCGCACGACGGCGGCACGCCCCTCATCATCACGGCGTCGGTGCGTGCGGCGCTCCAGCCCCTCGCCGCCGGTCTGACCGACGCCGAGCCGATCTCGCTCACGGTGGGCACGCGGGGGAGCGACCTCGAGCAGGTCGTCCGCCGGCTCATCGAACTCGCCTACCACCGCGTCGACATGGTCTCGCGCCGCGGCGAGTTCGCCGTGCGTGGCGGCATCCTCGACGTATTCCCCGCCGCGGCCGACCACCCGCTCCGCGTCGACTTCTTCGGTGACGAGGTCGACCAGATCCGTGCGTTCTCGATCGCAGACCAGCGATCGCTCCCGGGCGAGGTCGACACGGCCGAGCTGCTTCCGGCGCGCGAGCTGCTGTTGACCCCGGCTGTCCGCGAGCGGGCCGCGGCCATGGCGCCGACCTTCCCGAGCCTGACGGGCATGCTTGAGAAGATGTCGCAGGGCATCCCCGTCGAGGGTATGGAGTCGCTCCTGCCCGCGCTCGCGGAGGGCGTCGTGCCGCTCGTCGACTATCTGCCTCGCGGCTCCGCGATCGCCCTCGTCGACCCCGAGCGCTCGCGCACCCGCGCGCGCACCCTCGGCGAGACCAATCGCGAGTTCCTCGAGGCCGCGTGGAGCGCGGCGACGGCCGGGGCGGACAGCCCCGTCGACCTGGGAGCCGGCGACTTCCTGACCCTTCCCGCACTGCGTGAGGCGATGCGCGAGCGCGCCGGCGTGTGGTGGGCGCTCAGCGCTTTCGACTCGGGCGCCGCGGATGCCGCTGACGAAGGGCTGACCGACACGGGCGACGATCTGCGTATCGACGGCAGTGCGGTCCCCTCGTTCCAGGGCAACGTCGATGGAGCCACCGCTCACATCGGCGACCTGCTCGCGCGCGGATGGCGCGTCGTCGTGTGCGCGTCGGGCCCGGGGCTGGTTGACCGTGCCCGCGACGTGCTGGCCGAACGCGGCATCGCCGCGCGGACGAGCGACGGGGTCGACGAGCTCTCCGACGAAGCGGTCGCGGTCTGTGTCGTGGCGTCGCTCGAGCGCGGCTTCGAGTCGGCAGAGGCGAAGCTCGCCGTCCTCACCGAGAGCGAGTTCTACGGCCGCACGATCGGCAACGACGGCCGCGTCGTGAAGAAGCTCGCGACGCGTCGGCGCAACGTCGTCGACCCGCTGCAGCTCAAGCCCGGCGACGTCGTCGTGCACTCGACCCACGGCATCGGCAAGTTCGTCGAGCTCGTGCAGCGCGAGGTGTCGAGCGGCGGCCGGAACCCGGTCAAGACGCAACGCGAGTATCTCGTGCTCGAGTACGCCCCCGCCAAGCGCGGCTATCCGGGCGACAAGCTCTTCGTCCCGACCGATCAGCTCGACCAGCTCTCACGCTACGTGGGCGGCGAGGCACCGGTGCTCTCGAAGATGGGCGGCAGCGACTGGGCCGCCGCGAAGGGCAAGGCGCGCAAGGCGGTCCGCGACATCGCCGTGGAGCTGGTCAAGCTGTACTCGGCGCGCATGGCCTCCAAGGGCCACGCGTTCGGCCCCGACACGCCCTGGCAGCGGGAGCTCGAGGAGGCCTTCCCGTTCGCGGAGACGCCCGATCAGCTGCAGACCATCGACGAGATCAAGGCCGACATGGAGAAGCCGATCCCGATGGACCGTCTGCTCTCGGGCGACGTCGGCTTCGGCAAGACCGAGGTCGCCGTCCGCGCCGCGTTCAAGGCGATCCAGGAGGGCAAGCAGGTCGCCATGCTCGTGCCGACCACGCTCCTCGCCAAGCAGCACCTCGAGACGTTCACCGAGCGCTTCGCCGGCTTCCCCGTCAAGGTGCGGCCGCTGTCGAGGTTCCAGACGCCGAAGCAGGCGCGCGAGACGGTGGCGGGGCTCGCCGACGGCACCGTCGACATGGTCATCGGCACCCACCGCATCCTCACCGAGAAGGTGGCGTTCAAAGACCTGGGCCTGCTCATCATCGACGAGGAGCAGCGTTTCGGCGTCGAGCACAAGGACTCGCTGAAGAAGCTGAAGACCGGCGTCGACATCCTCGCGATGAGCGCGACGCCGATCCCGCGCACCCTCGAGATGGCCGTCACCGGCATCCGTGAGATGTCGACGCTCGCGACGCCGCCCGAGGAGCGGCATCCGATCCTCACCTACGTCGGTCCCCGCAGCGACAAGCAGATCGCCGCCGCCATTCGACGCGAGCTGCTGCGCGAGGGACAGGTGTTCTTCGTGCACAACCGCGTCCAGTCGATCCAGCGCGTCGCGGCGCAGCTCGGCGAGCTCGTGCCCGAGGCCCGTATCGCCGTCGCTCACGGCCAGATGGGGGAGCACCAGCTCGAACAGGTCGTCGACGACTTCTGGGAGCGTCGTGCCGACGTCCTCGTCTCGACGACCATCGTCGAGACCGGCCTCGACATCTCGAACGCCAACACGATCATCATCGACCGCGCCGACAAGTACGGACTGAGCCAGCTGCACCAGCTGCGCGGACGCGTCGGCCGCGGTCGCGAGCGTGCCTACGCGTACTTCCTGTACGACGAGAACAAGCCGCTCAGCGAGACCGCCGCCGATCGGCTCGAGACCATCGCGGTCAACAACGACCTCGGCTCGGGCATGCAGGTCGCCCTGAAGGACCTCGAGCTCCGCGGCGCCGGCAATCTGCTGGGCGCGGAGCAGGCCGGACACATCGCCGGGGTCGGATTCGACCTCTACCTGCGTATGATCGGCGAGGCCGTTTCGGCGTTCCGCGGCGAGGAGGTCGACGGCCCCGCCGAACTGCGGCTCGAGCTGCCCGTGGCCGCGCGCATCCCCGAGGACTACATCGACAGCGAACGGCTGCGACTGGAGGCCTACCAGAAGCTCTCGGCGGCAGCAGCCGTCAGCGCGAAGGACGACGCGATCGATCTCGTCGTCGAGGAACTCACCGATCGATACGGCCGCCCGCCCGCCGAAGTGGAAGGTCTGCTCGCGGTCGCACGCCTGCGTCGACGCGCAGCGCAGTCCGGGCTCACCGACGTCGTCGCGATGGGGCCCAACCTGCGGGTGGCGCCGGCGCGACTTCCCGAGTCGATGCGCATCCGGCTGCAGCGGCTGTATCCGAAGGCCAAGCTGCTCGCCGGGGGCGAGGCGCTCGTGGTGCCGCTGCCGACAGCCGCGGGCGCTGTGCTCGCCGACGCCGATCTCATCGCGTGGACGGGGCAGCTGCTCGAGCAGCTTTTCCCGGTCGCCGCGCCGGCCGCCGCGCCCGCTACATCCTGACGA
Source organism: Microbacterium pratiae (assembly GCF_047302165.1). Lineage (NCBI taxonomy): Bacteria > Bacillati > Actinomycetota > Actinomycetes > Micrococcales > Microbacteriaceae > Microbacterium > Microbacterium pratiae. Next base: position 2,573,027 of record NZ_CP154843.1, on the reverse strand, counting down.
CGCGGCCGCGGGTCAGATGCTGATCCGGCCCGTGGCCAGCAGCACGATGGCGCTCACTGCACCGACGACGGCGGCCGCGAACACGATCCATTCGACCTTCGTGAAGACGCGTGCCCCCGCCCGTCGGCGTGCGGCTGCGAACAGTGCGGTGCCGGGCACGATGATCAGCAGCGACAGCAGAAGGTAGTGCGCCCCGGCCGCGATCAGGAGGAAGAGGGTGTAACCGGTCGCGATGACGGCGACGACCAGGTCGCGTAAACGTGCACGGTCGCCCGGGCCGTACGTCTCGCCGGTGAGAGTGAGCTTGAGGGCGTAACCGGCCGAGAGGACGAACGGGATCAGCACGAGAGCGCTCGTCAGATCGAGCGCCACCGAGAAAGCGTTCTCGGCGAACAGGACCACGACCAGCAACACCTGCACGAGCGTCGTCGAGAGCGTGAGCGCACCGACCGGGGTGTCTTCGGCGTTGGTGCGCGAGAGGAACGCCGGCAGATCGCCCGACCGCGACGCCTCCAGCAGGACCTCGGCGGCCATGAGCGTCCACGAGAGGTAGGCACCGAGCACGGCCACGATGAGCGAGACACCGATGAACACCGCACCGGCGGGACCCACGATCGTCTCCAGGACTCCGCCCAGCGAGGGCTCGGGAAGCGCCGCGATCTGCTCGCGTGGCATCACGCCGAACGAGACGATGGTCACCGAGGCGAAGACCGCGAGCACGCTGAGGAAGCCGAGGAGCGTCGCACGCCCCACGTCACGGCGCGAGCGGGCGTGACGAGAGTTGACGCTCGCCCCCTCGAGGCCGATGAAGACGAAGACGGTGACGAGCATCGTGGCGCGGATCTGGTCCCACAGGGGCGCTCCGGACGGTCCCGCCCAGTTGGCCGCGAACACCTCGGGGTCGAAGACCGTCGCGCACAGGACCACGAACACGATGATCGGAAGCGTTTTGGCGATGCTGACGACACGGTTGACCGCGGCGGCGGCGCGGACCCCGCGGCGGATCAGGATGAAGAAGAGCCAGAGCCCGGCCGACGACACGGCCACCGCCGCGATCGTGTCTCCGGCGCCGAGGGCGGGGAAGACCGCCCCGAGCGTCGAGGTGATGAACACCCAGTAGAAGACGTTGCCCGCGCACGCGCTGGCCCAGTAGCCGAAGGCGGAGAAGTAGCCGAGGTACCTTCCGAAGCCGGCCCGCGCGTAGCTGTAGACGCCCGCGTCGAGGTCCGGGCGGCGGTTCGCGAGCAACTGGAACGCGAAGGCGAGGGCGAGCATGCCCCCGCCCGCGACCGCCCACGCGACGAGAGTGCCCGCCACTCCGGTCTCGGCTGCGAACCCCGCGGGGAGCGAGAAGACCCCCGCGCCCACCATCGACCCGACGACAAAGGTCGACAGGGTGAGCATCGACACGGTCGCCGGGCGGGCTCCGGGACGCGTGAGCGCGGACTCCGCGGAAGAGGAGGGATCGGAAGGCACGGGGAGAAATCCTAACCCGCCGCGTACCTCGCCCGGCGGCGCGGCGGCGTCAGATGACTCCCTGGGCGAGCATCGCGCGCGCGACGCGCTCGAAACCGGCGGCGTTGGCCCCCACGACGTAGTCGCCCGCGTGGCCGTATCGTTCGGCAGCGCTGAAGGCGGCGTCGTGGACGTCCTTCATGATCTCGCGCAGCTTGTTCTCGCTGTCGGCGAAGCCCCAGCGCTGACGCGAGGCGTTCTGGCTCATCTCGAGGGCCGAGGTCGCCACTCCGCCGGCGTTCGCGGCCTTTCCGGGACCGAACAGCACACCGGCCGCGCGGAACGCGTCGACCGCCTCGGGGGTGGACGGCATGTTGGCGCCTTCCACCACGACCCGGACGCCGCCGTCGATGAGCGCCCGCGCGTCGTCGCCGTCGAGCTCGTTCTGCGTCGCCGACGGGATGGCGACGTCGACCGCGGTGCCCCACGGGCGACCGCCTTCGACGAACCTCGCGCGGGGCCGGTGGTCCAGGTACGCCGAGATGCGTCGGCGGTCGATCTCCTTGACCTGCTTGAGCACGGCGAGGTCGATCCCGTCGTCGTCGACGACCGTCCCCGACGAGTCGGACGCCGTGATCGGGGTGGCACCGAGCTGGTAGGCCTTCTCGATCGCGTAGGTCGCGACGTTGCCCGAGCCCGACACGGCGACGCGTTTGCCGTCGAGCGACTCGCCCCGGACGGCGAGCATCTCCTGCGCGAAGAAGACGGACCCGTAGCCGGTCGCCTCGGTGCGCACCTCGGCGCCGCCCCACTGCACGCCCTTGCCGGTGAACATGCCCGACTCGTGACGGTTCGTGATCTTGCGGTACTGGCCGAAGAGGTAGCCGATCTCGCGCGCACCGACGCCGATGTCGCCGGCGGGAACGTCGGTGTGCTCACCGAGATGGCGGTAGAGCTCGTTCATGAACGACTGACAGAAGCGCATGATCTCGGCATCCGACCGTCCGTGCGGGTCGAAATCGCTGCCGCCCTTGGCGCCGCCGATGCCCTGACCGGTGAGGGCGTTCTTGAAGATCTGCTCGAAGCCGAGGAACTTCACGATCGAGAGGTTGACCGACGGGTGGAACCGCAGTCCGCCCTTGTACGGGCCGAGCACCGAGGAGAACTGCACGCGGTAGCCGCGGTTGACCCGGACGATGCCGGCGTCGTCGAGCCACGGCACCCGGAACATGATCTGCCGCTCCGGCTCGACGAGCCGTTCGAGGATGCCGTCGCGCGCGAGCTCGGGCTGCGCCTCCACGACGGGCGCGATCGCCTCGAGCACTTCGTGCACGGCCTGCTGGAACTCTGGCTCGTGCGGATTGCGCTGGAGGACGGTGTCGAACACCGACTGGACGGAGGAGGGCAGGGGAGCGTGGTGTTCGGTCATGGTGGAGCTTTCTGGCCGAGCGGGCGGGACCCGATCCACGGTAGCGGGCGCGACGGCGTCCGCCCGGCCATGTGACGATCGGGACGATGGGGTGAGGGCGGCCGCGGATCGCGGCCCCCGGGGAGGGGTCACCCGGTGTTCTGCAGGCCTGCCGCGACGCCGTTGACGGTGAGGAGCAGCAGCCGCTGCCACTCGGGTGGGGTGGGGGCGTCGTGCTCGGTCGAGCGCAGCACGCGCAGGGCGCGCAGCTGGAGCAGCGAGAGGGCGTCGACGTACGGGCTGCGCATCTTCACGGCGCGCTGGAGCACGGGCTTGTTGGCGAGCAGACCGTCGCCGCCGGCGATCCGCACGACCCAGTCGCGGGTGAGCAGCATCTCGTCGACGACGAGCTGCGCGAGGTCGTCGCGGTCGGCGAGGGCGAGGTGACGACGCGCCATGCGCGGGTCGGCTTTCGCGAGGCTCATCGCCACGTTGTCGATCACGGTGCGCAGGAGCGGCCACTGCTCGTACGCCTCGCGCAGGAGCGCTTCGTCGCCGACCGCTTCGAGCGCGGTTCCGAGCCCGAACCAGCCGGCCAGGTTGATCCGCGCCTGCGTCCACGCGAACACCCACGGGATCGCGCGGAGGTCTTCGAGCGACTCGACCGACAGCCCGCGACGTGCCGGACGGGAGCCCAGCGCGAGGAGTCCGATCTCCTCCATGGGGGTCACCGCCGCGAACCAGGGAGCGAACCCGGGCGCCTTCACGAGCGAGAAGAAGCGCTCGCGCGAGGCGGCGTCCATCGTCGCCGCCACATCGGCGTACCGTTCGGCGGCACGACTGTTCCGTTCCTCGATCGAGGGCGCCGAGGCCAGCAGGATGGCGGCGGCGACCTGGTCGATGTGCCGGAGGGCGATGTCGGGGTCGCCGTAACGGGCGAAGATGACCTCGCCCTGCTCGGTGAGCTTGAACCGGCCGTCGACCGAGTGCGGCGGCTGCGCGAGGATCGCGGAGTTCGCGGGTCCGCCGCCGCGGCCGAGCGCGCCGCCGCGGCCGTGGAACAGCGTCAGCTCGATGCGCTGCTCCTGCGCCCACGCCGCGATGCGCGCCTGCGCCTCGTAGAGGGCGAGGTTGGCCGCGACGGGTCCGACGTCCTTCGACGAGTCGGAGTAGCCGAGCATGACCTCCAGGCGGCGGTCCGTGGCGTCGAGACGCGCGGCGAACGCCGGGTGGTTGACGATCTCGGCGAGGATGCCGGGAGCCGCCTGCAGATCGGCGAACGTCTCGAACAGCGGGATCACGTCGAGCACCGGTGGGGTCCCGTCGGGGCCGACCGCGTGTCGGGCCAGGGCGTGCACGTTCGCGAGGTCATCGGCCGACTGCGTGAACGAGACGATGTAGCGTCCGGCCGCGCGCGGCCCGAACCGCTTCTGCACCTGCGAGATGGTGCGGAAGACCTCGAGCACCTCGACCGCGAGGTCGCTCAGCTCGCCGCCGGCCTCGCATTCCGCGAGCACCTTCGCGTGCACGGCCGAGTGCTGGCGCACCTCGAGCTCGGCGAGATGGAAGCCGAAGGTCTCGACGGCCCAGATGAGCTGCTGGAGCGCACCGAACGCCTGACGCTTGGCGCCTGCCTCGTCGAGCGAGCTCTGCACGACGCGCAGATCGGCGAGGAACTCCTCGGGGTCGCTGTAGGCGAGATCGGCATCGCGCGCCCGCGTCGCCCGGATACGGCGCGCGAGGAGCATCATGACCCGCTTGTGATGCTCGCCGGGGGCGCGCTTGACGGCGTCGGCGGCGCCGTCGTCGTCGGATGCGGCGAGCCGGTCCCAGAGCGCGCGCAGCGCCGTGCTCGGCGGAGTGGTGTCGCCCGACATCGTGAGCCCGCGGCCGACGCGCTCGGTGCTCCGCTCGAGCCCCGGCAGCACGTGCTCGGCGGCGATGCCGGCCGCCTTCTTCGTGACGGATGCCGTGACGAAGGGGTTGCCGTCGCGGTCGCCGCCGACCCAGGTGCCCAGTCGTACGAACGGCGACACGACGGGGGGACGGCTTCCCGCGACCTCGCCCTGCAGGGCATCGTCGAGACGGCGGTAGACCAGCGGGATGGTCGTGTAGAGGGTGTCGTCGAACACCGCCATGACCGCACGCACCTCGTCGGTCGGCGTCGGCTTCTCGGCACGCAGCGGCGACGTGCGCCACAGGGTGTCGATCTCCTCGAGCATGCGCCGACGGGCGCGGCGGTGCTCGGCGCCGCCGGCGGCGGAGTTCTCGAGCGTCTCGAGGAGGGTGACCAGGCGGCGGATGCTCTGCGAGACCGCGCGCCGACGCGCTTCGGTCGGGTGCGCGGTGAAGACGGGGTGGAAGCGCAGATCGCGCAGGCGGCGAGCGGCCTCGTCCTCGCCCACCTCCGACGAGAGCTGCGCGTAGGCGGCGGGGATGGAGTCGCTTGCGCTGTCCTGATCGGAGATGCCCGCACGCTCGCGGAGCAGACGCACGCGCTGGTGCTCCTCGGCGAGGTTCACGAGGTGGAAGTACACGGTGAACGCGCGGGCCACCTCGTCGGCGCGGGAGACGCTGAACGATTCGGCGATCGCGGCGGCTCGTTCGAACGCCTCGGGGGAGTCGTCGGTGTAGGCCTGGATCGTGGCGCCCCGCAGACGCTCGACGTCGTCGAAGAGCCCGGGGGAGCCGCTCTCTCGCAACACCTGCCCCAGCATCGAGCCGAGCATCCGCACGTCGGAGCGCATCGCCTCGGGAATCTCCTGCTCGGCCTCGTATCGGCCGACGAGATCGATGGCTTCAGTTCGGGTCAGCTCGCGCATGTCTCCAAATTACTGGCACCCGGGAGCTGCGATTGACACGGTCGTCACGGACGGGCTGCCCGACCCCCTTGTGTTACGTCGGACTACCCTGGGACTCCCGTCCGAAGGAGTCCGATGTCCGATCCGTTGCGCGATGCGGCCGACACGATGCGCGCGGTGCGCGACCGATGCGTGTGGACGGCGCAGATATCCCACCGCGACCTCGTGCCCTATCTGATCGAGGAATCGGCGGAGGTCGTGGATGCCGTCGAGGCCGGTACTGCTGCGGATCTTCGCGAGGAGCTGGGCGACCTCCTCTGGCAGGTGCTGTTCCATGCCGAGATCGCGTCGCGGTCGGCATCCGAGCCCTTCGACATCGACGACGTCGCGCGCGGCCTCACCGAGAAGATGGTGCGTCGGCATCCTCATGTCTTCGGCGACGAGACGGCCGAGACGCCCGAGCAGGTGCTCGTGCTCTGGAACGCGGCGAAAGCGGCCGAGAAGCGCACGCGCACCAGCGTGCTCGACGGAGTGTCCGTCCACATGCCGACGCTCGCCCTAGCCCAGAAGATGCTCGCCAAGTCCGCGCCCATCCTGTCGGCGGCACCACCGCTCACCGCGGAGCCGCCGGCTGACGAGGCCGAGCTCGGCGACGCGCTCCTCGCACTCGTCGCGCACGCCCGCGCCCAGGGCTGGGATGCCGAACGTGCGCTTCGCGAACGGCTGCGCTCGCTCGACGCCGACATCCGCGCGGCCGAGGGCGCCGGTGGCTCCGTCGCCGACCTGGAAGGATAGGGCGGTGCCCACCGTGAACCCGCCGCGCGGCATGCGCGACTTCCTCCCCGCCGACAAAGCCCGCCGCGAGCGCGTTCTCGCCGTCGTCCGCGAGCGCTACCGCGCCCACGGCTTCGACGAGATCGAGACGCCGGTCATGGAGGAGTACGGACGTCTGCACGCCGGCATCGGCGGCGACAACGAGAAGCTCGCGTACAACGTCCTCGCGCGTGGACTCGACGCCGACGGTATCCGGGCCGCAGCCGATGACCCCGCTGCGCTGACGGACCTCGGGCTCCGCTACGACCTGACGGTGCCCCTCGCCCGGTTCTACGCTTCGCACCGTGCGGAGCTGCCGACCGTGTTCCGCGCGATCCAGATCGCCCCCGTCTGGCGCGCCGAACGGCCGCAGAAGGGCCGCTACCGGCAGTTCGTGCAGTGCGACATCGACATCATCGGAGACGCCACTCCGCGCGCGGAGGCCGAGCTGATGACGGCGAGCCTCGACGCGCTCGACGCGCTCGGATTGACCGGAGCCTCGGTGCGCATCAACGACCGGCGCGTGCTCGACGCCATGCTGGCGACGTTCGGATTCGCCGAGGCGGAGCGTCCCGGGGTGCTCATCACGATCGACAAGCTCGACAAGCTCGGAGTCGACGGCGTCGTAACGGAGCTGCGCGAGCGCGGCGCGACGCCGGCCGCGGCCGACGCGTTCGAGGCTTTCCTTCGTCGCACGCCGTCGGATGCCGCGGGCTTCGACGCCGACGGCATCCGCGCGAGCCTTCCCGAGGGCGTGGGCGATGACGTGATCGCGCACCTCGTCGGCATCGGCGAAGCCGTGCGCGCGGCGCGCGGAGGCTCGGCCGAGGTGCCCCTGGTCTTCGATCCGTTCCTCGTGCGCGGGATGGGCTATTACACCGGCACGATCTTCGAGCTCGCGCACCCCTCGGTGTCGTACTCGCTCGGCGGGGGCGGGCGCTACGACGGCATGATCGGTCGCTTCCTCGGGTCGGACGTGCCGGCCGTGGGCTTCTCTCTCGGATTCGAGCGGCTCGTCGACCTGCTGGGCGCCGGCGCGGGAGACAGCCGAGACGGCATCGTGCTCGTCCACGACCGCGACGTGCCGCTGCCCGAGCTCCTCGCCGCGAAGTCGCACCTCGTCGCGAACGGTGCGCGGATACGGCTCGAGCAGCGACCGAAGAACCTGAAGGCCCTGCTCGAGCGTGCGGCCGCCGACGGCTATGCCGCCTTCGTGACGCTGCGTGCGGGGGAGGACGTCCAGGCGGCCGAGCCGCGCTCGATCGGCTGACGGGACCCGACGCCGTTCCCACGGGCGTCGATCGGGCTTCCGGATCCGTTCACCCGGCAGTGTTGTGCTGGCGCCATGACCACACCCGCGGTGCGCATCGCCGCTGCCGTCGGCGGAGCCGTCCTCTCGGCCGGGGCCGTCGCGCTCACCTCGCGCGTCGTCCTGGCACGGCAGGCGGCCCTCGCGCGGGAGCGGATCGGCAAGCCTCTGGGCGAGCTCGCACTCGACGCGGATCGGCTGTGGCGCCGCTCCTATGCCGGCGAGCCCGTGCGTCTGGTGATGCTCGGCGACTCGCTCGCCGCGGGTCTCGGGGCCGAGCGCCGGAAGGACACCCTCGGCGGGCGGCTCGCACGCGGTCTCGCGCAGCGAGCGCGTCGGCCGGTCCGGCTGCGTACCGGTGCCGTCGTGGGCGCGGAGTCGTCGACACTGCTCGACCAGATCGCCGCCCTCGGCGACGATGCCGTCGCGGATGTCGCGGTGATCGTGGTCGGCGGCAACGACGTCACGCACCGGATCCCCGCCGGGGTCGCCGCCCGCAGCCTCACCGACGCCGTCGAGGCGTTGCGCGCCCGAGGATGCGCCGTCGTCGTGGGCACATGTCCCGACCTGGGTGCTCTCCGCCCGGTCCCGCAGCCGCTCCGGACGTTCGCGTCGCGGGCATCGCGGTCGCTCGCCGAAGCGCAGGAGACCGCGGCGCGGGCCGCCGGCGCGCGGGTCGTCTCCCTCCGCCGAGCCGTCGGGCCGGTGTTCGTCGACAATCCGGAAGAGATGTTCTCCCTCGACCGGTTCCACCCCAGCGCCCTCGGGTACCGGCGCACCGCCGACGCGCTGCTCCCGGCCGTGCTCGCGGCCCTCGACGAGGCGACGGCGGCTCGGATGCTGGCGCGCGCGGACGTCGTGCGGTTGGCTGAGAGCATGACGACCGACCCCACTCCCGAGACCTGGCGACGCACCGACGCGTACCTGACGGACACCCTCGTGACACCCGATCCGGCATTGGATGCCGCTCTCGCGGACCAGCGCGCGGCCGGGCTGCCCGAGATCGAGGTGTCGCCGCTCAGCGCCAAGCTGTTGCAGCTGCTCATCCGCATCGGTGGCGTACGCCGGGTTCTCGAGATCGGCACGCTCGGCGGATTCTCCACGATCGCGATGGCGCGCGCGCTGCCCTCGGACGGGCGGCTGCTGACGATCGAGGCGGAGCCGCGCAACGCGGACGTGGCCCGCGCCAGCATCGCGCGCGCCGGCGTCGACGATCGGGTCGAGGTGCGCGTCGGCCGTGGCGCCGACGTGCTCCCGGACGTCGACGAGGAATTCGACCTCGTCTTCATCGACGCCGACAAGGAATCCAACACGATCTACCTCGACCACGCGGCGCGGCTGACGCGCCCCGGTGCGATCGTCGTGGTCGACAACGTCGTGCGTGGGGGACGCGTGAGCGACCCCGCGACGGAGGACGAGCAGGTCGCCGGCACACGTCGCGCGCTCGAGATGCTCGCGCGTGATCCGCGCTTCGACGCGACGGCGCTGCAGACGCTGGATCTCAAGGGCTGGGACGGCGTCGCCCTCGCCCTGCGGGTCGACTCCGCGTCATAGTCCCGGCAGACCCGGTGGCGGCGGTCACGGTCATCACTAGACTCAGAGTGGACCGACGACGCTCCACGACTCACCCTCCACAAGCAAGGAGTACCCCTGTGGCACTGATCGAGGCTGTAGGCGCACGCGAGATTCTGGATTCGCGTGGCAACCCGACCGTTGAAGTGGAGGTGCTCCTCGACGACGGCATCGTCCAGCGTGCGGCCGTCCCCTCCGGCGCGTCCACCGGCGCGTTCGAAGCGTACGAGCTCCGCGACGGCGACAAGAGCCGCTACGGCGGCAAGGGCGTGCTCAAGGCCGTCACCGCCGTCATCGACGAGCTCGGACCCGCCATCGAAGGCGTCGACGCGAGCGAGCAGCGCATCATCGACGAGATCCTCATCGCGACCGACGGCACCGAGAACAAGTCGCGCACCGGCGCGAACGCCATCCTCGGCGTCTCGCTCGCGGTCGCGAAGGCAGCGGCCGACTCGGCCGACCTGCCGCTGTTCCGCTACCTCGGCGGACCGAACGCGCACGTCCTGCCCGTTCCGCTGTTCAACGTCATCAACGGCGGCGAGCACGCCGACAACGGCATCGACATGCAGGAGTTCTTCCTCGCGCCGATCGGCGCCGAGAGCTTCAGCGAGTCCCTCCGCTGGGGCACCGAGGTCTACCACGTCCTGAAGGGCGAGCTGAAGGCCGCGGGCTACGCGACCGGTCTCGGCGACGAGGGCGGCTTCGCGCCTGACCTGCCCAGCAACCGCGAGGGGCTCGAGTTCCTCGTCAAGGCGATCGAGAAGGCCGGCTTCAAGCCCGGCTCGGAGATCGCCCTTGGTCTCGACGTCGCGGCGACGGAGTTCTTCAACGACGGCGTCTACCGCCTCGACAACAAGGACTGGAACGCCGAGCAGCTGACGGACTACTACGTGCAGCTCGTCAACGACTTCCCGATCGTCACGATCGAGGACGCCCTCGCCGAGGACGACTGGGACAACTGGACCGCCCTCACCGAGAAGCTCGGCGACAAGGTGCAGCTCGTCGGTGACGACCTCTTCGTCACCAACCCGGCACGTCTGGCCGACGGCATCCGCCGCAAGGCCGCGAACTCGCTGCTCGTGAAGGTCAACCAGATCGGCACGCTGTCCGAGACGCTCGACGCGATCGCGGTCGCGCACCGCGCCGGTTACACGACGATGCTCTCGCACCGTTCGGGTGAGACCGAGGACACGACCATCGCCGACCTGTCGGTGGCGGTCAACGCCGGCCAGATCAAGAGCGGCGCGCCCGCACGCTCCGAGCGTGTGGCGAAGTACAATCAGCTTCTGCGCATCGAGGAGGAGCTGGGTGACGCCGCGGAGTTCATCGGCCGCGCTGCGTTCCCGCGATTCCAGGGCTGACCTGCGCTGAAACGTAACGAGAGGGGGAGCCGTGGTCAAGACGACGGCTCCCTCTTCTCGTGCCCGGCGCCGAGTCGACGTGCGCGAGTGGATGGGTGGGATCCGCGTGTCGGGCTTCGCCTTCATCATGCTCGGCCTCGTCGTGCTGGCCGCCTGCGTGCTCGTGCCCTCGGTCAGCACGTATCTCGACCAGCGCGCTCAGATCGCGGCGCTCGAGGAGTCGGTCCGCGTCGGCCAGGACGAGGTCGACGCGCTCTCGGCGGAGCGCGAGCAGTGGCGCGACCCCGCCTTCATCACGACGCAGGCGCGTGAGCGGCTGTACTACGTCCGCCCGGGCGAGGTCGTCTATCTCATCGACGACGACCTCCCGGCATCCGCTGTTCCCGACGACCCGGCGGCAGTGTCGAGTGACGTGGAGCGCACGCGGACCGACTGGATGTCGCAGTTCGTGCGATCGGTCGTGACCAGCGGTTCGGCGCGCACGGCCGCGACCGCACCCTGATCGTGGCCGCCGAGGCGCCCCAGAAGTCCGCCAGCGACGGACGGTAGCCTGTCAGGGTGACTGCTCCCGCTCTGACGCCCGCGACCGACGCCGACCTCGAGGTCATGCGCGAACAGCTCGGACGGCCGGTGCGCGGAGTCGTCGGCATCGCCGCCCGGTGCGTGTGCGGCAACCCGACGGTCGTCTCGACGGAGCCGCGGCTGCCGGACGGCACGCCCTTCCCGACGTTCTACTACCTGACGCACCCGGGGGCCACCGCCGCGATGTCGGCGCTTGAGGCGACCCACGTCATGCGCGAGCTCTCCGACCTCCTCGGCGACGACCCCGAGATCGCCGCCGCCTACCAGCGGGCCCACGAGCAGTACCTCGCCGACCGGGCCGCCTACGGAGAGGTCGAGGAGATCGCGGGGATCTCCGCCGGAGGCATGCCGACGCGTGTGAAGTGCCTTCACGCCGTCGCGGCGCACGCGCTCGCGGCGGGCCCCGGGGTCAATCCGATCGGCGACCTCGCGCTCGAGCGATCGACGTGGTCGCCCGAGCGCTGCACCTGCGTGACTCCGCGGGTGGCCGCGTGACGCGGCGCGTCGGGAGGCTCTTGCGCGCCGCCGTCGCAGGCGTGCTCATCGTCGCCGCCACGACGGCGGGGGCCGTCGTTCCGCCGACCGACCCGGCTCGCCAGGCGGAGTACTGGCTCGATGACTACGGCATCCGCACGGCGTGGCAGACCACGCGCGGGGCCGGCACGACGATTGCGGTCATCGACACCGGCATCGGGCGCGGCCCGGCGGAGTTCGAGGGCGCCGTCAGCGCGGGCGCGGACTTCTCCGGGTCGGGAAGCGCGGACGGCCGCACGCCGGTGGGTGGCGACGACCGTGACCACGGCAGCTGGGTCGCCTCGCTCGCGGCATCCCGCGGGACCGGGCCCGACGCCGGGATGATCGGGGTGGCGCCCGACGCGAAGCTGCTCTCGCTGTCCATCGGCTTCGGCGGCAGTTCCGACATCCCGTTCGCCACGCAGGTCGCCGACGCCATGACGTGGGCCGTCGACCAGGGCGCCGACGTCATCAACCTCTCGTTCACGACGAACCTCCTCGAGTGGGATCCGTCGTGGGACACGGCCTTCCAGTACGCCTACGACCACGACGTCGTGGTCGTCGTCGCCGCGGGCAACCGGGGTACGGGAACCGACCGCGTCGGAGCGCCGGCGACGATCCCCGGGGTCCTCACGGTCGGCGGCGTCGATCGCGGGGGAGTCGCGAGCCAGGAGGCGTCGACGCAGGGCATCACGATCGGCATCTCCGCGCCCAGCGAAGGCCTGCTCGGGGTCTCGGCCGACGGTCGCATCGTCGTGTGGGACGGCACCAGCGGCGCGGCGCCGATCGTCGCCGGAGTGGCCGCGCTGGTGCGCTCGGCGCACCCCGGGCTCGACGCGAACAACGTCATCAACCGGATCATCAAGACCGCGCGCGCCGTCCCGGGCGTCACGGCGAAGCCCGACCCGCTCTACGGCTACGGGCTGCTGGATGCCGCGGCCGCGGTGAGCGCCGCGGTTCCCGCGGTGTCGGAGAACCCGATGGGCGATCTCGCGGAGTGGGTGCGCATCTATCGCCGGGCGGAGCAGGCGCCCGCACCTCAGCCCACGACGTCGCCCGTCGCGCTGCCGGAGCTGCCCGCCGCCGACCCGCCGTCGGAGACCGCATCGCCGCTTCTGCCGAGCATGAACACGCTCCTGTACGGGACCGTCCCGCTCTTGGGTGCGACCATGGCCGCTATACTGGTGGCGCTCGGCGTCACTGCTGCTGTCCGGCGCATCCGATCGGCCCGCGCGTCGCGCTAGCCGAGCCCCCGATCAAGGAGTTCTTCCGAACGTGTCCACATCTGTGCCCCAGATCCTCGTCGTCGGTGGCGGCTACGCCGGCTTCTACACCGCGTGGAAGCTCGAGAAGCACCTCCGCAAGGGTGAGGCCGAGGTCACCATCGTCGACCCGCTGCCGTACATGACCTACCAGCCCTTCCTCCCCGAGGTTGCGGCCGGTGAGATCGAAGGCCGCCACGTCGTCGTCGGCCTCCGCCGTCACCTCAAGCGCACGAACGTCGTCAACGCGAAGGTCACGAAGATCGACCACGCGAACAAGGTCGCCACGATCACGCCCGAGCAGGGCGAGCCGTGGGAGCACCGCTACGACCAGATCGTCGTGACGGCCGGTGCCGTCTCGCGCACCTTCCCGATCCCGGGCATCGCCGACAACGCGATCGGCCTGAAGACGGTCGAAGAGGCGATGGCGATCCGCGACCGCATCCTCACCAACTTCGACCGCGCGGCCAACCTGCCCGCCGGTCCCGAGCGGGACCGTCTGCTGACCGTCGTCGTCGTCGGCGGTGGCTTCGCGGGCATCGAGGTGTTCGCCGAGCTGCGCGCCATGGCGTCGTCGCTGCTGAAGAGCTACCCGCAGCTCCGCTTCGAGGACACGCACTTCCACCTCATCGAGGCCATGGGGCGCATCATGCCCGAGGTCTCGCTCGAGACGAGCCAGTGGGTCCTCAAGGACCTCGCGAAGAAGGGTGCCAACGTGCACCTCGACACCCAGGTGCAGGGCGCCGAGGGAGGCAACGTCGCGCTGTCGACCGGTGAGGTCATCCCCACCGACGTCATCATCTGGACCGCTGGTGTCATGGCGAACCCGACGGTCGTCCGCGGCAGCGACCTGCCCGTCGAAGAGCGCGGTCGCATCCGTACCCGCGCCGACCTGCGTGTGGGCACTCCCGAGGAGATCGTCGAGGGTGCATGGGCCGCCGGTGACATCTCGGCCGTCCCCGACCTGACCGGTGGCGGCGTCGGCGGGTACTGCGTGCCCAACGCGCAGCACGCTGTGCGTCAGGCCAAGCTGCTCGCGAAGAACCTCGTGGCCGTGCTTCGCGGTGAGACGCCGCGCGAGTACTTCCACAAGAACCTCGGAGCGGTCGCCGGCCTCGGCCTCGGGAACGGCGTGTTCCAGTCCGGCAAGATCGCGATCAAGGGCTTCTTCGCCTGGGTCGCGCACCGCGGCTACCACGGCCTCGCGATGCCGTCGTGGGAGCGCAAGTGGCGCGTCGTCGGCGACTGGTGGATGAACTTCTGGCTCGGCCGCGACAACGTCGCGCTCCAGGGCACGCTCACCCCGCGCGCCGCGTTCGAGGAGTTCGCCGCGCGTCCGCGTCCCGCTCAGCCGGCCGCGGAGAACCCGCAGCCGCCGATCGACCCGAAGAGCGTCGCGAAGGACGAGGGCGCCGCCGCGGTCGCTCCCGCCGAGAAGGACAACAAGGTCAACGCGAGCTGACACGCAGCTGCCATGAGGCCCCCGCACCCTAGGGTGACGGGGGCCTCGTCGTTCTCCCGCGGCCTGTGCCTCGCGCATCGCGGCTGCTGCTGGTGCTGGTGATGCTGGGGTTGGGTTGGCAGTTCGCGCCCGTTCACGGGCTGTGAGTGGGCGTGAGCTGCCAGGTGAGGGCTGGGGTGAGGGCCGGTGGGGTTGGGTTGGCAGTTCGCGCCCCTTCACGGGCTGTGAGTGGGCGTGAGCTGCCAGGTGAGCTGCTGGGTGTGCGGGCTGGTGAAGTTCGCCTGGCAGTTTGCGCCCCTTAACGAACTGTGAGTGGGCGTGAGGTGCCAGGTGAGCTGTCAGCTGAGGGGCGGGCTCACGCGAGGCGCGTGCGGCCGGGCCGGTAACGTGGGGGCGGGCCCCCGTAGCCCAATGGCAGAGGCAGGCGACTTAAAATCGCTTCAGTCTGGGTTCGACCCCCAGCGGGGGCACCGCATAAATGCTGGTCAGACCGACAAAACGGCCGCCACGAACCTCGGTTCGCGGCGGCCGTTCGCTATTTACTCGCTGTTTTGGCCGAACGCCTCGAGCGCTGAAGTCGCGTCGGGGCCGATCGCGAGAGGCTGGGCGTAGTGCTTTCGAGTCGTGTTGTCGCTCGTGTGGCCGAGCTGATCTCGCGCGACGACGATGCCGAGTTCGTCCCGAAGGCGAGTGGCGACCGCCTTCCGAAGCGACCGGGGCGTCACGTCGGCGTATGGCGTGCCGGCGAGAGCATCTCGCCAGCTGCGCCGCAGGTTGTGAGGCCAGCGCAGCGTGCCGACAGCTGAGGGGAAGACCCAGTCGCAGTACGAGTCGATGCGTCGCCGGGTGAGTACGTCGGCCGCATATCCCGGGAGCTTCAACACCCGACGCGAAGCATCCGTCTTCGGGTGCTCCTGCCAGAACACCTTCCCGTCGGTCCCGAGCACGACGATGCCATTGATCGCGACCGTCGCGTGCGGGAGCGCATCGAGATCGACGTCCTGCCATCGCAGGCCGAGCACCTCGGTCGTGCGCGCACCGGTGCCGGTGTAGAGGTCGAAGAGGTCGCCGAGGTCTGCGGTCCTCCGGTTGCCGCGCTTGTCGGGGGTAGCATCCCACGCCCGCATGAGCGCGCGCATCTCCCTGACCGAGTGCTCGTCGGGAGCGACGACCGGCTTGCGCGGCTGGACTATACGTCCGACGTCGCGAACCGGGTTGCTCGGGATGGCGCCGTGCCGCACGGCTAGCGCGAACACGTGCTGCAGCAGCGTGCGAGTCGTCTTGGCCGTGGACGCCCCATTCGACTCCGTGACGCTCTTCAAGAAGCGGTCGACACGCGGGACCGTGGCTTCCCCGAGACGCACGTTCCCGAACCCGACCCGGACGATCGTCGACAGGATGTCGGTGTATCGCCGGATGGTCGCGATCGCGAGCTCCGATCGCTCCGGTTCGGCGAGCCATTTCTCCGCGGCCTGCTTCACGGTCGTCGTGGGGCCGAGATCTTCGTCGGCGGGGGCGAGGTGGGCCTTCATCGCGCGTATGAGCGTCCGCTCGGCGTCGGCCGGCGTCTTGCCCTGACGCTGCATCTTGCGCGTCTTCCCGTCAGATCCACGGAGGTAGGCGACCGCGGTCGGTTTGCCGTCGACGACGGTCCGGCGGATCTTTCCCCACGTCTCGAGCTCTAGTGGTGGCCGTGCCATTGGCGCGCCTCGCTTCTAGTGGTGGTCGGTGGTCTCGCGGTGGTGCCACATTCCGGCGCCCATCTTCGCGCCGACGTAGACGGTGTCACCAAAGCGGGTGAGGATGCGTTGGAACGCCTCGACGATGTCCGTCGTCACGTCCAGCTCGAGCGCGATCGCGTCGACGTGGCCGGTGTGGACGCGCTCTGCAAGCTCGTAGTCGTCGATGTCGATCAGCCGGAGTGCCGCCCACTCGTCCGCACGTCGCTCCTGCTTCGCGTTGCGCGGGCCGAAGCGGCTCGGCACGTCGGCGAACACGGCGTGCGCGCACTCATGGGCTGCTACGGACCGGTGGAGGCGACGCCGCATCCCGGGACGCAGTCGGATCAGGCTCAGGCGGTGGATGTATTCGCCGTCGCGGTCCTCGGGCAGCTCTGCGTACACGACATCGACGCCGAGTGCATCGATCGTCTCGCGTATGTGATCGTCGATCACTCGTCCCCCTCGTCGCCGCCGCGGTCACGCCCCTTGCGCTTCGCAACGGCGTCGAGGCTGTCGGCGGCTCCGGACAGCGACCCGAAGCGGCCGGCGATCACGTTCGCCGGCGCCTCGCGCTCCTCGAGGTCGAAGCGCTCTTGTGCGCGCTGCACGATCACCTGCGCGTCAAGGCCGACGATCTCGCCGATTCGGTAAGCGACGGGCACCGGAATCGCCCGCTTGCCGGTGACGTAGTTGTCGAGCGCGCTGCGAGCGATGTCCATGTCGCGCGCGACAGACGAAATGCTCATCCCCGCCGCCGCAATCTCGGCACGGATCTGCTTACCAAGAGCCGCGTTGAAGCGGTCGGCACGTGACGTCATATGGGTGACTCTAGCACCGCGGCGAGTGCGATGTGTAGTCAAATCGGGACAGTCTGTCGTTGCATGCAGTCATTTGACGATGTACTGTCCTCGTATGGCTACAGACACCCGACGCACCGTCGCCGCAGCGGTGGCATTCGAGATCGGTCAGGCCGACCGCTCGAAGCGGTGGCTCTCCGACCGCACCGGCATCCCGTACTCCACCCTCGACCGCAAGCTCAAGGCTCAGGTCGACTTCAACTTCAGCGAGCTGTTCCTCATCGCCGAGGCGCTGCGCATCGATCCTTCCCGGTTGACGCCGCCGGCGTTCGTCCCCGCTCACGAGGCGGTCGCGTCGTGAGCGCCGCACCGCAGACGGAGGAGCGGCGCGGGCCGGTCCTGACGACGGCGCGGGCCGCAGAGTATTGCGGGATCGCGAAGCAGACCCTCTACAACCTCATCTCCGAGGGCAAGCGACCGGGGGTCGACTTCCCCCGGTACTTCAAGCAGGGCCGACTCAACGTCTTCTATGCGTCGGACCTCGACGAATTCATGTCGAACCGCATCACTCCGGCGCGCGCAGCATGAACGGCATCAACCCCGACGAGATCCCGCTGTGGTTCGCGATCCCCGCTGGCCTGGTGCTGTGGGGCACGTGGATCGCGATCTGCGTCGCCGAGGCGCGCGAGAGGCTCCGTCGGATGAGTCAGCAGTGACGCCGGCCGGCACTTACTGACCCACCACCGATCACCCGGGGCGACGTCCCCGATGTTTCGTCGAGCCCCGGTGCGGCACTCGACCACTCGAAGGAAATGAGCATGACCATCGATCTCACAGAAGCCGTCGAGCTTCCTGCCCCCATTCCGGCCCGCGTCGGCCAAGGCGTCGAGCTCTGCGTGAGCCGCGACCGTGACCTGCTGGCGCGCACGGTCATTCTCGCGACGGGCGGTTTCGCTGCGGCGGTCGCAGTGCTCCTGATCCTCGGAGCGGCGGTGATCGCGTGACCCTCGCCGACGCCGCCCCGGTGACCATCCCGACCCGCGTCAAGGTCGACGACCCGTTGCAGGTCGGCGACATCGTCACCGTCGACGACGTGCGCTGGAAGATCCGCGCGATGAGCCGATCGGGGACCACCCGCCTGCAGTCCATGAACACCAGCAACGTCGACATCTGGTGGACGACCACCGTCGACACCCTCCCGAAGCGAGCGAACCGATGAAGCAGCCCACCGCCCGAATCGTCGTCCCTGCAGGCGCTGACCGCGAGCTCTGGCTCGTCGAGCGCGGCGAGGGTGTCACCGCCTCCAACGCGTGGCGTATCGCCCGCGCTGGCCTGAAGGCGCGCCGCACGATCGTCGAAGAGAAGATGAACGGCGCCCGGTTCCGCGGCAACGCCGCCACCCGTGCCGGGTCCGCCCGCGAGGCCGCGCTGCTCGACGAGGCCGCCGAGCGGCTGCAGAACGTCGTCGCGAACGACGCGCTCTGGGCCGCCGCCGACAACGATCTCCACCGCGCGACGCCCGACGGCTTCGGCTGGGACGGCGACGGCCGCCTCGCGGTCGTCGAGGTGAAGTCCCACGAGCACGGCTGGAAGCACGACGGCATCCCGATCGAGCACTACGCGCAGCTGCAGTTTCAGATCCGTGTCATGGGTGCCGACTTCGGCCTCTACGGCTTCGAGGTCCGAGACGAGGACGACCAGCCGCCCGCGGACGGCGCGACGTGGAAGGTCGTCGGGCGCGACGACGAGATGATCGCCTGGCTCGTCGAGCGCGCCGACGACTTCATCGCCTGGCGCGACGCCGGATGCCCCGACGTCAACGACCTGCCCGACGACGTCGCCGCCGCCCTCGAGGCGTGGGCACCGCTGAAGCTCGCGCTGACCAAGGCGGCCGAGGCGGAGAAGGCCGCGAACGCCGCGCTCAAGAAGGCGATCGCGAAGCTCCCGCATGCCGCCCGGTTCGGCGCCGTCGGCATGGGCAAGAGCGGCGGCTTCCAGCTCTCCGTCAGCGAGACCGTCGCCATCGACGAAGCCGCATGGGCAGCCGCCGACCCCGACGCGCACGAGCGCGCCGAGCGCATCCGCGTCGAGCTGGCCTACGCCGAGGCCGACGCCGCGCGCCGATACCCGAAGACCTCGCGTCGCACGACGCTCAACTTCCAGGAGGCGTGAGCCATGCCCGAACCCCGCACCATCACCGTCGAGGCCGCCCGCGCCGCCGTGCTCGCCTCCGGCCAGCTCGCCGCCATCGACGGCCCGCACTTCCTCGCCGACCCGGAGGCCGAGTGGCTCCGCTACCACGTCAAGCCCGAGCCGCCCCTGCTCGCCCGCGTGATCATCACCCGCACCGGCCAGCAGCCCCGCGAGATCGTCGTCAGCTGGGCCGAGTACGAGAAGCAAGAGCAGAGCGACCCCGACTGGAACGCGACCCGCGCCGAGAAGCCCATGACGATCTTCGGCTCCGAGGCCGAGCGCCACGCGTACCGCGTCGTCTTCGCCGACATCCTCGTCCCGCTGCTCGTCTCTCACCCCGCCGCGACCGTCGACCCCGCGCCGTGGGACGCGCCCGCCAAGCCCGCACAGCGGGACTGGGCTGCCGAGATCGAGTCCGCGCAGACGATCCTCGACATCGACACCATCGACCGCGAGGCGCGCGCCGTCCGCGCGTTCCGCGCCGACGCCGAGGGCACCGCGCTCCACCGCCAGCTCAAGGCCAAGCGAAAGGCGCTCGCCGAGAACGCGCCGGCTGAGGACGCCTGGGCGCCGGGTTCGGGGGCGGCCGACACGGGCGCGAATCTCCTCGCGAACCTCGAGCGCTTCACCGACGCGCAGGCTGCGGGGCGCGTGCGGGCGGATGCCACGCCGACCGGCATCCGCCGCCCGCAGGATCACCTGCCCGGCAACCGTGCGAGCCGCCGCGCCTCGAAGCGCAAGGGCGGCCGGCGATGAGCGACGAACCGAACCACGTCGACCCCGCCTCGGGGGTGCTCGTCACCATCCCGGCCGGGTTCGACATCGTCCCCCTGAACGTCGCGATCCTCGACGAGGATCTCCTCGCGCAGTGGTCGCCGACTCCCGCGCAGGTCATCGGCGCGCTCTCGATCGCCCGGGCGAAGAACATCGCCGCGCCCGGCGCGCTCGCCGACTACCGGCAGAAGCTGAAGGACGCCGAGCGGGAGCGGAAGATCGCGCTCGGCCTGGCCGTCAAGAAGCTGCGAGACGAGTACGGCCGCGGCGCGACGATGACTGAGCTGCGCGAGTTCGCGTACGGCGTTGACGAGCGCCTCATGCGCGCGGTCGACGCGTACGACGAGGCGTGGCTGCTGTTCGAGTACGCGAAGGACTTCGCCGAGGCCGTCGAGCGCGACGTAACCCTGCTGCAGTCGATCGCGAAGTCAGTGCGGGGCGAGAAGTGACCCGCGCGACCGTCGACCCGATGGCCGACGCCCGCCCCGTCGTGAAGGGCCGTTCCGGCGGCATGTGCGAGCGCTGCGGCGCCGCGCGCGCGACCGACATGCACCACCGGCAGCTGCGCCGCCACGGTGACCACCTGCCCGCGAACCTCGTGCACGTCTGCCGTACCTGCCACAACGCCGTGCACGCCGACCCCGCGGCCGCCGAGCTCGCCGGGTTCACCGTCCCCTCGTGGGCGAACCCGCGCCAGTGCCCGATCAACCACTCCGTCTGGGGCCGCGGGCGCCTCGACGACGACGGCGGATGGAGCGCCGCGGCATGAGCATCATCGGGTCGGCCTTCGCTGATTGGCGGGAGGTGCGGGAGGAGTACGAGGAGGTTCGTCTCGCGGCGTACATGCTCGCCGAGGAGGCGGCGAACGGCGCGCTGTTGAACGCACGCGGCCGCGCGGCGGGGATTGACCCGGGCTCGCTGTTCATGGGCAACGAGCGCCGCGCCCGCGCGTACGCATCGCCCGAGCTGCTCGAGCACTGGGAGAAGCACCCGCGAGTGACCTATGCCGACTACGAGCGGCAGTGGGTTCGCGAGCGTGAGGCCGAGATGGGGCTCGCGTCGTGAAGGCGGCATGCAAGTTCGGATGCTGCACCGCCGAGGTCGCCGCGCTCCCCGATGGGGGATGGTCGTCGACCGAGAAGGGCTGGGTGCTCGACATCCGCCGTCAGGAGCACGTGCGCCGCGAGCGGGAAGCGGAGTTCGCGCGCATCGACCAGATGCACGCAGCGATCTACCGCCCGTGCGCCGTCTGCGAACAGCTGGCGGTCCGGCTCGACACGTTCGGGCTGTGCAGCAAGAACACCGAGACCCACAAGGCCCGCCGCGGCGGGCTCACATTCGCACCAGCAGGGAGAAGACGATGAGCGCGACGGCAGACCGGTCGATCGGCACTGGGCGCCTGGGCGTGGCAGAGCCGTCGCCGACGAGGACCGCGCCGGAATTGTGCCCCGTCATGTTCCACCCGCCCGTGACGTACAACGCGCGGCTGGACCGGACGTGGTGCCTGTGCGGGCGCAAGTCGTGGATCGGCGACGTCGCGATGCACGGTGTCGCATGCTGCGGCGGCCCTCTCGTCGTCCCGACCTCGCATGCGGAGGAGGGGGACCGATGAGCGCGATGCCTACGTTCGCGATGACGTATGTCGTCTACTGGCCCGCGTCCCGCGTCCTGAAGGTGGGGCGCGCGTGGAAGTGGAGCCGCGTCGAGAAGCTCATGCGCGCCGGCGCGCACGTGATCGTCTGCGCCCGGGGCACGGATGCCTCGTGGGAGCGCGAGGCGCTGCGCGTGCTGGCGCGCTGGTTCCCCCGGGCATTCACCGGGTGGGACTACGCCGAGGCGGTGCTCGGCCGCGGCGGGAAGGGATGGACCGAGTGCTTCACGGTCCACGAGCACGACGTGCAGTTCGCCCTCGACAAGTGCATCGAGGGCTTCGCGAGAGGGAACGACCAGGGTGTCAACGAAGCAACGAATGATCAGCGCGGCCGACCTGGCGCACCTCGACGAGGTGCCGCACGAGGCGAAGCCGACGGCGCTGTGGCTGTGGTTGAACCTCGACCCGCTGGGTCGGGGATCGATGGACCCGGCATGGATCGCGCGGGAGACGTTCTCGACGCCGGACGACGTGCTCGAGCACCTCGTCGCGCTGATGGACGCCGACTTCCTGACGACGTACGTCGCGGGCGGCGCCGAGTGGCTGCTGCTGCTGCACCCTCTGCGGGTGGACATGCGCGGCGTGCGGATCTCGACCCCGGAACCGCCGGCGAGGGATCGTCCATGGACGTCCGTGGCTGTGGGGCGGGGGAGCGCGGGCGGGCGCGAGCGAGCGCGGGAGCGGGCAAGGGCGCAGGTGCGGGCGGAGGACGCCGCGCGAGCCGATGCGTGGGACGCGGTGGCGCAGGACCGCGAAGAGGAGCCCGTGCTGCCGGAGCGCCCGCTGATCCTGGATGCCCCGCCGATGTTCTGCGACGACCACATGCCGCACGGTGCCGGGAAGACGAAATGCGGACCCTGCCGGGATGCTCGCCTCAAGCGCGACAAGTGGCTCACACGCCGGGTCTACGAGGAGAAGCTCACCGTCCACTTCGAGCGGGTGGGGACTGACGATGAACCGTTCTGAGCGCGCGATCGCGGCCATCCTCGACACCGAGCTACGGCTCCGCCAGGAGGCGATCGAAGCCGCCGACGACCGCGCGCTGCAGCGCCTCCGCGACGCCGGGCTGCACTTCCGCACCGTCGGCGAAGCCGTCACCTACCAGCGACGCCAGCGCGACGCCGCACGAGCCACCGCCGCGCTCATCGACGCGCGCAACGAGATCTCAGCCAACCGAACCATTCCCGAGAGGAAGACAGCATGACGAACCCTCACCGCATCGACATCGAGCTCGAGGCCGACGGCACGATCCGCCCGAAGCTCACCTGCAGCGCAACCGAAGGTGCCAGCTGTCGGCTGCACTGCGGCATCTGCGAGGACTACTGGGAGGACGATCACGACCAGCACGCACTGACCGACCAGGGCTACTGCCTGGCCGTCGAAGGCTGGTTCGACGATCCCGGCGTGATCTTCGAGCTCTACAACGGCGACACGACGCCGCTGCGCTCCGGCCCTGTCGTCTTCTCCTGGGATGGCGACTCGACCCTGTGGGCGTACGACCCCGAGCACCTGCCGCTCGAGGACGCCCGGCGCGCGCTCGTCGATTCCCTGTCGCACGTCGACGAGAGCACGGACCCGCTAACCCTCGCCGTCCGCGCGACTGCCGCGCTGCAGGGGGACCGTAGCTGGGAGAGCGTCGAGGTGGCGGTCTGATGCCCGGCGAAACCGTCCTGACCGTCGTCGGCAACCTGACCGCTGACCCCGAGCTGCGCTACACGCAGAACGGCCTCCCGGTCGTGAACTTCACGATCGCGAGCACCCCGCGCACCTTCGACCGTCAGGCGAACGAGTGGAAGGACGGCGAAGCGCTGTTCCTGCGCGCGTCGGCCTGGCGTGACTTCGCCGAGCACATCGCCGGGTCGCTCACGAAGGGCATGCGGGTCGTCGCGACCGGTCGTCTGCGGCAGCGGAACTACCAGGACCGTGAGGGCCAGACCCGCACCGCGATCGAGCTCGAGGTCGACGAGATCGGCCCGAGCCTCCGCTATGCGACCGCGCAGGTCACTCGCGCAGCGGGCAACGGGTCCGCGGCGCAGCCGGCGGCATCGCAGCGCTCGCAGGAGCCCTACGCCGCGCCTGTGTCCGAAGACGGCTCGTGGACCGTTCCGAGCGACGACACCCCGTTCTGAGAGGAGATCCCATGTCCGAAAGAGGATGCGTGCTCGGGTGCACGGTGCCCGACCTGCACTATGCGACGTGCGCCTGGTACGGCGTCAATGACGCGCAGGCAGAGCTCGCCAAAAGGGCCGGAGTCGCTGTCTGCGCGGGGTGCGTGCCGGCGCCCGCCAGCGACGGCGTGATGATCTGCGAGCGCTGCTATCGCCGGATGCGCGGGCACATCGACAACGCTGCTGATCTCGTCGGTCGACTGCGGTCGCTCGCCGACCCGCGCAAGGCGATGGTCTACGACGCGATGCGGTCCTCGTCGGGGAAGGGGACAGAGGCGCCCGCGCCGACGCCGGCGGACCTGATCGACGCGTCTGAGGATGTGATGCGATCGCTGCGGTCGTGGGCTGTGTTCGTGGACCCGCGGTCCGGCATCGTCGGCGGGATGCCCGCGGGCGCCGGCTCGCTCGCGGCGTACGACTACGCCCGCAGCTGCGCGAACGTCATCCTCGGCGACTTCGATCGCATCGCAAACCACGCCGGCGACGTGCAGCAGCTCGCCGAGGCCGTGCTCGTGCGGCATCCGGTCGACGGGGACGGCGTGCGCCCGTTCTGGTCGATCGTCGATGCGGTGAGCCGATACCGCCTCGAGCGGCCGGATGCCGCGCGCGTCGCGGACGCAGACACGGACGAGGAACTCGAGGTGTCGGCTGTAGTCGAGTGGCGTGACCGGCTGATCACGAGAGCGGAGGCCGTGAGCAAGGCATACGCGGGGTCTGAGTCAACGTTGCTTCGCTGGCGCAAGTCTGAGGGGCTCGTCCCACGCGCGATCACATCAGGCCCTCTGGGCCACGTCACCTGGTTCCGCGAGTCAGAGGTCCTGGCTATCAAGGAGGCGATGCGCAAGCGTGTGGGCGGTCGGCCCAGGAAAGGGCAGGGCTGACCAAACATCTCAGGTCGCTTCGTCGACGGCGGAGCGATGATCGAATACTGTGAGTGCTATGGTGACCGCCCCTGCCCAGATCAGCGCCGTCGACTTGTTTTGTGGGGCCGGGGGCCTTTCGCAGGGGCTGCAGGAGGCTGGAATCCTCGTGGTCGGCGGCGTTGACGTTGACCCCTCGTGCACCTATGCGTTCGAATCGAACATCGAGGCTCCGTTCATACTTCGTGACGTCCGGGAGGTGACCGGCGCCGATCTTGAATCACTGTGGATCCCAGGCACCGTTCGGATGCTCGCCGGGTGTGCGCCCTGTCAGCCGTTTTCGCCCTACCGGCGCGGCGTTGACACGTCTGCGGAGGAGCAGTGGCCACTCTTGCGCGAGTTCTCCCGTCTGGTCAGGGAGACCAATCCAGAGCTCGTCACCATGGAGAACGTGCCGCGGATTGGCACCGCAGCGGTGTTCGAAGAGTTCGTGCGGGATCTGAAGAGCTACGGGTACTCGGTCGACTGGCGCAGTTGCTATGGGCCGAAGTATGGGCTTCCGCAGCATCGTCGCCGTCTCGTCCTTCTGGCCTCGCGGCTCGGTCCGATCTCAGTGCCGGACGGGCCTCTCGACGAGGAGCACTACCGCACCGTTCGAGACGTGATCGGTGGGTTGCGACCCGTCGCCTCTGGTGGTGTTGATGAGAGTGACCCCCTGCACGTTGCGCGTAAGCTCTCCCCACTGAACAAGAAGCGCATCGCAGCTTCACGCCCTGGGGGTACCTGGGCAGACTGGCCCGAGGAGCTTCTCTCGCCCTGCCACCGCAAGGCGAGTGGGGCGTCATTCAAGAACGTGTATGCGCGGATGGAATGGGACGCGCCCTCACCGACGATCACCACCCTTGCTCACAACTTCGGGGCTGGCCGCTTTGGCCACCCCGAGCAGGACCGGTCCATCACTCTCCGGGAGGCGGCCCTACTACAGGGCTTCCCACCCGGATACCGCTTGGTGAGACCGGGGCAACGTGTCCTCATGTCCCACATCGGACGATTGATCGGGAACGCTGTGCCGCCGCCCATTGCCGCCGAAGTCGGTAAGGCCGCCATGCGCCACGTGGAAGAGGTCGCCGCATGATTGCCGCCGACGGCGCCGCCCAGGGGGCCGAGCCGCCAGAGGACACCACCTACAAGATGACAGTGGAGCTGTCCGTCTTGGAATCGCTCGGCATCAACCTCTATAGCAACGCCGCAGCCGTTCTCTCGGAGCTCGTCGCTAACGCTTATGACGCGGACGCCGGGAAGGTCAGTATCCGCTGGCAACCTGAGACCCAGCCAGACGGGTCCACCACCGGACTGATGCGAGTGATCGTGTCCGATGACGGAGCTGGGATGGGAGTCTCGGAGCTGAACAGACGCTTCTTGAAGGCCGGCTATAAGAAGCGAGAGAACGAGGGAACCGTCTCGCCACGCTGGGGCAGAGCTTTCATGGGCCGTAAGGGCATCGGCAAGCTCTCTGTTTTCTCGCTCGCGCGTGAAGTCGAGGTGTACAGCAAGCTCGAAGGAGGAGAGGCATGTGGCCTCCGAATCCGGGTTTCGGATTTGGAAGAGCGGATCAAGGCCGAGCGGGACTACTACCCCCAGCCGGTTCCGGTCCCTCCCGACTACGACCGACAGGGAACGACGCTCGTCCTCTCCGACCTCAAGAGCAAGCGCGCTGACCTGACCGCGTCCGCACTTCGGAAGCGGCTAGCTCGGCGCTTCGATGTGTTGGACGAGACACCGCCGGGCGCGGGCGGCTTCCAGATTCTCGTTAACGACAAACCGATCACCTGGGCGGACCGGCAGGAGCTGAAGAAGCTCCAGTTCATCTGGGAGTTCGGGAGCCAACAGCTTGAGGACAAGGTGCTTCCGCGCGGGATCCAGCGCTTCGTAATACCTTCGAGCTATGTGGACGAGGGCCGCGGGTGGCGTATCAAGGGGTGGTTCGGGACAACTGAGACCCCAACGGACCTAACTGACGACGACGAGGCTGGCTCCCTCAAGAACATCATCGTGTTGGCACGTAAGCGCCCGATTCAAGAGGGGATCATCGAGAAGCTCGACTTCAGTCGGCTTTTCGGCAATTACGTGACGGGGCAGGTGGAAGCAGACTTTCTCGATCTGGACGAAGAAGGTTACGACGATATCGCGACGAGCGACCGTCAGCGTCTGATTGAAGATGATGAGCGTGTAGTCGCACTGCAACGGTTCCTCCGCTCAGCGTTCGTGCGAGCGGCCGAGCAATGGAGTGAGGCGCGACCGAAGAAGGCATCGGTCAACGCACTGGATCGCTATCCGCGGCTCCAGGAGTGGATCACCGATCTCCCTCCGTGGCAGCAGGGCAGCGCGACAGCCATGGTTGGCACCATCGCTGGCTTGGAGCTCGAAGGAAAAAACGCGGAGTCCGATCGTGCGGCGCTGTTCCGTTCTGGCGTGCTCGCCTTCGCTCGAGTGGGACTGCGCAAATCTGCTGACGACCTCGAGAAGTTGAGTTCGGTGAACGCGGTGGACCTTCTCCCGCTGCTCGGTCAGCAAGACGTATACGAGGCGGGGTTGTGGGTGGACATCCTGCGATCGCGGATCGACGCAATCGAGAAGCTTCAGACGCTCACAGACGATGATGAGAAGGAACAGGTGCTGCAGCAGCACCTGTTTGATCACCTCTGGTTGCTTGATGCGTCCTGGGAGCGAGCTACCGGTAGCGAGACCATGGAGGAGAACCTGCGGAAGATCGCTTCGCCGCTCTTCGCGAAGGAACACTCGGATCTCGACGAGGAGATCACAGGGCGGATCGATATTCGTTACCGGACTCTGAACAACCGCCACGTCATCGTCGAGCTGAAGCGGTATGGGCTGACAGTTGACGCGAAAAAACTCGCGGACCAGGGCGCTAAGTACGCTCGTGCGCTTGCGAGCATCCTCGCCCAGCAGCAACGGCAGAACGAGATCCCCAACATCGAGGTGATCTTCGTGCTTGGGCGGAAGCCGGGGGATCGTGATCGCGTCGAATATATGCAGACCGAGGAGCAGTACTTCGCAAGCGAGTTCCAATCCTTCAACGGCAGCTTCCGGCTCTACGACGAGCTGGTTGACCGCGCCAGGAATCAGTATCAGCAGTACTTGGATGCGAGCACGCAAGCTCGAGCGCTCGACGAACTGATGGAAGTCCTTGACGAGAGGGTAGACGCAGGGGAAGACGTAGCGAGCGAGGTGACACCTGCGTCGGAGGTGCCCGTCGCGTCGGCATCGCCAAGAACGTCGATAGCGCGGGCGCCAGACCAAGCCGCAACGCCGGCGCAGGCACCCCGAGCGCTCCCTGGGCCGCCGCCAGCCATGGCGCCTCGACTCGGCAAGAACAACACGCCGTAGCGCGAGTCTAAACACTGGCGGAAATCGCGAGTAGGCTGTGCCTTGCACAAGAACTATGACCGGAAGCCTCACCCCGAGCGGGTGGGGCTTTCGGCGTTCTCGGGGTCGCGTTCGCCTCTCGCGCATCGGGCGCGACCCCGCCTGATCCTCGGGTCCGACTGGCCGGGATCTCGCCTCACCGTTCACGCGACGCTCGCACTTCCAGCCAGACGGCGCCCGGCCACCCTGCAGCGGTGGAGTCGAGGAGCGCTGATCATCTTGCATCGGGGGCGATCGCGGCCGCGTGAGGCGCAGACGTAACCGGCGAGCGCCCGAGTGTGGATGACCTCGAGCGTTCGCCGACAATCCTGCATCGGGGGATCGCATGGCTGCCGGCGTCCCGGGGCGCACGACTGCGGCCCATCGGAAGAACCGAGCTGACCTGAAGGCGCTCACCGCCGAGCACGGTCTGCCCTGCGCTCTCTGCGGTCAGCCGGTCGACACGACGCTGAAGCACACGGACAAGTGGGCGTTTGCGTACGACCACATCAAGTCGATCAAGGTCTATCCCGAGCTCGCCGACGATCCCTCGAACGGGCAGCCGTCGCACAAGATCTGCAACGAGAACAAGGGCGAAGGAGATCCGAAGCCCGGGCTCGGCGATCCGTCCGAAGTCTGGTGACCAACCACCGAGAGGAGCCATGATGGCGAACACTCAGAGCACGAAGCAGACCGCGACCGCGAACCGGCCGCCCTCTCCCGAGGACCGGGGCGCCGACCACGGCAACGAGACGCACGAGGTCAAGGAGGGGGAGACCCTCGACGACATCGCGAGCGCGCATAAGGTCGAGCCCCGCACCGTGCAGCGCCTGAACGGCATCAAGCGACCCGACCTCATCTGGCCCGGCATGGTGATCCGCATCCCTCGCCGAGAGCCGCACGAACCGAAGGGCTGAGCATGGACCGCTTCACCGCTGCTGGCCTGATCCTGCAGGCTGCGCTCCACGGGCACCACGTGCACGTAGTCGTGGCATCCGGCCACCAGGTGAGCGACGCGATCGGCGCGCTCACCCGGGCAGCCGACGACATCGCCCACCCCGCCGAGGTATCACGCCGCAACGGGGGTTCGTTCGTCCGCCTGCTCACTGGGGGATGCGTCACGGTCGAGAACGCTCACGCATCTGTCCGTGGTCGTTCGTTCGACTGGGTGTACCTGACCGAGGGGCTCGCCCGTTCCCTCTCCGACCGTCAGCTCGACGACCTGCGCATCAGTGTCGCCGCCGGCGCAGGCGACCTCGTCAGCGCCTGACCCGCACAGGGGTAGGGGGGTTCGATCCCTACCCCTGGGGGCTCCGCACACCGCCGGGGGTGATCTGTCCCCCTCCGCACGGTCGTGTCCCGTGTCCCGCCCCGTTGGAGGTGGTCGTGATGGCCATGACGCCCGAGGAGCGACGAGCGAAGGAGCGCGAGCGAAAGGCCCGGCAGCGCGCGGAAAAGCGCAAGGCTGCCGGGCTCGAGGCGCTCCCGCGGATCGGCCCCGGCGGGCGGGACACGGCCGGGACAGAAAACGGGACAGACGGCGGGACATCCGAGCCGCCGCTGATCTCGAACGAGCACGCGGCGCGCGCGTTCGTCGAGGCTCTGCAGGTGCCGCCGTCGGCGATGCCTCGTGTCGCGCTGCTCTACACCCTGGCCCGCGACCTCGACTCCGGCGCGGTGGCCCAGCGGTCCGCGATCGCGCAGCGCTACGACGAGACGATGGAGAAGCTCATCGCGGCCGCGAAGCCGCGTGAGCGCGACGAGCTCGACGATATGCGCCGCGCCTTCTACACGGGGAGCGTGGATGACATCGACGACGACCCGGAAGCGTCCCAGCGGCGCCCAGTCCGCAAGAAGGCGTAGCGCGCGGCCGCGGCGGGTGTACGGGCACACCGTCCCGCGTGTGTTCACCCCGCCGCGCCGCAAGCTCACGCCGCAGACGAGCGCCGGCTACGCAGCGGTGCATTTCGCCATGTGGCTGCACGTGCAGCTAGCTGGCACACGGTTCGCCGAGCTGGCTCCGAAGCTAAACCCGTGGCAGCGCTGGTTCCTGATCCACGCGCTCGAGCTGAACCCCGACGGGTCGTACCGGTTCAAGACGGTGCTGCTGTGGGTCGCTCGCCAGAACGGCAAGACGTTCATCGCGGCGCTGCTGATCCTGTTCCGCATGTTCGTTGACGGCGATGCACAGATCATCGGCGTTGCGCAGAAGCTCGCCACGGCAAAGAAGACGTGGGAGCACGCGCAGAACATCATCGACGCGATCCCGCGGCTGCAGCAGGAGCGCGGCGGATTCTCGAACACGAACGGCGAACTCTGGTTCGAGCTCACCGGCGGTCAGCGTTACTGGGTCGACTCGGCCGAAAACGGCGGCCGCGGTCTGACGTTCGACCTCGTGTTCGTCGACGAGATCCTCAAGCACAAGACGTTCAAGGCGTGGTCGGCGCTGTCGAAGACCACCGCCGCTCGTCGCCGCTCGCAGCTGATCGCCGCGTCGAACGCCGGTGACATGGAAGCGATCGTCCAGCGTCACCTGCACAAGATGGCGATGGATGCGATCGAGTCCGGCGACACCGAGACGAGGATCGGGTTGTTCTGGTGGTCGCCGCCGCCGGGGATGCCGCTGGACAGCGCCGAGGCGTGGGCGTACTCCAACCCGTCGATGAACTACAACCTCCCGCAGGAGAACCTCGCGGCGTACTGGGTGTCAGACCCCGCGCCCGTGTTCGCCTCCGAGGTCGGAAACGTGTTCGTCGACTCCGCCACCGGCGGCCCGTTCCAGCCGGGCAAGTGGGCGGCCGGGTTCGACCGCCTTTCCAAGCGTGCCGACGGCGCCCCGGTGTACATCTGCATCGAGGTCTCCCACAACCGCGAGATGGCCTACATCGGGTTCGCCGCTGAGCGCGCCGACGGTGCGGCGCACGTCGGCATCATGGCCAAGGCGCCCGGCACCGACTGGATCATCCCCTGGCTGACCTCGCCCGACCGGACGTTCACGCCGGCCGCGATCACGTTTCAGACCAACGGCGCCCCGGTGTCGTCCCTCGTCGCCGACTTCAAGGCCGCCGGCCTGGATGTCACCGAGTGGGGTGGCCCGGACCTCGGGCGCGCTACCGGCATGATCCTCGACGGCGTGAACCTCGGCCGCGTGTTCCACCGCGCACAGCCCGTGCTCGACGTGCCCGCCGGCGCCGCCGTGATGAAGGCGCTCGGAAACGCGTACGTGATCGACCGCATCAAGTCGCCGGGCGATGCCGCGCCGCTGTCCGCCGTCACCGGCGCGCACTGGCTGTTGAAGAACCCGCCGGAGGCTCCCGAGCCCCGCATCCGCACACTCAAGAGGAGGTCACGTGGCTAAGTTCACCGAGCGAGTCACCTCTGCGTGGTGCGCCCTCGTGCGTCGCGCGAACAGCCGGCTCCCGTCGCTGCGGGGTACCCGCACCTCGGCGGGCGTGAACGTCACGCCCGAGCAGTCGCTGCAGGTCATGGCC
The DNA here is from genome assembly GCF_047302165.1 of Microbacterium pratiae. Classification (NCBI taxonomy): domain Bacteria; kingdom Bacillati; phylum Actinomycetota; class Actinomycetes; order Micrococcales; family Microbacteriaceae; genus Microbacterium; species Microbacterium pratiae. Next base: position 2,541,408 of record NZ_CP154843.1, on the reverse strand, counting down.
GTGCTCACCTCGGTGCGCCTGGTCGCCGAGGCGATCGCGACCCTGCCCGTCTCGGTCGTGGTGCGCCGCGGCCGAGACCGGGTCGCCCCGAGCCCGAAGTACCGCAAGCTCGTGAAGCTGCTCACGGTGCAGGCCAACCCGGTGCAAGACGCCGCCGAGTTCTGGCGCGTCGTGGTGACCTGGCTCCTCATCCGCGGCAACGCGTACGTGTTCGTCCAGCGCAACGGCGCCGGCGAGGTCGAAGCCCTGTGGCCGGTCCCGCCCACCGATGTGACCGTGCTGCGCACCCCGACGGGGCAGCTGGCCTACAAGCTCAACCACGACGGCCGCGAGACGTGGCTGCCGGTCGAAAAGGGCTACACCGCGACCGACCTCGAGATCCTGCACTACCGCTGGTTCGGCACCGGCCCCGAGGCGCTCTCGCCGATCGGGGTCGCCCGCCAGCAGGTCGGGATCTCCGTCGCCGCGACGTCGTACATCGGCGGGTTCTTCGAGCGCGACGCGACACCGGAGACAGTGCTCACCACGGCGAACAACCTCAGCGACAAGCAGTGGGAGCGCCTCGTCGCGCAGATGGAAGACCGGCACCAGGGGTTCGAAAACTCGCACCAGATCGCCGTCTTCGAGGGCGGCGCGAAGCTCGAGCGGGTGTCGCTGTCGCCGGCGGACGCGCAGTTCCTCGCGATCTACAAGCTCACCGAGGGCAAGATCGCGTCGATGTACGGCGTCCCGCCGCACAAGATCGGCGACCTCGAGCGCGCCACCTTCTCCAACATCGAGCACCTGAGCATTGAGTTCGTCCAGGACGCGCTGCTGCCTCCGATCACTCGCCTCGAGAAGGTCACGCAGCGGCTGTTCGACGACGAGGAGATGCGGCTGAAGTTCGACCCGAAGGGGCGGATGCGCGGCGACACCGCAGCGCAGACAGCGGCCTACGCTGCCGGCCGCCAGTGGGGGTTCTACTCCGCGAACGACATCCGGGCGATGGAGGACGAGCCGCCGATCGAGAATGGCGACGTCTACCTCGAGCCGGTCAACATGATCCCTGCCGGGTCGTCGCCGGTGCAGCGCGACGGGCTCCCGCCCGTCAGCATCCCGCAGCTGCAGCCCAAGCATTACCGCGCGCTCGAGCAGACCCGCCGCAGCGCCGTCGAAGACGCGCCCGCGTGGGTCACCCGCGTCGAGCGCACCCTCGCCGACTTCCTCGGCGACCAGCGCGAGCAGGTCGATGCGGCACCGTCGGACGAGGAACGGGCGGTGTGGGACGAGCTGCTCGCTGAGCAGCTGGCGCCGGTGCTCGCGGGCGTGGTGGGGGAGTTCGGGTCACGGCAGGCTGAGACCCGCGGCGACGTGTTCATCGCGGCGCAGGCGGCTCACTGGGTCGACGCGGTCGCGGCATCCGAGGCGCGAGCGTTCAACTTCGCCGCGATCCGCCTGCTCGACAAGATCGGCGACGTGACTGCGTTCGACGTGATGCTCGAGTCCGCCGCCGTCTGGGCGGGCCGCATCGTCACCCGCGGCGGCGCATTCGGACGCCACGAGGGTGCGGTGCAGACCGGCGCCACCGGCAAGCGGTGGCGTTCGGGCGACGACGGGATGCACGACACGATGCACGGCGAGACCGTCGCGATCGACGCGCCGTTCTCCAACGGCGCGCAGTGGCCGGGCGACCTCGCCGCCGGCGCCGACAACGCTGCAGGGTGCACCTGCGGCGAGGACTTCGACTACTAGGAGCAGACATGGAACGCACCTTCGAGCGCCGCGTCTTCCCGCTCACGGATATCCAAGTCCGCGCGGCGAACGACGACGAACGGCGCCTGCACTTCACCGGTCGGGCGGTCGTCTACGACCAGCTGTCCGAGGATCTCGGCGGCTGGCAGGAAGTCATCCGCCCGGGCGCTGCGACCCGCACCCTCGCGGGAACGCCGGACGTCCGGTTCCTGATCAACCACGACGCGAACCTGCTGCTCGCCCGCACGCGGTCGGGAACGCTGACCCTGTCCGAGGACAGCGACGGCGTGCTCGTCAACGCGGACATGGCCGACGTGTCCTACGCCCGAGACGCCGCGGTGTCGCTCGAGCGCGGCGACCTGTCGCAGATGTCGTTCGGGTTCTGGGTCGTCTCCGACAGCTGGTCGGGGAACCTCCACGAGGTCCGGGAATTTGACTTCGACGGCGGCGACGTCTCGGTGGTCACCTACCCGGCGTACACGCAGACCTCCGCCGAGCTGCGCGCGATGGCGAAGCGGCACCTCGCCGCCGAAACCGGCTACCCGCTGCAGCGCGCGAAGCACCGACTCAACGAACTCGAGCTGCTCTCGCAGCTCTGACACACACGTGCCCGTCCGCACGGTGCGGGACACCATCCAGAAAACGAAAGGGGAGCGGCTATGGCCACTTCTGTTCAGCTCCGCCAGGAGCGAGCTCGCACCGTCGAGGCGATGCGAGAGATCACCGACCGCGCCGAGGCCGAGAACCGGAACCTCACGGCCGAGGAGCGCACGTCCTACGACCGCGGCGAAACCGAGTTCCGCGACTACTCCGAGCGCATCGAGCGCCAGGAGGCGCAGGAGCGTCGCAACGCCCAGCAGGGCCAGACCATCGGCGGCGGCGGCGACGAGCTCGGCGGCACCGGCACCGAGGCCGAGCGCCGCTCGGCCGCGAAGCGCTCCGCGTTCCTGCGGTTCGTGCGCGGCGGCCACATGGCCCCCGAGCAGCGCGCGCTCGTCGAGAACGCCGCCGGTGAGATCCTCGTGCCCGAAGACCTCGAGGCCGAGATCATCCGTGAGGTGCCCAAGATCAGCGGCATCCGCCCGATCGCCGGGCAGCGCAACACCGGCTCCAACCGGGTGCGCCGCCGTTCGCTCGACGAGGTCTCGGTCGGCTGGGGCAAGCTCGAGACGAACGAGCAGGAGCTCACCGACTCGATGCCCGACACCCCCTCCGAGGAGTGGACCTACATCGAGGATCTCTACGGTCTGGCCAAGATCGGCGAGGACGAGCTCGACGACACCGACATCAACCTCGAGGCGTTCGTCCGCGACAGCTTCGCGCGCGCCGCGGCCGAGGCCGAAGACCAGGCGTTCACCATCGGCTCGGGCCACACCGCGCACATGCCCGTCGGCATCTTCTCGACCGCCGGCGGCGTCTCCGCTCGCGTGTCGGGTGCCAGCACCTACGCTGGCACCGGCGCGAACGGCTCGAACGTGCTGCTCGACGACCTGCTCGGGCTGATCTACGACGTGCCCGCGCAGTACCGCCGAAACGGCAGCTTCCTCATCCCGTCGACCACGGAGCTCTTCGTGTCGACGCTGAAGGACGCCGACGGCCGCTACCTGTGGCAGCCCTCGCTGCAGGCCGGCCGCCCGAACACGCTCAACGGCTACGCGATCCACAACCAGGAGAGCATCGACGGCATCGCCGCGAACAAGGCGATCGCCGCGTTCGGTGACTTCCAGGCCGGCTACCGCGTGTACGACCGCCTGGGCGTGACCGTGAAGCGCCTCGAGGAGCTCTACTCCGAAGAGGGCATGATCGGCTTCAAGTTCCGCAAGCGTGTCGGCGGCGACGTCGTCCGCCCGCAGGCGCTGAAGCTGCTCAAGACCAAGGCCGCCGCGTAAGCGACGCCCGAACGTCAGGCGGCCGGGAGTGACGCACCCGGCCGCCACCACCCCTCCGCGGCCACGCGTCGCACGGGCCCCGGCGACGCATCGTCGGCGACGCCCGCGACCCGACATGGGAGGAAACCCGCATGCCCGAGCAGTCCACCGAAGAGCAGCCGGACCTGCTGCTCAGCGCCGCCGAGATCCAGGCGGTCACCAACCGCGGCATGCCGACCGAGCTCGCCAAGGCGATCGCCGCTTTGGCGACAGACGCCGTCCGCGACTACTGCGGATGGCGCGTCGCGAAGACCGCGACCGAGACGATCACCCTCGCCTCCCGCGGCACCCGAACCATCTTCCTGCCCTCCCTGCACATCGTTTCCATCGACGCCGTCACCGAGAACGGTGTCACCGTCGCGGCCAGCGGAGGATACGACTGGGACGAGGCCGGCATCCTCCACCGAGTCGGCCGCCGTCGCTGGCAAGCCGGGCGCCGCACCGTCGAGGTCACCCTCACCCACGGGCACCCCCGATGCCCCGGCGGCATCGCCACCGCGATCGCATCCGCCGTCGCACGCGGCGCGTTCACACCCGCCGGCGGCCTCGTCTCCGAGGGAGCCCTCGGGCAGACCAACCAGTACGGCCGAACCGCCAGCGGCGCCGCCGTCGACATGGCCTTCACGCCCGAGGAGCTGCTGCGCCTGGATGCCCACCGGATCGGTGCGAGCCGATGACCCTGCCCGACCGGTTCACTCGACACACCGCGGTGGTCCGCGCCAAGCGCCGCGGCGGCGGCATGGGCGGAGGCGGCTACGCCGACCCTCGCACCATCGCCGCCTGGGTCGTCGACGAGCAACAGACCGTCATCGGCGCCGACGCGACCGAGGTGCTCTCGAGCACGCAAGTATCCGTCAGCCTCGACGAGCTGATCCCGCAGGGCTCGCTCGTGACGGTCTGGCAGGGGCAGCCGAACGAGCGCGAGGCGATCGTCACCGCGATCAGCGTGTTCCGGCACGAACGGCTGCCGTCGTTCCAGACGCTGCACCTGAAGTAGGAGGCGCCCGTGAAGATCCATGTGCCGCTGTTGTCAGCCGCCGAGCAGGGCGCCCAGGCGGGCCTGCGCGCCGGGATGAAGCAGATGCTCGAGGTCTCCAACGGCCTCGCCCCGAAGGATGACGAGGATCTCGTCGACTCCGGCGTCGTCCGCGTCGACGACCTCACCGGGCAAGTGTCCTACGACGCCGTGCACGCGCTCTGGCAGCACGAACGGCTCGACTTCATCCACGCCGACGGCGGACGAGCGAAGTACCTCGAGACGGCCGCCGAGATGGTCGATGTCGACGAGTTCATCGCCCGCGGGATCGGGGAGGCACTCGGTGGATGACAGCACCCTCACCCAGACGATCGCCGCTCTGCTCGGCGGAATCGGAGGCTGGGACTGGAACCCGAGCCCCGACGCCGAGTACGACCGCGACGCGGTCGTCATCCTGTACGGCCGCATTCAAGCCGAGCCCGACCAGCAGGTCGCGGTCCGCGTCTACTTCGCCGACGACGACGTCGAAACGCAGCTGAGCATCCGCCGGGTGCAGCTGCGCTTCCGCGGAGCGCGCGAGCACGTTGACGGCGCCGACCGTCTCGCCGACCAAGCGTTCGACGAGATCCACGGACTCTCCCGCGTGGGAGGGATCAGCGGCATCCGCCGCATCTCCATCGCCCAACTCGGGGCAGACACCAACAGCCGCGAAGAGCGGACCGACAACTACGAGATCACTCTCGACAACACGGAGGCATCATGGGCAATCGCGTAACCCTTCCCGCCGGAACGACGCTGGGTAAGGCGTCCGACTACGGCATCGACGTCAACCTCGGCACGCGCGCCGCGCCGAACTACCAGTCCATTCGCCGGATGAGCGGCTACGCGCCGACGTTCCCGGCGAGCACGGCGGACGTCGCCAGCTACGACAACCAGGGAGACCCCGACGAGGACGTCGACGGCCGCGGCTTCGCCGCGTCGTTCACGGTCCAGGGCAACCGCAGCGTGAGCACCGGCCTCTACCTGCCCGAGCTCGAGGCGCTGATCGCGGCATCCCGCGCCAAGGGTGAGGCGGCTGTGCTCGACGTGCGGTTCTACCACAAGCCCGCCGTCGGAGCACCGAACCCGAACGACGCCGGCCGCGCCGACGTCACCGTCGAGATCACCCGCGGCAACACCGGCAACACCGGGATCGAGTCGTTCTCGGTGTCGATCACCGGCAAGGGCGGCTTCGAGCCGATCACGAACCCGTGGACCGGCTGGGCGACCAACCCCGCCCCGAAGATCGCGTCGGTGACGCCGCCCAGCCGCGCCGCCGGCCAGCAGGTCACGATCACCGGATCGGGGTTCATGGGCGCGACCGACGTCAAGTTCGGCACCGCCTCGGCCTCGGCGTACACCGTCGTCAACGACAGCACGATCATCGCGGTCGTGCCCGCCGGGACCGCCGGCAACGTCAACGTCACGGTCGTGACGCCCGCCGGCACCTCGCCGAACGCGCCCTACACCCGGGGCGCCTGACACCGCGGCCGCGCAGCGCCCCGGGTAGGGAACCCCGCCCGGGGCGCTGCGCGCTCCCACCGCACACGACACGAACCGAGGAGACCCGTTGAGCGCCGTCGACTTCGCCGCCTGGGCGACCCCCGACCTCATCCTGACGTTGGGGCCGAAACGGTACGCCGTGAAACCCCCGAGCGTCGAGGAAAGCGCGCAGCTGCTCGCTGCCGCTGTCCGCGCCGAGATCAACCTCGGGCTGGTGCCCGGTCCGATGCCGGACGCGCTGCAGGAGATCCTCGATACGGTCGGTGCCTCCGAGCCCGCCCTCGGGCCGGTCTACGACCAGATGGTCGCCGACGGTGTCGACCCGGAGACGCTCGACCGGTTCTCCTACTACGCCACCTTCTACTGGGCCAAGGGCGCCGAGTACGCCGGGCGCATCGCCGAGCTGCTGTGGGGCCAAGGCTCCAACCAGGAGGGTGAGTCGGCCGCCCCAAAAGACTAGAGACGGCGGAGGACTGGGCGCCGTACGGCATCGGCGAGCCCGACGCCGACGGCTGGTATCCCCAGTATCGCCCCGTCCCCGAGGAGCAGCTCCCCGTTGCTACGCCGTCTGTCAAGACCAAGCCGATCGACGGTTCTGTGCTCGCCCTCGTCAGCAACTGGCGCGTCGTTGAGGCCGACCTCATCAAGGAGTACGGCCTCGACCTCTGGGACCCCGCCGTCCGAGCCCGCCCCTGGCCTGGCATCCGGGTACACATCTTCTCGCTGATCGACAGCCCCACGCGGCTGCGGGCAGCGCTCACCCTGGGAGGTGACTAATGGCCCTTCGCGCCGCAGAGGTCGAAGTCCTCGTTACCGCGAACGTCGACCAGGTCGCGAAGGCCGAGAAGACCATCAAGTCGACCGGCGAGCGGGTCGAGAAGAACCCCCTCAAGGTCGACGCCGACGCGAAGGGCGCGATCGCATCCGCCGACCGTGTCGAAGCAGCATTCGCTGCATCCTTCGCCGGCGCCGCGGGCGCGTCGAAGTCGACGTCGCAGCAGCTCGTGCGCGACTTCCTCGAGTCCGAGCGCGCCGGGAAGATGTCGGCCGACAAGATCCAGTCCGTCCTCACCAAGTCATACGGCGTCGCCGAGGACAAGGCGAAGGCGCTCGCGGACGCCGTCACCAACCCGATGCGGATGGAGATTCGCGAAGAGGGCGCCGTCGCCGCGGCAGAGCGCGTCGAGAAGGCCGCCAAGAAGGCCGTCTCTGAGGCCGCCGCCGGCCGCCTCGATCTCGACATCACCCGGGCAGAGAAGAGCGTCCAGCGCGTCCAGGAACGCATCGAGGGCCTGCAGGTGCGCGCGCTCGGCGGCCTGGACGTCACCGCGGACATCCGCCGCGCCGAGGCGCAGCTGTCCAAGCTCGAGCGCAACCTCAACGGCCTGACCTCCGCGCGTGAGCAGATCGAAGTTCTCGCTGTCGTCGAGCCCGCGATCAAGGACATCCAGCGCGTCGAGAAGGCCACCACACGAGTTGTGTCGCAGGACACCGCTCTGCGGATCAACGCCGAGGTGAAGGCCGCCGAGAACGCGATCGCCGACATCGAGCGCGAACTCGACTACCTGCGCGCCCTGCGTCCCACGGTCCAGGTCGAAGCAGACGTCGCTGCGGCCGAGGCGAAGCTCGACACTGCTCGCGCCGTCCTGAAGGATCTCGACGGCTCCCGAGCCGAGATGCTCGTCGACGTCAACGAGGGCGGCGCGAAGCAGAAGCTCGAGCACGTCGCCGACTTCGCACGCAATGCGGGCGAGCGCGGCGGAAAGTCGCTCACCGGTGGTCTCGACGCCGCCACCCGCGGAGCCGGCGAGAAGGTCGGCCAGGTGGTCGGTGGAGACATCGAGGAGACCCTCGTCTCCGCTCTCGCTGCCATCCCGGTAGCTGGCGGGATCGTCCTCGCCGGCGTCGCCATCGGCAAGGCCATCACCGGAGCGATCCAGGACGGCCTGGCCGTCGAGCAGCGAACCGACCGGCTCGAGGCGCTCACCGGCATCGACGAGGAATCAGCCGCCCGGTTCGCGCGAGCCGCGGGAGAGGCGTACGCCAGCGTCTTCGGCGAGTCGGTCGGTGCGAACATGAACACCGCTCGCATCGCGACGCAGCTCCAACTCATTGACCCGGACGCCACCACGCGCAACGCGCAGCTTGTCATCCAAGGACTCGCGGGTATTGCCGACGTTCTAGACGAGGACGTGCAGCCTGTGGCTCAGGCGGTCACGACACTCCTGCGGACCGGGCTCGCGAAGACCTCTCAGGAGGCGTTCGACCTCCTCGCCACGGGTGCTCGGAACGGCGTCGACCGGGGGCAGGATCTTCTCGATACCTTCATCGAGTACCCGACGGTCCTGCGGAAGTTGGGGCTGGAAGGGCCACAGGCTCTCGGGCTGCTGAATCAGGCGCTCGACGCCGGCGCGCGCAACAGCGACGTCGCGGCGGACGCTCTGAAGGAGTTTCAGATCCGCGCGACGGACGGGTCTAAGGCGAGCTCCGAGGGCTTCAAGCGGCTCGGGTTCGACGCGGAGGAGATGACGGCGAAGATCGCTGCTGGTGGGGACGGTGCGCGCGAGGGCCTGCAGCAGGTTCTCGACAAGCTCCGCGAGACGGAAGACCCTGTCGCGCGGAACGCCGCAGCCGTCGAACTCTTCGGGACGAAAGCCGAGGATCTCGGCGACGCCCTTTTCGCGATGGATCTGTCCAACGCAGTCGACCAGCTCGACGGGGTCGCGGGCTCCGCCCAGCGAATGTTCGACACTCTCGCGAGCAATGACGCGACGAAGATCGAGCAGGCGCAGCGAAGCATTGAGGTCGCGGCCGACGGCATCAAGGGAGCCCTTGCTGCCGCGTTCGCCGAGCCGCTTGCGGACGGGGCGGAGTGGATCGCGAGCAATCGCGGACCAGTGCTCCAGTTCTTCCGTGACCTCGTTAACGGAGCGCTCGATTTCGGCATCGCTGCCAACACGGCGGTCGGAGATTTCGTTTCGGGGCCGCTTGAGCAGATGGTCGAGGGCCTGAAGAATGCCCGACGGATCATCGCTCCGTTCGCCGACACCACGGAGATCGACGAGCTGCAGGACGCCATGCGCGCTTTCGGCGACAGCACGGACGCCGGGAACGACAAGCTCGAAGAGATGCGGAGCCGCTTCAACGACTTCATCGATCCGCAAATCGCGCTGCAGACCCTGAACGACCGCACGACCGACCTGGCCGCAGCCCTCGACGGTGTCACTGCTGCGCAGGACGGCAGTGCGGAGGCGGCGCAGGCGCTGCGCGATCAGGCGTCCGCTGCCGTCAACGCGCTCTACGCTCAGCAATCGGCCGCGGCTGCAGCCGGAGAAGAGCAGGGCGAGTTGAGCGAACGCTGGCGCAATGGTGCTGGTGCGTTGGCTGCGCAGCTGCAGGCGATGGGGCTCACCGAGGTGCAGGCCTGGGAACTCATCGCGGCCTACGCCGGCATCCCGGAGTCGGAGATCACCCAGATCACGTCGAACGCGCCCGACGAGCAGTCTAAGGTGCAGGCGTTGGTCGATCGGGTGAACTCGATCCCGAACGGCAGCACGCACATCTCGGCGAACACCGGCGCCGCGCTGGGCAGCATCGGGGCGGTCGTCACGGAGCTCAGCAAGGTGAAGGACAAGACCGTCACCGTCTCCGCGATCTCGAAGGTCGGGAACTTCGTTGGCCAGCTGCAGTCGATCTATGGCAAGCCGATGGCGCAGGGCGGTGTGCTCGAGTTCATGGCACAGGGCGGCGTCCGCGGCGGTGGGCTCAAGCCGATGGAGTCGCTCGCGCAGATGGTGCCTCCGAGCACGTGGCGTGTTGTCGGCGACCGGAGCGACGTGCCCGAGCTGTTCGCTCCACTGGACGGGTCGGCGCGTTCCTGGGCGCTGCTGCTCGAGGGGTTCCGGCGGATGCCGGGTTCCCCGCCGCAGATGATGGCGCAGGGGGGCATCACCGGGGGAGCGGTCGGCGGGCTCGATGCTCGTGCTTTCGCGGTGGAGCTGGGGCGGATCCTCGCCGAGCAGCCGCGGGTCCACATCACCGAGGTGAACCCCATTCACACCGACCCGGTCGCTGACCGGTTCACGGAGCAAAAAGAACGAGAGGCGGAGCTGTGACGTATCGACTCAACGGGGTCTCGCTCGAGGATGCGCGATTCGGTTGGGTCGTGCGGTCGCGGTCCAAACCGCTGGCGGATCTGTCGAACGCCTTGTCGTCTCTGCGCCGGCCGGGCCGCCACGGTGCGGTCTCGCCGGCGCCGGGCGTCCTGGACGTGCCGACGACGATGCTCGTCATCGAGACCCCGCGTGCCCACCTTCGCACCCTCGAGGCACTCGTGCGGGCCGGGGGCGTCCTCGACTCCACGTACGAGCCGGGGGAGAGCGTGGTCGAGTTCGTCTCGTGCTCGCCAAGCGGGCGCGGCGGCGCGGACAGCATCGTCGACCTCAGCGTCGTGTTCCGAGTCCCCGCGGCGTCAGCGCGAGGCCCGCTCGTCACCACGACGGCCGCCGCCTTGTCGGCTGCCTCCGTCGCCGTGAGCGGCCTGCTCTCCGGGCTCTCGCTCGAGGTGCAGGACGCGATGGTGCGCGTAAAGGGCGCGGTCACCGGCCTGCAGGTCACCGACAGCTCTGGGGCGTGGTTCATCTACACCGGACCCGTCACCGCATCGCAGTGGCTCCGGTTCGAGAGCGCGACCGGCCGCGCGTTCCTCACCACCACCGACACATGGACCGGCGGCACGGAAGTATCCGGCGCCGCGGACTTCGGCGGACCCCGGGGCACCTTCGAGATCGCGCCCGCGTGGTCGAACAGTCCCGCCGAGCGTGCCGGCGCCCTCACCGTTGCCACCGCCAGTCGCAGTAGCGCATCCGTCCAGGTGCGCGGACGGGCGGCGTACCTGATCTAAGGAGTTCCTCGTGCTCGACATCCGCCTCCGCCTCGCCAACGACGACGGCACCCCGGGGCGGGTGCTCGACACGATGGAGATCGCGTGGACGGGATACTCCGCTCAGTCGGTGAAGTTCACCGTGTCCGAGAAGACCTCGGAGAAGCTCGACGCGCCGTTCCTCGTGATCGTCGAGTACACGACGTCGGCGACCGGCCGGTGGAAGCGCGTCCCGCGTAACGACCTGTTCATCGTCGACGAGGACTCGGGCGACAGCGTCGACACCGACGGCGTGGTGAAGTTCACCGGCTCCTCGATGGTGCCGTGGCTCGCCGCGCGCTACCCGCTCTGGTGGCGCGACGGCGACTCCGTCGACGACCTCGAGCGCCGATACACCGACCGCACGCCTGGTTTCGTGCTGCGTGATCTGATTCAGGTCGCGCAGGCCGCGTCGGGGTGGGGCAGCCGCATTACGCTCGGCTTCACCGACTCGACCGACTCTGCGGGACAGCCGTGGAATCAGCGGGTATCGATGGCGTGGCCGCTGTTCACGACGCCGCTCAGCCGTGTGATGCAGACCCTCGCTGAGCAGGGCTACATGGAGTGGTGGTCCGAGGGCTACCAGCTCCGCGCCGCCAACCCCGGCACCGGCACCGACCGTTCCGACACCGTCACTCTCGGCGGCCCGGGTTTCTCTCGGGCGCCGGCGTCGCGGAAGTTCGACCCGGCGACGGCGATCGTCGTGCAGTACGAGCTCGGCTGGACCCACTTCAACAACACCGGCGCGGAAGGCCGCTTCGGGAACCTGTTCAAGGTCATGACGCAGCCGGGCGCGAAGACCCGCGACGTCGCCGAGAAGAACGTCCAGCCCGCCCTGGCGGAGTCCCGTGCGATGCAGGAGGAGCTGTCCTACGAGTGGGAGCTCTCCGGCGACGGCGTGCCCGTGCCGTGGGATTCGTTCCAGGTTGGCGACGTCGTCACCGCCCGCACGCGTCGCGGCAAGAAGGTGCTGCGCGTCATCGGGCTGGACGTGTCGAAGGACTCCAAGGGGCTCGTGAAGGCGACCGCGGTCGTCGGGTCGAAGCTCCTCAGCCTGCAGGCCAAGCTCGCGAAGCGCTCGGCCGCCGCGTCGGTCGGCCAGATCATCGGCGGCTCCGGCGTCGCACTGCCTCCCGCAGCGGCGCCGGCAAAGACCGCCCCGCTACCGCCTGCCGCGGTCCGTGTCGCGAGCAACGTCGGGTCATGGGGCGAGGACGGCTCCGAGCGGTCCACAGTCACGATCGCGTGGGATGCCGTCACGCAGGCGGTCGACGGGCTCGCCGTTGACATCGACACGTACGAGGTGTGGTCACGGCCGGTCAACGAACCGATGTCGCTCCTGACCCGCGCGACCGCGCTGTCGACGCCCGTCGCCACGTGGACGCCGGGGGAGAACCGGCTCATCGCGGTGCGGGCGCGCTCCCGCGCCGGGGTGTGGTCGCAGCTGTCCCCGGAGATCGGGGTGACGCCCGCCCGCCCTGTGTCGATCGTTCCGAAGGCGCCGACCGGGCTCGCGGTCGCATCCAACTCGGGTGCGTTCGCTTCCGATGGGACCGCGACAGCGACGGTTCGCCTCACGTGGGATGCGGTCACGCAGGCCACCGACGGTGGCCTGATTCAGGTCGCGGCGTACGAGGTTCTCGTCCAGGACGGGCAGGCATGGGCGCCGTTGCTCGAGACCACCACTCGTGAGGTCACGATCACCGTGCCCACGGGGAAGGCTCGCGGCTTCCGTGCGCGCGCCCGCACAGCTCTCGGGGTGTGGGGCGACCCGTCCGCGACCATAACGATCACCGGTGCCGCACCTGCCCATGTGACCACCGCAACGTCGGCGCCGTCTCTCACGACGGGCCTCGGCATGGTGCTGATCGGGTGGGACGGGAAGCTCTCAACCGGGGCGGCGGCGCCGTCGTCGCTCCAGCTGCTCTACGCCGAGACGGCGCCCGCTTCGACGGGACCGTGGACGCGTGTCGGTGTGCCCGCTCGCGGGGCCGGTCAGGTCGCGACGGTGCGCGGCACGGTCGGCGCCACGATGTTCGCTCGCCTCGTGTGGGTGGACACGCTGGGTCGCACGTCGGCTGCGTCGGCGTCCGCGTCGATCAAGGTCGCATCCGTCAGCTCGGGCGAGCTAGACCCGTTGATCGGTGAGGCTATTCAGAAGGCGCAGGGGGATGCTTCCAAGGCGATCGCCGATGCGCAGCGTGCCGCGCTCGACGCGGCAGGGAAGTCGCGGGTGTACTCGCAGCCGACCCCGCCGTCGCCCGCGGACCCGATCGGGCTGTGGTTCGACACCGACGATGGAAACAAGCCCTACGCCGGTGCGGGGGGTGTAGCCCGGGACTCGCTGGGCACGGCCGGCTCGCTGCTGACCACCCAGACCCACCCGGGCACGTTCGTGCGTTCGGACACTGCGGGCAAGGATGGCGGGGCGGGCACGCGGAACAGCAGCACCAGCACGGCGTTTGAGTACTTCCTCTCGGCCGGCGGCGTCGCTTCTCGCCAAGACGGCTACACCGTCGAAGCGTGGACGCGGATCGACACTGCAACGCAGCCCGCGCTCGCGGGAGTGGTCGTGGCGGGAGACGGGTCGACCGGTTACGCCGCGCTTCTCGACACCCGGAAGGGTTCGGGGACGACCGCTTCCCTGCAGATCAGGCGGCTGTCGAATGGGCTTGCGTCGGCGTCCGCGATCGGCAACGGTTTGCAGCTCGCAAACGGCGCTCCGGTGAACGGCGTCTGGTATCGACTGGTTGTCACCGTCACTGCGGCGACGATCACCGCTGAGGTGTTCAGCGACGCCGGCGTCTCGCTGGGGGTCCTGACGGTCTCCGCGACCGAGTACGCCGGAACGCAGGTCGGTCTCGCCAGCTACCGGCCGAGCACCTTCTCGGCCCTGGCCGTGGACACCACCCATTGGGTAGCGGTGCAGGATGCCGCTGTCCTCGACGCCGCACGCGCGGCTTCGGATGCTGCTGCCGCAGCGGCTGCAGCCCAGCGGCGCGCCGACTCCGCCTACACATCCGCGGCGGCGAAGAACGTCATCTGGAACGACACCGACGCGCCCACCGAGGGCGAGGCCGGTTCCCGCGACGGCGACATCTGGCAGGTGTGGTCGTCGCTGGGTGTGGGCGGGAAGCTGCTCGAGACGTGGCGGTGGACCGCGGGCAAGTGGGTGCGCGGTGAGCTCGATGAGAGCTACCTCCCGTTGGTGAACATCGGTGAGGGCACCTACGGGAAGCTCACCGGTATTCGCCTCGATGCCGAGAGCATCTGGGCGGAAGAGGCATGGCTCGACGTCATGCGCGGCGGGGTCGTCGAGACCTCGATGCTGACCTCGGGATTCGGGCAGAACCTCGACATCTCCGCGAACGGTGCGATCACCCTCATCGCCGGTCAGGTCTCGGATCAGGCGGCGGAGCTCTCGACTCAGCGGTCCGAGATCGACGGCGTCACCGATCAGGTGTCGTCGCTGGGCGGGCAGGTCGGTGAGGTCCGCTCGTCGGCGTCCGCCGCGGCCGTCGCCGCGGCAGCTGCTCAGGCAGCTGCGCGTGAGGCGCAGGACAAGGCCGACGGTCTCGCGGCGTACGTGCGGATCACGAGCGAAGGGCTCGAGGTCGGATCGCCGGGCGCGGCAACGGCGGTGAAGATCACGCCCTCGAACATGACGTTCAACGTGAACGGCGTGCCGGGGGCGTATCTCGACGCGGGGCAGTTCATCGCCCCGCGGTTCGTGGGTGAGGAGGTCGACTTGGCGAACGTCAAGATCCAGAAGCAGGGCACCCGCACCGTCGTGAAGGCGATCTGATGGCGTCCGCGAAGTTCTCGCGCCGCCCGAATATCGTCCTCGAGGTCACGATGGGGACGCGGTCCACGAGCATCCCGAACAACGATTCGTGGAACGCCGGCGAGCTGTGGCTCGTCAACACGAGCTCCTACTCGTACTACGGCGACGTCTCGTGGACCGTGAGCGTCGACGGCCAGCAGCGCTCGGGGTCCAGCCGCTACGACATCGGCCCGAACGGGCGGCAACGTCTGTGGGCCGATGGCTTCGCGGTCCGTCACAACGATGACGGCTCGAAGAATGTCGGATACTCGGCGTCGGCGAGTGGCGCGGACCTCGGTAGCGCCTCCGCGGGCGACTCCTACTGGGCGCCGCAGATCCCGCGGGTGTCGAGCATCACCATCCTCCCGTCGATGCACGATGTGCGGCCGGATCAGGTCACGACCCTGGTGATGAACCGGGCGTCGGACACCTTCCAGCACGACATCTACATGGACTGGGCGGGTCAGCGTGTCGGCCTTCGCGGCGGCGTCGCTGACCGGTGGGACTGGACGCCGGCGTGGTCGATGCTCGAGGCGATCCCCAACGACACCACCGCAGTGAGCACCCTCACCGCGTACACGCTGGATGCGAACCGGAACCAGATCGGCTCGACGCAACACAACTTCCGGCTGAACGTCCCGGCCTCGGTCATCCCCACCGTGGGGGCGATCACGGTGCAGGACGCGAACCCGGATGTGGTCGCGGCGGTCGGCGCGTTCGTGCAGGGTGAGTCCCTGCTGCGTGCCACCATTGACGGTCAAGGCGTCTACGGGTCGACCATCCGAGCGCGGCAGTTCACCGTGGACGGTGTCACGGCGGCGTCCGGCGGCACGGTCCCGCTGACAGCATCCGGCGATCGCGCGATCGGCGCGGCGGTGACCGACTCCCGCGGCCGCGTGGGAACGAAGACCGCGCTGGTCAGGGTGCTGCCCTACGCGCCACCGCAGGTCGACGGCACGATCCGCCGCGCCACCTCCACCGGCACGCCGGATGAGGACGCCGGCGCGCACCTCCGCATCGACCTCGCTGCGGCGGTGCAGTCGCTCAAGCCCGACACCGAGGAGAAGAACAGCCTCACGGTCCGGGTGTGGTCGCGTGAGCGCGGCGCGCAGACATGGACTGTGCGCAACGTCTTCACCCCGACCGGGCTCACGTACAACTCGTTCTTCCTCCTCTCCGGCGGTGCCGTTTTCGACATCACCAAGGCGTACGACGTGCGCGTGACGGTGACGGACAAACTCCGCACCGTCACGTGGGAGAAGACCGTCGCGACCGCGGACATCCTCATGGACTGGACACGCGACGGCGTCGGCGTCAAGAAGTACCGCAACCGCGGCGCTCTCGACGTCGGCGGCGACGGGTACTTCGACGGCGACCTCTTCTCGGGCGTCGGCGCGACCGTCGTCCTGCCGATCGGGTCGACCATCCTCTGGCCCGGGAAGGTCCTGCCCGGCCCCGGCTGGGCGTGGGAAGACGGCTCGGCGCTCTCGCGTACCCAATACCCCGTGCTATTCGCGCTCATCGGCATCGACTACGGCGCCGGGAACGGGTCGACGACGTTCAACCTGCCGAACACCAACGGCCGCGTGGTCGTCGGCTTCGACGCCTCGCAGACCGAGTTCAACACGGTCGGCAAGACCGGCGGTGCCAAGACGGTGACGCTCACCGAGGCGCAGATGCCCGCGCACTCACACGGGCAGGTCGTCACGGCCAACAGCGGAGGAACCGGCATCCGGCAGGACTACGACCTCGACAAGGACGGCCTGCAGGTCTACCCGCAGGGCGTGAACACGCTGTCGGCCGGTGGGGGTCAGGCGCACCCCAACCTGCAGCCGTACATCACGCAGCGCTACATCATCCGAATCGCATAGGAGCACCCATGAGCGACCCCATCATCCGAGCGATGCTCGAGGAGCAGGCCGCGTCTCTGCGAGCGTCGGCGGCACAGTTCGACATGAACCGTGCCGCCGCGCTCGCCTCGGCGCAGGACTACGCCGTGCAGGCCGGCGGCGCCCGCACCCAGGCGGCGAAGATCGAGGAATCCCTCGCCGCCTACGACGAAGCGTTCCCGCCGCCCACCGACGAGGTGGACCCCGAGTCCGGCGGGGCCGAGTGATGCGGCGGCTGACGATCGCGCACGAGCCGGCGCCGACGGACCCGGGCGCATTCCTGGACCCAACAGGTGCCGGCTACCGAATCACCGGCGACGGCACCGGACTCGACCAGATCGCCGCGTACGCGCGCGAGGTCGCGGCCGAGACCGCCGACCCGGTCGTGTACTTCGAGATCTTCTGGCCGTGGGAGACCGAAGAGGCGCAGTCGTGGGATGCCGTGCGCGTGGACACGACGAAGATCGAGGCCGCCGACCCGGCGGACTGGTGGATCGAGACGCTGCCGCCGTACGCCGAGCTCACCCACGAGCAGCGCGAGGCGCTGGGAATCGAGGTCTGACATGCCCACTCCACCCTCGACTGGTGAGGTCACGTCCCCGTACGGTCCCCGCACTCTGAACGTGCCCGGTGTCGGCCCGTTCCACTACGGCGCCGACCGCGGCGGCCAGGGCAACGTCTCACCCGAAGCCGGGGTGATCGCGTTCGCGCTCTACTCCGGCGTGTTCGGGAACATCATCGGCGTCCGCGCCGGCGACGTCGTCTGGAACATCGCCCACCACGCGCACCTCAACGGGCGCCGGCCCGGCCAGCGGGTCGCCGAGGGCGAGTACCTGGCACCGCTCGGGTTGACGGGGCTGGTGACCGGCCCGCACTCCCACACCGAGCGCCGGGTCGGTGGCCGGGACGCGATCCAGTCCGGCACCCACACCGACCCCGAACGGCACTACACCGCCCCGGCACCCGCCGGAGGCGGCGCAACACCCCTCAACCCCCAACCGAAGGAGTACGACGAGATGGCTTCCAAGCAGGAAATCAAGGACGCGGTCGCCGAGGTCGTCGGCGGCGTCAAGACCAACGAGCACTTCCTCATCTCGTACGCGTCGAACACGCACCGCAACGGCATCGTGCTCGCCGGGTTCGGGTACTGGCATCCGCTGTCGTTCGAGAAGTTCGATCACTTCAGCTGGCCCGGCAGCCGCAGCGCGCAGGGCCGCGGCCTGTTCTCGGGCCTCGAAGTGTTCACCCCGATCAACGACCGGGCGTGGGACATCCTGCGCGAGATCTGCCTGCAGGATGGCGACGCCGAGTACGTGCCGATCAGCTACGACAAGATCGCCGAGCTCGTTACGAAGGTCGACGTCAACGAGGCTTCGCTCGTCTCGCAGATCACACCGGTGGTCGCCGAGGCAGTCAAGGGCAGCGTCGGCACGCTCACCGACGCGACGATCAAGGTGCTCGTGAAGGCGCTGCTCGACGAGCAGTCGAAGCGGCTCGCGAGCTGATGGGGGAGGAGCTCCCGCCGTCGCTGTTCAAGATCCTGCGCGAAGACCTCTCAGCCACCCGGGCGGAGGTGAACAGCCGTCTCGACGGTCTCGCCTCGGGGATGGTCACGCAGGCGATGCTTGCTCAGGTCACCGCGAATCAGAAGGAGCGCGACGAGCGGCAGGATGCCCGGCTCCGCGACCTCGAGTCGAAGGAAGACGAGCGCAACCGTGAGGTGCGCCAGGTGACCGAGGATCTGCGCAAGCAACGCGCGCAGCAGATGTTCTCGTTCGCCCTGGCCGCCTTCGGTGCCGTGCTCTCAGTGATCGGAGGTGTCATCGTATGGACGGTCACATCGGGGCTTCAGCAGGTGGTCAGTCGATGAGCGGCATATCGACGCGGGCGTGGATCGCCGCGTACAAGGTGCTGGGCGCCATCATCGTGATGCTCGTGCTCGGCGCGATCGTCGCCGTCTCGTGGAACAACGCGCAGCTGCGCGCCGAGAACCAGGAGATGTATGCCGACCTGCAGGCGTCGCAGGCGAACGCGCAGGAGCTCTACGAGCAGCTGCTCACGCTCCCCGGCGTCGAACCCGACGGCGAAGACCCCGCCGAAGTCGCGCCCGTGACCGGCGAGCCCGGAGCCACCGGTGCTCGCGGACCCGCCGGGCTACGCGGCGCGAACGGCGACGACGGCGAGCCCGGCGCCGCCGGACCGCCCGGTCCGCAGGGGGCGCCGGGTGCGGCCGGACAAGACGGCAACAACGGCATGTCCGGCGCCGACGGCGCGCCCGGTCCCGCTGGCCCCCAGGGCGAGCCCGGACCGCCCGGAGTCCAAGGTGCTCCCGGCGAGACCGGATCGCCTGGACCCGCCGGGCCGACCTGCCCCGACGGCTACACCGCGAGGGAGTTCACGGTGCAGGTCATCGATCCCGAGACCGGACTCCCCACCACTCAACCGGCCGTGCTGTGCGCGCCCAACCCCACGACCTGAGGAGGTCACCATGAAGCTGTCCCGACTCACCGATGCGCTCTGGTGGAAGAGCGCCGCCACGCGCGCGCTCTACACCGCGATCGCGATCGCTCTGCCCTACCTCGGCGGCTCGCTGCTCACCGAGGTGCCCTGGACGTCCGTCATCTCGGCCGGCCTGCTCGGCGCGATCGCGTCCGTCGCGACCTCACTCGCGGGTCTACCCGAGGCTGACGGCGTCCACCTCCCGTGGTGGCTCGCCGCCGTCGAACGCACCGTGAAGACGTTCGGCCAGGCCCTCGCCGCGGGACTCGTCGGCCCCGTCCTGCTGACCGACGTCGACTGGCTCTTCGTCCTGCAGGCGGCAGCGATCGCCGCGCTCGTCTCCCTGCTGCGCCTCATCCTCGCAACCCTGCCCGCCGACCCGACCCCCGCGCTCGCGATCGTCGAGACCGCGCCGACGGTGAACGTGATCCGCACCTACGAGGCCGATCACGCGCCGCTCACCTCGCACGAGGTCGGTAGCGGGGCGCGGGCGTCCGGAGGCGATGCCTCGAGCACCGTCTGAGCATCGCCCGAAACCGCGCGCCCCGTCGTTCTTCCCCAAACGGGCGAGGACGCCGGGGCGCGATTCTTCGTTCTTCTGGGCTATGAGGGGAACAGAAGGCCAGTGACGGGCCGGCGGATGCCAGGTCCGGTGTTGCTACTGTCGAGTCGACGGCAGATTCATCGCGTGGATGCTCCGTGGACGAGAGCTCGCTTGGCGAGCCAGCGCACGAGCTCAATTTCTAGCCACATCGAGTTGCTCTCCTCGCTGGTCGGTAGGAGGAGTTCCACGCCTACCTCTTCGCCGCCAGCCTTCGTGTGGACGATTCGGTTGCGTACGCGATAGACGCGCTCGGCGACGTCACGGATCAGCTCGTCGTCATCGGCGTCGAGGCGCAGCGCTGACGTTCCTCGTATCGCGGACTTCGGCGCGAGGAGATGCGCTGAAAGCTGCTCATTCGACCGGATGAAGTCGCGCAACGCTTCAGGTGTGACGCAGTCTTCCAGGGTGTGACGCAACTGATCAAGCTCGCGCTTCAGGCCCGCGTGTGCCGCGCGCGTCGCCTCGATCAGGCCGTCGATTGCGGTGTCGTTTCTTAGATCAAAGCGTGGATCTTTGATCTGGGAGCGCAGTCTCTCGACGACCGCCCTGCGGGTGAAGGCGGAGAAGTAGAATTCTAGAACTTGGTAGAAGGCGAGGTACTGCAGCAGGGGCATGCCGAACGCCTTCGCTCCGTACCAGTAGAACGACATCGCCTCGGTGGAGTAGCGCAGTTGAGGGAACCTCGGTGGCACATCGGACGCAGTCACGCCAATGCCAGCGGGCCGTTCCGGTGTGCGCCGGCGTAGCTCAGCCCCAAGCCCGTGCTGCAGTTCAAGCTCGATCAAGAAATGTGCCACGAACTCCTCCAGCAGGATGTCCGCGCGCGGTCCCCTGGGGCCGTCTCTGTGCTTGACCTTGACGGTCACGTCGCCGTGGTACGGGAAGGTGGCCTCGAACATGGGGCTCGCGGGGGAGAGTTCGATGGTCACTTCGGCGTCTGCAACGACCAGGCGCCAGCCCTTCGGAGAAGTAGCATCCTCCGTCTCGGCATCAGGTGTCAGTGGACTGTCGTCGGTGATCTCGATTCCTGGAAGATCCCACGGCGTGCGGCGCGTGCTCATCGTGTTCACTGCCCGAGTGGAGATGGCGCTTTCGACTTCGCCGCTCTGCGTGTCGATGAGCGCTTGATACTTCGCCGATAGTCGGTAAGACTCGAACTGCTGGTCCAACATCCGGAGGACGGCCTGTGTGGTCCGCATGCGGATCGGACGGTGGCCAGATCCACTCGGGAAGTTCAAATCGAAGACCCACGGTACCTCGACCGATCCACTCTTGCGCGTCTGAGTCGCGTAGGTCCACCCCGCAGCCGTCGCCCGTTGCTCGAGATCCGCGAAGGCCTTTTTGGTCTTCTGGAACGAACCAGGGCCGCGTGGAAGGACCATGTTTCTCACGGGACGTGATGCAGAGGTTTTCGCGGGGAGTGGTGCAGAGGGTTCCATAGGGTCACATTACCGACGAGCACCTAAGGGGATGACGTAGCCGCCGTAAAATACGTGAGTGATTTCGTGATTGGGTTCCGCCTACTCCGGCCCAGCGGCTCTCTTGCCAGGCCGACATCGATAGTCTCTGGCGTATGAAACGACTCGGGGGAGCGGCGCTGATCGCCGCTGTGCTCATGCTCGCGGGGTGCGCGACGCCGGAACCGACACCGACGGTCACCGTCACGATGACCGAGACCCCTGCACCGGCTCCCACGGTGACAGTGACCGTCGCGCCGGCGGAAGCCGAGTCGGGCACCGCTACGCCGGACCGGGATGCCTTCGTGGCGGCGTTGGCAGCGATCGACCCTGGGCTCACGGTCAACGCGGATCGGGCCGTACGAGTGCCGACCAGGCTCGCGAGATCGTCGACGCCGCGCGCAGCTACCACTGCTGACGAACTCGCTGTTTACTCGCTGAATTGCCGCTCCTACTTCGAGTTACCGAGGGTTACTGTCAACCTGTTTCCGCCCGGTCAGTTAAGCAAAAGTAGCTTCCAGTAGAGAACGACCCTTATCGCTTCAGTGTGGGTTCGAGTCCCACCGGGGGTACGTGCGAGTCGCTCGGGCGTCGCCGAGCGACGGCTGCGGTCACCGAGACGAGCACCGTGACGAGACCGACGGTCTGCAGGATGCTCAGCGTCTCGCCGGCCACGAGCAGTCCGAGGAGAACCGCCACGATGGGGCTCAGCAATCCCAGGAAAGCGGGGAGGCGCGTCGGCAGCGCGTGCACGCCGCGGAACCACAGGAGGTAGGCCGCAGCCGTACCGATGAGCGTCAAGTAGGCATAGGCGCCGAGCTCGGGTGCGGTGGGCATCGCGTGCGGAGGCGGCTCGAACACCGCGGTGAGCACCGCGAGTAGGATCCCGCCCGCCACGAGCTGCCATGCCGTCATCGCGATCGGCGGCTGGCCGGACCCCCAGCGTTTGGTGAGCACCGTCCCGACGGCCATCGACACCGCGCCGCCGAGCGCCGCCGCCACGCCGACCGGGTCGAGCGCGGCGCCGCCCGGTGCGACGATCAGCGCGACTCCGATGACGCCGGCTGCTCCGGCGAGCACGGTCCCGATGGTCAGACGCTCCGAGAGGACCCACCAGCCGAGCGCGGCGACGATGAGCGGTTGGATGCCGCCGACGACGGCCGCGACGCCGCCGGGGAGCCGGTCGGCTGCGATGAACAGGCAGCCGAAGAAGACGGCGAAGTTGAGGGCGCCGAGTACCCACGAGCGCCACCACCACGACCCCGTGGGGAGCCGCCGCGCCACGAGGAGCAGGAGCAGCCCCGCCGGCAGCGCGCGCACGGTCGCGATCAGCAGCGGATGCCCGGGCGGGAGGAACGTGGTGGTGGACAGGTACGTGGTGCCCCAGACCATGGGGGCGATCGCGGTCGACAGGACGAGAGAAGTCCGATTGCTAAGCACTTAGCCAATATAGCTCAGTGCTTAGCTAGTAGGATCGGGGCATGGACCACGTAGACCGGATCCTTCAGCAATGGGTGCGTGAGAGGCCCGGCCTCGACGTGAGCCCGATGGCGGTGATCGGGCGACTCGGGCGGGCCGCGGCATCCGTCGATCTGCATCTGGCCGCCACCTTCGCGCGCCACGGGATCGACGCGGCGACCTTCGACGTCCTCGCGACGCTCACTCGGCAGGGTGAGCCGTACGAGCTGACGCCCGCCGCGCTGGCGGCCGACGCCATGATCACCTCCAGCGCCGTCGCGCAGCGGCTGAACCGGCTCGAAGGGCTGGGCTACGTGAGCCGGCATTCCGACCCGGCAGACGGCCGCGGGAAGATCGTCCGGCTGACCGCGCAGGGGCGTGACGTCGTCGATCGCGTCCTGCCGGATCATCTGGAGACCGAGCGGATGCTGCTCGCGCCGCTCTCGGAGAGGGAGCAGTCTCAGCTCGCCGAGCTCCTGTCCCGGCTCGCCCCGGGTGGGTAGTACCTGCGAGTTCGCGCGCGCGGCGGATTTCGGCGGACACGCGCTGGTTAGACTGGTCCCGGAGAGAGGGGACATGCAATGGAGTGGCTGATCCCGGTCATCGTCGTCGTCGCACTGCTTGCCGTCGTGTGCATCTATCTGTGGGCGACGTACAACTCGCTCGTGGCGCTGAACGTCCGTGTCGACGAAGCGTGGAGCGACATCACGGTTCAGCTGAAGCGCCGCGCCGATCTCCTCCCCAACCTCATCGACACGGTTCGGGGCTATGCCGCGCACGAGAAGGCGGTCTTCGAGAACGTCACTCGCGCGCGCGCCGAGATCCTCTCGGCGAGCGGCCCCGCCGAGGCGGGAGTCGCGGAGGGGCACGTCCAGCAGGCGCTGAAGTCGCTCTTCGCGGTTGCCGAGGCCTACCCTCAGCTGCAGGCGAGCCAGAACTTCCTGCAGCTCCAGCAGGCCCTGGTCGACACCGAGGACAAGATCCAGGCATCGCGTCGCTTCTACAACGGCGGCGTCCGCGAGCTGAACACGAAGATCAAGGTGTTCCCCAATAACCTCTTCGCCCGCAGCCTCGGGTTCACCGAGCGCGAGTTCTTCGAGGTCGAGAACGGGGCGGCCATCGCCGAGCCCCCGCGCGTCCAGTTCTGAGCACCCGCTCTGAGACCGCGGCAGACGGTCGGGAGGGTCCGTGCCGGAGTCCTAGACTGACGTGATGAGCGACGACAAGGTCGGGCGATCGTTCTTCGACGCCCTGCGCACCCGCACCGTTGCCACCGAGACGTCGGCGGGCATCCCGCGCGGCCTGCGCCTCGCGACGGCATACGCGTGGCGGCTGCTCGTGGTCGCGGCTGCCGTCGGGGTCGCCATCTGGATCATCATCCAGCTGAAGCTCCTCGTCATCCCGTTGCTCATCGCGATCCTGATCGCGGCGCTGCTCTGGCCGGGTCTGCTCTGGATGCTGGAGCACCGGGTGCCGCGCTGGGCGGCGATCGTGCTGAGCGTGCTCGCGACGATCGCCGTCATCTCGGGCCTGCTCTGGCTCGCGATCTGGCAGATCAGCCGGCAGTGGGCGTCGGTCCAGGCGCGCACGGTCGAAGCGGTCGGTCAGCTCCGGCAGTACCTCATCGACGGCCCCCTCCACCTCACCTCGACCGAGATCGACGGTCTGCTTCAGCAGGGCTGGGGCTTCCTGGAACAGCAGGCGTCGTTGCTGTGGTCGGGCGCTCTCGCCATCGGGTCGACCGTGGGCCATGTCGCGACCGGCGCCCTGCTCGTGCTCTTCATCCTGCTGTGCATCCTCGCCGACGGCGGACGCATCTGGCGCTGGGTCGTCCGGCTCTTCCCGCGTCAGGCCCGCCCCGCCGTCGACGGCGCCGGCCGGACCGGCTGGCGCACCGTCGTGACCTACGCCCGCACGCAGCTGCTCGTCGCGACGATCGACGCGACCGGCATCGGCCTGGGCGCCCTGTTCCTCGGCGTGCCCTTGGCCGCTCCCATCGCCGTTCTCGTCTTCCTCGGAGCGTTCATCCCCTTCGTCGGCGCCGTGGTCACGGGGGCACTCGCCGTCTTCCTCGCGCTCGTCTACAACGGCCCCTGGATCGCGCTCTGGATGCTCGTGATCGTGCTCGGCGTCCAGCAGCTCGAGGGCCACATCCTGCAGCCGCTGCTGATGGGCTCCGCCGTGAAGGTCCACCCGCTCGCCGTCGTCATCGTCGTCGCCGGCGGAGCGATGATCGCCGGCATCCCGGGCGCATTGTTCGCCGTGCCACTGGCCGCATTCGTCAACGTCGTCGTGCTCTACATATCGCGACGATCGTGGGAGACCGGGGTCGCGCCGCGGCCCGATGAGATGATCTGGAGCACTGTGCCCCGAGACCGGAGGAAGAACGCATGACCGGACCCACTCCGGCCGATCTCGACGCAGCAGCAGCCGTGCTCGACGGCGTCGTCACCCGCACGCCGATGGAGTACTCCGAGCACCTCTCGGACGTCCTGGGCGTGCCCGTGCACCTGAAGCTCGAGAACCTCCAGCGCACCGGATCGTTCAAGATCCGAGGTGCGACATACCGCCTGTCCCGTCTGACGGAGGAAGAACGCGCACGTGGTGTCGTCGCGGCGTCCGCCGGGAACCACGCGCAGGGCGTCGCGCTCGCGGCGCAGAAGCTCGGGATCCGCGCGACGATCTTCATGCCTCTGGGCGTTCCCGTCCCCAAGCTGCTCGCCACGCGCGGGTACGGTGCCGACGTCGTGCTCGAGGGTGCGACGGTCGAGACGCCGTTGCGGCTCGCGGCGGAGTTCGCCGAGCGGACGGGCGCGGTGCTCATCCACCCGTTCGATCACCCCGACGTCATCACGGGCCAGGGGACTCTCGGACTCGAGCTCGTGGAACAGGTGCCCGACATCGAGACGCTCGTCATCCCGATCGGAGGGGGCGGCCTCATCGCGGGTGTCGCCGCGGCCGTGAAGGGGCGCGCAGCCGCTGAGGGGCGCCGCGTGCGCGTCATCGGTGTGCAGGCCGAGAATGCCGCGGCGTATCCGTCGTCGCTGGCCGCGGGGATGCCGCTGGCGGTCGAGACCACCCCCACCATCGCCGATGGCATCGCGGTCGCGCGTCCGGGCGACGAGACGTTCGCCGTCATCCGCGAGCTCGTCGATGAGGTCGTCACCGTCTCGGACGACGACATCGCGCGTGCGCTGCTGGTGCTCCTCGAGCGTGCGAAGCAGGTCGTCGAGCCGGCAGGAGCCGCCGGGGTCGCGGCCATTCTCGCGGGCAAGGTCACGGCGTCGGGACCGACGGTCGCGGTCCTCTCCGGGGGGAACATCGATCCGTTGCTGCTGCAGCGGGTCGTGTCGCACGGCCTCGCCGCATCCGGTCGCTACATGACTCTGCAGATCCCGTTGCCCGATCGTCCCGGTCAGCTGGCCCGGGTCTCGGAGCTGCTGTCGGTAGCGGGAGCGAACGTCATCGAGGTGCTGCACACCCGCCACGGGCAGGGTCTGCAGATCAGCGAGGTCATCCTCCAGCTGAGCGTCGAGACGCGGGGTGAAGAGCACCGCGCTCAGGTCATCGCGATCCTTCAGGATGCCGGCTTCGCGCCGAGGGTCGTCGCCGATTGACGACCGCCGGCGCGAAGCGCGCGCTCACTGTCCCGAGTAGGTCTCGACCTTGACGATCTCGACCGAGATCTCGCGGCCGTTGGGCGCCGTGTAGGAGGTCTTCTCGCCCTCCTTGAGGCCGAGGATCGCTTCGCCGAGCGGCGAGGCCTCGCTGTAGACGTCGAGCTCGGAGCCGGCCGCGATCTCGCGGCTGCCCAGGAGGAAGACCTCTTCGCCGCCTGCGACGAGAGCGGTGACGACGGTGCCTGAGAGGACGGTGCCGTCGGACTCGGGCGCCTCGCCGACGGTCGCGTCCTTGAGGAGCTGCTGGAGGGTGCGGATCCGCGCCTCCTGCTTGCCCTGCTCGTCCTTCGCGGCGTGGTAGCCGCCGTTCTCCTTCAGGTCGCCTTCCTCGCGAGCGGCCTCGATGCGCTTGGCGATCTCCTCGCGGCCGGTCGTCGAGAGGTGTTCGAGCTCCGCGACGAGACGGTCGTAGGCGTCCTGCGTGAGGAAGGTGACGGGAGCGTCGTTCGACATGTGATCTCCTTGGACTGGCGCGGCGCACAGCCGCCTATGGCGAACGCCCCGGCATACGACCGGGGCGCACAAGAAACACCTAGACTACGGGATCCAGCAAGAGGTCACCAAACCGTTCGTGGCGAGGGCCACGGTCGGGATCGTCTCGGTGAACGCCCGCGAGACGCCGTCGGCCGCGGGGTACTCGACGACGCGCCATCCGACGACCCCGTGCTCGGTGTCCTGTGCCTCGAGCGCGCACGCCAGTGGTTTGTCCCGTGCGCCGCTGACCTGGAACGACACGACGACGGAGTGCTCGTCGATCACCTGGAAGCCGGTCGCATCGGTGTCGACGGAGTTGATGGCCCCCGTGACGGTGGTCCACGCCACGAGTCCGAGGACGGCTGCGCCGAAGACGCCCGCGACCGCGATCAGGATGCGGCGCGATCGCTTCTCGCGCGTCCGACCGTAGCGCTGGTCGAGCTTGAGCTGCGTCGTCATGATGGCGGTCTCCGGGGCGGTTCTGACGGGATTAGGCTGGTGATTCCAGGCTAAGCGCTCATCGCGCAGATCGAGGAACCATGAACTCCCTACTGTGGCTCACGTCGGCGGCGACACCGATTCCCGAGATCACGGTCGACCCCACATCGGTCACCCCCGGACCGTGGGGCTTCGGAGCCATCGTGGTTCTGACGATCGCCGTCGTGCTCCTTCTGCTCGACATGCTGCGACGCGTTCGCCGCGGCCGGTACCGTGCAGAGGTTCGCGAGCAGCTCGACGAAGAGGATGCCGCCGCGCGCGGCGATCGGGACGCCGACACGCGCTGACCGGCCACGTTGGCCTCAGCCCGCGTGGTACGCGGGCTGGAGGGCGATGAGCAGGCATGCCGTCCAGTGGCAGAGGAACGCCAGGACGGTGCAGACGTGGAAGATCTCGTGGAAGCCGAAGTGGCCGGGCCACGGGTTCGGCTTCTTCAGCGCGTAGACGACCGCTCCGCCGCTGTAGAGCAGACCGCCGATGATCACGAGCACCATCATGGCGGCGTTGGCCTGGAAGAGCGGCACGATGTACATCACGGCGGCCCAGCCCAGCGCGAGGTAGAGCGCGACGTAGAGCCAGCGCGGCGCGTGTATCCAGAACACGCGGAAGAAGATCCCGGCGATCGCGCCACCCCAGACCAGCGACAGCAGGAGCACCGTCTGCTCGGTGGGGAGGGCGAGTACGGCCAAGGGCGTGTACGTGCCCGCGATCAGCAGGAGGATGTTCGCATGGTCGATGCGCTTGAGGATCGCCTTCGTACGCGGCTTCCAGTCGAACCGGTGGTAGAGCGCGGAGTTGCCGAAGAGCAGCAGCGACGTCGTCATGAACACGGCGCTCGCCCACTTCGCGGGCGCGCCCTGTGCTAGCACGATCAGGACGATTCCGGCAGCGATCGCGACGGGAAAGGTCGCCGCGTGGATCCAGCCGCGCCACGACGGGCGGAGCTCGACCTGCGCGCTGGCGGCAGCGGCATCCAACAGGGGAAGCTGGGGCATCTCGACGCCCTCATCGGGTGCGGGTCGGGTCACAATACGAGGGTACGCGCCGCCATATGCCAGCGTTCACATGATGGCTGGGAGTAGCGTAGGGGAGTGGCTGCGAACCGCGGAAGAGGACCCCTCTATCGACTGTATGCGTCCCGGCTGCGCCGGCACCTGACGCCGGAGACGGTTCCCCACCATGTCGCGATGATGATCGACGGCAATCGGCGATGGGCGCGGCAGGCCGGCTTTCCGACGCCCGCAGAGGGACACCGCGCCGGCGCCGCGAAGATGCACGAGTTCCTCCGTTGGTGCGATGAACTCGGCATCCGCGTCGTGTCGCTGTACCTGCTCTCGCACGACAACCTCGCCAAGCGCGACTCGGACGAGCTCGCCGACCTGCTCGAGATCATCGCCGAGCTCGCCGACACGCTCTCGAGTGAGCCGGGTTGGCGGGTACAGCATGTCGGCCGTGCGGCCCAGCTTCCCGACGACCTCGCCCGCGTTCTCGCCAAAGCGGAGGACCGGACGCGCGAGAACACCGGTCTCCACGTCAATCTCGCGGTCGGCTACGGCGGACGGGGCGAGATCGTCGACGCCGTGCGGAGCATCATCACGAGCCACCATGAGCGCGGCGGCTCGATGGAGGAGCTCGCGGAGAGCCTGACGCCCGAGCAGATCGGCGAGCACTTGTACACGGGCGGACAGGCCGACCCCGACCTCGTCATCCGCACGTCGGGCGAGCAGCGCCTGAGCGACTTCCTGCTCTGGCAGTCCGCGCACAGCGAGTTCTATTTCGTCGAGGCGCTCGGCCCGGACCTGCGCGAGGTGGACTTCCTGCGTGCCATCCGCGACTTCGCGACGCGCGATCGCCGTTTCGGCGGCTGACGCGTCGGGTCCGCAACGCAGAGTTCACCGTCCCGAAACGTTCGCGGGCGTGTCGGTTTCGTCCGCTGCCGGTCCGCCGCCGTACTGTCATCGCAACGGGCACGGCGCCCGTTCGAGTCGGCCTTCTCACGACTCGTGACCCACGGTCGACTCGTGTTAATCGGGTGAGACACCCGAGGCGGGGAGTGGGTTGTGGCCGCACGAGCAACAGAGCAGCAGCGTCGCGTCATCCACGGCGGAGGTGACGAGCTCGATCAGGAGCTGCGCACCTACGTCCTGGACACGTCGGTCCTGCTGAGCGATCCGCGAGCGTTGTTCCGTTTCGCCGAGCATTCGGTCGTCGTTCCCGTCGTAGTCGTCACCGAACTGGAGGGAAAGCGTCACGATCCCGAGATCGGCTACTTCGCGCGCCAGGCGCTCCGCCACCTCGACGACCTGCGGGTCGAGCACGGCCGGCTCGACTTCCCCGTCCCCGTCGGCGAGGGCGGCACTCTGCGGGTCGAGCTGACGAACACCGATCCGTCGGTGCTGCCGGCCGGGATGCGGCTCGGTGACAACGACACGCGCATCCTCGCCGTCGCGATGCACCTCGCTCAGGAAGGCCAGCCGGTCACGGTCGTGTCGAAGGACCTGCCGATGCGGGTCAAGGCGGCCTCGCTCGGTATCAGCGCGGAGGAGTACCTCGCCGAGCAGGCCGTGGACTCCGGGTGGACCGGTATCGCGAACATCGATCTCTCGGGCGACGAGATGAGCGACCTCTACGAGAGCGAGATCGCGACGAGCGACGAGGTTCGCGGGGTGCCGGTGAACACGGGGCTCGTGATCCATTCCGAGCGCGGATCGGCGCTCGGGCGCGTCACCGGCCCCGGATCCTTCCGGCTCGTGCGCGGTGATCGTGACGTCTTCGGGCTGCACGGACGCTCCGCCGAGCAGCGCATCGCGATCGATCTTCTGCTCGACCCCGAGGTCGGGATCGTCTCGCTCGGTGGCCGCGCCGGTACCGGCAAGTCGGCGCTCGCGCTGTGCGCAGCCCTGGAGTCCGTGCTCGAACGGCAGCAGCAGCGGAAGATCATCGTGTTCCGCCCGCTGTTCGCCGTCGGCGGTCAGGAGCTCGGCTACCTGCCCGGCGACGCCCAGGAGAAGATGAACCCCTGGGGTCAGGCCATCTTCGACACCCTCGGCTCGGTCGTCTCCGGAAACGTCGTCGAAGAGATCATCGCGCGCGGTCTACTCGAGGTGCTGCCGCTGACCCACATCCGCGGCCGTTCGCTCCACGACGCGTTCGTGATCGTCGACGAGGCTCAGTCTCTCGAACGCAACGTGCTGCTCACGGTCCTCAGCCGTATCGGACAGAACTCCCGGGTCGTGCTCACGCACGATGTCGGCCAGCGCGACAACCTCCGGGTCGGGCGGCACGACGGCATCGCCTCCGTCATCGAGACGCTCAAGGGACACGACCTCTTCGGGCACGTGACGCTCACGCGCTCGGAGCGGTCGGCGATCGCGGCTCTCGTGACCGATCTGCTCGAGGCGGGCGAGCTCAGCTGAGAGCGGACCGGGGCCGGCTCCGCGTCTTCGGGACCGGGGCCGGCCTCAGTCCCAGCGGTAGCCCTCGCCGCGGACCGTCACGATCCGCGACGCGCCGACCTTGCCCCGCAGGTAGCGCACGTAGACGTCGACAACGTTGGAGCCCGGGTCGAAATCGAGCTCCCAGACCCGGCTGAGCAGGGTCTCACGACTGAGGACCTCCCCGGCATGGCGGAGGAACTGCTCGGCGAGGGCGAACTCGCGCGCCGAGAGGTCGATGTCGCGGCCGTCGACCGTGGCGCGCCGGGTCAGCATGTCGAGACTCACACCGTCGCGGGTGATGACGGTCGCCGGACCGGGACTCTCGCGCAACCGCGACCGCACCCGGGCGAGGAGCTCGGCCACGACGAACGGTTTCGGCACGTAGTCGCTCGCGCCGGCGTCCAGACCCTCGACCGTGTCGCTCGTGCCGCTGCGTGCCGTCAGCATGATGACGGGCACGGACGAGCCCGAGGCGCGGATGCGGCGCAACACATCGAACCCGTCGATGCCGGGAAGCCCCACGTCGAGGATGACGAGGTCGATCTGGTCCGTCTCGAGCAGCTCGAGCGCTGTCTCGCCGTCCTCTGCGACGACGGGCTCCAGATCGTCGGTGCGCAGGGCGCGCTCGAGGAGGGCGATGATGTGAGGCTCGTCGTCGACGAGCAGGACGCGGGTCATCCGATCTCCTTGCGCTGGAGGACGACTTCTCCCGCACGCACCGGCGCCGGCAGGCGCAGGGTCGAGCGAAGCGGGATGGTGATGGTGAAGGTCGCGCCGCCGCCGGCGGTCTCCGTGACGGTGCAGGAACCTCCGTGGCCTTTGGCGATGGCGTCGACGATCGCGAGACCGAGCCCGGATCCGCCCGCGGAGCGGCGACGGCCGCCGCGGTCGAAGCGGCGGAAGATCCGATGCCGTGCCGCCGGGGGGATGCCGGGGCCGTGGTCGCGCACCCAGAGGTGGAAGGCGCCGGCGTAGACGCCGCTCCCGAGTTCGATGGCTGTGCCGACGGGGGTGTGCTTCGCCGCGTTGTCGGCGAGCTGCAGCCATGCCTGCAGCAGGCGGTCGGCATCGCCGTGGATGATCCCGCGCTGCGTCGCTTCGACCGCCCATTCGTGGCCCGGGATGACGGTGACGAGGTCGACGACGCGCTGGGTCAGGCTCTCGATGTCCACCTCGTCCATGGTGAAACGTTCGCCTTCGACGGACGCGAGGAGATCGATGTCACCGATGAGGCGGGTCATCCGGTCGAGCTCGCTGATCGCGATCTCGCGGACGGCATCGACATCGGCCGGGTCGGTCGCGTCGACGAGCTCGAGGTGGCCGCGCACGATGGCGATCGGAGTCTTGAGCTCGTGACGGACGTCGTCAAGCAGTCGTCGCTGCGACTCGACCGCGGCGTCGAAGGCGTCCTGCGCGGCCGCCTCGCGTCGCGGCGTGGCCAGGAGAGGCCAGCCGACGAGCCACAGTGTCGCGAGAGTGCCCGCGCCGACGACGGCGAAGACGAGGACTGCCGCCCAGGGGAGCTCCGCTTCGAGCAGCAGGAAGACCAGCAGCGACCCGATCGCGGCGACGACGAAGCCGGCGCACACGATCACCAGGACGATCCCCAGGATGCGTGCGCGCCGGGCTTCCGACCGCGACGGGTTCACCCTCCGATTATCAACCAGGGTGCGTCATCGAGAGCAGGTCGAGCTTCTCGTCCAGCTGTGCCTCGGTCAGCTCGCCCCGCTCGACGTAACCCAGGTCGATCACCGCCTCGCGGACCGTGATGCCCTTGGCGACGGAGTGCTTCGCGATCTTCGCCGCTGCCTCGTACCCGATGAGCTTGTTCAAGGGGGTGACGATCGACGGCGACATCCCCGCGAATGCCGCGGCGCGCTCGACGTTGGCCTGAAGACCGGCCACCGTCTTGTCGGCGAGGACCCGAACGGCGTTCGACAGCAGGCGGATCGACTCGAGGAGCGCCGTGCCCATGACCGGGATGGCGACGTTCAGCTCGAACGAGCCCGAGGCACCCGCCCACGCGACGGTCGCGTCGTTGCCGATCACCCGAGCCGACACCATCAGCACGGCTTCGGGGACGACCGGGTTGACCTTGCCGGGCATGATCGACGAGCCGGGCTGGAGGTCGGGGATGTGGAGCTCGCCGAGACCGGTGTTCGGGCCGGACCCCATCCAGCGGATGTCGTTGTTGATCTTCGTCAGCGACACCGCGATGGTGCGCAGAGCGCCGGACGCCTCGACGAGGCCGTCGCGGTTCGCCTGGGCCTCGAAGTGGTCCTTGGCCTCGCTGATCGGCAGCTCGGTCTCGGCCGCGAGCAGCTCGATGACTTTCTGCGGGAAGCCGAGCGGCGTGTTGATGCCGGTCCCGACGGCGGTGCCGCCGAGGGGGACCTCGCCGACCCGGGGGAGCACGGCCTGGACCCGCTCGATGCCGAGGCGCATCTGGCGGGCGTACCCGCCGAACTCCTGCCCGAGGGTGACCGGAGTGGCGTCCATGAGGTGGGTGCGGCCGGACTTCACGACGTCCTTCCACTCCTCGGCCTTGGTCTCGAATGCCACCGCGAGGTGGTCGAGCGACGGGATGAGGTCGTCGATGAGCGCCTGCGTGACCGCGATGTGCACCGACGTCGGGAACACATCGTTCGACGACTGCGACGCGTTGACGTGGTCGTTCGGGTGCACCGTGCTGCCCAGGGCGCGGGTCGCGAGGGTCGCGAGCACCTCGTTCATGTTCATGTTCGACGACGTGCCGGAGCCGGTCTGGTAGGTGTCGACGGGGAAGTGGGCGTCGTAGCGGCCGGTGACGACCTCGTCGGCAGCCCCGGCGATGGCGTCGGCGATGGCCGGGTCGAGGGTGCCGAGCGCCTTGTTCGCGAGAGCGGCGGCCTTCTTGATCCGCGCGAGCGCGGCGATCTGGCTCGACTCGAGCCCCGAGCCCGAGATCGGGAAGTTCTCGACCGCGCGCTGGGTCTGCGCGGCGTAGAGGGCGTCCTTCGGGACGCGGACCTCTCCCATGGTGTCGTGCTCGATGCGGTACTCGATGTCGGTCACGTCGTTGTTCCTCTCTCGGTGGGATGTCGTCAGGATGCGGCGTCGTCGTGGACGTCGCCGAGGATGATGGAGGGCTCGGCAGCGCCCTCGCCGAGCCGGTAGTTCGCGCCGACGATCGCGAGGCGGCCCTCGGCGACGGCGGTGCTGATGAGCTCGGATGCGTGCAGCAGCTGGCCGACCGTGTCGCGCAGGTGCTCGCGGCCGACGATCTCGGCGTCGACGTTCTCGGCGGTGACGCCGGCATCGGCGCCGGCGCGCAGGACGCGGCGCACAGCGGGCACGATGGGGGAGATCTGGCGCCAGATCAGCGGTGGAAGCGGGGGAGCGTCGACGCCCGTGCTGTCGATCGCCGCGCGCACGGCCCCGCACGCGTCGTGGGCGAGCACGACGATGAGCGGGACGTTGAGCACGGCGACGGCGTACTCGAGGCTGCCGACGACGGAGTCGGAGATGACCTGACCGGCGTTGCGGATCACGAAGAGGTCGCCGAGGCCCTCGTCGAAGATGATCTCCGCGGCGAGGCGTGAGTCGGAGCAACCGAAGAGCGCGGCGCGGGGTGTCTGCGAACCGGCGATCTCATGGCGGCGTTCGACGTCCTGCCGGGGGTGGCGCGGGGTGCCTTCCACGAATCGGATGTTGCCCGCGCGCATCTCGTCCCAGGCTTCCTGGGGCGTGGGGGATGCCGGAGCGGTCTCGGTCGACGTCATGGTGTGTCCTCCTGCAGTTCGACGATCTGGGTCGCGAGACCGCGCGCAGCGGTGCGCACCGTCTCGGCGTCGATGGTCCCGCCGCCGTAGACGAGGATCGTGTCGGATCCCGCTCGGGTCGTCAGGGCGTAGGAGATGTTCCCGGCCCGCGCGGGGTCGGGGATCTCGAAGACCTCCCACGAGACGCCGTCGATCGTCTCCGTCGAGGTCGTCCGCGACCCGCTGATCTGGCGGGACGCCCATCCGGCGTCGGCGTCGAACGCCTGCTGCACGTTGACGTACCCGCTGGCGGGCGCGTAGACGATCTCCCAGGTCTGGACATCGTCACCGGCGAGCTCGGCCTTGTTGACGCGCCACGCTTCGGGCACGTCGGGGGCCACGAGCTGCCGGCCGATGCCGGAGCCGACGTCGGCCGCGACCGCGGCGACATCGATGGCGGGCTGCTCGGGGACCGAGCCACGAGGCACCGCGAAGACGATGACGGCGACGACCGCGATCGTGACGATGAGGGCGGCGAGCAGGTTACGCACGTTCTGGCTCGAGCGGTAGACCTGCGACGACGCCGCCTTGCGGGCGGCTGTCTCGTCGGGCGTCTCGGGCCGCCCGAGCTCGGCGACGACCCGCGGGCCCTTGGCCATCACGCGTCTTCCGCGCGGGTGGCGCGCGCTTCGTCGAGCCGGCGCTTGGCGCCGAGCAGCCATTCCTCGCACCGCGCGGCGAGCTGCTCGCCGCGCGTCCACAGGGCGAGCGACTGCTCGAGGGTCGGCGCCCCCTGCTCCAGCTCGGCTACCACGCGGACGAGTTCGTCGCGCGCCTGTTCGAAGCTGAGGGTCTCGACGTCGGCGGAGAGCCCTTCGGCCGGCGGAGTCATGTCAGCCATTCTAGGACGGGTCCACCGGAGCGCCTGCCGCATCCACAGGTGGAGCGCCGTCGTCGACGACGCCCTCCGACCGGGCCGCGAACGCGCCGCGGCCGACGGTGACGGTGACGTGTGAGCCCGCCGGGGCCTGAGCAGCGTCCCGGACGATGACGCCGGCATCGAGATGCGCGATCGCGTAGCCGCGATCGAGCGTGGCTCCCGGCGACAGCGCGCGGAGAGTCGCGCGGAGCCTCGCGGCCTCATGCCCGGCGCTGTCCATACGCCGCGTCACGATGTCGCGCCCGCGAGCCGTGAGGACGTGCAGCTCGTGGGCGCGGGTCGTCATGAGCGACTCGGGGTTGCGGAGCACCGGCCGCGATCGCAGCTGTTCGAGCTGCGCGAGGTCGTGCGCGACCCGCTGCGTCAGCCGGGTGCGGGCGCGGCTGCGCAACTGCTCGACGAGCGCGCGCTGCTCCACGACGTCGGGCACGACGCGCTTGGCGGCGTCGGTCGGTGTCGAGGCTCGCAGATCCGCGACGTCGTCGAGGAGCGGATGGTCGTTCTCGTGGCCGATCGCCGAGACCACCGGAGTGGTCGCCGCGGCCACCGCGCGCAGCAGCCGCTCGTCGCTGAAGCCGAGGAGCGTCTGCGGGTCTCCGCCGCCGCGCGCGATGACGATCACGTCGACCTCGGGATCGGCGTCGAGCGTGCGCAGCGCTGCGATCGTCTCGGGCACGCACCGGTCGCCCTGCACGGCAGCGTGGACCGTGCGGAACGCGACGTGGGGCCACCGGAGCTCGGCGTTGCGGTGCACATCGCGCTCGGCATCGCTGCGCTCACCGGTGATGAGGCCGATGGTGTGTGGGAGGAAGGGCAGGGCCTTCTTACGGGACGGGTCGAAGAGCCCTTCCGCCCGGAGCTGCGCGCGCAGCCGCTCGAGCTGGACGAGCTGATCGCCGAGCCCCGTCGGTCGCATGGCGGAGACGGTGAAGGAGAAGTCCCCCGACTTCACGAAGTAGTCGCTCTTGACGCACGCGACGACGCGGTCGCCGACCTGCGGGCTCGAGCCGAGGCGCTGGAGGGTGCTCGACCAGAGTCGGAACGACAGCGCGGCATCCGCTTCGGCGTCTTTCAGGCGGCCGAACACGTGACCGCCGCGCAGATTCCACGACGTGATCTCGCCCTCGACCCAGACGGCGTTCCAACGCTGCACGAAGTCGCGGATGGTCTCGTTGAGCCGGGAGATCGACGTCGGCGTCTGCGGCGAGGAATCGCGGGGGTGGACGGCATCCGGCGGCGGCGTCTGATCGGGCGCGGTCTCGAACGACGGCATGGGGCTCCTCACGGCCGGTTCCGAGCGGCCGGCAGGATGCGCCTCGTAGAATCGAGGAGTGAGCACTCCCGCCGTCCGGCTGCCCGTTCCCCGCGTGCCGGGGCGTCACGGCCGTCTTCAGGATATCCCCGTGGGCGCCGCCAAGCGGGTGCTGCTCGCCGCGCCGCGCGGGTACTGCGCCGGCGTCGACCGGGCTGTCGTGGCGGTCGAGAAGGCGCTCGAACGGTTCGGTGCTCCCGTGTACGTGCGCAAGCAGATCGTCCACAACATCCATGTCGTGCGTGAGCTCGAGGAACGCGGTGCCGTCTTCGTCGACGAGGTCGACGCTGTTCCCGCGGGCGCCCACGTCGTCTTCAGCGCCCACGGCGTGTCGCCGGCCGTCGTCTCCGCCGCCTCCGACCGCGGCCTCCAGGCGATCGACGCGACGTGTCCGCTCGTGACCAAGGTGCACCGCGAGGCGGTCCGGTTCGCCCGCGACGACCGCGAGATCCTGCTGATCGGCCACGAAGGCCACGAAGAGGTCGAGGGGACCGCGGGCGAGGCTCCCGAGCACATCACGATCGTCACTTCTCCCGAGCACGCCGACACCGTCGAGGTGCGCGACCCGTCGCGCGTCGTGTGGCTGTCGCAGACGACGCTCTCGGTCGACGAGACGATGGAGACCGTGCGGCGGCTCCGCACCCGGTTCCCCGAGCTGCAGGATCCGCCGTCGGACGACATCTGCTACGCGACCCAGAACCGCCAGGTCGCGATCAAGAAGATCGCCGCCGAGACCGACCTCGTGATCGTCGTCGGGTCGGCGAACTCGTCGAACAGCGTGAGGCTCGTCGAGGTCGCGCTCGAGTACGGCGCCCGCGCCGCCTACCGTGTCGACTACGCCGACGAGATCCGCCAGGAGTGGCTCGACGGTGTCCGCACGGTCGGTGTCACGAGCGGTGCCTCGGTTCCCGAGGTGCTGGTGCAGCAGGTGCTCGCGAGCCTGGCCGATGCCGGCTACGCAGACGTCGACGAGATCCGCACCGCGGAGGAGGACCTGATGTTCTCGCTGCCGAGAGAGCTGCGAACCGACGCGGCGGGCAAGCAGGACGCACGGGCACGCGGCGGACGGGGCCGGTCATGAGCGATCAGGAGCGTCCGCGCCCGCAGTACGGCGAATACGCCACGCCCGAGGAGCAGCGCGCCCGGATCGCGGCACTCGGCGGGGAAGCGCCGCACCCCGATGTGGTCGAGACGGCCCAGGTGCCGGCCGGCTCCGCGGCATCCGGGCCCCACGAGTCCGCACGGCAGCAACTCCCCACGCCACGCCCGACCACGTCGGCTGCGCGCCCGTCACGACTCGCTGACCGGATCATCACGGTCGCCCTGCTCGCGTACGGCCTGGTCACGG
Organism: Microbacterium pratiae; assembly: GCF_047302165.1. Classification (NCBI taxonomy): domain Bacteria; kingdom Bacillati; phylum Actinomycetota; class Actinomycetes; order Micrococcales; family Microbacteriaceae; genus Microbacterium; species Microbacterium pratiae. The sequence goes on along the minus strand of NZ_CP154843.1, from coordinate 2,503,151 downwards.
TGCTCGGCGCCATTCCGCAGCTGGTCGACTTCACGGGGTTCGCGCAGACGTGGATGGACATGGCCGGCATCAACGGCACGCTCGCCGATCCTGCGGGCGGCCGCGCCTGGGGCATCGCCGCCGCCGTCGTCTACGGCGCCGGCTGGCTGCTGACCGCGGGCCTGGCGTGGTGGTCGCTGTCGTTGCGACGGCTGTCGTGGTGGATCCCGCTCGTCGGCGCCATCGTCACATTCATCATCGTGAGCCTGCTGCTGGCGGCTCCGTTGCTGTCCAACCCGGGTGTGCTGGACGGGCTGACCACGCGGCCCTGACCCGGCCGACGACGAAGAACGGCGCCCCGCGGACGGATCCGCGGGGCGCCGTTTCTGGTGTGTCGGCGGTCAGCTCTGCGACTGGCCGTACGAGCCGAGCTGCTTGGTCGCCTCGACGACGCGAGCGGCCATCGCCGACTCGGCCTTCTTGCCCCATGCGCGCGGGTCGTAGGCCTTCTTGTTGCCGACCTCGCCGTCGACCTTCAGGACGCCGTCGTAGTTCTGGAACATGAACCCGGCGACCGAGCGCGTGAACGCGTACTGCGTGTCGGTGTCGATGTTCATCTTCACGACGCCGTTCGCGACCGCGAGCGCGATCTCCTCGTCGGTCGAGCCGCTGCCGCCGTGGAAGACGAGGTCGAGCGGCTTCTCGCCCGTGCCGAACTTCGAGGCGATGCCGGCCTGGATCTCGCCGAGCAGCTCGGGCTTGAGCTTGACGTTGCCGGGCTTGTAGACGCCGTGGACGTTGCCGAACGTGAGCGCGGCGATCCAGCGGCCCTGGTCACCGAGGCCGAGGGCCTCGACGACCTGCGAGACGTCACCGGTCGTGGTGTACAGGGCGTCGTTCGAGCCCTCGTGCTGAACGCCGTCCTCTTCGCCGCCGACGACGCCGATCTCGACCTCGAGGATCGCGCGGATCGCCTTGATGCGGGGCAGGAGCTCCTTGGCGATCTCGATGTTCTCGGCGAGCGGCACGGCCGACCCGTCCCACATGTGCGACTGGAAGATCGGCTGACCGCCGTCGGCGACAGCCTCTTCCGATGCCGAGATGAGCGGCAGCAGGAAGTCGTCGAGAGCCGGCTTCGGGCAGTGGTCGGTGTGGAGCGCGACCGTGACGGGGTAGTTCTTGGCGACCTCGTGAGCGAACTTCGCGAAGGCGAGCGCGCCGGTCGCGCGGCCCTTGACGGTGTGGCCGGCGAAGTAGTCGGCGCCACCGGTCGTGACCTGGATGATGCCGTCGGAGCCGGCCTCGGTCAGGCCCTGGAGGACGGCGTTGATGGACTGCGAGCTGGCAGCGTTGATGGCGGGGTAGGCGAAACCACCGGCCTTCGCGCGATCCAGCATCTCTGCGTACTGTTCGGGGGTGGCGATGGGCATGAAAGCTCCTCAAATCGGCGGTGTTACCAAGCCCACTTTATCGAAGGCCGCTCCGTCGTCCGGCGGCGCGGCCGGAGAAACGGCGCGGCTTGTTGCTCGGCACGCGCGATGCGGCCCGAGGGCACGATTTTGATAAGAATCACGATTCCTTCATCGGGGCGCGGGTGAAAACGCGCTGTCTTCACCGGTCGCCGACCTATGCTGTGCCCCATGGTGAGTTTGACCGCCGACATGAGTCCGCTGCATCCCGACCGAAACCTCGCACTCGAACTCGTGCGCGCGACCGAGGCGGCCGCGATCCGCTCGGTGCCGTTCATCGGTCGGGGTCAGAAGGAGCTCGCCGACGGGGCTGCGGTCGATGCGATGCGCGCGTTCCTCACGACGGTCAACTTCGACGGCGTGATCGTCATCGGCGAGGGCGAGAAGGATGCCGCTCCGATGCTCTTCAACGGCGAGAAGGTCGGCACCGGTCGCGGTCCGCAGGCCGACATCGCGGTCGACCCGATCGACGGAACGACGCTCACCGCGGAGGGACGCAACAACGCGCTCTCGGTCATCGCGGTGGCCGACCGGGGCGCCATGCTCGATGCCTCGTCGGTCTTCTACATGGACAAGCTCGTCACGGGCCCGGCGGGCGTCGGCGTCGTCGACATCCGGCTGCCGATCGCCGAGAACATCCGGCGGCTCGCGAAGGCTCTCGGCAAGCCGGTCGACGAGCTGGTGGTCTCGGTCCTGAACCGCCCGCGTCACGCGCAGCTGATCCAGGAGATCCGGGATGCCGGTGCGGGAACGCGACTCATGAGCGACGGCGACGTGGCGGGCGGCATCAACGCCGCACGGCACAACGCCCGGACCGACATGTGCGTCGGCGTCGGCGGCAGCCCGGAGGGCACCGTCACGGCATGCGCGATCAAGGCCCTCGGCGGTCACATCCAGGGCCGGTTGTGGGCGCGCGACGACGACGAGAAGCAGCGCGGCATCGACGCGGGGCTCAGCCTCGACGGCCATGTGTACGAAGCGGACGACCTCGTTCGCGGCAAGAACACGATCTTCGTCGCGACCGGTGTGACCAACGGTGAGCTCGTCGGGGGTGTCCGGCGGGAGGGCGACTACGTCTACACCGAGAGCGTCGTGCTGCGCGGCGCGTCGGGGACGCTCCGTCGGATCTCCTCGGAGCACCTCACCTCGAAGTGGCTCTGACCCCGGGAGGGTAACTATCACGACACGACTGCGTGTCAACCACTGATGCTCCCAGCAAGGCTCTGTCACAATGGGCCTCGGTATCAACGGCGATGACCACCCTCACGTCAGCACCCGGGAGAGCCATGTCGATGACAGCAAACAACCCGCCGACCGGTCAGGTCGCGGTGACGATCGACCCCGCGCGACGTCCGGACGTGCTGCTGCGTCGGCGCCACCCGGAGGGGCACCAGATCAGCGCGTGGTGGATGATCGGCGCGTTCGTCGCCGTCTCCGTCGCCGTGGTCGGCCTCGTCAACATGTTCCCCGCCTGAGCAAGCCCCTCCTTTCACTTCCCTCGGCGCGGGGCGGCGTCACAGTCGTTCGCGCAGCTCGCCTACGTCTGCGCTGAGCAGCTCGGGAGCCGTCGTCATCCGCGTCGACGTCTCGATGGGTGCGGGTGCGTTGGTCGCTTCGAGCCTCGTCTCATCGATCCCCGGGAACTTCCGTGCCGTCACGAGCACCCTGCTCTCGAGCGTTCCGACGAACTTGTTGTACGACTCGACAGTCCGCTCGATAGCTCGCCGCAGGTCGGCCGCGTGCGAGGCGAGTCCGCCGAGACGCTGATACAGCTCGTTGCCGAGGTCGAACAGTCGCCGCGCCTCGTCGGAGACGTCCTGCTGTGTCCACGTGTAGGCCACGGTCTTCAGCACCGCCCACAGGTTGACCGGTGACGCGAGCGCGACGCGGCGGCTGAACGCGTAGTCGAGCAGAGCGGGGTCTTCGTCGAGGGCGGCGGCGAGAAGCGACTCGCTCGGGATGAAGCACACGACGAATTCGGGACTCGAGCTCAGGCCCTGCCAGTAGGCCTTCTTCGCGAGCGCGTCGACGTGCGCCCGGACCGCTTTGACGTGCGCGGTCAGCAACGCCTTGCGGCGCCGGGCGTCGTCGCCCTGCGCCGTGACAGGGATAGAGCTGGCCTCGAGGTAGGAGTCGAGGGGCACCTTCGCATCGACCGCGAGAGCCTTGTCGCCCGGCAGCCGGACGATCAGGTCGGGTCGCCCCGCGCCGCTGTCTGACGAGATGCTCGACTGAAGTTCGAAGTCGACGTACCGCGTCAGCCCCGCGGACTCGACGATGCGTCGGAGCTGCGTTTCGCCCCACACCCCGCGCGCGGCGCTCGATCGCAGGGCACCGGCGAGCGACTCGGTCGTCGACCGCAGCGCCTCGTCGGTCTCGCGGCCGAGCCGCAGCTGCTCCGCGACCGAACCGAACTGCTCGCTGCGTTCGCGTTCGAGGAGCTCGACCTTGGCCTGCATCGCCTGCAACGACTCCTGGACGGGCACGAGGGCGCGCAGCACCGCTTGCTCGCGGCGGTCGCGTTCGTCTCGGGCGGCCTGGTCGAGTCGTGCCTGGGTTCCCATCTCGCGCTGCAGCTCGCGCTGTCGCTCGAGATGCTCGGCGTGGGCGTCGCGCTCGGCCTCCGCGACCGCCGCACGAGCCTCGAGCCGGGCGCGGTCGGCGGCTCCGTCGCGCGACGCGCGAGCGGAGCCCGCGAACCACCCGCCTGCGGCTGCGATCGCGGCGACGACGATGAGAAGGAAGACGAGAGGGGCGTCCATGTGTCCAGGATGCCGGGTGGTTCCGACATCGCTCGGAGGCGGCGTTCGGCGCGGCGCTCGCGGGCCTCGTGGGGGTGGGTGCGGGAGGATGCCGGAATGAGCGATTACGTGCGGCCCGAGATCGATACGCCGGTGTTCCGCGACGCGGAGGGAAGAGTCATCGAGTACGGCAACCGCTGGCCGGGGTCACCGCCCGAAGACACGTACTCGGTCGACACACATCCCGAGCGGTTCGCGCCGTTGCATGCCGTCGCCGACGCTCTCGTCGCCCACCTGCGCGCCACATACGACGTCATGGTCGACGAGGGGGTCGAGGTCGCCGCGGATCTGAACGTGCCCAGGTTCTCGGAGGTGATACGGGCCGTGCGCCTGCGGCCGGCCGACCCGCGATGCGCGATCGTGACCGTCGTCTTCGACGTGTATCCGGGTGTGTCGGTGCACTCGGGACTGCTGCACGACGCCCACTATCCGCATTGCGGGTGCGATGCGTGCGACGAGGAGTGGGAGGCTGTCGCGACGGAGCTGGAGCGGTACATCTTCGCTGTCGTGACCGGCAACTTCCGAGAGGCTGTCGTGCCGGGGGCGGAGCTCCCGATCCAGCACTCGTTCACGTTCCCCGAGGGTGCTTCGTCGAGCCAGTCGCGGGCGGAGGGCTTTCCTGCGGAGCGTGTCGCGAAGGCGCAGGGCGTTTTCCGCGACGAGCCGGACGGATGGGCGCCCTGGCCGCGCGCGCACGCGTACTCTGTCGGCGGCGGCCGGTAGACGCCCTCTGCCGGCGGTGCGCAGGACGTCGTCGGCTCTCGAGCACGCAGGCGTCCTCGGTCGGCGGTGACGAGGACGTCCTCGGCGATGCCTAGCGGGGCACCCACCACGGTCGTGGTGACAAGCAGACAAAAGGGTCGCGCATCCGCTTCGCGCGGTCGCATGCGTCGATGCCGGCGCGGTCGCGGGCATCGCTCAGAACGGTGGGTCACCCCGGCCCGGTGGGTCCGCGGTCGTGAATGCGACGAGGGGTGGTGGTGCGTCTTCGCGGTAGACCCGCCCGGTCGGTGATGTCCACACGAGTGTTCCGCCCGGGAGTTGTCGTACCTGCCATCTCGTGTGGTGTTTGACGTCGTGGTGTCGTTTGCAGAGGTTCGCGAGGTTGCATACGTGCGTTGGTCCGCCGTGGGATGCGGCGATGGTGTGGTCGAGTTCGCAGCGGATGGCGGGTTGTCGGCATCCGGGGAACCGGCAGTGCCGGTCCCTCGCCCGCAACAGTCGGACCATGGCGGCGGTGGGCCGGTACGTGTCGCATTCGAGCACCGTGCCGGTGACGGGGTGGGTGAGCAGTCGGTCCCATGAGGTCGCGTCACCGGCGAGTTCGCGTGCGGTGGTGGCGTCGATGGGGGAGCGGCCAGCGAGGTCGGCTGGCCCCTCGTCCTCACCCATCAGGGTCAGCGCCGACACGGCGACTTGCACGTGCGCGCGGATCGCGCCGAGCGTCCCGTCCCCGTCGCCGGTCGCGGTGGGGTCGAGCGCGGGCGAACCGGCGAGGAGGAGGTCGGAGAACACATCGGCGCGGACCTGATCGATCGTGCGCGTGTCACCGACGAACGACGACCCGTCGGCGCCCGCGTGGTCGATCAGGCCGTCGGTGCCGGGTGAACCGGCCATCCCGCCCAGGGGCGCCGCGTCGCCGGAGGCATCGCTGCCGAGCAGCGTGCGCACGCCGTCAGCGGCCGCCGTGCCCGTGCCCGCAGCGTCGGTCCCCCCGGTCTCTGCGCCCGCGGCGTCAGCCTGGGCCCGTGCGTTGATGATCTCGCGCGCCTGCCGGGTGAGCCGGTCGGCGATCCCGTCCGCGATGACGGTCGGCAAGGTCGCGATCAGGTCCGACATCCCGTCCGGGCCCGCCTGCACGCGCACGCACCGCCCCGCAGCGGCCTCCTCGTGTCGTTCGGTAAAGGACCGCGGGTGCATCCGCTCCGCGATCATCCGCAACGCCTCCCGCACCCGGTTCGGCGTCTCGCCCTCGCACCGTTCGACCGCGATCCGTTCGAAATCCTCGCGATCCTCCGCTGGCACGAGGCATCCGACCTCCTGGATCACCCGCACATGGCCCCGGACGATGCGTCCGTCCTCCCAGGCGGCCATCGTCACCGGGTAGTTCTCGACCAGATCTCGGGCTTCATCGATCCGCCGCTGCAACGTCCGATCGGTTGCGACGAACACTCCGGCGAGTTCCGCGGCGATGCCACGCAGTGCCATCTCCTGCGCCCTGACCTTCTCCGACGCGCTTGCAGACTGCGATTCGGCCAGCCGACCGGCCGCAGCCAGGAGCCGAACCTCGCGCACGTGCGCCGCCCGTATGGCATCCGCTACGTCGTCGGCATCCGCGACCAGCTGAGCGAGGGCGTCGACGTCACCGTCGCTGCCCATCCCGCTGCCGAGTCCGTCATTCGAATGCATGTTCGAATCATGTCACGGACCTCCGACATCGCTCCGTAACTGTCCCCAGGCCCGAGACCGGCGGGCGGTTCTGTCAGGCCGGGCTGAGGATCGACGTGCCGATGTGCTCGTGCTCGGGCACGCGCACTCCCAGCAGCATCGCGAGCTCGACGAGGTCGTCGGCACCGGCTCGACGAGCCGCGTCGATGGTGATGTGAGCGCAGGCCAGCGCATCTGCCAGAGCGTCGTGGTGTGCGAAGTCGAGGAATCCGACTGCTGCGGCCACGAGTGGCAGCCGGTAGGAATCGAGCTGATAGGTCTTGCGTGCGAGCTGCACGCTGCACACCGAGCGGATCGCCGGGAGCGCGGCATCCGTCGCCTCGCAAGCGCGCCGCAACACGGCCATGTCGAAGCCGGCATTGTGGGCCACGAGCACGTCGTCGCCGATGAAGTCGAGCAGGCGTGGAAGTTGGGCGACCCAGCCGGGTGCGCCCTCCACGGCGTCGGCCGTGATGCCGTGGATCGAGACGTTGATGTCGAAGAAGCGGTCGTGGCCGGACGGCGGGCGGATCAGCCAGCCGTCGGAGGCGACGACCTCACCGTCGCGAACGCGAACCAGGCCGACAGAGCACGCGGATGCACTTGAGGAGTTCGCCGTCTCGAAGTCGATCGCGGTGAAGTCCAGTGCCACGGAATAAGAGTCACCCGTGTCCGGAGCACGGGAAAGGAGGCGCGCCGCCGAGCCGGGCGATCCGAATCCGTCGGGGGTGGTGTCGGCCAGCCACGTAGACTGGATGCCCGTGGCTCTCACCATCGGAATCGTAGGACTGCCCAACGTCGGCAAGTCGACCCTCTTCAACGCCCTGACCAAGAACCAGGTTCTCGCAGCGAACTACCCGTTCGCGACGATCGAGCCGAACGTCGGCGTGGTGAACCTCCCCGACCCGCGCCTGAAGGTGCTGGCCGAGATCTTCCACTCCGAGCGCATCCTCCCGGCCGCCGTGTCGTTCGTCGACATCGCCGGGATCGTGCGCGGCGCGTCGGAGGGTGAGGGGCTGGGCAACCAGTTCCTCGCGAACATCCGCGAGGCCGACGCCATCGCGCAGGTCGTCCGCGGCTTCGCGGACGACGACGTCGTGCACGTCGAGGGCGCCGTGAACCCCCAGAACGACATGGAGACGATCAACGCCGAGCTGCAGCTCGCCGACCTCCAGACTCTCGAGAAGGCGATCACGCGCTACGAGAAGGAAGTTCGCGGCAAGAAGCTCGATCCTTCCGTGCTCGAGTCCGCCAAGGCGGCTCAGGATGCTCTTCAGCGAGGCGAGCTGCTGTCGGGAGCCGACTCCAAGATCGACCTCGCGCCCATCAAGGAGCTCGGCCTGCTGACGGCCAAGCCGTTCATCTTCGTCTTCAACGTCGACGAGGCCGTTCTCACGGATGACGCGCGCAAGGCGGAGCTCGCGGCGCTCGTCGCACCCGCGCAGGCGGTGTTCCTCGACGCGAAGATCGAGTCGGAGCTGATCGACCTCGACCCCGAGGAAGCCGCCGAGCTGCTCGCCTCGACCGGGCAGGACGAGTCGGGCCTCGACCAGCTCGCGCGCATCGGATTCGACACGCTGGGCCTCCAGACCTACCTCACGGCGGGTCCGAAGGAGGCGCGCGCCTGGACGATCGGCAAGGGCTGGAAGGCTCCCCAGGCGGCCGGCGTGATCCACACCGACTTCGAGAAGGGCTTCATCAAGGCGGAGGTGATCTCGTTCGAGGACCTCGTCGCGACGGGCTCCGTCGCGGAGGCCCGCGCGAAGGGCAAGGCGCGCCTCGAGGGCAAGGACTACGTCATGCAGGACGGCGACGTCGTGGAGTTCCGCTTCAACGTCTGACGGGAGCGTGTCGCTTCGATTGCCGAGCACTCTCGCGCCCGCGGTACGGTAACCCCGTGCCAACGATCGTGCCCGAACGGACAATCGACTCACTGTTCGCTTTCGAGGCCATTTCTGCGCTGCCGACTGCGCGGATATTCTCGCCTGCCAACAATGCGGGGAGCGGGACACCCGATCACGTCATCTCCGTGCCGCAAGGGTCATTCGTGTTCGAACTCAAGACGTTGTCACGTGCGGCGCGCGCAGGGTCACCGTGGTACGTGGATGTTCCACGCACTCAATTGAGCAACTATGCGGCGTCTGCACCCAGAACCATCTACGTGCTGCCGGCGGAGCCATCTATCCCGAGTCGACCCTGGCTACGGAGGTGCAAGGTTGACCCTGACCTGAAGGGACGCTGCAAGGCGTGCTACGCGTCCCGCAGCTCGACCGATGCGGTCTCTCGTCGGCGATGGGCAGGATTGGACCCGAGGTGGCAGGCGCAGCCGCCGCAGACTCAACTGCAGCCGTGGTTTAGTCACTGGGCATGGTGTCTTCCCGCTACGTCACTGCAAGCGCAGCTCAGCGGACTTCCTGGGGTTAGCGGCAATGCCGGATCGTGGTTCGTACCCGCGCAGGATGCGGCCTTGCAGAGCCGCCCGGGCGCGATTCGGCTCTGTCACCTCCTCGACGCTCTTTCCGCGGCAGGCGGGTTGACGACTCCGTACCCGAACGGACCCCGATCGGCTGGACCGGGTGCTGGAGCAAACTTCGCGTCGACCCACATGTCAACCGGCGAGTCAGGGTCAGCCGGGAATGGCCCCCGCCGACATCCCAAAGCTGACGGCGCAAACGTCGTGGATCTCGGAATGCTCGTGTGGACCGAGGCCGCCGAAGTAAAGCTGCCCGAGGGAGCGCGACCGACCGTCATTTCCCCGCCCGGCGAGGGCTGACGCGCTTCGCGGCTCGCGAGGCGACGGTGCACGTCGAAAGCCGCCAACTTCTGAACGTCCCGTTACCAGCCCTCGCGCGATCCATCAACCGGTGGGCGCCTCGGTCCGGCCCTGCCTAGCGTGGATGTCATCTCGACTCGAGGAGGCAACACTATGGCCACGAACACCACCACCACGCGCAACAAGCGCCGCGCTTCAGGCGCCGGTCTGACGAACGAGCAGAACGCCGAGAGCGGTTTCCGCGCTTCGCAGAAGCTCAGCGAGAACACCCAGAAGGTGCTCGTCGACCTCATCGAGCTGTCGCTCCAGGGCAAGCAGGCACACTGGAACGTCGTCGGTCGCAACTTCCGCGACACCCACCTGCAGCTCGATGAGATCATCGACGCCGCCCGCGAGTTCGCCGACACGGTCGCCGAGCGCATGCGTGCGCTCCACGCCCTCCCGGATGGCCGCAGCGACACCGTCGCCGAGACGACGACGCTGCCGGAGTTCCCGCAGGGCGAGATCGACACCGCCGAGGTCATCGATCTGATCACCGAGCGCCTCGAAGCGACGATCGGCACCTGCCGCGACGTTCACGACGAGGTCGACGACGAAGACCCGACGACTGCCGACATCCTGCACTCGATCCTCGAGCGTCTCGAGCAGCTCGCCTGGATGGTCAGCGCCGAGAACCGCAAGCCCCAGGCCTGAACCCCGGCGGCTGCCGGACATACCCCGGCGCCGAAGACCCCGCCTTCGACCTTCGTGTCGGGGCGGGGTCTTCGTGTGCCGCGCGCGTCAGGCCAGCTGCGGGTCGATCATGGTCATGCCCGCGGCGGGCGCACTGTCCATCTCGGGCAGCAGGCGCGCGCCTTCCGCCAGCCCGACCACCCGTTGCACGAGGTCCTGCGGGCGCAGGCTGCCGTCACTGATCAGCGCCATCATCCCGGGATAGTCCACGGCCGCCATGCCGTGGCTGCCGAGCAGATCGAGCTCCCAGGCGATGACGCGCGCCAGGGGAGCAGTACTGCGGCCGGATGCCGAGGGGAGCAGCCCGATCTGAACGTGGCGTCCCCGCCGCCGCAGGCTCAAGATCGCATCGGATGCCGTCTGCTCGCTGCCGACGGCATCGACCGAGACATGGCTGCCGCCTCCGGTCAGCTCGTGGACGAGTGCCGGGATGTCGCGACCGTCGGCAGCGAGAACATGCTCCGCTCCGAGGTCCGTCGCCGTCTGCAACGCCGCCGGCGACCGGTCGACCGCGATCACCCGCGCCCCCAACGCCTGTGCGATCATCACGGCGCTCAGACCGACGCCGCCCGCGCCGACGATCGTGATCCATTCGCCGCCGCTCAGCGCTGCGCGCGAGATCAGCGCGCGGTACGCCGTGGCGAAGCGGCATCCGAGCGCCGCTGCGGCCTCGAACGAGACACCGTCCGGAATGCCGACGAGGTTGATATCGGCAGCGGGTACGACCACGCGCTCGGCGAACGACCCGGCGTAGGTAAAGCCCGGTTGCCGCTGGTTCGGACAGACCTGGGCATCGCCCCGGACGCACCACTCGCATTGACCGCAGCCGATGACGAACGGCGTGGTGACGCGATCACCGATCTGCCAACCCTCGACATCCGTCCCGACGTCGGAGATGACGCCCGAGAACTCGTGTCCCGGTATGTGCGGCAGAGCGATGTCTTCGTGTCCTGCCCAGGCATGCCAGTCGCTCCGGCAGAGACCGGTGGCGCGCACCGTCACGACCACGCCGTCGGCGGGCACAGGGGGATCGGCCACCTCGCGGACCGACACGGGTCCGCGGATGCTGTCCATGACCATCGCTCGCACGATCGGTCACGCTACGGCATCCCGACGACACGCGCCGGACATCGCCGGAGTGTGACCTGAGATGTCAGGCGTCGCGGAAGCCCTCGAGGTCGGGGTCCCACTGCGCGGGGGGCTCGTCCTCGACGGCGTACAGGTGGGTTCCCTCGGAGCGCTGCGGATAGCTCTCGTGCATCCGTAGGTCTTCGGCGCCGTCGGAGAAGTCGGGCTCGTCGGCATCCCAGTCGACGGGCGCCGACAGCACGTCGTTGCCGACCCCGATCACGAGCTCCGCTTCGTCGATACGGCCGTCGCCTTCGAGCACGATCGGAATCCGCACGGCTTCGGCACGCCCGAAGTTGGCCACGGCGGCCGTGAGCTCGACGAGTGCCTCCGCAACGTCATCCGTTGTGATCACCGTGTCGCCCGCGTACGTGATTCTTCTCATGTCCCCACTGTGTCGTCTCCGACCGCCGGGTGACTCGTACTTGCGCCTGCGAGAGGCATCGGATAGAGCGGAGGCGGCGTGGATCATCGCACGCGGCTGGTGCCTGGTCAACGCGCGTGACCCACGCGCCGTCCGCGCCTAGCGTGGGCGCCAGCGCCGGGTTCGGCGTGCCGACAGCGAGGGAGACGTCATGAGCCAGCAGGACCCGGCGGTCGAGCAGGAGCCGCTCTCCGAGCCGGAGGCAGTGCGCAAGGACATGCGCTACAGCCCGGCGAGCGACACCGAGACGCGCGAGAAGCAGGAGGAGGCGCCGACCAGTCCAGATGCCGACGTCGATGACGACCTCGTACGAGCCCGGCCGGGCACCGGAGGCCCCGATGACGTCGGTGACGTCGACGTTCCCGCCGAGGACCTCAATCTGCCGTGGCGTGACGACGAGGCCGGAGCCTGACGACGCTCCGGACCGGCCGGCGGGAAGTCAGTTCCAGCCGACGGTGTTGAACCATTCCGCGCGTGCGGCGCCTTCGGTGGCATCCGCCTCGCCGCGGAACGCGTCGTGTCGGGCGAGGCGGCCGTCGCGCACCTGGACGAAGGCGGTGCACACGGGACAGAGGGCGCGCCCGCCGGGAAAGCCGCTCGCCAGGACCGGCGCTGCTTCTGCGGGTCGACCGCTGCCAGTGCATCGGGGCGGGTCCGCTTGCGCGTCGGACCACATCTGCGAGGTCCCGATGCGGTTGTGCAGGCCGGCGTGCCCGAGCGGACGTGTGCACAGCGCCGACCCGCGGCGCGAACGGCACCACCGTGCTGTCGGATAGTCCGCCGGCGCCTGCTCGCTCACTCGATCAGATCCGGATGCCGCAGATGCCGCACTCGCCCGCAGCCGAGACCTCGACGAAGCAGTCCGGGCACATCGCCCGGACGACGTCGGAGGGCGCGGGTGCTTTCGGGGTCCGTGCGGCGCTCGTGCGGGCCGCGGCACGACGAGCCGGGGCCGGACGCGTGGCCGCGACAACAGCAGGTTGCTTTCGCTCCGGCACGTGCGCCTCGCAGTAGAAGCGCACGAAACCGCCGTGGTTCGTCGGGTGACGATGTTTCACGGCCCACAGGTGGTCGCGGTCGTGGGCTCCGGCGTCGGCCGGGCATGCGGCGCATCGGGCGGGATCACCCGGCATGACGTCGGCAACGCGGTAGGGCGTCTCGTAGGTGAGGCGATCGCGCCAATCGGCCGAGTCGACGATTCTCATGGTGGTCCTCTCCGGCACTCGCGCGCCGGATTCCAGCGTACCCGCGGCCGTGGCGAGGCGGTCCGCCCACGAGCGGGTGAACATTCGGCGAACGGGGGTGCGGCGCCGGGTCGGAGGCCACGACCCTTTGCGACAGTGAGGGAGTCACCACCGGCGAGAGGGCTCGAATGGCTACGGCGACCCCGGCACCGGTGGACGTGCTCCTGCGTCCGGCCGCATTGGCTCGTGCCTGGATGGGTCCCGGCCGCGACCAGGAGACGATCGCGGTCCCCGGCGTCGTGCTCGGACCGGGGGAGGTGCTGGTGCGCATCGACCTCGTCACCATCACCGAGGACGACCTCGCCATCACCGACGGCGACGAGCAGTGCCCGGTGCCGACGGTTCTCGGCCGCGAGTTCGTCGGACGAGTCGCCGCACTCGGCGGCACGGTCGCAGCAGCAGACGGCATCCCACTCGAGCTCGGTGAGCGCGTCGTGAGCGCGGCACGACCTCACGAGCGCATCGGCGCCCATCGCGAGCTCGTGGGCGGGTTCGCGACGCACGTCCACCTCACGGCGGGCACGACGATCGTCCGGGTGGGCGAGGCGCTGCCCGCCTGCATCCTCGCTCCGGTTCCCGGCATGGTCGCGCGTGCAGCCGCGACCCTGCGGCTGATTGCGGCGGCTGCCGACCCCGAGGAACTCGTCGTGACGATCGCGGGTGCCGGGGCCGATCCGCTCGTCCTGGCCGCGATGGTCGCCGAGGCGGGCGGTCGGCCACGTCTGGCGTCATCCGATCCGAGGGTGCGTGCCCGCGCACAGCGTTTCGGCGCGGTGCTCGCGCCGACGCACCTGCCGGACACGGACCTGACCGCGCGCCTCTTGACGGCCCGGGCCGCCACGACTGACCAGATCGTGCATCCGGGGGAGCCGACGCCCGCCGACCTCGGAGCGGCGGTCAGATTCATGCGAGCCCCCGGTACCCGTCGGTACCCGTTCGCCGACCTCGTGACGGCGCCGCTGCCCCTCGACCGTCTCGACGACGCGATCGAGCTCGCACGGGCCGGCCGTGACCTCCGCGTGGCGATCGCCCCCGGAGCGTGAGCTCGCGGGGGCGATCGGATGCCGCGGCGCGGCGCGGCGGCGTGGGGCCGGGATCAGACGGTCTGACCCGCGTGCTTGCCCTCCTCGATCTCCTCGATCACCTTCGCGTTGAACGCGGGAAGGTCATCGGGCGTTCGACTCGAGACCAGGCCCTGATCGACGACGACCTCTTCGTCGACCCACGTCGCGCCCGCGTTCACGAGATCGGTGCGCAGGCTCGGGAAGCTCGTCAGCGTGCGTCCGCCGAGGACGTCGGCCTCCGTGAGGATCCACGCCGCGTGGCAGATGGCGCCGACCGGCTTGTGCTGCTCGAAGAAGGAACGCGCGAAGTCCACCGCGTTCGCGTCGAGCCGGAGATTGTCGGCGTTGACGACGCCGCCCGGCAGGACGAGGGCGTCGTACTCATCGGCTTCGGCATCGGAGGTCACGACGTCGACCTTCTGCGAGTGGCCGTTCTTGCCGGTGATCTCGCCGGCTTCGGGAGCAACGAGAACCACCGTCGCGCCCGCGTCGGAGACGGCCTGCCACGGCGAGGTCAGCTCGCTGTCCTCGAAGCCGTCGGTTGCCAGGAATGCGATCTTCTTGCCATCGAGAGTGCTCATGCGGCCGACGCTACGCGCCGCTCGCGGACGCTGCGACGCGCTTGACAGGCTCGGCGACCCATGGTCCCCTGCGGGGTTACGATGGCGATATGTCCACAGCATCCACGCCCCAGCCTCAGACACTGCAGCCGGTTCCCGATGAGAAGAACCTGCTGGTCACCGCGAACGACGACGCAGGCTCGTGCTGCGGCGGAGGATGCTGCTCGACGTCCTGAACGTTGCCTCCAGGGGTACGACGAAGCCGCCGGTGCATGATGCACACGGCGGCTTCGTCGTGTCTGCTCGGCGGGGCCGATGACGGGTCAGTGCCCAGCGGGAGCGCCCTCCGGGCTGTCGGCCGGCTTGCGGATGAGGAAGGCGCCGATGATCAGCGGCGACGCGATGATCGCGGCGACGAGGAAGGCGGCGCGCGCACCCGCTGCACCCGCGGCCGTGGTTCCCGGATCGATCGCTCCGGCCTCGGCAGCCGCCATGACGGTGATGAGGAGCGCGATGCCTGCGGCGCCCGCGACCTGCTGCACGGTCGAGACGATCGCGCTGCCGTACGAGTAGAACCGCGGCTGGAGCGAACCGAGTGATGCCGTGAACAGCGGCGTGAACGACATCGCCAGCCCGAGTGAGAGCAGGGTCTGCAGCGACAGCAGCAGCCAGACCGACGTGTTCTCGGTGAGCGTCGTGAACGTCCACAGGATGCCGGTGACGATCACGGCGCCGGGAACGAGGAGCACCCGCGTGCCCCAGCGGTCGTAGATGCGGCCGATGAACGGGCCCGCGATACCCATCGCGAGCGAGCCCGGAAGAACGACGAGCCCGGATTCCAGAGCGGAGAGTCCGAGGACGTTCTGCATGTACAGCGGCAGCAGCGTGATGGCCCCGAAGAACGCCATCGACATGACCGCCAGCTGAGCGACCGACAGGGAGAAGTTGGCCGAGCGGAACACGCGCAGGTCGAGGAGCGCCTTGTCGGAGCGCTGCAGCGAGAGCTGACGCCAGACGAACGCGCCCAGCGAGAGGACGCCGACGGTGAGAGCGATGATCAACGGCAGGTTGGACACCGGAGCGGCAGCGGCGGCATCCCCGCCCCCGTGACCGCCGGCGCCGATCTGGCTCAGACCGAACACGAGACCGCCGAAGCCGAATGCCGAGAGCACGACGGAGAGGACGTCGAGGGGAGCGCGGCGCGTCTCGCCGAGGTTGTGGATCCATCGGACGCCGATTGCCAGCGAGATGAGGGCGATGGGAAGGACGACGCCGAAGATCCAGCGCCAGCTGAGGGTGTCGAGGAGGAACCCGGACAGGGTCGGCCCGATGGCCGGGGCGAGCGACATGACGATGCTGACGCGTCCCATCATGCGGCCCCGTGCGTGCGGCGGTACGACGGTCATGAGCGTCGTCATCAGTAGCGGCATCATGATCGCCGTGCCCGACGCCTGAACGACGCGCGCGACCAGGAGGAACTCGAAGCTCTGCGCCAGGACGGCGATGAGCGTGCCGGTCGAGAACAGGCTCATGGCGGCGGTGAACACCGCTCGCGTCGTCAGACGCTGCAGCAGGAACCCGGTGATCGGGATGACGACCGCCATCGTGAGCATGAAGGCGGTCGTGAGCCACTGCGCCGCGACGGCCGTGATCTGGAAGTCGTCGATCAGGTGGGGGATCGCGACGCCCATCGTGGTCTCGTTGAGGATGGCCACGAATGCGGCGACCAGGAGGAGCCATATCACCCGGTTCGCCTCGGCCGTGACGACGGTGGGCACAGCGGGCGGCACGGTCGACGTGGATGCGGTGGTGGACGACGGCGCGACGGCCATGGGCAACTCCTCGGTCGGATGATCGGTCGTCACCCGAGGGCGGACTCCGCAGGGCCAACGCCCCGACGGGACGATTATTCCCGGCACCACCGACACGGCGCCAGCGTTCGCGGGCGGACGGCCGGCGTTCCGGCGCGACGGGGATCACCAGAGACGGGCGATGTCCCACAGTTCGGTCGTCGCGGGGTCCGACGCGCGGTGTCCCGGCGCGCGCTCCTGGAAGTCGCGGACGAGCTGGCCGACGCGGCGGCGGTACTCGGCATCGGGATGGGTCGCGGCGATGCGCACGAGCGGTGGGACGTCCATGTCGAGCACGAGCCGGACGCGCGCGGCAGCGGCGGAACGTGCATCGGCCGCGTCCAGCACAGCGAGTCCCGAACGCAATGCGTCGAGATAGTCGGCGAGCACCGGCAACTGGGCGCGGTGCTGGGTGATCGACGACCCGTCCGCCCGTTCGCGCCACTGCACCACGACGTCGGGGATCACGTCGAAGGCCCGTGCCCGCGTGTACATCTGCTGCGCGACGAGCTGATCCTCGTAGAGGCGGTTCTCGGGGAAGCGCAGGCGGTGGCGGCGCCAGAACTCGATGCGGCTCGCCTTCGACCAGGCGACGATGTTGCCCGAGGCCTCGGGATGATCGGCGAGCGTGACGCCCGTTCGCGCCGGCTGCGTGGATGCCGCCACCCACGGCTGAACGGGTCCGGGGACGTAGCCCTCGTCGGTCGGCCGCAGGCGAACGTACGCCCCGACGACGAAGTCGGAGCCCGATCCGTCGAGCGTGCTCACCCATCGTTCGAGTGCGTCGGGGGAGAGGACGTCGTCGGCGTCGAGGAACGCGACGACGGGTGTCTCGACCAGGTCGAGGCCGGCGTTCCGCGCGGCGCCCAGCCCTACGGGACGGCGGTGCGAGACGAGCCGGAAGCGCTCGTCGGACGATGCCGCATCGGCGAAGACCCGGCCGGTGGCATCACGTGACCCGTCATCGATGAGGACAGCCGTCCATTCGACGAGGGTCTGAGCGCGCAGCGAGGCCAGCGCGTCCTCGGCGTACGGCGCGACGTCGCGTCCGGGAACGATGACGGTGACGACGGGCGAGCTCACGACCCCGATCGTACTGCCGCGACGGCGTCCGCCACGGCGCGCGCGAGTGCCGCCGCATCGGGCGGCGCGGCGCGGTCGAAGCTGAACCTGATGGCGGTGCGGGCATCATCGGCATCCCGACCCATGGCGGTCAGCACGTGAGACGGCTCATCGTGGCCGGCGGCACAGGCGGACCCGCTGCTCGTGACCACGCCGCGGCGTTCGAGCTCGAGCAGGACGGCCTCGCCCGAGGTCGCCGAGAACGTGAACGAGGCGAGGCCCGGGAGCCTTCGGGTGGGGTCGCCCGTCACGTGCGCGCCGGTCACCGTGTCGAGGACGCGGCGCGTGAACGCATCGCGTGCGGCGGTGGCGCGCGCGACGGCACCGGGACGGTCGCGCTCGGCGAGCTCCAGCGCGACGGCGAGGCCGACTGCTCCGGCGACGTTCTGAGTGCCCGAGCGTCGGCCGCGCTCCTGGCCGCCGCCGTGCAGCACGGGCTCGAGCGGGATGCGTCCGCGCACGGCGAGGAGTCCGATGCCCTGAGGCGCGCCGATCTTGTGGCCGGCGATCGACAGCGCCGACGCTCCGGTGCCGGCGAGAGGGAGCCAGCCGGCGGCCTGGACCGCGTCGACGTGCACCGGCACCGACGCGGCGGCGCGCACGATCCCGGCGACGTCCTGGACCGTTCCGACCTCGTTGTTGGCGTATCCGACACTGACCACGACGGTGTCGTCGCGCAGGGCGCGCGCGACGCTGTCGGGATCGACGTGCCCCTCGTCGTCCACGGGGAGGATGTCGATGTCGTAACCGTGGATGCGCTGGAGGTATCGGCACACCGCGAGCACAGAGTCGTGCTCCACGGCGGTTGTGACGATGTGCCCCGGGCTCCGCCCGCGGGCCCCGATGGCGATGCCCGCGATCGCGAGGTTGTTCGCCTCGGTTCCCCCGGAGGTGAAGACGATGTCACCCGCGCGCATGGCGAGGACGGCGGCGACCCGACGTCGCGCGTCCTCGAGGGCTCCCGCGATGTCCTCGCCCACCGTATGGACGCTGGACGGGTTGCCGAAGCGTCCGGTGAGGAAAGGCGCCATCGCCTCGAGCACCTCTCGGCGCACCGGCCCTCCCGCGGCGTGGTCGAGGTAGAGCATCAGCGCGTGTCGACGACGAGATCGAGCCCGAGGTCGAGCGCGGGGGCGGAGTGCGTGAGGGCGCCGACCGAGATCACGTCGACGCCGGTCTCGGCGATCGCCCGCACGGTGTCGAGCGAGACGCCGCCCGACGCCTCGACGGTTGCGCGCTCGCCGATGAGGTCGACGCCGCGGCGGAGGTCGTCGAGCGAGAAGTTGTCGAGCATGATCGTGTCGACGCCCGCCGCGAGCACGGGCGCGATCTGATCGACGCGATCGACCTCCACCTCGACGTGGGTCGTGTGGGGAAGGCGGGCCTTCGCCCGTCGCAGAGCCTCCGTCAACGGAGTGCCGTCGGCGGTGATGATGCCGAGATGGTTGTCCTTGAGCATCACGGCGTCCGACAGCGAGTACCGGTGGTTGTGACCGCCGCCGTCCCGCACGGCCTGACGTTCGAGCGCACGCAGCCCGGGCGTCGTCTTCCGGGTGTCGACGATCCGAGCCCGCGTGCCGGCGACCGCATCGACGTACCGACGAGTCAGCGTGGCGATCCCCGACATGCGCTGGGCGAAGTTCAGCCCGACGCGCTCGGATGTCAGTACAGCCCGGGCGGGGCCCCGCACGGTCGCGAGGGTGTCGCCGGGTGCGATCCGCGAGCCGTCCGCGACGGTGATCTCGACGTCGCAGCCGTCGTCGGTGAGAGTGAACGCGGCAGCGAACACCTCGATGCCGCTGAGGATGCCGTCCACGCGCGAGACGAGCGCAGCCGTGGCATAGGCGGACGCGGGCACGAAGGCACTGCTGGTGAGATCGCCCCACGGGGCGTCCTCGTCGAGAGCGGGGCCGACGACGGCGGCGATCTGGCGGGCAGTGAGCATCATGCGACCTTCTCGGGGAGGATGGCCGGCATGCCGGCGGCACCGGGGACCGGCGTGGCGGAAACGGCGGGGAGGTCATCGCGACGGTGATGTGCGCCGATCGACCGGCTGCGCGCGAGGGCGGCCGACGCGACGGCGCGAGCCACCAGCATGAGGTTCGCGTCCTCGTGCTCGCGGCGGGTTCGCGGCAGCTCGCGGGCGCTCGCCCACGCGTCGAGGACGGCGAGCGCGAAGGCGAGCCCGTCGGCGTCGCGGTCGAGTCCGACGTGCTGCCACATGAGCGACTGGAGCGCTTCGCGGCTGAACGCCCCGGTTCCGGGCGACGGGGTGTGATCGCTCGACCTCTCCGGCGATGTTCGGCCCGACGACCCAGCGCTCACCGCGGCCGGCTCCGTCCGCGGCGAGCCGCTCACGAGCGCGTCGGCGGCACGGATACCGAACACGACGGCCTCGAGCAGCGAGTTCGATGCCAGACGGTTCGCCCCGTGCGCGCCGGTGCGTGCGACCTCCCCCACCGCGAAAAGGCCGTCGACGTCGGTACGGCCGTCGAGATCGGTCGCGACGCCGCCCATCATGTAATGAGCCGCCGGCGTGACGGGCACGGGGCGCCGGGACCAGTCCCATCCGCGAGCGCGGACCGCTCCGTCGATCGTGGGGAACCGGCGGGCGAGGAATGCCGCGGTCTCCGACGGCGTCTCGCGGAGTCGCGTCGCGTCGAGCAGCACCGGCCGCCCGGCCTGAGCCGCCATCGCCGACGCGATCGCGCGGGCCACGACGTCTCGCGGAGCGAGCTCGGCGTCGGGGTGCGCCTCGACGCAGAAGCGGTTCCCTCGCTCGTCGATCAGCACCGCGCCCTCGCCGCGCACCGCCTCCGACACCAGCGTGCCGTCGGTCAGGGCCGTCGGGTGGAACTGCACGAACTCCAGGTCGGCGACCCGCGCCCCGGCGCGCAGGGCGAGAGCGATCCCGTCGGCGGTCGCCACCGCGGGGTTCGTCGTGTGCGCGTAGAGCTGTCCGGCCCCGCCGGTGGCGAGGACCACCACGTCGGCCGGCAGCGTCTCCGCGCGGCCGCCCGAGAGCACCCGGACGCCGCGCACCGCGCCGCCGTCGACGACGAGCTCGGTGACGAACGTGTCGGTACGGATCGTCACCGGCGCGCGATCGAGCGCCCGGTTCAGCGCGCGCTGGATCGCGGCCCCGGTCGCGTCACCGCCGGCGTGCAGGATCCGGGGTACGCGGTGGGCTCCCTCCAGGCCGCGCCGCAACGCGCCGCTCTCATCGCGGTCGAACGAGACCCCGACCGATTCGAGAGCCGCGACGGCGTCCGCCCCGGCCGACGCGAGTGCGAGCACCGCGGCGCGCTCGCCGAGGCCCGCGCCGGCGAGCAGCGTGTCCTCCGCATGCGCGCGCACCGAATCGCCCGTGGCGGTCACCGCCGCGATGCCCCCCTGCGCGTAGGCGGTGTTCCCGTCGCCGAGCGCGCCTTTCGTGACGAGGACGACGTCGCATCCGGCGTGGGCGGCCCGCAGCGCGCACATGCCGCCGGCTGCGCCGGAGCCGACGACGATCACGCGGCGGGTCACGGCCGTGCCGCCAGCATCCGTTCGAGGGCGGCCCGCGCGGGAACTGCGACGTCGTCGGAGACCCGGATGCGGTTGGGTGTGCGCCCCGCCCGCAGCTCGTCGAGCCCCCACGCCAGATAGCCGGGGTGGATGCGGTACATGGTCGAGCAGGGGCACACGACGGGGTCGAGGCAGAAGATGCGGTGCTGTGGATACTGTGCCGCGAGCCGCTGGACGAGGTTGATCTCGGTGCCCACCGCGAAGACCGTGGGCTCCGTCGCGCCGTCGATCGCGCGGCGGATGTACTCCGTCGATCCCGCCTCGTCGGCGGCGTCGACGACCGCCATCGGGCACTCGGGGTGGACGATGACTCGCACCCCGGGGTTCTCCGCGCGGGCCCGCTCGATCTGGTCGACGGTGAACCGGCGATGCACGGAGCAGAACCCGTGCCAGAGCACGACCCGTGCGTCGCGCAGAGCCGCCTCGTCGTTGCCGCCGAGGGGGCGCCGCGGGTTCCACATCGGCATCCGTTCGAGGGCGACGCCCATCGCCTTCGCCGTGTTGCGGCCGAGATGCTGATCGGGGAAGAACAGCACGCGCCGCCCTCGCGCGAAGGCCCACTCGAGCACCGTCCGGGCATTCGACGAGGTGCACACGATTCCGCCGTGGCGACCCACGAAGCCCTTGATCGCGGCAGAGGAGTTCATGTACGTGACGGGAACGACAGGGAGCAGACCCTCGTCGTCCGGCGCGTCGAGGTCGCCGTAGATCTCTTCGAGCTGCTCCCAGCATTCCTCGACCTCGTCGATCGAGGCCATGTCGGCCATGGAGCATCCGGCCGCGAGGTTCGGGAGGATGACCGCCTGGTCGGGTTGGGAGAGCAGGTCTGCGGTCTCGGCCATGAAATGCACGCCGCAGAAGACGATCGCCTCCGCTTCGGGGTGAGCCTTCGCAGCCTCGGCGAGCTGGAACGAGTCGCCCACGTAGTCGGCATGCCGGACCACCTCCTCGCGCTGGTAGAAGTGGCCCAGCACGACGACACGGTCGCCGAGGGCGGCCTTCGCGTCGGAGATCCGGTCGTGCAGCTCGGCCTCGTCGGCGGTGCGGTAGTACTCGGGGAGCTCGCCCTGGCGCGGTGTACCCGTCGGGATGACGTCGCCCATCGACGATCCGGGGCCGTACCCGGGCCGCGTGTCGAAGCTCCACGGCCCCGCGGCGAGGTCGGTGTTGCACGTCTCGTTCGTCGACGCGCCGGTGACGATCGCCTGGATCCCGTGGTCGACGCTCGGATCGATCGGTCGCGGCGACAGCGTGAGCGGAGAGGTGGTCATGCGCGTTCCTTCATCGGGGGAGCGGCCCGCGGTCGGCGAGCTCGACGTCGTGGTTGTAGCGGTAGAGACGGGCAGGCCGGTGGCTGCCGGTACGGAACTCCCGGGTCGGGATGAGGGTGCCCGACCCCTCGACCTGACGGCGGAAGTTGGCCGGGTCGAGTCGCTTGCCGCCGATCGCCTCGTACACCTCGCGGAGGTCGGCGAGGGTGAACAGATCGGGGAGGAGGCCGTGCGCGATCCGGCTGTAGCCGACCTTGTTGCGCAATCGCCACAGGGCGTACTCGACGATGCTCCCGTGGTCGAATGCCAGCTCGGGCAGATCGGCGGTGTCGAACCACGCCACGTTCTCGTCTTCGGGAAGCGGCGTCGATGCGACGTCTTCGCGCACGAGCGCCCAGTAGACGATCGACACGACACGACCGGGGGAGCGGCCGACGTCGCCGAAGACGTAGAGCTGCTCGAGGTAGCTCGGGGCGAGCGCGGTGGTCTCGGCGAGAGTCCGGGATGCCGCGGCCTCGAGGTTCTCCGACACGTCGAGCCAACCGCCGGGCAGAGCCCACTGACCGGCATGCGGATCACGCGTGCGGCGCACGAGCGGGAGGACCACGGAGGGTAGATCGCCACCGCCGTGTCGAAGGCTGAAGATGACGGTCGACACGGCGACCCGGATGCCGTCCCGGTGTGCGCTATCGGTGCTTCGTGTCATTGTGACCCTAACTGCTTGAGCCGATCTTATAGTCACCTCGACACGAACGGCAAAACGGAGGTCTCACAGCGGAGCGCCGTACGCTGAGACCCTTCCCGAGGAGGTCCTGTGCTGCTGGTCGACGTCATCGTCGTGATTCTCCTCGTCGGGTTCTTCGCCATCGGCGTCACCCGGGGGCTCGTCGCGATCGCAGGATCGCTCGCCGGGCTCGTCGTCGGCTCCCTCCTGGCCGTCTGGGCAGTGCCGCTCATCGCGCCCGGCGTCGCCGACTGGGAGTATCGATCGCTCGTGCTCGCCGTCTGCGCCATCGCGATCATCGCGCTCTGCACCGCGCTCGGCACAGCGGTCGGGGCCGCCCTGCGCCGCGGTGTCGACCGGGCCAAGCTGCGCATCCTCGACCGCATCCTGGGAGCAGGTGGAGCCACCGTCGCCGGCGGACTCGTTCTCCTGCTCGGCGCCGGCGCGGTCACCGCGAGCGGCATGCCGGTCGTCTCCACCGCGGTCGCCTCGTCAAGGGTGCTCTCGTTCATCGACGGTCTCACTCCCGACCCGGTCGACAGCGCGCTCGCCGAGGTCCGCGGGTTCGTCGTCGACGAGGGCATCCCGCGCATCGGAGAGCTGCTGCGCCCCGAGGTCGCTCCGACCGCACCAGCCGTGGCGCTCGATGATCCCGAGCTGCAGCGTGCCGCGGCATCCGTCGCCCGCATCAGCGGCACCGCGTATGCCTGCGGCGTCTCGATGACCGGGTCCGGCTTCGTCGCCGCCGACGATCTCATCGTCACCAACGCCCATGTCGTGGCGGGCGTCGACACTCCCGTCGTCGAGCTTCCGGGCCGCGACGCGCGCGAGGGCCGCGTGGTCTACTTCGACCCCATCGACGACCTCGCCGTCATCTCCGTCGCCGACCTCGGTGCCACGCCCCTGCCGGTCGTCCCGCCGGTCGCGGCCGGCGCCGCCGTCGCGGTGCAGGGGTACCCGCTGGGTGGTCCCTTCACGAGCGGTGCCGCCTTCGTCCTCTCGGTGGGTTCGGCCCCCGTTCCCGACATCTACGACCAGTCCAGCACGCCGCGGGAGATCTACGCACTCGACGCCGACGTCCGCCCGGGCAACTCGGGCGGGCCGCTGCTGACCGAGGCCGGTGAGGTCGCCGGTGTCGTGTTCGCGCGCGGGGCCGAGGACGAGAGGCGGGGGTACGCGATGACGACGACGGAGCTTCTGCCGGTGCTCGCCGGCGTCTCCGCGGATGCACCGGCGGTGCAGGCCGGGAGCTGCACGCGCTGATCGGCGTTCATCGAGAGGCGTCTGCGGGGCCTTGCGCGTGACGCTATGCTGATCGCGCAACTGAAGACAGGCCGCATGACGCACGCGGGAGAGCCCCGGAGAAATCCGGGCACCGAAGGAGCAAGCCTCCCCGCCAATCTCTCAGGTCCGCGTACCGCGCGCGTCCGGCCGCTCTGGAAAGCGATCCCCTCGGGGATCCGCCGACGGTGAAAGCCGGGCTCGCCCCGGTGAAACTCTCAGGCCCAAGACAGAGGGGGAGTTCCGGGTGCCGCAGCCGTGGCAGCCGCCCGCCCGCAACGGGAGAACTCATGTCAGATCCCCGCTCCACCGTCCTGCATCATCGTCACGCTGCGCTCGGCGCTTCCTTCACCGACTTCGGCGGCTGGCTCATGCCCGTCCGCTACACGTCCGACCTCGCCGAGCACCACGCCGTCCGCACTGCCGCCGGCCTGTTTGACATCTCGCACATGGCCGAGTTCGAGGTCACCGGGTCGGTCGCCGGCGAATGCCTCGACGTCGCACTCGCGGGCACCGTCTCGGCGATGCCGGTCGGCAAGGCCAAGTACTCGCTCGTCCTCGCGGCCGACGGCGGCATCGTCGACGACGTCATCGTGTACCGCCTCGGCGGCGAGCGCTTCCTGATCATCGCGAACGCGGGCAACCGTGCCGAGGTCTGGGAAGCCCTTGAACAGCGCGCCGAGGGGTGGGACGTCGAGGTGCGCGACCTCACCGACGAGTACGCGCTCCTGGCCGTCCAGGGGCCGGCGGCGCTGTCGGTGCTCGAGGCCACTCCTGGCCTGACGACGACCGGCGTCGCGCTGGCCGACACGAAGTACTACGCGTGGGCCTCCGGTGAGTTCGCAGGCGAGCCCCTGCTCCTCGCGCGCACCGGCTACACCGGTGAGGACGGCTTCGAGCTGATGGTCCCGATCGGCGCGGCCGAGGCGCTCTGGGACGCGCTGCTGGCCGCGGGTGCGCCCCACGGGCTCGTCCCGGCCGGGCTCGCCTCACGCGACACGCTCCGACTCGAAGCCGGGATGCCGCTGTACGGGCACGAGCTCTTGCGGGCCGTCACCCCCGCGCAGGCCGGCCTCGGCCGAGTCGTCGCGATGGACAAGCCGGAGTTCGTCGGGCGCGAGGCGCTGTCGTCTCGCGCCGCCGACGCCGACGCACGGGTCCTCGTCGGCCTTGTCTCGGCCGGGCGTCGCGCCGGCCGAGCGGGCTACGCCGTGCTCGGCCCCGACGGCGAGCGCGTCGGGGAGGTCACGAGCGGCGCGCTGAGCCCGACGCTGGGGCATCCGATCGCGATGGCCTACGTCGCCCCCGAACACGCCGCGCCGGGCACCGAGCTCGGGCTCGATGTGCGCGGCACCCGCATTCCCGCCACCGTCACCACGCTGCCGTTCTACCGGAGGAAGAAATGACCGATCTCGCCGCCCTGAAGTACACCGCCGAGCACGAGTGGGTCGACCTCTCGGGCACCACCGCGACCGTCGGCATCACCGACTACGCCGCCGAGAAGCTGGGCGACGTCGTGTTCGTCGACCTCCCCGCTGTCGGAACCGCCGTGACCGCCGACGCCGTCTGCGGCGAGATCGAGTCGACGAAGTCGGTCGGCGAGCTCTACGCGCCGCTCAGCGGAACGATCGTGGAGATCAACGAGGCCGTCGTTGACGACCCATCGCTCGTCAACGCCGGGCCGTTCGGCGAGGGCTGGCTCGTCCGCATCGAGATCGATCCCGCCGACGCGGACGCTCTGCTCGACCGCGCCGCTTACGTCGAGCTCACCGGCGGGGACCGATGACCTCGGCTTTCGCCGCCCGTCACATCGGCACCGACGGCACCGCCCAGCAGCGGATGCTGGACGTCCTCGGCTACCCCGACGTCGATGCGTTGCTCGCGCGAGCCGTGCCCGCGGCGATCCAGGTCGACGCGCTTCCCGACAGCGTCATCCCGCCCGCGGCCGCGGAGCACGAGGCCCTCGCAGAGCTGCGCGAGCTGGCATCGCGCAACCGGGTGGCGCGGTCCATGATCGGGCTGGGGTACTACGACACGTTCACCCCTGCCGTGATCCAGCGGAACGTGCTCGAGAACCCCTCCTGGTACACCGCGTACACGCCCTACCAGCCCGAGATCTCGCAGGGTCGGCTCGAGGCGCTCATCAACTTCCAGACCATGGTCACCGACCTCACGGGTCTCGCCACGGCGAACGCGTCGATGCTCGACGAGGCCACGGCGGTCGTCGAGGGCATGCTCGTGGCCCGACGTGCCTCGAAGTCGCGCAGCGACGTGTTCCTCGTCGACGCCGATGCGCTCCCGCAGACCAAGGCCCTGCTCCGACACCGTGCCGAGGCGCTCGGCATCGAGCTGCGCGAGGTCGATTTCGCCGGCGACCCGGACGCCGCTCGCTCCGACGACCCGGTCTTCGGCGCGTTCGTGCAGTACCCCGGCGCCTCCGGTCGCGTGTGGGATCCCAGCGCGATCATCGGCGAGGTGCAGGCGGCGGGGGGTCTCGTCGTCGTCGCCGCGGATCTCCTCGCGCTGACGCTGCTCCGTTCGCCCGGGTCGCTCGGAGCCGATGTGGCCGTCGGGACGACTCAGCGGTTCGGCGTGCCGATGGGCTTCGGTGGACCGCACGCCGGCTATATGGCGGTACGCGCCGGTCTCGAGCGCCAGCTGCCCGGTCGTCTCGTCGGCGTCTCGGTCGACGCGGCGGGAGCCCCCGCATACCGGCTGTCGCTGCAGACCCGCGAGCAGCACATCCGACGGGAGAAGGCGACCTCGAACATCTGCACCGCCCAGGTGCTGCTGGCGGTCATGGCCTCGATGTACGCCGTCTACCACGGCCCCGACGGACTGCGCGGCATCGCTCAGGCGGCGGCCGGCCACGCGGCGCTGCTCGCCGAGTGGCTGACGGATGCCGGCGCCGAGGTCGCGCACCAGCACTTCTTCGACACCCTGACCGTCCGGGTACCGGGTCGGGCCGCCGCGGTCGTCGCGGCCGCACGCGAGCTCGGCTACCAGCTCTGGCACCGCGACGGCGACACGGTCGGCGTCTCGGTCGACGAGACGACGACCACGACCGACCTGCACCGGATCGCGCAGGCGTTCGGCGGACCCGACCAGCGCGCGTTCGCCTTCGTCGCCGGTCGGGCGTGGCCGGAGCGGCACGCGCTGCCCGGACTGCTGCGCGAGGACGAGTACCTCACGCATCCGGTCTTCAACAGCCACCACTCCGAGACGGCGATGATGCGCTACCTCAAGCGCCTCGCCGACCGCGACTACGCGCTCGACCGTGGGATGATCCCGCTCGGCTCGTGCACGATGAAGCTGAACGCCGCGACCGAGATGGCCGCCGTGACGTGGCCGGAGTTCGCGCGTGTGCATCCGTTCGCGCCCGCGGACGACGTCCGGGGATACCTCGAGCTCGTCGACCAGCTCGAGTCCTGGCTCGCCGAGGTGACCGGCTACGACGCCGTCTCGCTGCAGCCCAACGCCGGTTCGCAGGGCGAGCTCGCGGGGCTCCTCGCGATCCGCGGGTACCACCGGTCGCGCGGCGACCTCGATCGAACCGTCTGCCTCATCCCGTCGTCGGCGCACGGCACGAACGCCGCGTCGGCCGTGCTGGCGGGGATGCGCGTCGTCGTCGTGGCCTGCGACGAGGCGGGCAACGTCGACCTCGACGACCTGCGCGCGAAGATCGAGCAGCATGCCGCGGCCCTGTCGGCGTTGATGATCACCTATCCGTCGACCCATGGGGTGTACGAGCACGAGGTGCTCGCCATCACCGAGGCCGTGCACGATGCCGGCGGCCAGGTGTACGTCGACGGCGCGAACCTCAACGCGCTCCTCGGTTTCGCGCGCTTCGGCGACCTCGGCGGCGACGTCTCGCACCTCAACCTGCACAAGACGTTCGCGATCCCGCACGGCGGCGGCGGCCCGGGCGTCGGTCCCGTGGCCGCGAAGGCGCACCTCGCGCCCTTCCTCCCGTCGCATCCGTTCGCGCAGCGCGCGGAGCATGCGGGCGGTCTCGTCTTCGACGGCGGCCCGATCTCTGCGGCGCCCTTCGGCTCGGCATCCATCCTCCCGATCTCGTGGGCGTACGTTCGGATGCTGGGTGCTCGCGGTCTCCGCGCGGCGACGGGCGCAGCGGTGCTGGCGGCGAACTACGTCGCGGTGCGTCTGCGCGAGCACTACCCGGTGCTGTACGCGGGGGAAGGCGGACTCGTCGCGCACGAGTGCATCCTCGACCTCCGCCCGCTGCGCGAGCGCACCGGTGTCACGGTCGACGACGTCGCGAAGCGGCTGATCGACTACGGGTTCCACGCGCCGACGATGTCGTTCCCGGTGGCGGGCACGCTCATGGTCGAGCCGACCGAGTCGGAGGACCTCGCCGAGATCGACCGCTTCATCGAGGCGATGATCGCCATCCGTGCCGAAGCCGACCGCGTCGCGGCGGGGGAGTGGCCCGCCGACGACAACCCGCTCGTCGGTGCCCCGCACACGGCGGAGGCGGCGGTCGCGTCGGAGTGGTCGCACGCCTACACGCGCGAGGAAGCGGTCTACCCCGTCCGGTCGCTCGTTCGCGGCAAGTACTGGCCCCCGGTGCGACGCATCGACCAGGCCTACGGCGATCGCAATCTCGTGTGCGCCTGCCCGCCGCCGGAGGCATTCGCCTGACGCCGTCCGGCGTTGCGAGAACGCACCCTCTCGCCGAGCACGCACCATCTACCGTGCGTGCTCGGCGCAGGGTTACGTTCTCGGCGACCGCGGTGTCTCAGAAGACGCCGGGCCACCATGCCGCGGCGAGCGGGTAGCCGATGAAGGCGATGACGTCGATCACGACGTGCGCGATCACCAGCGGCATGACCCGACCCCAGCGGTGGTACACCCACCCGAACACCACGCCCATGGCGACGTTGCCGAAGATCGGACCGACGCCCTGATACGCGTGGTACATCCCGCGCAGGGCGGCGGTCGACAGGATGATGGCCCACGTGCTCCACCCGAGACGGCGGAGCCGGTCGAAGAGGTACCCGATGAAGATGACCTCTTCGGTGAGACCTGCGCGCAGCGCGGCGAGAGCGAGCAGCAGGATGGCGGTCCACCCGCCGTCGAGGGGCGCGGCGCCGACCTGGACGGTGATCCCGAGCGCACGCCCGAGAGCGTAGAGCCCGAGTCCCGGTACTCCGACGAGAGCGACGAGCAGGATGCCGGCACCGGCATCCCTCCCGAACATCCGGAAATCCAATCCGATGCGGCGCAGCGCCGAACGGCCGGGCTCCCAGAGGAAATAGATCGCCAACGCGACGGGTGCGAGGTTGAAGAGGTTCGAGGAGACCTGCGAGACGACCGACCAGGGGTCCACGGTCGCCGCGCCGGGATTCAGCGACGTCGACTGATCCCCGAGACTCACGGGGCTCGTCACCGCCTGCAGGAAGGACAGGGCGGAGAAGAACGCCGACCGACCGACCGAGAGCGCCAGGACGATGGCGATCTCCCACCACAGTCGGGTCCGTGACACGTGCGTCATCTGTCCTCCTCGAGCCGCGGAAGCGGCGGATGCCAGGTCTGGCGGCGCCCGCCCGTGCAAACTGCTTCGATGATCGCGCGTCCGGTTAAGGATATGTAACGTTTACCCAACCAGTTTTGACCAACGTCTGACCGCTACTTATCGTCTTGGTATCCGCGGCGGTCGATCGTTAACCGGTCTGCCCACCCGCACCCATCCCTTGCACAGGAGGAAATGTGTCTGGAAACACCCGGCGTTCACGCGCCATCACGGCAGGGGCGGGTGTCGCGATCGCGGCTCTGGCGCTTGCCGGCTGCACCACAGCACCCAACGATGACAACGCCGACTCGGGCGGCGGCGACGGCGGCACGATCACGATCGCCACGACCAACGCCTTCACGTCGTTCAACGGCGACACCCCCGAGGCGAACCTCGACACCAACGGGATGGTCGGCTACCTGACCGGTGTGAGCGGCGGACTGGGCCTGGGTGGTTTCCAGCGTCTCGACGCCGACTACAGCGTCATCCCTAACACCGACTTCGGCACCTACGAGACCGTGTCCGAAGACCCGCTGACGGTGAAGTACACCATCAACGAGGGTCTCACGTGGTCCGACGGCGAGCCGATCAACGCCGACGACATGCTCGTCAACTGGGCGATCTCGTCGGGCTACTACGACGACGCCGTCCTCGACCCCGCCACGGGTGAGGTCACCAACGGCGGCACGCAGTACTTCAGCCTCGCAGGCAGCACCGCGGGTCTCGACACCACGTCGTTCCCCGAGATCGGCGACGACAACATGTCGATGACGATCACGTACGGCACGCCGTTCGTCGACTACGAGCTCGTCAACCCGATCGGCAAGCCGGCTCACGTCCTCGCCGAGAAGGCAGGCGTCTCCGAGGCCGACTTCATCGAGCTGCTCAAGACACTGCCCGAGGGCAACGTCGACGCTCCCGCGGCTCCGAACGAGACCCTGAAGGCCGCGGCCGACTTCTGGAACACGGGCTACAACGTCACGGCCATGCCGACCGACGAGAGCCTGCTGGTCGCGAGCGGCCCGTTCATCGTCACGGACTTCGTTCCCGAGTCGAGCATCACGCTCGGCAAGAACCCGGAGTACAAGGGCGAGATGAGCCCCGACTACGACCAGCTCGTGATCCGCTTCATCGGCGACTCGAACGCTCAGGTCACCGCTCTGCAGAACGGCGAGGTCCAGGCGATCCAGCCGCAGCCGTCCGCCGACACGCTGACGGCACTCGAGAACGCCAACGCGACCGTCCACACGGGTGACCAGCTCGCGTACGACCACCTCGACCTGAGCTTTGGCGGCGTCTTCGCCGACTCGAACGTTCGTGAGGCGTTCCTCAAGACGATCCCGCGTCAGCAGATCCTCGAGTCGATCGTCACGCCGGTCAACCCCGAGGCCGAGGTCCTGAACTCGCAGATCTTCCTGCCCACCGACGGTGCTCAGTACGAGACGGCCGTCGCGGCGAGCGGATACGACGCGTTCACCGAGCCCGACATCGAGGGCGCCAAGGCGCTGCTCGCCGGTGCGACCCCGACCGTGCGCATCCTCTACAACACCAACAACCCGAACCGTGTCGACTCGTTCCGTGCGATCCAGCAGTCGGCTCAGGAGGCAGGCTTCGTGATCGAGGACGCCGGCTCGCCCGACTGGGGCTCGCTCCTCGGCAGCGGCAGCTACGACGCGTCGATCTTCGGTTGGGTCTCGCCGGGTGCCGGTAACGCCGCGCTCCCGCAGATCTTCAAGACCAACGGTGGTGGAAACTACAACAACTACTCCAACACCACGGTCGACGGCCTCGTCGACGAGAGCCAGGTGACGGTTGACGCCGATCGCCTCGCCGAGATCAAGGTCGAGATCGACACCGAGACCGCGAAGGACTTCTACGGTCTGCCGCTGTTCCAGTCGCCGGGCCTGTTCGCCGACAACGGTACGGTCACGGGCGTGACCTACTTCGGCGGCCAGACCGGAATCGTCTGGAACGCGCAGGAGTGGAAGCTCGCGGGCTGACAGCTGAACGGCTGACACCCGGTTAACCTGGAGGGCGCCGGAGTCGACATGGCTCCGGCGCCCCGCCATGTCCGCTACCGCGGACACCATCATCCGCCGCGCTACCGCGCGGCGACCACCAACAGAAGGAAGATCCCCGCGATGGTCGGATTCGTCCTCAGGCGTATCGCCGTCTCGATCCTGGTCCTGCTCGCAGCGTCGTTCATCATGTACGTGCTGTCCGCCAACGCCGGCGACCCCCTGCAGGACCTCCGCGAGTCGAGCGCCCCGAACCGAGACCAGCTGATCGCGGCCCGCGTCGCCGCTCTCGACCTCGACACGCCGGTGCCGCTGCGATACTTCCTCTGGCTCGGGGGAGCGGCGCAGTGCCTCATCCCCTTCGCGGGATCTTGCGACCTGGGAACGACGATCTCCAACGCCAAGGTCCTCGACATCCTCCCCACCGCGATGATCTCCACCGTGCAGCTCGTCACGGTGTCGCTGATCGTCGCGATCCTCCTCGGCATCGCGGTCGGCATCATCACGGCCCTCCGCCAGTACAGCGGTTTCGACTTCTCGGTCACGCTGCTCAGCTTCTTCCTCTACTCGCTGCCTTCGTTCCTCATCGCCGTCCTCCTGAAGGAGTTCGTCGCGCTGGGCTTCAACGACTTCCTGCAGTCCGAGACGAACATCCCGATCGGCGTGATCATCGCCATCACGGTCGTCAGTGCCTTCGTGTGGCAGGCGGCCGTCGGAGGCGCGCTGAAGCGACGGCTGGTCACCGCCGGCATCTCGGGAGCCGCGACCGCAGCGCTCCTGGTCTACTTCGACCTCACGAACTGGTTCCGCAACCCCGGCTTCGGCCCCGTCGGCATCCTGCTGCTCACGGTGGGCGTCGCCGTCCTCACCACGGCCCTCGTGGCCGGACTCGAGAACCGCCGCGCGCTCATCGTCGCCGGTGTGAACGGCCTCATCGGCTACATCTGCTACTTCGCGCTTCAGGGCCTGCTCGACATCTCGTCGTTCGGCACGCTGGTGATCCTGGCCTTGGCCGCCGTCGCGGTCGGCCTGCTGACCGGCTGGCTCCTCGGCGGTCCGGACCGCGGCCAGGCGATGCGCATCGGCGTCATCGTCGCGGTGCTCGTCGGCGCGTTCATCGTGCTCGACCGCTTCATGCAGTCCTGGCCGCAGTACACCTCGAACCCGCGGATCAACAACCGCCCGATCGCCACCGTGGGCGCTTCGACCCCCGGCTTCACGGGCGATGTCTGGCTCACGGGTATCGACACGTTCACCCACCTGCTGCTGCCGACGATCGCGCTGCTCCTCATCTCCTTCGCCGGCTACACCCGCTACGCACGTTCCGGTCTGCTCGAGGTGATGGGTCAGGACTACATCCGCACGGCTCGCGCGAAGGGCCTGTCGGAGCGGACCGTCGTCATGCGGCACGCGCTCCGGAACATGCTGATCCCGATCGCCACGCTCGTCGCCACCGACGTCGGCGCGCTGCTCGGCGGCGCGGTCATCACCGAGCGCGTCTTCGCCATCAGCGGCATGGGATCGCTGTTCGTCTCCTCGCTGCAGCGCATCGACGTGAACCCGATCATGGGGTACTTCCTCGTCATCGCCTTCACCGCGATCCTGTTCAACTTCCTCGCGGACCTCGCCTACGCGGCGCTGGATCCCCGCGTCCGGGTCGCCGCGTGAGCGCCTCGACCCCTCGTAACCCGGAGGACATCCGATGAGCCAGATGATGCCCGAGCCCGTCGAGGCTCCCGCCGCAGCGCCGACCGCCGACGACACCGTCGGCGTCAGCCAGGGGCGCCTGATCCTGCGGCGCTTCCTCGCGAACAAGGTGGCGGTCGTGTCCGGCATCCTGTTCCTGATCGTCGTCGCCTTCTCCATGAGCGCGATCGGGATCGGCCCGATCCCCGGCTGGTGGAAGCACGACTACACGACGCTGAGTCCCGCGACGGCGGGCGGCGCGCCGACCCTCTCGGTCGTTCCCGAATGGCTGGGCGGCGAGGGCATCCACCTCGGCGAGCACCCCTTCGGTCAGAGCCGCATCGGCATCGACTACTTCGCGATGACGATGCGCGGCGTGCAGAACTCGGTCATCGTGATGCTCGTCATCGGCCTCGGCGGCACGATCATCGGCACCGTCATCGGTGCCGTGGCGGGGTACTACCGCGGCATCGTCGACTCGATCCTCATGCGCATCACCGACGTCTTCATCGTGATCCCCGCCCTCGTCATCGGCGCGATCGTCGGTCGCGCGACCGGCGGCCTCGGCGTCTGGCTGCTTGCGGCCTTCCTCGCCCTCGTGTCGTGGATGGTGATCGCGCGTCTCGTGCGCGCCGAGTTCCTGAGCCTCCGCGAGCGCGAGTTCGTCGAGGCGGCCCGTGTCGCGGGCGCCAGCGACATCCGCATCATCTTCAAGCACATCCTGCCGAACGCGATCGGCGTCGTCATCGTCGCGGCGACGCTCCTGGCTGCCGCCGCCATCCTTCTCGAGACGGCGTTGAGCTACCTGCAGCTCGGCGTGCGCCCGCCGGACGTGTCGCTCGGGCTGATCATCTCCGACAACCAGTCGGCGTTCCAGACCCGTCCGTGGCTCTTCTGGTGGCCTGCGACGTTCATCGTGCTGCTGGCGCTGCTCGTCAACTTCGTCGGCGACGGTCTGCGCGATGCGTTCGACCCCCGGCAGAAGCGGTTCTCGCGCCGCCGCACCAAGGAGCGGGCATCCTCGTGATGCGCCCCGCGACGTCAGAGCAGGAGCACGCCGCCGATGAGAGCCGTGGCTCCCAGCACCACGGCGAGTATCGCGCCGGTGCGGGGCGTTCGCTGGACGGAGAGCTGATCGGCGCGGCCCGGCTCGATGACGCCGCTGTCGCGCAGCCGCTCCCATCGGCCGCGGACGAGTTCGGCGGCACGGCCGGAGTCGGTGCCGGGGAGGTCGCCCGGACGGATGCCCTCGCCGGCGCCGAGTCGGTCGAGGCGTCGCTTCTCGGAACGCGTCGCCCGGAAAGCGGTCAGCTGGCCGGGGGCGGGAGCTCCCGTAGCACGGATGCGTCGTGCCGGCGTGTGCAGGGTCAGCGCGTAGGCCGTGTCGACATGGATCAGTGCGCCCCACGGGATGCGATGCTCGACCAGAACGTTGTCGACCTGCACGCCCGCCTCGTCCACGCGGATGCACGGCGCCCACAGCAGGGCCCAGACCAGGGCCGCGCCGCCGGCAGCCGCCACCGGGACGCCCGCCAGCAGCGGGAGAGCGCCCGGGCTGAACAGCGCGGCCGCCGCAGCGGCGCCGAGCGCCGTCCACAGCAGGATGCTGAGCACCTTGTTGAACGTGGACCGGAACGTGACCGCCTGCATCCGCTTATTCTTTCATCCGTTGCCGCCGCGCCCCGGCGGACCGAGCCGCGAAGGATCGCGTCATGAGCACTCCCACCGACACCACCGTCCCCGCCCTGGAGATGGTCGACGTCAGCGTCGACTTCGCCGTCGACGGCTACTGGGTTCCCGCCGCCAAGCACCTCGACTACTCGATCTCGCGTGGTCAGGTGGTCGCTGTCGTCGGTGAGTCCGGGTCGGGCAAGAGCGCGAGCTCGATGGCCATCCTCGACCTCCTGCCCATCAACAGCCGAGTTCGGGGCACGATCAAGGTCAACGGCCGCGATGTCACGAACCTGAGCCCGCGGCAGCTGCGCCAGCTTCGCGGCTCGGAGGTCGCCGCGATCTTCCAGGAGCCGATGACGGCGCTGAACCCGGTGCTCACGGTGGGCTTCCAGATCATCGAAGCCATCCGCGCGCACACGTCGAAGAGCCCCAGCGAGGCCAAGGCGCGCGCGCTCGAGCTCCTCGGCATGGTCGGTCTGCCCGACCCCGAGAAGGCTTTCGCCTCTTACCCGCACCAGCTTTCGGGCGGCCAGCGCCAGCGTGCCATGATCGCGCAGGCGATCTGCCTCGACCCTGCTCTTCTCATCGCCGACGAGCCCACGACGGCTCTCGACGTCACGGTGCAGGCCGAGATCCTCGATCTGCTGCGCGACCTGCGCGACCGGCTCCAGTCGGCCGTGCTGCTCATCACCCACGACATGGGCGTCGTCGCCGACCTCGCCGACTGGATCGTCGTGATGAAGGACGGCGAGGTCGTCGAGCAGGGGAGCGTCTCGCAGGTGCTCGGAGACCCGCAGGCGGCCTACACGCGCGAGCTGCTCGCCGCCGTTCCGCGCCTCGGTCAGGGCGGCGAGGGTGACGAGACGGTCGACGTCGTCGAGGCGCTGGCCAGCGTCGTCGAGGAGCACACGCCCGCCGTCGCGATCGATCCGGCTGCCGCGCCGCGCATCGAGGCCCCCGTTCTGTCGCTCGAGAACGTGTCGATCGAGTACGGCAAGCGTGGTCGCGTCGCGGCCTTCCGCGCTGTCGACGACGTGTCTCTCGACATCGCGGAAGGCGAGATCGTCGGACTCGTCGGCGAATCGGGCTCCGGCAAGTCGACGATCGGCCGGGCGGCGATCGGCCTGCAGCCGATCGCCGAGGGAAAGCTCGTCGTCGACGGCATCGACATCAGCGGCGGCGACCGCAAGATCATCCGGTCGCTGCGCCGCAAAGTCGGCATCGTGTTCCAGGACCCCTCGTCGTCGCTCAACCCGCGCCTTCCGATCGGCGAGAGCATCGGCGAACCCATGCTGCTGGCAGGGGAGGCGAAGGGCTCAGCGCTCGACAAGCGGGTCGAGACCCTGCTCGACGACGTGCGCCTGCCGCGCTCGTACCGCAACCGGTACCCGCACGAGCTGTCGGGCGGTCAGAAGCAGCGCGTCGGCATCGCCCGAGCGCTCGCCCTGAAGCCGCGCCTGCTCGTGGCGGATGAGCCGACGAGCGCTCTCGACGTCTCGGTCCAGGCACGCGTGCTCGAGCTGCTGAGCGAGCTGCAGGAGGAGTACCACTTCGCCTGCCTGTTCATCAGCCACGACCTCGCGGTCGTCGACGCAATGGCCGACCGCATCGTCGTGCTCTACCACGGCCAGATCGCCGAGCAGGGCACGCGGGACGAGATCCTCCGCGCGCCGAAGGAGGCGTACACCCAGCGTCTCATCGCGGCCATCCCGGTGCCCGATCCCGCTGAGCAGGCCGCCCGGCGCGCGATCCGGCGACAGATCCTCGACGCATCCTGAGGTCCCGTCCCGGACCTCTCGCAGGCGCCCCGCGAACTCGCAGGGCGCCTGCGTTAAACTGTCCCGTCGGCATCCCGGCGTTTTCCCTTCATCCTGAGGACCCTCTTCATGGCGCACGCCCTTCGTCCTGACCTCCGCAACGTCGCGATCGTCGCGCACGTCGACCACGGCAAGACGACGCTCGTCGATGCCATGCTCCGCCAGACCGGCTCGTTCGGAGACCACGCGCACGTCGAGGAACGTGCCATGGACTCCAACGATCTCGAGCGCGAGAAGGGCATCACGATCCTCGCGAAGAACACGGCGATCACCTACAACGGCATCCACAGCGACGTGCCCGTGACGATCAACGTCATCGACACTCCGGGTCACGCCGACTTCGGCGGCGAGGTCGAGCGCGGGTTGTCGATGGTCGACGGCGTCGTGCTGCTCGTCGACGCATCCGAGGGCCCGCTCCCGCAGACGCGCTTCGTGCTGCGCAAGGCGCTCGAGGCGAAGCTCCCCGTCATCCTGCTCGTCAACAAGACCGACCGTCCCGACGCCCGCATCGCCGAGGTCGAGGAAGAGGCGCACGATCTGCTCCTCGGTCTGGCCGGCGATCTCGCCGACGACGTCCCCGATCTCGACGTCGACGCGCTGCTCGATGTCCCCGTGGTCTACGCGTCGGGTCGCGCCGGCGCCGCCTCGCGCAACCGTCCCGGCAACGGCGAGCTGCCCGACAACGACGACCTCGAGCCGCTGTTCGAGGCGATCCTCGAGCACGTCCCGGCTCCCTCCTACGACGACGAGGCTCCGCTGCAGGCGTGGGTCACGAACCTCGACTCGAGCCCGTTCCTCGGTCGCCTCGCCCTGCTGCGTGTCTTCAACGGCACGCTCAAGAAGGGCCAGACCGTCGCCTGGGTGCGTGCCGACGGCACCACGAGCAATGCGCGCGTCACCGAGCTCTTGAAGACCCGGGCGCTCGAGCGCTTCCCGGCCGAGGACGCCGGCCCCGGTGACATCGTCGCGATCGCGGGCTTCCCCGACATCACGATCGGCGAGACCATCGCCGACCCCGACGACGTCCGGCCGCTCAAGGCGATCACGGTCGACGACCCCGCCATTTCGATGACGATCGGCACGAACACCTCGCCGCTCATGGGCAAGGTCAAGGGCCACAAGCTGACGGCGCGCATGGTGAAGGACCGGCTCGACCGCGAGCTCATCGGCAACGTCTCGCTCAAGGTCGTCGACATCGGACGTCCCGACGCGTGGGAGGTTCAGGGACGCGGCGAGCTCGCCCTGGCGATCCTCGTCGAGAACATGCGCCGCGAGGGCTTCGAGCTCACGGTCGGCAAGCCGCAGGTCGTCACCAAGCGCGGCGAGGACGGCAAGCTGAAGGAGCCGTTCGAGCACCTCACCATCGACGCGCCCGAAGAGCACCTCGGTGCGATCACGCAGCTCATGGCCGCACGCAAGGGCCGCATGGACGGCATGTCGAACCACGGCACCGGGTGGGTGCGCATGGAGTTCGTCGTCCCCTCCCGCGGCCTGATCGGTTTCCGCAGCGAGTTCCTGACGATCACGCGCGGCACCGGCATCGCCAACGCGATCTCGCACGGCTACGACGACTGGGCGGGCTCGATCACAACTCGCCAGAACGGCTCGATCGTCGCTGACCGCTCGGGCGTCGTGACCCCCTTCGCGATGATCGCCCTGCAGGAGCGCATGAGCTTCTTCGTGCAGCCCACCGAAGAGGTCTACGAGGGCATGGTCATCGGCGAGAACTCGCGCGCCGACGACATGGACGTCAACATCACCAAGGAGAAGAAGCTCACGAACATGCGTTCGTCGACCTCCGACTCCTTCGAGTCGATGACGCCCCCGCGCGTGCTCACGCTGGAGGAGTCGCTCGAGTTCGCCCGTGACGACGAATGCGTCGAGGTCACGCCCGAGAAGGTGCGCATCCGCAAGGTCGTGCTCGCGGCGACCGACCGCGCCCGCGCCACTGCTCGCCTCAAGCGTCAGGACGCCAACGCCTGATCTCGGGTTCAGCCTGCAACACCCGCGACCCCGGAGTGCCGTTCACGGCCTCCGGGGTCGCGGCGTCGGTGCCCAGGGCAGCGCTCAGCCCCGCAGAATGCGCGACATCTGCTTGCCGCGCGCAACCTCGTCGACCAACTTGTCGAGGTAACGGATCCGCTGCATCAGCGGGTCGTCGATCTCTTCGACCCGGATGCCGCAGATGAGGCCGGTGATCTTCGTGGCCTCGGGGTTCAGATGCGCCGCGGCGAAGAAGTCCTCGAACGTCGTCCCGGTGGCCAGATGGGTCTCGAGCTCTGATTGCGAGAAGCCCGTGAGCCAGCGCGTCACCTCGTCGACGTCGGCGCGCGTCCGGCCTTTCCGCTCCGCCTTGGCCACGTAGTGGACGTAGACCGACGCGACACTCATCGTGAACACGCGACTCATTCCGTCAGGGTATCCGGCGTCGGCAGGACGGGTCGATAACATCGGAGCGATGGAGCAGGATGCCGCGACACGGCGCGCGTGGCGCGATGGGATCGGCGTGGCGGTGGCGACGAGCGCTTACGGCGTGTCGTTCGGGGCGCTGGGCGTCGCCGCGGGCCTCGACGTCTGGCAGACGTGCGTGCTGAGCCTCCTGATGTTCACGGGCGGCTCGCAGTTCGCCTTCGTCGGAGTCATCGCGACCGGCGGGTGGGCGGCCCTTCCCGCGGCGATCGCCTCCGCGGCGCTTCTGGGCGTGCGCAACGTGGCCTACGGTCTCCGCATGGCGCCGATCGTCGGCGGGAGCATCGGTCGGCGGCTGAGCGCGTTCCCGTTCACGATCGACGAGTCGACGGCCGTCGCCCTCGCGCAGTCCGGCGCCCGCGCACGGCGGATCGGCTTCTGGGTGACCGGGGTGGGCATCTACGTCGGATGGAACCTCTTCACCCTTCTCGGAGCCCTGCTCGGCGACATCCTCGGCGATCCGCGTGCCTACGGCCTCGACGCGGCCGCGGCGGCGGCGTTCCTCGCGCTGCTGTGGCCCCGCCTCCGCCGGCTCGAGGCGGTCGTCGTCGGGGTGGCCGCCGGTGTCGTCGCCGGCGTAGCGACGCCCCTCACGATGCCCGGCATTCCCGTGCTCATCGCCGGCGTCGTGGCCATCGTGGTCGCGGCCGTCCTGCCGGGCCGCCGATCGCCCGGCGCGGAGGCCGAGCTGTCGAAGGCGGGGGAGGCGCCATGACCCCGTGGACCGGCATCCTCGTGGCGTCGATCATCTGCGTCGCACTGAAGGCCCTGGGCTATCTGCTCCCGCCGCGGTGGTTCGACGGCGACCGCGCGCAGCGCATCATCGATCAACTGACGATTGCTCTGCTGTCGGCGCTCGTCGTCGTTCAGACGATCGGCGCCGGCACCGCGATCGTCGTCGATGCGCGCGTCCCGGCGGTCGCTGCTGCTGCTGTCCTGCTCGCGCTGCGCGCGCCGTTCCTCGTCGTCGTGGCCGCGGCGGCCCTCGTGGCGGCGGCGCTCCGCGCGTGGGGGTGGGCCGCCTAGACTGGGCCGGTGACTCAGACATGGTCCCGCGTGGCGGGGTGGCTCGTCGCGGCGATCGCGGGAGCCGTCTACGGCGTCGCCGGGACCATCACTCAGGCGTATGTGTGGGGCGTCCTTCCCGTCGGGTTGATCGTCGCCATCGCGGGCGTGACGGGCCTCGTCGCCGGACTGCGACTGCTCACGAGCGACCGGTGGGCCGCGCTGTCGTGCGGGCTCGGCGCCCTCATCGCCACCATCGTCTTCTCCGGCCGCGGGCCGGGCGGTTCGGTCGTCGTCCCGGCTCCGCCGGAAGGGCAGCTGAGCACGGGCCTCATCTGGACGTTCGCGCTGCCGGTCATGGTCGCCGTCGTCGTCGGTTGGCCCTCGTTCGCGGGGGCGCGCCCGGCGGCCGCCCGCGATCGCACGAACTAGACTCGTCGTGTGACTTATGTGATCGCCCTCCCGTGCGTGGACGTGAAGGACCGCGCGTGCATCGACGA
Source organism: Microbacterium pratiae (assembly GCF_047302165.1). Lineage (NCBI taxonomy): Bacteria > Bacillati > Actinomycetota > Actinomycetes > Micrococcales > Microbacteriaceae > Microbacterium > Microbacterium pratiae. Next base: position 2,462,033 of record NZ_CP154843.1, on the reverse strand, counting down.
GTGCCCCGTGGACTGCATCTACGAGGGCGAGCGCTCGCTCTACATCCACCCGGACGAGTGCGTCGACTGCGGCGCGTGCGAGCCGGTGTGCCCCGTCGAGGCGATCTACTACGAAGACGACCTTCCCGCCGAGTGGCAGGACTACTACACCGCGAACGTCGAGTTCTTCGACGATCTCGGGTCTCCGGGAGGCGCCGCGAAGGTCGGTGTCATCGCGAAGGACCACCCCCTCGTGGCCGCGCTGCCGCCGCAGGGGGAGGGGCATTGAGCGTCCACGACCTCGCTGACTACCCCTGGGACGCGGTCGCGCCGTACGCCGAGAAGGCGCGCCGCCACCCCGACGGGATCGTCGACCTGTCGATCGGTTCGCCGGTCGACCCGACGCCCGAGGTCGTGGCGCAGGCCCTGCGCGCCGCCACCGACGCGCACGCCTACCCGCAGACCGTCGGCACACCGGCGCTGCGCGAGGCGATCGTCGACTGGTACGAGCGTCGCCGCGGCGTCGCCGGGCTGACCCCCGCCAATGTCCTCCCGACCATCGGGTCGAAAGAGCTCGTGGCACTGCTGCCCCTCCTGCTGGGCCTGGGAGCGGGGGATGTCGTCGTCCACCCGCGCGCCGCATACCCGACCTACGAGGTGGGAGCGCGCCTGGTCGGTGCGACGCCGGTGGCCGCAGACGACCACGTGGACTTCCCGGAGGGCACGCGGCTGGTGTGGGTGAACTCGCCCGGCAACCCCGACGGGCGCGTGCTGGATGTCGCGGAGCTGCGGGGGATCGTCGCCCGCGCGCGCGAGCTCGGCGCCGTCGTGGTCTCGGACGAGTGCTACGCCGAGCTGGGCTGGGACGGCCCCTGGGCCCAGCAGACGGTGCCCAGCATCCTCGACCCGCGCGTGAGCGACGGTGACGTCTCGGGCCTGCTCTCGGTGTACTCGCTGAGCAAGCAGTCGAATCTCGCAGGGTATCGAGCCGCGTTCCTCGCCGGAGACGCGACGATCGTGGCCGCGCTGCTCACGGCTCGGAAGCATCTGGGGCTCATGCTTCCGCTTCCCGTCCAGCAGGCGATGGTCGCCGCGCTCCACGACGACGAGCATGTCGCGCGCCAGAAGGACCTGTACCGCCGCCGCCGCGACGTCTTGCGTCCGGCACTCGAACGCGCGGGGTTCCGGATCGATCACAGCGAGGCCGGACTCTATCTCTGGGCCACCGCGGGCGAGGACGCCTGGCAGACCCTCGGTCGGCTGGCCGAGCGCGGCATCCTCGCGGGCCCGGGGCACTTCTATGGGACGCACTTCCCGCAGCACGTGCGCTTCTCCCTCACGGCGTCGCAGGAGCGGATCGAAGCCGCCGCGGCACGCCTCTCGGATTCGTAGGGTTTCTCCTACCGATCCGCTGATCCTTTGGCGTCGTACGGAGTAGGCCCGCGCGCCCGATAGGCTGTAGAGACCGCACCGGACGATCGCAAGGAGGCTTCGTGGACGACACGGGCACCCCGCAGAAGGCCACCGTCACCATCGGTGACCGCACCGCAGAATTGCCGGTGCTGCATGGAACCGACGGAGTTCCGAGCGTCGACTTCTCGACGTTCACGAAGCAGACGGGCCACACGAGCCTCGACTACGGATTCGTCAACACCGCGGCGACGCGGTCTGCCATCACCTACATCGACGGCGATCAGGGCATCCTGCGCTATCGCGGTTACCCGATCGAGCAGATCGCCAAGCACTCGACGTACCTCGAGGTGGCCTGGCTTCTGCTCTACGGCGACCTGCCGACGGCCGACGAGCTCGCCGACTTCGACGACCGCATCCGTCGTCACACGCTCCTGCACGAAGACCTCAAGCGCTTCTTCTCCTCGCTGCCGCACACCGCGCACCCGATGTCGGTGCTGTCGGCGGCGACGGCAGCCCTGTCGACGTACTACGAGGACCAGTCCGACCCCAACAACCCCGAGCACGTCGAGCTGAACACCATCCGACTGCTCGCGAAGCTTCCGGTTATCGCGGCGTACGCGCACAAGAAGAGCGTCGGGCAGGCCTTCCTGTATCCCGACAACTCGCTGAGCTTCGTCGACAACTTCCTGCGCCTGAACTTCGGCGTGCTGGCAGAGACCTACGAGGTCAACCCCGTCGTCTCGCGAGCCCTCGAGCGCCTCCTCATCCTTCATGAGGACCACGAGCAGAACGCCTCGACCTCGACGGTGCGTCTGGTCGGCTCGACCGGTGCGAACCAGTTCTCGTCGATCTCGGCGGGCATCAACGCGCTCTACGGGCCGCTTCACGGCGGCGCGAACGAGGCCGTGCTCGACATGCTCGCGCGCATCCGCGACTCCGGCGAAAGCGTCGAGCGGTTCGTCGCACGCGTGAAGAACAAGGAAGACGGCGTGAAGCTCATGGGCTTCGGGCACCGGGTCTATAAGAACTACGACCCCCGTGCGAAGCTCGTCAAGGAATCGGCCGACGAGGTGCTGAACGAGCTCGGCGTCGTCGACCCGCTCCTCGACCTCGCGAAGGAGCTCGAGGAGATCGCTCTCAGCGACGACTACTTCCGCGAGCGCCGCCTGTACCCGAACGTCGACTTCTACACGGGCGTCATCTACAAGGCGATGGGTTTCCCGACCCGCATGTTCACCCCGCTGTTCGCGATCGGGCGTCTCCCCGGCTGGCTCGCCCACTGGCGCGAGATGCAGAACGATCCGCAGACCAAGATCGGGCGCCCGCAGCAGCTGTACATCGGCTCGGCGGAACGGGACTACCCCACGTCCTGAGCTGAGCCGTTCGGCTCAACTCGGCCGAACGGCTGTGCCGGCCAGTTGCTCGGCCCGCGCCGACGGCTGATCCGGGCTGCCGAGCCGGGCTGAGTGCTGGCCCGCGCAGGCGGCTGATCACTTCGTCTGCGTACGGTCTCCGTGACGCCGCGCTGTGCGGGGCGGAGCTCGTGTTGCGCCGTGTCTCCGGCCGGATCCTCGTCCCGTCGACAGGCTCCCCGCCCCTTTGCCGCGTCCTGGGTGGTCCGATCGGTGGTTCAGCCTGTTGGCGGGACATCGGCGGCCCGGCAGCTGCGGCTGGGGCGACCCTGCTGCATGTGTCGGCGGCATCCCCGTCATCCTGTCCCGTCGACAGGCTGGCTGCCCCTTCGCGGCGTCCTGGGCGGTCCGGTCGGTGGTTCAGCCTGTTGGCGGGACGCGGCGGCCCGGCAGGTGCGGCTGGGGCGTTGCGGCGGCATGTGTCGGCGGCAGGCCCGCCGCCCTGTCCCGTCGACAGGCTGGATGGGTTGAACCACTGCCCGCCGGGGCGCCTGACGCGTGTGAGCCTGTCGACGGCACGGCACGGCACGGCACGGCACGGCACGGCACGGCACGGCACGGGACGGGACGGACCTCGGGCAGGGAAGCCCGGGACGGCGAGCTTCGGCTCGCCACGGACGCGCGCGAACCGCGATCCGTGCCGCCCCTATCAGCCCGGCGGGGCCGGGCGGCGAGCAAGCGGGCGGGCGGGCGCGTCAGTCCTCGAGTAGCGTCGCCGCGTAGTCGGGAACGTAGCCGTCGAGCTGCTGGGGCGGCCGGTCGTATCCTCCGGACGGCGGACGCGGCGGAATCTCGATCTCAGGCCTCTCGACGACTTCATAGGGGATCTGTCCGAGCAGGTGGTGGATCATGTTGATCCGGCCCCGACGCTTGTCCTCGTTGTCGACCTCGTGCCAGCGGGCCTCCGGAATGTCCGTGTGCACGAACATCGTGTCCTTCGCTCGCGAGTAGTCCTCCCACTTGGTGATGGAGAGGACATCGTTGGGGGACAGCTTCCAGCGCCGCATCGGATCTTCGTTCCGCGACCGGAACCGCTTCTCCTGCTCGACGTCCGAGACGCTGAACCAGTACTTGAGCAACAGGATGCCGTCCTCGACGAGCATCCGCTCGAAGATCGGTGCCTGGTGCAGGAAGCGGTGGTACTCATCGCTGGTGCAATAGCCCATGACGCGCTCGACTCCGGCACGGTTGTACCACGACCGATCCATGAGGACGATCTCGCCCGCGGCGGGCAGGTGCGCGGCGTATCGCTGGAAGTACCACTGGGAGCGCTCGCGCTCGGTAGGGGCCGGCAGCGCGACGATGCGCGCGACGCGTGGATTGAGGTACTCGGCGACGCGTTTGATCGTCGAGCCCTTGCCCGCGGCATCCCGTCCCTCGAAGATGACGACGATCCGCGCTCCGGTCGTCTGGACCCAGGCCTGCATGTCGACGAGCTGCGCCTGAAGCCGTCGAAGCTCGGTTTCGTAGACCTTCTTGGGCAATCGATCTGACATCGGGCCACCTCCTGACGCGAGCATACGCCCCCTCGCGCGGGCCTCCGCGGCGGTCTAGGGTGGGCCGCGACGGACGATCAGGGGAGCGACGGATGTGGCAGCAGTCGACGGATCCGCTGGGCTCGCTCGCGCTGTCGGCGTTGGTCGCCGCGATTCCGATCGTCGTATTCCTTGTCGCGCTCGTGGGTCTGCGGCTGAGCGGCATCCTCGCCGGTGCGATCGCTCTCGTCGCGCAGCTGCTCGTCGCCGCCTTCGGCTTCGGGATGCCGTTCACCGCTGTCGGTGGTGCGGGCCTCCTCGGTCTGCTCACCGCGATCTGGCCGATCGCGTACATCATCGTCATGGCCGTGTGGCTCTACAAACTCGCCGTGGCGAGCGGCCGCTTTGACGTGATCCGCTCGTCGATCGGCGGGATCTCGACGGATCAGCGCATCCAGGTGCTGCTCATCAGCTTCGCGTTCGGCGCCTTTCTCGAAGGCGCCGCCGGTTTCGGCGTGCCCATCGCGATCTGCGCGGCGCTTCTGGTGCAGCTCGGGTTCCGTCCGCTGCGCGCCGCCATGATCTCGCTGGTCGCCAACGCTGCGGCCGGGGCATACGGTGCCATCGGCATCCCGGTCATCGTGGGCGCCCAGGTCAGCGGCCTCGAGGTGCAGGAGCTCTCTCGGGCGATGGTGCTCGTCCTCCAGCCGCTCACCCTTCTCATCCCGTTCCTGCTGGTGATCATCCTCGACGGCATTCGAGGCCTGCGGGAGACCTGGCCCGCGACGCTGCTGGTGACGATCGTGTTCAGCGGCGTCCAGGCCGGGGTGCTGTGGTTCCTCGGGCCCGAGCTGGCAGACCTGGGCGCCGGCCTCGCGGCGATGATCGCGCTCTTCCTCCTCGGCCGGGTGTGGCAACCTCGGCGCATCCATCGCGAGGTCGGCGCACCCGACCCGGAGCCGTATCAGGCCGGGCTGCGTCAGGTCGTGGCGGCGTGGAGCCCGTTCTACATCCTGACGGCGGTGATCCTGGTGTGGAGCCTTCCGGTCTTCAAGAACCTCTTCGCCGCGGGGGGACCGTTGTCGGCGCTCGTCGTCGCGGTTCCGATGCCGGGGCTCACGAGGAGCGTGACGACCCCCGACGGCGATGTCGTGACGGCGGCATGGAGCTTCACCCCGATCAATGCGACCGGAACCGCCATCCTCCTGGCGGTGATCGTGTCGTTCCTGACGACGCCCCGACTCCGTGCCGCCGACCTGGGGCTGACGTTGGCCGCGACCGTCCGAGAACTGTGGCGCGCCTTGCTGCTGATCGCGATCATCCTCGTCCTCGCGAACATCGCCAACTATTCGGGGGGTTCGGCCTCGATGGGCACGGCGCTAGCCGCGGTGGGGCCGCTCTTCCCGCTGCTCGCACCCGTCATCGGGTGGATCGGGGTCTTCCTCACCGGGTCGGTCGTGAACAACAACACGCTGTTCGCACCGTTGCAGGTCGCGACCGCCGAGCAGATCGCCGTCGATCCGGCGCTGCTCGTCGCAGCGAACACCGCCGGCGGCACCGCGGCCAAGGTCATCTCGCCTCAGTCAATCGCCATCGCGGCGGGGGCGGTCGGACTCGCGGGCCGTGAGTCCGAGATCCTGCGGGCATCGCTGTGGTACAGCCTCGGCATGCTCGCCGTCGTCTGCCTGTGGGGCGGCCTGCTGTCGGTGCTCCTGATCTGAGCGGCGGATTCGCGGCTCGGATCGGCTCAGATCAGAAGCACCGCGTCGAGATCAGGCGTGCAGGGCTTCGTTGAGCGTGACGCCGACGCCCGCGCGCCGAACGGCTTCGACGGCACCGGTGAGGGAGTTGCGGCGGAACAGGATGCCGTCTCGACCGGAGAGCTCGGCTCCCTTGACGCTCGGACGTGCGCCCGACGCGGTGGCAGGCTCGTCGGCGAGCACGATCTTCGATCCCGCGGTGACGTAGAGCCCCGCTTCGACGACGCAGTCGTCTCCGAGCGAGATGCCGATGCCTGCGTTGGCGCCGAGCAGGGTGCGGCGTCCGATCGACACCCGGTGCGCGCCACCTCCGGAAAGGGTGCCCATGATCGACGCACCACCTCCGATGTCGCTGCCATCGCCGACGACGACGCCCTGCGAGATGCGTCCTTCGACCATCGAGGCGCCCAGGGTGCCGGCGTTGAAGTTGACGAACCCTTCGTGCATCACGGTCGTTCCCGGAGCCAGGTGAGCGCCGAGGCGCACACGCGAGGCGTCGGCGATGCGCACGCCCGGGGGAGTGACGTAGTCGAGCAGCCGCGGGAACTTGTCGAGGCTGTGCACCTGGATGCCGTCGCGCTGCAGCAGCGGGCGACGGCGGGTCGCCTCGTCGGGATGCATCGGACCAGCAGTCGTCCACGCGACGATCGGGAGGTGCCCGAAGATCCCGTCGAGGTTGACCGTGTTCGGCGCCGCGAGGCCGTGCGAGAGGACGTGCAAACGCAGGTACGCATCGGGGGTCGACGCCGGCGCGGCATCGAGGTCGATCGAGACGGTGACGGCTTCGACCGTCACTCCGCGTCGCTCATCGTCTGCTGCGAGCGGCGCCCACGTGACCATCGCGGCTGCGGAATCCGCCGCCGCGGGCGTGCCGAGGGCCGGTTCCGGGAACCAGGTGTCGAGTGTCGTGCCGTCGCTGCTCGAGGTCGCGAGTCCCACGCCCCATGCCCACCGTTCGCTCATGCCTCCAGATTATCGGTGCCGCCGTCGCCGTTAGAATCGGCGGCATGCCTGAGCTCGATCTGACCGTGTCCAGCGCCGATCTGACCCGGGCCGTCTGCGACATCCCGAGCGTGTCGGACGACGAGACGACCCTCGCCGATGCCATCTTCGCGGCCGTGTCGCCCCTCGCCCACCTCGAGGTCGTCCGCGACGGTGACACGATCGTCGCCCGAACGCAGCTCGGCCGATCGCAGCGGGTCGTGATCGCCGGTCACATCGACACCGTCCCCATCAACGCGAACCTCCCCGTGCGCGAGGTCGTCGAAGACGGCGAGGAGTTCCTGTGGGGGAGAGGGACCGTCGACATGAAGGCGGGTGTCGCTGTGCAGCTGAAGCTCGCGGCGGAGCTCGTCGATCCTCGGGTCGACATCACGTGGATGTGGTACGACCACGAGGAGGTCGCGGCCGAGCTCAACGGCTTGACGCGGCTGGCGGCCAACCGCCCGGATCTGTTCGCCGGTGACTTCGCGATCCTCGGCGAGCCGTCGAACGGGCAGGTGGAGGGCGGGTGCAACGGCAACCTGCGCGCGATCGTTCGCACCCACGGGGTGCGCTCTCACAGCGCCCGCGCCTGGATCGGCGACAACGCGATCCACCACGCCGCTCCGATCCTGCAGCGTCTCGCAGAGCACACCCCCGCCGACGTCGAGGTGGAGGGGCTCGTTTACCGCGAGGGCCTGAACGCCGTCCGGATCTCCGGCGGCATCGCCGGAAACGTGATCCCGGACCTGTGCGAGGTCGAGGTCAACTATCGATTCGCGCCGAGCCGCACGCCTGACGAGGCGGTCGAGATCGTGCGTGAGTTCTTCGCGGGCTTCGAGGTCGAGGTCGTCGACCTCGCGGGCGGCGCGCGCCCCGGGCTCGACGCGCCCCTTGCCCAGGAGTTCGTGACTGCCGTCGGCGCCGAACCGCGCCCCAAGTACGGCTGGACGGATGTCGCGCGGTTCTCGGCGCTCGGCGTGCCGGCCGTCAACTACGGTCCCGGCGACCCGTCGCTCGCTCATCACGACGAGGAGCGGGTGCCGGTCGCGCAGATCCACGCCGTCGAGGAGGGCCTGCGCACGTGGCTCTCGAGTCGCTGACCATCAACGCATGAGATTGCTGCGTCGCGCCGCGGTCGCGCTGCCCCCTGCCGCCGCGATCGCGCTCGTCTACCTCGTCTCGCGCGCGGTGACGACGGCTTTTCTGATCAGCGCCGCCGAACTGAGCGGCCCGCAGTCGCGGTTCGGTGCCGATGCGACGCTCGGCAGTCTCACGATGGGGTGGGATGCGCAGTGGTACTGGCTGATCGCATTCAGCGGATATCCCGCCGAGCTCCCGCTCGACGCCGCCGGGCACGTCGCCCAGAACGCGTGGGCTTTCATGCCGGTGTATCCCGTCATCACCGGTGCCGTGGGCTGGGTCGCCGGGGGCTTCCCGGTCGCGGCGCCGCTGGTCTCGGCCGCCGCCGGGTACCTCGCCTGTCTCGTCCTGTTTGCCCTGCTGCGGCGGCGAATCGGCCGGGCCGCGGCGATTTGGGCGGTGGCCTTCTTCAGCTTCGCGGGCCCGATGGCGGCGCTGTTCCAGCTCGGCTATGCAGAAGCGCTCTTCCAGCTCTGGCTGCTCCTCGGCCTGCTCGCGGTGGAGCGCCGCCGCTGGTGGTGGCTGTACCTCTGGATCCCGCTGATGGCCTTCACCCGGCCGGGCGTCCTCGCCTTCTCGCTCATGCTCGCGCTCTACGGACTCTGGCGCTGGTCGCGGCGACGGCTCGACGAGCTGCGGCCGCGTGAGATCGGCCACATCGTGGCCAACGGGATGCTCGCCGCGGTCTGCGGTTTCGCCTGGCCCGTCATCACCGGTCTCGTCACCGGAGCGCCCGACGCCTACCTGCAGACCGAGCTCGCCTGGCGACGATCGTGGATCGGCGATCACGGCGGCTTCGTGCCTTTCGAGGGCACGGTTCAAGCGGCCGTCCTGTGGTCCGGCATCTGGGGCGTGCCCGCTGTCGTGTGCCTCGCCGGTCTGACGGCGATCGTGGCCCTCGTGACGCTGCTGATCGTCGCCGATCGTCGGGTGCGGCGGCTGGGGATGCCGATCCGGCTCTGGTCCGGCGCATACCTGCTCTACCTGCTCGCGGTGTTCTTCCCGCAGTCGAGCACCTTCCGGCTGCTCGTCCCCCTCTCGCCGCTCTGGGGTGCCCTCGCGCTGCCCCGTTCGCGCTGGTGGCGGGTCGGTGTGCTGCTGCTGGGGATGGCCGCGCAATGGTGGTGGATCTACGCGATGTATGCCCTCGGCAGCACCTTCGCTCAGATTCCCTGAGGTGGCGTCCGCGCCGTGCCTGCGTCGCACGATAAACTCTTCAGGTAGTCCTCATGACGAAAGGGAGCCGCGATGGCAGCCATGAAGCCGCGAACCGGAGACGGACCGATGGAGGCCGTGAAGGAGGGGCGCCTGATCATCGTGCGTGTCCCCCTCGAAGGCGGAGGGCGTCTGGTCGTCTCGGTCAATGATGAAGAGGCCAAGGAACTCCACAGCGTGCTGAGCGGAGTCGTCGGCGCCGCCTGACGACGATGCCACCGGAAACGGCCGGTCCCGACGGGGCCGGCCGTTTCGTGTCGATGGACGTGGTCGCCCTCAGGCGGACGCCGCCGTCGTGAGCTGCAGGAGTCCTTCGCCGACGATCGAGAGGGCGCCGAGCACGGCGGGAGACGACTGCGTCTCGTGGATGAGGGAGCGATACGCGCGGGTGACCTCGTCGCGACGGACGGGGTCGGCGACGGCTCCGCCGGCCAGCACCCGGGGAACGAGCACCATTCCGCCCGGCCTGACGAGCCGCAGGCCGTGCTCGACGTACTCGATGACGCCGTCGGCATCCGCATCGACGAGCACGATGTCGTACGACGCCTCGTTCATGCGGGGAAGCACATCGGCCGCGCGGCCCGTGATGAAGCGCGCCCGTGCCGGCGGGATCCTCGCTTCGGTGAACGACTGCCGTGCGACGGCGAGATGCTCGGGTTCGATGTCGATCGTCGTCAGCGTGGCACGCGGCGACCCGTGCAGGAGCCAGAGGGCGGACACGCCGCCGCCGGTGCCGATCTCGACGATGTTGAGAGCGCCCGTCGCTGCGGCGAGGACGGCGCACTGCGCACCCACCGGAGGACTGATCGGGGCCGCGCCGATCTCGAGGGCGTGTGCACGCGCGCGAGCGATGTGCTCGGGCTCCACCGTCGCCTCCATCGCGAACCTGCGGATCGCTTCCTGATCACCCATTCGTTCCTCCTGGCTCCAGCGTAGGCGTGCGCATGGCTCCGGCTGCTGAGGCGCACGGGTAATCTGGGGTCATGTTCTTCGGCCTAGACGGGGACAAGCTCATCCTCATCGGGGTCGCCGCTGTCCTGCTCCTCGGACCCGAGCGCCTTCCGCAGCTCGCCGAGATGCTCGCGCGGTTCACGGTGCGGGCCCGCGACTGGGTCAACGGCGCGAAGGACCGCGTCAAAGACGAGATGGGCGAGGACTTCTCCGACGTCGAGTGGCGCAAGCTCGACCCCCGACAGTACGACCCGCGGCGGATCATCCGCGACGCCCTTCTCGAGGACGCGCCCGTCCCGACCGTGCGTGCGGCCGCGGCAGGCGCCGCCATCAGCACGGCGACCGCCGTGGGAATGGATGCCGCGGGCGAAGCGGCCATGCGATTCGAGCGCGGAGCTGTCGTCCCGTTCGACGACGAGGCGACCTGATCAGCCGACCCGCAGCGGCAGCGGGCGACCGCTGAGCTTGCGCCCGCCGTGCGCGATGCGCTCCGCGATGCGGGAGATCTCCGCAGCGGCAGGGTCGTCCGGGTGCGCGACGACGACGGGAACTCCGCTGTCGGCGTCACTGCGCAACACCGGGCTGAGCGGCACGGAGCCGAGCATCGGCACCGGCTGATCGGCCGACAGCGCGTCCGCGACCCGCGTCCCGCCGCCGCTGCCGAAGAGGTCGAGGGACGTCCCGTCGGGAAGCATCATCGCCGACATGTTCTCGATCACCCCGATGACCCGCTGGCCCGTCTGCCGAGCGACCAGGCCGCTGCGCACGGCGACATCGGCCGCGGCGGTCTGCGGAGTCGTGACGACGACGACGTCGGCGTGGGGGAGCAGCTGGCCGACGCTGATGGCGACGTCGCCGGTTCCGGGGGGCATATCGATGAGGAGCACGTCGATGTCACCGAAGAACACGTCGGTGAGGAACTGCGAGACGGTGCGGTGCAACATCGGTCCGCGCCAGGCGACGGCACCGGGGGTCTTCTGATCGCGGGGGAGGAACATGCCGATCGAGATCGTGCGCACGTCGTGGGCGATCGGCGGGATCATGAGGCCGTCGATACGCGTGGGCTGCGGCGGCAGGCCGTCTGCGTCGACGAGACCGAGCAGCGCGGGAATGGAGAACCCGTGCACGTCCGCGTCGACGAGCCCGACGGCGAGGCCGCGTCGGGCGAGCGCGACGGCGAGGTTGGCGGTGAGCGTCGATTTGCCGACGCCGCCCTTGCCGCTCGTGATGGCGATGACGCGCGTGAGCGAATCGGGGCCGAACGGGTTGTCGCGGGCCGCTCTGCCGCCGCGCAGACGCTCCGTCAGCGCTGCACGCTCCGTCGGCGTCATGACGCCGACGTCGACAGACACGCTCTCGATGCCCGGCGCCGACAGCGCCGCGTTCCGGACGTCGCGCTCGATCCGATCGGCCGCGGGGCAGCCGACGATCGTCAGGGCGATGCCGACGCGAGCGTGGCCGTCGTCGACGGTGATGTCGCGCACCATGTCGAGCTCGCCGAGGGGCTTGCGCAGCTCCGGGTCGCGCACCGCCGCGACGGCTGCGCGGACGGCGTCCGCCGTCATCGCGGGTCCGGCCGCTCGTCGGACTCGAGGCGGTCGAGTGCCGTCCGCAGCTCGGCGCGCAGCGTCTCCTTCGTCACGAGTCCGTCGGTCAGGTCCGAGATCGCCATGCGCAGCGCGACGACCTCGCGGGCGAGGTACTCGGTGTCGGCGAGGTTGCGCTCCGCGCGCTGACGGTCCTGCTCGATCTGCACCCGGTCGCGGTCGTCCTGACGGTTCTGCGCGAGCAGGATCAGAGGTGCGGCGTACGAAGCCTGAAGCGACAGCATCAGTGTCAGTGCCGTGAACCCGTTGGCCGCCGAGTCGAATCGGAGCGAGACGGGCATCAGCGTGTTCCAGGCGAGCCAGGCCGCGCAGAAGAGCGAGAGCGCGACGAGGAAGCCCGGGGTGCCCATCGCCCGTGCGATCCACTCGGTGAAGCGGCCGAAGCGATCGCGCGACGGTTGCGACGTGCGCTGGCCGAGCACACCGCTGACTCCGCTGCGGCGACCGCGGGGGGCCTCGAGCGAGGGCGTCTTCGACGAGCGGGGCATCAGCGACGTCCCCGCATCGCCGCGGCGTCCTGCGGCTCGACGTCCTGCGACCGCCAGTCGTCGGGAAGAAGGTGATCGAGCACGTCGTCGACGCTCACGACGCCGACGAGTCGGCGGGCCTGGTCGACGACGGGAACGGAGACGAGGTTGTAGCTGGCGAGCATGCGCGCCACCTCCGCCGCGGACGACGAGGCGGCGACCGGATCGACCGTGTCGTCGATGATCGCGCCGAGCCGCTCGTGCGGGGGGTAGCGCAGCATCCGCTGGAAGTGCACTGTTCCCAGAAGCCGGCCCGTCGGCGTCTCGTACGGCGGCAGCGTCACGAAGACGGATGCTGCGAGCGCAGGGTGCAGCTCGTGCCGGCGGATGAGTGCGAGCGCCTCGGCCACCGTCGCCTCGGCCGACAGCACGATCGGATCGCTCGTCATCAGACCGCCCGCCGTGTCGGGGCCGTACTCGAGCAGTGCGCGGACGTCCTCGGCCTCTTCGGGCTCCATGAGGTCGAGGAGCTGCTCGATGCGTCCCTCGGGCAGCTGACCGAGGAGGTCTGCGGCGTCGTCGGGTTCCATCGCGTCGAGGATGTCGGCCGCGCGCTCGTCGCCGAGTCGCTCGAGGATGTGCACCTGCTCGTCCTCGGGCATCTCCTCGAGAGCGTCCGCGAGCCGGTCGTCGGGGAGCTCCTCGGCCACCTCGAGCAGCCGCTCCTCGGGAAGATCGAGCAGCGTGTTCGCGAGGTCTGCGGGCTTGAGCTCCGAGTAGGTCGCCACCAGCTGCTCGGCCGACTGCGCGGTCCCTGCGGACTGGTCTTCGCGGACATCGCCCCACGAGGCGAACGTCGTCGGACCTTTCGCGAACGGCGAGGCGCTCGTCTTGGGCCTGCGGAGGAACAGCTGCCCGATGTCCCATTCGCCGAGCCGGTTGCGCTCGATCGCGACATCCTCGATCACGGCACCTCCCGATCCGTCGCGGAGATACACCTTGCGTCCCAGGAGCTCGGCCATGACGCGCACCTCGCCGCCGCGCTGCTGGAACCGCCGGACGTTGATGAGGCCGGTCGTGATGACCTGTCCGGTCGCGATCGAGGTCACCCGGCCGATGGAGAGGAACACATTGCGCCGGCCCGGGATCTCGACGACGAGGCCGATGACGCGCGGAGGGTCCGATTTGCGGAAGATGACGACCACGTCGCGGACTTTGCCGAGACGGTCGCCGGCGGGATCGAACACGACGCACCCGACCAGGCGCGCGACGAAAACCCTCTGCGTACTCACCGCTCCAGCGTAGTCGGCGACCGCCGAGGCGGCCCGTGACAGAATGACGGAATGAGCATGATGGGCGGGACGCCCGCGATCACGGGTGAGAAGGTCGCCGAGTACGCCTCGTACGAGGCCGCGCAGAAAGCGGTGTCGACACTCATCTCGGCCGACATCCCGGCCCGTGAGATCGCGATCGTCGGCTACGGCCTCCGGTCGGTCGAGACCGTGACCGGTCGGCTCGGCTACGCGACCGCGGCGCGCACGGGCGCGATCAACGGCGTCCTCCTGGGCTTGATCTTCTCGCTCATCTTCGTCTTCGGCACACCGGATGCCGCTATCCAGCTCTTCCTCGGGGTGATGCTCGTCGGCGTCGCGATCGGCATGATGATGAGCCTCGTGATGTTCGCCCTCGTACGCCGTCGGCGCGATTTCGCCTCCGTCACGCAGGTCGTCGCCGAGCACTACGAGGTCACGGTGCAGGCGGGCAGCATCCACCGCGCTCGGGGCGCGCTGAACGTCACCCCGGCACGTCCGGCCGCGCCCGCCACTCCCGTCCCGGATGGACCGCCCCGTTACGGGGAACGCATCGACCCCGCGCCCGCTCCATCGGGCGATCGACCCGCCCCCGGCCCCGCGGCCCCCGTCGACACGCCCGCGCCGCCGACAGGAGCCTCCGAGCCCGGAGGCGCGGGCGCACCGCTGCCGCCTGCCGTAGGACCGGTACCCGGTGGCGAGGCACCCGGTCCCCAGGCTCCGGGCACACCCGAGCCCCCGGCGATCGACCCGCAGCGATGATCGACGCGGTCCCGGTCGATCTCGCCTCCGGGACCGTCGAGCTGCCGCTGCTGCACGACCGCTCCGATGACGCTCGTGCGGTGATGCTTCTCGCTCACGGAGCGGGAGCCGGGCCGGAGCATCCGTTCCTCGCCGGTTTCGCACGAGCCGCCGCGGCGTCGGGGATGAGCGTCATCCGCTTCCCGTTCCCGTACGTGCTGGCGGGCCGCAGGCTCCCCGGGCCTGCACGCGACGCCGTCGATTCCTGGGTCGCGGTGTTCCGCGCGGCCGTCGACGCGCATCCCGGTGCGCCCATCGTGGCGGCCGGGAAGTCGTACGGCGGCCGTATGGCGTCGATGGCCGCTGCCGCCGACGCGATCGATCCGGCACTCCTGATCTACCTCGGGTACCCGCTCCACGCGCCCGGCAGACCCGACCGCCCGCGCGCCGCGCACCTGCCCGCGGTCGCAGCGCCGCAGGTGTTCGTGTCGGGGACCCGAGACCCGTTCGTCGAACCGGTCGCCGATCTCGAGGCGGTCGTCGACACGTGCGTGGACGCCGAGCTGCTATGGGTGGAGGGCGCACGCCATTCGTTCGAAGTCGCGGGGCGGAAACGCGACGCCGACGAGATCGGCGTCCGCACGGCCGAACTGGTCGTACCGACGGCGCTGGGCCGCCTGTTCGATTGACGGTGGTCGTCCGAGATCACCGGCCGGCTGCGTAGCCCTGCATCCCGCGCGGGTTCGCGGCGGCCCAGAGCAGTCCGCGGGAACGATCGATGCCGACGGCGGAGAGGCGTCCGAGGGCCCACGGACCGACCTGCGTCACGTCGTGCCCCCGCGACCGGAGGCCGGCGGCGACCTCTTCGCCGAGGCGATCCTCCATCACCACTCCCGCCGGAGTCCAGGTCCGGGGCCAGAAGGAATCGATCATCGCCGTCGTGTGCAGCGTGGGCGCGTCGATCGCCGCCTGGGCGTCCCAGCCTCCCACGAGCATCCGGAGCAGCATCGGCAGCTGCCACTGGTCCTGCTGGTCGCCACCGGGCGTCCCCATCGCGATGTCGGTGCGGTCTCCCGTCATCACGAGTGTCGGCGAGAGCGTCGTGCGGGGGCGCGCGCCCGGGCGCAACGCGGCCGGGGACGTCTCGTCGAGCCAGGTCATCTGCAAGCGGGTGCCCAGTGCGAAACCGAGCTCGGGGATCGTGGGAGAGGACTGCAGCCAGCCGCCGGACGGCGTCACCGAGATGATGTTGCCCCAGCGGTCGACGACATCGATGTGGCAGGTGTCGCCTCGCGTGTCGCCCGCCCGACCGACCGTCGGTTCGCCCGTACCGGCGACGCTGGTGCCGTCCGGATGCACGAGCGGGGGGCGATACGGGGCACGATCCGAGAGGGAGCCCGGGCGCCATTCGTGCGATGCCTCCGGCGCCAGCTGTGCGCGCCGCTCGGTCAGGAAGGCGGGGCTGAGGATCTCGGCGACGGCGCTGTCATCGCCGAAGTGCGCGTCACGGTCGGCGAGGGCGAGCTTGAGTGCCTCGATGATCGTGTGAGCACCCTCGGGCGTGGCAGGGTCGATGCGATCGTCGGGGAGCGGGTCGAGCAGCGCGAGCGCCTCGAGCAGCGCCGGTCCCTGCGTCCACGCCCCCGCCTTGACGACCCGACGTCCGCGGAAGACGGTCGTCAGGGGTTCCTCGTAGCCGGCGGAGAAGGCCGCGAAGTCGTCCGCGGTGATGACCCCCGCGTGGCGGCCGCCTGTGGAATGGCGGTGGGGTCGTGCGACGAACGCCTCGGTGGCGCGGGCGACCGAGCCGGTCTGCCACTCCGAACGTGCCGCCTCGATGCGGTCGCGTCGGCTGTCGGCGGAGTGTCCCGCCTGAGCCAGGCTCTCCAGCACCCGCGCGAGTGCGGGGTTGCGGAACACGTCGCCGGCCCGGGGAACGCGGCCACCGGGCAGCCAGAGGTCGGCTGAGGTGTGCCATTCGTCGCGGAAGAGCGGGGCGACACGCTCGATCGTGGCCGCGGCCGATGCGAGCAGCGGATGGCCGTCGCGGGCATAGCCGATCGCGAAGTCGAGGACGTCGGCGAGCTCCCACGTGCCGTAGTCGCGGAGCAGCACCAGCCATGCGTCGACCGCGCCCGGCACTGCGGCTGCCAATGCTCCCGCGCCCGGAACGGTGTCGAGGCCCTCGGAGCGGTAGTGCTCGATCGTCGCCCGTTGCGGCGCGGGTCCCTGTCCCATCAGCACCCGGGGCGATTCGTCGCTCGCGGCATGGAAGAGCCCGACGAGGTCGCCGCCCGGACCGTTCAGGTGGGGTTCCACGACCTGCAGGACGAAACCGCCCGCGACGGCGGCGTCGAAGGCATTGCCGCCACGCTCGAGAACGGCCTGCGCCGTGCCGGTCGCAAGCCAGTGGGTGGCGGCGGCCATGCCGAAGGTGCCCGTCAGCAGCGGGCGCGTCCTCTGCGCGGGAGGGGTCGAGAACGAGCCGCTCACGAGGTCGAGCGCGCGATCCAGGCCTCGACCTCGTCCGCCGTGCGCGGGATGTCGGCCGACAGGTTGACCGGGCCGCTCTCGGTCATCAGGATGTCGTCCTCGATGCGGACGCCGATGCCGCGATACTCCTCGGGCACGGTGAGATCGTCGATCTGGAAGTACAGGCCGGGCTCGATCGTGAACACCATCCCGGGCTCGAGAACGCCGTCGTAGTACATCTCTCGGCGCGCCTGTGCACAGTCGTGCACATCGATGCCCAGATGGTGGCTCGTGCCGTGCACCATGTAACGCCGGTGCTGACCTCCGCGGTCGGCATCGAGCGCCTCGTCCGCCGTCACGGGGAGCAGCCCCCACTCGGCGACGCGGGCGGCGATGACCGACATGGCCGCCTCGTGGATCGAGCGGAACGTCACGCCGGGCCGAGCAGCCGCGAACGCGGTGTCGGCGGCCTCGCGCACCGTCTCGTAGATGCGTCGCTGGATCTCGGTGAACCGGCCGGAGACGGGAATCGTGCGCGTGATGTCCGCCGTGTAGAGGCTGTCGATCTCGACGCCCGCGTCGATCAGGATCAGATCACCGGGCACCACCGGCCCGTCGTTGCGGGTCCAGTGCAGGTAGCAGGCGTGCGGGCCCGACGCGGCGATCGTGTCGTAGCCTTCGCCGTTGCCGTCCGTCCGCGCCCGCAGGTGGAAGAGGCCTTCGACGACACGCTCGCCCCGAGGCGTGGCGACGATACGGGGGAGGTCCGAGACGATGTCGTCGAAGCCGCGGGCGGTCGCGGCGACAGCGAGACGCATCTGCTCGACTTCGTACTCGTCCTTCGTGAGGCGAAGCTCCGACACCGCACGGGTCAGGTCGGGGTCGGCTTCGAGCACGAGGTCGTCCGCGCGCAGCTCCACGTCGGCCAGGTGGGCGGTCGCGATGCCGAGGTCGACGGCGACGTCGTCGAGCGCGGGTCGCGGCCCGATCCAGAACTCTCCGACCGCGGCGTCGGCGTAGAACTCCGGCGTCGTCCGGTCGGCACGGTCGCGGAGGTAGAGAGTGACGTCGTGCCCCGCGGCGGTGGGCTCGAAGACGAGCACCGAGTCTGGCACGGCGTCGCTGCCCCAACCCGTCAGGTGCGAGAAGGCGGAGTGCGCCCGGAACGGGTAGTCCGTGTCGTTCGAACGCTGCTTCAGCGACCCCGCCGGGATGACGAGGCGGCGGCCACGGAACTCGCGGGACAGCCGCTCGCGCCGCTCGGCGGCGAACTGAGCCGCCTCGCGAGTTGCCGGTGACGCCTCCACGCGCGGTGCCCATCCCTGCGAGATGGTGTCGAGGAAGCCCTGCGGGAACGGCTGGCGGCGGTTGGTGTTCTCGGCGGGGGCCTCGGACACGGTCGTCTCGGTGCTGGTCTTCTCGGCGCCGGTCTTCTCGGTGCCGGTCGTGTCGGTTCCCGCGGTCTGGCTCGTGCTCATGGCTCCAGTCTCGCATCCGCCACGGTCCGTCGGCACGGTTCAGCGCCGCGTGTACTGCACCACCAGGGGACGATGGTCGCTGCCCGAGTCATCGAGAGATGAAATGACGACGGACCCTTCAGGCTGCCACGATGCGGTCGCCATGATGTGGTCGATCGGTGCGCCCAGCGGAGCCGGCACGTCCGTCGGCCAGGTGCCGATCCCGCCGTTGCCGGTGGCCCGCGCGGCGTCATGGCAGCGCCCGAGGTCGGCGTCGTCGACTCCGAGACGTGCCATGTGGTCGAGCGTCGCGTTGAAGTCGCCCGCCATGATGACGTCATCCGACGCGCATTGGTCTGCCAGCCACTGGAGGTCGCTGCGCCAGCTCGCCATCTCGTCGGGACGCGGGGCGACCGCGTGCACGGCCACGACCACCGGTCCGTCACCGTCGACGGGCATGGCTACGGCACTCGGGACGATCGTCGTGTTGCTCGTTCCCGCGGCCTCGGATTCGATGACCGAGTACTCGCCGAGCTCGGGCGAGATCAGGAGCGCCGTGGAGTTGGCATCCCAGCTGTCCGGGCCCTCATAGCTGTCGACGTGGGCCCACATCGGGCGTCCGCGCTCACGCATCGCGACGGCGACCGCGCGCCCGGTGTCCATCGTCGTCTCGGGCAGTGCCACGATGTCGGCCTGCATGGCCACCGCGGTCTCGGCGATGGTCTCGGCGTCCGTCGCCGGGCCGGCGGTGTTCCAGGTCATGACCCGGATGCTGTCGTCCGTCTTCGGCGGCAGCGTCTCGGCGCCGAGCCCGCGGACCGCGAGCGTGCCGGCCCCGCCCACCGCGGCGACGAGCGAGACGAGAGTCACCCAGAGGCAGAACGCGCGGATGCGGCGCCCCAGCGAGAGGAGGAGGAAGAGGAGGCCGATGCCGACGAACGCGCCGATCAGCAGCGGGCGCAGAGCGACGAGCTGGGCGAAGGGGAACTCCCGCTCGAGTCGGAGCAGCTCGGGCCAGGTGACCACGACGGCAGCCGCTGCGAACAGGGCCACCACGAGGGCTCCGAACACGCGCTTCACGCCTCGACTCTATGAGAGCGAGCCTGGACGATCGCCGGGCACGGCTACGCTGTGGAGGATGGGAACGGCAGAGCGCGCACGGGGCTTCCGCGGGCCCAGCGACCTGCATCTGCACTCGATCCGATCAGACGGCACGGAACCGCCCGCAGGCGTCGTGCAGGCTGCGCATCATGCCGGGTTGCGGACGATCGCGCTGACCGACCACGACACGACCGCTGGGTGGGCGGAGGCCGCCGAGGCGACCGCGTCGCTCGACATGACGTTCCTGCCCGGCATGGAGCTCAGCGCGCGGCACGAATGGCGGACGGTCCATCTGCTCGCCTATCTCTTCGACCCGGATCACCCGCGGCTGCGTGCCGAGATGGAGCGCATCCGCGAGGACCGGGTCGGCCGCGCCGAGCGGATCGTCCGGAGCATCGCGCGCTCGCACGACCTGACGTGGGACGACGTGCTCGCGCAGACGGGTGCGGGCGCGACGGTGGGGAGGCCGCACATCGCGGACGCCCTCGTCGCGCGGGGGCTCGCTGCCGACCGTGCGGCCGCGTTCGCCGGCATCCTGCATCCCAGTCAGGGGCACTTCACCCCGCACTACGCGCCCGACCCCGTCGCCGCCGTCGAGCTCGTCGTCG
Organism: Microbacterium pratiae; assembly: GCF_047302165.1. Lineage (NCBI taxonomy): Bacteria > Bacillati > Actinomycetota > Actinomycetes > Micrococcales > Microbacteriaceae > Microbacterium > Microbacterium pratiae. The sequence continues at coordinate 2,441,941 of NZ_CP154843.1, read as the reverse complement.
CAGCCGGGGGAGTACCCATCCTGGCGCACCCGTCGCCGAGCGGACGCGAGCGGATGATGCCCCCCGCCGTGCTCCGTGAGCTCGTCGCACACGGCCTCGCCGGCTTCGAGGTGGAGCACCGGGAGAACACGGCGGACGGCAAGCGCGCCCTGCGCGCGATCGCCGCCGACCTCGACCTGATCGTGACGGGCTCGAGCGACTACCACGGTCTCGGGAAGCCCAATCAGCCGGGCGAGAACACCACCGACGACGAGATGGTCGAGCGGATCATCGCCCGCGGAAGCGGAACGGCGCCCGTCTACGCATAGACGGGCGCCGTTCCGGGCGCCGGACCCGGCTCTCAGCCGGCGGCGGGAGGGGTGCTCGCCGAGCCCCCGGAACCGCCGCGGCGACGACGTCGCCGGCGAGGCGAGGTCTTGCCGTCGCGGTGCTCGGCACCGCCGCCGTCGTGTGTGCCGGCGCCGGCATCGGCCGATTCGGGTGACGTCCCCCCGGTGGCGGCGGCTGTGGCGGTGGCGGTGGCGGTGGCCGTAGGAGCGCCGTCACCCGAACCGCGCGAGCGGCGACGGCGCGGACGCTTGGCGTCGCCTTCGGCCGCGCCGGACGGGACCGTCTTCACGCTCTGGGTCGTGGGCAGCTTGCGCAGTCGTCCCTTGCTTCCCGCGGGGATGTTCAGATCCTCGAAGAGGTGCGGGCTCGACGAGTAGGTCTCGACCGGCTCGGGCTGACCGAACTCGAGCGCCCGGTTGATGAGCGCCCACTTGTGCAGGTCCTCCCAGTCGACGAAGGTCACGGCGACACCGGTGTTGCCGGCTCGACCGGTCCGACCCGCGCGGTGCAGGTAGGTCTTCTCGTCGTCGGGGATGGTGTGGTTGATGACGTGCGTGACGTCGTTGACGTCGATACCGCGGGCGGCCACGTCAGTGGCGATCAGCACGTCCTTCTTGCCGGCCTTGAACGCGGCCATGGAGCGCTCGCGCGCCTCCTGGCTCATGTCGCCGTGCACGGCGGCGGCGTTGAAGCCGCGGTCGCCCAGCTCGTCGACGAGCTTCTGGGCGGCCCGCTTCGTCCGCGTGAAGATGACGGCCTTCTCGCGCCCCTCGGCCTGCAGGATGCGGGCGATGACCTCGTCCTTGTCGAGCGAGTGCGCGCGGTAGACGAGGTGCTTGATGTTCGCCTGCGTGAGTCCCTCGTCGGGGTCGTTGGCGCGCATGTGGATGGGGTTCGACATGAAGCGACGCGCGAGGGCGACGATCGGGCCGGGCATGGTCGCCGAGAACAGCTGCGTGTGACGGACCGCGGGCACTTTCGAGAAGATCTTCTCGATGTCGGCGAGGAAGCCGAGGTCGAGCATCTTGTCGGCCTCGTCGAGCACGACCTCGGTCGCGTTCGACAGGTCGAGGAGCCGCTGGCCCGCGAGGTCGATCAGGCGGCCCGGGGTGCCGACGACGATCTGGGCGCCGGCCTTGAGCTGGTCGATCTGCCCCTCGTAGGCCTTGCCGCCGTAGATCGCCACGACGCTCGTCGAGCGGTTGCGCGTGAGCATGTCCATGTCCTCGAAGACCTGGACGGCGAGCTCACGCGTGGGGACGACGATCAGCGCCTTGACGCCGGGTGCGGGGTCGAGTCCCAGACGCTGAACGACGGGGATGCCGAACCCGAAGGTCTTGCCGGTTCCCGTCTTGGCCTGGCCGATGATGTCCTGGCCGGGAAGGCCCAGCGGGATCGTCTGCTCCTGGATGGGGAAGGCATCGACGATGCCCTTCTCGGCGAGAGCGTCGACGATGTCCTGATCGACGCCGAGATCAGCGAATGTGGTCATGGATGACGTGCCTGTCTGGCGGTGAGAAGCCGCCGGTGATGGGAGTCCACGCCCTTCACTCAGCCACAGGCGCGGGGCCCCGGTCCGATGCCGGGGCGCGTCCAGCCTACCGCGACCCTAGGCTGGAGCCGTGGTGAGCTGGTTCTTCAAGCGCAAGCGTCCCGTCGGCCGCACCCTGCGGCTGCGATCCCGAGGGGACTACGGCGATGTCCGTCGTGTCGACTTCGAGGAGCTGGCTCCCGACGTCGACACCTTCCTCGGTCAGGCCGCGTATCTGCAGCTCGGCTACTTCGAGACTCTGAGCGACCTCATCGCGTCGACCCCCGAGCTCTCGCAGAAGGAGTCCCTGTCGCTCGCAGCGGGCACGGCGTTGCTCAAACACCGCGAGCTCGTCGGCGTGATCCGTGATCGTGGCGCCGATCCGCTCGAGCTGATGCTGCCGTTCCGCGAGCCGCTCGACGCGTTCCGCCGCGCGACCCACGGCGCCCGACCGCTCGAGACGATGCTCTCGGTGCATCTGACCGCCGGGATGCTGGACGACTTCTACCTCGCGCTGTCCGCGAGCTACGGCGACACGGGTCGTCAGGTCGCAGTCATCCTGCGGGCTCACGACGACCGCAGCGCCCTGGTGCGCATCATCACGGACGCGATCGCCGCCGACGAGCAGTGGCGGGGGCTGCTGTCGCTGTGGGGGCGACGGCTCGTCGGCGATACGTTGCTGATCGCACGCGCTGCACTGCGCTCGACGTCGCTCGAGCCCGCCAACGAGAAGCGGGTCGAGCCCACTTACGCGGACGTCATGGCGGCGCACTCGCGCCGAATGGCGGCGATGGGCCTCGAAGCCTGAGGGGCCCTGCCCGCGAAGCGGGTCTCGTGCCGGTCAGGCGATGCGCAGGCGCCGGCGTTCTTCGGCGTCCGCTCGCGCCCGCGTGCGGGTCACCAGCACGAGGACGGCGGGGACGACGACAGCCGGTGCTGCGATCGACGCCACCCAGATGACCGGGTTGTCGAACGCGAGCCCGGCCCAGGTCAGGATCGTCCACACGACGCCGCCGATGACAGCCCCGAGGACAGGCGCCACTGCGGCGCCCCGCGCTTCGCGCCCGCGGACGAGGAACTCGGCCGCGAGCCCGATCGCGGCCCCGAGGATGAGCGCCAGGACGATCTGCACGATCAGGCCACGAAGCCCACGCGGCGCGTCTGGTCGGTTCCGACCTCGACGAAGGCGATGCCGGCGGTCGGGACGATGTAGGAGCTTCCCTTCGCGTCGGTCAGCTCGACGAACGGAGCGCCGGAGGCGAGGGCTTCGGAGACGGTCGCGCGAACCGCGTCCGCCGACTCGTCGGACTCGAGGCTGAGCTCGCGGCCGGTGTTCGCGATGCCGATACGGATCTCCACGGATTCATCCTCCTCCGCGCCCGTGCCTCGGGCGCTCTTCGACTCTACGACACCGCCCGGGCGGGGATGCCGGTGCGGTCACGCCCTGGGCGAACGCTCGCGGTGAACCGATGTCGGCGGCGCCGGATAGCGTGGAATGCATGGGTCAGCTCTCCGTCGGCATCACGCCCGACGCCGCTCAGTCGCGCGTGCTGACCCTCCCCGCCGAGGCGAGCGCCGTGGTCGTCGGCGCGCCCGGAACCGGGAAGACCCGGACCATCGTCGAGCGGGTGCGTCGACTCGTCACCGACGGCATCGACCCCGACACGCTCCTCGTCCTCACCGCCACCCGTCAGGCGGCGACCGATCTGCGCGACGATCTGGGCGTCGCCGTGGGGGTGGCGACGGCAGGGCCCCTGGCCCGGTCGCTGCCGGCGTTCGCGTTCCAGATCGTGCGCGCCGACGCGGTGCGACGCGGCGTCGAGCCGCCCCGGCTGCTGACCGGTGGCGACGAGGACGCGCTCATCCGCGACCTCCTCGCGGGCGATGCCGAGGACGAGCGCGACGGACGCACGCGGTGGCCGGCCGAGCTGCCCGCACATGTTCGCGACTCGCGCGGTTTCCGCGCGGAGCTCCGAGCGTTCATCGCCGAGTGCACGGCAGCGGGCATCGATCACCGGGCCCTCGCCGCGCGCGCGTCGCGCGAGGGGCGGGCAGCGTGGCAGGCGGTGGCGTCGTTCATGGGGGAGTACTTCGCGGTTCGCGACGCCATGCGCGGCGCCCATCGCGATGCGGCCGGCCTCATCCGTGAAGCCGTCGAGCTCGTATCCCGGCAAGGGATCCCGCAACTGCGGGTGGCGCTGGTCGACGATGCGCAGGAACTGACCGCCGGTGGCGTCGACCTCCTCGAGGCATGCCGTGACCGGGGCATCGCCGTCGTCGCCTTCGGCGATCCCGACGTGGGGTCGGGCGCGTTCCGCGGAGCGACGCCGGAGAACTTCGCCCGGCTCGCCGCGGGCGGCGACGTGCTGATCCTCGACACCGTGCATCGCGCCGAGGGGCGCCATGCTCCGCTCGTGTCAGCGGTCACGGCGCGCATCGGCGCGGTCGGTCTGGTCGCCCATCGCCAGGTGCCGAATCCGGACGCCCCGGCGACGGGTGTCCGCGCGCTGGCGCTGCGGTCGCGATCGGAGGAGTTCGACGCCGTGGCGCGCCTTCTCCGCGACCGGCATGTGCATCACGGGGTGCCGTGGGAGGCGTGTGCCGTCATCGCCCACGACAGTCGGCAGGTGACCGCGCTCGAGGCCGAGCTGGCGGCGCGCGACGTGCCGACGGCGACGTCCGGCGCCGGAACCTCGCTCGGCGATTCGCCGGTGGTGCGCGACCTCCTGCGCCTCGTCGATCTGGCGGCGAGGCCGGGCGACACGTGGGAGCGTGACGAGGTCATCGCGGCTCTGTCGGGGGCGGGGCTCGACGCGGTCGATCAGCGCCGACTGCGCGCGGCACTCCGCCAGGCGTTCCCGCCCGAAGAGGGCGAGACGGTGTCGGCCTGGGAACTGGTCCGCGCAGCGATGCTCCAGCCCCTCGAGCTCGCCGTGCTCGATCTGCGCGAGGCCCGACGTGCCGCTCGGGTCGCCGACACGTTGCGTGCGACCGCCGATCTCATCGCGGACGGTGCGACGGCACACGAACTGCTCTGGGCCGCATGGGAGGGCTCCGGCCGCGAGCGGGGCCTGCGCGAGGCCGCGCGTGGCAACGGGCCGCTCGCCGCGCAGGCCGATCGCGACCTCGACGCCGTGGTCGCGCTCTTCCAGGCGGCCAAGCGCCACGGCGAGCGCGAGGACGGGACCACGCCCGTGGTCTTCCTGCGTGGAATCCTCGACGCCGACGTCGGCGACGACCGCTTCGTTCCGCCGCCGGTGAGCGGCGCCGTCCGCGTGCTGACTCCCGCCGCGGCTCTCGGCACCGAGTTCGACACCGTGGTGGTCGCGGGCGTGCAGGACGGCGTCTGGCCGAACCTGCGGGTGCGCGGCGGTCTGCTCGAGACCTGGCGGCTGCCGTTCGACGACCCGGCGGTCGCGGATGCGCTCGATCGTCGCCGGGGGGTGCTCCACGACGAGCTCCGTCTGTTCGCGCGCGCCGTGTCGCGGGCGCGCGAGCTCGTGGTGGTCACGGCGGTCGACGACGACGACACCGGGCCGAGTCCGTTCTTCGAGATGCTGCCGGACGCCGAGGGTGCGCCGCCCGAAGCGGCGCATCCGCTGACCCTGCGCGGTCTCGTGGCGCGACACCGCCGGACCCTGACCGACCCGCGTTCCGCCGACCGCGACCGCAGAGACGCCGCCGGCCAGCTGGCACTGCTGGCCGATGCGGGAGTCGCGGGCGCCGATCCCGGCGAGTGGTTCGGCGTGCTGCCTCCCACGACCACCGCGCCGCTGCGCGACCGCGAGATCGAGACGATCCGTGTGTCGCCGTCGCGTCTGGAGACCCTCGAGGAGTGTCAGTTGAACTGGGTGATCGCCGATCTCGGAGGCGACGCATCGAGCACCACGGCCGGAATCGGCACGATCGTGCACAGCGCACTCGAGGTCGCATCGCCCGACGAGGAGTCACTGTGGCAGGCGGTGGCGGCGCGCTGGAACGAGCTCGAGTTCGAGTCCGCCTGGCGCGAGCGCGCGGAACGGACGCGAGCCCGCGATCTCGTCCGGCGCCTCGCGCGCTACCTGCGTGACTTCGAACGCGACGGCGGACGACTGCTGGGAGCGGAGCCGCGGTTCGAGGTGGAGCTCGCGCACGACGACGCCGACGGGCGCATCGTGCTGAGCGGAGCCGTCGACCGCGTCGAGCTGCGTGCCGACGGAAGCGTGGTGATCGTCGACCTGAAGACCGGCAAGCGCGAACCGCAGACCGATCGCGCCGTGACCCAGCACGCGCAGCTGGCCGCGTACCAGCTCGCACATGAGCACGGTGCGATCCCCGCCGCAGCGGGACGGCCACCGGGGGGCGCGATGCTCCTCGTGCTGCGCCCGACCGCCGCCACGAAGGACTACGCCGCGCCCCGGCAGCCGCCGTTCGGGGACGAGGAGCGCGAAGCGTTCCTGGGCCGGGTGCGCGGCGCGGCTCGCGTCATGGGAGGGACGACCTTCGAGGCTCCGTTCGAGGAGCATTGCCGCGACGATCACTCGTTCGGTCTCTGCCGTATCCACACGATCTCCGCGGTGAGCGCAACGTGATCGTCTCTCCTGCTGCGCTGGCGGCGGCACTCGGTCAGTTCCCGCCCACGCCCGAGCAGAGCGCGGTGATCTCGGCGCCGCTCGCTCCCGCCCTCGTCGTCGCAGGTGCCGGCAGTGGCAAGACCGAGACGATGGCGGGCCGTGTCGTGTGGCTCGTCGCGAACGGACACGTCGCCCGCTCGGGCATCCTCGGGCTGACCTTCACCCGCAAGGCGGCGGGCGAGCTGAACGAACGGATCCGGCGTCGGCTCGACCGCCTCGCCGAGTTCGAGGACGCCGGTCTGCTGCCTCACCTCGATGCGCTGCACCGGCGCGGCGCACTCGACGTCTTCGGCGAACTCGAACGCTCGGGAGACCCGGGTGGTGCCCGGCGTCACGCCGCGCAGCGTCGTCTCGTCGACGACACCGGTGCGCGCACTCTCGACGTCGTGACCGACTCCCTGCTCGAGCGTCCGACGGTGTCGACCTACAACAGCTTCGCCGACGGCATCGTCCGCGAGAATGCGGTGCGCATCGGGCGCGATCCCGAGGCCGCCGTCCTGAGCGAGTCCGCTGCGTGGCTGCTGATGCGACGTGTCGTCCTCGACTCCGACGACGAACGTCTCGAGACACGCGACAACGCGCTGCGCAGCATCATCGACGGAGCGCTCCGCATCGCGCGCGACGGCGTCGACAATCTCGTGGACTTCGACGAGCTGGCACGTTTCGGGGACGCGTTCCAGGACGTCCGGGAACGCCCCTCGACACGGAGCGGGACGACCGTCTACGCCGACGTCGCGCGGGCCGCCGAGCACGTCGCGGGTCTTCCGCTCCTCGCCGATCTCGCCGTCGAGTACCAGCGCCGCAAGCTCCGCTCCGGCGTCATCGACTTCTCCGACCAGGTGGCGGGTGCGCTGACGGTCGTCCGCGGTCATCCCGCGGTCGCAGCGGATCTCCGCACCCGGTACCCCGTTGTCCTCCTCGACGAGTATCAGGACACCTCGGTCGTCCAGACGGAGCTGCTGAGTGCCGTGTTCGCTGACACGGCCGTGATGGCCGTGGGCGATCCGCACCAGTCGATCTACGGCTGGCGCGGCGCGAGCGCCGGCAACCTCGGCGACTTCGCGTCCGCCTTCGCCCCGGCAGGCGGCGCAGGGCGGTACTCGCTCGCGACGAGCTGGCGCAACAGCGAGCGGATCCTCGACGCGGCCAACGCCGTGCTCGCGCCGCTCGCGGAACGGTCTCCGGTGCCCGTCGACCGGCTGCAGCCCCGGCCCGGGGCCCCGGGCGGCGACGTCGACATCGTGTTCGAGACCGACCTCGACGCCGAGACTGACCGTGTCGCCGAGTGGTTCGAGGGGGTGCGGGCGGACCGGGAACGGCGGGGGATGCCGACGAGCGCCGCGATCCTGTTGCGCAGCAAGAAGCACATGGTGCGTTTCGCCGACGCCCTGGCACGACGAAACATCCCGCATCGCATTCTCGGCCTCGGGGGGCTGCTCAGCACGCCCGAGGTCGTCGACGTGGTCTCCGCTCTTCGTGTCATCAGCGATCCGACGGCGGGGTCGGCGCTGCTGCGGCTGCTCGGCGGCCCGCGCTGGTCGATCGGCCTGCGCGACCTGCGCGCGCTCGCGGAGCTGGCGCGGCGGCTCGCCCGCTCGGACGTCGCCCTGCAGCCGCTATCGGCCGAGAGCTCGACGGACGAGAATGCGTCGCTGATCGACGCGCTCGACTTCTTCGTCCGCGTCGGCCCGGATCACGGCTGGCTCGAAGGCTTCAGCGTTCCCGGTCGCGAGCGGCTCCGCGACGCGGCGGCGACGTTCTCGGGTCTGCGGCGCGCGGCGTCGATGCCGATCCCCGAGCTCGTGCGTCTGATCGAGGCCGAGCTGCGCCTCGACATCGAGTTGGCCGCGAACGAGAGCCGCGGTCCCGCCCGTGTCGCGTCGGACCAGCTCCGTGCCTTCGTCGACGAGCTCCAAGGCTTCCTCGCGACCGACGAGTCGGGGTCGCTGCCGAGTCTGCTCGCCTGGCTCGACCACGCCGAGCGGCAGGACGAGTTCGCGCCGCGGACCGAGCCGCCCGAGGACGACGTCGTGCAGATCCTCACGATCCACGGGTCGAAGGGGCTCGAGTGGGATGCCGTCGCGGTCGGACGGGTCGTCGAGGACGAGCTTCCCGCGCGATCGCGCGACAAGCAGGGTTGGCTCGGTTTCGGCGTGCTGCCCTACGCCTTCCGCGGTGACGCCCGCTGGTTGCCCGACCTTGCGTGGGAAGTCCACGCGGCGCCGACCCAGCAAGACCTGAAAGCGGCGCTCGCTGACTTCACGGAGGCCAACGTCGATCGGCAGCGAGAAGAGGAGCGGCGGCTCGCGTACGTCGCCGTGACGCGTGCGCGTGATGCTCTGCTGCTGAGCGGATCGTTCTGGTCGGGCACTCGCAACCCCCGTGGTCCGAGTCCGTTCCTCCGCGAGATCGCTGCTGCGCTGGGTCGAGAGCTCACCGATGCCGAGCCGGGGGAGAACCCCTACACCGACCGACGTCAGATCATGCAGTGGCCCCTCGACCCCCTGGGGGCCCGTCGCCCCCGGGTCGAGTCGAGTGCCGAGCTCGTCCGCGACGCCCGACGCGCCCCGCACCGAGACGAGGCCGAGCGCGATCTCGCGCTGCTGCTGGCAGAACGCGACGAGCGAGCCGCGGGTACCCGCCGCGCCGCCCCCACCCGCATCCCCGCCTCACGTTTCAAAGACTTCGCCGCCGACTATGCGGCCGCCGTCGAGGCGACGCTGCGCCCGCTGCCCGAACGCCCGTATCGCGAGACGCGGCTCGGCACCCGCTTTCACGCATGGGTGGAACAGCGCTCGGGGCTCACCGCTCGGGGTCCGCAGCCGGACGCGCCGCTGTGGGACCTCGACGACCCGGCCGAGGGCGGTGCCGGGCTCGACGCAGCCGACGACGAGCTCCGACGCCTGCAGGAGATCTTCCTCCGCTCCGAGTGGGCGGAGCTGCAGCCGATCGAGGTCGAGACGGAGATCGACTTCGCCGACGACCGGATGCTCGACGACGGTCTGCCGCACGTCATCATCTGCAAGCTCGACGCGGTCTACCGTCGCGCCGACCGCGGGGGCCGAATCGAGATCGTCGACTGGAAGACCGGGCGTCCGCCGAGAACGCCGGCAGAACGCGCGGAACGGATGCTGCAGCTCGAGCTGTACCGTCGCGCCTACTCGATCCGGCACGACATCCCCGAGTCGGAGATCGACGTCGCGCTGTTCTACGTGGCCGACGACCTGGTGCTCCGCGGCTGATCAGCCGGGGCGGACCGACCTCGGTCGGTCACTCGGCCGAAGACCACCGCCGCAAGGCGTTGCGCGCGGCTTCCGCGTGCTCGGGATCGTCCTCGCGGTCCGTCGGGTCGGCGGCCGTCGCCGAAGCCGGAACGGTCGGCGCTGCGCCGGTGTCGCCCCGGCGATCGCTGGAGGCGCCCTCGGGCGTCCAGTCGGACAGGTCGATCGGGATCGTCTCGATATCGGCCTGCTCGGCGGTGTCCTGGTCGGCCAGGTAGGCGGCGAGCAGGGCGGGGTCGTAGGTATCGGTCTGCATCGAGGTGTCGCCGGCCGTCACCGCGGTGGGCGTGCGTCCGAGCAGCTCGAGTGCGTCGTCGACGGTGCTGTAGTCCTCCGGGAGCAGCGGCTCGTCGCGGACGCCCTCGTCGAGGGCGGTGAGCAGCGCGACGGCATCCTCGATCACGCGCGCGGCGCCGGTCTCGTGTCCATGGGCGAGCCAGCGGGCGAACTCCAGCTCGGCGTACAGACGCGAACGCGCAGCCAGGGCTGCGTCCGGCGTGTGGTGAGCCGCTTCCGCGTACGCGGCGAGAACGTCGTCGCGTGCATCCGGCGCCGACGCGAGCCAACGGAGGTCCTCGGCCGGGTCGCCGACGCCGAGGCCGTGCCACGCGAGCAGGCCCGTTACCGTGGGACCCGCGGCGGTGTCGGTCAGGACGAACCGTCCGGGATCGACGCCGCCGAGGGTGACGGTGGCTTCGAAGCGCCACAGCCGATCCTCGCCGAGGGCCGTGCTCCACCGACGGAGCAGGCCGAACGGGAGCGATCCTGTCGCCTCCGCGCGGTCGAGCAGTCGTTCGGCGTCTTCGCGCACGTCGGTGCTCGTGCGCGTGCGCAGACCCGCATCGCGCGCGACGGCGTGCGGGAGCGCATGGATACGGGCGATCGCTGCGCCGAGCGACCACGCGGCGCCACGTCCGCTCGGGATGTGGCCGGCTTCGACGCGATAGCCCGGAACGTACTCCTGCACGACGGCCGTGAAAGCCCCCATGCGGGCGGTGCCGAGCACGGTGGGCGCCTCGAACGGCAGCAGCCCTCGTACGCCGGGGGTGAGGGCGCGGAGCGCGCGGGTGTCGGCGACGAGCTCGAGGTCGGCATCGACGTCGACGGGGACGCGCACCACGACGCGGCGGCCGTCCTCGAGGGTCACCAGAGCGCTGTCGTAGCGGCCATCTGCTCGCTCCGTCAGCTCCGCGGCCCCCACGACGGCGGCACCGGGGAGAGCCGAACTGACGGACGCGGCTAGAGTGAAGGGAGAGCGAGCCATGCCATCAGGGTAGGTCGGGCGGCCGCGCAGGCCGACGCGCCACGCCCGCGAGAGAGGTCCCCGAGATGCGAATGCAGCCGCCGGCGCTGGCCCGGTCCGTCTTCCAGCCCTCACCGGAGGAGCGGTCCGACGAGACCCTCATCGACCGCCTGCGCTCCGACCCGTCGACCCGCGTGCTCGAGGTGCGCGGCGACCGGGCCCGGCTGCGCGGCGATCGACTCGTGTGGGCAGCGCCCGAACACGTCGACGACGCCGCCGAGCCGGCCGAATGGGCCTTCCTCGGTCGCGCGGGCGACGGCTCCGCCCGGCTCATCGCAGCGCGGACCGTCGCCCCGCAGCCGGACGAGGAGACCGACTGGGCCTCGCTTCGCATATCGGGGGGAGACCTCGTCGACGAGGACGCGGGAGCCTTCGTGACGGCTGTCGCGCTGGGACGCTGGTTCGCCGACTTCCGGTTCTGCCCGCGCTGCGGCTCACCGGCACGACTGCGGTCGGCGGGATGGTCGCGCGTGTGCACCGGGTGCGGGCGCGAGCAGTTCCCGCGGACGGATCCCGCGGTGATCGTCGCCGTCAGCGACGTCCGGAACGAGCGCCTTCTTCTCGGGCAGAACGCCGCGTGGGCCGTCGACAACCGGTTCTCGACGTTCGCCGGCTTCGTGGAGGCAGGGGAGTCGCTCGAGACGGCGATCCGTCGCGAGGTCGCCGAGGAGGCGGGGGTCGTCGTCGACGACCTCGTCTACCGCGGTTCGCAGGCGTGGCCTTATCCGCGGTCGCTCATGCTCGGATTCCACGCCGTGGCGAACGATGCGTCGCAAGCCCGCCCCGACGGTGAAGAGATCGTCGCGGTCCGCTGGTTCGATCGCGAGGAGATCCGCGCGTCGCTCGCGGGCGCGGGGCCGGTGATTCTGCCCGGCTCGGCCTCGATCGCACGTCGCCTGATCGCCGACTGGTGCGGGGACAAGGGATGAGCGACCCCCTCTCCGGACTGGACGAGCAGCAACGCGAGGCCGCCTCGGCGCTCCGCGGGCCCGTGTGCGTCCTCGCGGGCGCGGGATCGGGCAAGACCCGCGTCATCACCCACCGCATCGCGCACGGAGTCGAGACCGGCGCCTACTCGCCGAGCCGCGTCATGGCGGTCACCTTCACGGCGAAGGCGGCGGGCGAGATGCGGGGGCGACTCCGTGCTCTCGGCGTCGGCGGCGTGGCCGCGCGCACGTTCCACTCGGCTGCGCTGGCGCAGCTGAACTACTTCTGGCCCCAGCTCGCCGGTGACGCCGCGCCGACGATCCTCGGAAGCAAGGTGCGACTGCTCGCGCAGGCGGCGGATGCGATCGGCCTCGACCCCGACCCCGCTGTCCTCCGCGACGTAGCCTCCCGGATCGAGTGGCGCAAGATCACCATGCGCTCCATCGAGCGCTACGCGCTCGACAGGCCGGAGCCGGTCGGTTCGCTCTCCCTCGACGCCGTGGTGGCTCTGCAACGTTCGTACGAGCAGCTGAAGGACGAGCGGCGGCAGCTCGACTTCGAAGACGTGCTCCTCGCGTGCGCGGGGATGCTGGAGGCCGAGCCGCGCATCGTCGCAGAGGTCCGCGAGCAGTACCGTCACTTCACCGTCGACGAGTTCCAGGACGTCTCGCCCGTGCAGCACCGGCTCCTCGAGCTCTGGCTCGGCGATCGCCGTGACCTCTGCGTCGTCGGTGACGCGAGTCAGACGATCTACTCCTTCGCGGGTGCCGACCCGTCGTATCTGCTGGACTTCGGGGTGCGGCATCCCGATGCCCGGATCATGCGGCTCGAACGGAACTACCGTTCCGAGGCCGGCGTCGTCGCGGTGGCGAACGCCCTCATGCGCGGCCGGCCGGGAGCCCTCGAGCTCTCGGCTCAGCGCGCGACCCCGGACCATCCCCGCCCCACGGTCCGGGCGTTCGCCGACGACACCGCCGAGGCCGACGGCGTAGCCGCGGCAGTCGCCGAGCAGCTCGCCGACGGGATCGATCCGCGCGACATCGCGGTCCTGTACCGGGTGAACGCGCAGACGGCGCCGCTGCTGGCAGCGCTCGCGCGGCGTGGCATCGCCGCGGCGGTGCTCGGCGGGAAGCGCTTCTTCGACATCGCCGAGGTGCGCCAGGCCGTGATGGCGCTCCGGGGCGCGTCCGTCGCCCCGACGTCGGGCGACCTCGTGGCCGACGTCCGATCGATCCTGCGTTCGCTCGGGCTGACCGACGAGCCGCCGCCGGCGGGCGGTCCTCTCCGAGACGCCTGGGAGGCGCGGGCCGCGCTGCTCCGACTCGCGGAGGAGGCGCCGGCGGGCACCACCATGCGGGCATTCACGGATGAGCTCCAGGTGCGTGCGAAGGACCAGCACGAGATCGCGACACGCACGGTGACACTGTCTACGCTCCACGCCGCGAAGGGCCTCGAATGGGACCATGTTCACCTCGTGGGGCTCGCGGAGGGGCTGCTTCCGATCGCTTACGCAACGGCGTTCGAGCAGGTCGACGAGGAGCGCAGGCTCACCTACGTCGGGGTCACGCGGGCAGCGCGCACGCTGTCGATCTCGTGGGCGCGGACGTCGGGACGCTACGAGCGGCAGGTGTCGCGCTTCGTCCGGGAGATCGGCACCAGCACGCTCGATGAGGTTCGTGCTCGCGCCACGTCGGCGCGTCGTCCGACGCCTTCATCGTCATCGAGCGGGTCCGCTCCCGCACGCGCGCGCTGACCAGCTGCGACGCGATCGCGCACGCCGCGGTGATCAGGACGGGATCGGTGGAGAGCCCGCGCCGGGCCAACAGCTGGGCGGCGAGCACGGGCCACGCGGCATCCTGGTCGCGACGATGCTCGTGGAGGCACGCCAGGCAGCCGGTGCGGCCGGGCACGACCAATGGCCCGACGGTGATCCGATCGCCGGCGAGCTCGAGGGGAAGGTGCCGGACGTCGTTCGCGACGAGAGCTGCGGCACGCCGAGGCTCGACGAGGCGGGAGGCGACCAGGATGACGACGCGCTCGGCGGTCGCCGCGGGTGTATCTGACGCTGATCGTCCGACTTGCGCCCCCGCCACGGCGAGAGCCTCGAGCACGGCGGCCCGATCCGCGGAGCCGACCTCTTCGCCGAAGGACACGTCGAGGAGCGGTCGGCACCGCGGCGCCGTGAGCACCGGACCGAGCACTTCGCGCAGATGCGCGATCTGGCCGTCGGCGGCACCCGCGTCGCGCGCGATCTTCGCGAACAGCTCGTCCGGGATCCCGGCGACGAGGGCATGAACCACGCGCTCATGCCAGGGCTCCGCCGGGTCGAGAACGACCGCACCCGGCTCATCGCCGAGCTGGAGGGCCGACGGAGATCGCCAGAGCGGTGGTGCCGATGCATCGAGACGGAGCATGCTGACGATTCTCGACCGCGCCGATCAGCGGATGCCCGCCTCTCCACAGGGCGCGCGACCGCCGCGGCGGTGCGCGTCCTGTGGAGGAACGGGACGCGCGTGGGGCGGTGCGAGCCGTCGGTCAGACGGCCGCAGGACCCTCCGGTCCGCCCTCATCCCGTCGATCCCGCGATTCGTCGCGAGCCTCAGGGGGCGTATCGCCGCCCGCTGCGGCGTCGTCGGCAGCGGCAGAGGCCAGCAACGCGTCGAGCGCGTCGTCCATCTCATCCCGTTCGGGAGCCTCGCCGCGATCGCGTGCCTGCAGTCGTGCGATCAGGGCCGCCGGATCGTCGACGTCGGCGGGTGTGGGCATGAGGTCGGGGTAGTCCCAGAGGCTGTCGCGAGAGTCGGCGCCGACGGCATCCGTGATGGCACGCCACATCGCAGCCGCTTCCCGCAGTCGGCGAGGACGCAGCTCGAGTCCGACGAGCGACGCCATCGCCTGTTCGGCGGGCCCGCCGACCGCTCGGCGACGGCGAACGGCCTCGGCGATGCGATCAGCCGCCGGCAGCCGGGTCGTCGCATCAGCGGAGACGACGTCGACCCAGCCCTCGATCGTCGCGAGCAGGTGCTCGAGCCGAGCGAGCGCGGCGGCCTGAGCCTCCGAGCGCTGAGGCAGCAGCACGCCGCTCTCGAGAGCCTGTCGGAGCTCATCGGGCTGAGACGGGTCGAAGCGCGAGGCCAGCTCTTCGAGGGCGTCGGTGTCGACGTGGATGCCGCGGGCGAAATCGGTGACCTGCGAGATGACGTGCAGGCGCAGCCAGCGGGCGTGCCGGAACAAGCGCGCGTGGGCGAGCTCACGCGTCGCGAGCGAGAGCGCCAGCTGCTCGTCGTCGATGCCGAGATCGCGACCGAAGTCGGCGAAGTTCTGTGGCAGGATCGCGGCCTCGCCGTCGGGCATGACCGGGATCCCGACGTCGCCGCCCGACACGACCTCGAGCGAGAGCTTGCCCACCACGGCGCCGAGCTGCGCGGCGAAGAGCGAGCCGCCGACGGTCCGCATCAGCCGGCCGGCACCCGCGATCATGCTCTGCATCTCCTCGGGCGCCTGCGACTCGAGAGCGGCCGTCAGCGCGTCGGCCACGGACGTGGCCACCGGCTCGGCGAGCTCTTGCCAGACCGGCAGCGTCGCCTCGACCCACGCGCCGCGAGTCAACGCGCGCGGCGGGGAGGGCAGGTCGGAGATGGTCGTGGCCTCGCTGAGCCAGAGGGTCGCGAGCGCGAAGGCGTCGGAGAAGTCCTGGCGGTCTCCCGAGCTGATGCCGTGGCCATCCTTGTTGGCCAGGTGGAGGGCCTGCGTGCGGGTCGCGCTCCAGTCGACCCCGCCGTCTCCTCCGGTCGCGAACGCACCCTGCAGATGCTGCATCACCTGCTGCAGCATCGCGGGATCGACGCCCATGGCCGAGAGGCGCTCGAGCTGCTCAGGTCCGAGCGTGCCGCCCTGACCCAGCAGGTTGCGGAGCATCTCCTGGAACTCGTCCTCGGGAGAGCGGTCGTCATCAGCCATGTCAGGCGCCTTTCAGCAGGGCGGTCAGCTCGCGTTCTACGCTAGCCGCACGACCTCGTCGCACGGCGTGAATGCACCGCGTTCGCTTTCGCCGGTCGCGAACGACCGGGACCAGAAAGCAGCACGTGTCACTTTTCGACGAGAACGCCTCCGCCCCCGCGCCCCGGCGCCGTATGAGTCGGGCCGCGCTCGCAGGCCTGTGGGCGGTGTCCTTCTCGCTCGTGGCTCTCCTGATCCTCACGATCGTCCCGACCTCGTTCGTGATCCAGCGCCCCGGTCCCGTCTACGACACCCTGGGGTCGGTCTCCGCCGGCGACGGCGAGCAGCGGCCGCTGATCAGCGTCGCGGGCGCCGAGACGTACCCGACGTCCGGCACGCTCGATCTGCTCACCGTCGAGGTGCTGGGAAACCGCGAGCGCACGCCGTCATGGCTCGAGCTGGCAGCCGCCTGGTTCGACCCGGCACGCGCCGTCGTCCCTATCGACGAGATCTTCCCGGAGGGCGTCACGACCGAGCAGCGCAACGACGAGAACGCCGCGCTCATGGTCGACTCGCAGAAGGAGGCCACGGCCGCGGCGCTCGGCGAGCTCGGGTACGACGTCACCTCGCTCGTCCGGGTGTATCAGCTCGCCGACGGGTCGCCCGCGACAGGGCTCCTCGAGCCCGACGACGTGATCCGATCAGTGGACGGCGAGCCCGTGGCGACCACCTCCGCGCTGCGTGACGCCGTCAACGCCGCAGGCGGGCGCCCGTTGAGCCTCGAGGTCGACCGAGCGGGCGAGCAGCGCACCGTCGAGGTCACCCCCACGCAGATGACGACGGACGGCGAGACCCGCTGGGTCATCGGCATCACGATCGCGCAGGACTTCGACTTCCCGATCGACGTCACGCTGCAGCTCGACAACGTGGGCGGCCCCAGCGCAGGGATGATGTTCGCCCTGGGCATCATCGACACCCTCACGCCCGGTGAGCTCACCGGCGGCGAACGGTTCGCGGGAACGGGCACGATCGACGCCGAGGGCAACGTGGGACCGATCGGCGGCATCCGTCAGAAGCTGTATGGAGCGAAGGATGCCGGCGCTGACTGGTTCCTCGCGCCCGAGAGCAACTGCAACGAGGTCGTCGGCCACATCCCCGACGGCCTCCGGGTGTTCTCGGTCGCTGACCTCGACGACGCCCTCTCGGTGGTCGAGGCCGTCAGCACGGGCGGCGATCTCGACGCGCTGCCTGCCTGCGCCGCGGGGTGAGGCACGGCTTACCCCCAGCGCGCGGCGCCTAGGATGGACGGGTGACCACGACCTCAGCGCCGAACCCGGCCACACCCAGCAGATCCCGCCGCGCCGTCGGCATCACCCTCGCCGTCATCGCGGCCGTGGTGGTGGCCTTCTTCGTCTTCGCGAGCCTCTACGCCGATTGGCTGTGGTTCCGTCAGCTCGGCTTCGACGGGGTCCTGGTGACCCAGTGGACCGCGCGGGCGATCATGTTCGTCGTCGGGTTCGTCGCCATGGCGGTGCCCGTCTGGCTCTCGATCCAGCTCGCCTACCGGTTGCGGCCGGTCTACGCACGACTGAGCTCGCAGCTCGACCGCTACCAGGAGGTCGTCGAGCCCCTGCGCCGTCTGGGCATGTGGGGCATCCCGACCTTCTTCGGGTTCTTCGCCGGCTTCGCCGCCTCGGCTCAGTGGGAGACGGTGGCGCTCTGGCTCAACGGCGGAAACACCGGCACGACCGATCCGCAGTTCGGGCTCGACACCGGCTTCTACCTCTTCACGCTCCCGTTCCTCTCGGCGGCGGTGGGCTTCGTCTCGGCGATCGTCATCGTGTGCCTCCTGGTGACGGCCCTCGTGTCGTACCTCTACGGCTCCGTCCGGGTCGGTCAGCGCGAGCTGCGGATCTCGAAGTCGGCGCGCATCCAGCTCGCCGTCATCGCGGGCATCTACCTGCTGGTCCAGGGCGTGAGCATCTGGATCGATCGGTATCGCACTCTCGTCACGCCGAACGACCGCATCACGGGTGCGGGTTACGTGGACGTCAACGCCGTCATCCCCGGTCAGACGATCCTCGCGATCGCCGCCGCGATCGTGGCGGTGCTGTTCTTCGTCACCGCGATCATCGGACGTTGGCGCTTCCCGCTCATCGGCACCGGCCTCCTCATCGTGACCTCCCTCGTCGTCGGCGTCGCCTACCCGTGGTTCGTCAACAACGTGCAGGTGCGCCCGAACCAGCTCACGCTCGAATCGCAGTACTACGAGCGCAACATCGAAGGCACCAAGGCGGCCTACGGCATCTCGGGTCTCGAGAAGACCGACTTCCAGGCCGTGACCGACGTCGAGCCGGGCCAGCTGCGTGCCGACGCCGACACGACGGCTTCGATCCGCATCATGGACCCCGCCATCATCGGACCGACCGTGCGCCAGATCGAGCAGTACCGCTCGTACTACCAGTTCGCCGAGCCCCTCGACGTCGACCGCTACGAGATCGACGGACAGTCGCAGGACACGGTGGTCTCGGTCCGCGAGCTCAATGTCAACCAGCTCGGTGACGCGGCCTCGTGGTACAACACGACCCTCGTGTACACCCACGGTTACGGCATGGTCGCGGCCAAGGGCAACGAGCGCACGGCCGACGGCAACCCGGTCTTCGTCGAGCGCGGCATCCCGGCATCCGGTGAGCTGACCAACGGTCAGAAGTACGAGCCGCGCGTCTACTTCGGCGAGTTCTCGCCGACGTACTCGATCGTCGGAGCCCCCGAGGGATCGTCGCCCATCGAGCTCGACTACCCGCGTGGTCAGGAGGGCGAGAGCCAGACGAAGACGACGTTCGACGGCGACGGCGGTCCCTCGATCGGTGACGTCTTCCACCGCCTGATCTACTCGCTGAAGTTCCAGTCCACCGACATCCTGTTCTCCGACGCCATCAACGAGGACTCGCAGATCCTCTACGACCGCGACCCGGCGACCCGCGTGCAGAAGGTCGCGCCGTACCTCGAGCTCGACAACGACCCGTACCCCTCGGTCGTCGACGGGCGCATCGTCTGGATCGTCGACGGCTACACGCTGAGCGCCAACTACCCGTACTCGTCGATCGTCAGCCTCAGCGATGCGATCTCCGACTCGTCGAACCCGCAGCCTCGCGTCGCGCTGGACAACATCAACTACATCCGCAACTCGGTGAAGGCGACGGTCGACGCGTACTCGGGCGAAGTGACGCTCTACGCGTGGGACGAGACCGACCCGCTGCTGCAGGCCTGGCAGAAGGTCTACCCGAACACGCTCAAGCCGATCAGCGACATGAGCGGCGACCTCATGAGCCACGTCCGGTACCCGACCGACCTGTTCAAGGTGCAGCGCGCGATGCTCGGTACCTATCACGTCGACACGGCGCAGTCGTTCTACTCGCGTGACAACGCCTGGAAGACTCCGAACGACCCGCAGCAGGACACGCAGCTGCAGCCGCCGTACTACCTCACGATGAAGATGCCGGGCCAGGACGCCCCGTCGTACTCGATGTTCTCGTCGTTCATCCCCGGCGGTCAGGACACCCGCAACGTGCTGATGGGCTACCTGTCGGTCGACTCCGACGCCGGTTCCGAGGCGGGCGTCGTCAGCGGCGAGTACGGCAAGCTCCGGATGCTCGAGGTCAACGCCGAGACGCCTGTGCCGGGTCCCGGACAGGTGCAGAACACGTTCAACGCGGATCCCGTGGTGTCGTCGTTCTCCAACATCCTGCGTCAGGGCCAGTCGGAGGTCATCAACGGCAACCTGCTGACACTGCCCGTCGGTGGCGGTCTGCTCTACGTGCAGCCCGTGTTCGTGCAGTCCTCCGGCGCGACGAAGCTCCCCACCCTGCAGAAGGTGCTCGTGGGCTTCGGCGACCAGGTCGCGTTCGAGGACACCCTGCAGGAGGCGCTCGACAAGCTGTTCGGCGGCGACTCGGGTGCGAGCACCGGCGACACGGACGTCGTGCCCGAGCCGAGCCCCGGCGACGAGACGACTCCGGACACCGGTACCGGCGGGACCGTCCCGACGACTCCGGCCGCGGACTACCAGGCGGCGCTCGACCAGGCCCGTGATGCTCTCGCGGAGCGCAACACGGCGATGCAGAACGCCGACTGGGCCGCGTACGGCGAGGCTGACGCCAAGCTGACGGAGGCGATCTCGCGTCTGCTCGAGCTCGGCGAGCAGGGCCAGAACTGACCCCACCCCGCATGCAGAGAGCGCCCCGACGACGTCGGGGCGCTCTCTGCATGCGAGCCTCGTTCTCGCTCCGCGGCGAGGATGCACGAACGCACGGTTCCAAGGGCTGGAACCGTGCGTTCGTGCGCTCTTGCGAAGCGCTGGGCGTCAGTCGCGCGTGTAGCGGCGCGCGCGGCCCGAGAGGCCCGCGAAATGGAACGGGCCGGGCGACTCGGGGACGATCTCCACGTCGACGGTGCTGTCGCGGTGCGCCGCGTCGTGCAGCTCGCGGTAGGTCGGCACGTCGACGGGCGTCCGTGCGGCGAGGATGGCCTCGGTCTCCGCGCCACGCGTCGCATCGCGGTAGCCCGGCTGCACGACGAGGGTGAAGAACTCGCTGACCGACCCCGAGCCGTAGCTGAAGAGCCCGATGCGCGACCCCGTCAGGTCGTTCTCGCCCTCGAGCAGGGCCGCCAGCGCGATGTAGAGCGACGCGGTGTAGGAGTTGCCGATCCGGCGGTTGTATCCCGTCGTCGCCGTCACCAGCTCGGGGTCGAGCTCGACGCCCAGGTGCTGCCCGAGCGCGCGGTGCGCCTTGACGGCCATCTTGGTGAACGGCTGGTGGTGGCAGAACCAGTCGATCTGGTCGATGTCGACGCCGCCGCGCGAGCGGTAGTCGTCCCACGCACCTGCGACGCCGTCCAGATAGGCGCTGACCGAGAGCTTCCCGTCAACGACAGCCGTCACGCTGTCGTTCGGGCGCCAGAAGTCGTCGACCTCGGCGGTGTACACGCCGGCCGCGGTCTCGAGCACGGCGATGGCCGGGTCTGCGGAGACGAGGAACGCGACGGCACCGGCACCCTGCGTGGGCTCGGCGGCGGTGTCGAGCTCGTAGCGCGCGACGTCGCTCGCGATCACGAGGACGCGCTCATCGGGGTTGCGCGCGATGAGCCCTGCGGCCGCCTGCAGCGCGGCGGTCGCGGAGTAGCAGGCCTGCTTCAGCTCGACGACACGCACCGACCGCGGCAGGCCGAGAAGCTCGTGCACATGCACACCGGCCGCACGCGACTGATCGATGCCGGTCTCGGTGGCGAAGAACAGGGTCCGGATGCCGTCGACGCCGTGGCGGTCGATGATGCGCTGGGCCGCCGCAGCGCCCATCGTGACGATGTCCTCGTCGAGGCCCGGGATGCTCATCTGCTCCTGACCGAGCCCGACGCGGAACTTCGCGGGGTCGATGTCGGCGCGAGCCGCGAGGTCGTCGAGCTCGACGACGTGCGAGGCGGTGGCGACGGCGAGGTCGTGGATGCCGATGGTGGTCACTTCGTGGAATCCTTCCGGCGCTCGAGGAGCAGATGCGACTGCATGAGCTCCCCGGGGTTGGTCTGGGCGGCGAGCAGCGAGAGCTCTCCGCAGAGGACGGTGGCGGCGATCAGGCCGGCGAGACGCCGGGCGTTATCACCGGAGGGGCGCTCGTCGCGGCAGCCGAGGCGGGCGAGCGCGTCGTCGACGGCCGGCAGGTCCTTGCCGTTGCCGACGGTGCCGACGATGAGGTGGGGGAGCGTGCACGAGAAGTACAGGTCGCCGTCCCCGCGGACTTCTGCCCAGGTGAATCCCTGCGAGCCCTCGACGATGTTCGCGGCATCCTGCCCCGTCGCGAGGTAGAAGGCCAGCAGCATGTTCGCGTAGTGGGCGTTCGCCGAACGCAGCGCGCCGGCGATCGTCGAGCCCACGAGGTTCTTCTGCACGTTGAGGTCGACGATGCGCTGCGCTGTCGAGCGCAGCTGCTTGTCGACGAGCTCGGCGGGGATGAGGATCTCGGCAATGACGTTGCGGCCGCGTCCGAGGATGCCGTTGACGGCGGTGGCCTTCTTGTCGGTGCAGTAGTTGCCCGAGATCGAACCGTACGAGAGCTCGGGATGCCACGAGAGAACCCGCTCCATGAGCGTCTCGGCGGCGAACGTCACCATGTTGTGACCCGACGCGTCGCCGGTCGTCAGCGCGAAGCGGACGTAGAGGAGGTTGCCGACGATCTCGGTGTCGAGGTCGATGAGCTTCGCGTGCCGGCTGCGTTCGGAGACGGCGGCGGCGAGCTCGTCGAAACGGGCGACGATCGCGCGGGACGCCGCGACGGCCGCGGCGGCGGACTCGGCGACGAACAGCGACGAGCGCGTCATGCGCTCATCGACGACGGTCACGCGGATGCCGTCCTCGACGAGACGCGAGATACGGGCGCCTCGTCCGACGGACGGCCACAGCGGCGACTCGTAGGTGGCGAGGGGAACTTCCTGCTCGGCCTCGACGTCACCGGTCAGCCGCAGCGGGCCCACCCAGCGGAGGGGGATCGGGGTGAACTCGGCACTCATCGCGCGTCCTTCCCGCCGGCGCGGCGCGCCAGGCTGTCGATGTCGATACCGCGGGCACGGGCGAACTCGGCCGCGCGTCCGTGGATGATCAGGTCGGTGCGGCGGAGGTCGTCCGGACGGGTCGCCCCCACCAGGGAGTGCAACGCCGTGAGGTGGTCTGACCATTCCCGGATGCGCGAGACGAGCGCCTCCGCACCACCGTCGAGCACCACGGAGAGGAAGGAGCCGGACGCCCCGACCGCGCGGGCGCCGAGCGCGAGCCCACGCGCGACGTCGAGCGGCGTGCGGACTCCGCCGGAGGCGAGCAGCACCGGCGCATCCGCCGGTGCCTCCAGCAGGCACTCGACGGCGGACTGGCCCCACCCGGCGAGGTAGGCGTAGTCGCGGCCCGAGCGGCGATCGTTCTCGATGCGCATGAAGTCGGTGCCCCCGACCCCGGAGACGTCCGCGAAGCGCACACCCATGCCGCCGAGGCGGGAGAGGGTCGCGGCGCTGAGTCCGAACCCGACCTCCTTGACCACGACGGGGACGTCGACGGCTGCGACGATGGCTTCGAGGGATGCCGGCCAGCTCGAGAACGACCGGCTGCCCTCGGGCATGACGGTCTCCTGCATCGCGTTGACGTGCACCTGGAGCGCATTCGCCTCCAGCGCGTCCACGGCGCGGCGTGCGTCTTCCGGCGACCGCTCGATGCCGACGTTGGCCATGACGAAACCGTCCGGGTTCTCATCGCGGATGACGCGGAAGGTGCCCATGAGCTCGGGGTTGTCGAGCGCGATGCTCAGCGAACCCGATGCGATGGCGACACCCGTCTCGCGCGCGGCGATCGCCAGGTCGCGGTTGATGGCGCCGGTCGAGGCGCTGCCTCCCGTCATGGCGTTGACGTAGAACGGGAGAGCCCAGCGAGCGCCCGCGACCTCCACGCCGAGATCGACGCGATCGGCATCGACGCCGGCGAGGGCGTGGTGGACGAACCGCACGTCGTCCCATCCGTTGGGGCGGGGCGCCTCCTTCTGCTGCGCGGCGGCGAGCCGGACGTGGTCGTCCTTGCGCTCGGAGGCCTGTTCAGCCGGCATGGTGCTCTCCTTCCGGCGGGTGCACGCCGATCGTGAGGTGTCGGATGTCATTGGTCTCCCAGACGCGGAGCATGCCGGCGACATCGGAGTGCGCCGGTGCGAGGACGATGCCGCAGTCGCCGCCGCCGGCGCCGGACGGCTTGCCGGCGGCACCGATCGCCTCGGCGGCATCGCACAGGACGCGCAGCCGGTCCGTCTCGATCGTCACACCGGTCCGGGCGCCGAGCTCCTGAAGCAGGCGACGGTTGCGCCGAATCGCCTCGAGTGCCAGAGCATCGTCGGACACGGTGCCTCCGGGTGTCTCGACGGGGTGAGCCGCGAGAGCTCGCCAGAGATCCCCGACGCACGCGCGCGAGGCCTCGAGGAAACCGGTGTGCGCGTCGCCGGCGACGTTCGTGCCGCGCGACACGCCGCTCACGAGCCGCTCGGTGGATGCGGGGTGACCGGTCCATCCCACGAGCAGGTCGAGGCTGGACGGGGGAGTGAGCCGGATGATCTCCGTGCCCTCCCACGCGTCCGAGCCGAGCACGGCGGCGACGCCGCGTTCGCTGCGTGCCGCGCGCAGTCGCTCGCGATCGGGCGATCGGTAGCCGATCCATCCGCCGTAGGTGCTCGCGGCGACGTCGCCTCCGGAGGCGTTGGGGGCGACCGCGATGGTCGCGAGCATCGCGAGCTCGAACCGCCCGCGGGCGTCGAGACCGAAACCGTAGAACTCATCGATCGCGGCGATCGTCGCCACGGTGACGGCCGCGGATGAGCCGAGCCCGAACTTCCGTCCGCTGGGATCGTCGAGACCGCTCTCGATGAACAGATCGAAGAAGCGCGGACGGAGTCCCCGCTCGGCACGCAGCCTCTCGGAGACCTCGATCGCCGCGATGACGTAGTCGTACGGATGATGCTCGCGGTCGAGGGTGAGCCCGTCCTGACCGCGCGTCCAGCGCACCGGCATCCGGCTGTACTCCGGCGAGTGGATGCTGCCCTCGTCGACGCTCTCGGTGAGCGACACCGTCAGGTAGCGGTCGACAGCGATGAGCACGGACGGCTCGCCCGGGGACACCACGGCGTACTCGCCGGCGACGAAGAGCTTGCCGGGCGCGTGCACGACGATCGCGCCCGTCGTCTCTGCGGGTGTCATTCGCCCGCTCGCGTGACCAGAGCCGCGGCGGGACCGGGGCGCGCGACGGCGAGCTCGGCGAGCCCGGTGAGTGCGGCGGTGACGGCGGGGACCGACTCGGGCCGCGCCAGCACGACGACGTTGGGGCCCGCATCGGCGGTCGCCCAGGCCTCGACGCCCGTCTCGCGCAGCGCAGCCACGCGATCGAAGATCTCGACGCTCACGGGGCTCAGGTAGCGGATCGGCGGGTCGCACGACTGGATCAGCGCGTGCATCCGCAGGGCGTTGACCTCGGTGACGCGTCCGAGGCGTTCGACGTCGCCGGAGCGACACGCCTCCGCCGCCGCATCGAGGCTCTCCGCCGTCGAGGAGACCCACGCCGGGTAGAACGGCGACGTGAGCACCGTGCGGCGCATCGCCTCGCGACTGGAGATCGGCTTCTCGCGCTTCTCGACCATCGCGACGACCATCGCGAGATCGGGTGCCTCGACCGGCTCGGCGAACGACGTCTCGTCGCTGTCGCCCGCGTGCCAGATCGCGAAGCCCGGGACGATCGAACGCGATGCCGACCCCGACCCGCGCCGTGCGAGGCGACTGAGGGCGCGTGCGTCGAGGTCGAGACCGTAGGCGTGTGCGGCGGCGACGGCGAGCGCCGCGAATCCGGAGGCGGACGACGCGAGGCCGGCGGCCGACGGCACGGTGTTCACCGTGTCGACGTGAGCAGCGGCGGTGCTGCCGGCGAGCTCGCGGACGATGTCGAGGAACCGCGACACCCGTTCGGCGGGTCCGTCGACCCGCTCGTCGCCATTGAAGACGAGCACGTCACGCGCCGCGTGCTCGTCGAGGGTCACGGTGGTGGTGGTGGGGAAGATGTCGAGCGTCATCGACAGGCTGCCCGTGGCGGGGAGATTCAACACGCTGTCGCGCTTGCCCCAGTACTTCACGAGCGCGATGTTCGGGTGGGCGATGGCTGTCGCGGTGCTCATGCCACTCCTTCGACGGTGGTGGTCCAGACCGCGGCGGCGCCGGCGCGGGTGAGTCGTTCGCCGAGTTCGGCTGCGGAGGCGGTGTCGCGGGCGAGTGCGAGCACGCAGCCGCCGCGCCCTCCGCCCGTCAGCTTGGCGCCCAGCGCACCCCCGGCCATCGCGGTGCGGACGAGGTGGTCGAGGGCGGGGTCGCCGACGCCGAGCCCGTTCAGCAGCACGTGCGCGCGATTCATCCCGCCGCCGATGGCGACGCGATCACCCGCGGACACGTCATCGCGCAGCGTCGTCGCGAGGTCGCCGAGCTCGTCCAGCGCGGTTTCCACGCCGCGCGGATCGGCCTCGCGGCGTTCGGCAACAGCGGCGACGGCCTCTCGGGTGCGACCGCGCACTCCCGTGTCGGCGATGACGAAGACGAGGTCCGTCCCGACGGAGACGGGTTCGATGCGGCCCTGGTCGAACCACACGGCCGCGCGGGCGCGCACCGTACGGGCGTCGAGTCCGCTCGGCGCACCGTGGGCGGCGCGCTCGGCGGTCTGGATCAGCTCGTGCATCGTCTCGTCGTCGGCGGCGAGCCCGCACGCGCCGAGTACCGCCTCGATCACCGCTGCCGACACCGCGGCGCTGGATCCGAGACCGCGTTCGGCCGGGATGCTGCTGTCGATCGAGATGTCGAGTGCGGCGCCGGGCCGTCCGGCGGCTGCGAGGGCGGCTCGCATGGCGGTCAGCGTGACGTTCAACCGGTCGGGAGCCTGTGCGATCGGACCGTGATAGAGCGTGCTGGCGAGGTGCCCGCGACCGTCCGTCGGCCGCGCATGGGCCTCGACACCGAGGGCGCGGACGGGGATCGCGATCGCAGGTCGTCCGTAGACGACGGCGTGCTCACCCAGGAGGATAGCCTTCGCACCGGCGCGGCCCGTCGCTCCGGGCTCCGCGGCCGAGCCGTGCGTTGCCACGTGCAGACGGGCGTCCGGTGCGATGGGGACGTCGGTCGGTGCAGTCATGGAATTTCGTCGAGCGTAACAGTCCGCCCCCGGACGGAGCCCGAGTGTGCGTCGATGCGACGGCGGCCGGTCGCGACCGCTATCATGGGCGCCGCACCCAGCAACCTTTAACACCGTCCTGTGAGGCGGAGAAGGGAGCGGCGGATGAGCACGCGAACCGTGCTGCATGAAGCCGACATCGCCCGGGCCCTGACGCGGATCTCGCACGAGATCCTCGAATCGAACAAGGGCCCCGCCGACCTCGTCATCCTCGGCATCCCGCGGCGGGGGGTCCCCCTCGCGACACGCATCGGCTCTCTCCTCGCGGAGATCTCCGGGACGGCCGTCCCGGTCGGAGCCCTCGACGTGACGATGTACCGCGACGACCTCCACCGCAATCCGACGCGGGCGCCGCAGCCCACGGAGATCCCGGCCGGCGGCATCGACGGCAAGGTGGTCGTCCTCGTCGATGACGTGCTGTTCTCGGGGCGATCGATCCGCGCTGCCCTCGACGCGTTGCAGGACGTCGGCCGCCCGGCGGCGGTCCGGTTGGCGGCTCTCGTCGACCGAGGCCACCGTGAGCTCCCGATCCGACCCGATTTCGTCGGGAAGAACCTGCCCAGCGCCCGTGACGAGCGGGTCAACGTGCGCCTGCGCGAGGTCGACGCCGTCGAAGAGGTGACGATCGGATCATGAGGCACCTTCTCGACACCAAGGGCCTCGACCAGCTCGATGCGCTCCGCATCCTCGACGTCGCCGAGGACATGTCCGCCACGCAGCAGCGCGAGGTGCGCAAACTCCCGACGCTCCGGGGCAAGACGGTCGTGAACCTCTTCTTCGAGGACTCCACGCGCACCCGGATCTCATTCGAGGCGGCCGCCAAGCGTCTCTCCGCCGACGTGATCAACTTCTCGGCCAAGGGCTCCTCGGTCTCGAAGGGCGAATCGCTCCAGGACACCGCCCAGACGCTGCAGGCGATGGGGGCGGATGCCGTCGTGATCCGCCACGGCGCGTCCGGGGCTCCTCAGACGCTGGCGACGAGCGGCTGGATCAGCGCCGGCGTGGTCAACGCGGGCGACGGGACCCACGCGCACCCGACGCAGGCGCTGCTCGACGCCTTCACGATCCGCAAGCGCTTCTTCGGCGAAGACAGCCGCGGCCGCGATCTCTCCGGCCTGCGCGTGACCATCGTCGGCGACATCCTGCACTCGCGTGTCGCACGTTCGAACGTCTGGCTCCTGACGACGCTGGGGGCCGAGGTCACCCTCGTCGCCCCGCCGACCCTCGTGCCGCAGGACGTGTCGGCGTGGCCGGTGCGCGTGGTCTACGACCTCGACGAGGCCATCGCGGACGAGCCCGACGCGCTCATGATGCTCCGCATCCAGCTCGAGCGGATGAACGCCGCGTATTTCCCGACTGAACGGGAGTATTCACGCACGTGGGGCCTGGATGCCGCGCGACTCGCGGCGCTTCCGGCCGATAGCATTGTCCTGCACCCCGGCCCGATGAACCGGGGGATGGAGATCTCCGCCGCCGCCGCCGATTCGCCGCGCTCGACTGTGCTCGAGCAGGTCGCGAACGGCGTCTCGGTGCGGATGGCCGTGCTCTACCTGCTGCTGGCGGGCGAGCGCACCGAAGCTGAGGAGGACGGACGATGAGCGAGAGCTTCCTCATCCGCGGAGCGCGCCTGTCGGGCGGCGACGCCGTCGACATGGTGATCGCCGACGGGATGATCACCGAGGTCGGCTCGGGCCTGAGCGCCGCCGGCGCGACGGTGGTCGACGCCGACGGACTCATCGCGTTGCCCGGGCTCGTCGACCTGCACACGCATCTGCGGGAGCCCGGTTACGAGGCCTCGGAGACCATCCTCTCGGGCTCGCGTGCGGCGGCCGCCGGCGGTTTCACGACGGTCTTCGCCATGCCGAACACCTCGCCCGTGGCCGACACCGCGGGTGTCGTCGAGCAGGAGCTCGCGCTCGGCGAGGCCGCCGGGTACGTGCACGTGCAGCCGATCGGCGCGGTGACGATCGGGCAGAAGGGCGAGCGACTCGCCGAGCTCGGCGCCATGGCCGCCTCGCGCGCTCGCGTCCGCGTCTTCAGCGACGACGGGCTCTGCGTGTTCGACCCGCTGATCATGCGCCGCGCCCTGGAGTACGTGAAGTCGTTCGACGGCGTGGTGGCGCAGCATGCTCAGGATCCGCGCCTGACCGAGGGCGCCCAGATGAACGAGGGCGTCGTGTCCGCCGAACTGGGCCTGACCGGGTGGCCGGCCGTCGCCGAGGAGTCGATCATCGCGCGCGATGTGCTGCTGGCCGAGCACGTCGGCTCCCGCCTACACGTGTGTCACCTCTCGACGGCCGGTTCGGTCGACATCATCCGGTGGGCGAAGAAGCGCGGGGTCAATGTGACCGCCGAGGTCACGCCGCACCACCTGCTGCTCTCCGAGGAGCTCGTCCGCGGCTACGACGCCCGGTTCAAGGTCAACCCGCCGCTCCGACGCGATGAGGACGTCCAGGCCGTGCGGGAGGGCCTCGCCGACGGGACGATCGACATCGTCGCGACCGACCACGCCCCGCACCCCGCCGAGGCCAAGAGCTGCGAATGGGCCGCGGCCGCGAACGGCATGGTGGGTCTCGAGTCCGCTCTGCGCGTCGTGCAGCAGGCGGTCGTCGACACGGGACTTCTCGGGTGGGAGGACGTCGCGCGCGTGCTCTCGACGGCTCCCGCCCGGATCGGTCGCCTGACCGACGCGGGCACGCCGCTCGAGGCGGGCCGCCCGGCGTCGTTCACGCTGTACGACCCGCGCCCGGTCCGCACCTTCACAGATGCCGACCTGCGCGGTCGCAGTGTCAACTCGCCCTACCTCGATCGTGAGCTGCCCGGGGACGTGCGCTGGACCCTCTTCCGCGGCACGGCGACGGTCGCCGACGGTGATCTGCTCGACGAGCCGGGGGCGCGCGCATGAGCCGTGAGGGCGCCCTGCTCGTCATGGTCGCCGTCGCCCTGCTGCTGCTCGCCCTCGGGGTGTGGGCGTGGCGACGACGAACGAGGCGCGACAGCGGCCTCACGGTGCCGGTCGGCGAACTGCCGGCCGGGGCCGTTCAGACGGCGGCGATCTCGGGACTCTACGTCGCGACGACACGCCACGACGAGCCGCTCGAGCGCCTCGCCATCCGCGGGCTCGGATTCCGCTCCCGTGTCGACGTCATCGTCGCCGCGGGCGACGCGGGTGGCGGCGTGGCCCTCGACCTGACCGGTCAGCCGCGCCTGTTCATCCCCGCCGAGCGCATCGTCTCGGTCGATCAGGCAACCGTCGCGATCGACCGCGTCGTCGAGAAGCAGGGCCTGACACGCCTGAGCTGGCTGATCGACGACGAGACGATCGTCGACAGCTACTTCCGACCCCAGACCGCGTCGGCCCGTGCGCTGGCCGACGCCATCCAGACCATCGTGACCCCCACCCAGACCCCAGGAGGCGACGCGTGACACTGTTCACCCGTGACCCCGCCGTGCTCGTTCTCGAGGACGGATCCCGCCACATCGGCCGCGCCTACGGTGCGCGCGGCACCACGCTCGGAGAGGTCGTCTTCGCCACCGGCATGACCGGATACCAGGAGACCCTCACCGACCCGTCCTACGCCGGCCAGATCGTGCTGCAGACCGCACCGCACATCGGGAACACCGGCATGAACGGCGAGGACGTCGAGTCCCGCCGCATCTGGGTCGCCGGATACATCGTCCGCGACCCCTCGCGCGTCGTGTCGAACTGGCGCTCGGAGAACTCGCTCGACGAATCGCTCGAGCGAGACGGCATCGTCGGCATCAGCGGCATCGACACGCGCGCCGTGACGCGTGTCCTGCGCTCGGCGGGCTCCATGCGCGGCGGCGTCTTCAGCGGCGACGCCGCCGACATCGACCCCGAGGAGCAGCTCCGCATCGTCCGCGAGGCGCCCGAGATGACCGGTCGCAACCTCTCGGCCGAGGTGTCGGTGCCCGCAGCGGAAGTGACGCCGGCGTCGGGGGAGCGCCTCGGCAACCTCGCCGTGCTCGACCTCGGCGTCAAGCAGGCGACCGTCAACAACCTCGCCGCCCGCGGCTTCGACGTGCACGTCCTCCCGCAGGACGTCACGCTCGAGCAGCTGCGCGCGATCGACCCGATCGCGGTGTTCTACTCGAACGGCCCCGGAGACCCCGCCGCGAGCGATCACCACGTCGAGCTGCTGCGGGGAGTGCTCGCCGACAAGCTGCCGTTCTTCGGGATCTGCTTCGGCAACCAGCTCCTCGGCCGTGCGCTCGGCTTCGGCACGTACAAGCTGCCCTTCGGCCACCGCGGCATCAACCAGCCCGTGCTCGACAAGCAGACCGGCCGTGTGGAGATCACCGCGCACAACCACGGCTTCGCCGTCGACGCTCCGATCGAGGGCGTCGTCGACAGCCCCGCGGGCTTCGGCCGCGTCGAGGTCAGCCACGTCGGCCTCAACGACAACGTCGTGGAGGGCCTTCGCGCCCTCGACCTGCCGGCCTTCTCGGTGCAGTACCACCCCGAGGCCGCGGCGGGTCCGCACGACGCCAACTACCTCTTCGACCGCTTCCGCGACCTCGTGATCGCGACCCAGGAGAACAAGAACTGATGCCCAAGCGCGACGATATCCAGAGCGTTCTCGTCATCGGGTCGGGGCCGATCGTCATCGGCCAGGCCTGTGAATTCGACTACTCCGGCACCCAGGCGTGCCGGGTGCTCCGCGAGGAGGGCGTCCGCGTCATCCTCGTCAACTCGAACCCGGCGACGATCATGACCGATCCCGACTTCGCCGACGCCACGTACATCGAGCCGATCACGTGGCAGGTCATCGAGACGATCATCGCCAAGGAGCGCCCCGACGCGATCCTGCCGACCCTGGGCGGCCAGACCGCGCTCAACGCGGCGATCGACCTGCACAAGCACGGCATCCTCGAGAAGTACGACATCGAACTGATCGGCGCGAACTTCGAGGCGATCAACAAGGGCGAGGATCGGCAGATCTTCAAGCAGCTCGTCATCGACTCGGGAGCGGATGTCGCCGACAGCCGCATCTGCCACACGATGGACGAGGTGCTCGCGGGCGCAGCCGAGCTCGGCTACCCGCTCGTCGTGCGTCCCTCCTTCACGATGGGCGGTCTCGGCTCGGGCTTCGCGTACAACGAAGAGGATCTGCGCCGTATCGCGGGAGCGGGTCTGCGCGACTCGCCGACCACGGAGGTTCTGCTCGAGGAGTCGATCCTCGGGTGGAAGGAGTACGAGCTCGAGCTCATGCGCGACTCGGCCGACAACACCGTGGTCGTCTGCTCGATCGAGAACGTCGATCCCGTCGGCGTCCACACGGGCGACTCCATCACGGTCGCGCCGGCCCTGACGCTCACCGACCGCGAGTACCAGAAGATGCGCGACATCGGCATCGACATCATCCGCGCCGTCGGCGTCGACACCGGTGGCTGCAACATCCAGTTCGCCGTCGACCCGCAGACGGGGCGCATCATCGTCATCGAGATGAACCCGCGCGTGTCGCGTTCGTCCGCGCTGGCATCCAAGGCGACCGGATTCCCGATCGCGAAGATCGCCGCGAAGCTCGCGATCGGCTACCGTCTCGACGAGATCCCGAACGACATCACGAAGGTCACCCCGGCGAGCTTCGAGCCGACGCTCGACTACGTCGTCGTGAAGGTGCCGCGCTTCAACTTCGAGAAGTTCCCCGCCGCCGACACGACCCTCACGACCACCATGAAGTCGGTCGGCGAGGCGATGGCGATCGGCCGGAACTACGCCACGGCGCTCCAGAAGGCGCTGCGCTCGCTCGAGAAGCGGGGATCGAGCTTCCACTGGGGCGACGAGGAGCGCACGGTCGACGAGCTGCTCGAGATCGCGAAGACCCCGACGGACGGGCGGATCGTGGTGCTGCAGCAGGCGATGCGCAAGGGCGCCACGGTCGAGCAGGCCTTCGAGGCCACCGCGATCGACCCGTGGTTCCTCGACCAGATCGAGCTCATCAACGAGGTCGCCGCATTCGTGGCCGATTCCGGCGAGCTCGACGAGCACGTCATCCGCACGGCCAAGGACCACGGGTTCAGCGACGCGCAGATCGCGCAGCTCCGCGGCATCACCGAGGAGGAGGTGCGCGGCGTCCGCCACGCGCTCGGCCTCCGCCCCGTCTTCAAGACGGTCGACACCTGCGCCGGCGAGTTCCCTGCGCTCACGCCGTACCACTACTCGTCGTACGACTCCGAGACCGAGGTCACGCCCTCCGAGCGCACCAAGGTCGTCATCATCGGCTCGGGCCCCAACCGCATCGGTCAGGGCGTCGAGTTCGACTACTCCTGCGTGCACGCGAGCTTCGCCCTGGCGGATGCCGGGTACGAGACGATCATGGTCAACTGCAACCCCGAGACGGTCTCGACCGACTACGACACGAGCGATCGGCTCTACTTCGAGCCGCTGACGCTCGAGGACGTCCTCGAGGTGCTGCACGCCGAGTCGCAGTCCGGCACGATCCTCGGCGTCATCTGCCAGCTCGGCGGGCAGACCCCGCTCGGGCTCGCGAAGGGAATCGAGGCCGCCGGATACAGCATCCTCGGCACCCAGCCGGAGGCCATCGATCTGGCCGAGGAGCGTGAGCTGTTCTCACGTCTGCTCGACGACGCCGGTCTCGTCGCGCCGCGCAACGGCACCGCGATCGATGTCGAGGGGGCCGTCGAGGTCGCCGAGTCGATCGGCTACCCCGTGCTCGTCCGGCCGAGCTTCGTGCTGGGCGGGCGAGGCATGGAGATCGTCTACGACACCGAGAGCCTGCGCGACTACTTCGTGCGCGTCGCCGACCAGGCGATCATCGGCCCGGGCCTCCCGCTGCTCGTCGATCGCTTCCTCGATGACGCGGTCGAGCTCGACGTCGACGCGCTGTTCGACGGCGAAGAGCTGTACATCGGCGGCGTGATGGAGCACCTCGAAGAGGCCGGCATCCACTCCGGTGACTCGAGCTGCACGCTGCCCCCCATGTCGCTGGGCCGCACCGAGATCGACCGGGTCCGCGAGGCCACCCTCGCGATCGCCCGCGGAGTCGGCGTGCGCGGACTGCTCAACGTCCAGTTCGCCGTGTCGGCCGGAGTGCTCTACGTCATCGAGGCGAACCCGCGCGCCAGCCGCACCGTGCCGTTCGTGTCGAAGGCGCTCGGCATCCCGCTCGCCAAGGCCGCCTCGCGGATCATGGCCGGGTCGTCGATCGGCGAGCTCAAGGCCGAGGGGCTGCTGCCCGCCGAGGACGGCTCGCGCGTCCCGCTCGATGCTCCGGTCGCCGTGAAGGAGGCCGTGCTGCCGTTCAAGCGGTTCCGCACCGCCGACGGCCGCACCGTCGACTCCGTCCTCGGACCCGAGATGCGCTCGACCGGCGAGGTCATGGGAATGGACCGTGATTTCCCGACCGCCTTCGCCAAGAGCCAGGCGGCCGCTTACGGCGGCATGCCGACCTCGGGCACGGTGTTCCTCTCGGTCGCCGACGACGACAAGCGCGCCGTGATCCTGCCGGCCCACCGGCTGCAGGAACTCGGCTTCCGCCTGATCGCCACGGAGGGCACCGCCGAGATCCTCGCGCGCAACGGCATCCGGGTCGAGGTCGTCGGGAAGTACTCCGAGACGCAGGGCTCGGGTGAGCGCAACATCGTCGATCTGATCAACGCCGGCGAGGTCGACATGGTCGTGAACACGCCTTCCGGCGGGGTCGCGCGCGCGGACGGCTACGAGATCCGTGCCGCCGCGGTGGCGGGTGACCGTGCCCTCTTCACCACGATGGCGGTCCTGGGCGCCGCGGTGAGCGCGCTGCCCGTGCTCCGTGCCGGCTTCGAGGTGAAGAGCCTGCAGGACTACGCCCTCGAGCGGGCGGGGCGCCGGTGACCGCATTCGGGGAGCGCCTCTCCGGCGCGCTCGAGACATACGGGCCGCTCTGCGTCGGCATCGATCCGCACTCCGCGCTGCTCGCGGACTGGGGCCTTCCGGCCTCAGCCGCGGGCGTGCGGGAGTTCGGACTGCGTGTGGTCGAGGCCGCGCGCGGCCGCGTCGGCGTCGTCAAACCGCAGGTCGCGTTCTTCGAGCGTCACGGATCGGCGGGCTTCGCGGCATTGGAAGACGTCCAGGCCGCAGCTCGGGACGCGGGCCTGATCGTGATCGCCGACGCGAAGCGCGGCGATATCGGCAGCACGATGGACGGCTACGCCGCGGCTTGGCTCGAGCCGGGCGCGCCGCTCGAGGCGGATGCCGTGACGGTGAGCCCGTACCTCGGCCCGGGGTCTCTCCGCGGCACGATCACGGCTGCGGCGCGTGCTGGAAAGGGCGTCTTCGTCCTCGCCGCGACCAGCAACCCCGAGGCGTTCGGCCTGCAGTCCGCGGAGGTCACCGCGGTCGAGGCGCAGCGCGGTCAGACGGTCGCGGACTGGGTCGCAGCCGGGGTCGGATGGGCCAATCGTGCCGCCGCGGAGGCGGGCGCTCTGGGGCACGTGGGCCTCGTCGTGGGGGCGACCGTCGACCGCGACGAGCTCGGCCTGACCGACGACTCGCTCCGTGCCGCGCCGATCCTGGCCCCCGGTTTCGGCGCGCAGGGCGTGGCGCTCGGCGCGCTGCGGTCGGTCTTCGGCGCGCATGCCGCCCAGGTCATCGCGAGCGCGAGTCGCAGCGTGCTGGCCGCCGGCCCCGACGGCATCGTCGGCGCGCTCGACGCTCATCGCCGCGAGCTCGCGGAGGCAGAGGAGGAACATCGTGGCTGACCGTCCCCACCCGCCCGAGGTCGACCGCGCCGCGGCCTCGCGCCGAGCCGTCGAAGCGCGCCGCGAGCGCGCCGCGCTGAAGAAGGACGTCGCGATGCGCGTCATCTCGCCCCAGGAGCTCCTGCGGCGGGCTCTGCGCGACCCCGATTCGGCGGCCGGTGCGATGCGGGTCACCGACTTCCTGACCGCGATCCCGGCGATCGGCGAGAACAAGCGCGACCGCATCCTCGCCGACCTCGACATCTCGCCCGTCAAGCGCCTCGGCGGGCTGGGGTCGCGGCAGCGGCTCGCGTTGCAGGGATTCCTCGACGCGCGCCTGCCCGAGCCGCAGCCGCGCGCCGGCCGATCGCGGCTGCTCGTGCTCGCCGGACCCACCGCCGTGGGCAAGGGCACGGTCGCCGGCCACATCCGCGACACGCATCCCGAGATCATGCTCTCCGTCTCCGCGACGACACGGGCCCCGCGGCCCGGCGAGGTCGACGGCGAGCACTACTACTTCGTGGACGACGCCGAGTTCGACCGCCTGATCGCCGAGGGTGAGCTGCTCGAATGGGCGACGGTGCACAACCGTCACCGTTACGGCACCCCGAAGGCTCCGATCGAGGCGGCTCTGGCGCAGGGTCGCACGGTGCTCCTGGAGATCGATCTGCAGGGAGCGCGCCAGGTTCGCGCCGCCGCGCCCGACGCGACCCTCGTGTTCCTGCTGCCGCCCAGCTGGGATGAGCTGGTCGAGCGCCTGGTGGGGCGGGGCACCGAGGACGCCGAGGAGCGCGCCCGCCGCCTGCGCACGGCGCGCGTCGAGCTGGCATCGCAGAACGAGTTCGACTACCGCGTCGTCAACGACACCGTCTCGCGGGCGGCCGACGAGGTCGCCGCGCTGGCCGACTGATCGCGTAGACTGGGGGGATGCCTGCGCCTGCGGCGCGGCAGCCGACTCTCCACCGACATCGATCCCGGAAGGATCCGCCATGGCCGGAAGCAACGAAGGCATCATCGACCCGCCCATCGACGCCCTGCTCGACAAGGTCGACTCGAAGTACCAGCTGGTCATCTACGCGTCCAAGCGCGCGCGTCAGATCAACGACTACTACTCCGACCTCCACGAGGGCAACCTCTTCGACAACGTCGGCCCTCTCGTCGACTCGTCCGTCGAGGACAAGCCCCTGACGATCGCTATGCACGAGATCCACGAGGACAAGCTCCGCCTGCGTTCGCTCGACTGACTCGGCGGCAGCCCCGTCATATTTCTGCCCGCGGCAGCCGGATGTCGGCCGCCGCGGGCAGAATCGTCTCCGTCCCGATCCCGCCCCGTCCCGATCCCGCCCCGTCACGTCCCACAGGGAGTCCCGATGAGCCAGCTGCGCCTGTTCACGTCCGAGTCCGTCACCGAGGGGCATCCCGACAAGATCTGCGACCAGATCTCCGACAGCATCCTCGATGCCCTGCTGACGGAGGATCCCGGCTCGCGCGTCGCGGTGGAGACCCTCGTGACGACGGGCCTCGTGCACGTAGCCGGCGAGGTTCGGACGGACGGCTACGCCGACATCCCCGGCATCGTCCGCGGCGTCGTCAACCGCATCGGATACACCTCGAGCGAGACGGGCTTCGACGGGGACTCGTGCGGTGTCACGGTGTCGATCGGCGAGCAGTCCTCCGACATCGCCGCCGGGGTCGACAACGCCCTCGAGCATCGCGAGCAGGGGTCGATCGATCCCACCGACGCGCTCGGCGCCGGCGACCAGGGCATCATGTTCGGCTACGCGACGAACGAGACGCCGCAGCTGATGCCGATAGCGATCTGGACGGCCCATCGGATCGCCGAGCGTCTGACGTCGGCTCGTCGCACGGGCGCGCTGCCGTTCCTGCGGCCCGATGGCAAGACCCAGGTGACGCTCGGCTACGACGGCGCCGTGCCCCGCACGGTCGAGACCGTTGTGCTCTCGACGCAGCATCAGCCCGATATCTCGCTTCCTGCGCTGCGAGCGGCCGTGCAGGCGGAGGTCATCGAGCCCGTCCTCGCAGAGACCGGCCTCGACATCTCCGACGTCGAGTACGTCATCAACCCGGCCGGCCCGTTCGTC
This sequence comes from Microbacterium pratiae, assembly GCF_047302165.1. NCBI lineage: Bacteria > Bacillati > Actinomycetota > Actinomycetes > Micrococcales > Microbacteriaceae > Microbacterium > Microbacterium pratiae. The sequence continues at coordinate 2,404,435 of NZ_CP154843.1, read as the reverse complement.
GTCGGCGGCCCGAAGGGCGATGCGGGACTGACGGGCCGCAAGATCATCATCGACACCTACGGCGGGGCCGCTCGGCACGGTGGCGGCGCCTTCAGCGGCAAGGACCCGTCCAAGGTCGACCGTTCGGCGGCCTACGCGATGCGCTGGGTCGCGAAGAACGCCGTCGCAGCGGGACTCGCGGACCGCCTCGAGGTGCAGGTGGCGTATGCCATCGGGCGAGCGGCACCCGTCGGGTTGTATGTCGAGTCCTTCGGCACCGGCCATGTCTCCGACGAGGCGATCTCGGCGGCCATCCGCGATGTGTTCGACCTCCGCCCGCAGGCGATCATCGACCGCCTCGATCTGCTCCGGCCGATCTATGCGAAGACGGCGGCGTACGGGCACTTCGGTCGCGAACTGCCCGAGTTCACCTGGGAGCGCACCGACCGCGTCGAGGAGTTGCGCACCGCAGCGGGCCTGTGAGCAGCGAGGCCCGGCGTGTTGCGCGCGTTCTGATCGACTCACCGCTGCCGCAGCTCGACCGTCTGTTCGACTACGTCGTGCCCGACGCCCTCCGCGAGTCGGCAGTGCCCGGCGTCCGTGTGAAGGTGCCGCTCCGCACCGTCGGGCGCACCGTCGAGGGCTACCTCGTCGAGCTCGGACACGAGACCGATGGCGATCGCCCCCTGTCCGAGCTCGAAGACGTCGTGTCACCCGTCGAGGTGCTGCCGGAACGGCTCTACGCGCACGCGCGCCGGGTCGCGGACCGGGCAGCGGGGTCGGCGAGCGACGTCCTGCGCCTGGTGATCCCCAAGCGGATGGTGCGGGCCGAGAAGGCGTGGGCGGCGTCCGGCCCGCCCGAGGCCCCGGTCGTGACCGCCGACGCGCTCGCCTGGGCTCGTGAGACCGTCGCGGCATACCCCGAACTCGAGGCCGCGGTCGCGGCGGGCGAGCGCGTCGCGCTCGACGCGCCACCGCGGCCCGCGGACGATGTGCCCGCCTGGGCCGAGCTGTTGGCCGCGCTGGCCGTGCTGACGCTGGGTCGGGGGAGGAGCGCGGTGGTCGTGGTCCCGGACCATCGCGACGAGGCGCACGTCCTGGCCGTCCTCGCCCGTCGGGTCGACGATGACGCCGTCGTCCGCGACGATGCGCGGCGGTCGGGGCCCGAACGCTACGCCGGGTATCTCCGTCTGTTGGCACCCGTGCCGTGCATCGTCGTGGGCAACCGGTCGAGCGTGTACGCGCCGGCCCACGATCTCGGCGCGGTGCTGCTCTGGGACGACGGCGATCCGCTGCTCGCCGAGCCGCTGAGCCCGGGCGTGCACGCACGCGACGCCGCGCTCGTCCGACAGGAGCTGCAGGAGTGCGCCCTGGTCTTCGCCGGCCTGACGCGCACGACCGACGTCGAGCGTCTCGTGGCGCTCGGCTGGGTGCGCGAGGTGCCGGCTCGCCGCCGTGAGAGCGCCCGCGTGGTCCTCTCGGCGACGCGGGAGGGCGAGTCGCGGGGAACGCGGGTGCCGTCGGCGGCCTTCGCCGCGGCGCGTGAGGCGCTCGCGGACGGACCGGTTCTGGTGCAGGTCGCCCGTCCCGGGTACGCCCCCGTCCTCGTGTGTGCCGACTGCCGCACACCGGCCCGCTGCGCGCACTGCGCCGGCCCTCTGCGCGCCCGGCGGCCGGGAGCCGTGCCCGAGTGCGCGTGGTGCGGGCGCTCGGCTCCGGCATGGGCGTGCGCGTCCTGCTCGTCGCACCGTCTGCGCATGGCGTCCTCGGGCAGCGAGCGCACCGCCGACGAGCTCGGACGCGCTTTCCCGAACACCCGCGTCATCGTCTCCGACGGCGATCACCAGGTGACCCACGTCGATGCCAAGCCCGCGCTCGTCATCGCGACGCGCGGCGCCGAGCCCTTCGCCGCCGGCGGATACCGCGCCGTGATCCTGCTCGACGGCGATCGGATGCTGATGACCGAGCAGCTCCGCATCGCCGAAGCGTGTCTGCGCTGGTGGTCGGATGCCGCGGCTCTCGCCGCACCCGGCGCCCCCGTCCACCTCGTCGGTGTGGCCGGCCCCGCTGCGCGGGCGCTCGCGACCTGGACCCAGCCCGCCTATGCGCGAGCGGAGCTCGCCGAGCGGGCGCCGCTCCAGATGCCGCCGACGGTCCGCGTCGCGGCGGTGGAGGGAACAGCCTCCGCCGTCTCCGAGGCGATCGCGCAGCTGCGAGCAGACGTGCCCGCGCTCACCGACACATCGGTTCTCGGGCCGGTGCCACGCGACGACGCCGTCCGCGCCCTCGTCCGCTTCGAGTACGCGCTCGGACGTCCCGTGGCGGAATCGCTCCGGGCGTCGGTCGTCGCGGCAGCGTTGCGCGGGCGGCGGCGGCGCGGTGCTCCGGCGGGGCCGCGCAATACACTCAGAGTACGTCTCGACGTGCCCGATCTCGATCTGTGAGGAGCGCCATGCGCATCGTCTTCGCCGGGACACCGGAACCAGCCCTGCCGTCGCTGCGGCGACTCGCCGCATCACGGCACGAGATCGTCGGGGTCGTCACGCGGCGCGACGCGCCGCTCGGACGCAAACGGGTGCTCACCCCGTCGCCGGTCGTGGCCCTCGCGGCCGAGCTCGGTCTGCCGATCCTGAAGACCGACCGCCTCGACGCCGAAGCGACGCAGACGATCACCGCGTGGGGAGCCGACCTCGGCGTCATCGTCGCGTACGGGGGGCTCGTGCGCGAGCCGCTGCTGTCGGCGCCGCCGCACGGCTGGATCAACCTGCACTTCTCGCTTCTGCCCGCCTGGCGGGGCGCCGCTCCGGTGCAGCACTCGCTGATCGCGGGCGATCGGATGAGCGGGGTCAGCGTGTTCCGCCTCGTGCCCGAGCTCGACGCCGGCGATGTCTTCGCGCAGACTCGCCACCCGGTCGACCGCGGCGCGACCGCCGGCGATCTGCTGGCGCAGCTCGCCGATGTCGGCGCTCAGACCGTCGCGGCCGTCGTCGACGGGATCGCCGACGGAACGGCGACAGCCGTCCCGCAGTCGGGCGAGCCGTCGCTCGCCCCGAAGCTGACGCTCGGCGACGGACTCCTCGACTTCGCGCTCCCCGCGGACGTCGTGCTCGACCGCTTCCGCGGGACCACCCCCGAGCCGGGAGCGCACACGACCATCGCCGGCCAGCGCCTCAAGATCCTCGCGGCTCGGCGCGGCGCGGATGCGGACCTCGCCCCGCGGGAGATCCGTCTCGTCGGCAAGGAGGTCCTCGTGGGAACGGCAGACGGCACGATCGCCCTGCAATCGGTGCAGCCGGCAGGACGTGGTGCGATGCCGGCTCCGGACTGGTGGCGCGGTCAGCGCGTCGAGAGCGTCGAGGCGGGCTCGTGAACCCCGCCCGTCGCGTCGCATTCGACGTCCTGCGCGCGGTCGCCGACTCCGACGCCTATGCGAACCTGCTCCTCCCGCAAGAGCTCCGGCGCGCCGGGCTGACGCCGGCTGACGCCGGCCTCGCGACCGAGCTCACCTACGGGACCCTGCGCCGCCAGGGCACCTACGACGCCATCATCGAGCAGGCGTCGGGCCGCCCGATCGACACGATCGACCCGCCCGTCCTCGACGCTCTCCGCCTCGGAGTCCACCAGCTGCTGGCGACGCGCGTGGCGTCGCACGCGGCTGTCAACGAGAGCGTCGAGCTCGTCCGCCGCGCGGGTGCAGCGAACGCCGCGGGCTTCGCCAACGCCGTGCTGCGTCGCATCGCGCGCGACAATCCGGGGGACTGGCTGCAGCGCGTGGATGCCGGCGCCCGGTCGGACGACGAGCGACTCGGTCTGCGATACTCGCACCCCGTATGGGTCATCCGCGCCTTCCGTCGTGCCCTCGCCGCCGAGGGGCGCGTCGACGAGCTGGAAGACCTGCTGGCGGCAGACAACGTCTCACCGACCGTCACGATGACCGCGCTACCGGGTCTGGCCGAGATCCCCGCCGACCGTACGCGGACGCCGTACTCGCCGCTCGGGTTCCGTCTCGACGGGGGAGACCCCGAACCCCTGGTGCGCGGCGCGGCGGGCCGCATCCGGGTCCAGGACGAGGGCTCTCAGCTCGCCGCGCTCGCGCTGTCGCGAGCACGTCCGGTCCGCGCGGGCGAGCGCTGGCTCGACCTGTGCGCAGCCCCCGGCGGCAAGACGGCCGTCCTGGCTGCCGAGGCGCTGGGAGGCGGAGCCGTCATCGAGGCGAACGAGATATCGCCCGCCCGCGCCCGCCTCGTACGCTCCTCCGTCGCCGGGGTGCCGCTCGAGGTTCCCGTGTCGGAGGAGGACGGCCGGGAACGAGCGGGACGCGGTCGTTACGACCGCATCCTCGTCGATGCGCCGTGCACCGGACTCGGCGCACTCCGTCGCCGGCCGGAGGCGCGGTGGCGCAAGAGCCCGGCCGATGTCCCCGACCTCAGCGCGCTGCAGCGCGAGCTTCTCGGGGCTGCTGTCGATGCCCTCGCCCCCGGCGGGATCGTGGCCTATGTGACCTGTTCTCCCCACCTCGCCGAGACCGCTGTGGTCGTGGCGGACATCCGCGCCGCTCGGCCGGACGTTCGCGAGCTCGATGCCCGCGCGGTCATTCGTGCGGTCAGCAGGGGAGGGATCGATCTGCCCGACCCGCAGGACGGTTCGGGCCGCGCGCAGCTCTGGCCGCACCGGCACGGGACCGACGCCATGTCCATCACCCTGCTGCAGAAGCCGTGACCGGCGATAATGGGGGTGTGAGCGACGCCGACGCCCTGCGCATCAACCCCAGCATCCTGGCCGCCGACTTCGTGAACATGGAGGCTGAGCTCGGCCGCATCCGGTCGGCCGACTTCGTCCACGTCGACGTCATGGACAACCACTTCGTCCCGAATCTCACCTTCGGCCCGCAGATGGTCGAGCGGATCCAGGCGACGAGCCCGGTTCCGCTGGACGTCCATCTGATGATCTCCGATGTCGACCGCTGGGGCCCCGGCTACGCCGAACTGGGCGCCGCGAGCGTCACCTTCCATCTCGAAGCGGCGACCGACCCGGTGGCGCTCGCCCGTCGGCTGCGCTCGATCGGCTCGCGCGCCGGCGTCGCCGTGAAGCCCGCAACGCCGGTGGAAGGGCTGTTCGACGTCCTCGACGAGTTCGACCAGATCCTCGTCATGACGGTCGAGCCCGGTTTCGGGGGGCAGAGCTTCATGGCCGATCAGATGCCCAAGCTCCGCCGTCTGGCCGACGAGGCGCGCCGGCGTGGTTCCTCCGTCTGGCTCCAGGTCGACGGCGGCATCTCCGAGTCGACGATCGCTCAAGCGGCCGAGGCGGGAGCCGACACGTTCGTGGCGGGCTCCGCGGTTTTCGGCGCCGACGATCCGGACTCCGCGATCGCGAGCCTCCGCGATCGGGCACAGCGGGTCCACCGGCACTGATCCGTCGGCGCGCGCGGTCGGAGCCCCCGTCGCGGGCCGGTACCCTGGCTAGGTGAAGACGTTCGACGCGCTGTTCGCAGAGCTCACCTCTATCGCCGAGACCCGGCCCGAGGGCTCGGGCACGGTCGCGCAGCTCGACCGCGGTGTGCACGCCATCGGCAAGAAGATCGTCGAAGAGGCGGCCGAGGTCTGGATGGCGGCCGAATATCAGTCCGACGCCGAGACGGCCGAGGAGATCTCGCAGCTGCTCTACCACCTGCAGGTGCTCATGATCAGCAAAGGTCTGAGCCCCGAAGACGTCTACCGACATCTCTGAGCGACGCCCCGCCCTTCCGCTCCGAGACAGAAAGACCCCCATGCTGCGCATCGCCGTCCCGAACAAGGGATCGCTCGCCGAGACCGCCGCCGAGATGCTGGCCGAGGCCGGCTACATCGGACGCCGCGACTCGAAGGACCTCCACGTCATCGACCCGGTGAACGAGGTCGAGTTCTTCTACCTGCGTCCCAAGGACATCGCCACGTACGTCGGCTCGGGTGCATTGGACGTCGGCATCACTGGCCGCGACCTGCTGCTGGACGCCCGCATGCCCGGCGCGCGCGAGATCGAACGGCTCGGCTTCGCCGGGTCGACGTTCCGCTTCGCTGCCCCGACCGGGACGTTCACCGACGTGGCCGAGCTCGCGGGCAAGCGCATCGCCACGTCGTACCCCGGACTCGTCGATGCGTTCCTCGACGAGCGGGGCATCGCCGTCGACCTCGTGCCGCTCGACGGGGCCGTGGAGTCGGCGGTTCGCCTGGGCGTCGCCGATGCGGTCGCCGACGTCGTGGAGACGGGCACGACCCTCCGTCAGGCCGGCCTCGAGGTCTTCGGCCCGGAGATCCTCCGGTCCGAGGCCGTCCTGATCGCCGGACCTCAGGACGCCGAGGGCACCGAGCGTCTGCTGCGTCGTCTTCGCGGTGTGCTCGTGGCGCGGCGTTATGTGCTCGTGGACTACGACCTGCCGGCTGCTCTGGTGGACGAGGCCGTCGCGATCGCCGGCGGCATCGAGTCGCCGACCATCTCACCGCTGCGCGACCCCGAGTGGGTGGCGGTGCGCGTGATGGTGCCGCGCGCGAGCGTCAACACGACGATGGACGACCTGTACGCCATCGGCGCGCGTGCCATCCTCGTCACCGCGATCCACAACGCGAGGCTCTGACATGACGCTGGCACGCCGCGTCATCCCGTGCCTGGACGTCGCCGCGGGGCGGGTCGTCAAAGGCGTCAACTTCGAGAACCTGCGCGACATGGGCGATCCGGTCGAGCTCGCGCGACTCTACTTCGAGCAGGGCGCGGACGAGCTGACCTTCCTCGACGTCACCGCGACCGTCGACGGCCGTGCGACGACCTACGATGTCGTGCGCCGCACGGCGGAGCAGGTCTTCATCCCGCTCACCGTCGGTGGCGGTGTCCGCTCGGTCGACGACGTCGCGCGGCTCCTCTCGGTCGGGGCCGACAAGGTCGGCGTCAATTCGGCGGCGATCGCGCGTCCCGACCTCATCGGCGAGATCGCCGATCGCTTCGGCGCGCAGGTGCTCGTTCTCTCGCTCGACGTGAAGCGCGCGCCCGGAACCGACTCGGGCTTCGTCGTCACGACCCACGGCGGCCGCACGGCGACGTCGATCGACGCGCTCGCCTGGGCTCGCGAGGCGATCGAGCGCGGTGCGGGGGAGCTGCTGGTGAACTCCATCGACGCCGACGGCACGAAGGACGGGTTCGACCTCGAGCTCATCTCCCTGATGCGCGCGGTCTCCTCCGTCCCGGTGATCGCCTCGGGCGGCGCGGGAGCGACGGAGCACTTCGTCCCCGCGATCGAGGCGGGCGCGGATGCCGTGCTCGCGGCATCCGTGTTCCACTCGGGGCAGCTCACCATCGGCGACGCCAAGGACGCGCTGACCGAGCGCGGGATCGAGGTGCGGCGATGACCGAGAGCATCGACGACCGCCTCGCGCGGGTGTCGTTCGACGCGAACGGCCTCGTCGCCTCGATCGTCCAGCAGCACGACACGCGCGAGGTGCTCATGCTGGCGTGGATGGATGCCGAGGCGCTCCGCCGGACGCTCACGAGCGGACGCGTGACCTTCTGGTCGCGCTCGCGGCAGGAGTACTGGCGCAAGGGCGACACGTCCGGCCACATCCAGCTGGTGCGCGGTGCGCGGCTCGACTGCGACGGCGACGCGGTGCTCCTGCTCGTCGAGCAGGTGGGCGCGGCGTGCCACACCGGCACGCGAACCTGCTTCGACGCCGACGATCTCGACCCGGTCGTCGAGGTCTCATGACGCGCCGCTCGCGGATGATCGCCGTGCTCGCGGCCGTCGTGGGCGGTGGCCTCGCAGTCATCGGCGCGACTCAGCCGTGGCTGGAGGCGACGCTGCGCGACGGCGCTCAGGCGGTCCTCCCGGTGCCGGGCACCGAGGCGCTCCCGCTGGTCACTCCGCTGGGGCTGGCGGCTCTCGCGCTCGGGCTCGCGCTCTCGATCGTGGGCACGGTGCTGCGCTACGCCTTCGGTGTCATCGGCGTCCTCATCGGCGCCGCGCTCCTCGCCGAGTCGCTTCGGATCGCTCTGACAGCACCCCCCGAAGCCGTCGTGGGCGTCGTCGCCGATGCGACCGGTCTCGCGGGAGTCGAGGCGGTGGGCACCCTCGTCTCGGCGATCACGGTCACCGCGTGGCCGTGGATCACGGTCGTCGGCGCCGTCTTCGTGTGCGCGGGCGGCGTGCTCACCCTCGTCACCGCGCGGTCGTGGCGCAGCACCGCGCGCCGCTACCGCACGGATGCGGCCGCGGAGGTGCGTCGCCCCGGCGGTTCGCGGCCGCACGACTCCCACGATCCGATCGATTCGTGGGACGACCTCAGCCGCGGGTCCGATCCGACCGCCTGAGCCCCGGTAGACTGACCTCAGCCCGAGAAATCCCGCGAAGGAGAACAATGAGCAACATCGGCGACCCCGGCCACGGACACTCCCCGGCGGCGTGGACCGCTGTGGTGATCATGCTCCTGGCGTTCGCGCTGGGCACCCTGTTCTTCTGGCTCGACATGCCGGTGCTCGTGTGGGCGTCCGCCGGGCTGCTCGTCGTGGGTCTCATCGTCGGCTGGGCCATGGCGAAGGCCGGGTACGGCGCGTACGGCGACAAGTACACCCCGAAAGCGCACTGACGTGCTGGCCGGTCTCACGGCCGGCGCCGTCGAGGACGCCGAGGCCCGTGCGGCCGAGCGGCCCCTCGCCGTCGTCGAGCGCGACGCGCTCGCTCAGCGCCCGGCACGCGACGCCCTCGCGGCGCTCGCGCCGGCCGAGCGGGTCAAGATCATCGCGGAGGTCAAGCGGGCGAGTCCGTCGCGCGGTGACCTGGCTGCGATCCCCGATCCCGCTCTCCAGGCGGCGCGATACCAGGAAGGCGGGGCCTCCGTCATCTCGGTGCTGACCGAGGGGCGGCGGTTCAAGGGCAGCCTGGCCGATCTCGAGGCGGTCCGCGCCGAGGTGTCGATCCCGGTGCTGCGGAAGGACTTCATCGCGAACGCGTACCAGGTCTTCGAGGCGCGGGCAGCGGGTGCCGATCTGGTGCTCCTGATCGTCGCTGCCCTCGATCAGCCGGTGCTGGCCGAGCTGCACGAGCTCGTGCTCGAGCTGGGTATGACGCCGCTCGTCGAGACGCACTCGCTCGACGAGGTGCATCGCGCCGCCGACATCGGCGCGCGTCTCGTCGGGGTCAACGCACGAAACCTCTCGACCTTCGAGCTCGACCGGGATCTCTTCGGCCGGCTGGCGGAGCACCTGTCGGCGGATGCCGTCAAGATCGCCGAATCCGCCGTGCTGACACCCGACGACGTGACCCATTACCGTCGGGCCGGTGCCGACGCCGTCCTCATCGGCGAGGCGCTCGTGACGAACGACCCTGTGACCACCCTGCACGCATTCCTGGAGGCCGGCGCGTGAGTCTGCGAGAACAGCACGGTCCTTTCTTCGGCGATTTCGGCGGACGGTTCATGCCCGAATCGCTGATCGCTGCGATCGACGAGCTGACGGCCGTCTACGAATCGGCGATGGCCGACCCGGAGTTCGCCGCCGAGCTGACGCGTACGCTCGCGACCTACGCCGGCCGCCCCTCGGCTCTGACCGAGGTCCCGCGCTTCGCCGAGCACGCGGGCGGCGCGCGCGTCTTCCTCAAGCGGGAGGACCTCAACCACACGGGCTCGCACAAGATCAACAACGTGATCGGCCAGGCGATGCTGACGAAGCGCCTGGGCAAGACCCGGGTCATCGCCGAGACCGGCGCGGGCCAGCACGGTGTCGCCACGGCCACGGCTGCCGCACTGTTCGGCTTCGAGTGCACGATCTACATGGGTGAGGTCGACACCGAGCGTCAGGCCCTCAATGTCGCACGCATGCGACTGCTCGGCGCCGAGGTCGTGCCGGTGACGACCGGCTCGCGCACGCTGAAGGATGCGATCAACGAGGCGTACCGCGACTGGGTCGCCTCGGTCGAGACCACCAACTACATCTTCGGCACCGCCGCGGGGCCGCATCCGTTCCCCGCGATGGTCCGCGATTTCCAGAAGATCATCTCGGAAGAGGCTCGCGAGCAGCTGCTCGCCGAGACCGGGCGCCTTCCCGACGCCGTCGTCGCATGCGTCGGCGGCGGCTCGAACGCGATCGGCATGTTCGACGCGTTCCTCGACGACGCGGGCGTCGCGCTCTACGGCGTGGAGGCGGCCGGTGAGGGAGTCGACACCGAGCGCCACGCCGCGTCGATCGAGCGCGGGCGCCCCGGCGTCCTGCACGGGGCGAAGACCTTCGTGCTGCAGGACGAGGACGGGCAGACCATCGAGTCGCACTCCATCTCGGCGGGGCTGGACTATCCGGGTGTGGGACCCGAGCACGCCTGGCTCGCGTCGATCGGCCGTGCCTCGTACATCCCGGCGACCGACACGGAAGCGATGGAGGCCCTCAGGCTCCTGAGCCGCACCGAGGGCATCATCCCCGCGATCGAGTCGGCGCACGCGCTGGCCGGCGCACTGCGGATCGGGCGCGAGCTCGGCCCCGACGCGATCATCGCCGTCAACCTGTCCGGTCGGGGCGACAAGGACATGGATACGGCTGCGCGCTGGTTCGAGCTGTACGACGAGGGCGCCGAGCCCGTGGTCGAACCCGAACACGACGAGGCCGCGTCGGGCGAAGGAGTCGAGCTGTGACTTCTCGTGTCGCCGCCGCGATCGATGCCGCGCACGCCGACGGTCGTGGTGCCTTCGTCGGTTACCTGCCGCTCGGATTCCCCGATCTCCAGACGAGCATCGAGGCCGCCGTGACTCTCGCCGAGGCGGGAGCCGACGTCCTCGAGCTCGGACCTCCGTACTCCGATCCCGTGATGGACGGTGTCGTGATCCAGGAGGCGACGCAGACCGCCCTGGCCGCGGGTTTCCGTCTCCGCGACACGTTCACCGCGGTCCGCGCGATCGCGGAACGGGTCGACATCCCGATCCTCGTGATGACGTACTGGAACCCCGTGCTCCAGTACGGCGTCGACCGCTTCGCCGACGATCTCGCGGCGGCCGGCGGTGCCGGCCTGATCACGCCCGACATCACCCCGGATGCAGCACCCGAGTGGCTCGCCGCATCGGAGCGCACCGGCCTCGACCGCGTGTTCCTCGCCGCGCCCACCTCGACCGACGAGCGGCTGCGGATGATCGTCGAGGCCTCGACCGGCTTCGTCTACACGGTCTCGACGATGGGGATCACGGGCGAGCGCGCCGAGCTCGACGCGGCTGCGCGCACCCTCGTCACGCGTCTCCGAGAGCTCGGAGACGTGCACGCGTGCGTCGGCATCGGCATCTCCACGCCCGATCAGGTCGCCGGAGTCGTCGACTACGCCGATGGTGCGATCGTGGGAACAGCCCTCGTGCGCGCACTGCGCGACGGGGGCGTCGCCGGGCTCTCGGGGACCGCGCGTGCTCTGGCGGCGGGCACGGCCCGCGAGCGCGTCTAGACTTTTCCGGTCGCACGACCGCCGATTTCCGAGGGACGATCCGATGATCCACGCTGCACACACGCTCGTCGCGAGCATCCCGAGCCCGTCGGTGAGCTACATCGACCTGGGCCCTCTGCGCATCCACTTCTATGCGCTGTGCATCATCGCCGGCATCATCGTCGCGACGTTGATGACCAATCACCGCCTCACGCGCCGCGGCGCCGAGCCGTGGGTCGTCATCGACATCGCCCTGCTCGCCGTGCCGCTCGCGCTGATCGGCGCGCGTGCCTTCCACGTGCTGACCCACCCGGGGTTCTACTTCGGTCCGGACAAGAACCCGTGGGCCGTGCTGTTCATCTGGGAGGGCGGCATCGCCATCTTCGGCGCGCTCATCGGCGGCGCGGTGGGCGCCTACCTCGGGTGCAAGTGGACCGGCATCCGGTTCTGGAGCTTCGCCGACGCGCTCGCTCCGGGCCTCCTGCTGGCGCAGGCGATGGGCCGCTTCGGAAACTGGTTCAACCAGGAGCTGTTCGGCCTTCCTACCGATGTTCCGTGGGGTCTCGAGATCGACAGCACCAACCCCGCGTTCCCCGCCGGGCTGGCGCCCGACACGCTGTTCCACCCGACGTTCCTGTACGAGGTCATCTGGAACGGCCTCGGCGTGCTGGTCCTGTTGTGGGTCGGCCGTAAGGCATGGGCGCAGTGGGGCAAGCTCTTCGGCCTCTACCTCGTCTGGTACGGCGCGGGCCGTGTCGTCTGGGAGTCGATCCGGATCGATCCGAGCGAGATCATCCTGGGCCTCCGCACGAACGTGTGGGCGGCGATCTTCGCCATCGCCGTCGGCATCGCGATCATCGTGGTCCAGACGCGACGCCACACGGGCGACGAGTCTTCGCCTTATCAGCGAGGTCGCGAGTGGGTGGCTCCGAGCGCGCTACAATCGCAGAGCACCGAAGACTTCGTGGATCTGAGCGCACCCCCGACGCCCGAAGCTCACGCAGACAGCGCCACAAGCGCGGTCACCTCGAAGCAGTAGTTCCCCAGGGCCGACGTCGTCCCGGTTTCAGCACCAATGTGAGGACGGTCAGTATGGCCTCGAGCCCTCGACCCCAAAAGTCCGGATTCGGTTCCTTCCCCCCCAAGCAGGGCATGTACAACCCTGCCTTCGAGAAGGACGCCTGTGGTCTGGCGATGGTCGCCACTCTGCGCGGCGAGGCCGGGCACGACATCGTCGAGCTCGCCTTGACGGCCCTGCGCAACCTCGAGCACCGCGGCGCGATCGGATCCGATGCGGGAACCGGTGACGGCGCCGGCATCCTGACGCAGATGCCCGACGACTTCCTGCGCGCCGTGGTCGACTTCGACCTGCCGCCGGTCGGCGAATACGCCGCGGGGATGGCGTTCCTGCCGCGGGACGCGGACGAGCGGCACGCACTGAAGTCCGACATCGAGAAGCTCGCGGCATCCGAGGGACTGACCGTCCTGGGCTGGCGCGAGGTCCCGACCGAGGACGAGAACCTCGGCAAGCTCGCGTTCGCCGCCCGGCCCGCGTTCGAGCAGCTGTTCGTCTCGCGGCCCGCGGTGGGCGACGCGCCCGCCTTGGCCGGCATCGAGCTCGACCGCCGCGTCTACCGGCTGCGCAAGCGTGCGCGACACGAGCACGACGCGTACTTCGTGTCGCTCTCGAGCCGGACGCTCGGCTACAAGGGCATGGTCACGACGCTCCAGCTCGAGCCCTTCTATCCCGATCTGCAGGACGAACGGTTCGCGTCCGAGCTGGCTGTCGTGCACTCGCGCTACTCGACCAACACCTTCCCGTCGTGGCCGCTCGCGCAGCCGCTGCGCATGCTCGCCCACAACGGCGAGATCAACACCGTCAAGGGCAACCGCAACTGGATGCGCGCGCGTCAGTCGCAGCTCGAGTCCGAGCTGCTCGGCGATGTGCAGCCGCTGCTTCCGATCTGCACCGACGGCGCAAGCGACTCCGCGTCCTTCGACGAGGTGCTCGAGCTCCTCACCCTGACGGGGCGCAGCCTTCCGCACGCCGTCATGATGATGGTTCCCGAGGCGTACGAGAAGCAGACCGACATCGACCCCGACCTGCGGGCGTTCTACGACTACCACTCCATCCAGATGGAGCCGTGGGACGGCCCGGCGGCGCTCATCTTCACCGACGGCACGCTGGTCGGGGCGACCCTCGACCGCAACGGACTGCGTCCCGGCCGTTGGACCGAGACCACGGACGGACTCGTCGTCATCGGCAGTGAGACCGGCGTGCTCGATTTCGCCCCGGAGCGGATCAAGCGCCGCGGGCGTCTGCAGCCCGGCCGCATGTTCGTCGTCGACACGGCCGCGGGCCGGATCGTCGAGGACGAGGAGATCAAGCGCGAGCTCGCGACCCTGCACCCGTGGCAGGAGTGGCTCGACGCGGGACGCGTCCGCCTCAAGGACCTGCCCGAGCGCGAGCACATCGTGCATCCCATCGCCTCCATCACGCGCCGCCAGCGCACCTTCGGCTACACCGAGGAGGAGGTGCGCATCCTCCTGACGCCCATGGGCCAGGTGGGCGCCGAACCGCTCGGCGCCATGGGCAGCGACACGCCGGTCGCCGTGCTCAGCGAGCGCCCCCGGCTGCTGTTCGACTACTTCACCCAGCAGTTCGCGCAGGTGACCAACCCGCCGCTCGACTCGATCCGCGAAGAGGTCGTCACGTCGCTGTCGCTCGGGCTCGGTCCCGAGGGGAACCTGCTGGCGTGGGGTCCCGGACACACGCGCACGGTGACTCTCGACTTCCCGGTCATCGACAACGACGAGCTCGCGAAGATCCAGCACATCGACACGGCGCTGAAGGGGCGGTCGTCTGTGACGATCCGCGGCCTGTACCGCGTCGAGGCCGGTCACAAGGGCATGCAGAAGCGTCTCGCGCAGATGTGCGCCGAGGCGGACCAGGCCATCGAGGACGGCGCCGAGTTCCTCGTGCTGAGCGACCGCGACTCGAACAAGGACCTCGCGCCCATCCCGTCGCTGCTGATGCTGGCTGCTGTGCATCACCACCTCATCCGTCAGCAGACGCGCATGCGTGTCGGCCTGGTGGTCGAGGCCGGTGACGTCCGCGAGGTGCACCACGTCGCGACGCTGCTCGGCTACGGCGCATCCGCGGTCAACCCCTACCTCGCCATGGAGACGGTCGAGTACCTCGTCCGTGCCGGCTACATCACGGGTGTGTCTCCCGAGAAGGCCGTGAAGAACCTGATCTACGCGCTCGGCAAGGGCGTCCTGAAGATCATGTCGAAGATGGGCATCTCGACGGTGTCGTCGTACGCGGGGGCTCAGGTCTTCGAAGCGGTCGGTCTGTCGGACGAGTTCGTCTCGAAGTACTTCACAGGAACCGAGACGAAGCTCGGCGGCATCGGCATCGAGGTCATCGCGGCCGAGAACGCCGCTCGCCACGCGTACGCCTACCCCGAGGACGCCGCTGTGCGCGCTCACGAGCGACTGTGGACCGGTGGCGAGTACCAGTGGCGCCGCGACGGTGCGCCGCACCTGTTCAACCCCGACACGGTGTTCCGGCTGCAGCACGCGACCCGCACGCGCCGGTACGACATCTTCCGCGAGTACACGAAGCTCGTCGATGACCAGGCCGCCGAGCTGAAGACCCTGCGCGGGATGTTCAAGCTGCGCACCGGCGTGCGTCAGCCCGTGCCGATCGACGAGGTCGAATCGGTGGCATCGATCGTCAAGCGCTTCTCGACGGGAGCCATGAGCTACGGGTCGATCTCGAAGGAGGCGCACGAGACGCTCGCGATCGCCATGAACCGATTGGGCGCGAAGTCCAACACGGGCGAAGGCGGAGAGGACGTCGAGCGTCTGCTCGACCCTGAGCGCCGCAGCGCCATCAAGCAGGTCGCGTCCGGACGTTTCGGCGTCACGAGCATGTATCTCACGCATGCCGACGACATCCAGATCAAGCTCGCCCAGGGCGCCAAGCCGGGCGAGGGCGGTCAGCTGCCCCCGGGCAAGGTGTATCCGTGGATCGCCCGCACCCGAGGCGGCACGCCCGGTGTCGGCCTCATCTCGCCGCCGCCGCACCACGACATCTACTCGATCGAGGACCTCAAGCAGCTGATCTTCGACCTCAAGCGCGCCAACCCGGCCGCCCGGGTCCACGTCAAGCTCGTGAGCCAGTCGGGCATCGGCGCGGTCGCGGCGGGCACCGCGAAGGCTCTCGCCGACGTCATCCTCGTCTCGGGTCATGACGGCGGCACCGGGGCCAGCCCGCTCAACTCCCTCAAGCACGCGGGCACCCCGTGGGAGCTCGGCCTGGCCGAGACCCAGCAGACGCTCATGCTCAACGACATGCGCGACCGCGTCGTCGTGCAGGCGGACGGGCAGCTCAAGACCGGGCGCGACGTGGTCATCGCCGCGCTGCTGGGAGCCGAGGAGTTCGGTTTCGCCACGTCGGCGCTCGTCGTGGAGGGCTGCATCATGATGCGGGTCTGCCACCTCGACACGTGCCCCGTCGGCGTCGCGACGCAGAACCCCGTTCTGCGCGAACGCTTCACCGGCAAGCCCGAGTTCGTCGTGAACTTCATGGAGTTCATCGCACAGGAGGTGCGCGAGTACCTCGCGGAGCTCGGCTTCCGCTCGCTCGACGAGGCCATCGGACGCAACGACGTGCTCGACGTCGACGGCGCGATCGAGCACTGGAAGGCGAGTGGCCTCGACCTCGGACCGATCCTCACCGGACCGGCATTCGCCGAGGATGCCCCGCGTCGGCACCACCGCGACCAGGACCACGAGCTCGAGGAGCACTTCGACGTCCAGCTCATCGAGCGGACCCAGGATGTCGTCGCGCACGGCGGACATGTCGAGATCGATCTGCCGATCCGCAACACCGAGCGCGCCGTGGGCACGATGCTGGGCAACCGGGTCACCCTCGCGCACGGCGAGAACGGCCTGCCGGCCGACTCGATCGTGGTCAATCTCACGGGCTCGGCCGGACAGTCGTTCGGGGCGTTCCTCCCGGCCGGCATCACGCTGCGCCTCGAGGGCGACTCGAACGACTACGTCGGCAAGGGTCTGTCGGGCGGACAGATCGTCGTGCGGCCGCCGCGCGACGCCGCCTTCGACGCCTCCGAGAACGTCATCGCGGGCAACGTCATCGGCTACGGCGCGACGCAGGGAACCATGTTCCTGCGCGGCGTCGTGGGGGAGCGGTTCCTCGTCCGCAACTCCGGCGCCACCGCGGTCGTCGAAGGTGTCGGCGACCACGCACTGGAGTACATGACGGGTGGACTCGCCGTGATCCTGGGCGCGACCGGGCGCAATCTCGGCGCCGGAATGTCGGGCGGAAACGCCTACGCCTACCGTCTCGAGACGGCCAACGTGAACCGCGAGGCCATGGCCAGCGGTGAGCTCGTGCTCGAGGAGATGGGGTCCGGCGACACCGAGATCCTGCGCGACCTGCTCGAGCGACACGTCGCCGAGACGGGGTCCGAGTTGGCAGCGCAGCTGCTCGAGGACTTCGAGACCGAGGTCGCGAACTTCGTCCGTGTGGTGCCGCGCGACTACGCCGCGGTGCTCGAAACCCGACAGACCGCGGCCGCCGAGGGGCTCGACCCCGACGGCGACGAGGTCTGGAGCCGCATCCTGGAGGTGACCCGTGGCTGATCCCAAGGGCTTCCTGAAGACCACGGAGCGCGAGCTCCCCAAGCGCCGCCCGGTGCCCGTCCGCATCATGGACTGGCGCGAGGTGTACGAGCCCGGCGACACCGCCGTGCTCCGCCGCCAGGCGGGACGTTGCATGGACTGCGGCGTGCCCTTCTGCCACCAGGGCTGCCCCCTCGGCAACCTGATCCCGGAGTGGAACGACCTCATGTGGCGGGGCGAGGGGCGATCGGCGATCGAGCGCCTGCACGCGACCAACAACTTCCCGGAGTTCACCGGGCGGCTGTGCCCCGCGCCGTGTGAGAGCGCTTGTGTCCTCGGCATCAACCAGCCGCCGGTCACGATCAAGCAGATCGAGGTCTCGACGATCGACGAGGCCTTCGCGAACGGCTGGGTCGAGGCGGAGCCCCCGGGGCGCCTGACCGGCAAGACGGTCGCCGTCGTCGGATCGGGACCGGCCGGCCTCGCCGCGGCGCAGCAGCTCACGCGTGCCGGGCACACCGTCGCCGTCTACGAGCGCGATGACCGCATCGGCGGTTTGCTGCGCTACGGCATCCCCGACTTCAAGATGGAGAAGCGCCACATCGAGGCGCGTCTGCGCCAGATGCAGGACGAGGGCACGCGTTTCCGTGCCGGTGTCGAGATCGGCAAGGACATCTCGTGGGATGCCCTGCGCGCTCGTTACGACGCGGTCGTGGTCGCGACGGGGTCGACCCTGCCGCGCGACCTCGCGATCCCGGGCCGAGACCTCGCCGGCGTGCACTACGCCATGGAGTACCTCGTCGAGTCGAACAAGGCCGTCGCGGGCGACCAGGTCGCGAACCAGATCCACGCCGAGGGCAAGCACGTCGTCGTCATCGGCGGCGGCGACACCGGCGCCGACTGCATCGGCACGGCCCACCGGCAGGGCGCGCTCAGCGTCACGAATCTCGCGATCGGCAAGCAGCCGCCGTCGGACCGACCGGACGGTCAGCCGTGGCCGATGATGCCGACGGTCTTCGAGGTCGCCTCGGCGCACGAAGAGGGCGGAGAGCGCAGCTACCTCGCGTCGACCGTCGAGTTCCTCGGAAACGACGCCGGCGAGGTCCGCGCACTGCGGGTCGCGGAGACCGAGTTCGTCGACGGCCGCCGTGTTCCCAAGAGCGGGACCGAGCGCGAGATTCCCGCCGACCTCGTGCTGATCGCGATGGGTTTCACCGGCCCGGAGCGCTCCGAGCTCGAGGCCCAGCTGGGTACCGTGTTCACCGATCGCGGCAACGTCGAACGTGCCGACGACTACCAGACGACCGCGCCGGGCGTGTTCGTGGCCGGCGATGCCGGGCGCGGGCAGTCGCTCATCGTGTGGGCGATCGCGGAGGGCCGCGCTGCGGCTGCTGCGGTCGACCGCTACCTGATGGGCGACACCGACCTGCCGGCGCCGGTGCGTCCGACCGACGTCGCGATCGGGCTCCAGCGGGCATAGGCTGGACCCAACCCCCTCCCGACCCGAGACCACCGGAGATTCAGTGAGACGCGCCAAGATCGTCGCTACCCTGGGACCGGCCACAGCCAGCTACGAGATGGTGCGAGCCATCATCGACGCCGGCGTGGACGTGACCCGATTCAACCTCAGCCACGGAGACTATTCGGAGCACGAGGTCCGCTGGGCCAACGTGCGCAAGGCCGCCGACGACGCGGGCCGCCCCGTGGCGATCCTGGTCGATCTGCAGGGCCCGAAGATCCGACTCGGCAAGTTCGAGAACGGCCCCCACCAGCTCGCGGTGGGCGACATCTTCAAGATCACCACCGACGACATCCTCGGCACCAAGGAGATCGTCTCGACGACCTTCAAGGGCCTGCCGGGCGATGTGAAGCCGGGCGACTTCCTGCTCATCGACGACGGCAAGGTCCGCGTCGAGGTCGTGTCCGTCGACGGCGCCGTGGTCACGACGAAGGTCATCGTCGCCGGCCCCGTCTCGAACAACAAGGGCATCAACCTGCCCGGCGTCGCCGTGAGCGTGCCGGCGCTGTCCGACAAGGACGAGGCCGACCTGCGCTGGGGGCTGCAGCAGGGCGCCGACATCATCGCGCTGTCGTTCGTGCGCGACGCCGCCGACGTCGACCGCGTGCACGAGATCATGGCCGAGGAGGACCGCAAGGTCCCCGTCATCGCGAAGATCGAGAAGCCGCAGGCCGTCGACAACCTCGAGGAGATCATCGACGCCTTCGACGGCATCATGGTCGCGCGTGGAGACCTCGGTGTCGAGCTCCCGCTCGAGGCGGTGCCGATCGTCCAGAAGCGGGCCGTCGAACTCTGCCGCCGCATGGCCAAGCCGGTCATCGTCGCGACGCAGATGCTCGAGTCCATGATCGAGAACCCGGTGCCCACGCGCGCCGAGACGAGCGACGTCGCCAACGCCGTCCTCGACGGTGCCGACGCGGTCATGCTGTCGGGCGAGACGAGCGTCGGCAAGTACCCGGTCGGCGTCGTCGAGACCATGGCCCGCATCGTCGACTCGACCGAGACCCACGGTCTCGACCGCATCGCACCGCTGACCGCCAAGCCCCGCACGCAGGGCGGCGCGATCACGCTCGCCGCCATGGAGGTCGCCCAGTTCATCGAGGCGAAGTTCCTCTGCATGTTCACCGAGTCCGGTGACACGGCGCGCCGCATGTCGCGCCTGCGTCCCGAGATCCCGATGATCGCGTTCGCCACGGACCCGGCGATCCGTCGTCGCATGGCCCTCACGTGGGGCATCCGTTCGAGCCTGGTCGAAGAGGTCGCGCACACCGACCTGATGTACCACCAGGTCGACGACTACTTCCTGTCGAACGGCCTCGCCGAGGTCGGCGACAAGGTCGTCGTCATCTCCGGGTCCCCTCCCGGAATCCAGGGATCGACCAACGACATCCGCATCCACAAGATCGGTGACGCCGTCAACGGGCGCGCTCCGATCTACCAGGCGATCCAGTAATCGCCGCGTGAATGCCGAAGGGCGGGCACCTCTCCACGAGGTGCCCGCCCTTTCGTCGTGCCGGTGGTGGGAGTCGAACCCACACGTCCGAAGACAACCGAGTTTGAGTCGGTCGCGTCTGCCATTCCGCCACACCGGCGCACGCACATCGACAATACCGCCTCGCGCGACGTCGCCCGACGGAGACATGGCCGGAACGCCATACCGTAGGATCGAAAGGTGACAGAGCAAGAAGAGGCCCCCACGTCGGCCGCTCCCGCACCCCGCCGTGTCGTCGTGGCCGAGGACGAGTCGCTGATCCGGCTCGACATCGTCGAGATCCTCCGCGACAACGGGTACGACGTCGTCGGTGAGGCCGGCGACGGCGAGACCGCCGTTCAGCTCGCGACCGAGCTGCGCCCCGACCTGGTGATCATGGACGTGAAGATGCCCGTCCTCGACGGCATCTCCGCGGCCGAGCGTCTCGGCAAGGCGCATATCGCGCCCGTCGTCCTGCTGACCGCGTTCAGCCAGAAGGAGCTCGTCGAGCGAGCGACGGAGGCCGGCGCGCTCGCCTACGTCGTCAAGCCCTTCACCCCGAACGATCTGTTGCCCGCCATCGAGATCGCGTTGGCCCGCTACGAGCAGATCATCACGCTCGAGGCCGAGGTCGCCGACATGGTCGAGCGCTTCGAGACCCGCAAGCTCGTGGACCGGGCCAAGGGCCTGCTCAACGAGAAGATGGGCCTGAGCGAGCCCGAGGCATTCCGATGGATCCAGAAGGCGTCGATGGACCGCCGCCTCACGATGCAGGACGTCGCGAAGGCCATCATCGAGCAGCTCGCTCCCAAGAAGTAGCCGGCACCGCTGCCGCGACGACGAAGCCCCTTCCCGGATCGGGAGGGGGCTTCGTCGTCTTCTCAGGATGCGGCCGGAGCGTCCTTGATCATGTTCGTAATGCGAATGGTCGAGCATCGTCGGCCCTGCTCGTCCGAGACCACGATCTCGTGCACCGTGATCGAACGCCCGAGGTGCAGGGGGGTGCAGACGCCCGTGACGATGCCGCTCGTGGCGGAGCGCGTGTGGGTCGCGTTGATGTCCACGCCGACGGCGAGCCGCCCGGGCCCGGCGTGCATGTTGGCGGCCATGGAGCCGAGCGATTCCCCGAGCACAACGTAGGCCCCGCCGTGGAGGAGTCCCACCGGCTGGGTGTTTCCCTCGACGGGCATCGTGGCGACGCAGCGTTCGGTCGTGAACTCGATGAAGTCGATGCCCATCCGCTCCGCGAGCGCCCCCTTGCCGCGGCCCTGGGCCCAGGCGAGGCCGGTGTCGGTGTTGGTGTTCTCGGGCATGCTCCACCCCTCGGTCGCAGCGGGTCGTGGTGTCCGCGGTCGTCGTTAGGCTGGACGGGTGACGGACTCCGCAAAGCCTACCCTTCTCGTCGTCGACGGCCACTCGCTGGCCTACCGCGCCTTCTTCGCGCTCCCGGTCGACAACTTCACGACGAAGGACGGCCAGCACACCAACGGCATCTACGGCTTCCTGTCGATGTTCGTCAACCTGATCAAGGCCGAGAAGCCGACGCATCTCGCGGTCGCATTCGACACGTCGCGCCAATCGTTCCGCACGCGCGAGTACGCCGAGTACAAGGCGAACCGCTCCGAGTCGCCGGCAGAGTTCAAGGGGCAGATCCCGCTCCTGCAGGAGTGCTTGGCCGCCATGAACGTCACCGTCCTCACGAAGGAGGACTTCGAGGCCGACGACATTCTGGCGACGCTGGCGACGCAGGGTGCCGAGGCCGGCTTCGACGTCCTCGTCTGCTCCGGTGACCGCGACACGATCCAGCTCGTCACCGACGACGTCACCCTGCTCTACCCGAGCGTGCAGGGCGTCTCGCAGCTCAAGCGCTACACGCCGGAGACGGTCGTCGAGAAGTACGGGCTCCCGCCTCACAACTACCCCGACATCGCCGCGCTCGTCGGCGAGACGAGCGACAACCTCCCCGGCGTGCCGAAGGTGGGGGAGAAGACGGCGGTGAAGTGGTTGACGCAGTGGGGGTCGCTCGATGCACTGCTCGAGAACGCCGACAAGATCGGCGGTGTCGTCGGCGGCAACCTTCGTGAGCACCTCGACGACGTGCGCCGAAACCGTGCGCTCAACCGACTGCTCCGAGATGTCGAGCTCGGCGTGACGCCGGCCGACCTCGCCGTCGGCCCGATCGACGCCGAAGCAGTGCGCGACATCTTCGCGCGCCTAGAGTTCCGCACTCTGCTTCCGCGCGTGTTCGAGGCCGCCGGCGCCGACCCGGCGATGGCGGTCGAGACCGCGGCGCCATCGGTGCCTGCGCCGACGGCCGCCGAGCTGTCCGCCCCCGATCTCGCGGCCTGGGCCGCGGCTCGCGAGGGCGAGGTCGGGGTCACGGTCATGGTGGCCGGAGGCTTCCCCCAGCGCATCGGCCTGGCCAGCGCGGACGAAGCCGTCGAAGCGACGTGGAACGACGACGTCGCCGAGGCGCTGCGATCGTGGCTCGAGTCCGATGCGCCGAAGGTGCTCTCCGACGCGAAGCTCCAGGTCAAGGCGCTGCGTCGCGGCGGCGTACGCCTCGGCGGTCTCGTTCTCGACCCGATCCTGGCGGGCTGGCTTCTGCGGCCGAGCTTCCCCGACAAGACGCTGGCCGACCTCGTGCACCGCTACCTCGATGAGAAGCTGCCGGAGGCAGACCCGACGCAGCTCGTGCCCGAGACCGAGGGGGCCACGCCGGGCCAGCTGTCATGGTTCGTGCTCCGCGTCGCCGAAGCGGTGCGAGGAGAGATGCCGGCATCCGTCCTGTCCGTGCTCGCCGACATCGAGCTGCCCACACTCGACGCCCTCGCCGACATGGAGCTGGCCGGCGTCGCGGTATCGCATGAGAAGCTCTCGTCGTTCTCGGCCGAACTCGCCGCACGAGCCGACGACATCGCGCAGCGCGCGTACGCGACGATCGACCGCGAAGTGAACCTCGGGTCTCCCAAGCAGCTCCAGGAGGTGCTGTTCGAACAGCTCCAGCTGCCGAAGACCCGCAAGACGAAGACCGGTTACTCCACGGATGCCGCTGTCCTGGCCGACCTGCAGGAGTCGAATCCGCACCCGTTCCTCGAGCTGCTGCTCCAGCACCGAGAAGCGACGAAACTGCGACAGATCATCGAGTCGCTCGATACCGCGATCGCCGCAGACGACCGCATCCACACGACCTACGTGCAGACGGGAAGTCAGACCGGTCGGCTCTCAAGCACCGATCCCAACCTGCAGAACATCCCGATCCGCAACGAGGAGAGCCGCCGCATCCGGGCTGCCTTCGAGGTCGGCGAGGGCTACGAGACTCTGCTGACCGCCGACTACTCGCAGATCGAGATGCGGATCATGGCGCATCTCTCCGAAGATCCCGGTCTCATCGAGGCGTTCGTCTCGGGTGAAGACCTGCACCGCTTCGTCGGCGCGCGCGTCTTCGGCGTCGAGCCCGCCGACGTGACGCCCGCCATGCGTACGAAGGTCAAGGCCATGTCGTACGGGCTCGTCTACGGCCTCTCGGCGTTCGGCCTGTCGAAGCAGCTGCGCATCGAGCAGTCCGAGGCCAAGCAGCTCATGCTCGAGTACTTCGCGCGATTCGGGGCGGTGCGCGACTACCTGCGTTCGAGCGTCGAGCAGGCCCGCATCGACGGCTTTACCGAGACCATCTTCGGCCGCCGCCGCCCGTTCCCCGACCTTGCGAGCCCGAACCGGGTGCTGCGCGAGAACGCGGAGCGCGCGGCGCTCAATGCTCCGATTCAGGGCAGCGCCGCCGACATCATGAAGATCGCGCTGTTCCGCATCGCTCGTGAGTTCCGGGCGGAAGGGCTCCGGTCACGCGTGCTGCTGCAGATCCACGACGAGCTCGTCGTCGAGGTCGCGCCGGGGGAGTGGGATGCCGCGGAGCGCATCGTCCGCGAGCGCATGGGCGATGCCGCGGATCTGACGGTCCCTCTCGACGTGCAGATCGGCCGCGGCGGCGACTGGGACGTCGCCGGGCACTGACCTCATCGCGCGGGGGTGCCGCAGTAGGCTCGGAGGATGACCGAAGCACAGCGCACCCCCACGCCGATCGACCGGATCGCCGATGCGTGGGTCGACACCCTGGCCGAGCTCTCACCCGGGCTCGCGACGTACATCGGCCGTTTCGAGCACAATGCACGACTCGACGACTACTCGCCGGCCGGCACCGCCCGAGCCCTCGAGGCCGCTCGCAGCACCCTCGCCGCCCTCGAGGCCGCGGAGCCGACCGACGACGTCGATGTCGTCACGAAGGCCGATCTCTCCGGCGACCTGCGTCTCCAGATCGAGCTCGCCGAGGCCGGTGCGCACCTCCGCGACGTCAACGTGATCGCCTCGCCGGCGCAGGAGATCCGCAACACCTTCGACCTCATGCCGTCGGCGACGGTGGATGACTGGAGCGTCATCGCAGCCCGGCTCGCGGCGGTGCCGAGCGCGATCGACGGCTACATCGAGACGCTCCGCGAGGGCATCGCCCGCGGCGTCGTCCCGGCGCGTCGCCAGGTCTCCGAGGTCGCCACGCAGATCGGTCGCTACACGGCGGACACCGGCTTCTTCGCGACGTTCGCGGCCGATGCTGCGCCGACCGAGGGCGGTCTGCCCGCGTCCTTGGCTCGCGACCTGGCCGACAACGCGAACGCTGCCCGCGTCGCGTACGACGCCCTCGCATCCTTCTTCACCGGGGAGCTCCTTCCCGAGGCGGGCGAGACCGACGCGGTCGGGCGTGAGCTGTACGCGCTGCACTCCCGCCGTTTCCTCGGCGCCACGATCGACCTCGACGAGACCTACGAATGGGGCCTGCAGGAGCTCGCTCGTATGGTGGCCGAACAGGAGGCGATCGCCGATGAGATCCTGCCGGGCGCAACGGTCGAGGAGGCTGTCGCACACCTCGAGAAGGACGAGTCGCGCAAGCTACACGGCACCGAGGCGCTCCAGAAGTGGATGCAGGAGACGAGCGACCGCGCCGTCGAGGAGCTCGGGCGCACGCATTTCGACATCCCCGAGCCCATCCGCACCCTCGAGTGCATGATCGCGCCCACCAACGAGGGCGGCATCTACTACACGGGTCCGACCGACGACTTCTCGCGCCCCGGCCGCATGTGGTGGTCCGTGCCGGAGGGCGTCGACTCGTTCGATACCTGGCGAGAGCTGACGACCGTCTACCACGAGGGCGTCCCGGGTCACCACCTGCAGATCGCTCAGGCGGTCTACAACCGTTCGGAGCTCAACTCTTGGCGCCGGCTGCTCGCGGGGTCGAGCGGGCACGCCGAGGGATGGGCCCTGTACGCCGAGCGCCTGATGGAGCAGCTCGGCTACCTCGACGACCCGGCCGACCGGCTGGGGATGCTCGACGGCCAGCGTATGCGCGCCGCCCGCGTCGTGCTCGACATCGGTGTTCACCTCGGCAAGGAGCGTCCCGACGGCGAGGGCGTGTGGGATGCCGACTACGCGCTCGAGTTCATGAAGCGCAACGTCAACATGCCCGAGGAATTCATCCGCTTCGAGGTCAACCGCTACCTCGGGTGGCCCGGCCAGGCGCCCTCGTACAAGGTCGGTCAGCGCATCTGGGAGCAGATCCGCGACGACTTCGCGGCGCGGGCCGGCGACGGATTCGACGTGAAGGCGTTCCACATGAAGGCCTTGCGTCTGGGTGGTGTCGGGCTCGACACGCTCCGGATGGCGCTCGCACAGGGCTGAACGCGCGAACGGCGGGGCGGGAATAGATCTCCCGCCCCGCCGTTGTATGCGCATGAATGAAAGGTGGCCCCATGACCGCGACATCCGTCCAGTTCGCCCTCGACACGTTCGGCGACGTCACCCGTGGTTCCGACGGCGAGCTGCTGTCGGACGCGCAGACCATCCGCAACGTCGTCGACCAGGCTGTGCTCGCCGACGAGGTCGGCCTGAGCTTCTTCGGCGTGGGGGAGCACCACCGGCGCGAGTTCGCCGTCTCGAGTCCCGAGATCGTCCTCGCGGCCGCAGCGGCGCGCACGAAGGACATCCGGCTCGGAACCGCGGTCACCGTGCTCTCCAGCGATGACCCGGTTCGCGTCTACGAGCGCTTCGCCACCCTTGACGCCGTCTCGAACGGCCGGGCCGAGATCATTCTCGGTCGGGGCTCGTTCACCGAGTCGTTCCCGCTGTTCGGGTTCGATCTCGCCGACTACGAGATCCTCTTCGAGGAGCGCCTCGACCTGTTCGGCCGACTTCGGTCGGAGCAGCCGGTCACCTGGCAGGGCCGGACTCGTCCGGCGCTGACGGATGCGGACGTCTTCCCGAAGACGGAGAACGGCCTCCGCGCCTGGGTCGGCGTCGG
This sequence comes from Microbacterium pratiae, assembly GCF_047302165.1. NCBI lineage: Bacteria > Bacillati > Actinomycetota > Actinomycetes > Micrococcales > Microbacteriaceae > Microbacterium > Microbacterium pratiae. The sequence continues at coordinate 2,378,058 of NZ_CP154843.1, read as the reverse complement.
CGGCTCGCCCGAGTCGGTGTTGCGTACGGCCCACAACGGGTACGGTCTGATGCTCGCGATCATCGGCGGCGGTGCCGCGCGGTTCCGACCCTACGTCGATCTCTTCCACCGCACACGCGACGCGATGGGTGCCGACCGGTTGCCCGTGGGTGTGCACTCGCCCGGACACGTGGCCGAGACCGACGAGCAGGCCTGGGAGGAGCTGTATCCCGCGATGAAGGTCAACCGCGACGCGATCGGCGCGGAACGCGGCTGGCCGCCGTACTCGCGTCTGCAGTTCCAGCATGACCTCGGTCCCGACGGAGCCGTCTACGCCGGGTCGCCCGAGACCGTGGCGCGCAAGCTCGCAGAGACGATCCGCACGCTGGGCCTCGACCGGTTCGACCTGAAGTTCTCGCACGGCACCCTCGCGCACGAGAGCATGATGCGCTCGATCGAGCTGTACGGCACCAAGGTGGCGCCGCTCGTGCGGGAGATGCTCGCCGACGACTGACCGAGTGGCGTCCGAGGTCGTCGCGGGTCAATAGCATGGTCGAATGACCGATACCGCGACGCCCTCGGTGGCGCGCCGCCTCGACGATCTGCCTTTCGGGCGCCGGCATCTCCGCATCCTGACCGGGTCGGGACTGGGATGGGCTCTCGACGCGATGGACGTCGGGTTGATCTCATTCATCATCACGGCGCTCATCGCGCAGTGGTCGCTCGACACATCGCAGGCATCGTGGATCGCCTCCGCCGGCTTCGCCGGCATGGCCATCGGTGCGAGCCTCGGCGGGCTGCTGGCAGACCGGTTCGGTCGGCGCTCCGTATTCGCCGTCACGCTCCTCGTCTACGGAGTCGCGACCGGTGCGAGCGCGCTGGTCGGGGGGCTCGCGATGCTGCTCGTCCTTCGCTTCGTCGTGGGACTCGGACTCGGCGCCGAGCTGCCGGTCGCGAGCACGTATGTCAGCGAGTTCGCCCCTGCTCGTATCCGCGGCCGCGTCATCGTGATCCTCGAGGCCTTCTGGGCCGTGGGCTGGACGGCGGCAGCCCTCATCGGCTATTTCGTCATCCCGCACGTCGAGGACGGATGGCGCTGGGCATTCGTGGTCGGAGCGGTCCCGGCGATCTACGCGCTGATCGTGCGTTGGGGGCTTCCCGAGTCGGCGCGCTGGCTCGAGCGCCGGGGGCGACACGACGAGGCCGACGCCGTCGTGCGCAGCTTCGAGACGTCCGGTCCGGTCGAGACTGCGGGCGTGAGCCGAGTCGTGGCCGCGCCCGTCGCCCCGGCGACGGCGGTGACGTCGACCGGCAGGCTCCGCGCGCTCTGGTCCTCCGAGTTCCGTGGCCGCACCGCGAGCCTGTGGCTCGTCTGGTTCTGCGTCAACTTCTCGTACTACGGCGCCTTCATCTGGATCCCGACGATCCTCTATACGCAGGGGTACGACCTCGTGCGCTCGTTCGGATTCACCCTGATCATCACCCTCGCCCAGCTGCCGGGCTACGCCGTCTCGGCGTGGTTGATCGAGGTCTGGGGGAGGCGACTGACGCTCTCGGTCTTCCTGATCGGCTCCGCGGCGTCCGCGGTCGTGTTCGGCACAGCCGGGAGCGAGGTCGTCATCATCGGGGCCGGCATGGCGCTGTCGTTCTTCAACCTCGGTGCGTGGGGCGCACTGTACGCCGTCACCCCCGAGATGTACCCGACGTCGCTGCGCGGGACCGGGGCCGGGTGGGCCGCGGGCGTCGGCCGCATCGCGTCGATCCTGGCCCCGCTGTCGGTGCCGCCGTTGCTCCTGTGGGGCGGTGCGCCTCTGCTGTTCGTGGTCTTCGCCGTGTTCTTCGTCCTCGCCGCCGCCGGTGCGTGGGGTCTCGCCGACCGCAGAGGAGAGTCGCTCGATGACCGCTGAATCAGAGGTCCGCTTCGTCGCGATCGGCGACTCCTTCACCGAAGGTGTCGGAGACGAGCTCCCCGACGGCGCGGTGCGGGGATGGGCCGACCTCGTCGCCGCGGGCTGGGCTGACGCGACGGGGCGACCCGTGCAGTACGCCAACCTCGCGATCCGAGGGAAGCTCGTCCGGCCCATCGTCGACGAGCAGCTCGAAGCGGCCCTCGCGCTGCGTCCGACGCACCTGTCGTTCAACGGCGGCGGCAACGACATGCTCCGGCCGCGCACATCGATCGCGCATATCGTCGACGCGTTCGCGCAGGTGCTCCGGCGCTGCGACGACGAGGGCGTGCGCCTCATCCTGCTGTCGGGAGCCAACCCGTCGGCTCAGCTACCCCTGGGAGGACTGATCAATCGGCGTGGCGATGCGCTGTCGGATGCCGTCGTCGACCGCATCGCCGACCGTGGTGACGTCATCCGCGCCCTCAACTGGTACGACCGCGCCCTGACCCACCCCTCGTACTGGTCGGCAGACCGACTTCACATGAACGCGCGCGGCCACCACCGCGTCGCCGCTCGAGTACTGGATTCGCTCGGCCTCGACGCGCCGGGGGAGTGGTGGTCGCTGCCTGTCGACGACCAGCCGTCGGTGCTCGCCCGTGGCGAGTACTTCCGCGAGCATCTCGCTCCCTGGGTGCGTCGCCGGCTCACCGGACGATCGTCGGGCGACAACCGGCAGCCCAAGTTCGGCTCGTGGATCGAGGTCGCGCCGCGCGCCTGACACGCCGCGAGAACCGGTGTCAAGCCGGTGCGTGGAACCCCGCACGCGCGCCAGTATCGACGGGTCCGCACACCCGAAGGGAACTGACATGAGCATTGGTGCCGGAATCGCCCTGTTCGTCATCGGCGCGATCCTCGCGTTCGCCGTGAACGTCGAGGTCGAGTGGGTGAACCTCGACCTCATCGGTTACATCCTGATGGGTGCGGGGGCCCTCGTGTTCCTCATCGGCCTCGTCCTGATGGTGCGCCGTCGTCAGACCGAGACGGTCAGCCGTACCGCCGTCGATCCTGCGAGCGGCCAGCGCGTCACCCGCAACAGCACGAGCACGTCGGGCGACCCCACCCTCTGAGACCGCTGCTGTGAACGGCCGCGCGGGGATCACTCCCGTCGCGGCCGTTTCGGTGCGTCCATCCCGATGTGGATGCGCGTGCGCTTGCGTTCGATCGCGATGAACGTGCCACCGATGAGCCACAGCGGCACTTGAGTGAGGAAGGCGAAGCGGAACGCTTCCAGCGAGTAGGTCGCCGGCGTTCCGGCTCCCTGCAGGTCCAGCGCCAGTCCGATGGTGAACACCGCGATCAGTGCGGCGAGGAATCCGCCGGCGTTGGTCAGCCCCGTAGCCGTGCTGAGGCGATGCGAGGGGTTGTGCGTCCGGGCGTGATCGAACGCGATCATCAATGCGGGACCGCCGGTCGCGAGCGCGACGGCGAGCACGACGAGCAGCCATCCCGGTGCGGTGCCGGGCCAGAGGATCACCGCTGTCCAGGCGATGAGCTGCACGGCCACCGCCGGGAGGACGAGTGCGCGCGATCGCAGGTTGGGGATACGGCGGGACAGCTCACCCATGATGGGGCCGAGCCCCATCCCCGCGAAGACGTAGAGCGTCGTGATGAGAGTCGCTTCGGCCTGAGTCCGGCCCTCTCCTGCCGTGAGGAACGGGATGCCCCACAGCAGGATGAACGCCGTGCCGGCGAACGGGGTCGTGAAGTGCGACCAGAACGCCAGTCGCGTGCCGGGGTGCGCCCAGGCGGCACGGATGCCGACGCCTGTGTCGACGCTCGAGGTGACCACACGGATGGCGCCGGTATCGGTGTTCACGCTGACGTCGCGGTCGACCTCCGGTGGGTGGTTGCGCACCAGCAGGAAGACGAGGATCGCGAAGAGGACGCCGAGCCCCGCCACGCTGCCGAAGGCGACCGACCAGCTCGTTGCGTGCAGGAGCGCCGAGAGCGGGATGACGGCGACGAGCTGGCCGGCCTGCCCGAGGATGCCGGTCATCTGCACCATGAGCGGTCCTCGTTGCGCCGGGAACCAGGTCGCGACGAGACGGAGGACCGCGGGGAAGATGGCGGCGTCACCGGCTCCGAGGAGCATGCGCGCGACGATCGCGACGCCGACGCTGGGGGAGAGGGCCATGGTCAGCTGCCCCACCGCCATGAGGATCATGCCGATCGTCATGATGGGCCGGGACCCGTATCGGTCGAGCAGGACGCCGATGGGGATCTGCATCCCGCCGTAGACGGCCAGCTGGACGACGGCGAACATCGACAGGGTCGCGGCATCCGCTTGGAAGCGCTCGGCGGCGTCCACGCCCACGGCCGCCAGCGACGTCCGGTTCGTGATGGAGAGAACGTATGCGGCGACGCCGGTTCCCCAGACGAGCCAAGCCCGGAGCCCGGGACCGCTCATTCGCGCCGCGACACTCATCGGGTGACCCTTCCGAGCGGGCGGGTCGTCGGAGAGATCACCCGTCTACGCTACTCCGCTGCCGCGCTGCAGGCGGTCACAGGACGTCTTCGAGGATGAGGTCGCGGAGCGAGCTGCGCCGGAGATCACGCGCTAAGACGACGGTGCCATCGCCGAGGTTGCTCCGGCCGCACAGGTGCTCGGCGATGCGGCTGGCGGCAAGGGCATGATCGTTCTTGCCGTCCAGCACGATCCCGATGGCGGTGAGATCGCGGCCGAGCGAGTTGCTCGAGTGGACGCTTGCGCGGTCGACGAGCTCGCCCGCGAAGACACGCCCTTCAGGCAGCCTCCCCGCCGCCTGGATCACGGCAACGAGGAGTCGGGGGGACAGGCGGCTCAGTTCGTGCTCGAGGAGTGCGTCGATGTCGGCGACGCGTTTATCGAGAGGCTCGTGCGCGGCTTCGGGCAACGACACTCCGAGGGTGAGGGCGTCGGTTCGGTGGTCGGTCGTGGCGACCCGCGTCAGCGCGTCGATGATGTCGGCATCCCAGCCCGCGATGTGCACGGCCGTCTCCCTTCGTCACGCTCGACAAGAGCGACAATGACCAATTACTGTACCAGCTGGACGGTAAAGTTTCCGGTCGCCGCTGCGGTCTCAGCGAGACGCGACGAATACCCGGCCCGGACCGATCGGGATCAGGGGAGGCCGATAGGTGAGGTCGGTGTCGCCGGGCTGCAGCACGGCACGCGCCTCGCCGAAGCGCCACGCGCGGTTGAAGAGGAAGACGGTGATCTCGACGACGTCGTCTTCAGGAACGAGCCAGGTTCCCACGCCCCATTGCGCCGGCTGTCCGCGGCCGCCGATCACGACGGTGGGGCGAGCCGCGGGGATGAGATGGAGTGCCGGCCGGCGGAGCTCGAGAGTGACGCGGCGTCCCGGACGCGTGGTCGCCATGTTCATCAGGTCATTCAACCAAAGGGAGAGGGCTCGCTCGGTCGACCTGACATAATGTGCATTATCGGATTACGCTGATCTGGCGAACGTCCTGCTCACGTTCCGTGCTGATGGCGTCCCGCTGCTCACCGCAAGAGCTCCCAGAACCGTGGAGATGATCGTCGCCACCGTGAGAACCGCTGTCGCCAGCGTGCGTTCCGAACCCGCCGCGTACGAAGCGCTCAACGCGACGGCCGCGAACGCCGCACCGATGATCAACACGGGTGCCAGGCCGCGCAGTCGACGCTGAGCGCCGCTCAGCACGGCGGCCGCCTGCCCGCGACGGTGACGCGCCACCGTGACGATCAGCGCGGCGATGGTGCACCAGAAGCCCACCACGAGGCTTGCGGTGACGACGTCGCTGGGTCGATGCCAACCGGCCGCGATGACGCCCATGCCTGCCACGGCCGCCCACACGACCAGCACGGGCGCGAGCACGAGCTTCATCCGATGGGGTGCCGCGAACAGCGCGGCACACGCGGCCGCGATGGCGATCGTCGCGTGTCCCGACGGCAGCGAGTTCCCGTACGCGCCCCAGCCGCTCGCCAGATCGGGCCGGGCGATCACCTCGTTCTTGAGCACTTGTGTGACGACGCTGGCGCCGACGAAGACGACCGACGCCGCCGCGGCCTCCGCGAATCGCCGACGGAGAATGGCCGCGATGATGCTGACGAGCATCGTGACGGCGGCGACGATGAGGATGTAGTTGGCACTGATGTGCTGCGCAGCACGCAGAACGGGGTTGCTCGAGGCGGTCGTCGCGACCATCGCAGCTTGGTCCGCGTGCTGACCCGTTGCCGTGAACACGCACACCAGGACCGTCACCGCGATGGCTGCCAGCTGGACTCCCGCCAGCTGCAGGTAGCGCACGCTGCGCTTCATGCCGATCACCTCGCTCTCGCCGTCGATCCACCGTACGAAGTCGAGCCTGTGAGCGGGGTCAACACGCCCACTCCCCTAGGCTCGAAGGGTGCAGGTCGTGACCGGATTCGTCGTCGTCGGAGTCGCGATCGTCGTCGGCTACATCATCGGCCGCATCGATCTGCTGGGCCCGCACGGTCGCCCCGTGCTCGCACGCCTCATCTTCTTCGTCCTGTCGCCGTTCCTGATGTTCGTGGTCCTCTCGCAAGCGGACGTGTCGACGCTGTTCTCCGCGCTGCTACCCGTGTCGGCGATCGCCGCGGTGTCGATGTTCGTCGTCTACGCGTTGATCGCCCGCCTCGTGTGGCGTCGCTCGGTCGGTGAGACCCTCATCGGCATGCTCTCGGCCGGGCAGGTGAACTCGAACAACATCGGGATCCCGCTGTCGCTCTACCTGCTCGGCTCCGCGGCCCTGCCCGCGCCCGTGATCCTCATGCAGCTGATCGTGTTCACTCCCATCACGATGGCCGTACTCGAGGCCGTCACGACCGGTCAGCGTCGGCCGCTGCCGATCCTGAAGCGGACCTTCGGCAACCCCATCGTCATCGCATCCGTCGGGGGCGTGATCGTGTCGGTGACGGGGCTCGAACTGCCACCGATCGTGCTCGATCCGCTGCAGCTCATCGCCGACGCCTGCGTCCCGGTGCTGCTCATCGCGTACGGGATGTCGCTGCACGGGCAACGTGTCCTGTCGGCGTCCGGGCGGCGCCGCGACATCCTCCTGGCGTCCGGACTCAAGCTCGTCGCCATGCCTCTCGTCGCCTGGGCAGTGGCGGCCTTCGTGTTCGGCCTCTCCCCCGCCGACACGCTCGCCGTGACCGTCCTCGCCGCCCTCCCGACCGCGCAGAACGTCTTCAACTTCGCGCAGCGCTACGACATCGGCGAGACGATCTCGCGAGACACGGTCTTCCTGACCACTCTGGGATGCGTGCCGATCCTGCTGGCCGCGACCATCCTCCTCGGCTGATCCCGCCCTCGTCGGGTGTTCCGGTGCTGCCTCGACCGCCCTGACAACGCTTCCGGGCGTCCACTAGCGTTGGGCAGAACGGGAGCACGAGGCTCTCGTGGAGGAGGACTGTCATGACGAGTACGGAGAACGTCGCCGGAAGGTTCGTCAGATCGCTGCGGACGTCGTTCATCGTCGCCGGCATCCTGACGCTGATCCTCGGTCTGCTCATCCTCATCTGGCCGGGCCGCACGGCACAGGTCCTGACCGGCATCATTGCCGCCTACGCGATCATCGCGGGTGTCATCTACGCGGCGCTCGGGATCTTCTCGCGCACCAAGCGCGGTTGGGCGCGCGTGGGACACATCGCCCTCGGGGTGTTCTTCGTGATCGTCGGCATCGTGGCGTTCGCCAACCTCGCCGCCTTCACGGTGTCGTTCGCGATCTTCCTCGGTGTGCTGGTGGGGATCACCTGGATCGTCGAGGGAGCGGTCTCGCTCTCGGTCGTGAGTGAGTCGTCGTCGCGAGGCTGGACGATCGCGTTCGCGATCCTCTCGATCATCGCCGGCGTGATGCTGCTGTTCACGCCGCTGTGGGGAGTCCTCGTGCTCTGGTGGCTGCTCGGCATCTCCGCAGTGGCGCTCGGCATCGTCAACATCATCCGAGGGCTGTCGTTCCGCCCCTGACGGGCGAGGGCGTCACACCGGAAGGTGCCGCCCCCACCAGTCGAGGATGGCCTCGAACCGCTCCACGCGGTGACGGGGCCGTCCCGAGCGGGTGAGCTCGTGGTCTTCACCGGGGAACACGAGCAGCTCGGCCTCCGTGCCCTGGCGGCGCAACGCCGTGTAGTACCGCGTCGCCTGCTCCAAGGGGCATCGGTAGTCCAGCTCGGAGTGGAGCACGAGCGTGGGCGTGGTGACCCGGTCGACGACGGCCATCGGGCTCTGCGCCCGGATCGCCTCGGGATCGGTGCCGACGTACTCGTCGCCGAAGAACGATCCGATGTCGCTCGTGCCCGCGAATGTCTCGGGATCGAGGAACCCGCGCTCGACGATGGCCGCCGCGAACCGGTGGTCGTGCGCGATCGTCCAGGCGGTGAGGTAGCCGCCGTACGAGCCGCCCATGATGCCGACGCGGTCGCGGTCGAGTCGCGTGTCCGACTCCACCGCGCCGTCGAGGAATGCGAGGACGTCGACGAGGTCGTCGGTTCCCATGCGCCCCCGGATGCTGCGCCCATGGGCGCGTCCGTAGCCGGCACTCCCCCGCGGGTTGCAGTAGACGACGGCATAGCCCGCGTCGACGAGAACCTGCGTCTCGTCGAAGAGATGGATGCCGTACGAGGCGTACGGGCCGCCGTGGATCTGCAGCAGGACCGGGAACGGCCCATCACCCGCGGGCGTCGCGACCCAGCCGTGCACGGGATATCCGTCGGGCGCCGTCACCTCGAGCTCGCGCGGCAGCACCGTGCCGGCACGACTGGCGCCGTCGCCGAATGCCGTGAGCAGCCGCGCTTCCACACCCTCGGAGTCGAGGAGGAGAATCTCACCCGCCGACCGGCTGGTGGCGACAGCGCAGACGATCCGCTCGCCCGCCGCATCCGCGCCGTGGCCGACGACTTCCACGCCGCCGCGGAGACGAGCGACGTCGCCATCGCGTGAGACGCGGAGCAGGTGCACCTCGCCGCGGGCGCGGTTCTGCACCAGGAAGTCGTCACCGACAGCCGTGATGTGCGAGCCCACTTCGCCGAGGTCGATGGTCTCGGGATCGGTGAGTCGACGCGGCTCATCCCCATCGACGACCCACAGCGCCACGCCGGGCGCGACGAAGTCGATCCCGCCGGGACCGGCATCGGAGGCCAGGATGGCGATGGTGCCGTCCGGGGCGACCGCGACGTCCGAGATCGACAGGACCGGCGGGACGATCACGCGCTCCCCCGTCCCGTCGACACGCACCGCGACGAGCGGCGAGCGGAGGTCGCGGTGCTCGTGCTCGATCTCGTCGGTCGTCGTGAGGATCTCCGCACCGTCGGCGGTGAATACGACCCCGTCGTGCGAGACCGCTCCCGAGGTGAGCTGCCGTGCCTCTGCGGGGACCCGCTTCGGGTCGGCGGAAGACGAGGACTGCGGATCGGGTGCGGGAGCGTAAGCGGGCTCGGAATCGAGATCCGGTGCCGCGACCACGAAGAGATGCGCCGGACGGTCGGCGATGTACCCGAGACCGTTCGCGTGCCACCGGATGCCGGTGATGCGTCGAGGCGACTCCGCCTCGGGGCCGAGCCCGTCCACCGTGCCGTACCGGCCGTGCTCGGGAACCCGCGCGGTGTAGGCGAGGAGATCGCCCGCGGGCGACCAAGCGAATGATCCGACACCGAGGGGCGCGTCGGTGACCTGGACCGGCTCAGAGCCGGACGACGCGATCACGTGGACCTGGGGCTTGCCGTCGGCGTCGCCGCGGAGGAACGCGATGCGGAGGTCGTCCGGTGAGAGCTGCGGCGAGGTGTCCGCGGTTCCGCGGGTCAGCCGGTGGGGCTCACCCGCCGGCAGATCGATACGCCACAACTGCCCGACGTTCCGGTTGGCCGCGAGATCGGGACGCGACGTCGCGAACACGGAGAAGGACCCATCCGTTGCCACCGCGGGACGGCCGACGGAGACCAGGGCTTCGATGTCGGTGGGGCGCATGCTCACTCTCCGCCGAAGGCCGAGGTGTCTCCGACGAGACGGGTGTTGTCCGAAGGGATCGGCTCGACAGCCGCGAGTGCGATCTCCGCGGCGAACTCCGAGACGTTGTAGAGCTTCCCGGCGGACTCGCGACGGGTCTCGATCGCGCCCGGGTTCGCGCGCTCGAGCAGCGTCGCCGTGATCGTTCCCTCGATCATGTCGCCCGACACGACGACGAAACCGATCCCGCGCTCGGTGAGCTCGCCGATGCGCTCGCGCAGTGCGTCTTCGCCCGCGCGCTTGGACAGGGCGACAGCCTCGTACTCGGGCATCGTCGGCGTGGTACGGATGAAGTGAGCCTGGTGACTCGTGACGAACACGACCCGCGAGCCGTCCTCGAGCAGCGGGAGCGCCGCGTCGAGGGTGCCGATCTGCGCGTCGCGGTTGAGAGTGAGGGCGTAGTCCTCGGCCATGCCGCCCTCCATGCCGCCCGACGCGTTCAACACGAGCAGATCGAGGTGGCCGAACGTCTCGCGGACGGCCGCGAACATCTCGTCGACCGACGCGCGATCGGTGAGGTCGGCGCCCACGACGAGGACGTCGCCGCCGAGCTCCCGAAGCTCGGCGGCGAGCTTCTCGGCACGGGGCGCCTTGTTGCGGAAGTTGATGACGACGTTCGCCCCTGCCTGTGCGAGGTAGCGAGCCGTGTCCGCGCCGATGCCGCGCGATGATCCGGTCACCAGTGCCGTGCGACCGGTGAGGGTTCCGGTGGGAAGGGGCTGAGTCATGGGGCGCTCCTGCGGGGAAGAAAGGCTGTCGGCGCGGCGGACCGCCGGCACCGGACGAGCCTATCAACCGGCCCGGATCGCACCCTCGACTGCTAGGTTCGGAGGAGAGACGAAGGAGCGCCGATGTTGCCCGATCTCACGCAATACCTGTGGATCGCGTGGCTCGTCCTCGCGCTGATCTTCGTCATCGTCGAGCTGCTGACACTCGAGTTCACGTTCCTGATGCTCGCCGGGGGCACGCTGGTCGGCGGCCTCGGTACGAACCTCCTGTCTGCTCCGTGGTGGCTGCAGGTCGCTGCTGCGGCTGCCGTCTCGGCGCTGCTGCTGTTCACCATCCGGCCGCTCCTGCTGCGGGCGCTGCACCGCAGCAGTCAGCACATACCGACGAACGTCGACGCCCTGGCCGGCCTCGGCGCCCGCGTCCTCGTCCCGTTCGTCGACGGGGCGGGATCCGTCAAGCTCGACAACGGCGAGACGTGGACCGCCCGTCTCGTCGACGACCAGGCGGAGGTCTCCGTGGGCTCCCGTCTCGTGGTGCGCGCCGTCCGTGGCGCGACGGTCGAAGTCATCTCCCCCTCCCCCGATTCGAAGGAGAACACCCGTGGTTGACGTCGGCGCTTTCGTGGGGCAGATCTTCGTGATCGTGCTGCTCGTCGTTCTCGCGATCTTCGTGATCGTCGTGCTGTTCCGCTCGATCCGCATCATCCCGCAGGCGTACGCGGGCGTGGTCGAACGGCTCGGTCGCTACCAGCGCACGCTCGCCCCCGGTCTGAACCTCCTGGTGCCGTTCATCGACCGGGTCCTGCCCCTCGTCGACATGCGCGAACAGGTCGTGTCGTTCCCGCCGCAGCCGGTCATCACCGAGGACAACCTCGTGGTCTCGATCGACACCGTCGTGTACTTCCAGGTGACCGACGCCCGTGCCGCGACGTACGAGATCAACAACTACCTCGGAGCCGTCGAGCAGCTGACGACCACGACGCTGAGAAACGTCGTGGGCGGCCTGAACCTCGAGGAGGCTCTGACGAGCCGCGACAACATCAACGGGCAGCTGCGCATCGTGCTCGATGAGGCGACCGGCAAGTGGGGCATCCGTGTCTCGCGCGTCGAGCTGAAGGCGATCGATCCGCCTGTCTCGATCCAGGACTCGATGGAGAAGCAGATGCGGGCCGAGCGTGACCGCCGCGCCGCCATCCTCACGGCGGAGGGGTCGAAGCAGTCGCAGATCCTGGAGGCCGAGGGCCGTCGCCAGGCAGAGATCCTGAAGGCCGAGGGCGACAAGCAGGCACAGATCCTGCGCGCCGAGGGCGAGTCCGCAGCGATCCAGTCGGTCTTCCAGGCGATCCACGACGGCAACCCCGACGACAAGCTGCTCGCCTATCAGTACCTGCAGACTCTCCCGAAGATCAGCGACAGCGCGTCGAGCAAGCTCTGGATCATCCCCAGCGAGTTCACCGAGGCCCTCAAGAGCATGAGTGCCGGGTTCTCGGCGCGTCGTGACGACCGGCCGGCGCCGCCCGCACCGTGACGCACGCGTACTTCGAATCGGGTCGCCCCCGGATCTTCGCGCATCGCGGATTCGTGCCGCCCGATTCCGAGGGGATCGTCGAGAACACGTTCGCCGCTTTCGCGGCGGCGCACGCCCTGGGCGTCCGCTACGTCGAGTCGGACTGCCATGTGAGCGCAGACGGCACTGTGATCCTCTTTCACGACGCCGACCTCTCGCGGGTCGCCGGAGACCCGCGAGAGGTCGCGGAGGTCGGAGACCGCGAGCTCGAGGACCTCATGGCCGACCGGGGCGGTCTCGTGACGCTCGCGCAGGCGCTCGAGGCGTTCCCGTCGCTGTTCTTCAATCTCGACGTGAAAGCCGAAGCGGCGGCGGACAGGGTCGGGGCGCTCGTGGCGCCGCACGCGGATCGCGTTCTGCTCACGAGCTTCTCGGAGAAGACGCGAAAGAAGGCTCTTCGAGCCGCGCGCGCTGCCGGAGGACGGCCCGCCACATCGGCCGGAACGGTCCGGATCGCGGCCCTCGTCGTCGCCGTCGCGTCAGGTGTGCCATGGTTGATAGGTCGTGCGTTGCGCGGCATCGACGCGGTACAGGTTCCCGAGCGCCGGGGCCCGGTTCGCGTCGTCTCCCCCCGAATGATCCGCGCGGTCCACCGTGCGGGCGTCGAGATGCACGTCTGGACGATCAACGACGCAGACAGCATGAGACGCCTGCTCGCGGCCGGCGTCGACGGCATCGTCACGGATCGGGCCGACCGGGCGTTGACCGTCGCGGCGGGAGAGCGCTGAATACTCCGACACGCTGAACATCGGCTGTGAAACCCCGATGTCCAGCCGTTGTTCGGATGATGCACACAGCCGCGCACGTTACAACTGATAGCCGACGAGAGGACCACACAATGGCAGACCGCAGCTTGCGCGGCATCCGACTCGGCGCCTCGAGCCTACAGAGCGAAGAGGGCGTCGTCTTTCACGACCGGGTCAACCACACGTACGTGTGTTCGCGCTGTGAGCACGAGACCGTCATGACGTTCGCCGCCGACGCGGAAGCGCCGGAGACCTGGGAGTGCCGCGCATGCGGCGCCGAGGCTCTGCTGCGCGTGGGCGACGGTGTCGTCGAGGTCGATCACTCGGGCGACAAGGCCGCTCGCACCCACTGGGACATGCTGCTCGAGCGCCGCACGATCCCCGAGCTCGAAGAACTGCTCGAGGAGCGTCTCGCGATGCTCCGCGAGCGTCGCGGCTCCCGTTTGAGCGCCTGAGCCTCCAGCTCCGCGCGACATGCCGTCGGTCCTTCGGGACCGACGGCATTCTCATGCTCCCGGCAGAGAGCGCGACCGGCGCCGCTTGATCGCGAGAGCCACGCCGCACGCCACGAGGGCCAGCACGCTCCCCCAGCCGATCACGACCTGCACGGCACCCCCGACGAGGACCGCGGGAGTGAGGCCGGTGCGGAGCGGGACCTCGGTGATCATCGCGCCGGCCTCGGCAGCGGGCAGGCCGTCCAGCTCCGTGCCGTCGGGCGCGATGACCTGACTCGTCCCCACGGTCGAGATGTTGACGACCGCGCGGCCGGTCTCGATGGCCCGCATGCGCGCGAACGCGAGCTGCTGGAGGTTCTCGTCGGTGTCACGGAAATCCGCATTGTTCGTCTGGAAGACGTAGAGCTGGGCGCCGTCGCGCGCGCCCGCCCAGATGACGTCGTCGTACAGCACGTCGAAGCAGATCGCGAGTCCCACACCGACCCCGGACACGTCCATGAACGGCGCATTGGTGCCGGGGGTGTATTCGCGCTGGATGAGACCGATGAGATCCGGCACGATCAGCTCGAAGAACCAGCGATCGGGCACGTACTCCCCCATCGGGACCGGGCGCGACTTGTCATGGATAGCGACAGGGTTCTCGGCGCCCGCCTCCCAGAGCATCGAGGTGTTGTACACGTCTTCGCCGCGCTGCGTGGCGGCGTTGACCAGCAGCGGCGCGTCGACGCGCTGCGACAGCCGGTCGAGGGTGTCGGCGACCGATGCGTTGGAGAGCGGGTCGGCGTCGATTCCGCCTTCGGGCCACACGAGCAGGTCCATGGGCTCGTCGATGATGGGCTGCGTGGCGGCGAGCTGTGAACGCAGCACGTCGTACGGCTCGTGCGGGTCGAAGTACCCGGTGGGGCCGTTGCCCTGAACCGAACCGACCCGGTAGGTCCCGGCATCCGTCGTCGGGAAGGCGGGAACGGCGACGAGCGCGAGTGCGACGACGACCGCCGGCATCACCGTGCGCACATCGCGCAGGCGGCCGACGCGCAGCCATTCGATGACGGCCGCTGTGACGAACACCATGAGGAACGTCAGGCCCGTCACGCCCGTCCAGGAGGCGATGTGTGCCAGCGGGCTCTCGGATTGGCTCATCCCGATGCGGCCCCAGGGGAACCCGGTGTAGGGCCACGAGCCCATGAACAGCTCGCGGGCCGTCCACAGACCCGCGACGAGGGTCGGCAGCGCGATCAGGCGGGCCCCATCCCCCGGCAGCAGCCGCGGGAGCCAGCGATAGGCGAGCGCGATCGGGATAGAACCGACCGCGAAGAAGACGGTCTCGATGCCGGCGAGGCCGAACCACGGAAGCGGACCGAGGTAGCGGGTGATCCAAGAGATGTGGATGAAGTAGAACGATGCGCCGAAGACCGCCCCGACGGCGACCGCGCCCCACGCCGAGCGTCCGATGAGCCCGACGAGCGCGAACGCGACGCCGACGAACGCCAGTGGCCACCACCCGATGTCGGGGAATGCGGCATCCAGGACCGCCCCGCCGACGACGGCACCGATGAGTGCCAGCCACAGGGGAATCAGTGGCCGCGTCGCGGCCGGGGACGAGTCGGGCACGTCAACGAGCCTAAACGCCGGAATAGGCGACGATGCCTCGACGGATGGCGTCGAGTGCGGCACGTGCCGTGCGAGCCAGATCGGCGTCTGCGACGAGCGAGAGCTGATCGAGGAGGTCGATCGTCTGCTTGGTCCACCGGACGAAGTCGCCCGCGGCCATGTCGGCCTCGAGCAGGACACGGTCGAGCATGACGCCACGCGCCCAGGAGTGCATCGCCTTCGCCAGGCCCGTCGCGACGGGCTCGGTGCCCGGCAGACGGTGATCCTTCTCGAGATCGTCCAGCACGGCCCACAGCTCCTGGGTCTCGGCCAACGCGGTGCGGAAGGCTCCCCGCGGCAGGCCGTACTCGCCGGGGCCGTCGCCCTCTCGGCGCGGCTCGTAGACGAGGCTGCAGGCCAGCGCCGCGAGACCCGCGGGGTCGAGGTCGCGCCAGAGCCCCCGGCGGAGCGACTCGGCGACGAGGAGGTCGCGTTCGCCGTAGATCCGCCGCATCGTCGCACCAGCCGCGGTGAGCGACGTCGCACCGTCCGCGTCGACCACGACGTAGTCGAGTGCGGTCAGGACGTCGACCACGCGGTCGAACACGCGCGCGACGGTACCGGTGCGTGCGTCGATCTGCTGCCGCACCTTCTGCACGTCGCGTCGCAACCGCCAGTAGCGCTCGGCCCAGCGGGCGTGATGCTCGCGGTCGGGGCAGTCGTGGCAGGGATGCCGCTGCATCCGCTTCCGGAGTGCGGCCATCTGCTCCTGCCGCCGCTGGCGGATGCGGGCCGGCGCGGTCCGGTCGTTTCGATTGAGCTTCTCGAGGTCGGTGAGCTCACGTCGGATGCCCGAGTACTCCGCGAAGTCGCCGCGTTCGCAGGTCATGGAGCGGGCGTACCCGTCGAGCGTCTGCTCCTTCTCCTTCACCTGACGTGCGAGTCCGACCACCGAGCGATCGGCCTGGAACTGAGCGAACGACGACTCCAGGATCTCGCGCGCCCGATCGCGTCCGAAGCGATCGATGAGGTTCACGGCCATGTTGTACGTGGGGCGGAAGCTGGAGTTCAGCGGATAGGTGCGTCGCGACGCCAGCGAGGCGACGGCCTGAGGATCGAGACCTTCGCTCCACTGGATGACCGCATGTCCCTCGACGTCGATGCCTCGACGACCGGCACGCCCGGTCAGCTGGGTGTACTCGCCCGAGGTGATGGCGACGCGCGCCTCGCCGTTGAACTTCTCCAGCTTCTCGAGCACGACCGTTCGGGCGGGCATGTTGATGCCGAGGGCCAGCGTCTCGGTCGCGAACACCGCTTTCACCAGCTTGCGCTGGAACAGCTCCTCGACGACCTCTTTGAACGCCGGCAGCATGCCCGCATGGTGCGCCGCGATCCCCCGCTCGAGGTTGTCTCGCCATTCCGTGTATCCGAGGACGGCGAGATCCTCCTCCGTGAGGGCACGCGTGCGCCGATCGACGATCGCGCGGATCTCCGCGCGCTCCTCCGCGCTCGTCAAGCGCAGCCCGGAGCGGCGCACCTGCTGCACCGCACCGTCGCAGCCCGCCCGGCTGAAGATGAAGAAGATGGCGGGAAGCAGGTTGGCACGCCCGAGCAGCTCGACGACAGCGGGACGATCGATGCGCTCGAGGCGCTGCAGCGCCGCGGGACGAGGCGGTGCGGAGCCCCCGCGGTGCTTGCGATGGGCTTCGCGTCCTCCTCCACTGCGGTAAGCGTGCGCGCGGCGGTTGTTCTCATAGCGCTGGCCCTGCGGCGACCGCAGCCGGGTGAGCTCCTGATTGACCTGGGCCGTCGCGACCCCGGCCCGGTCGTCGAACAGCGGCAGGAGGTCGCCCCGCACCAGCACATGCTGCTCGAGGGGCACGGGGCGGATCTCGGACACGACGACCGCGGTGTCGCCGCGGACCGTGTCGAGCCAATCGCCGAACTCTTCCGCATTCGAGACCGTCGCCGAGAGCGCCACCATGCGCACCGACGGGTGGAGGTGGATGATGACCTCTTCCCACACGGCCCCGCGGAATCGGTCAGCGAGGTAGTGGACCTTGTCCATGACGACGTAACGGAGTCCCCGCAAGGCCGGCGAGTCGGCGTAGAGCATGTTGCGGAGCACCTCGGTGGTCATGACCACGATGCGCGCATTGCCGTTGATGTTGGTGTCGCCGGTCAGGAGCCCGACCTCGTCCTCGCCGTAGACGTCGACGAGCTCCCGGAACTTCTGGTTCGACAGAGCCTTCATCGGCGTCGTGTAGAAGGCCTTCGTGTCGGGTTCGAGCATCGCGAGGTGCATCGCGAACTCGCCCACGATCGTCTTGCCGGCCCCGGTCGGCGCGGCGACGAGAACACTCCTGCCGTCCTCGAGCGCGTGGCAGCCTGCGACCTGGAACGGATCGAGGTCGAAGCGCTGCATGTCGGCGAAGGCCGCGGTCAGCGGATGCGCACGCGCGGACTGAGCCGCCAGGAAGCGCTCGGCCGGGCTGATGTCGCTCACGGGAGCGGGTCGGTCGTCGGGGGCGGGCCGGGAACGGTGAGCTCGGGTGCGCGACGCGACCGTCGCAGGTCGAGCAGGAGGGAGAGACCCGCAGCGGCGAAGTACAGCACGGTCAGGATCGACGCGAGCATCAGCATGCTCACGATGTCGGCGGCGGGTGTCGCAAGGCCGGAGAAGACGACGGCGATGAGAATGGCGACGCGCCACCCCTTGAGGATCGCCTTTCCGCTCATGATCCCGGCGAAGTTCAGCGCCACGAGGAAGACGGGGATGATGAACGCGACGCCGACCACGAGCAGGAGCTTGAAGACGAAGTCGTAGTAGTACTTGCCTTCGTAGAAGTTCGCCGACGACTCCGGCGAGAACGTCGCCATGATCTCGACGATATGCGGCATCACGAGCCAGCCGGTGTAGACACCCGCGAAGAAGAGCGGCACGGCGGCCGACACGAAGCCGATCGTGTAGCGGACTTCTTTGCGCGTCAGCCCGGGCATCAGGAAGGCCCAGATCTGCCAGAGCCAGATCGGCGCGGACAGGATGATGCCGACCGAGAAGGAGATGCGCAGCCGCATGTCGAACGGGCCGGTGATGGTCGAGTACATCAGCTTGACGGCTTCGGTGTCACCGCGTTGCTCTGCGACGACCCGGATCGGCTCGGTCATCGCCCAGATGATCCAGTCGGTGAGGAAGAACGACACCACCATCGACACCACGAGCGCGAGCGCCGAGATGATCAGGCGTCGCCGAAGCTCGACGAGGTGCTGCCCGAGGGACATGCGCTTGTCGCGCCGGGGCGCACCGTCCGCCCCTGAGCGCGTGCGCTCAGCCGTCACCACGCGGGATCAGGGGGTGGGAGCTGCGGGACCGCTCTTGGGGTCCGCAGGCTTCTCGACGGGTGCGACGTCAGCGGTCGTCGAGGTGGCGGTGCCGGCGGTGGCGGTGCCGGCGGTGGCATCGTCGTCCTTCATGGCCTTCATCTCGCCCTTGAAGATGCGGGCGGACTGTCCCATGCTCTTCGCCAGTGCCGGCAGCTTCGCGGCGCCGAAGAGCAGCAGAATGACGATGAGTAGGATCCACAGGTGCGGACCTGCGAACAGATTGCTCATTGAGTCTCCTCATCGATGGTTTCGCACAGTCTAACCCCCGGGGCCAGTGCGGGAGCCCGCTTCAGCGGTACTGATCCAGCGCCGCCTGAGCCCAATCGCGAGCTGCCCGGCGGGCCTCCGGCGGGGCGACGACCTCGACGGTTCCGCCGCTGCGAGCGACCAGGCGCTTGAGTGAGCGCGGGTCGGCGACCCGGATGCGGGCGGTGCGCGTGCCGCCCTCCTCGAGCACCTGGGCGTTGGCGATGAACTCCCCGATGATCGATGTCGCATGCGCCGGATACCGGATCTCCGCGACGACCTCGTCGTCGCCCGGCTCGAACAGGCCGGGCACGGGCTCCGACGAGTGGACGGCCGGGATGTCGGTGAGCGCAGGCGCGGTGACGCGGTCGAGGTGGAAGGTGCGCATGGCGCGCCTGGTGTGACACCACCCCTGGAGATACCACTGACCGGCGGAAGTCGTCACCTTCACGGGATCCACGGTGCGCGTGGTCGGCTGCGCATCCGGCGCGGTGTAGGTGAAGGCGAGGGCGACCTGTGAGCGGAGGGCTCGCGCGACCGTCTCGCGCACATCGTCGACAGGCCCGGGTGCGACGATGACGTCCGCGGGGGTCTGCCCCGCACCGCGCGCGAGCTTCGCCAGGAGTCCCTGCACCACGCCGCTGTCGCCGACTCCCGGAACCGCGGCGGCGAGTTGGAGTCCGGCGAGCAGCGCCGCCGCCTCGCGCGCGGTGAGCCGAGGGGAACGCTCGAGGCCCACGGTGTTCGTGATCACGATCCGGTCCTCGCGGTCGAGGAGGTCCCAGTCGATGTCGAACAGATCGTTCGCCATCTGCCAGAAGCCGCCCTCGCCGGGGAGACCGATGACCGTCAGCTTCTCGACCATCGCGCGCATCTGCTGCGGTTCGACGTCGAAATCGCGCGCGGCATCGGTCACCGTCACCTCGCCCTGCGCGATGAGGTACGGGACGAGCTGGAGGATCAGGGCGGCGCGATCGGTGGCCACGACCGGCTGCGCGGTCATGACGCCACCGCTGACCGGTCACGAGCCGTGCGCAGCCTGCGCACGACGGCATCCCTCAGCTCGTCCGGTTCGAGGACCATCACCTCAGGGCCGTAGGAGGCGAGTTCGTCGGCGAAGACCTCGAGGTCGACGTAGGGCACCTCGAGGCGACGACCGCCGGCTGTGCCGGGACGAGCGCGGCGCCGAAGGCGCAACTCCGCCTCGGTCCCCGGCACGACGGTCACCGCCGCATTCTGGCGGACGGCGACGTCACGAAGGCCCGCTAGCGCCCGTTCCCCGGCGCCGGCCCGGAGCGACTCGTCGAAAACCTGTCGTGTCACGACGACCTCACCGAGGATCCGCGAGAGCAGGAAGGTCCGCTCGGCCTCGACACCGGTGTCCCACCCGAAGAGGTGCCAGCGCGCCTCGTATTCGACGAGCGCGAGCGGGCGTACTCGCCGACGCCGAGGACGCTCGGAACCGGGACGCAGATAGTCGAACTCGACCTCGCGGGCCTGCTCGATCGCTCGCTGGAGCGGGAGGAACGCCGCGTCGTGCAGATCGAGCCGCGGAGCGAACCCGATGATCGGCTCGTCCACCTCGATGCCGAGCGATCGGATCTTCCGAAGTCCCGATCGAGCCCCCGCCGACAGCGTGTGCTCGCCCCAGACTCCCCCGGCCAGAGTGAGCACGGCGAGCTCGGCCGGGGTGAAGGTGATGTCTGCCGGCAGCTCGTACTCGGTCGGGGGGATGCGGTAACGCGCCTCGCGAAGGTCGTCCGGGTCGGCGTAGTCGCCGATCGTCTCGATCGGTACGCCGAGGCCGCGCAGGTTCTCTTTGTCGCGTTCGAACATCTTCTCGAGCGCCTCGCGTCGTGCCCCGGACTCGGCCTGTTCGCGGTAGCCCGACACGGACCCGAGGATCGTGTCCTTCGTGACGCCCTGCTCGGTCGCCATGAGGGCGACGACCAGATTGACCAGGCGTTCCTCGGGCGGAACGCGATGGGGCGTGACGGACATGCGTTCGATTCTAGGCGTGCGCGCCGTGCCCCGACTCAGGACGCGGCGTCGAGGCCGAGGATGTCGACGACGAACACGAGCGTGGAGTCGGCGGGGATGCTGCCCTGCGCGGTGTCGCCGTAACCCTGGTCGGGCGGGATCACCACGAGGATCTGCGAGCCGACGGTCTGGCCCCGCAGTGCCTCGGCGAAGCCGGGGATCGTCTCGTCGAGCGTCATGGGCTGAGCGCCGCGGCCCCACGTGCTGTCGAACACCTTCTCGTCGGCCCAGGTCACACCGGTGTAGTGCACGCGGACCGGCACATCGCCCGTGACTTCTTCGCCGTCGCCCTTCTTCAGCACCTCGACCGCGAGATCGCTGGGCGGGTCGTTGTCGGGGATGAGGATGCCGGGGCGGCCGTCGGGGGCGACGACGACGGAAGGCATGCCCGCGCGGTCGTTGAACTGCTGAGCACCGTCGGCGGCCGCGAGGTAGACCTTCTGCAGGTCGAGCACGACGACGGTCGTGGCATCCTCGGCCATGCCGAATCGTGCGCGCGTGTCCGCCGTCACCTCGTCGGGTCCGAGGGCCATCACGACACGGGATCCTTCGGTGGCGCAGTGCAGAGCGTCGACGAGCCCGGGGAACGTCGCCTCCCAGCTATCGAGGGGGTACACCTCCGACAGCTGGCCCGTGTAACCCGAGGCCGCGATCGGCGCGCCCGAGGAGCCGTCGATGACGGTCAGATCGAAGACGACGTCCTGGGCGTCGCTCGTGATGGCGCGGCCGTCACCAGCGACGGTGTCACGCGCCGAGAGGCCGTCGACGTGGACGGGGGCCGACAGCGCGACGGTGGGCTTCGTGCCGACCGGGGTGTCGGAGATGTCGACTAGATCGAGAGCCGACGAAGCCGAGACGTCCCGCGCGCACGAGGCCGAGGCCGATGACGACGGCGTCGCACAGGCCGTCAAGGCGACCACGGTCAGGGAGAGAGCGCCGGCTGCGGCGATGATCCTACGCACCGCAGCAGTCTACGCGGAGTCGTCGTCGTGCCCGTCCGAGCCGGAGACCGAGCCGCGCGCCGCACGCTGAGCCTCGCGCACGCGCTTGCGCAGGTTCTTGTCGGTGATCTCGCGATCTCCGACCGCCCCCGGAGTCCAGATCTCGACGTCGGCGTCGTCGTAGGACGGCTTCTTCAGCGCGCGCTTCCGGACATCGGGCGGGATCGCACCCGGAGCGAGCCGGCGGGCCGTGATCAGGAACCCGGTGTGCGCCACCATCCGATGATCCGGGCGGACGGCGAGCCCTTCGACGTGCCATCCCCGGATCATCGTCTCCGAGGCGTCGGGGTCGGTGAACAGGCCGGTGCCGCGGAGATACTCGGCGACGCGGCTCAACTGAGTGGCCGTGGCGACGTAGCAGAGGACGACGCCTCCCGGTGCCAGCGCGTCCGCCACGACGTCGATGCACTCCCACGGGGCGAGCATGTCGAGGACCACGCGGTCGACGCTGCCGGGCTCGACGGCGGTCGGCAGGCTCTCGACGAGATCGCCCACGACCACGGACCAGTTGGCAGGAGTGCTCCCCGTGAAGGTCGCGACGTTCGCCTCGGCCACCTCGGCGAACTCGGCGCGTCGCTCGAACGACACGAGACGCCCCGTCTCGCCGATCGCGCGGAGCAGCCACAGCGAAAGCGCCCCCGAGCCCACGCCGGCCTCAACGACGGTCGCGCCGGGGAAGATGTCGGCGGCGGCGAGGATCTGCGCCGCATCCTTCGGGTAGACGATCGCCGCTCCGCGCGGCATGGACATCACGAAGTCGCGCAGCAGCGGCCGGAGCGCCAGGTACTCGTGCCCGCCGCTGTTGGTCGCGACGGAACCGTCGGGCTGACCGACGAGCACGTCGTGCCGGAGCACGCCGTGGTGGGTGTGCAGCTCGCCACCCTCGCGCAGGGTGATCGTGTGCATCCGCCCCTTGGGGCCGGTCAGCTGCACGCGATCGCCGTACCGGAACGGGCCGCGGGGCTGAAGGTCGTCGGTCATGCGGAGGCTCCGAGTCGGTGGAGGGAGAAGAGGTCGGACAGGTCGGACACGGAGCGTCCCGAAAGGGAGTCCCACAGTGCGTGGGCGCCGAGCCCGTCGAGCGGCACCATGAGCGGCACACCGAGGGCCACGGCTCCCGAGGCGACGGCGGACCGCAGTCCGTTCGGGGAATCCTCGATGGCGACGGTGTCGGCGACGTCGACGCCGAGCGCCTCGCACGCCTGCAGATACGGGTCGGGATGCGGCTTGGGGCGCGCCGCCTCGTCACCCGCTACCACGACGTCGAATGCCTCGAACGGGATCGACGACACGACGGTGTCGGCCATGCTGCGCATCGACATCGTGACGAGGGCGGTCTTGATGCCGGCCTCGCGGAGCTCGGACAGCAGCTCTCGCGCGCCCGGGCGGAACGGGGTGCCGCCGAGTCGCAGCTGGGCGGAGACGGTCGCGGTGAGGTGGGCGATGATCTCGTGCGTCTGCATCGCGACCCCGGCATCCTGCAGGATACGTGCGGAGTCCTCGAGACCGAGCCCCACGAGGCCGAGCGCCTGCTGGTGCGTCCACACTCCCCCGTAGCTCTCGACGAGCGGACCCTCTGCGGCCATCCAGTACGGTTCGGTGTCGACGAGCGTGCCGTCCATGTCCCAGAGGACCGCGGCGGGGGAACGAGAAGTCATCCGGACCATGTTACCGACGCGGGCCCGTCACGCCGCGTGGCCGACCCGCTCGCGTCGGCCTCGGCGTATCGTGGAGCAGACCCGCTCGCGCCGAGCGAGCCGGCTCGGAACGGAGGACGGGTTGAACAGTCTGGGACGCCGCGTCCTCGTGGTCGCATTCGACGGATGGAACGACGCCGGCGAGGCGGCGACGGCGGCGGCGACGCAGCTGCGCGAGTCCCGGCCCTACGACGCCGTCTATTCGGTGGATCCCGAGCTCTACTTCGACTACATGTACACCCGGCCGCACATCGAGGCCGACGCCGATGGACGGCGCTCCCTGAAGTGGCCGGACGCGACGATCTGGCGCCCGCGCGCGACGGCCCGAGGCACACGCCTGTGGATCCTGAGCGGTGCCGAGCCGGCTCGGGCGTGGAAGTCGTTCGCCGCTGAGCTCGTGGATGCCGCGCTGCGCGAGGACATCACCGGAGTCGTCGCTCTCGGCTCGATGATGAGCGACGTGCCCCACACCCGTCCGATCACCGTCTTCAGTGGGAGCGACAACGACGAGTTGCGGACAGCGCTGGGTCTCGAACGGTCGACATACGAGGGCCCGGTCGGCATCCTGTCGGTCATCGCCGCCGCAGCGGAGGAGGCCGGGATCCCCACCGCGGCGTTGTGGGCGAGCGTGCCCCACTACGTCGCCGGACACTCGCCGTCGCCCAAGGCGACGCTCGCACTGCTCGACAAGCTGGAGGGCATCACCGGCGCCAAGGTCGCCCGCGGCTCGCTGCCCGGCGACGCGCTCGCCTGGGAGGCGACGATCGACGCCGCCGCGGCCGACGACGAGGAGATGACGGAGTACATCCGTCAACTCGAGCAGACGCGAGACACGTGGGACTCCCCCGAGGCTTCCGGGGATGCCATCGCGCAGGAGTTCGAGAAGTACTTGCGGCATCGCGGCGACGGCGGTGAGGGCCGTGGCCTGGGCCGCGGCCCGCATCGCTGAGACGCGGGCCGCGACGCTCGTCCGTTCGCCTCAGTAGGCCTGGAGCACGCCCAGCGAGAGCAGGACGATGAGCACGGCTCCCAGCCCCACGCGGTAGAGCACGAAGGGCAGGAAGCTGCCGCGCTTGAGGTACTGCATCAGGAAGGCGATCACGGCGAGACCCACGCCGAATGCGACGACGGTCGCGACCGCGGTGTCGACGAGTGAGAACACCGACGCGCCCGGCTCGCGGATCGCCTGCAGCAGCTCGTAGAGACCGCTTCCGAACACCGCCGGCACGGCGAGGAGGAAGGCGACCTCCGCGGCGGCCGGGCGCGTGTATCCGAGTGCGAGCCCCATCGTGGTGGTGGCTCCCGAGCGTGACACACCGGGGATGAGGGCGAGCGCCTGCGCGAAGCCGAGGGCGAGACCGTGCCCGTATGTCAGGTCCTTCTCGGTACGGGCACGGCGGCCGAGCGCGTCGGCGGCACCGAGGATGAGTCCGAAGACGATCAGGACGATGGCGACGAGCCACAGGTTGCGGAAGGTGTCGCGGATGACGTCCTGGAAGAGGAAACCGAGGACGCCGATCGGGAGCGTTCCGATGATGACGATCCACCCGAGTCTCACGTCGGCGTCGTCGCGCGGAACGGAGCCGTTGAACGATCGGAACCACCGGCCGATGATCCGGGTGATCTTCTTCCAGAAGTAGACCAGCACGGCCAGTTCGGTGCCGATCTGAGTGATGGCGGTGAAGGTGGCGCCGGGATCCTGCGCGGACGGAAGGAACTCCCCCACGATGCGCAGGTGAGCGCTCGAGGAGATCGGCAGGAACTCGGTCAGACCCTGGACGATGCCCAGGATGATGGCCTCGAGGAGCTGCATGGGCGGCCTTTCAGTACGTGCGGATGAGATCGGTGAGCACGCGCTGTCCGAAGACGAGCGCGTCGATCGGGACGCGTTCGTCGACACCGTGGAACATACCGGTGAAGTCCATGTCGGCCGGGAGGCGCAGCGGCGCGAATCCGAATCCCGCGATGCCCAGTTCCGACAGCGCCTTGTTGTCGGTGCCGCCGCCCATCAGATAAGGGAGCACGGGCACGCCGGGATCGTGTCGGCCCAACGCGCCGACCATGGCGTCGACGAGCGAGCCCTCGAAAGGAACCTCGAGGCCGATGTCACGGTGGACGATCTCGATCCGGATGTCGTCGCCGACGATGCGCTGGATCTCGGCCAGCACGGCGTCCTCCTGGCCGGGCAACGTGCGCACGTCGATCGCGGCCGACGCGGCGTCGGGGATGACGTTGTGCTTGTAGCCCGCCGTCAGGCCCGTCGGGTTCGTCGTGGTGCGGAAGGTCGACGCGAGGAACGCGGACGTCGGGCCCGTGGCTCCGACGACGTCGTCGGGGTCGGACGCACTGCGCCCGCTGAGCGCCGACAGGTCGTCGACGAGTCGTCGCGTGGTGTCGGTGAGCTCGATCGGCCATCGCGCCCGGCCGAGTGCGGCGACGGCCTCGGCCAGTCGGGTGATCGCGTTCTCGGGGTGCAGGCGACTGCCGTGACCCGCTCGCCCGGTGGCGTGGAGCCGGAGCCAGACGAGAGCCTTCTCGCCGACCTGCAGCAGGTATGCGCGGTGCCCGTCGACGCCGATCGAGTATCCGCCGACCTCGCTGATCGCCTCGGTCGCGCCGGCGAACCACTCGGGACGGTCGCGCACGACGAGCTGCGAGCCCTCGACGCCGCCGTTCTCCTCGTCAGCGAAGAATGTGACGATGAGATCGCGCTCGGGCTGCTCGCCCGCGCGCAGGAGCTCGGCTACGGACGTGAGGATCATGGCGTCCATGTCCTTCATGTCGACGGCACCCCGGCCCCACAGCATCCCGTCGCGGACGACGCCCTCGAACGGGTCGACGCTCCAGTCCTCGGCGACCGCCGGGACGACGTCGAGGTGGCCGTGCAGGACGAGAGCGGGCTTCGAGGCGTCGCGTCCCGGGATGCGCACGGACACGTTCGTGCGCCGCGGGATCGGCTCGTAGTATTCCGGCCGCAGCCCGAGGGTCTCGAGGTAGGCGCCCACGTACTCCGCGGCCTCGCGTTCACCGCGGGATCGCCCCTCGCCGAAGTTGGTCGTGTCGAAGCGGATCAGGTCCCGCGCGACGCGGGCGACCTCGGGCAGATCGTCGTACTCGGACATGCTCTCCACGGTAGTCGGGAAACACCGCCGGAAATGACGAAGGGCTCCGTTTCCGGAGCCCTTCTCTCACTGTGCGCGAGGGGGGACTTGAACCCCCACGCCCTATACGGGCACTAGCACCTCAAGCTAGCGCGTCTACCTATTCCGCCACCCGCGCAGTGTTTTTCAGTTGTTCCCAACCGAGGAACAACACTAACACGTCGCCGGCGGGGCGAAGAATCGTCGGCACGCCGGGCGTGGCGCGGACGCGATCTCACGACCTCACGCGGGACCGCAGGACGGCGATACGTGCCTGGAGCTGTGCGACCGTCGCGTGCGATACGGCCGGCCCTCCGCACACGCGCCGCAGCTCGGCGTGGATCTGCCCGTGCGCTTCGCCGCTCTGGCGGGCGTACAGACCCACCAGGCTGTTGAGGAGTTGGCGCTGTTCCTTCAGCGAGCGATGAAGCGGCTCGGGCAGTGTCGACTCAGCCGCGGGAGCGCCGTCGCCCGGTGCGGCACCCGTCGCGCTCTCCCGTGCCTCGCGGGTGTGCCGGTGCTTCGTCTGACGTGACTGTCGCTGCATGAGCAGCTCATGGACGTGCTCGGGCTCGAGCAGCCCGGGGATGCCCAGGAACTCCTCCTCCTCGGGAGTGCCGGGAACGGCGAGCTGACCGAACTCGGCACCGTCGAAGAGCACCCGGTCGAAGTGGGCGACCGAGCCGAGCGCCTGATAGCTGAACTCCTGCGTGAGTTCGTCCGAGGCCTTGTCCTCGCTCTCGGCCTCGGCGAGCAGCGTGTCCTCGAGACCATCGTCGTCTCCCGCCTCGCGGTCGAGCGCGTGGTCGCGCTGACGCTCCATCTCGGCGGCGAGGTTGAGCAGGACGGGCACGTTCGGAAGGAACACGCTGGCGGTCTCGCCGCGGCGACGCGCTCGCACGAAACGGCCGATCGCCTGTGCGAAGAACAGCGGCGTCGAGGACGACGTGGCGTAGACGCCCACCGCGAGCCGCGGAACGTCGACACCTTCGGACACCATGCGGACCGCGACCATCCACCGGGTCGTCGACTGCGCGAAGATCTCGATGTTGCCCGACGCCGCCGTGTCGTCGGAGAGGACGACTGTCGGCGCCTCACCGGTGATCTGGTGGAGGATCTCCGCATACGCCCGCGCCGCCGTCTGATCGGTCGCGATGACGAGGCCGCCGGCGTCGGGCACGTCCTGGCGCACCTCGGTCAGCCGGCGGTCGGCCGACCTCAGGACCGCGGGGATCCAGTCGCCCTCCGGATTCAGCGCGGTGCGCCACGCCTGCGAGGTGATGTCCTTCGTGTTGTCCTGCCCGAGGTGGGCCTCGAACTCGTCACCCGTCTTCGTCCGCCACTTCATGTGGCCGGCGTAGACGAGGAACAGCACGGGGCGCACGACGCCGTCGGCGAGGGCGCGTCCGTAGCCGTAGTTGAAGTCGGTCCTGGAGAGACGGATGCCCTTCTCGTTCGGGTGGTACTCCACGAACGGGATCGGAGCCGTGTCGCTGCGGAACGGCGTTCCCGAGAGCAGCAGCCGGCGCGTCGCCCTCCCGTAGGCCTCGCGGAGCGCATCGCCCCAGCTCAGCGCATCGCCGCCGTGGTGCACCTCGTCGAGGATCACCAGGGTCCGGGCATCCATCGTCACGCGCTGGTGGACGGATGCCTTGACCGCGACCTGTGCGTACGTCACCGCGACGCCGTGATACTGCCGTGACGGCATCCCGTGGCGGTTGCTGAAACGGGGATCGAGGCGGATGCCGACTCGACCGGCGGCATCCGCCCACTGCGTCTTGAGGTGCTCGGTAGGCGCGACGACGACGATGCGGTCGACGACGTCGCGCCGCAGCAGCTCGGATGCCAGGCGGAGGGCGAACGTCGTCTTACCGGCGCCGGGGGTCGCGGCGGCGAGGAAGTCGCGCGGTCCGCGCCCGACACCCTCCGGTCCGTCGGCGCCGAAGTACTGGTCCAGCGCCTCGGCCTGCCAGGCACGCAGGCGTTGGGCGGTACCCCACGGCGCGCGCTGCGGGAACGAGGGTGACAGGTGCTCGGCGGCGAAGCTTCCGAAATGCTCCTGGGGGTCCTCTGTCACGATGGACCACCTTAAACGACCCCACCCACACGATCGCCCGGCACGAGATACCGTGGCAGGTACGGAGCTTCAGGAGGCGTCATGAGGAACAACGAGGCATCCCAGGATGCGCGTCGCACGCCGTACGTGCCGAACGAGACGGCTCACCCGTGGCGCCGCATGGTCGCGATCGGCGATTCGTTCACCGAGGGCATCGGCGATCCCGAGCCGGGAAGCCCGGGCGGGCATCGGGGGTGGGCGGACCGCGTGGCCGAGGTACTCAGCTCGCAGGTGCCCGACTTCGCGTACGCCAACCTCGCGGTCCGCGGCAAGCTCATCGGGCAGATCGTGGCCGACCAGATCGAGCCGGCCCTCGAGCTCAAGCCCGACCTGATCACCTTCTCTGCCGGCGGCAACGACGTCATCAGACCCGGATCCGACCCCGACGCCGTGGCGCAGCAGTTCGAGGATGCCGTCGTCAGGCTGTCGTCGACGGGCGCGACCCTCGTGCTCTTCACCGGCATCGACACCGAGTTCACGCCGGTCTTCCGGGGCATCCGCGGCCGGGTGGCGATCTACAACGAGAACATCCGTGCGATCGCCGATCGCTACGACGCGATCGTGGCAGACCAGTGGGCGCTGAAAGAAGTTCAGGACATGCGCTTCTTCGACGACGACCGGCTGCACTACAACTCGCTCGGACATCACGAGGTCGCACGCATGGTGCTGCGAGCCCTCAACGTGCCGAACGACCTGCAGCCGATGCAGCCCGACACGACGCCGGTGCTCACCTGGCGTGCGGCGCGCGCGAACGACCTCGTCTGGGCCCGCGAGTACCTCATGCCGTGGGTGCTGCGCCGGCTTCGGCATCAATCGTCGGGCGACCACATCACCGCCAAGCGGCCCGAGCCGCTGCCTGTTCTGCGGCGCGCGGAAGAGCCCGACTGATCAGCGCAAGGCCCACAGCGACACGGCGGCAGCCGCGGCGACGTTGAGGGAGTCCACTCCCCCGGCCATCGGGATCGTGACCACGGTGTCGGCGGCGGCGAGGGCGCGGCGAGTCAAGCCGTCACCCTCCGTCCCCATGAGCAGCGCCACCCGATCGGGCCGCGCTGCGGCGAACTCGTCGAGCGGCACGGCACCCTCCGCGAGGGCGAGGGCCGCGAGATGGAGGCCGGCATCGCGAAGCAGCGGACCCGCCTCCGGCCATGCCGGCAGCCGGGTCCACGGCACCTGGAAGACCGTCCCCATGCTGACGCGCACGCTGCGACGGTAGAGCGGGTCGGCGCAGCGCTCGCTCACGAGCACGGCGTCCGCGCCAAGCCCCGCGGCGGCCCGGAACGCCGCTCCGACGTTGGTGTGATCGACGATGTCCTCCAGCACGAGCACGAGACGCGCGCCCGCCACGACCTCGGCGACCGCTGGAGCTGCGGGGCGGTGCATCGCGGCCAGGGCGCCCCGGTGCACGGCGTAGCCGGTGACCTGCTCGGCTACCTCGTCGGAGACGACGAAGACGGGCGCCTCTCCCGCGAGGTCGACCACGTCGGGCAGCCACTTCTCCTGCACGAGGAACGAGCGCGCCCGATGTCCTGCCGCGTGGGCGCGTGCGATGACCTTCGCCGATTCGGCGATGTACAGCCCCCCGGCAGGCTCCAGCACGCGGCGCAGCGCGACGTCGGTCAGGTCGCGGTAGTCGGCGAGTCGGGGGTCGGCGGCGTCGTCGATGAGGATCACGGGCACGCCTCCAGCCTGGCACGTCGCCCGGGTGCCGGGCGGACGCTCGTAGAGTAGGACTGTGACGAAACCCGACCTCGAGACGCCCGCGGGCGACGAGATCGAGAACGCCCTGGACGTGCTCGCGGGACGCCGCATAGCGGTGCTCACCGGTGCCGGCGTATCGACCGACTCGGGTATCCCCGACTATCGCGGTGCGGGTGCGCCGGTTCGCACCCCGATGACGGCCCAGCAGTTCCTCGCGAGCCCGGATGCGCGTCGGCGCTACTGGGTCGGCAGCCATCTCGGCTGGCAGGCCTTCGCGGCGGCGCGGCCCAACGACGGCCACGCGGCGTTGGCCGATCTCGAACGGTCCGGCATCGTCGCGGGCGTCGTCACCCAGAACGTCGACGGTCTGCACCTCCGGGCCGGAAGCAGCCGGGTGGTCGAGCTGCACGGCACGATGCGGCGGGTCTTCTGCCTGCACTGCGGACAGGTTTTCGACCGGCGAGACCTGGCCGAGCGCGTCGAACGGGACAACCCGTGGATCACGGTCCCCGAGAACGTCGAGCTCGGTCCCGACGGCGACGTGCTGCCCGCCACCAGCGACGGCTTCATCGTTCCGACGTGCACCGTCTGCGAGGGGATGCTGAAGCCGGATGTCGTCTTCTTCGGCGAGTTCGTGCCACGCGAGAAGTTCGCCGAGGCCGAGCAG
The DNA here is from genome assembly GCF_047302165.1 of Microbacterium pratiae. NCBI lineage: Bacteria > Bacillati > Actinomycetota > Actinomycetes > Micrococcales > Microbacteriaceae > Microbacterium > Microbacterium pratiae. The sequence continues at coordinate 2,347,067 of NZ_CP154843.1, read as the reverse complement.
CTCGTGCGTACCAGCGAGGCGCTGATCGTGGCGGGATCGTCTCTCGTGGTCAACTCCGGAGTCAGGCTCGTGGAGCGCGCCCGGCGCCGCAAGCTCCCCGTCGTGATCGTCAACCGTGGAATGACACGAGCGGATTCGAAGGCGACCGTGAAGATCGACGGTGGGACCAGCCACGTCCTCCGCGTCTTCGCAGACGCACTCGCGTCTCGTCGGTGAGGTCGAGGCCGCTCGCTGGTCCGCGTAGGGTCGGAGGGTGACCATCCTGACCCTCGTGCGCCATGGTGAGACCGACTGGAACCGCGAACGGCGGATTCAGGGCTCCACCGACATCCCGCTCAACGACACCGGACGAGAGCAGGCCCGCGCGGTCGCGCTCGCTCTGCGGGAGTCCATCGCCGGCGATGCGGTGGTCGCCTCGAGCGACCTGTCGCGCGCGGCCGAGACGGCGCAGATCATCGCCGACGTGCTCGGCGCCGGCGCGCCGCCCGCGTACCCGGAGCTGCGCGAACGCAACTACGGGGATGCCGAGGGTGTCGGGGTCGAGGAGTTCCATGCGCGCTGGGGCGAGTGGGCCGTCGCCGACGTTCCGAATGCGGAGCCCTGGCCGGTGGTGCGCGAACGAGCCCTCCGCGGGCTCGACCGGGCCGTCCGCGACGCCCGTGCCACCACCGCGCCCGTCGCGGTGCCGCTCATCGTCGTCGCTCACGGTGCTCTCATCCGCGAGGTCATCCGTCATGCGACCGCCGAGGAGTTCCCGCTGCAGGGTGTTCGTCTCGCCAACGGCTCCGCTCACACCTTCGTCGTGGAGCGCGAGCGTCTGCGTCTCATCGACTCCCCCGCGCTCGCGACGATCTGACCGCGACCGTGGCGTCGCGCCGCCGTGATGCGGAGAGGGGCTCCGAGCGGTGTATCGTCCAGCATCATGACCACGCACGACCGCGTCGACCTCGCGCTGCTCGACGCCCTCGCCGATGACCCCCGCGCAACCGTGGTCGCCCTCGCCGAGCGCCTGGGCATGTCGCGCAACACGGTTCAGGCGCGTATGGCCCGGCTGGAGCAGTCGAGCGTCTTCCTCTCCTACGAGCGTTCGATCTCGATGCGCGCCCTCGGATTCCCGATCGAGGCGCTCATCAGCGTGGTGCTCCGCCAACCCGACCTTCCCCGAATCGCGCAGGAGCTCGCGACCATCCCCGAGCTGCTTCAGGCGCAAGGCCTCAGCGGTCAGGTCGATCTGATGATCCGGGTGGTCGCGCGCGACACGCAGCATCTGTTCGCCATCGACGCGCGCATCCTCGCCATCGACGGGGTCGAGCGGACCGAGACGTCGCTCATCATGGACGACGTGATCCCGCACCGGGTGAAGCCGCTGCTCGCTGAGGGGCGCGCGGGCTGACGGCGTCCGGTGCACGATCGGTGTCGAGCCGCACGAGGACGACCCCGACGAGGATGAGTGCGCCGCCGGCGAACTGGACCGGTGCCGGCGCCTCCGCCAGGAGCAGCCAGGCGAAGCCCAGTGCGAACAGCACCTCCGAGAGGCCGATGAACGACGCGAGGCGAGATCCTGTGCGCGGGACGGCGGACACTCCGAGGGCGTACGCCGTCCCCGTGGCCACGCCGACCCACAGCAGGACGACGACCGGCGGCAGCTGCATCCCGACCACGTCGGCGAGCACCCCGCTCGTGGTGAGGGGCAGGAACCCGGTCAGGAGGAGCACGCCGATGATCGCGGTTGCGACGACCATCCCTCCGGCGGCCAGCACGAGGGGCGGCAGGGTGTCGCCGGTGCGCTCCGCCATGACGAAGTAGACGCAGGTGCAGAGCGCGGCGCCGAGGGCGAGCAACGTGCCCCAGAAGTCGAAGCGGGTCCCGGCGATGTCGACGACGAGCACGAGTCCCGCCATCGCGACGACGGAACCGGCCATCACGGTCCGGGACGGCCGCCGGCGCGTGGTCATCCAGACCCACAGCACCAGCAGCACGGGCGCGAGGTACTGGATGAGGAGGGCGACGGCGACCGGCATCCGCTGCATCGCCGAGAAGTAGAACAGCTGACAGCCGACGACCGGCATCGCGCCGAATGCGATCAGGGCGAGACCGTGCCGGCGAAGGAAGCGGCGTTCGCGAGCGACCGCGCGGATGAGGAACGGCGAGAGGATGAGGGCTGCGACGCCGATCCGGATGAAGAGGGCGGCGCCCAGTGACCATCCGTTCTCGAGCAGTGGCTTCACCAGCGGTCCGCTCGACGAGAACGCCAGCGCCGAGGCGACGGCCATCGCCATACCTGCTGTCCGCCGGCCCGGCGCGCTCGCGGGCGCTGCCTCCGATACGCCTGCGATGATGGGCAGGGGCGCGGTGGGGTTCGTCATCGGCAGCCTCGGTGGTCAGGGGTGAAAGTTATCTACACTCGTGACAGTAATGCTCGCGATCGTCAGGAGTCAACGTGGTCTTCATCCATGACACCGAATTGTCGCTGCGCGCGACGGCCGCGCTCGTCAACACACTGCCGCTCACGAGCGGAGACGCCGCCGACACGCTCGCCGACGGTGACGATCTGGATGCATTCCTCGCCGAGTTCGCCTTCACCGGCGCGATCGTGCGCGACGACGCCGAACTCCAGGCGATGCGCGGCATCCGGTCCCGGCTCAGGGAGCTCTGGGAACTGGACCGGGACTCCGCCGTTCCCCACGTGAACGCGATGCTTCGGGACGGCCATGCCCAGCCCCAGCTGGTGATCCACGACGGCTACGACTGGCATATTCACGCGACTCCCGATGACGCACCCCTGGCCACGCGCGTGCTCGTCGAGGCCGGCATGGCCTTCGTCGACGTCATCCGCGCCGACGCCTACGACCGCGTGCGGGTCTGCGCCGCCGATGACTGCGCGGCGGTCTACGTCGACTTCTCGAAGAACGGATCGAAGCGCTACTGCGACACGGGCAACTGCGGCAACCGGATGAACGTCAACGCGTACCGTCGCCGGAGAGCCCGAGAAACCGCCTGATCGCGGTCGCGGCCTCGCGGGGCTTCTCGTAGTGGATGAGGTGCCCGACGCCGTCGATCTCGACGAGCTCGGCCGAAGGGAACAGCTCGCGCAGCCGCCGTTCGGCCGCGATCGGCGTGATGTCGTCCTGAACGGCAGCGACGAGCAACGTCGGCTGTGAGATCCGGGGCGCGAACGCGCGGACGTCGTTGGAGACGGACGTGACGAACGCGTCACGCAGCACATCCCGATCGGCGAAGCTCGAGAAGTACGTGTCGTGCTGCGCGTGAACGAAGCGCCGCAGCGTCCGATCGCGCGTCTTGACCATCGCGAGGCTCATCACCCGGACGATCAGCCGGTTGCGCAGCAGCGCCTCTCCCCACCGGCGGGGCAGGCGCGCGCCGACGGCGTAGTAGCCGACGGCGAGGCGAGTGAAGACTCCGCGCGGTCCCTCGAGCGCGGGCGCGCCGATGGGGTTGATGAGAATCAGCCGCGGGGTCGCGAGCCCGCCCGCCACCGCAGCGGCCGAGACGATGGAGCCGAAGGAGTGACCGACGACGACCGCGCCGGGAGCCACAGCGGCAGCGAAGGCCGAGAGCCAGTCGGCGTAGGTCTCGAGGTTGTGTTCGCGCCCCGGCAGCGCGGGAGTCTCGCCGAAGCCGGGCAGGTCGGGCATGATCACGCGCACGTCGCCGAGATGCGCGACGACGGGCTCGAGGCCGTGGTGCTCCCCCCGGAATCCGTGCACGGCCACGAGCGTTCGAGGGGCGTCATCGCGCCCATAGACCCAGTACGCGGTCGTCCCGCCGAGAACCTCGGTCTCGAAGCGGCGCACCGGGATGCGTGCGAGCAGGGAGTCGTACGGAGAGACGGTCGGCACCCGTCGAGTCTACGGAGGCGGCGCGTCGGATCCTGAGTGTCGGACCCGAGCCGTAGCCTCGATTCCGTGGAGCCGGATCGCCCCCTCGTCGTCGCAACGCCAGAACTCGACCTGTGGCCCTCCACGGCACCCGAGTGGTGCCAGGTGGTCGGGGTCTTCGATCTCGAGACGACGGGCGTCGACGTGACGTCGGACCGCATCGTGACGGCGCATGTGGGTGTCCTCGACGCCGACGGGACGCCCGTACGCGCCGACAGCTGGCTGGCCGACCCGGGCATCGACATCCCCGAGGGTGCTGCGGCGATCCACGGCATCTCGACCGATCATGCTCGCCGGCACGGACGCCCCGCCTCGGAGGTCGTCGGAGAGGTCGTCGCCGCCCTGCGCGGTCTGTTCGACGCCGGCATCCCCGTGGTGGCGTACAACGCGCCCTTCGACTTCTCGATGCTGAAGTACGAGGCCCTTCGGCACGGGCTCGATCCGATCCTCGCGCCCTCCCCCGTCATCGACCCGCTCGTCATCGACAAGCGATACGACCGTTACCGCCGCGGCAAGCGCACCCTCTCGGTCGTCGCCGAGCATTACGCCGTCACGCTCACCGGTGCACATGAGGCTTCCGCAGACGCGATCGCGGCGGGCCGCGTCGCGCAGATGCTCGGCGAGCGGTTCGCCGAAGGGCTGCCGTCGACCGCCGCTGAGCTGCACACGCGCCAGATCGGCTGGGCCCGGGCTCAGGCCGAGAGTCTCGCCGAGTACTTCGTCAGCATCGGGCGGATCGACGCCGACGTCGACGGGTCGTGGCCCATCCGCTGATCGATGCGAGCGCGTGCCGCACACCGCACGCCGACGGGGTGCGGCCCCGATGGGGAGGCCGCACCCCGACGAGTGCTAAGGCGCTCAGACCGCGGTCAGCTCCGACGAGCGCTCGCGGGTGCGGATCGCGCGGTTGACGCAGGATACGACGGCCTTGAGGCTCGCGGTCGAGATGTCGCCGTCGATGCCGACGCCCCAGAGTCGCTGGTCATCGACCTGCAGCTCGACGTAGGCCGCTGCCTGGGCGTCGCCACCCGAGCTCAGCGTGTGCTCGACATAGTCGTAGAGCGAGATGTCGAACCCGCGGTCGCGGAGCACCGCGAGGAACGCTGCAATCGGGCCGTTGCCGACACCCGATACCTCGTCGTGGGCGTCACCGTCGCGCAGCGTGACGTCGAGCCGGACGTCGCCCGACATGTCGCTCTGCGTGCGGGTGCCGAGCAGCTCGAACCGGCCCCACTTGTCGTCGTCGGCCGATGCGGGCAGGTACTCGTCGGTGAAGATCGACCAGATCTGCTCGCTCGTGACCTCGCCGCCCTCGGCATCCGTCTTCTCCTGCACGACCCCCGAGAACTCGATCTGGAGCTTGCGCGGCAGATCCAGCGCGTGGTCGGTCTTGAGCAGGTAGGCGACGCCGCCCTTGCCGGACTGCGAGTTCACCCGGATCACGGCTTCGTACGAGCGTCCGAGGTCCTTGGGATCGACGGGCAGGTAGGGCACCGCCCACTCGATCTCGTCGATCGAGACGCCGTCGGCAGCCGCACGTGCGGCCATCGCCTCGAAGCCCTTCTTGATGGCGTCCTGGTGCGAGCCGCTGAAGGCGGTGAAGACGAGGTCTCCGGCCCAGGGGCTGCGCTCGGGCACCGGCAGCTGGTTGCAGTACTCGACCGTGCGCTTGATGCCGTCGACGTCGCTGAAGTCGATCTCCGGGTCGATGCCCTGCGTGAACAGGTTGATGCCCAGCGCGACCAGATCGACGTTGCCGGTGCGCTCACCGTTGCCGAACAGGCAGCCCTCGATACGGTCGGCGCCGGCCATGTAGCCGAGCTCCGCAGCGGCGATCGCCGTGCCCCGATCGTTGTGGGGATGCAGTGAGAGCACGACGTTCTCACGATGTGCGAGGTGGCGGCTCATCCACTCGATCGAATCGGCGTACACGTTCGGCGTCGCCATCTCGACCGTCGCAGGCAGGTTGATGATGACCTTGCGGTCGGGCGTCGGCTCGAGCACCTCGATGACCTGGTTGCAGACGTCGACCGCGAACTCGAGCTCGGTACCGGTGTAGCTCTCGGGCGAGTACTCATAGTAGACCGCCGTCTCGGGGATGGTCTTCTCGTACTGCCGGCACAGACGCGCACCCTCGAGCGCGATGTCGATGATGCCCTGGCGGTCGGTACGGAAGACGACCTCCCGCTGCAGGATGCTCGTCGAGTTGTAGAGGTGCACGATGGCCTGCTTCGCGCCGGCGATCGCCTCGTACGTGCGCTTGATGAGGTGCTCGCGAGCCTGGGTGAGGACCTGGATCGTGACGTCGTCGGGGATCAGGCCGTCGTCGATCAGCTGGCGGACGAAGTCGAAGTCGGTCTGGCTCGCGCTCGGGAACCCGACCTCGATCTCCTTGTAGCCCATCTTGACGAGCAGTTCGAACATGACGCGCTTGCGCTCCGGGCTCATCGGGTCGATGAGCGCCTGGTTGCCGTCGCGCAGATCGACGGCGCACCAGCGCGGCGCTGTCTCGATGCGCTTCGCAGGCCAGGTGCGGTCGGGCAGATCGACACGGATCTGCTCGTGGAACGGCCGATACTTGTGGGTCGGCATGCCCGAAGGCTTCTGGTTGTTCTCCATGGTGGTCTCGCTCTTCCTCATCGGGTGTGGCGGGCCAACGCGAAGCTCCGCGACGAGAGAGGCCCTAGAACGAGGACTCGTCGCGGCGACTAAGGAGAAGCAGTCGGCCGAAGCGCATGCGCCCAGGTTACACCCCGCTCATCCGTCGGAAGCACACGGGCGTGCCGCCGCCGAGACGATGGCGTCGCGCGCGACACTGTCGGATATGAGAACTGCGCGCGCGGGCCTGTCCGCCCTCATCATGTGTGCGGTCGCCCTGACCGCGGGATGCGCCTCGACCCCCGCGGCCGGGCCGACCTCCCTCGACCCGGCGCCGCCGGCCGGTGATGTCGTGGCTCAGGGAACCGTGCTCGACAACGGTTCCGGCGCTCAGCTGTGTCTCGGCGCCGTCGCGGAATCGGCACCGCCGCAGTGCTCGGGCATCCCGCTCGCGGGCTGGGACTGGGCTGCTCTGAGCGACGCGACCACCATGTCGGGCTCGACGTGGGGCACCTACGCGGTACAGGGACGCTACGACGGATCGTCGCTCACGGTCACCGCGCCCGCGGTGCCGCTCGCGCTGTACGACCCGCTGCCTCTGCCCGACCCGACGGGCGGCACACCCGGCACCGTGGACGACGCGACACTGCGCGATGTCGAACAGCGGGTGCACGACACCCTCGGCGACGCGGTGCTCGCCTCGGGCGCATACGACGGCCGCCTCTGGGTCACGGTCGTCTGGGACGACGGGACGCTCCAGGATGCCGCAGACGCCGAGTTCGGTGCGGATGTGGTCGTCGTCCAGTCGGCGATGCGCGAGATCGGCTAGAACCCGAGACGTCCCAGCTGCTTCGGATCCCGCTGCCACTCCTTCGCGACGCGGACACGCAGCGAGAGGAAGACGCGGGTCCCGAGAAGGGGCTCGATCTGCGCGCGAGCGCGAGCGCCGACATCCGCGAGCCGTGAGCCCTTGCGGCCGATGATGATCGCCTTCTGGCTGTCGCGCTCGACGACGATGTTGGCGTAGACGTCGGTCAAGTCGGAGCCTTCGCGGGGCGCCACGTCCTCGACGGTGACCGCGATCGAGTGGGGCAGTTCGTCACGCACGCCTTCGAGGGCCGCCTCGCGGATGATCTCGGCGATGCGGTCCTCCGTGGACTCGTCCGTCACCACGTCGTCGGGATACAACGCGGGTCCCTCGGGCATCAGCCCGAGCAGCTCGTCCGCGAGCACGTCGAGCTGGTCGGCCGTCACGGCGGACAGCGGGATCACGGCGGCCCAGTCCTCGCGGAGGCTGTCGACCTCCATCAAGCGCTCCATGATCTCGTCGCGGCTCGCCAGGTCGGTCTTGGTCACGATGGCGACCTTCTTCGCGCGCGGGTACCCGTCGAGCGAAGCGGCGATGCGCCGGTCGCCGGGCCCGACCTTGTCGACCGCCGGCACCAGGAAGCCGATCACGTCGACGTCGCCGAGCACCTGCTCGACCAGATCGTTCAGGCGCTGACCGAGCAACGTGCGCGGCTTGTGGATCCCCGGGGTGTCGACGATGACCAGTTGACCGCCGGGCCGGTTGAGGATGCCGCGGATCGCGCGCCGGGTCGTCTGGGGCTTGTCACTCGTGATCGCGACCTTCTCCCCCACCAGGGCGTTCGTCAGAGTGGACTTCCCGACGTTGGGTCGACCGACGAAGGTCACGAACCCCGAACGGGTCTCTGCTGCGGTCATCTGCCGTCTTCTCCTCTTCGTGCCACGCGGACCTCTCCGGTGCGCGGGTGCGTCATGTCGTTCGTCTCGTCGGCGGGGGCTCGTTCGACGAAGACCGTCGCGAGGCCCCGCCCGCGTCCGCGCGAGACACCGCCGGTGATCGTGATGCCGTCGACGGTGACGGTCGCCCCGGGCATCGGGACACGACCGAGCGTCTTGCCGAGCAGCCCCCCGATGGAGTCGACGTCCTCGTCGTCGAGCTCGATTCCGAAGAGCTCGCCGACTTCGTCGAGGCCGAGACGTGCGCTCACGCGGTAGCGTCCGGGCTCGAGCTCGACGACTTCGGCGGCGCCGCGGTCGTACTCGTCGGCGATCTCTCCGACCAGCTCCTCGATGAGGTCCTCGAGCGTGATGAGGCCGGCGACTCCGCCGTACTCGTCGACGACGAGGCAGACGTGGACGGCATCCCGCTTCATCTGCTGCAGCAGCGACTCCGCCCGCATGGACTCGGGGACGAACACCGCCGGTCGCGCGACCCGGCCCACGGGCACGTCGCGCCACCCGGTCGCCTCGCCGTAGGAGAACTGGACAAGGTCCTTCAGGTAGACGACCCCGACGATGTCGTCGCGCTCATCGTCGGTCACCGGCACGCGCGACACTCCCCGCTCGAGGAAGAGCGCGAGCGCCTCGTGCGTCGTGGCGGTCTGCGGCACCGTGACCATGTCGGTCCGCGGCACCATCACCGATCGGACGAGCGTGTCCGTGAAGTCGAAGACGGAGTGGATCAGGTCGCGATCGTCCGCCTCGATCAGGTCTTGCGAGACAGCCTCGTCGACCATGCTCAGCAGCTGTTCCTCGGATGCGAACGACGTGCCACGGGCTACCCCCGGCGTCACACGGTTGCCCACGATCACGAGGAGGTGCGCGAGAGGCCCGAGCACGATGCGCGCACCGCGCACGATCGGGGCGCAAGCGATGAGGAGTCCTCGGGCGTGCTGGCGGCCGACCGAACGCGGGCTCGCGCCGACGAGGACGAACGACACCGCCGTCATCAGGAGGGCCGCGACCAGGATCGCCCACCAGAGGTTCTCCAGTGCCAGGGTCAGCGCCGCCGTGACGAAGACCGCCGCTGTCGACTCCGCGAGGATACGGATGAAGACGACGGCGTTCGCGTGCGCCGTCGTGTCTTCTGCGATGCGGCGAAGAGCCTGCTGCCGGCGACTCGCCTCGGCCCAATCGGCGAGGTCCGTGCGTGAGGTGACCCCGAGCGCGGCGTCGAGTGCGGCCATCAGGCCCCCGAGCGCGACGAGGAACACCGCGCCGAGGACGAGGAGGAAGACGGTCACGCGCGGCGGCGCTCGCTCGCGTGGAAGGCCGCGATCAGCTCGCGCTGGAGTCCGAACATCTCGCGCTCCTCATCGGGCTCGGCGTGATCGAAACCGAGCAGGTGCAGCAGCCCGTGCGTCGTGAGGAGGATGAGCTCGTCGAGGGTCGTGTGCCGCGCCGCCTGCGCCTGGGTCTCTGCGACCTGTGGGCACAGCACGATGTCGCCGAGCAGCCCCGGGGGCGTCGGAGCGTCCTCGGTGCCCGGGCGGAGCTCGTCCATCGGGAAGCTCAACACGTCGGTCGGCCCGGGCTCGTCCATCCACTGGACGTGCAGCGACTCCATGGCGCCCTCGTCGACGAGGAGGATGGCGAGGTCCGCATCCGGGCTCACGTTGAGCTGCGCGAGGTTGTGCTCGGTCAGCCGCAGCAGCACGGTCTCGTCGACGGGAACGCCGGACTCGTTGGTGATCTCGATGGTCATGAACGTCCTCGTTTCGGGAGTCGGTCGCGCGGACCGACGGGCCGTGTCGCGGTGCGCCGCTCGGCCCGGTTTGCGAACTCGCTCGCCTCGTCCCGCTCGCGGCGCGCGGCGAGACGCTGCTCGTCGTACTCGCTGTACGCGTCGACGATGCGGCCGACGAGCGTGTGCCGCACGACGTCCTCGCTGGTGAGGGTGGCGAAGTGGATGTCGTCGATGCTCTTCAGAACACGCGTCACCGTGCGCAGCCCGGACGTGCCCTGGGGCAGATCTACCTGGGTGATGTCGCCGGTGACGACCATACGGGTGCCGAAGCCGAGACGCGTGAGGAACATCTTCATCTGCTCGGGCGTGGTGTTCTGAGCCTCGTCGAGCACGACGAACGAATCGTTCAGCGTGCGACCGCGCATGTACGCGAGCGGCGCGACCTCGATCGTGCCGGTGGCCATGAGCTTCGGGACGAGCTCGGGGTCGAGCATCTCGTTGAGCGCGTCGTAGAGCGGCCGAAGGTATGGGTCGATCTTGTCGGTCAGGGTTCCGGGGAGGAAGCCCAGACGCTCTCCGGCTTCGACCGCGGGACGCGTCAGGATGATGCGGTTGACCTCTTTGCGCTGCAGCGCCTGCACGGCCTTGGCCATCGCGAGATAGGTCTTGCCGGTGCCGGCGGGACCGATGCCGAAGACGATGGTGTTCTCGTCGATCGCATCGACGTACGCCTTCTGCCCCAGCGTCTTCGGCCGGATCACCTTGCCGCGCGACGAGAGGATCGCCTCACCGAGCACCTCCGAGGGCCGGGGGCCCTCGTCGCCCTTCCGGCGCTGGAGGATGCGGCTGGAGGTCGACACGTCGCTCGGGTCGAGACCCTGCCCGGCCCGTGCCATCGCGATCAGCTCATCAACGAGCGACTTCGCTGCGGCGACATCCTCGGTCGAACCCGTGAGGGTGATCTCGTTGCCGCGCACGAGGACGTCGACGTCGGGGTGCTCCCGCTCGACGACGCGCAGGAGGCGGTCTTGAGGTCCGAGAAGCTGGACCATGGCGACACCGTCGGCGAGGATCGTCGCGACGGCGGGTTCGGAAGCATCAGCCACCGAGGCTCCCTTCGGAGAGGCCACCGGCGAGGACGTGCGCGTGAACGTGGAACACGGTCTGTCCCGCGCCAGGGCCGGTGTTGAAGATCAATCGGAAGTCGCCGTCGGAGTGTTCGGCGGCGACGGAGTTGGCGAGCCCGATGAGCTCGCTCAGCAGAGCAGGATCACCGGCAGCGAGCTCCACCACGGTGCGGTAGCGCTCGGTCTTGGGGATCACCAGCAGGTGCACAGGCGCCTGCGGAGCGATGTCGCGGATCGCGAACGCGTTCTCGGTCTCCGCGATGATCTCGGAGGGGATCTCGCCGCGGAGAATGCGCGTGAAGACAGAGGGATCGCTCATGCGTCCAGTCTATCGACGGGGTCCGGCGGCGGGTCGGCCCGGTGTCACCAGCGGCCCAGGGCGACGTTGACGACCCCGAGCGCGGCGGGACCGGCCGTCGAGGTCCGCAGCACCGTCTCGCCGAGACGGACGGTGATCGCACCGGCGGCGACGAGGGCGTCGAGCTCGTCGGCTGCGATCCCGCCCTCCGGGCCGACCACGAGCGACACATCACCGTCGCCGAGATCGACGGCGCTGAGCCGTCGCGTCGCGGTCGGCTCGAGCACCAGCACCCGCTCGGAGGAGCATCGCGCAGCGATCTCGGCAGTGGACACCGGCGCGTGCACGGCGGGAAGCCACGCGCGATGCGCCTGTTTCGCCGCCTCGCGCGCGATGGTCGTCCACCGCTGAACCCCGCGCTGGACCTTGGGCCCGCTCCACCGCGAGACGCTTCGAGCGGCCTGCCAGGGGAGGATGGCGTCGACGCCGAGCTCGGTGCAGGCCTGCACAGCCAGCTCGTCACGATCCCCCTTCGCCAAGGCCTGGATCAGCGTGATGCGGCGCCCGGGCGCGGGATGATCGATCCGCGAGAGCACGTCGATGCTGACCAGCTTGGGGTCGACGGCCGTGACGGTGCCTTCCAGCCACGCGCCCGCACCGTCGCCGACGGTCACCGCTTCTCCGGCGCGCACGCGGCGCACCCCCGCCGCATGGTGAGCTTCGGCGCCGGTGAGCGTGACCGAGTCTCCCGGTTGCGCGAGGACCGGCGGATCGACGAGGAAGTGCAGGGCCACGCCGTCAGCTGCTCCGGAACCGGTCGCGGAGTTTGGCGAACAGGCCCTGGTGGAACTCCGCCAGCTGCGGAGCCGGCGACTTCGTGCGCTTCTTCAGCTCTTCGATCAGTGCCCGTTCCTTGGCGTCGAGCCGTGTCGGGGTCACGACGTGCACGCCGACGCGCAGGTCACCGCGGTTCGAGCCGCGGAGCGGCGTGATGCCACGGCCCTTGATCGTGAGGACGTCGCCGGACTGCACGCCCGGGCGCAGCTCGAGGTCGACGGGTCCATCGAGCGACTCGATCGTCGTGCTGGTGCCGAGGACGGCGTCCGGCATCGACACCTCGAGCGTCGCGAGGATGTCGTCGCCTTCGCGGCTGAACACGTCGTGAGGGTTGACCGTGACCTCCAGATACAGGTCGCCGTTGGGGCCACCCGCGGGACCGACCTCGCCGGATCCGGGTAGCTGGAGGCGGAGGCCGGTCTCGACACCGGCGGGGATGTCGAGAGACACGGTTCGCCGAGCCCGGACGCGTCCCTGTCCCTGACACGTCGTGCACGGGTACGGGATCGTCGTGCCGTAGCCCTGGCAGACGTTGCAGGGCTGCGAGGTGACGACGTTGCCGAGCAGGCTCCGCACGGTGCGCTGCACATTGCCGGCACCGTGGCAGACGTCACAGGTGACCGGCTGCGTTCCCGGCTGACAACACGAACCCTGACACGTGTCGCAGAGCACGGCGGTGTCGACCTCGATGTCACGATGCACACCGAAGACCACGTCGCCGAGCTCGAGGGTGACCCGTACGAGGGCGTCCTGCCCGCGTTCCCGCCGCGAGCGCGGGCGCCCTGCCCGGCCTCCGCCCCCTGCTCCGCCTCCGAAGAAGGTCTCGAAGATGTCGCTGAAGCCTCCGAAGCCCGCAGCGCCACCGAAACCGCCGGCGGAGTCGCCGCCCATGTCGTAGCGCTGACGCTGTTCGGGATCGCTGAGGACGTCGTAGGCGTGCGTGACGAGCTTGAACCGCTCGGACGCGTCCTCCCCCGGGTTCACGTCGGGGTGCAGCTCTCGTGCCAGGCGTCGGTACGCCTTCTTGATCTCGTCGGGCGACGCGTCGCGCGCGACGCCCAGGACCTCGTAGTGGTCAGCCACGGATCGCCTTTCCGCCCGTGCGGGCGTGGATGGGGTGGGTCAGCGGGATTTCTCGTCTTCGTCGAGAAGTCGGCTGAGATAGTGCGCGACGGCGCGGACCGTCGCGAGGTTCGTCGGGTAGTCCATGCGGGTCGGACCCATGAGGCCGACCCGTGCACGCGAGCCCGGGACGTCGTAGTCGCTCGTGACGACCGAGGCCTCGGAGAGCCCGTACGCCTCGTTCTCGCGACCGATGCGCGCGGCGACGCCGCGGTCGTCGGCGACCATCTCGCCCATGAGCCGCAACAGCGTCACCTGCTCTTCGATGGCCTCGAGCAGCGGGTAGATGCTGCCGCGGAAGTCGGCCTCTCGCCGCGCGAGCGTAGCGGTGCCGGCCATGACGAGGCGGTCTTGACGGAACGTCTCCAACTCCTCGACCAGGATGCGCGCGATCTCGTGCACCGCGTCGCCGATCGGATCGCCGGTCGATTCGCTCTCCGCGAGCGCCGACACGGCGGTGACGGCATCTCGTACGGCGACGCCGGTGACGGCTGCGCGGAGAGTCGCCTTGGCCACGGCGAACTGTCCTTCGTCGAGGAGCGAGCGCACCACGCCCACCCGCTGCGAGACGCGGCCGGTGTCTGTCACGACGATGACGACGAGACGTCCGCCGCCGAGGTCGACGAGCTCGAGGTGGGACACCTGCGCCCGCGCGAACGACGGGTACTGCACCATCGCGACCTGGCCGGTCAGCTGGGTCAGCGCACGCACCGTCCGAACGAGCAGATCATCGAGATCGGTGGGGCCGTCGAGGAAGGTCGTGATAGCCGAGCGCTGGGCGGCGCTCAGGGGGCGCAGACCCGCCAGGTGATCGACGAAGACGCGGTAACCCTTGTCGGTCGGAACGCGCCCCGAGGACGTATGGGGGGCGGCGATGAGCTCCTCGTCCTCGAGAAGAGCCATATCGTTGCGGATCGTCGCGGCCGAGACGCCGAAGGCATGGCGTTCGACGATCGACTTGCTTCCCACGGGCTCGCGGGTGTCGACATAGTCCTGCACGATCGCCCGCAGCACCTGCAGTCCGCGTTCTGAGACCATGTCCGTCACCTCCTGTTTGGCACTCGATGTCTGCGAGTGCCAATTCTATCGTGTGGACGGCCCCGGTCGTCTCCGCCCGATCACTCGGTGAGGGCACGCACCACAGCGTCGGCCATGAGGCGTCCGCGGCGCGTGAGGACGATACGACCGCGCACGGCCGCAGCGCCCTCCACGAGGCCGTCGGCGATGAGTGAGGCGACCGCGCGCCGGCCGCCGGCATCCAGCTCGTCGATCCCGAGCCCCTCGACGATCCGCGAACGCAGAAGGACGGATTCCAGGCGCCGCGCCTCGGCATCCGGGCGCTCGCGGCCGGCCGCGGGCGAGTCTCCTGCCGCCAGCCGCTGAGCGTACGCGGCAGGGTGCTTCACATTCCACCAGCGGAGACCGGCGACGTGACTGTGGGCACCCGGCCCGTATCCCCACCAGTCTGTTCCCCGCCAGTAGGCCAGATTGTGACGCGAGCGCTGGTCTGCCGATCGCGCCCAGTTCGAGACCTCGTACCAGGAGAAGCCGGCGGCGGCGAGACGCTCATCGGCCAGCTCGTACATGTCGGCCTGGAGGTCGTCGTCGGGAGCGGGCACCTCACCGCGGCGGATCTGGCGCTCGAGGCGCGTTCCCTCCTCGATGATCAGCGCGTAGGCCGAGACGTGATCGGGCTCGAGCGAGACCGCGGTCTCGACGGAGCGCCGCCAATCGTCGAGGCTCTCCCCCGGTGCGCCGTAGATCAGGTCGACGGACACATCGAGTCCGGCCCCGCGCGCGGCGGCGACGGCTGTGGCGACGTTGGCGGGATCGTGCGTTCGGTCGAGGGCCGCCAGGACATGCGGCACGGCGGACTGCATGCCGATCGACAGCCGCGTCACACCGGCAGCCGCCAGCTCGTCCGCGACTCGGGGGTTCATCGTGTCGGGGTTGGCCTCGACAGTGACCTCCGCGCCGGGAGCGATGCCGAACGTGTCGCGAACTCCGCCCAGCATGCGTGCGAGATCCCCGGGCGGGAGCAGGGTCGGCGTGCCGCCGCCGAAGAACACCGTGCGAGCGGCGCGGCGAGGGCCGCGGGCATCGATCAGGGCGGCCGAGAGCGCGATCTCGCGCAGCACCTCGTCGGCGTACGCATCCTGCCGCGCTCCGCGCAGCTCGGTCGCCGTGTAGGTGTTGAAGTCGCAGTAGCCGCATCGCACCCGACAGAACGGGACGTGCAGATATACCCCGAACGGAGCGTCGGGGTCGATGACGAGGTCCTCCGGCAGGGTGCCGCCGACCGGCACCGGATCGCCGATCGGCAGTGCCGCCCCCATCAGGCGCCGGGCGTCGCGTACAGCGGCGAGATCGCGCGGAGGTAGCCCTGGAACAGCAGCCGACGACGGCGGCGCACCAGACCTTTCAGCATCCGGTAGGCGAGCGCGGTCGGACGGTCGAACGCCCGCACCACGAACCACACCTCGTCGTTGTCACGCCATTCCAGAAGGAACGATTCCTCACCGCTGACGACGGAACCGCCCACGGTGCCGAGGGCGAACGCGACCCGGCGCGGCTCTTCATCGACGAAGATCACCCGGAGCTCGGCATCCGCGCTCTGGCCCGACACGCGGCCGTGCACCTGCAGTGTCGTCCCCGCCCCCACGTACGGCGTGCCGTCGGCGGCGAAGCGCTGCTCGTGCTCCATGCTGCTCGGAGCCACCGCGTTGCCCTCGTCATCGAACGCGACGCCCGTGTACATCGGCCCCGATGCGGGCCGGACATCACTCACGCGCAGGCCAGCGCCTCGAAGTGCCGACCACGACATCAGCAGGTCTGCGGCGGTCTCGAAGCGGGCCTGACCGCTGCCGATGCGCCAAGCGTCCTCGGCGGGGACACTCTGCTCGGGCGGGTACGCCATCAGGTCGTGCGCGCGCGTGGCGCCGACCGCCGCGTAGTCGACGGTCTCGTCTCGGAAGGTCCCGCGTCGCTGATGCATGGGTCTCCTCGTTGCTCCCGGTGGGGCTACTTCTTGTCCTTGCCTTCGACGTCGCCCGACAGGGCGGCGATGAACGCCTCCTGCGGCACCTCGACGCGGCCGACCATCTTCATACGCTTCTTGCCCTCTTTCTGCTTCTCGAGGAGCTTGCGCTTGCGTGTGATGTCACCGCCGTAGCACTTCGCGAGGACGTCCTTGCGGATGGCTCGGATGTTCTCGCGGGCGATGATGCGCGCGCCGATGGCGGCCTGGATCGGCACCTCGAACTGCTGGCGCGGGATGAGCTTGCGCAGGCGCTCGGTCATCATCGTGCCGTAGGCGTAGGCCTTCTCGCGGTGGACGATCGAGCTGAACGCGTCGACCTTCTCGCCCTGCAGCAGGATGTCGACCTTCACCAGGTCGGCGGTCTGGGATCCCGCGGGCTCGTAGTCGAGGCTCGCGTAGCCCTGGGTCCGCGACTTCAGGTGGTCGAAGAAGTCGAAGACGATCTCGCCGAGCGGCATGTTGTACCGCAGCTCGACGCGGTCCTCGCTCAGGTAGTCCATGCCGAGCAGCGTGCCGCGACGCGACTGGCAGAGTTCCATGACGGTGCCAACGTAGTCCTTCGGGGCGAGGATGCCGACCTTCACCACCGGCTCGGAGACCTCCGCGACGCGCCCGTCGGGGTACTCGCTGGGGTTCGTCACCACGACCGTCTCGCCGGTGTCGGTCGCGACCTCGTAGGTCACCGAGGGTGCCGTGGTGATCAGGTCGAGACCGAACTCGCGCGACAGGCGTTCCGTGATGATCTCGAGGTGCAGCAACCCGAGGAAGCCGCAGCGGAAGCCGAAGCCGAGTGCGACGGAGGTCTCGGGCTCGTACTGCAGCGACGCGTCCGACAGCTTCAGCTTGTCGAGAGCCTCGCGGAGGTCGCCGTAGTCGCTGCCGTCGATCGGGTAGATGCCCGAGAACACCATCGGCTTCGGATCGGTGTATCCCGGCAGAGCCTCCGTCGCGGGCTTCCGATGATTGGTGATCGTGTCACCGACCTTGGACTGGCGGACGTCCTTCACGCCGGTGATGAGGTAGCCGACCTCGCCGACGCCGAGTCCCTTGGTCGGAATCGGCTCGGGGCTCGACACGCCGATCTCGAGGAGCTCGTGCGTCGCGCGCGTCGACATCATCTGGATGCGCTCGCGGGGCTCGAGCTTGCCGTCGACCATGCGGACGTAGGTGACGACGCCGCGGTAGGCGTCGTAGACGGAGTCGAAGATCATGGCGCGCGCGGGAGCGTCCGGGTTGCCGACAGGGGCGGGGATGCGGTCGACGATGCGATCCAGCAGCTCCTCGACGCCCATGCCGGTCTTGCCGCTGACGCGCAGGACGTCTTCCGGGTCGC
This sequence comes from Microbacterium pratiae, assembly GCF_047302165.1. Lineage (NCBI taxonomy): Bacteria > Bacillati > Actinomycetota > Actinomycetes > Micrococcales > Microbacteriaceae > Microbacterium > Microbacterium pratiae. Next base: position 2,329,320 of record NZ_CP154843.1, on the reverse strand, counting down.
CGCCGATCAGGTTCGCGAGCTCCGCCGCGTACTTCTCGGGATCGGCAGCCGGCAGGTCGATCTTGTTCAGCACCGGGATGATCTGCAGATCGTTCTCGAGCGCGAGATACAGGTTGGCCAGCGTCTGAGCCTCGATGCCCTGCGCGGCGTCGACGAGCAGGATGGCTCCCTCGCACGCGGCGAGGGAGCGACTGACCTCGTACGTGAAGTCGACGTGGCCGGGCGTGTCGATCATGTTGAGCGCGAACGTGCCGGAGTCCTTGGACCACGGCATCCGGACCGCCTGGCTCTTGATCGTGATGCCGCGCTCGCGCTCGATGTCCATGCGGTCGAGGTACTGGGCGCGCATGTCGCGGTCGGCGACGACGCCGGTGATCTGCAGCATCCGGTCGGCCAGCGTCGACTTGCCGTGGTCGATGTGGGCGATGATGCAGAAGTTGCGGATGAGCTCGGGCGGCGTTGCGGCAGGCGCGAGCGGCTGGAGTGCGCGCGGAGACATGTCCCGGAGAGTCTACCCGGGGCCGCGCGACGGCACTGCCGCGAACCCTCGCGCGCGGGATGGTACGAGGTCGGAGCTCGGACACGCCAGCTCTCAGCCTGGTGATAAACAATTAACCACTCCGCTACTTGCCGAACACATCGATGACGTCGAATGCTCAGTGCGGCGGCCGGTGGTTGCGCGATATCCCACGCGCCCGGTCCGCCCCCGGGAGAGCACCGTGATCACAGCAGACCCTGTCGCGCCCGCGCGACGCCCCTGGCAGAGATGGGTGGCCTCGAGCGCCGCCGTCGCGATCGTGGCGGGAGGTGTGGGGTGGGCCGCGGTGCCTGCGAGTGCCGCGGCCGGCACCGACGCGCCCGTCGTGATCAACGAGATCTACGGCGGCGGTGGCAACAACGGCGCTCCGCTGAACCGCGACTTCATCGAGCTGCGCAACACCTCGGATGCCGCTGTTTCGCTTGACGGCTGGAGCGTCCAGTACGCGTCGAGCACGGGAGCCAACTGGCAGGTGACAGCTCTCGCGGGTGCCTCGATCGAGCCCGGTGGGCACCTGCTGATCGGCCAGGCCGTCGGCGGCGACGCGGCACTGCCGGGCTTCACGGCCGACATCGAGGGATCCATCCCGATGAGCGGCACCCAGGGCAAGGTCGCGCTCGTGAACTCGACAGCCGCACTGAGCGGCGGATCGGGCCTCGCGCAGAACGACACGGTCGTCGACTACGTCGGGTGGGGCAACGCCACCGATTTCGCCGGTTCCGGCGCGGCACCGGCGACGACCAACGCGACGAGCATCGCTCGGGACGACCAGGGCGCGAACAGCGCCGACAACGGGGCCGACTTCACGGCCGGTGCGCCGACGCCCCAGGGCGCAGCCGGGACGATCCCCGAGCAGCCCGGTGAGCCGGAGCAGCCGGGAGAGCCCGAGCAGCCCGGTGAGCCGGAGCAGCCCGGCGACCCCACGACGGTGACGATCGCCGAGATCCAGGGCACGGGCGGTCGTTCGCCGCTCGACGGCCAGACGGTGACGACCGAGGGCATCGTGACCGCCCACTACCCCACCGGGGGGTTCGACGGCTACGTCATTCAGACCGGCGGCACGGGCGGCACGATCGATTTCCAGACGCACATGGCGTCGGATGCCGTGTTCGTCTACTCGCCGCAGGGCGTCGGCGAGGTCTCGCTGGGAGACACCGTGCGCGTCACCGGTGTCGTTGGCGACTACTTCGGCCTGACGCAGGTGAACGTGCCCGCCGGCGCGGCATCCCGGATCGATCCAGCCTCGCCCGTGGAGCCGGCGACCGTGGGGTGGCTCACGGATCCCGCGCAGCGCGAGTCGCTCCAGTCGATGGTGATCGCTCCGCAGGGCGACTTCGTCGTGGCAGACAACTACGAGCTCAACAAGTTCGGCGAACTCGTGCTGGCCACCGGCACGGAGCCCTTCCGGCAGCCGACCGACGTGGGCCGGCCGGGCTCGCCCGAGGCGGCCGCGGCCGTCAGCGATCGGGATGCGCGTCGCGTCGTATTGGACGACGGCTCGCGGACGAACCTCGGCGCCGCGAAGCTCACGCCGCCGTATGTCTCGACCACCGAGCCGGTCCGCGTCGGGGCGAGCGTCACGTTCGACGAGCCCGTCGTCCTCGACTACCGCAACAACACGTGGAAGTTCAACCCGATCCGTCACATCGTCGGCGACGGCACTCGTGACGACGGCATCACCGTCGAGAACACGCGCACGGCAGCACCCGCCGCGGTCGGCGGGGACGTCTCCGTCGCCTCGTTCAACGTCCTCAACTACTTCACGACGCTTGGCGTCGAGGACACCCGCTGCGAGAGCTACACCGACCGGGAGGGCAACGGCACGAACGTCAGCGGCGGCTGCACGCAGCGCGGTGCCTGGGATTCCGCATCGTTCGTGCGCCAGCGGGCCAAGATCGTCTCGGCCATCACGGCACTCGATGCATCCGTGGTGGGTCTCATGGAGATCGAGGACTCGGCGCGCCTCGGCGATGAACCCGACGCCGCCGTCGCTGCACTGGTGCGGGCTCTCAACGCCGCCGCGGGGTCGGAGCGCTGGGCATACGTCCCGTCGTCCTCGGAGCTGCCCGCAGCCTCGACCCGCGACGCGATCTCCAACGCGATCGTCTACCAGCCGGAGGAGGTCACTCCGATCGGTGCCGCCCGTGCCCTCGGCGACCAGTCCGGCAACGGCCAGGCGTTCCAGAACGCCCGCGAGCCGATCGGGCAGAGCTTCGCTCCGGCCGGGGGTGGCGAGGAGTTCTTCTTCGTCGTCAACCACTTCAAGTCGAAGGGGTCGGGCGATTCCGCCACGGACGGAGACGTCGACGCGAACGACGGCCAGGGAGCGTGGAACGCCTCTCGCGTGCGGCAGGCGGAGGCGCTCGACGCCTGGGTCGAGCAGGCGCGCGGCGATGTCGACGCCGTGGTTCTCGCCGGTGACTTCAACTCGTACTCACGCGAGGACCCGCTCGAGGTCCTGTACGAGGCGGGCTACGTCGATGCCGGCATCGCCTACGACCTCGCGCAGCCGACCTACCAGTACACGGAGCTCGCCGGCTCGCTCGACCACATCCTCATGAACGAGGCCGCGTTCGAGCGCTCCACCGGTGCCGACATCTGGAACATCAACGCCGCCGAGTCGATCTTCTTGGAGTACAGCCGGTACAACTACTTCCCGGTGGACTTCCACGATGACGGTCCCTACCGTTCGTCCGACCACGACCCCGTCAAGGTCGGTCTTGCGGCGGAGGCTGCGGCCCCGGACGAGCCGATCGATCTGACACTGCTCGGGATCAACGACTTCCACGGCCGCATCACCGGCGTCACGCCGGCCAAGCCCGCCGCCGGCGAAGTCGAGGCTCAGCCAGAGGTGCCCGGAACCGTCGGCTTCGCCGGAACGATCGAGGAGCTGCGTGCCGCCGCACCCGACGCTGTGCTGCTGTCGGCCGGCGACAATATCGGGGCTTCGCTCCCGGCGTCGTCCCTGGCGCAGGACGAGCCGACGATCGACGTGCTGAACGCTCTCGATCTGCGGGCGAGCGCCGTGGGCAACCACGAGTTCGATCGCGGCTTCGCCGATCTGCGCGACCGTGTCATCCCGCGCGCCGACTTCTCGCACCTCGGGGCGAACGTCTACGCCGCCGGCACGAGCGAGCCGCAGTTCGACGAGTACGAGCTCATCGAGTCTCAGGGCCTCACGATCGGCGTCATCGGCGTCGTGACGGAGGAGACCGCGTCGCTGGTGAGCGGGGCGGGCATCGCCGGACTCGAGTTCGGCGACCCCGTCGAAGCGGTCAACCGTGTCGCGGCCGACCTCACCGACGGCATCGGCGATCAGGCCGACGTCATCGTGGCGCTTTATCACGAGGGTGCGGCCGACAGCGCGGCGGATGCGAGCCTCGATGAGGCCGTGGCCGACAGTGCGGTCTTCGCTCGCATCGTCACCGAGACCTCACCCGAGGTCGACGCCATCTACACCGGCCACACCCACAAGCTGTACGCGTGGTCGGCGCCGATCCCGGGAACGGACCGCACGCGACCGATCGTCCAGACCGGCTCGTACGGCGAGTTCGTCGGCAAGATCGTCCTCTCGGTCGACCCGACGAGCGGCGAGGTCGTCTCGCACACGCAGGAGAACGTCGGGCAGACCGAGACGCCCGCCGCGGACCTGATCGCGACCTACCCGCGCGTCGCCGAGGTCGACGAGATCGTCCGGCAGGCGCTGGCGAACTTCGCCGAGATCGGCAACACGCCGGTCGCGACGATCTCCGCCGACATCACGAGCGCCTACTCGGGCGGCTCCTACGTCGACGGCGCCTACGCCGGCGGCAAGCGCGACGATCGAGCGTCGGAGTCCTCGCTCGGGAACCTCGTCGCGGAGTCGATCCGATCGAACCTCGCGAACCTGCCGAACGGTGCGCAGATCGGCGTGACCAACTCGGGCGGGCTCCGGGCCGACCTCTTCGACACGCAGGCCGAATTCGGTGCGAGCGCCGTCGCCGGGGTGCCCGATGGCACGATCACGTGGGGGCAGGCGTACGCGGTGCTGCCGTTCAACAACACCATGGCGCTGGTGACGCTCACGGGTGCCGACTTCGTGCGCGTGCTCGAGCAGCAGTGGCAGCGCGACAAGGACGGCAAGGTGCCGTCGCGCCCGTACCTGCAGCTGGGACTGTCCGACAACGTGACCTACACGTTCGACGACACCCGGCCCGAGGGAAGTCGGATCACCTCGGTCACGGTCGACGGGCAGCCGCTCGATCTCGACGCGGAGTACCGCATCGGTACGCTCTCGTTCCTGGCGACCGGCTCGGGAGACAACTTCCGCGCCTTCGCAGCGGGCACCGACTACGTCGACACCGGCTTCCTCGATCACGAGGCCTGGATCGAGTACCTCGGCGACCAGCAGCCCGTCGCGCCGTCGTTCACGAAGCACGCCGTTCGTGTCCAGGGCGTCCCCGAGACCGCGGCTGCGGGCTCGACGCTCGAGCTGACCGTGTCGAACCTCGATATGACGAGCCTCGGCGCACCTCAGAACGGTGCGGTGGATGTCTCGCTGAACGGTCAGGCGATGACGACCGCAGCGGTCGCGGGCGGAAGCGCTGTCGTCTCGGTGCCGCTTCCGGCGGATCTCTCGGACCGCGTCGCCGAGCTCGTCCTGACGACGGATGCCACGGAGACGACGGTCGCCATCCCCGTTCGGATCGGCGAGCCGAGCACCAAGCCGGGTACCGGGCCGGGAGAGGGCGCGTGGGCGCAGGTGGAGCTCTCAACCACGCGGGTCGAGCAGGGCGGGTTCATCGATGTGCGGGTGTCGGGCCTCGGGCCCGGCCAGCAGATCGGTGCGACCCTGTTCAGCGAGCCGATCGAGGTACGCGGCATCCCGGCCGCAGACGGCTCCGGTGTCACCTCGTTCCGAGTGGCGATCCCCGCGGACTTCGCCGTGGGAGACCACACGCTGCGGATCTCGACGGCCGGCGAGGAGCCGTTGGAGTTCGCGATCACCGTGGTCCGCTCGGGGCAGCTCGCGGTGACCGGCGCGGAGACGCCGCTGGGCGTCCTGCTCGCGGCAGCGATGCTCCTCGTCGCGGGCGGCGTCATCGCTGTGTCGCGGCGACGAGGCGCCGTGTCGGAGCGATGAGTTCGCACGCACGCTGATGCGGGGTGGGGGCGGCCGGGATGACCGGTCGCCCCCACTCATTCATCTGCACGCCGGGCGCTCCCCCGCACGGGGTCGGGTCCGTAGGGTGGAAGCATGACCGCGCAGGTGGTGCTCGTGCACGGGATCCGGACCTCGGCCACCATGTGGCGCGCGCAGGTCGCCCATCTCGAACAGCGGAACATCCCCGTGACCGCGCTCGACCTGCCCGGGCACGGCACTCGGATGGCCGAGACTTTCACTCTCGACGGTGCGTTCGCCACGATCGACGATGCGGTCCGGGATGCCGCCGAGCGCGGTCCGGTCCTGCTCGTCGGTCACTCGATGGGCGGGCTGCTCAGCACCGCCTACGTCGGCCGAGAGGAGCGCCCTCCGGTGTCGGCCTTCATCGCCGCATCCTGCACTGCGATCCCCCGTGGATTCGGCCTCGCGGTGTACCGAGCCCTGGCCCTCGGGTTCGACCGCCTGCCCGGCCGTGGCCAGCGGATCACCGATTGGGTCCTCGACCGCACGCTCCCCGTCGAGACCCGGCCGGACTTCGGCGCCGGCGGATACGCCTACGACGCGCAGGACGTCGCACTGGCCAGCCTGTCGGTGCTCGACCTGCTCGCGGCCATCCGACGGATCGACGTCCCGACCTGGTTCGTGAACGGTCAGTACGACCAGCTGCGGGCGAATGAGCGGCTGTTCGCGAAGCTCGCGCCCGAGGCGGAGCTGATCGTCGTCCCCCGCACCAGCCATCTCGTGACGGCCATGCGACCGCGCGTGTTCAACGCCGTCATCGATCTCGCCCTCGCGACCCTCGCGAATACCGGCTCCCGCGACGCGACCTGATAGACTCTCAAGTCGGCTTGCCGTGTGGGTTCCTCCCTCACACGACCGCCGTGCGGCATCCCTCTACTGTCGCTCGGCACATCCACCGAAAACTCCGAACGAAAGATACGTCGAACGTGGCGAACATCAAGTCGCAGATCAAGCGCAACAAGACCAACGAGAAGGCGCGCGAGCGCAACAAGGCCGTCAAGAGCGCGCTGAAGACCGAGGTGCGTCGCACCCGTGAGGCCATCGCCGCCGGCGACAAGGCAGCAGCCGAGAAGGCGCTGGCCAAGGCCACGAAGAAGCTCGACAAGGCCGTGAGCAAGGGCGTCATCCACGAGAACCAGGCTGCGAACCGCAAGTCGGCTATCGCGAAGCAGGTCGCCGCTCTCTGAGCCGCTGATGCCGAAAGGCCCGTCCCCGTGTGGGGCGGGCCTTTCGCTTTCCCGCTGCGCGGTCAGGACCCGTAGGGTGACCGCGTCGCGATGACGGTGACGAGCCGCTCGACCGCGAACACGGGGTCGCGCGAGGCGCCCTTCACCTCGGCATCCGCGCGGGCGGCCGCTTGGATCGCGGTCGCGAGGGCGGATTCCGTCCAGCCGACGAGGTCGCGCTTGGCGCGGTCGACCTGCCAGTCCTTCATGCCGAGCCGGGCAGCGAGCGCGGCGGACGGCTCGCGGGTGCCGACGACGCGGGCCATGGTGCGCAGCTTCGAGGCGATCGCGGCGACGAGCGGCACGGGGTCGGCCCCGCTGGCCAGAGCATGCCGCAGCGTGACGAGCGCCTCGCCGTAGCGGCCGGCGATCGCGGTGTCGGCGACGGCGAAGGCAGTCGTCTCGACGCGGCCCCCGTAATACCTCTCGACGACCTGGTCGCCGATGTCACCGGGCACGTCCGAGATGAGCTGCTGACAGGCGGCCGCGAGCTCGGTCAGGTCATCGGCGAACGCGGAGACGAGGCTGCGCAGAGCGGACGGGGCGATGCGCTTGCCCGCGGCCTTGAACTCGCCCGCAGCGAAGTCGAAGCGATCGGAGTCGCGCTTGATCGCGGGAACCGAGATCTCGACCCCGTCCCCGGTGCCCGCACGGATCGCCTCGAGAAGCTTCTTGCCTCGGACGCTCGCACCCGTGTGCCGCAGAACGATCGTGGCGCCCTCCTGCGGGTTCTCGAGATACGCGAGAGCCTCGGTGAGGAAGGCGTCGGAGCACTTCTCGACGCCCGCGACGCGCACGAGGCGCGGCTCGCCGAAGAGCGAGGGCGAGGCCATTCCCAGCAGGGTGCCGGCGGAATAGTCGTCGGCGCGGATGTCGGAGACCTCGAGGCTCGGGTCTTCGGCCTTCAGATAGTCGCGGAGCCCGGCGATGGCGCGCTCCGCGCACACCTCTTCGGGGCCCGCGACGAGCACGATCGGGGCCGGTTCCGGCGAACGCCAGGACAGCTGCCGGATGGCCGATTTCGCGGCGCCGCGGGCGGCAGGACGTCGGGGGCTCGGCGGCATGCTCCCAGCCTAATCGCGACCACCGACCCCGATCGGTGGTCGCTACAGGCGGACGACGAGCTTTCGGGCGGAGACGCCTGCGTGAAGCAGATTCAGCGCGTGTTGAATGCTCTCCAGGCCTTCCCCAACGATTTCGGCCTCGGGGGCGCAGACATGCCGGCCCTCGGCGAGAGCCCCGGGCAAGTACTTCTCCCACAGCATGGGTCCGACGCTGCTGGTCATGAGAGAGCTCCCCCACACGAACCTGGCGGTGATGCCGTGGCGGCGAGCCCGAGCCTGCGTCGCGAGCTGGGACAGCCCGATCGTCGTCATCGTCCGCAGGAACGCGATGCTCGGGCCACCGCGGCGGGGAAGCGTCGTGAAGGCGACCGGCGGGCTCAGGAGAGCGACGCGACGGGCACCGGCCGTGGCTGCGATCCTCACCGCGGCATCGCCCGAGCCCGCCCCGATCGCGACCACGCCGGCGAGGGGGCGGTCTCCGACGCCCGAGACGATGGCTGCGACGGCTCCGGGCTCGCGATAGTCCACGACGAGCTCCGCGCCGAGCTCGCGCATTCGGGACTCGTTATGCGGTGAGGCGGTGGTGATGACGCGATAGCCCGCCGCGACCGCCAGCTGGATCGCGTTGCTCCCCACGCTCGTCGAGCCGCCCCACACGACCAGGGTCTCCCGCGTCGGTGCTGCGTCAGCGGTCGGGGTGCGGAGTGCGAGCTGATCGTCCTGGAAGAGTGCCGTGGCCGCCGTCGAGACGGCGAGCGGCAGCACCGCGGCCTGCTCGAACGAAAGACCGTCGGGCAACGGGGTCGCGAGATCTTCTCGCACGACGACGTAGAGCTGGAACGCGCCCTCCGCCTCATGGCGTCGGCCGCGCTCCATCCCGACCGCGTAGGCGGCGACGCGGTCGCCCACCGCGAAGCGCGTCACGCCCTCCCCCACGGCGGCGACCTCGCCCGCGACATCCTCTCCGAGCACCGCGGGATAGCCCAGCCAGCGGTACATCAGATCGCCGGTCCATTGCTTGACGTCATCGAGCGGGTTCACCGCGACCGCCCGGCTGCGGATGAGGATCTCGCCCGGGCCCGGCTCGTGCAGCGCGGCGGGCCCGACGACGAGATCGGCTCGCGGAGACGGGAGCCAAGCGGCGGCGTTCGATGACATGGGGCGGGCTCCGTTCCGAGAGGTGATGACATTGTGTGTCATCAATGCGTCCGCTAATGATGACACACAATGTCATCGGGTAGGCTCGCCCCATGCCACGCTGGGCCCCCGACGCCGCACTGCGCCTGGAACAAGCCGCCATCGAGCTGTTCCGGTCGCAGGGGTATGCGGCCACCACGGTGCCGCAGATCGCGGAACGGGCGGGTCTGACCACGCGGACGTTCTTCCGTCACTTCCCCGACAAGCGCGACGTGCTGTTCCTCCGTGAGCGCGAGTTTCCGGATGTCGTTGCCGACCTGCTCGCCGCCGCGCCCGACGGGCTCGACCCGATGGCACTGGCCATGCATGGGTTGCTCGCCGTCATGCCTGAGCTCGAGGCCTGGCGCGACGCGATCCGCGAGCGCCGATCGATCATCGCGACCGATGCGCATCTCATCGAGCGCGAGCGATCGAAGTCCGCGGTTCTGGCGCAGGCGATCCGCGACGGGCTCCGGCGGCGCGGTGCCGATCACATCGACGCTCTGCTCGTCTCCCAGACAGTCGTGGGGCTCTTCGACACCGCGCTCGAGCTGTGGACCGCCGAGGACTGCACCGCGACGCTGACCGCGATCATCACCGACTCGTACGCGCGTCTGGCCCAGCTTGTCGCCCCGCCCGAGTAGCCGCTGGCCCGGGCGACGCGGACGGAATCCGCGTTTCATCCCGGTGGCGGGACGCGCTGGCGCCACACCCGGATGCCGCCATCGGTCACGGTGAGTGCTGCTGCTCCGGTTTCGTCGGTGCGGACGATCTCCTGCCCGAGCGAGCGCAGGAGGGCGATGGTCTCCTCGCGCGGATGGCCGTAGGAATTCTCCCCCACCCCGATCAGCGCGACACGTGCGCCGAGCCGGCCGTACAGCGACTCGGCTTGGTCTGCGCTGCCATGGTGCGACACCTTGACGACGTCGTATGTCGACCGCAGCGCGGCGCCGAGGGTCAGCTGGGGCGTCTCCGAGAGATCGCCGAGAAGCAGGACGGCGGGAATCCCGCCGCCGCGGACATCGATCACGACGCTCGAATCGTTGCCGGGCGCGAACCCGCTCGCGCTCCTGCGCGGCCACAGTACTTCCCAGTCGGCGCCGCCCAGCGCCCCCGCCATGCCGGCGGAAGCCGTGCGGACCGACGCTCCGGCTGCGGCGAGTCGCGCGAGCAGCTGATCCTCCTGCGAGTCCGCGACCGGGCCGTGGAGGACGGCGCCGACGCGCCCGATGACCGCGTCGGTGCCGCCGACGTGGTCGAGGTCGAAGTGGGTGAGAACGAGGAGATCGATGCGGCTGACCCCGAACCGGTCCAGACACGCACCGAGTGCCTCGGGGTCGGGGCCGGTGTCGACGAGCGCGACAGCGTCGCGCGAGCGCAGGAGAACCCCGTCGCCCTGGCCCACGTCGCAGACAGCGATCGCCCAGTCATCGGGGGTCCGCGCCCGCTCGAGCGGTACCGTCACGAGGCCCGAGCCGACCACCCCGCCCAGGGCGAGAGCGACCAGCGCCGTCGAGGCGCGACGAACCCGGCGAGGGGTGCCGGGAAGCACAGCCAGCAGCAGGGCGGTGCAGAGGGCCGCCGCGAGCACGACACCCGGCGCGTCGGGGAACCAGGCGATCGAGTTGCCGGGGACGTTGTCGACCGCCTGTGCGGTGGCTGCGATCCAGGCGCACGGGACCCAGGCGATCGCGGTCAGGCCGTTCGCCAACAGCGGCGCCCCGACGCTCAGGCACGCCGCGAGCCCGGCGATGGTCGCCAGCGGTGCCGCGGGCGCGGTCAACGCGTTGGCGAGCACGGCGTACACCGGCAGTCGCGGATCGATCATCACCAGGATCGGAGTGCACGCGAGCTGCGCGGCGGCGGGTACGGCGATGGCGAGCGCGAGGGGGCGCGGCATGAAACGTCGTAGCGAGTCGCTCACGGGGCCGGCGAACAGGATCAACGCTGCGGTCGCGGCCGACGACAGCGCGAACCCGATGCTGCCTGCGAGCCAGGGATCGGCGATCAGGCAGATGACGATCGCGAGGCACAGAACGGACGCCCCCGCACCAGCGCGCCCGAGCAACGCTGCGAGCATCGATATAGCGGCCATGGCGGCCGCCCGCACGACGCTCGGCTCTGGTGAGACGAGGATCACGAAGCCCGAGAGCGCCGCGAGCCCGATCGTGACGCGCCACGGACGGCGCAGCCCCAGCATCCCGGCGCCGAGGAACGCTATTCCGACGACGAGCGCGCAGTTCGCCCCGGAGACCGCGGTAAGATGCGAAAGCGACGCCGTCTTCATCTGCACATCGAGCTCGGCAGTGACCCCGGCCGTGTCTCCGACCGCGAGGCCTGCGACGAGGCCCGCGCCCGGCTGCGGCAGCGAAGAAGCCTGTGTGAGCAGCGCCGTCCGGAGCGTGGAAGCCAGTGCGAGAGGACCCCGCGGCTGCGCGACGACCTCCGGCGGATCGCTCGCCGTGATGATGAGGACCGCCCGCTCCCCCGACCGGGCGGGCGCGGCGGAGCCGGTGAGCAAGACGGTGGCACCCAGATCGAGACCGACGGAACGCTCGGCTGTGCGGACGACCACTGGCACCCGGGTCGCGGTGACGTCGCCGCCGGCGCGGACGCTGGTAGCCACGGCATCGAAACGCCAGCCCGTCGCAGAGCTCTCGATCTTTCCCGTGACATCGGCCTCGATCGCCACCACCCGCCCGCCGGTGAGGGGCAACGCGAGGACCCGATCTCGGTCGGGCACGCTCATCGCGGTGTGCGACACGGCAGCCGCCGCGAAGGCGAGCGTGACGGTGGCGATGGCGATGCCGGTCCGCCGTGGGCGTGAGTCGTCGCAGAACCGGCGACGGAGGATCGTCACCGCCAGCATCCCCGTCGCGGCCGTCCAGAGCGCGGCCGCCAGGATTCCCGCGACGTCGGGATCGTTCGTCGTCACGAGTGCGGCGACCCAGACACCGACCGCGACGGGCAGCAAGCGGAGGTCGCGACGGCGGATGCGGCCGCTCACACGCGCACCCGGTCCCGCAGTGACTCGAGCACCTTCTCGCCGATCCCCGACACCGCCAGCAGGTCTTCGACGCTCGTGAATCGCCCGTTCTCTTCGCGCCAGGCGATGATCCTCTCGGCCAGCGCAGGGCCGACCCGTGGGAGGGTGTCGAGCGCAGCGGCATCCGCGGTATTGAGATCGACGAGGCCGTCTGCACCGGCCCCGCCGGACGACCCACCGTCTGCCGATTCGGGGGGCGCTTGACCGGGCTCGGGGACGAAGAGCTGCTCGCCGTCGGTGACGGTGCGCGCGAGGTTCACTCCAGCCGGATCAGCGGTGTCGCTGAAACCGCCCGCCGCGGCGACGGCGTCGATCACGCGCGCGTCGGCTTCGAGGCGATACAACCCGGGGCTCACGACGGCGCCGTGGACGTGGACGTAGACGGCGGCGGTGCCGGTGTCGCCGTGAGCCTCGACCGTCGGGCTCACGGCCGGGGTCACCACCGACGCCGGCGCCGCGAGAGAGCGGATCATGCCGATCGCGACGGTGACCGCCGCCGCTGCGAGGACGAGGACGATCAGCGCCCCGACGCTCCAGCGGCGCCGGGCCGGAGCGGGGTCGGGAGCAGTCACGCCGTCAGGCTAGGCGGGATGCTCCCGACCGTTCCCTTCCCCGTCGTCGCTGCGGAACAACCTGCGCGTCACCCCGTGTGGGGAGAGCCCGGCGACTCGTCCGGGCGCCGTCGACTTGTCGGCAGAGATCCCGAATCCACTCCGGCGGGTGGATCCGCCTCATGGGTGACCGGAACGCTCTTGTCCTCCGCGGTGCGCATGTCCCACGACGGCTTGCGCACGGCGTAGAAGATGAGCGGCGGAGCCCCGAGGACGATGATCACCAGCCCGACGATCCAGGGATAAAGCGCCGGAGAGAAGGCGCTGAACCCCGACGGCGGGATGAACGAGAACACGAACGCGGCGAGGCTCGCGAGGAACCCGACACCGGCGACCAGCCCCATGGCCGGTACCCGATACGTGCGCTTCACGCCCGGCTGCGTCCGTCGGAGCACGAGCGCAGCGGCGAACATCATCATGTACATGATCAGGTAGAGCGCCGCGGCCATGTCGATCAGTGCCACGAATGCCGCGCTCACGTTGGGAACGATGATGAAGATCGCCGCCAGGATCGTGACGATCGTGCCCTGCAGCATGAGGATGCCCGACTGCACGCCGGCCTTGTTCTTCTTCTGCAGCAGCGGCGGGAGCAGCCCGGTCTCCGCTGCTGCGAGCACGCCCTTGGACGGGCCCGCGATCCAGGTGATCACCGAGGCGAGCGCGCCCGCCGCGATGAGCGCCGACATCGCGGCCGTCGCCCACTGCCCCACGCCCCAGTGCTGGAAGTACTCCTGGAAGGCGAGCATGATGCCATTCGTCAGCCCGAGCTCCTCCTGCGGCACCGCAACCGAGATGGCGAGGGTCGGCAGGATGAACACCAGCAGGATCAGGATCGACGAGATGAGGATCGAACGCGGGAAACCGCGGCCCGGGTCTTTCATCTGATTCACGTGGACCGCGTTGACCTCCATGCCGGCGTAGGCGAGGAAGTTCGACACGATCAGCACGATCGATGCGATGCCGGTGAACGGCGGGATCACCGCGTCGGGCGTGAGCGGCACCTGGCTCTTCTCGCCGCCGAAGACCCAGATCGCTCCGAAGACGATGAGGATGGCCGCCGGGAGCAGCGTGCCGAGGATGCCGCCCCAGGAGCCCAGTTTTGCGAAGAGATTCCCGCCGCGGAGCGTCACCAGCGTCGAGCCCCAGTACAGCACGAGGATCACCACTGCCGTGAAGAAGCCCGAGCTCGACAGTGACGGATCGAGGAAGACGAACGCGAGCGCGGCCGCGATGAACGCCAGCTGCGTGGGGTACCACACGACGTTCTGGATCCATTGGAGCCAGACGGCGGTGAAGCCCCAGCGGTTGCCCATCGCTTCACGGATCCAGACGTAGATGCCGCCTTTCCAGCCCGTTGCGAGCTCTGCCGCGACCAGTGCTGTCGGAATCAGGAAGAAGATCGCCGGGAGGATGTACAGGGTCACGCTGCCGAGGCCGAAGACCGCCATCGCCGGCAGCGAGCGAAGACTGGCGACGACCACGAGCGTCAGCAGCGCGAGTTGGCCGACACCGAGGTAGGTCGTGACGCTCGACCGAGGCGCGAGGGGATGGTTCGGCGTCGTACGGGAGGATGGCTGAGACGTGGACATGACGACGCGCCTCAGTGGTGGAACGCCGAATTCGCGGCGGCCGTGGGCATGGGCGACTGCAGGCCGTCGAGGTACGCCACCTCACGCTGGATGTCGGCCAGCAGCGACTGAGCGAGGTCCATGCTCAACCCATTGCGCACGACGATGCGCTGCACCGTGATGTCGGTGAGATCGTCCGGCATCGGATAGGCCGGCACCAGCCAGCCGCGCATCCGCAGTCGATCCTGCAGGTCGTACAGCGTCCAGTTGTCGGTGTGTCCCTTCTTCAAGCGCCACGCGAACACCGGGATGTCGCTTCCGTCGTTCCACAGCTCGAACGCATCGAGCGCGCCGATCCCGGCGGCGAGATACTTCGCGACGTCCTGCGACTCCTGTTGAACGGCACGGTATCCCTCGAAGCCGAGCCGGAGGAACAGGTAGTACTGGAGCAGCACCTGAGCGCCCGGCCGCGAGAAGTTCAGCGCGAACGTCGGCATCTCGCCACCGAGATAGCTCACCTGGAAGACGAGGTCTTGGGGCAGCCACCGCGCTTCGCGCCACACGACCCAGCCGAGGCCCGGATACACCAGGCCGTACTTGTGGCCCGAGGTGCTGATTGAGTGCACCCGCTCCAGCCGGAAGTCCCAGACCAGGTCGGGCTGCAGGAAGGGGGCGATCATCCCGCCCGATGCGCCGTCGACGTGAATAGGGATGTCGAGACCGGTGTGTTCCTGGATCGCGTCGAGCGCAGCAGCGATCTGCGCGACGGGCTCGTACATCCCGGTGTACGTCACGCCCATGATCGCGACGACGCCAATCGTGTTCTCGTCGACGTATTTCTCCAGGTCGTGGCCGTCGAGCGTCTTGTGCTCCTCCGTGATCGGAACGAACCGGGGCTCGACGTCGAAGTAGTTGCAGAACTTCTCCCAGCACACCTGCACGGCGCTCGACATGACGAGGTTCGGAGTGGACGCGTCCTTGCCCTGGGCACGGCGGAGCTGCTGCCAGCGGCGCTTGAACGCGAGCCCGCCGAGCATGCACGCCTCCGAAGAGCCGATGGTCGAGGTGCCGATGCTGTGCCCGGCATCCGGCGAGTTCCACAGATTGGCGAGCATCCGCCAGCAATTGTCCTCGATGGCCGCGGTCTGCGGGTACTCATCCTTGTCGATCATGTTCTTATCGAAAGACGAGGTGTAGACGTCCTTCGCCTCGTCATCCATCCACGTGCTCACGAACGTGGCGAGGTTCAGACGCGCATTTCCGTCGAGGATCGTTTCATCCTCGACGATCTGCTTCGCGGTCGCGGGAAGCGATTCGTTTTGGGGAATCACGTGCCGCGGCGCACCCTTCGCCTCCGTGGGCCTGGTGAACAGAGGGGCTGCGGGGCTGATCGTTTCGTCGTTCATTTCGTCTCCTCATTGCACGCCGAATAGAGGCGGCGAGGGGTCGACCGTGTCCCCGCGGTCGAAGCCGCCCCTGTGAATGCCACCCAAGTTAGGACGGGCCTCCAGGCGTCACAAGGGGGGTCGACGACACCGCGAATCGACCCCGAACCTGGAGTTCAGAAACCGGATCAGGCGCAGAAATCGGAGGAGGTACGGTCAGAGCGGGCTACGCCCGCGCACGCCCGAGAAGACCCGCCCGCTGCAGCAGCAGATACATCTGGCAGCCGAGGCAGAAGCCGAACGCGGCATTCAGGAATGCGGCTGCGAACGCCAGCGCAGCCGCGATGGGCAATGCCCACGGAACGCCTGCGAGATGCAGCAGCAGCCCTGCCGCGGTCACCGTGAGGCCCACACCCTGCGCGAAGCGCGGCGGACGCGCGTCCTCGAACTCTCGCGGGGGTGACAGGCGCGGCCGCACGACGCGGCGGAAGAGCACCGCCCAGGGCGCGGTCCGCGGTGACACGACGCCCCACAGGAACAGGAGCGCCGCGAGGAGCACGAGCAGGAAGCCCCCATCGGCGACCCGATCGGCGAGTGGCGCGGCTCCGAGGCGCCACTCGGCACCCGTCGGCGCCGTCGCGATTCCGAGCAGCGATGCGAGGAAAGCCGCGAGCAGCAGGACGGCCGTGATGGATGCCGCGAAGCGTGGCGCACGGACGTCGAGACGTTCGATCGCGGTCATCTCACGCCTCCTGCAGCAGACGGGTGAGCTCGGTCTCGAGCGCGGACCGATCCGGGACTCCACCCGTGCGCTGACGCACCCTCCCGGTGCCGTCGAGCACGAGCACCGTGGGTGTCTGCATGACGTCGAACCGGCGAGTGAGGTCGGGACGATGCGTCAGGTCCACCTCGACGTGTCGGACGCCGTCGTGGTCCCCCGCGAGCGACGTCAGCACGCGCCGCGCCGCGGGGCACCGAGAGCACAGCTCGGTGCTGAACTGCAGCAGGGTCGCGGACTGGCCGAAGGCCGGCGTGCCGACCATCGAGGGAGTCAGGAGCTCACCGTCTGCGACGTCGTGCGTACGACCGCGCGAGCGCCGGGCGATCATGCCGATCGCTGCGACGAACGCGACGAGCACGATGGTCAGGACGACGGCGGGAAGCGGCTGCACGATCGCCACGGTAGTCCGCGGGTGACGGCGGCGGGGGAAGTGTGTCACCCTGTGACGACTCCCCCCGCCGTCGTCAGCGAGCGGTCGTGAAGCTGACCACCTTGGGAGCGCGAACCACGGCTCGGGCGATCTCGCGGCCGTTCAGGGCGCGGACCACCTTCTCGTCGGTGCGGGCGAGTGACTCCAGCTCATCCGAGGAGATCTTCGCCGACACGTTGAGCGTGCCCCGGACCTTTCCGTCGATCTGGACGACCGCGGTGACGGACTCCTCGACGAGAAGCGTCGGGTCGGGCTGGCGCCAGACGGCGAGGCCGACGAAGGGCTCGTGCCCGAGGGCCTCCCACATCTCCTCCGCTGTGTGCGGAGCGAACAGATCGAGGATGACGGCGACCGCCTCAGCCGCTTCGCGAACTGCCGGGTCGCTTGCGCCGGCGCCGCTGTCGATGACCTTGCGGGTGGCGTTCACGAGCTCCATGAGCCGCGCGACGACGACGTTGAACTTCGTCTGCTCGACGAGCCCCGGGGCGTCTGCCCACAGGCGGTGCGTGACCCGACGCAGCGCGGCATCCCCCTCGGCCCAGACGACGTCGATCTCGCTGTCCACGTCCGCGGCGACCCGCAGCGCACGGGCGAGGAACTTCGCCGCGCCCGTCGTGGAGACATCCGCCCAGTCCTTGTCGTCCTCGACCGGACCCGCGAACGCGAGGGCCACACGCAGGACGTCCGCGCCGTGCTGCTCGAGCTCCTCCTGGAAGAGCACGAGGTTGCCCTTGCTCTTCGACATCTTCGCGCCGTCGAGGATGACCATGCCCTGGTTGATGAGGCTCGAGAACGGCTCGGTGAACTCCACCTGGCCCATGTCGAACAGGGCCTTGGTGATGAACCGCGCGTAGAGCAGGTGCAGGATCGCGTGCTCGACGCCGCCGATGTAGAAGTCGACCGGGCCCCATTTGTCGGCCTCGCGAGGCGCGAACGGCTGGCCGGCGTCGTTCGGCGACAGGAATCGCAGGAAATACCACGAGCTGTCGACGAAGGTGTCCATCGTGTCCGGGTCGCGGCGCGCGGGATCCCCCGTCTCCGGGTCGGTCGTGGTGACCCAGTCGGTCGCGGCACCGAGCGGCGACGCGCCCTTCGGCGTGAGATCGAGGCCAGCCACGGACGGGAGGCGAACCGGAAGCTCCTCGGCGGGCACCGGAACGATCCGGCCGTCCTCGGTGTGGATCATCGGGATCGGCGTACCCCAGAAGCGCTGACGCGAGATCAGCCAGTCCCGCAGGCGGTAGGTCTTGGCCGCACGGCCGGTTCCGCTCGCGGTCAGCTGCTCGATGGCGCGCCCGATCGCGTTGCGCTTGCTCAGGCCGTCCAGTGCACCCGAGTTGATCATGCGTCCGTCACCCGTGAGGGCGACACCGGTGCGGGCAGGGTCGAGGTCATCGATCGCGGGGGCGGAGTCGACGGGCACACCCTCGTCGTCGAGCTCGATGACGGGCATCGCACCCGTCACGGGGGCCGTCGTGTCGACGACGACCCGGACGGGCAGGTCGAACGCTCGCGCGAAGTCGAGGTCACGCTGATCGTGCGCCGGGACGGCCATGACCGCACCGTGGCCGTAGTCGGCAAGCACATAGTCGGCAGCCCAGATCGGCAGCCGCTCACCGTTGATGGGGTTGATGGCGAACCGGTCGAGGAAGACACCCGTCTTCGGACGGTCTGCGGTCTGCCGGTCGATCTCGCTCGTCTTCTGGACGGTCTGCAGGTACTCGCGGAAGCGCTGCTGCACCTCCTCGGACGAACCCGCCGCAAGCTCACCCGCGAGGTCGGAATCGGGGGCGACGACCATGAACGTCGCGCCGTGGAGCGTGTCCGGTCGGGTCGAGAAGACCGTGACCTTCTCGTCACGACCCTCGATCTCGAAGTCGATGTCGGCACCGACCGAGCGCCCGATCCAGTTGCGCTGCATCTGGATGACCTTCTGCGGCCAGAAACCCTCGAGCTGATTCAGATCGTCGAGCAGGCGATCGGCGTACTCGGTGATCTTGAAGTACCACTGCGTGAGCTTCTTCTTGACGACCTCGGCGCCGCACCGTTCGCAGTGCCCATCGACGACCTGCTCGTTGGCGAGCACCGTCTGGTCGTTGGGGCACCAGTTGACCGGGCTTTCCTTGCGGTACGCCAGACCCTTCTCGTACAGCTTCTGGAAGAGCCACTGGTTCCAGGTGTAGTACTCGGGGTCGCTCGTGTGGAGCACACGGCTCCAGTCGAACGAGACGCCGTACTGGTGCAGGCTCTGCTTCTGCTGGGCGATGTTGTCGTACGTCCACGCGCGAGGATCGGCGCCGCGCTTGATGGCGGCGTTCTCGGCGGGCAGACCGAAGCTGTCCCAGCCGATCGGGTGCAGCACGTTGTAGCCGCGGTGGCGCCAGAAGCGCGCCACGATGTCGGAGTAGAGGTAGTTCTCGGCGTGCCCCATGTGGAGGTCGCCCGAGGGGTACGGGAACATCGCCAGGACGTACTTGCGGGGGCGCTTGTCATCGTCGCCGCCGGCACGGAAGGGATCGGCGTCTGCCCAGGCACGCTGCCACTTCGCCTGAACGGCGTGGGCGTCAAAAGCGGCGGAATCGGGCGTGTTTGCGCGATCAGTGGAGCTGTCGGTCACGGGTGAACCTATCTGGGAATGCGAGAAAGGGCGCGAGAGCACCATCCCCAGGCTACCGGACCCGTTCGCGCCACCGGGGCGGCAGGTCCGCGCCCAGCGCGCCCAGCGGTGCGCGTGCCTTCAACGCGACCTCATCGACCTCCGCCTCCGGGTCCGAGCCCCAGGTGATGCCCCCGCCGGCACCGACGTAGGCGTCCGCGCCGTTCACGACGATCGACCGGATGATCATCGCGAGATCGGCGTCGCCGTCACGACCCACCCACCCGAAGCAGCCCGCATACGTCCCCCGCGGTGCGTGCTCCAAACGGTTCAGGATCGTCATCGCCGAGCGCTTCGGCGCGCCCGTCATGCTCCCGGCGGGGAACGTGGCGTCGAACACCTGCGACAGCCGCACCCCTCGCCGGATGGCGCCCGAGACCGTGCTGACGAGCTGGTGCACGGCCGGATAGCTCTCGACCTCCAGCAGGCGCTCGACCACGACGGAGCCCGGTTCGCTGACGCGTTGCAGGTCGTTGCGCATGAGATCGACGATCATGACGTTCTCAGCGCGCTCCTTCGGGCTGTTCACGAGGTCTCTCACCAGCCGGTCATCGGATGCCGCATCGACGCCGCGCGGCCGCGTGCCCTTGATCGGACTGGTGATCACGGTGCCGGCGGAGAGTCCGAGGAAACGTTCGGGGCTCGCACTGATCAATGCGCGCGGCCCCGACCGGATCAGTCCGCCGTGATGCGACGACGACGCGGCTCGAAGCCGCCGGAACACCGCGAGCGGGTCGATCTGACCAGCGTCGCGCACCGAGAACCGTGTGGTCAGGCAGAGCTGGTACGCGTCACCTCGACGGATCGCGTCGCGGCAGTCCTCGACGAGTGCCGCATAACGCTCGGGCGTGACGCGTGCTTCCGAGGCGAGATCGCGGGTGCCGGCAATGACTTCATCGGCGCGTGAGGACGCCGCTGTGCACCAGGCGTCGACCTGCGCTGCGAACTCGACCATCGCGTCGTCGGGCGCCGCCACCCACACGCGTCGCGTGGTGTGGTCGAACGCCACGAACCGGTCGACGCGCAGCCAGAGAGCGTCCGGCTCGGCGGCATCCCTCTCGGCCGGGGCGCCCGCCCGGGCTGCGGCGCCGTCGTACCCCGCCCAACCGACCCAGCCGCCGACGAAGGGGCCGACGTCGCCCGCACGGGGCCGGGCGGCTCCGAGGGAGCCGTCCACCACCGGATCGGGCGCGCAGGCGGGCTCGCCCGAGCCGATCCAGCTCCACCCCGAGACGGCGTCGACTCCGGCGTCGAGCCAGAAGACGTGCTCGCCGGGCAGGTCGCCGACGAGCTTCGCAGGATCGATCCAGCCGTCGAGGCAGCGGAAGCTCGTCGTCTCGGGCACGATCACAGGCTACGTCTTAGGTCACGCCCCTAGGCTCGGAGCGTGAACGAGATCCTCGACTGGATTCTGAACACCGTGCAGAGCATCGACCCGGTGTTGCGCACGGTCGTCGCGGGTATTGCGATCATGCTCGAAACGAGCGTGCTCATCGGGCTCGTCGTGCCGGGCGACACCGTCGTCATCGTGGCCGCGACCGCCGTCGGGAGCGTGGGCGAAGGCTTCGTGCTCGGCGCCGCCGTCGTCGTCGGCTCGCTCGCGGGTGAATCGATCGGGTTCGCGCTCGGGCGCTGGCTCGGTCCCCGCATCCGCTTCTCACGACTGGGGCGCCGCATCGGCGAGGAGAACTGGGTGCGCTCGGAGCTCTACCTGCGTCGTCGCGGTGGGCCGGCGATCTTCCTCTCGCGGTTCCTGCCCGTCCTGCACTCGCTGGTGCCGTTGACTGTGGGGATGAGCGGCTTCTCGTATCGCCGTTTCCTGGCGTGGACCGCCCCGGCGTGCATCATCTGGACGTCCCTCTACGTCGGCGTCGTCGCCGCAGCGGCGAAGACCTATCGCGCGGTCTCCGACAACATCCAGTACGCCGGCTACCTGTTCGTCGGCGTCATCGTGCTGTTCCTGGTGCTGGCCTATCTCGTGAAGCGTCTGATCACGCGCCGCGAGGCGCGTCATCTGCGGCTCGAGGAAGAGAAGACCCGACTCGCGGACGGGGACGTGAAAGACTGAAGCGATGGCTTCCTCACCCGCACCACGGAAGAAGATCCTGTGGTTGGCGCGCCTCGAGCGCCGCTTCCACTCGTGGCGGGAACGTCGCGCCCGCGCGCGGGGTCAACGGCCGACCGTCGCCGCGTATCCCGGCTACGGCGGCGACGGCTGGGTCCGCGTGCTCGGACGAGTCCTGATCGCACCTCAGAAGAGCCCCGCGAAGGGCGGCGAGTACGCGTCGGTCCGGGGATGGCGAAGCTTCGCGTCGGTACCGGTGGCGTTCGCACAGGTGAAGGTCACGATCGCGGGGACGACGCACGACGTCATCGCCGATCGCGGCGGGGTCGTCGACGTCGAGCTGCCCGGATCGCTCGAGCCCGGCTGGCAGACGATCACGATGACCGTCGAGGGCAGCGATGTCATCGAGACCCGCGTCTTCGTGATCTCCGGCGACATCGACTTCGGGATCATCTCCGACATCGACGACACCGTCATGGTGACCGCTCTGCCGAGACCCTTCGTCGCCGCCTGGAACTCGTTCGTGCTCGATGAGCATGCGCGCCAGCCGGTTCCGGGCATGGCGGTCATGCTCGAACGGTTGACGCGCGATCGCCCCGGCAGTCCTGTCATCTACTTGTCCACCGGCGCTTGGAACGTCGCCCCGACGCTCATCCGCTTCCTCCGGCGTCATGTGTTCCCATCCGGCCCGATGCTCCTGACCGACTGGGGACCGACCCACGACCGGTGGTTCCGCAGCGGACGCGATCACAAGGCTGAGAACCTGCGACGACTCGCGAAGGAGTTCCCGCATGTGCGGTGGCTTCTCGTCGGCGACGACGGCCAGCACGACGACGCTCTGTACACCGAGTTCGCGAGTGAGAACCCGGATCGTGTGCGGGCGGTCGCGATCCGACGACTGTCGCCGGCCGAAGCCGTCCTCGCGGGCGGGCGCACCGCGGTGAACGACCATTCCGCGGCGCAGGTGCCCTGGGTCACCGGATCGGACGGCGCCGCCCTCCTCGACCGTCTCGCGGACGTCGGTGTCATCGCGCGCGACTGAGTCGTGATCGAGTGCCGCGCGCTCCGGATGTCGCAGGCGCGCCTTACGCTGAAGGCATGTGCGGTCGTTTCGTCGTAGCCCGCGTCGGTTCCGAGCTCGCGAGCGTTCTGCACGCCGAGATCGTTCCCGACGATCTGCCCTCTCCGTCGTTCAACATCGCGCCCACGGCACAGGCGACGATCGTGCTCGACTCGGTCAAGACCGAGCCTCCGA
The DNA here is from genome assembly GCF_047302165.1 of Microbacterium pratiae. Taxonomy (NCBI): domain Bacteria; kingdom Bacillati; phylum Actinomycetota; class Actinomycetes; order Micrococcales; family Microbacteriaceae; genus Microbacterium; species Microbacterium pratiae. The sequence continues at coordinate 2,306,355 of NZ_CP154843.1, read as the reverse complement.
CGCGTCGCCTCGCCTCCGCCCGCTGGGGCCTCGTGCCCGGCTGGGCCAAAGACCCGTCGGTCGGGACCCGCGCGTTCAACGCCCGGTCCGAGGAGGCGGCGGAGAAGCCGACGTTCCGCGATGCGCTGGTCTCGCGCCGCGCCGTCATCCCGGCATCGGGCTACTACGAGTGGCGGGAGCAGGACGGCGCGAAGACGCCTCATTTCATCAGGCCGGAGAACGGTGAGCCGCTCTTCTTCGCGGGGCTCTACGAATGGTGGAAAGACCCGTCGCGTCCCGCTGACGACCCCGGCCGGTGGCTGTTGAGCTTCACCATCCTGACGCGTTCCGCCGTCGGTGGTCTGGCCGAGATCCACGACCGGATGCCGCTGATGATCGACGCGGAGTACGCCGACGTCTGGCTCGACCCCACCACCGAATACCCGGCCGACCTCCTCGACGCGGTGGCCGACGCGGCACCGGCCGTCGTCGATACGCTCACGTGGTTCGCCGTCGGCTCTGCGGTGGGCAACGTGCGCAACGACGATGCATCGCTCATCGAGCCGGCGTGACGCACTCTCCCAGCGCGCCGGTGTCTATCCTCGAGAGGTGACGCTCCGCCTCTCCGACCCCGTGCATTTGGCACCCGCGCCATGGCACCAGCTCGCCGACGCGCATGCGGAGCGGGCCGACGCGCTGACCGAGGCGCACCGGCGGCGGGCTTCGCGCGCCGAGAAGCATCCGGTCGAGGACTTCCTGTTCACGTACTACTCCTACAAGCCCGCGGTGCTGCGGCGCTGGCATCCGGGCCCGGGTGTCGTGCTCGAAGGCGGCGCGGACCAGCGCGGCGGCTGGCGCTGGTACGAGATCGCCCACGGTCGCGACGTGCGTGTCGCCGACGAGCAGTTCCGCCAGGAGCGCGCCTCGCTCTATCGCGGGGTGACGGGCCTCCTCCGCGCCACTCGCGACCGCGCCGGCGTCTTCGGGTGCTTCGGCCTGCACGAGTGGGCGATGGTCTATCGCGCCGATTCAACGCGTCACGAGATCCCTCTTCGGCTGGGCTCCGCGGGAACGGACGCCGTCGTCGAGGCCCATGACCTCCGCTGCACGCACTTCGACGCGTTCCGTTTCTTCACGCCCCAGGCGGTTCCTCGCAACCGCGAGCCCCTCGACCGGGAGGGCGCCGTGGGACGCGAGCAGCCGGGATGTCTGCACGCCGGAATGGACGTCTACAAATGGATGCTGAAACTCGGCCCTCTCGTGCCGGGACATCTGTTGCTGGACGCATTCGTCCTCGCTCGCGACATCCGCGAACTGGATATGCGCGCGTCACCGTACGATCTGCGGGAATGGGGCTACTCCCCCATCGCTATCGAGACGGCCGAGGGCAAAGCCGAGTACGTGCGTCAGCAACGGCTGCTGAGCGCCCGCGGTCAGGCGCTGCGCACATCGGTCCTCGATGTGCTGGACTCGGCCGCTGCGCGATCCTGATCCCCTCACGCACACGTATTCGAGGCCCCGGATGCAGGAAAGCAGCCGAGGCCTCGAATACGCCGTGGATCTTTCTCAGTCAGAGGCCGAGCTGCGATCCGCGCGTGCAGATCGATCCGCCACCCCACCATTTGAGGTGCGACCGCGTCGTCGCTCCGTAAACACCGTCGACCCCGATACCCTCGACGCTCTGCGCGTACATCAGCGCGTTGTAGGTCGCGGGCCCGAACGCTCCGTCCTCGGCGAGGCCCCGTCCGTAGCAACGGTTCAGCGTCTGCTGCAGCACGGTCACCGCGACGCTGTTGTTCCCCGACTCGAGGATGCAGTTGTATGTGTTCCCCGCGCGCGGAATCTTGTACCACGCGCCGTTCCCCGGAATGATGTTCTCGTAGCTGTAACAGTACGAGGAGGCACGCGCCGACGCATCGGGCGATTCCCCGGCGGAACTCGTGCCCGCGTATGCAGAGGCCGGCGCCGCTGCCAGGCTGCTTCCGAGCAACACGAGAGCGGCCGCAATCGCCGCCCGCTTCATGGAGACAGTAAACGTCATCATTGACTCACATTCATTTACAGGCCTCGCTTATGCTGCTGAGGCGCATCCGGTGAATTCGATGAACGATACAGGTCGTGTGGCGTCGACATAAGGGCCCCATCGCGCAGGATGCCGGATGACACGAAAAAGCCCCGCCGGTGGCGGGGCTTTTTCATATCGTATGGGTGGACCTGAGGGGACTCGAACCCCTGACCCCCTGCATGCCATGCAGGTGCGCTACCAGCTGCGCCACAGGCCCGTGGTTACCGCTCTCGCGGCAACTCATTTAGCTTACAACATCTCCGGGAGTGCTCGTGACCACGGTGGCCTCGATCGGGATGATCGGGCAGTCCTTCCACAGTCGCTCGAGCCCGTAGTACACACGCTCCTGCTCGTGGAAGACGTGCACGACGAGGTCGCCGAAGTCGAGCAGCACCCAGCGCGACTCGGTGCGTCCCTCACGCCGCAGGCGCTTGTGACCGGCTTCGAGCATGCTCTCCTCGACCGCGTCCGCGATTGCTGCGACGTTGCGCTCGCTGTTGCCGCTGACCAGCAGGAACGCGTCGACGAGCGGGAGGGGCTGCGACACATCGAGGGCGACGAGGTCCTCGCCGCCTTTCGATTCCGCGGCCGCCGCCGCGACGGCGACCATGTCGATGACTGCTTGTGAACTCATCCGAAGACTCCTGTGAAAAGCGAGACGAGCAGAACGCCCGCCAGGGCGAGGGCGAGGGCCCCCGCGGTGATGGCGAGGGCGACCGTCCAGCGGCTGCCCTTCTCCGGCGCCGGCGGACGGATGACGTCCTCGGCGCTCTTGATGGTCGAGATGGCCGCGCTTGCGGCGATGGGAGTGGGAGAGGACGAAGCCGGCAGCTCGCCGTCGACGAGAACTGCGTCGACCTCCTTGCCGTCCGCCACTCCCGGAACGACTCCGGTCGATCCGAAGCTCTCGGGAAGGGTGAACGTGCCGGTGATCAGCACCTCGCCGGTGGCCGTGACGGGGGCGACCAGGGGCCCCCCGTCGGGGTTCTCGGCCAGGATGAGCGCGTTAGGAGTCGTGAAGGCCCCGGTCGCGGCGGCACTGCGCGAGAGCAGCTGATCGAACGACGTGGGAACGTCGGTCGCCGTCGACTCGCCAGCGAGCAGGTCGGCGCCGAGGTCGTTCGACACGACGTGCCGCTCGGGCTCCTCGTGGTCGTCGACGCGTTCGTCGGCTGCGGGCTCGGACGAGGCGGCGGGTTCGTCGTCGACGGCCTGGAGGGCCTCGGACGCGGCGGCGTCGTACTCGACGACATCCGGCTCTCGCGACGAGAGTGCGGACGGCTCGGAATCAGGAGCGTCGTCGTCGCGGGATTCAGCGTCGGCATCCGCATGCACGTCGTCTTCATGCACGTCGTCTTCGAGCACGTCACGATCGTGCTCCTCTGCGTCTGCCTCTGCCTCGGCTTCAGCGCCATCCTCGGGCGCGTCAGAGGATTCTTCGGAATCCCCATCGATGTCCGGTTCAGCGTCGGAGTGCGCCGGTGCGCCGTCATCCGCCGGTCCGCCGGTCTCGGCCTCGTCGACACCATCGGGCACCGGCTCGGCCGGCGCCCCTGCCGCGTCGGCTTCCTCATGATCGGTGGGAACCGTCGGATGCTCGCCGGTAGCCGTCACGACCGGGATGGACGCAGTACGGATCTTCTCCTGCAGACGTGCCTGACGGCGGGTCAGCGCCGGTGATCCGAGGTCGACGGATGCCTGCGGCACGGGCGCCGGAGGAACCTCGACCGGGTCCGCGGCTCGCGGCAACGGCACGGGGGCGGGAGTCTGCTCCCCTCCGATCGCGGAGGCGTCGTCGGTGGCGTCGGGGTCGACGATGATCGGGTTGGAAGCCGTGTTGCGCAGCTCACGCAGTTGCCGGCGCGTCAGCTGCGGAGTCGGTGGCTGTTGCTCGTTGTCGCTCATGCCTTGCTCCGATAGAGATGATGCTTCGCAATGTATTGGACGACCCCGTCTGGAACGAGGTACCACACCGGATGTCCGCGTCCGACTCGCGCCCGGCAGTCGGTGGATGATATCGCCAGAGCGGGGATCTCGAGCAGGCTCACATCGTCGCTGGGCAGTCCGGCACTCGAAAGCGTGTGACCAGGACGAGAGACGGCGACGAAGTGGGCGAGCTCCCACAGTTCATCATGGTTCCTCCAGCTGAGAATCTGCGCGATGGCATCAGCTCCGGTGATGAAGAAGAAGTCGGCGTCGGGGCGCTGAGCCTTCAGGTCCCGCAGCGTGTCGATCGTGTAGGTGGGGCCGTCGCGGTCGATGTCGACCCGACTGACCGTGAACATGGGGTTGGATGCGGTCGCGATGACCGTCATCAGGTACCGGTGCTCCCCCGGCGACACGAACGACTTCTGCCACGGCGTCCCCGTCGGAACGAAGATGACCTCGTCGAGGTCGAACGACTGCGCGACCTCGCTCGCGGCCACCAGGTGTCCATGATGAATCGGGTCGAACGTGCCGCCCATCACGCCGATACGCGGCGCACGCGTTCCCGTCATCGGAGCAGCCTCAGTGGTGGCCGTTCTCCGACTGCGTCAGTTGGTTCCCGTGCGCGGCGGCGTACGCCTCAGCCTTGCCGGAGTGGCGGTTCGCGACGTTGCGGTACGAGAGCGTCACGAGACCGAGGGAGAGGAAGATGACCAGGGCGATGACGCCGAAGATCATCGTCTCCGCCTGCACGTTGCCGTGGTGCTCGGTCTGCTCGGCGGCGAATGCGGTGATCGTGGCGAGGGTCATCAGGGCTCCGTTCGTTTCGCGCGGCGGCGCATGTCAAGTTTAGGCGGTCAGGCGCGCGTCTGCCCGGCGCCGCGCGCGAGCCACTTCGTGCTGGTCAGCTCGGGAAGTCCCATGGGGCCGCGAGCGTGCAGTTTCTGCGTGGATATCCCGACCTCGGCTCCGAAACCGAACTCCCCGCCGTCGGTGAAGCGGGTCGAGGCGTTCGCCATCACGACGGCGGCATCGACCTCGGCCAGGAAACGCTCGGCGTTCACCTCGTCGGCGGTCACGATGGCCTCGGTGTGCATCGTCGAGTAACGACGAATGTGCTCGAGGGCCTGGTCCAGATCGTCGACCACGCGCATCGAGAGATCCAGGCTCATGTGCTCGGTGGCCCAATCGTCCTCGGTCACCGGCACAGCCTGCGGCACGAGGCGGCGCACGTCGTCATCGCCGTGGATGATGACGCCCGCACCGGTGAGGGCCTCCGATACGGCCGGGATGAGGCGATCCGCAGCAGCCCGCACGACCAGCACGGTCTCGACGGCGTTGCAGACGCTGGGGCGCTGCGCCTTCGCGTTCACGACGATCTCGCGAGCCCAGTCCAACGGCGCCGTCTCGTCGAGGACGATGTGGACGACCCCCGCCCCGGTCTCGATGACGGGGACGGTCGATTCCGTCACGACCGTCTCGATGAGCTGAGCGCTGCCGCGAGGGACCAGCACATCGACGAGACCGCGAGCGCGCATGAGGAAGCGCGCACCCTCTCGGCCGAAATCATCGACGGTCTGGATGCCGTCGGGATCCACCCCCGCCCGCTCCAGCGCGTTCCTCATCGACGCGATGAGTGCTGCGTTCGTCGATTGCGCCGCCGACCCACCGCGGAGGACCACGGCGTTCCCGGAGCGCAGCGCGAGCGCGGTGATGTCGACGGTGACATTGGGCCGTGCCTCGTAGATCGAGGCGACCAAACCGAAAGGCACGGCGACCTTCTGCAGCCGCACGCCGCCGGGGAGCTCGCGCTCATCGAGGACGCGGCCCACGGGGTCGGGAAGGCGTGCGACGTCACGAACGGCGCTCGCGAGCGCCGCGACACGCTCGTCGTCGAGGACGAGACGATCGCGCAGACCGGCGGAGATACCCGCTGCATCCCCGCGGTCGAGATCATCGCGGTTCGCCGCGACGATACGCGCGGTGTCAGCGATCAGCGCATCAGCGATCGCGTCGAGGAGCGCTGTCTTGGCGGCGTCTTCCAACAGGCCGATCGAGCGGCTCGCACGTTTCGCAGCGCGCAGACGATCGGAGACGTCGGGTGCGACGAGGGTGGTCATCCCGCCAGTCTAGCGACGGGCAGGACGGCCGACCCGAGCCCGAACCTCGACCTCAGGCCACGCCGATGGCGCCGGTGCCCGACGGGAGGACCGGGGCCGGGTTCGCCTCGAACCACGTCCCGACCGGGGCTCCGGCGAGTACCTCGCTCGCGAGATCGATGCTCGTCACGAGCGCCGCGACGCCGCCCTCGGCAGCCAGCCGAGCCGCGGAGGCCTTCGTCGCCGCTCCGCCCGTTCCGACGCTGTTGACGACCGTCGCCCCGAACTCGTAGGCACTCAGATCATCGTCGAACGCGACCGTGTCGATCGCACGCGCGCCCGGTTCGCTCGGCGGCCGCGTGTACAGACACGCGATGTCGCTGAGCAGCACGAGGGCATCCGCACCGATGAGGCGGGAGACCAGGGCCGCAAGCCGGTCGTTGTCTCCGAACCGGATCTCATGGGTCGCGACGGTATCGTTCTCGTTCACGATCGGCAGGATGCGCAGCCCGAGAAGACGCTCCATGGCCCGTCGCGCGTTCGACCGGTGCGTGGGGTCGTCGAAGTCGCCCGCGGTCAGCAGGACCTGCCCAGCCACGATGCCGTACTCCCGCAGTGCGTCCTGGTATCGGTACACGAGCACGTTCTGGCCGACCGCCGCGGCCGCCTGCTGGGTGGCCAGGTCCGTCGGGCGTTCATCGAGACGGAGGTAGGGCATGCCGGTCGCGATGGCACCCGACGACACGAGCACCACCTCGGTCCCGCGGGCGTGGGCCTCAGCGAGGGCGTCGACCAGCGAGTCGATCTTGCCGGAGTTCGCACCGCTGATCGACGACGAACCGACCTTCACGACCACGCGTCGTGCGCCGTTGAGCTCGGCGCGTGAGAGCAGGCTCACGCGTCGTCCTCGTCAGCACCTCGCGTCTTCTCGGCCCGGCGCTCCGCCTCGAGCTCCGCACGGGCCTCCGCCTTGGCGTCCATGCGCTCGTGGTAACGCTCACGGCGCTGGTTGGACGTTCGACGCGGGTTGAGGTCGAGACGCGGATCGGTGCCTCGCGGCGCGGACATCAGCTCCGCTGCAGACGACAGCGACGGATGCCAGTCGAACACGATGCCGTCGCCCTCGCCGATGACGACCGTCGAACCCGGCGTCGCACCGAGCCGGAAGAGCTCGTCCTCGATGCCGAGCTTGTCGAGGCGGTCGGCGAGGAAGCCCACAGCCTCTTCGTTCTGGAAGTCCGTCTGCTGCACCCAGCGCACGGGCTTCGCGCCCAGGATGCGGTAGAGGTTGCCGTAGGTGCCGCCCTCCACGCGCACGGTGAAGTCGCGTTCGGCGCCCTTCGGACGGATGACGATGCGCTCTGCGGGCACCTCGGCCGCTGCCGAGACGCGGTGCTCGGCGACGAGCTCGGCCATGGCGAACGACAACTCGCGCAAGCCCTGCCGGCTGACGGTCGAGATATCGAACACGCGGTAGCCGCGGGCTTCCAGGTCTGGGCGCACCAGCTCGGCGAGATCGCGCGCCTCGGGCACGTCGGTCTTGTTGAGCGCGATCAACTGCGGACGCTCGAGCAGGGGGACCTGGCCCTCGGGAACGGGGTACGCGCCGAGCTCGGCGAGGATCACGTCGAGGTCGCTGATCGGGTCGCGACCGGGCTCGAGCGTGGCGCAGTCGAGCACGTGCACCAGGGCCGAGCACCGCTCGACGTGACGGAGGAACTCGAGACCGAGGCCTCTTCCCTCGCTCGCGCCTTCGATGAGCCCCGGAACGTCGGCGATCGTGTACCGCACGTCGCCCGCCTGAACGACACCGAGGTTGGGATGCAGCGTCGTGAAGGGATAGTCGGCGATCTTCGGGCGGGCAGCGGACATCGCGGCGATCAGGCTCGACTTGCCCGCGGACGGGAATCCGACGAGGGCGATGTCGGCCACGGTCTTCAGCTCGAGCTGGACGTCGCCTTCCCAGCCGGGGGTGCCCAGAAGCGCGAACCCGGGAGCCTTGCGCTTCGGAGACGCCAGCGCGGCGTTTCCGAGCCCGCCCTGACCGCCGGGTGCGGCGACGAAGCGCATGCCGGGAGTGACCATGTCGACGAGCGTCTCGCCGTCGGGGCTCTTGACCACGGTCCCGACCGGCACGGGAAGCTCGAGATGCTCCCCCGCCGCGCCCGAACGGTTGTCGCCCATACCGAAGCCGCCGTTGCCGCCGGAGCGGTGCGGCGAGTGGTGGTAGGACAGCAGGGTCGTCACCTGCGGGTCGGCGACGAGGACGACGTCGCCGCCGTCACCACCGTTGCCGCCGTCGGGGCCGGCGAGCGGCTTGAACTTCTCACGGCGCACCGACACGCAGCCGTTGCCGCCCTTGCCGGCGCGCAGATGCAGCGTCACTCGGTCGACGAACGTCACCATGCGGTGCCTCCTGAAAACAGGGCGAGGGGCGAGCCGAAGCCCGCCCCTCGCCGCGAAGTGGTCTGGTCCGAATTACTCGGCGGCCGCCACGATGTTGACGACCTTGCGGCCACCCTTCGTGCCGAACTCGACAGCACCGGCCGCGAGCGCGAACAGGGTGTCGTCGCCGCCACGGCCGACGTTGGCGCCGGGGTGGAAGTGGGTGCCGCGCTGGCGAACGAGGATCTCGCCGGCGTTGACGGCCTGGCCGCCGAAGCGCTTCACGCCGAGGCGCTGTGCGTTGGAATCACGACCGTTACGGGTGGAGCTTGCGCCCTTTTTGTGTGCCATCTCTGCGTCTCCCTGGCTTACTTGATGCCGGTGATCTTGACGCGCGTGAGGTCCTGACGGTGGCCCTGGCGCTTCTTGTAGCCGGTCTTGTTCTTGAACTTCTGGATCACGATCTTCGGGCCGCGCTCCTCACCGAGAACCTCAGCGGTGACCGTGACCTTCGCGAGCTTGTCAGCGTCGGTGGTCACGGCGTCGCCGTCGACGAGGAGAACGGCGGGAAGCTCGAGCTTGTCACCGATCTGAGCCGCCTGACGATCGAGGACGACGATCGTGCCGACCTCGACCTTCTCCTGACGGCCGCCGGCGCGCACAACTGCGTAAACCACTTCACACCTGTTTCTTCTGTGGAGCGCACGGCTCCGGTTGTCTTTGCGAGACTGGAAAGTCTTGGTGCGCGTGCCCCAGGTGATCCTGTGGCTGAGCCGCTATCGTGACGGGACGTCGACGGACTCGCTGCACCAAGGGTCCACTTTACCGGATGCCGGCAGATCCGGCAAAAGGACGGCCGGGTGTGTCGCGACCGAGGCCCGCGGTGCAACCGCTTCGTAGGATCGGAGAATGGCGATTCTCATCGACGACCCCCGGTGGCCGGCGCACGGCCGCCTCTGGTCGCACCTCGTCAGCGACTCGGATCTCGACGAGCTGCACGCTTTCGCGCGGCGTCATGATCTGCCGGCTCGAGCATTCGATCTCGACCATTACGACGTCCCCGATTCGGCGTTCGACCGCCTGGTCGCCGGCGGCGCGCTCCCGGTCTCGGGCCACGAGCTCGTCCGGCGTCTCATCGCGTCGGGGCTCCGCATCACAGCGCGCGAACGCCGCGGCATCTGACTCGATCCCGCGGCGTTCGTCTCGTCGCTGAGGGTCAGTCCTCCGAGGCCGGCGACGCCGACACAGGAGTTCCGCTCAGAGCTGCCGTGGTCACGCGACGGCGCCCGCGTCCCTGGCCGGGCGCCTTGGGCTCGGGCAGCGCATTGAGCACGGAATCGAGCAGCAGGTCCTTCTCGGTCCGCGGCGCCTTGGACTCGGCCTTCTTGCGTCGCGGCTTCTTCGGACGCTCGACGGGCGCGGGCTCGACCTCGGCCGGGGCCGCGATGATCTCGGCGTCTTCTTCAGCGGCGGTCGCCTGAATCGTCGAAGCGGCGATCTGCGCGAGCGCGGACTTCGCACCCTCGGTGATCACGTGGGTCCCGCCGTTCGCCGGCGCCGGTGCCGGGTTCGCGCCGCCTCGTCCGTTGCGACGAGCGGAGCCGTTGCCGCCGCCGTTGGCGCTCTGAGCGCCGGAGCCGCGGTGCTTGACGACGGGGTCGTGGTGGACGATGACGCCGCGACCGGCACACACCTCGCAGGCCTCGCTGAAAGTCTCGAGGAGCCCCAGCCCGAGCTTCTTACGGGTCATCTGCACGAGGCCCAGCGATGTCACCTCGGCGACCTGATGCTTCGTCCGGTCTCGGCTCAGGCACTCGATGAGACGCCGCAGCACGAGATCACGGTTCGACTCGAGCACCATGTCGATGAAGTCGACGACGATGATGCCGCCGATGTCACGCAGGCGCAGCTGGCGGACGATCTCCTCGGCCGCCTCGAGGTTGTTCTTGGTGACGGTCTCCTCGAGGTTGCCGCCCGAGCCGACGAACTTCCCCGTGTTGACGTCGACGACCGTCATGGCCTCGGTCCGGTCGATGACGAGCGAGCCGCCGGAGGGCAGCCACACCTTGCGGTCCAGCGCCTTCTCGATCTGCTCGGTGACCCGGAACGCGTCGAAGGGATCCTGCTCGTCCTCGTACTTCTCGATGCGCTCCAGAAGATCGGGCGCGACTCCCGTGAGGTACGACGTGATCGTCGAGTGAGCCTCGTCACCCTGGATGAGCATGCGCGAGAAGTCTTCGTTGAAGACATCACGGACGATCTTGACGAGGAGGTCGGGCTCGGAGTGGAGAAGGGCGGGGGCCTGGATCTTCTCGAGCTGCGAGCTGATGTGCTCCCACTGCGAGGTGAGACGCTGCACGTCACGCGTGAGCTGCTCCTCGGTCGCCCCCTCGGCGGCCGTACGCACGATGACGCCGGACGACTCGGGAAGGACCTCCTTGAGGATGCGCTTCAGCCGCGCACGCTCGGTGTCGGGAAGCTTGCGGGAGATGCCGTTCATCGCCCCGCCCGGGACGTAGACGAGGTAGCGGCCCGGAAGCGAGATCTGACTCGTGAGCCGCGCACCCTTGTGCCCCACGGGATCCTTCGTGACCTGCACGAGGACACGGTCGCCGGACTTGAGCGCGAGCTCGATGCGGCGCGGCTGGTTGCCCGTCTCGACGGCATCCCAGTCGACCTCGCCGGAGTACAGCACCGCGTTGCGCCCGCGGCCGATGTCGACGAAGGCCGCTTCCATGCTCGGCAACACGTTCTGCACCCGGCCGAGGTAGACGTTGCCGATGAGCGATGCGTCCTGGTTGCGCGCGACATAGTGCTCGACGAGCACGTTGTCCTCGAGGACCGCGATCTGGATGCGGCCGTTCTTCGACCGGACGATCATGACCCGGTCGACGGCCTCGCGGCGGGCGAGGAACTCCGCCTCGGTCACGACGGTGCGACGGCGACCGGCCTCCCGGCCGTCGCGACGGCGCTGCTTCTTCGCTTCGAGTCGCGTCGAGCCCTTGATCCGCTGCGGCTCGGTGATGAGCTCGACAGCACGCTGGCGCGGAGCCGGCTCGTTGCCGTCGTCCCCGTTCGCCCCTCCGCGGCGACGACCGCGACGGCGCGAGCTGCTGGAGCCCGACGAGGAACCCGAGTCATCGTCGTCGTCGTCATCCGGCAGTGCCGGCAGCGCGGCGATCTCGGGAGCGTAGAAATGCAACGCGGTGGAGACCGCCGACACGAAGTCCGCGGGCAGGAGGCCGAGCGACACCGCCGTCGGCGGGCCCGAGTCAGCGGGGGCGACCTCGTCGCTGGCCGCCGGCTCTCCGGAACCGGTCTGCTCCTCTGCCGGGGCGGGCTGGTCCGCCGGCGACGTCTCCTCAATCGCCGGCGCGACAGTCTCTGCCGGCTCATCGGGCGTGACCGGCTCATCCGGAACCGCGGGAACCACGGCGTCCTCGGCTGACCCCTCGCCCTCGCTTTCACCGGGGACGGGCTCGGCTTCCGCGTCGTCGGCGGCGCGCCCGCTGTCGATGTGCTCCTCGGTCGCGTCGATGGACGCCACCGCGTCAGCCAGTTCGGCTGCGGCGGGGTCTACCGCGTTCTCGGACTCATCGGGGGTCTGGTTGTCATTGCGATCGTCGGCCATCACTGGCGTACTCCTCTTCGGGCGGAACCGCGCGCCGCCCGGCACATCTCTGGCGGCGTCGCTCCCGGAAGGACGAGCCGCGAACTCACTCGGTGTGCAGCCGGCTCTCGGCGCGGCCTGCGTGGGCAGCCATTGCCCGAAGTCTCTCGTGAAGCACAGTCGCAGCGCGGCTGCGTGCGTGCATCGACATTCATTATCGCACTACCCGCGAGGCTTCGTGGGACGCGGCCTCCGCGGCTCTCGGCGGGGTCATCGGGTGCGGTGGGATAATCGCCCTCATGTCCGCTTCCCACAGCCACGCCCGCCCCGTCGCTCTCGCCGTCTGGCTGATGATCGCAGGCGTGATCGGCTGGATCGCCGCCTTTGCTCTGACGACCGAACGCCTCCACCTGCTCGAGGACGCGACCGCGACGGCATCCTGCGACTTCAACATCGTCGTGCAGTGCGGTGTCAATCTCGCGTCCCCGCAGGGCTCGGTGTTCGGATTTCCGAATCCCCTGCTCGGGCTGACGGGATGGGTCGCACCGGTCGTCGTCGGGGCGGCGATCCTCGCCGGGGCCCGATTCGCACGATGGTTCTGGATCCTGTTCTGGGCGGGGATGGCCTTCGCGTTCGGGTTCGTGGTCTGGCTCATCTCGCAGAGCATCTTCGTCCTCGGCACGCTCTGCCCGTGGTGCATGGTCACCTGGTTCGTGACGATCCCGAGCTTCTACGCGGTCACGCTCCACCTCCTGCGCTCGGGCGTCGTCCCGCTGCCGCGGCGGGGACGGGCCGTCGCGGGCACCCTGTCGGGCTGGGTTCCGCTTCTCGCGGTGCTGAGCTACGTTGCGATCGCCGTGATCGCGCAGATCCGGCTCGATTGGATCGGGTTCCTCTGAAACGACGGCGCCCGCGAGCCGACGTCATGACGTCGAGTCGCGGGCGCGATGTCGCAGCGGGTCAGCCGAACCAGATCTGCAGCTCGCGAGCGGCCGATTCGGGGCTGTCCGAACCGTGCACGAGGTTCTGCTGGACCGCCAGGCCCCAGTCGCGACCGAAATCGCCACGGATCGTTCCCGGCGCGGCCGTGGTGGGGTCCGTTGTCCCGGCGAGCGAGCGGAATCCCTCGATGACGCGGTTGCCGGCGAGACGGATAGCGACTGAAGGCCCGCTCTGCATGAACTCGAGCAGCGGCTCGTAGAACGGCTTTCCGGCGTGCTCGGCGTAGTGCTTCTCGAGCAGCTCACGGTCGGCCTCGACGAGACGGATGTCGACGAGCGCGTATCCCTTCGCCTCGATGCGAGCGAGGATCGCGCCGGTGAGGCCGCGGGCCACGCCGTCGGGCTTGACGAGGACGAGGGTCTCTTCGGTGGGCATGTCAGTCTCCGTTCGATTCGTCGGCTGCCCGGGCGGCGTTGCGCCGGTCGAGAGCAGCCCCCTTGATGGTCGCATACGCGTACATGCCCCCGAAAACCGCTGCGACGATTCCCAGCGCGGGCACGAGGAAGACCCCGAGAGCCAGAATCACCTGGAGCGACCAGCCCACGGCGATCCCCCAGCGATGCCGGAGAAAGCCGGAGGTGACGATCATGACGACCGCGAGCACCGATCCGGCGACGACGCCCCACCAGTCCGGCACGCCATCGGGAAGCGCCCCCAGCCCGTACACCGTCAGGCCGCCGAGGAAGACGACGATCGACTCGAAACCGAGCACGACGGAGGCGAGCGACTCCGCGGCTCCCCGACGACGGCGCTCGCGAGGCCGGCTCACGCCTGCCATCCCGACTTCCAGTCCTCTGCGGCGGCCAGAGCGATCGCCTCGCCCGCGAGCACGACGGAGCCGGCGATGACGACCCCCCGCCGCTCCGCGCCCGCGGCCCACTCGCGTGCCGCCTCCGCTGCCTCGACCAGATCGCGGTGCTCGGTGACGCCGAGCCCGCGCTCCTCGGCCAGGTCCGCGACGAGGGTCGGTTCCGAGGCGCGCTCCGAGTCCGGTGCGGTGGCGAAGACGTGCGCGGCTACCGGCGCGAGGGCGTCGACGATGCCGGCGGCGTCCTTGTCACCCAGAACGCCCAGCACGACGCCCCACTCGTCGAAGTCGAACGACTCGCGGAGCGCAGCCGCGAGGGCGGTCGCACCGTGGGGGTTGTGTGCGCTGTCGACGAGGACTGTCGGGCTGATGCCGAGCAACTGCAGCCGACCGGGAGAGGTGACGGCGCCGAGACCGTCAGCCACGACCTCCGCATGGAGAGCGTGGTCGTCGGCCCCGATGAGAGCCTCGACAGCGGCCACCGCGAGCGCGGCGTTCTCGGCCTGATGAGAGCCGTACAGCGGCAGGTAGAGCTCGGGGTACTCCCCCGCCCGCCCCCGGACGCTGATCTGCTGGCCGCCCACGGCGAGGCTGTGCCCCGACAGGCCGAAGTCCTCCCCGGCGAAGCCGACGGTCGCCCCGACGTCTGCAGCGCGTGCGCGGATCTGCTCGGCGGCCTCGGGGGTCTGCACGGCCGAGACGACGGCCGCACCGGGCTTGATGATGCCGGCCTTCACCGCTGCGATCTCGGCGATCGTCTCGCCGAGACGGTCGGCGTGATCCATGGCCACCGGGCCGATCACCGCGACGTCGCCGTCGGCGGTGTTCGTCGAATCCCACGACCCGCCCATGCCGACCTCGATCACGGCGACGTCCACCGGCGCGTCGGAGAACGCGACGAAGGCGAGCACGGTGAGCAGCTCGAAGTACGTCAGCGGCGCATCGTCCGCGGCGTCCAGCTCGGCGTCGACGAGGTCGACGAAGGGCTCGATCTCCTCCCAGGCGTCGGCGACCGCGGCGTCGGCGATCGGCTCGCCGTCGATGAGGATCCGCTCGGTGAACCGCTCGAGATGAGGGCTGGTGAAGAGCCCGGTCCGCAGTCCGTGCGCGCGCACGAGGCTCTCGATCATGCGGCTCGTGGACGTCTTGCCGTTCGTTCCCGTCACGTGGACGACGCGGTAGGTGCGCTGAGGGTCGTCGAGCAGCTCGAGCACGCGCCGGGTCCGCTCGACGCGGGGCTGCACCCACTGCTCTCCCTGACGCTGAAGCAGCGCCGCGTAGACGGCGTCGGCACGGGCCTGGTCGGTCATGCGCTCTCTCCTGTCAGACGGGTGACGCCCACCGTGAGGTCCCCGCGGTTGGCGTAGGTCTTCGCTGCCACGACGGCTTCGAAGCCGGGCTCGGCCGCGACGACGGAGCCCGCGGACGCGGCGACGGTCGATGTGCGAGAACGCACCGCCCACTCGCGCGCGAGGGTCTCGCCCGCCACGTCGGCTGCGTCGAACGCCGAGGCGACCGCCCCGGCATCCTCCTCGGAATCGAAGGTCAGGCTCAGACGGATGCGGTCGCTGACCTCGAAGCCGGCCGCCTTCCGGGTGTCCTGCACCGCACGGATCACGTCTCGCGCCAAGCCCTCGGCCTCGAGCTCGGGGGTCGTGGTGGTGTCGAGGAGCACGAAGCCGCCGCCCGAGAGCAGTGCGATCGCGGTGCCATCCGCCACCCCGCCCGCCTCGAGGGTCAGGTCGTACTCGCCGGGCTCGAGGGCGACGCCGTCGACGGTCACGGCACCGTCCTGCTCCGTCCACAGGCCCGCGCGAGCACCCGCGATGACGTGCTGCACCTGCTTGCCCAATCGCGGTCCGGCCGCGCGCGCATTGACCGAGAGGCGCTGGCTGATGCCGTACGAGGCCGCGAGGTCGTCCGTGAGTTCGGCCACCGCGACGTTCTTGACGTTGAGCTCGTCGCGGAGGATGTCGGAGAACTGCTCCAGGGATGCCGCATCGGTGGTCGCGACCGTGAGCTGAGGCAGCGGCAGGCGGACGCGCTTGCCCTCCTTCTTCCGCAGCGCATTGGCCACCGACGACACCTCGCGGACGGCGTCCATCGCCGAGCGGATGTCGGCTGCCGGGGCGAACTCATCGGCGTCGGGCCAGTCCTCCAGGTGGACGCTCCGGCCGCCGGTCAGCCCCTGCCACACACGCTCGCTGATGAGCGGGAGGAGCGGCGCGGCGACGCGGGTCAGCGTCTCGAGCACCGTGTAGAGGGTGTCGAACGCCTCGGTCGACGAGGCGTCGCCCGGGACGACCCCCACCCAGAACCGGTCGCGGGAGCGACGGATGTACCAGTTGGTGAGCGCCTCGGCGAAGTCGCGCAGCTTCGCTGCGGCCATCGTGGAGTCGAGGGCCTCCAGGTCGGCTGCGACATCGCGCACCAGGTCGCCGGTCAGCGCCAGGATGTAGCGGTCCAGCACGTTCGCGGAGTCGGTGCGCCGCCGCGCCTCGTACCCGGCGCCGCTCTCGCCGCCGGCCGCGTTGGCGTAGGTGGCGAAGAAGTACCAGGTGTTCCACAACGGAAGCAGGAACTCCCGCACGCCCGCGCGGATGCCCTCTTCGGTGACGACGAGGTTCCCGCCGCGCAGAACCGACGAGCCCATGAGGAACCATCGCATCGCGTCGGAACCGTCGCGATCGAACACCTCCGACACGTCCGGGTAGTTGCGCAGCGACTTCGACATCTTCTGACCGTCGCTGCCGAGCACGATGCCGTGGCACGCGACCCCCGAGAAGGCGGGACGATCGAACAGGGCACCGGAGAGCACGTGCATGACGTAGAACCACCCGCGGGTCTGGCCGATGTACTCCACGATGAAGTCGGCCGGGGCGTGTTCGTCGAACCATTCGCGGTTCTCGAACGGATAGTGCACCTGCGCGTAGGGCATCGATCCCGAGTCGAACCACACGTCGAAGACATCCTCGATACGGCGCATCGTCGAGCGGCCCGTCGGATCGTCCGGGTTCGGACGCGTGAGGTCGTCGACGAACGGACGGTGCAGATCGATCTCGCCGGCCTCGTTACGGGGCAGGCGCCCGAAGTCACGCTCGATGTCGGCGAGCGAGCCGTAGACATCGGTTCGCGGGTACTCGGGGTCGTCGCTCTTCCAGACCGGGATGGGCGAGCCCCAGAAGCGGTTGCGGCTGATGGACCAGTCGCGTGCGCCCTCGAGCCACTTGCCGAACTGCCCGTGCTTGACATTCTCAGGTGCCCAGGTGATCTGCTCGTTGAGTTCGAGCAGGCGGTCCTTGATCGCCGTGACGCGCACGAACCAGCTCGACACGGCCTTGTAGATGAGCGGATTGCGGCAGCGCCAGCAGTGCGGGTAGGAGTGCTCGTAGCTGGCCTCGCGAAGAAGACGGCCCTCGGCCTTCAGAAGGCGGATGAGCGGCCGGTTCGCGTCCATCCACAGCTCGCCCGCCACGTCGGTGACCTGCGGCAGGAAGCGGCCGCCGTCATCGAGGCTCATGATGAGCGGGATGCCGGCGGCGGCGGTGACGCGCTGGTCGTCCTCGCCGTAGGCCGGGGCCTGATGGACGATGCCGGTGCCGTCGGTGGTCGTGACGTAGTCGTCGACGAGCACCCGCCACGCGGAACCGGTACCCCAGGTCTCGGCATCCGCGTAGTAGTCGAAGAGGCGGTCGTACTGGACGTCCGCGAGCTCGCTGCCGAGGACCGTCCGCTCGATCGCGGCGCGTGCCTCGTCGACATCGCCGTAGCCGAGATCTTTCGCGTAGCCCGCGAGGAGGTCTTCGGCGAGGAGGTAGCGGTGGGCGTCGGCCTCGACGCGATCCTCATGGACGTCGGCGGCACCGGCCGGGCCACCGGGCAGGACGACGTAGCGGATGTCGGGGCCGACGGCGAGAGCGAGGTTCGTCGGCAGCGTCCACGGCGTCGTCGTCCAGGCGAGGGCGCGCACGCCCGTGAGCCCGAGCGTCTCCGCCTTGGCGCCGACGAACGGGAAGGTGACGGTCACCGAGGGGTCCTGGCGCATCTTGTAGACGTCGTCGTCCATGCGCAGCTCGTGATTCGACAGGGGCGTCTCGTCGCGCCAGCAGTAGGGCAGCACGCGATGGCCCTCGTAGGCGAGGTCCTTGTCCCACAGCTCCTTGAAAGCCCAGAGCACCGACTCCATGAACCCGGTGTCGAGCGTCTTGTAGCCGCGCTCGAAATCGACCCACCGCGCCTGACGGGTGACGTAGTCCTCCCACTCGCGCGTGTACTCCAGCACCGAGGAGCGGGCCTTGTCATTGAACGCGGCGATACCCATCGCCTCGATCTCGCTCTTCTCGGTGATGCCGAGCTGCTTCATGGCCTCGAGCTCGGCGGGCAGACCGTGGGTGTCCCATCCGAAGACGCGGTCGACCTTCTTGCCCCGCATCGTCTGGAACCGGGGGAAGACGTCCTTGGCGTATCCGGTGAGGAGATGCCCGTAGTGGGGCAGCCCGTTCGCGAAAGGCGGGCCGTCGTAGAACACCCACTCCGGCGCGCCTTCGCGTTGCGCGATCGAGCTGCGGAAGGTGTCGTCACGTTCCCAGAACGCGAGCACCTCGCGCTCGACCTCGGGGAACCGGGGGCTCGGCACGACGCTGTCGGCGGCGGGGCCGAAAGCAGAGGACTTCGGATAGGTCATGGCTTCTCTCGCAGGGTCGGACTTCCTGCGAGGACGATCGTGCGACCGCGGTACCACCCCGCTTGCCCCGGAGGGCCACTCTCCCAGCGGCTGTGACGGGCCTGCCCCGCTCGGTTCTACTGAGCGGATGACCGCTGTTCTTCCGAGAGCTCCCCGGTGATGGCCGGATCGGTGCTGATGTGACCATCATACCGTCGGCCTACGCTGAACGTATGGCTCGACCGCGTTCTCGTCCTGCGCCCCCTCGCGTCAGCGAACCCGACCTTCCCCGGCATCTCGAGCGCGCCGCCCTGTCGCGGCACGGCGATCTCGTCGAGGCCTCGATCGCCGTCGGCAGCGGCTCTGTCGACGGCGCTCACGCGCGACTGAGTGAGAGCACGGTCGAGCCCGCCGCACCCGACCGGCTCGATCTGACCGGCGCAGTTCTGAGCGACGTGGTCATCGCCGATCTGGCGACAGCCGAGCTCCGCGCCGGCGACGGCAGCTGGCGCACCGTGTCGCTGAGCGGCGGGCGGATCGGCACCCTCGACGCGCAGCGCGCGCGCTTCGACGGGGTGATCCTGCGCGGTGTTCGGATCGACTACCTGTCCGCGGCCGCGTCGACGCTGCGCGACCTCGAGATCGTCGATTGCCGCATCGGGACGCTCGACGCACCCGGCGCTCTCCTCGAACGGGTGCGATTCACGAACACGACGGTCGACGAGTTCGACACCCGGGCGCTGTCCAGCACCGATCTCGACCTCCGTGGTCTCGAGGCGCTCGCGTTCACGGACATCCGCGCTCTCGCGGGCGCCACCGCGTCGCGGCGCCAGGTCGAGGCGCATGCTTCCGCGTTCGCCGCAGCGCTCGGGTGGGACGTTCGCGACGACAGCCCGGCCGAGGACACTCGCCGATGATCGCCCGGACCGATCGCCTCGTGCTCCGCCCGATGACCGTGGACGATCTCGACCCCCTTCGCCAGATTCTCACCGACCCCATCGCGATGACGGCGTACGAGGGGGCATTCGACGACGACGAGAGCGCGCAGTGGCTCGCGCGCAACCTGCGGCGGTACGACGACGACGGGTTCGGCCTGTGGGCGGTCGACCTGCCCGGATCCGGGATGATCGGGCAGTGCGGCATCACGCGCCAGTTCGTCGGCGACCAGGAGGTCCTCGAGGTCGGTTACCTGTTCCAGCGGGCGCACTGGCATCGCGGCTATGCGACCGAGGCTGCGGCAGCCGCGCGCGACTGGGGTTTCCGCGAGCTCGGCGCCCCGTCCATCTGGGCCAAGATCCGCGACACCAACATCGCCTCGATGAACGTGGCCATCCGGCTCGGGATGACCGTACGCCGCCGGTTCGTCGTGCACTACCGAGGCGTGGACATGCCCCATCTGGGCTTCGCGGTCGACCGCTGACGACCTCTCGTCACGTCGTCGTCCAGGCTTCGCCGCGCACGTCTGCCAGCGGTGAGTCGTGCAGCAGCCGCGAGATGGGGCAACGGTCGTGGGCCGCGGCGGCCAGCTGCGAGGCCTCATCCTCGCTCAGGCCCTCACCCGACACGAAGGCCGTCGCGACGAACTCATAGCCGGCGCGCCCCTCGGCGTCGCGCAGGCTGACCTCCACCCTCGCCTTCGTCCGGTGGCGTCCCCCGACGATCGCCTGCGCGGTGGCATCGAGGCAAGTCGACCAGGCCAGCGCGAGCAATTGCTCGGGATTGCTGGCATCGACGGAATGTCCCGGCTGGAGCGGGTTGGAGACGACCACCTCGAGGCCGTCCGGCACGCGGCTGACGCCCGTTCCGCCGTCGTCGTTGAATGCGGAGGTGCGGTACCGGGTGACCATGCCTCGACTATAGTTGAACGTCGTCCAACTATCTGAGGATGCCTCGTGCCCGCGACCGCCGCCCCCATCTCCCTGAGCAGGGTCGACGTCACGTACCCCGGCGGCCCTCGCGCACTCGCGGCTGTCGACCTCACCGTCTCGTCGGGCGAGATCTTCGGGGTGATCGGCGAGAGCGGCGCCGGCAAGAGCACGCTGCTCGCACTCCTCACCGGCGAGATCGTCGCCACGAGCGGCGCCGTGCGTGTGCTCGGCCAGGATCCGACGAGCCTCGGTCCCGCGGCTCTCCGCGCACTGCGCCGCCGCATCGGGGTCGTGTTCCAGGGCGTCCACCTGCTCGCGAACCGCACGGTCCGCCAGAATGTCTCGCTGGCGCTCGATCTGCGCGACCGTCGGGATCGGTTGCCCGCGCTCGCACATCGGAACGCCGTCGACGAGATGCTCCGCTTCGTGGGGCTCGGCGGCCGCGAGGACGCGTACCCGGCCCAGCTGAGCGGCGGCCAGCGTCAGCGGGTGGGCATCGCCCGGGCGCTGGTCGCGCGTCCCGACATCCTCTTGTGCGACGAGCCGACGTCGTCGCTCGACGCCACGACGACCGACGGCGTCCTCGCCCTCCTCCGAGAGGCCCGCGAGCGGTTCGGCACGACAGTCGTCGTCGTGACGCACGATCTGTCCGTCGTGCGACGCATCTGCGACCGCGTCGCCCTCTTCGAGGGCGGCCGCCTCGACGACATCCTGAGCGTCGAGCCCGAGGCCGACCTGGGCCGCGAGAGCTATCTCGACCGTGCTCGGCGGGAGCTCGGGGCATGACCGGCCTCGGCGAGTCCCTCGAGCGGCGCGGGGGCGACCTGCTCGAAGCGCTCGGGGAGACCGGCTACATGCTTCTCGTGTCGCTCGGAGCGGCGGTGGTCACCGGGCTCCCCCTCGGAATGCTGGTCTACCTCACCCGACGGGGCGGTGCGGCGCCGAACCGGTTCGTCTGGTGGATCGGCAACCTCTTCATCAACGTCGTGCGCTCCTTCCCTTTCCTCCTGCTCGTCGTGTTCCTCGTCCCCGTGACACGCCTCGTGTACGGGACGACGTTCGGCACGCCGGCGGCCACGTTCTCCCTCTGCTTCGTCGCCGTCGCGATCTACGCGCGTCTGGTCGAGCAGATCCTGCGCGAGATCAGCCCCGGCATCCCTCGCGTCGCGCGCACGATGGGCGCGACGCTCCCCCAGACCATCGTGCGCTTCCTCCTTCCGGAAGCCTTTCCCGGCCTGGTCTACGCACTCACGTCGGCGACGATCAGCCTCCTGTCCTACTCCACTGTCCTGGGCGTCGTCGGCGGGGGCGGCATCGGCGACTTCGCGCTGCGCTTCGGCTACCAGGAGTACGACTACCCGTTGATGTACTTCACGATCGCGGTCATCCTCGTCGCCGTGCTGGTCATCCAGTCCGTCGGCCACCGGCTCTCGATCCGGCTCGACCACCGTTGACCCTCACCCGTCCGCTCTCACAAGGAGAACCCATGCCCGTCCGCACCCTTCGCACCCGTATCGCCACGGCGGCCATCGCCGCCCTCGCGGTGACCGGTCTCCTCGCCGGCTGCGCCGGTACGCCCGGTGACACAGATTCCGGCGTCACGACGCTGCGCGTGGGCGCCGTCACCGCGCCCGCGACGGACATCGTCGCGGCCGCCGGCGCCGCGATCGCCGACGGGTACGAGATCGAACTCGTCCCGGTGTCGGACTACGTCACGATCAACAACATGCTCGCAGCCGGTGACATCGACGCGAACTTCTCGCAGCACGAGCCCTACATGGAGGAGTTCAACGAGAAGAACGGAGCGTCGCTCGAGGCTGTGCAGCCCGTCTACAACTTCGTCATCGCCTTCTATTCCAAGACGCTGATCGACATCGGCCAGCTCCCCGACGGCGCCACGGTCGCGATCCCCAACGACTCCTCGAACACCGCGCGGGCCCTCAAGCTGCTCGCCGACGCCGACGTCATCGGACTCGCCCCGGGCGTCGACCCCTACACCGCGACGCTCGACGACATCACGGACAACCCGAAGAACCTGCAGTTCCTGTCGTTGGAGATCAATCAGCTGAACACGGCGTACGACGAGGCGGATCTGGTGTTCCAGTGGCCCTCGCACATCGCCGCACTCGGTCTCACCCCGCAGGACGACGGTCTGCTGACCGAGCTCGACGACCGCTTCGCGCTTCAGCTCGTCGTCCCGTCCGCCGAGGCGGACTCCCCCGCCACCCAGGCGCTGATCGACGCGTTCACGAGCGATGAGGTGCGCAAGGTCATCGAGGGCAACGACACCATCGAAGCCGCCTTCTGACGCGAGGGGTGGGGCACCGGCGCGGTGCCCCACCCCCGGTAGACTCGGATGACGCACACTCAGGCACGCTCACACAGTGCCGCACATATCGGCGAGGAGTTCCCATGACAGCGCACATTCCCGAGAAGCCCGCTCTGGAAGGCCTCGAGCAGAAGTGGGACGCCGCGTGGGCCGATCAGGGCACCTACCTGTTCGCTCGTGCTCGCGCCGCTGAGACGGGACGCGGCGGAGTGTTCTCCGTCGACACCCCGCCCCCGACGGCATCCGGGTCGCTGCACATCGGTCACGTCTTCTCGTTCACCCACACCGACCTCAAGGTGCGGTTCGAGCGCATGCGCGGCAAGAGCGTCTTCTACCCGATGGGCTGGGATGACAACGGCCTACCGACCGAACGTCGCGTCCAGAACTACTACGGCGTGCGCTGTGACCCGACGCTCCCCTACGACGAGTCGTTCGTTCCGCCGTTCGAAGGCGGCGACAACAAGTCGAGCCGCGCGGCCGACCAGGTGCCGATCAGCCGCCGCAACTTCATCGAGCTGTGCGAGAAGCTGACGATCGAGGACGAGAAGCAGTTCGAGTCGCTCTTCCGTCAGCTCGGCCTCTCGGTCGACTGGACGCAGACGTACCGCACGATCTCCGACGACACGATCCGCATCAGCCAGCTCGCTTTCCTGCGCAACCTCGAGCGCGGCGAGGCCTATCAGGCGCTCGCGCCGACGCTGTGGGACATCGACTTCCGATCCGCCATCGCTCAGGCCGAGCTCGAGGATCGCGAGCAGCAAGCGTCGTACCACCGCGTCGCGTTCCACAAGACCGACGGCAGCGGAGACATCCACATCGAGACGACCCGGCCGGAGCTGCTGCCGGCCTGCGTGGCACTCGTCGCCAACCCGGATGACGAGCGGTACCAGCCCTACTTCGGCAAGACGGTCCGCAGTCCTCTCTTCGATGTCGAGGTGCCGGTCCTCGCGCATCACCTCGCGCAGCCCGACAAGGGATCGGGTATCGCGATGATCTGCACCTTCGGCGACGTGACCGACATCATCTGGTGGCGCGAGCTCGACCTGCCGAACCGCACGATCCTCGGCCACGACGGCCGCATCGTCGCCGACGCGCCCGACGTCATCGTGACTGATGCCGCGCGGGCCGCGTACGCCGAGCTAGCGGGCAAGACCGTCTTCAGCGCGAAGAAGCGCATCGTCGAGCTGCTGCAGGAGTCCGGTGAGCTGCTCGAGGTGTCTAAGCCCTTCAGCCACCCCGTGAAGTTCTTCGAGAAGGGCGACCGCCCGCTCGAGATCGTCTCGACGCGTCAGTGGTACCTGCGCAACGGCGCACGCGACGAGGAGCTCCGCACGCGCCTCATCTCGCTCGGCCAGGAGATGTCGTGGCACCCCGACTTCATGCGAGTGCGTTACGAGAACTGGACCAACGGCCTCACCGGCGACTGGCTCGTCTCGCGCCAGCGGTTCTTCGGCGTGCCGATCCCGATCTGGTACGGGCTCGATGAGAACGGCGAACGAGACTACGACCGGGTCATCACACCGGACGCCGCGCAGCTCCCGGTCGACCCGACGACGGATGTGCCTGCCGGCTACACCGCCGATCAGCGCGGCGTGCCGGGCGGATTCGATGCAGAGCGCGACATCTTCGACACCTGGGCGACGTCGTCGCTGACCCCGCAGCTGGCGGGCGGCTGGCAGCGCGACGAGGAGCTCTGGGAGCTCGTCGCCCCGTTCGACCTGCGTCCCCAGGGGCAGGACATCATCCGCACCTGGTTGTTCTCCACGATGCTCCGGAGCGCGCTCGAAGACGGACGGGCGCCATGGTCGGATGCCGCGATCTCCGGCTTCATCGTCGATCCCGACCGCAAGAAGATGTCGAAGTCGAAGGGCAATGTGGTCACGCCCGCCGACATCCTCGCCCAGCACGGCACTGACGCGGTCCGTTACTGGGCGGCATCGAGCCGCCTGGGTTCCGACGCCGCATTCGACCCGCAGAACCCCACGCAGGTGAAGATCGGGCGCCGCCTCGCCATCAAGGTCCTCAACGCCGCCAAGTTCGTGCTCTCGTTCCCGGTGCCCGACGGCGCCACGGTGACCCACGATCTCGACGCGGCCATGCTGGCCACACTCGACCGAGTGATCGTCGATGCCACTCGCGCGTTCGAGTCCTACGACCACGCCCGCGCCCTCGAGATCACCGAGGCGTTCTTCTGGACGTTCTGCGATGACTACCTCGAGCTCGTGAAGGAACGTGCGTACGACCGTTCCGACGCGGGGCAGGCGTCGGCTGCTCTGGCGCTCCGCCTCGCACTCTCCTCACTGCTGCGCCTGCTCGCTCCCGTGCTCGCTTTCGCGGCGGAGGAAGCGTGGTCGTGGTTCGAGGACGGCTCGGTGCACACCGCATCGTGGCCCGAGGCGAGCGGCATCGACGGCGACCCGGCCGTCCTCACCGCAGCGAGCGCGGCGCTGATCGGCATCCGACGGGCGAAGACCGAGGCGAAGGCCTCGCAGAAGACGCCGGTCTCGGTGCTGTCGCTGCGAGCGGATGCCGCCACCGTCGACCGTCTGCGGCGTGCCGAAGGCGACCTGAAGGCCGTCGGACGCATCGCTCGGCTCGAACTGCTCGACGGTGACGGCGAGCTCGTCGTGGAGCACGTCGAGCTCGCCCCTCAGGAGGCCTGACGTGCGCCTCGGGACCCGCTGGACGAGCGGCGACGAGCCGCCCGCCTCTCTGCCCGCCGCATTCCGCGACCAGGTCCGCGCGGTGGACCGCGTCCTCGATGTCGACCCCCGTCCGAAATGGACCCTGACCTGGCTCGAGGGGCGCCCGGTGGCGGAACTGGAGACGGGTGTCGTGGTCTCTCTCGACGCCACAGGCGAGGCGGTCGTGGGTCAGATAGACGACGACACGTTCTGACGCCTCGCGCTCCCGCCGCTCACTCGGACGCGGCGGGAACGCCGTGCGCGGATGCGGATCGGATCAGACGCGTGCAGACAGCCGTCGCGATGAGGCACACGATCCCTGATGCGATGAAGGGCAGCCGAAGGTCGATCGACGCGACCAGCCCGCCGAGAACCGTGGCCACGGGGAAGAGCCCCCACGTGAGCGTCCGGATGATGCCCAGCGTTCGTCCGAACAGCGCGGGCGGGATGATCTGCTGGCGCAGGGCGCCCCACGGGACGTTCCACAGCGAGACGGCGAACGCCATCCCGGCGTAGGCGATGACCGCGACGATGAGGTTCGGCGCGAAGCCGACCGCGATCATGCATGCCGCCGCGGCGAGGTTCGCACCCCACATCACGTTGCCCCGGCCCCATCGTGAGACGAGGCGGGCGGCGACGAGCGATCCCGCGAGAGCACCCATCCCCACGCCGGCGGTCACGAAGCCGATAGCGATCTCGGGGACACCGTGGACGTCGAGGAAGTAGAGCAGCGTCGGTGCTTGCGCGAAGGCGAAGGCGCAACCGACCACGGAGGTGAACACCACGAGCGCGCGCAGGAACCGGTGGCGCCAGAGGTACCGCAGCGCCGCCCCCGCAGGCACCGGCTCGCTGGTTGTCGCGGGCATCGGCTCCGGGACGACACCGGGGACGACCTCACCCTGCTCCGGTCCGACGACAGCAGCGGTCGCACGGGACCGAGCCGCCGAGAGCGGCAGCAGGAGCGCGAGGGCGATGGGCACGAGGTAGCCGGCCGCGCCGAGCCAGAGGGGCAGCGCGAGCGACACGGCGAAGAGGACGCCGGCGACCGGTTGCGCGAGGAAGCTGTCGATGGTGATCTGGGCCGCCTGGATCCGGCCGTTGGCTCGATCCAGCTGATCACGGGCCACGACGGCCGGGATGACCGCGTTCGTCGCATTGTCGAAGAGCGTCTCACCGAAGCCGAACACGAGCGTGCCGACGAGGAGCCAGACGATGTCGAGGCCGCCCGTGACCGTGAGCACCGCCAATCCGACGGCGGCGATACCGCGCACGGTGTTCGCCACGGCCATGACCCGACGCCGGTCGAACCGGTCGACGATGACACCGGCGGGCACACCGAACACGAGCCAGGGGACGAAGGCCGCGGCCCCGAGCAACGAGATCAGCAGCGGGTCGCGAGTCAGCGTGGTCGCGATGAGGGGCACCGCGGTACGGCCCAGACCGTCCGCGAGGTTGCTGAACGCGGCTGCTGTCCAGAGCCGTGAGAAGTCACGCCCGAGCGGACGCGGGGGCCTCGACCGGGGTGCGTCGGTCGAGGAGTCGGTAAGGGTGCTCATGATCGATCAGTCGCTCTCTGTCGTGATCGGGAACGCCTCGGCACGGAGCGAGACGATGCGGCGGTCCGCGGTGGGGGTGGGCTCAGCATTCGGGTCGATCCGGTACTCGTCGACGACGTCGTCTATGACGCGCTGGATCCGGGCGTTCACCTCGCCCAGCTGCTCCACCGTCAGCGACACGGTGGCCGAGGTGATCAGGGCGTTCTCCGCCCACGGATCGAGTTCGTCGCGCAGCGTGCTCCCGACGAAGCGCATCAACTGCTCGTGACGACGCTCGAGGAATTCGCCCATCACCACCTGCGACGCCGCTCGTCCGGCCGGGGTGCGCAACGTGTCGGGGCCGGGGAACGACACCCCTCCCGACGGCCGTTCCCACCACCGCTCCCGAGCGGTACCCCGATCGGGGACCTCTCTGATGAGGTCGTGCTTCGCCAGGGCACGCAGGTGGTAGCTCGTCGAGCCGGATGACTCCCCCGTCATCGCGGCCAAGGTGCTCGCGGTCTGGGGCCCCTGCTGGCTCAGGATGTCGTAGAGGCGCACGCGCACGGGATGCGCGAGGGCCCGGAGGGCGCCGGAGTCGAGCGCGCGGATCTCGCGGCGGCCGCGGCCATCGTCTCTCGTATCGGTCATGGATCCGAAGATAGCTTTGCAACGCTTTCTTTGCAACACGTTCTTTGCGAATCGACGTAGGCTGGAGGCATGTCGGCATCCTCGAATCCGCTCCTGTCCGCACCGAGCCTCCCGGGTGGGCTTCCCGATTACCGCGACATCGCGGTCGACGACTATCTGCCTGCGTTCGAGGAGGGCTTCTCTCAGCAGCGCTCCGAGATCGATGGCATCGCGAACTCCGCCGAGGCGCCGACCTTCGAGAACACCGTGCTGGCATGGGAGGAGAGCGGCCGGCTTCTCGGTCAAGTCGCGCGCATCTTCTACACGGTCAGCTCGGCCGACGCGACGCCCGCCGTACAGGCGGTCGACGAGCAGCTGGCGCCGCTGATGTCCGCGCATTCGGACGCCATCCTCCTCGATCCGCGCCTGTACTCCCGGATCGTGCGTCTGCACGAGGCACGCGATTCCCTGGGCCTGACGGAAGAACAGCGCTATCTGCTGGAGCGGAGGTTCGTGCAGATGACCCACGCCGGCGCGGGACTCGACGCGACCGCGAAGCAGCGCCTCACCGAGCTCAACAGTCGGCTGTCCATGCTCACCACGACCTTCGAGAAGAATCTGCTCGCAGACACGAACGACCTGGCGGTCGTCTTCGATGCGCGCGACGACCTCGACGGACTGAGCGACGGTGAGCTTTCTGCTGCCGCGCGAGCCGCGGCCGACCGCGGCCTGCCCGGTGCCTTCGTCATCACACTGACGCTCTTTACGGGCCACCCCGCCCTCGCTTCCCTGACGAACCCCCGGTCTCGACAGCGGATCCTCGACGCGTCGCGAGCCCGCGGCTCGCGACCTGGACCGCACGACAACCGCCCTGTTCTCCTCGAGATCGTGCGGCTGCGTGCCGAGCGCGCCGAGCTGCTCGGCTTCCCGTCGCATGCCGCTTACGTCACATCGGACCAGACCGCGGGCAGCCCAGAAGCCGTCGCGTCACTCCTCCGCAAGCTCGCGGCACCCGCGGCACGGAACGCACGGCGTGAGAAGGAGGCCCTCCAGTCCGTCCTCGATGGCGATGCGGTCCGGGCCGCCGACTGGGCCTACGCGACCGAGCGTGTCCGCGCGGGGACGCTGGATATCGACACCGCGGCCCTGCGCCCGTGGTTCGAGGCGGAACGCGTGCTGCAAGACGGCGTGTTCTTCGCCGCGACGCGGCTCTACGGCATCACGTTCCGCGAGCGCGACGACCTTCCCGCTTATCACGACGACGCGCGCGTGTTCGAGGTGTCGAACGAGGACGGCTCGCACCTGGGACTGTTCATCCTCGACCTCTACACGCGCGACACGAAGCGCGGCGGCGCCTGGATGAACTCGATCGCTTCGCAATCCGAACTGCGTGGGACGGCGCCGATCGTCGTCAACAATCTCAATGTGCCGAAGCCGGCCCCGGGCACCCCGACGTTGCTGACGCTCGACGAGGTGACGACCCTGTTCCACGAGTTCGGGCACGCCTTGCACGGTCTGTTCGCCACGGTGACATATCCGACATTCGCGGGAACCAACGTGTACCGCGACTTCGTCGAGTTCCCGAGCCAGGTCAACGAGATGTGGATCTACCGGCCCGAGGTGCTGTCGAACTACGCCCGACACGTCGAGACCGGCGAGCCGCTCGACACGGCCGTCGTCGAACGGCTCGAGGCTTCCGGGGCTTTCAACCAGGGCTTCCTGTCGAGCGAGTATCTCGCCGCCGCGTGGCTGGATCTCGCGTGGCACTCGCTCGCCGCCGACGAGGCTGCGGCCGTGACCGACGTCGCCGCCTTCGAAGCCGCGGCTCTGGCCGACATCGGACTCGACGACGCCGCCGTGCCCGCACGCTACTCGTCCGCCTACTTCGCTCACATCTTCTCGGGCGGCTACAGCGCGGGGTACTACTCGTACATCTGGAGCGAAGTGCTCGACGCCGACACCGTCGAGTGGTTCGAAGAGAACGGTGGCCTCACCCGCGCGAACGGCGATCGCTTCCGCCAGCGGTTGCTCGGTGTCGGCGGCTCGCGAGACCCTCTCGAGGCCTACCGGGATTTCCGCGGCCGCGATGCCCGAATCGAGCCGCTCCTGGCGCGCCGCGGCCTCGTCGCCTGACGCACCTCGCTCACGCAGGTACGACCGGTGGCGGCGCAGAATCGCCTCCACCGGTCGGCTTCACGTCGTAGACGAGGCGCGCGAACGCTCCCACCTGCGCCGCCGATCGCAGCGAGAGCCGGTCGGACTCGATGCGGCGCGGGAGCAACGGGGCTCCCCCGCCGAGCGTCACGGGAGCGAACGACACGGCGATCTGGTCGAGTGCGCCTGCGTCGAAGAACTGCCCCGCGAGGTCTCCCCCGCCGACGACCCAGATGTCGCGACGCCCGGCCGCGTCACGGATGCGCGGCAGAACCTCGGAGACCGGTCCGGACACGAACCGGATGTCAGCGCCGGCCGGGCGGGGCAGATCGCGTGAACTGAAGACGAACGTGGGACGATCACCGTGGAACTCGTGCCATCGCTCGGGGTGCGCCAGGAGATCGGACTCAGCGAGGAGCCATTCGTAGGTCGTGGATCCTTCGACCAGCACCCCTGCGTCGGCGGGAATCAGACTCGCGTCTGGCTGATCGCCTCCGTCGACCGCGAACAGCCAGGAGAGTGAGTTGGCGGCGTCGGCGATGAAGCCGTCGAGCGAACTCGCCGTATCGAAGATGATGCATTGCATGCCGTGATGCTAGACGGCACCCGCGACATCGCCGCGACCGTCGGACCAGCGTCGCGTCAGGCGCTCTTGCGCTTCTGTCGCAGGACCAGCGTCGGCGCGGCACGCTCCTCGACCGCAGCTCGGGTCACGATGACCTTGTCGACGTCGTCGGCGGACGGGATCTCGAACATGATCGGCCCGAGAACGTCTTCGAGGATCGCACGCAGGCCGCGGGCACCCGTCTTCCGGGCGACGGCGAGGTCGGCGATGGCCCGAAGCGCGTCATCCTCGAACTCGAGCTCCACGCCGTCGAGCTCGAACATCCGCTGGTACTGCTTGACGAAGGCGTTCTTCGGCCCGGTGAGGATCTCGATGAGCGCCTTCTGGTCGAGCGGTGCGACGGAGGTGACGACGGGCAGACGCCCGATGAACTCCGGGATCAGGCCGAACTTGTGCAGGTCTTCCGGCTCGACCTCGCGGAAGAGATCGAGCTCTTTGTCCTTCTCCTGCAGCGGCGCCCCGAAGCCGACGCCGTGCTTGCCGACGCGGGACGAGATGATCTCCTCGAGGCCGGCGAACGCTCCCGCCACGATGAACAGCACGTTCGTCGTATCGATCTGGATGAACTCCTGGTGGGGGTGCTTACGCCCTCCCTGCGGAGGCACGGAGGCGACCGTGCCTTCGAGGATCTTCAGAAGAGCCTGCTGAACGCCCTCGCCCGACACGTCGCGCGTGATGGACGGGTTCTCGGCCTTCCGCGCGATCTTGTCGACCTCGTCGATGTAGATGATGCCGGTCTCGGCTCGCTTGACGTCGAAGTCGGCCGCCTGCAGGAGCTTGAGCAGGATGTTCTCGACGTCTTCGCCGACATAGCCGGCCTCGGTCAGCGCCGTCGCGTCGGCGACGGCGAAGGGGACGTTGAGCCGCTTGGCCAATGTCTGCGCGAGGTACGTCTTGCCGCAGCCGGTGGGGCCGAGGAGCAGGATGTTGCTCTTGGCGATCTCGACGTCGTCGGCGCGCTGCTCGGCCGGCTGAAGCGTCGAGTGCGCGCGCACGCGCTTGTAGTGGTTGTACACCGCCACCGAGAGGGCACGCTTCGCGGGGTCTTGCCCGACGACGTACTCCTCGAGGAAGGAGAAGATCTCGCGCGGCTTCGGAAGGTCGAACTCGGCCACCGACTCGTCGCCCGATTCGGCCATGCGCTCTTCGATGATCTCGTTGCACAGCTCGACGCACTCGTCGCAGATGTAGACGCCGGGTCCTGCGATCAGCTGCTGAACCTGCTTCTGGCTCTTTCCGCAGAACGAGCACTTGAACAGGTCGGCACTCTCACCGATGCGAGCCATGTACCCCTCCTGGATGCCGGAATCCATCGCTCACCTGAGAGCGTGGTGCTCCGAGCCTAACCTCTCCCGCAGACATCCCCGCGGATTTGCGCGGCGTTCGGGTCGAACCGCCGTGATGACGCGTATGGCCCCGGTGATTCACCGGGGCCATACGACGTCGAGGCGCGCTGCTCAGGACGTGAGTGCGGCCGGGGTGCGCTTGCGCGAGGTGAGCACCTGGTCGACGATCCCGTACTCGAGCGCCTCGTGCGCGGAGAGGATCTTGTCGCGGTCGATGTCCTTATTGACCTGCTCCTGGGTGCGGTTGGTGTGACGCGCCATGGTCTCTTCGAGCCACGTACGCATCCGCAGGATCTCGGCCGCCTGGATCTCGATGTCCGACGCCTGTCCGTGACCGGCCTCGCCGACCGCGGGCTGGTGGATGAGGATCCGCGCGTTGGGAAGCGCCAGGCGCTTGCCAGGGGCTCCGGCTGCGAGCAGGACGGACGCCGCCGAGGCTGCCTGACCGAGCACGACCGTCTGGATCTGGGGCGACACGTACTGCATCGTGTCGTAGATCGCGGTCATGGCGGTGAAGGAGCCGCCGGGCGAGTTGATGTACATGATGATGTCGCGGTCGGGATCCTGCGACTCGAGAACGAGCAGCTGAGCCATGACGTCATCTGCCGACGCATCGTCGACCTGCACGCCGAGGAAGATCACGCGGTCCTCGAAGAGCTTGTTGTAGGGGTCCTGACGCTTGTAACCGTAGGCGGTGCGCTCCTCGAACTGCGGCAGGATGTACCGGCTCGAAGGCATCGCAGCGCCGTGGGGAATGCCGAAGGCGGGTGTGTTCATCGTTGTCTTTCTCCTTCGGACGATCAGTTCTCGGTGCCGCCGCCGCCGACGACGTCGGTGGCCGACTCACGGATGTGGTCGACGAAGCCGTACTCGAGGGCCTCCTGGGCGGTGAACCACCGGTCGCGGTCACCGTCGGCGTTGATCTGCTCGACAGACTTTCCCGTCTGCGCGGCGGTGATCTCCGCGAGACGACGCTTCATGTCGAGGATGAGCTGCGCCTGCGTCTGGATGTCGCTGGCCGTGCCGCCGAACCCACCGTGGGGCTGGTGCAGCAGGACCCGCGCGTTGGGCGTGATGTAGCGCTTGCCCTTGGTGCCGGCGGTCAGCAGCAGCTGACCCATCGAGGCGGCCATTCCGATGCCGACGGTGACGATGTCGTTCGGGAC
Organism: Microbacterium pratiae; assembly: GCF_047302165.1. Lineage (NCBI taxonomy): Bacteria > Bacillati > Actinomycetota > Actinomycetes > Micrococcales > Microbacteriaceae > Microbacterium > Microbacterium pratiae. Next base: position 2,273,481 of record NZ_CP154843.1, on the reverse strand, counting down.
GAACTGCATCGTGTCGTAGATCGCCATGCCCGCCGTGATCGATCCGCCGGGCGAATTGATGTACAGGTAGATGTCCTTCTCGGAGTCCTCGGCGGCGAGCAGGAGGATCTTCGCGCAGATCTCGTTCGCGTTCTCGTCGCGCACCTCCGACCCGAGCCAGATGATGCGGTCCTTGAGCAGTCTGTCGAAGACGCTTGTTGCGATGAGGGGGTCAGCCATGTGTGCTCCTGATCCGAAGTTTCGTGACGTGTCGAATCTACCGACGCCGCCGCATCACCCTGACCGTGTTCGCCGTGGGCATAGCCGTGTCCGAACCGGCTGCGGGTACGCGGCAGAGCCGGGGGTACGCAGAAGGGGACGGATGCCGCAGCATCCGTCCCCTTCTGCGGGTCATGCGACCGGAGGGATCAGAAGATCACTCCGCAGCCGCCTCGTCGGCCGCCTTCTTCTTGGCCGGCGCCTTCTTCGCAGGCGCCTTCTTGGCGGGAGCCTTCTCGTCAGCGGCCGGAGCCTCGTCGGCGGCATCCGCCTTCTTGGCGGGGGCCTTCTTGGCCGGCGCCTTCTTGGCGGGCGCCTTCTTGGCCGGCTTCTCGTCGGCGTCGGCCGCCTCGTCGGCGATCTGCTGCGCCTCCTCGACGACCTCGTCGCCCGCGGCCTCTTCGCCCTCGACGGTGATGAAGCCCGTCAGATCGACCGGCTTGCCGTCGGTGTCGACGACGGTGACCTTGCCCAGTGCGACCGCGAGAGCCTTGTTACGAGCCACCTCGCCGACCATCACCGGCAGCTGGCCGTTCTGCTGGAGCGCGTTGACGAAGTCCTGCGGCGCCATGCCGTACTGCGCGGACGCCTGGATCAGGTACTGGGTCAGCTCGTCCTGCGACACCTGGACCTCATGCGTCTCGGCGATCTTGTCGAGGACCATCTGCGTGCGGAACTGCTTCTCGCTGGCCTCGGTCACCTCGGCGCGGTGCGTGTCGTCCTCCAGACGACCCTCGCCCTCGAGGTGGGCGTGCACCTCGTCCTCGACCAGTCCGGCCGGAACGGGGATCTCGACCTTCTCGAGGAGGGCGTCCACGAGCCTCTCGCGCGCCGCTGCGCCCTGCGTGAACAGGCTCTGCTGCGAGACGCGCTCGACGAGGCTCTCACGCAGCTCGGCGATCGTGTCGAACTCGCTCGCCATCTGCGCGAAGTCGTCGTCGGCCTCGGGGAGCTCGCGCTCCTTGACGGCCTTGACCGTCACGGCCACCTCGGCCTCCTCACCCGCGTGGTCGCCGCCGACCAGCTTCGAGCGGAACGTGGTGTCCTCGCCGCCGGTGAGCGACTCGATCGCCTCGTCGATCCCCTCGAGCAGCTCGCCCGAGCCGACCTCGTACGACACGCCCTCGGCGCGGTCGATCTCCGTGCCGTCGATCGTGGCGACGAGGTCCAGCTCGACGAAGTCACCCTTCGCGGCGGGACGGTCGACGGTCACGAGCGTGCCGAAGCGGCCGCGCAGACGGTCGAGCTCCTCGTCGATCGCGGCGTCGTCGGTGGCGACGGGCTCGACCTCGATGGTGATGTCCTCGTATGCGGGCAGCTCGAACTCGGGACGGACGTCGACCTCGACCTCGACCTTCAGGTCGCCCGAGAAGTCCTTGTCGCTCGGCCAGTCGACGACCTCGGCCGACGGGCGGCCGAGCACGCGCAGCTCGTTCGCGGCGACTGCTTCGCGGTAGAAGCCGTCGAGGCCCTCACTGACCGCGTGCTCGATGACCGCACCGCGGCCGACACGCTGGTCGATGATGGGCGCGGGCACCTTGCCCTTGCGGAAGCCGGGGATCTGCACGTCCTGAGCGATGTGCTCGTACGCGTGGGTGATGCTCGGCTTCAGCTCGTCCGGGCTGACCGTGATGTGGAGCTTCACCCGCGTGGGGCTGAGCGTCTCGACGGTGCTGGTGACCATGCCTGTCGTTCTCCTTTATCCGGCCGCGCACATGCGCGTCCGTTCGGTGGTCTGGGTTCGTGGGGCCGTTGTCGGGGCGACAGGATTTGAACCTGCGGCCTCCCGCTCCCAAAGCGGGCGCTCTACCAAGCTGAGCTACGCCCCGGGCGCGCAGCACACGTGCGTCGGAAAACGGCCGTGGTCAGTCTAGCCGACGGAGTCCGCTAGACTGTTCGAGTTGCCGAGCCGCGGACGACGTCCACCGGAACGGCAGCGAACCTCATCCGGTTTCCGCCGGATGCGGGGCTGTAGCTTAGTGGTAAAGCCTCTGTCTTCCAAACAGATGATGCGAGTTCGATTCTCGTCAGCCCCTCCAAAACTCCTCCTCGCCTCAGGCGAGGAGGAGTTTTCTCATTCTGTCGCGACGACCCCGTGCTCGGCTGCCAGCTCCAGATAGGTCGCAGCGTTCCGGCGGAGCCCGTCCCGCTCGTCCGCCGTCAGCGCACGGCGCACCTTCGCGGGCACGCCGGCCACGAGAGACCCCGGCGGGACGACCGTGCCCTCGAGGACGACGGCTCCCCCGGCGACGAGGGACCCGGCCCCGATCACGGCGCCGCTGAGGATCGTGCTGTTCATGCCGATGAGACAGCCGTCCTCCACCGTGCACCCGTGGACGACCGCGTTGTGCCCGATCGAGACGTCGTCCCCGATCCGGGCCGGGGACGTCGCATCGACGTGGATCACGACACCGTCCTGGACGTTGCTGCGATCGCCGATCACGATGCCGGACCGGTCGGCGCGGATCACGGCGTTGTACCAGACGCTCGACAGCTCGCCGATGACCACGTCGCCGACGAGCCGCGCTCCGTGCGCGACGAACACCGTCGGATGCAGGCGGGGCCGGGACCCGCCCACGGGAAGCAGAGACGCGGAGGAAGCGACGGGCACGGCCTCACGTTACCCCTGGTGAGCCCAGCCTTCTCTTGCTTGCGGAATGTTCGAGCGTGAGTAGCGTTTGGACAGATGCAGGCCACGACCTGCCAGAAGGAGCGCAGACATGACCGACACGAACATCACCACCCCCGCCCTCACCGCCGACCCCGAGGTCGCCGCCGCTGCCGCGCAGTTCCTCACCCCGGTCGTGCACAAGATGCAGGCGCTCGTCGTCAACGGCAAGCAGGCGCACTGGAACGTGCGCGGCTCGAACTTCATCGCGATCCACGAGCTCCTCGACTCCGTGGTGGCCCACGCCCAGGACTACGCGGACACCGCGGCCGAGCGCATCGTCGCCCTGGGCCTGCCCATCGACTCCCGCGTCTCGACCATGGCCGAGAAGACCAGCACCGCCGTCCCCGCCGGCTTCGCCCAGTGGCAGGACGAGATCAAGGCCATCGTGTCCGACATCGACGCAGCTCTCGTCGACCTTCAGGCCGCGATCGACGGCCTCGACGAGGTCGACCTGTCGAGCCAGGATGTCGCGATCGAGATCAAGCGCGGCGTCGACAAGGACCGCTGGTTCCTCCTCGCCCACCTCGCCGAGTAACGCTCAGCGCCGACGGAACGGCGCGGAGATCGGATCCGGGCAGCAGAACGCGCCCCACCGATCACCGCGCCGTTCCGTCGTCCTCGCGGGCGATCCGGTCGAACCGGCGTCAGCCGATATGCGTCACGCGACCGGCGAGCAGAGTCGCGCCCACGGCGGTCGCCCGCAGGGCGGACGGGGTGGCTGCCACGAGCGGGTCGCGGTCGACGACGACGAGGTCGGCCACGGCGCCCGGCTCGATCGCGGAGCCGGTCTCGGAGCCGCCTGCCGTGGAACCCGCGAGAGCAACCGCGGCGGAGATCCGCTGGTGGGGTCGCCACGGCTCGCGCTCGTCGCGTGTGCGGAACACGGCGTCAGACATCGTGGTCCACGGGTCGAGATGAGCGACGGGTGCGTCCGAGCCGAGCAGCAGGTTGGCTCCCGCGTCGACCAGTTCCCGCAGGGGGTATCCCACAGCCGTCTGGCCCGCCCAGAACTCCTCGGCCATGTCACGGTCGTCGACAGCGTGCGACGGCTGCACGCTGGCCCCGACGCCGAGGCGCGCGAAGCGCGGGATATCGGCGTGAGCGACGAGCTGCGCGTGCTCTATCGTGCCGATGGCTCCCGTCATCGCGAACGCGTCGAGGGCATGCGAGTTCGCGACGTCGCCGATAGCGTGCACGGCGCACGCGATGCCCCGGCCGGTGGCCCGCCGCATCAGGTCGACGAGCACGTCCGGTGGAACGGTCATGACCCCGAAGTCCGTCTCGACTCCGGGGTAATGGTGTGAACAGGCCGCGGTCCGAGTGCCGAGGGATCCGTCCGTGATGACCTTGAATGGCCCCATCCGTACGAGTCCGCCCGGGTCGATCGCATCACCCGTCTGCAGCCCCGCCTCGATGGCGCGATCGAGCATGCCCGCATAGACGCCGAACGACACGCGCACGGCGTCGAATCCCTGTGCCAGCCGACGGTCCCAGGATTCCGCGTTCCACGCCATGTCGAGGTCGACGATGCCGACCACTCCCCGCGCGGCTGCAGCGGACATGGCCTCCGTCACCGCGCTGTCCGCGGTCGCGGGGTCGAGCGCATTGAGCCGTCGGGAGATCTCGAACGCGGGCTCCTCGCGCAGTACGCCATCCGCCGACGACATCTCCTCCCGCCGGAGAGCCGCACTGTTGAGCCAGACGCTGTGCACGTCGGAGTTGATGAGATAGGTCGGCGTGTCGCCGGTCGTCGCGTCCAGCAGCTCGAGGGACGGACGATCCGGCCACAGGGCGTCACGGAACCCCGAGCCGATGCGGCGCCCGTCCTGACCTGTCTGCGAACGCCCCATCACGGCGGCTGCTTCCGCCGCGCTCGAGATGCCCTCGAGATCGACCCGACGCGCCGTGAGCGCCCACTGCACGGTGTGGACGTGGTGGTCCCAGAGACCCGGGAGCAGCCAGCCCCCCGCGGCATCGAGGACGACGCCCCGCTTCGGCAATGCCCCGGCGGGCGCGATGTCGACGACCGTTCCCCCGTCGAGGTGCACGTCGACGGGGTCGGTGCCGAACGGATCGGTCCGGCCCGGGCCGGTCAGCCGGGCACCGGCGATGACAGCGACGTGCTCGCCGTGTGCCGGAGAACTCACGACCGTCCTTCGCGCGCTGCGCGCATCGCCCCGTGCGCTCGCCGCATCTCGCCCGCCAGTCGCGGGTCGGCGTAGGGCGTGACGCCCTCGTCGAGCTTCTGGATGATCGTGTCGACGACCGCATCCGGCCGGTTCTGACTGAGCTTGCGTTTCGCCTCGACACGCGTCGGCGACAGCCGGAATCCGACGGTGCCGCGCTCGAGGCGCCGCACGAAGTCCTCGTCGTTCGGCGCCGCCCACATGCCGCGCGGCTCTCCGATGCCCGCCTCGAAGCGATCGACGAGACGCTCCAGCACGCGGAGGTTCTCGTCGGCGGAGAGGATCTCGGGTACGCCGGAGAGATGCACCGAGACGAAGTTCCAGGTGGGCACCGCGGGCGCGTCGCCGTACCACTGGGGCGACACGTAGCCGTGCGGCCCCTGGAACACGACGAGCATCTCGCCGTCACCGAGGCCGAGGATCGCATCGTCCGGACGCCCGACGTGCCCCACGACGGTGAGGTCGTCGCGTTCTTCGTCCAGGAGCACGGCGTAGTGCGACGCGACGAGTCCGCCGGTAGCCGCGCTGACGATCGTGGCCCAGGGGTTCTCTTCGATGACGCGACGGATCTCGGCGGCGTCCGTCATCGCGAAGCTCGGATTCTGCCTCATGTGCTCACCTCTGACAGTTCGGGCACCAGTACAGCTTGCGCGACGCCATCTCCTCGAGGACGATCGCCGTTCCGCAGACGCGGCAGGGCAGGCCGGCGCGGTGATAGACCCAGTGCCGGTCGTCACGATGGGCCATGGCCCGGCGCCACGCCTCGGGATCGAGGTCGTCCATCGTCATCATCTGACCCGTCTCGACACCGATCGCGAGAAGCCGCACCCAGTCGTGCCAGAGCCCCCTCACGGTCTCCTCCGGGACATCGCGGCCCGGAGTGTGCGGATTCAAGCGCGCACGGAAGAGCATCTCGGCGCGATAGACATTGCCGATCCCGCTCACGACGCTCTGGTCCATGAGAAGCAGGCCGATCGCCGTCGGCTTGCGACGAACGGTCGCGGTGAATCGCTCCTCGCCCTCTGCCACGTCATCCACGAGCGGGTCGGGACCGAGCTTGTCGATCGTCGCCTGCACCTCTTCCGGTGTCTGCAGCTGACAGGCGGTCGGTCCCCGAAGGTCGGCGCAGGTCGCGTCGGTGAGGAGGCGCAGCCGCACCTGGCCGACGACCGGCGGCGGCCATTCGTCGTCGCCCGTCGCCGCGCCGTCCTCACCGAGCCCCGTGGTCTGCTCGCTCATGCGGACCCTTCCTCGGGCTCGTCGCGGCGCACCGATCGAGCTGAGGGAGTTCTCCCCGGCGTCGTCGTAGATCGGCGCGAGCTCGGTGCCGCGCTGATTGGTGTGGCCCATGCGACCGTTCGCCGAGGCGATGGTCGGGTCGACGACGATCTCGCCCGCGAAGTCCCAAGCCCCGTACATCCCGAGGTGAACGCGCAACCAGACGTCGTCCTCGAACGCGAGGAACATCTGCTTGCCGACCGCCCGCGCCTCGATCGCCTCGCGACCGTCGAGCACCGCCGCGCCCTCGACGAATCGGCCCTGCGGGCTCGACGCCGCGACGACGCGGCCGACGACGTTGCGCTCGAACTGCCGGGCGATCCGGTGGACGGAGTGGCCCTCGGGCATCAGCCCGCTTCCGGATCGAACGAGTCGGTGGCCGGGAGGGGCGAGGTGGTGCCCTCCGCACCTGCTCGCGGGTCGGGAAGCAAGCTGCCGTCGGCCTCGTACGCAGCGAGCTGGGCGATGCGGCGCGCGTGACGCTCCTCGCCGGTGAACGGAGTCGCGATGAAGCGATCGATGAAGGTCACGGCCTCGTCGAACGTGTGCTGGCGGGCGCCGATCGCGATGACGTTCGCGTCGTTGTGCTCCCGCGCGAGCTCGGCGGTCGGGATGTTCCACACGAGCGCGGCCCGCACGCCGTGAACCTTGTTGGCCGCCATCTGCTCGCCGTTACCCGAGCCGCCGAAGACGACACCCAGAGCCTCGACCCCGGCCTGCTGGTCGCGGACGACCGCCTCCGCAGCGCGGATGCAGAACGCGGGGTAGTCGTCGACCGGGTCGTACTCGATCGGCCCGTGGTCCACGACGTCGTGGCCGGCTTCGGCGAGGTGATGCTGGAGCTGAGTGGAGAACTCGAGACCGGCGTGGTCGGTCGCGATATGGATGCGCATGGCACCATCCTATGAACGTGCGGGCCCCGAAAGCGTAGGCTGGCACGGTTGCCGTCGGCGCCAGCAGCGCGCGGCCTCGAATCCTCACCCCGACCCTGGGAGCAGAACGCACGTGCCTGGAGAGAACCTCACCCGCATCGAGGCGCAGGAGCGCCGCGCGATCGTCGACACGCAGAGCTACGACATCGCCCTCGATCTGACCGTGGGCGCGGAGGTCTTCCGCTCGCGCACGGTCATACGTTTCGCCGCCACCGAGGGCGCCTCGACCTTCATCGACCTGATCGCTCGCGACGTCCGGGAGATCACGCTCAACGGCCGGGCGATCGACGCCTCCGCGTTCAGCGACTCGCGCATCGCTCTCGACGACCTCGCGGCTCAGAACGAGCTCATCGTCGATGCGGACTGCCTGTACACGAACACCGGCGAGGGGCTGCACCGCTTCGTCGACCCCGTCGACGGCGAGGTCTACCTCTACTCGCAGTTCGAGGTGCCCGACTCGCGTCGCGTCTTCGCCGTCTTCGAGCAGCCCGATCTGAAAGCCGAGTTCCGCTTCACGATCACCGCCCCCGCGGAGTGGAAGGTCGTCTCCAACTCCCCCACGCCCGAGCCTGTGCCCGGTGACGGCGGCACGGCGACCTGGGCGTTCGAGCCCACCCCGCGGATCTCCTCCTACATCACCGCCCTGGTCGCGGGCCCCTACGAGCAGGTCTTCTCCGAGCTCACCAGCGCGGACGGTCGCGTCATCCCGCTCGGCGTCTACGCGCGCAAGAGCCTCTGGCAGTACCTGGACGCCGACTACGTCTTCGAGAAGACGCGTCAGGGCTTCGCCTACTTCGAGCAGAAGTTCGGCGTGCCCTACCCGTTCGCGAAGTACGACCAGCTCTTCGTCCCGGAGTTCAACGCCGGGGCGATGGAGAACGCGGGCGCGGTGACCTTCACCGAGACCTACGTCTTCCGCTCGAAGGTGACCGACGCCGTGAAGGAACGGCGCGTCGTGACGATCCTTCACGAGCTCGCTCACATGTGGTTCGGCGACCTCGTCACCATGAAGTGGTGGAACGACCTCTGGCTCAACGAGTCGTTCGCCGAGTGGGCGTCGACCATCGCGACCGCCGAGGCTACGGAATGGACCGAAGCCTGGACGACCTTCAACGCGATGGAGAAGACCTGGGCCTACCGCCAGGACCAGCTCCCGTCGACGCACCCCGTCGTGGCGCGTATAAACGACCTCGAAGACGTCCAGGTGAACTTCGACGGCATCACGTACGCGAAGGGCGGCTCGGTGCTCAAGCAGCTCGCCGCCTGGGTCGGCGTCGAGGCCTTCTTCGCCGGGGTGTCGGCGTACTTCCGCAAGCACGCATGGGGCAACACCGAGCTGTCCGACCTGCTCGTAGAGCTCGAGGCCACCAGCGGACGCGAGCTGGAGTCCTGGTCGAAGAAGTGGCTCGAGACGGCCGGTGTGAACACGCTCGAGCCCGAGATCGCGACCGACGCCGACGGCATCATCACCCGATTCGCCATCGTTCAGACGGCGCCCGCCGATTACCCCACGATCCGTCCTCACCGTCTCGGGGTCGGCTTCTACTCGCTCAAGGACGGCGCGCTCGTGCGCGTCCATCACGTCGAGCTCGACGTCGACGGCGACCTGACGGAAGTACCGGAGCTCATCGGCCGCGGGCAGCCCGACCTGGTTCTCCTGAACGACGGAGACCTCGCGTACGCCAAGATCCGCCTCGACGAGCGGTCGCTGCGCACGGCGGTCGAGCACCTCGCGAAGATCAGCGATCCTCTCGCGCGTTCTCTGGTCTGGGGCGCCGCGTGGGATCAGACGCGCGACGCCGAGGCATCCGCGACCGATTACATCGATCTCGTGCTCCGCAACATCGGCACCGAGACCGAGTCGACCACGGTGCGCACGACGCTCGGACAGCTGCAGCTCGCCGCGAACTCCTACGTCGCCCCGCAGACCCGCGACTCGGCCCGCGCTCGCGTCGCCGACGGCCTGTGGGCGCTCGCGCAGCAGGCTGAGGCGGGAAGCGACAGCCAGCTGCAGTTCGTGACCGCGTTCGCGTCCGCTGCGTCGACTCCCGCGCACGCGGACATCGTCCGCGCGCTGCGCTCGGGCGACACGGTCCTGCCCGGGCTCGAGATCGACGCCGACCTGTCGTGGGCGCTCCTGGTGTCGCTGGCCGCATCGGGTGCTGTCTCGGCTGCGGACATCGATGCCGCGCTCTCCGCCGACAACACCGCGAAGGGCGGCGAGTTCGCGGCCCAGGCCCGCGCAGCGCTCCCCACGGCCGAGGCGAAGAAGGCCGCATGGGCTTCCCTCATCCACAACGACGACCTCCCGAACACGGTCGTACGGTCCGCTGCGGTCGGGTTCACCCACCCCGCGGGTGTTGCCCACCTCTCGGAGTTCGTGGACGAGTACTTCCGGATGCTGCTGCCGGTCTGGGAGTCGCGCACGTACCAGATCGCGCAGTACCTGATCGTCGGACTGTACCCCGCCGCCCTCGCCGACACCGCCCTTCGCGACGCGACCCGCGCATGGCTCTCGCAGAACGTCGAGGCACCCGCGGCGCTCCGCCGGCTCGTCGCCGAGAACCTCGCGGGCGTCGAGCGTGCGCTCGCCGTCCAGGAGCGCGACGCGCAGGACTGACGTCATCCGCAGTGACGATGGGCGTCGTACTCCGGTACGACGCCCATCGTCGTATCCGGCACTTCCGACGGACGACAGCGCGATGCCCCCGTCGATAGCGTGGGCGCATGATCGTTGCAGATGGCCTCACGAAGAGGTACGGAGACAAGACAGCCGTCGACGGGGTGAGCTTCACCGTGCAGTCCGGCAAGGTGACCGGTTTCCTCGGCCCGAACGGTGCCGGCAAGTCCACCACGATGCGGATGATCGTCGGCCTCGACCGGCCGTCGTCCGGACGCGTCACGATCGACGGACGCGACTACCGCTCGCTGCGGTCACCCCTCACCCAGGTCGGCATCCTGCTCGATGCGAAGGCCGTGCACACGGGCCGGAGTGCGCGCAATCACCTCCGGGCGATGGCCGCGACCCACGGCATCCCCCGCTCCCGTGTCGACGAGGTGATCGAGATCACGGGGCTCGCTTCGGTGGCCGGCAAGCGCGCCGGCAAGTTCTCGCTCGGCATGGGACAGCGACTGGGAATCGCGGCCGCCCTGCTCGGCGACCCGCAGACCCTCATCCTCGACGAGCCCGTCAACGGTCTCGATCCCGAAGGCGTGCGCTGGGTCCGGCAGTTCGTGCGCGGCCAGGCGGCACAGGGTCGCACGGTGCTGCTCTCGAGCCACCTCATGAGCGAGATGGCACTCACAGCCGACCACGTGATCGTCCTCGGCCGGGGGCGCGTCCTGGCCGACGCCAGCATCGACGAGCTCGTCCGCTCCTGGACGAGCAACACCGTCGTCGTGCGCACGCCTCGCGCTGACGAGCTCACGCGCCTCATCGCCGGCCCCGACGTCGCCGTCACCACGGGCGAGCCCGGGCTCCTGCAGGTCGCCGGACTCAGCGCGGCCGTGATCGGCGACACCGCCGCCGCACACGGCATCCCGCTCCATGAGCTGACGCCGCGCGTCGGATCGCTCGAAGACGCCTATCTCGCCCTCACCGAGGGTTCGGTCGAATACCAGACGAAGGGAGCCGTGCGATGACCACCACGGCCGTCCAGACCCCGGCGCCCGCACGCGCCACGCCGTCGAACGCCCGCCTGTCCTTCGGCCGACTCGTCCGCAGCGAGGCCATCAAGCTCCTCACGCTCCGGTCGACCTGGTGGTCGCTCGGAGTGACCGCGGTGCTGGCGATCGGCATCTCGCTCCTCATGGCGTGGGCGTCGCAGGAGTTCAGCGGCGACTTCAACCCGGTCGGGGCGATCGTCGCGCCGATGCAGTTCACGATGCTCGTGGCGGGCATCCTCGGCGCCATGGCCATCACGGGCGAGTACTCGACCGGGATGATCCGCTCGACGCTGACCGCCGAACCGCGCCGCGGCGCGGTCCTCGTCGCGAAAGGCGTCGTCGTCGCGCTGCTGCTCGCCGCCACGACGGTCGTCACCACGATCGTCTCCGTCATCGCCTCCGCCCCGATCTTCGGCGATCGAGCCATCGACTGGTCGGATGCCGAGACGTCCGTGATCCCCCTCGCCCTCGGCGTGCTCGCCATGGCGACCTTCGCGCTGCTGGGTCTCGGCTGGGGCTTCATCATCCGGAACGGTGCAGGAGCGATCGCTGCGACCGTCGGCATCCTGTTCGTCCTCCCGATCGTGCTGAGCATGTTCTCGTTCGCCGGCGAGTCGTGGGCGTGGATCGTCGACCTGGCGCAGTACCTGCCCTCGAGCGCCGCGCAGACCGTGACCTCGCCCGGGTCGGAGGAGTTCGCGAAGGGACTCGTCACTCTCCTCGCCTGGCCCGCGGTGACGCTGCTCGGCGGCTGGGCCGTCCTCCGCTCGACCGACGCGTAGAGTACGACGGGTGTCTCCCGGAAGCCGTGGCTCATCGTCGCATGACGACGAGCTGCGGCTTCCGCGTCCTCCCGGAGTCCTGCGGCGGTTCTGGGCTCGGCACCCGGTATTCGCCGACGTCCTGACGGCGCTCCTGTGCCTCGCGTTCTCGCTGGTCCCGGCGACCAGCTTCACCGACCGCCTGGACGAAGCGGTCGGCATCGCACGCCTCTGGCCCGTGACCGGGCCCGTGGTCATGGTCGTCGTCGTGCTGGGCTGCGTCTCGCTGCTCGTGCGCCGTCGCTACCCGACGGTCGTCTTCGTGGGCGCCGTCGTGGTCGCGCTGGCCTACCTGCTCGCCCCGCTTCCGACCGGCGGGCCGATGCTGGGCATCGCCGCGTACACCCTCGCTGTCCACCGCAGCGTGCGCTCCTGCATGATCGGGGTCGGTGTCGGCCTCGGCGTCATCGCGTCGGTGATCGCGGCGCTGGCGTTCACCGGCGAGATCGGCGCCGCGGTCGCGTGGAACTCTCTCGTCAGCGAGGCGCTCGCAGCCCTGATCGGGTCGCTCATCGGCGCCAACGTCGGCAATCGGCAGCGCTATGTCTCCGCTCTCATCGACCGATCGCGCCAGCTCGTCGTCGAACGGGATCAGCAGGCGCGGCTCGCAGCGGCCGCCGAGCGGGATCGCATCGCCCGCGAGCTCCACGACATCGTCGCGCACTCCCTCACCGTCATGGTCGCTCTGGCAGAGGGCGTCGCAGCGTCGAACGACATCGACCGGGCACGGCCGGGTGCGACCGCCATCGCTTCGACGGGGCGCGAGGCGCTGCGCGACATGCGCGCCACCCTCGGCATCCTGCGCGACGACGATGACGCCCCGCTCGCCCCCGTGAGCCGTGACACGACCGTGGAGACGGTCGACTCCGCTCGCGCCGCCGGCTTCGACGCGACGCTGACCGTATCGGGCGACCGCCCCGCGCTCAGCAGCGCCGTGCAGCTCGCGATCTCGCGCATCGTGCAGGAGGGCGTCACGAACGCGATTCGCCACTCCCGCGGCGCGGAACGCATCGACGTCCGGATCGCCTACCGTTCGGATGCCGTGGAGGTGCATGTCGTCGACGACGGCGAGCCGGTCGTGTCCGCGCCGACCGCGCCGTCGGGATATGGCCTGCGCGGCCTCCGCGAGCGCGTGGTCCTGGCGGGCGGCACGGTGGCCGCGGGCCCCGGACCGGGCCGCGGTTGGCGCGTGCACGCCCGCATCCCCCTCGAACAGGAGAATCATGAACGCTGATCCCGCCGCGCTCATCCGCGTGCTGATCGTCGACGACCAGCAGCTCATCCGGCTGGGATTCCGGATGGTGCTCGAAGCCGCGGACTGCATCCAGGTGGTCGGCGAGGCCGCTGACGGCGCGGGGGCGCTCGATGCCGTCGCGGCGACGTCTCCGGACGTCGTACTCATGGATGTCCGGATGCCCGGCGTGGACGGCATCCAGGCGACCGCCCGGATCCGGGCGGAGCATCCGCACGTCGCCGTCCTGGTGCTCACGACCTTCGACCTCGACGAGTACGCATTCGGCGCGTTGCGAGCGGGTGCCGGCGGCTTCCTCCTGAAGGATGCCCGCCGCGACGAACTCGTCGCGGCGGTACGAGCCGTGGCGGCGGGCGAGGCCACCCTCGCGCCGCGGATCACCCGTCGCATGATCGAGCTCGTCACAGCGACAGGTCTGCCCGCTCCGCAACCCGTCGCGCCGGCGTCGCTCACCGCCCGCGAGGCCGACGTCCTCGCGGCCATGGCGCGCGGTCTCACGAATCTCGAGATCGCTGCCGAGCTCTTCCTCAGCGAGTCGACCGTGAAGACGCATGTGGGCCGGATCCTCACCAAGCTCCCGGCACGAGACCGCGTCCACGCCGTGCTCATCGCGCACGGGCTCGCCGATCCCGCAGTCGACTCCTGACGGCCCTCTCGGGAAGGCCATGGGGCGCCTGGTTAGGATCGGAACGATGACCACCGTGACCCCTCCGATCCCCCTTGCGTGGGAGTTCCCCGTCGACGATTTCTTGAGATTCCTGTCCGAAGCCGGATGGAACATCGTCGCCGTCGCGGGCATCGTGCTGGGTGCCTTCGCGCTGTCATGGGTGATGCGCCGCCTCATCGGACGCATCGTCGATCGCATCGTGCGCGGAGCGAAGAACCGCGCCGAGGCCGAAGACACCCGCGCGATCGACATGTCGCCGCTCGCTCAGGTGCGCATCGTGCAGCGTACGCGCACCCTCGGGTCCATCCTGACCAACATCGTCAACGTCACGATCGTCATCGTCGCGCTCCTCATGGTCGTCGGGGTCTTGAGCCCCGGCATCCTCGGCTCGTTCACGCTGCTCTCCGCTGCGATCGGTGCCGGGCTGGGCTTCGGGGCTCAGAACATCGTCAAAGACGTGCTCAACGGGATGTTCATCGTCGCCGAGGACCAGATCGGAATCGGCGACGTCGTCGACCTCGGTCTTGCGACCGGCATCGTCGAGTACGTCAGCGTGCGCGTCACCCACGTCCGCGATGTCAACGGCACGCTCTGGTTCGTCCGCAACGGTGAGATCACCCGGATCGGAAACATGTCCCAGGGCTGGTCGCGGGTCATCATCGACCTGGCGGTGCCGGCGGATGCCGATGTCGAGGTCGTCGAGAAGTCGGTGATCGAGGCCGCGAAGGAGCTCGCGCGCGAGCCCAAGTGGCGAAGCCGCATCATCGAGAAGCCCGAGCTCTGGGGGCTCGAGTCGATCGCCGGTGACGCGCTCGTGATCCGCGTCGTCGTCAAGACGCGTCCGAATGCCAAGGACGACGTCGCTCGCGCACTCCGGGTACGACTCAAGAATGCTGTGGATGAGCTCGGGGTCAAGATCCCTCAGCTCAACTCGACCATCCTGACCGGATTCGAAGGTGCCCAGAGCATCCGGGGCGCGAATCCCCCGCGCACCAAGCCGCAGCCGGTGACTCCGCCGACCGTGAAGGCGCGGCCTCAGTGGCGTCCGAAGCGCAACCGCGGCGTGGACAAGAGCACGGACACGTCCACGACCCACGACTCGCCCGCCGATCCCGGCGAGGCACCCGATGACCGGAAGGGCACCCCGTGAGCGACCAGGTCAGCTTCTACGACGAGGTCGGAGGTCATGAGACGTTCGTCCGACTGGTCGACGTCTTCTACCGGGAGGTCGCTGCCGATGACGTCCTGCGGCCGATGTACCCCGAGGCCGATCTCGCGCCCGCGGCGCATCGCCTCACGACGTTCCTCGAACAGTACTGGGGTGGACCCAGCACGTACGGCGAAGAACGGGGACACCCCCGGCTCCGCATGCGGCATCGTCCGTTCCACGTCGATCCCGACGCGCGCGACCGGTGGCTCCGCCACATGCGCACCGCACTCGACGAGCTGTCGCTCGCTCCGCTTCACGAGGCGACGCTGTGGGACTACCTCGAACGTGCTGCGTACGCGATGGTCAACACCTTCGAGCCCGCGGGGATCGGCCCGCGGGCATCGGGCAGCCGGCCGGCGCTCGACCTGAACCCGGCTCCCGCTGCGGACGCGTCGCCCCGGGAATGACTCAGCGCGCGGGCCCCGTCGATCGGACGGGCGTCAGGCCCATCGCGACCGGCCCGCGAGTGAGCACGTGACCTCGAGCGAATGACACGCGCGTCCAGGCATCGGTTCGGCGTACAGCGGGCTGCTCGGCTCCCGCGATGAACCCCAGGCCGACTGCGGCGAAGGCCACCCCGAGAGGCAGGCCCGCGAGGTCGTCGTCGGGAATCCCCCACACCGACGAGCGGACGAGGTGCACGACGTCGTCGCCCGCGCCCGTCGGCAGTTGACGCGCGACAGCGGCGATGCCCCACTGTGCGCGGAGCGACACGCGCGCGGAGTCGAGGGTGCCGTCCTCGCGCCAGCCGGAGCGCGGCGGAGAGACGCCGGACCATGCGGCCGTGACCCCGCTGTCCGGAAGCCGGACGGCGCGGTCGTCGTCAGCGTCGGGGGCGAGCGCAGCCGCATCGACCGTGAGGTCGCACTCGAGCTCGGGATCGACCCGCGCCGTGCGGAGCGCAAGGACGAAAGGGGTGGGGTCGGTCAGCGATCGCGGCGCGAGCGGCGCGCACGAGAGAGCCAGCACCCCCGCTCTCGCCTGCAGCCGGACGACTCCGTCACCGTGACGGCCAGCGCGGCCGGCGAACGTCAGGACGTCGCGCGCGACCTCGGGATGCGGGAAGAGGAGACGCTCGGACATCCGTCCTAGACTACCCAGCGATGCCCGCACACAGCTCAGAGCCCGCACCCGACCTTCCCGCGGAAGAGACGGATCCCGTCGCCGCGATGCTCAGCGTGCTCGACCTGTCGTCGAGCGAGGCGCGGACGACCGAGGACATCTTCACCGGCAGGTCGCAGGTGATGCCCCAGGGTCGCGTCTTCGGCGGGCAGGTGCTCGCCCAGGCGACGATGGCGGCGATGCGGACCGTGCCCGAGGCGCGCGTGCCGCACTCGATGCACGGCTACTTCCTGCGCCCGGGCGACTCGTCGCGGAACATCACGTTCTCAGTCGACCGCATCCATGACGGGCGATCGTTCTCGACGCGCCGCACGCAGGCGTTCCAGAACGGGATGCCGATCTTCTCGATGATCGCCTCGTTCGAGGACGAGGACCCCGGAGTCGAGCACGCCGAGCCGATGCCCGCCGGGATGCCACAGCCCGAGGACCTCCCCGCGCTCGAGGAGCAACTGAGCGGGATGCACCCGCTGAGCCGGCGCATCTTCTCCGCGAGCCCCATCGAGCTGCGCCACGTCACCGCGCCGATCTACCTCGAACCCGATCCTGCGAAGACACCGCGCCAGGCGGTCTGGGCACGCACCCGCTCAGCGCTGCCCGACGACCCCGCGGTGCACCGAGCTGCGCTGGCATTCCTCAGTGACCTCACCATTCAGGAGCCGGTGCTGCGGGCGCACGGGCTGGCATGGGCCACGCCCGGGCTGAAAGTCGCGAGCCTCGACCACGCGATGTGGTGGCACCGGCCGGCGCGTGTCGACGACTGGCTCCTCTACGTCCAGGAGTCGCCCAGCGCGCGCGGCGGACGTGGCCTGTCGACGGGACGGATCTACGATCGCGCCGGCACGCTCGTCGCGAGCGTCGCGCAGGAGATCATGGTGCGGGTCCCGGACACCACGAATCCCGAGGACGATCAGCGCCGGTGAGAGTAGGTGATGGGCTCCCCCACGACGGGTGCCCATGCCGATCGCATCTCGTCGCTCAGGCGGACGGGCCGGCCGGTCTCGGTGGACACCATCACCACGACGGCCGTGGAACGGGCGTAGCAGGTCTGCGCCTCGTCATCACGAGGGCTGTACACCTCGTAGCAGACATCGATGCTCGACCCCCCGATGC
The DNA here is from genome assembly GCF_047302165.1 of Microbacterium pratiae. Taxonomy (NCBI): domain Bacteria; kingdom Bacillati; phylum Actinomycetota; class Actinomycetes; order Micrococcales; family Microbacteriaceae; genus Microbacterium; species Microbacterium pratiae. Next base: position 2,256,308 of record NZ_CP154843.1, on the reverse strand, counting down.
GACCGATCCAGAGCTGGACGTCGAGCGGGCGCTGACCGTACGGAACCGGCGCGAGGTACTCGATCTCCTGCCGTGCGATCAGGGTCATCGTCTCGGCCGAGAGGCTCAGCGCGTCGAGGATCGCGGTGGATGGGCCGGAGAGCCCCGCCTCCGGCTTCCAGAACGCACGCAGGCGCGCCTCTTCGAGCAGCTTGAGCATCGACGTGTTGTTGACGTGTCCGAGCGCGTCGAGGTCTCCCCACCGGAGATGGATGGGGATACGGACGCGGGTGGCCCCGGCGGTCTCCACCACCGAGGCCACCGCGTGCGACGAGTGATCAGTCACGCGTGAGCTTGCGGTACGTCGACTTCGCGGGGTTGGCTGCATCCGCACCCAGCCGCTCGATCTTGTTGGCTTCGTACGCCTCGAAGTTGCCCTCGAACCAGTACCACTGGGACGGGTTCTCCTCGGTGCCCTCGTACGCGAGGATGTGCGTCGCGATGCGGTCGAGGAACCACCGGTCGTGGGTGATGACGACGGCGCAGCCGGGGAACTCGAGCAGCGCGTTCTCGAGCGAGCTGAGGGTTTCGACGTCGAGGTCGTTGGTGGGCTCGTCGAGCAGCAGCAGGTTGCCGCCCTCCTTGAGCGTCAGCGCGAGGTTGAGACGGTTGCGCTCACCACCGGAGAGCACACCCGCCTTCTTCTGCTGGTCGGGTCCCTTGAACCCGAACTTCGACACGTACGCCCGCGAGGGGATCTCGGTCTTGCCGACCGTGATGATGTCCAACCCGTCCGAGACGACCTCCCAGAGCGTCTTCTCGGGATCGATGTTGCCGCGCGACTGGTCGACATAGCTGATCTTGACGGTCTCGCCGATCTTCAGGTCGCCGCCGTCGAGTGGCTCCAAACCAACGATCGTCTTGAAGAGCGTGGTCTTTCCCACACCGTTCGGCCCGATGACGCCCACGATGCCGTTGGGCGGGAGGTTGAAGCTGAGGCCGTCGATGAGCACTCGGTCGCCGAACGCCTTGTGCAGCTTCTTGGCGTCGATCACGACGCTGCCGAGGCGCGGGCCCGCGGGGATCTGGATCTCCTCGAAGTCGAGCTTGCGCGTGCGCTCGGCCTCGGCGGCCATCTCCTCGTAGCGAGCCAGACGAGCCTTCGACTTGGTCTGGCGCCCCTTGGCGGAACTCCGCACCCACTCGAGCTCGTCCTTCAGCCGCTTGGCGAGCTTCGCGTCCTTCTTGCCCTGGATGTCGAGGCGCTCGGCCTTCTTCTGCAGGTACGTCGAGTAGTTGCCCTCGTAGCCGATGAGGCGGCCGCGGTCGACCTCGGCGATCCATTCCGCCACGTTGTCGAGGAAGTACCGGTCGTGGGTGATCGCGATGACCGCACCCTTGTACGCCTGCAGGTGCTGCTCGAGCCAGAGCACGCTCTCGGCATCGAGGTGGTTGGTGGGCTCGTCGAGAAGCAGCAGGTCGGGCTTCTGCAGCAGCAGACGCGCGAGCGCCACACGACGCCGCTCACCACCCGACAGCGGTGCGACCGGAGCGTCGGCGGGCGGCGTGCGAAGTGCTTCCATCGCCTGGTGCAGCTGAGAGTCGAGGTCCCAGCCATCGGCCGCGTCGATCTCCTCCTGCAGCGTGCCCATCTCGGCGAGCAGCGCGTCGAAGTCGGCGTCGGGGTCGGCCATGAGGGCCGAGATCTCGTTGAAGCGGTCGAGCTTGGCCTTGATCGCGACGCCCGCCTCGATGTTCTCGAGCACGGTCTTGGTGTCGTCGAGCTCCGGCTCCTGCATGAGGATGCCGACCGTGAACCCCGGCGACAGCTTCGCCTCGCCGTTGGACGGCTGGTCGAGCCCCGCCATGATCTTCAGGATCGTCGACTTACCGGCACCGTTGGGGCCGACCATTCCGATCTTGGCACCGGGGAGGAATGCCATCGTGACGTCGTCGAGGATGAGCTTCTCGCCGACGGCCTTGCGGGCGCGGACCATGGAGTAGATGTATTCGGCCATAACGACTCGAGTCTAGTCGGGGCGGCCGCCGCCTTAGGGCCCTCAGGACCCGCGAGTCACCAGTCGATGGGGCGGGTCTGCCCGATCAAGCAGCCGCCGCTCGGCAGCTCCGGGAGCACGGTGGCGGTCGGTGCCGGAGTCGACGGGCCGACCTGCCCCACGAGGCACTCCCCCGCCCACAGCACGGAGAACTGGAGGCTGTCGACGGGATCGTCGACGGACGTGCGATCCGCCGTGACCTGCATCGTCGACTTGTCGAAGCCGGCCGCCACGAGAGCGTCGACATACGCACGACCCGCGACGCTGTCCGGGGATGCGGCGACCTGATTCATCACCTCGGTGAAGAGCGGGAGGTTGTCGGTCGCCGTGCTCTCGGGTGACAGCGGCGCAGGCCCCTCGGAGATCGTCGGCGCGGGGGTCTCGATGGTCGTCGTCGCCGGAGGCTCATCGGGGAAGAGCATCGAGCAGCCCGCGATGGAAGCGGCCACGACCAGAGCGCCGAACGTTCCCACCAGGGCGCGGGTCGACCGAGAACGAAGCACGCGCATGCCTGAATCCTAGACGGCGCGGCCCGTCGTCCCGACTCTCAGAACGGAGTCGGGTCGCTGAGGCCCGAGAGGGACGGCTCGGCGACGGACCATTCGCCATCGGCCACCGACGGCCCGTCGGGCGCAGGCTGGCTGAGGGGCGCAGGGGAATTCTGACCGGACGCATCCGAGCGCGGGCTCCGCTGGAACGACGCGGTACCCCATTTCAGGTCGGGCCCGATCGCGTCGGCGTCGATCTCGACCTCGATCCCCCGTTTCTCACCGGCCTCCCATTCCTTCAGCCGAAGGCGTCCGTCGACGATGATCCGCTGACCCTTGCGGAGGGAAGCGAAGGCGTTCTCCCCGAGCGCGCGGAACACGCTGATCCGGTACCAGTTGGTCGTTCCATCGACCCACTCGCCCGACTGCGCGTCGCGATAACGCTGGCTGCTCGCGAGGCGGAAGCTCGTGACCGGGATGCCGCTGCCGGTGCGACGCTGCTCGGGCTCGGTGGCGATGTTGCCGACGACGGTGATGCGATCTGACATGTCTGCTCCTCAGCACGCGGGGCACGGGAAGGGATGCGCTCCGGCACCCGAGTGCCCGTCGGATGCCGGAGCTCCTCCAGCCTCCGGCTCAGGACCACAAGCACGAGGGCGGCCCCGCACATCAGTGCAGAACCGCCCAGGGCACGGGGTGGGGAGGAGTCAGCTCCGCGCGTACTCCGCGAACCGCGCGCGCACCTTGTTCACCTTGGGGACGGCGACCGCGAGGCAGTAGCCCTGTCCGGGGTTCTTCGCGAAGAAGTCCTGGTGGTAGTCCTCCGCCGGGTAGAACGTGTCGGCGCGTTCCATCGTCGTCACGACGCCACCGCCCCACATCTCATCAGCGCGATCGCGCGCGGCGGTGAAGAGCTCGACCTGGGCGTCGTCGAGCGGGAACATGGCCGAGCGGTATTGGGTGCCGACGTCGGCGCCCTGCCGGTTGAGCTGACGCGGGTCGTGCATCGTGAAGAAGGCGTCGAGGATGACGTCGGCGGGAATGACCTCGGGGTCGAAGGTGACCGACACCGCCTCGGCATGCCCGGTCGTTCCCGTGCAGACCGCTTCGTAGCTCGGGTTCGGAACGTGCCCGCCGATGTAGCCCGACACGACCTCTGACACACCGTCGAGCGCGCGATATGCAGCATCGAGGCACCAGAAGCAGCCGCCGGCGAGGATGAAGGTGGTGGTCATGGAAGGCTCCGTTCTCTCGCTTGCGCGAGGTCTCACCATAGCCAACCATCGCTGCCACCCACGTGTTCCCGCGGATGTCGGAGGCCCTCCCTAGCCTCGGTGGTGAGGAGGAGACCATGGCATCGATCCAGGCGCAGCCCACCCGACCCCCGACAGCGACAGTGCCGTCACGGCCGGCTGAGAGACTCGTCCCGCTCGGGACCGACCGTTGGCGCGTCATCGAGCGCGATGGTCACGTCCGCGGCCTCATCGAGCGCGTGGCGACTCCGCGCGGAGAGCGATTCCGCGCCCTGCGCTACCACCTACCGTCCCGTTCCTTCATCGCCATCGGGGAGTTCTGGCGCATGAGCGAGGCCGCCGACACACTTCGCTTGTCCCGCTGACCGCCGACGGGTCGCGTTCTGACCTGTCGACGTCACACGAGAGCGTCGAATGGGGCAGGTCCCGCCGTCCGGGACCCGCTCGTCACACGCTCCCACACCGTCCCGAGGACCTCGACGGCGCTCTGCAGGTCAGCGGGCGACGCGGTGAAAGGCAAGCGCAGACGGTTCTCATGCCCGCCGTCGACGGCGAAGCGCTGGCCGGCACTGAGATAGACACCCGCCGCGCGTGCGCCCAGCACGAGAGGTCCGCTGAGAGGCGCCGGGAGGCCGATCCAGAGCGCGACCCCGCCGTCGACCTCGGGGACGTCCCAATCGGGCAGCCTCTCGCGCAGGCTGGTTCGCGCCGCGCGGTAACCACGCGACAGGAGTTCCGCACGTTGCGGCAGGATCTCCGGCATCCGCGGGATCAACCTCGCCGCGACCTCCTGCTCGAACTCCGGCGTGCCGAGGTCGCGTGCCGGCCGCGCCGCGTGGAGTCGCCGGATGACCTCCGGCTGGGCGCGGACCCACCCCACGCGCAGCCCGCCCCATACGGTCTTCCCGAGCGAGCCGATCCGAACCACGTCGTCTCCTCTCAGCACCGGGGCGGCGGGCGCGCCGAACGAGAGCTCGGCCGTCGTCTCGTCCACCACGAGCGTGCATCCGCGCCCCGCGACATCCTCCAGCGCCGCCTGCTCGAGAAGCGTCATCGAACGCCCGGTCGGGTTCTGGAGCGTCGGCATCAGGTAAGCCAGTGTGGGGCGGGTCCGCCGTGCCGCCTCGTCCAGGCGGTCGAGATCCCAGCCGTGCTCGGTCGTGACCGGAACAGCCACCAGTCTCGCTCCGGCGGCGCGCAGGGCCTCGGCGGCGTGAGGATAGGTCGGCGTCTCGACGAGCACACGGTCGCCGCGGGCCACGAGCACCTCCGCGATGAGATGGATCGCGCTCTGCGCGCCGGCCGTGACGAGGATATGATCGCGCGACGTCGGGATGCCGCGCACGGTGTACCTCTCTGCGATCACCTCGCGCAGCGCAGCCGAGCCGAGCGTGTCGTACCCCGTCCGCGACACGAGCCTCGCGGCATCCGACGCCGTCTCGGCCATGACGCCGGCGAGACCCGGCCACGCGCTCGGGCTCGCCTGTTGCAGATCGATCGATCCGGGCTCCACGGAGACCGTCCCGCCACCACGCATCGGCTGGGCGGTCGTCACGCTGCCCGAACCGCGCAGGCTCTCGATGTGTCCGCTCGCGCGCAGGCTCGCGTAGGCGCTCGCCACCGTCGTACGACTCAGCCCCAACGTGTGCGCGAGCCCGCGCTCCGCCGGCAGCAGCGTGCGCGCCGCGATGCGGTTGTCCAGGCACAGCAGGCGGATCCCGTCCGCGAGAGCTTCGTACGCCGGTTCACGGGTGCGCCAACCACCGAGTGCGGCTTCCAGCGTTCGGGCGGAGATGCGGGAGTGCATACGGCCACAGTACGGTAATTGGCCTCTTCCGCTACGGCCAATCCTGGGATGCAATGGTCAGGTGTTCCTCCGCCTCTCGCAGCTCATCGTCGGCCTCATCCTGTTCGGCGCCGGGTGCGCCGTCATGGTCGATGCCGGCATCGGCCTGGACCCATGGACGGTGTTCGCCGAGGGCGTGAGCACGAGAACGGGCATCGGCATCGGATGGGTCGTGAGCATCACCGGCTTCCTGGTGCTGCTTCTCTGGATCCCACTGCGGCAACGACCGGGAGTTGGCACGATCGCGAACATCCTCGTGGTGGGAGGCGCGATGCAGTTCACCCTCCCCCTGCTCAGCACCCCCGACCCCTGGGCGGCGCGGGTCGTCATGTTCCTCGTGGGAACCGTCCTCGTCGGGGTCGCCTCCGGGATCTACATCGGAGCCCGGCTGGGGCCTGGCCCGCGCGACGGTCTCATGACCGGCATCCATCAACGATGGGGGTGGCCGATCTGGGTCGGCCGTCTGACCGTCGAGGCGACCGTGCTCGTCACCGGCTGGCTGCTGGGCGGCACGGTGGGCCTCGGCACGGTTCTGTTCGCCGTTCTGATCGGTCCGATCGTGCACGTGACCCTGCCGATCTTCGACCGGCGTGTCCGCGTCCGCCCCGGCCCCACCACCGATCCCGGCGCGCCCGACGCGATGCGGGCGAGTGCCGGACCCGCCGTCAGTGCTCCCGGAACGTAGGCCAGTCCGCTCCCGGCGCCATGTGCGCGTGCAGGGCGTTCTTGGCGATCTCCATGGTCGGATAGACGCCGAGCTCCGCATCCGCCCCCGCCATGGTGACGACGTACTCGTCGTCACGGCGGCGGATCATTCCTGCGACTCCTCCGGCCCCGTACGCCACCCACAGTGCTGTCGATCGTGTCTGCGCGTTCATCATCGAACCCCTTCCGACCTCCGAAGGCTACGCCCCCGGGTGCCGCGGTGCCAGAGGCCGGGGTACCCGGCCCGACAGAACGTCCGCCGCGCGATAGCGTAGGAGCATCCGCCTCCGTAGCTCAGTGGATAGAGCAGCGGCCTTCTAATCCGTTGGTCACAGGTTCGAATCCTGTCGGGGGCACTTCGCATGCGGCTCAGGGCCGGCGCGTGAACCTCGCTGCGGTGGCGGTGACCATGGGCCGCGCCATGAGCGCGAGCAGCCCCGCGAAGGCCCAGAGGGAGAGCAGCAGGACGACCTCGGTCAGAGCGACGACCAGGAACGCCGCCACGATGAGCAGCGAGAGGACACCCAGCGAGAATCGCCACTGGGACGCGAGCTGCACCACGGCGACTCGCGCAGCGTCCCGCGCCCGGAAGTCGAACGCCGCGGTGAGGACGATCATGTGCCCGCCCCAGACGAGCGTGAGCGCACCCAGCACGCCATAGACGGGCCGAAGGACCCACCCGCCGTCGACGTCGTCGAGGTGGATGAGGTTGAAGACGAGGAGCGCCCCGACGAGGGCCAACGGCGTCGCCCACCGGAGCGTCGCCAGGAAGTCACGGCGATATGCACGGAAGAAGTGGCGGCCCGGCGACAGGTCGGTTCGCGGAACCATGGCCGCAGCCGCGCCGGCCACGAGGGCCGGTGCAAGCGGCAACAGCGCCAGGACGAACAGGGGCATGTTCGAGGTGTCGCGGTCGAGCAGCAGCACCGCGGCGACGGATGGCGAAACCGCGGCCATCAGTTGGATCTCCAGGACGATCTGGCGGTAGATGAACGCTGCGCCGCGTGACAGCGGCCCGTTGCCGACCTCATCGGCCGCGTCGACGCGGCGACTCGTGCTGGTCTCGACAGCCATTCCCTCAGCTCCTTCGCTCGGTGGCGAGACGCGGCCGACTGCCGGAGGGCGGCCGGCCGCGTCTCGTCAGCCCTGATTCTGCGTGCGCTCGAGAGCCGTGTTGAACGTCTCGATGAGCTGAGACGATCCCAGGCCCTCGAGCTGAGCCACATACGCGTCCCAGTCGTCATCGATCGAGCGCTGGCCGGTGATGAACGACGCGGTCGCAGCGTGCACGGCGTCGGTCAACTGCGTCTGCAGCAGAGAGGTGTGCTCGAGCTCGATCTCGTTGAGAAGCGGGGCGGGTGCCGTCGGGAGCTGCTCCTTCTTCTCGAGCTGCTCCGCGGTCCACGCGGCGATCTCGTCCGTCATCATCGACAGCACCAGCTCCTGGGACGAGCCGTTCGCGAGCACGAACACACCGTTGCTGTAGCCGTAGTCGGCGTTCAGCAGCTTCGGCGCGCCGGCGTTGATCGAGCTCCAGGCGATGTCGTCCATGAGCGTGCGCGTGCCGTCCGCGTCGCGCGTGAACGTCTCCCCCTCGACGCCCCACTGCGCGAACTCGAGTCCCTCGTCGGAGTAGTACAGCCAATCGACGAACTGCAGCAGGGCCTTGAAGTACGGCTTGTCGGCAGCAGCGCTCGAGATGAGGATGCCCGAGGTGAACCGACCGCTGGGGAGCTTGTCGCCCGCGGGTCCCCCGGGGAGCGAGAGCAGCCGCACCGGGACATCGCCCTGCCCCGAATCGGCGAACTTCTGGCGGTACTCGGCGATCGTCTGCGTGTTGCCGGAGATCGCCGCGGACTTGCCCGAGATGAACTTCTGTACCGCTTGGTCGTCGCTCTGCGTGATCTCCGGGTCGAGGACGCCCGCTTCCACCAGCGCGGCCGCGTCGGACACGACCTCTTTGTAGCCGTCCGACGCGCCCGTGAACACGTACTCGCCGGCGTCCTGGTCGTACCAGGTGTTGGCGTATCCCCAGCCGGCGGCAGTCGGGTAGTTCGGCGCCATGATGCTGAGCAGCGAGCCGAGCGGCGTGGCGTCCGTCCAGCGGTCCGACATCGCGTAGTCGAGCTCCGGGTTGGCCGCTTTCACCCGCTGGAGCTGGTCGAGATACTCGTCCCAGGTCGCCGGGTCTTCGGTGATGCCCGCCTCCTGCCACAGATCCTCGCGGATGGCCACCGAGTACTGGACGTCCGGCACCTCGCGCACACCCGGCAGGTGGTAGATCTTCCCGTCCTCCTGACGACGGTTCTGCAGGTCGGCGTCGAGATCCCAGTCGGCGATCTTCTGTCGGAGGTTCGGCATGTATTCGAAGTAGTCCGACACCGGCAGGATCGCGCCGCCCGACACGAACTGCGTCTCGGACCCCGCGTAGGTCGACGAGATGATGTCGGTCGCCTCGCCGCTGCCGATGAGGAGCGACTTCTTCTGGTCGAAGTCCGCCATCGGGATGTCGGTGCGGGAGAACGAGACGTTGTGGTCGTCCTTCAGATGCTGGAACAGCGACCAGTCGTCCTTGACCGGGTAGTTGGGGTGGTCTCGATACATGAGCGAGAAGTCGACGGGCTCGGTCGCCACGAAGGTGACGCCGGCTTCGAAGTCGTCCATCGCGCCGACGGACTGGGCTTCGCCGATCGTTGCGCCGCCGTCGCCGACGGCATCCTCGGTCGTGGGACCGGAGCAGGCCGCGAGCACGACCGCCGCGGCCGCCAGACCCGCCACGCCGACAAGGGTGTGTCGAGTGTTTGTCATGGTGTTTCTCCTCTGTGTGAACGCCGTCGTTCGACGTAGGGGACGTCAGCCCTTGACCGACCCGAGCATCACGCCCGAGACGAAGTAGCGCTGGATGAAGGGGTACAAGCAGATGATGGGCAGGACCGTGAGGAGCATGGTGACGGCCTGGATGTTCGCGGCGACCTGCGCCGACTCTCCGCCGATCGCTTCCTGCACTCCCGTTGCGGCGGCGATGAGGTTGCGCAGATAGACGGTCACGGGGAACAGCGACTTGTCGTCGAGGAAGAGGAACGCGTTGAACCACGAGTTCCAGATGCTGACCGCGTAGAACAACGTCATCGTCGCGAGCACCGCCTTCGATAACGGCAGCACGACGCGGAAGAAGATGCCGTAGGTCGTGAGGCCGTCGATCGCGGCAGCCTCCTCGAGCTCCTCGGGGAAGTTCTCGAAGAAGGACTTCATGACGAGCAGGTTGAACACGCTCAGCGCCCCGGGGACGACGACCGCCCAGATGCTGTTCCGCCAGCCGAGGTAGTTCGCGATGAGGATGTAGTTGGGAATGAGCCCGCCGCCGAAGAACATCGTGAAGACGGCGATGCCGACGAAGAACGTGCGCCCCTTCAGGTAGGGCTTGCTGAGGGCGTAGGCATACGTCGTGGTGATCGCCATCGCGATGAGGGTCCCGACGATCGTGTAGAGGAAAGTATTGCCGTAGTTCGTCCAGAACGTTCCGTCGTTCATCACGACGCGGAAGGTGTCGATATTGAATCCCCGCGGAACGATGTTGACCTCGCCCGCGGCGATGTAGCCCTCCGACGAGAACGCCTTCGCGACGAGATTGACGAACGGATAGAGCGTCACGACGCAGACGAGCACGAGTGCGACGGCGTTCACGACGCGGAACGCACGGTACCCGCCCGACTCGCGGATGATGCCGGTCTCGCGACGCACGCGCGCCGCGTCGGGCTTCGGGGGCAGGGCTTCGGTCACCACAGCGATGTACCAACCAATCGACGAGAGAGGGCGTTCGCGCCGAGGACCAGCACGAGGCCGATGACCGCCTCGAACAAGCCGATCGCGGTTCCGTACGAGAACTGGGCCGACTGGATGCCGACGCGGTAGAGGTAGGTCGAGATGACATCCGCCGTCGAGTAGATGAGCGGATTCTGCAGCAGGAGGACCTTCTCGAATCCCACGGCCATGAACGAGCCGATGTTGAGGATGAGGAGCACCATCATCGTCGGGCGGATTCCCGGCAGTGTGATGTGCCACGTCTGCTGCCACCGGTTCGCCCCGTCGATGCGCGACGCCTCGTACAGCTGATCGTCGATCGTGGTCAGCGCCGCCAGGTACAGGATCGTGCCCCACCCGACGGTCTGCCACACCTCAGACGAGACGTAGATCGTGCGGAACCATTCCGGCCGTTGCATGAACGGCACCGGATCGCCGCCCATGGCGTCGACGACCTGATTGACCGTTCCGTTGAGCGCCGTGAGCTGCAGCACGAGACCCGCGACGATGACGACGGACATGAAGTGCGGCAGGTAGGAGATGGTCTGCACGATGCGCTTGAACCGTCGCGACCGCAGCTCGTTAAGCATGAGCGCGAGGATGATCGGGAGCGGGAACGTGATCAGCAGCGTGAGGCCGCCGAGGACCACCGTGTTCCAGAACACCGTCCAGAACTGCTGGTTCGAGATGAAGGCCTCGAAGTAGTAGAAGCCCACCCACTCGTCGCCGAAGATCGAGCCGCCGGGGCGGAAGCGCCGGAAGGCGATGACGTTCCCGAGCATCGGCACGTATCTGAAGACGAGCAGGAAGACCACGGGCGCGAGCAGGAATGTGTAGAGGCGCCAGTCCCGGGCGAGCGCGCGGCGCCAGGTCTGCTTCGCGCGGGGAGCGCGATCGCGTCGGAACAGTCCCCGTTTCACCGGCGCTGTCGTGATCGTGCGCGTCGCGGTGCCGGCGGGCGGGGCATCCCCGAGCCGCACGGGCGGGTGGACGGATTGCGTCATTCGAAACTCCACATCGTCGTGGCTCTCGTGAGCGGGTCGCGGCTAGGGCGTGAGCGCGCCCACGGCGGACGGCGACTCGACGACCGTCGCGCCGGCCTGCGCGTGCAGACTCAGCTCCGCGGCCATCAGCGCGTGAGCCTGGCTCATGGCGGTCTCGGTTCCGTCGATGCAGTCGCGGATCAACCGCCCGAAATACGGGAACCCGGTCATGCCGTTCGCGTCGAAGCGGTGCTGCTTGTCCTGGTTGACGAGGAAGAGCTGGCCGCCGCCGTTGTCGGTCGCGATGTCGATGTACTTGCGCAGCTCGATGTACCCATCGGTACCGAGCAGGATCGTCCGCCCGTCACCGAACACGCCCAGGCCGTCGGGAGTGAACCAATCGACGCGCACGTAGCCGGTCGCGCCGTTGTCGAGGATCACGTGCGCATCCCCGAAGTCCTGGAGACCGGGGTTCTCGGGATGCGCGTAGTTCGCGATCGTGGACGTCGACACCCGACCGCCCGAAGCGCGGGTGTAGTGCAAGATCTGATCGAAGTTGTGACTGCCGATGTCGCAGAGGATGCCGCCGTACTGGGCCGGGTCGTAGAACCAGTCCGGGCGCCCGCCGCCGATGCGATGAGGCCCGAAGCACACCACCTGGACGACGCGTCCGATCGCTCCCCGCTCGATGAGCTGGTCGGCGAGGATCGCGGCCTCCGAGTGGACGCGCTCGCCGTAGTACACGGCATACAGCAGGCCCGTCCGAGCGGTCGCCTCGCGGACGGCATCCAGCTGCGCGAACGTCGTGAGCGGCGCCTTGTCGACGAACGCGTGCTTCCCGGCCTCGATGGCACGCAACCCGATCGGAGCGCGCTGCGATGGGATCGCCGCCGTCGCGACCAATCGCACCGCGGGATCGTCCAGTACCTCCTGCTCACTCGACGCGATCCGTGCTGTCGGATACTGCTTCGCGAAGGCGGCTGCGCGTGCGGTGTCCTCGTCGAAGACCCACGTCACGGTCGCACCGGCGCCGATCAGGCCATCGGTCATCCCGAAGATGTGCCCGTGGTCGAGGCCGACGGCGGCGAAAGCGAACTCCCCCGGCTCGACGACCGGGCGCGGGAGGGGATCGAAAGTGAATGAATGGCTCATCGGGGGTTCTCCTGGTCTGTCACGTCGTAGGCGCGGATGCGGCCGCACATGCCGAATGCGCGTTCACCGGACGCCGCCGGAGCGACGTGGACGCGGCCGTCGCGCAGATGGGTCAGCTCACCGCGAGCGGTCGCTTCGGTGAGCGTCAGCGAACGCTCCGCCTCCGCGAGCGCGCCCTCCCGGACGATCGATCCCCATCCGGCGGCGCGGCTGCGGACGAGGGCTCCGGCCAGTTCGTAGAACTCGTGGAGGGGTGCCATATCGCCGGCGACCGCGGCAGCCCGCAGACGCTCGAAGCCGGTGACGGCGAGGTCACGACGACGAGCTGCGCGCGCGGCCGGCCCGTCGCCCCTGCCGAGTGATGCCGCCTCGCCGTACGCGGCCGGGTCGCCGACGACCTCGGCCGGGAACGTCATCACGGCGTCGCCCGCCTCCGGCAGACCCGCATTGCTCATCAGCACGAAGACCCTGAGCCCGCCGGTGTTCACCGCCCGGTGGATCGTGCCGGGCGTGAACCAGACGACCGACCCGGGCTCGAGCGGCGTCTCGCGAAAACCGTCACGGTCGATCGTCTGGAGAGCACCGCGACCGCCGACGACGAGATAGGCCTCCGTCGATACGAGGTGCATGTGCGGGCTGCCGCCGCACGCCCCGTCCACGGTGACGTCGTCGTAGATGTCGAGGTGCGACAGCGACGTGCCGCCGGGGAACGAGGACGTGGTCACGATGCCGCCTCCACGAGCGACGCCTGCTTCTCGGAGAAGCGCGGAGCTCGATCCACGAGATGGCCCGCACGGTAGTACGGGTCACCGGCCGCGAGCGGCAGCTCGACGAACGTCCGCTCGATGCCCGCCTTATAGACGGCGGTGACGACCTCGATCGCGTTGCGACCATCCCAGCCGTCCGCCTGGGGGGCACGTCCGTCGCGGATCGCGGCGAGCAGATCTCCGATCTGTCCCGCGTGCCCGGTGTGCGCGAGCGGCGCCCGGCCTGCGACCACGCGTTCGATCGCGGCCACGAGGTCGGGATCGCCGCCCGGCGTGGGGAATCCCCCACCGTCGGCGCGCTCGGCGATCACCCGCCACGGTTGCGACACCCTGGCTTTCGCACCCTGGATGACGATCTCCTGCTCTTCGCCGTGATGCACCACCGAACTGGTGAGCTGCGCGAGGCCCCGCTCATAGCGCAGCACGGCGACGGAGAGGTCCTCGACCTCGCTGTTGTCGTGCTGCGCGTTGGCGAGCATCGCGGTGATCTCCGTCGGGCGGCCCAGCAGCCACAGCAGCAGGTCGATGTGGTGGATCGCGTGGTTGAGGGTGGAGCCGCCACCCTCTTTCTCCCAGGTCCCCCGCCACCACAGGTCGTAGTACGACAGCCCGCGCCACCAGGCCGAGTCCACGCGCACCGAGGAGATCGAGCCGAGCAGCCCCGAATCGACGACAGCCTTCAGGATCGCGAGGTCGTCGCGGAACCGGTTCTGAGCGACCACCGAGAGCACCTTGCCCGACCGCTCCTGGGCGGCGAGCATCGCGTCGCACTCTTCCAGAGACGGCGCCATCGGCTTCTCGACGAGGACGTTCACACCGGCTTCGAGGGCCGCGATCGCGAGCGCCGCGTGCGTCGACGGTGGCGTCGCGATGCTGACGAGGTCCAGCTCGGCCTCCGCGATCATCCGCAGCGGGTCGTCGTAGCCGATGGCCGCGGTCAGCCCGAACTCAGCGGCTTTCTGCGCGGCTTTGCCCGGCATGACATCCCCGAGCGCGACGATCTCGCACTCCTCGGGGAACGCGAGGTACCCGCCGATGTGGGCGCTGGCGATACCACCGGTGCCGATGATCCCGATTCTGAACATGCTTCCTCGCACTTCTACTACGTATTACTACGACGTAGTAGTCATGATGGTCATATGTGTGTCGCGCGGTCAAGAACTTTCTGAGAACAGGCTCGGGACCGCGCTGTCCGCCCGGCCGCGACCGCAGCGAGAACTCGCAGGGGCCGCCGTGTCGTGGCCGGTCACTAGGATGGGCGACATGGTGGGAACAGCCGAGAACGACCGTCTCGTATGGATCGATTGCGAGATGACGGGGCTGGATCTCAGCATCGACGAGCTCGTCGAAGTAGCCGTCATCGTCACGGACTACGAGCTCCGCCCGCTCGACCCGGGCTTCCAGCTCGTGATCCGCCCGAGCGAGGCGGCGCGAGCGAACATGGGCGACTTCGTCACGGCGATGCACGAGAGCTCGGGCCTGCTGACCGAACTCGACTCGGGTGCGGCGCTCGCCGACGCCGAGGCCGCGGTTCTCGAGTACATCCAGCGATTCGTACCCGAGGGCAAGGCGGCCCTGGCCGGCAACACGATCGGAACCGATCGGATGTTCCTCGCGAAGTACATGCCGCGCGTCGACTCGTGGCTGCACTACCGGAACGTCGACGTCTCCAGCATCAAGGAGCTTTCGCGGCGATGGTTCCCCCGCGCGTACTTCCAGGCGCCGGCCAAGGACGGCGGACACCGAGCGCTGGCCGACATCCGCGAGTCGATACGCGAGCTCGCGTACTACCGCTCCGCGGTGTTCGTGCCCGAGCCCGGACCGACCAGCGACGAGGCACGCGCAGCCGCCGAGGCCGCCGTGTCGTCGTATGCCCCATCCGTGTAATACAATCGTCTGGTTGCCCGGTTTCACCGGGAGACATGGTGGCTATAGCTCAGTTGGTAGAGCACCGCGTTGTGGTCGCGGGGGTCGCGGGTTCAAGTCCCGTTAGCCACCCCACGTAAACACCCCGGTCCGGGAGTGCGGATGATCGAGATGGATGCCGCGGAGTTCGAGCTCCTCGTCACCGATGAACTCGACCGTCTTCCGGACGACATGATCGACGGACTCGACAATGTCGTCTTCGTCGTCGAAGACCGCCCGGAAGACGGCAGTCTCGATCTGCTGGGCCTCTACGACGGTTTCGCCCTGACCGAGCGAGACCGGTACGGTCAGGGCGAGCTGCCCGATCGCATCATCGTCTACCGCGAACCGCACCTCCACGTGTGCGAGGATCTCTCCGGCCTCCGCGACGAGATACACACGACACTCGTCCACGAGATAGCTCACTTCTACGGCATCGATGACGATCGCTTGCACGAGCTGGGATGGGCCTGATGAGCACCACCCTTCCCGACATCGACATCGAGATCGATCTCCGTGCTGCCCCCGACGAACCGTGGCAGACGGTCGTGTGGAACGATCCGGTGAACCTCATGTCCTACGTCGTGCATGTCTTCCGGACCTACTTCGGATACTCACGCGATCGCGCGACCCAGCTGATGCTCGCCGTCCATCACGACGGCCACGCGATCGTCGCCGAAGGCCCCCGCGAGGCGATGGAGGCGCACACGCGCGCGATGCACGAGTTCGGCCTCTGGGCGACGGTCCGACGGGCGGACGCATGACCGCCTCCGTCGTCTTCGCCCTGCCCGCACCCGAGGCGGACTACCTGCGAGAGCTCGTGGAGCAGTACCTCGAGCTCGTCACAGCACCCGAAGATCCCCGCGACACGGCGGCGAAGCGTCTCTCCCCCGATGCCTATCCCGACGATGAGGCTGCCGCGGCGGAGTTCCGCGAGCTCACCCGAGACGATGTCGCGGCGACACGTGCCGCCGATGCGCGTCTGGTCCTCGCGACGCTGGGTGACGGCCCGATCCCCCACGATGACGCGGCGTCCGGTCAACCGCTGACACTCGACCCGCAACAGCAGACCGCCTGGCTCCGGACGCTCGCCGGCCTCCGGCTCGTGCTGGCGGAGCGCATCGGCATCAGCGACGAGAGCATCATGCCGGTCGGCGATCCTCGCTTCGACGTCTACGAGTGGCTCGGGTATCGCCAGGAGATGCTCCTCCAAGCGCTCGACGGCTGATCAGACGAGCTCGACGACGTGCGTCGCGAGGCCCCGAGGATCGTTCCGGGCGATGTGGTCCAGCTCCTGCGCAGCCCAGCGCTCCCAGTGCGGGCGGTAAGTCTCACCGTCGCGGGTCAGCGCGCGACGTCGACGGACCTCGCTCGGCGCGTCCAACCAGATACGGACGGTCGCGAAGCCGGCTGCGGCAGAAGTCAGCGCGCCGCTGCCTTCGAGGACGATCGTCTCGTCCGCGGCGACGACACGCTCCGTTCCGTAGCGGTCCGTCTCCCAATCCCACTGCTGCCAGCGCGCTGTCGCTCCCGTGCGGCGAGGGGCGAGCACACGGGCGACCGCGTACTCGGCGCCCGCGGCGAGGCCGTCCCATCCGGGATACAGCTCGTCGAGCGCGACCAGCTGCGGTGTCCGCGCGCCGATCCACCGGCGCTGGAGTTCGCGTGCCAGCGTGGACTTCCCGGCTCCGCTGCGGCCGTCGATGATGACGACGTCGCCCGGCGAGACCGCGTCGAGCACGATGCGAATGAGCGCCGCAGATGTCAGGCGCGCGGCGACCCTACTTCTTGAGGGCGCGGATGACACGGCTGAGAGCGCGGCCCACGACCCACACGAAAGGGATGCCGACAGCCACGAGCGACACGAGGTTCGGCTCGAAACGCAGATCGTCGCCCTTGCGCACGTAGGCCCCGACCGGGATGGCGTAGCCGCCGCCACCGCCACCGCTGTTGCCCTCGTCATCCTCGCCGGCACCGAAGCCGGTCCACGACAGCGCGACGGGGATGAGCTTGATGCCGTCGACATCCTGCTGTTCGCCGTACACGCTGGTGACGCCGAGATTCGCGGTCTGCTTGCCGAGTTCGAGTGCGAGGTTGGGCATGGACCCACCGTACCCCTCGCCGGGCGCCTCGGTACAGGTGTCAGTGTTCGTGATCGGGTCGCGGATTGGTCGGCATGGCGCCGACATCGCGGCGCGGCCCGAGGACACTCGCTCGTGTGACCGCACCTCTCCCGAAGCGGGCCCGCGCTCCATCGAGCGCGTCGTCGACGCGCCGCCACTCCTCGTCGTCGTCCCACAGGGCCAAGCCCCCGGTGCCGTCCGGTCGGAGCTTCTCAGCGCGCACACCGATCAGCCTCACCGGCTGCGACAGTTCGACGGTGCTGAGCAGTTCGATCGCGGCTGAGCCGATGCGCTGACCGACATTCGTCGCCAACGGCAGCGTTTGCGAGCGGGAGTAGGTCGAGAAGTCGCTCAGACGAACCTTTATCGACACGGTCGCGGCCTCCCAGCCGCCCGCACGCAACCGGGCGCCGACCCGGTCGGCGAGGCGCCTGAGCTCGGAGCGCAGCACGGTGAGGTCGGTGACGTCGCGCGAGAACGTCTCCTCGTGCGAGATGCTCTTCTCGGCCCGCTCCGTCTGGACCTGGCGAGCATCGTGGCCCCGCGAGAGATGCCACACCCGCTCGCCCATGGCCGGACCGAGGGCCCTGTCGAGAACCGACCTGGGGGTGTCCCACACATCTGCGACCGTGCGGATGCCCCGAGTGAGCAGCGCCTCGGCTGCTTTCGGCCCGACGCCCCACAGCGCTCCGACAGGACGTCCGCCGAGGAATCGGAGCGTCTGCTCCTCCGTGACGACGAGCAGGCCGTCGGGCTTGGAGATCGTCGACGCCATCTTCGCGACGTGCTTCGTCGCTGCGACGCCGACGCTGCACGTGAGGCCGGTCTCGCTCAGGACGCGCCGGCGGATGAGCTGCGCGATCTCGCGCGGGCTCCCCCAGAGCCGACGGGCGCCGCTCACGTCGAGGAAAGCCTCGTCGATCGACAGCGGTTCGACGAGCGGGGTGATCGATCGGAAGATCTCCATCACGCGCCGCGAGAGCTCGGTGTAGCGCTCGAACGACGTCGGCACGACGATCGCCTGCGGACACAGCTGCAGTGCGCGCGCGACCGGCATCGCAGACCGCACGCCGAAGCGACGCGCTTCGTATGAGGCGCTCGAGACCACTCCGCGGCGCTCGACTCCGCCGACGATGATCGGCTTGCCCGCGAGCGAGGGATCGTCCAGCACCGCGACCGCCGCGTAGAACGCATCCATATCGACGTGCAGGATGCGGGTGCCCGTGTCGTCCGCGTCCGGCGGCGACACCATGCGTCCCGTGCCGTCGCCGCGTCCCATGCGTCTATTCTCGCGGGTACCGCCGACACCGGTCGTATGCCCGCACATGGAGACGGCACCGCCGCCTCGGAGGAGGTGTCGGCGGTGCCGTTCCCGGTATGCGGAGAAGTCGGACCTACTGTGCCGCGCGCTCGAGGATCAGCTCGCGCACACGTGCGGCGTCGGCCTGGCCCTTCATCGCCTTCATGACGGCGCCGATGACCGCTCCCGCGGCCTGGACCTTGCCGTCCTTGATCTTCGCCAGGACGTCCGGCTGCGCGGCGAGGGCCTCGTCGATCGCGGCGATCAGCGCACCGTCGTCGGAGACCACGGCCAGCCCACGAGCATCCACGACTTCCTGCGGCGAGCCTTCGCCGTCGATGACGCCTTCGAGAACCTGACGGGCCAGCTTGTCGGTCAGGGTTCCGGCATCGACCAGCTGCTGCAGCGCCGCCACGTCAGCGGGTGACACCAGTGCCTGCGGCTCCGCGCCACGCGCATTCGCGACGCGCGTGATCTCACCGGTCCACCACTTGCGTGCCGAGGAGGGGGATGCCCCCGCAGCGACCGTCGCGTCGACTTCGGCGAGGAGGCCGCCGTTGACGACATCCTGGAACTCGAGATCCGTGAAGCCCCATTCGCCCTGCAGACGGCGGCGTCGGGCGGCCGGCGGCTCGGGCAGTGCCGCGCGAAGCTCCTCGATCAGCTCGGGTGACGGCGCGACCGGCAGCAGATCGGGCTCCGGGAAGTACCGGTAATCGTCGGCGTCCGACTTCGGACGGCCCGGCGAGGTCGTTCCGGTGTCCTCGTGCCAGTGCCGAGTCTCCTGCGTGATGGTCCCGCCCTCGGCGAGGATCGCGGCCTGACGCTGGATCTCGTAGCGCACCGCGCGCTCGACGGAACGCATCGAGTTGACGTTCTTCGTCTCGGTGCGCGTGCCGAGCTTCTCCTGCCCCCGCGGGCGCAGCGACACGTTCGCGTCGCACCGCAGGTTCCCGCGCTCGAGACGCGCCTCCGAGATGCCGAGACCGATCACGATGTCGCGGATGGTGCGGACGTACGCCTTCGCGATCTCGGGCGCGCGGTGCTCGGCGCCGAAGATCGGCTTGGTCACGATCTCGACGAGGGGCACTCCGGCACGGTTGTAGTCGACGAGCGAGAACTCGGCGCCCTGAATGCGTCCGGCCGCGCCGCCCATGTGGCTGAGCTTGCCGGCGTCCTCCTCCATATGCGCCCGCTCGATGTCGACCGTCACGGTGGTGCCGTCGGAGAGCTCGACCTCGACCGCGCCCTCGAACGCGATCGGCTCGTCGTACTGCGAGATCTGGTAGTTCTTGCCGAGGTCCGGGTAGAAGTAGTTCTTCCGCGCGAAGCGGCTCGAGGGTGCGATCGAGCAGCCGAGCGCGAGACCCAGGCTGATCGACGACCGGATCGCCGTCTCGTTCACGACAGGGAGCGCCCCGGGCAGACCCATGTCGACGGGCGCGACGAGGGTGTTCGGAGCGGCGCCGTGGTTCTCGGGATGAGCGGGGTTCGCCGCCGGGGAGAACATCTTCGTGCGCGTGTTCAGCTCGACGTGGACCTCGAAGCCGAGGACGGGCTCGAACAGCTCGAGCGCCTTGTCGTAGTCCATCAGTGCGACCTTGGCAGCCATCAGCGTGCCCCTCCCAGGATCGGTGCGCGGTCGAGCAGCGGGCCGCCCCAGCTGTCGACCAGCAGAGTCTCGAGCGCGGCGCCGACGCGATAGAGCTGCGCGTCCTGGCGCGCCGGCGCGATGAACTGGATGCCGACCGGCAGGCCGTCGTCATCCGACAGCCCCGACGGAATGGAGATCCCCGGAACGCCGGCGAGATTGACCGGAATGGTCGTCACGTCGTTGAGGTACATCTGCAGCGGATCGTCGATCTTCTCGCCGAGACGGAACGCGGTCGTGGGTGCGGACGGAGTCGCGATGACGTCGACCTGCGCGAACGCCTCGTCGAAGTCGCGCTGGATGAGCGTCCGCACCTTCTGCGCACTGCCGTAGTAGGCGTCGTAATAGCCCGCCGACAAGGCGTAGGTGCCGAGGATGATGCGGCGCTTGACCTCGTCGCCGAATCCGGCTTCGCGCGTCGCCGACATGACGTCCTCCACGGTGCCGCCCGGGACATCGACGCGCAGCCCGAAGCGGACCGAGTCGAACTTCGCGAGGTTGCTCGACGCCTCGGCCGGGAGGATCAGGTAGTACGCCGCGACCCCGTACTCGAAGTGAGGCGCACTGATCTCGACGATCTCGGCCCCCTGGGCCTCCATCGCCGCCAGCGAGGCGCGGAACGAGGCGCTGACGCCCGGCTGGAAGCCCACGTCGGCCAGCTCGCGGATGACTCCGACCTTGAGCCCGCGGAGCACGTCGCCCCGGGCGCCCTCGCGTGCCGCGGCGGCGAAGGACGGCCACTGCTCCGCGAGCGACGTCGAGTCGTGCGGATCGTGCCCGCCGATGACGTCGTGCAGGAGCGCCGAGTCGAGGACGGTGCGCGAGACGGGGCCGACCTGGTCGAGGCTGGAGGCGAGCGCGATGGAGCCGTAGCGGCTGACGCCGCCGTACGTCGGCTTGACACCGACCGTGCCCGTGACGTGCGCGGGCTGACGGATCGAGCCTCCGGTGTCGGATCCGAGGGCGAGGGGTGCCTCGAACGCGGCGACGGCGGCGGCGGAACCGCCACCGGAGCCGCCGGGGATGCGGTTGAGATCCCACGGGTTGCGGGTCGGCCCGTACGCGGAGTGCTCGGTCGAGGACCCCATCGCGAACTCGTCCATGTTCGTCTTGCCGAGCGGGACCAGCCCCGCAGCGCGAGCACGCGCGACGACCGTCGCGTCGTACGGCGACATGAACCCTTCGAGGATCTTCGACCCGCTCGTCGACGGCATGTCGGTCGTGACGAGCACGTCCTTGATCGCCAGCGGGACGCCCGCGAGTTCGCCCAGTTCCTCACCGGCGGCGCGGCGCGCGTCGATCTCGCCCGCGACACGGAGGGCGTGGTCCGAGACGTGCAGGAAGGCATGAACGTCGCCGTCGACGGCGGCGATGCGGTCGAGGTGGGCCTGCGTCACCTCGACACTGCTGACGCTGCCGTCGGCCAGACGGGCGGCCAGCTCGGCGGCGGTCGAACGGATCATGTCGCTCACTGTTCCTCCCCCAGGATCGCGGTCACGCGGAACCGGTCATCCGCACGCTCGGGCGCATTCTGCAGCACCTGCTCGAGCGTGAGCATGTCGCCCGGGACGTCTTCGCGGAAGACGTTCTCGAGGGCGATCGGGTGGCTCGTGGCCGGGACGTCCGGCGTCGCCACCTCCGACACCTTCGCGATGTTGTCGACGATCGCGTCGAGCTGTCCGGTGAGACGCTCGACCTCCTCGTCGTTCAGCTGGATCCGGGCGAGCACGCCGAGGTGGCGCACGAGATCGGGGGTGATTTCTGACACCCGTCGATTCTAGTTGGGGCCCGATCGCTCGCGAGACCCGTAGGGTGTCAGCGTGACGACCTACGACCCGCCACGTCCCTGGATCGCCAGCTACGCCGACGGGGTGCCGGAGGACCTGGCCCCCATCGAGGGTTCGCTTGTCGACATCGTCGCGACGTCCGCGCGCGAGCATCCGGATGCGCCCGCCCTCGAGTTCTTCGGCCGCACGGTGTCGTACCAGCAGCTGCAGGAGCGGATCGAGCGAGCGGCCGCGTACCTGCGGGATGCCGGTGTCCGCCGCGGCGACCGTGTCGCGATCGTGCTCCCGAACTGCCCGCAGCACATCGTCGCGTTCTACGCCGTGCTGCGTCTCGGCGCGGTCGTCATCGAGCACAATCCGCTCTACACGCCGCGCGAGATGCGCAAGCAGTTCGAGGACCACGGCGCGAAGGTCGCCATCGTGTGGAGCAAGCTCGTCTCGGTGCTGCTCGAGTTCCCGGACGATCTCGCGCTCAACGCCGTCATCTCCGTCGACATCACCACAGCCATGCCTCTCGGCATGAGGGCCGCGCTCCGACTTCCGGTCGCGAAAGCGCGCGAGTCACGCGAGGCTCTGACCGCTCCCGTCGCCCGTAGCAGCGTGCACGGCTTCTGGTCGGACGCCGAACGGCACGACCCGCTCCCCGCGAGCCACGTCGGCCCGACGACGGGCGACCTCGCTCTCATCCAGTACACGAGCGGCACGACCGGGAACCCCAAGGGAGCCGCCCTCACGCATCGGAACCTCCTGGCGAACGCCGCGCAGGCACAGGCATGGACACCGACCATCCAACGCGGCGACGGCTGCGTCGTCTACGCCGTGCTGCCCATGTTCCACGCATACGGGCTCACGCTCTGCCTGACCTTCGCGATGTCGATGGGGGCCCGTCTCGTCCTCTTCCCGAAGTTCGATCCGGCCCTCGTGCTGGCCGTGCACAAGCGGCATCCGGCCACTCTCCTTCCGCTCGTGCCCCCGATCGCCGAGCGTCTGCTGGCCGCAGCCGATGCGGCGGGCGTGTCGCTCGCCGGCACTCAGGTCGCGATCTCCGGAGCGATGGCGCTGCCCCACGAGCTCGTCGTCCCCTTCGAGGCATCGACCGGCGGATACCTCGTCGAGGGCTACGGGCTCTCGGAGTGCTCGCCCGTGCTGATGGCCAACCCCGTCGCGGAGAACCGCGTCCCCGGCACCGTCGGCCTTCCGCTCCCCGGTACCGAGTGCCGCGTCGTGGACCCGGACGAACCGACGCGCGACGTCGAGCCCGGCGGTCGCGGCGAACTCCTCGTTCGCGGCCCGCAGGTGTTCACCGGCTACTACGGCAAGCCCGAGGAGACCGAGAAGGTGTTCGTCGACGGCTGGTTCCGAACCGGCGACATCGTCACGATCGACGAGGCGGGCTTCGTCCGGATCGTCGACCGGATCAAGGAGCTCATCATCACCGGCGGCTTCAACGTCGCCCCCACCGAGGTCGAGATCGCCTTGCGGCAGCACCCTCAGATCGCCGATGCTGCGGTGGTGGGCCTGCCCAGCGATCACTCCGGCGAAGACGTCGTCGCCGCCGTCGTTGCCGCCCCCGGGGCGACGATCGACGAGGCCGACGTCCGCGACTTCTGCCGCGGCATCCTGACCCCGTACAAGGTGCCGCGCAGGGTGGTCGTCGTCGACGAGCTACCGAAGTCCATGATCGGCAAGGTGCTGCGTCGCCAGGTCCGCGATCGGCTGCTGGCCGGCTGACACCGGCCACGCTTCAAGTTCGCGCTGGACCGGCGCCGATCGGGATCACGACGGCCTGATCGGGCCGGGTGATCCCGTCGCGATGACGCTCGCCGCTCACGAGTCGAGAGCCGCCGGCCCCTGCTCGACGAGGACACGGAACTGCGCGGCGTCGATGATCCGCACGCCGAGCTGTTCGGCCTTCGCCAGCTTGGAGCCTGCGCCCGGCCCCGCCGCCACGAAGTCGGTCTTCTTCGAGACGGAGGACCCGGCCTTGCCGCCGGCCGCGAGGATCGCCTCCTGCGCGCCTTCACGGGTGTAGCCCTCGAGCGATCCCGTCGCCACGACGGTGATCCCCTCGAGGACTCCTCCCTCGACGGCGGCAGCACCGGGCCCGGGATGACCCGGTACCTCGAGGCGCGCTCCGGCCACTTCCCACCGTTCGACGATCTCGCGGTGCCAGTCGACCTCGAACCAGTCGATCAGGGAGTCGGCGATGATCCCACCCACGCCTTCGACGGCCGCCAGCTCGTCGCGCGACGCAGCCCGGATCGCCGCGATCGAGCCGAACCACTGGGCGAGCGCTCGGGCCGCGATCGGACCGACGTGACGGATGCTGAGCGCGACGAGGAACCGCCACAGCTCTTTCGTCTTCGCCTTCTCAAGCTCATCGAGGAGCTTCAGCGCCTGCGCCGAGGGCTGCGGGCCGGTCAGCCCTTCCTTCTTCTCCGCGGACGACGGGTTGCGCCGGAAGGGGGCACGCCGCACGGGTTCGCCCGTCTTGTCATCGACGCGCGGCTCGCCCGTCTCGGAGTCGCGGACGAGTACCTCGATCGGTACGAGCTGGTCGAGGGTGAGCTCGAAGAGGGCGGCCTCGGTCACCAGCGGTGGTGTCGCGTCGCCGAGCGGCTGCGTCAGCGCTGCCGCGGTGACCTCGCCCAGCGCCTCGATGTCGAGGGCACCCCGAGATCCGACGTGCTCGACACGGCCACGGACCTGCGCCGGGCAGGAGCGCGCGTTCGGGCAACGGAGGTCGATGTCACCCTCCTTCGCGGGGCGGAGCGGCGACCCGCACTCGGGACAGTTCGCGGGCATCACGAACGCGCGCTCCGTACCGTCACGAAGCTCGACCACGGGTCCGAGCACCTCGGGGATGACGTCGCCCGCCTTCCGCAGGACGACGGTGTCGCCGATGAGGACGCCCTTCGCGCGGACGACGTCCTGGTTGTGGAGCGTCGCCTGCCGCACGACGCTGCCCGCGACGCGGGCGGGGGCCATCACGGCGAATGGAGTGGCGCGGCCCGTGCGACCGACGGAGACGACGATGTCGAGCAGCTTGGTGTTGACCTGCTCGGGCGGATACTTGTAGGCAATCGCCCATCGCGGCGCGCGGCTCGTGGCACCCAGCTCGTCGTGCAGCGCCAGCTCGTCGATCTTCACCACGACGCCGTCGAGCTCGTGCTCCACACTGTGACGGTTCTCGCCGTAGTGAGCGACGTACCCGAGGACACCGTCGATGCTCTCGTGCGTCTGCGAGTGCGGGCTGATGGGCAGACCCCACTCAGCCAGGAGCGCGTAGATCTCGCTCTGCGAGGACACGGGCGGGTTCTGCCAGGCGCCGATGCCGTGCACGTAGAGCCGGAGGGAGCGGACACGGGCCTCCGACGCTTCGAGCTCGAGGCCCGTCTTCTTGTCGAGCTGCTGGCGCAGGCCGCCGCTTGCGGCGTTGCGCGGGTTCGCGAAAGCAGGGAATCGGCGCTCGGCACTGATGCGGGCACGCTCTTCGTCGAACGCGCGGGATCGGGACCGCGCCTCGTCGACCACCCGGTCGCGCATCTCGGCCTGGAGGGCGTTGAGTCGGGCGAACTCGGCGACGGGGATGAAGATCTCGCCGCGCACCTCGACGATCGGCGGGTGCCCGGTGCCCTCGAGCCGCTCCGGGATCCCGGCCACACGCAGGGCATTGACCGTCACGTCCTCGCCCACGCGACCGTCGCCGCGCGTCGCCGCCGAGGTCAGCACACCGTTCTCGTAGCGGAGGCTGATCGCCAGTCCGTCGATCTTGAGCTCGGAGAGCCAGCGCACGGGGCGCCCGGCCGCTGCCGCCGCCTTGACGCACCAGTCGGTCAGCTCTTCGGGAGAGAAGACGTTGTCGAGACTCAGCATGCGCTCGGCATGAGTGACCGGTGCGAACAGCGTCGACTCGGCGGCACCGACGGTCTGGGTGGGCGAATCCTGGGACTGCAGCTCGGGATGCAACCTCTCGAGCGCATCGAGGCGATGCATCCAGCCGTCGTACGTCGCATCGTCGACGACCTCGGCATCGCGCCCGTAGTACGCGTCGCGTGCCGTAGTGATCCGCTCGATCAGATCGCGGGCTTCTGCGCGCGCCTCGTCGAGGGTGATCTCAGGGAGTTCTCGGTCTGCCACCCCGTCAGTCTAGGCAGGGGGTACGACGCCCCTGCCGGGCTTCCCGTCCAGCGGCTGGATGCGGTACGCGAACGTGCCTTCGTAACGGAACAGCTCGCCCAGGAGCCAGGCGCGGACCCTCACGTCCACGTGCTGCGATGTCCCGTTCGCACGTCCCGCCGTCTCGGTGACCTCGACTCCCGCGACCCTCGGGAGCGGCAGCCGGACGCGGCCGAGATGCAGGGCGAGCCCCACGGATCGTAGCCGCATCCCGCTGGCTTCCGCCCGGGCACGCAGCCGCACCTCCAGCCCGCCGCGACATCCGAGCCGATCGATGATCTCCCCCGAACGACCAATGCTCATCGCGTCCACCATGCGTCGCTGCGCACCCGGGAAGAAGAAGTCGCGCTCGGCGCGGAGCGAGCCGTCTCGTTGCGGCATGTTCGTGATCGCGAACGGCACGGCGGCGCCGCGCTCGGGGAACATCACCCCGCGCCCCGCGAACAGGCGCACCACGGGCCTCAGCCAGCGGGGTCCGCAGTAGCCCGCGTCGTCGTAGACGCCCTGACCGATGCCCACGCATCCGGCGGGTATGGCGCCGAAGTAGACCCGGAGCGAGGGCGGCATCCGCGACAGATCGGCACCGAGGGCCCGCTCGTAGACCGAACGGCCATCTTCTGCGGTTGCGGGTACTCGACTGAACATGTTCAGAACGTACTACGATGGCGTCATGAGCGACACCCCGCGCCGCGCCGTGGTCGCCGGCGCCTCCGGTTTCATCGGTGCGGCCGTGGTCGAGCGACTCACCTCGGATGGCTACACCGTCGACACGATCGGGCGCACGTCGGACACGACCTGGGGCGATTCCTCCGGTATCGACCGCCTGGTGGACGGCGCGGACCTGTTGGTCAACCTCGCCGGCAAATCCGTCGATTGCCGGTACACCGATCGCAACCGCGATGAGATCCTGCGGTCACGTGTGGCGACCACCCGCGAGCTGTGGGCGGCCGTCAGCCGCGCCGCGCATCCGCCCCGACTCTGGGTGAACGCCTCGACCGCCACGATCTACCGCCATGCCGTCGACCACCCCAACTCGGAGGCCGAGGGGCAGCTCGGAAGCGGCTTCTCCGTCGACGTCGCACGGTCGTGGGAGGCTGCGTTCTTTGCCGGCGAGCTGCCCGGCACCCGCCGCGTCGCCCTGCGTATGGCCATCGTCCTGGGCGCAGGGCCCGCGACGTCGATGCTCTTGACGCTCGCGCGTCTGGGACTCGGTGGACCGCAGATCGACGGTCCGATCATCCCGCACCGCCGCTATCGCGGAATCGGCGATCATCCCACCGGCAGCACTCCCCCGTGGCATCGCACCCGAGGGCGGCAGCGCTTCAGCTGGGTGCACATCGACGATGTCGTGGGGGTGCTGCGCTGGGTGGACGAACACGACGACATGACGGGGGTCGTCAACGTCGCGAGCCCGCACGCCTCGGACAACCGCACCCTCATGCGCGAGCTGCGCTCGATCGTCGGGATGCCGCTCGGCATTCCCTCGTGGCGCTGGATGATCGAACCCGCGATGTGGCTGCTGCGGACGGAACCGGAACTCATCCTGAAGAGCCGATGGGTCGTCCCCGAGCGCCTCGTCGCCGCGGGGTACCGATTCCGTTACACCGAGCTGGCGGACGCCCTCCGCGCCGCCGCCGGATCGATCAGGCGTCGACCGGAACGGCCGAGACGGTCCGGTCGATCGTGAACTGTCCCAGCACGCGCGTGCCCTCGTAGACGACGGCGGTCTGCCCCGGAGCCACGCCGTCGAACGGCGTGGCGGGAACGACGACGATCTCGCTCTCGGTGATCTCCGCACGCGCGGGCACGGGGTCCGCGTGGGCGCGGATCTGCACTTCGCAGTCGAAGACACGCCCGGATGGCGCTCGCCCGGCCCACGTGAAGCGGCCGCCGGCGATCTCAGCCGTCGCCAGCGCCTCCTTCGGGCCGACCACGACGCGGTTGTCGACGGGGCGCACCTCGAGCACGAAGCGGGGCTTGCCGTCCGGCGCCGGAACACCCAGCTGCAGCCCTCGGCGCTGACCCACGGTGAACGCATGCGCACCCTCGTGACGCCCGACCACCGCTCCCGTGCGGTCGACGATCTCACCGGTCTCCGCCCCGACCTTCTCGGCGAGCCACCCGCGGGTGTCGCCGTCGGGGATGAAGCAGATGTCGTGACTGTCGGGCTTCTGCGCCACCGTCAGACCGCGCTCCGCAGCTTCCGCGCGCACCTCGGCCTTGGAGGGCGTCGACCCCAGCGGGAAGTACGTGTGGGCGAGTTGGTCCGCGGTGAGCACACCGAGGACGTACGACTGGTCCTTCGCGGCATCCGACGCGCGGTGCAGCTCGCGCCCCTCGGGGCCATCGACCAGGAGTGCGTAATGACCGGTGCACACCGCGTCGAAGCCGAGCTCGATCGCGCGCTCGAGGAGCGCCGCGAACTTGATCTTCTCGTTGCACCGCATGCACGGGTTGGGCGTCCGGCCGGCACGGTACTCCGAGACGAAGTCGTCGATGACGTCGTCACGGAAGCGCTCCGAGAAATCCCAGACGTAGAAGGGGATGCCGAGCAGGTCGGCGGCGCGGCGGGCATCCATCGCGTCCTCGATCGTGCAGCAGCCACGGCTGCCCGCACGGAGGGTGCCACCCGCTCGGGAGAGGGCCAGGTGCACGCCCACGACGTCGTGTCCGGCGTCGACGGCCCGAGCCGCGGCGACCGCGGAGTCGACGCCGCCGCTCATCGCAGCCAGTACTCGCATCGCTTCAGTCTACGTGCGGCGCACACGCCCGGCGCGGGCGGCGGCTGCACGTCGATGCACCTCGGGGAGCGCGGTCAGGAACGCATCGACGTCCGCGTCGGTGCTCGTGCGCCCGAGGGTCAGACGCAGCACGGCGCGTGCATCGTCGGCGTCACGACCCAGGGCGAGCACGACGTGCGACGGCTCGGTCACCCCGGCCTGACAAGCCGAGCCCGTCGACACCGCGATCCCGACCGTGTCGAACAGGAACAGGAGCGTCTCCCCGATCGTGCCCGGGAAGAGCACGTGGACGTTGCCCGGCAGCCGATCCCGCAGATCGCCCAGGATGACCGCCGAGGGCACGAGTGACCGGATGCCGTCGACGAGACGGCCACGCAGGCGCTCGAGGCGGACAGCCTCCTGGTCGCGCTCGGCCTCAGCGACGCGCAGTGCCGCCGCGAACGCCGCGGCCCCGGCGACATCCTGGGTGCCCGCGCGGAGCCCGCGCTGCTGGCCGCCGCCGTGGGCGAGCGGCGTGAGCTGCGCGTGGCGCGACACGACGAGGGCGCCGGTGCCCACCGGGGCACCGACCTTGTGACCGGAGACGGACATGGCGACCAGGCCGGCAGACCCTGCACCCCCGCCTCGCCACGCGGCGAAGTCGAGGGTCACCGTGCCGAGCGCCGCGACCGCATCCAGGTGAAGCGGAACCCCCGCCTCACGCGCCGACCCGGCGAGGGCCGCCGGGTCATTGCGCGTCCCCACCTCGTTGTTCGCCACGAGGGCGGTCGCGAGTGCGGCTCCGGGCAGTGCCTCGGCGAACAGCGCGGGATCGATACGACCGACGGAATCAAGCGGGACGGGCCGGACGGTCGCTCCCCAGCGCGACGCGAGCCACGCGACCGCGTCGATCGTGGCGTGATGCTCTCCGTCGGGCAGCACGATCGGGCCCGTCGCAGGCCCGGCGTCGGCGAGCCAGAGCCCCTTGACGGCGAGATTGATCGCCTCGGTCCCCCCGGACGTGAAGACGACCTCGATGGGCTCGCAGCCGAGTGCCGCCGCGACCGCATCCCGAGCATCCTCGAGGAGACGGCGAGCCGCCTGCCCGGCGCCGTGCACCGACGATGCGTTGCCGAGTGTCTCCTGTGCCGACAGCCACGCGTCTCGCGCCTCCGGCCGGAGCGCGGTCGTCGCAGCGTGGTCGAGATAGACGACCATCCCACCTCCCGGGCGTTCACCGTCGCTCATTACTGTAGATCGCATGCCCGACAGCATCAGCCCGGCCGGACTTCACGATTCCCGCTTCGCCGACCTCGGCGTCACCATCGAGGACGGCGGCGGGACGATCCGCGTCTGGTCCGGGCGAGCGACGACGATCGACGTGGTGCTGTTCGACGATCACGACCTCGACTGGGCGATCGACGAGCGCCCCCTCACGCCCGTCGGGGGCGGCATCTGGGAGGCTCGCATCGAGACTCTGCGGCCCGGTGCCCGTTATGCCCTCCGCGTCGACGGGCCGCACGGCCCCGGCGACGTGTTCAACCCCGAAACGCTTCTCCTCGACCCGTATGGCCGGGGCCTCGTCTCGGGAGGCCCCGGCGACCACCGCTCGGTCGTCGTCGACTCGAGCTTCGACTGGGGCGGCATCGCCAAGCCCCGGGTTCCCCGCGATCGCACGGTCATCTACGAGGCACACGTCAAAGGCCTGACGAAACGGCACCCCGACATCCCGCCCGCGCTTCACGGCACCTACGCGGGACTCGGCCACCCGGCGATGATCGACCACCTGCAGGCACTCGGCGTGACGAGCGTCGAGCTGCTCCCCATTCACGCGTTCGAGAGCGAGCCGCGGCTGCTCGCTCTCGGATTGGCCAACTACTGGGGATACAACACGCTCGGCTTCTTCGCCCCCCACACGGCTTACGCCACGCAGGATGCGCGCCGCAGCGGGCCCACGGCGGTCCTGAAGGAGCTCAAGCGCACGGTGCGCGCGCTCCACGCCGCGGGCATCGAAGTGATCCTCGACGTGGTCTACAACCACACCGCCGAGCTCGAGCTCGGCGGGCCGCGCTCGAGCTTCCGCGGAATCGACAATCGCGCCTACTACCGCCAGCGCGAGGACGGCGCGTACATCGATGTCACCGGGTGCGGCAACGCGGTCGACACGTCGACGGACGCCGCGGCCCGGCTGATCCTCGACTCGTTGCGCTACTGGAGCAACGAGGTGCAGATCGACGGGTTCCGCTTCGACCTCGCCGTCACGCTCGGTCGCGACGGTCAGCACGTGTACGACGCGCAGCACCCGTTGCTGCGGGCCATCGCGGAAGACCCGATGCTGCGCGACGACAAGATCATCGCCGAGCCGTGGGATGTCGGGCTGGGAGGCTGGCACACCGGCGGCTTCGGCGACGGCTGGCAGGAGTGGAACGACCGCTACCGCGACGGCGTCCGCAACTTCTGGCTCGGCGACATCGACTACCTGCGGCGCGCCGGCACCTCGCCATCGGGCGTCGGCGGGCTCGCGACCCATCTCGCGGGGTCCGCACCGCTCTTCGGGGCGGAGCGCGGTCCTCTCGCCGGAGTGAACTTCATCACCGCCCACGACGGCTTCACCCTGCGGGACCTCGTCTCGTACGACGTCAAGCACAACGACGCCAACGGGGAGGAGGGCCGCGACGGCGCCGACACGAATCGCTCGTTCAACCACGGCGCGGAGGGCGAGACGTCACTCGACAACATTCTCGCGGCACGCCGTCGCGCGATGCGCAACCTGATCGGGACGCTCCTCCTCTCCGCGGGGGTGCCGATGCTGACGGCGGGCGACGAGATGGGGCGCACCCAGCTCGGCAACAACAACGCGTACTGCCACGACAGCGCCCTCACCTGGGTCGACTGGCAGCTGGCGGATTGGCAGGTCGACCTCCTCGGGCATGTCAGGACCCTCACACGGCTGCGCGCCGAGAACCCCGCGCTCCGGCCGGTGCGCTACGCCGATGCCGATGACGAAGTGCCCGAGGCATCCGTCATCCACTGGTTCGACGCTGAGGGCGCACCCATGACGCAGGCGTCCTGGACCGACCCGGAACAACGTACGCTCCAGTACGTCGCGACCTCCACGCCGGCGCACGAACCGGACAACTGCGTCCTTCTCGTGATCCACGGGCGAGAGGACGACGCCGAGGTCGTCCTACCGCCGGCCGGTTCGGCGTCCTCGTACGTCTCCCTCTGGTCGAGCGCGGACGAACAGCCCCTCGACCGGGGCGCGCGCTTCGCGCCGGGCGACCGGCTCGCCGTCTCGGGTCCGACACTGCATTTGCTCAGAGCCGAGTAGGACGCAAGCCCGTTTTTCGATCTTCCTGGCCGCGATAGGTTCGAGCCGTGGCATCAACGACGCGCACGACCTCACCCGTCCCGTTCCGCAGCACCGGCGAGATCCCCGGCCGGCCCGCATCCCCCGTCCCCTCGATCGGCGACACGGTCATCGGACGCATCCCCCTTCAGCGGCCCGCCCCCGCGGTCCCGGGCGGCCGCTTCCGGCCGTCGGCCTTCGCCGGCGAGGCCGTGCCGTTCCGGGTCACGGCGTTCCGTGAAGGTCACGATGCGATCGGCGTGCATCTGCGCCTGACCTCACCGGATGGTCGCGAGTCGCTGCACCGCCTGACGCCGCTCAACGACGGGTTCGACCGCTGGTCCGTCCTCGTCGCTCCGCTGGCGGAGGGCGTCTGGCGGTTCCGCTACGAGGCGTTCGGCGACGAGTTCGCCACCTGGCAGCACGCCGCCGCCATCAAGATCGCGGCCGGGGTCGACGTGGACCTCATGCGCGAGGCGGGAGCGCTCCTGCTCGCACGTGCCGCCGCCGAGAAGTCGCGCCCGGCCACCGAACGCAAGCTGCTCGACCGGGCTGCATCGCGGCTGCGAGACACCGGCGCAGACGCCGCGGATGCGCTCGCGGTGGTGCGCGACTCGGACATCGCGCGCGCTTTCGCCGACCGTCCACTGCAATCGCTGGTCACGATCGGCGACGAGCGCGAGCTCCTGGTCGAGCGCGAACGTGCCGGAGTCGGCGCATGGTACGAGTTCTTCCCCCGCTCCGAGGGCGCCGAATCGCGTCCCGACGGCAGCGTCCGCAGCGGAACCTTCGTCACCGCGCGCGATCGCCTTCCCGCCGTCGCAGCCATGGGGTTCGACGTGCTGTACCTCCCCCCGCTCCACCCGATCGGACGCACCCACCGCAAGGGCCCCAACAACACCCTGACGGCCGGTCCGAACGACCCCGGCTCACCCTGGGCGATCGGCGGCCCCGAGGGCGGTCATGACGCCGTCCATCCCGACCTCGGCACCCTGGCGGACTTCCGCGGGTTCCTCGGCGCTGCCTCCGATGCCGGGCTCGAGGTCGCGCTCGACCTGGCCCTGCAGGCGTCGCCTGACCACCCCTGGGTCACCGAGCATCCCGAATGGTTCACGACGCTCCCGGACGGATCGATCGCCTACGCGGAGAACCCCCCGAAGAAGTACCAGGACATCTATCCGATCAATTTCGACAACGACCCGGCCGGCATCCGGGCCGAGGTCCTGCGCGTCGTCCGGCACTGGATCGGGCAGGGAGTACGCATCTTCCGGGTCGACAACCCGCACACCAAGCCCCTGCAGTTCTGGGAATGGCTCATCGCGACTGTCGCAGACGAGACCCCCGGCGTCGTCTTCCTCGCGGAGGCCTTCACGCGTCCCGCCCCGATGCAGGGGCTCGCGATGGCCGGCTTCCAGCAGAGCTACTCGTACTTCACCTGGCGCAACACCAAGGAGGAGCTCGAGGAGTTCCTCACCTCGGTGGCTCACGACACGGCTGACTTCATGCGCCCGAACCTCTTCGTGAACACCCCCGACATCCTCACCGAGTACCTGCAGTACGGCGGGCGCCCCGCCTACAAGATCCGAGCCGCGATCGCCGCGACGGCCGGCGCGTCATACGGCGTCTATGCCGGATACGAGCTCGTCGAGAACGTGGCCCGCCCCGGCTCGGAAGAGAACATCGACAACGAGAAGTACGAGTACAAGCTCCGCGACTGGGAAGGTGCCGAGGCACGCGGCGAATCGCTTGCCCCCTTCCTGACCAGACTCAACGAGATCCGCCGCGCCCACCCCGCGCTCCGGCAGTTGCGGAACCTCTCGTTCCACTGGTCGGACGATGATGCCATCGTCGTCTTCTCGAAGCACCTGCCCGCCGCGCTGACCGCCGACGGGGTCGCCGACACGATCCTGGTCGTCGTCAACGTCGACCCCCACTCCGCACGCGAGACGACGGTGCACCTCGACGCCTCCGTGTGGGGCGTGGCACCCGGCGACGAATACGAGGTCGAGGATCTGCTCAGCGGGTCGGTCTGGACCTGGAACGACCACAACTATGTGCGCCTCGACGCGTTCGTCGAGCCGGTGCACATCCTCCACGTGAAGGAACGCCGATGAACGCCCCCGCAGACCACGTGCTCGACTCGGTCGCCACCGGCTCGTACCACGCGCCCCACGATGTGCTGGGTGCCCACCAGACGGCGGACGGGTGGATCATCCGGGTCCGACGACCGTTGGCACGCACCGTCACCGCGGTGTTCGCGAAGCAGCCGGAGGCATCGTTCCGTCACCTTCGCGGCGGGGTGTGGGAGGCGGCGCTCGACGAACGGCCCGATGCCTATCGCATCGTCGCGACGTACGACGATGCCCCCGCATGGGTGGCCGACGACCCGTACCGCCACCTGCCGACGATCGGCGAACTCGATCTTCATCTCATCCGTGAGGGTCGCCACGAAGAGCTCTGGCGTGTCCTCGGTGCTCACGTCCGCATCCACCACGGCGTGCCCGGCGTCTCGTTCACGGTCTGGGCGCCCAACGCCCGAGCGGTCCGCGTGATCGGAGACTTCAACGGGTGGGACGGCCAGGGGCACGCGTTGCGCTCGATGGGCGACTCCGGTGTGTGGGAGCTCTTCGTTCCCGCGCTGGCAGCCGGTGCGGTCTACAAGTTCCAGATCCTCACCGCCGACGGGGCGTGGATCGACAAGGCAGACCCCATGGCCCGCCAGTCCGAGGTGCCGCCTGCCACGGCGTCGATCGTCGCCGAGAGCACGTACGAGTGGGAGGACGACGCCTGGCTCGAGCGGCGAGCTTCCTCGACCCCCGTCTCTCAGCCGATGTCGGTCTACGAAGTGCATCTCGGCTCGTGGCGAACCGGTCTCGGCTACCGCGAGGCCGCCGAACAGCTCATCGACTACGTGCTGGAGCAGGGCTTCACCCATGTTGAGTTCCTGCCGCTCGCCGAGCATCCCTTCGGCGGGTCGTGGGGTTACCAGGTGTCCGGGTACTACTCCCCCACCAGCCGTTTCGGTTCCCCCGACGACCTGCGGTATCTCATCGACCGGCTGCACCAGGCCGACATCGGCGTCATCATGGACTGGGTCCCGGGACACTTCCCGAAGGACGCGTTCGCGCTCGCGCGCTTCGACGGGCAGCCGCTCTACGAGCACCCGGACCCGCGCCGCGGCGAACACCGCGACTGGGGCACCCTGATCTTCGACTACGGCCGCAGCGAAGTGCGGAACTTCCTCGTCGCGAACGCCCTCTACTGGTTCGAGGAGTTCCACGTGGACGGCCTTCGGGTCGATGCCGTCGCCTCGATGCTCTACCTCGACTACTCGCGTGAAGAGGGGCAGTGGGAGCCGAACGTGCACGGCGGCCGCGAGAACCTCGAGGCGATCGCGTTCCTGCAAGAGGTCAACGCGACCTCGTACAAGCGCTACCCGGGCATCGCCATGATCGCCGAGGAGTCCACGAGCTTCCCGGGCGTGACCGCTCCGACCGAATGGGGCGGCCTCGGCTTCGGCTTCAAGTGGAACATGGGGTGGATGAACGATTCGCTGCAGTACATCAAGCGCGACCCGATGTATCGCGGTCATCACGAGGGCGAGCTGTCGTTCTCGTTCGTCTACGCGTTCAGCGAGAACTTCGTGCTGCCCATCAGCCACGACGAGGTCGTGCACGGGAAGGGAAGTCTCTTCACCCGGATGCCCGGCGACCACTGGCAGAAGCTCGCGAACATGCGCGCCTACCTCGCGTACATGTGGGGGCACCCGGGCAAGCAGCTGCTGTTCATGGGCCAGGAGTTCGGCCAGATGTCGGAATGGTCCGAGTCGCGTGAGCTCGACTGGTGGATGCTGGACCAGCCGGCGCACCGTGGCCTGCACGCGTTCGTCGCGGACATGAACCGCACCTACCGGGAGCAGTCCGCTCTGTGGTCGCGCGATTCGGACGGTGAGGCGTTCTCCCGCCTGGGCGCGCCCGACTGGAACCCCAACGTCATGGCGTTCACTCGCCGCGACCATCACGGCAACACCGTCGCCGTGATCTGCAACTTCTCGGGAGTGCCACTGCACGACTACACCCTCGAACTCCCCGCTGACGGCGCGTGGCGCGAGGTGCTCAACAGCGACGCGGAGGTCTACGGCGGCTCGGGGGTCGGTAATTTCGGAACGGTGCACGCCAGCGACGGGCGCGCGACGATGGTGATCCCGCCCCTCGGTGTGCTGTGGCTGCACCACGCCCCCGACGCGCCGACGGTGGTCCGGGCGGACACGGCGGACTGAGCGAAACGACAGGGGCCCGGCTCGTCACCAGCGTGACGGGCCGGGCCCCTGTCGTTCGTGTCAGAACAGCAGCGACGTCAATCGCCGTCGTGCGGCCAGGACGCGCGGGTCGGCGTCCCCGACCAGACCGAAGAGTTCGAGAAGCCGGTCGCGCACGGTTGCACGGGCGTCGCCGTCGACGGCGGCGAAGAGGTCGAGGAGACGCGCGAAGGCGTCGTCGACGTGTCCCCCGGCGACGTCGAGGTCGGCGACGCGGAGCTGAGCGTCCACATCGTGCGGAGCAGCCGCTGCGGCGGCGCGGGCCTCGCCGAGGTCGACGCCCTGGACGCGGTCGAGCAGCTTGACCTGCCCGAGTCCTGCCTGCGCGTCGGCGTCACGGGGGTTCTCCGCGAGCGCACGCTCGTACGCGCTGATGGCCCGCGGGTAGTCGCCCGCCTCGATCGCGGCGAATGCCTCTGCGTGCAGCGGAGGGAGCGGCGGTTCCGCGGCCTCTTCGGGCGCGTCCGAGGCCTCGCCCACGGGGACGGTTCCGGTGACGCCGTGCTGAGCGGCCAGCTGGAGCAGCTGCGCGAAGACCTCGCGAACCTGCTGCTCGGGCACGGCCCCCGTGAACAGCGGAACCGGCTGGCCGGCGACGAGCGCCACCACCATCGGGATCGACTGCGCGCGGAACCCCTGCGCGAGCTGCGGGTTCGCATCGACGTCGACCTTCGCCAGGACCACGCGTCCGGCGAGCTCGGTGACGACCTTCTCCAGAACGGGACTCAGCTGCTTGCACGGCCCGCACCACTCCGCCCAGAGATCGACGACGACCGGGACGGTGCGGGAGAGTTCGAGGACGTCGCCGAACGACTGGTCGGTCACATCGAAGATCAGTCGAGACGCACCGCCCGCAGGCGGTTCGGCAGCCGTCGTTCCGCCCGGCGCGGGCGCCGCGGGCCGGTTACGCAACGACGACAGATCCAGGGCTCCACGGAGCACGGCACTGGGGGACGGATCGCTCATTCAGACAACCTTCGCTGAGAGGACATTGGATCGATATCCGAGGAACTGGATCGGCTCGGACGAGCCCGCACCGGGCACGAAGAAGAAGAGCTGGTCGGCGTACGTCGTCGTGAAGCCCGTGGACGATTGCGAGACGCCCGTCAGCGCGCTGGCCACCGGGTTGGTGTCGGGCACGTTGATGACGGCATCCGGGTTGCTCGGCGTGAACGTGTGGTCCTCCGTGATCGTGACCGCGACGACGGCACCGCTCTCGAGAGTCTGGAGGGCGATCGGTGCCTGCGTCCCCGCCTGGGTGGTGAACGAGACGGTCCCGGTCTCGGCTCCGGTCTGGTTGAAGTCGTTGACGATCTGCTCACGGTTCGAGGTGACCCCGGACCGGAAAGCATCGCCCTCGGCCTCGAACAGGTTCGCGAACGGGCTCGCATCGCCGTTGGTGAGGAGATCCGCATAGGCGGCGGCGAGATCCTTCGGAGGCAGCACGAGGAACGGCGAGTCGGGGGCGACCTGCGCGGCGCCGAGATACGCCGGCGCGAGTTCCGGGAACGAGTCGGTGGCGAGCTCGGCGATGTACCCCAGCTTGTAGTTCGACCAGGGGTCCTGCTGGCTGACCGTCATGATCGTGTCCGCCGCGCCCTCGCCGCCTTCGACGACCGCGAGGAACGTCCGCGGCCATTTGTCGAACGTCTCGGGCAGCAGGATCTCGAGCGGCTCCGATGGGACGGGAGGCAACGGCGCGCGGTCGGCGATCTTCGACCGGAGCGTGTAGTTCGTCTCGCGCTCGGCCAGTGCAGGACCCGCGAGTCGCGTGCCCGCGAGAGCGGCATCTGCGCTGGCGTCGGCGGTGGACACGTCCTCCGCGATGCGCGTCAGGATGCGCTCGGCCTGCTGCTGCGTCACGGCCGGGGGCGCCTGGTCGGGATCGGCCACGACCGTAGCGGTGGGCGAGGGCGTCGGGCTGGGCGCGAGCTGCGGCCAGGCGTCTGCGGAGCACCCCGACAGCGCGACGATCGACACGAGCGGGAGAGCGAGAAGAGCCTGGCGGCCACGGGTCAGACGGCGTCGCGGCGGTGTCGACGAGATGACACCCTTCGCCTCGTCGTCGACCGCGAGATCGATCGGCTGTGTGGCGGTCATCGGAAGACCCTTCCGTCGCGGTCCCCGCGAGCGGCGGAGGTGACGCCAGCCGAGCGCGTACATGACGATGCCGAAGGCGAGGAGGATGCCGCCCCCGACGATCAGCGGACCGGCCCACGGGGTGTTCGACTCGATGGGCCACGTCACCTGGATGTCGGCGGGTGCGGGAGCCGACCCGTCCGACGCGATGAGGACGCTCATGTCCTCCGGCAGCTGCAGCGACGTCGTCAGCGCGTCATCGCGCTGGAACTCCTCGAGCCAGAGGTCCGAGCCGACGGGCGAGGGCATCTCCGCGACGGCACCGTCAGCGCCGGGAGCGGGGGCGGATGCCGCGGCGACCTCGGTGGTCGTGATCGCACCGTCCTCGTCGACGCCGAGCTGCGTGTAGTCCGTGCGGGCGAGCCAGGCCGTCACGTCGGACGAGCGGCCGTAGGCAGCGAAGACGGTGCCCGCGCCCTGGACGCTGAGCGACTGCGCGCCGGGTCGCGATGTGAGGACGGAGCCGTCGATCAACGTGAACGGCGCATCTGCCGACACCGTCACGGATTCCGTCACGGACTCGGGTCCGCGCAGGACCGTCCGCTGCGCGATGCCCGCACCGATCATGACGGTCGCCAGGACGAACGCGACAACAGCCCACACGAAACGCACGAAGAAACACCTCTCCACATCCGGAACGGGACCACCGAACGCTTGATCGACGTTCCAGAGTATCCAAAACGACCTGAAAAGGTCGTGAAAGGGGCGCCTCCCGCCGAAAGCCCGCCCGGATCGTAAAGTGAGGTGACTCGACCCCGGAGGCGTTCGTGAAGTTCCAGAACCCGTTTCGCACCGCACTGATCGCCACGCTCGGCGTCGGTGTCGGCATCGTGATCATCGGGGGCATCCAGACCCTCTCGACCATCCTGCTGTATGTGGGGACCGCGCTGTTCCTCGCGCTCGGGCTCGATCCCGTCGTCTCCTGGCTCGAGAGACGACGACTGCCCCGCTGGGCCGCGCTGCTCATCACGTTCGCCGCGCTGCTCGCGGCCTTCGCCGGCATCATCCTGATGGTGGTTCCGATCATCGTTTCCCAGATCTCGCAGCTGGTGGCGGCGATCCAGGACCTCGTCACGAACGGCGACTGGGACCCGGTCAACGCCGTCAAGGACTGGCTGACCGTCACGTTCCCGCAGCTGAACGTCGACGAGCTGTTCCAGTACCTCTCCGACTGGTACAGCTCACTCGACATCGGGGCGATCGGCGGATCGATCACCGGCTCGATCATCCTGATCGGCGGCGGGATCATCAGCGGCTTCACCGGCGCCGTCATCGTGCTGATCCTGACGATCTACTTCACGGCGTCCACCCCCAACCTGAAGGCCGCCGTGTACCAGCTGGTGCCGGCTTCGCGGCGTCCTCGCTTCGTCGATCTCGCCGAGCAGATCACGGCGTCCGTCGGCTTCTACGTCATGGGCCAGGTCTCACTGGGCGTGATCAACGGCGTCCTCAGCGCGATCTTCCTGAGTGTGATCGGGGCGCCCTACCCGGCCGTGCTCGCCGTCGTCGCCTTCTTCTTCTCGCTCATCCCGCTCGTGGGAACCCTGACGGGGTCGGCGATCATCGTCCTGACATGCCTGATCCCCGGTCTGGCCGAGCCCCAGACCGCCCTGGCGGCGGCGATCTGGTACCTCGTCTACATGCAGGTCGAGGCCTACTTCATCTCACCGCGCATCATGAACAGGGCGGTCTCGATCCCCGGTGCCGTCGTCGTCATCGCCGCGCTCGCGGGCGCGGCGCTGGGACAGCTGCTGGGAGCGCTCGTCGCGATCCCGGTGGCAGCCAGCATCCTGATCATCTACCGCCAGGTCGTCATCCCGCGGCAGAACGAGCGCTGACCCTCAGTCGTCGTCCCACTCGTCTGCGAGCGGCAGCGCATCGGGATTGACCGCCGCGACGATCTCGGTCAGCACACGTCGCGTCTGGTTCTCCCCCACCCACAGGTGCTTGCCGCCGTCCACGGCGACGAGCGTCGCGTGCGGGATCGCCGCGAACCGCTCGCGGGCTTCGGCCGGTCGGAGGTAGTCGTCGAACTCGGGCACGACGATGACGACGCGTCGCGCGTCACCGGCCCACGCGGCGACCTCGTCGGGTGTGGCGCGGTGCAGCGGCGGCGAGAGCAGGATCACGCCCTCGATGTCGTGGTCACGGCCGTACTTGAGCGCGAGCTCGGTGCCGAAGGACCAGCCGACGAGCCAGGGCCGAGGCAGGCCCCGCTCGCGGACGAACGTCATCGCCGCTGCGACGTCGAAGACCTCGCCCACGCCACCGTCGAACGAGCCCTCGCTCGTACCGCGCGGCGACGTGGTGCCTCGGGTGTTGAAACGCAGCACCGCGAGGTCGGCGAGAGCGGGTAGACGCCCGGCAGCCTTCCGCAGGATGTGCGAGTCCATGAAGCCGCCCGCGGTCGGGAGCGGATGCAGGGTCACGAGCGTCGCGACCGGCTCGCGGTCCTGCGGGAGCGCGAGCTCGCCGACGAGCGTGAGGTCGTCGAGAGTGTGGAGCTCGATGTCCTCACGCCGCGCGGGGAGCTGAACGGGCCCCCGGATCTCGAAGCTCATGCGATCCTCCAACATGCCGAATGCCAATGCCGCCGGGCGGCGAGGTCGGCAGCATCCCCCAGGACACCGTCGGCTCGCCAGGCCACGAGGTGAGCCGCCCCCGACGCGATCTCGCGTCCGCAGCCCGGGCACGTGTACGTCTTCTGCGCCTGCGCCGCCGACACCGGCTGAACGGTCCACTCGACGCCACGACGCGTCTCGGAGCGCTTCCATCCGCTCAGCAGCCGATCGAGCGAGTCGTCGCGTGGATCCGGCCGTCTTCTGTTGGAACGGGGCATGACGACTACCGTCACCACCAGTGGTTGCTGGACCAGAACGCGTACGCATCGCCCCAGCTGCCGTAGCGGCCGACGGCGTACCCGTTGGCCCACTTCAGGTTGTCGACCGGGTCGTAGCCGCTTCCGGGAACCTTGCTGCAAGGGTAGGCCTGCACCAGCCCGCACGCCCCCGAGGAGGCGTTGGTCGCGTTGGGGTTCCAGCTGCTCTCACGCGACACGATGTAGTCGACGTACCCCCAGTCGCTCTCGGGGATGCCGGCAGCGCTCAGCCAGTCCGTCGAGGATCCGCCGCCGCTGTACATGACGGGAGCCGATCGCGACGCGCCTGCACTCTCGCCGTCTGCGGGAGTGGGCGTCGGCGTCGGGGTCGGCGTGGGTTTGGGTGTGACGTAGACGGTGAAGCCGCTGCGGTCCAGCTGCGCCGGTGCGAGTGTTCCGCCGTCGGTCGCGAGAGCCTGGGCGTCGCCGCGCGAGTCCGCCCAGAGCGACACCACCTCTGCGGGCTTCTCCTGCGCCGCCGCGAGCGCCGTGCCGAGCGGGGCCAGCGCGCCGCCGGCCATCCCGAGAGCCGCCACGGCGGCGAAGACGGCGGAGACGTTCCGCCGGCGCGACCAACGCGCGGGCGGCTGCGACGCCGAGGCACGGACGACCGGGGGGCGCGTCGCGCGCGTGGTCACAGTCGAACGGGAAGTCACAATGCCCCTGAGTTTAGCGATGCGGTGCGCATGTCTCCATCAGACTCACCCGATGGCGAGGATGACGGACACGACGCCGTCCAGCACGGCGTCGACCTGCGCTTCACGGTAGCCACCGCGCTGCATCCGGAAGGCGACGGAGCGCACCTGCTCCACGGTCAGGGGTTCGCCGGATTCGAGGTAGCGCGTGATGCGGTCCGCTACCAGGTCGACCTCGTCGATGCGGTAGCCGTACGACAGCAGGCCGACGCGGTCGAATCGCCGACGCCCGGGCCGCGACAGCCGGTCCAGGATCTCCTGCGCGAGGTTTCGCGAGCGTCCCACCCACGCGCGGGCGCCAGCGCGCGACAGCGCGCGCTCCCGCTCGCGCGCGGCGAAGGCGTCCTCGATCCGTCCGATCGCCGCGTCTACGGCCGCGACGGCGTAACCGCCCCGGACGAGGGGGAACGCGGTTGCTCGGATCGTGGCGGAGTCGAGGTCGTCGGCGTCGGCGTCGGCGTCGGACGATTCGAAGGCTTCGCGCGCGCGCCGCAGGAAAGCGTCGACCGCCGCACGGTCGTACCCGCGCACCCGGCCGTGCACCTCGGGAAACGCGCTCGTGGACAGGGAACTCTCGGTCGAAGTCATGGCATCACCAGGGGGGACAGAGCGTGGAACAGGACGAGAGCGAAGACGGTGGAAGGAAGGATCGAGTCGAGACGG
This sequence comes from Microbacterium pratiae, assembly GCF_047302165.1. Lineage (NCBI taxonomy): Bacteria > Bacillati > Actinomycetota > Actinomycetes > Micrococcales > Microbacteriaceae > Microbacterium > Microbacterium pratiae. Next base: position 2,213,570 of record NZ_CP154843.1, on the reverse strand, counting down.
TCGAGCACTCCCCCGTGTCCCGGCAGCCATGAGCTCATGTCCTTGATGCCGAGATCGCGTTTGATCATCGATTCGGCGAGGTCGCCCACGGTTGCCGAGCCGAGGATCACGAGCCCGATGATCAGGCCGGTCCAGGCGGGCAGCCCCAGAAGCAGCCAGGCGAACCCGACCGCGACGAGCATGGCGACGACACCCGCACCCGCGAATCCTTCCCACGTCTTCTTGGGGCTGATACGCGGAGCCATCGCATGCTTGCCGAACGCCAGACCCGCCGCATACGCGCCGGTGTCGGCGCCGACCACCACCGCGATCATCGCGAGCACCCAGAACTCACCGCCGTCCTCGCGCAGGAGGATCAGCAGAAGGCTGCCGAGGAACGGCACGTAGAGCTGGACGAAGCCGCTGATGAGCACATCGCTCAGGACCTCTCCGTATCGGCGGCTCTCGGTGCTGACCATCTGGGCCATCAGGCGCCATACGACCACGGCGACCACGGCGGCGAACACGACGACCCAGTGGGTGCCCGCGTCGAGCAGGAAGCCGGCCGCCAGCACTGCCGCTCCGGCGACGAGCTGGGGCCCGACATCGACCCGACGCCCCGCGGCCTGGAGCGCGCGAACGAGTTCGAAGACGCCCAGGAGCGCGACCGGGATGGCGAAGAGGACGAAGACCCACTTCACGAAGATGAGCGAGCCGATGACGACGACGCCGATGGCGATGCCGATGAGGATCGCGAGGAACAGATTGCGTCCGGTACGCGCGTTGATGCGCTCGTTCGCCTGCTCGAAATCAGCTCGGGCCTTGCCGATCTGGTGTTCGAACTCCGTCCGCGCGGCGCGCACCTGATTCTGGAACGCCGAATCTCCGTGCTCGCGTGAACGGGAACGCTCCCGCTCGGATCGAGACGGGGCGTCGTCGCCGGGTGCGCTCATCGGTCTCAGACCTCGAGAAGCTCGGCCTCTTTGCGCTTGAGCGCGTCGTCGATGAGGTCGACGTGGGCGCGAGTCAGGCCGTCGAGCTCCTTCTCAGCGCGCACGAGCTCGTCCTCGCCGACCTCGCTCTTCAGAGCGTCGAGCTCGTCCTTCGACTTGCGCCGGATGCCGCGCAGGTGGACCTTGTGGTCCTCGCCCTTGGAGCGGACGAGCTTGACGTACTCCTTACGGCGCTCCTCCGTGAGCTCGGGCATGGTGACGCGGACGAGGTTGCCGTCGTTCGTCGGGTTCACGCCGAGGTTCGGGGTGTCGCGGATGGCCTGCTCGATCGCCTTCAGCGCCGACTTGTCGTACGGCGTGACGATGATCGTCCGGGCCTCCGGCGTGTTCAGCGACGCGAGCTGCGCGAGCGGAGTCGGCGACCCGTAGTAGTCGACGAGGATCTTCTGGAACAGAGCCGTGTTGGCCCGCCCCGTTCGCACGGTGGAGAAGTCCTCCTTCGCCGCGTCGACGGCGCGTTCCATGCGGGCTTTCGTGTCAGCGAGGATCTCGGGGATCACGTCACTCCATTCGTCGGTACGTCCGGTCAAGTCTAGTCTGCGGGCGGGCGCGCCTCACACGGTGACGAGCGTGCCGATGCGCTCGCCCAGGAGGGCACGCGTCACGTTGCCGGCCGGCTCCATCCCGAACACGCGCATATCGATGCGGTTGTCCATGCAGAGGCTGAAGGCCGTGGAGTCCACGACCTTGAGACCGCGCTGCAGCGCCTCGCCGTAGGTGATGCTCTCGATCCGCTGCGCCGTCGGGTCCTTCTTGGGATCAGCGGTGTAGACGGCGTCCACGCCGTTCTTCGCGACGAGCACCTCGTCGGCCTTGATCTCGAGCGCGCGCTGGGCGGCGACGGTGTCGGTGGAGAAGTAGGGCAGACCGGCGCCGGCGCCGAAGATCACGACGCGGCCCTTCTCCATGTGGCGCTCCGCGCGGCGCGGGATGTACGGCTCGGCGACCTGCGTCATCGAGATGGCGGACTGCACACGCGTCGCGGCACCCGCCTGCTCCAGGAAGTCCTGCAGCGCGAGGGCGTTCATCACGGTGCCGAGCATCCCCATGTAGTCGGCGCGGCCACGGTCCATGCCGCGCTGGCTCAGTTCGGCTCCGCGGAAGAAGTTCCCGCCGCCGACGACGATGGCGACCTCGACCCGGTCGACCGCCTCCGCGATCTCGCGGGCGATCTGGCCGACGACGTCGGGGTTGACGCCGAGCTGGCCGGCTCCAAATGCCTCGCCCGACAGCTTCAGCAGGACGCGGCGGCGCCCGGTCTTCTCATCGTTCATCGTGTCCCTCTCGTCGCTGTGTTGCAGAGTATCGCCCGGATGGGCATGGAAAAGGCCCGCATCCGAGGATGCGGGCCTTTCGGGCAATTACGCGCCGACCTTGAACCGAGCGAAGTCGGTGATCGTGATACCGGCGTCCTTGGCGACCTGAGCGACGGACAGCTTGTTGTCCTTCGCGTAGTCCTGGTCGAGCAGGGCGACCTGCTTGAAGAACGCGCCCACGCGACCCTCGACGATCTTCGGGAGGGCGGCCTCGGGCTTGCCCTCGTTGCGGGAGATCTCGGTGACGATCTCGCGCTCCTTCTCGACGTCGGCCTCGGGAACGTCCTCGCGCGACAGGTAGCTGGGGTTCGCGAACGAGATGTGCTGCGCGATCGAGCGCGCGGTCTCCGCGTCCGAGCCCGAGTACGCCACGACGACGCCGATCTGCGGGGGCAGGTCCTTGCTCGTCTTGTGCAGGTAGATCTCGAACGCGTCGCCGGTCAGGGTGCGCACGCGACGCAGCTCGACCTTCTCGCCGATGATCGCGGCCTCATCGTTGATGAGCTGCTCGATCGTCTGGCCCGACGCGTCGGCGGCAAGGGCAGCCTCGACGGAGTCGGCGGATGCCGCAGCGGCGGCGTCGGCGACCTTGTCGGCCAGTGCGATGAAACGGTCGTTCTTCGCGACGAAGTCGGTCTCGCAGGCGAGCTCGACGAGCGTGACCTTGCCGTCCTGCTCGCGCGCGACGACAAGGCCCTCGCTCGTGGAGCGATCGGCACGCTTCGCGTTGCCCTTCGCGCCCTTGAGGCGGAGGATCTCGACGGCCTTCTCGACGTCGCCGTCGGCCTCTTCGAGGGCCTTCTTGGTGTCGACCATTCCGGTGCCGAGCTGCTCGCGCAGAGCCTTGATGTCGGCGATGGTGAAGTTTGCCATGAGTGGCGGCTCCTTCTGTCTGTGGGAAATCTCGTGGATGCCGATCGGCGCGGCCGGGCTCAGCCGCGGCCGCGCCGATCGTAGCGGGTCAGGAAGACGCGCTGATTACTTCTCGGTCGCCTCGGCGGCGACGGTCTCGGCCTGAGCCTCGGCGCCGGCCTCGTCGGCGGGCGTCTCGGTCGCGGCGACCTCGGCGTCAGCGCCCTCGACCACAGCGGTCTCAGCCGGAGCGGTCTCAGCCGGAGCGGTCTCGAGCAGCTCGCGCTCCCAGTCGGCGAGCGGCTCGGCCTCGGCCGACTCGTCGGTCGGCTGGTGGCGCTGGATGAGGCCCTCGGCCGCAGCGTCGGCGATGATGCGCGTGAGCAGGCTCACCGAGCGGATCGCGTCGTCGTTGCCGGGGATCGGGTACTGGAACTCGTCGGGGTCGGCGTTCGTGTCGAGGATGCCGATCACGGGGATGCCGAGCTTCTTGGCCTCGTCGATGGCGAGGTGCTCACGCTTGGCGTCGACGACCCAGATGGCGGAAGGCGTCTTCTGCAGGTTGCGGATACCGCCGAGCGACTTGTGCAGCTTGTCGAGCTCGCGCTTCTTGAGCAGCAGCTCCTTCTTGGTGAAGCCGCTGGCAGCCGGGTTCTCGAAGTCGAGCTCCTCGAGCTCCTTCATGCGGGCGAGGCGCTTCGAGACGGTCTGGAAGTTGGTCAGCAGACCACCGAGCCAGCGCTGGTTGACGTAGGGCTGGCCCACGCGGGTCGCCTGCTCGGCGATGACTTCCTGCGCCTGCTTCTTGGTGCCGACGAAGAGGATGGTGCCACCGTGGGCGACCGTCTCCTTGACGTACTCGTAGGCGCGGTCGATGTACGACAGCGACTGCTGCAGGTCGATGATGTGGATGCCCGAGCGCTCGGTCAGGATGAAGCGCTTGACTTTCGGGTTCCAGCGGCGGGTCTGGTGCCCGAAGTGGACGCCGCTGTCGAGCAGCTGGCGAATGGTGACGACGGCCATGGCCGTTCTCCTTCTGTTTGGGTTGATTCCCCGGACCGACGGCCCGGTGCTCCTGGCGCCCGACGCACTTCCGCTCGCCGCCGGAGCGGGAGACCTGGGGAAGATGCGCCACGATCGGGAGACCGATCGCTCAGGGCACGCGTAGTCACCTCGACGAGCGAGGTGCGGTCATCAGTGTAGCAGTCGGCCGCTCCTCCCCGAGGCTGCCGTCGGTGCGTCGATCCCCGTGTCGGGGCAGCCGCGTTCCGCAGCGACGGCCTGGCGTCCAGCCTCGAAAGGTGACCCGCCCTGTGACCCGGCTCCTCGCAGCAGCCCTCATCGTGACGCTCGGCCTGCTGACCGGATGGTCGATGTCGGGCACGGATGCCGCGGCGCCGGGCGGCGGATGGGTGATGCCGCTTCTCGACGCGACGGTCGTCCGCGGATTCGAAGCGCCCGCGCACGCGTATGCCCCCGGCCATCGTGGGGTCGATCTGTCGGCTCCCGGAACCCCGGTCCGCGCTCCGGCTGACGGGACGATCGCCTTCGCCGGCCCGGTGGCCGGCCGGGCGGTCGTCACGATCGATCACGGACAGGGCTGGGTGACGAGCCTCGAGCCGGTCGAGACGGCCCTGCAGCCCGGAACGGCCGTGTCACGTGGAGATCACGTGGGCACCGTGTCGCCGGGCGGCCACACCGGCGACGGCAGCATCCATTTCGGTGTCCGTCGCGACGGTGAATACATCAATCCGCTGATCATGGTGACCGGCCTGACGCGCCCTGTCTTGTTGCCGTGCTGCTGAGGTCAGCCGGCCCCGACCGTGTTGCGGTCACCGCTCTGGGACACGGCTCCCAGGCGGTCCGCTTCGACACGATTGTCATTGCCCGCCACCGATACCGCGCCGATCTCGTCGGCTTCTACGACGTTCCGGTCTCCCGCGATCGTCACGGCTCCGACGAAGACGGCGTCGACGTCCGCGTTCTGTCCCGTTATCTCGAGCGCGTCGACCGATCCGAGGTCGATCTCGATGCCATCGCCGCTCGCGACCACTCTTCCGACGCGCGCTCGCTCCAGGTCCACGTCGAGCGAAGCGCCCTCGATGCGAACGACGGCGCACTCTCCGGCGAAGGCGACGTCGACGTCGGAGCCGCGAATCGCGACGACGTCGTCGATGCACGCGAAGTCGTCCGCCCCGGGCGCCCCCGGAGCCGTGGCGGAGGATGGCGTTCCCGGTGTCGCCCCGGGTGAGGCCGAGGGCGCCGACGAGCCTGCCGGCGACGTGGGCCGGACGATGCGGTCGGGTTCGTTCGACGTCACCGGCGTGCACGACGCGAGCATCGCGACGAGCACCGTCGCCCCCATCGTCGCCGCTGCGGCAGGTCTCCTCATGCGCGTCCCCCCGTCGTGAGCTTCCGTGATCCTCACGCTACGACGGGCGGGCCCGCCGCGCCATCATGCACGCGGGTGGGCTTGTCGATATGCGGCAGCGAGCCGCTCCCCCGACACGTGGGTGTAGATCTGCGTCGTCCCGAGGCTCGCATGACCGAGGATCTCCTGCACGGCACGCAGATCCGCGCCGCCGTCCAGTAGATGAGTCGCGGCGGAGTGCCGAAGGGTGTGCGGCCCGACGGCATCGACCCCGAGCGCGGGACCGAGTTCCGCTGAGACGGTCGCGTAGACAGCGCGCGGGGTCAGGCGACCGCCCCGAGAGCCGAGGAAGACCGCTCGGGCGCCGGCTGTTCCCGCGGTCGCCCGTGCCGCGAGCACCGGGCGACCACGCACGAGGTATGCCTGGGCCGCGTCGAACGCCGGGCCGCCCACGGGCACCACCCTGTCCTTCTCGCCTTTTCCCGTCACTCGCACCGTGCGGCGTTCGCGGTCGATGTCGTCGATGTCGAGGCCGCACAGCTCGGATACGCGGATGCCGGTCGCGTAGAGGAGCTCCAGGACCGCGTGGTCGCGCAGCCGCAGAGGATCGCCCTCGGCGGCGCGCACCCGCAGATCGTCGAGGACGGATGACATCGTTTCCGCGGTCGCGACTTTGGGCAGGGTCTGCGCCCGCTTCGGCGACGCCAGGCGCAATGCGGGATCCCTGGCGATCACGCCGCGCTCGGTCGCCCACGCGAAGAAACCACGCGCCGTCGCGGTACGGCGAGCGAGGGTGGACCGCGCGTCGCCCCGTTCGCTCGCGCGCCAGACCCAATCGCGGAGCACCTCGATGTCGACGTCTGCGAGCTCGATGTCGCCGGCTGCCGCCGCCAGATCGCCGAGGTCGTTGCGGTACGCGCGGACGGTGTTCTCGGAGAGTCTGCGGACGCGCAGCAGGTGGTCTGCGTACGCCTCCGCCGCCTCCGAGATGAGCATGCAGCAAGCATGACCGATACGACGTTGCCGCCATGCCAGGCTCGCGGGGAGCGGGCGGTCACCTCCCCGCCCGCCGCCACCCGCGCTCGCCGGACACGGCCCGCCCGTCGAGCGACAGGAGCCCCAGCCAGGCGCTCACCTCCTCGCTGGCCACGCCGGAGCGCCGCGCGATCTCGACGACATCCCGCGGCGTGCGCGTACTCAGCGCATCGAGCACCCGGGTGGCGTCATCCGTGTGCCCGTCCCGAGCGGATTCGGCGGCGCATGCGGAATCGTTCGACCATCCGAGCATCTCCCGCACGTCGTCTGCACTCGTGATGCAGCGACCGTCGTATTCGCGGAGGATCCGGTGGCATCCGGACGACGCCGCAGACGTGACCGGCCCCGGCACCGCGCCGAGGGCACGCCCGAGCGCCGACGCGTGCCCGGCGGTGTTCAACGACCCCGACCGCCACCCCGCCTCGATCACGACGGTGGCATCAGACAGCGCGGCGATGAGCCGATTGCGCTGCAAGAAGCGCCACTTCGTCGGTGCGGTGCCGCAGGGCACTTCGCTGACGACCGCGCCACGGCTCGAGACGGCCGTCAGCAACCCGGCGTGGCCGGATGGGTACGCCGTGTCGACGCCGCCCGCCAGTACCGCGACGGTCCGGCCGTCGACGGCGAGACAGGCGCGATGGGCTGCGGCATCGATACCGACGGCCGCGCCCGACACGATCGTCACACCGCTCGCGGAGAGGTCGCCGGCGAGCTCACCGGCGACCTGCACGCCGTACGCGGTCGCGGCCCGCGCTCCGACGAGCGCGACCGCCGCGCCAGGCATCGCGAGAGAATCGGTCACGCCTCTCGTCCAGAGCGCGACGGGCGCGTGGATGCCGAGATCATCGGCCCGTTCGGGCCACGCCGCGTCTCCCGGCACGATGAGCCGTACGCCCACCCGTCGCGCCCGCTCGAGCGCGTACGAGTGGTCATCCTGTCGCGGACGCCATCGCGCACAGGCACGACGCCAGTCGCGAACGCTCAGCTCGAGAACCCCCGGCGGCTCGTCGTGGCGCAGAGCGCTCTCAAGCGCGCCGAAGGCACCGAGATGTCGGATCGCGAGCCCGGCTATGCCGTCACCGGGCTCCGCGAGGACGGACCAGCGCGCCCGCGCCCAACGCTCGCGACAGCTCTCGGGATCTCCCAGATCTGCGGGAGGCGAGAGACCGACCAGCGCGTCCCGCGCCTCATCGCCGCTCATCGGCTGAGCCCTTTCTTCAGGAACAGCGCATGCCCGACATCGTTCGCGGTGAGCCGTTCGCGACCCGCGAGATCGGCGACGGACCACGCCACCCGCAACACCCGGTCGTACCCGCGCAGCGTGAGCGCGCCGCGCTGAAGAGCCGAGTCGAGGGGCGCGCGGACGCGCGGCTCGGGAGCGAGGGGCCCATCTCGCAGCCATGCCCCCGAGACAGCCGCATTGGTGCGCCAGGGCGTTGCGGCCAGTCTCGCGGCCGCACGCGACCGCGCGGCAGCGACCTCGGCGCGTGCGGTTGCCGTCGTCATCCCTCCGGGGCCGCGCGACGTCAGGTCGGCGAGCGACACGCGCGACAGCGAGAGCTCGATGTCGATCCGGTCCAGCAGCGGGCCCGAGAGCCGCCCGAGATAGCGACGGATCGCGAGGGACGGACACGAGCACGTGCCGCCGCGAACACCGTACTGTCCGCACGGGCAGGGGTTGGTGGCCAGCACCAGCTGGAACCGCGCGGGCAACGTCGCCCGGAATCCCGACCGATGAATGTCGATCGACCCCGCCTCGAGCGGCTGTCGGAGCGAGTCCAGTGCGTGGGCGCTGTACTCCCCGGCCTCGTCGAGGAAGAGCACGCCGCCGCTCGCGCGAGCGATCGCCCCCGGCCGAAGCGACCTGCTGCCCCCGCCCACGAGAGCCGCGACGCTGACGCTGTGATGCGGCGCCTCGAACGGAGGGATTCTGCTCAGCGTCTCGATGGTCGAGCCCGACAGGGACCGTATCGATGCCACCTGCAGGGCGGTGTCGTCGTCGAGCGGCGGCAGGATGCCCGGCAGACGCCGTGCCAGCATGGTCTTGCCGGCACCCGGCGGCCCGCTCATGAGCAGATGGTGTCCGCCGGCGGCCGCGACGACGAGGGCCGCGATCGCCTCCTCCTGACCTCGAATGTCCGACAGATCCTCCACGGGCGGATGGTCGCTCCCGCTCTCTCGCCCATCCGCAGGTACCGGGATAACGGCCACGGCCTCATCGTCGCCGTCGACCTCGAGCCCGTGCCAGCGCGCGACGCCCGCGAGCGTGCGGCATCCCACGACGCGGATGCCGTCGACGAGCGAGGCTTCAGCGCGGCAGGCCTCGGGAACGATGACCGTCCGCTTCCCCGCGCGCGCCGCGGCGATGACGGCGGGCAGGACGCCCGGCACGGGGCGCAGTCGTCCGTCGAGGCCGAGCTCGCCGATGTGCACGGTGTCACCGAGAGAAGCGGCATCCATCGGCAATTCGGTTGCGAGCGCCGCGACGGCGATGGCCACGTCGAATCCGGATCCCTGCTTGGGGAGGCTCGCCGGCGAGAGGTTCACCGTGACGCGGCGGCGCGAGAGGGGCAGGCCGCTGTTCTGACAGGCGTTGTGGACCCGTTGCTGCGCTTCGGCGAGGGCGCGGTCGGCGAGCCCGACGATACGGAACGCAGGTGTCTGGTTCGACAGGTCGGCCTCGACCTCGACGAGGTCGCCCGCGAGCCCCGTGAGCGACACCGCCCATGTTCGCCCGAGGCTCACCGCAGGTCCTCGACGTGCTCGAGGGCCGCTGTGTCGACGTCGTCACCCGTGATGCCGATGACGTCGAGGCGGATCCGTCTGCCCCGCACCTCCCCCGGGTGCGCGGCGATCCAGGCGCAGGCGAGCCGCCACAACCGGTCCTTCTTGCGCTCGTCGACCGCCTCGAACGGATGCCCGTACGCCGAGCTCCGCCGGGTCTTGACCTCGACGATGACGAGCTCGTCGCGCGAGACCGCCACGATGTCGATCTCGCCCTGGCGGTCGCGCCAATTGCGGTCGAGGATCTCGTAGCCGAGGCCGGTCAGGTACCGTGCGGCCCGTTCTTCGCCGGCTCGACCCCGGTCGTCTTTCGCTGCCATACGAGGACTCTCGCGTGGCAGCGGATTCCCCCGGCGTCGGTGCGCAGCGACCGGGGAGAACCGCCCCGGCGGCGGCCGCGGGGAGGAATCAGCTGTCGAGCGAGAGCTCGTCGGGCAGTTCGAAGTCGCGACGCTGGAGTTCCTCGACGTTGACGTCCTTGAACGTCAGCACTCGAACGGACTTCACGAAGCGGTCGGCCCGGTAGATGTCCCAGACCCACACGTCGTTCATCGTGAGCTCGAAGTAGAAGTCGTGCTCGGTGTCGCGCCGAACGACGTTGACATCGTTCGCGAGGTAGAAACGACGCTCGGTCTCGATCACGTACTGGAACTGCGACACGACGTCGCGGTACTCCTTGTAGAGGGCCAGCTCCAGCTCGCGGTCATAGTCTTCGAAGACTTCGTCATCCATGGTGCTTCCATCCTAGGCGGCGGCAGCGCGCGGTGAACGTCCTGCCCTCGGCCGCCCTGGGAACGAGGTCAGAACAGCGTCGGCGCGTCGGCGATCGCCCAGGACGCCCGGTGATGACGTGACAGTCCGTGCTCGCGGATCGCTGCCCGGTGGAGCGGGCTGGCGTAGCCCTTGTTCCGTGCCCACTCGTACATCGGCGTCTCATCATGCAGCTCGGTCATGTGGGCATCGCGCGCCACCTTCGCGATGACCGACGCCGCCGCGGCGCTCGCGCAGTCACGATCGGCCTTGATGATCGTCTGCACGGTCATGCCCGGCCCCGCCATGGGAGTGACATAGTCGTGATTGCCGTCCAGGATGACGACGGTCTCCGCGGCGAAGGGGTCGACACCGCCGAGCCCCTGGATCGCGCGGACCGCGGCCAGACCGAGCGCCCGCATGATCCCGATCTCGTCGATCTCGCCCGGCGTGGCCGAACCCACGGCCGACGCCACGACCCAATCGGCCGCGCGCACCGCCAGCTCGGGACGGCGCAGCTCCGTCACGAGCTTGGAGTCGCGGAGTCCCTCGGGGATGCGGCGGCGTGCGCAGCGCGCGTCGAGCACGGCGGCGCCCACCGAGACCGGGCCCGCCAGCGCGCCCCGCCCCACCTCGTCGAGGGCGATGACGTACGCGTGCTCGCGCAACAGCCGCCGCTCGACGGTCAGCCGGGGCGCGACGATCGTCATGGCGTCACGGGTGCGGGGACCCCCGCGAAGACGTCGTGGTGGAAGTCGATGAGGCCGAAGCGATCGAGCGGCCACGTGATGAGGAATGCTCGTCCCACGACGTTGTCGAGCGGAACGAAGCCCTGCGAGGGCTGGTCGCGGTTGTAGCGCGAGTCGCGGGAGTGATCGCGGTTGTCGCCGAGCACCCAGAGAGAGTTCTCCGGCACCGTGACGTCGAACGGCACCTCCTGCGGCGCCGACTGGCCGTCGGCGAGTGAGACGTAGGGCGTCTCGTCGATGGGCACGTCGTTGACAGTGATCTGCCCGACCGCGTTGCAGCACACCACGTGGTCGCCCGGCATCCCGATGATCCTCTTGATGAGGTGGTCCTTACTGTCCGGGGCGGACAGACCCACGACCGAGAGCACCCAGTCCATGCCCTCGACGAGAGGCGGACGCGCCGGCTCGACTGTCGCGGGGAGCCAACCGCCCGGGTCGCGGAAGACGACGACGTCGCCCCGTGAGTAGCCGCCGAACCGAGGCGTGAGCTGGTCGACGAGAATCCGATCGTCCTTCAGGAGCGTGCGTTCCATCGACCCGGAGGGGATGTAGAACGACCTGACGAGGAACGTCTTGACGAGGAACGACACCGCGAGGGCGATGGCGATGATGACGAGGATGTCGCGCAGCAGCAGGCCGAGGCGACGTGATCGTGAACGCGCGGGCTTCGGCGCCTGCGCGGCAAGGTCATCGGTGGTCATTCATCGCCTCTCATCCGACTCGCCCGCCGGGGAGCCCTACCCAGGGTCGCACATTCCGCGACCATCGCCGGTCACCGCGCAGCGGAGACGACGGATGCCCCGAGCCTGAGCCCGGGGCATCCAGAGAATGCGTCGCTGCGATCAGCGGTCGCGCTTCTCCTTGATCTTGGCCTTCTTGCCGCGCAGGTTGCGCAGGTAGTAGAGCTTCGCGCGACGGACGTCACCGCGCGTGACGACCTCGATGTGGTCGATCACGGGGCTGTGCACGGGGAACGTGCGCTCCACGCCGACCTGGAAGCTGATCTTCCGGACGGTGAAGGTCTCGCGAACGCCGTCGCCCGAGCGGCCGATGACGACGCCCTGGAAGACCTGGATACGCGAGCGGTTGCCTTCCGTGATGTTGACGTGCACCTTGACGGTGTCGCCGGGAGCGAAGGCGGGGATGTCGTTGCGCAGCGATGCTGCGTCGACGGAGTCGAGGATCTGCATGATCTGTTCTTCCTGCGACCGCCTCAGGTCGACCACGAAAAAGTTGAATAAGGATGCGGTGCCCCGGGCACCCGCCGGGCGCCGCTCCCCTGAGGCAGAGATCTGTCAGGGCACAAGCGTTCATTCTGCCACGGTGCGCCCCACGGACCAAAACGTCAGCTGTCGCTGCGCCGGACCTCTTCGATGATGACGACCTTCTCGTCCGCACGGCTGTCGGGGTTCGGCCGCATCGCCTCGCGGAGGGAGGTCGGATCCGTCGCGACGGAGAAGAGCGAAACGGGGCGAGCCTCGCGGAAGAGCTGCCACAGCGAGACCCAGAAGACGGCGAGGAACGCCGCGACCGCGGCGAACAACAGCGGCCAGAAGGCGCCCGCGGGATAGAACCCGATCGCGATGATGAGGCCGTGCCAGACCGCGAACACGAGGACGTCCCACCACGACAGCATCCGCGTGTGCCGCACCGTGCCCCGAGCCCGTACGAGGAGCGTCGTCACCAGCTGGCCGATGAGCACGGCGGGTACCGCGATGAAGAGCACCCAGAGGAAGACCCAGCCGCCCGCGCCCGAGATCGCCCAGCCCACGACGAGCCACAGCGGCAGCACGAGAGCTGCCGGGAGGAGCCAGGAGAAGAGCGCGCGTCGCAGCCACATGCTCCTGATGCTACGCCGGTCCGGCAGGATAGAACCTGAAGAGAGGATCACGATGATCGAGCTGCGCACACCTGCCGAGATCGAAGCGATGCGTCCGGCTGGGCGTTTCGTCGCCGAGACACTGGCGACACTTCGGGACGAGACGAAGGTCGGGACGAACCTCCTCGCGATCGACCGCCGCGCGCACGACCTGATCCGCCGGGCGGGCGCGGAGTCGTGCTACATCGACTATCACCCGTCGTTCGGGGCGAGTCCGTTCGGCAAGGTCATCTGCACCTCGATCAACGACGCCGTGCTCCACGGCCTCCCCCACGACTACGCGTTGCGTGACGGCGACCTCGTCACGCTCGATTTCGCCGTCTCGGTCGACGGGTGGGTAGCCGACTCCGCGGTGTCATTCGTGGTCGGCACTCCGCGTGATGAGGACCTCGCTCTCATCGACACCACCGAGCGCGCGCTCGATGCTGCGATCGACGCTGCCGTCGTGGGCAACAAGATCGGCGACATCTCGCACGCCGTCGCGACCGTCGCCCATGCCGACGGACTCTCCATCAACACCGACTTCGGCGGCCACGGCGTGGGCCGTGAGATGCACGGCGATCCGCATGTCCCCAACGACGGCAAGCCCGGCCGGGGCTATCCGCTCCGCGCGGGCCTCGTCGTCGCGCTCGAGCCGTGGTTCCTGCAGAGCACCGACAAGCTCATCACCGACGCGGACGGCTGGACCCTGCGCAGCGCGGACGGCTCACGTGGCGCGCACTCGGAGCACACCGTCGCGATCACCGCCGAGGGTCCGGTCATCCTGACCGACCGTTCGTTCCTCGGGGTCGACTGACCGCTCGCGGACGCGCGGCCGCGATCAGTCCTCGGAGTCGGCGGGGAGCAGATCGGGCCGGCGCGCGCGCGTGCGCTCGACGCGTTGCGCATGGCGCCACTCCGCGACGCGACCGTGATGGCCGCTCAGCAGGACGTCCGGGACATCGTGGCCGCGCCACGATGCCGGCTTCGTGTAGGACGGGTACTCGAGCAGCCCGTCTTCGTGAGACTCCTCGACAAGGCTCTCGGGGTTGCCCACGACACCGGGGATGAGACGTCCGATCGCTTCGATCATCGCCATGGAGGCGACCTCTCCCCCGTTGAGGACGTAGTCGCCGAGACTCATGAGCCGGACGTCGCCGAGAGTCGCCGCATAGGAGAAGACACGCTCGTCGATTCCCTCGTACCGGCCGCAGCCGAAGACCAGGTGTGCGGTCTCGCTGAGCTCGCGAGCGGCGCCCTGCGAGAACCGCTCGCCGGCCGGTGACGGGAAGATGAACGTGGGCCGGCCACCCGCGTCCGCAACGATGGCGTCGAGCGCGAGCCCCCAGGGCTCGGGCTTCATGACCATGCCGGCACCGCCGCCGTAGGGGGTGTCGTCGACGGTGCGGTGACGATCGGTGGCGTAGTCGCGGAGGTCGTGAACGCGCACATCGAGAAGACCCGCGCCGCGCGCTTTTCCGAGGAGCGAGACCTCGAGGACGTCGAAGAATGCGGGGAAGATCGTGACGACGTCGACGCGCACGTCAGTCCTCGTCGAGAGCGCTGTCGCCGCCGTCACGCTCGGACGCTGCGTCGTCCGCGACATCCGGCTCCTCGGCGGCCAGGTCTTCGAACAGGCCCGCCGGCGGCGTCACGATGACACGACCGCCCGCGACATCCACTTCGGGAACGATCGCCTTGACGAACGGCACGAGGATCTCGGTGTCGTCGCCGTCCCGCTGCACGATGAGGAGGTCCTGCGCCGGGAAGTGGTCGACGCGAGCGATGCGTCCGACCTTCTGCCCCTCACGGACCACATCCAGGCCGACGAGCTGGTGATCGAACCAGGCGTCGTCCTCGGCCACGGCCTCGCTGTCCTGATCGACCCACAGGATGGCCTTCACGAGGCTCTCCGCGGCGTCGCGGTCGTTGACGTCCTCGATGAAGAGGACGGGGTGCGAGTTCATCCAGCGGAACTCGCGAACGGTCACGGACTTCCCGTGCCAGGGCGATGCTTCGGGGACCTGCAACGTGAACGTCGCGCCCGGCACGAAGCGGCCGTCGGGGTCATCGGTGTAGAGCTCGAGCTTGAGCGCGCCCTTCAGGCCGTGCGCCTTGACGAGGCGCCCGACGCGCAGCTGGGTGCGAGCGGGTTCGGCGGCCATCTCAGTCGTCCGCGACGTCGACGCGGACCCGCGTGCCATCAGCGAGGGCCGAGATCAGCGCGCGCAGCGCCTTCGCGGTGCGCCCGCCGCGCCCGATCACCCGTCCCCGGTCGTCGGGGTGCACGCGCACCTCGAGCACTTCGCCGCGGGGCGACGAGGAGGAACGGATGACGACATCGTCGGGGTGATCCACGATCCCCTTGACGACGTGCTCGAGCGCGGCGGACAGCAACGGATTACTCCGCGTCGGTCGCGTCGGCGGCGGCCTCGTCGGCGGGAGCCTCGGCGGCGGGCTCCTCGGCCTTCTTGGCGGCCTGCGGCTTGATGACCGACTTCTTCGACGCGTCGGCGACGAACTCGCCCTTTGCCTCGGCCGTGCGGACGGTCGAGACGGCGTCCTTGTCGCCCTTGAACTTGCCCCAGTCGCCCGTGAGCTTGAGCAGCGCCGTGACCTGCTCGGTCGGCTGAGCGCCGACCGACAGCCAGTACTGCGCACGGTCGGAGTCGACCTTGATGACCGAGGGCTCCTCGGTCGGGTGGTACTGGCCGATCTCCTCGATCACGCGGCCGTCGCGCTTGGTGCGCGAGTCGGCGACGACGATGCGGTAGTAGGGGGCGCGGATCTTGCCGAGGCGCTTGAGACGAATCTTGACAGCCACAATTCTCCTGAGTGGTGTGATGTGAAATGAACGTCGCCTGGAGCGTGGGGTGCACACCCGGCGGGAGCTCTGAAGGTGGACCTTCTCGCCGGATAGAGGGTCGAGCGAGCGGTCCAACCGTCTATTTTGCCAGATGATGACGGTCGTCGCGAACCGCGCCGCGCCGCGTGTCAGACTGAGCGCATGACGGTCCCCTTCGCCACGTCTGCCCGTTCCACCGTGGGCATCGAGTGGGAGTTGATGCTCGCCGACCGCGACACGGGGGATCTTGCCCCCCGAGCGCCGGAGGTGCTCGCCGAAGTCGAGGACTCCTCGGCGCTGGAGCGCTACACGATCACCGGCGAGCTGCTGACGAACACGATCGAGGTGACCAGCGGAGTAGGGGACACCGTCGCGGCCGCGGTGGACGACATCGACGACGCCATCCAGCGCGTGCGCGAGTTCGCCGCGCCGCGCGGCCTCGAGATGCTCTGCGCGGGAAGCCACCCCTTCGCACGGTGGTACGAGCAGGAGATCACCGACAAGACCCGCTACCACAAGCTCATCGAGCGGACCCAGTGGTGGGGACGCAACATGATGATCTGGGGCATCCACATCCACGTCGGCGTCGAGGACGTCAACAAGGTGTTCCCCCTGATCAACGCACTGTCGCTCTACCTCCCCCATTTGCAGGCCCTGTCTGCGTCCAGCCCGTTCTGGGCCGGAGACCGCACCGGGTACGCGTCCAACCGCGCCCTCGTCTTCCAGCAGCTGCCCACGGCCGGCCTGCCGTGGAGCTTCACACAGTGGAGCGACTTCGAGAACTATCTCGACGGCATGGTGCGCACGGGCGTCATGGAGGACGCCTCCGAGGTGCGCTGGGACATCCGTCCGGCGCCCAAGTGGGGAACGCTCGAGATCCGCGCCTGCGACGGGATGTCGACGCTGCCTGAGCTCGCGGCGGTGGCCTCCCTCGTCCAAGTACTCACCGAGCACCTGTCTCGCCAGCTCGACGAAGGCCGAGAGCTGCCGACGATCCCGCCGTGGTTCGTCCGCGAGAACAAGTGGCGCGCGGCGCGGTATGGATTGGACGCACGGCTGATCGTCGACGCCGACGGCACTCAGCGTCACGTCGTCGAGCACCTTCGCGACACGATCGCCGAACTCGAGCCGATCGCGGAGGAGCTGCATTGCGCTCGGGAGTTCCGCGGCCTCACCACGATTCTCGACCAGGGCGCCAGCTACCTCCGGCAGACACGCGTCGCGGACGCGGCCGACGGCGATCTCCGAGAGGTCGTCCAGCATCTGATCCGCGAGTTCCGCGACGGCCCGACGCTGCGCCAGCACCTGGCGCAGCCTGACGTCGGTCGCTGAGTCGGCCCCGGGGGGCTCGGCCTTCGCCTCAGCTCTTGCCGAAGAGCTTCTGGATCTCGGCGAGGTCGGCCTCGCTCGGCTGAGCCTGTCCGCCACCGAGTCCGAAGCCCGAGCCGGTGGGTGCCGTCGCGGTCGCGAGCCCGGCGTTCTCAGCGGCGCGCTTCGCCGGGTTCCCGGATCGCGAACCGCCCTTGCTCTTGGCCTGCTTGCCGCGCTTGCTCGACGCGCCGGGCTTCCCACCCATCGGGCCCATGCCCGGGATGTTGGGAACGCCGCCGCGAGCAACGGTCTTCATCATCTTCGCGGCCTGCTCGAAACGCTGGACGAGCTGGTTCACGTCGGTCACCGTCATGCCCGAACCGCGCGCGATGCGAAGGCGACGCGAGCCGTTGAGGACCTTGGGGTTGCGACGCTCGGACGGCGTCATCGACCGGATGATCGCCTCGGTGCGGTCGATCTCGCGCTCGTCGAACTGCTCAAGCTGCTGCTTCATCTGGCCCATGCCCGGCAGCATGCCGAGCATCTTCTTCATCGACCCCATCTTCTTCATCTGCTGAAGCTGGTCGAGGAAGTCCTCCAGCGTGAACTGCTCCTTCGCGAGCTTCTCGGCGACCGCGAGGGCCTCCTGCTCGTCGAAGGCCTGCTGAGCCTGCTCGATCAGGGTGAGGATGTCACCCAGGTCGAGGATGCGGCTGGCCATCCGGTCCGGGTGGAACGGCTCGAGATCGTCGAGCCCTTCGCCCGTGGACGCGAAGATGATCGGCCGCTGGGTGACCGACGCGACCGACAGTGCCGCACCACCGCGGGCGTCGCCGTCGAGCTTGGAGAGCACCACACCGGTGAAGTCGACGCCCTCCTGGAACGCCTTCGCGGTGTTGACCGCGTCCTGGCCGATCATCGCGTCGATGACGAAGAGCACCTCGTCGGGGTCGGTCGCCTTTCGGATGGACGCTGCCTGCTTCATCAGCTCGGCATCGACGCCGAGGCGACCCGCCGTGTCGATGATGACCACGTCGTGCTGCTGACGACGCGCGTGCTCGACGCCGTCCCGAGCGACGCGAACGGGGTCGCCGACGCCGTTGCCGGGCTCGGGCGCGTAGATGGCGGCCCCGGCACGCTCGGCGACGACCTGGAGCTGGTTCACCGCGTTGGGACGCTGGAGGTCACAGGCGACGAGGAGCGGCGTATGACCGTCCTTCTCGAGCTGCTTGGCGAGCTTGCCGGCGAATGTCGTCTTGCCCGAGCCCTGGAGGCCCGCGAGCATGATGACGGTCGGCGGGTTCTTCGCGAACTGCAGGCGCCGCTGCTCGCCGCCCAGGATAGCGACGAGCTCCTCGTTGACGATCTGCACGACCTGCTGAGCCGGGTTCAGCGCGCGATTTACCTCGTCGCCGAGAGCGCGCTCGCGCACCTTGGCGGTGAACTCCTTGACCACCACGAGGGCGACGTCGGCGTCGAGCAGCGCGCGGCGGATCTCACGGACGGTCTGGTCGACGTCAGCCGCCGAGAGCTTTCCTTTGGTGCGGAGGTTCCGGAAGGTCTCGGTAAGACGGTCGGAGAGCGTGCCGAAAGTTGCCATGATCCCTCGATTCTATGCGAGCGGGTGACCCGGTCCGCGCCCCCGGACGAAGGCGATCGCGCGCGCCATCTCCTCAGCCAGGTCCGTTCGGCCCGCTCCCCCACGCGCCCACGAGCGGACCGCGCCGAGCACCGCACCGCCCCAGGCCGCACCCAGGATGTCGGCTTCGAGCCGTGCCGCTCCCGACCGGTGCAGGGCCGCGGCGACGGCCGCCGCGATCCGGGCAGCCCGCAGCGCGGCGTCGCGGGCGAGCTCGTCGGACAGCCCCATCGCGACGTCGTTGACGATCGCCAGGGCGAGGGCATCGGGCGCGAGTCCGCGAGCGAGGTCGGCGACGGCGGACGCGACGTCGTCGGCGCCGCCGGCGCTGCGCAAGGCGAGCTCGAGCGCCGCGATGCGCTCGTCGAGCCCCGACCACAGGACCGCGGACTTCGATGAGAAGTAGTTGAAGAAGCTCGAACGGCTGACCCCGGCGCGGCGGGTGATGTCAGCCACCGTCGTCGCCTCATAGCCACGCTCGAGGAACAGCTCGCAGGCAGCCTCCGCCAGCGTCTCGCGGGACGACACGCGGGGCCTGCCGGCGCGAGTGGAGGACGTCACCAGGACAGCCTAAGCGTGCCGTATTGTTGGACGCGGTCCATTAACTCGAGGAGGATCCGTGCTCGATGTCCGCGTCGTGGGGCTCGCCCCCGCCGTCGTCCCTTACGCAGAAGGCTGGGAGCTGCAGCGTCGCGTCCATGACGCCGTCGTCGCCGGCGGCCCGGACACGCTGCTCCTGCTCGAGCATGAGGCTGTCTTCACTGCCGGAGCCCGCACCGATCCCCACGAGCGACCGACCGACGGGACCGCCGTCGTCGACGTCGACCGCGGCGGCAAGATCACCTGGCACGGTCCCGGTCAACTCGTGGGGTATCCGATCCTGCGTCTCCCCGAACCGGTCGACGTCGTGGCTCATGTCCGGAGGCTGGAACGGGTCCTCATCGCCGCCGTCGCCGATCTGGGGGTCACCGGCCGCCAGGTGACGGGCCGCAGCGGGGTCTGGGTCGGTCAGGCCGGCCGCGATGCGAAGATCGCCGCGATCGGCGTCCGGGTCCAGCGCGGCGTGACGATGCACGGCTTCGCTCTCAACTGCGACAACGACCTGGCGCCCTTCGCGCAGATCATCCCGTGCGGCATCACCGACGCCGGCGTCGCCTCGCTCTCGACGGTGCTGGGGCGCGACGTCTCCCCCGCCGACGTCGTCGACAGCGTCACGCGCCGCTTCCGCGCCGAGTTCGAGACGGCGGTCGCAGCATGAGCGGCGGCTGCGCCGTGCCCGCCGCCCCGGCCGCCGGGGGTCCGGAGGGACGCAAGCTGCTCCGCCTGGAGGTCCGGAACGCGCAGACGCCGATCGAGCGCAAGCCCGAGTGGATCAAGACGAAGGCGCGCATGGGCGAGGAGTACCGCGCGCTGCACGACCTGGTCAAGGACGAGGGGCTGCACACGGTCTGCCAGGAGGCGGGATGCCCGAACATCTATGAATGCTGGGAGGACCGCGAGGCGACCTTCCTCATCGGCGGCTCGCAGTGCACGCGGCGCTGCGATTTCTGCCAGATCGACACCGGGAAGCCGGCCGAGTACGACACCGACGAACCGCGACGCGTCGCCGAGAGCGTCAGCCGGATGCAGCTGCGCTACGCGACGGTCACCGGCGTGGCGCGCGATGACCTCCCCGACGGCGGCGCCTGGCTGCACGCGGAGACGGTGCGCCGGATCCACGCCGACAACCCGGGTACGGGTGTCGAGATCCTCGCGACGGATTTCAACGGCGACCCGGCACAGCTCGACGAGGTGTTCTCATCGCGGCCGGAGGTCTTCGCCCACAACGTCGAGACGGTCCCCCGCATCTTCAAACGGATCCGGCCCGCCTTCCGTTACGAGCGCTCGCTCGGCGTGATCACGCGCGCTCGCGAGGCGGGTCTCATCACCAAATCGAACCTCATCCTCGGTATGGGCGAGACCCCCGATGAGGTCATCCAGGCACTCCAAGACCTCCATGACGCGGGCACCGACATCATCACAATCACGCAGTACCTTCGCCCGACGCCTCGGCACCTGCCGGTGGACCGATGGGTGAAGCCGGAGGAGTTCGTCGGCTTCCGAGAGGAAGCGGAGCGCATCGGCTTCCTCGGCGTGCTGGCCGGACCGCTCGTGCGGTCCTCCTATCGTGCGGGGCGTCTGTGGGCGCAGTCGATGACGGCGAAGGGGCGGGATATCCCGCCGGGCCTCGCGCACCTCGCCGACTCGGCGCAGTCCGGGTTCGCGCAGGCCGTCTGACGAGACGCCGGATCCGGTCGCGTGGCTCAGGACGCGGTCGGGTCCGGCGGCCAGATGTACGGGAGATCGTCAGGGACGTCGCCGAACCGCGGCCGGTAGAAGGCCGCATCCTTCCGCACGAGGTTCGATCGGTGCGAGAGATGGAACGCCTCGTCACCCAGCCACGGCGGCATCTCGAGCTCGCCCTGCGCCGTGCCGTCGACCTCCGGTGCGAACTCGATCAGCTGCCGGCGCACGGTGTCCGCACGCCCGGCCGCGATCCAGGCGTCGGTCATCGCGAGACCGTACGCGGTGAGAGCCGGGAGGTAGCCCCGCCACATCTTCGCTGCGGGGTGGTTCCGCCATCCGTAGCCCGCGACGGTGTTCGCGCGCAGCAGCTGCAGCGTCTCTACGCGCTGCTTGCCGAGCCGGGCCGTGTCGAGGGCTGCAGCCGACTCCGCGAAAGAGGGGTACGGCAGGAAGGTCTGCACGTCAGTCTGCGCTGGTGACCGATTGGATGCTGCCGTCGCTCGTGAGATTGACCAGGAGGACCTCTTCGGTCGAGTCGGGGTCGAGGGCGTACTCCAGCACGGCGAACGGGTCCGAACCGCCATGCTCGTCGGCGAGGATCGTCATGCTGATCAGTTGCAGCGAGCGGATGACGTCCATGTGCACATCGCCCGAGATGTCGACCAGGTAGGACTCGATGTCCTCGCCCAGCTCCTCTTGCTGCTGGAGGATGAACTCGATCACCTCGCTCGTGCGGTCGCTGAGTTCGGAGACCATGGCATTGCGGGCCGACAGGTCGATCGACTCGATCGCGGAGATCATGGCGGCAGCGACATCCAGGGCGGCAGCCGAGACGTCGTCCTGATCCGGGGCCGTCAGATCGACGGTGACCGTCTGGTCGCCGATCTCGACGTGATCGGACCAGAAGATCGATCCGTCCGGACCCGACTCGAGGAGTCCGAAGTAGTCGTGCTCGATCGCCATGTGTTTATGAAACCAGCCGTGAGGGTGCGGGGGAAGTGCTGATGCGGCGCGGCGCGCGACTCAGTCGACGAGCGCCGATGCGAACACGTGCGGGGTGAAGCCGGTGAGGTCGTTGATGCCCTCTCCCTGCCCGAGCAGTTTGACCGGGATGCCGGTGCGCTCCTGCACCGCGAGCACGAATCCACCGCGCGCGGAGCCGTCGAGCTTGGTGAGCACGAGACCGGTGACGCCGGCGTGCTCCAGGAAGGCCTCGGCCTGCATGACGCCGTTCTGGCCGGTCGTCGCATCGAGGACGAGCAGCACTTCGCTGATCGGCGCCTGCTTCTCGATGACACGCCGGATCTTCGTGAGCTCGTCCATCAGCCCGCCCTTGGTGTGCAGGCGGCCCGCCGTGTCGACGAGCACGATCTCCGTCCCCGTGCGCTTGGCGTAGTCGATCGTCTGGAAGGCCACGGAGGCGGGATCCTGCCCCTCCTGCTGCGGCCGGACGATCTGGGCTCCGCCGCGCTCAGCCCACGTTGCGAGCTGGTCCACGGCAGCCGCGCGGAACGTATCGGCCGCTCCGACCACGACCGATCGACCGTATCGCTGGAGGAACTTCGCGAACTTGCCGATGGTCGTCGTCTTCCCGACGCCGTTCACCCCCACCACGAGGACGACGGCCGGGCGCTCGGTCAGGCGCAGCGTCGAATCGAAGGCGGCGAACCGCTCCTCGAGCGTCTCCTTGAGCATCCGCTGGAGGTCGCGTGGATCAGTCGTGCGGTAGCGCTCGACCTTGCCGCGCAGGTCGTCGACAAGGCGTTCGGTGATGTCGGGCCCGAAATCGGCGGTCAGGAGCGCCGTCTCGAGGTCGTCCCACGTGTTCTCGTCGATGGTCGGCTTGACGAAGAGCCCGCGCAGCGCGCGCGAGAGCGACCAGGGATTGTCGGCCATGCACTCAGCCTACGGCGCCTGCACGCTCGCGCACGCGCTGCCCGACGACCGCGGACACGCCGTCCTGACGCATCGAGACGCCGTACAGGGCGTCGGCGATCTCCATCGTGCGCTTCTGGTGCGTGATCACGATGAGCTGGCTCGATGCGCGCAGCTGCTCGAACACGCCGAGCAGACGCCCGAGGTTCGCGTCGTCGAGGGCCGCCTCGACCTCGTCGAGGATGTAGAAGGGGCTGGGACGAGCTTTGAAGATCGCCGTCAGAAGCGCGACGGCGGCGAGGGACCGTTCGCCACCCGAGAGCAGCGACAACCGCTCGATCTTCTTGCCGACGGGCCGGACCGCGACATCGATGCCGGTGGTCAGGGGATTGTCGGGGTCGGTGAGCGAGATGCTGCCCGTGCCCCCGGGGAACAGGATCGGGAACACCTCACCGAATGCGATCCTCGTGTCCTCGAACGCGGCCAGGAAGATCGTCTGCATCCGCTCATCCAGCTCACCGATGATCGTGAGGAGGTCAGCGCGCGTCTGCGTCAGGTCCGCGAGCTGCTCCGTCAGGAACGCATGACGCTGCTCGAGCGCCGCGTACTCCTCCAGCGCCAGCGGGTTGACACGCCCCAACTGCGCGAGCTTTCGCTCCGCCTCGGTGAGGCGTCGACGCTGGGAGGTCCGGTCGAATGGCACCGACTCGCCGGAATCATCGAGAACGGACTGATCCGGTCCATATTCCGAAACGAGAATGTCCTCGTCGAAGCCGAGCTCGGAGCCGACGCGTTCGAGCAGGCTGGTCACGTGCAGCTTCTTCTCGTGCATCTGCATCTCGAGTCCGTGGACGGACTCGGTGAGGGCGGCCAGACGGCCCCGCGCCGCCTGGTCCTGACGGCGCAGCTCCGCGAGTTCGCTCGTGATCTCGCTCCGCGCCTGCTCCGCACGGCCGAGCTCCACGCGGGCGGCGGCCACCGACCTGTCGATCGACTCCAGGAGCGGTGGCAGCTGTGCGGCGACAGCATCCGCGAGCGCGCGCTGCTGCCGACGGATGACCGCGCGCCGCGCAGCCTCCGCGGCGGCGGCGCGCTCGCGCTCACGCTGACGTTCGAGCTGCACCACGCGCGCCTCGCCGGCCCGGACGCGCTCGCGAAGCGTCTCGACGTCGAGACGTGCACGCATCTCCCGCTCGCGGGCCTCTTCGAGGGCATCCAGGAGACCGTCCCGCGCCGACGCATCGAGGATGGGGCGCGGAGCGGCCGCCGCCGACGCGAGTGCGTCCTCGGCCTCGCGGGCCGCCGACTCGGCATCCGTCACGGCGCTGACGGCGGGAGCGATCCCGGCTTCGAGGCGATCGCATTCCGCCGCCGCCGCCTCATAGCGCACGGTCGCGCGGTTCAGCTTCTCGGCCTCCGCGGCCATCGCGGCGTCATGCGCACGCAGGGTCTCAAGGGCTGTCCGCGTCCGCGCCCGCGCCTCGGACCACGCCGCCTGGGCCTCCGTCAGTGACTCGCGCAACGCGTCGGCGACCACGCTCATCTCGCTCAGCCGCTCGGCCGCTGCATCGCGCTCCGCGGCGAGCTCGAGCCGAGAGCGTCCCTGGCCCGAGCCGGCTCGCACCGTGCGCCATGAAACGACCTCGCCCTGCTTGGTCACCACCACCGCGCGCTCGCGTTCATCGGCGCTCCAGCCGTCGCGGATGCGAACAGCCGCGTGGAGGTCATCTGCGATCAGCACGTTCTCGAGCTGCCCGACGACGCCGTCGGGACCGCTCACGACATCGACCGCTCGCACAGCACCGGCCGGCGCCGCCACGGGCTCGCCCCGGGCCGCGTCCGCCAGCACGATGTCGACGACGCCCAGATCATCCGCCGAGGCGGTGGCAGCCGCTCGCAGCGCTGCCGCGACGTCGATCGCGAGCACGCCCTCAGCGAGTGCCCCGAGAGCGGCCGCGACCGGCGCCTCGTAGCCTGACTCGACTTTCAGGGCGTCGGCGACGAGCGACCGCAACCCGTCATCATCACGCGAGAGGAGGTCGGCGGCCGCATTACGGACCTCGAGCGCACGCCCCAGCGCCGCCGTCTGCGCCGTGAGCGACTCGACCTCGCGCTCGGCAGCATGCAGCCTCTCGCGGATCCCCGTCAGCTCGGCCTCGGCGTCCGAAGCGTCGCGCTGGGCCCGCTCGTAGGCGGCGGTCTGCTCCGCGGAGCCCGAACCGGGCGCCGCCTCCGACTGCACCTCGTGGAGGGCCGTCTCCGCTTCCGCGCGGCGTGCTCGCGCCGCATCCAGGCCGCGCTGCTGACGTTCCACCGTCGCGCGGAGGGCGTCGAGACGCGAGGCGGCGGCCTCGGCACGACCGCGCAGCTTGGTGAGGCGCATGTCGTGCTCGGAGACGAGGGCGCTCTGGGCGGCGATGTCGGAGTCGAGCGCATCGAGCTCGGCTCGCGCACGGATGACGTCTCGTGATGCCGCAGCTGCGGCATCCTGCGCCTCACCGACCCCCGACGCGATCTCGTCGACCTCGTGGCGGGCTTCATCGATCGCAGACTGCCCCACCGTCGCGACCTCGATGGACAGCTGACCGTCGTCTTCGAGCAACGCCCGGCGCTGAGCCGTGAGGGTGTGCAGGCCTCGCACCCGCTCCTGGACCTGCTCGAGCGCGAAGGCGGTTGCTCGCGCACGATCGACGGCCTCGGATCGCTGTTCGGCTTCGAGTTCGTCGATGCGCCGTTTCACCCCGTCGAGCCGGTCCTGCAGCACCAGCCGCTCGGCATGCCGCTCGTGCTCGTCCCGGGCGTGGTCGGCCAGCTGAGCCCGCAACGCGACCAGATCGTCCGCGAAGAGCCGAGCCTTCGCGTCTCGGACGACGGCTGCGATCGTCGCGGCCTCGCGAGCGATCTCGGCCTGCTTGCCCAGCGGCTTGAGCTGCCGCCGCAGCTCGCCGGCGAGGTCGCTCAACCGCGTGAGGTTCGCTTCCATTGCCTCGAGTTTGCGTACGGTCTTCTCCTTGCGGCGACGGTGTTTCAGGATGCCGGCGGCTTCCTCGATGAACCCGCGTCGGTCCTCGGCGCTCGCCTGCAGCACGGTGTCGAGGCGCCCTTGCCCGACGATGACGTGCATCTCGCGGCCGAGGCCCGAGTCGCTCAGCAGCTCCTGCACATCGAGCAGCCGGCAGGTCTCGCCGTTGATGGCGTACTCGCTCGACCCGTTGCGGAAGAGCGTGCGACTGATCGTCACCTCGGTGTAGTCGATGGGCAGGACGCCGTCGTGGTTGTCGATCGTCAGCTGGACCTCAGCGCGTCCGAGGGGCCCGCGTGTCGCGGTGCCGGCGAAGATGACGTCCTCCATCTTGCCGCCACGGAGGGTCTTCGCCCCTTGCTCGCCCATGACCCACGCCAGCGCGTCGACGACGTTCGACTTGCCCGATCCGTTGGGTCCGACGATGCAGGTGACGCCCGGTTCGAGCAGGAACGTCGTCGGTTGCGCGAACGACTTGAAGCCCTTGAGCGTGACGCTCTTCAGGTGCATCTCGGGCCCTCCCGGCGCTCGGTGGATGTCCACACGCTACCGGAGGATGACAGGCCGGACTTGACGCCGCACCGGGCGGACCGCTAGCGTCACTTTCCGCATCCCTGACGAAAGGAGGTTCCCCGATGTTGATTTCTGTCACCGCGTTTAACGCTGTTGCTGTTCGTTCCGAGCACCGCGACCGTTTCACCTGCGCGATCGGTGGAGCCGCCGTCATGGGTGCTCCGCTGAACGTCTGAGTCTGCGAGTCCCTCGCCCCGTTCCGCCTTCCCTGCCCGCGTGGTCTCCACGCGTCGGCAGCAGCCCATCGCTGCACCCGCGACGCATGTCGTCGCCTCGCATTTCCGCCCTCTTCGAACGAGGACACCATGAACACCGTCGTACAACGACGTCCTGAGGCCGCGCCTGCGCAGCCGACCATCTCCGAGCAGACGGCTCTCAGCCGCCCGACCATCGCCCAGCGCCTCGCTCTCCGGGTCGCGCTCCACCTGATCGTGTGGAGCGCGAGCCGCGGTGCCAGCTCTGCACCCGAGGTCGCGTACCGCCGCGAACAGCTCGCCGCACGCGAAGCCCGGGAACGGCGCTGGCAGCGCGAGTACCTGCTCATCACCCACCGTTGATCCGCGCGGGGTCTCGGCGACGAGACCCCGCGCCATCGAAAGAGAATCATGAACGACCTCAGCGCGCGGCTCGAGCTGCGCCCTCTCCACATACCTGAGACCATCGACGCGGCGGATGCCGCGGACTTCCGCGAGATGGTGCGTGTCCGCAATCTCGTCTACCGCGAGATCACGGGCGGCGATGACGACGCCGCCCGGCCTGACGAACTGCTCCCCCACTACCAGCCGAGCCCCGATGAGACGAGGTTCAGCTGGCTCACCGTCTGGGACGGCAGAGTCGTCGGGCGCGTGGGTCTCGACGTCCCCCACGAGGCCGGCTCCGACACTGCGTACTGGCTCATCGAACTGTTGCGGGAAGTCCACGGGCTCGGCATCGGTTCGCGTGCACACCGACTGATCGAGAGCACCGCCCGCGACCAGGGCCGCCACGTTCTGCAGACGTACGCCGAGCATCCCGATGAGCCGGGCGCCCGGCTGGCCGCGCCGACGGGATACGGCGACATCCCGCGCGACCATGCCGCGCGCTTCCTGCTGCGTCACGGCCACACGCTCGAGCAGATCAACCGGAAGAGCGTGCTCGATCTGATCGGCTCCGCCGCAACGGTCGACATGCACCTGGCGCGAGCCACGGCCGCGGCCGCCGGCTACCGCGTCGTGCGATGGACCGTGCCGACCCCGCCCGAGTTCGCCAAAGGGTACGCGTGGCTCAAGTCACGCATGTCGACCGACGCGCCCGCCGCCGGACTCGAGATCGACGAGGAGGAATGGGATGCCGCGCGCCTGGCCCGCCACGATGCGCGCTACGTCGAGGCGGACCAGACGCTGCTCGTGACCGCGGCGCAGCACATCGAGACGGGCGAGCTCGCGGCCTTCAACGAGCTCATGATCAGTTCCGACCGCACCGGCGCGACCCACCAGCACGACACGCTCGTGGCGGCGAGTCATCGCGGCCACCGACTCGGAATGCTCGTGAAGTGCGCGGCGCTCGTGGCGTGGCGCGACATCGCACCGGACTCACCCCGCGTCATCACCTACAACGCCGAAGAGAATCGCCCGATGCTCGACATCAACGAGGCCCTCGGCTTCCGGCCGCTGTCTTACGAGGGCGCCTGGAAGACGCGTCTCAGTGACCGCGACGCTGGCAGCGCGGGCAGTAGTGCGACGACCGATTGGTGAACGCGACCCGCACGATGGCCGAGCCGCACCGCGAGCACTCCGCTCCGGTGCGGCCGTAGGCCTCGAGTGAGTGGGCGAAGTACCCGGCCTGGCCGTTCACGTTGACGTACTGCGAGTCGAAACTCGTCCCGCCTTCGGCGAGAGCCTTCGTCATGACGGCGACGACAGCCTGCAACAGGCGATCCCGCGCGGGTCGCGAGAGGAGGGATGCTGCGGTCTCAGGATGGATGCGCGCGGCCCACAGCGCTTCGTCGGCGTAGATGTTGCCGACGCCGCTGACCACGCCCTGATCGAGCAGAACGCGCTTGATGCCCGACGACCGCCGAGTGAGCTCGCGATGGAAACGCGAGACGTCGAACGCGGGGTCGAGAGGGTCGCGGGCGATGTGCCGCACCTGGCCCGGAATGAGCGCGGCATCCGTTCCCCGACCGGCTGCGGCGCCATCCGCGGTGGGCTCGAGGTCGTCGACCGCGAGCGATCCGAAGGTCCGCTGGTCGACGAACAGGACCGAGAGCTCGCCGTGCTCGGGGTGCACGATGTCCCAGCGGATGCGTTCGTGACGTTCGGTGGGCGCGCCCGGCTCCCGCAAGAGCATCTGCCCGCTCATGCCGAGGTGCGCGATGACGGCGCGAGCCGTGCCCGCCACCGGGAACCACAGGAACTTGCCGCGGCGCGCGGCCGCGCTCAGTGACCGGCCGGTCAGCTCGCGCTCGAAGGACTCCGGAGTCCCGGCGTGCCGTGTGAGCGCGCGGGCATCGAGAACAGTGCATCCCTCGATCCGGGCGCCGGCGAGGGCCGGCTCGAGACCCGCTCGGACGACCTCGACCTCGGGAAGCTCAGGCACGGGCCGACAGCACGTGCCACACGGCGAGGGCGGCGGCCATCTCGGCCTGCTTCTTGCTGCTTCCGACTCCCTCGCGGCTCACGTCGCCGACGGTGACGGTCGCGGTGAACACGCGGTGGTGGTCGGGTCCCGACGCCTCGATGCCGTAGACGGGCGGCGCAATGCCCAGGTGGGCGGCGAGCTCTTGAAGCGAGGTCTTCGGATCCATCGCGGCGCCGTACCGCGCCGGGTCGGCGAGCAGCGGCGCCACGAGACGAAGGACGAGCTCTTGCGCGCGCTCCGGACCTGCCGAGAGGAATGCCGCGCCGATCACGGCTTCCATGGCATCCGCGAGGATGGAGTCCTTGTCGCGCCCACCCGTCTGCATCTCGCCGCGTCCGAGCAGGATGTGGTCGCCGAGTCCGATCGCACGGGCCACCTCGGCGAGGGCGACCGTCGAGACGACGCTCGCACGCCGCTTAGCCAAGGCGCCCTCGTCGAGGTCGGGGTGCGTGCGGAACAGATGCACGGTCACGGCCTGCCCCAGGATCGAATCGCCCAGGAACTCGAGACGCTCGTTATGAGGCGTCCCACCGTTCTCGTATGCGTAGGAGCGATGGGTGAGGGCAAGCGACAGAAGCTCGGGGTCGATATCGGCCCCGAGCTTGTCGGTGAGCGCCGAGCGCTCGATGATGTTCTCAGTCACGCCGCGCGTCGTCAGACGTCAGCGACCTTGCGACCCTTGTACTCGAGGAACAGCTCGGTGCCCTGCGAGTCGGTGACGACCTTCGCCTGGTGGGGACGGCTGTAGACGACCTTGCCGTTCTCGATGGTCTTGACGAGGGTGGGAGCCTCGGCCTTCCACTGCGCGCGACGCGAACGCGTGTTGGAGCGGGAGACCTTCCGCTTCGGGGGGTTACCTGCCATGGCTAGCTCTTCTCTGTGTCGGGCGCGACGCGGTGGTCTGCGTCGTCGTGGTCTGGGGTGTAGGCCGTCAGCGCGGCCCAGCGCGGGTCGATCTGCACCTGCTCCGCAGGTTCCGTCCCTGGCATCAGCTTCTCACCCGTGACCGGGTCGAGCCCGGGGCAATCCGGCTGACACACCGGCTGGAACGGAAGCGCCAGGACGATCGAGTCCCTGACCGGAGTTTCAAGATCCACGTGGTCGTCTTGAACCTCGAAGTCAGACGCTTCGTCCCCAGAATACCCGAAGAGTTCCTGAAACTCGATTCGGAGGGGGCGTGTCAGCTCGGTGAGGCACCGACCGCACACTCCTTCGTAAACGGTGTCGGCCTCGGCCGTCGCCAGGATGCCCTCATGCACCGACTCGAGGCGCACCTCGAGATCGATCGGCTGGCCCGCAGAGACGGAGACGAGACCCTCGCCCCATTTGTCGGGCGCGGGCACGCTGAAGGCGAACTCCCGCATCTCCCCCGGCTGCCGCACGATGTCGTGCACGGGGATGACGAATGGTCCGGTGACGTGCTTTCTACCCACGATCGACCATGGTAGTCGCCGTGGCGACGGCCGGACTCAGATGCCGCGTGATCCGGTGTCGAGGAACCGAGCGACCGGCCCCGGAACGAACGGCGAGACATCCCCGCCGAGCGAGGCGACCTGGCGCACGAGTGAGCTCGATACGAGCGCGTGGGCGGGGTCGGGAAGCAGGAACACGGTCTCGATCTGAGCAAGGTGCCGATTGACGATCGCCATCGGCGTCTCGTACGCCACGTCGACCTGCGAACGGATCCCCTTGACGAGGATCCCCGCACCCACGTCGGTCGCGTAGTCGACGAGCAGGCCCATGCTCCAGGCGGCGACGACGATCTCGCCCTCGATCCCGGCGTCGTCGATCGACTGCTCGAGAAGCGCCTGCCGCTGCGCGATGGGGAGCATCGCCTCTTTGCCCGGGTTGTGGACCACCAGCACATGGAGCTGGTCGTACAGGGCCGCCGCCCGGCGGATGACGTCAAGATGGCCGAGTGTCGGCGGATCGAAGGAGCCGGGCACGACCGCGATCCGGTTGCTCATGCTCCGAGCCTAGTTCCTGTGCAGCGCGCCGCGCTCGTCTTCGCCCAGCCGCCGCGCAATCGCGGCGGCGAGTCCCGGATGCCGGGAGAGGTCGGGGTCGTCTCGCAGCACCGCCGCGGCTTCGTCACGCGCCTGCGCGATCAGGTCGGCGTCGGCGACGACGCGAAGCAGACGAAGGGACGAGCGGGCCCCCGACTGCGCATCACCGAGGACATCGCCCTCGCCGCGGAGCTCGAGGTCGACCTCGGCCAGGGAGAAGCCGTCGGTCGTCGCCGCGACGGCCTCGACCCGCGAGCGTGCCGCCGTATCGGGATCGGCCTCGGTGACCAGCAGGCAGAGACCGGGTACGCTCCCCCGCCCGACCCGCCCGCGCAGCTGATGCAGCTGCGAGACGCCGAAGCGTTCGGCTTCGAGGATCACCATCGTCGAGGCGTTCGGCACGTCGACACCGACCTCGACGACGGTCGTCGCCACGAGCACGTCGATCTCACCGCGGGCGAAGGCCTGCATGACGGCATCCTTCTCATCCGCCGGCATCTTGCCGTGCAGCGTCGCGACGGTGAGGTCGGCGAAGGACGGATGCTGCGCGAGCATCGCCGTGGCCTGCACGACGCCCCAGCGCGTACGCGTGCGCGTCCCGTCGTCGAGCATGCCCGCGTCATCGGTGTCGTCGACGACGGCCTTCTCGGCGTCGATCGCCGCGCACACGACGAAGGCCTGCCTGCCCGCGCCGACCTCCTCGGCCACGCGCTCCCAGACGCGACCGAACCAGCCGGGCTTCTCGGCCAACGGAGCGACGAACGTGGAGATACCCGCGCGTCCGGTCGGCATCGTGCGGATGGTCGACACGTCGAGGTCTCCGAACACCGTCATCGCCACGGTGCGCGGGATCGGCGTCGCCGTGAGGACGAGCACGTGGGGAGAGGCGCCTTTCGCCCGAAGCGCCTCGCGCTGTTCGACACCGAAGCGGTGCTGCTCGTCGACGACGACCAGACCGAGATCGGCGAACGTCGTCGACGCGCTCAGGAGAGCGTGGGTGCCCACGACGATCCGCGCTTGCCCGGATGCCGCGCGCAGGGCGGCCTTCCGTCGTTCCGCCGCCGGTTGGGCGCCGGTGAGAAGCGTGGGCATGAGCTCGGGGGCCAGCCGCGGGCCGAGCATCTTCGCGATCGACCGCACGTGCTGCGCAGCGAGGACCTCGGTCGGCGCGATGAGCGCGGCCTGACCCCCCGACTGCGCGACCTGCAGCATGGCGCGCAGTGCCACGAGGGTCTTGCCCGACCCGACCTCGCCCTGCACCAAGCGGTTCATCGGCCACTCGTTCACGAGATCGTCGGCGATCGCGTCGCCGACCGCGATCTGGTCGGGTGTGCGTTCGAAGGGCAAAGCGGCGTCGAACTGCTCGAGCAGGTCGCCCGCGGGTCGCGACGTCGCCGCGAGTTGCCGCACCTGCACCCGGTGCTGCAGGAGCGCTGCCTGCAGCACGAACGCCTCGTGCATGCGCAGCGTCTCGAAGCCCGGGCGCACCTGTTCCGGAACCGTCGGCGTGTGCACCTGGACGAGCGCCGTCCGCGCGTCGAGGAGCTGGTGCCGCTGCCGCAGCTCCTCGGGCAGCGGGTCGGGCACGTCACCGAGGCGACCGATCACGTCGGCGATGATCTTGCGCAGCTGCCAGCTCGTGATGGTGCTGGTGGCGGAGTAGATGGGGATCGGCTCGAGGCTTCGTGCGACGGCCGTCACGCGCGCTTCGAGCTCGTCGTCGAAGAGCTCGTAGTCGGGATGGGCGAACTGCTGCTTGCCCTTGAAGACGCCGACCTTGCCGGAGAAGATGCCCTGCCGCCCGACGCGGAGCTCTTGCAGACGCCACTTCTGTCCGAAGAACGTCAGTGTCGCCTCGCCGACGCCATCGCTGATGACGACCTCGATGAGCGACCCGCGCCGCTGACGCATCGGGCGCTCCGACACGGATTTCACCTCGGCGACGATCGTCGCCATCTCGCCCACGGGAAGCGACGAGATGGGTGTGAGCTCTCCCCGCCGGGCGTAGCGACGGGGGTAGTGCGCCAGCAGATCACCGACCGTCGACATGCCGAACGCCCGGGAAAGGGTGGCCGCGACCTTCTCGCCCACGGCCGCCGGCAGCGGGGTATCCAGGTCGACCTGCGGCATGGAGTCGAGTCTAGGCAGGAGGTCGGACACACCGCCGCCAGGCTCTACGGTAAGAGGATGCTCCGACGCGCGATCGCCCGCCTCTTCTGGACGTTCAGCCGCTGGCGCCTCGTCAGCACCCCCGCTCCCACGCGCCCCACGATCCTCATCGGGGCACCGCACACGTCCAACTGGGACTTCGTGCTCATGCTCGCCATCGCATGGCGGCTGCAGATCCCGATCCGGTGGCTCGGGAAGAAAAGCCTCTTCCACGGCTGGCGCGACGCGCCGATGCGGCGGCTCGGAGGCATCCCGGTGGATCGCGACGACCCCTCGCGCGTCGTCGACGACGTCCTCGCCCGGATCGCAGCAGGCGACGTCTTCGGCCTCGTCATCACCCCCGACGGCACGCGCACGTCGCGCACCGGGTGGAAGTCGGGCTTCTACCGCATCGCTCGAGCCTCGGGCCTGCCGGTAACGCTCGGCTACGTCGACCGCACGACGATGACCACGGGGCTCGGGCCGACGATCGACCTCACGGGCGACGTGGCCGCCGACATGGACGTCATCCGCGACTTCTACGCCGACAAGGCCGGCTTCCGGCCCGAGCTCCGCAGTGAGCCGCGTCTGCGCGACGAGGCCCGCAGCGTCGGCGACGCAGACGCTGCAGCGGGCGCGGCGGATCCGTCGTGACCCGGATCATCGCCGGGGCGGCAGGCTCGCTCGCGCTGCGCGTACCCGATCGCGGGACTCGCCCCACGAGCGACCGGGTGCGCGAGTCGCTCTTCGGCGGGCTCGACGCCTCGGGCATTCTCGACGGCGCCCGCGTCCTCGACCTCTACGCCGGTTCGGGCGCCCTCGGACTGGAGGCCGTCAGCCGGGGCGCAGCGTCGGTCGATCTCGTCGAGAAGTCGGCCTCGGCAGCCGCCGTGACGGAACGGAACGCCCGCACGGTCGCGCGCGCCGTCGGCTCGTCGACGGTCCGGGTGCACCGCAGCAGCGCCGACCTCTTCCTGCAGTCGACGCGCGGACTCTTCGACCTCGTCTTCGTCGATCCGCCCTACGACCTCGACGATGGAGCCCTCGCGGCGACGCTCGCGCTCCTCGCCGACGTGGCCGCTCCCGGAGCGATCGTCATCGTCGAACGAGCGAGCCGCTCCCCCGAGCCCGGCGTTCCCGCGCAGCTCGGCCTCCTCCGCACGAAGCGCTATGGCGACACGACACTGTGGTGGTTCGAACGCGAGCTCGACGCGGATCAGCCCGCGGCGCCGTCCCAGTCTCGATAGGGATCCCATCCGCCGGCCGAACGTTCGGCGCGGCCGTCGACGGTCAGGGGGTCGGGCCCGGCCTCCCTCGTCGAACCGATCACCCGGAAGCCCTCCGGCAGAATCGTGCCCTCGGGAAAGGTCGCGAGAAGCGCATGATCCTCTCCGCCCCGAAGCGCGCGCTCGCTATCCGCGCCGAGCGTCGTCCGGTCGAGGTCGATCGTGACGCCCGAGGCGGAGGCGAGCCGGCGGGCATCCCGTACCAGCCCGTCGGAGACGTCCATCATCGCGGTCGCACCCGCGCGCGCCGCGGCCGGACCGGACGAGATCGGCGGCCGCGGACGCAGCTGACCCGCGACAGCCGCTCGCTCCGACGCGGTCAGCGCATCGGTGTCGACGGGGACGGCAGCGCCTCGCTCATCGCGGAACCGTTCGAACAGGATGTCGAGACCTGCCGCCGCGAGCCCCACGTCTCCGCAGATCGCCACGACGTCGCCGGGACGCGCCCCCGAGCGCAGCACCGCATCGCGACCGGGCGCGAGCTCGCCGACCGCGGTCACCGCGATCGTGAGCGTGTCCGAGCTGGTGAGATCGCCGCCGGCGACGCGGCATCCCGGCGCGAGCTCGTCGCACGCCTCGCGGAGGCCTGTCGCGAGATCACCGACGAACGCGATGCTCGTCTCGGGGGGCATCGCGAGGGCGACGAACAGGGCGACCGGACGGGCCCCCATTGCCGCGACGTCCGCGAGGTTGACGGCCGCGGCCTTCGCACCGAGATCGCGACCCGACGACCAGGCGAGGCGGAAATCGGGGCCGTGGATGAGCGTGTCGGTCGTCACGACGACACGTGCATCGGCGAGCCGGAGGACCGCCGCGTCATCGCCCGGCCCGACGAGCGCATCGGCCGGCCCGAGTCGATCGAGGATGACCGCGAGCACCGCCTCCTCCGACAGCGAGCCGACAGGGGTGGCGGATGCGGCCTCGGTCATGGCTCCACGCTACCGTCGCGGTCGGCCTCGTCACGGCGCAGTACCCTGGAGATGTGCCCCGCCGCCGAACCGCCCCCGCTCTCATCCTGGCCTCGGTGACCTTCCTCCTCGCCGGTTGCGCGGGAACGGTGAACGTTCCCGCCGCACCACAGGCGAACGCTCCCGAGTGCGCGGACGTCATGGTGCGCCTCCCGCAGACGGTCGCGGGGGCGGAACGCCGGTGGACGGACAGCCAGGCCACTGCTGCGTGGGGCGATCCCGCCACCATCATCCTGTCGTGCGGCGTGGCATCTCCCGGTCCGACGACGCTGCGATGCGAGTCCGTGGCGGGGGTCGACTGGGTGATCGACGAATCCGAGGCGCCGCGGTTCCGCGTCGTCACCTTCGGGCGCACCCCGGCCATCGAGCTCTACTTCGACACCGAGTCCTCGGAAGACGTGCAGGGCGTGTCGAGCCGTCAGGTCCTCGACGAGCTCTCGCGAGTCGTCTCACGCCTCCCGCGTGACGGCGGCGAATGCGTCGATCGTGAGGACGCGACGCCGGTGCCCACACCGGTCGGCCCCTGAGCCCCGGACGACACCGACCGTCGACGGCGTCGGCTCAGAGGCGTCGGCTCAGACGCGAGCCGACGTGCGCGAGAGCGCGACCTCGATGAGCTCCGAGATCAGATCGCCGTAGCTGAGGCCGGAGGCGATCCAGCACTTGGGGAACATCGAGATCGGGGTGAACCCGGGCATCGTGTTGAGCTCGTTGACGTACAGGCCGTCCGCGGTCTGGAAGAAGTCGACGCGCGCCAGCCCGCGGCCGTCGACGGCATCGAAAGCCGCGACCGCCATGCGCTGCAGCGCAGCGATCTCGTCGACCGTGACGTCGGCGGGGCAGACGACCTCGGCACCGTCACCGCCGAGGTACTTGCCCTCGAAGTCGTAGAACTCGCGGGTCGTGAGGACGATCTCACCCGGCAGGGAGGCGCGTGCCGGCTCATCCCCGCGACCTTCCAAGACCGCGACCTCCACTTCGCGGCCGACGATCGCCGGCTCGATCAGCACCTTCCCGTCCTCCGCGAACGCCAGCTCGAGCGCCGCGTCGAGCTCGCCTGCCGCGTGGACCTTCGAGACGCCCACACTCGAACCGGCACGTGCCGGCTTCACGAAGCTCGGCAGGCCCAGCGCAGCGGCGTCCGCGCGAACGGCGTCGGGATCGCGACGCCACCGAGCCTCGTCGACCGTCACCCAGGGGGCCACGGGGATGCCGGCGGCCTGCAGCACGATCTTCATGAAGTGCTTGTCCATGCACAGCGCGGAGTCGAAGACCCCGCCGCCGGCGTAGGGCAGCTGCAGCGTGTCGAAGAAGCCCTGGATCGTGCCGTCCTCGCCGTGCGGGCCGTGCAGGATCGGCAGCACCACGTCGATCTCGCCGAGAGCGTCGATCGAGCCGTCGGCGCGGCGGACGTGCAGCTCGCGACGACCGCCGGGTTCCGGCCACAGCACCCGCGTGCCGTTGTCGGCCACCTCGGGCATCCGCTCCGGGTTCAGCGCGAACTTGTCGGCGTCGTCGTCCTCGAGGACGAAGGCACCTTCGCGCGTGATCCCGACGGGAATCACGCGGTAGCGCTCACGATCGATCGCGCGCAGAACCCCGGCCGCCGTTGCGGAACTGATCGAATGCTCGCTGGAACGCCCGCCGAAGAGCACCGCTACTGTTGTCGTCGCCATGGGGGGTCCTCTCGCCGGTCGGCTTGTCGTCGTCGGTGGTCAGGTGGGGCGCGATGTCGCGCGGGTTCATCGTGCCGTCGAGGACCATCTTGACCTGCTCGACGATAGGCATCTGCACGCCCGCCGCCCGGGCGAGGGTCAGAACAGGCGCTACCGATGCGAGGCCCTCGGCGGTCTGGTCCATCTGCTTCACGACATCTTGGAACGAGAAGCCCTGTCCGAGCAGACGTCCCGCGGTGTTGTTGCGGCTGAGGGGCGACTGGCACGTCGCGATGAGGTCGCCGAGCCCGGCGAGACCCTGGAGCGTCTCGGGGTGCGCGCCCTGAGCAACCGCGAAATCGGTCATCTCGACGAGGCCGCGGGTGATGATGGAGGCCTTCGTGTTCTCGCCGTAGCCGACGCCGTCGACGATCCCGATGGCGACGGCGATCAGGTTCTTCAGCACGCCGCCGAACTCGGTCCCGATGACGTCGGTGTTCACGAACGATCGGAAGTAGGCGTTCCGCGAGCGCAGCGCGACGGCCTCGGCGGTCTCGTGACTGGCCGATGCGATGACGGCGGCCGTGGGCTGTTCGCGGGCGATCTCGAGGGCCAGGTTCGGGCCGGATGCCACGGCGATGCGATTCGGGTCGCAGTCGAGACCCTGCTCGATGACTTGGCTCATCCGCAGCCCGGTGCGCTTCTCGACGCCCTTCATGAGGGAGACGACGGGCATGGAGCTCCCGGCGATGAGCGGACGGATCGCGGTGAGGTTCTCGCGCAGCGCCTGACTCGAGACGGCGAGGTACACCTGCTCGGCGCCCTGCAGCGCCTCGGACAGATGATGGGTGGCCGTCATCGACCGCGGCAGGTTGATGCCCGGCAGGTACCGGCTGTTGCGCTTGCCCTCGCGGATCTCGTGCGCCAGCTCGGCGCGGCGCGCCCACATCGTGACCTGCGCCCCGCCGTCGGCGAGCACCTTTCCGAAGGTCGTTCCCCAGCTGCCGGACCCGATGACGGTGACGCGGGGGGCGGGGGTCTCGGTCTTACGGCTCAAGGCGACCCGTCTCCTTCTGACCGTGCTGTCCCGGGTTCCAGCGCTCGGCCGGCGGGTCCTCGCCGCGAAGCTCGCCCAGCAGACCCGCGATACGCGCCATCACGGCATCCGTGCCGGCCACCAGCTGCGCCGGTGAGGGGGTCACGCCGGGCTCGAAGGGAAGCTCGACCTTCGGACCGAAACGCACGCGGATGCGCTTGCGGAGCGGCCAGGCGCTGAACTTCCCATAACGCGGAAGGATCGACTGCACGCCCCAGGTGGCAACCGGGATGATCGGGATGTCACCGGCGGCGGCGACGCGGACGGCGCCCGACTTCCCGCGCATCGGCCACAGGTCGGGCTCACGGGTCAGCGATCCCTCGGGGTAGACGATCACGCCGCGGCCGTCGGCGACGAGCCCGGCGGCCTGCGAGATCGCCTGTCCCGCTGCCGAGGCAGACGTCGTCCGCGAGACGGGGATCATCCCGAGGCCCTTCAGCACGGCACCGACGACGGGAACGCGGAAGAGGCTCTCCTTCGCCATGAACCGCGGCGCACGCCCCAGTCGCCAGGTCGCGACGGCGATGACGATGGGGTCGAACTCGCTGTAGTGATTGGGCGCGAGGACGTACGGGCCCTCTTCCGGAAGGTGCTCCGCACCCTCGATCTCGATCCGCGCGAGCAGACCGACCGCCGGCACGACGACGGCCGCGGCCAACCAGAAGGGAGTCGGCTTCGTCTTCTCCGCAGACGCGCGACGTCGGTTCTCGGACACGTGTCAGCCGATGATGTCGAAGTCGGCGCCGAGAGCCTCGAGCTTGTCGAAGAACTTCTCGTATCCCCGGCGGATGATCCCGACGTTGCGGACGACCGACGTGCCCTCGGCTGCGAGGGCCGCGATCACGTAGCTGTAACCGCCGCGGAGATCGGGGACGACGACATCCGCTCCGTGAAGCGGCGTCGGGCCCGTGATGACCGCCGCCTGCTCGAGCGCACGACGCGGGACTCGGCGATCCGGGCTCGCGATGCCCTCGGGGTGCACGACGATCTGCGCACCCATCTTGTTGAGCGCCTGGGTGAATCCGAGACGGTTCTCGTACACCGTCTCGTGCACCGTCGAGACCCCGGGGGCCTGCGTGAGGGCGACGATGAGCGGCTGCTGCCAGTCGGTCATGAATCCCGGGTGGACGTCGGTCTCGACCGAGACGGGACGCAGTGCCCCGTCTCGGCGGAAGCGGATGCCGTCCTCCTGGATGTCGAAGTCGCCGCCGGCCTTGCGGAAGACGTTGAGGAAGGTCAGCATCTCCTGCTGCTTCGCGCCGCCGACGAAGATGTCGCCGTCGGTCGCAAGGGCCGCGCACGCCCAAGACGCCGCTTCGTTGCGATCGAAGATCGATCGGTGGTCGTAGCCCCGGAGCTTGTCGACACCCTCGATGAAGATGACGCGGTTCGGCTCGTAGGAGATGATCGCGCCCATCTTCTGCAGGACGGCGATCAGGTCCATGATCTCGGGCTCGATCGCGGCGTTGCGCAACTCCGTCGTGCCTTTGGCCCGCACCGCGGTCAGCAGGACCTGCTCCGTGGCCCCGACGCTCGGGTAAGGCAGTTCGATGTCCGCCCCGTGAAGGCCGTCGGGCGCCGAGAGACGGATGCCGCTGGGCTGCTTGTCGACGGTCGCGCCGAACTTGCGAAGCGCGTCGAGGTGGAAGTCGATCGGACGGTCGCCGATGCGGCATCCGCCGAGGTCGGGGATGAACGCCTGACCGAGGAGGTGGAGGAGAGGCCCGCAGAAGAGGATCGGGATGCGCGACGCTCCCGCGTGCGCGTCGATCTCTTCGAAGCCCGCCGACTCGGCCCCGCTCGGGTCGAGCCGGTACGTGCCCGCACCGTCATCGACGACCGTCACACCGTGCACCTCGAGGAGCGAGCGCACGACCGCCACGTCGCTGATCTCGGGGACGTCGCGCAGGACGCTCTCAGTCCCGCCGAGCAGCGAGGCGACCATCGCCTTGGTCGCGAAGTTCTTCGCTCCCTTGACGTCGACACGTCCGACGAGGGGGCGTCCGCCCCGGATCTCGAGGATCTCGCCGTTCTCGCGGCGGCTGCCGTTCTCCGATGCGGTCGGCTCACTCGTCGGAGTGCTCATGCAGGACTTCCTCACTTGGTGATCGAGGGCGGGGCGGATCTTCGCCCCACGGGTCAGGGGCGTGATCCGGGGCTACGCGACGGGGAGTGTCCGGGGTCGCCACGCCTCACGGCGCGCCTCGAACTGCGCGATGGCCTCTTCATTGCGCAGCGTGAGCCCGATGTCGTCGAGCCCTTCGAGAAGCCTCCAACGAGTGTAATCGTCGATCTCGAAGGGGACTCGGAGGTCACCGAGAGCGGCGATGCGAGCCTCGAGATCGACCGTCATGCGCACGCCGGGCTGTGCATCCACGGCAGCCCAGATCGCCTCGCGGTCCGACTCGGAGATCACGCCGGCGAGCAGCCCCTGCTTGCCGGCGTTGCCGCGGAAGATGTCCGCGAACTTGGGGGCGAGCACGACGCGGAAGCCGTAGTCGCGCAACGCCCAGACGGCGTGCTCGCGACTCGACCCGGTTCCGAAGTCGGGACCGGCGACGAGGATCGACGCATCCGCGAAGGCGGACTGGTTGAGCACGAACTCGGGGTCCTGACGCCAGTTCGCGAAGAGGGCGTCCTCGAAGCCGGTCTTGGTGACGCGCTTGAGGTAGACGGCGGGGATGATCTGGTCGGTGTCGACCGCGGAACGCTTCAGCGGAGCGACGACGCCGGTGTGGGTCTCGAACTTCTCCATCGTCAGGCCTCGACCTTCTCGCGTGCGGGCAGATCGCTCGGTGACGCGAGGCGTCCGAGCACAGCGGTGGCGGCGGCCACGAGCGGCGACACCAGGTGGGTGCGACCCCCCTTGCCCTGACGGCCCTCGAAGTTGCGGTTGCTCGTCGAAGCGCACCGCTCCCCCGGCGCGAGCTGATCGGGATTCATGCCCAGACACATCGAGCAGCCGGCGAAGCGCCACTCGGCGCCGAACTCGGTGAAGACGCGATCGAGACCCTCGGCCTCGGCTTCGAGACGGACGCGGGCAGAGCCCGGGACGACCATGACGCGGACACCGTCGGCTTTCGTGCGTCCCTCGATGATCGACGCGAACGCACGCAGGTCCTCGATGCGACTGTTGGTGCACGACCCCATGAAGACCGCATCGACCGGGATCTCCTTGAGCGGAGTGCCCGGCTGCAGGTCCATGTATTCGAGTGCGCGCTCGGCGGCGGCCTTCTCGTTCGGGTCGACGAAGTCGTCGGGCGACGGGACCGTCGCGCTCAGCGAGACACCCTGGCCGGGGTTGGTGCCCCAGGTGACGAAGGGCTCGAGCTCGGCCGCGTCGATGAAGATCTCGGCGTCGTAGACCGCGCCCTCGTCGCTGGGGAGCGTGCGCCAGTAGGCGACGGCGTCTTCCCAGTCCTGCCCGGTCGGGGCATGCGGACGCCCCTTGACGTAATCGAAGGTGATGTCGTCGGGGGCCACCATCCCGGCACGGGCGCCGGCCTCGATCGACATGTTGCACATGGTCATGCGCCCCTCCATCGAGAGGGCGCGGATCGCGCTGCCGCGGTACTCGAGCACGTAGCCCTGACCACCGTTGGTCCCGATCTCGGCGATCACGGCGAGGATGATGTCCTTCGCCGTCACGCCCTCCTTCAGCTCGCCCTCGACGGTGATCGCCATGGTCTTGAACGGCTTCAGAGGCAGCGTCTGGGTCGCCATGACGTGCTCGACCTCGCTCGTGCCGATGCCGAACGCCATGGCGCCGAACGCGCCGTGCGTCGAGGTGTGGCTGTCGCCGCACACGACGGTGATGCCGGGCATCGTCAGACCCAGCTGCGGGCCGACGACGTGGACGATTCCCTGTTCGGCGTCACCGAGAGAGTGCAGGCGGACGCCGAACTCCTCGGCGTTGCGCCGCAGGGTCTCGATCTGGGTCCGGCTCGTGAGATCGGCAATCGGCTTGTCGATGTCGAGGGTCGGGGTGTTGTGGTCCTCGGTGGCGATCGTGAGGTCGAGCCGCCGCAGCGGGCGCCCCTCTGCGCGCAGGCCGTCGAAGGCCTGCGGGCTCGTGACCTCGTGCACGAGGTGCAGGTCGATGTAGATCAGGTCGGGCTGACCGTCTTCACCCTTGACGACGAGGTGGTCGTCCCAGACCTTCTCGGCCAGGGTGCGCGGGCGCTCGGGAGGGGTGGGAATGCTCATGGGGTTTCGTTCTCCTTGCGAACCGGGATCAAGCCCACGACGGACTCCGCGGCGAGGAAGGGCTCAGAACGAGACCTCGCCG
Organism: Microbacterium pratiae; assembly: GCF_047302165.1. Taxonomy (NCBI): domain Bacteria; kingdom Bacillati; phylum Actinomycetota; class Actinomycetes; order Micrococcales; family Microbacteriaceae; genus Microbacterium; species Microbacterium pratiae. Next base: position 2,171,246 of record NZ_CP154843.1, on the reverse strand, counting down.
CGGCCGCTAAGGAGAAGGCGAGCGATCCGCATGGGGTCAGAATACCACCGGGCGCGAGGACGGCGACCGGTCACGAGCGCTCGTCGTCCCGAGCTCGCGGCTGCTGGACCGTCGGGGGCGTGCCCTGCTCTCCGGCGACGGCGGCGGCTGCTTCGGTCGGGCCGGCGGCATCGCCGTCGCGACGAGCGGCGATCAGGCTGGCGACGGTCGCGACGAGCATCGCGCCGATGATGACCCCGAGAGAGACCCACGTCGAGATCTCCGGAGCCCACGCGATCCCGTCTCCGCCGTTGATGAACGCGAGCTCGTTCTCGTGCATGGCGTGGAGGATCAGCTTGACGCCGATGAACGCGAGGATGAACGCGATGCCGTAGTGCAGGTACTTCAGCCGGTCGAGCAGATCGCCGAGCAGGAAGTAGAGCTGACGCAGCCCCATGAGCGCGAAGATGTTCGCCGTGAACACCAGGAACGGATCCTGGGTGATGCCGAAGATGGCGGGGATCGAATCGAGGGCGAACAGCAGATCGGTGACACCGATCGCGACGAACACGATGATCATCGGGGTGAACATCCGCTTGCCGTTGACGACGGTGCGCACCTTGGGCCCGTCGTACTCGTCGGAGATGTCGACGGTCCGCCGGATGATGCGGACGAGGAAGCTCTCCTTCTTCACATCGTCGTCGTGATCGCCCTCGGGGAGCGCCTGCTTGATCGCCGTGTAGATCAGGAAGGCCCCGAAGATGTAGAAGACCCAGCTGAACTGCTCGATGATCGCTGCCCCGGCGAGGATGAACAGGCCGCGCAGCACGAGCGCGATGATGATGCCGACCATCAGGACCTTCTGCTGATACCGCCGCGGTACCGAGAACTGGCTCATGATCAGCACGAACACGAAGAGGTTGTCGATCGACAGGCTGTACTCCGTGAGCCATCCCGCGACGAACTGTCCGGCATGCTCGACATCGGCCACCGCCCAGAGGATGCCGGCGAACACCAGCGCGAGCGACACGTAGAACAGCACCCACAGCGTCGATTCCTTCGGCGACGGGATGTGGGGCCGCTTGACGATGATGAGCAGATCGGCGACGAGCACGAGCACCAGGACGACGAGTGCGACGATCTGGAACGGCACGGGGAGGTCCATGCGAGCCTTTCGGGGAGGAAGCCTCCCGAGACTACACCCCGGCTCCCCCGCGCCCCGGGTGTGAGACGGTGTGCGACGACGCGACACTGATGGGGTGAGGGAAGGAACTCGGACGCATGGTCGACATGGTCACACGCGGTGACGCCGAACTCGTCGAGGCGGCGGCATCCGGAAGCGAGCACGCCTTCCGCGCGCTCTACCGGGCCTACGTACGACCGGTGTACTGGCTCGCACACGGGCTGCTGGGCGATCCCGCAGAAGCCGAGGACGCGACCCAGGAGACGTTCCTCGTCGCCTGGCGCAAGCTCCCCGACCTCGATCTGGCGGGCGAGTCCCTCCTCCCGTGGCTCGTCACGATCTGCAGGTTCCAGAGCGCGAACCGGATCCGTCGCCGCCAACGGGAACGTCGGCATACGACCGACGCGGATGCCGCAGACGTCGCTGACACGGTGGACGTCGAGCGGCAGGTCGTGCAGAGCGATCTCGTCGAGCGCATCCTCGCCGCCGTCGGCTCCCTCAGCCCACTCGACCAGGACATCTTCCGGCTCTGCGCCGCGGAGGGGTTCGCCTATCAGGCGGCAGCCGACCGGCTCGGCGTCAGCCACGGGACGGTCCGGAACCGCCTGTCCCGCATCCGCACATTCGTCCGTTCGAGCGTTGAACCGGAGCAGTCATGAACGATCTACCCACCCTGGACGACCGCCGCGTCGATGCGATCGAAGAGGCGCTGTTCGCGGACATCGCACGCGAGCGAGCTGAACGGCAGGCCCGAGACGACCTCTCCGCGGCCCGGCGACGACGTCGCCGCCGCGCGTGGTGGGGCGCATCGGGCGCAGCGGCGGCCGTGATCGTCGTGGCCGCGGCCATCGCGCCGCAGTTGACGGGCGCGAGCGGAGGGGCCTCTTCGGTCGCCCCCGCCGCCGAACCGGGCTGGACGCTCGGCACGCTCGAGGACGGTGGCGTCTCGCGAGACGGCAGCATGTCCGACGCGGCTCCTGAGCCTTTCGCCCTCGACGGCTCCGACGCCGGGATCTCGGCGAGCCGTGCCGAGACCGGCGCCGCAGCAGACGGACGCGACGTCGTCGCGACGGCGTCGGCCTCGGTGACCGCCGGCGATCCGCGCGCTGCGGCGCAGACGATCGCCGACGCAGCGATCGCCGCCGGCGGCTACGTCGAGTCGATGAGCCTCGGCGACGGCGGATCGGCGCCCCTCGACGGTGTCGCGACGTGGCCCCGCTCGTCGGGGACGGCATGGGTGAGCGTGCGCGTTCCGGCGACGAGCCTCGAGGACATCATCGCGGGTCTTACAGATATCGGGGAGGTCGAGAGCTCGCAGGTCTCGCGCGACGATGTGACGACCCAGGCCACGGATCTCCGTGCTCGAGTCGCCGCCGGGCAGGCCTCGGTCGAGCGGCTGACGGAGCTCATGGGTCAAGCCGGTTCGGTCGCGGATCTCATCGCGGCCGAGTCCGCGCTCGCCGAGCGCCAAGCCGACCTCGACTCGTTGCAGCAGCAGCTCACCGCGCTCGAGTCGCAGGTCGCCCTGTCATCGCTCACCGTCCAGCTGCAGGCGCCGGCCGAGAAGGTCGACGCCGACCCCGCAGGATTCGGTGACGGCCTCGCGACGGGGTGGAACGGTCTCATCGCGACGTTCAACGGGATCGTCGTGGCACTCGGCTTCCTGCTGCCCTGGCTCGCCGTGATCGGGCTCGCGGCCCTGCTGATCTGGCTCGTCGTCTCGACGACTCGTCGGCGCCGCGCGCGGCGGAGCTCGACCGGCTCCTGACCGCACGGCACCGGGTGGCCGTTCCCCGGAAACGCGAAACGCCCATCCAGATGGATGGGCGTTTCGTGATGGTGACCCCAGCGGGATTCGAACCCGCGTTACCGCCGTGAGAGGGCGGCGTACTAGGCCGCTATACGATGGGGCCGTACTTTTTTGTCTTCTCCGGGGCTCCGGAGGCAACCGTTAAAGTATGCCACGGCCTCGCGCATCCGGCAAAATCGGGGCCCCCGTTGCCCTCTCGGGCGTGTCGGGCGTTGACTGGGGGCATGCACGTCACCAAGCACGAACACGCCTGCCTGCGCCTCGAAAGCGACGGCAAGACCCTCATCATCGACCCCGGCACGTTCACCTCGCCGCTCCAGGACCTGCACGACGTCGTGGCCGTCGTCATCACGCACGAGCACCCCGACCACTGGACGTCACAGCACCTGTCGGACATCCTCGAGCAGTTCCCGAACATCCCGGTCTACGGGCCCGAGGGCGTCGTACGCGCGGCCGCAGGGTTCGACATCCGCGAGGTATCCCCCGGAGACAAGCTCGAAGCGGGACCGTTCAGCCTCGAGTTCTTCGGCGGACGCCACGCGGTGATCCACGAGTCGATCCCAGTGATCGACAACGTCGGCGTCCTCGTCGACGATGCGTTCTACTACCCCGGCGATTCGTACGCGGTGCCCAAGGGTGCGGACGTGAAGCTCCTGGCGGCCCCCGTGGGGGCACCGTGGCTGAAGATCGGCGACGCGATGGACTTCGTGCTCGAGATCAAGCCGCAGCGCGTCTTCGCGACCCACGACATGACACTCTCGCCGGCGGGGCTCTCGATGGGACGGGAACGGCTGACGTGGGCGGCGCAGCAGAACGGCGGCGACTTCGTCGCGCTCGACCCGGGCGACGCCACCGACATCTGACCCGCGGAAACGACGGATGCCGTGGACCCGAAGGTCCACGGCATCCGTGTGTTCCGAGCGGATCAGGCCGCGTCGTGGTCGATCTCGAGGAAGGCGACGAGCTCGTCGAGGGCCTTCTCGGCACCCTCGCCCTCAGCCTTGAGCGTCACGACCGAGCCCTGCGAGGCGCCCAGGCCCATGATGCTCAGGATGCTGCCGGCGTTCAGGTCGGCGCCGCCCTCGACGGCGATCGTGACGGGAACGCCCTTCGACTGCACCTCCTGCACGAAGAGCTTCGCGGGGCGGGCGTGCAGTCCGGAGCTGCTCGCGATGGTGGCGGTGCGTTCTGCCATGGTGGTGTCTCCTCAGACTGTCGCGGTCGCCACGGCCGGGGCCGGGGCGGTGGGGCTCTTGCGGACGTACTTCTTGAGCACGACGAGCAACAGCGCAGAAACGACCGTACCCGCCAGAAGCGCGACGAAGAAACCCCACACCGGCGAGATGGCGAAGAGCACGAACACGCCGCCGTGCGGAGCGAAGCTCTGGACGCCGAACCACATGCTCAGCGCACCGGTGATCGCGCCGCCGACGAGCGAGGCAGGGATGACGCGCAGCGGGTCGGCCGCGGCGAACGGGATCGCGCCCTCGCTGATGAAGGAAGCGCCGAGCAGCCAGGCCGCCTTGCCGTTCTCGCGCTCGACGGGGGTGAAGAGCGGCCGGGCGAGGACCGTCGAGGCGAGCGCCAGGGCCAGGGGCGGGACCATGCCGGCGGTCATGACCGCGGCCATGATCAGGTACGGCGCGGTGTTCTCGGTGGAGGCGGCCGCAAGTCCGGTCGTCGCGAATACGTAGGCGACCTTGTTGATCGGACCGCCGAGGTCGAAGCACATCATCAGGCCGAGGATCACGCCGACGACGATGAGGCCCGCTCCGCTCTGGGTGAGGTTCGTGAGCCCGTCGGTCAGGAGCGCCATGAGCGCGGCGATGGGGCGGCCCAGGAACAGGATCATGAGACCCGAGGCGACGATCGAACCGAGCAGCGGAATGATGACCACGGGCATCAGACCGCGCAGCCAGCGCGGGGCGGGGAGGCGTCCGAGCCACCAGGCCACGAAACCGGCGAGGAAACCTCCGATGATGCCGCCGATGAAGCCGGCGCTCATCGTGACCGCGATCGCACCGGCGACGAATCCGGGAGCGATGCCCGGACGGTCGGCGATCGCGTAGGCGATGTAGCCGGCGAGGGCCGCCACCAGGAACCCCATGGATGTCGAGCCGATCATGAACGCCACCGACCCGAGGTACTGGCCGAGCGGCCCGAACGGCGAGGTGATGTCGGTGGTCGGCAGGTTCCACAGCGCGTTGTCGATGATGACGTTCTTCGCGTTGTCGGTGACTTCGTAGCCGCCGAGGGCGAAGCCGAGGGCGATCAGCAGTCCACCGCCGGCGACGAAGGGGATCATGTAGCTGACGCCGGTGAGCAGGATGCGCTGGATCTTCGCGCCCCACGACAGGTTCTGCGTCGCGGTGCCCGCGCCGGAACCGGCATCCGCTGCGGCACCGCTCACACGCGCGGCGCTCGGGTTGGATGCTGCGGCGACGGCCTCACGGATCATCTGCGCCGGCTGCTCGATGCCGCGCTTGACACCCGAACGGATGACCGGCTTGCCTGCGAAGCGCGAGATCTCGCGGACGTCGACGTCGGTGGCGAAGATGACGGCATCGGCGTTGTCGATGACGGATGCGGGCAGCGCCTGGTATCCGCTCGAGCCCTGGGGCTCGACGACGAGGTCGACTCCGGCTTCCTTGCCCGCCGCCGTCAGGGCGTCAGCAGCCATGAAGGTGTGGGCGATGCCCGTGGCGCATGAGGTGACGGCGACGATGCGGGCGGGTCGGCCGTCGATCGTGAGGTCATCGGCCGGGGCGGTGGCGGGAGCGGCCGGCGCGGCAGCGGCCGGCGCGGACGTCGGCGCTGCAGCCGTTGCGGCGTCCCCCTCGCCGATCGCGGCACGAACCGTCCGCACGACGTCGTCGGGCGTCGCCGCGGCGCGGAGGTCGCTCGTGAACGTGTCCTGCATCAGACTCCGCGCGAGACGCGACAGGACGGCGAGGTGCTCCTCGGCGGCGTGCTCGGGCGCGGCGATGAGGAAGACCAGGTCGGCGGGGCCATCGGGCGCCCCGAAGGCCACGCCGGGCTTCAGGCGCGCGAACGCGAGCGACGCCTGCGTCACCGCGGCGCTCTTCGCGTGCGGGATCGCGATGCCGCCCGGAAGTCCGGTCTCATCCTTGTCCTCGCGGGCGATCGCGTCGTTCGCGAGCGCATCGGCGTCCGTGGCGCGGCCCTGCGCTGCGACGAGGCGAGCGAGGGCGCGGATCACGTCCTTCTTGTCGGTCCCGAGGGGCGCGTCGAGGCTGACGAGCTCCGGGGTGATGGTGTCGGACACGGTGTCCTCCTGGGTCGAGTGTTGCGGGGTCGTTGGGATCAGAGAGGGAGCGCACGGACGGGGATGTCCGCGGTGGGGAGGTCGGCGGGTGCCGGTGCTTGCGTGCCGTCGAGGGCCGCAGCAGCCGAGCCGTATCGGATGGCGGAGACGAGCGATGAGGCGGGCTCTTCCCCGCGCGAATCGGCCAGCAGGAAGCCCGCAAGCGAGCTGTCGCCCGCGCCGACCGTGCTGCGCACGCGGGTGGGAGGCGGCGAGGCCGCCCACGCGCCGCGGTCGGACACGAAGACCGCCCCGTCGCCGCCGAGAGTGACGAGCGCGGCCCCCACCGTCGCGGGGACGAGCTCGCGAGCGGCGAGGTGCACCGCGTCGGCGAGGGTGTCGGCTGCCGGCAGTGCAGCACCGAGGAGATCGGCGAGCTCTTCGTCGTTCGGTTTGATGAGGTCGGGACGCCCGTCGGCCACAACCGCGCGCAGAGCCGGCCCCGACGTGTCGACAGCGATACGGGGGGCGTCAGCGCCGAGCCGCTCGCGTACCGCGCGGATGACTCGTACATAGGCGTCGTCGGGCAGACCGGGCGCGAGCGAACCGGCGAGCACGAGCCACTGGGCGCCGCGAGCGCATTCCGCGACCACGTCGATCACGTCGTCGAGGTCTGCGGAGCTCAGGGCCACGCCGGGGAGATTGATCTTCGTGGTCTCTCCCGCGGGATCCGTGACCGCGATGTTGGCGCGGGTGCGGCCGCGCACCGGTACCGCCCGTACGTCGAGGTCCTCTGCCGCGAGCGCAGCCGCGAACGGGTCGGCGGGGTCAAGCGGAAGCACGGCGAGGCTGTCGGCTCCCGACGCGCGCAGGACACGTGCCACGTTGATGCCCTTGCCCCCGGCGTCCTCACGGACAGCGGACGCCGTCTGGACCTCGCCGACGCGCAGGGCGGCGTCGATCGAGATCGTCCGGTCGAGCGACGGGTGCACCGTCAGGGTCACGATCATGCGGTCCATACCTCCACGTCGGCTTCGCGCAGGGCGCGGGTGAGATCGGCGTCGGGCTCCCGGTCGGTCACGACGACATCGAGGTCCGACAGGTCGGCGAACGAGACGAGCAGCTCGGCGTCGAACTTGTCCGCGTCGACGAGCAGGATGACGCGCCGGGCTCCGGCGACGACGGCGCGCTTCACAGCGGCCTCGTCCGGGTCGGGCGTCGTGAGCCCGGCACCGCGGGCGATCCCGTTCGTGCCGAGGAACGCCACGTCGGGGCGCAGCCGCGAGATGGCGGCGACGGTGTCCGACCCGACGGCCGCCGCGGTGAGACCGCGGACCCGCCCGCCGATCGCGGTCAGGCCGATGCCGCTGGCGCCCGCGAGCGAGTGGGCGATTGTCATGGAGTGCGTGACGACCTCGAGTCCGCTGTCAGCGCCGCGCGCGACCAGGGCGGCCGCGAAGGCGCCGGTGGTCGTTCCGGCGTCGACGTAGATGGAGCCCGCGGCGACCGGCAGAGCCGCGAGAGCCCGCTCCGCGATCCGTTCCTTGGCGGCCGAATGACGCTGGGATCGTTCCGCGACCGAAGGCTCGGCCGTACTGACCCGCTCGGCGGACACCGCGCCGCCGTGGACGCGCCGAAGGACGCCGGATTCCTCGAGGACCGCGAGGTCACGACGGACGGTCTCGGTCGTGACGTCGAAGCGTGATGCCAGGTCGACGACGGCCACGCGACCGTTCGCGGTGAGCATTCGTTCGATGAGCTGCTGGCGCTCCATTGCGTACACGACATCCTCCTTCGGATGCCCACACGTTACAACGCAATCAAACCTAAAGCAACACAAACCAACATCGACGTCGATCACGCGTCGCGAACGACGAAGGGAGGCGCCGGCCGAAGCCGACGCCTCCCCTCAGGAAGAACCCGAGACTCAGGCCTCGCTCATCGCGATGACCTCCTGCTGGCCGCGTGCCGCGAGGGCCGCGGCGCGGGCCGCGATGCGGCGCTCCTGCTCGATCTGTCCGGAGTCGAGGATCTCCTGGTCGACCGGGTAGCTGTCGACCTTGTTCACGCCGTTGTACTTGGCGATGTAGGCGTCGAGCTCCGGACCCGACTCCCACGACGTGATGAGGCAGTAGCGGGGCTCGTCGCCGTAGTGAGCGGCGGCGTGCCACAGGCGCTGCGTGTCGACGATCAGCTGCGCACCGGCGGGAAGCGCGATGCGCGTCTCCTCGCTGGGGTCGGTGCGGTTCTCGCGGAGCACGAAGTAGCTCGTCTTGTCGTCCGTGAGGTTGAAGAAACCACGGACGACCCACCCGGTGCCGTCGGGGTTGAGGCGGTTGTTGTCGTCCTGGTGAAGGTTGTAGAGGCAGTCGGCGTAGGTGTTCGGCTGCAGCTCGATGATGCGGCAGCGGCCGACGTTGGCGCCGGGCTCCTGTGCGCGCGCGGTGAGGGTCGGTGCGATCGCGGTCTGCGAGTCGATCCAGACGCCGTCCTTATCGGTGCGCGGCGGCTTGTGGTTCCAGAAACCGTTGCACTCGATCTCACCCTTGGCGGAGGCCAGCGGGGCGAAGCGGGTGTCGCCGGAGGACTTCCAGTCGACGTACTCGACGTCGAGCCATTCCTTCGGATCGATCTCCTTGTTGTAGCGGTCGAGGACGACGTAGCCGGTCTCCTCGAGGGCAGCGGACTTGATGTAACCCATGACGGATCATGACCTTTCTGTCGGACAAGCGAAGTTTTTACAGGCCCGACTTAGGTCAGCCTACCTAGGGCTCCTGAGCGCGCCGGTAGACTCGTCCGAGGTTTTCGAGGAGCGATTTCGGAGAACATGAGCACTGCCACGAATGTCGAAGCGACCGCTGTCAACACGATCGGCTGGCTCTCGGCATCCGAGACCACCATCGTCGTCCCGGTCTATCAACGGCAGTATCGCTGGGACATCGGCGGCTGCGAGCAGCTGCTCGGCGACATCCGGTCGGTCTCCGCGTCCGATGACTCCCACACGCACTTCATCGGATCGATCCTCTCCACCGCGAGCACCTCGGCGGACGACGATGCCCAGCTCGTGCTCATCGACGGTCAGCAGCGCATCACCACTCTGATGCTCCTCGTGGCAGCGCTTCATCACACCCTGCGTGACGACGACCCCGACCTCGCGCGCGAACTGGAAGCGGTGCTGGTGCGTGCGGAAGACCCCACGCGCACCAAACTCCGTCCCCACCGCGCGTGGGCCGATGTGTTCGAGAGCGTCGTCCTCGATCAGCGCGGCCCCGACGACGAGCAGCGCGCCTCGCGCTTCGACGACAACTACGCGTTCTTCCGCAGCCAGATCCGCCCCGGCGAGGCCGCCGCGCTGTGGCGCGGCCTGCAGAAGCTGGAGCACGTCGCGATCACCCTGGGGCCGCAGGCCAACGCGCAGCAGATCTTCGAGAGCCTGAACTCGACCGGCGAACCGCTGCGCGACCACGAGCTCATCCACAACTACGTGCTCATGGGGCTGACGCACGCCGAGCAGAACGAGATCGAGCAGGAGTACTGGCTCCCGATCGAGCAGAACACCGGCGACGCGATCGGGTCGTTCTGGAACCACTATCTCGTCATGCTGACCGGCCGCGAGGTGCTCATCACGGGCGGGCGCGGCGTGTACGACGTCTTCCGGCAGCAGTTCCCCCGGCTCGACATCAGCAGCCTGCGCGAACACGCGACGAGCTGGCTGACGTTCTCGGAGATCTACCGCGAGCTCCTCGACCCGACCACGAGCGACGACCCGGAGGTCGGGCGGCAGCTCGGCTACCTGGCCGTTCTGGGACGCCAGATGTTCCCCCTCGCGATGCGACTCGTCCACGACCAGCGCGCCGGCATCCTGCCCCGCGATGAGCTGATCGCCCGGCTCGAGGACATCCAGTCGCTTCTGCTGCGGCGTGTGGTCGTCGGCATCGCGACCGAGCGGCTCGTCGCGCGCCTGTGCCGCGCGTACGCCGACGGACCGGATGCCCTCACCCGTGCCATCGCCCGCATCACGCCCTCGGACGAGCGCGTGCGCGTGGGCCTGAAGTACAGCGACCTCCCCCATCCGCGCTACGTGCTGGGCCGCCTTGCCGGCGTCGACCCCGCCGACCTCCTCGACGTCTCGCCTGTCTTCCCCGCCGGCGCCGGCGACGACTGGACCGGAGACGGCACGCGACGGTTCGCCGACTACAGCGAGGACGAGCAGAACAGCCACCGCGCTCTGGCCCACACGATCGGCAACCTCACGCTGCTCGAACAGGACCGCGCAGAGCGTGCGCTCGACGCCGCCTTCCCGCAGCTGCGTCCCCTCCTGGCCGGCAGCGCCGTGGAGATGTCGCGCGACCTCGCGGAACGCCCGCACTGGGACACCGCCGCGATCGGAGCACGTACCGAGGAGCTCGCGGCCCGCTTCGTCGACCTCTGGCGCCGTCCGTCTCTCACGGGGATCGACGACGACAACCTCACCCCGATCCTCGACGCCAAGCTGCGCCGAGGCTGGCCGCGGGGCTGGCAACGCGAGTTCGACTACGTCGAATTCCGCGGCGAGCACTGGGAGGTTCCGGACGTCCGGTACCTGTTCAACCGCGTCTTCAAGCGGCTGTGGGTCGACTCCCGCCAGAGCGTCGTGGACTTCAGCGCCCGTCGCGGCGGACCGGTGTATCCCGCGATGGCATGGAACGGCCAGTGGGACGAACTCGGCGAGGGCAGCTACCTCTACATGGGCTGGGACTCGCGCTACATGCTCACGGCGGTCCAGGGCGTGCTCGAGGAGGCCGGTTGGGCGTCGGAGGTCTTCCTGAAGTACTCGTACATCGGTGAGGCGATGCGCTGATCGCCTACCAGAGTGCGGAGGGCGGCGTCAACAACCCCGACAGACGGTCTGAAACCGCGTAGCTTCACTCTTGTACGTGAGCGGCTCGGTAGAGACGGTGTTCGGGTCACTTTCTCCCAGGGCTCACTGACGGCCCCGCTGTGAGATCTCATCTCCAGCGGGGCCGTCCCCTTTCACCCCGGCGTCGGCGACGTATGGCTCGCAGTTCCCGACATCCATCGCAGTTCAAGCTGCGCCCGACGCGCGAAGGTGCGCCGCATGCTCCACCGGAGTCGCTCAGGCCGGGTGTCGTAGAATTCCGTGTGCTTCCCGACACGACCTTCCCCGCTTCCGTCGCGCCCAGCGGCATCGATCCGGCCGACCTCGCCGCAACGCTCCGCGTTCTGGAGCAGCTCGCCGACATCGACCACGCCCACCCGGACTACGTCACGGTGCGTCGCGCGACGGCGGCGATGTTCAAGGCGGCGAAGAAAGTGCGGCGGCGCGAGATCCGGGATGCCATCGCCTCGGCCGATCGCGCCGTGGTTCACGCCACGGCGACGGGGGCTCCGGACCGCATCGATGACGAGACCCGCGGCATCCCGATCTCTTCGTCGACGACCGCACCGGTCGCGGGCACGCTCATCAAGGCGCGCGCCTGCTACATCTGCAAGCAGCCGTACACGCTCGTCGATGCCTTCTACCACCAGCTGTGCCCGGACTGCGCGGCGCTGAGCCACGCCAAGCGCGAAGCGCGCACCGACCTCACCGGACGCCGCGCCCTCCTGACGGGAGGCCGGGCGAAGATCGGGATGTACATCGCCCTGCGGCTGCTGCGCGATGGTGCACACACGACCATCACGACGCGCTTCCCGCGTGACGCGGTACGCCGCTTCACGAGCCTGCCCGACTCGTCGGAGTGGATCGAGCGGCTCAAGGTCGTCGGCATCGACCTGCGCGATCCTGCCCAGGTCGTCGGGCTCGCGGATGACGTCGCCGCGGCCGGTCCGCTCGACATCCTGATCAACAACGCGACGCAGACGGTCCGGCGCTCCCCCGGCGCCTACCAGCCCCTCGTCGACGCCGAGCTCTCCCCGCTGCCGGACGGACCGCTGCCCGAGCTGGTCACGTTCGGCCACACCAACGACATGCACCCGCAGGCGCTCGAGCGCTCGGTCAACGCTCACCCGATCCTCGCCGCGGCAGCTTCGCGTGCCGACGAGCTCACCGAGCAGGCTATGGCTGCGGGCTCGAGCTCGCTCGAACGCCTCGCCGCCGGCACGGCGATCGACGCCGGCGGGCTCATCCCCGACCTCGACAGCGTCAACTCGTGGACGCAGCGCGTCGGCGACGTCGACCCGCTCGAGATGCTCGAGGTGCAGCTCGCCAACACCACCGCGCCCTTCCTGCTCGTCTCGAAGCTGCGGGCCTCGCTGGCAGCGAGCCCGGCCCGCCGCACCTACGTCGTCAACGTCAGCGCGATGGAAGGCGTGTTCAACCGCGGCTACAAGGGCCCCGGCCACCCGCACACGAACATGGCCAAGGCCGCGGTGAACATGCTCACGCGCACGAGCGCCCGCGAGATGTTCGAGACCGACGGCATCCTGATGACGAGCGTCGACACCGGATGGATCACCGACGAGCGCCCCCACCCGACCAAGGTCCGTCTCGCTGAGGAGGGATTCCACGCTCCGCTCGACCTCGTCGACGGCGCCGCACGCGTCTACGACCCGATCGTCCGCGGTGAGGCGGGCGAGGACCTCTTCGGCGTCTTCCTCAAGGACTACTCCCCCGGCGCATGGTGAGACTGCCCGCTCCCGGCAACCGTGTGGTCGTCCGCTACCTGCTGCCGACGGGACAGGCGACGGACGCGCTCGGCGAGCTGCTGAGCGCGGACGACGAGCTGGTCGTGGTCGACGGCAAGCGCGGTGTCGAGCGCATCCGCCGCTCGGACATCGTTGCGGCGAAGCCCGTACCGCCGCCGCCCGCGCCGCGGCCGCGCCGCATCTGAGGCCCCTCTTGCGACCGAGGATGCGAGAGCCCGCGAGTCGATGACATCGAATCGCGGGCTGTCGCTTCGAGGCGTCAGGCGTCAGGCGTCAGGCCTCGGAGCGCACCAGGATCTTCGCGCCCGCGCCGCCCCGCAGTTTCTCGATGGCGCCGACCACGTCGTCGATCGGGACCTCCTCGACCCACCCTGTCGTGTCGTAGACACCGCGCGACATCGCATCGATGACCGCATCGAAGTCGGCCGGGAGGTACGCCAGCGCACCCGCGATCTCGGTCTCGGCCATCACGAGCTGCGTCGGCGAGAACTCCATGGCGCGCTCGTGGATCGCGACGACGACCAGGCGTCCGCCGGGCACCAGGCTCGCGAGTCCCGACGTGATCGCGGGTCCGGCGCCGGCGGCGTCGAACGCGACATCGGCACCGCGTCCGCCGGTCAGCTCGGCCACCGCGGCGGCGAGGTCGCCCGAGACGGGGTCGACGACCGTCGCCCCGAGCGCGGCGATCGTCTCGCGTCGAGACGCGCTCGGCTCGGAGACGAGGACCTTGTCGACACCGCGGGCCTTGAGAGCGAACCAGACACCGATGCCGATAGGACCGGCACCCGCGACGATCGCAGTCTGCCCCTCCTTCACGTACGAGCGCTCGACAGCGTGCCAGGCGACGGCCATGGGTTCGACGAGGGCGCCCATCCGCAGATCGACGTTCTCGGGAAGCTTGTGAAGCATCGAGACCGGAACCGTCGTGTATTCCGCCATGCCACCGCCGTGCGAGCTGAGGCCGTGGAAGCCGATGTTCTGGCATGCGTTGAACATGCCCTTCTCGCACGCGGGGCACTCGCCGCAGTAATACACAGGCCAGACCGCGGCGCGATCACCGACCGAGACGCCCTCGACGCCCTCTCCCACCTCGACGACGGTTCCCGCGAACTCGTGACCGAGGATCTGCGGAAGCTGTGCGCCTGTCACGGGGTGCGGTTCGTCGAGTGTCAGGCCTGCCGCTTCGGGAGCGTAGTAGACGTGCAGGTCCGACCCGCAGATGCCCGCGAAAGCGTTCTTCAGCTTCACCTGACCCGCGCCCGCCGTCGGTTCGTCGACGTTCTCGACGCGGAGATCCTCCTTCGCGTGGAACACTGCTGCCTTCATCGTGATCTCCTCTCGTTCGGCTGCGTCACCGCAGCCACCATTCCGGTGATGCGGCGAGGATCGCCCTCGTCGCCCACGTCACATCGTCCGCGCCCGAGCGCAACCAGGCCTCGATGGCCGCAACCGTGCCGCCCGCGGCGTAGGCCACGGCGATCTCTCGCGACGGGAGGTCGGCGATCGCCGGTGGCTCGATCTCGGGATGCCGTTCGAGCCACTCTTCGAGTCCCGACGTGATGACCCGCTCGAGTACGGCCCGGATCGGTGCGGCGAGGGATGGATGCAGCGCACCACGGTAGACGTCAGCGCGTCCCTTCACGTGAGCGAGCAGCAGAGCCTCCGCCGTCGAGAGCGAATCGAGCTCGCCGACGCCGGCGAGGACGTCCGCCAGCTCGACGCTCAGGGCATCGGCGACGAGCGAGACAGGCGCATCGGCGTGACGATAGAAGGTGTCGCGGGTGACGCCTGCGGCTCGGCAGACCTCGGACACCGACAGCTCGGCGAGGGGCCGGGCGGCCGCGAGATCGAGCGCGGCTCGGCGCAACGCCTCTCGGCTGCGCATCGACCGCGGGTCCATGACCTCAGTCTATCCGACACCTGTCAGATAGAGCGCGGATCGTGTCGTCAGCCCTCGCGACGCCGGTCGGCCCGCTCGTCGGCGTGGGCATCGGCCGCCTCGGGCACCGCTGAGATGTCGATCGGGATGCCGACGGACGAGATCCCGACCCCGCCGAAGGGCACCCCAGCGGGATCCGCAAGCGGAGCCTCGTCGGGCAGGAGCTCGGCGTTCGACTTACGACGCAGGGGCTCGGAGGGCAGGCCCGCCCACTCGCTCGGTTCCTCCGGTCGCTGCATGAAGAGTCCCATAGGCCCATTCTCACCCCGGACGCGGGGTCGGCGCATGACCTCACACGCAACGCAGATGAAACAGAAAAGCCCCGCCGTAGCGGGGCTTCCTCGAAGCTGGGGTACCTGGACTCGAACCAAGAACAACGGTACCAGAAACCGCCGTGTTGCCAATTACACCATACCCCATGGTCGGTTTGACCTCAGTCGCACCGAGGAATAACTCTACCTGACGGAGAGGTTGCGGCCAAACCGAGCGCCGCCCGGGCGCGTCAGCCCACGCGCTGCACCAGCGCGTCGAGCCGGCGGATGGTCTCGGCCTTGCCGAGCAGCTCCATCGACTCGAACAGCGGCGGCGACACGCGACGGCCGCTGAGCGCCACGCGGAGCGGCCCGTAGGCGACACGGGGCTTGAGTCCGAGGCCTTCGATGAGGGCGGGCGCGAGAGCATCCTGCACCGCGGCCGCCGTGAAGCCCTGCTCGGGGACGAGCTCGAGGGCGCCGACCGACGCGACGAGCACCTCCCCCGCGTTGGCCGGGAGCCCGGCAAGAGCGTCGTCGTCATACGTGACATCGGCGCGGAACAGGAAGCCGAGCAGACCCGGCGCATCGCCGAGCAACTGCATCCGCTCCTGGACGAGCGGCGCGGCGGCCTCCAGCATCTCGCGCTCGCCCGCCGTCGGCGGGTTCTCGATCAGCCCCGCGCCGGCGAGGTAGGGCACCAGGCGCTCGGCGAAGTCGGCGGGCGCGAGCATGCGCACGTGGTCGCCGTTGATCGACTCGGCCTTCTTCTGGTCGAAGCGGGCCGGGTTCGGGTTCACGTCTGCGATGTCGAACGCGGCGATCAGCTCGTCGCGGGTGAAGACGTCTCGGTCGGGGGCGATCGACCATCCGAGCAGCGACAGGTAGTTCAGGAGGCCCTCGTGGATGAAACCCTTCTCGCGCTGCAGGAAGAGGTCGGCCTTCGGGTCGCGCTTCGAGAGCTTCTTGTTGCCGGTGTCGCCGAGGACGAGGGGCATGTGGCCGAAGCGCGGGACGAAATCGGTGACGCCCGCCTCGATCAGCGCCGCGTACAGCGCGAGCTGACGCGCCGTCGAGGGCATGAGGTCCTCACCACGCAGGACGTGGGTGACGCCCATCAGGGCGTCGTCGACGGGATTCACGAATGTGTAGAGCGGGATGCCGCCCGCCCGGACGATGACGAAGTCGGGGAATGATCCGGCCGGGAAGGTGACCTCGCCGCGGATGAGATCGACGAAGGTCAGGTCGTGATCGGGAACGCGCAGGCGCCACGCGGGCTCTCGCCCTTCGGCCCGGAAGGCCGCCTTCTGCTCGTCGGTGAGGTCGCGGTCGTAGTTGTCGTAGCCGAGCTGCTTCGCCCGACCGTTCACCTCGTTGCGAGCGTCGATCTCCTCGGCGGTCGAGTACGACTCGTAGACGACGCCGGCGGCGATGAGCTTGTCGAGCACCCCGCGGTAGATGTCGTGGCGCTGGGACTGTCGGTACGGCGCGTGCGGACCGCCCTTCTCGACGCCCTCGTCCCAATCGATCTCGAGCCACCGCAGAGCTTCGAGGAGCTGCTGATAGCTCTCCTCGCTGTCGCGCGCGGCGTCGGTGTCTTCGATGCGGAAGACCATCTTGCCGCCGTTGTGACGGGCGTAGGCCCAGTTGAACAGGGCCGTGCGGATGAGGCCGACGTGGGGCAGACCGGTCGGCGACGGGCAGAACCGCACACGGACATCGGTTCCGGTGGCGGTCGTGGTGGCGGGGTGAGGTGCGCTGGACATCCCCTCCAGCTTAGTTCTCGTCGGCCTCGGCGCCGGTGAGCTCCGCGACGACAGAGCGCAGGTGGCTCAGGACCGACGCCACCGCGGGAACCCGACCCGCGCCGCCGGCGGAGACGGCGTGGATGGCGCGGCGTTCGCCCGGCGGCAACGGCCGCGTCACCACGCCGGCCAGCACCGGGAATGATGCGACCGCGAGCCCGGGGAGAGTCGCGACGCCGATCCCCTGCGCGACGAGTTGCTCGACCGCGACGAAATTGTCCGTCTCGAATCGGATCGCCGGGACGAAGCCGGCTCGACCGCATACCTCGAGAAGATGACCACGGCAGCGGGGGCACCCGGCGATCCAGGCCTCGTGCGCGAGCGGGGCGATCTCGATGGCGCCCGCGCCCCGGGCGGCCGGGTGATCGGACGGCAGCACCGCCAGCAATTCGTCGTACCCGATGACCTCGGTGTCGAGACCCCGGGCGTTCTCGCCGTGCGGGTCGCTCCGATCTCCCGGGTAGCCGAAGGTCAGCGCGATGTCGGCGCGGTCGGCGCGCACATCGGCGATCGCCTCCGGTGGCTCCGCCTCGACGTACGTCAGGGTGAGTCCCGGCTCTGCCTGGGCCAGCCGGTCCATGAGCCGCGGGAGCACCGTCGGCGAGGCGGAGGGGAAGCCGACCATCCGCACGGTCCCCGATCGCAGCCCCGCGAGCTCGGCGAGTTCGCCGGATGCCGCCTCGATGACGGTCGCCACCGCCGCTGCGTGCCGGGCGATCACGCGACCGGCCTCGGTGAGCCGCATCCGTCGCCCGACACGCTCGACGACCGGCACCCCCACACGTTGCTCCAAGCGTTTGATCTGCTGACTCACGGCGGGCTGGCTGTAGCCCAGGGCCGCTGCTGCCGCCGTGATCGACCCGCCGTCGGCAATCGCACGCACGACCCGGAGCTCGGCGATGTCGAGGCGATAGTCAGGAGTGGCCATGGCAAAAGATAACTGGATGTGATGGGTTTCATGCAAGTCCTGCCGTAGACCAATGAGTGAGACTGGTCGAGGCTGGTCTCATGCAGACGACGACCCTCCCACCCCAGGAGCTCTACGCGGCGTTCGCCGGGTCACGCGGCTACCTCGCGGCTTGCAGCACCGGCCTGCCCACCCGCGCGACGCGGGCCGCGGTCGTCGCCGACCTCGATGCTCGCCCCGACCTCATTCACTATGCGGACGTGGCAGAGCGTTGTCGGGCGCACTTCGCGCGGCTGGTGTCGACCGCGCCCGAACGCGTGGCCATCGGGTCGCAGACGTCGGTTCTGGTCGGAATGATCGCGGCATCCCTCCCCCACGGTGCGACCGTGCTCTGCCCCGAGGGCGAGTTCTCGTCGCTCGTGCTGCCGTTCGTGCACGCCGGTCGCGACATCCGGGTCCGCTCGGTGCCCCCGGCCGACCTCGCCGAAGCAATCACCCCGGATGTCGACCTCGTCGCGTTCTCGGTCGTGCAGTCGGCGACCGGAGAGGTCGCCGACTGCACCGCGATCGTCGACGCGGCCCGGCGGAGCGGCGCGCGCACCCTGTGCGACGCGACGCAGGCGGCCGGGTGGCTTCCTCTCGACGCGGAAAAGTTCGACGCGCTGGTCTGCCACTCCTACAAGTGGCTGTGCGCGCCTCGCGGCGTCGCCTTCCTGGTCCTTCGAGACGACTTCGCCGCCCGGCTCACGCCGGTCCATGCCGGCTGGTACGCCGGCGAGGATCCGTGGGCTGCCTGCTACGGGGGCGACGCGTCGCTCGCGCGCTCCGCCCGGCGCTTCGACGTGTCACCGGCCTGGCAGGCGATGGTCGGCGCGGAACCCGCACTCGCGATGTTCGCGGATGCCGACGCCGACGCTCTCCACGCACGGGTGACCGGCCTCGCCTCGGCTTTCCGCCGACGACTCGGGCTCCCCGAGCCGCTGCGGGCCACCCCGATCGTCACCTGGCCCGACCCGACGGGTGTCGGTCTGTCACGCCTGACGGCCGCCGGCGTCACGGCATCCGGTCGCCGCGGCAACGCGCGCGTCGCGTTCCACGTCTTCAACGACGAGGCCGACGTCGAGCTCGCCGCGAACGCTCTCCTCGGCTGATCAACCGCAGGTGGCGGGCACAGCCGTCACGCGGTCGGCGCCCAGCCCGTCGCACCGATCGCGTCGGCGATGTGGGGATCACCCGCGAACTCGATGCCATCGGTGAAGAAGCTGATGATCACCAGCGCGAACATCAGCGCGATGGAGAGGAAGAGGATCGCGCTCGAGACGAGGGCGATGATCAACTGTGCGCGGTGATTCATGACTCCACGGTGCCAGCCTTCCGCGCCGGAGCAAAATGCTTGCCGCCGAAAGCCCCAGCGACTAGAGCGTGTTGCTGAACCCGTTTCGGCAGGGCGGGGCCAGTCTCGAAGGCGCACCGGGCGTGCCGGAGTCTGCCTCGTCGCGACCTCGCATTGGCTCACGTCGTAGCAGTGTGGGCGAATGCCCACGGAACTTCCCACAGAGGTCATCTTCATCGGTGGTCGCTCCGGCGTGGGAAAGTCCTCCGTCGCCGCCGAGGCCTCGCACCTGCTGGCGCAAGCGGACATCCGTCACGCCGTCATCGAAGGCGACAACCTCGATCAGGCGCACCACCAGACGTGGCGTGAAGGGATCGACCTCACCGGGCGAAACCTCGCGGCGATCTGGCGCAACTACCGCTCGATCGGCTACTCGCGGCTGATCTTCACCAACACCGTGAGCGTCCTCGAGATGCCCTCGCTCAGCGCCGCTCTCGGCGGACAGGTCCACTCGTTCGGCGTGTTGCTCACCGCTGACGACGACACAGCAGCCCAGCGTCTGGCTCAGCGTGAGATCGGGACGGCGCTGGACGAACACATCGAGCGCAGCAAGCTCGCCGCCGCGCGACTCGACGCCGCCAGCACGGCACACAGAGTGCGGACCGACGACCGCCCCCTCGCCGACATCGCTGCCGAGATCCTCCGATCAGCAGGCTGGCTCCCCGGCGCGCCGAGCCCCGGTGAACGACGCGTTTAGCAACGCACCCTAGGCGCCGACCGTGTCGGCCGCACGGTCGGCCGATCGCGCCGATCGCACCGCCAGCGCCCCGAGGATCGCGACGACCGCGACCACGCCGAGAGCGCACACCGACAGACCCGCGTAGCCGATCAACCCCAGCACTCCCCCGGCGGCCGCTGCTCCCGCGGCGCCGACGACGTTCATGATCGCGTCGCTTCGCCCCTGTCGCGCCGTGCGACGCTCCGGCGAGGACGCCTCGGTGAGCAGCGCCGAACCCGCCACCGTGGCCGCGCTCCAACCGAGCCCGAGCAGGACCAGGGCGACGGTGACAGTGACGGCCGAATCGGCGCCGAATGCACCGACGACGAGGGATACCGCGAGCAGGACCTGGCCGAGGAGGATGGTCGGCAGACGCCCGAGACGATCGGCGATGACGCCGAAGACGGGCGATAACGCGTACATGCCGGCGATGTGCAGACTGATGGTCAGACCGACCACCGACAGCTCGGCGCCGTGGTGGACGAGGTGCAGAGGCGTCATCGCCATGACCGACACCATCACCCCGTGCGACCCGGCGATCGCGACGACCGCGTACCGCGCCGCACCCGGCCGATCCTCGCGTGCCTGGTGCGGAGCCGACGGCTGCGTGCCGTCGGCGTTCGAAGCGCGCGCGAGAAGCAGCGGGTCGGGTCGGAGCGCGATCAGGTAGAGCGCGATAGCCAACAGCTGCGCGACGGCTGTGAACAGGTACGGGCCGGTCAGCGGCGGCATCCCGACGGCAGCGCCGACGTCCTCGCCGATACCGACCAGATTCGGGCCGAGCACCGCACCGATGGTCGTGGCCCAGACCACGATTGACAGGTCGCGTCCACGTGTGCGGTCCGTGGCCAGGTCGGTCGCGGCGAAGCGGGATTGCAGGTTTGCCGCCTGACCGGCTCCGATCAACGCGAATGCGACGAGCAGCACCGGGAACGATCCCGTGGCCGTGCCGAAGACCACGAGGACGACGCCGACGAGCGCCAGCAGCATCCCGAGCGTGAGTGCGGGGCGTCGCCCCGATCGCGACGCGAACGAGGCCAGCGGAACGGCGAGCACCGCAGCGCCCAGCGTCACCGCCGCCGTCGGGAGACCGGCGAGGGCGTCATCTCCTGTGAGCCGCTCGGTGATGACGGCCCCGAGCGAGATGGTCGATCCGAAGCCGATGCCCCCGAGCACCTGACCGAGCGAGAGCACGACCAGCGCGCGGCGACGCACGGCATCGCGGGAACCGATGTCGCCGGTGGTGCGCTGAGCGGAGCTGCCCGCCGTGTCAGACATCCCGGACGATGTTGCGCAGGATGCCGAGACCGTCGATCTCGACCTCGACCACATCGCCCGCGACGAGGGGGCCGACGCCCGCGGGCGTCCCCGTCAGGATGACGTCGCCCGGCAGCAGCGTGAACGCCGCGGAAGCGTAGGCGATGAGGTCGGCGATGCCGTGGACCATGTCCGTCAACGGAGCGCGCTGCTTCTCCTCGCCGTTCACACGCGCGACGAGCTGGGCCTGCGACGGGTCGAACTCCGTCTCGATCGCCGGCCCGAGGGGGCAGAACGTGTCGAACCCCTTCGCGCGCGTCCACTGGCCGTCGCTGCGCTGCAGGTCGCGCGCGGTGACGTCGTTCGCGATCGAGTAACCGAAGACGTGGCTCAGCGCATCGTCGGCCGACACGTTGCGGGTGACCTTGCCGATGACCACGGCGAGCTCTCCTTCGAAGTCGACCTGCTGCGACTGCGTCGGACGCACGATCGCATCGCCCGGACCGATGACGGAGGTGTTCGGCTTGAAGAACAGCAGGGGCTCGGCCGGGACCTCGTTGCCGAACTCGGCCGCGTGCTCACGGTAGTTGCGACCCACAGCGATGATCTTGGAACGCGGGATGACGGGAGCGAGCAGCACGGCGTCGCTCAGTGCGACCCGCTCGCCCGTCGTGTCGTAGCCCGCGTACAGCGGGTCGCCGGCCAGGGTCACCAGGTCGGTGCCGTCGAGGATGCCGTAGCGGATGGCCTCGTTGTGGGAGAAACGGACGATCTTCATCTCAGCCGTCCAAACGCACGAGCCAGCCGTGCTTGTCTTCGCGGCGGCCGTACTGGATGTCGGTCAGCTCCTCGCGCAGCGACAACGCGAGCTCCCCGACGGGCTGCTCGTCGAAGAAGTCATGCCCCTTCAGCACACCGATCGGCGTCACCACCGCAGCCGTGCCGCAGGCGAAGACCTCGACGATGTCACCGGATGCCACGCCCTGGCGCCACTCGTCGAGCGAGACGGCGCGCCCCTCGACCTTGTGTCCGCGGTCGCGCGCGAGCTGCAGGATCGAGTCGCGGGTGATGCCCTCGAGGATCGAGTCGGACTGCGGCGTGACGATGGTGCCGTCCTTGTAGACGAACACGACGTTCATGCCGCCGAGCTCCTCGACGTTGCGGTCCTGGTCGAGGAAGACGACCTGGTCGCACTCGTTCTCGTACGCCTCCGCCTGCGGCAGCAGGCTCGAGGCGTAGTTGCCGCCGGTCTTCGCCGCCCCCGTGCCGCCCTTGCCCGCGCGGGCGTAGTCCTCGCTGAGCCAGATCGACACCGGCTTCACGCCGCCGGTGAAGTAGGCCCCCGCGGGGCTCGCGATCAGGTAGTACGCGACCTTGTTCGCCGGGCGAACGCCGAGGAAGGCCTCCTTCGCGAACATGAAGGGACGCAGGTAGAGCGACTGGTCCGCACCGGAAGGGACCCACGCACCGTCGACTGCGATGAGCTCGCGGAGCGACTGGATGAACCATTCGACGGGCAGCTCGGGAAGCGCGAGCCGGCGCGCCGAGCGCTGCAGGCGGCGACCGTTCTGGTCGGGACGGAAGGTGTGCACCGAGCCGTCCGCGTGGCGGTAGGCCTTGATGCCCTCGAAGATCTCCTGCCCGTAGTGCAGCACCGCCGCGGCCGGGTCGAGGGTGATCGGGCCGTAGGGCTGGACCCGCGGTCGGTGCCAGCCACCGCGGACCGACCAGCAGATGTCGACCATGTGGTCGGTGAAATGGGTCCCGAACCCGGGGTTCGCGAGGATCTCGTCGCGGCGTGCGGCCGGGGCCGCGGCGAGGTTTCGAGTGACCGAGAAATCGAGGGGTTCGAGTCCGGCGTCGGGGTCGTTGTCGAGGAGCGTCATCTGTCTTCCCAGAGAATGTCGGGCGGCGGGGCGGTTTCCAGGCTACGCCTGGAGTCGAGCCGTGATCGCGTCGCCGATCTGTGTCGTGGTGCGAGGGTCCGAACTGCGGTCCGCGATGTCGGCCTCGACCGCGTGTGTCACGCGTCGAGCGGCCTCCGTGAGCCCGAGGTGATCGAGCAGCAATGAGACGGAGAGGATCGCGGCCGTGGGATCGGCTTTCTGCTGACCCGCGATGTCGGGCGCCGATCCGTGGACGGGCTCGAACATCGAGGGGAACGCGCCGTCGGGGTTGATGTTCCCCGAAGCGGCGAGGCCGATGCCTCCGGTGACGGCGCCGGCCAAGTCGGTCAGGATGTCGCCGAAGAGGTTGTCGGTGACGATCACATCGAAGCGGCCCGGGTTCGTGACCAGGAAGATCGTCGCCGCGTCGACGTGCAGATAGTCTACGGCGACGTCGGGGTGCTCGGTCGCCACCTCGTCCACGACGCGCTTCCAGATGCCGCCGGCGTGCACGAGGACGTTCGTCTTGTGCACGAGCGTCAGCTTCTGCCGCCGGCGCTCGGCGAGGTCGAACGCGTAGCGCACGACCCGCTCGACGCCGAAGGCCGTGTTGACCGATGTCTCGTTCGCCACCTCGTGCGGGGTGCCGCGCCGGATGCTGCCGCCGTTGCCGACGTACGGGCCCTCGGTGCCTTCGCGGACCACGACGAAGTCGATCTCCCCCGGCTCGGCGAGGGGGCCCGGAACGCTCGGGTACAGCTTCGAGGGTCGCAGGTTGACGTAGTGGTCGAGCTCGAAGCGCAGCTTGAGCAGGAGACCGCGTTCGATGTTCGCGTCACGCAGCCGCGGATCGCCGGGAACTCCCCCGACCGCGCCGAGCAGGATCGCGTCGTGCCCAGCGATCGCCTCGAGGTCGTCGTCGGTGAGTGTGTCGCCGGTCTCGAGGAACCGGGCGGCGCCGAGCGAGAAGCGCGTCTTGTCGATCACGACATCCGCTCCCGCCACCGCCGCGTCGAGCACCTTCTCGGCCTCGGCGACGACCTCGGGTCCGATTCCGTCACCCGGAATCACGGCCAGCTTCACGACGCGCGACATCGCTCTCCTCGTTCTCGGCGAAGCGGCGCGTCGAACGCTCAGTGCTCGGCACGCCGCGAGTGGGATCCCTTCAGCGTAGTGGCCGCGATGATGCCCGCGAAGACGACGAGCACCGCGCCGATCGCCGCGGTCACGCCGACACCGGAATCGAACGCGTGCGCCGCGGCATCCATCAGCTGACGACCCAGCGGCTCCGGGAGGTCCTGAGCGACGTTGACGGCTCCGGCGAGGGTCTCACGCGCCGCGTCCGCCGCTGCCGCAGGCACTCCGTCCGGGACGACCATGCCGACGCGATACATCGCCGTGAGGATGCCGCCGAGCACAGCGGTACCGAGAACGGCACCCACTTCGTAAGCGGTCTCGGAGACCGCGCTGGCAGCTCCGGCCTTCGCGGGGGGCGCGCTCGCGAGCACGAGCTCGTTCGACACGGTCTCCGCCGCGCCGATACCCATGCCCAACAGTGCGAACGCGAGAACGAGCTCGATCATGCTCTCGGCGTCGGTGAGCAGCGCGATCATGACGTACCCGGCGGCAGAAAGCGTGAGAGCGGCGGGGACGACGATTCGCGGCGAGACCCGACGCGAGATCGGCACCACCCCCAGCCCGGCGACGATCATCATGGCGAGGCCGGGAACCAGGGCGAGCCCCGCCTGGAGCGGCGAGAGGCCGACGATCAGCTGCAGATGCTGCGTCACGAAGTAGAGGAAGCCGACGAGGGCCACGACGCTCAGCAGATTGACCAGCAGCGCACCGCTGAATGTGCCGCGGGAGAACAGCCGCATGTCGAGCATCGGTTCGCTCGCACGAAGCTGGCGGCGCACGAAGAGCCAGCCGAACACCAGTCCGAGGGTGAACAGCACCGGCGGGGTGACACCCCAGCCCTTCACCGCGAAGTCCTTGATCGCGTACACGATCGGCACCATCGTCAGCATCGAGAGGGCGATGCTCATCGGATCGACGCGACCCGGCCGCGGGTCGCGGCTCTCGGGCACGAGGAACGGCGCGAGCACGAGCAGCGGCACGAGGACCGGCACCGCCATGAGGAAGACGGAGCCCCAGCTGAAGTGCTCCAGCAGCAGACCGCCGACGATCGGCCCGAGGGCGGCACCTGCCGAGAACATCGACGCCCAGACGGCGATCGCGAGACGCCGCTGATCCCGATCCGTGAAGATGCTGCGCAACAGCGAGAGCGTGGAAGGCATCAGCATGGCGCCGAACACTCCCATCGCGGCACGAGCCGCGATCAGCAGTTCGGCACTCGGGGCGAACGCCGCCAACGCGGAGACCGTCGCGAACCCGGTCGCTCCGATCAGCAGCATCCGGCGACGCCCGAATCGGTCGCCCAACGACCCCATGGTCACGAGCAGGCCCGCGAGGATGAGCGGGTACACGTCGATGATCCACAGCTGCTGCGCGCTCGTCGGGCTCAGCGCACGAGCGATCTCCGGCAGGGCGAAGCTGAGCACCGTGTTGTCGACCGACACGAGCAGCACGGGCAGCATGAGCACGCCGAGGGCTGCCCACCCCCGCCAGCCGACGCGCCGGCCCTGGCCGTCCGCGATTGCGATCTCTTCTGTCAAAGTCATAAGTTCACCGTCCAGCCGGTATAGTAACAGCATCGGGCGTCGAGTCGCGAGAGGATTGAGAACATGAGTCGTCCCCCACGTGCCCGCGAGAGCGTGCTCGACGCGTACGAGAACCTCCTGATCTCCGACGGCGCACGCGGCGCGACCATGGATGCCGTCGCCGCGGCCGCCGGCGTCTCGAAAGGCGGCCTGCTCTACCACTACAGCTCGAAAGAGGCCCTCGAGACGGCGCTGCTGGACCGGATGATGGAACTCGCCCGTCTCGACGTCGACGACATGGCGCAGCATCCCGAGGGCATCGTGGCCGCGTACCTCCGTACCTCGGTCATGGAGGACAGTGCGCTCGATCGCGCGCTGCTGGCCGGCTCCCGGCTCGCGCAGAGCGGCCACCCCGCAGCCAGCAGCGCACTGCGCGACGTACGGACGCTGTGGGAGGACGCCTTGCGCGGTCACACCCGCGACGAGACCGCCCTGCAGCTCGTGCTGCTGGTCGGCGACGGCCTCTACTTCAACAACGCGCTCGGCGCGGGAGCTGTCGTCGGCCCCGTGCCCCAGGGAGAGGACTTCGACGCGCTGATCCGGCTCGTGCTCGGAGTCGCGCAGAAATGACCGATGCCCGGGACGGAGCCCCGGGCATCGGATCGAGTTCTCAGAACCCAGTCAGCTCGATCTGGCGGAACAGGTCGGCGGCCACGGCCTCGCGCATCTCGTCGAGAAGGTCGTCGGGCACCGGCGAGTCGACGGTCAGCACCGAGAGGGCGCGCCCGGAAGCATCGGGGCGCGCGACCTGGAGGCCGGCGATGTTGATGCCCGCCTGCCCCAGCTTCTGGCCGTAGATCGCGACGATCCCCGGACGGTCGGCGTAGCGCATCACGACGTGATGCCGTTCGATCGGGACCTCGACCTCGTACCCGTTGATGCCGACGACCTTGGGGACCATCCGCGTTCCGGCGAGCGTCCCCTCGACGGTCAGCACCGAGCCGTCGGAGAGCGTGCCCCGCAGGATTGTGATGTTGCGGTACAGCGGGCTCTCGGATTCGACGATGAGACGCGTCTCGATGCCGCGCTGCTCGGCGAAGAGCGGAGCGTTCACGTACGAGACGTTCTCGCTGACGATGTTGGTGAAGATCCCCTTCAGCGCGGCGAGCCGGTAGACGCTCACGTCGTAGTCGGCGAGCTCACCGCGGACCTCGATGTCGAGGCTCGTGAGCGCGCTCGGCGCGAGGCCCGTGAAGATCTGGCCGAGCTGCTCGACCAAGGCGATACCGGGTCGGACGAACGGGTCGATGACTCCCCCCGCCACGTTGACCGCGTCGGGCACCAGATCACCCTCGAGCGCCAGCTTCACCGACTTCGCCACCGACACGCCGGCCTTCTCCTGCGCCTCATCCGTCGAGGCGCCGAGGTGGGGTGTCACCACCACGTTGGGCAGCGACAGGAGCGGGAAGGCGGTGCCGTCCTCCTTCGGGGGCTCGCTCGTGAAGACGTCGAGCCCGGCGCCGGCGATCTCACCGGTGGTGAGTGCGGTGTACAGGGCTTCCTCGTCGATCAGCCCGCCGCGTGCGACGTTGACGACGTAGGCCGTCTTCTTCATCCGCGCGAACTGCTCGGTGCCGATCATGCCGGTCGTCTCCGGCGTCTTGGGCATGTGGATCGTGACGAAGTCGCTCTGCGCGAGCAGCTCGTCGAGGGTCAGCAGCGTGACGCCCAGCTGCTGGGCACGGGTGGGGGTGACGTAAGGGTCGTAGGCCACGACGCTCACGCCGAACGCCTGCAGCCGCGCGGCGATCAGCGCACCGATGCGACCCAGGCCGATGATGCCCACGGTCTTCTCGAACAGCTCGGTTCCGGTGAAGGAGGAACGCTTCCACGCACCCGCGGCGAGAGACGCGTGTGCGGCAGGGATGTGCCGGGCGAGACTCAGGATGTGACCGACCGTCAGTTCGGCCGCCGAGATGATGTTCGACGTCGGAGCGTTGACCACCATGACGCCGGCGGCCGTCGCGGCCTTGATGTCGACGTTGTCGAGCCCGACACCCGCGCGAGCGATGACCTTGAGCGACGGAGCGGCGGCGATCGCCTCGGCATCCATCTTCGTCGCCGAGCGGATCAAGACCGCATGCGCGTCGGCGAGGGCCGGGAGCAGTGCGGCACGGTCGGCGCCGTCGACCGATCGGACCTCGAAGTCAGGACCGAGGGCGTCGATCGTTGCGGGCGAGAGTTCTTCGGCGATGAGCACGACGGGCTGGGGCACGGACGATCCTCTGGAGCATGCGCAGAAGCGCGGAACGGGTGGTCGCCACGACAGCCGACGGCGGTGCGGCGGGTCGTCTCAGCCTAGCGCGGCGTCGACGGCACCCATGACCGTGTGACGCTCGGCCGTCTCAGACAGCGCCGGACGTCAGGGCGAACGACAGGACGTTCATGAAGAAGACCGCAGACAGTCCCAGACCGGCGAGGAGGATCAGGGCGAATGCTCCCGACCGCCGGCGCCATCCGAGCGCGAACGCGGCCGCGAAGATGACGATCGGCAGCACGACCGCAGCGATCACGGCGACCCACCCCACCGCGGTCCGCCCCGGCGACGCGGCGATCACGAGCGGAACCGCAGCCCATACCGCGTACGCGTAGAACAGGCCGAACGCTCCGGCGACCGTGGTCACCCGCCATACCGCGGGCGTCCTCGGGACTTCCTGGGTCTCCGTCACCATGTCAGCTCCCGGCTCCGAGTGTCGCGAACGGCCAAGGCACGAGCAGCAGGGCGCCCGCGACGAGCCAGGTGAAACGGATCCATGCGCGAGACCCGCGCGTCAGCACGTACGCGGCGAGGAACCAGATCGCCGGTGCTGCGACGGCGAGCACGAGCACGGGGACGGATATGGCGGAGTCGATCCCGAGCAGTCCGCTGAGGTTGTGGACGCGCATCCCGCCCACGAACCAGCCGACCGAATACAGCAGGTAGATCCCGCCGAGCACTCCCAAGGAGATCAGCGCGGCGTTGCTCAGCACCTGCGGTGCAGTGTCGTCGCTGCCCTCGCTCGCTGCGTCTGCCGCCACCTCCGACGGCTCGTCGAGCTGCCGTCGAGGCGACGCGGTCTCGGAAGCGGGTGCCGACACGAGAGTCGGGTCGTCGTCTCCGGCCCAGCTCAGAGCATCGTCGTCGCGGTTCATCACGCACTCAGCGTAACGCCCGCCTGCGGGCGGCCGGGAGTCGCAGCCGAGCTCGGAGAGCTCAGCGGCCGATCTGACGGCCGCCGCGCAAGACCAGCACGACGACCCCGACGCCGGCGACCGCCAGCGCGCCGCCCCAGGGAGCCCATACCGCGGGCTCCGCGAGTTCCGCGCCCGAGCCGTCGTGCAACGACCCCACCCGCACGGCGTCGGTCCGCCCCGTGGGATCCTCGGCGGGTACCGACGCGCCCAGTTCGGCCGAGCCGCCGACATCGGGACCACCGTCGATGTGGACGACGTCGCTCGGTGCCGGAGTCGGCGACGCCGGGTCGCCGGTGCGGGGAGCCAGGCGCAGCAGGGCACCGAGGCGAGCGGCGACCGGTGCGCGCAGCTCGATCTCGACCTCGCCCTCGACGCGCGGCGGGACGGGCGAGGGCGCCGGTGGCACCGTGACGGGCGGCGAGGGGTCCACGGGCGGCAGGACCGGCGATGGACTGGTGCTGGGAGACGGTGTGGGCCCGCTGCCGGTCGGCGACGGGGCGGGCGTCGGCTCCGGCTCCGGCTCCGGGGAAGGCGAGACGGTCTCCCCCGGCGCAGGGACCGAGACGTCGTCGTCGGACTGACCGTCGTCATCCGGATCCGTCGGCGCGACCGGGGAGTCCGCACGCGGGATGATCTCGACCTCGCCGGTCGTGGTCGCCCAGACGGACGGTGCGGTGATCGCCCCCGCGACCACAGAAGCTGCGACGCACACCGCCCCCAGGCGCGCGCGAGCGAACTGCTTCTTACGGACGGGCATGCATCCATCGTAAAAGGTCAGGGCGCTCCGAGCACGCCGAAAGCCCGGCCCCTGATGGGGACCGGGCTTCCGTGGCACGAGGCCGGGCTCGACGGGGTGCCGCCGAGGGTCGCGGAGCGGACGGTGCCGCTCGTTCGCGGGTCAGCGCGCGGCGCTGCCCTCGATGTAGTCGCTGTCCTGCTGCTTCCACGCGAAGAGACCGCGCAGCTCCTTGCCGGTCGCCTCGATCGGGTGACCCTGCTCCTTCTCGCGGAGGCCGAGGAACTCGGGGGCGCCGTTGTCCTGGTCGGCGATGAAGCGCTGTGCGAACGCGCCCGACTGGATGTCGGCGAGAACAGCCTTCATGTTCTCCTTCACCTCGGGCGAGATGACGCGGGGGCCCGAGACGTAGTCGCCGTACTCGGCGGTGTCGGAGATCGACCAGCGCTGCTTGGCGATGCCGCCCTCCCACATGAGGTCGACGATCAGCTTGAGCTCGTGGAGAACCTCGAAGTACGCGATCTGCGGCTGGTAGCCGGCCTCGATCAGCGTCTCGAAGCCGTACTGCACGAGGTGGCTCATGCCACCGCAGAGCACGGCCTGCTCGCCGAAGAGGTCGGTCTCGGTCTCCTCGGTGAAGGTGGTCTTGATGACGCCGGCGCGCGTGCCACCGATGGCCTTCGCGTACGACAGCGCGGTGTCCCACGCCGAACCCGACGCGTCACGCTCGACGGCGATGATGTCGGGGATGCCGCGGCCGGCGACGAACTCGCGACGCACCGTGTGGCCCGGCGCCTTGGGCGCGACGAGGATGACGTCCACGCCCTCGGGAGCGTCGATGTAGCCGAAACGGATGTTGAAGCCGTGCGCGAACGCGAGGGTCTTGCCCGCCGTCAGCTTGTCCTTGATGGAGTCCGCGTAGATCGAGCGCTGGTGCTGGTCGGGCGCCAGGATCATGATCAGGTCGGCCCACTCGGCGGCATCCGCCACGTTCTTGACCTCGAAGCCCTCGTCCTGCGCCTTCGCGGCCGACTTCGAGCCGTCCTTGAGGGCGATGACGACCTCGACGCCCGAGTCACGGAGGTTCTGGGCGTGGGCGTGTCCCTGCGAGCCGTAGCCGACGATCGCGACCTTCTTGCCCTGGATGATGGACAGGTCGGCGTCGTCGTCGTAGAAGATCTCGGCCATGTTCTGTGTTTCTCCTTGATTCGTGGTTCGGAAGGTCAGCCGCGCAGAACGCGCTCGGTGATGCTCTTACCGCCGCGCCCGATGGCGAGCAGACCCGACTGGGCGAGCTCCTTGATGCCGAAGGGCTCGAAGGCGCGCAGGATCGCGTCGATCTTGCCGCGGTCTCCGGTCACCTCGACCACCAGGGCGTCGGGGGCGTAGTCGACGATCGCGGCACGGAACAGGTTCGCGACCTCGATGACGTTCGAGCGGGTCTGGTTGTCGGCGCGCACCTTGATGAGGATGTGCTCGCGCTGCACCGACGATGAGAAGTCGAGCTCGACGATCTTGATGACGTTGACGAGCTTGTTCAACTGCTTCGTCACCTGCTCGAGAGGCAGCTCCTCGACGTCGACGACGACCGTGATGCGCGAGAGTCCCGGCACCTCGGTGACGCCGACCGCGAGCGACTCGATGTTGAAGCCGCGTCGGGCGAACAGCCCGGCGACACGGGTCAGCAGACCCGGCTTGTCCTCCACCAGGAGGCTCAGCACGTGGCGCGACATCTCAGGCCTCCTCGTCGAATGCGGGCGCGTGCTCGCGGGCGTACTGGATGTAGCTGTTGCTGACGCCCTGCGGGACCATCGGCCACACCATCGCGTCGGCGCTCACGACGAAGTCGATGACGACCGGCCGGTCGTTCGTCTCGAGGGCCAGCTTGATGGCGTCGTCGATCTGGTCCTCGGTCTCGACCCGGATCGCGAGGCAGCCGTAGGCCTCTCCGAGCTTGACGAAATCAGGGATCCGCGCCGTGCCGTGCCCCGTGTTCAGATCGGTGTTCGAGTGACGGCCGTCGAAGAACAGCGTCTGCCACTGCCGGACCATGCCGAGCGACGAGTTGTTGATGATCGCGACCTTGATCGGGATCTGGTTGATGACGCAGGTCGCGAGCTCCTGATTGGTCATCTGGAAGCAGCCGTCGCCGTCGATCGCCCACACCACACGGTCGGGCTGAGCCACCTTCGCCCCCATCGCAGCGGGGACCGCGTAGCCCATGGTGCCGGCGCCGCCGGAGTTCAGCCACGAGTTGGGGCGCTCGTACTTGATGAACTGCGCCGCCCACATCTGGTGCTGGCCGACGCCGGACGCGTAGACGCCCTCGGGACCGGTGAGCTCGCCGATGCGCTGGATCACGTGCTGCGGCGACAGCAGTCCGTCGGTCGTCGGGGCGTAGCCGAGGGGGAACTCCTCGCGCAGCCCGTCGAGGTAGGCCCACCACTCGGTCGTCTCGGGCTTACCGTCGCCGATCACACCGCGGAACGCCGACTCGAGGTCGACCAGCACGTCGCGCACGTCGCCCACGATGGGGACGTCGGCGAAGCGGATCTTCGAGATCTCGGCGGGGTCGATGTCGACGTGCACGACCTTGGCATGCGGAGCGAACAGCGACGCCTTCCCGGTCACCCGGTCGTCGAACCGCGCGCCGAGCGCGACGATCAGATCGGACTCCTGCAGCGCCAGCACGGCCGGGACCGTACCGTGCATGCCGGGCATGCCGAGGTGCTGGGGGTGCGAATCGGGGAACGCGCCGCGGGCCATGAGCGTCGTGACGACCGGCGCACCCGTCGCCTCGGCGAGGGTCAGGAGCTCTTCCGAGGCACCGCCGCGGATGACTCCGCCACCGACGTAGAGCACGGGCTTCTGCGACTCGGCGAGCAGCTGTGCGGCTGCCTGGATCTGCTTGCCGTGCGCCTTCGTCACCGGGCGGTAACCCGGCAGGTCGACCTTCGGCGGCCATACGAAGGGCGCCGTGTTCTGCTGGGCGTCCTTCGTGATGTCGACGAGCACGGGGCCGGGGCGGCCCGTGCCGGCGATCTCGAACGCCGCGGCGATGGCGCCGGGGATCTCCTCGGCGGTCTTCACGAGGAACGAGTGCTTCGTGATCGGCATCGTGATGCCGACGATGTCGGCCTCCTGGAAGGCATCCGTCCCCATGAGGGTCGAGAACACCTGTCCCGTGATGCAGACGAGCGGCACGGAGTCCATGTAGGCGTCGGCGATCGCCGTCACGAGGTTCGTCGCACCGGGGCCGGACGTCGCGATCGCGACTCCGACACGACCGGATGCCGCGGCGTACCCTTCGGCGGCATGGCCGGCGCCCTGCTCGTGGCGGACGAGGATGTGGCGGACCGCTTCGTCGTCCATGAGCGGGTCGTAGACGGGCATGATCGCGCCGCCCGGGAGGCCGAAGACCTCGGTGACCCCGAGGTTGTCGAGCGAGCGGACGACGGCCTCCGCTCCCGTGATGACGGGTGCCGAGGGCGTACGGGACGGCGGCCGAGGAATGGCCGCGGAGATGTCGGTGGACATGGTGATGAACCTCGCTGAAGAAGAGGAGACGATGTCGGAGCCGAAGTCAGCCGGTGGTCGCGCCCTCCGCGGCGGAGCGCACGAGCTTGGAGTACTTGGCCAGAACGCCACGGGTATAGCGCGGGGGAAGAGGAGCCCAGCCGTCACGGCGGGCGTTCAGCTCAGCCTCGTCGACGAGTAGGTCGAGGGAGCGAGCCGCGATATCGACCCGTATCAGATCACCATCGCGCACGAATGCGATGGGACCTGCGTCCACCGCTTCGGGTGCTATGTGGCCGATGCACAGGCCGGTTGTGCCGCCTGAGAATCGTCCGTCCGTCAAGAGTAGTACATCTTTTCCGAGGCCGGCGCCCTTGATGGCGGCGGTGATCGCGAGCATCTCGCGCATACCGGGCCCACCCTTCGGGCCCTCGTACCGGATGACGATGACCGAGCCCGGCTCGATCTCTCCGTCGGCGACGGCATCCATGGCCGCACGCTCGCGCTCGAACACGCGCGCCGGACCTTCGAACACCGTGGCGTCGAAGCCGGCCGTCTTCACGACCGCGCCCTCCGGCGCGAGCGATCCGTGCAGGATCGTGATGCCGCCGCTGGCGTGGATCGGGTTGTCGAACGTGTGGATGACCTTGCCGTCGATGGGCTCCGGGTCGAGGTCGCGGAGGTTCTCCGCGAGCGTCTTGCCGGTCACCGTCAGCGCGTCACCGTGGAGCAGCCCCTCGTCGAGCATCGCCTTCATCACGACCGGGATGCCGCCGTGGCGGTCGACGTCGTTCATGACGTACTGTCCGAACGGCTTCATGTCGGCCACGTGCGGCGTCTTGTCGCCGATGCGGTTGAAGTCGTGCAGGCTCAGGTCGACCTCGGCCTCGCGGGCGATGGCCAGAAGGTGGAGGACCGCGTTGGTCGAGCCGCCGAGGGCCATGACGAGCGCGATGGCGTTCTCGAACGCCTCCTTCGTCAGGATGTCCTTCGTCGTGATGCCCTGACGAAGGAGGTTGACGACGGCCTCGCCGGAGCGGTGGGCGTAGTAGTCGCGGCGGCGGTCCGCCGACGGCGGAGCGGCGGAGCCCGGCAGGCTGAGGCCGAGGGCCTCGCCGACGGAGGCCATCGTGTTGGCCGTGTACATGCCGCCGCATGCGCCCTCACCGGGGACGATGGCGCACTCGATGCGCTTGAGGTCGGCCTCGCTCATCTTGCCGGCGCGGCAGGCGCCCACGCCCTCGAACGAGTCGATGATCGTGACGTCCTTCTCGGTGCCGTCGCTGAGCTTGACCCAGCCGGGCATCGTCGATCCGGCGTACAAGAAGACGCTCGAGAGCCCGAGGCGGGCGCTCGCCATCATCATGCCCGGAATCGACTTGTCGCAGCCGGCCAGCAGGACGGTGCCGTCGAGACGCTCGGCCATGATGACCGCCTCGACCGAGTCGGCGATGACCTCTCGCGAGACGAGCGAGAAGTGCATGCCCTCGTGGCCCATCGAGATGCCGTCCGAGACGGAGATGGTGCCGAACTGCAGCGGATACCCGCCGCCCGCGTGCACACCTTCTTTGGCGCCCTGCGCCAGCCGGTCGAGGCTCAGGTTGCAGGGAGTGATCTCGTTCCAGCTCGAGGCGATGCCGATCTGGGGCTTGTCCCAGTCCTCATCCCCCATGCCGACGGCACGGAGCATGCCTCGGGAGGTCGTCGCTTCGATGCCGTCGGTGACGGCACGACTGCGGGGCTTGATGTCGATGGTCTCGGAGCTGTCGGGCATTCTCGAATTCTATGCCCGCGGCCCGGGCCTCATTCGCCCGCCCGAGCCTCGGCGAGCCTGCCGAGCAGCGCCGCGAGCGCCGCGGCGTCCGGCACGCGGTACTCCGCGACACTCTCTCCCTCGCCCACGCGGATGCCGACGTCGCCGCGTTCGAGCGATCGCAGCGCGTCCTCGTCGGTCACGTCGTCTCCGGCGAAGACGACGACGTCGGCACCGACGCGCTCGCGGAGACTACGCACCGCGGAGTCCTTGCCCTCGTGACGCGAGGCGAACTCGAGGATGTCCTGACCCGTGCGTCGGCGCCACGTCGGAGCCTCCGCGCTGACGAGCTCGTCGACGCGGGCCGCTGCGTCGGCAGCACCGTCACGGTCGGCGAGACGCGTGTGCAGGCCGAACCCGAACCGCTTGTGCTCGATCCACGCCCCCTCGACACCCGCGATGATCTCCTCCGCTTGCGCCGTCAGCGCGTCACGGAGCGCGGCTTCGTCGTCGGGATCGTCGTCGGCATCGGCATCCGGATGCCAGAACTCCGCGCCGTGAGAGCCGGCGAGATGAATCTGCGAGCCGGGCTCGCGCTCCGAGATCTCCGCCAGATGCTCGAGCGTCCGCCCCGACACGAGTGCGACTGTCGTCGCCGGTGCGTGCCCGAGCTGCGTGAGCGCGTCGCGGGCCGCGGGCAGCATCCGGGCCGACATGGGCTCGTCGACGAGGGGCGCGAGGGTGCCGTCGAAATCGAGGGCGATGAGCAGGTGTCGTGCTGACGCGGCGCGATCGAGGGCCTCTGCGAGTCCGTCGGGCGAGGTGTAGGCGATGGCGCTCACGCGCGATCCTCCGCTTCGGTCGCGGCGGTCGACACGGCCCGAGCGGTGGCCGCTGACTCGGCCGGGCTGTTCGTCTGGGCGGCTGCCGCGAGCGCGTCGAGGAACGAGCGCGACCAGTCGTCGACATCGTGTTCGCGAACCCGCTTGCGAAGAGCGCGCATCCGCCTCCCCTGCTCGGCGGCAGGCATCTCGATCGCCCGCACGATGGCATCCTTCATGCCGTCGATGTCGTGCGGATTGATGCGCACGGCGCTCGCGAGCTCGTCCGCAGCGCCGGCGAACTCGCTCAGCACGAGCACGCCGCGGTTGTCTACCCGACTCGCGACGTACTCCTTGGCGACGAGGTTCATGCCATCACGCAACGCGGTGACCAGCATGACGTCGGCCGCGAGGAAGAGCGCGACCATCTCTTCACGCGGGAACGCCTGGTGGAGATAGCGGATCGCACTGTGCCCCCACGTGTCGTGATCGCCGTTGATGCGGGCGACGGTGAGCTCGATCTCGTCACGCAGCTGGACGTACGACTCGACGCGTTCGCGACTGGGGCTCGCGACCTGCACGAGGGTCGCGTCCTCGACCGAGACCCGGCCGTCTTCGATGAGCTCGCCGAAGGCCTTCAGCCGGTGACGGATGCCCTTGGTGTAGTCCAAGCGGTCCACGCCTAGGAGCACCGTCTTCGGATTGCCGAGGTCCTCGCGGATCTCCGCGGCGCGCGCCTGGATGTCGGGACGTTGCGCGAGCTCGATGTAGTCGTCGGTCGAGATCGAGATCGGGAACGCCTTCGCGATCGCCGTCCGGTGTCCGCCGCCCGCGGCCGGCACCCGGATGCCGCTCGCCTTGGTCTCGTAGCGCAGCTGGCGGCGGACCGCTCGGGCGAAGTTGCCGGCGTCGGCGACGCGCTGGAAGCCGATGACATCGGCACCGAGAAGCCCCTCCAGCACCTGCTTGCGCCACGGAAGCTGCGAGTACAGCCCGTACGCCGGGAACGGGATGTGGTGGAAGTAGCCGATCGTGAGGTCGGGCCGCATGTCGCGGAGCAGCTTCGGGACGAGCTGCAGCTGGTAGTCCTGCACCCACACGATGCCGCCGTCCGCAGCGACCGCCGCCGCTGCTTCGGCGAAGCGCCGGTTCACGCGCTGATACGCCTCCCACCAGTTACGTCGGTATCGCGGTGCCGCGATGACGTCGTGGTAGAGCGGCCAGATGGTGTCGTTGGAGAAGCCCTCGTAGTAGTCCTCGACGTCGGCGGCGCTGAGCGCGACGGGGACGAGGTGCATGCCGTCGAAGTCGAACGGCTCGAACTCGAGGTCGGGCTTGCCGGGCCAGCCGACCCACGCGCCTTCAGTGCGTCGCATGACGGGCTCGAGCGCGGTGACCAGGCCACCGGGCGAACGGCGCCACTCTCCGTCCTCACCACCGTCCGTGTTCCGGTCAACCGGAAGCCGGTTGGCGACGACGACGAAATCAGCGGTGCTCATGCATGCCTCCAGGCTGCGATCGGCGGTGCTCCCACCCTACCCGCGCACCCAGCGCCCCCTGGGGAGAGCTACGTTTGTGGTATGCGCAAGTACCTCTTCGGCACCGGCCTCTTCTCCGCGATCACCGGCGGCGTGACGCTGCTCCGCTCGGCCCGCAGCGACGAGCCCTTCACGTGGCGCACCGCTCTCGCCTGGCTCAGCTGGGGCATCACTCTGGCGCTCGCGATCGGCGCCGTGGTCGACAGCTACCGCGGCGCTCGAGGCCGCCTCGTGGCCGACGACTCCACCGTCGACCGCGACGAGCTCTTCGCCGAGCGAGTCAAGCGCAACCGCCGCTGACCCGCTCCGTCGACAGGTCAGCGCGTGAGGATGAGCGCCTCGCCCTGACCGCCGCCGCCGCAGAGACCGGCTGCGGCCGTTCCCGTTCCGCGGCGCACGAGCTCGTGCGCGAGATGCACCACGAGGCGGGCGCCCGAAACGCCGATCGGATGCCCGAGTGCGATGCCGCCGCCGTCGACGTTGACGATGTCGGATGAGACGCCGAGGCGACGCTCCGACGCCGCGACGACCGAGCCGAACGCCTCGTTGATCTCGATGAGATCGAGGTCGGATGCCGCGATACCGTGCTTGGCCAGAGCGCGCTCGATCGCGGCGGCGGGCTGTTCGTGCAGCGAGTTATCGGGTCCTGCGACCTGTCCGTTGGCACCGAGCGCGGCCATGACCGCCCAGCCCTCGCGGTCCGCCCGGTCGCGCGTCGTGAGGATGATCGCGGCGGCACCGTCGGAGATCTGCGACGCGTTGCCGGCCGTGATCGATCCGTCCCGCGCAAAGGCGGGGCGCAGGCCGGCGAGGGTCTCGACGGTCGTGTCCGCGCGGATGCCCTCGTCGGTATCGACGATCACCGGCTCTCCTCGGCGCTGCGGCACCGCCACGGGTGCGATCTCGGCGGCGAAACGGCCCGCGCTCCGCGCGGCGGCAGCTCGCTGGTGCGAGCGAGCGGCGACGGCATCCTGCTGCTCCCTCGTCACGTCGAAGCGCGGGTTCAGGCGCTCGGTCGATGCGCCCATGCTCTCGTGGTCGTGGGCGTCGGTGAGGCCGTCGAAGGCGGCGTGGTCGAGGACCTCGATCGCCCCGTACGACCAGCCCGAACGCGAGCCCGGGAGAAGGTGAGGCGCGCGGCTCATCGACTCCATGCCGCCGGCGACGACCACCTCGGCGTCTCCGAGCGCGATCATGCGCGCCGCATCGATGACCGCGGTGAGGCCGGAGAGACACACCTTGTTGACGCTCGAGGCGGGGACATCCCAGCCGATGCCGCCAGCCAGCGCCGCCTGCCGGGCCGGGTTCTGCCCGTTGCCCGCGGGCAGGACCTGCCCCATGATGACAGCGTCGACCGCTGCGGCGGGAACACCGGACGCAGCGAGGGCGCCGGCGATGGCAGCTCCACCGAGCTCGGGCGCGGGGATCGACGAGAGACTCCCCTGCAGACGCCCCTGCGGTGTACGGGCGGCGGCGACGATGACGATCTCGGGCGTGGTCATGTTCCCAGCCTACGAGCGTCGCAGATGGTGCGGACACCGTCCGTTCGACCTCGGGCGAGCGCATGTATGCGAAACCCGCGCGCTGGCCTGTGGACGGTCACGGGGCGATGTCGGAGGTGCGTGACAGTATTCGAACATGCATTCTAATGACGGACTGGGCGGCGGGATGGATGCCGGGATGGGCAACGACGGTGACGTCGACGCCCTGGCGGCGCTCGTCGCGGATGCCGAGGCGGCGGCAGATGTCATTCGGGCGGGCCAGGTGCGTGAAGTGCGGGTGCTCGCGGCGGCCGGGGCTCTCGCCGAGAAGCAGGCTGCGGGGGCGTCGGAACGCGTGAAGGCGCGGGAGATGGCGTTGCGCGGGATCGCCGCGGAGCTGGCCGGGGTGTTCGTCGCCACCGACCGCACGTTGCAGCGGCGGATCGACGAGGCACGAGACCTGGTGGACAACTTCCCGTTGACGATGGCGGCGTGGGAGGACGGGCGGCTGGTCCGCGGGCACGTGCGGGTGATTCAGGAGATCGGATGCCTCGTTCCCGCTGACGACCGCGAGGACTTCGAGCGCGTCGCGATCGAGCGATGCGAGGGCGAGACACCCAACCGGGTGCGCGGGAGTTTGCAGATGCTCGCGGAGCGGATGCACCCGCGGACCTTCGCCGAACGGCACGAGGAGGCCGCTGCGGGGCGGTGCGTGCAGGTGCGGACCGGGGCCGACGGCATGTCGGATCTCATCGCAACGCTGCCGACCGTGATCGCCGACGGGATCGTGGACCGACTGACGCGGCAAGCGCGCGAGATCATCAACGCACGGGCGCAGGCTGACGGCGCAGGCGCAGGCGCAGGCGGGGCGGGATCTGACGCCGCGGACGATGGTGCCGGAAGCGCTGGTGCGGAGAGAGCTGACGCCCTGTTCGCCGCGGACGCGACCGGCGCCGACGGCCTGGTCGACCACGCGGGCGCCGACAGATCGTCTTTCATCAGTGACGCGCGAACGATCGATCAGGTCCGCGCCGACATGTTCTCCGATCTCCTCCTCGCCGGGTCGCCCGCGCTCGACCCGACGGCGACTGGCGACGGCAACGGAACCCTCGGGGCGATCCGGGCACACGTGCAGGTCGCCGTATCCGCGCTCACGCTGATGGGTCAGGACGAAGGGCCAGCCGATCTGGCGGGGCGCTCCCCCATCGACGCCACCGCCGCACGCCAGCTCGCGGGTGACGCGACCTCGTGGGACCGGCTGCTCACCCACCCGGTCACCGGAACCGTCCTCGAATGCGACACGTACCGACCGACCGCCGCCATGGTGCGAGTGTTGCGGGCACGCGACCGGCACTGCCGGTTCCCCGGATGCCGACAACCCGCCATCCGCTGCGAACTCGACCACACCACCGCCGCATCCCACGGCGGGGCAACGCACGTCTGCAACCTCGCCAACCTCTGCAAACGACACCACGACGTCAAACACCACACGAGATGGCGAGTCCGACAACTCGCGGGCGGAACACTCGTCTGGACATCACCGACCGGGCGGGCGTACCGCGAAGACGCACCACCACCCCTTGTCGCCTTCACCACCACCGACCCAGTCGGCGATCAGGGCACACCGGATTGCCCGTGGTTCGCTCGGGAAACGCCCGAGAACGCCCCGATCGACGTCGCAAGACCTGTTGCCGACGCACCACCGTTCTAAGGCGCCCGCGCGTGCCGACGCCACGGGCCGCCTGAGCCGACACCGAGACGACCACACTGCCGCTCGCCAGACAGAGGAGTGACCGCATCGCGGCGGTACGCTTCGTGGCGCATCGCGGTCCGCGGAAAGCGGCAGGGCGGTCCGCCGAAACCGACGCACCGGACCGCGGAACACAGCACGACGGACCCCGGATCACATCACGGCGACACAACACATGAAGGCCCTGCAACTGGCGAGAGTTGCAGGGCCTTCATGCTGGTGCACCCCCTCGGACTCGAACCGAGAACCCACTGATTAAGAGTCAGTTGCTCTGCCGATTGAGCTAGAGGTGCGGGCTGTTCGCGATGAAGCGAACCGAGGAGAAACGTTACCCCACTTCGAGTCGTCGCGCCAATCGAGGGCACCGGCGCGTCGTATCCTGGAGCCGTGACCCCCACCACACCGGATCTGACAACGGCTACTGCAGACGCACTGGCCGACGACCTGGCTCTCGCACTGCGGTTGGCGGATGCCGCCGACGCGGTCAGCATGGCCCGCTTCGACGCGGCCGACCTCGACGTGCAGCTGAAGGCGGACGCGTCGCACGTCACCGAGGCCGACCTCGCCACGGAACGCGCCATCCGCGATCTGCTGGCCGCAGAGCGGCCGAACGACGGCGTTCTGGGCGAGGAGTACGGCTCCACCGGTGACGCGCGCCGGCAATGGATCATCGACCCCATCGACGGGACGGCCAACTACCTCAAGGGCATTCCCATGTGGGCGACGCTGATCGCATTGTCCATCGACGGGGTGCCGCGCGTCGGTGTCGTCAGCCAGCCGGCTATCGGCCGTCGCTGGTGGGCCGCGACCGACCGCGGGGCGTGGACGAACGTCCCGGGCGAGACGACTCCCCGGCGGATCACGGTGTCGTCGATCGATGACCTCGCGCAGTCGAGCATCAGCTTCCAGAGCATCCGCCAGTGGGACCAGGTCGGGCGCGGTGACCAGTTGCTCGCCCTCTCGCGCCGGGTCTGGCGCGACCGCGGCTACGGCGATGCGTGGCCGTACATGCTTCTCGCCGAGGGGCGCCTCGAATTCGTGGCCGAGTTCGGCGTGAAAGAGTACGACCTGGCCGCTCACGTTCCGATCGTCACCGAGGCGGGCGGACGATTCACCGACATCGACGGCGTCGAGACCCTGTCGACCCGCTCGTCGCTCGCGACCAACGGCGCTCTCCACGCGACTTATCTCGAGCTTCTCTCCCACGACGGCGGTAACGCATGATCCGGCGGCGCACGCCCGTCGCCCTCGCGACCGGCTCCGTGATGGCGCTGCTCCTGCTCGCCGGCTGCAGTGCCCCCGAGCCCGCCGAGACGACGCCGCCCGAGGCTGCCCCGTCCTCACCCGTCGCGACGCCCGAGGCCACCGCCTCTGAACCCGCCCTGCCCGACCCGACATGCGAGAACATCATCCGCGAGGCGAGTCTCGAGGAACTCCAGTCGCAGGGGTGGGAGTACCAGCAGGGACCGTTCATGATCGGTGACACGGAGATCGACGCGGGTGTGTCGTGCACCTGGACCAACGCGGCCGAACCCGGCGGCAACATCCTCCAGTTCGGCTGGGCGCCGCTCACCGCATCCGAGACGACGGACGCCGAGCGCACCCTCGAGTCGCAAGGGTGGATCCGCGAAGAAGCCGACGACGGGGTCTACCTCACGGAAGACCCGGCCTTCGCACTCAACATCGATGGCGACGGGTACGGAGTCACCTATTTCTTCGGCGAGGGCTACGCGCAGGTCGCCGACGTGAAGCAGGGCCTCGTCGTCATCGAGCGACGCTGATGAGCGAGCTCGAAGCCGTCGGTGTGGCCGACGATCTGGCCAGTCGTATCCGTGATGCGGAGCGAGATCTGCTCACGAGCGCCGTACGTCAGGACG
Source organism: Microbacterium pratiae (assembly GCF_047302165.1). NCBI lineage: Bacteria > Bacillati > Actinomycetota > Actinomycetes > Micrococcales > Microbacteriaceae > Microbacterium > Microbacterium pratiae. Next base: position 2,128,842 of record NZ_CP154843.1, on the reverse strand, counting down.
CGCGCCGCCTCCGTGAGCTCATCCACCCGGATTTCACCGAGATCGGCCGGTCCGGTCGCCTGTGGAGCAGGTCCGACCTTCTCGTCGAGCTCGTCGAGGAAGCAACCCGCGACACCCCGCACACCGACGAGTGGGTGATCCAGCGCATCGACATCGACACGGTGCTCGTCACGTACCGCCTGGTCGCCGGCGATCGTGTCAGCCGGCACTCGTCCGTGTGGGCGACCGCCGGCGACGCGCTCGCCCTGCGCTTCCATCAGGGCACCGAGCAGTCGTCTGCCGACGCGCGCCCGTAGAGCCGCGCTCATAGAGTCTGTCGCCCTCGAGGTCAAGCGCGTGCGCGGACGCGATCGTCGCGCCACAATCGGGGCATGCCTGCACTTGCGATCATCCTCATCATCATCGGCATCGCGTTGCTGTTCACGGGAATCTTCGTCGAAGCGGTGAAGTTCCTGCTGTTCGTCGGTATCGCGCTGATCCTCATCGCGGTCATCGCCTGGTTGATGCGTTCCATCCGCAACAAGACCTGAGACCGCCCGTCATCGACGAAGGCCCCTGACCTCGCATCGAGGACGGGGGCCTTCGTCATTCGCCGGGTGGCTCTCTATGCTCGCAGGCATGCACTTCAGCATCGACGACGTCTCCGCTCGCGCGGGGCACGTCGGACTGTCGCTCGGGGACGGCCTCGTCATCCACGCTTGGGACCGGGTGCGTATCGACGACCACCGCCGGCTAGAGGCGCTCCGTCCCGCGCCGGGCTGGACACCGTGAGCGATCGCAAACAGCGAAGCCCCCGGCGTCCGAGGACAGCGGGGGCTTCGTGCTGTGACAGCGGCAGTGGTGGAGATGGGGGGAATCGAACCCCCGTCCATCGCTGAGATACGGCGTCTTCTCCGGGCGCAGTCTGTAGAGGCGTTCTGCTCGGCCCCGACTTTCAGTACAGACACATAAGTCGACAGGCCCAGTCCGGAAAGAGTCCCGCGTGACGTCCGAACGCCGTCACACAGCAAGATCCCTAGATGACGCCAGGGTCCGTGGCGGGATCACACACGGTCTGACGGACTATCGGGCTCGCTTATGCAGCGAGGGCGAAGTCAGTGCGCTTGGATTCGGCACTTATAGTTTTGCAGAGATCGTTAACGAGATAACCCTGCATCCTCGGCCCGCTTCTCGCCGACACACAGGCGATGTCGAAACCGATCATCCCCATGAGCCTTCGATCGAAGGGCCGCTGTCACGCTGTTGAATTTCTCACTCGGATGCCGGAGCACCTGAGCACTACAGACTACAACCGATCGTCGGCCGGCGCCATTCCCACTCGCCCCGCTTAGAGTCGGATCATGGCAGACATCCTCATCTCCGTCCGCGGCGAGGCCGAGCGTCGCGTCTCACCCGAAGTCGCGATCGTCTCTGCCGCAGCAACCGCCGACGGTCCCGAGCGAACCGACGTCGTCTCGCGCGTGACAGCGACCGTCGCGCCGCTGCGCACACGCCTCGAAGAGCTCACTCGGGCCGGTACGGTCTCCGACTGGTCGAGCGGGTCGGTGTCGACGTGGTCTGAGCGCCCCTGGAACGCCGAAGGGAACCAACTCGCACCCGTCCACCACGCCACGATCGACCTGCGGGCCACGTTCGACGACTTCGTGGCACTAGCCGAGTGGGTTTCCCGGCTCGCGGACGATGAGGGGATGCGCGTCTCGAACATCGAATGGCAGCTCTCCCCCGCGACGCGCGCGACAGTCGAGCGCGACGTCGCGACGTCGGCGGTGGGCGTGGCGGTCGCGCGCGCATCTGCGTATGCCACGGCTCTGGGCCGCGCTTCCGTCGAGCCCGTCGAGATCGCGGACATCGGATTGCTTCACGGTGCCGACGCCCCGCCCTCGGCACCGCTGTTCGCGCGCGCCGCGACGATGTCTGCGGACGCGTCATCGGGAGGTGTCGAGCTCCGCCCCGCCGAGATCGTCGTGACGGCCGCCGTCGAGGCCCGGTTCCGCGCCCTCTGACGCGAGCGTCACCCTCCGGGCCGCGAGAGAGCCCGGCCTACTCGCCGAGGCGGTTGCGGGTGCGCATCGCGCGCTCCGCCTCGCGCTTGTCCTCGCGCTCGCGGATCGTCTGGCGCTTCTCGAACTCGCGCTTGCCCTTCGCGACCGCGATCTCGACCTTCGCGCGACCGTCGGAGAAGTACAGGCGCAACGGCACGAGCGTGTAACCACCCGCGCTGACTGCGTGGGAGAGCTTGACGATCTCCTCCTTGTGCAGGAGCAGCTTTCGCGTGCGCTTGGTCGCGTGGTTCGTCCAGTGGCCCTGCGAGTACTCGGGGATGTGCACGGCATCCAGGTAGGCCTGACCGTTGTCGATGTAGGCGTATCCGTCGGTGAGGTTCGCGCGACCCTGCCGCAGGGACTTCACTTCGGTGCCGGTCAGCACGAGGCCCGCCTCGTAGGTCTTCTCGATGGCGTAGTCGTGCCGGGCGCGCTTGTTGCTCGCCACGAGCTTCTCGCCCTGTTCCTTCGGCATGACGCGCCTCCTTCCTGATGCACTGGCGCAGCCCTACAGTCTAAGGGCACTCCAGCACGGCGCTCGACGCCGAGCCTCGCCCCGAGCCGATCTCAGGTGCGCAGCCAGCGCCGGATGGCGAACCCGGCGGACACGGCCGCCAGCGCCACGCCGATCACGATCACGGCGGGCACCACCAACGCGACGTCCCCGAGGTTCACCCAGCTCGTCACGAAGTCGATCTGCGACGAGAGGTAATCGCCGACGCCGACCTGCACCATCGCGATGATGGCCACGCTCGCGAGCGCCGACCCGATGAGCGCGGCGAACACACCCTCCAGGATGAAGGGCGTCTGGATGAACCGGTTGGACGCGCCCACGAGCCGCATGATGCCGAGCTCGCGTCGGCGGGCATAAGCCGACAGACGGATCGTGGTCGCGATGAGAAGCACCGCGGCGATCAGCATGAGGCCGGCGATTCCGACGGCGATGTACGTCGCGACGGTGAGCGCGGAGAACAACGGATCGAGGTACTGCAGCTGGTTCGCGACCTCTTCGACACCGTCGAAGTCCTTGAACGCCTCACTGATCACATCGCTCTGCGACGGGTCGGCGAGATTGACCCAGTAGGTGTTGTTGAGCTGCTCGGGACTGACGAACTCGGCGTAGTCCTGCCCCATGAGCGAGAGGACGTTGTCGTACGCCTCCTGACTCGTCTCGAAGCGCACTTCTCGCACGACGCTCTGGAGCGCCGGCGATTCGAGACGTTCGGCGACCGCGGCGATCTGCTCGTCCGTCGCTGCGCCGTCGGCGCAGTTCTGCACCGTGGCGTCCTCCCGGCACATGTAGACCGCGACCTGGGCGCGCTCGGCCCAGTAGTCCTTCGTCTTGCTGATCTGCATCTGCATGAGCATCGCCGCGCCCACGAAGGTGAGGGAGACGAAGGTCACGAGCACGACGGAGATCACCATCGAGGCATTGCGGCGCAGGCCCGTCAGAGCCTCGCCGAGGATCAGACCGACTCTCATGACGTGGGCCCCACTTCGTCGCTGCGATCATCGCGATCGCCGAGTCCGAGCTTCTTCGCGACATCGGGCAGACCGAGACCCGCGAGGTCGATATCGGGTGCGACGATCGGGATCGCCCGCGTCTCACCCACCGGCGGCGGCTCCACGGGCGCCTCCGGCTCTTCGGGCACGGGGACGTGAGCGGCCGGCGGGGTCTCAGCGATCTCGCGCTGAAGCTCGAGCACGGCGGTGAGAGCGGCGACAGCCGCAGCGCCGCGCACCGGCTCGGGCGCCAGGCTCGGCAACGCGGATGTGTCGCCGTAGCCGCCGCCGACCTCGTCGCGGACCATGACGCCCCCGCTCAACTCGATCACGCGACGCTGCATCTGGTCGACGAAGCCGGCCTCGTGCGTGGCCATCACCACCGTGGTGCCGTTGGCGTTGATCCGGGCGAGCAGCTGCATGATGTCGACGGATGTCGCGGGGTCGAGGTTTCCCGTCGGCTCGTCGGCCAGCAGCACCTGCGGCCGGTTGACGATCGCGCGCGCGATCGCGACACGCTGCTGCTCCCCACCCGAGAGCTCGTGCGGCAGACGCTTCTCCTTGCCCGCGAGACCGACGAGGGCGAGCGCCTCGGGAACGGCCTGAGAGATGAAGGCGCGGGACGAGCCGATCACCTGGAGCGTGAACGCGACGTTCTGGAAGACGGTCTTGTTCGGCAGCAGCCGGAAGTCCTGGAAGACCGCGCCGATGTGACGGCGGAAGTAGGGGACCTTGCGGGTCGACAGGCCGCGCAGATCGCGCCCGAGCACGACCACCCGTCCGTCGGAGGCGACATCCTCACGCAGGATCATCCGCAGACACGACGACTTTCCCGACCCGGAGGCGCCGACGAGGAAGACGAACTCGCCGCGCTGGATCTCGAAGTCGACGTCGCTGAGCGCGGGCTTCGAGGTGCCGCGATACCGCTTGCTGACGTGTTCGAACCGGATCATGACTCGATGAGCCTAAGCCGCTCCCCCGCGCAACGCGGCCGCGACACCCGCGCGCCGCGGCATCCGCGCCTCAGCACTGGATCAGGCGTCGTCGTCCTTGCGCTTGCGCCACCGGATGCCCGCGGCGATGAATCCGTCGAGGTCGCCGTCGAACACCGTCGAGGGGTTTCCGACCTCGTGGCCGGTCCGCAGATCCTTCACCAGCTGCTGGCCGTAGAGGAAGTACGAGCGCATCTGGTCGCCCCAGCTCGCGGTGATGGTTCCGGCGAGCTCCTTCTTCTTCGCGGCCTCCTCCTCGCGCTGCAGCAGCATGAGGCGCGTCTGCAGCACGCGCATGGCGGCGGCGCGGTTCTGAATCTGCGACTTCTCGTTCTGCATCGACACGACGATGCCGGTGGGGATGTGCGTGATGCGGACCGCCGAGTCGGTGGTGTTGACCGACTGTCCGCCCGGGCCGGACGAGCGGAAGACGTCGACCCGGATGTCGTTCTCGGGGACGTCGACCTCGACGGCCTCCTCCATCACCGGGATGACCTCGACGGCGGCGAAGCTCGTCTGGCGCTTGTCGGCGGAGCCGAACGGGCTGATGCGCGCGAGACGGTGCGTGCCGGCCTCGACCGACAGCGTGCCGTAGGCGTAGGGCGCGTCGATCTCGAAGGTTGCCGACTTGATGCCCGCGCCTTCCGCGTACGAGGTGTCCATGACCTTCACGGGGTACTTGTGGCGCTCGGCCCAGCGCAAGTACATGCGCAGCAGCATGTCGGCGAAGTCGGTGGCGTCGTCGCCACCCGCGCCCGACCGGATCGTGACGACCGCTGACCGGTCGTCGTACTCGCCGTCGAGGAGCGTCTGGACCTCGAGCTGGCCGATGACCTCCTCGAGCTGCTTGAGCTCCTTGCGGGCCTCGTCTGCCGACTCCTCGTCGTCCATCTCGAGGGCGAGCTCGACGAGGACGTCGAGGTCGTCGAGTCTGCGCTCGACCTCGGTGACGCGCTTGAGCTCGGCCTGGCGGTGGCTCAGAGCGCTGGTGACCTTCTGCGCCTTCTCGACGTCGTCCCAGAGATCGGGTGCGCCGGCCTCCTCGGACAGACGGGCGATCTCGGCCCGGAGTGCCTCGACGTCGACCACCGCCTGGATGTCGGCGAACGTGGAGCGCAGGGCCTGGATGTCGGCGGAGATATCGAATTCGAGCATGGCACTCCAGAGTATCGTGGAAGCAATGGGAGCCAGCGACGAGAACGAACCGATCCGCCGTGTTCTCTGGCGCCTCGCTCCGATGATCTACGGCCCGACGACGCTGTTCGGGCTCGGCGAGGGCGCCGTCATCCCTCTGATCCCCGTGATCGCCGCCCAGCTCGGCGCGAATGTCGCCACGTCTGCGCTGGTGGCCGCAGCCCTCGTGGTCGGTCAGCTGTGCGGCAACATCCCGGCGGGATGGGCCGTCGCACGCATCGGCGAGCGGGCGACGATGATCATCGCGGGTCTGCTCGCGCTCGTCGGAGTCGGTGCGATGGCGTTCGCGCCGGTCCTCGGCGTGTTCGCGGCGTCCGTCTTCCTCATCGGCATCTGCGCCGCGGCCTTCGGCGTCGCCCGCCACGCGTTCATGACGACCCGCGTGCCCCTCACCTTCCGCGCTCGCGCGCTGTCGTTGCTCGGCGGCAGCTTCCGCCTCGGTATGTTCGTCGGGCCGTTCATCGCGGCGGCGCTGCTGTGGGTCTTCGGTGACGAGCACGCCACGATCTGGTTCTTCGGGGTCTGCCTCGTCGCGATGATCGCGCTCGTCGCGTTCGGACCCGAACCCGAGAAGCGGCTCGGCCCTGCACCCGCTGTCGTCCGGACGGCCGAAGGCGAGGCGCTGACGACCGCGCCGGTCCGCACGCGTCGGGCACCGGGCACGGGTGTCGTCCGGACGGCCTGGCGGAACCGCGACGTCCTCGCGCGCCTCGGCGTCGCGGCGGCATCGCTGTCGGCTCTGCGCTCCACCCGTCAGGTCCTGCTGCCCCTCTGGGGCGTCGCGATCGGGCTCGACGCATCGACGATCGCGCTCGTGGTCGGCGTCTCCGGCGCGATCGACTTCGCGCTCTTCTACGCGAGCGGCCAGGTCATGGACCGCTTCGGCCGGCTCTGGGCCGCTCTTCCCGCGATGCTCCTCATGAGCGCGGGCCTGATCGCCCTGGCGCTGACCTCGGCGGGTTCGCAGCCCGAGCTGTGGTTCGCATTGTTCGCCGCGGTGCTGGGCGTCGGAAACGGCCTGTCGAGCGGCATCCTGCTCACGCTCGGTGCGGATGTCGCACCGACGGCGAATCCCGCCCCCTTCCTCGGATCGTGGCGGACGCTGACCGACGCAGGCGGGGCGATCGCACCGCTGCTGGTCTCGGGCATCACCGCGGTCGCCTCGCTGCCCGTCGCCGCCGCCGTCATGGGCGCGTTCGGCCTCGTCGGCGCGGTCGGGTTCATCCGGTGGGTTCCCCGCTTCGTCCCGCGCACCCGTCTCGACAGAATGCCGGGGGTGAACGACGAACCGGACGGGCCGGGGCCGTCCGCCTAGCATGCACGTTGCACGACGATCAGCGGCGGCCGGTGCGTCATTCCTTCTCCTCGTCGTCCTCGCGGCCTGCTCCGCCCCTCCGCAGTCGACTGCCGACGTCGTGCTGCCGCCCGTCGGCGGAAAGCCCGACTACCAGCTCGGCGGCGCGTATCCGCCCGGCGTCGACGTCGAGATCGTGGGCCGAGACCGTACGGCTGAGCCTGCTCCTGGCCGCTACTCGATCTGCTACGTCAACGGGTTCCAGACGCAGCCGGCGGAGCGCGACCTGTGGGACGCCGACCTCCTGGTGACGGTCGACGGGGAACCCCTCATCGATCCGGACTGGCCCGACGAGGTGCTCCTCGACTCATCGACGGCCGACAAGCGCGAACGCATCCTCGCCCTGGTCTCGACGTGGATCCGAGGATGTGCCGAATCGGGGTTCGACGCGGTCGAGTTCGACAACCTCGACTCGTTCACCCGGTCGCAGGGCAGGCTCGAGATCGCCGACAACCTGGCTCTGGCGACCGCCTACGTCGAGGCCGCCCATGACGCCGGTCTCGCGGCCGGTCAGAAGAATGCGGCGGAGTTCGCCCAGCGGCTGCACGATGACGCGGGCTTCGACTTCGCCGTCGTCGAGGAATGCGCCGCGTACGACGAGTGCTCCGGCTACACCGACGTCTACGGCTCCGCGGTCGTCGACATCGAGTACACGGACAACCTGCCGCGTACATGGGACCTGGTCTGCGCAGACCGCGCCACTCCCGAGTCCGTCGTCCTCCGCGACCGCGACTTGACCGTCGAAGGAGATCCAGAGCACATCGCGATCCATTGCTGAGGCGAATGATGGTGTGACCGCCTATCCCGGCGCAACCCGTTTTGCGCGTCCAGCGGGGCCTGGGAATGTTGACGCCGACCGAGGGAGATCGATGGTCTTCGAGACGACGCTGGGCCGCGAGGGCACCCGACGCGATGTGGCGCGTCAGGCTAAGCGGTCTGCGCGACGTGTCGCGCTGATCCGGCTCGTCGTCCTGCTCGCGGCCATCTCGGGCCTGAACTACATCGTCTGGCGCTGGCTCGCCTCGGTGAACTGGGAGGCGTGGTGGATTGCCGTGCCGCTCGTCCTCGCTGAGACGTACAGCCTCATCGACTCGCTCATCTTCGCCATCGGCGCCTGGCGGCTGCGCGAACGCCACGATGCACCGCCCCTGACACGCGACGTCACGGTCGACGTCCTCGTCACCACGTACAACGAACCGCTCGACCTCGTCATGCGCACGGCGCGCGCCGCACAGGCGATCAGTTACCCGCACGAGACCTGGATCCTCGACGACGGGGACCGACCCGAGCTCCGCCGCCTCGCCGAAGCCGAGGGCATCGGCGTCGTGACGCGGTCGCAGGCGTGGCGCGACCGACCACGCCACGCCAAGGCCGGCAACATCAACAACGCGCTCATGGTCACGGAGGGCGAGTTCCTGCTGATCCTCGACGCCGACCAGGTACCCTCGCCCAAGATCCTCGACCGCGCGCTCGGCTGGTTCATGGACGACAAGGTCGCACTCGTCCAGACGCCGCAATGGTTCGTCAACGTGCCCCCCAGCGATCCGCTCGGCAGCCAGGCACCGCTGTTCTACGGGCCGATCCAGCAGTCGAAAGACGGCTGGAACGCCGCGTTCTTCTGCGGCTCGAACGCGATCCTGCGCCGCGAGGCCCTCATGCAGCTCGGCGTCTCGCGCTACGTCGACGAGGTCACGCTCGCGGTCAACCGCGGCGTCCGGTCCTCCCGCCGCGTGCTCGCTCGCGCACGACGGGATCACGGCTCGGACCCGCGCATCGCGGCCGCCCTCGACACCGTCGCCGCAGCGCTGGACGAGGTCAAGGTGGAGATCGCGCGCGGGGACGCCCTCGCCGACGTCACCTACGCGTTCCAGAGCCGGATCGATCAGGTCCGTCGCGAGCTGAGCGACCAGGACGTGTCCGATGTCCGCGCAGAGCTGCGTGCGCTCGCCGAGCTCACCGCGGACACCGAGGCACTCGCCGTCATCGACGAGGTGACCCTCGACGCTCTCGGAGATCGGAGCCTCTCGCCCTTGGCTGCGCTCGAGTCGATCAGCATGCTCGTCTCGGCGTTCGATGTCGGACGCGACGAAGAGGCCCAGGCGATCATGCCCCTGGCGACCATCTCGGTCACGGAGGACATGGCGACATCGATGCGGCTGCACGGCCTCGGCTGGAAGTCCGTCTACCACGACGAGGTGCTCGCCGAGGGTCTCGCACCCGAGGACCTGCCGACCATGCTGACGCAGCGTCTGCGCTGGGCTCAGGGCACCATGCAGGTGATGTTCCGCGAGAATCCGCTCGTGCAGCGCAGCCTCAGCTGGGGCCAGCGCATCATGTACTTCGGCACGATGTGGAGCTACCTGGCCGGCTTCGCCGGGATCGTCTACATCGCCGCCCCCGTGCTCTATCTGACATTCGGCGTGATGCCGGTGCAGGCGTGGAGCGTCGACTTCTTCGCGCGATTCATCCCCTTCTTCCTCCTCAACCAGCTGCTCTTCCTCGTCGTCGCCAACGGACGCCCGACATGGCGTGGTGCCCAGTACTCGCTCGCGCTGTTCCCGGTCTGGATCCGCGCCGTGACGACGGCGTTCGCGAACGTCTACCGCGGTCGAGCTCTCGGCTTCGCGGTCACACCGAAGACACGCGCCACCGAAGACAGCCCGCGGTGGGACCTCGTGAAACCTCAGCTGATCGCGATGGCCGCCCTCGTCCTGTCGCTCGTCGCCGTCGCGATCCGGTACGCCGTGGGGCAGGCGCAGGGCATCGCGCCCCTCATCAACATCGTCTGGGTGCTGTACGACCTCATGGTCTTCAGCATCATCATCCGCGCCGTGCTCTACCGACCGCCGGCACATCTGGAACTGAAGGAGACCTGACCATGCTGGATCTCGATATCGACGTGCGCGAGAACGGTCGAGTCGTCCGACCCCATGGCCGGCTCACCATGGTCTCGGCGCGTCCTTTCCGCGAGCGGATGACCGAGGAGATCGCCGCGGCGGGTGACGCGCCCGTTGTCGTGGACCTGTCGGATGTCGCCTTCATCGACTCTTCGGGTCTGGGCGCTCTCGTCGCGTGCCTCAAAACAGCCCGGCAGGGCGGCGGCGACCTGAGGCTGGCCGCCCCCAGCGAGCAGGTCACCATGGTGCTCGGCCTCACGAACCTCGACCGCGTGCTCCGCCCGCGCGCCACCGTGCAGGACGCCCTCGATGGCTGACACGGTTCACCGATCGCTCGTCGCCGAAGTGACGCTCGAGAGCGTCGAGGCCGTCTACGACCTGCTCGCGTCGTGGTGGGAGGATGCCGGTGACGTCGACCCCCGTACCCGATTCGCCTTCGAGACCGCTGTCGTGGAGATCGCCGGAAACATCGTCGAGCACTCCGTCGCCGCCCACGGCGCGGATGGACGTCACTTCATCCTCGACCTGCGTGCCACGCACGACAGGTTGACGGCGACGTTCAAGGATGACGCACAGCCCGCTGAACTCGATCTCAGCGCCGTGACGATGGCGGACGCGGATTCCGAGGACGGCCGCGGGCTCGCCCTCGCGCTCGCCAGCGTCGACACCCTCGACTACCGCTACGAGAACGGTCGGAACGTGTGGAGTCTCGAGTGCCGTCGCGAGTGACACGGCACCTGCGGTGGACCCTCACGGGATTCGCGATCGCAGCTGCAACCGCCCTCCTCGCCACCCCTGCGGCCGCTCTCGCCGTCGAGGATGCGCGCGAGGGCACTGACGTTTCCGGTGTCCACCAGGACGGCCTCTGGTTCGGCGCGGAGCTCGACTGGGGATCCGACGGTCCCGACGGATATGCGGAACGTCTCGGCGAGACGCCCGCCACGTACGCCATCCGATTGTCCTATCCGCTGGATGATCAGGCTCGTCAGGACTGGTCGCGCGCCGCCACCGCGGCTGCTGCTCAGGGCGCCGTGCTCGTCCTGAGCATTGAGCCGCGGGTTGCCCTCGGAGACCTGACGAGAGACGACGCCGTCGCCTTCAACGCGATGCTGGAGAACATCCAGGGCGACTACGACACGCACCACCTCGTGCGGTTCGCCCCCGAGATGAACGGTTCCTGGACCACGTGGGGTCAGCAGCCCCGCGAGTTCGTGCGCGCCTTCGAGGCGGTGGCCGATGTCGTCCACGACGGCGGGTCGGGCGCCGAGATGGTATGGGCCCCCTCCTACGGCGCGGGCTACCCGTTCGAACGCGCGGACGGTCGACTCGACGATCTCTCCCCCGCCGACCTTCGAGCTCTCGACACCGACGCAGACGGACTGCTGACCGAGGCCGACGATCCGTACGGACCGTACTTTCCCGACGCGGATGCCGTCGACCGAGTCGGCCTGACGATGTTCTACTTCGGCAAGGGCGAGTCAGGCGCCGCCGCAGGCCGCGACGTCCCGCTCGTGTCGAACAGCGCTCCCGACGAGGGCGAGGTGGCTGCGCGCCTGGATGAGCAGTGGGGCTACACCGTGCCGCAGTCGGCGAACTTCTACGACCGTTTCGCCGCGGGTAAGGAGCGTGATCTCCTCCTCGACACCGGGGCCCTCTACGACTTCGCGCTCGACGGAGACACCGAGCTCGCGGTCAAGCAGGGCTGGTGGCGCCAGGTGCTCGCCGAGCTGCCTACCCACCCGCGGATCACCGCGGTCACGTGGCTGGAAGCCGTGCGCGAAGAGGCCGAGGCCGGCGCGCAGGAGGTCGACTGGCGACTGACCGCTTCAGGCGAGCTCGCCGACGCGTTCCGCAACGACCTCGAGGCATCCGGGCAGGTCCAGTGGAGTCCGATCACCGAAGTGATCACCCCCGAGCAGGCCTCCGCCAGCACCGTGCAGGTGCGCGAAGGCAACGACGAGATGAACTGGATCACCGGCACCGCCGCCGTGCTCGCCGTCGCGTTCCTGGTCTCGGGAATCGTGGGAAGGATGCTGCCGTCGTGGCGCTACCCCGACGACTCCGCGACCCGCGACCTGCGCATCGACATGATGCGAGGTTTCGTCATCGTGGTGGTCGTCGTGACGCACATCGAGGTGCTGAGCCCCTACTCGTTCGCGTCCTTGAACATCGTCGGCGCGATCACGGGCGCCGAGCTCTTCGTGCTGCTGAGCGGCGTCGTCCTGGGCATGGTCTTCCCCGCCGCGGTCAAACGGGGCGGGGAATGGGGCGCAGCCCTCGCCGCCTGGGCCCGAGCACGAAAGCAGTACCTCGTCGCGCTCGCCGTCATCCTGCTGATCTTCGTCGTCAGCTTCGTGCCGTTCATCGACGCGTCAGCGATCATGACGTTCACCGACCGCGGCACCGGTGAGGACGGTCAGGCGACCTCGGGCCGCGTCTACGACCTCTACCCGAACGCCGATCGCCTGCTCGACTACCCGCCGCCGTGGTATGCCGTGCGCCAGCTGCTGCTGCTCGAGATGGGGCCGTGGCCGTTCAACATCATGGGCCTGTTCGTCGTGCTGAGCCTCGCCTACCCCGCGCTGATGTGGCTCATCCGGCGGCGCTTGTGGTGGCTCGTGCTGGTCGGCAGCTGGGGTCTCTACGCCCTCCACATCACGATGCCCGAGCTGTCGCCGCTGCCGTCGCAGTTCAACGCCGTCTTCCCGCTGCTCGCCTGGCAGGTCCTCTTCACGCACGGCCTCGTCATCGGCTACTACCGGCGCCAGATCATCCGGGCGCTCACGTCGAGGCCGGGGAAGATCCTCGTCGGGCTCTTCGTCGTCGGCTACGCCGGGTTCCTCGTCTATCTCTGGGCGGGCGACGCCTTCGGGTTCGAGCCGGCCCCGTTCCCGGCCGGCCTCTACGCGATGCTGTACGACTCCGGCTACCCGCGGATCGATCTCCATTGGGGACGCCTGCTCGACCTCGTGCTCGTCATCGCCTGCAGCTACGCCGTGCTCACGGTGGCCTGGAAGCCGATCAACGCCGTCATGGGGTGGCTGTGGATCCCGCTGGGCCAGGCGAGCCTCTACGTCTTCATCGTGCACGTGTTCTTCGTGCTCGCCGTCGCGAACATCCCCGGCCTCGACCGACAGAGCTTCTGGCAGGGGACGCTCATCCACACCGCGGTCATCGCGGTCATCTGCCTGATGGTGCGGCGGCGGTTCCTGTTCTCAGTGATCCCCCGCTGACGCGCGGGTGTCGGCTGCGGGTCAGCGCACCGAGATGACCACCGCCGTCACGTCGTCGTCGACGACGTGCTCGGAGACGCGGATCGAGAGCTCGTCGAAGAACGCATCGGGCTCGGTGGCGCGGCGGAGGTCTTCGCCGATGAGACGCAGGCTGTCGAGCGTGGAGTCGTAGGCGTCGAGCGCGCCGTCGGAGACGGAGATGATGAGGTCGCCGTGAGCCACGAGAGTCTCCCCCGCCTCCCACTCGGCTTCGGACGGCCTCAGGCCCAGCGGCAGGTTGCGTGAGCTCAGGCGCTCGCTCGACCCGTCGGCCCGCAGCAGCAACGTGAGCCCGTGACCGGCGTCGACATACGCGACGCGTCCGCTGCGGGTGTCGATGACCGCGTGGAACAGGGTCGCGAAGGTCTCGCGATAACGCTTGTCATGCCGGGCATACTCCTCGACCGAGAGCATCGCCTCGACGGGGTCGAGATGCGCGCGCTGCTGGAGGGCCCCGATCAGCTCCTCGGCGAACCCACCGGCCTCCTCGCCCTTGCCCATGACGTCGGCGAGAGTGACGATGATGCGGTCGCCGACCTGCTGCCAGCTGCTCCGGTCGCCGCTGACCTCCCCGTACGGGATCGCCAACGCCGCGAGCCGGACCTCTCCCGCCGCGAGACGGTCATCGCGGACGGCCGGGGCGATGGCCTCGGCGGTCACGGAGCCGGAACCGGACACGGCGGGGTCGTCCATGCGCATCTCGGCCTGCGCCCACAGGCCGAAGCGCTCGAGCGCGTCACGGTCGGCGTCGCTGAGCTCTCGAGGCGACGTGTCGAGCAGGCAGAGCGTGCCGACCGTCTCGCCCGCATCGGTGTGGATCGGGAAGCCCGCGTAGAAGCGGATGCCGTGCTCGGCCACGATCGCGCGGTCGGCGAACCTCGGGTCGGCGCGGCCGTCGCGCACCTCGAGCACCGCTGGCTGTTTGACCGCCTCGCCGCAGAAGGAGTCCTTGATGGGCGTGTGCCGGAAGTCGGACTCTGCCGGTTGCGACTTCGTGAAGACCGTCTCGGAGTTGACGACGTTGACCACGGCGTAGTCGACGTCGAACATCTCGCGCGCGAGCCGCGTGATGCGGTCGAAGCGCTCCTCCGGGGTGGTGTCCATCAGACCGAGGCGCGTCACCGCGTCGTCGTTGACATCGAGTTGCTGGGTCATGAGCGGGCTCCCCCTCCACGCATAGCCGGTCATCCGACCCTAGCCAGCGCGATTTCCTCCAGGAAGGAGGTTGCGCAATCGCTGCGCTTCGCGGACTCAGCGCAGCACGGTCCGGCTCGTCGCGGTCGCCTCGATCCGCACGCCGTCGGGCACGGGCTTCGCTTGAGAGAGGTCTCTGTCCACGCAGCGACCGTGAGCTAGCTAAGCAGGGGGCTACCGTCGCGCCTTGAACGCACGGAAAAGCTGGGCCTCAGATATGAGAATGAACGGGGCGGCGGCACCGACGCCAGCCGCGAGGAGCCCCAGGCACACGACCAATGTGTAGTGAGCTATCAGCGGGCGAGCATCGTCGGGAAGCATCACGCTGCTCATCCACGAAGCGGAAGCGAGTGTTATGACGCCTGCGCTACTGCACCACGCGAGACACTCAAGCAGAGCGACGGTCGCGAGCGCCCGTCGGCTGGCGCCCGCGTGCAGGTTACTCGAATGCTCGAGTCGACGCCGGATCGTCGCCGCGGCACCTACGACACACATGAGCGGAATGGCCGCAGCTGGCAGTACCCGGCTCGGCCGCTCAGAAAACTGGGACCACGCGTCGCCCCCGGTCGACACACGCGGGTTGAGGGCGTACAGCTGTGTCTCGGCGCCCGAGACTCGGTCCGGATCCACCACGGTGCGCAGCAGATCGTCGAGAGGAACACGTCGAGGCCACGACTCTGCCCAACACTCCGAAGCCGTCTCGAACGAGGTTACATCGATCACCGCGTTCGCGAATCGCGGGTCTCGGCCATCCGACTCCGGATAGTCGTAAATCCCCAGCACCTTTATGACACCACGGTCGGTACTCAGAACCGCGCCCGCGTCCAATCCCCAGCGGGCGGCGAGTTCATCCGGCATGTACACGCCGGGTTCCACGCTATGAGGAATGCCCAGATATACCGCAAGCCCAGCGGTGACACTGTAGTGCGGCAGCGTCGAGCCAGGCAGAGCGTCCACCTTGAGCGGGTCATTGTGGCGCACCGCTCCGGCAAAGCTGACCCCATCGACACGAGCCAAAGCCTCGCATGCCGTCTTGTTGACCGCGTCTTCCGCAACGAGCAGTCTCGTCGCTCCCCCCGCTGATCGATACGCATCTGCTTTGGCATTGACTTGCGCGACGGAAACGATGTCGAGGGCGATGCAAGCCGTCAGCAGGAGCGCAGACACCAAGACCAGCAGGCCGGCTCGCGCGGTCCCCGTCAGGAGGTTGCGCGCGACCTCGGAAAGCAAAAAGCGAAGGTTCATTGCGCTTTTTCGCCCATCGGTCGGATTCGCGACCCGTGAGTGACGTTGGTGTCCAGCATGAGCAGGTGATCGCAAGCCTCCACCGTCTCACCGTCATGAGTCGCGACGACGACGATTGCGCCCCCCGAGGCCAACCTGCGCAGAACGTCGTTAATCCCCCGCGCAGACGCACGGTCCAGCTGGGCAGTGGGCTCGTCTACTAGAAGCACGTCGGGCTCTCCTGCGAGTGCGCGAGCCAGCATCAATCGCTGAGCCTCACCACCGGAAAGGTCGGAAAAGCGGCGATCAGCGACGCCACCCAGCCCGAAATCCTCGAGCAATGCACGGGCCTCGCGAGTAGCCTCTGCGCGCGAGGCGCCGCGTATGCCGATCGGGAACGACACATGATCGAGCGCGGTCCGCATCGGTTCCCCGTAAGGGTTCTGGAAAACCCACGAGACCCGCCGGACTTCGTTCTTCTGTATCTCGCCGTGCGTGGGCGAGGCCCACCCAGCAATCAAGCTCAACAGCGTCGACTTACCCGACCCTGATGGCCCCACCAGGGCCCATAGTTGCCCCGCCGACAGCATCGCATTGATGCCTTCGAAAAGCATGGGTTGCCCGTCAAACTGGTAGCCGACGGACTCCAACCGGACCGAGGGGCGCATTAGCACCGCGACGCTGCTATAGCGTTACCCAAGAAAACAGAGGACGGCGGGTCCTCGGCGCCGAAAGACACCAACGACGCCCCCATGGCCGCACTCACGATGGTGACCCGGTGGGTGCCGCCTTCCGACTCCACGCACGCTGCTTGACCGTCCACGCCGAATACGGCCGCCGGCGGTAGCGACGCAACCTCTAGCGGTTCACGTAGGGTGATCTGGGCCACTAGCGGCGAACTTTCACTTCGCGCGAGAGCGTCGGGGAACAGTGGTGACTCAGCCACAGACTCAATCTCCGAGGCGTCCGTGACCGCGCCTGTCTCGTCTGAATGAACGACCACTCCGAGCACTCGTACCACTCTCGCCCCCGGTGCGATCGGGCGTTCCGGAGTCATTCCAAGCTGCAGCGACTGCAGCGCTCCAGGCACATTGGCAATAGGCATCGACGGGGTGTACCACTGACCAACCCGCACCAAGCACTCAGACGGAACTGTTCGCGCTCGCGGGATCCAAGCGACACTGTCCGATCTCAGGCTCCCGTCGGCGGGCTCCAGCCCATGGTCCCGTTGGAAGGCAGCGATCGCTTCGGTCAACTCAAAACCCACGCTGACGTCGCCAACAACCTCATAGCCCAGCTCGGTCAGGCCCTTTGCCAGAGCTCCAACATCGTTCCCGGATGTGCTCGGAGTGATGTTCCGAAAGATCGGGACATCAGTCGCGAGCGCGATCACCGGCTGCGCATCGATCGCCATGATCGCGTCACCCGAGTTCACCACATTTCCCGCACTGCACTGTACTGCTGTCACTCGACCCGACGCCCCCGAGCTCACCTCAGCGGGCGCCGACATCAGGGCCTGGAGGGGTACCGTCTGAGGATCTTCGAAGCTAGCCAATGAGACCGGGTAAGTCGCGGGCGTGACGTCAGGCGCCATGTTTGACGTCGCCCGCGGCGCGGCAACGAAGGCAAACAGCGTGCCCGCCGATACCGCGAGCGCAGCACCGAGGATCGTCAACCCAACACCGGCCGCGGTCCAAGGTTCACTCTGCTTCCGCAACGGTCCCATAAGCCATTCCTGCCCCATAGAAGCACGCCTTCACTCCGAAATCTTCCGAATCGAAGGGAAAATTGTCGCGCTCCGAAGAGTACATGAACCTTTTGACGTCATCTACCGTCGCAGTCGAGGCAAGAAGATCCGCGTCCTCCAGGCAGTTGAAGGCGACGACGGCCGGATCAGCATACAGCTCGGGGTTTCCTTGCTGCATCTCGTACCCCATGATTGCATAGATCGATGTGGTCTTCTCGCAGAAATGCTTCGATGACATCAAGTCATCGCCGTCAGGAACTGCCACTGGTGGCTGAACCTCGATTACGCCAGACGGATACGTCGTTAGTTGGAGTGCGTAACCAGCGTCAGCCATACAGCTCACCAACCGATCGATCGCGTCCTGGTACTGCCCCTGGGTGACCCGGCCAGTCCTTTGCGCTTCATCTAGTACCAGGCGATCCATCTCAGTGAGGTCCGGTTCCGTCAGCCACTGCGTGTACATCGCCGCGAACGACTCCGCAACCCGCGCATCAGAAACCCCAGCCTCGTCCGGTGCCGCACACCCGACAAGCACAACGCCCGCGATACCTACCGTGACGGCGGCAAGCTCTAGCCTTTTCCACACATTGAACCTCAATCGACGCGGTGTGTGCGCGGAGCACCCACGCACACACCGTCAGAGCGCCACTCAGTCGCAGAACACTGTACTGTTGTTGTAGACCTTGCCGTCGTGAACGTAGTTGATTCCACCATCGAGGCGGGCCGACGTTGAAGACTTGCTGTATGCGCCCCATTGCGTGCGGTCACCAAGCTTCGCATAGCCCTGCCAGTACCCCCAATCTCCACTGAAGACGGTCATGTATCCGTAGGCCTCGAACCAGTTGCTGCCACAGTCGTAGAAACCGTCGACTGCGTTCGCAGCCGGGCTAGCCACAACACCTCCAGTGAGCAGCAGGCCACTGATCCCCACTGCGCTCAGTATGCGTGTTCTCCAGCTAATCTTTCTCACCGCAACCCCCAGGGAATGTTTTCGATCTATGACGGGTGTATACGCCCATTTGCTTGCGACGTCCCGCTTTTCGTTACGCTAGCCGCTAAGCCCATGGGGCGTCAACCTATTCGTTTGGCATCGAGTGGATTTGATCTTTCGCAGGGCGATCAAGCCTCCCCGATAGAGGTCGGCGGCTTTCGGCATATTAGCTAGGTGATTAGACCACTCGGCGAGTTACACATCTATTGTGCGACGTGGTTACGCAACCCAGTGGGCAGATGAAAACGGCGCGCCTGTAGGCCTGAAGCGTTTAGCCGGAGCGATGCGCGGTGGTACTCCGGGCTCCGCGACCGCGCCTGCGCCTGCGCCTGCGCCTGCGCCTGCGCCTGCGCCTGCGCCTGCGCCTGCGCCTGCGCCTGCGCCTGCGCGAGCGTTCGCTTGGGTCAACGGCGCGACAAATCGGCACCGACTGCTCGCTCCTGCCATCGGTCGTCTCCGAATAGATCCGGGTAGGTAGCGATTGCACCTCCCAGCGCCAAACTCGCGCCGTGCCGAATACTCGCGCCGCATAGGTGGCAAATCACTCTCGGCCGGGGCTCAGCGCAGCACGGTCCGGCTCGTCGCGGTCGCCTCGATCCGCACGCCGTCGGGCACGAGAATCGATGACACGGGAGGGCGCCACACCGTGGCCACCGTGACGCGTGCGGACACACCATCGGGTGTGACGGCTTCGACGAGCGCCGCGTCACCGGATGCGGCGATGACCTCGGTGGCCAGATCCTCGACATCGGCCGGGTCGAGCCGCGCGCGTGGCGCGCCCGCTTCGACGACGAAATCGAACCCGTCGGATGCGGCGAGCGCAGCCGCGTCCGCGATGGTGTCGAGCTGTTTGCGGGCGAGGTAGAGACTCATCGCGTCGACGCTGACGAGGACCAGCATGATGGCGAGCAGCGCGTACCCGAGCGTGAGCGGCAGGACGCTGCCCTCGTCCCCCAGCCGAGGCTGCGTCGTCACGACGATCCCCAGAAGCGCGGGATCCGTTGCACGGCGGTCGCCTCGATCGGAACCCGGGCGAGTCCGTCGAGGCCGAACACGGGAGGCACGAGCGGCAACACCGCATCGGTGATCACCGTGACGCGCACGATCTGCCCGGCTTGGGGACAGGGGCCGGTGCCCGAGCATTCCACGGAGAGCGCGAACTCTTCGGGCGTCATGCCGTATTCGCCGGCGATCGCCCGCGTGATCGCGTCCGCACGTGTTTCGGCATGGGTGGCATCCGTGGCTGTCGCGATCGCGCGGGCCACGTGCCGTGCTGCGGCCTGTGCCGCGAACGTGTACGACTGGACGATGCCGAGCGACACGATCAGATAGACGACGGGGACGAGCAGGATCAGTCCCGCGGTCAGGAACTCGAGGGAAGCCGAGCCGTCATCGTTACGGCGCCTCTCAGTCGCTGTCATCGGCCGGCGCATGCGCGACCACCTCCCACGCGGCGGGTATGCCGATCAGCCCGATCAACGGCAGCGTGATCCGCATCGTCATCTGCACCATCGTCGCGTCGCCGATCGACGTGCGGTGCGTCTGCACGTCTTGCACGAACGCCGGTCCGAGGGTTCGATCGACGACCTCCCGGGCGCGCGCTGCCCCCTCCGCGTCAGTCACGTCGGCGAGCGCGGCATCGTAAGCACCCTCGACCGCGGCGTCGTGCGCGACGCCCCTGACATAGACGGCGAGCGCGAGCTGCATGATCCCGAGAGTCAGCAGGGTCAGCAGCGCTCCGACCATGACGAACTCCGCCGGACTCGACCCGCGGTCGTCGAGCGTGTGCGCCACGTCAGAGCCCGGAGACGCGCGCGATGGCCTGCTCGAACAGGTTCGACAGCGCGGGTCCGGCGAGCGCCCAGATGACGACGACGAGTCCCGCCGTCATCAGAGTCACGAGTACCCAGCCGGGAACGTCGCCGTGGTCGTCATCCCGGAGGTCTTGTGCCGCCCGACGGACTATCGTGACCGTTCGTCTCATGGTGTTTCCTCTCTTCGCCTTCATTTCGTTCACAGGCCCAGCCGCAGCATCACGACTCCGGGGAAGATCGCGAACAGAACCGAGAGCGGCAGCACCAGGAACACCAGCGGAAGCAGCATGAGTATCTCCTTGCGCCCGGCTTGTTCGATCAGCACGCGCTTCGCGTCCTCCCGCGCATCGGCTGCCTGAGTCTGCAGCACCTGGGCAAGCGGAGCGCCGCGTTCGATGGCTGCGACGAGTTGATCGACCGCACGGTCCACGCTCGCCACATCGAGCGATCGCGCCATGTCACGCAGCGCATCCGTGAGGCTCGAACCCGTGCTGGCTGCGAGGACTGCGGCGCGCAGATGCCCCGTGAGTTCACCCGCGCCCACGTCGCCGACGCGGCGCAGGGCGTCGGCCAGGCTCTCTCCGGCAGACAGGCACAGCGAGAGGAACTCGAGCACCGTCGGCACCTCTTCGCGTACCCGGCGCATATGCGACTCAGCCGCGCGCACGAGCCACGCATGGACGGCGAACGCGCCTGCGGCGGCCAGGAGGAACGGCAGCGCCGGCGTCGCCGCGTTCGCGTCACCGCGGATGGCAGCAGCGATCGTGATCACCGTTCCCACCGTGAGTCCTCCGAGGCCCGCGAGTATCTGTCGCAGGCGGAACATCTCGGGTGACGCCGACCACCCGGCGCGCGCGAGTCGCGCCCGGATGGCGTCCGAACCGCCGATCCCGGCGGTGATCCGCGACATGCGGGCACGCCAACGCCATCGCGCCGACCAGGCAACGCCCCGGTGCAACGGGGTCAAGCCCATCGGATCGGCGATGTCACGCAGGTACGGTGCGACTCGGCGCTCCAGTGGAGGCGCCGCCCATCGCGGCATCCCCGCGACGGTGAGGAGCAGACCGACGGCCAGAACGCTCCCCAGGATGACGGCGACGGCGAGATCGGACAGGTTGTTCACCGCACCCACCGCCGCGGTTCGGGAAGCCTGCCGATCCGGAGCATGAGTCGGTACGCGACGAGGGATACCGCCGCGCCGGCTATGACGAGGAACGTGCCCTCGGCGCTGGCGTACGCACGAGCGCCTTCGGGCCGCAGCGCCAGCAGCGTCAGCACCACCCAGGGCGCGATCAATCCGAGCACGGCCGCACCGCGGATCCACGACTGTCGTGCTTCCACCTCGGCTCGCAGGGCGGCCTCGGCGCGGACGGACGCCGAGAGGGCGCGCAGCACCTGGACCAGCTCGGTGCCGCCTACCTGCCTGGCCATGCGAAGCGTCTCCACGATGCGGTCGGCGACCGGATCTGCGAGCACGGCCTGCAGTCGCGCGGCGCTGGAGTCGAAGTGACCGGATGCCGCCAGATCCCGCGCGAACCCGTGGAACGCCGGACGCAGCGGCGGTGGCCCGTTCTCAGCGACAGACGAAACGGCCTCGCCGAGCGGCATCCCTGCTCGAACGGACGCGACGAGGAGGTCGCAGACGTCGGGCCACAACCCGCGGCGCGCTCTGCGCAGCCCACGCGAGCGCGATCGCAGCCAGGTCGTCGGGAGCAGCGCACCCGCTCCGGCGGCGACGAGCGCCACGACGGGCAGCGATGTCACGAGCCACGCGACGGCAGCGGCGAGACCCGCTGTCCCTGCCGTGATGGCACCGAGCCCGCTCACCGGCACGTGCGCGAGACCGGCCGATTCGAGGAGTCCCCGACCGAGACCTCGCGCTCCGCCGCGCGTGGCCGGCCCGGCCGCGGCGCGAGGGGAAAGCCAGGGTGCGAGCATCAGCAGGAGCCCCGCGCCGAGCGTTGCGCCCCAGAGAAGGATCATGCCCGGCTCCGGTAGACGGGACGCGTCGCGATCACCCCGTCGACCACCGCCCCTGTGGGTGAGACGATCTCGGCGATCCTCCGCCGCCCCGACGGCAGCAGTTCGCAGTGCACCACCAGATCGACGGATGCGGCGAGGGCGTCCTGGACGAAGCCGACGTCGATGTTGCGGCCGGCCAGGAGCGGGAGGGCCGTGAGCTTGCGCAGCGCGTCCGCGGCGGAGTTGGCGTGCACGGTCGCGGCGGCAGGGACACCGGTGTTCAGAGCCAGGAGCAGATCGAGAGCCTCGGCACCGCGCACCTCTCCGACGACGAGGCGATCCGGTCGCATGCGTAGCGCCTCCTTCACGAGGCGCCGCAGCGTCACCTCCCCACCGCCCTCGAGGCTCGGCTGACGGGCCTGCAGGGCGACGACGTCGGGCAGATCGACCGCGAGCTCGAACGTCTCCTCGACCGTCACGACACGCTGCTCGACGGGGCTCGCCGCCATCAGCGCACTGAGCATCGTCGTCTTACCGGCGTGGGTGGCCCCGGACACGATGATGTTCCGCCCCATCGCGATCGCTGCCCGGAGGATGTCGGCCGCGTCGACTGTGACCGAGCCAACGGCCACCAGGTCGTCGAGCGTGCGGAATGTGCGGAGAAACTTGCGGACGTTCACCGACCAGTGGCGGGTGATGTCGGGGATGACGACGTGAAGCCGCGATCCGTCGGGAAGAGACGCATCGGCGAAAGGCTGACTCACGTCGACGCGGCGACCGCTGGCGTGCAGCATCCGCTCGACCAGGTCGCGCACCTGCGCTTCGGTCAGGGTCAAGGCAACCCGCTCACTCTGGCCGTTCCTCGCGACGAAGACTCGGTCGGGGGCGTTGATCCATAGCTCCTCGACACTCGGGTCGTCCAGGAGCGCCTGCAGCGGGCCGTACCCTGCGACCGATGCCAGCACCCGGCGCACCGCTGAGTCCTCGTCGTCCACCGCTTCCAGCCCCCGCGCCAGAGCGAAGTCATTGTGCCGTTGCACTTCCGCTACCGCGACGCGCTCGACCTCGTCCGGACGCTCCGCGGGATCGATGCCCTCAGAGCGCAGACGATCGCGCAGACGGCACGCGATACGCGTCTCGGGAGGCAGGTCAGGCAGCTCGGAACCGGATGCGGACGAGAGGGAGATGCTCACCCGCAGCATCGTGGTAGCTATCCGATCAGCCCGTCACGACTTTCCACAGGGCCACTTCGAGTCCCGGGACGACCGGAATCGTGAACAATCCGTAACGCTAACGAAACACACCGTTTCGTATCGTTGTGGTCATGACGCCGCAGACCGAGAAGCCGGGCCGCCCCACGGACGAGGACCTGACCCGCCGCATCCTCGAGGCTGCGGCCGAACTCCTCGGAACGCAGGGCTATCAGGGCCTCAGCGTCGAGCGAGTGGCCAAAGCGGTCGGATGCGGCAAGACGGCCATCTACCGCCGGTACCCCGACAAGGGTGCGCTCGTCGCCGCCGTGTTGCGGTCGCAAGTCGAGGTCGGCGCCATGCCCGACCACGGCGATGTCCGCGCGGACCTGCTCGAGCACGCTCGTCAGAACCAGCGGAACCAAGAGCTCTCGCCCGAACAGAGCAACGGACTCCGCGCGATGTTCGAGCCAGACGTCTTCCCCTTGCTGTGGGAGACGTTCTTCCAGCACCGCCGCCACCAGGGCATCGAGATTATCGATCGCGCCGTTGCCCGAGGCGAGCTTCCCGGGGACGTCGACCACGACATCCTCCTCGACACGATCGCCGGGCTCACCCTGTACCGGCAGTCCGTCAAGCGCATCCACATCGATGAGCGCCACTACGTCGACATCATCGACGCCCTCGTGACACACCCTCCACGTCGACTGCCCGACGCCGATGAACAGGTTCCCGATGCCTCCTGAATCCCCGCCCCTCACCCAGTCCCTGCCGAAGGTCAGCGTCCGCGCCGTCGTCGGCTTCCTCGTCTTCTGCGAACTCGCCAGCGGGTTCGTGCAAGGGTTCTACGCCCCGCTTCTCGGCGAGATCGCCGGCCATCTTCGCGTATCCGATGCCGACATCACGTGGTTCTTGACCGTTCAGACGCTGGCGGCCGCCGTCTGCGTCCCGCTTCTGTCGAAGCTGGGCGACATCTTCGGGCACCGACGGATGCTGCGCATCGCCGTCGTCGCGGTACTGATCGGCACACTCGTCACGGCGTTCCTGCCGAGCTACCCGATCGTGCTCGCAGCGCGGATCCTCGTCGGCCCGCTCGCCGTCTGGCTTCCGCTCGAGATCGCACTCGTCCACAACCGCATCAAGGGTGAGACGGCGCGCACCTCGATCGGTCTGCTCGTGTCGTGCCTGACGGGCGGCGCGATTCTCGGCACGCTGGCTGCGGGCCTGTTCTCCGCCGTCCTGCCGAGCCTCACCCTCACGCTTCTCGTCCCGGTCGTCTTCGTCGCGGTCAGCGCCTACGCGGTGTTCTTCAAGGTGCCCGAATCGACCACCCGCACGGCGGCGAAGGTCGACGTTCTCGGCTTCGTCGGCATCGGCCTCGCCATGGTCCTCCTGCTGTTCGGGCTGCGCCTCGCATCGACGTCCGGCTTCGCCTCGCCCGCGACGATCGCAACGCTCGCCGCAGCGCTCGTCGTCTTCGCGGCCTGGGTGATGTGGGAGCTGCGGACCACGTCGCCTGCGATCGACCTCCGCCTCGTCGTCTCTCCCGGGCTCGGTCCCGTCTATCTCACGGCCTTCCTCTTCGGCATGGTGATGTTCGGCGCGCAGTCCCCGTTGACGACGTTCCTCACCGCCGACCCCGCGCAGACCGGCTACGGATTCGCCGCGTCGGCGAGCACCGCCTCGGCCGTCACGGCGGTGGTCACGATCCTCGCCACCCTCGGAGCGGCCACGTTCGCACCGCTCGCCCGGCGGGTCGGCATTCGCACCGTCCTGATCGCGGGCGCGCTGGCGGCGGCATCCGGTTCGATCATCCAGATCGCGTTCCACGACCACCTCTGGCAGATCTTCGTCGTGTCGGCGATCAACGGCATCGGAATGGGTCTGCTGCTCGGCGCCCTGCCCGCCCTCGTCGCAGAGCTCGCCCCCGCCGATTCCACCGGCATCGCAGCGGGCGTCTACAACTCGCTCCGCACGCTCGGCGGCTCAGCGGCCGGCGCCGTCTTCGCCGTCGTGCTCGCGGGCTTCACGACCACGGGAGCTCTGCACTCCTCCATCCAGGGCTACATCACGATCTGGGGAGTCTGCGCCGCGGCGTTCCTCATCGCCGCCGTCGCCCTCGCCACCATGCGCATGCCGCGCTCCGTCACTCCGGCAACGAAAGGCTGACATGACCACCCCCGATTTCACCGCCGATGCGACGACGATCCTCCCCGATCTCGTGTCTCTGCGCCGCGAGCTCCACGCCGACCCCGAACTCGGTCTCGACCTGCCCCGCACACAGCAGCGCGTGCTCGCCGCGCTCGACGGACTGCCGCTCGAGATCTCGACGGGGACGGCGACCACGTCGGTCGTCGCCGTCCTGCGCGGAGCGTTGCCCGGACCGACCGTTCTGCTGCGGGGCGACATGGATGCCCTGCCGATCGACGAGGCGACGGGTCTCGACTTCGCCGCCGCGAACGGAAACATGCACGCGTGCGGCCACGACCTGCACACCGCGGGACTCGTGGGCGCGGCGAAGCTGCTGTCCGCTCGCCGGGACGAACTTCACGGGTCGGTCATCTTCATGTTCCAGCCCGGCGAGGAGGGCCACGGCGGCGCGAAGATCATGCTCGACGAAGGACTGCTGGATGCCGCAGGCGAGCGCCCCGTCGCCGCGTATGCCATCCATGTCGCGCCGGGGCCGCGAGGAGTCTTCGCGACCCGGTCCGGGGCCGTGGCGGCCGGATCGAATCAGCTCTTCGTCACCGTCAACGGGCGCGGCGGACACGGCTCACAGCCCCACCAGACGCTCGACCCGGTGCCCGCCGCCGCGGAGATCGTGCTCGCGCTCCAGAGTTTCGCGACGCGCAGCTTCGACGCCTTCGACCCGATCGTGCTCTCGGTCACCCGTCTGTCGACGGGAGACGGCGCCGTCAACGTCATCCCCGAGAAGGTCGAGATCGCCGCGACCGTGCGCAACATGTCGCCGGCGTCGCTCACGATCCTGCAGGAAGGACTGCCGCGGGTCGTCGAGGGTGTCGCCTCGGCCCACGGTCTCACCGCCGACATCCGCTTCGAGACCATGTATCCCGTGACCATGAACGATGCCGCCGAGACCGAGGCTGTCCTCGGCGAGCTGCGCCGGACGTTCGGCGAGCAGCGCGTCATGGAGATGCCTTCCCCGATGATGGGCTCCGAGGACTTCGCATTCGTCCTGGCCGAGGTGCCCGGTACCTTCATCGCGCTGATGACCTCGCCCGAGGGAACCGACCTGAGCACCGTGGAGTGGAATCACTCGCCCCGGGTCGTGTTCGATGATTCGGTGCTCGGCGACCAGGCAGCGGCGCTGGCGTCGGTCGCTTTCGCGCGCACGTCCCGATAGTCGACGAGGTCGTCGCCGCGGTGACCAAGCACGGTTCCCGGCGACGACCTCGGCTCACCCGAGCAGCTCGATTCCGAACCCTCCGACGACGGCCCGCACCTCACCGAGATACCGCTGGGCCTGTTCCGTGAGCGGGACGGCCGTGCGGCCGATCCAGCCGATCTCGATGCGCTCGTCGACGTCGAGAGGAACAGCGACGATCTCCGGATCGAGATCGTCGCTGATGATGCCCGTCGAGATCGTGTATCCGTCGAGGCCGATCATGAGGTTGAAGATCGTCGCGCGATCCGACACGCGGATCTCCTGGGTGCTCGAGAGCGTCGAGAGGATCTCCTCGGCGAAGTAGAACGAATTGTTCGCCCCCTGGTCGAACGTCAGCCGAGGCAGGTCGACGAGGTCGTCGAGCGTCGCTCGGGATCGTGACGCGAGCGGGTTCCGACGCGAGACGAAGATGTGCGGCTCGGCGACGAACAGGGGGTGAAAAGCCAGCCCCGAGTCGCGCAAGAGCTTGTCGATCACGTTGCGGTTGAAGTCGTTCCGGAACAGGATGCCGAGCTCGCTGCGCAGCGTCCGGACGTCCTCGATGATGTCCCACGTCCGCGTCTCGCGCAGCGAGAACTCGTACTCGGGCGCCCCGGTGCTCCTGACCATCCGCACGAACGCGTCGACAGCGAACGAGTAGTGCTGCGTCGAGACGCCGAGCAAGCGGCGGGACGGCGGCCGCCCGAGGTATCTCTGCTCGAGCAGTTCGGCCTGCTCGACGACCTGACGCGCGTACCCCAGGAACTCGACGCCGTCGGTGGTGAGTGTCACACCCCGCGCCGACCGTACGAGCAGGTCGCGACCGACGCGCGTCTCGAGGTCCTTCATCGCCGCCGACATCGTGGGCTGGGCGACGTAGAGCAGATCGGATGCCGCCGAGATCGACCCCTCCGCGGCCACCTCGATGAAGTACTGCAGCTGCTGCAGCGTGATCCCGCTTCGACGTACAGCCATAGGCACACCCTATGGCACTCGATAGCGACAGGGAATTACCCGATGACTCCGCTCGGCGCGCACGATGGAGCCATCACCCTCCGCTCGGCTCCCCGGAGCTCCGCTCGATTGGCTTCTCATGGTGAACGAGTTCACGTTCCGCATCTCGACGACGCGCTTCGACGAGGACTACTCCCCCTCCGAGTCGTCGCGCATCACGACGAACTTCGCCAACCTCGCCCGCGGCGAGCGCCGCCGAGAGAACCTCCGCGGCGCGCTCGCCATGATCGACGCCCGCCTCAACGATCTCGCCCGCACCGACAACCCGCGGGGCGACCGCTACACCGCCGAGCTCGACATCGTCTCGGCGAATCTGCGTTTCGACGACGGCATCGAGGATGCTGCAGCCAGCGCTGCCGACGACCGCGAGTTCCCGCTGCTCGAGGTGCTCGACATCCACATCGTCGACCGGCACACCGGCGAGCGCCAGCACGGCATCGTCGGCAACAACTTCTCGTCGTACCTCCGGGACTACGACTTCAGCATCCTGTTGCCTTCGGCCCAGCAGACGCCGGGCGCGTTCATCGTGCCGGACGACTTCGGCGATCTCCACGGGAAGCTCTTCCAGCACTTCCTCGAGTCCGATGCCTACCGCGAGCGATTCCCCCAGTCGCCCGTCGTCTGCATCAGCGTGTCGACCAGCCGCACCTACCGGCGCAACGGAAACCGGCATCCGGTTCTCGGGGTCGAGTACGAGCAGGACTCGTACTCGCTGACCGACGACTACTTCGCGAAGATGGGGCTGCAGGTGCGCTACTTCATGCCGCGCGGCAGCGTCGCACCCCTCGCTCTGTACCACCGCGGTGATCTGCTCGGCGATTACACCGACCTCCAGCTGATCGGCACGATCAGCACGATGGAGACGTTCCAGAAGATCTACCGTCCCGAGATCTACAACGCGACCGAACCGGCGGGCGACGTGTACCGGCCCAGTCTCGAGCGTGACGATTTCGCTCCCACCGACATCACGTACGACCGGGTCGAGCGCAGCCAGTTGGCCACGACGCAGGGGAAGTACGCCGAGGAGCACTTCGTCACCCCCCACCGGCAGGTCCTCAGCCGATGGGCCGCCCGCTATGCCGCCCCGGCCGCCCAGACCCGCTGAACCGAAGGACGATCCGTGTCGCACACCCTTCTGCCCTCCTCCACCGTCGGCAGCCTGCCCAAGCCATCCTGGCTCGCCAAACCCGAAGTGCTGTGGTCGCCCTGGGAGCTGACCGGCGATGTGCTCGTCGAGGGCAAGCGTGACGCCCTCCGGGCCGCGGTTCACGAGCAGGAACGCCGCGGACTCGACATCATCAGCGACGGCGAGCAGACGCGTCAGCACTTCGTCACCACCTTCATCGAGCATCTCGACGGCGTCGATTTCGAGAGACGCGAGACGGTGCGCATCCGCGATCGCTACGACGCGAGCGTCCCGACCGTGGTCGGCGCCGTGAACCGCAGACGCCCGGTCTTCGTCGACGACGCGGCGTTCCTCCGGACGCAGACCGACCGGCCCATCAAATGGGCACTCCCCGGACCGATGACGATGATCGACACCTTGGCCGACCATCACTACCGGAGCCGCGAGAAGCTGGCGTGGGAGTTCGCGACGATCCTCAACCAGGAGGCACGTGAGCTCGAGGCCGCCGGCGTCGACATCATCCAGTTCGACGAGCCGGCGTTCAACGTGTTCTTCGATGAGATGAAGGACTGGGGCATCGCTGCCCTCGAGCGAGCCGCGGAGGGGCTGCGCGCCGAGACCGTCGTGCACATCTGCTACGGCTACGGCATCACGGCGAACAACGAATGGAAGGCGACGCTCGGGCCCGAGTGGCGTCAGTACGAGGAGTCGTTCCCGCTCCTTCAGCGCTCGAGCATCGACGTCGTCTCACTCGAGAGCCACCACTCGCACGTGCCGGTGGAGCTGATCGAACTCCTTCGCGGCAAGAAGGTGATGCTGGGCGCGATCGATGTGGCGAGCCACGAGATCGAGACACCGGATGAGGTGGCCGACACCCTTCGTCGTGCCCTCGAGTTCGTCGATGCCGACAACCTGATCCCCAGCACGAACTGCGGCATGGCGCCGCTGCCTCGACAGGTCGCATACGACAAGATCAGCGCACTGGTGGAGGGGGCCGCCCTCGTTCGGGCCGAGGTCTCCGAACGGAGCCCGGTCGCCGCGTACTGACCGGGTTATCACCGGCCCGCTGCCTGCGCCCGAGCGTCTCGTCGAGCGCACACTGGCATCGGAAGGACGGTGATCCCGTGCTCACGATTCCCGAGACCCTCGCCGCGCAGGCAGGCAACGGCCGCCACAAGGCGGACGGGCTGAGCTCCCCGGTCCGCTTCACCGTCGCGGGCATGCTCGCCGGTGCATACATCGGCGTCGGAGTGGTCTTGATGGTGACCGCGGCCGGACCGCTGCTCGCCACGGGTTCGGGGTGGGCGAAGCTCGTGTCGGGACTCGTGTTCGGCGTCGCGCTGACGATCGTCGTGATCGCAGGCGGTGAACTCGTCACCTCGTCGATGATGACGATCCCCCAGGCCGCCCTCATGAGGGCGGTGTCACCGGGGCGCGCTGCCGGGGCGATCATCTGGACATTCGGCGCCAACCTCGTCGGCTCCATCGTCTTCGGGGCGCTGATCGTCGCATCCGGAGTACTGCAGAGCAATGCTGCGGCCGGCGCGATGGTCTCGGACATGCTCGCCGCGAAGGCTCACGAGTCGCCGCTCGAGCTGTTCGTGCGCGGCATCCTGTGCAACGTCCTCGTCTGCGTCGCGATCTGGATGACGGTGCGGCTGCGCAGCGAGAGCGCGCGCATCCTGGTCGTGTTCGCCGCGATCCTCGCGTTCATCACGTCGGGCTTCGAACACGTCGTCGCGAACATGACGACCTTCACGATCGGCCTGCTGTCCGGCGATCCGTCGGCGACCGTGGGCGGCTTCGCGCTCAACCTCCTGCTCGTCGGCGCGGGAAACCTCATCGGCGGCGGTCTCGTCGTCGGTGCCGGGTACTGGTTCGTCGGGGGCTCTCCGCGGCTCGGCGACGCGTCAGCGAACGTCCCGAACCCCGGGCTCGGGACCTCCATCGCGCGATAGGTGCGCTCGAGCGGCCACGCATGCCGTGGCCGCCCCATCGTCTCGGCGGATTCGGGGGTTATCCGGACGAATCCGCTTATCCCGCACGCCTAGACTGAACCCGTCCGCGGGAGTGGTGGAATTGGCAGACACGCAGGATTTAGGTTCCTGTGCCTCACGGCGTGTGGGTTCAAGTCCCACCTTCCGCACGGATCGGGCGTTCGCCCGCCCTCGCGTCATCCTCTCCCGACGGGAAGCTCGTGCATCAGATCGCCCTCATCCCCTGGCTCG
Source organism: Microbacterium pratiae (assembly GCF_047302165.1). Classification (NCBI taxonomy): domain Bacteria; kingdom Bacillati; phylum Actinomycetota; class Actinomycetes; order Micrococcales; family Microbacteriaceae; genus Microbacterium; species Microbacterium pratiae. The sequence continues at coordinate 2,097,713 of NZ_CP154843.1, read as the reverse complement.
ACCCCGCCACCATCATCAGCGCGGCCGGGCCGTGGGCTCTGCTCGTGGTGTGCTTCATCATCTTCGCCGAGACGGGACTCCTCGTCGGCTTCCTGCTGCCGGGCGACACCCTGTTGATCATGGCGGGCCTGCTGTCGAACCCGGTCACGCACGCACCCCACGGCGTCTTCGGGATCAACGTCTGGGTCGTCGGACTGCTGATCGGGCTGGCGGCGTTCCTCGGCGGTGAGGTCGGCTACGTCATCGGGCGCAAGGGCGGCCCCGCGGTCTTTGAGCGCAAGGAATCGGGACTGTTCAGTCGACGTAACGTCGAACGCACGAACGCCTTCTTCGAGCGGTACGGCGGCATCACCGTCATCCTCGCCCGCTTCGTTCCCATCGTCCGTACGTTCGCGCCCGTCGCCGCGGGCGTCGGCAAGATGCCGTGGCACCGGTACTCGCTCTACAACCTCATCGGGGCGGTTCTCTGGGGCTTCGGCCTGACGATGATCGGCTACGTGGTGAGCCTAATCCCGGGTGTCGGCGAGTTCGTCGCGAAGTACATCGACGTGATCCTGCTCGCCGCGGTCGTCGGCACGGTCTTCTTCATCGTCTGGCACTACTTCGCTGAGAAGCGGAAGGCGAAGAAGGAGATGGCCGCCGGACCCGACGAGTTCACCGGCGCCGACGAGGCGCGCGAGCTCGTGCTCGACCCCGAGGTCTTCCGCGAGCACGAGCAGGCCCACCCCCACCGCCCGGGCGCTGCCGCAACCGATGCGGACAGTAGTTCCGAGCCGCCCCGAGGCTGATCAGGACGCTTTCGCGCCCTTCTTGGCGGCCGGCTTCTTCGGACTGCTCTTCTGAGCGGGAGCCTTCTTCGCGGATGCCTTGTCTGCGGCATCCTCGTCCGACGCCGATGCCTTCGTGCGGCGTTTGGTCGCGCCGGTCTTCGATGAGCCGCTCTTCTCGGTCTCGCCCCGGGACGCTTCTCCATCCGACGTCTTCGAGCCACCGCCCCGAGCCGCGCGGCTGCGCTCGACGCTCGCCCGCAGCGCTTCCATCAGATCGATGACCTCGCCGCCCTCCTTCTCCGTCTTCTCGCCGAAAGTCTCGGTGGTGTCGAGCGCGTCGCCCTTCTCGAGCTTCGCGTCGATGAGAGTGCGCAGCTCCTCCTGGTACTCGTCCGTGAACGCCTCCGGGTCGAAGTCGCTCGAAAAGCTCTCGACGAGGGATGCCGACATCTCGAGCTCCTTCGCCGAGATGCGCACGGACTCGTCTAGGGCGGGGAAAGCGGCGTCGCGAACCTCGTCGGCCCACAGGAGGGTCTGCAGCACCAGGACATCGCCCCGGACACGCAGCGCGGCGAGCCGTGTCTTCTGCCGCAGCGAGAACCGCACGATCGCGGTGCGGTCGGTCTGCTCGAGCGTCTTCCGCAACAGGACGTACGACTTCGGCGAGGAGGAGTCGGGCTCGAGGTAATACGCCTTATCGAGCGTGAGCAGATCGATCTGATCGCTCGGCACGAACTCGACGACATCGATCTCACGGCTGCGCTCGGACGGCAGCGATGCGAGGTCGTCCTTCGTGAGCACGACCGTCTGCTCACCGTCGTCGTACGCACGGTCGATGTCGGCGTAGGGCACGACCTCGCCGTCGATCTCGCAGATGCGCTGGTACCGGATGCGCCCGCCGTCGGCGTTGTGCACCTGGTGGAGCGGGACGTCGTGGTCCTCGGTGGCCGAGTAGACCTTCACCGGCACATTGACGAGCCCGAAGGTCAGGGCGCCTTTCCAGATCGATCTCATGCACGAAGTACACACCGCAACCCCTCACCGACGCCAGCGGCTGGCGCAATACCCTGTCGGCATGGCAGGAGAGCAGACGGTGCGGGTCGACGGTCGCCGACTGCGCCTGTCGAACCTCGACAAGGTGCTGTACCCGCGGACGGGCACCACGAAGGGCGAGGTGATCGACTACTTCTCTCGCATCGCACCGCTGCTGCTCCCCCATCTCGACCGTCGCCCGGTGACACGCAAACGCTGGCCGGAGGGAGTCGATGAGCCCGATTTCTTCGCGAAGGCCCTCGAACCCGGCGCCCCGTCGTGGCTCCCGCGCCTGCCCATCGACCACTCCACCGGGGCGAAGGACTATCCCCTCGTCGAGGAGATGGCCGCGCTGGTGTACCTCGCGCAGGTCGCGAGCCTCGAACTCCACGTCCCGCAGTGGCGCTTCACCGACGCGGGAGAGCGTGGAGCCCCCGACCGTCTCGTCCTCGATCTCGATCCAGGTCCCGGTGTCGGTCTGGCCGAATGCGCCGAGGTCGCGCACTGGGTACGCGCCATCATGACCGACGTGGGGATGGAGCTGTTTCCGGTCACGAGCGGCAGCAAGGGCATCCACCTGTACGCACCCCTTACCGGAGTCCAGACGAGCGATGACGCCTCGGCTTTCGCCAAGGAGCTCGCCCGCTCCCTCGAGGCCGACCATCCCGACCTCGTCATCAGCCAGATGAACCGCAACGCCCGTGCCGGCAAGGTCTTCCTCGACTGGAGCCAGAACAACGGCTCGAAAACCACCATCGCGCCCTACTCGCTGCGCGGACGCGACGAGCCGACCGTCGCGGCACCGCGGACGTGGGACGAGCTCGAGGGCCCCGGCCTTCGTCATCTGCGCTTCGACGAGATGCTCGACCGCGCGGCCGAGCTCGGAGATCTGCTGGCGCCCCTCGCGCCCCGTCGCACGGCGCCGCTCGCGCCGTACCTCGCGAAGCGCTCCGCCGACCGGACGCCCGAGCCCATGCCCGAGGCGGTCTCGATCGCTGCCACCGGGGCGGCGGGTGCCGGCCCCGCGTCGAAGCCGCGCTTCGTCGTCCAGGAGCATCACGCGCGACGTCTGCACTACGACCTGCGCCTCGAACGGGACGGCGTGCTCGTGAGCTGGGCGGTGCCGCGCGGCATCCCCGAGACCACCGATCGGAATCACCTCGCCGTGATGACCGAGCCGCATCCCATGGAGTACCTCACCTTCCACGGCGAGATCCCCGCTGGAGAATATGGGGCAGGCACGATGACCATCTGGGACACGGGGGTGTACGACCTCGAGAAGTGGCGCGACGACGAGATCATCTTCACGCTGCACGGCACGGCCGGCGGCGCCGCATCCGACGCCCGTCTCGTGCTCATCCGCACGAGCGGGTCGGGCGAGAAGTCCCAGTGGCTCCTGCACCGGATGAAGACCGATGGGTCCGGGTCCGGGTCCGGGTCCGGGTCGGGGTCGGCTGCCGAGGTGGCGGATCCGGATCGGATCGCGGGCGGCCCGATTCCGCCGATGCTCGCCGTCTCGTCGGCGCCCGCGGCGGCCCGCACGACGGCGGAACGGTGGGGGCCGTGGGTCGAGTTCAAGTGGGACGGCGTACGGACGATCGCGCACTGGGACGGCGAGCGGATGCGGCTGTATGCGCGCAGCGGCACCGACATCACGGCTCGGTATCCCGAGCTCACGAGCGACGATGCCACCCTCGGGCTCGGCGAGACCCCGCTCGTGCTCGATGGCGAGATCGTCGCTCTCGACGAGTCCGGACGGCCCAGCTTTCCGCTTCTGCAGAATCGCATGCACCTGACCAAGGCACGCGACATCGCTCGCGAGCGCGAGCGCACGCCCGCAGACTTCTTCGTCTTCGATCTGCTGCGGCACGACGACCGCGACATCACCGGCCTGCCGCTGCGCGAACGGCGCCGGCTGCTCGAGTCCGCGACCGAGCACGCCGAGCCACCGCTCACCGTACCGCCCGTGACCGACGACCTCGACGCCGCCCTGACGGTCGCTCGTGAACTCGACCTCGAGGGTGCGGTCGTGAAGAATCCGTCGTCCCGCTACCGCGTCGGCGCACGGTCGGAGGAATGGCTGAAGGTCAAGCTCTCCCGCACGCAGGACGTCGTCGTCGGGGCTATCCGGCCGGGCAAAGGCGGCCGCCGCGGCGGTATCGGGTCGCTGCTGCTGGGCATCCCCGACGACGACGGCGAGCTGCACTACGCCGGCCGCGTCGGGTCGGGGTTCTCCGATGCCGAGCTCGTCCGACTCACCGCCGCCCTCGACCCCCTCCGGACCGACCGGAACCCTTTCGTCGGCATACCCGCGGCCGACGCCTCGGACGCCCTGTGGGTGCGGCCCGAGCTCGTGGGTGAGGTGGAGCTCGCCGAGTTCACGCCCGGCGGCATCCTGCGTCACGCGCGGTGGCGAGGCCTCCGGCCCGATCGAGCACCCGCCGACGTTCGTCGCGACGAGAGCTAGAGCGCCCCGTCAGCATCACACCGGTCGCGGGCGGCTCGGTCGTGGTCGCCGGCCCGGTCCGTTCAGTGCGGTGCCATAGGGTGCCGTGCCGTGCTGTGCCGTGCTGTGCCGTGCCGTGCTGTGCCGTGCCGTGCCGTGCCGTCGACAGGCTGAACGACTGCGCTGGGCCGCCTCGCACAGTCCGGCGCACGGCTCAGCCTGTCGACGGGCCACTCAGGTCGCGCGACGTCCGCGCCGCGAGCGGTTGCGGGTGAACGCGATCCCCGTGCCGCGGACAGGCGGAACCGCGGCCGGCCCGGTCGTTCCGGGCCGGCCGCCACGCTCAGCCTGTTGGCGGCACCGAGACCGAAGCCGCAACCGCCGGCGCCCGGTCGGTCAGAGCGAGCGGAGAAGCTCGGTCAGCGCGACGAAGGCGCGGGCTCGGTGCGACGCCGCGTTCTTCTCCGCGGCAGACCACTCCGCGACCGTGCGGACCGGCTCGGGCTGCCCGTCGGGCACGAAGACGGGGTCGTACCCGAAACCGCCGTCACCCGCGGCCTCGGTCGCCAGTCGGCCAGGCCACACGCCCTCGACGACGTGTTCGGTGTCGCCGTCGACGAGCGCGATGACCGACACGAACTGCGCGGTACGACGCGGGTCGGCGATGTCGGAGAGCTGGTCGAGCAACAGGGCCGTGTTGGCGGCGGCATCCTTCTTGTGGCCGGCCCAGTAGGCCGAGAAGGCGCCCGGCGCTCCCCCGAGCGCGTCGACGCAGATCCCCGAGTCGTCGGCGAGGGCCGGCAAGCCGGTGTGCGCCGCCGCGGCGCGGGCCTTGATGAGCGCGTTCTCGCGGAAGGTCACGCCGTCCTCAACGGGCTCCGGCCCGTCGTATCCGACGACCTCCAGGTCGGGCCGGACGGCCGCGACGATGGCGTGGAACTCCTCGACCTTGTGCGGGTTGTGGGTCGCCAGGACGATGCGACCGGTCATGCCAGCGTCGCAGCCTGGATGTCGCGCAGCTGCGCGCATCCGTTCACCCCGAGCTCGAGCAGGGCGTCGAGCTCGCGCTTGTCGAACGGAGCGCCTTCTGCGGTGCCCTGCACCTCGACGAAGAGTCCGCGCCCCGTGACCACGACGTTCATGTCGGTCTCGGCCCGCACGTCCTCGACATAGGCGAGGTCGAGCATCGGGGTGCCGTCGATGATCCCCACCGACACCGCGGACACCGAGTCGACCAGCGGAACCGAGCGCTGCGCGATGAACTTCTGCGACCGGCCCCACTCGATCGCGTCGGCCAGGGCGACATAGGCTCCCGTGATCGCGGCGGTGCGGGTGCCGCCATCGGCCTGCAGGACGTCGCAGTCGATGACGATCGTGTTCTCCCCCAGCGCCTTCGTGTCGACGACCGCGCGCAGCGCGCGACCGATGAGCCGCGAGATCTCGTGGGTCCGCCCGCCGACCTTGCCCTTGATCGACTCGCGGTCGTTGCGGCTGTTCGTCGCGCGCGGAAGCATGGCGTACTCCGCCGTGACCCAGCCCCTGCCCTTACCCGTCAGCCAGCGCGGAACCCCGTTGGTGAACGAGGCGGTGCACAGCACCTTCGTGCCGCCGAAGCTCACGAGGGCCGAACCCTCGGCGTGGGCGCTCCAGCCCCGCTCGATCGTCACGGTGCGAAGCTGGTCGGCGGTGCGCCCGTCGGCGCGCAGGGAGTCGGTCATGAGGGGGTCTCCGATCGGACGGCGGGTGAGATTCAGGATGCGGGAGGGGCGAGTTTCGGCAGGACGATCGCACCTGTCTGGACCATGCGGACCGACGGCACGCCCCGGCCCATGAGCCGGTCGGCCAGGTTCAGGAAGTCGTCGCCGGAATCGCCTGTGGCCTCGTAGACATGACTCGGCACCGCGTCGTCATTGGCGAGGAGACCTCGGGAGACGAGCTGCCGGTATACGTCCTTCGCCGTCTCGGAGTCGCTCGAGACCAGCGCGACATCGGGGCCCATGACGTAGCTGATCGCGCCCTCGAGGAACGGGTAGTGGGTGCAGCCGAGCACGAGGGTGTCGACGTCAGCTTCGCGCAGCGGTGCGAGGTAGTCCTCGGCGACCGCGAGCACCTCGGGCGACTGCGTGATGCCGGCTTCGACGAACTCGACGAACCGAGGGCAGGATACCGCGAACACCTCGAGCCGCTCGTTGACCTCGAGCATGTCCTGGTAGGCGCGAGAGGCGATGGTGCCGACCGTCCCGATCACACCGATCCGTCCGTTTCGGGTCGTGGAGATCGCCGCACGCACGGCGGGGTTGATGACCTCGACGACCGGCACGTCGTAACGTTCACGCGCATCGCGCAGCAGCGCAGCGGACGCGGTGTTGCACGCGATCACGAGCATCTTCACGCCCTCGTCGACGAGCGTGTCGAGGACCTCGAGTCCGTAGCGCCGAACGTCGGCGATGGGCTTCGGGCCGTACGGCGAGTGCGCCGTGTCGCCGATGTACAGCAGCGACTCCCGTGGCAGCAGCTGCGAGATGGCGCGCGCCACCGTGAGCCCGCCGACACCGGAGTCGAAGATTCCGATGGGCGCGTCGTTCACGATCATCGAGCCTACCTGGCGTCGTGCCCACGGCATCCCGAACCCGCGGGGGAATGCCGCGTCGCTACAGTGGCACTCATGGCCTCCAGCGCTCTGCTCACCGACCGTTACGAGATCACGATGCTGCAGGCCGCGCTGCGCGACGGCACCGCCGATCGGCATTGCGTGTTCGAGGTGTTCGCACGTCGGCTCCCCGGCGGGCGACGGTTCGGTGTCGTCGCGGGCACCGGGCGGCTGCTCGAAGAGGTCGAGAGCTTCCGGTTCGGCGACGACGAGCTGACGTTCCTGCGCGAGTCCGGCGGACTCGATGAGCGCACCCTCGCATGGCTCGCCGACTACCGGTTCACGGGCACCATCACGGGATACCGCGAGGGTGAGCTCTACTTCCCCGGCTCACCCGTGCTGACCGTGGAGGGCACGTTCGCCGAGGCCGTCGTGCTCGAGACCCTCGTGCTCAGCATCCTCAACTACGACTCCGCCGTCGCGACGGCAGCTGCCCGCATGGCGATCGCCGCCGGCGATCGACCGCTCGCCGAGATGGGCTCACGCCGCGCGCACGAACAGAGCGCGGTAGCGGCAGCCCGGGCCGCGCACATCGCCGGCTTCGGCGCGACGAGCAACCTGGAGGCGGGCCGGACGTGGGGTATCCCCACCATGGGCACCGCTGCGCACGCCTGGACGCTGCTCCACGACAGCGAAGAAGAGGCCTTCCGCAGCCAGATCGAGGCGCTCGGGGTCGACACCACGCTGCTGATCGACACCTACGACATCACTGAGGGAGTCGCCACGGCGATCCGAGTCGCCGGTACCGGTCTCGGCGGGGTGCGCATCGACTCGGGCGACCTCCCGACCGTCGCGGCCGATGTCCGCGCGCAGCTCGACGAGCTCGGCGCCCACGGCACGCGAATCACGGTCACGAGCGACCTCGACGAGTACGCGATCGCGGCGCTCGCGGCATCCCCGGTCGACGCGTACGGCGTCGGAACGTCGCTCGTCACCGGCTCGGGCACCCCGACCGCCGGCATGGTCTACAAGCTCGTCGCCCGCCAGGACGACGACGGATCGTGGCTGTCGGTGGCGAAGGCATCGGCCGACAAGGTGTCGCACGGCGGGCGCAAGACCGCGTTCCGGACACTCGACGGCGGTACCGCCAAGGAGGAGATCGTGGTGGTCTCCGACGGCTTCGAGCCCCTCGACACACCCGCGGAGCACCCCGGCGCCCGGGCGCTGCAGACCCTGCTGTTCAGCGGTGGTCAGGCCGTCCAGGACTGGGTCGGTGCCGCGGGAGTCCGCGCCGCCCGCGCGCACCATGCCAGCGTGATCGAGGAGATGCCCGTACGGGCCCTCGCGCTCAGCCGCTCCGAGCCCGCGATCCCGACGGTCTACCGCGAGGCCGACTGAGGCGTCGCGGTCCCGCATCGCCCGCATCACCGAAAACGCACCGTCCCGCTGAGAGTGCACCCTTGACGGTGCGTTCTCGGCGGGACGGTGCGTTTTCCCGATGTCGGCGACGCGTCAGCGCGTCATCGACTCGTAGATCTCCTTGCACGTCGGGCAGACGGGGAACTTCTCGGGGTCGCGGCCCGGCGTCCACTTCTTGCCGCACAGCGCGCGGACGGGCTTGCCCGTGATCGCGGACTCGAGGATCTTGTCCTTCTTGACGTAGTGCGAGAACCGCTCGTGATCGCCGGGCTCGATCGTCTCCTCGCGGATGAGCTCTTCGAGCTCACGGTCGAGGGTCGCGAGACCGCCCTGGTCGGGAGAATCGAGAGGAGTGCTCATGCCGGAATTCTAACGGCGAACGGTCAGGTCGTCTCGGCGAATGCCATCAGTCGATCGCCACGGCGGTCGAAGAGCAGGCCGCCGACGAGGATGCCGGTCACGAGCACCATGAGTCCGACCCCGGCTCCCGTGCCCAGCGCCCACCACTCCGCGTGCGGCTCGCCCAGCGTGAAACGCCAGGACCACCACAGGGCCGGTGCTGCTGCGACGATCGCCCCCACCAGCACAGCCCCCTGGGCGAGCCCGCCACCGGTGCGCTGCGGCTGCTGGAAGGGGCTGTCACCGTGTCGGGCCACCGCATAGGGCGCGAGCACCGACGACACGGACGACAGCCCGAGTCCGGCGAAGAGCAGAGCAGAGCACACGCCGACCATCACCGGCAGGACGCTCCAATCGCCGTGGATGCCGATGCCGACCGGTATTGCGATCGCGAGGAGCGGCAACGCGACGAGAAGCAGCGGCACCAGTCGCCCGACCCGGTCGGAGGCCCCGCGGACGGCGCTCGAGATGTGGAGCCAGACCGCCGAGCCGTCGTACGCGAGGTCGTTGTGGACGACCCATCCGAGGAAGAGCGCGATGAGCGGCGCGGGGATCAGCGCCGCGATCTCGTGCGGCACGCCGACGATGACGAGAGGCACGACGGCGATCACCGCCGCGACCGGGATGATGGCGATGTCGACGAGATAGCGCGGGTCGCGCAGCCAGTACACGAGAGACCGGGCCGCGACGGCACCCCCGGGCGTGCCGGGTGTCACGGTGAACCAGCCGAGGCCGCGGCGCTCGCGCACCGACACAGGTCGTTCGGTGTGCGTGAGCATGTGCCGCACGATGAGGCCCCACGCGGCAGCCAGTGCCGCAACCGTGAGGACGGCGACGATGACGACTGTCGGGCGAGGATCGAGCGGAAGGACCCATGCTGCCCCGATCGGGGTGACGGCGAGCGTCTCGACGGCGCTGAGGAGAGGGCTCGGCACTCCCCCGTCCCAGTTGAGCGACGCCAGGAAGACGGCGACGGGGATCGCGACAACGGCGATGCCGAGCAGCAGAAGCGTCGTCAGCTCGCGCGACCGGCGGTCGGCGAGCACGAGGGCGGCGACTCCGAGGGCCACGCGCGCCAGGAGCAGCTGCGTCACGACGATCACCGCGGCTCCGAACGTCGCAGCAACCGGATCGACGCCGTGCGCGATCCAGGTCAGAGCGACGGCGACCGAGACCACGATGACGGCAGCCGAAGGAAGGCTGATGGGACTGGCGGCGGTCGTTGCGGCAGCCACGAGCCGCCAGTCACGGCCCGTCACGATGAAGGCGCGAGGATCGAGCGGATCGCGCATCGGCGTGACCAGAGGCACGAGCGCGAAGCAGGCCGACACGGCCGCGCCGCCGATCGCGAGCACCACGAGAGCGCTCGCGAGGGGCGCGTCCTGGAGGCGGAGAAGTGCGAGGACGATCGCTCCGACCAGGACCACGGCTGCCGCCGATGCCGCCGACGCGCGGGCGCGATGGAAACGCAGCGCTCCGATCAGGACGGCGAGCCTCAGTCGGAGAACGTGTGCAACCATTCGAGGCCCTCCACCGCGCTCGTCCCGCCGGCGAGTTCCAGGAACCGCTGCTCGAGCGTCCGTCCGTCGCGTACCTCGTCGACCGTTCCCGAAGCCAGGATGCGGCCGCCCACGAGGACAGCGACACCCGAGCACGCACGCTGGACGAGCTCCATCCCGTGACTGGACAGGATGACGGTGCCACCGTGGGCGACGTACTTCTGCAGGATGTCGAGGATGACGGCGCTCGAGACCGGGTCCACCGACTCGAACGGCTCGTCGAGCACGAGCAGGCGCGGGGCATGGATCATGGCGCCGGCGAGCATGACCTTCTTCGTCATTCCCGCCGAGTAGTCCGAGACGCTGCGCCCGAGCGCATCGGTCAGATCGAAGGCCGCCGCGAGGTCGGCGATCCGGTTCTCGACGACCGCGGGCTTCAGGCCGCGCAGCACGCCGTAGTAGTAGAGCAGCTGTCGACCGGACAGACGATCGAAGGTGCGCAGCCGATCAGGCAGGACTCCCATCTGTCGCTTCGCTCGGGCGGGATCGCGTCGAATGTCGATCCCGGCGATCTCGACGGCACCCTCGTCGGGCCGAAGGAGGCCCGCGATCATCGAGAGCGTCGTCGTCTTACCGGCACCGTTCGGGCCTACGAGCCCGTAGAACGAGCCTGCCGGGATCTCGAGATCGATGCGATCCACCGCGCGCGCCTCGCCGTAGGCCTTCGTCACGCCCCGCAGCCGCAAGGCCGGGGAGCTCGAAGCGGGCTCGTCCGCGGCGCGCTCGTCGGCTCCGCCACTCACGATGACCGTCTCGACCTCGACCGACCGGGAAGAATCGTCGCCCGCGGCGTCGAACGGTGCGGAGTTCGGCTCCGGTGCGGGATCCGGCGAGGCAGCGGCTTCGAGCTCCGGATCGAGCTCCGGCTCCGGCGCGTTCTCCGGCACGGGCTCAGGCTCAGGCTCAGGCTCAGGCTCAGGCTCAGGCTCCGGCTCCGACTCGGGCTCTGGCTCCGGCTCCACTGCCGGCGCGTTCTCCGGCAGCGGTGCCGCGTCGGAGACCGGCTGCGGGTCCGCGTCGGATTCATCCGTCGCACTCGGCGCGGCATCCGGCTCGACCGCCGCCTCCATGACCGCCGCCGATTCGGCTTCCACCACGAGGTCGTCCTCGAGAGGCGTCGGATGGATCGGCTCAACAGACTCGTCGTCTTCCGGCACGCTCGCGCTCGACTCGACCACAGGCGCAGCCTCGGGCGACACGACGTCATCCGATACGGCGGCATCCGACACGGCGTCGTTCGACACCGCAGCATCCGACACCGCAGCATCCGACACCGCGTCGTGAGGCACAGCGTCGTCCGGCCCGGGGCGCTCGGTGGCGCTCACATCGGTGGATGCGACGAACGCCGCGGCCGCGACCGCCGCGGGAATCTCCGGCTTCGGGGGAATCGTGGCCGCCCCAGCCGCGCCGGTGGATCGCGGCTTGCGCGGCGGCTTCTTCGCGGCGGACGCAGCGGGCTTCTTCGCGGTCGACGCGGCGGGCTTCTTCGCGGCGGACGCGGCGGGCTTCTTCGCGCCGGACGCAGCGGGGGCGCGCGGCTTCCGCGGCTTCGCCGGTCGCGGAGGCGTCTTGTCGGGCGATGTCGAAGCCCCGTCGGACGAGGCGGCACCGGACTGCGTCCCGCTCCCGAGTCCGGCCGCCGCGACATCGGCCGGCAGGTCGGGCAGAGGCGGGGTGGCCGTATCGACAGGCGACGCGTCGCGCTGTTCGCGCTGGGGGGCGGCTGAGTCGTCTGTCACCCCCCAAACCTATCAAGGGGCCCATGTGCGCCGAGGCTCACCGTCATGGGGGAACACCGAGAATCCGGCTACCAGCAAGGTCACGAAAGCGCAACGGCTCCGGGGTGTTCGAGCGACCTCCCAGAACCGGTCGCTACCATGAAAAATGCTGTCCCGGGGTGTCACCCCGGTGAATACTGATCTAACTCGTAACTTCAGGAGATGCTCGTGGGCCTTCAGATCGTGATCCTCGCTGCCGGGATGGGCTCCCGCCTGGGCCGCTCGCTCCCCAAGCCGCTCACCGAGCTGAACGACGGCCGCAGCATCATGCAGCAGCAGCACGACAACATCCGCGCCGCATTCGGCGACGACGCGCGCATCACCACGGTCGTCGGCTACCGCGCCGAGACGATCGTGGATGCGTTCCCGGATGTCGACTACGTCTACAACGCCCGCTATGACGAGACGAACACCTCGCAGAGCCTGTTGCGCGCCCTCAAGGCCTCGGGTCGCGGCGGTGTCCTGTGGATGAACGGCGACGTCGTCTTCGACCCGCGCGTGCTCGGTCGCGCCGTCGCCCTCATCGAGCGCGACCAGTCGTTCGTCACGGTCAACACCGCCAAGGTGAGCGATGAAGAGGTGAAGTACACCGTCGGTGGCGACGGGTTCATCGAAGAGCTCTCGAAGACGGTCCGGGGCGGAATCGGCGAAGCGGTCGGCATCAACTACATCTCCGCCGGCGACAAGAAGGCGCTCATCGCTCAGCTCGGCCGGGTCGACGACCAGGACTACTTCGAGCGCGGCCTCGAGCTCGCCGTGGCCGAGAACGGCCTGCGGCTCGAACCGATGGACATCTCCGACCTGTATGCCGTCGAAGTCGACTTCGCCGAAGACCTCGAGCGCGCGAACCTGTACGTCTGATCGCGCCGTCGCGCCCGCGGCGCGAGAGGATGGGTGTCATGGCCCGTAAGGTGCACCGCATCGACTCCCTCCCCGACGACGCTCCCCGGCGTGACGCGGGCGACGCTTCCGATGGGCAGCATCCGCTGACCGTCCGCACGCTCGACCGCCTCTTCGCCGTTCAGCGCCCTGTGGTGCTGGCCCACTTGCGCGGCATCCGTCACCGGCATCCCGAGGCGACGACCGCGCAGGTCGTGCAGATGCTCGAACGCCGCTACCTCACGGCCGTCACCACGGGTGGCGCGGCCGTCGGCGCGACTGCCGTCATTCCCGGCATCGGAACCGCGACGACCCTCGCGCTCAGCGGCGTGGAGACGGCGGGATTCCTCGAGGCCACGGCCCTCTTCGCGCAGTCCCTCGCCGAGCTCCACGGCATCCCCGTCGACAATCCGGACCGCGCGCGGGCACTGGTTCTCGCGCTCATGCTCGGCCGCGAGGGTGCCGACCTCGTCGGCCAGTTCGCGAAGCAGGCGAGCGGGTCGGGGTCCCCCCGCAGCTCGTACTGGGGCGAGCTCGTGACCTCGTCGCTCCCCCGCACCGCGGTCGGGCCGGTCCTGGATCGGCTGAAGCATGCGTTCCTGCGGCGCTTCGCCGCCGCCGGTGGGGCGTCGGTCGTCGGCAAGGCGCTCCCGTTCGGCATCGGCGCGGCCATCGGGGGTACCGGCAACCACATTCTCGGTCGCCGGGTGATCGGCGGCGCACGCCGAGCTTTCGGAGTGGTGCCCGGGCACTTCCCCGCCGCCCTCGAATCGTCCGACAAGAATCAACCGATCGGACGAGGTGCGGGTCTGATGGCGCGGCGGATCAGCGGTGTCTTCGCCGAAGGCGGGCGCCAGATCGGCTCCTTCGCATCCCGCCCGTTCCGGCGTGGCGGAGAGCACGGTCCCCGCGCAGAGACGTCCGACACCGATAGCGAGGGCTCCAACCTCGACCTCGACCTCGACCCCGACCTCGGCAAGCGGAGAGAGCCATGACCGCATTCCTGATGACGATCCTGATCGTCGGCGCCCTCTTCAACGTCGTCACGTGGCCGACGTTCCTGCGACGTGTCGCGCGCGATCCCCGCTCGACGGATGCCGATGGCCGGCGCACCCGGTTCTTCACCGTGCACCTGGTCCTCGTCGTGATCGCCCTGGTGCTCGCGGCGCTCTTCATCCTGGGTGCCGTCCTGATCGGCACCGCCCCGATCGGCACCATCGCGCTCTGACCCTCGGCAGGCGCCGCGATTCAGGCGTCGTCGAACTCCGCCTCGTCCCGCTCGTCAGCGACGGTCACCGTGCGGGCGTCCCATTCCGACCAGCGCTGCATGAGCAGCTCGATCGCAGCGTGGAACCGCGCTGTCGCGGCACCGGGCGTGGTGTCGCCGAAGTAGTGACGCGACCACCGCTGCAGTTGCTCCGAGGCCTTCGGGTCGTCGGCAGCGCGGTCCGCGATCTCGACGATGGACGCCGTGGATGTCGCATCGAGCCATGCGGCATCCGAGAGGTACCCGCCCGTGTCGACGAGAGCGGCCGGATCGACGGGGCGTGTCACCAGCAGGGGCTTCGCAACGGCCAGCCGGTCGTAGATCATCGCGGAGATGTCGACGACGGCGAGATCGGCGGCCGCCAGCTGCCACCCCAGGTCGGGGCCGTCGTCGTAGACGTGGCGAGCGAGCGGGTCGGCGGCGTTGGCGGCTGCGATGGCGGCGACGATGCGCCGGTGCGCGTCGCCGTAGGCAGCATCGACGACACCGGATCGCGGGTGCGGGCGGTAGATCAGCCGGTGCCCGGGCGACGCGAGCACGGCAGCCGCGAGCGACTCCCCGTGCGAGGCGATCGAGCCGTAATGGGCAGCGGGCCGGTCACCCTCCCACGTCGGCGCATACAGGATGACACGGCGTCCGTCCTCGGGATACGGGAGTTCGCCCGAGAAGTGGTCGGCCTGCGGCCGGCCGATCGCTATCGTGCGCGCGTCGAGGTCGTAGTCCCAGAGGACCCGGCCGAGCCGCTCCCGAGCGGCGTCGCCGGCGATCAGCGCGTAGTCGTACGCCTTGAACTGGTTGGTGGTCATGTACATCTTGTCGGACTCGCCGTGGTTGATGAAGACATGCCACCGGTGGCCGTATCGGAACATCTGGAAGTTCCGGGTGTTCTGGTTGACGTAGAGCACAACGCGGATGTCCTGCGCGGCGACGACCGACTCGAGGGCTCGGACCGTCGGCGCGAACACGACCGGCAGCGCGCCGTCGGCGAGAAGCGCCTGGGCACCGGTGGCGCTGCGGCTGATGACGACCACGGGCCATGTCTCGGCGAGGAGCTGCAGAGGCTTGTACCACTGGCGCATCTGGTACATGTTCACGTCGCCGTCAGCGAAGTAGACGGCGATGCGGAAGTGCCCGGTCGGCGGCTTCGGCGCGCTGGCCAGCGAGCGACGCACGTCGACATAGGCCGCCCGATTCGACACGGCCCGCCGTACGAGGGCGACGGCTTTGCGTACGTCCGCGATCATTCCCACCCCTCCAGGGTACCGAGCGTGCGGGGCAGCGCCGGGACGCGTGACATGATCGACGGATGCATGACGACGCGCATGGATGGCGTCCCGCGCCCGTACCGGCCCCCGATGCGGGCGTGTCGTTCGTCATTCCCGTCCTCAACGAGCGCGCCTACCTCGAACACGCCGTGCGCAGCGTTCTCGCGCAGGACCTCGACGCGCCGATCGAGGTCATCCTCGCGCTCGGCCCGTCGTCCGACGGAACCGACGACGTCGCCCGCCGACTCGCGGATGAGGACGATCGGATCCGCCTCGTGCGAAATCCCGCCGCCCACATCCCCGTGGGCCTCAACATCGCGATCCGTGCTGCCCGCTATCCGACGATCGTGCGCGTCGATGCGCACTCGGAGCTCGAGCCCGGATACACCCGCGCGGCACTGCGCACACTCGCACGGGTCGAAGCCGCGAACGTCGGCGGGGTCATGCGGGCCGAGGGCCGGAGCCCCTTCCAGCGAGCCGTGGCCCGCGCGTACAACTCGCGGATCGGCCTCGGCGGCGGGGCGTACCACGGCGCGGCCGACGAGGGGCCTGCCGAATCCGCGTACCTCGGCGTGATGCGTCGCAGCGTGCTCGAGGAGGTCGGCTTGTTCGATGAGGGCATCCGGCGCGGCGAGGACTGGGAGCTCAACCTCCGCATCCGACGCGCGGGCTACCGCGTGTGGTTCGACCCCGACCTGACCGTCACCTACTGGCCGCGTGAGAGCTGGACCCGCCTCGTGCGGCAGTTCCGGGCGACGGGGTCGTGGCGCGGAGAGCTCGTCCGACGCTTCGGGCGACGGAACGGCCTCCGCTTCTTCGCACCGCCGGCGCTCGTCATCGCCGCCGCGGCATCACTCGTCGTGGGTGCGGTGCAGTTGTCGGGAGCGCTGCCCAGCCGTGCCGGCATCCTGTTGTCGGTCTTCCATCTGCCCCTGGCGGCCTACGCGGCGCTCGTCGCCGTCGTCGCAGCCGGCCGGGCCGGGGGGCGCGGTCTGCGGGATCGGCTGTGGACGCTCGCCGTCCTGCCGTCCATGCACCTCTCGTGGGGGGTCGGCTTCCTCCAGGGCGCCTCGCGCGGCGCACGCGGCACCGTCGACACGTCGCGCCTCGCGCGCAACACGCCGCTTCCCTGAATCAGTCTCGCGAGACCAACCCCTGGTCCAGGATGCGGGCGACGACGCGCTCCGCGGCGTGGCCGTCGTCTCGCGCGTTGAAGCGAGCACGCCACTCTGCGTATCGCTCGGAGTAGTCGGCATCGTCCGCCGTGATCGCGTGGACCAGCTCGTCCTGCGTGCGGACGATGGGCCCGGGCGCCGACTCGGCGAGGTCGAAGTAGAAGCCGCGCAGCTCGCCGCGATAGTGCTCGAGATCGGGCGCGAAGAAGTACAGGGGACGGCCGGTGACGGTGTAGTCGAACATCACCGAGGAGTAGTCGGTGATGAGCGCATCCGACGCGAGCTGCAGCGCGGCGAGATCGGGGTGCGACGTCACGTCGATCACACGCGCACCGCGCTCGTCGGCCCCGGGCGCGAGAGTGCGAGAGTGTCCGCGCACGAGCACGACCGCCCCCGTCGCCTCGGCGAGGGCGGGCAGGTCGAGGAAATCGACGATCGTCTCACGGTCGTCCCGCCACGTCGGCGCGTAGAGCAGGACGCGCTCGTCGGGCCCGACGCCGAGCGCCGCGCGTGCGGCATCCCGATCGCCGGTGTGGAGCTCGTCCGTCCGCGGATACCCTTCGACCCACACCGGCTTCCGCCGGAACGCGTACGCGGCACGGAGCACGCGCGCGCTGTAGGGGTTCTGAGCCAGCAGGATGTCCCAGCGCCGGCTCTCGCGGAACACCGCCAGAGCTCGACGAGGATCGAAGCCCGGACGGTGGAGGGCGAGTCGCTTCAGAGGCGTGCCGTGCCATGTCTGCAGCACGACCTGGCCCGGTTTCCGCACGAATCGGCGGCGCAGCCAGTCGTTGACCACGAGCAGCCGGGCAGCGGCTCGGGCCTGCCACCACTCGGGGCTGCCGTCGACCACCGCGATCGCGCCCTCCGGGACGGCGACGGAGAGGTCGGCGACACTCCAGTAGCGCGTGACGGCGGGGGCCACGCGGGCGAGTTCCCGGTCTATGGCGCGCGGGTTGTCGCTCGCGCTCCGGCCGTAGAAGCTCTCGAAGAAGACGGCGTTCTCGAGGGGGCCTCGGTACGCCACGTAGCGCTGCTCGAGAGCGCGGCGTCCTTCCTCGGAATCGAGTGCGGGGTCGACGGGAGGGGCGATCGCGAGCCGAGCGCCGTCCCAGCTCGCGCGGAGACTCGGGGCGTGCATCGAGACGGCCGCATCGGCAGCCCTCTCGTCTCGGCGCGCCGCCGCACCATCGACGACGAGGGCGTACGAGCCGGCGGGCAGCGGGAGGACTGCACCTCCCCAGCGCGAGGTATGGAGCGGGATGCGCGCCATCCAGCCGTCACCGCCGACGGAGACCTCGCCGCGCACTCCGGCGCGCGGGCCGACGACCTCGACCGCCGCGGGAGCCTCGCCCACGTCGCTCACGGTCATCGTCAGCAGGTCGCCGCCGTGGAACTCGACTCTCATCACGTGCGCTCCCCCGCGGCTTCCGGCACGGCGGCAACGATCGCGTCGTGCACCCGGCGCGCGTTCCGCCCGTCTCGCCATGCGTGTACCCTGCCGCTCAGCTCCGCCGCTCGGGACCGACGACGTTCCGCCGACGACTCGTTCCCGAGAACGTCACCGAGCTGCGCGCACAGCGCGGGCCACGACCGGGCGAGGTCGCCGCCTGCGACGTCGCCGTAGGTGCCGTAGAAGCCGCGCGTACGGGCGTAGCTCTCCACGTCCGGGGCGAGGTAGAGCGTCGGCACCGGCACGAGACCGGCGTCGTAAGCGAGGGAGGAGTAGTCGGTCACGAGCACGTCCAGAGCCGCGAGCAGCGGGGTGACGTCGGGCACCAGGTCGCTTCCGAGCGCGCGCACGCGCGGCGTCGGCGCGGGTGGCGTGTAGTCACCGCCGCCCAGCGGATGCGAGCGGACGAGCAGGACGGCGTCGTGAGCCTCGAGGACCCCCAGGATGCTCAGCCAGTCGGCCGGACTCGGCGTCGCCGGATCGGGCTCGCCGTCACGCCAGGTCGGCGCGTAGAGCACGATGCGAGACCCGTCGAGACCCGGGAGGGCGGCGTCGAGCCGTTGTCGCGCCTCGATCCGGGCCCGGCGGGGGTCGGTCGGCGAGAGGACGTCCACGCGCGGCTCGCCGAGCACCGGGACACGTGCGTCGTCGAGCCCGAACGCGCTCTCCAACCGGCCCCGTGCGAGATGGGACGCCGCCGGGAGCAGATCGATCTGCGACTGCGCCCGCCGGTAGGCCAGCGCGAGGAGTCGCCGGATGCCGGGCACGGCTCGGAGCCGCCCGGGGTCGGTCGTCACCGGGGAGTCCAGTCCGATGCGCTTGAGCGGGATGCCGTGCCAGAGCTGTACCAGGAATGCACCGCCGACGCCGTATCGATTGACATCGCCGAGACCGTGGGTGACCACCACGACTCCCGCGCGGGCGGTGCGCCAGAAGCCGGCGAGCGAATCGCGTCGAACGGTCGGGATCCCGCGTCGTTGCGCGTCCTCCGCCTGTCGTTGAGAAGAGACCAGCCACACGGCACGACGCCGGGGAGCCGCCTGCCAGAGAGCGAGCGCGCCATCCGCGACGCCCACGGCGCACCCGAAGACCCACGCCGAACGATCGCGTGGGATGACGAGGGTGGCAAGTCGTCCCGCGAGGTACGCCGGGATGCGCAGGACCTTGCGTACATTGCCCGCGCCGAACGAGAAGGACGCCACCCCGCGAGCTTATCGCGGGGTGGCGTCCGAGCCGGTACGACGGTTACTGCTGCAACTCGCCGAGGGTGACGGTCGCCGTCTGCTCGCGGCCGTCGCGGATGTAGGTGAGTTCGGCCTCGCTGCCGGCCGCCAGCGCACGGACCTGGGCGGTGAGATCGACCTGGTCGGTGATGGCGACGCCGTTGAACTCCGTGACGATGTCGCCGTTGCGCAGTCCAGCGGATGCCGCGGCCCCGCCCGAGCTCACCTCGTTGATGAGCGCGCCGGCACGGGTCGCCCCCGGAGCGGACGCCGCGTCGCCGACGGTTGCGCCGAGAAGGCCGTGCGTGGCCGAACCGTTGTCGATGATCTCGTTCGCGACGCGCTCCGCGACCGTCGAGGGAATCGCGAACCCGACGCCGATCGAGCCGGCCTCGGTCGACGTGCCGCCCGCGCTCGCGATGGCGACGTTGATGCCGATCAGGCGGCCCTTTCCGTCGACGAGAGCGCCACCGGAGTTTCCGGGGTTGATGGCGGCGTCGGTCTGGATGACCGAGATCGCGATCGACGACTTGGGCTGCGACGGCGTCTCCTGCCCCTGCCCGAAGTCGAACTCGAACGGGGTCCGGCCGCCCGGGGTCTCCTCCTGCTGGCTCCCGCCCTCGGACTCGGGCGCGGCGGACGACGCGATCTGGATCGAGCGGTTCAGCGCACTCACGATGCCCGTCGTCACCGTGTTCGACAGGCCGAGCGGCGCGCCGACGGCGACCGTCTGGTCTCCGACGTTGAGCTTGCTCGAGTCGGCGAACTCGATGGGGGTCAGCCCCGACGCATCGGTCAGCTTGATGACCGCGAGATCGTACGTCGGGTCGGTCCCCACGATCGTGGCGGCGTACACGCGGCCGTCCGAGGTGGTGACCGACAGCTTCGGGTCGCCGGTGGCACCGTCGAGGGTCACGACGTGCGTGTTGGTGAGGACGTAGCCGTCGTCGCTCAGGATGACACCCGAACCGGTGCCTCCCGAGGTGCCCGCCGAGGCCGAGATCGTGACGACGCTGGGCAGCACCTTCGTGGCGATGGCTGTCGTCGCGTTGACGGAGTCGGGGTTGTTGACGGTGATCGACGACGGGCCCGAGCTCTGCGACGCGGGTGCCGCGACGAAGGACGAGCCCACCGCCGCCGCTCCCCCGACGCCGGCTGCGCCGCCCACGAGGGCAGCGGCCACGAGGATGGCTGCGATCTTCCCGCCGCCGACCCTGCTGCGGTCGTGTGACTCCGGGGCGGCCGTCGTCGCGAAGGGCTGACCGAAGGCGGAGGCGCCGTGGTGCGACACGGGCTGGCCGTAGGGCTGGGTCGGCTGAGTGTGGAAAGCCGCTCCGGCGTCGGCCGACGTGCCGGGCAGCGGCGGTCGGGGCGGAATGGTCGCGTCTGCGGGCGGCGTCGCTGCCGCATCAGGTGCCGGCACCGGCGAGGTACGGGCGTGGTCGGCAGGCTGCTCGGCGTCGCGTCGCGCGTCGGGAGTGCGGTCGTCGGGGAAGTTCTGGTCGCTCATCGAGGTTGCTCCTTTGTCCAAGCAAGAACAGGTTGCCGCGCGATGCTGTGGTTTGCCTATGCCGACGATGGGACACGCCTATGCGTGTAGCGTGAACCGGATGCACGAGGTTCCCGGCGCCTGGCGCCGCGCCGCACGCGGCGCCGGCCTGCTCACCGATGAAGGTTCGCCCGTTCCCACCATCTTCGCCGAGATGTCGGCGCTCGCCGCCCGGACCGGTGCGATCAACCTGGGTCAGGGATTCCCCGACGAGGACGGACCGGTCGAGGTGCTCGAAGCCGCCCGCGCAGCGATCGCCGGCGGGAAGAACCAGTACCCGCCGGGGCGCGGCGAGCCCGAGCTCCTCGCCGCGATCGCCGACCACCAGTCGCGCTGGTACGGCATCGCGCTCGATCCCGGCACGCAGGTGTTGGTCACCGCCGGCGCGACCGAAGCGCTCGCGGCAACCGTGCTGGCGCTCGTCGACGGTCCCGACGACGAGATCGTCGTCTTCGAGCCCTACTACGACGCGTATGCGGCGCTCGTCGCATTGACCGGCGCCCGCCTGGTGGGGGTTCCCCTCCGTTGGCCTGACTTCCAGCCCGACCTCGATGAGCTCGCCGCTGCCGTCACCGACCGGACACGCATCATCCTGGTCAACGATCCCCACAATCCGACCGGAACGGTGTTCTCACGAGAGACGATCGACGAGATCGTCCGCCTGGCGCACCGACACGACGCGATCATCGTCACCGACGAGGTCTACGAGCATCTGACGTTCGACGATCCGCACGTGCCGATCGCGACCATGCCCGGCGCCGCCGAGCGCACGCTGTCGATCTCGTCCGCGGGCAAGACGTTCTCGGTGACCGGCTGGAAGGTCGGGTGGGTCACCGGCCCCGTCGAGCTCGTGAACGCCGTGCTCGCGGTCAAGCAGTGGCTGACGTACGTCAACGCCGGCCCGTTCCAGCCCGCCGTCGCCGCCGGACTCCGGCTTCCCGACGACGTCTTCGCGCGGATCGCGGATCGTCTTCGCGCGGGTCGCGACCTCCTGGGGTCCGGTCTGCGAGAAGCCGGGTTCGCGGTCTCGACCCCGGCGGGTTCGTACTTCACCGTCGCGGATGCCGCTCCGCTCGGGGCGACCGACGCCGATGCCTTCTGCCGCGAGCTGCCCGGTCGCGCGGGCGTCGTGGCGATCCCGCTCACGGCCTTCGCGTCGCGCGAGCACCGGTCCGAGTACGCCACTCTGGTTCGCTTCGCGGCCTGCAAGCGACCCGATGTGCTGGCGGAGGCGTCAGCTCGACTCGCTCGGGCCTTCTGAGCGGGGCACGACGTCGAACCGGCGCAGCCGTAGCGCCGGGTTCACGCGCCGCACGCGCTCGACCGCGTGGACATCGACGTGGGCGACGGCGACGTCGCTGGCCGTTCCCACCGCCGCGATCTCCACTCCCTGGGGGTCGAAGACCCCGGAGTTGCCGACCCCGAGGGGCGGCGGGTGATCCGCGGCAGCGACGAAGAGGGTGTTCTCGATGGCTCGAGCCCGCAGCAGGGTGTTCCACTGCAGCTCTTTGAGCGGGCCGCGCACCCACTGAGCCGGAACGAGCAGAACGTGCGCACCGGTGTCCGCGAGCACGCGCGCGATCTCGGGGAACCGCAGGTCGTAACAGGTCATGAGGGCGAGGCGCACGCCGTCGATCTCGAAGGTCTCCGGTGGCTCGACGGCTCCCGGCTCGACCCAGTCGGACTCACGCTGCCCGAAGGCGTCGTAGAGGTGCAGCTTGCGGTACGTCGCGACGAGCCCCTCAGGCCCCACCGCCACGACCGTGTTGCGCACGCGTTCGTCGTCCGAGGCCCGTTCCAGCAGGCCGGCGACGATGTGCACACCGTGACGGCGTGCCAGGGCATGCAGGCCCTGGACGAACGAGCCATCCAGATCCTGTGCGTTCTCTCGCAGCGTGTCGTCGAACGGGTCGACGAAGTAGCTGGAGTACTCGGGGAAGAGAACGACGTCCGCGCCGCGCGAGCGCGCGCGTTCGACGAACCCGGCGATGGCGCGGAGGTTGTCGTCGACGTCGGCGGCGGGCGCGAACTGGGCGACGGCGATGGCTGTCAACGGTCCTCCGGATTGCGGTGGCGGTAGATGAGCGGTGAGATCACCCAGAGTGCGGCGATCAGGAGGGCGAGGACGCCCCCCACGATCCAGGATGCCGCAGTACTGACCACGACGTCGAAGACGAAGACCACGACGCCCACCAGCAGGACCGACACCGTCACCAGCGCGAACAGCACCGCCATGTGGCCGAAGGCGACGACAGCAGGCTTCGCGCGCCGCCGGAAGAGCCCGCGGTGAAGCGCTACCGGCGCGAGCGCGACGATGGCGCTCAGCGCCGCCAGCACGATGAGGGTCAGGTAGAAGACCCGCTGCGGCCCGCTCAGGTCGCGGAACGCGGGCTGGAAGGCGAGGGCCAGGAGGAACCCGGTCAGGATCTGGGTGCCGGTCTGCAGCACACGGAGCTCCTGGAGGAGTTCGTTCCAGTTCCGATCGGCCCGCTCGTCAGCGGACTCCGCCCGACCGTCATCCGCGACGTCGTCGCCACGGCCGGTGACCGGAGTCGCGGAGCTCATGCCGCCATCCTCCTCGCGCCGGGTCGACGACGGCAAGACGCAGATCGCCGCAGCGCCACGACACGCCCGGGCATGCGTCGAGAAGCACCCCGATTGGACGCCTCTCAGGGCCCGTGCTAGTGTTAACTCTTGTGCCGCGGGGTGGAGCAGCTCGGTAGCTCGCTGGGCTCATAACCCAGAGGTCGCAGGTTCAAATCCTGTCCCCGCAACAGAAACACGAAGGGCCCCGTCGAAAGACGGGGCCCTTCGTCATATGTGCTCGCAACAATTCGCCCTTGACCGACAACGCCCGAGTCGATTGACTGCCCGGACGGAAACACGATCGAGGAGAGCACATGAGAACACTTGTCAGACTGGCCGCGACCGCGTCCATCGCCACGGCACTCGTCCTGGGAGGAGCGACGGCAGCCACGGCCTCCGCGTGCAACTACTGCGGCACCATCCCGGGGTGGAGCGACTCCGGCGGCGGCGCCGGCGTCCCCTACTTCCGCTTCTGACCTCCGTGTCCGACCCTCCGACGGAGGCACGGACACCGAACCGGGACGGCATCCGCGTCATGCGGTCCGTCCCGGTTCGTGCGTCAGTCGCCCGTCATCGCGCCACTCATGCCGTCGAGGAATCGCGTCACCGTCGCGAGATCCTCCGGGCTGAACGGCGACATCGCCTCGCGCATGCGCGCCAGCCGATCGGCGAAGTGGCGGCCGAAATCCCGGCGCGACGACTCCGTCAGGGTGATGACGAGCGCCCGTCGGTCCTTCGGATGCGGCGCACGCTCGATGAACCCCTCTTTAGCCAGACGGTCGAGCATCTTGGTCGTCGATGCGCTCGAGATGCCCAGATGGCGGGCTAGGTCATGCGGCTTCACGAGCTCGCCCCGCTGCTCGCGGATGCTGAGCATGCGCAGGGCCGACAGGTCGGTGGCGTTCATGTCCATGTCGGATCGGAGCCCCGTGTGCATCCGATCCATCGCGTCGCTGAACGCTCGCACGGCGACCAGGGCCGAGCGCTCTACACGACTTCTCGCCACGTCGGCATTCGGGTCAGCCATGTGGACACCACCTCTCGAGCCTGGTTATCATCGGCTCAAACGCTAGTTAAGCTAGCAAAAACGCCGCGCGAATGGCATCCCTAGGACGGTGAACGTGATCTCTCTGCCCGACGACAGCAGGGCCGCTGTCGATCGCGCGCTCGAGGGCGTCCTCGCCAGACTCACGGAACGCGCCGTTCCGCGAGGGTCATCGGCGCTCGCCCTCGTCCGCGCCGCGGCAGCCGCGACGTCCGGTGGCAAGCGGTTCCGCCCCGCCCTCGTGGTCGCCGCCTTCGAGGCATTCGGCGGCGAACGCCGGAGCGCCCCGGGCCTGTGGGATGTCGCCGCTGCGTTCGAACTGCTCCACAGCGCCTTCGTGATCCACGACGACCTGATCGATCGCGATGTCGAGCGACGCGGGGTCCCTAACGTCGGCGGCACCTTCCGATCGCACGCACGCTCCCTCGGAGTGAGCGCCGACGACGCCGAGCGGGTAGGCGACGCCGCCGCCGTTCTCGCCGGTGACATCCTGCTCTACGAGGCGGCGAGGCTCGTCGCCACAGCCGACGTCACGCCCGATCAGCGGGTCCCGCTGTTCGACCTGCTCGACGACGCCGTGCTCGTCTCGGCGATCGGCGAACTCGCGGATGTCGAGCAGGCAGTCGTGCCGACCGAGCCGGACACCGCGCAGCTGCTGAGTACGGCTCACGACAAGACCGCGGTCTACTCGTTCTGCGCTCCCCTCGCGGCCGGCGCCGTTCTCGCGAACGCCGACGAGGGCGACCGGGCCGTCCTGATGTCGGTCGGCGCCGATCTGGGCCTCGCTTTCCAGCTGGTCGACGACCTCATCGGCACCTTCGGCGACGAGGCGCAGGCGGGGCGCGGCACCGGCGCCGACCTCCGCGAAGCCAAGCGCACGGCGCTCATCTCGTTCGCTCGCGAATCGGCCTCATGGCCGCAGGTCTCGTCCGCACTCGCGATGGCCCCGACCGGCCCCATCGCGGTTCAGGCGGCGCAACGCGAGCTCGACGCCAGCGGGGCCCGCGAGCAGCTCGTGACCCTGGTCGGCCAGACGCTCGCCTCGGTGCGACGCCGAGCCACCGAACTCCCCCCGGCCGCTCACGGCCTCATCGAAAAGCTCGCCGGCGGCATCGAAGGACGGATCCCGTGACCACCGACCACTCCGCTATCGCGCTCTACGACCGGACGGCCCGCGACGCGGCCGCCGTGGTGATCTCGGCCTACTCGACCTCCTTCGGACTCGCGGCCCGCCTGCTGGGGCCGCGGGTACGTCCGCACGTCCGGAACATCTACGCCCTGGTACGGATCGCCGACGAGATCGTCGACGGATCGGCCGAACAGGCCGGGATGCCGGTGTCGGCTCAGCGACGCGTCCTCGACGCGCTCGAGGACGAGACGCTCATCGCCGTCGAGGAGGGCTTCAGCGCCAACCTCATCGTGCACGCCTTCGCTTCGACAGCGCGCGAGTGCGGCATCGGCGCGGATCTCGTACGGCCGTTCTTCGCGTCGATGCGCACGGATCTCGAGGTCACGTCTCACGACGCGGGCTCGCACGACTCCTACGTCTACGGCTCGGCGGAGGTCGTCGGACTGATGTGCCTCCAGACCTTCGTCAACGCCGGCGGATCGCACCCGCGACCGGCGGACCCCGACCTCGTCGACGGCGCCCGCCGCCTCGGCGCCGCATTCCAGGATGTGAACTTCTTGCGCGATCTCCCCCACGACGTCGGGTCCCTCGGACGCGACTACCTCGGTGTCGACGGCGCCGCGGGCACATCCTCACGCGATGAGGTGCTCGACCGCATCGACGCCGACCTCGACGCGGCGGGTGCCATCATCCCGCGCCTGCCCGCGGACTGCCGCCGGGCGGTCACTGCGGCCCACGACCTCTTCACGGCGCTCTCACGCCGCTTGCGACGAGCCGGCGACACCGACGAACGGATCCGGGTTCCCAACACCGTGAAGCTGGGACTGGCCGCCCGCGCAACAGTGGGCGCCGCTCCCCTGCGAGCCGGCGCATGAACCGCGATCGACGTCGAGACGTCACCCCGGGGTCGCGCGCCGTCGTGATCGGCGGGGGCATCGCCGGGCTGTCGACGGCTTCCCTGCTCGCCCACGAGGGCTACGCCGTGACCGTCATCGAGGCACGCGACGAGACCGGGGGCCGCGCGGGGTCATGGGAGCGCGACGGCTTCCGATTCGACACGGGGCCCAGCTGGTACCTCATGCCCGAGGTGTTCGACCACTTCTTCGCCCTCCTCGGCACGACCGCCGCGGCCGAGCTCGACCTCGTTCCCCTCGTTCCGGCTTATCGCGTGTATGCCGAGCCCGAGGGCGACGGAGCCGGCGAGTACATCGACGTCATCTCGGGGCGCGCCGAGGCCGCCGCGCTCTTCGAGAGCCGCGAGGCGGGCGCCGGCGCCCGCCTCGACGAGTACCTCGACTCGGCCGCCGACGCGTACGACCTGGCGGTATCGAAGTTCCTGTACGACACCTACGCGACGTCGGAGGGGCTCCGCGACCCCGACATCCTCAGGCGCGTTCCGACCCTCGCACCGTTGCTCACCCGCTCGCTCAACCGGTACGTCGAGAGCCGCTTCCGCGACCCGATGCTCCGCCAGGTGCTCGGCTATCCCGCCGTCTTCCTCGGTTCGTCGCCCTACGACGTGCCGAGTCTCTACCACCTGATGAGCCACCTCGATCTCGACGATGCGGTCCTCTACCCACGCGGCGGATTCACCGAGATCATCGCGGCCATCGAGCGGCTGGCCCGGGAGCGGGGCGTCGAGGTCCGCACCGGCACGGCCGTCTCGCAGATCCTGACCGCCGACGACGGCACGGCGACCGGCGTGCGCCTCGCCGACACTACGGAGATCCCGGCCGACCTCGTCGTCTCGACCGCCGACCTCCACCACACCGAGACGGTCCTGCTGCCTCCCGAGCGGCAGACGTACCCCGAGCGCTGGTGGCGCAAGCGCACGCCGAGCTTCGGTGCGCTGCTGATCCTCCTCGGCGTCGATGGCGAGCTGCCGGAGCTCTCGCACCACACGCTGCTCTTCACGCGAGACTGGCGTGAGAACTTCGAGGCGATCTCGGGGCGCGACACGCACATTCCGGATCCCGCCTCGCTGTACGTGTGCCGGCCCAGCGCCACGGACGGCACCGTCGCACCGGACGGGTCGGAGAATCTCTTCGTCCTCGTGCCGATCCCCGCCGACCCGGAGCTCGGGCGCGGAGGCGTCGACGGCGGAGGCGATGCGGCGATCGAAGCCGCAGCAGACCGTGCCATCGACCAGATCGCCCGATGGACCGGAGTCACCGACCTCGCGTCGCGCGTGAAGGTCCGTCGTACGATCGCTCCCGGCGACTTCGCCCGCGATCTCGGGGCCTGGCGGGGGAACTCCCTCGGTCTGGCTCACACGCTGGGTCAGAGCGCGCTGTTCCGGCCCGGGAACGCCTCGAAGAAGGTCCCCGGCCTCTACTACGCCGGCGCCTCGGTCCTCCCCGGTATCGGTTTGCCGATGTGCCTCATCTCGGCCGAGCTGGTGGTCAAGCGGCTGCGCGGCGACACCACCGCCGGTCCGCTCCCTGAGCCCGCCGCGCCCGCCACCCCCGCCGGGTGAGCGGTGCCGGGCTCGTACCTGATCGCCCTGCTCGTGTCGCTCTGCGGCGTCGGGCTGCTCGACCGGCGATTCCGCCTGGCGTTCTGGCGCGATCGACGACGGACCGTGGTCGCCTCGCTCGTCGGCACCGCGTTCTTCCTCCTGTGGGATGCGGTGGGCATCGCCACGGGCGTCTTCGTCAAGGGCGGCAGCTCATCGCTGCTGGGTATCGACCTCGCGCCGCACCTCCCGCTCGAGGAGCCGATATTCCTGTTGTTCCTCAGCTATCTGGCTCTCGTCGTCTACGGCGGCGCGAGACGATGGCGTGAGAGACGACATCCGGAAGGTCGGCGGACGGATGCGGCGCCGTGACCTACCCCCTCATCGTCATCCCGTTCGTCGTCGCGACCATCGTGGTGACCGCCGTCTCGGCGCGGCGCCCCCGCTTCGCGTCGCGCATGGCGTGGTCGGCGCTCGCGGCCGCCGTGCTGATCCTGCTGACGGCCGTCTTCGATAACGTGATGATCGCCGCCGGCCTGTTCACCTACCCGGAGGAGCACCTCAGCGGCATCCGGATCGGCCTCGCACCGCTCGAGGACTTCGCGTACCCGCTGTGCGCAGCCTTCCTGGTGCCGGCCGTCGCGACCCTTCTGGAGAAACCGAACCGATGACAGCCACCGCGCTCGCACGTCAACTGCTCATCGCCTCGCGTCCGGTGAGCTGGATCAACACGGCCTACCCGTTCGCCGCGGCGTACCTGCTCACGACCCGCCAGATCGACGTGACGCTCATCATCGGCACGCTGTTCTTCCTCGTGCCCTACAACCTCGCGATGTACGGCATCAACGATGTCTTCGACTACGAGTCAGACCTGCGGAATCCCCGGAAGGGTGGCGCGCACGGTGCGATCCTCGACCGGAGCGTCCACCGCGCGACCCTGTGGGCGGCAGGCCTGTCGTGCCTGCCCTTCGTCGCTTACCTCGTCGCCGTAGGCTCGCCGGCCTCGTGGCTCGTCCTCGCGGCGAGCCTCTTCTTCGTCGTCTTCTACAGCGCTCCCCCGTTGCGCCTGAAAGAGCGTCCCTTCGCGGACTCGATCACGAGCAGCATCCACTTCTTCTCCCCGGCCGTGTACGGGCTCGTTCTCTCGGGAGCGACCTGGACGTGGCAGCTGTCGATCATCCTGCTGGCCTTCGCCGCATGGGGCATCGCCTCGCACGCCTTCGGTGCCGTCCAGGACGTCGGCGCCGACCGCGACGCCGGCATCGCCTCCATCGCGACGGTTCGCGGCGCACGCTGGACCGTGAGGTTCGCCCTGGCGTGCTACGCGCTGGCCGGCATGCTCATGCTCGCCACCGAATGGCCGGGGCCGCTCGCGGCTGTCGTGGCCGTGCCGTACCTCATCACCCTGTGGCCGTTCCGGGACATCACCGATGAGACGTGCGAACGAGCCACCGCCGGCTGGGACCGCTTCCTCTGGCTCAACCAGCTCGGCGGCTTCATCGTGACGCTGCTCCTCATCTGGTGGTGGCTGATCACGTCGTGACCGGCCACGCAGGCGCTCGCGTCGGTACGATCAGGCCGCCGGGTTGGTGGCGTTCGCCGTCTCGATGATCCGGCTCGCGCGAATCGGGTGGCCCTGGGTGGTCAGGCAGCGTCCGGTGGCGAGATCCCACTTCCAGTCGTGCAGCGAGCAGGTGAGCACACCGTCCTCGATCTTCCCGGTCTTGGTCAGATCGGCACGGAGGTGCGGACAGCGCCGCTGGACCGTCCAGTCGCCGAGCTCGGCGTCCTCGGTCTGGTCCGACTGCTCGGCGTACCAGTTCTCGACGTACTCGATGCGATCGCGCGAGAGGCACTTGAGGAACGTCGTGAGGAACTCGTTGAACTTCCCGCTGCGACCGACCTCGAACTGCATCGACAGGAAGATCGAGTTCGACCAGTCGATCTCGTGGTCGCGGATGTTCGTCGACACCAGGTCTGCGGGGATCGTGTACCAGTAGATGCACTCCTCGCCCGCGTACTCGCGGACCTTCGCCTTGGGGAAGTCCACGACCATGTCGAGCTCGCCGATGCGGAAGCGGACCATGCCGCCGACGCCGTTGCGGATCGTGCGCGCGCGTCGCAGAAGCGGCTCCCACCACTGCTTGATCGCGGCGAGCATCTCGTCCGGAGGCAGAATCGGCGCCCGCAGCTCGATCTCGGCGCGGACCTCGTCCTGGCGGCTGTCGCGCTGCTCGGCGAGATAAGCCCACTTGTCCGAGAAGATGCGCTCGATCTCGGCATCCGTGTAGAGCGTCTGAGTCACCTCGAGGCTGCCGCCGTCGAGGTCGACCTGGGTTCCGGGGACGAACAGGTACCCCTTCTGGTCGGGACGCTCTTCGGCCATGTGGGCCAGGAACTGGGCCTGATCGGTGAAGATCGAGTCGTTCTGCTCGCCCCATCCGTTGTAGCGGAACAGCTCCTCGCGCAGGAACATGGGCGGCCCGGCCATCGGGAACACGTGCGGCGCGTCGACCTTATCGATGTAGTACATCGCACGCTTGTTCTGCGCGTCGCGCTTGAGCTGCGCGAAGTTCTGCTTCGCGTCCTGCGGCAGGTCGTAGACCATCGGCCACCAGATGGCGCCGGAGACCTGAGTGAAGTAGGCGTCGGGCTTGCCGAACGACATCAGCTTGTCGAGGTCGAGCGGGTGCGAGTCGTTCTGGTTCAGCACTGACGCCGTGCCGTCGTCGACGGAGAGCGACGAGTCGCCGATCGGTCCGTCGCTCGGCGCACGAAGCGGAGTCACCATGAGTTTCAGGTCGCCGAACTCGAGCGGCACGCCGGCCTGCGTGTAGATGATGTTGTCGTATCCCAGCTCACGCAGATCGCGTTCGAGATCGTCGGTCGGGTAGTCGGGCAGCAGCACGCGGATGTCGGTCGGGACGTGGGCGCGCAGCAGGGCCGGATCGAAGTGATCGCGGTGCCGATGCGAGATGTACAGGAAGTCGGCAGCGCCGAAGCGTTCCCAGTCGAGCCCGCGGTTGTCGGGGAACGGGAACCACGAGCCGAAGAAGCTCGGTCCGACGACCGGATCGCAGAGGATGCTGCCCCCTGCCGTTTCGATGAACATTCCGGCGTGTCCCAGGCCTGTGATGCGCATGACGATGACCTCCTGTTGCGACTGGTCGAGTCTACGTGAGCGCCTGATCCCGGCCGGCCGCAGAGCACCGTGTCATTCCTCCCGGGCGGGCGAGCCATCGGATCAGGCGAGCAGCTGCCGGATGTCGTCGGCGGTCAGGGCGTTCGAGAAGGCCCCATCCGCGTCGAGCACGGCACTGATGAGGCGCGCCTTGCGGCGCTGCAGCTCGACCACCTTCTCCTCGATCGTGCCGGCGGCGATGAGTCGGTACACGGTCACCGGGCGGTCCTGCCCGATGCGATGGGTCCGGTCGATGGCCTGCTGCTCGGCCGCCGGGTTCCACCATGGATCGAGAAGGAAGACGTAGTCGGCTTCGGTCAACGTCAACCCGACGCCACCCGCCTTCAGGCTGATGAGGAACACGGGGTCGTCGCCGCGACGGAAGGCTTCGACGACATCGGCGCGTCGCGTGGTGGAGCCGTCGAGGCGGACGACCCCCATGCCGTGCGCGCGCAGGTCGGTCTCCACGATGTCGAGGAACGAGGTGAACTGGCTGAACACGAGTGCGCGATGCCCCTCCGCGACGACCTCGTCGAGGCGTCCGCGCAACGCGTCGAGCTTGCTGGAGACGAGGCCCGGCCCGCCAGCATCCACGAGTGCCGGCGCGAGGGCGAGCATCCGAAGGAGCGTCAACGAGCGGAAGACGATGAAGCGTTGACTGTCGAGATCGTCGAGCAGCCCCAGCACCTTGCGCCGCTCCCGCTGGAGGACAC
The DNA here is from genome assembly GCF_047302165.1 of Microbacterium pratiae. NCBI lineage: Bacteria > Bacillati > Actinomycetota > Actinomycetes > Micrococcales > Microbacteriaceae > Microbacterium > Microbacterium pratiae. Next base: position 2,065,800 of record NZ_CP154843.1, on the reverse strand, counting down.
GCTCGTAGACGGCACGGTGCCCGCTCGACAGCTCGACACGAACGTCCTGTTCCTGTCGCGGTGGGAGGTCCGCCGCGACGACGTCCTTCGTGCGCCGGAGCAGGAACGGCTGCACCCTCCGCCGCAATCGCGCGAGCCGGCGCTCTCGGGCGGGCCCGCCCTCGGCGTTCTCGTCGACACGCCCGTGCTCGATCGGCTTCACGTACTCCTCGCGGAAGCGTCGGGCGGAGGGGAACAGGCCCGGACTCGTCAGCGACAGGATCGACCAGAGATCGGTCAGGCTGTTCTCGAGCGGCGTGCCCGTGGCAGCGAAGACGACGTCGGCGCGTAGACCGAGCGCCGCCCGGTGCACGCGCGTGCGGGGGTTCTTGACGTACTGCGCCTCGTCGAGCACGACGGTCGACCACTCGCGCTCCGCATACGACGGCGCGTCGAGACGGAGGAGCGCGTACGAAGTCACCACGACATCCGCTTCGAACCGGTCCGGGCGCTGCGCCGTTCCCTCGATGACGGCGATGCGGAGTCCGGGCGCGTGACGCGCGGCCTCGTCACGCCACGCCGACACCACCGAGGTGGGTGCGATCACGAGCGCCGGGCGAGCCTCGCCACGCTCGTGCTCGCGTTGGAGCAGAGCCAGCAGCTGAAGAGTCTTCCCGAGGCCCATATCGTCGGCGAGGATGCCGCCGAGACGAGCATCGCGCAGTGCCGCAAGCCAGGCGTACCCGTCGCGCTGATACGGACGCAGCGTCGTGACGATGCCCGCCGGCTGCTCGGGAGCGGAGCTGTCGCCGCCGGCAGACGTCGCCTGACGTAGATCATCGACAGCGGAACGCCAGCGGACCGCGGGCTCGGCCTCGTCGGCGAGATCCTCGAAGTCGGTCCAGAGCTGCAGCTGGTAACGGTTCACTCGCGCACCACCGGCCTCCCACTCCACGAGATCACGGGAATCCTCGATGAGCTCGCGGAGTCTGTCCAGCGCCGGGTGCGAGAGCGAGAAGTAGGCGCCGTCGGCGAGCAACATCTTCTTCCGCCGCTGGGCGAGCGCGGTGAACAGCGGGCGGAACGGCACGCGGCGTCCCTCGACCTCGACATGCACCCCGAGCTCGAACCAGTCGGCGTCGGTCGTCTCGACCGTTCGCACCCGGATACGCGGATCGCCCGAGAGCTCGCGGTACGACCGAGTCACGCCCGACATCTCGACCCGCACCCCGTCGAGGGCCTGCAACGCGGGCAGGAGCTCGTTGGTGAACTCGGCGGCATCGACCCCGCTGAAGGTTCCCGTCGGCGCGAACGGGCGGTCGACCGACCCCGCCCCTGCCCACGCCGCCTCGAGCGAGGAGCGAAGACCGGGGTCCGCCGACGAGGTTGCCTCGTCGCTCCCCCACGGCAGCCGTCCGATGCCCGGTACCTGCCACCCGATCGTGTAGGCCAGCTCGTCGCGCGGCCGCTGCTCGACGGTGACGACGACGGACGTGCGCTCGGGCGCAGGCAGACGCACCCCGGCCCCTGCGACGACCGTGGTCTCGCGGGCCAGTCTCGGGTACGCCTCCCGCAGGAAATCGACGCGCTCCGCCTCGGGCACGGGGACCGGAGCGCCCGCCATCAGAAGGGCGCGTACGCCGGACCCGACCTCGGCCGGTGCGAAGACGACCCGGAGCGAATCGCCCACCTGGTCGACGCCGTAGACCCCGACGTGACCGATCGGACGCGCATGGGCCGCGGCATCCCCGCCGTCGAAGCGTACGACGGGAACGAGCCGCAGGCCGTCGGGGGCGCCCTCGACCCGCACCTCCACGGTCGCGGCGTCACCGAGGAAGACCTCTTGATCAGGTCGCGTCGAGACGATCGGGATGCCGAGCGCGGACGCAGTCCGCAGATGCGGCCAGAGCAGTTCGGAGTCGGCACCGTCGAGGGTCAGCCACTCGGAATCGCCGTAGCCACCGAGCAGCCGGGCATCGTGCGCGATGCCGTAGAGCGTCGAGAACCAGCGGGACCGGACCGGATCGACCCGCCACGCGCCGCGGCGGAGCGACTCCCACGTCTCGTCGCCCTGGACCCATCGCCCGCTCGCCGCGCTCCGAGTCAGCGGACGGGCTGCGAGACGGAGCTCGCCATCGGACGTCGCGACGCCGCGCGGCGTCGCCGGGATAACCCGACGCGGACCCCAATGAGCCGTGGCCGCGCTTTCTCGTTGTCGCAGCTGGACCCCGAGGGCCACCGGGTTCTCGCCCGCCGCCCCCGGCGCCAGGACCGTGCGCCACGACGGCGTCGTCTTCGCGCTCACGGGTTCAACCTCATTCGAGGATCCTCGCGGGTGCCTCCGACGTCGGTCAGCCCAGTCGGGCGACCCGCCCGAGCACGCCGTGGACGAAGGCGCTCGACCCGTCCGTCGAGAACTCCTTCGCGAGCTCGACCGCCTCGTCGATCGCGACGGCCGCCGGCACCGCGTCGTTGTAGACGATCTCCCAGACGCCGAGTCGCAGGATCGCGCGGTCCACTGCCGGCATCCGTGCGAGCGACCAGTCCTTCGCGAAGGTGGTGATCTGCTCGTCGATGTCGTCGCGGTTGTCGATGACCCCGTCGATGATCTCGCGCGCGTACAGCCACGATGCCTCGCGGGCGGGCTCGAGCGCAGCGCGCTTCGCCTCGGCGGCGAGCGTCACACCGAGGTCGTCGCCGCGGATGTCGGACTGGTAGAGGATGTCGAGGGCGCGCTTGCGCGCCTTGGAGCGAGCGCTCATCGGACGAGGACCGGCGTCAGTTCACGCGGCCGAGGTAGTCACCCGTGCGGGTGTCGACCTTGACCTTGGTGCCCTGCTCGACGAACAGCGGAACCTGGATCTCGTAACCGGTCTCGACGGTCGCGGACTTCGTGCCGGCCGACGAGCGGTCGCCCTGGAGGCCCGGCTCGGTGTACGTGATCTCGAGGACGACGGATGCCGGCAGTTCGATGTAGAGCGGGTTGCCGTTGTTGAGCGCGATCTGCACCTGCTGGTTCTCGAGCAGGTAGTTCTTCGCGTCGCCGACGGTGGCGGCGGCGACCGTGATCTGGTCGTAGTCGTCGACATCCATGAAGACGAAGTTGTCACCGTCGTTGTACAGGTAGGTGAAGTCGCGACGGTCGACGTTCTCGATCTCGATCTTCGCGCCCGCGTTGTAGGTGCGGTCGACGGTCTTGCCCGAGACGACGTTCTTCAGCTTGGTACGGACGAACGCTCCGCCCTTGCCGGGCTTGACGTGCTGGAACTCGATGACGTTCCAAAGCTGACCGTCGATGCTGAGGACGACGCCGTTCTTGATGTCTGCGGTCGATGCCATGAGTGTGGAGTTCCGTTCGTGTGGTCGGGCGGCCGACGGGCCGAGGATCGATTCTACGCGAGGATGTCGAGCAGCTGTCGCGTCGCGCGCGCGTATCCGGCGACGCCCTCGCCGATGACGTGCACCGAAGCGATGTCGGCGACGTAGGAGTGATGGCGGAAGCTCTCGCGCTGGGAGACGTCCGAGATGTGCACCTCGGCCACCGGCAGCGCGACTCCCGCGAGGGCGTCGCGGAGCACGACGGAGGTGTGCGTGAGTCCGCCCGGGTTGATGACGATGCCGGCGCAGTCGGTGCGCGCCTCGTGGATGGCATCGATGAGCACGCCCTCATGGTTGCTCTGCACGCAGCGCACCTCGATCCCCCGCTCCGCGGCTGTCTCGGTCACGAGCGTCTCGACGTCCGCGAGCGTCTCGCGTCCGTAGATCTCCGGTTCGCGGGTGCCGAGCAGGTTCAGGTTGGGCCCGTTGACCAGCAGCAGGCGTCGGGGTGTGCTCACGCGCCCACCCTACCGATGACGAGCGGGCTCAGGCCCCGACCTCCTGGTAGGCGGCGAAGAGCAGCGACTCGTCGGGGGCCTGCAGCACGGTGGGCTTGGCGATGTCGTCGAGCACGATGAACCGCAGCATCGAGCCGCGGGTCTTCTTGTCGCGCTGCATCGTCGCCAGCAGCTGGCGCCACGCACCCGCGCGGTACGACGTGGGCAGCCCGAGCGTCTCGAGGATGTCGCGGTGACGCTGGGCTGCGGCATCCGGAAGCCGGCCGGCCAGCCGCGAGAGCTCTGCGGCGAACATCATCCCGACGGACACCGCCGCGCCGTGGCGCCACTGATACCGCTCGGCGTGCTCGATGGCGTGCCCGAGCGTGTGTCCGTAGTTGAGCACCTCGCGCAGGCCCGCCTCGCGGAGGTCCTCCCCCACGACTTTCGCCTTCATGTCGATCGCGAGTTCGATGCTGCGCCGGAACGAGGCGCTGTGCGGGTCGACAGCCGCCTCCGGATCCGCCTCGATGAGGTCGAGGATCTCGGGATGCCAGATGAACCCCGCCTTCACGACCTCCGCGAAACCGGCGACGCGCTCGTTGCGCGAGAGCCCGTCGAGCAGGTCGAGGTCGCAGACGACGGCGACGGGAGGCCAGAAGGCCCCCACCAGGTTCTTGCCCTCGGCGGTGTTGATGCCCGTCTTGCCGCCGACGGCCGCGTCGACCATGCCGAGCACCGTCGTGGGGACCTGCACGACCGCGATGCCGCGCAGCCACGTCGCTGCGACGAAGCCGGCGAGGTCGGTCACGGCGCCCCCGCCGAACCCGACGACCGCATCCGTGCGGGTGAAGTCGGCCTGGCCCATGACCTGCCAGCAGAACGCCGCGACCTCGACGCGCTTGCCCTGCTCGGCGTCCGGGATCTCGGCGAGCAGCACCTGGCGGTCGGCGCCCAGCATCTCGCGCAGGCGTTCGGCCTGCGCCGACAGCGTCGGCGGGTGCACGATCAGCACCTTGCGGGCGGCCTCGGGCAGCGCCGAGCCGACGAGCGGGAGGATGCCGCGCCCGATCGTGATGTCGTAGGGCGAGCCGCCCCCGACGGTGATGACGGTGGTGTCTGTCATGACGTCTCCTCCTGAGCCCACGCCGCGATGGCGTCGACGATGTCCTGGATCCGGCCGGTGGAAGTGTCGAAGCGCGCGTCGGCCAGCTGCTCGTAGACCTCGCGGCGGCTCTCGGCGACCTCGCGCCAGCGACCCACGGGGTCCTCGCCCTGCAGCAGCGGACGCTTCGTCCCGGCGAGGCGGGACGCGATGGTCTGTTCCGACACCGTCAGCAGGACCACCCGGTGCGAGGCGAGGTCGGACCGGGTGTCGGTGTGCAGCACCGCCCCGCCGCCGAGAGCGACGACGCCGCCGCGTCCGAGGGCCTCGGCGACGGCACGACGCTCGAGCTCGCGGAAGTGCCGCTCGCCGTGTGCGGCGAAGAGCTGCTCGATCGCGCCGTGATCGCGGACGACGAGGCTGTCGCTGTCGGTGAACGTCGAGCCGAGCACGCGCGCCAGCTTCTTTCCGATGCTCGACTTGCCCGCGCCCATCGGTCCGATCAGCACGATCGCCGCGGCGGTCATCCGATCGCGTCGTCGCTGAACGCCGCCGAGCGCAGAGTCTCGGGGATCGCCGCGAGGTATCCCTCGAGGTTGCGACGGGTCTCGGCGACGTTGTCGCCCCCGAACTTCTCGAGCACCGACTCGGCGAGGACGATGGCGACCATGGCCTCGGCCACGACACCCGCTGCCGGCACGGCGCAGACGTCGGAACGCTGGTGGTGCGCCGTCGCGGAGTCGCCCGAAGCGACGTCGACGGTGCGCAGGGCCTTCGGCACGGTCGCGATCGGCTTCATGCCGGCGCGGACGCGCAGGACGGTGCCGGTCGACATCCCGCCCTCGGTGCCGCCCGCCTTGTCGCTCGATCGCGCGATGCCCGCATCGGTCGCGAACAGCTCGTCGTGCGCTGCCGAACCGCGACGACGCGTGGTCTCGAAGCCGTCGCCGACCTCGACGCCCTTGATCGCCTGGATGCCCATCAGCGCCTGCGCGAGCTTCGCGTCGAGACGGCGGTCCCACTGGACGTGGGAGCCGAGCCCGGGCGGGAGCCCGTACGCGAGGACCTCGACGATGCCGCCGAGCGTGTCGCCGTCCTTCTTCGCCGCGTCGACCTCGGCGACCATCGCAGCGGAGGTCTCGGCGTCGAAGCACCGCAGCGGATCCGCGTCGAGCGCATCCACGTCATCCGGAGTCGGCAGCGCTGCTCCGTCGGGCACCCGGACGGGACCGATCGACAGCGTGTGGCTGACGAGGCGGATGCCGAGCTCGCCGAGGAACGAGCGCGCCACCGCGCCCAGCGCCACCCGTGCGGCCGTCTCGCGGGCGCTGGCACGCTCGAGGATCGGGCGGGCTTCGTCGAAGCCGTACTTCTGCATTCCGACGAGGTCGGCGTGGCCGGGGCGGGGACGCGTCAGGGCGGCGCCGCGCCCGCGGGAGCGCTCGGTCAGCTCGACCGGCTCGGGGCTCATCACCTCGACCCACTTGGGCCACTCGGTGTTGCCGATGCGCAGCGCGATCGGGCTGCCGAGGCTGAAGCCGTGGCGGACGCCCGTCGAGATGGTGAGTTCGTCCTCCTCGAACTTCATACGCGAGCCGCGGCCGTAGCCGAGCTTGCGCCGAGCGAGGTCGGCCTGGATGGCAGCGCGGGTGACGGGCACGCCGGCGGGAAGGCCCTCCATGAGGGCGACGAGTTCGGGGCCGTGCGATTCGCCGGCCGTGAGCACGCGGAGCATTCGTCTATCCTCCCACGAGCGCTCGGCGCATGACGGCGACGACCTCCGGCTCGCCGGGCAGCGGCTCGTCCGGCGAGCCCGAGGCGAAGATGCGGATCTGCAGCACCGCCTGGTGGAGCAGCATCGTCGCGCCCGGGTGCGCCGGTCGACCGGCAGCCAGCCAGGCCTGCGCGAGCGCTGTCGGCCAGGTGCCGTAGACGACGTCGTAGAGCGTTCCCCCGACCGCGGCGAGCCCGGCCGAGACGGCATCCGCCACCGGAGCGTCGCCCGGCAGGGTCGATACGGTCAGGTCGACGTCCCCGGCGGGGGCCTCGAGCGGAGACACGGTCACCGTCATGCCTCGACGCGCCGCAAGACTCAGCAGCGGCTCCGCCGCAGCCGGCCGTCGTGCCGCGATGTCGACACGACCGACCCCGATGCGCTCGAGGGCGAGAAGCGCGGAAGTCGCGGTCGCGCCCGCTCCGACGATCCGGGCACGGGGAGCCTCGGATGCGCCGATCTCGGCGAGGGCGGCGGACAGCCCGCCGACGTCGGTGTTGAACGCCGCCCAGCCGTCGCCGACCCGGACGAGCGTGTTCGCGGCGCCGGTGGCGGTCGCTGCGGCATCCCGCCGCCGACCGGCCTCGCATGCGAGCGTCTTCAGCGGCATCGTCAACGACAGCCCGTGGAACTCCTCGCCGAGCGACGCCAGCTCTCGCGCGAACGACGTCTCGTCGACCTGTCGTCGCCCGTACCGCCAGGGCAACCCGAGCTGCCCGTAGGCGGCGGCATGCAGCACGGGTGACCGGCTGTGCTCGATCGGCGAGCCCCACACCTCGAACCGGCGCGGCGCTCCCGCGGATGGCTCAACAGCCGCGGTTGTCATTCGCGTCGCACCACGCGTGCCACTGCTCGATGCCGGCCTGGTGCTCCTCGTAGGTCGCCGAGAAGATCGTCTCGCCGGTATCCATGTTCCAGGTGACGAAATACAGCCACGGCCCGTCCACAGGGTTCATCGCCGCGTCGATCGCCTCATCGCCGGGATTGGCGATCGGTCCGGCCGGCAGTCCCGCCCGGACGTAGGTGTTCCAGGGGTTGTCGTCCTCGAGCGCCTCCGCCGACGAGCTGGCCGTGCCGTCGTGCATCTCGTCGTACCCGTACTGGGCCGTCGAGTCCATCTGCAGGGGCATGCCGTCGGCGAGGCGATTCGCGATGACGCGGGAGACCTTGTAGAAATCGTCGGACAGGCGCGCTTCGCGCTGGATGATGGATGCCGTCGTGAGTATCTCCTCGCGGCGCTCCTGAGGAACACCCGCGGCATCGAGCGACTCGACGGTGCGGTCGACCATCGTGCGGACGATGTCGGCGGCCGACAGACCGGGATCGAATTGATACGTCGCCGGGAAGAGCCACCCCTCGAGGGTGTCGGCGGAGACACCATAGGCGGAGGGGTCGGCGATGGCGGAGGTGAAGTCCTCCGCCGACATCCCCGTGCCCTGCGCAAGCACCTCGACCGTCTGGTCCAGCGTCAGCCCTTCCCGCAGTTGCGCGGCGTTCTGCCGTCGACTCGCCGGGTCGAGGATGAGGTCGAGGGCGGCCTCCGAGGTCATGCGCTGCTGCAGCGCGTAGACGCCGGGCTGGAACGTCGGGTTCTGGGCCGTTGCGATGAGGTGGTCGTAGAACGCCGTCGGGGTCTTCGTGACGCCTTGATCGAAGAGCGTCTGAGAGATCGTCGACCCCGTGTCGCCGTCGACGACGGTGACGAGCGCCTCGCCTGTCGCCTCGCCGGGCTCGAAGTCCTTCGGCTCCTCCCAGCCCATCACGGACCGGATCTGCGTCTCGTAGGTGTTCCAGACCCACGCGGCGCCGGCGCCGATGCCTCCGATGATCGCGAGGATCACGATCAGCACCACCCACTTGGCGATGCGGCTCTTCTTCCGGTCGCGGTCGTGGCGGCTCGGGACGTCGCCCACGTCGTGCGTGCTCACCTCGCCCGTGAACAAGGCGTCCAGGGTCCCAGGGGCGGGCGCCGAGGCGGTCTGGACAGCACGCGGCGCCGATTCTCGCGAAGCGGGTTCGCGCTGCTCCCGCACCTCTGACGCGGGACCGTGCCCCAGGTGCTGCGAGGCGGGAGCGGGTGCCGGTGCGGATGCCGCGGGCACCTCCGCCGGCTCCGGCGCCGAGCTCCGGGCGGCCGCACGCGCGGCGCGCCGGCTGGTCGGGACGGCGTTGTCGTGCGGCGGACGGTCAGTCATGTCAGGGGTGCTCCTGCGAGGGTGCGACGGAAGCGCCGGGCGGGTTACCGGTGCTCTTCTCGACGTCGAGTGCTTGCTGGAGGAGCACTACGGCGGCGACCTGGTCAACAATGCTACGAGACGATCGCTGCGAGCGGCCCGAACCCCGCAGAGCGCTGTGCGCGCTGACGGTGCTCAAGCGCTCATCCACGAGCCGCACGGGGTGACCCGCGGCGACCAGAGCCTCGGCGAAACCGCGCGCGTCGGCCGTCGATGCCGTCTCGCGCCCGCTGAGCGCGACGGGCAGTCCGACCACGAGCTCGACGGCGTCGTACTCGGCCGCGAGCGCGTTGATCCGCGCGACGTCGCCGTCGCCACGAGGCACCGTCTCGACCGGCACGGCGAGCAGACCGTCACGGTCGCATCGCGCGACGCCGATGCGGGCGGTGCCCACATCGACTCCCAGGCGCACGCCGGGACGGAATCCGCTCACAGAGTGCCCGCCGCGTCGCGGACGGCGCGGAGCGCGTCGGGAAGCGCCGACGCATCCGTGCCGCCACCCTGCGCGACATCGTCGCGTCCGCCGCCTCCGCCGCCCAGAGCGGCTGCCGCGGCCTTCGCGAGCACGCCGGCCTTGGCGCCGGCCGAGCGCGCAGCGTCGTTCGTCGCGACCACCACGACGGGACGTTCTCCGACGACGGCCCCCAGTGCGACGATCGCCGCCGCGTCGGCACCGAGCCGATCGCGCACCTGCAGCGCAAGGGTGCGGACGTCATCCGCCGAGCCTGCTGTCCCCAGCGACTCGGCCACGATCTGGAACGGCCCCGACGAGGCGGCCGTCGACACGAGCTGCGGAAGCCGGTCGGCCAGCGCCCGCGCCTCGAACTGCGCGATCCGCTTCTCGGCGGCCTTGAGGCTCGCGGCGAGCTCGGCCACACGTGCAGCGAGCTGGTCGCGCGGGGTCTTCAGCGAGCTGGTGAGCTGCGACACGATCGCCCGCTCGGCCGCGAGCTCGCGGAAGGCGTCCTGACCGACGAGCGCCTCGACACGGCGGTTCGAGGCGCCGACCGACGACTCGCCGACGAGGTTGATCAGGCCGACCTCGGCACTCGACGCCACGTGGGTGCCCGCGCAGAGTTCGCGCGACCACGGGCCGCCGATGTCGACCATGCGGACGGTCTCGCCGTACTTCTCGCCGAAGAGGGCCATCGCGCCGGCGGCCTTCGCCTCGTCGAGCGACATGATGCGGGTCGTCACCTCGAGGTTGTCGCGGACCGCGTTGTTGGCGATCTCCTCGATCTCCGTACGGGTCTCGGCCGAGAGCGCCTGGCCCCACGAGAAGTCGAAACGGAGGTAACCGGCGCGGTTGAGCGAACCGGCCTGAGTCGCGGACTTGCCGAGCGTGTCGCGCAGTGCCGCGTGCACGAGGTGCGTCGCGGAGTGGGCCTGCTGCGCCGCACGGCGGTTCGCGGCATCGACGACCGTCGTCGCGGCCTCGCCGACTGCCACCTCGCCCGTCGTGACCTCGACGGTGTGGCTGACGAGACCGGGCACCGGCTTCTGGACGTCGAGCACCTCGAGCTCGTAGCCAGGACCGACGATGACGCCCTTGTCGGCGACCTGGCCGCCGGACTCGGCGTACAGCGCCGTCTCGGCGAGGATCACTTCGGCGATCTCGCCCTGAGCGGCGCGATCGACCGAGACGCCGCCGACCAGGATTCCGAGCACCCGTGAGCCCGTCTCGAGCTCGGTGTAACCCGTGAACACCGTCTCGCCCTGCGCGCGGAAGTCGCGGTAGACGCTCGTGTCGGCGAGCTGCCCCTTGCGGGACCGTGCGTCGGCCTTCGCCCGCTCGCGCTGCTCCTGCATGAGCGAGTCGAAGGCGCCGCGATCGACGCTGAGCCCTGCCTCTTCGACGATCTCGAGAGTCAGGTCGATGGGGAAGCCGTAGGTGTCGTGCAGAAGGAACGCCTGCGCACCGCTCAGCTCGCCGGCACCGGCCTTCTTGGCCTGCTCGACCGACTCGTCGAGCAGCTCGGATCCCGCAGCGAGGGTGCGCAGGAAGGTCGCCTCCTCGGCGAGGGCGTACTGCGAGAGCCGCGCGTAGTCGGTCTCGACGACCGGGTACGCCTCCTTCATCGCATCGCGCGACGCTGCGAACAGCTCGGCGAAGCTCGGTCCGTCGACGCCCAGCAGGCGCATCGAGCGGATGGCCCGACGCATCAGACGACGCAGGATGTATCCGCGCCCGTCGTTCGAGGGGGTCACGCCGTCGGAGAGCAGCATCAGCGAAGACCGGACGTGGTCCGCGATGACGCGGAAACGCACGTCGTCCTCGTGGTTCGCGCCGTAGGTCTTGCCCGAGAGCTCGACGGCCTTGTCGAGCACGGGACGCACCTGGTCGGTCTCGTACATGTTGTCGACGCCCTGCTTGATGAAGGCGACGCGCTCGAGCCCCATGCCCGTGTCGATGTTCTTGTTCGGCAGCTCGCCGACGATCGTGAAGTCGTACTTCGAGCGCACGTCGGTGATCTCGTACTGCATGAACACGAGGTTCCAGATCTCGACGTACCGGTCGTCGTCGGTCGCCGGTCCGCCGTCGATGCCGTACGCGGGGCCGCGGTCGAAGAAGATCTCCGAGCAGGGACCGGCGGGACCGGGCAGACCGGTGCTCCAGTAGTTGGTGTCCTTCCCGAGACGCTGGATGCGCTCGTCCGGCAGCGTCGAGTGCTTCAGCCACAGCTCGCGCGCTTCATCGTCCTCTTCGTACACCGTGACCCAGAGATCCTTCGGGTCGAACCCGAGGCCGCCCTCCGACTCGGGGCTGGTCAGCAGCTCCCAGGCGAACGAGATGGCGCCCTCTTTGAAGTAGTCGCCGAACGACCAGTTGCCGAGCATCTGGAAAAAGGTGCCGTGGCGGGGCGTCTTGCCCACCTCTTCGATGTCGTTGGTGCGGATGCACTTCTGCACATCGGCGGCTCGCGCATACGGCGCGGGGACGTCGCCGGAGAGGTACGGAATGAAGGGGACCATTCCCGCGACGGTGAACAGCAGCGCGGGGTCATCGGTGACGAGCGATGCGGAGGGCACGATGGTGTGCCCCTTCTTCTCGAAGTAGTCCAGGTAGCGCTGGGCGATCTCGGCGGTCTTCATCGGGTTCCTTCGGCAGGCAGGCATCGGCGTCGCACCCGGAGGCACGACGTCTCGATCGGGGCAGGTATCAGTGTGAGGAGTCGGCGTTCGTGGCCTTGGCGACCGCGTCGCGCGCGGCGTCGGCGACGTTCGCAGCCGAGTCGAGGGCGTCGGAGGCCGCGCCCTTCACGTCCGCTGCGAGACCCTCGATGCGGGCTTCCTGCTCGCGGTAGGCATCGCCGATCCGGTCGGCGAACTCGGAGATCCGCGCATCGACCTCGGCGAGCATCTCGTGACCGCGCGGATCCTTGTTGACCACGTGCGCGGCGACGAAACCGCCGGCGACGCCCAAAACGAACCACAGCGCGTTCTTCATGGCATCCATGTTAGGCGCAAAGCACGAAGGGCGCCGGGAGAACCCGACGCCCTTCGCGGCAGTGCTGAGACTCAGCGAGCCGGACGACTCAGCGCGCGGCGTAGTACTCGACGACGAGCTGCACGTCACACGTGACGGGCACCTCGGCGCGCTTCGGGCGACGCACGAGGCGTGCCTGCAGCTTGTCGAGCTCGACCTCGATGTAACCGGGGACCGGGGGCAGGACGTCGGCGTGACCGCCGGCGGCTGCGACCTGGAACGGCTCGAGCGACTCGCTCTTCTCCTTGACGTGGATGAGCTGGCCCGGCTTCACGCGGAACGACGGGCGGTCGACGAGCTGACCGTCGACAAGGATGTGACGGTGCACGACGAGCTGACGAGCCTGCGCCGTGGTGCGGGCGAAACCGGCGCGCACGACGAGCGCGTCGAGACGCATCTCGAGCAGCTCGACCAGGTTCTCACCGGTCAGGCCGTCCTTGCGGCGGGCCTCGTTGAAGGTGTTGCGCATCTGCTTCTCGCGGATGCCGTACTGCTCGCGCAGACGCTGCTTCTCGCGGAGACGGACGGCGTAGTCGCTGTCGGCCTTGCGCTTGGTGCGGCCGTGCTCGCCGGGAGCGTAGGGACGCTTCTCGAGGTAGCGGGCGGCCTTCGGGGTCAGCGCGACGCCGAGGGCGCGCGACAGACGGACCTTGCGGCGGTCCTGAGACTTCGTGGTCACGAAGCTCTCCTTCCGATGACGTGGTCGCGACGTTCACGACTCACGGACGTATCTCCGTCTCCTCGCCCGTCTCGGACTGCACGCCGGGGCACGCCGAGAGGTCTTGATCAAAAGAGAGGGATGCCCGAAAACTGGGCTTCGAGCCGGTCGAGTCTATCAGACGGCGCCTGCGTCGACCGCGGCAGCGAGATCGAGGATGCCGTGCGGGTAGAACGGTGTCGCGTCCCGGCGTAGGTCGGCGATGCGATGCCAGCCGACGGAGGTGTCGCCGTCGAGGACGGCGAGATGCTCACCCCGCGGCAGCGTTTCGAGCACGACGCTGCGCACCGCGAAGACGTGCGCGATCTCATGGCCGCTCTTCCGGCCGTTGTCGAAGATGTTCTCGCTCACCGTGAGCAGCCTCAGCTCATCGACCTCGGCGGCGAGTTCCTCACGCAGCTCGCGACGCATCGCGGCCGCCGCCGTCTCGCCGTACTCGATGCCGCCGCCCGGGGCGCGGAGGAACGGGCCCGAACCGGCGGCGCCCGCGTACTCCTCGGCGAGGACATACCCCTCGGAGACGACGACGGCCACGGAGATCGCGCGAATGCGATGCGGTGCGACGAGCTCGGCAGCGTACGCCTCGACCGAACGGCGGTAGGCCGGCAGATGCGGCGCTAGAGCCCGCAATGCGGTGCGCAGTGCGGGCGCCGGTTTCTGATCGCTGAACAGCGCGAGTGCCTCGAAGGCCCGGGCTGCGTCTGCGAGGCGATCGGTGTCGGGGAATCTGTGCAGAAGCGCCAGCGCGCCCGAGGCATCCCCGACGTTTCGCAGCGAGCTCGCCAACTGGATGATGCACGCCGAGCGCCGCTCGCCGGTCAGCCCGCTGTCGAGAGCCGTCCGGTACAGCGGGATCGCCTCAGCCTCTTCGCCGAGGTAGTCGTGCAGTGAGGCGCGCTCGTAGCTGCGCACCGCGTCGTCGGCCCCGGCGGCGATCTCGTCGAGTTCCGCCCACAGCGCGTCTGCGCTCTTGTCGCCCGCCGCATCCCAGAACGCGTCGAACGGATCCGAGGCGTCCGCGGCGTCCTCCGCGCCGACGTCGTCACGTGAGGAGAACGACGAGAGAAGCGTGCGCACGCGCGATTGCGTCGCACTGAGTGCGGGGTCCACGTTCGGCGCCGCCGCGAACCGGACGAGCGCGCGCACGGCCGGGCCGCTGTCGCTGCTCTGCCCCGCCGTCAGGTGGTCGAGCAGGGCGGATGCCGCAATCGTCCGCACCCGCCCGGTCTCGTGCTCGCCCCATTCGGGTTCCGCGACGCGCACGCAGTCGGCAGCGATGATCACGTGCCGACGCCGGCGAGCGTTCGCCGCAGCCCACTCCGCGCCGGCATCGAAGACGGCACCCGCGCGGTAGCCGGTCTCTTCTCGCAGTTCGCGCACGCCCGCGCTCGTCGCATCCTCGCCGGGATCGATGAGGCCACCGGGCAGCTCGGCCAAGACGCGCTGCGGGCCGACCCGGTACTGGTCGAACAGGACGACGGTGTCGTCCGCGGTCAGGGCGATGACGGCGACGGTGTCGCCGACGTCGACGACATCCCAGTCGCTCTCGCTTCCGTCGGGCAGCCGGTAGCGGTCGCGTCGAACGCGGACGTAGCCGTCGAAAACCGGCGACGAGCCCAGCAGCGTCCAATCGTGCACGGTGTCGTCCACTGCTCAGTCCCCCAGGATCTTCCGGAGCTTATCGACCCGCGCGCCGATCTCGCGCTCGACGCCGCGGTTGGTCGGCTCGTAGTACCGCTTGCCGCGCAGCTCGTCGGGAAGGTACTGCTGCGTGGCGACTCCGACCTCGAGGTCGTGCGGGTACACATAGCCCTTGCCGTGCCCGAGTCGTTTCGCACCGGCGTAATGCGCGTCGCGGAGGTGCTTGGGGACGCGGCCGAATCCCCCGGCGCGGACGTCGGAGATCGCGGCGTTGATGGCGTTGTACGCCGCGTTCGACTTCGCGGTGGTCGCGAGGTAGGCCGTCGCCTCTGCGAGCGGGATGCGTCCCTCCGGCATCCCGATGAAGGCGACGGCGTCGGCCGCGGCTACGGCGATCGTCAACGCCTGCGGATCGGCGAGGCCGATGTCCTCGGATGCCGAGATGACCAGGCGCCGGGCGATGAACCGCGGATCCTCGCCCGCCTCGATCATGCGCGCGAGGTAGTGCATGGCGGCATCGACGTCCGACCCGCGGATCGACTTGATGAAGGCGCTGATCACGTCGTAGTGCTCGTCACCCTGCCGGTCGTACCGGAGAAGGGCGCGGTCTACGGCCTGAGCGACGTGATCGGCGCTGATGACGGGGGCCGCATCGCCTTCGACGGGCTCGGCCATCGTCGCCGCCGCCTCGAGCGACGTCAGCGCGCGTCGGGCGTCGCCGGATGCCAGCCGGATGAGAGCCGTCCGCGCCTCGTCGGCGAGGACGATCGAACCGGCGAGTCCGCGGGCATCCGTGACGGCGCGGTCGATGAGTCCGCCGAGGTCGTCGTCACTCAGCGGCTGCAGGGTGAGCAGCAACGAACGGGAGAGGAGCGGAGCGACGACGGAGAATGAGGGATTCTCGGTCGTCGCCGCGATGAGCAGAACCCAGCCGTTCTCGACCCCCGGGAGGAGGGCGTCCTGCTGAGCCTTCGTGAAGCGGTGGATCTCGTCGAGGAACAGGATCGTCGAGATGCCGTACAGATCGCGCTGCGTCATCGCCTCCTGCATCACCTCGCGGACGTCCTTGACTCCGGCGGTCACTGCCGAGAGCTCGACGAAGCGGCGTCCCGACGACCGGGCGATCGCCTGCGCGAGTGTCGTCTTACCGGTTCCGGGTGGCCCCCACAGGATGACGGAGACCGCGCCCGCGCGATTGCCGTCCGGTGATGCGAGCGCGACCAGGGGCGAGCCCGGCCGCAGCAGATGCCCTTGTCCGGCGACCTCGTCGAGCGAAGTGGGGCGCATGCGCACGGCGAGCGGCGTCTGCCCGGAGAAGAGCGCGCTCGAATCGGTCATCCTCTCAGGCTAGTCGCGCTCACGGACACGGGGATTTTGTCGCCGCCCCGGCCGTCGCCGTAGGCTTGAGCGGCCCGGAACGGGGCGTGGAGGAGGCAACGTGGCAGGTCGCGGAAAGAACCGGGACGATCGTGCGGCGCAGGAACGCGCTCGTCTGTACGCCGCCCGTCGCGAATACCACGACGGTCTGACCCGGCGCCGGTCGCGCGACAACCTCGTCGCCGCCATCGCCGGCGGTGTCCTGATCGTCGCCGCGCTGGGTGCCCAGATCGCGTACTTCACGGCCGGCCCCGGGGCCCCGAGCCCCGCCGAGACGCCGGCGCCGTCGCCGAGCGCGACCTCGACTCCGACGCCGACCCCGACGCCATCGGATTCCACTCCGGCGACGATCCCGACGCCCTGACCCCCTCCGTACTAGGCTGTCCCCCGACCTGACCCCCATGCGGCGCGAGCCGCGACGAGGTGCCTTCCGTGACTTCCACCCCTGACTCCACGATCACCCCCGCCGACGACGCCCCGTGGGGTCGCGTCGACGACGATGGCACCGTCTCGGTGCGCGAGGGGGATGAGTGGCGCGTCGTCGGCCAGTACCCCGACGGCACGCCGGATGAGGCGCTCGCCTACTTCCAGCGCAAGTTCTCCGACCTCGCCGGCGAGGTGACGCTCGTCGAGGTACGCCACCGCCGCGGCGGAGCGTCGGCCACCGACCTCCGGTCGACGGTGACGACACTCCGGTCCCGCATCGCGGGAGCTGCCGCCGTGGGCAACCTCGCCGCCCTCGAGGCGCGCCTCGTCGCGCTCGAGGGTGCGCTTGACGCCGCTTCCGAGTCCGAGGCCGCGGAAGCCAAGCAGGCCCTCGATGCGGCCATCGTCGAGCGGACCGCGCTCGTCGATGCGATCGAGGCCATCGCCGCTCGCGACCCCAAGTCGATCCAGTGGAAGCAGACGTCCGCCGAGGTCAACGACCTCTTCGAGCGTTGGCAGCGTCACCAGGCCGATGGCCCGCGTCTGCCCCGCGGCATCGGCCAGCAGTTGTGGAAGCGGTTCCGCGACGCGCGGTCGACGATCGACAAGCACCGCCGCGAGTTCTACGCGAGCCTCGACGAGACGCACAAGAGCGCACGCGACGCCAAGCAGCGCCTGATCGAGCGTGCCGAAGCTCTTGCCCCGCGAGGCGAGGACGGCATCGGCGCGTACCGTGACCTGCTCGAGCAGTGGAAGCAGTCCGGTCGGGCCGGCAAGAAGGCCGACGACGCCCTCTGGGCGCGATTCAAGGCCGCGGGCGACGCGCTCTACGGCGCACGTGCCGAGCGCGAGCATGCCGACGCCGAGGCGTCGCAGGAGAAGATCGTCGCCAAGCGCGCCCTGCTCGACGAGGCCGCCGCCGTGACCGCCGAGAAGGACACGGCCGCCGCGCGGGCGCTCCTCACCGGCATCCAGCGCCGCTGGGACGAGATCGGTCGCATCTTCCCCCGCGACAAGGAGCGCGCCCTCGACGACGAGCTCCGGAAGGTCGAGCAGTCCGTGCGCTCACGCGAGGACGCCGACTGGAAGAACAACAACCCCGAGACGAAGGCACGTCAGGGCGACATGCTGTCGCAGCTGCACGACGCGATCGCGAAGCTCGAGGCCGAGGTGTCTGAGGCTGAGGCCTCCGGCGACCAGCGCGCCATCAAGCAGGCGAAAGAGGCGCTCAGCGCCCGCAAGGCCTGGCTGAGCGCTCTCGGCGGCTGACGCCTCCCCCGCCGCGCCGTCTGTGGAGGCAGCGCTCTCCACAGATCGGCGACGGCGCCCCGGAACCGATCGGGCGCACGGGAGACTGAGGGCATGGTCTGGCCCTTCGTCTACAACCCGGGCGAGCGTCTCTCCGCGGCAGAGCTCGCCGCGGCGCGCCTCGACGGCGACGTCGTGGAGGTCGGCGAGGCGTTCATGCCCGCGGATGCCATCGAGAGCCCGGAGATCCGGGCGGCCTCGCTGCGCCCGCTCGTCGCCCGCGGGCTCGCCCTGACCCACGAATCGGCGGCGTGGGTGCACGGAGCGCTGCCCGACCCGCCGCTGCGCCACAGCGTGCAGCGGTGCACCAAGCGACGACGCGACCACGTGCTCGATCATCGCCTGCACTACCGCGACCTGCAGCTGCCGGCCCTCGACATCGTGCACCTGGGTGGGATGCCGGTCTCCTGTCGCGTTCGCACCCTCTGCGACCTCCTGCGGGCCGACGCCGCGGTCGCCGCAGCGCCTCAGCGCGGCGCCGTCGCGATGATCGAGACGTTCCCCGACATCGTGCCCGAAGCGCACGAGGCGCTGGAGTCGAGCGGCCCCCTGCCCTTCAAACGGCAGGCGCTCGCATGGCTGGAGGAGGCGCGGGTCAGGACGATGTGACGCGATAGACGTCGTAGACCGCGTCGATGCGCCGAACCGCGTTCAGCACGCGATCGAGGTGGACCGTGTCGCCCATCTCGAACACGAACCTGCTCAGTGCGAGCCGGTCGTTGTTGGTCTGCACCGAGGCCGAGAGGATGTTGACGTGATGCTCGCTGAGCACCCGCGTGACATCGCTCAGGAGCCCGGACCGGTCGAGCGCCTCGACCTGGATCTGAACGAGGAAGAGACTCTTCGTCGTCGGCGCCCACGTCACCTCGATGACGCGCTCCGGATCGCGCATGAGCGACTCGACGTTCGTGCAGTCGGCACGGTGCACCGAGACGCCGCTGCCGCGGGTGACGAAGCCGACGATCTCGTCGCCGGGAACCGGTGTGCAGCATTTCGCGAGCTTGACCAGGATGTCGGGCGCACCGCGGACGAGAACGCCCGAGTCGCTGTCGCGCTTCTGCCGCGACCGCCCGACGGCCGGCAGCTCGATCGGCCCCGTAGAGGTGTCCTCTTCGGCACGCACGAGGGCGGTGACCTTTTCGATCACCGATTGCGTCGAGACGTGGCCCTCGCCGACAGCCGCGTAGAGCGCCGTGACGTCCTCGTAGCGCAGCTGGTGCGCCACTTCGCTGAAGGCATCCTGGCCCATGAGGCGCTGGAGCGGGAGGTTCTGCCGTCGCATGGCGCGCGCGATAGCGTCCTTGCCCTGCTCGACGGCCTCTTCGCGGCGCTCCTTCGTGAACCACCCGCGGATCTTGTTCCGCGCGCGCGTGCTCTTGACGAACGTCAGCCAGTCCTGGCTCGGGCCGGCGTCGGGATTCTTCGAGGTGAAGACCTCGACGACGTCGCCGCTCGACAGCGTCGACTCGAGGGGCACGAGACGGCCGTTGACCTTCGCCCCCATCGTGCGGTGCCCGATCTCGGTGTGCACGGCGTAGGCGAAGTCGACCGGCGTGGCGCCTGCCGGAAGCCCGACGACCCGCCCCTTCGGCGTGAAGACGTAGACCTCTTTCGCGCCGATCTCGAAGCGGAGCGAATCGAGGAACTCGCCCGGGTCGGCCGTCTCGGCCTGCCAGTCCGAGATGTGCGCGAGCCACGCCATGTCGTTGTCGATCGCCTTGGCGTCGGCCTTGCCGCCCGCCATCCGCTCCTTGTACTTCCAGTGCGCAGCGACACCGAACTCGGCCTGCTGATGCATCTCGTGGGTGCGGATCTGGATCTCGACCGTACGACCAC
This sequence comes from Microbacterium pratiae, assembly GCF_047302165.1. Taxonomy (NCBI): domain Bacteria; kingdom Bacillati; phylum Actinomycetota; class Actinomycetes; order Micrococcales; family Microbacteriaceae; genus Microbacterium; species Microbacterium pratiae. Next base: position 2,046,100 of record NZ_CP154843.1, on the reverse strand, counting down.
CAGGGCCGATCACCGTGGTGTGGAGCGACTGGTACAGGTTGAACTTCGGAGTCGCGATGTAGTCCTTGAAGCGTCCGGGCAGAGGCGTCCAGCGCGCGTGGATCGAGCCGAGCACCGCGTAGCAGTCGCGGACAGTGGTCACCAGAACGCGGATGCCGATGAGGTCGTAGATGTCGTCGAACTCACGACCGCGGATGACCATCTTCTGGTAGACCGAGTACAGCTGCTTCGGACGGCCCATGACGCGTCCCCGGATGCGGAGCTCGCGGAGATCGCTCTCGACGGCGTCGATGACCGTCTGCAGATACTGCTCGCGCTGCGGCGTGCGCTGCGTCACCAGGCTGTCGATCTCGGCGTAGAGCTTGGGGTGCAGCACCGCGAACGACAGGTCCTCGAGCTCGCTCTTGATCGCCTGGATACCGAGGCGGTGCGCGAGCGGCGCGTAGATCTCGAGGGTCTCGGTCGCCTTCTTCGCGGCCTTCTCGGGCGGGACGAAGCCCCAGGTCCGGGCGTTGTGCAGCCGGTCGGCGAGCTTGATCAGGAGCACGCGGATGTCGCGCGACATCGCGACGATCATCTTCCGTACCGTCTCCGCCTGAGCAGCGTCGCCGTACTTGACCTTGTCGAGCTTCGTGACCCCGTCGACGAGCATGGCGACCTCGTCGCCGAACTCGGCGGTCAGCTGGTCGAGTCCGTAGGAGGTGTCCTCGACCGTGTCGTGCAGCAGCGCGGCGGCGATGGCCCGCGGGCCGAGGCCGAGCTCGGCGAGGATCTGCGCGACGGCCAGCGGATGCGTGATGTACGGCTCACCGCTCTGGCGCTTCTGCTGCGCATGCGCGCGAGACGCGGTCTGGTAGGCACGATCGATGATCGCGATGTCACCCTTGGGGTGGTGGGCGCGCACGGTCCGGACGAGCTGCTCGAGGCCCTCACGCGGTGCGGCCCGCGAGAAGATCCTCGGAACGAGGCGTCGCAGCGAGCTCTGGGCAGGGGGCGGAGTTGTCTCGGTCATACGCTCACCTCCGCCATGCAGACATCGATTCTACGCGCCCTCGTGAGGCTCAGGCCTCGACGGAGGCGCGCTCACGCGACTCCAGCACCCGGGTGTCGTTGGCCTTGATCGCGGGCTCGTTCTCGCGCAGGAGAGCGAACAGCGGCACGGCGACGAACAGAGTCGAGTAGGCGGCGACCAGGGTGCCGACGAAGATCGAGAGCGAGATGTCGGTCAGCGTCTGGGCCCCCAGCCACAGGGCGCCGATGAAGAGGATCGCCCCCGTGGGGAGCGCAGCGACGATCGTGGTGTTGATCGACCGCACGAGGGTCTGGTTCGCGGCCAGGTTCACCGATTCGCCGAACGTGCGACCCGACTTCTCGCCGTCCTCGAACGTGTTCTCGCGCACCTTGTCGAAGACGACCGTCGTGTCGTACAGCGAGTACGACAGGATCGTCAGGAAGCCGATGACAGCGGCCGGAGAGATCTCGAACCCGAAGAGCGAGTAGACGCCCACGGTGACGACGAGAACGTCGACGAGGCCGATGATGGCGGCGACGGACATCTTCCAGGTGCGGAAGTAGAGCGCCAGGATCAGGAATGTCAGCGCGAGGAAGATCGCCAGACCCCACAGCGACTGGCGGGTGACGTCCTGGCCCCAGCTCGGTCCGATGAACGACGAGCTCACCTCGGCGGCCGGGACCTCGTACGCCTCCGCGAGGCGGGCCGTGACGTCGCGCGTCTCGATGTCCGACATCTGGTCGGTCTGAACGCGGACGGCATCCTCGCCGATCGTCGTGACCTTGGTCGTCGCACCCGGCACGACCTCCTGCACGGCGTCGGTCGCGAGCAGCTGATCGGTGTTCGACACATTCGTCACCGTGAACTGCGATCCACCGGTGAACTCGATCGAGAACTGCGGGGGCTTCACCACGAGGACGAGCACGGAGCCGAGCACGAGCGCCGCGGCGATGATGAACCACAGCGCGCGGCGGGCGACGAAGGGGAACGAGAGCTTCCCCGTGTAGAGGTCGTTGCCGAACCTGTTGAAGAAACGCATCAGTGCTTGTCCCCCGTCGCGTCGCTCTGGTCGCCCGCGGCCTGCTCGGCACGCTTGCGTTCCGCGATCGTCTGTCGCCGTTCGGCCTCACCACGCGACTTCGCCGCACGGCGACCGGCTGATGTCTTCGCTCCCGCGGCGACCGGCGCACGGAACTGCGCCCGCCCGCGATAGACGGCACCCAGCGCGTCCGGGTCGAGGCCCGACAGCTTGTGCCCCGATCCGAAGAACCGGGTGCGCACCAGCAGCTGCAGCACGGGGTGGGTGAAGAGGATGAAGATCAGGATGTCGATGGCCGTCGTGAGACCCAGCGTGAACGCGAAGCCCTTCACCGTGGAGTCGGCCAGGATGTACAGCACCACCGCGGCGAGGATGTTGATCGACTTCGAGATGAAGATCGTCCGCTTGGCGCGGGACCAGCCGTCCTCGACGGCGCTCGTGATCGACTTGCCGTCGCGCAGCTCGTCTCTGATGCGTTCGAAGTACACGATGAAGGAGTCGGCCGTGAAGCCGATCGTCACGATGAGGCCCGCCACACCCGCGAGCGAGAGCCGGAAGCCCATGCGCCAGGCGAGGATCGTGAGCGCCACGTAGGTCAGGACACCCATGACGACGAGCGACGCGATGATGACGGTTCCGAGCGCCCGGTAGACCACGAGCGAATAGACGGCGACGAGCGCGAGACCGATGAGGCCCGCGATGAGACCGATCTGGAGCTGCTGCGAACCGAGGGTGGCCGAGATCGTGTTGGTGCTCTGCACCTCGAAGCTGAGCGGCAGCGCGCCGAACTTGAGCTGGTCGGCGAGCACCTTGGAGCTGTCCTGGTCGAACGACCCGGTGATGGAGGGCTTGCCGGTGAGGATCACGGCATCCATCGACGGCGCCGACAGGACGTCGCCGTCGAGCACGAAGGCGAACTGGTTGAGCGGCGACTGCTGCCCGTAGAGCCGCTGGCTGATCTTGCCGAACGTCTCGGTGCCCTGCTGGTCGAACGTGATGTTCACAGCCCAGCGGCCGGTGCTCTGCTCGAGGCCGTTGGTCGCGTTGTCGATCGACGAGCCGTCGAGCTCGACCGGGCCGAGGATGTACTTCGCCGTCCCGGTGCGGTCGCACGTGATCAGAGGCTGGTCTGCCGGCGCGTCGGCGGGGTCGTTCGCGGGGTTCGCGCAGTCGTAGGCGAGGAACTGCGCCTGCAGCGCCTCGGTGATCCACGCGGGGTCGCTGCCGTTGGACGGTGTCGTCGACGGAGTCGCGGGGAGGTTGGGATCGGGGGTGGGGTACGGCGTCTGGTTGCCGTCATCGCCCACGAAGCTCGTTGCGGGCGAACCGGTGTAGAGCACGGCGCGCAGCTGAAGCTGCGCCGAGGCGTCGATGCGCTCGCGGGTGTCGTCGTCGACCTCGCCGGGCAGCTGCACGACGATCTGGTTGCCGGCCTGCGTGGCGATGTCGGCCTCGACCAGACCGGAGGCGTCGACGCGCTGGCGGATGATCGACGCCGCCTGCTGCATCTGCTCGCTCGACGGCGTCGCCCCGTCGGACTGCGCCTCGAGGATGATCTGCGTGCCGCCCTGGAGGTCGAGGGCGAGCTCGGGAGCCCAGGAGCTCGCCTTGAACACGTAGACGCCGAGTGCGTTGATACCGAACAGGAGCGCCGTCAGGACCACGAGTCCGGTCAGCGCGCGCCAGGCACGGCGCACAGGTGTGGAAGTCGCCACGGGGAGGTCAGCTTTCGTCGAGCGAGCGCCGGGTCAGCGGCGGGTCAGGCGCGGGGCTTGTCGTCGCGGTCGGCCGCGCCCTCGGATGCGGCGTCGGCGCGATCACGCGCGGCGTCGTCGCTGACCGAGGTGATGAGACCCTGCTCGACGTCGGCGACGTACTCCTCGTGGTGCTCTTCAGCCTCGATGTACTCGTCCTCGGTGAGGGTGCCCTCGGCGGGGTCGACGACGCGCAGGATCGCCTGGCTGTGGACCTCGACCTCGACGCCGGGTGCGAGCTCGACGCGGGCCGACTTCGAGAGGTCGTCACCGTCGTACTCGACGATGGTCCCGTAGAAGCCGCCCTGCAGCAGCACCTTCGCGCCGGGGAGGAGCTGACGCGACTTCTCGGCCTGCTCCGCCTTCATCCGCTGGGCGCGACGACGCTGGCTCCAGAACATGAAGACGATGAGCAGCGCGAGGATGATCAGCAGACCGTACTCGGCGAAGAACTGCACCGCCGGGTTGGCGGGAGGAGCGTCGGCCGGGGTGGTGGCGAAGAAGAGCATGGAGGTGGGAGCACCTTTCACGGGTAGGCACGCGAAGAATGCGCACCCTCGGGATTCGTCGGCGAGAAGCCTTCAGCGATTATAGGTCATCGATCTCGAGCGCCCCGTCGGTGCGGGGAACGCCGAGGTGACGGTACGCCGAGGGCATCGCGACACGCCCGCGGGGCGAACGGCCCACGAACCCGATCCGGACGAGATACGGCTCGACGACCGACTCGATCGTCTCCGCTTCCTCGCCCACCGTCACCGCGAGGGTGTTGAGCCCGACCGGTCCCCCGCCGAATCGACGGACGAGCGCGTCGAGCACCGCACGGTCGAGACGGTCGAGGCCGATCGCGTCGACGTCGTAGAGCTCGAGCGCAGCCGCGACATCCGCCTCGGTCGCTCCCGCTCCGGCGTCGCCGTGCACGACCACGAAGTCGCGGACACGGCGCAGCAGCCGGTTCGCGATACGTGGGGTGCCGCGCGACCGGCGCGCGATCTCGGCGCGGGCGACGGGCGGGATGTCGACGGCGAGGACGCTCGCAGACCGCTGGATCACCCGCTCGAGCTCCTCGGGCTCGTAATACTCCATGTGGGCGGTGAACCCGAAGCGGTCGCGGAGCGGATTGGGCAGGAGCCCGGATCGGGTCGTCGCGCCCACGAGGGTGAACGGTGCCAGCTCGAGCGGGATGCTGGTGGCGCCCGCGCCCTTGCCGACCATGATGTCGATGCGGAAGTCCTCCATGGCGAGGTACAGCATCTCCTCGGCGGAGCGCGCCATGCGGTGGATCTCGTCGATGAAGAGAACCTCGCCGGGCACGAGGCTCGACAGGAGCGCCGCGAGATCGCCCGCGTGCTGGATCGCGGGGCCGCTCGACATCCGCAGCGGCCGGCCGCTCTCGTGGGCGACGATCATCGCGAGGGTCGTCTTGCCGAGTCCGGGAGGTCCGGACAGCAGGATGTGGTCGGCGGGACGATCCTGCATCCCGGCCGCCTGCAGGAGCAGCTCCAGCTGCCCGCGCACCTTCTGCTGCCCGACGAACTCTGCGAGCGAGGTCGGCCGCAGCGCGCCCTCGACCGCGAGTTCCGTCTCGTCGGCTGCCAGCTCGTGCGCGTCAGACACCGGTCTGCTCCGGTCGGGCCGGGCCGAGCTGCGCGAGCGCCAGCTTCAGCAGAGCCGGCACCGTCGCCGGAGCGGCGGCATCCGCGGTGACCTGCGCGACGGCCTCTGCCGCCACCCGCTCGCTCCACCCGAGAGCCACGAGAGCCGCGACGACCTGACCGGCGAGCGTTCCGGCGCGGGTGACGGCGGATGCCGTCTGGCCGGCGGGCGCTGCCTGGAGCTTCCCCGCGAGCTGGACCACGATGAGCTTCGCGGTCTTCGGCCCGATCCCCGACACGCGGCGGAACGGGGCGTCGTCCTCGGCGGTGACCGCCTCGGCGATCTGCGCGACGCTCAAGGCCGACAGCACACCCAGCGCGGACTTCGGCCCCACACCGGTGACCCCGATGAGCAGGAGGAAGACACCCAGCTGCTCTCGCGTCTCGAACCCGAACAGCGAGAGCGCGTCTTCGCGGACGATCAGGTTCGTGTGGAGCACGATCTCGTCGCCGACGTGGAACGACCGCGGGATGTCGGGAGTCACGGCGACCGAGAACCCGACGCCGCCGACGTCGATGACGACGCTGTCGGACTCGAGGTGCAGCACGCTGCCGCGCAGGGAGGAGATCATGATACGAGCCTAGGCATCCCTTCGCAGATATGTTCGAGCGACACGCACGTCGCCTCACCGACGGGCGGGCGTCTCAGCGCCGCGACAGGCGTTCCGCGTCCGCCCACGCCCGCTGCGCCGGGGTGAGCGCTGCTCCCCCCGATGCGCCCGCGGGACCGGCCGGGCCGCGGCGCCAGGCGTGGCAGATCGCGAGGGCCAGGGCGTCTGCGGCATCCGCGGGCTGGGGCAGGGAGTCGAGGCGCAGCACCCGGGCGACCATCGTCTGCACCTGCAGCTTCTCGGCCGAACCGTAACCGGTGATCGCGGCCTTCACCTCGGAGGGAGTGTGCGTGGCGGCGTCGAGGCCGCTCTCCGCGGCGACGAGCAGCGCGATGCCGCTCGCTTGAGCCGTCCCCATGACCGTGCTGCGGTTGTGCTGGGCGAAGACGCGCTCGACCGCGACGACGTGCGGTCGGTGCTCTGCGATGACCGCTCGCAGCCCTGCGGCGATCGTCGCGAGCCGGCGTTCGATCGGCAGGTCGACGGCCGAGCGGACGACCCCGACGTGCACGAGGGCCGCGGATCGATCGCGGGCGACGTCGACGACGCCGACGCCGCATCGGGTGAGCCCGGGGTCGACACCGAGAACGCGCAGAGGAGTCACTCCCCCACGCTACGTCCGCCGCAGCCGGGCGGAGCGGCGACAACCCGTGAAACGCGCAGTTCCCGGCATCCGACGCAGAACGAGCTGCGGTGGATGCCGGGAACTGCGAGCGATGCCGGGACTCTTACTCGTCGTCGTTCTCGAGCTCGGCCTGCACCTCGGGGGTGAGGTCGAAGTTGGTGTAGACGTTCTGGACGTCGTCGCTGTCCTCGAGGGCGTCGATGAGGCGGAACACCTTGCGGGCGGTGTCGGCGTCGACCTCCACCTTGAGCGAGGGGACGAACTCGACGTCCGCGGAGTCGTACTCGATGCCGGCTTCCTGCAGAGCGCTGCGCACCGACACGAGGTCGGAGGCCTCGGTGATGACGCCGAAGCCGTCGCCGTGCGGCTCGACCTCCTCCGCGCCCGCCTCGAGCACCGCGAGCATGACGTCGTCCTCGGTGGTGCCCTCGGAGGGGACCACGATGACGCCCTTGCGGCTGAAGTTGTACGCGACGCTGCCGGGGTCGGCGAGCGTGCCGCCGTTACGGCTGAGGGCGGTGCGCACCTCGGCCGCAGCCCGGTTCTTGTTGTCGGTCAGACACTCGATGAGGAACGCCACGCCGTTGGGTCCGTAGCCCTCGTACATGATCGAGGAGTACTCGACGGCCTCGCCCCCGATACCGGCCCCGCGCTTGATCGCACGATCGATGTTGTCTTTGGGGACCGAGGTCTTCTTGGCCTTCAGGACGGCGTCGAAGAGCGTGGGGTTGCCCTGCAGATCGGCGCCGCCGAGCTTCGCGGCGACCTCGATGTTCTTGATGAGCTTGGCCCACGACTTGGCACGACGCGCGTCGACGACGGCTTTCTTGTGCTTGGTCGTGGCCCATTTGGAGTGACCGGACATGCGCTCGATCTTACCGGGCGGATGCGCGCGCCTCGCGGACGTGCGCGAGGAACCTCTCATGGAATCGGCGCTCGCCCGAGACCTCCGGGTGGAAGGCCGTCGCGAGCAGGCGCCCCTGCTCGACCGCGACGACCCCTCCGTCCGGGAGTGCGGCGAGCATCCGTACGTCCGGTCCGAGCTCGGTGACGAGCGGTGCGCGGATGAAGGCCGCATGGACCGGATCCGCCCACCCGGCCACGGCGAGCGCCGTCTCGAACGATTCGGCCTGCCCGCCGAAGGCGTTCCGTCGCACGGTGACGTCGAGACCGCCGAACGTCTGCTGCCCCGCGATGGCGCCGTCGAGCCGGTCGGCGAGCAGGATCATGCCGGCGCACGTGCCGTAGACGGGCATACCGGCCGCGATCGCGTCACGGATGGGCTGCTGCATCCCGAACGCGCGCGCCAGCTTGTCGATCACGCTCGACTCGCCGCCCGGCAGGATGAGACCGTCCACCGCCTCGAGGTCGCCGGGACGCCGGACGAGGGATGCCGTCGCGCCGAGTTCGGCGAGGACGCGGAGGTGTTCCCGAACGTCTCCCTGCAGCGCCAGGACACCGATGCGCAGCAGCATCCCCTCGGTCATCGGCTCACCAGCCGCGGTCGGCGAGGCGGTGCGGAGCCGGCAGGTCGGAGACGTTGATGCCGACCATCGCCTCGCCCAGGCCGCGCGACGCCTCGGCGACGATGGACGCGTCGTCGTGGAAGGTCGTCGCCTTGACGATCGCCGCGGCACGGCGAGCGGGGTCGCCCGAGTTGAAGATGCCCGAGCCGACAAAGACCCCGTCGGCCCCGAGCTGCATCATCATGGCGGCGTCGGCGGGGGTCGCGACACCGCCCGCGGTGAAGAGGACGACGGGCAGCGCGCCGGTGGCGGCGACCTCGGCGACGAGCTCGTACGGTGCCTGAAGCTCCTTGGCCGCGACGTAGAGCTCGTCGGGGCTCTTCGCCTGGAGGGCACGGATCTCCGACGTGATGGTGCGGATGTGGCGGGTCGCCTCCGAGACGTCGCCCGTGCCGGCCTCGCCCTTGGAGCGGATCATGGCGGCGCCCTCGGTGATGCGACGCAGCGCTTCGCCGAGATTCGTCGCTCCGCAGACGAACGGCACGGTGAAACCCCATTTGTCGATGTGATGCGTGTAGTCGGCCGGCGAGAGCACCTCCGACTCGTCGATGTAGTCGACACCGAGCTCCTGCAGCACGCGCGCTTCGACGAAGTGCCCGATACGCGCCTTGGCCATCACCGGGATCGACACCGACGCGATGATCTCGTCGATCAGGTCGGGGTCGCTCATGCGGGCCACGCCGCCCTGGGCGCGGATGTCGGCCGGTACGCGCTCGAGGGCCATGACGGCGACAGCACCGGCATCCTCGGCGATGCGCGCCTGGTCGGCGGTGACGACGTCCATGATCACGCCGCCCTTGAGCATCTCGGCGAGGCCGCGCTTGACGCGGGAGGATCCGGTGGTGGTCTGGTCGTTCGACACGGTAGAGCTCCGATCTGGGCCGTCTTATCGGGATGCAGTTCGGCCTAGGCCAAAAAGTAGCATGGCATCCGACATAAGATCGTTCCGATGACTTCCCGCGACACGATCACCGGACACACGGCGGGTGAGATCGCCGACAGTGTCCGCATGCTCCTCGAACGAGGCACGCTGCGCGCTGATGACGCGCTGCCGCCCGTGCGCACTCTCGCGGAGCAGCTCGGCGTCAACCGGAACACGGTCGTCGCCGCGTACCGGCTGCTCGCGCAGGCCGGGGTGGTCGTGGCTCGCGGCCGCGGCGGAACCCGCATCGCCGAGGTCTCCCCCGTCGCCGCCGAGGGCGTCGCCGTCGACACGGTTCTGCGCGACGTCGGGTCGGGCAATCCCGATCCCGCCCTCATCCCCGACCCGAGCGGTGTGCTCGCCCGGGTCGCCGGGCGCCCCGTCCTCTACGGCGAGCCCGTCATCGACGCGGGCCTCGCCCGCTGGGCCGAGCACTGGTTCGCGGCCGACTCTCCGACCGATGCGGACATCCACCTCACCGTCACCGGTGGCGCCGTCGACGCGGTCGAGCGTCTCCTGGCGCAGGCGCTCACCCGTGACGACGCAGTCGCGCTCGAAGACCCGTGCTTCCTCGCCAGCATCCACACCGTCCGGCTCGCGGGCTACCGCGCGATCCCGGTCCCCGTCGACGACAAGGGTATGACGGTCGACGGGCTGCGCGCAGCGCTCGACGGGGGCGCCCGGGCCGTCGTCATCACCCCGCGGGCGCAGAATCCCACCGGGTCGAGCCTGTCGGCCGAACGGGCCGCCGCCCTACGGGAGGTGCTGCTCGACCACCCCTACGTCCTCGTGATCGAGGACGACCACTTCTCGCTCCTCTCGACCCAGCCGTACCGCTCGGTCATCGGCGAGAGCCATGAGCGCTGGGCGCGCGTGCGGTCGGTGTCGAAGTTCCTCGGACCCGACATGTGTCTCGCCGTCACGGCATCCGACCCGACGACGGCCGAGCGTCTGGCGCTCCGTCTCGGCTCAGGCACCACGTGGGTCAGCCATCTGCTGCAACGCCTCACCCACGCCCTCGTGTCGGACGATGCCGCGGCCGCCACGATCGCGGCGGCTCGCACGCACTACGCCGAACGGAACGCCGCCTTCGCCGCCGCGCTCACGGACGCGGGGATCCCCTGCGCACCCGGCGACGGACTCAGCCTCTGGGTCGAGGTGCCCGGCACCGCCCGTTCCGTCGCCGACGCGCTCATGCGCCGTGGCTGGCTCGCGCGCACCGGCGACGAGTTCCGGCTGACCGACGAGGCGCCGTCGCGCCACCTACGCCTCACCGTCCACGACCTGAACGACGCCGACGCGGCACTGCTCGCGCGAGACCTCGTCGCATCCGCCCTCCCCTCTCGAAAGGCATGACCCCATGAAGGTGCTCTCGATCCAGTCGGCCGTCGCCTACGGGCACGTCGGCAACTCCGCCGCCGTGTTCCCGCTGCAGCGCATCGGCGTGGAGGTGATGCCGGTGTACACGGTGAACTTCTCCAACCACACCGGCTACGGCGCGTGGGGCGGCCCGATGATCAGCCCCGACGACGTCCGAGCGGTCATCGCGGGCGTCGAGGATCGCGGTGCGTTCCCGCAGATCGACGTCGTCCTCTCGGGCTACCAGGGCGGCGAGGGCATCGCCGACGTCATCCTCGACACCGTCGCCCGGGTCAAGGCGGCGAACCCGGATGCCGTCTACGCCTGCGACCCCGTCATGGGTAATGCGAAGTCGGGGTGCTTCGTCGCACCGGCCATCCCCATCCTCCTGCGCGAGCGCGTCGTGCCGGCCGCCGACATCATCACACCGAACCAGTTCGAGCTCGGGTTCCTGACCGAGACCGACCCGACCGACCTCGACTCGACGTTGGCGTCCGTCGACGCCGCCCGCGCCATGGGTCCGCGCACCGTTCTCGTCACGAGCGTCGAGCGCCCCGAACGTCCAGACGGCACCATCGAGATGCTGGCGGCTGACGACACGGGAGCGTGGATCGTCCGCACACCCCACATCCCGATGAAGGCGAACGGATCCGGCGACGTCACCGCCGCCCTGTTCACCGCGCATTACCGCAGCACCGGATCGGCGGCCGAGGCACTCGCGCGCACCACGTCGAGCGTGTTCGACCTGCTCACGCGCACGCACGAGTCGGGCGAACGTGAGCTCCAGCTCGTGGAGAGCCAGGAGGCTTACGCGCACCCGCGGATGCAGTTCACGGTCGAGCAGGTGCGCTGACGCCCGTCAGTATTCTCCGGCGGCCTCGGTCCAGGCCTGCTCCCACTGAGGTGCGTCGTCGGGGCACAGGAAGCGCGTGCCGAAGACCATGATGCTCACGGACCCCTCGCGCGAGGCGTCGTCGACGGCGAGGCTCTGGATGAGCGGAGAAGTCACGACGTGCGTCCGGAACGAGGTCACGTCGATCTCGTGACCGTTGAGGATCGAGGTCTCGCAGGCGTCGAGCCCGAGCGCGAGGGTCACGGTCTCGGCCTGTTCCGACCATTGCCCGCCGTTCGCCTCGAGATGAGCGCGCTGCTGCGCGACGAGTTCCTGCTGAGCCGGCGTCTTCGCGGTCAACGTGGCCTGACCCACCGGCTGCTGCTGCGCGGCGATGAACGCGTCGCGCTCCGCCAGGACGTCGCCGTCCACCGCGGCGTCGTCGCCGGCGTCGGGCGTCGCATCACCGCTCGCCTCCGGCGCCGAGGCCGTCGGAGCGGGCGTACTGTCAGCCGACGCGCTCCGGTCAGCCGGCGAGCATCCGGCGAGGACGAGAACCCCGGCGACGGCTAGTGACGCCAGAGCGACGGTGCGGGAGCGAACGGTGATCGACATGATGCCTCCTGGGTGAGCCGCCAGGCTATCGGCACGACGAATCCCGCGCCCGGGCTTGCGCTCGCGGACGAGCCCGGGCAACGGGATGCCGTCAGTCGAGCGGCCAGGCGGTCGCGACGGCCTCACGGACCTCGCCGAGCAGCTGCGGGAGCGCCTTCGTCTTCGCGATGATCGGGAAGAAGTTGGCGTCGGTCGCCCACCGGGGCACGACGTGCTGGTGCAGGTGCCCGTCGACGCCGGCACCCGCGACAGCACCCTGGTTCATGCCGAGGTTGAAGCCGTCGCAGCGGGAGACCTCACGCAGCACGCGCATGGCCGTCTGCGTCAGAGCGCCGATCTCCGCGACCTCTTCCGGCGTCGCGAGATCGTACGTGGGGATGTGCCGGTACGGGCACACCAGCAGGTGACCCGAGTTGTACGGAAAGAGATTGAGCAGCACGTAGGCGGTGCGACCCCGCGCGACGATGAGGCCGTCGGCATCGGATTTACCGGGCGCGGCGCAGAACGGGCATTCGTCGCGCAGGGGCTCGGGCCCCGCCTGGATGTACGCCATCCGGTGCGGGGTCCAGAGCCGCTGGAACTCGTCGGGCACCCCGGCCAGGTGCGCGGCGTCCTCGACCAGGCGCGGGGTGTCCGACGAATCGGTCACGCGAGCTGCTCCGCCGCGCCGGAGAGGTGCTCGGCAGTGTCGACGAGCGTCCGGTTCGCAATAGCGCCGAGGATGCGATCCACCGCCTCGTCGACCGGCACGCCGTTGGTCTGCGACCCGTCGCGGAAGCGGAACGACACCGTGCCGCCGGCGCGGTCCTGCTCGCCGGCGATGAGCTGGAGCGGCACCTTCTGCGTGGTGTGGGTGCGGATCTTCTTCTGCATGCGGTCGTCGGAGCGATCGAGCTCGGCACGGACGCCCGCCTTGCGCAGCCGCGAGACGACCTCCTGCAGGTACGGCGCGTAATCGTCGGCGACCGGGATCGCCACGACCTGCACCGGCGCGAGCCAGACGGGGAAGGCACCTGCGTAGTGCTCGAGGAGGATCGCGAAGAACCGCTCGATCGACCCGAAGAGTGCGCGGTGGATCATGACGGGGCGATGCTTCTCACCGTCGGGACCGGTGTACTCGAGCTCGAACCGCTCGGGCTGGTTGAAGTCGAGCTGGATGGTCGACATCTGCCAGGTGCGGCCGATCGCGTCGCGGGCCTGGACCGAGATCTTCGGGCCGTAGAACGCTGCTCCGCCGGGATCCGGGACGAGTTCCAGGCCCGACCCCTCCGCCACGCGGCGCAGCGTCTCGGTCGCCTGCTGCCAGAGGACGTCGTCGCCGATGAACTTGGGGTTGCCCTCCTCCTTCGTCGACAGCTCGAGGTAGAAGTCGTTCAGTCCGTAGTCGCGCAGAGTCTGCAGCACGAACTCGAGGCTGCGGACGAGTTCGTCCTCGACCTGATCCGGCGTGACGTAGATGTGGGTATCGTCCTGGGTCATCCCTCGCACGCGGGTGAGCCCGGAGAGGGTGCCGCTCTTCTCGTACCGGTAGACCGAGCCGAACTCGCTCAGCCGCAGCGGCAGCTCGCGATAGCTGCGCCCGCGAGAGCGGAAGATCAGGTTGTGGAACGGGCAGTTCATCGGCTTGAGGTAGTACTCCTGCCCCTGCCGGGTCATGTTGCCCTCCGCATCGACGATCTCGTCGAGCTTCATGGGCGGGTACATGCCGTCCGCGTACCACTGCAGGTGACCGCTCGTCATGAAGAGGTCGCCCTTGGTGATGTGCGGAGTGTTCACGACCTCGTAGTCGTTCGCGAGCAGCTGCTCGCGCATGTACCGCTCGATCTCGTACCGGATGATGCCGCCCTTGGGGTGGAACACCGACAGACCGGGTCCGATCTCGTCGGGGAACGAGAACAGGTCGAGCTCGACACCGAGCTTGCGGTGATCGCGACGCGCCGCCTCGGCGAGACGCTCCTGGTACGCGCGCAGCTCATCCTTCGACGGCCATGCGGTGCCGTAGATGCGCTGCAGCTGCGGATTCTTCTCGCTGCCGCGCCAATAGGCGGCGGCGACCCGGGTGAGGTCCCAGCCGTTACCGACCATCCGGGTCCCCGGCACGTGAGGTCCGCGGCAGAGGTCCTTCCACGCGGTCTCACCGTCGCGGGTGACGTTGTCGTAGATCGTCAGCTCACCGGCGCCGATCTCGGCCGAGGCGCCCTCCGCCGCGTCGGCGCCGGAGCCTGGACCGCCGGCGAGATCGACGAGCTCGAGCTTGAACGGCTCATCGGCGAGTTCGGCGCGCGCTTCGTCCGCGCTGACGACCCGGCGGACGAACCGCTGGTTCTCGCGGACGATCCTCTCCATCTCCTTCTTGATCGACTTCAGGTCCTCCGGGGTGAAGGGCTCGTCGACGCCGAAGTCGTAGTAGAAGCCGTCCTCGATGGGCGGTCCGATGCCGAGGTTCGACTGCGGCCGGATGCGCTGGACGGCCTGCGCCAGCACATGCGCGGTCGAGTGGCGGAGGATCGCGAGGCCGTCAGGGCTCGACACGGTGACCGGCTCGACGGCATCCGTCTCGGTGACGACCGTGGCGAGGTCTTTCAGGTCGCCGTTGACGCGCAGGGCGACGACGGAGCGATCGGGGAAGAGGGCGAAGCCGTCGGCGGGGTACGACACGTCCGACGGGGAAACGACGTCAGTCAAGGGAACATCTCCAGATGGGTGGCTCTGATCAAGGCTACTCAGCTTCGGACGCACGCCGCGTCCCGCCCGCTCAGGCCGAGAGCGTTCGGCCGGCGGCGACGAAGCGGGTGAGCAGACGGGCTCCGATCCGGCGTCGTTCCATGCGTCGATCCTAGTCGCGAGCGTCGATGGCGTCGGGGCGACGCACGAGGGCGCATGATGGATGCCGTGAAGCTCGCCATCGCCGGGGCCGCACTGCTGCTCGCGTCGGCGGGCGCGGTGATCTTCGGCGTTCTGCCGACGGACGACCTCGCCGGGATCGCCGAGCGTGTCGCTCCGATCCTGGGCTTCGTCGTCGCCGTCACGATCGTGGCGGAGCTGGCGGCGAAGGCCGGTGTGTTCGACATCGCGGCCGGATGGCTGGCCCGTGCCTCGCGCGGCCGCACGGCCGTGCTGTGGCTCCTCGTCGTGGCACTGGCTGTCGTCGCGACATCCTTCCTGTCGCTCGACACGACCGCCGTCCTGCTCACGCCCGTCGTCGTCGCCGTCGCGCGCGCGAACGGTCTGCCGCCCCTCCCCTTCGCCTTCACGACGGTCTGGCTCGCGAACACCGCGTCGCTCGTCCTGCCGGTGTCGAATCTGACGAACCTGCTCGCGCTCGGCCGACTCCCCGAGGGCGGCCCGCTCGCCTTCCTCGCTCTCATGGGGCCGTCGGCGGCCGTGGCGATCCTCACCACGATCGCCCTCTTGTTCGTGATCCACCGGCGCTCGCTCATCGGCCGATTCGATCCCGCACCCGTGCCGCGCGTGATCGACCGAGTGCAGCTGATCGCGGCATCCGCCGTCGTCCTGGCGCTCATGCCGGCGCTCGTCAGCGGTCTCGAACCGTGGATCCCCGCGACGATCGCGGCGACCCTCCTCGTCGGCCTCTTCGCGTGGCGGTCACCGCGCGGGCTGTCGGTGCGCCTCATTCCATGGCAACTGCTCGTGTTCGCGGCCGGCCTGTTCACCGCCATGGCCGCACTCGAATCACTCGGGTCGGCGGCGGTGGTCTCGGTGATCGCCGGCGAGGCCGGTGGGCCGTTCGAGCTCTGGCGGATGGCCGGCACCGCCCTCATCGCAGCGAACACCGTCGACAACCTGCCGGCCTACCTGCTGCTGGAATCGGCGGCGGGGACGCCCGAGCGACTCGGCGCACTGCTCGTCGGGGTCAATGCGGGGCCGCTCATCACCCCGTGGGCCTCGCTCGCGACGCTGCTGTGGCACGAGCGGTTGCAGGCGGTCGGTGTCGACGTGCCGTGGCGGCGCTTCATCCTGTGGGGCCTCGTCGCCGCTCCGCTCATCGTCGGGCTGTCTGTTCTGCCGCTCGCGCTCCGCTGACCGGAGGGCGTCGGCCGGTCACGTCAGGGTGAGGTCGACCTGGATCTCGCCCGCGAGACGCTCGAGATCGGCGACGATGTCCGCGGCGTCGAACTCGGCGGGAAGTCGCACGACGACGGTCGCCTCGAAGAGCGTCCCACCCGACATCGGAGCGTCGAGCGTGCGGCTCGTCAGGGCATCGATGCTCAGGGCGTGAGCGCCGATCGCGTCGCTGACCTCGCGGACGATGCCGGGACGGTCGTTGCCGAGCACGGTGAAACGCAGCACCTGTCCGCTCGCGACGACGGGCGTCAACGGTTGATGTGTCGTGATGCGCAGCAGGCCGTCGAGGTGCTCGAGGGCGTCGACCAGACCGGCTTCCCGGTCCCCGGGCACGTCCACCAGGACGATGCCCGCGAAGGCGCCGGCGAGCTCTGCGAGCTCGCTTCGCTCCCAGTTTCCGCCATGCGCTGCGACGGTGTCGGCGAGTGTGCGGACGAGTCCGACCCGGTCGTCTCCGACGACGGTGAGCACCAGCTGAGTCATGGCGCCGAGCCTAACCGGCGGGGCTGTTCGCCGTTCCCTGAAACGACAAAACCCCCGGTGATACCGGGGGTTTTACTCGGTGCGCGATACTGGGATCGAACCAGTGACCTCTTCCGTGTCAGGGAAGCGCGCTACCGCTGCGCCAATCGCGCCTATACAGGCTGTTCAGTTATGAGGCGAGGTGGCGACGGGATTCGAACCCGTGTAAACGGCTTTGCAGGCCGGTGCCTAGCCGCTCGGCCACGCCACCGTGTGTGGTTCTGACCCACGTGCCGGATCACCCTGACGGGAGATCCTCGCACTCGAGCGGATGACGAGATTCGAACTCGCGACCCTCACCTTGGCAAGGTGATGCGCTACCACTGCGCTACATCCGCATTTCGTTCCGGATCGCTCCGGCACTTGTTAAACATTAGCCGACGATCGCGTGAGCGCAAAACCGACGACGCCCCGCGCGTGTCTCGCCTTCGCGTACGGCAACCGCCGCGGCATCCGGTATGCTCGAGTCTCGGCCCTCACGGGCCAGCACGGGCGATTGGCGCAGTTGGTTAGCGCGCTTCCTTCACACGGAAGAGGTCGTGGGTTCGAGTCCCGCATCGCCCACACTCCGCCCCGGTCGTCACGACCGGGGCGTTTCTCGTTGGTGTGTGCTCTGCCCTCCCCGAGCACGCACCCTCGCGGCGAGCACGTACCTGAGACGGTGCACGCTCGCGGCGGCGGTGCGTGTTCGCGGTGAAGCGCGGCGGGTTCGGGTCAGACGGCGCCGGATACGCCCAGCAGCGAACCCACCGTGAAGGTCGCGAGGAGCGCGAGGGCGCCTCCGACGACGAC
Organism: Microbacterium pratiae; assembly: GCF_047302165.1. Classification (NCBI taxonomy): domain Bacteria; kingdom Bacillati; phylum Actinomycetota; class Actinomycetes; order Micrococcales; family Microbacteriaceae; genus Microbacterium; species Microbacterium pratiae. The sequence continues at coordinate 2,028,753 of NZ_CP154843.1, read as the reverse complement.
GCGAACGACGGGACGGAGCGGAGGGCTGTCGCCGAGCCGCGCACTCAGGTACCCCGTGAGGGCGAGCGCGATGAGGACGACGGCGAAGGTCACGGGAACCCGGATGCCGGCAGGCGGCAGCAGGATCGCGAGGAGCGGCAGCAGCGCACCCACGGTGAAAGCGAGCGCGCTGGCGCCCGCAGCGGCCCACGGGCTGGCTAGCTCGTCCTCGGTCAGCCCGAGCTCTGCCTCGAGGTGCGCGGCGACCACATCGTGCTCGGTCAGCTCTTCGGCCACACGGCGCGCGGTGTCCGGAGAGAGTCCGCGCTGCTTGTAGAGACCCGCGAGCTCGATGAGCTCGGTGGCGGGGTCTTCCACGAGCTCTCGACGCTCCTTCGTGATCATCGCGCGCTGGCTGTCGCTCTGGCTGCTGACCGAGACGTACTCGCCGAGGGCCATCGAGATCGCGCCGCCCACGAGACCGGCGATACCGGCCGCGAAGACCGGCGCGGTCTCCGTCGTCGCCCCCGCGACACCGACGACGAGGGCAGCGGTCGAGACGATGCCGTCGTTCGCTCCGAGGACACCGGCCCGCAGCCAGTTCAGCCGCCCCGACATCGACGACGCGTGCGGCTCCCCCGGGTTCGCCCCCGGCACCTCCGAGAACGGTTCGCTCATGCCGCCATGAAACCACCCCCGCAGCGATCACGGCAGACCCCGGGCCGAGCGCCGACCACGCACCATCGCCGCGAGAACGCACGTCTCCCGGTCCGTCCTCGCGGCGATGGTGCACTCTCGGCGCAACCGATCCCGCGGGCGCTCAGCGGGCCGCGCGCCAGCCGTAGCGCTGCGACAGGGACTGGGCGACCCGGCGGTAGGTCGTGCGGTCGAGAGAGCCGGCCGTGCGGCGGATGCCGCTCGTGGCGACGAGGTAGATCTGATCGACGTCGAGCCACGACGGGCGGCGCTCGCGGTCCCAGTCCCCCGTGCCGAGAGCGATGTGGTCACGCTCGCCGTCGTGCGGCTTGCTCGTGAGCTTCATGGCCCAGCTGCGTCCGCCGTCGGCGCGCGCGAGCACGAGCAGCGGGCGGTCCTTGCCGCGAGCGGCATCCTCCGCATACGGCACCCACGCCCACACGATCTCGCCGGGATCGGGCTGCTCATCGGGCCGGGGCTCGTACGCGAGCACCAGACCGCCGGCTCCGGGGAGAGCGACCTCGACGACGGATGCCGCGCTCGCGGCCCCTCCGCCCGACGCGGGCCGACCGCCGACGCGAGGCGGCGCACCGGCTCCCGCTCGCGATCGCGTGTCCGTGGGCCGCGACGAGCCGCCCGCCGCCCGGCGCGGACGCAACAGATCCCACACTCGCGAAAGCACACCCATGCGCCCAAACTAACCCAGCCCGCACGACCCGCCGCGTCACCTCACCCGCCCCCTCACCCACCCGCTGTGACATCCGAGCCGCCATCCCACCTGGCAGCTCACGCCCCCACACCTCGCTCATGGCGGCGTCACCTGCCAACCGAAACGCCGGCGGGGCACCGCGGATCACTCCGCGATGCCCCGCCGGGCTCAGGTGCGAGGTCTGATCAGACCTTCGCGTCCGAGAGCGTGTAGCCGACCTCGCCGTGCATGACCGTGTCGATGCCGGCGATCTCGTCCTCGTTCTTGACGCGGAAGCCGATCGTCTTCTCGATCGCGAAGCCGATGATGAAGGCGAGCACGAAGGAGTAGACGAGGACAGCGAGAGCGGCGATCGCCTGGACGATCAGCTGGCTGGCGTCGCCACCCATGAACAGGCCGGTGCCGTTGGCGAAGAAGCCGAGGTAGAGCGTTCCGATGAGGCCGCCGACGAGGTGGATGCCCACGACGTCGAGCGAGTCGTCGAAGCCGAGCTTGTACTTGAGCTCGATCGCCAGGGCGCAAGCGGCACCGGCGATGAGGCCGAGCAGGATGGCCCAGATCGGGTCGACCGACGCGCAGGCCGGGGTGATCGCGACGAGACCCGCGACCGCACCCGAGGCGGCGCCGACCGAGGTGGGCTTGCCGTCCTTGATCTTCTCGACGAGCAGCCAGGCCAGGAGGGCGGCGGCGGGAGCGGCGATCGTGTTGATGAAGGCGAGCGCGGCGGTGCCGTCGGCAGCGAGCTCGGAGCCCGCGTTGAAGCCGAACCAGCCGAACCACAGCAGACCGGCGCCGAGCAGGACGAACGGCGGGTTGTGGGGAACGTGGACGCCCTTCTGGAAGCCGACGCGCTTGCCGAGCACCAGGGCGAGGGCGAGGGCCGCCGCACCGGCGTTGATGTGCACCGCGGTACCACCGGCGAAGTCGATCGCGCCGACGCCGAAGACGTCCTGCAGGCCCTTGGTGATCCAACCGCCGTACTCGAACGAGCCGTCGTCGGCGAGGCCGAAGTTGAAGACCCAGCTCGCGACCGGGAAGTAGACGATCGTCGCCCAGACACCGGCGAACAGCATCCACGCGCCGAACTTGGCGCGGTCGGCGATCGCGCCGGAGACGAGAGCGACGGTCAGGATGGCGAAGGTCGCCTGGAAGCAGACGAAGGCCATCGGCGGGAAGGCGGCGTCGTCCGGCGTCTCGAGCAGGCTGCTCAGGCCGATGGCGCTCCAGTCGATCGACCAGGGGGCGACGGTTCCCTCAGCGCCGGGGAAGGCGATGGCGTACCCGAAGAGCACCCAGAGGACGCCGATGAGTCCGAGTGCGCCGAAGCTCATCATCATCATGCTGATGACGCTCTTGGCCTTGACGAGACCGCCGTAGAAGAACGCGAGTCCTGGCGTCATCAGCAGGACGAATGCGGCCGCGATGAGTATGAATGCGGTGTTGCCTTGATCCATCTCGAAGGGAACCTCTCTGCAGGGACGCAGGTGTAGCGTCGGGTCCCCTCAGTGTCGAGGCAGCCAGTTTCCCCCGACGGCGCACTCGTGTTTCCGAACGGTTACGCGATCGCTCCCCCGGTAAACATCAGGTTTCCTCACGCCGCGAGGCGCCTGCGCAGGAGCTCAGGAGTGGGTGAGAGCAACCAGACGCGAGATGGCGCGGAGGTACTTCTTGCGGTATCCGCCGCCCAGCATCTCGTCGCCGAACACCTCGTCGAGAGGGCGGCCCGTCGCTCGGATGGGGATCTGCGCGTCGTACGCGCGGTCGATGAACGCGACGAAGCGCAGCGCGGCGGACTGGTCCGTCAGCTGCGTGACGTCGCGCAATCCGATCGTCGAGATGTCGTCGACGAGGCGGATGTAGCGGGAGGGGTGCACCGTCGCGAGGTGCGCGATGACGTCGGCGAACGCGTCGTCCGACACGAGTCCGGATGCCGCGGCCTCCGCGATCGCGGACTCGTACTGCTCGGGGGCCATCGCAACGGCGTGTCCGTCGACGGCGCGCTGACGGTAGTCCGTGCCGTCGATCCGGATGGTCTGGAAGCTCGCCGACATGGCGTGGATCTCGCGGAGGAAGTCCTGGGCGGCGAACCGGCCCTCGCCCAACGCGTTCGGCGGGGTGTTCGACGTGGCGGCGAGGCGCGTTCCCGACGCGACGAGCTCGCCGAGGAGCCGCGTCATCACCATCGTGTCGCCCGGATCGTCGAGCTCGAACTCGTCGATGCACAGCAGGTCCGCCCCGCGGAGGAGCTGCACGGTGTTCTGGTAGCCGACGGCGCCGACGAGCGCGGTGTACTCGATGAACGAGCCGAAGTACTTCCGGCGGGCCGGCATCGCATGGTAGATCGCGGCGAGCAGGTGAGTCTTGCCGACACCGAACCCGCCGTCCAGGTACACGCCAGGCTTGGTCTCGGGCACCTTCTTCGCACGACGGAACAGTCCTCCTCGCGCGGCGGGAGCACCACCTCGGGCGAAGGTCTCCAGAAGGTCCTTCGCCTCCTGCTGCGACGGGTACTGCGGGTCGGCTCGGTACGAGTCGAACGTCGCCTCGTCGAACTGTCGAGGCGGCACGAGGGCGCCGAGCATCTCGGAGCCGCTCACCTCGGGACGACGGTCGCTGAGGCGCAGGATTCCGGCGGATGTGCTCGTCACGGATCAACCCTAACGGCGTGAAAGGATGACGCCGTGCGTGTGACCGAGATGCTGCCGGAAACCGGAGAGAGCGCGGATTCCACGACGGATGCCGGACGGGCATGGCTCGCTCGCCGGTACCGGCGAGCGCCCGGCGCGTACGTCCGCCTGAACATGGTCACGACCCTCACCGGGTCGGCCTCGGGTGACGACGGGACGAGCGACACCATCACGAGCCCGACCGACCGCGCCGTGCTCGGCATCATCCGTCGAGATGCGGATGTCGTGGTGGCGGGGGCAGCGAGCGTCCGCGCAGAGGGCTACGTCGTCCCGCGCACCGCGGCTCTCGCGATCGTCTCGCGGTCGGGCCGTCTCGACGGTCATCGTCTCGCCGACGCCGAGGCGGGCCGTGTGGTCCTGGTGGTCCCCGGCGGTTCGGCCCCCGAGGCCCCTCCCGGCGTCGCAGTCGTCACCGCCGGCGCCGGCCCCGATGTCACCCCCGCGGACGTCGTCGCCGCTCTCGCGGCTCGCGGCTGGGAGCGGATCGTCTGCGAGGGCGGCCCGACGCTCGCCGCGCAGTTCCTCGCGGCGGGTGTCGTCGACGAGGTGTGCCTCACGGTGGCACCGCGGATCGGGCCGGTGCGGCATCCCGTCCTTCCCGTCGCGACGGACGTGCCGACGCGGGTGACGGGCGCGATCATGGATGCCGCGGGCTTCAGCTACCTGCGCCTGAGCGTCGGCGCTCGAGCCACGCGCGGATGACCGACGTCCATCGCTCGGGGTCGTAGTTCCACAGCTTCGTGTGCCGCGCGGTCTGGAAGATCTCGAGCTCGACGAGATCGGGGCGCGCTTCAGCGAGCTGGTAGGAGGCGTCGGCGGGAACGAATCCGTCGTCGTCGCTGTGGAGGATGAGGATCGGATGCCGCAGCTCGGCCGCACGCGCGACCACGTCGAGGCGGTCGAAGGGTATGGGCGTGTTCAGCCCGACGATGCGCGACCCCCAGTCGCTGTCGAGCGCCCGCACCGCGGTGCTCGCGACGGGTCCGGGAATGCGGAGGAGCTGCGCCTGGTAGTCGAGCACGATGCGCCAGTCGATCGCCGGCGATTCGAGCACGACCCCGGCGATGATGTCGCGGTGCGCCGAGTTCAGGGCGACCTGGAGGGCGATCGCGCCTCCCATCGACCACCCCATGAGGAAGACCCGGCGGGCTCCGCGGCGACGGGCCGTGCCGATCGCGGCATCCACGTCGCGCCACTCGGTCGCGCCGAGCATGTACGTGCCCGATCGACTGCGCGGCGCCTCGCCGTCGTTGCGGTACGACACCAGCAGGCAGGAGACGCCGGCGGCGTGGAACACCGGCACGGCCCGGAGCGTCTCGGCCCGTGTCGTACCGCGTCCGTGGATCTGGAGGACCCAGGTGTCGCTCGGCTCGCCGGTTTCGTCCGTGGCGGGGAAGAACCAGGCAGGACAGGGCCCGAGCGGAGATCCGACGAGTTCGGAGCGGTACGGCAGGTGCAGCTCTGCGGGGTCCGTGTAGTACCACCCGCTGAAGGCGGCGGCCGCTGAGAGGTGGTCGTCCGTTCCGATCTCGGTGAGCAGCTTGCGCTTGACCGAGGTCTCGTCCTGGGCGAGCACCGCACCGACCTTGACGTAGGAGGCGGTGCCCGTCGTGAAGAGCCCGTAGCGCCCCGGCAGCTCGGTGTCGGGGTTGCGCGAGAGCGTCAGCGTCTGGGCGGCGACGTCGACGGCGAGGAGCTCCGTATCGGGCACGCGCCCCGCGGGCGTGACGACCTTGCGCGCGACGCGCATCGAAACGGTTCCGAGCGCCGCGAGCGTGATCCCCATGGCTCCGGCGAGTGCCGCGATCGTCGTCTTCGCGGCGGTGGCTGCTGCGGGAGATGCGCCCGCAGCCCCGGCGCGCCTGGAACCCATCATCGAGGCCTCACTCTAGTCTGTCGACGTGGCCGATTTCCGTCCCCCCGCCGACGCGACGGCATTCGTCGTCGCTCGCGAAGCGGTGCTGGCGATGGCGTTCCGCGATGACATCGTGGTGCGCGAGATCCCTGCGCCGACCGGGCTCGCGCCGGAGTCCCTCGCGCTCGCCGGCGACGTACGCCCCGAAGACCACGCCGTGGACTCCCCGTACGGCACCGGCCGCATCGTCGTCCTCCACGATGAGGACGAGCCCGACGCCTGGGGCGGCCCCTGGCGCATCGTCGCCTTCGCTCAGGCACCGCTCGAGCCGGAGATCGGCGTCGACCCGCTCCTGGCGGAGGTCGCCTGGTCGTGGCTGATCGATGCTCTGGATCACCGCGGCGCATCGTTCCATTCCGTCTCCGGGACCGCGACGAAGACTCTTTCGCGCGGCTTCGGAAGCCTTGCCGAGGAGGGCGATGGCGCACAGATCGAACTGCGCGCCTCCTGGACCCCCGTCGGAGACATCACCGCCCACATCGACGCCTGGGCGGAACTGACCTGCATGCTGGCCGGCCTTCCTCCGGGGTCGGAGGGCGTCGCCGTCTTCGGAGCACGCCGGGGGAACCGTGGCTGAATACACCGTCATCGCCGATGACGCCGGACTCGAACGCGCCGCGGAACTCCTCGCGGCCGGCGACGGCCCTGTCGCCGTCGACGTCGAGCGGGCGTCGGGCTTCCGATACTCACAACGCGCCTACCTCATCCAGGTCTTCCGTCGCGGCGCGGGCGTGCACCTGTTCGACCCGCCCGCGATCACGACCTTCGCTCCCCTGCAGGAGGCGATCGGCGACGTCGAGTGGGTACTCCACGCAGCGAGTCAAGACCTTCCGTCCCTGCGTGAGGCAGGGCTCGACCCTCGGTCGATCTTCGATACCGAGCTGGCTGCGCGGCTCCTGGGCCATGCGCGCGTCGGTCTCGGTGCCGTGGTCGAGGACACTCTGGGGATCGTCCTCGCGAAGGCGCACTCCGCCGCCGACTGGTCGACGCGCCCGCTGCCGCAGTCGTGGCTCGAGTACGCCGCCCTCGACGTCGAGCACCTCATCGACGTCCGCGACGCGCTCGCCCTGGAGCTCGAGGCGCAGGGCAAGGTCGACTTCGCGGCGCAGGAGTTCCAGGCCGTGCTCGATCGACCGGTGAAGCCCCCGCGCGAGGATCCGTGGCGCCGCCTCAGCGGACTCCACACCATCCGAGGCCGCCGGGCGCTGGCGGTGGCCCGGGCGCTCTGGACCGCCCGCGAGGAGTACGCCCGCGAACAGGACATCGCTCCCGGCCGGCTCGTACCCGACCGCGCGCTCGTCGCGGCGCTCGCCGCCGACCCCAAGACGAAGCAGGACTTGGCGAAAGTGAAGGACTTTACCGGCCGCGCCAGCCGCTCGCAGCTCGACCGCTGGTGGGCAGCTTTCGAAGAGGGGCGGGCCGAGCAGTCGCTGCCGCCCGACCGGCTCCCCGGCGACGGGCTGCCGCCGGTTCGTGCGTGGGTCGACCGCAACCCTCCCGCGGACGCTCGCCTCAAGGCCGCCAAGCCGCTCGTCGAGCAGCGCGCCGAGGAGCTGTCGATGCCGACCGAGAACCTGCTGACGCCCGAGCTCCTCCGTCGCGTGGCTTGGTCGCCGCCCGCCGAGATCTCCCCCGAGACCGTCGGGGCGGCTTTGGCCGAGCTGGGGGCGCGCCGGTGGCAGATTGAGCAGACCGCACAGTTGATCGCGCAAGCCTTTGTGGATTCCGTGAACGGGGATGCCGCACCGTCCTCGAGCGGTTCGTAGGTTCGACCCAACCGATTTTCCCGGCCTCCCCGGCTCTCTAGGCTGGGGTGGATCCCATCTTCTGGAGGCAAAGTGGCCGAGATCTCGGACGTCTACTTCATCGACGGCATGCGCACCCCGTTCGGGCGCGCCGGCGAGAAGGGCATGTACTGGAACACCCGAGCTGACGACCTCGTCGTCAAAGCGATCCGGGGCGTCATCGAACGCAACCCCGACCTGCCGCTCGACCGGATCGACGACGTGGCGATCGCCGCGACGACGCAGCAGGGCGACCAGGGCCTGACCCTCGGTCGCACGGCGGCGATCCTCGCCGGACTCCCCCAAAGCGTCCCGGGGTTCGCGATCGATCGGATGTGCGCGGGCGCGATGACGAGCGTCACCACGATGGCCGGGGCGATCGGCATCGGCATGTACGACCTCGCCCTCGCGGGCGGGGTCGAGCACATGGGTCGCCACCCGCTCGGCGGCGGCGACACCGACCCGAACCCCCGCTTCCTCACCGAGAAGCTCGTCAGCGCCGATGCGCTGAACATGGGCATCACCGCGGAGCGCCTGCACGACCGCTTCCCGGTGCTCACGAAGGAGCGTGCCGACCGGTTCGGCATGCGGAGCCAGCAGAAGGCCCAGGCGGCGTACGACGCGGGCAAGCTGCAGCCCGATCTCGTTCCCGTCGCGGTGAAGTCCGCGGACGGCGCGTGGGGCCTCGCGACCGAGGACGAGGGCCGCCGACCCGAGACCACGATGGAGGGGCTCGCTCAGCTGAAGACGCCCTTCCGCCCGCACGGCCGCGTCACCGCGGGCACCTCGTCCCCGCTGACCGACGGCGCGACCATCAGCCTTCTCGCCGGGTCGCGTGCGGTGAAAGAGCTCGGACTCACCCCGAAGATGCGCATGGTGTCGTTCGGCTTCGCCGGCGTCCAGCCCGAGGTCATGGGCATCGGACCCATCCCGTCCACCGAGAAGGCACTCGCCAAGGCCGGGCTCACGATCGACGACATCGGGCTGTTCGAGCTCAACGAGGCGTTCGCGGTGCAGGTGCTCTCGCTCCTCGATCACTTCGGCATCGACGATGACGACCCTCGGGTCAACGCGTGGGGCGGAGCGATCGCGGTCGGTCACCCCCTGGCAGCATCCGGTGTGCGTCTGATGATCCAGCTCGCCGCCCAGTTCGCCGAGCGTCCCGACGTCCGCTACGGCCTCACCGCGATGTGCGTGGGCCTCGGCCAGGGCGGATCCGTGATCTGGGAGAACCCGCACTACACCGGCAAGAAGAAGACCCCGAAGAAGTGAGGCGCGCCGACATGACCTACGACGACATCGACTTCTCCCCGCTCGACGCTCTCACCGGTGACGAGGTCGTCACGCACGCGCTGGTGCGCGACGTCCGGCTCGCCTCGGGCCGCACGCTCGCGCTCATCACCCTCGACAACGGCCGAGACCACACCCGGCCGAACACACTCGGACCGGCGACGCTCGCCGAACTGGGCAGCGTGCTCGATGCGCTCGCCGCCCGCGCGGCGGCCGGGGAGATCGACGCGGTCGGCATCACCGGCAAGCAGTACATCCTCGCCGCGGGCGCCGACCTCTCCGACGTGTCACGGCTGCCTTCGAAGGAGATCGCGAAGCTCGTCGCGCAGCGCGGGCACCAAGTGCTCGGGCGCCTGTCGCAGCTGGGCGTGCCCTCCTTCGCGTTCGTGAACGGTCTCGCCCTCGGCGGCGGTCTCGAGATCGCCCTCAACAGCACCTACCGCACCGTGGACGCCTCCGCGGCGGCCATCGCGCTGCCCGAGGTCTTCCTCGGCCTGATCCCCGGCTGGGGAGGCGCCTACCTGCTGCCGAACCTCATCGGAATCGAGAACGCTCTCGAAGTCGTCATCAGCAATCCGCTGAAGCAGAACCGCGTGCTCAAGCCGCAGCAGGCCTTCGATCTGGGCATCGTGGACGCGATCTTCCCCGCGGTGAGCTACCTCGAGGACTCGCTCGCCTGGGCGGATCGCGTGCTCTCGGGTGCGGTCTCGGTCACACGCAAGAACGAACCCGGCAAGCTGGAGCGCCTGACCAAGTGGCCCATCGCCGTCAAGGTCGCGCGCGGCATGCTCGAGTCGAAGATCGGCACCGTGCCGAAGGCGCCGTACGCGGCGCTCGAGCTCCTCGAGAAGGCCCGCAGCGGATCCCGCGATGAAGGCTTCGCCCGCGAGGACGACGCTCTCGCCGAGCTCATCTCCGGCGACCAGTTCGCCGCATCGATGTACGCCTTCGATCTGGTGCAGAAGCGCGCGAAGCGACCGGTCGGCGCTCCCGACAAGGCACTGGCGAAGAAGGTGACGAAGGTCGGCGTCATCGGGGCGGGCCTCATGGCGAGCCAGTTCGCGCTGCTGTTCGTCCGCAGGCTCCAGGTGCCGGTACTCATCACGGACCTCGACCAGGCGCGGGTCGACAAGGGCCTCGCCTACATCCGCGAGGAGATCGGCAAGCTCGAGGCGAAGGGCCGCGTCGACTCCGACACCGCGGGCAAGCTCCGCTCGCTCGTCCACGGAACCGTCGACAAGACCGAGTACGCCGACTGCGACTTCGTCATCGAGGCGGTGTTCGAGGAGGTCGGGGTCAAGCAGCAGGTGTTCGGCGAGATCGAGAAGATCATCGCCGAAGACGCGATCCTCGCGACGAACACGTCGTCGCTGTCGGTCGAGGAGATCGGTGCGAAGCTCGCCCACCCCGAGCGACTCGTCGGCTTCCACTTCTTCAATCCGGTCGCGGTCATGCCGCTCATCGAGATCGTGAAGACGCCGCAGACGACGGATGCCGCCCTGTCGACGGCTTTCGTCGTGGCGAAGGGGCTCGGCAAGAACGCCGTCCTGACCAAGGACGCACCCGGATTCGTCGTGAACCGGCTGCTCGCGAAGGTCATGGGTGAAGCAGCACGAGCCGTCTACGAGGGCACGCCGGTCGCCGACGTCGAGAAGGCCTTCGCGCCGCTCGGCCTGCCGATGGGTCCGTTCCAGCTCATCGACCTCGTCGGCTGGAAGGTCGCCGCGCACGTGCAGGACACGATGACCTCGGCGTTCCCCGAGCGGTTCTACGCGAACGAGAACTTCCACCAGCTCGCCGAGCTCTCCGAAGTCGTCGAGAAGGACAAGGGCGGACGAGTCACGGGCTTCACCAAGGCCGCGGAGAAGATCGCGAAGAAGGCGACGGGCTCGTCGCCGGTCGCATCCGACACGATCCTCCAGCGCGTGCAGGACGGCCTGGCCCAGGAGATCAAGCTCATGCTCGACGAGGGCGTCGTCCCCGAGGTTCAGGACATCGACCTGTGCCTCATCCTGGGCGCCGGCTGGCCGTTCATCGACGGCGGGGCCTCGCCCTACCTCGATCGGGAGGGCGCGTCGGAGCGGGCGTTCCGCGATACCTTCCACCACCCGCCCATCCGCGGGATCGCGCACCGCTGACGCCGGGCGCGACGTCGCCGACGAGGACCTCGTGGCAGCACGCCGCGGGGTCCTCGTCGTGTCACGCCGCGGGACTGCTCTGCAAGCTCTGCACCCGGAGGTCGCGCTCGCGGACATCGCGCTGCTCGATCACGATGCGCCGCAGTGCGGCCGGCGCCCCCGGGTGCTCGTCGAGCCACGCCGTCGCCGCCGTCAGGTCGTCCGTGGCGGGAAACAGTCCGCGCACGAGGCGGCGCGCGATCTCGATGCTCCGCGTCTCCCAGACTCCGCCGATGCGCGAGAAGTAGTCGCCGTCGAAGGCTGCGATGAGATCGCGTCGTCCACCGGCGCGAACGCCCGCGATGGTCGCGTCGAGCTCGTCGTTCGACAGGGTCTCGTCCGTCCACGCCGCGACCCACCCGGCCTCGCGCACGGCAGCCTCCGGCAGCGCGGCTCGGGCAGCGCGGTGGGATCGCCTCCCCTTCGCGGTATCGTCGCGGACCAGCTCGGCGTCGACCTCGGCGGGGCCGGCCTGGCCCGTCGCAGCGAGCGCGAACAGCCAGCTCCATCGCAGGTCCGCATCGAGCACGAGACCGTCGGGGAGCTGCCCGTCGCCCGCGAGCAGCCGGCGCAACGACGCCGCACGCCCGGAATCCACCGCGGCGGCGGCGGCCAGGGCACGCGCCCAGACGAGCTGAGCGTCCGTCCCGGGGCGGGCTTCGTGCAGGGACAGCCAGACAGTCTCCAGCCATTGCGCGGCGAGCGAGTCGCGTTGCGCGGGGGCGGCGTAATGGGCGATCGCATAGTCGGCATGCGCGAACGCGTCGGTGAGGAGGCCGACGTGGGTCTCGGCGGCGGCGTGCACTCTGACGATCGCGAGGTAGCGCGCCACGTCGAGTCGACCGTCGCGCACCGCGTTCCAGAGAGCGGCCCACGCCACGGAGCGAGCGAGCGGGTCGCCGATGGTCGAGAGCGAGAGCTCGAGCGCTGCCGTCGTGTCATCGTCGAGGCGCACCTTCGCGTAGGTCCGGTCGTCGTCGTTGGGGATGATCAGGCCCGCGGCATCCCCGGGCAGCGGTGTCCGGGCGCCGACGAGGTCGAGCTCGACGCCACCCTCGCGGCGAAGCGCCCCCTCCGACGCCGCATACCGTCCGATCGTCACGCGGTGCGGGCGGGGGTCGGTCTGCACGACGATGACGCCGCCCGTTCCGTCACGCTCGACCGACAGATCCGACATCCCGGTGGTCTCGAGCCAGGCGCGACTCCACGCCCGCAGGTCGCGTCCGGAGGCGTGCTCGAGCGCATCCAGCAGATCAGCGAGCGTGGTGTTCCCATAGGCGTTGGCGGCGAAGTACTCGCGCGCGCCGGCGAAGAACGCCTCCTCCCCCACGTACGCGACGAGCTGCTTGAGAACGGACGCTCCCTTGGCGTACGTGATGCCGTCGAAGTTGAGCTTGGCCGCCTGCAGATCGGGGATGTCGGCCACGATCGGATGCGTGGTCGCAAGCTGGTCCTGCTCATAGGCCCACCCCTTACGCCGGCTCGCGAAGCTCACCCAGGCGTCCGGATAGAGCCCGGTCGCGACCGACGCGTGCGAGCCCATGAAGTCGGCGAAGGACTCCTTGAGCCACAGGTCGTCCCACCACCGCATCGTCACGAGGTCACCGAACCACATGTGCGCCATCTCGTGGAGGATCGTGTTGGCGCGCGCCTCGCGCTGCGCCGCGGTCGCGGCCCCACGGAAGACGTACGCCTCGGTGAAGGTGACGAGCCCGGGGTTCTCCATCGCACCGAGGTTGTACTCGGGCACGAAGATCTGGTCGTACTTGCCCCACGGATAGCCGAGCCCGAACGTCTCGCCGAAGTATGCGAGCCCGCGGCGGGTGATGTCGACGATCTCATCGGCATCGAGGTACGGCGCCAGCGAGGCGCGGCACAGGACGCCCAGATCGACAGGCCCGTCGGGGCCGTTCCAGGCGGCGTCGACGCGATGGTAGGGCCCAGCCGCGACGGCCGTGATGTAGCTGGAGATCGGGAGTGTCTCCGCGAAGGCGACCTCGGTACCGCCGACGACATCCTGCCGCTCGGTCTCCGCACCGTTCGACAGCACCCGCCAGCCCGCGGGCGCAGCCACTCGCATCCGCCAGCGCGCCTTCAGGTCGGGCTGCTCGAAACACGGGTAGACGCGACGCGCGTCGGCGGGCTCGTACTGCGTGTACAGGTAGACGGCCCCATCGACAGGGTCGACGAAGCGGTGGAGCCCCTCTCCCGAGCGGCTGTAGACGCCGCGGGCCTCGATCGTCACGGTGTTGCGTTCGACGAGGTCACGGATGCGGATGCGTGCCCCGTCCCATTCCACCGGCCTGCTCTCGCCGTTCACCGTGACCGCGTCGACGGTCGAACCGAGGAAGTCGACCCAGGTCTCCCCGCCGTGGGGCGCATCGAACGAGAGGGTCGCTCGCGTGCCGAATGTCGTCTCGTCGGCACGCGGGGCGTCACGGACATCGAGGAACACCTCGATGGTGTGGACCCGGATGTCGGCTGCGCGCTGTTGAGCGTCGGTACGGGTGAGGTTGTCGCCGGTCATCCCTTTATGCTTCCACGAGCGTGCGGGTCGTGATGCTTCCCCCGACCTGACGCTAGTATCTGAACATGTTCAGCAGCCCGGAGCCGACCGGATCCAAGCGCGATCGTACCCGCGCCCTGATCGTCGAGACCGCACTGCGCTCGTTCCGCGAACGCGGCTACGACGCGACCACCATCCGCCACATCGCATCCGAGGCCGGCGTCTCGGTCGGGACGACGAACTACCACTTCGCGTCGAAGAACGAGCTCGTGCAGGAGTTCTACCTACAGGTCCAGCAGGCTCACCGCGCTGCCGCCCTTCCCCGCCTCGAGTCGACGCGCGACCTCAAGGAGCGGCTCGCGATCGTCTTCCACACAGGCCTCGATCAACTGATGCCGACGCATGGCCACGCGCCGGAGTTCCTGACGGCCGCCGTCTCGCCGCGGTCGTCGATCAACCCGCTGTCGCCCGAGTCGAACGCCTCGCTCGCGATCGTGGAGGACCTCTTCCGCGTCGCCGTCGACGAGTCGGACCACAAGCTTCCGAAAGACATCGCGGAAGCACTGCCCGGCGCACTCGTCCTCGCGCATCTCCTGCTCGCGATGTACTGGGTCTACGACGATTCCGATGACCAGGCGAAGACGCGGCGCCTGCTCGACAAGGGCTTGGCACTGCTCGCGATGGCGCTCCCGCTGGCCCGCCTCCCGATGCTGCGACGGCCGCTGCGGGAGCTCCTCGACCTCATCGCCGAGGCCCGCACATGACGGGCGCCGCGCACGAAGCGAGCTCTCCCCGAACGACAGCCGAGCCGTTCGCGTTCACCCGTTCCGAGTTCTGGAGCGGTGCGGGACGAGCTTGGCTCTGGACCGCCTTCTTGCTGATCGCGGTCTGGGCAATCAGCACGGGTGGCATCGGCATCGTCGCGGCTCTCTTCATCCTGCCGGCCTCAGTCGTCGCGCTCGCCATCGGAGCACCTGGTGCGTACGTACTGGGAAGGTTGCTGCGGCGGTCACCCCATGTCCCGATTCACCTCGCGATATTCGCCGCCTACGGCGTACTCGTGAGCGTCGTCGTCACCGCCGCCTACTCCCTCGTCACGATGACTCCGACCACGGGACTCGCGGCGGTCCTGGAGTCCTCGTGGCTCCTGATCGTCAATGGCCCCGTGACGGCCATCGGGCTCGCGGGCGCGTGGTTCGTCACGGCGAAACGTGCTCGGCGAGCCGATGCCGGCGCTGTCAGCATCGCCGGACGTAGCGAGGACCCGGACGCAGCAGCAGAGGACGCATTCGACGAGCGGTACCGCGTCATCGATCCCGGCCGCGCACGACGTCAGCGACCGCGAGGCTGAGGCTCTCCGTCGCTCGCACCCGCGCGGCCGGGCGCGTCTGCGGCATCCGCCCAGTCGGACTCGGCATCCGCGCTCGGGCGCGCGATGGGGATGCGGGTGCCGAGGACCTGCGCGACGACGTCGTGGGCGATCTTCGCGGCCGTCAGGCCCGCGTCGTCGAGGATCTCGTCGCGCTCCGCGTGATCGATGAACTCGTCGGGCAGTCCGAGCTCGTCGACGGCCGTGTCGATGCCGGCCTCGCGGAGCACCTGGCGGATACGGGTGCCGACACCCCCGACACGGATCCCGTCCTCGATCGTGATCACCAGCCGGTGCTCGGCCGCCAGCTCGACAACGGAGCGCGCGACCGGGACCACCCAACGCGGGTCGACGACGGTCGCGCCGATGCCCTGAGCTCGCAGGCGCTCGGCGACCTCGATGCCGAGACGCGCCATCGGACCGATGCCCACGATGAGAACATCGTCCGACTCCCCCCGCACCAACACGTCGGTCCCGTCTCGCAGGCGTTCGACGGCGGGCAGGTCGTCGCCGACCGAGCCCTTCGGGTATCGCACCACGGTGGGCGCGTCCTCGATCTCGACGGCCTCGCGGAAGACCTCCCGCAGTCGCGCGGCGTCGCGAGGGGCTGCGATACGGATGCCGGGCACGAGCTGGAGCATCGCAAGATCCCAGATGCCGTGGTGGCTGGGGCCGTCGGGACCGGTCACGCCCGCCCGGTCGAGGACGAACGTGACGCCGGCGCGGTGCAGCGCGACATCCATCATCATCTGGTCGAACGCGCGGTTCATGAACGTCGCATAGATCGCCACCACAGGGTGCAGTCCGCCGAAGGCGAGCCCCGCTGATGCCGCGACCGCATGCTGTTCGGCGATGCCGACGTCGAGCACCCGGTCGGGAAAACGCTGCGCGAAGGGCAGCAGTCCCGTCGGCCGCAGCATCGCCGCGGTGATCGCGACGACATCGTCGCGGCGCTCACCAGCCGACACGAGCTCTTCCGCGAACACGTCCGTCCAGCTCGTCTTGCCGCCGGATGACACCGGCTGGCCCGTCGCAGGGTCGATCCTGCCGACGGCGTGGAACTGGTCGGCCTCGTCGAGGCGGGCGGGGGCGTAACCGCGGCCCTTCTCGGTGATGGCGTGCACGATGACCGGGGCGCCGTACGCCTTCGCCATGCGCAGGGTCTCGATCATCGCCTCGAGGTCGTGCCCGTCGACCGGGCCCAGGTACTTGATGTCGAGGTTCGAGTAGAGCGCCTCGTTGTTCACGAACCTGGAGAGGAACCCGTGCGTGCCGCCCCGCAGACCGCGATAGACGGCACGCGCCGCCGGTCCGAGTCGACCGAAGAGCGAGGCCGAACCCTCGTGCAGCGACCGGTAGCCCTCGGTGGTGCGCACCTTGTTCAGGAAGCGGGCCATGCCGCCGATCGTCGGGGCGTACGAGCGCCCGTTGTCGTTGACGACGATGACGAGGTTGCGATCGTTGTCGTCGGAGATGTTGTTGAGCGCCTCCCACGTCATCCCGCCCGTCAGAGAGCCGTCTCCGACCACCGCGACGACATGACGGTCGGTGCGACCGGTGCGGGCGAAGGCCCGTGAGATGCCGTCGGCCCAGCTGAGGGAGCTCGACGCGTGCGACGACTCGACGACGTCGTGCTCGCTCTCGCTGCGCTGCGGGTAGCCCGCCAAGCCCCCGCGCGAGCGCAGCCGCGAGAAGTCCTGGCGGCCCGTGATCAGCTTGTGCACATAGGACTGGTGCCCTGTATCGAAGACCACCGGGTCGTTCGGCGAGTCGAACACCCGGTGGATCGCCAGCGTGAGCTCGACGACCCCGAGATTGGGACCGAGGTGCCCGCCGCTGCGCGCGACGTTCTCGACGAGGAACGAGCGGATCTCACCGGCGAGCGTCTCGAGCTGCGCGATCGAGAGGGAGTCGAGATCGCGCGGATGCGAGATCGAGGAGAGCAACGACATCGAGCTCCTCCTTCCTTCGGGTGCCGGTAAGTCTAATCAGCGGGATGCACGAGAGGCCGGAGCTGGACGCTCCGGCCTCTCGTGGCTACTGCAGCTCGGCGTCTCAGACGAGCGAGCGCAGCACGTACTGCAGGATGCCGCCGTTGCGGTAGTAGTCCGCCTCACCGGGGGTGTCGATGCGCACGATCGCGTCGAACTCGACCGTCTGCTTGCCCTCGGGCGAGAATTCGCTCGGCTCGGCGACGACCTTGACCGTCTTGGGGGTCACGCCCTCGTTCAGCTGCTCGAGACCCGTGATCGAGATGACCTCGGTGCCGTCGAGTCCGAGCGACTTCCAGCTCTCCCCGGCGGGGAACTGCAGCGGGACGACGCCCATGCCGATGAGGTTCGAGCGGTGGATGCGCTCGAAGCTCTCGGTGATGACTGCCTTGACGCCGAGCAGGTTGGTGCCCTTCGCGGCCCAGTCACGCGACGAGCCCGAGCCGTACTCCTTGCCGCCGAAGATCACGAGCGGGGTGCCCTGCGCCTGGTAGTTCTGGCTCGCGTCGTAGATGTACGACTGCGGACCGCCCTCCTGGGTGAAGTCGCGCGTGAAGCCACCCTCGACGACCTTGCCGTCGTTGACCGCCGCGGTGAGCTCGTTCTTCAGGCGGATGTTCGCGAAGGTTCCGCGGATCATGACCTCGTGGTTTCCGCGGCGCGAGCCGTAGGAGTTGAAGTCCTTCTGGGCGACGCCGTGCTCGGTGAGGTACTGCGCCGCAGGCGTGCCGGCCTTGATGTTTCCGGCCGGGCTGATGTGGTCGGTCGTGACCGAGTCGCCGAGCGTTGCCATGACACGCGCACCCGTGATGTCCGTGACCGGGGTCAGCTCCATCTGCATGCCGTCGAAGTACGGCGCCTTCCGCACGTAGGTCGAGTTCTCGTCCCACTCGAAGACGGGGCCGGTCGGCGTGGGCAGGTTCTTCCAGCGCTCGTCGCCGTCGAAGACGGTCGCGTACTGCTTGATGAACTGCTCGCGCGAGATCGACGAGTCGATGATCTCCTGCACCTCGTCGGTTGCGGGCCAGATGTCCTTCAGGAAGACGTCGTCGCCGTTCGAGTCCTTGCCGAGCGCGTCGGTCTCGAAGTCGAAGTTCATCGACCCGGCCAGCGCGTACGCCACGACCAGCGGCGGCGAAGCGAGGTAGTTCATCTTGACGTCGGGGCTGATACGTCCCTCGAAGTTGCGGTTGCCCGACAGAACGGCGGTGACGGCGAGGTCGTTCTCGTTGATCGCCGCGGACACCTCGTCGATCAGCGGTCCGGAGTTGCCGATGCAGATCGTGCAGCCGTAGCCGACGGTGTAGAAGCCGAGGCTCTCGAGATCCTTGTCGAGGCCCGACTTCTCGTAGTAGTCGGTGACGACCTTCGAGCCCGGGCCGAGCGTCGTCTTGACCCACGGCTTGCGCGTGAGCCCGCGCTCCGACGCCTTCCGGGCCAGCAGGCCGGCGGCGATCATGACCGACGGGTTCGACGTGTTGGTGCACGACGTGATGGCCGCGAGCGTCACGGCGCCGTTGTCGAGCATGTAGCTCTCGCCGGAGGGCTGCGTGACCTTCACCGGGTTGGATGCCGCGTGGCGGGCGCCGCTCGAGAGCAGACCCGCGTGCGCGTGGTCGTGCTGGTGCGAGACGGTGTCGTCGGAGAGCGTCTCGTGCTCGACTCCGGGAGCGGTGCCCGGGTCGGACGCCGGGAAGGTGCCCTCGACCTCGACGGGCTCGTCGGCGGCGGTCGCGTAGTTGAGGATGTCCTTCGCGAACTGCTCCTTGGACTCCGAGAGGAGGATGCGGTCCTGCGGACGCTTCGGACCGGCGATCGACGGGACGACCGTCGAGAGGTCTAGCTCCATGTACTCGCTGTAGCTCGGCTCGTTCGCGGGGTCGTGCCAGAGCGACTGCTCCTTCGCGTACGCCTCGACGAGCGCGACGGTCTCCTCGTCGCGGCCGGTCAGACGCAGGTAGTCGAGCGTGACGTCGTCGATGGGGAACATCGCGGCGGTCGAGCCGAACTCGGGGCTCATGTTGCCGATGGTGGCACGGTTGGCCAGGGGGACGGAGCCGACACCGGCACCGTAGAACTCGACGAACTTGCCGACGACGCCGTGCTTGCGCAGCATGTCGGTGATGGTCAGCACGACGTCGGTCGCGGTGACGCCGGCCGGGATCTCGCCGGTGAGCTTGAACCCCACCACACGCGGGATGAGCATCGACACGGGCTGGCCGAGCATCGCGGCCTCGGCCTCGATGCCGCCGACGCCCCAACCGAGCACGCCCAGGCCGTTGACCATCGTGGTGTGCGAGTCGGTTCCGACGCAGGTGTCGGGGTACGCGCGGAGCACGCCGTCGACGTTGCGGTCGTAGATGACCTTCGCGAGGTGCTCGATGTTCACCTGGTGGACGATGCCGGTGCCCGGCGGGACGACCTTGAAGTCGTCGAACGCGCCCTGACCCCAGCGCAGGAACTGATACCGCTCGCCGTTGCGCTCGTACTCGATCTCCACGTTGCGCTCGAGCGCGTTCTCGCTGCCGAAGAGATCGGCGATGACAGAGTGGTCGATGACCATCTCGGCGGGCGAGAGCGGGTTGATGCGGTTCGGGTCGCCGCCGAGGGCCGTCACGGCCTCGCGCATCGTCGCGAGGTCGACGATGCAGGGAACGCCGGTGAAGTCCTGCATCACGACGCGGGCAGGCGTGAACTGGATCTCGGTGTCGGGCTCGGCCGAAGCGTCCCACGAACCGAGGGCGCGGATCTGCTCCTGCGTCACGTTCGCGCCGTCCTCGGTGCGCAGGAGGTTCTCGAGCAGCACCTTGAGGCTGAAGGGAAGACGGTCGTAACCCTCGACCGTGGCGATACGGAAGATCTCGTAGTCGGTGCTGCCGACCGTCAGGGTGCTCTTGGCTCCGAAGCTGTCAACAGTGGACACGTCTGCTCTCCTTCATCGGCGGGCCGCGCGCTCGCGCGCACTGTCCCATCATCCCCTCGCCGCACCGGTCGATCTAGTGAGGCGACCCTTAGTCGGATCGGGGGAAATTTATCTTGACGTCAAGATAAATATATCACTCGGCGGGCTGCTTATAGAGCGCACGCACGGCGAGCCAGGTTACGGCTGCCAGCGGCGCGAACAGCGGAAGCCCCATGACGAGCTTCAGCGTGCCGAGAGCGGTGACCTCGTCGGCGAAGTACAGCGGCAGCTGTACGGCGAGCCTCAGGTAGAAGAGGGCTGCCCAGGCGATGGCGAGCCAGAAGTAGACGCGCCGCTTGCGCTTGTCGCGGCGCCACGCGATCCCCTCGTTCATGAGGAATCCCGCCGCGAGCCCGATGAGCGACCACCCGATGAGAGCCGAGATGAGGAACGCCGTGCCGTAGGCGGCGTTGGTCACCAGGCCGGGGATGAAGTTGTCCTGGCCCCGCCCGGTCCACAGAGCCAGTCCTGCGGCGACAGCCGTGGCGATGAGACCGCCGAAGGCGGCGCCGGCGGGTCCGCGCTGAATGAGGCGCAGGAGCGTGAACACCGCTGCGACGCCGACCGACAGGCCGAGCGACAACCAGAGGTCGGCCTCCCGCGTCTCGGGGTCGGTGGTCAGGGTGAAGACGACGATGAAGACCAGACCCGGGAGGACGGCTTCGACGATGCCGCGGAATCCGCCCATGGCTCGCCACACGACTCCCCCGGTCGACGCGTTCGTCTCGGGATCGAAGCCTGCCTTACGCGCGGCCTCGCCGAGGGCCGCTCCCAGAACACCCGACGCGGATGGCGCGGGATCCGGCGGAGTCAGGTCGGCGGGACGTTCCGCGGCGGCGTCGGGCCCTTCGTCGCGACTCACGCCGAACCGGGGGTCGCCGGCATCTTGAGGGGGATGAGGTCGCGCGGCGGCATCGGCGAGCCTCCGCGCACCACGACGAGCGACCGGAACAGGTCTTCGACCTGCGCCGCCGCCTCGACGTCGTTCGTCGCCGCACCACCGATGACCCCGCGGAGGAACCAGCGCGGACCGTCGACACCGACGAACCGTGCGAGGCGCTTGCCGCTGCCGTCCGCCCCGGCGATCACGGGGACCTCGGCGAGCAGCTCGGGGCCGAGCGGGCCCTCGCGCTCCTCGACGCGGCCGCCCTGCTGCCGTACCTGCTGACGGATCTGCTCGCGCGTCTCCTCCCAGAGCCCCGTCGAGCGAGGCGCCGCGAACGGCTGCACCTGCAGCGTCGACCCGGCGTAATCCAGACCCACCGCGACGATGCGCTTGGTCTGCTCCTCCACCTCGAGTCGCAGATTCAGTCCCTCGCGGGGCAGCACCTTGATGCCGCCGAGATCGATGTACGGCCGGACCGGGTTGGCCTCGGTCTCATCGAACGGCCCGGATGCGGCGCGGTCGGCCGGCGCGGACTTCGTGTCATCGCTCATGCGGATACTCCTGTCTGCTGGTAGCCGGTCGAGCCGAACCCGCCCTCGCCGCGGACGCTCTCGGGCAGAGCGTCGACGGGGATGAAGCGTGCCCGAGTGACCGGCATGACGATCACCTGTGCGATTCGGTCGCCCGGCGCGATGTCGTAGGCCGCGGCCGTGTCGGTGTTCAAGAGCGTGACCTTGATCTCGCCGCGGTACCCGGCGTCGACCGTTCCCGGAGAGTTGACGACGGTGATCCCGTGTTTGGCCGCAAGCCCGCTGCGCGGCACCACGAAGGCGGCGAAACCCTCGGGCAGCGCGATGTGCACGCCGGTCCCGACGAGCGCACGCTGCCCGGGCTCGAGCCGAACAGCCTCGGTGGAGACGAGATCCGCGCCGGCATCCCCGGGGTGGGCGTACACCGGAACGTTCGCGGCGATAATGGGGACGTCCACGGATTCGGTCACCCCACGAGGCTAATGCACAGTTCCGCCCCCGCCACCCCGCCCGCAGCCAGCTACCGCGAGCGCCTCAGCCCGTCACTCTGGGTGCTCGTGAGCGCCGCGGTGTGCGGCCCCATGGTCGCGCTCGTGCTCGCCCCGCTCGACTCGGTCGTCGGGCTCCTCGCGGGAATCACCGTCGGTGCCCTCGTCGTCGCCGGCCTCATCGCGCTCTCACCGGTCATCGAAGTCTCGGACGGCCGCCTGCGCGTCGGCCGCGCGAGCATCGAGCTCGAGTACCTCGGCGACATCGAGACCCTGACCGGGGACGACGCACGGCAGGCACGCGGCCCCGGGCTGTCCCCGGCCTCGTGGCACATGCTGCGGGGCGGCATCGACGGCGTGGTGCGCGTGGCGATCGAAGACCAGGACGACCCGGTGACGCACTGGGTGTTCTCCTCGAGGACTCCGATTCGGGTCGCTGCGGTCATCGGGAGCGCTCGCGCCGCGACGGACTTCCCCGCCCACGAGGCGTAGCCGCCCGAGGCGGAGCCGGGGCAGAAAAAGACTGACCCCCGACGCCGGAGCGTCGAGGGTCAGCGAGAGTCGTGGTCGTCAGGCGGCGCACTCGGTGCAGATTGCGCCGGTCTTCGTCTCGTGGTCGATCTGAGTGCGGTGCTTCACGAGGAAGCACTCCATGCAGGTGAACTCGTCCTCCTGCGGGGGGAGGACGACGACATCGAGCTCGAGGTCCGAGAGATCCGCCCCAGGCAGCTCGAAGCCCGAGGGGTTGTCGGCGTCTTCGTTGTCGATCGAGCCCGACGACTTGTCGGGCACGCGCTCCTTCAGGGCCTCGATCGACTCGCTGTCGTCCTCGGTCTTGCGGGGTGCGTCGTAATCCGTAGCCATGTCGAAAGGCCTCTACTTCCAGGTGTTGCCGGTTGCCGCGCCGAGTGGGGCGGCGATAGTTTGCATGACCGGCGCCCATTTCGCAAAACGTCGCGGAAGATCCTTCCGGGAACGGATGCGGATGACCGGTTCGCCCCCCGAAACCGACGGCGCGCCCCGGATATTCCCGCGGTCCTCGGATGCCTGTGACACCATGACGGCACACGTATCGCTGGGAGGGTTCTGCGCATGGAACAGCTCAAGGTCATCGGGACCGAGGAGGGCATCCTCGTCCTCGCAACCGAGTCCGGGGAGCGCTTCGCGTTGCCGGTGAACGAGACGCTGCGCGCTCAGCTGCGCCGCGCCCGTCCGACCGACGAACCGCGGGCCCCCCGCCCCAGCCCCCGAGAGATCCAGTCGCACATCCGCGCCGGTATGACCGCCGCCGACGTCGCCACGCTCCTCGGCGTCCGGGTCGAGGACGTGGCGCGCTACGAACGCCCGATCGTCGCCGAGCGCGAGCACATCGTCGGGCAGGCCCTTGCTGTGCCGGTCCTCATCGCGGGCGAACTCGAACCGGATGCACAGCCGACGTTCGGCACTGCCGTGCGTACCAAGCTCGCCGAGGCGGGCGCCACCGGCGAACGCTGGAGCAGTTGGCGCGAGCCCGACGGGTGGATCGTGAAGCTCGAGTTCACCGTGGGCGAGGTCGAGCACGACGCCCGGTGGTCGTTCGACCCGCGGCGATCGTCGCTCGCACCACTCAACTCCGACGCCACGCAGTTGTCACGGCAGGGATCTCTGCCGGAGGGACTGATCCCCCGGCTGCGCGCACTCGACACGCCTCAGGCCAAGGACGAGTCGCGATTCGACAGCGGGGCCTTCGGGCCCCGGCATCCGTCGGCCGCTGAGCCCGAAGCCTCGGCATCCGGAGCCCTCCGCAGCACCACGGCGAAGGACGCCGCCATCAAGCGCGCACCGGAACCGGTCGTGACGTCGTCGGAGACCGCCGACCTGCTCGAGGCGCTCCGCCGTCGACGGGGGCAGCGTGAGCCCATGCCCGGCGAGGACCGCGCACCGGACACACGCGAACGCACCCCGGTCGCCCTCTTCGACGCCCTCGAGCCGGGCTACCAGGAGACCGCCGAAGCGGCGCCCGAGCCCGCCGAGGACGACGCCCCCAGCGAGGAGTCTGCGCCGGAGACGCGTCGCCGCGGCGGCCGGACGTCGATGCCCTCGTGGGACGAGATCGTGTTCGGCGCGCGCAGCGAAGACGCCTGAGGATCCCGCCGGACGGATCTCCCGAACCGATCAGGCGAAAGCGCCGAAGCGGACGAGGGGAACGATCCGTTCCTGGTCGGTGAGGGACCCGTGCTGACCGACCATCCGTTGCGGCTTCTTGTCGGCGAGACGATCGTCGTAGTACGCGACGCTCGACCGGGCGGCGATGAGGACATCGCCGATGCGCGGCGTCACGTCGGGATGCACCGTCCCGAAGAGCCCCGCATTCACCGCCTCCTCGCGCGTCATGACCCATGACCGGTCCGATTCCGACACCCCCCAACGCGCCGCGACGCGCTCGGCGGCACCCTCGGCCGCGTAGAGGTGGAGCATGCGCGGTTCGCCCGCGATGAGTTCGACCTCGTCGACGAGCGCATCACCCTCGCGAAGCAGGATATGGCGGTGCGCGGGGACATCGACCATGCCGTGATCCGCCGTGAGCACAGCACCGATACCCGGCCCCAACTGGCGGTCCCAGCGGCGCAGCTCCGCATCGAGCGACTCCAGTTCCGCGGCCCAGCGATCGCTCTCCCAGCCGTGCGCATGCCCGATGACGTCGAGCTCCGGCACGTAGACGTAGACGATCGCCCCCTCGTGCGCGCCGGCAAGGGCCTCGGCCAGTGCGAGACGCTCGCCGATGCCGGATGCCGCGACGAACTCGGCGCCGCGGACAGTCGCCGTCGTGAAACCGGTGGCGGCGTACTGGGCACGGCTCACGACGAAGCAGCGCCGACCGGCTGCCGCCTCGCGCTCGAACACGGGTTGCGAGCGCTGCCAGGAGTACGGGTCGAGACCGACCTCCTCCCAGCCGGTGAGCTGGTTCGGCGTCGACGCCGTGCCGGGCACGCGGACCCGGTATCCGACGATGCCGTGCTCCCCCGGCATCACGCCCGTGAAGAGGCTGCTCAGCGCAGCGGCGGTCGTCGCGGGGAAGACCGTACGGGCGGCGTCCCGTTTGGTCATCCGCTCCGAGAGGAACCGAGCGTAAGCCGCGCGCTGCGCGAGGTTGCCGCGGCCCAAGCCGTCCGCCACGATGACGATCGCCGATCGAGCGGGACTGAACCAGTCGGATCTCCCCGATACGGCGGCGATCAGCTGCGGAAGCACACCGGTGAGGCTCCGGGCCATGGGCGGGTCGATCGGTAGGCTTGAGGGCATCGCGGACAGTCTCGCACAGACGGCATC
Organism: Microbacterium pratiae; assembly: GCF_047302165.1. Taxonomy (NCBI): domain Bacteria; kingdom Bacillati; phylum Actinomycetota; class Actinomycetes; order Micrococcales; family Microbacteriaceae; genus Microbacterium; species Microbacterium pratiae. Next base: position 2,003,475 of record NZ_CP154843.1, on the reverse strand, counting down.
CGCTCACCCATCCCCGATAGAGGTCCGAACAGCTCCATGGCCGCATCCCGCACCGCTTCACCCGTCCCCGACCAGCCGGAGCGCATCGAGGACGTCGACGTCTCGGCGGAGATGCAGGGATCGTTCCTCGAGTACGCCTACTCGGTCATCTACTCGCGCGCCCTGCCCGACGCTCGCGACGGCTTGAAGCCGGTGCAGCGGCGCATCCTCTACCAGATGGCCGACATGGGTCTCCGGCCCGACAAGGGACACGTCAAGAGCGCCCGCGTGGTGGGCGAGGTCATGGGAAAGCTGCATCCCCATGGCGACTCGGCGATCTACGACGCCCTGGTGCGCCTTGCGCAGGACTTCGCGCTGCGTGTGCCGCTGGTCGACGGACACGGCAACTTCGGGTCGCTCGACGACGGCCCCGCAGCCGCGCGCTACACCGAGGCCCGGTTGGCTCCCTCGGCCCTCGCACTGACGGAGAACCTCGACGAGGACGTCGTCGACTTCATCCCGAACTACGACGGCCAGTTCCAGCAGCCGGCGGTCCTGCCCGCCGCGTACCCCAACCTCCTCGTGAACGGCACGACCGGCATCGCCGTCGGCATGGCGACCAACATGGCGCCCCACAACCTCATCGAGGTCGTGGCGGCAGCCGTGCACCTGCTCGAGAACCCCGACGCGACCCTCGACGAGCTGATGGAGTTCGTACCCGGTCCCGATCTTCCCGGCGGCGGCGTGATCGTCGGGCTCGACGGCATCAAGGACGCGTACACGAACGGCCGCGGCACCTTCCGGACCCGTGCGAAGGTCTCGATCGAGTCCCTCGGGCCGCGTCGCACCGGTCTCGTCGTGACCGAGCTGCCGTACATGGTGGGTCCCGAGCGGATCATCGAGAAGATCAAGGACGCCGTCAACGCGAAGAAGCTGACCGGCATCTCCGACGTCCAGGACTTCACCGACCGCAACCATGGGTTGCGCCTGGTCATCACCATCAAGACGGGGTTCGACCCGAACGCGGTGCTCGAGCAGCTCTACCGGCTCACGCCGCTCGAGGACTCCTTCGGCATCAACAACGTCGCGCTCGTCGAGGGTCAGCCCCAGACCCTCGGGCTCAAGGAGCTGCTGCGCGTCTACCTCGACCACCGCATCGAGGTCGTCACGCGGCGCAGCCGGTACCGCTTGTCGAGGAAGCAGGAGCGCCTGCACCTCGTCGAGGGCCTGCTGATCGCGATCCTCGACATCGACGAGGTCATCCAGGTGATCCGCACCTCCGACGACGGCGAGCAGGCCAGGACGCGACTGATCGACGTCTTCGATCTCTCGCAGCCTCAGGCCGAGTACATCCTCGAGCTGCGACTGCGGCGTCTGACCAAGTTCTCCCGCATCGAGCTCGAGACGGAGCGCGACCAGTTGAAGGCCGAGATCGCGCACCTCGAGGAGCTCCTCGCGAGCGATGAGCTGCTGCGGGCCCAGGTCGCCCGCGAACTCGACGCGGCGGCCGAGACCTACGGCACGCCCCGCCGCACGCTGCTGCTGAACGGCGGCCCGGTGACCGCGCGTTCGAGCAAGAAGGCGGCTGCGGACCTGCAGATCGCCGACGCCCCCTGCCGCGTCTTCCTGTCGGCGACCGGCCGCATGGTCCGAGCAGAACTCGGTGATGACCTGCTCAGCAGCGGCATCGTCCCGCCCGCTCGGCGCAGCAAGCACGACGCGATCCGCTCGGCCGTCGACACGACGGTGCGCGGCGACCTCGGCGCCGTCACGACCACCGGGCGCCTTGTGCGCTTCTCGCCTGTCGACCTGCCCTCGGTCCCCGGCAACAGCGTCCAGCTCGCGGCCGGTTCCAAGGCCGACCAGTACCTCGGGCTCGGCGCGAACGAGCACGTCGTGGCGATCGTGCCGTTGACCGGTGAACCGCCCATCGCGCTCGGCACGGCTCAGGGAGTGGTCAAGCGCGTCGCGGCCACGGAACTCGCGCCCGGGAAGCCCGACGCGGAGATCATCTCCCTCAAGCCCGGCGACCGCGTCGTCGGCGCCGCGCCCGCTGCCGAGGGCACCGAACTGGTGTTCGTCACCTCCGACGCTCAGCTCCTGCGGTTCGACGCCGCGACGGTCCGCCCGCAGGGCCGGGCGGCGGGCGGCATGGCCGGTGTCCGCGTCGCGGATGGTGAGCGCGTCGTCGCCTTTACCGCGGTCACGGCATCCGAGAGCACCGTCGTCGTCACGATCGCAGGATCGACGCAGTCGCTCGCCGGCGCCGACGCCGGCAGCGGCAAGGTATCGGCGCTCTCGGAGTTCCCCGCGAAGGGCCGTGCGACCGGCGGAGTCCGCGCGCAGCGCTTCCTGCGCGGCGAGGACACCCTGACCCTCGCGTGGGTGGGCGATTCCCCCCGTGCGGTCGGTCCCGACGGAGCGACCCGGACGCTGCCCGAGTCGGGAGCCAAACGCGACGCGTCGGGCCAGCCCCTCGACGGCGTCATCGGCGCGGTCGGCACCGTCGTCGCCTGACCCCGCCATCCCCGACCTCGGAGAATGACGCCGACCTCGGACGGTTAACCGGAATCCCTCCGAGGCTCGCGTCGTCCTCCGAGGTTCGTGCGCGCAGCCGCGACGCGGGTCAGGCGTCGATGGCCTCGCGTGAGAGGCGATCGCTCGAGGTCACGATGAAGTCGCGCCGCGGCGCGACCTCGTTGCCCATCAGCAGCTCGAACACGGCGTTCGCCGCATCGGCGTCCTCGACGCGGACACGGCGGAGCGTGCGCCCGGCGCGGTCCATCGTGGTCGTCGCGAGCTGATCGGCGTCCATCTCGCCGAGGCCCTTGTACCGCTGCACGGGCTCCTGCCACTTCCGCCCCGACTTGCGGAGCTTCGCGAGCAGACCGTGCAGCTCGGCCTCGGAGTACGTGTAGATGGTCTCGTTCGGCTTCGACCCGGGGTTCACGACGACGACGCGATGCAGCGGCGGGACGGCGGCGAACACCCGTCCCTCTTCGATCAGCGGACGCATGTACCGGAAGAACAGGGTGAGCAGCAAGGTGCGGATGTGCGCGCCGTCGACGTCGGCGTCGCTCATGAGGATGACCTTGCCGTATCGCGCCGCGCTCAGATCGAACGACCGCCCGGAGCCGGCACCGATCACCTGGATGATGGCAGCGCACTCGGCGTTGGAGAGCATGTCGCTGACCGAGGCCTTCTGGACGTTGAGGATCTTGCCGCGGATCGGGAGAAGGGCCTGGTACTCGCTGTTTCGGGCATGCTTGGCCGTGCCCAGCGCGGAATCGCCCTCGACGATGAACAGCTCGGACTCGGCCACGTCGTTGCTGCGGCAGTCAGCGAGCTTCGCCGGCAGCGACGACGACTCGAGCGCCGTCTTGCGTCGCTGCGTCTCCTTGTGCGTCCGCGCCGAGATACGCGCCTTCATCTCGGACACGACCTTCTCGAGCAGCTGGCCGGTCTGTGCCTTGTCGTCGCGCTTCGTCGAGGAGAACAGCGCGCCCAGCTCGCGGTTGACCACCGACGCCACGATCTGGCGGACCGCCGGCGTTCCGAGGATCTCCTTGGTCTGCCCCTCGAACTGCGGCTCGGGGAGGCGTACCGTCAGCACCGCGGTGAGCCCGGCGAGGATGTCGTCCTTCTCCAGCTTGTCGTTGCCGACTTTCAGACGCCGGGCGTTCTGCTCGACCTGACTGCGGATGATCTTCATCAGGCCCTGCTCGAAGCCCTGCTGATGGGTTCCGCCCTTGGGAGTCGCGATGATGTTCACGAACGACCGGGTGACGGTCTCGTAGCTGGTCCCCCACCGCAGCGCGATGTCGACCTCGCAGGAGCGCTCGACCTCGGTCGGGATCATCGCCCCATTGGCCTGCAGCACGGGCACGGTCTCGGTGAACGTTCCTGCGCCCGTCAGCCGCCAGGTGTCGGTGATCGGCGCATCGGGAGCGAGGAACTCGGCGAACTCCGAGATGCCGCCGTCGAAGCGGTAGCTCGTCTCGACGCGTTCCTCGCCGCGCTCGTCGGCGATGACGATCTCGAGTCCGGGCACGAGGAAAGCGGTCTGCCGCGCTCGCTGCACGAGCTCGTCGAGGTTGAACGCCGCATCCTTCGTGAAGATCTGACGGTCGGCCCAATAGCGGATGCGGGTACCGGTGGTACCGCGGGGCGCCTTGCCGACCACGCGCAGCTCGGAGGAGCGCTCGAACGGAGTGAACTCCGAGTCGGGGGCATCGCCCGCGAAGAGACCCGGCTCGCCCCGGTGGAACGACATCGCGTAGGTCTTGCCGCCACGGTCGACCTCGACGTCGAGACGCTCGGACAGGGCGTTGACGACCGATGCGCCGACTCCGTGGAGACCGCCGGACGCGGCGTAGGAGCCGCCGCCGAACTTTCCGCCGGCATGCAGCTTCGTGAAGACGACCTCGACCCCGGTGAGACCCGTGCGCGGCTCGACGTCGACGGGGATGCCGCGGGCACGGTCGCGCACCTCGACGCTGCCGTCGGCGTGGAGGACGATGTCGATGCGCGACCCGTATCCGCCGAGGGCTTCGTCGACGGAGTTGTCGATGATCTCCCACAGGCAGTGCATCAGGCCCCGGGAGTCGGTCGAGCCGATGTACATGCCGGGACGTTTGCGGACGGCCTCGAGCCCTTCGAGCACCTGGAGGTGGTGGGCGGAATACTCAGCAGTCACGATCTCCAAGCGTATCCGGGGGTGCCGACACGACGGGGAGGACACACACGGTCGGAGCGGACCCGAGCCGTCGTGCAGGCGGAGAGCGTACGCGCTGAGCGAAATGGTCGTCAAATGGGGCATACCCCCGGGCTGGTCATGGTTGTATCGAAGGCACTCAGTTGCACGACCCGATCGACCGAGGAGGCACCCATCATGACCACGACCACTTCCGAGAGCACCGCCGTCCTCGACCACCGCCTGACCGCGGCCGATCGCTGCGACTCGTGCGGCGCCCAGGCTTACATCGCCGCAGAGGTCAACGGCAGCGAACTGCTCTTCTGCGCCCACCACGGTCGCAAGTACGAAGAGAAGCTGCGCGCCGTCGCCACCAGCTGGCACGACGAGACCTCGCGCCTCGTCACGGCAGGCTGACCGCGGCACCACGACGAAAGCCCCGAGCATCGCGCTCGGGGCTTTCGCGTTTCCGGATGCCGCGGCAACCGGTCAGAAGCCGACGGCCGCCTGATAGACGGGAAGCAGGCCGGTGCGTACGCCCGATGCGGACGGCTTGGGCTGGAACACGCTCGAATTGTGATTGCCCTCGATGACGACAGGCCCGTTCGGGGTGATCGCGAGATCCCAGCCGACGTACGGCGCCTCCGGCGTGCGGCGCGCCAACTGTTCGGTGAGGGCCAGCACCTGGTCGAACAACGGCACCGTGAAACCGACGATGGCGGTCCCCGTCACCGGGTGCTCCCGGTAGACGTTCGAGTTCTTGTCCACGCCCGGGTAGAGCGCGACTCCGTGTTCGTCCAGCATCGTGAACATGCCGCCCGAGGCGAAGTTGTCGATGACGTCGCCGTTCCCGATACGCAGCACACCCGCCAGGAGACGCACATCGCCCTCCGGGGTGAGGAACGTGATCATGCGCACCGTGTTGACGCTGTCGGGATAGAGCGACGCCATCTCGGGGTGCTGGACGATGAACTCGTCGACGATGGACTGCCCCGCGGCAGAGGCCTCGGCGCGGAATGCCGCGGCGTCCGTCACGTTCTCGTGCAGAGTGATGCCTCCGCCGCCGTGCCCGTCGAGCGGCTTGGCGAGCACCTTGGGATGGCGGGCGAGGAACGCGGCGAGCTCGGCGTCGTCGACATCCCGCAGGTCGAGCGTCTCGCGGCCGAGCAGGTCGGCGTACTCTCGGGCGAATCGGCGCTTGTCCTCGAGCTTCGCGCGACCCTCCGGCGTGTTGTGCATACGCGTGATGCGGAACGACTTCGGGTGCGTCATCCAGGTCGCACGCTCACGGGCGTTCAGCAGCCGGATGTCCCACACCGCGTAATCGCGGAACCCCATGTCGTACTTGACCGAGCACCACAGCATGTCGGCGATGATCACCGGCAGCGGCGCTTTCGAGACCTTCTGCACCTGGCGGCCGAACTCCACGAGATTCCCGATCCGGACGTTGCGGGCGCGGTCGAGGAGGTAGCCCAGCCGGACGCGTGATCGACCCATTGCTCGTTCTCTCCGTGTTCTCGGTGTTCCGGTTGCGGATCAGCGGGCGCTCAGAAGCGCATCGCGGCGCGGTAGCGCGGAAGCAGTCCCCGCCGGATACCCGACACCGACGGTTTCGATTGGAACACACCGGTGTTGTGGTTGCCCTCGATGACGACGGGCCGCTCGGGCGTGATCGCGATGTCCCAGCCGATATAGGGCATCTCGGGAACCCGCCGGGCGAGGCGATCCACGAGTTCGAGCACCTGCGGGTACAGCGGAACCCGATAGCCCGTGATGGCGACGCCGGTGATCGGGTGCGTCTCGAACGGGCGCCCCTCTTCGTCGCTCGCCGCGTGCAGAGCCCTGCCCTCGTCGTCGAGCATCGTGTACATGCCGCCGTTGGAGAAGTTGTCGATGACCCCGCCGTTGCCGACCTTGAGGACCGCGGCGAGGACGTGCACCACGTCGTCGGGATCGCGATAGGTCACGACCCGCAGCGAGTTGACGCTGCCCGGGTAGAGGCGAGCCATCTCCGGATGCTGGACCAGGACCTCCTCGACGAGCGTCTCGCCCGACGCGAGGAGATCCTCGCGGAGCGCGTCGATGTCGTCGATCGAGGCGACCTCGCGCATCGTGATGCCGTTGCCGCCGACTCCCCCGGGGTTCTTCGTGATGACGCGCTCGCGGCCTTCCAGGAACGCCGCCAGCGCCGCGGTGTCGCTCGCGGCGACATCGAGCCAGGCGCGTCCGAGTTCGTCACCGAAACGATGCGCGAACTGCAGCTTGTCGTCGAAGACGCCGCGGACCGAGTTGTCGTTGAGTCGACGAGACAGGTGGAACGACTTCGGATCCGTCATGTACGTGCGGCGCTCGCGAGCCTTGAGGATCCGGAAGTCCCACTCCGAGTAGTTCTCGAACGTCGTCTCGTACCGGACCGCGCACCACGCCATGTCGGCGGCGACCCACCACACCGGCGCCTTCGAGAGCGCGGCGGACTGGCGCGCGAACTGCAGCACCCGCTCACGATCGAACGATACGACGCGTCGCACGAAGAAGCGCGCACGCCGGTAGAGCCGGTTCACCGCACCCACGTCAGACCTCGCGGATGACGCCGAGCGGCGTCGACTCGTGGCCCTGTCCCAGCGGGTTGTCGCGCAGGATCCGTACGAGCCGCTGCTCTCCGGTCTTGTCGAGCGTCGAGCCGAGGATGTTGCCGCCGATGTCGTTGATGTCGACGACCGCGACCTCGGCGATGCCGCCGAGCTGCGACTTGATGCGCGCCGCGACACCCTTCGGGTCGGTCGGTCCGAGGACGACCGCCTTGTTGTACGGCGGGATGGTCCCCGACGTCGGCCCGTCGATCGCGCGGGCCTTGTCGCCGGCGATGCGGTAGAACTCGCCGCGTCGACCGAACAGCTTCGTGACGGCGCTGACGGCGGCGGCGAACAGGATGCGCGGCGTGCCGCACTCGCGGAGCGCCATCTCCATCGTCTCCGGCATGCCGAGACCGATGCCGTACGGCGTGCGCGTCACGTACTTCGACAGGAACCTCGCGAGCGGACGCACCCGGATCTCGTCGAGCGTGTAGGAACGTCCCTGCGTGATCGCCACGATCTTCTCGGTGACGAACAGCAGATCGCCCGGCTGCACGGTGGGTGAGGCGTACTCTGAGATGACGGCGTCGAGGTCGTCGCCGGGCATCACCACACGAGTGCGGATCGGGATCCGCGCGTAGGACGTTCCGTCGACGACGACCTCGAGAGCCTTGCCCTCGTTGGCGGCGCCGGTCACTCGAGGTAGTCCCGGAGCGACTGCGAACGCGACGGGTGGCGCAGCTTCGCCATCGTCTTCGACTCGATCTGGCGGATGCGCTCGCGCGTGACGCCGAACGTGTCGCCGATCTGGTCGAGCGTCTTCGGCTGACCGTCGCCCAGGCCGAAGCGCATGCGGATGACTCCCGCCTCGCGCTCGCTCAGCGAATCGAGGAGCGACTCGAGCTGGCGCTGCAGCATCGTGAAGCCGACCGCGTCGGCCGGGACGACCGCCTCGGTGTCCTCGATGAGGTCGCCGAACTCGCTGTCGCCGTCCTCGCCGAGCGGAGTGTGCAGCGAGATCGGCTCACGGCCGTACTTCTGCACCTCGATGACCTTCTCGGGCGTCATGTCGAGCTCGCGGCTCAGTTCCTCGGGCGTGGGCTCGCGTCCCAGGTCCTGGAGCATCTGGCGCTGAACGCGAGCGAGCTTGTTGATGACCTCGACCATGTGGACCGGGATGCGGATGGTGCGCGCCTGGTCGGCCATGGCGCGGGTGATGGCCTGACGGATCCACCACGTCGCGTAGGTCGAGAACTTGAAGCCCTTGGTGTAGTCGAACTTCTCGACCGCACGGATCAGACCGAGGTTGCCCTCCTGGATGAGGTCGAGGAACTGCATTCCCCGGCCCGTGTAGCGCTTCGCGAGCGACACCACCAGGCGCAGGTTCGCGCCCAGGAGGTGGCTCTTGGCGCGCTGACCGTCGCGGGCGACCCACTGGAGGTCGAGACCGAGCTGGTTCGACTTCTCGGCCGCCGACATGTGCGAGAGCTTCTCCTCGGCGAACAGGCCGGCTTCGATACGCATCGCGAGCTCGACCTCTTCGGCCGCGTTCAGCAGCGGAACCTTGCCGATCTGCTTGAGGTAGTCCTTGACCGGGTCGGCCGTCGCACCCGTGATCTGGGTCGAGTAGACGGGCACGTCCTCCTCGTCGCTCGACGAGATGACGATGGCACCGGTGGGCAGGGCCTCGGTGACGGCCGGCTTCTTCGACTCGTCCTCCTCCTCGTCGTCATCCGACTTGGCAGCGTCACCAGCGGGCGCGGCGTCGTCCGAAGCGTCGTCGGTGTCGACCTCGACGTCGACCTCGACGTCCTCGTCGTCCATCTCTTCGTCGTCGTCGGCCTTGGCCTTCGCCTTGGATGCCTTCGCGGGAGCAGCCTTCTTGGTGGCGGCCTTCTTGGCGGGCGCCTTCTTCGCGGCGCTCTTGGGCGCAGCCTTCGCAGCGGTGGCGGGCGCGTCCTCGACGAGTTCGGTGTCCTCGCTTGCGCGGGTGCGGGTGGTCTTCGTGCCTGACGTCACGGTTAGCCTCTCACCGGCGCGAACGCACCGGGTTCTCGGACACTAGTAAGACCCTTGTCAAGTCCCCCGCCTCTCGAGCGAACGAGGAGCACAGGATCGACAACGGGTCAGGTCCTTCATTGTCTCATATCTCGTGCGCTGTTCCTGCGCAAGCATTCATTCCTATGAGAACGCCGATCGGGCGTGACGCATTCCCTCCACCGGGGACGACGATGAAGCGGGGCTCCGCTCTCAGGAGCGGCCACGCTTGTCGTCGTCGCCCGGAGGGCGCGACGCGAGGAATCGTTCGAGCTCCGCGGCGAGCTCATCCGCGCTCGGAAGATCACCCGTATGGATGATGGGCTGGCCGAGAGCCGAGGCCGCCATGTACGAGTCGTAGCGTTCCTCGAGGGTGTGCAGCATGGTCGTGAGCTCGTCGCTGCCCGAGACCTGGTCCTCCACCTTCTCGAGGTAGTCCCGGTTCTCGTTGCGGAGGGTGTCGCTGTCGAACACGAGCCCGGTCGCGACGCTGAGACTGTCCAGACCTGCGATGGCCGCGGCGGGATATTCGGTGTCTCCGAGGTAATGGGGCACGAGCAGCGCGAACCCTGCGACGCTGGCGTCCGCCTCGGCGAGCCGGAGCTCGAGGAGGTGCCCGGCGGTGGCGGGGATCTGAGTGCGCGGCTGCCAGACGGAATGCGCCGCCGTCAGCTCGGATCGCGTACCGCTGACGGTCGCGCCGATCGGGCGGGTGTGAGGAACGGGCATGGGGATGGCGTGGACCCAGGTGATCGACGCGACCTGCATCCCCTCGGCGAGTCCCACGACCGTCTCGGCGAAGGCCTCCCAGGCGAAATCGGGTTCGTAGCCGGCGAGCAGGACGAAAGGCTGACCGAGCGAGTCGTGCGCGAGGGAGAGCTCCAGGCGCGGTGCGCGGTAGTCGGTGAGGTGGTCCTCGTCGAAGGTCACGATCGGCCGACGAGCCCGGTAGTCGAACAGGACGTCGTTGTCGAAGGCGACGACCGTCGTGGGGTCGAGCTCACCGCGGAAGTACTCGACGATGCGTGACACCGCGCCGCCGGCATCCGTGAACCCGGTGAGCGCGATGACGAGCGGCAGCCCCGCGGGGACGGGAGGAGACCCGGCGGCACGTGCGTAGAGCGGTCCGGACAGCGGCATGTTCCAACTCTACGAGGCGCATCACACCCCGGAGGCGGCTCACCCCTCGCTGACAGCGAACGCGGCCGGCGCGCGAACCTAGGATGGGACCATGCCGTTCCCCGAGATCGCGCACAGCAGCGCGCCCGTCACCGATTCCGACGCCGACGCACTGGTCCTCGCTCTCCCACCGCTCGACGAGCAGGCCGACCTGTCCGACTGGCCTGGTATCGCCGAGATGCTGGCTGCCGTCGGATTCACCGGTGCACGCGGGTCGGTCCACCGTGTGGCGCTTCCCGCCGTGTCGTCGACGCCCATCGTGGTCGTCGGAACGGGCGCGGACCCCGACGGTCATGCGCTTCGCGAGGCCGTCGGCACCGCGGTCCGTGTGACCACCGGCTTCGCCTCCCTCTCCGTCGCAGCTCCGCTCGCTACCGCTGATTCCTGGGGAGCTCTCGCCGAGGGCGCCGCGATCGGCGGGTACAGCTTCGCGGGGTACAAGAGCGGCACGCCCAAATCGCGGGCGGCACACGTCACGGTGCACTCGTCGGCCGCGCCGTCCGCGGACGACCTCGCCGGCGTCAACGCGGTCGGACGGGCGCTCGCGCTCGTGAAGGACCTGGTCAGCACCCCCGCCGAGTGGCTGTCGCCCGCCGACCTCGCGGAGCGCGCGGTCGAGGCGGTCGCGGGACTGCCCGTCGATGTCGACGTCCTCGACGAGGCGGAGCTCGAGCGACAGGGCTTCGGCGGCGTGCTCGGCGTCGGGCAGGGGTCGGACCGGCCGCCGCGCGTCGTGCGAGTGGACTACTCCCCCGCCGACGCCACGCGTCACGTCGCGCTGGTCGGCAAGGGCATCACGTTCGACACCGGCGGCCTCTCGCTGAAGCCCCCGGCGAGCATGGTCGGGATGAAGTACGACATGGCGGGCGCCGCAACCGTCCTGGCGGTCGTCCAGGCGGCCGCCGCGCTCGCGCTTCCGGTGCGGGTCTCGGCCTGGCTGTGCGTGGCCGACAACATGCCGTCGGGACGGGCGACGCGTCCGGGCGATGTGCTCCGGATGCTGGACGGGACGACCGTGGAGGTCTTGAACACCGACGCGGAAGGGCGTCTCGTCCTGGCGGACGGCATCGTCGCCGCCAGCCGCACGCGACCCGACGCGATCGTCGACGTGGCCACCCTCACGGGCGCGATCATCGTCGCCCTGGGCAACCGCCACACCGGCGTGATGGGAGACGACGAGGCCGTCGCCGAGTACCTCTCGGCGGCCGAGCGCGCGGGCGAAGCCGCGTGGCAGCTGCCACTGCCGGCTCATATGGAGGACGAGCTCGACTCCCCCATCGCCGACATGCAGAACGCGAAGATCGGTGATCCCGCCGGGGGCTCGCTCTTCGCCGGGCTGTTCCTGCAGCGCTTCGTCGGCCGCACCGGCGACGAAGAGGACGCTCCCCGCATCCCGTGGATCCACCTCGACATCGCGGGTTCGGGAACGACGAAGGCAGCCTTCGGCAGTACCGACAAGGGACCGACGGCAGCCACTGTGCGCTCGCTGGTGGAGTACCTGCGGGGCGCGCAGCGATGACCGATCACAGCGTCGACCTCGTCGTGCTCGGCGGCGGGAGCGGTGGATACGCGACCGCGCTGCGCGCCGCAGAACTCGGATCGTCGGTCGTGATCATCGAGAAGGACAAGCTCGGAGGGACCTGCCTCCACCGCGGCTGCGTCCCCACGAAGGCTCTTCTCCACTCGGCAGAGGTCGCCGACCACGTCCGGGGCTCGGAGCACGTCGGCGTTCGCGCCGTGTTCGACGGCATCGACGTCGCAGGCGTCCACGCTTACCGCGAGGGCATCGTCGCCAAGAAGCACAAGGGTCTCGAGAGCCTGATCGCGGCGCGGAAGATCACCGTCGTCCACGGCGAAGGCAAGCTCGAAGCGGACGGCGGCGTGACCGTCGGCGACGATCGCTACCGCGGCACCGACGTCGTGTTGGCGACCGGCTCCTTCAGCCGGTCGTTGCCCGGACTCGAGCTCGACGACCGGATCATCACGAGCGAGGGCGCTCTCGCCCTCCCGGCCGTGCCCCGGCATGCCGTCATCCTCGGCGGCGGCGTCATCGGCGTCGAGTTCGCGAGCATCTGGCGCTCGTTCGGGGCGGACGTGACGATCGTCGAGGCGCTCGACCGCCTGCTGCCCACTGAGGATGCCGCGATGAGCAGAACGCTCGAGCGAGCATTCCGCAAGCGCGGCATCGCCGCACGCACGGGGGTGCGGTTCAGCGGCGCCGAGTCGCGACCGGACGGCGTGCGTGTGTCGCTCGAGGACGGCACCGTCCTCGACGCCGACGTCCTCCTGGTCGCCGTCGGACGAGGTCCGGCGACGACGGGGCTCGGGCTCGAGGATGCCGGTGTCGAGCTCGATCGCGGCTTCGTCCGCGTCGACGACCGGCTGCGGACGACGCGAGATCGCGTGTGGGCCGTCGGTGACATCGTGCCCGGACTGCAGCTCGCGCATCGCAGCTTCCAGCAGGGCATCTTCGTCGCGGAGGAGATCGCGGGCCTGCGCCCCACCGTCGTGCCCGACAGCCTCGTGCCCCGCGTGACCTACAGCAGCCCCGAGGTCGCCTCCGTCGGGCTGACCGAGGCGCAGGCGCGCGCCGAGCACGGCGACGCGATCGTCGTCCGGGAGTACAACCTGGCCGGAAACGCCAAGAGCGAGATCCTCGGCACTGCGGGACTCGTCAAGGTCGTTCGGCGTCTCGACGGCCCCATTCTCGGAGTGCATCTCGCCGGCGATCGCGTCGGCGAGCTCATCACCGAAGGCCAACTCGCAGTGGGCTGGGAAGCCCATCCCGAGGACATCGCACCATTCATCCACGCCCATCCGACCCAGAGCGAAGCTCTCGGAGAAGCATTCCTGGCGCTGGCGGGCAAACCGCTCCATGCGCTCTGACCGGTCGACCGATGCAGATCAGTAAGCTAGAAGTACATCGGCATTTCTTGAAGGAGACAGATTCATGAGCACTTCCGTGGTCCTCCCCGCGCTCGGAGAGAGCGTCACCGAGGGAACGGTGACCCGCTGGCTCAAGAAGGTCGGTGACACCATCCAGGAAGACGAGGGTCTTCTCGAGATCTCCACCGACAAGGTGGACACCGAGATTCCGTCGCCCGTGAGCGGCGTCATCGAAGAGATCCTCGTCCAGGAGGACGAGACCGTCGAGGTCGGCGCCATCCTGGCGAAGATCGGCGACGGGTCGGGCACCCCTTCCAGCGATGCCCCGACTGAGCAGGCTCCGGCGGAAGAAGCCGCCGCCCCCGCACAGGAGGCCCCGGCCGCCGAGGCTCCGGCAGAACCCGCGCCGCAGCAGTCGGCTCCCGCGCCGGCCGCTTCCGGCGACGCCAAGGACGTCGTGCTCCCCGAGCTCGGCGAGAGCGTGACCGAGGGCACCGTCACCCGCTGGCTCAAGCAGGTCGGCGACGATGTCGCCGTCGACGAGCCGCTCCTCGAGATCTCCACCGACAAGGTCGACACCGAGATCCCCGCGCCCTTCGCTGGCACCCTGGTCGAGATCCTCGTCCAGGAGGACGAGACCGTCGAGGTGGGCTCCGCGCTCGCACGCATCGGTTCGGGTGCTCCGGCGCCCGCCGCCGAGGCACCCGCGGCCCCTGAGCCGGCCGCCACCCCCGAGCCCGAAGCCGAAAAGCCCGCCGAGGCACCCGCCCCGCAGGCAGCGCCCGCGCCGCAGGCAGCTCCTGCTCCGGCGCCCGCTCAGCAGTCCGCTCCGGCTGCGGAAGCGGCACCCGCCTCCGACAACGACGGCGTCACCTACGTGACCCCGCTCGTGCGCCGTCTCGCTCAGCAGCAGGGCGTCGACCTGTCTTCGGTGACGGGCAGCGGCGTCGGCGGCCGCATCCGCAAGGAGGACGTCCTGAAGGCTGCGGAGGCCGCATCGGCCAAGCCCGCCGCCGCATCCGCAGAGGCTCCCGCCGCCCCCGCGCAGGTCGAGGTCTCGGAGCTGCGCGGCACGCGTGCGCCGATGTCGCGACTGCGCAAGGTGCTCGCGAAGCGCGCCGTCGAGTCGATGCAGCAGACCGCTCAGCTGACGACCGTCGTCGAGGTGGACGTCACCAAGCTGTCGGCGTTCCGCGACAAGGTGAAGGTCGACTTCAACGAGAAGACCGGGGCGAAGCTGTCGTTCCTCCCCTTCTTCGCCCTCGCGGCCGCTGAAGCACTCCAGACCTTCCCGATCGTGAACTCGACGGTCGACGGCGAAGAGATCGTCTACCCGGCCACCGAGAACATCTCGATCGCGGTCGACACCGAGCGCGGACTCCTCACGCCCGTGCTTCGCGACGCCGGGTCGAAGAACCTCGCACAGATCGCGCAGGACATCGCCGACCTCGCGGCGCGTACGCGCGACAACAAGCTGAAGCCCGACGAGCTGGCAGGCGGCACGTTCACGATCACGAACACCGGTTCGCGTGGCGCGCTCTTCGACACCCCTGTGGTGTTCCTGCCGCAGTCGGCGATCCTCGGCACCGGAATTGTCTACAAGCGCCCCGGCGTCGTGACGGTGGACGGCAAGGAAGCGATCTCGGTTCGCTCGTACGTGTACCTCGCGCTCTCGTACGACCACCGCACCATCGATGGCGCCGACGCGGCGCGCTTCCTGAGCGCCATGAAGGCACGCCTCGAGGGCGCCCAGTTCGAGGGGAACCTCGGCTACTGATCGGCTGAGCCACCCCATCACGGCTGGTCCGCGACGTCGTATACGTCGCGGACCAGCCGTTTGTCGTGGTGGGAGACGACGACCACGACCTGCGACGGCAGCTGCCCGGACGGATCGTCGACGCGCATCACTTCGACTCCGCCCAGGTCGTCGAGCAGGTGTACCGCGCGCGGTGCGTCCGCGGTCGCGATGCCGTCCGGCAGGTCGGCATCCGGTCGTTCGAGGATCGTGGCGCGGCATGCCGTGTCGGCCGCGCGCCAGCAGTCCGCGAGGTCGTCGACGAGCCGTGAGGCGGGATCCGCAGGCGGGGTATGGTCGCTGCTGGGCGGCAGCGCTGACTCATCTCCCGTCGGGCCGGCGCCCGTCGCGCTCGGCTCGGGCGATGCGAGACCGATCGAGTGCGACGCTTCCGGGACGGACGGGCGGATGCCGTCCGCTCCGGCCGGCAGCGAGAGTCCGACGACGAGTGTCACGGCCACCGTTCCCAGCGCGACCCACACCGTCCGCCGCCGAGCGGGGCTCGCCTCATCTCCCCCGCCCTGCTCTCGCCGCCACCGCGCCAACGGCTCCACCGCCCGGAGCAGCATCTCGCGCGCTCCGGTGATCGCGAGCGTCACACGCCTCATGACGTCCGCGTCGACGAGGCCCGCGGCCGCGCTCCGCGCCACCGCGAGACCACCGTCGAGCGGGTCGCCCCCGTCGTTCCGCTCGGAGGGCGGGCTCGGCGCACCCAGCGGTCGCCCGATCACGAAGGGTTCCGCCGACGCCAGGGCGAACAGTTCGTCCTCCAGTCCGGGAGCCGCGAACGGCAGGGTGACCCGGTCCGTCATCGCGTCTGCGAGTCGAGTCCGTATCCCGGGGTCCAGCACCGCGTCGGGGATGCGATCGAGCACCGCCTGCGACGACGGCCCCCACCCCCGTGTACCGACGGGCACGAGCACGGGGCGCCCCTCGGTCGTCGACCACCACTGCCCGTCGCCCCAACCCGAACGGGCGGCGTCCACCGCGCCGCGCAGGACGCTGATCCCGAGCGTCACCGCCTGGCCTCTCGTGAGATCGAAAGGGCTCTCGCCGCCGCACAGGCGAGCGCTGAGCAACGGGAGCATCACGACGGTCTGGTCAGCGATCCGGTCCACGTCCTCGGGTGCGAGAAGATGACCACCGGTGTCCGCAGACCACAGCTGGGGCGTCACATCGGCTGCCGCCACACGGTACGTCCCGCCGCCGGGTCCCGGCAGGATCTCACCCGGGAACGGCGCCTCGGGCGGCGCTACCCGCCTCAGCGGGATGGGGACATCGACAGCGGGCGCGCTTTCCATCGGCTCAGTGTCGCGTCAGCTCGCCGCGCTCTCGCCGGCTTCGCGTCGATGTGTGCACGGTGCGTGTCCGACCACGGTTGTGCAGGCGGAACGACGTGGCCGAAAAGGTAGGCTGTGAGCATGTCGTCCCGCAGCACCGCACCCGAGAAGCGCCCCGGATTCTTCTCCCAGCTCCGCTCCCTCTTCACCTTCACGAAGGAGTACTACAGCTGGCTGCCGTGGCTGCTCATCGGAATCGTCGTCGTCGGCATCGGCCTGGGGGTCCTGGTGGGCTTCCTCATCCCGCCGGGCGCGATCTGGAGCGTCATCCTGTGGGGCGTCACCGGCCTGCTCTTCGGCATCCTCGGCGCCATGATCACCATGACGCGACTGGCCACGCGGGCCATGTACAAGCGCATCGACGGGATGCCGGGCGCGACAGGACACATCATCTCGACCAACCTGGGCCGCAAGTGGCAGGCCTCTGAGATGCCCGTCGGCGTCAACCCGAAGACGCAGGAGGCCGTCTACCGCGCCGTCGGACGCGGCGGCGTCGTCATCATCGGCGAGGGCACCCGCGGGCGTCTGACGCGACTCATCAACGACGAGCGCGGCAAGGTCAAGCGCGTCGCTTCGGGTGTGCCGATCCACGTCCTCTACGTCGGTCACGGCGAGGACGAGGTTCCCATCGCCAAGCTCGCCCCGACGATCAAGGCTCTGCCGAAGGCGATCGACCGCACCACGATGGCGGCGGTCATCAAGCGCATCGAGTCGGTCTCGCAGTCGGTGACGTCGCTGCCGATTCCCAAGGGTGTCGACCCGATGAAGGCCCGCGCGCAGCGACCCCGGTAGGCAACGGCCCGCACGGACCGACCGCGTCAGGCGCGGACGAGGATCGTGCCCGCGGCCTTGTCGTGGAGTCCCCGCTGATCGGGATCGAACACGACGGCGGGGATCACGAGGACGAGGAGCAGCGTCCGGACGATCGGACGCCAGAGGCCCGTCCAACCTCCGTGGAGCAGCTCGAGCCGCAGCCCGACGATGCGATGACCGGGGCTCCCCCCGATGAGCGGGATGAAGATGACCTGGAGCGCGGCGAAGACCGTGATCGGCGCGAACTGGGTCACCCCCGCCTCCCCCGGCAGTGCGAACTGGTCGAAGCCGAGGAACGCGGTCGCGAGGAGAGTCGCGGCGGCATAGTCGATCACGAGCGCGGCCAGGCGTCGCCCGAGGCGCCCCACGCTGCCGGGGCCCTGCTCGGGACGCCCCAACCGCTCGCCGGGATACGTGTTCTCGCGCAGGGGTTCGGGCACCTCTCCAGCCTAAACGGGGCCGGCCGCGTAACATCCCGGAAACATCCGAGATACTGCCGGGCAACTGGATGCCGATAGGTTCGAAGAGGTCTGGATGACTCCAGGCTGTTCCTCACCCGATCTTGGAGACTCCATGTTCAAAGATTCTTCCGAGGTGCTCAAGTTCATCCAGGACGAGGACGTCAAGTTCCTCGACATCCGTTTCACGGACCTTCCTGGCGTGCAGCAGCACTTCAACATCCCGGCCTCGACCGTCGACGAGGAGTTCTTCACGGTCGGCCAGCTGTTCGACGGCTCGTCGATCCGCGGCTTCGCGAACATCCACGAGTCGGACATGCAGCTGATCCCGGACGTATCGACGGCATACGTCGACCCGTTCCGCGAGGCGAAGACGCTGATCATGGTCTTCGACATCTACAACCCGCGCAACGGCGAGATCTACGCGAAGGACCCGCGTCAGGTCGCCAAGAAGGCCGAGAAGTACCTCGCTTCCACCGGCATCGCCGACACCGCGTTCTTCGCCCCCGAGGCGGAGTTCTACATCTTCGACGACGTCCGCTACGAGGTGAAGCAGAACTCGAGCTTCTACTCCGTCGACTCCGAAGAAGGCGCCTGGAACACGGGCCGCGTCGAAGAGGGCGGCAACCTCGCCAACAAGACGGCCTACAAGGGCGGCTACTTCCCCGTCTCGCCGGTCGACAAGACGGCCGACCTGCGCGACGACATCTCGCTCAAGCTCATCGAGTCGGGCCTCGTGCTCGAGCGTGCCCACCACGAGGTCGGCACCGGTGGACAGCAGGAGATCAACTACCGTTTCGACACCATGGTGCACTCGGCGGACGACATCCTGAAGTTCAAGTACATCGTCAAGAACACCGCAGAGCTCTGGGGCAAGGTCGCGACCTTCATGCCCAAGCCCCTCTTCGGTGACAACGGCTCGGGCATGCACACCCACCAGTCGCTGTGGCTGAACGGCGAGCCCCTCTTCTACGACGAGAAGGGCTACGGCGGGCTCTCCGACATCGCACGCTGGTACATCGGCGGTCTCCTGAAGCACGCTGCCGCGGTGCTCGCGTTCACGAACCCGACGCTCAACTCGTACAAGCGTCTGGTCAAGGGCTACGAGGCTCCGGTCAACCTGGTCTACTCGGCCGGTAACCGTTCGGCGGCCATCCGCATCCCGATCACGGGCACCAACCCGAAGGCCAAGCGCATCGAGTTCCGCGCCCCCGACGCTTCGGGCAACCCGTACCTCGCGTTCGCCGCGCAGATGATGGCCGGCCTCGACGGCATCAAGAACCGCATCGAGCCGCACGAGCCCGTCGACAAGGACCTCTACGAGCTGCCGCCCGAGGAGGCCAAGAACATCCCGCAGGTTCCGAACTCGCTGCTCGACTCCCTCGAGGCGCTGCGCAACGACCACGAGTTCCTGCTGGCCGGCGGCGTGTTCACGCCCGAGCTGATCGAGACCTGGATCGAGTACAAGATCGAGAACGAGATCCAGCCGATCAACGCCCGTCCTCACCCCTACGAGTACGAGCTGTACTTCGGCGTCTGACGCTTCACCCGACGACGGAGCCCCGTCGCCCGCTCTCCACGAGCCGGGCGACGGGGCTCCGTCGTTCGCGGGTGCGCTTGCATCGTCGACACCTCGGGAGCCATCCTGATCGGGTGAATCTCACCGACATGCCCGGGCCGTTCTTCCACGGCACGAAGGCATTGCTCCGCGCCGGAGATCTGCTCACCCCCGGCTTTCCGTCGAACTACCGCCCGGAGATCACGATGAACCACGTGTACTTCACGGCTGTGAAAGACGGCGCCGGTCTCGCGGCCGAGATCGCGCCCGTTCCGGGCGAGCCCCACGTCTATGTCGTCGAACCCACCGGCGAGTTCGAGGACGACCCGAACGTCACCGACAAGAAGTTCCCTGGCAACCCCACGCAGTCGTATCGCTCCGCCGCTCCCCTGCGCGTCGTGTCCGAGGTCACCGACTGGACGCGGCTATCGGCCGAGGCGCTGCAGACATGGCGGGAGCGCATCGACCGCATGGCATCCGAGCGCGCCGAGATCATCAACTGACGCGCCTCACTCCGCTAGGCGCACGACCTCCGCGATGACCCGCGGGTGCGCGAGGATGCGGAAATGCCCCCCGGTCTCCAGTCGGACGTTGCGCGCGCCGTCGAGCTCGCTTCCTCCAGGAATGTGAGGGTCGAACTCGCCGTAGACCGACACGATGCGCGCGTTGGGTGCGACTTCGCGCGCCAGCGCCACGATCCCGGGCGCGCTCGGCGAGAACGCTCGCAGTGTCGGCACGAGCATGAGCCGGCCGTAGACCGACCCGGCGAACGGACTCGCGACGGCGACCATCCCCCGGACACGACCGCCGACGGCGACGTCCACCATGACCTGCTTGCCGACGAGCCCGCCCTTGCTGTGCGCGACGATCACGACGTCGTCGAGGTCATGCTGCTCCACGTACTCCGTGACGTGCCGCGCGGCACGCGGCACGGGCCATCGGTTCCGGCCCAGCGCGGCGATCACGTGAACGGGATGTCCGCGGTCGTGGAGCTCGGTGATGAGCGGCTGCAGGAATCGCCACGTCTCGTAGACGCCGGGGAGCACCACGATGGGCGTGCCGTCTCCCGACTGGAAATTGCTGGGATCTGTCCGCGAGAAGAAAGCGCGAACCTGCCAGACGACGGCGTAGGCGTAGTCTGCGATCCACCACGAGGCATTCCTCAGCGGACGAAACGTCACGGGCTCTCCCTCGGGTCAGTCGCGGTTGCGGCCACGGCGAGGATGCCGCGGGCGACGGGTGCAGCGGCCGTGCGCTCGACGTGGTGGCCTCGTCCCGGAACGACGAGCACACGGCTCTGGGCCGTTCGGTTTGCGAGGCGCTGCACCCACGCGGCGCCGGCGATCGGGTCACGTCCACCGCGCACGATGAGCGTCGGCACCGTCAGCCCGGCAAGGCGCTCCTCGATGGGATAGGCGAGCATGTGCCGCACCTGTGCGAAGAACCAGCGGGGGCCGGTGCGGAAGTAGTCGAGCGTGACGCGGACGTTCACCCGGGGCGGCTCGAGCAGTCCATCCCGGGCCAGGGCCACGGCCTGCGCGGGAAGCGTGCGGTGGTGATCATCGACGACCGGCCCGATCAGGCCGAGCCCTCGGACCAGATCCGGATGCCGCGACGCCGTCTCCACCGCCCACTGGGCTCCCATCGAGTGCCCGACGATCACGGCCGGTCGGCCGACGGCGCGACGGAGCAGCTCAGCGAGCGCGTCGGCCATCGCCGCTACCGACACGTTTCGGTCAGCCGCCGGCAGGCCGGCGAAGCCGGGCAGATCGACGCTGTGCACGGATGCGCTCCGCGCGAGCAGGGGGTGCAGCCGAAGGAACGAGCGGTGCGACATCCCTACTCCGTGAAGAAGCACGACCGCTGAGAGCGACGCCGCTGCGGGCGAGCTCCAGACACGGAACTCCAGCCCGTCGACAGAGAAGCGACGCTGCGACCAATCGACACGAGCCGCCCGGCGCAGCGTCGCGGTCGTCATCACCCCGTCAGGCTATGAGACGCACCGGCCGTGAGCAGGCGGCTTGACTTCGAGTCAACCACCGTGACCGGATGCCGTCGCCGCGGTGGACTGCTGTCATGACCGATGCATCCCGTGACCAGCAGCCCATCGCCGACCCCGCCGCGCAGGACAGCGATCGCGATGACACCTCGATCGTGCCAGACCTCGACGCCGACCCCGTCGAGGCGGAGCAGGACCGAATTCGCGACGCCGAGCACGGCGAGCACTGACGCTCAATCGTGCAGGCCGGGTGCGATCCCCGTTCATCAGGAGGATGGGATGAGCACCGACGGCCAATAACACAATCTGAGAATCACGACAAGAGATCGCCCCTCCGGATCAGCATCACAGGAGGGGCGATCTCTTTCTTCTTTTCGGCCTGACCATCTCGACGCTCACCTGAAGCCGCTCCAGAGCCGGGAAGCGGCCGTCTATCAGCTGCGCGCGTGAGACCGACCGGAAGAAACGGGATCGGTCACAGACGGTACCAGGGGATGCCGCCGCCCCCACTGCGGCCGATCATCCACGCCGTGATGATGTCAGAAACACTCATGATTCCTCCTGATCAGTCGATGTCATTCCGTGGCGAACACGTTATCGAATTGAGGGCGGGAGGTCTACCCTTTTATTCTGTTGAATTCAGCGAGAGCGTGGCCGAAATTGCGAGTTCACGGTGATGAGCGAGGCCGAGGCCGCCGCTCAGTGAGCGCCGCCGGGGACGTCGGCTCCACCGCCACGCACGCGCCGGATCACCGTGATCACACCGACGATCACGAGCCCGACGAGCAGCCCGGCGATGGCCGAGACAGCGGTCTCGCCGATCCAGACGATCACGCCGCCCGCCGCTTCGAGCAGGTGCTCCACCCCGTGCAGCAGGTCGAGTGTGAAGGCGACGCCCACCTCGCCCAGGTTCGCGAGCACGAGGTGTCCACCGACCCAGAGCATCGCGACGGTTCCGACGACGCTGATGACGCGGAACACGGCAGGCATGGAGCGCACGATCCGCATTCCGGTGTGCCGCACCCGTGACGACGGGTTCTTGGCCATTCGCAGTCCGATGTCGTCGATCTTCACCAGCAGCGCGACCGCCCCATAGACGACACCCGTCATCAACAGAGCGATGACCGCGAGTACGGCGAGTGTCTGCCAGATACCCATCCCGTCGTCGAGGTTCGAGAGCGAGATCAACATGATCTCCGCCGACAGGATGAGGTCGGTGCGCACGGCGCCGAGGACGAGCTTCTTCTCGTCACGAGGGCCGTCATCGTCCGCTCCGTGGTGCACCCCGAACCACTCGAGAACCTTCTCGGCTCCCTCGTAGCAGAGGAACATGCCGCCCAGGATCAGGAGGAAGGGCAGCACGGCCGGCGCGAAAGCGGTCAGCAGCAGCGCCACGGGGATGATGATGAGGAACTTGTTCGCGATGGAGCCGAGCGCGATCTTCGCCACGACGGGAAGCTCGCGGGCGGGCGTGATGCCCTGGACGTACTGCGGTGTGACGGCAGCATCGTCGATCACGACACCCGCAGACTTCGCGGAGGCACGCAGAGCAGCGCTCAGGATGTCGTCGACGACAGCCAGCAGTCCAACCGACATGTTTCCCCTTAGCCGTAGAAGAGTTTTTCGAACACGCGGCGGGCTTGACGCGCGGCGCGCATCCAATCCTCCTCTACGACGGTGGCCGATCGTGCCGGATACTCCAGCAAACGACCGATTCCATCCAGCCGGCCACGATCGGTCGGGAGCACATCGCTCGTCTGACCCGACAGAAGCGTGTTCGCCGAACGCAACCGGCTGGCCAGCCGCCACGCGGCAGCGAGCTTCTCCGCGGCATCCTTGGGAACGAGATCGGCGGCCACTGCTGCGTCGAGAGCTCCGATGGTCGAGGTCGTCCGCAGGCCCGGCACGTGATGCGCGTGCTCGAGCTGGATGAGCTGCACGAGCCATTCGACGTCGCTCAGCCCGCCGGGACCGAGCTTGAGGTGCCGAGAGCGGTCTTGCCCCTGCGGCAGTCGCTCGCTCTCGACCCGGGCTTTGATGCGCCGGATCTCGCGAAGGCCCTGCGGATCGGGTGCCACCGGGTAGCGCAGATCGTCGGCGAGGGCGAGGAACCGGGTGATGAGCGTCACGCTGCCGGCGACGCCCCGGGCGCGCAGCAGCGCCTGCGCCTCCCACGACAACGACCAGCGACGGTAGTACTCGGCGTACGACTCCAGGGATCTGACGAGGGGGCCGTTTCGCCCCTCGGGCCGCAGCCCGGCATCGAGATCGAGGGGCAGCCGATGGTCCTCCGAGTAACGCCGCACCCCCTGCACGAGCTGGAGGGCGAGTTCCTGGGCCCGCTGCGCGGGCACACCGTTCGCGTCGTACACGTAGATGATGTCGGCATCGGACCCGAACCCGAGCTCGGCGCCACCGAATCGACCCATCGCGATGACCGAGAAATCGAGGCGCTCGTCCTCGGGCGGGACCACCTCGCGCCGCACCGCACGGAGAGTGGCTTGGATCGTGACCTCGGTGATCGTGGTGAGGCCCTCGGCGAGCTCCTCGATCGACAGCTCGCCGACCACGGCCGCCATCGCCAGTCGAAGCAGTTCGCGCCGACGGAGTGCCCGCACTGCCGACATCGCGTCGTCGATGGACGCGTGTCGGGTCTGGATCGCGCGCGCCTCCTCCTGGAGCACGAAGCCGGGGCGCGGCCGAAGCTGATCGGGCGAGTCGAGCCAGGCGATCGATTCGGGGATCCACTCCATGAGCTCGCCGACGTAGCGCGACCCCGACAGCAGACGGGTCAAGCTCTCGGCGGCACCCGACGAATCGCGCAGCATCCGGAGGAACCACGGCGTGTTCCCGAGCCGCTCGCTGATGCGCCGGAACGCCAGCAAGCCGTAGTCGGGATCCACGCCGTCGGCGAACCAGCGGATCATCACCGGCATGAGGTGGCGCTGGATGACGGCCTTGCGACTGAGTCCGCTGGTCAGCGCGCCGATGTGACGCAGGGCTCCGGCCGGATCGCGGAACCCGATCGCGGCGAGACGCGCCTTCGCCGCCTCGGGCGAGAGCGTGTGCTCGTCGGCCGGAAGAGCGGCGACGGCGGAGAGCAGCGGCCGATAGAACAGCCGCACGTGGATCTCGCGCACTTCGCGCTTGATCTCCTCCCATACCGAGACCACCCGGTCTCCCCCGTCACCGAGGCGCGACGAGCGGGCCAGGGTGCGCAACGCCGCTCCGTCCTCGGGCATGAGGTGAGTGCGACGGAGCTCGCGGAGCTGCAGCCTGTGCTCCATGACGCGGAGCCGCCGGTAGTCGAGAGCGAAGCGCGACGCATCCTCGCGTCCGATGTACCCCTCCGAGACCAGGGCATCGAGGGCGTCGAGAGTGGAGCGCTCTCGGACTCGTTCGTCCGACGCGCCGTGCACGAGCTGGAGCAGTTGAACCGTGAACTCGACGTCGCGGATGCCGCCGGGCCCGAGCTTGAGCTGCCGCGCCACCTCACCGGGCGGGATGTGGTCCGTCACCCGTTCGCGCATCTTCTGCACGCTCTCGACGAAGTTCTCTCGAGCCGCGCTCGCCCACACCATCGGCTGGACGGCATCGACGTACTGCTCCCCCAGCTCCTCATCGCCGGCGAGGGGGCGCGCTTTGAGCAGGGCCTGGAACTCCCAGCTCTTCGCCCACCGGTCGTAGTACGCGACGTGCGAATCGAGCGTGCGCACGAGGGCGCCCTGCTTCCCCTCCGGGCGCAGGTTGGGATCGACCTCCCACAGCGGCGGCTCGACCTCGACCTCCGAGATGCCACGCATCGTCTGGATCGCGAGCCTCGTCGCGATCTCGACGGCCTGCGACTCCGGCACGGCCTCGTCGTCGGCCGACCCGCCGACGAAGATCACGTCGACGTCGCTGACGTAGTTCAGCTCCCGCGCGCCGGACTTGCCCATGCCGATGATGGCCAGACGGGTCGCGGCGACCGCGTCGCGCTCGAACCGGCCCGCCCCGGGGACGCCCGCGACGAGTCTGCTGCGCGCGACGGCGAGAGACGCCTCGAGCGCTGCACCGGCGGCGTCTGCGAGCGCGGCGGCGACCGCGTGCAGGATGAGCGCCGGATCGGACGCCGCGAGGTCGAACCGGGCGATCCGCGCCAGCATCCGCCGGTAGCGCACCCGGAGCGCGACCCAGGCGTCGTCGCCAGCGGATGCCGCGAAGCCGCCCTCCGCGCCGACCGCCTCCAGCATCTGCGTGCTCAGCTCGTCGCGGGTCGGCAGGCCGTCACCGTCGGACGCCAGATCGGTGAGCTCCGCGGGATGACGCAGATAGAAGTCGGCCAGGCCGCGCGAGGCACCCAACACCGACCACACCGAGAGGGGACGACGTCGTAACGACTCCCGCACGACCGAGGCGTCTCGACGGGCGATCCTCAGCAATGCCGACACCGCGGCGTCGGGGTCAGCCGCCGCCTCCGCCGAGGCGATCAGTTCGTCCCGCTCGGTCCCGATCAGTTCGGCGAGCTCAGCGAGATCCGCGTCGGCTCGCCCGAGATCATCGAACCCCGCCCGGGCCAGCCCCGTCAGCCCGGTCGAACGAGGTGACCGGCTCATGACCTCAGAGCATCTCCAGGTTGCTCTTGAGCTCGAACGGCGTCACCTGTGCGCGATAGTTCTGCCACTCGCGACGCTTGTTGAGCAGGACGTAGTTGAAGACCTGCTCGCCGAGCGTCTCGGCGACGAGCTCGGACTCCTCCATGTACTCGAGAGCGTGGTCGAGGCTCGCGGGCAGCGGCGCGTATCCGAGGGCGCGACGCTCGGAGTCGGTGAGCGACCACACGTTGTCCTCGGCTTCGGCGGGCAGCTCATAGCCTTCTTCGATGCCCTTGAGACCCGCGGCCAGCAGCAGCGCATACGCCAGGTACGGGTTCGCAGCCGAGTCCAGCGCTCGGTACTCGACACGCGACGACTGGCTCTTGTTGGGCTTGTACATGGGCACCCGCACGAGGGCCGAGCGGTTGTTGTGGCCCCACGTGATGAAGCTCGGGGCCTCGTCGCCGCCCCACAGGCGCTTGTACGAGTTGACGAACTGGTTGGTGACCGCCGAGATCTCGTTCGCGTGGCGCAGAAGACCGGCGATGAACTGCCGGCCGGTCTGCGAGAGCTGGTACTGCGCGCCCTCTTCGTAGAACGCATTCACGTCGCCCTCGAACAGCGACATGTGGGTGTGCATGCCGCTACCCGGGTGGCCGCTGAGGGGCTTGGGCATGAAGGTCGCGTACACGCCCTGCTCGATCGCCACCTCCTTGATGACGGTACGGAAGGTCATGATGTTGTCGGCCGTCGCGAGGGCGTCGGCGTAGCGCAGATCGATCTCGTTCTGGCCCGGGCCGCCCTCGTGGTGGCTGTACTCGACGGAGATGCCGAGGTCTTCCAGCATCCGCACCGAGCGACGGCGGAAGTCATGAGCGGTACCGCCCGGGACGTTGTCGAAGTACCCCGCGGAGTCCACCGGCTCCGGCCCGTCGGGCCCGTACGACGACGACTTCAGGAGGTAGAACTCGATCTCGGGGTGCGTGTAGAACGTGAACCCGGCATCGGCTGCCTTCGCGAGGGAGCGCTTGAGCACGTTGCGGGGATCCGCGACCGCAGGCTGCCCGTCGGGAGTCGTGATGTCGCAGAACATCCGAGCCGTGGGGTCGATCTCACCGCGCCAGGGCAGGAGCTGGAATGTGGTCGGATCGGGGTGGGCGAGCAAGTCGGACTCGTAGCTGCGCGTGAGTCCCTCGATCGCCGAGCCGTCGAATCCGAGCCCCTCCGCGAAGGCACCCTCGACCTCGGCCGGGGCGATCGCCACCGACTTGAGTGTGCCGATCACATCGGTGAACCAGAGCCGCACGAACTTGACGCCGCGCTCCTCGATCGTTCGCAGTACGAAGTCCCGCTGCTTGTCCATCGCGTCCTCTCCGAGACAGGGTCGGATCCCAGACTACTGGCGGCGAGCGCCCTCCGACGGCGGCGTGCCCCAGTCGTCCTCCTGAGCCTCGTCCTCGCGCCACGCCTGCGACCGCTGAGCCATGATCTGCGGAGCCCGCGCCGCCTCCTCCGCCGACGCGAAGGGGCCCGCGCGATCGGCGCCCGGCGACTGCTTGCCGCGCTCGACCTCGTGCGTCGTGAGGTTGTACCAGTACTCGCCGTCACTCTCGGGCATGGTTGCTCCAGACTGCGCCTGCGGTGGCGCTCAGCCCGAGCCTAATCCGCCCCGTCGGCGCTCGATAGGCTGGGCCCCATGAGTGCGAGTGCGACGCGGGCCGTCGGAGTGGACATCGGCGGAACCGGGATCAAGGGAGCCGTCGTCGATCTGTCGACCGGAGAGCTCTTGACCGACCGCATCAAGGTCGCCACGCCCAAGGGCGCTGAGCCCGAGGACGTCCTGGACGCCGTCAAGGTCGTGCTCGACCGCCTCGAAGTGACCGACGCGGGTGACGTTCCGCTCGGCGTGGCTTTCCCCGCCATCGTGAAGAACGGCCGCACCCTCTCGGCCGCCAACGTCGCCGACACCTGGATCGACTTCGAGGCCGAGACCTTCTTCGAGGAGGGCCTCGGCCGTCAGATCCACTTCGCGAACGACGCCGATGTGGCCGGGGTCGCCGAGCTGCGATACGGCGCCGCGCGCGGCCAGGACGGGCTCGTCATCCTCACCACGCTCGGCACCGGCATCGGTTCGGCGATGATCTACAACGGCGTCCTGATCCCGAACTCCGAGCTCGGTCATGTTCACCGCGCGAAGCACGGCAAGGATGCCGAGGCGTGGGCCGCGTACTCCGCGATGGAGCGCGACGAGCTCGACTGGCCCGAGTGGGCCGAACGGCTGCAGTGGTACTACAGCCACATCGAGTTCCTCTTCTCCCCCGACCTGTTCGTC
Organism: Microbacterium pratiae; assembly: GCF_047302165.1. Classification (NCBI taxonomy): domain Bacteria; kingdom Bacillati; phylum Actinomycetota; class Actinomycetes; order Micrococcales; family Microbacteriaceae; genus Microbacterium; species Microbacterium pratiae. The sequence continues at coordinate 1,975,259 of NZ_CP154843.1, read as the reverse complement.
GTGGGCGGCGGAGTGTCGAAGCACGCTGACAAGTTCCTCCCGCTGCTCGACCTGAAGACGCCGATCGTCCCGGCCGTGCACCGCAACAACGCCGGCATCATCGGCGCCGCGGCCCTCGCACTCGCGGGCGAACACCCCGGCGTCCTCGACGAGACGACGGAAGACCTCGCCGGCACAACCGCCCACTGACGCCCCCCCCCCGCTTCGACATCGGGCGCAGTTTCGCGTGTCAGGCGCACTCGCAGCAGCGCCTGATGCGCGAAACTGCGCCCCATGTGGGCCGAGCGGCGGTCGACGTGCTCCCCGGCGAAACGCGTGCCACCTAGGCTGGCAGGATGCATGAATCTCGCGCCCGCTTCTCGGTGCGGGCACGGATGATCATGACGGGCCTCATCGCGGTGACCCTCTTCTTCGTCCTGTACCTCTTCTTCAACCTGACGGCTGCCGGGCAGTCGTTGGAGAACGGGTGGGCATGGAAGTACGAGGTCTTCGACACTGTGGGCTACTGGCTCAACCAGAATGATCTTCCGCCACTCTCGTACGACCGGGCCACGATCGTGGTGGGGACCCTCCTCGCCGTCGTCATCGCAGCAGCGAGACGACACGGCCGCACAGCCCTCTGGGTTGCGGTGGCGACCCCTGGAGCGGTACTGGGATCTGAAGGGTTCAAGTCGGTCTTCGGTCGTCCCCTGCTCGTCGATTCGCGTGACGATGCAGTCAGCTATCCGAGCGGCCACGCTGTCGTCGTCCTCGCCGTAGCTGCCGCCCTGCTCATCGTGGTTCCGCGGGCCTGGAAGCGGTGGGTCGCCCCTGTGCTCGGGGTCTGGATGGCGCTGGCCACCTCGGCGATCATCGTGATTGGAAACCACCGCCCGAGCGAGATCATCGGTGCCGCGCTGCTCACGATCGCCGTCTTCACGCTGACGGGAGCCGTTGTGCACCTTCGGAGTCCCCGTCAGCCGCTGTCGTCGCGCGCGCGCCGACCAGCGCCGACCGGTGAACGTGCCGGAGACCCGGCCCGCCGAGCCTGGCTGCTCGCCGGCATGGTCGCCGTGATCACTGTTGCCGGCATCATCGCGGCATGGGGTGCGCTGCCCTGGGTGACGGCCATCGACGGCGTGACGGGAGCGGCAGCATCGCTGCTCATCCTCCGCGTGATCCTCGTCGTCCGGTCGTGGGTCGCTGATCTTCAGCAACCCGGACCGGGCAACGTGGATCAGAGGATCTCGGGGATGATGACCGCGAGCACTGGCTCCTAGCGGCCGAAGATCCGACGCCCCGCCCCGCGCCTCCGTCGTCGGTCCGACGCAATGAAGGTACGTGGTGCGTGCCGTGCACGATAGCCCCGTTCCGGGGCGACATGACGACCTGCAACGGTGAGAGGTCGCTCCCGGCACCGGGGCTCACGTTTGGGGGATGCGTCCCGGCGCCGGGAGCGACACCGGCCACCGGCGGGGCCCGCGCTGTGACGGGTGCGCGGGCGCGATCAGGGGCGAATGGGCCGGCCTGTACGCCGGGTTCTGTCCGGGGGCGTGAGCCCCGTAGACGGCCATCTCTCTCGGCGACACGTTGCCGTGCCGCTCCAGCGGTCTACCCGGGGACTCGGCGGACCGCGTCAACATCCCCTGTCTGACCTTGCTCCGGACGAGGTTTACCGTGCGGGCCGTGTCACCACGACCCCGGTGGTCTCTTACACCACCCTTTCACCCTTACCGGCGCGGACGCCGGCGGTCTGCTTTCTGTGGCACTGTCTCGCGGATCACTCCGGGTGGGCGTTACCCACCGTCCTGTCCTGTGGAGCCCGGACGTTCCTCGGTGCGGTTGCCCGCCACGCGACCGTCCAGCCGACCCATTCGCCCGTCGAGTCTACCGGCGGGCTCGCCCTCGGCCGTCGTCATCCCTTGTCGGCGGATGCCGCGATGCGCACGTCCAGGAGGAAATCGAGGGGGAACGAGCCGAAAAGCAGCCTTCCCGCCGCGTCGGCCGCATCGCGAACGGCTGCTGCCGCCGCCTCGGCCTGCTCGACCGGCGTGTGCACGATGATCTCGTCGTGGAGGAAGAACGCGAGGTGGGCCCGCCCCGTCACGGGGTGGTCTCCGACGCTCGGAAAGGTCGCGAGACGCTGCCGGAGGTCCGCGAGCCACGCGAGCGCCCACTCCGCCGCGGTCCCCTGGACGACGAAGTTGCGCGTGAAGCGACCGCGCTCGCGCGCCCGTGACCGCGCGAGCGTCTTGATGGCATCGGATGCCTCGGGCTCGGCGGCATCCGCGTGGAGGTCTCGCCACCCGGCTGACGGTGACGGACTCGTGCGCCCGAGCAGCGTGCGCACCGAACCGCCCTCCTCACCCACGCGCGCCGCGTCGTCCACGAGCGCCATCGCGCGAGGGTAGGCACGTCGCAGCGACGGGACCAGGCGACCGCTGTCTCCCGTCGTCGCCCCGTACATCGCGCCGAGGAGGGCCATCTTCGCCTCTTGCCGAGAGGGGACGGTACCGCGGGCGACGATGCCTTCGTACAGGTCCCGTCCCCGAGCGGCATCGGCGAGGGCGAGGTCGCCTGACATCGCGGCGAGGATGCGGGGCTCCAGCTGCGCGACGTCCGCCACCACCAGCTGCCACCCCGGATCGGCCCGCACCGCGGGGCGCAGCATCCGGGGAAGCTGAAGGGCTCCCCCGCCCGACGACGCCCAGCGGCCCGTGACCACGCCGCCCGGGACGTAGACCGGCCGGAACCGGTCGGTCGGGATCCACTCGTCCATCCACGCCCAGCCGTTCGCGCTCAGCAGTCGCGTCGCGCGCTTGTACGCCAGGAGCGGCTCGATGACGGGATGCTCGTGACGTTGCAGCTCCCACTTGCTCGTCGACTCCACGAGCACGCCGACCCGGTGCAGAGAGCGCAGCAGGCGCGGTTGCGAGTCGAGGCTCGCGGTCGGGTCGTCGAGCACCGCACGCACCCGGTCGGCCAGGTCGCGCACACGGCGCGGAAGCTCCCCCGGTCTCGGCCGGGGGCCGAGAGCATCGGCCAGGATCGCGTCGTGCACCTCTCGACTCCAGGGGACGCCGGCGACGTGCAGCTCGACGGCGACGAGGGCTCCGGCGGACTCCGCCGCGGTCAGGAGGCGCAGGCGGCCGGGATCGGTCGCGCTCGCCATCGCGCGGAGCTGCCGAGAGAACTCCGCAAGCGTCGCGTCGAGGTCATGCGGGAGAGCGTCGGCCGCCGGTTCGAGCGCGAACAGAACGTCGCGTTCGGTGGCCGGGTCGTCCGGCGCGGCATCCCACACCGAAGCGGCACGCAGGTCGGCGGGATCTGTCACGAGGGAGCTCTCGCGCAGGATCGCGTGGCACAGGCGCAGGTCATGGCATCGTGCCACCCGGACGCCGGCGGCGAGGATGCCGTGGTACCAGGCCGTCGTGTCGGACCAGATCCACCGCGCGTCGGGATCGGCCGCGATCTCCCCCGCCAGCTCGCTGGCGGCCAGACGACCGCGTTCGACGACCGCGCCGGCGGCATCCACGACGGCGATGTCGACGTCGCCGTCACCGCGGCGCCCGACCGCGCGCCAGCGGGCGCGCAACGACGTCATCGACGGATCACAGACCGGATTCGTCGGTACGGACGAGGATGCAGCCGCACTCGGGGCACGTGACGACGTCGTCCGCGGCAGCCTGACCAATCGCCTTCAGGTCGGTCCCGGAGAGCTCCATGTGGCATCCGCCGCAGGTCCGGCGCTGCAGGAGACCGGCGCCGGGGGTGCGCTCGGCGAGGGACTCGTAGCGAGCGAGCAGATCCGCAGGCACTCGCGCTGCGATCGCGCCGCGGTCACGGGTGGCGGCGTCGAGGCGTGCCTGTGCGTCCGCGACGGCGGCCTTGCCCTCGGCGCTCAACCGCCCTCCCTCGTCGTTGACCTCGGCGATCAGCGCCTGCTGAGCCGAGACGGCGGCGTCGGCAGCCTCGAGGCGCTCCATGGCCTCGAGCTGCGCGTCCTCGAGCTCGCTCTTGCGGCGCGCCAGCGAGGCGATCTCGTGCTCCAGGCCCTGGGCGTCCTTCGGGTTGGAGGTCACAGCCAGCCGCTCTACGTCGCGCGCGGCCCGGGCGTCGACGACCGCGACGTCCGACGCGATGCGCTTGAGCTCCGCCTCGATGTCGTCGCGCTTGCCCAGGAGCCCGGTCAGCTCGACCGAGAGCTCCTGACGGCGCGCGAGCAGTTCGTTCACGCGCGCGGCCTGAGCCGGATTGCGCTTCGCGGCCTCCGCTCCGCGTGCCTGGGCGTCGAGGCGGGCGATGTCCAGCAGCAGCAGCTGATCTGCGGGGGTGGCTTTCATGTGGGCCCAGAGAGACTCGAACTCCCGACTCCCTCGGTGTAAACGAGGTGCTCTAACCAACTGAGCTATAGGCCCCTGCTCTCAGTGTACGAGAGCGCCGACCCCTCCGAGCGTGAGTAGGCTGTCCTGCGGTGCTTGTGCGCGCCCGACAATGCCCGCGCCCTGCCCGTGGTGATTACCTGGCACGATCTGCCATACGAGAAAGGTCGCCCGTGACTGTCAACGATCAAGACCCCTACTCCCAGGACGCCCTGGACAGCGACCCGGAAGAGACCGGTGAATGGCAGGAGTCGCTGCGCCAGCTGGTCGATGCGAAGGGCTCGGGTCGCGGTCGCGAGATCATGCTGAGCCTGCTGCAGGCGTCGCACGAGCTGCAGCTCAACGTCCCGCAGGTGCCGGTGACGGACTACATCAACACCATCGCGCCCGAGAACGAGCCGGAGTTCCCCGGTGATGAAGAGCTCGAACGTCGCTACCGTCGCTGGATCCGCTGGAACGCCGCGGTCACCGTGCACCGCGCGCAGCGCCCCGGCATCGGCGTGGGCGGCCACATCTCGACCTACGCGTCGTCGGCCTCGCTCTACGAAGTCGGCTTCAACCACTTCTTCCGCGGCCCGGATCACCCGTCCGGCGGCGACCAGATCTTCATCCAGGGCCACGCGTCGCCCGGCATCTACGCACGCTCGTACCTCGAGGGTCGCCTGAGCGAGAGCCAGCTCGACGGCTTCCGCCAGGAGGCGTCGAAGGCGCCCGACGGCATCCCGTCGTACCCGCACCCGCGCCTCATGCCGGACTACTGGCAGTTCCCCACGGTCTCGATGGGTCTCGGCCCGATCAACGCCATCTATCAGGCGATGAACAACAAGTACCTGACGAACCGGGGCATCAAGGACCTTTCCGACTCGCACGTCTGGGCGTTCCTCGGCGACGGCGAGATGGACGAGGTCGAGAGCCGCGGTCAGCTGCAGGTGGCGGCCAACGAGGGCCTCGACAACCTCACCTTCGTGATCAACTGCAACCTGCAGCGACTCGACGGCCCGGTGCGCGGAAACGGCAAGATCGTCCAGGAGCTCGAGGCGTACTTCCGCGGCGCGGGCTGGAACGTCATCAAGGTCGTCTGGGGACGCGGCTGGGACGAGCTGCTGTCGCAGGATGACGAGGGCGCCCTCGTCCGCCTGATGAACACCACCCCCGACGGTGACTTCCAGACGTACCGCGCCGAGGACGGCGGGTTCATCCGCGAGCACTTCTTCGGTCGCGACGAGCGCACGGCGGCTCTCGTGAAGGACTGGTCGGACGACGACATCTGGGGCAAGCTCCGCCGCGGCGGCCTGGACTACCAGAAGGTCTACGCCGCCTACAAGCAGGCGATGGAACACAAGGGCCAGCCGACCGTCATCCTCGCGAAGACGATCAAGGGCTACGGTCTCGGTCACCACTTCGAGGGCCGCAACGCGACCCACCAGATGAAGAAGATGACGCTCGAGAACCTCAAGCACTTCCGTGACTCGATGCGCATCCCGATCACCGACGCGCAGCTCGAAGAGAACCCGTACCTGCCGCCCTACTACCACCCGGGTGCCGAGGACGAGACGATCCGGTACATGCTCGAGCGCCGCCGCGAGCTGGGCGGGTTCCTGCCGCAGCGCCGCACGAACCACGCGCCGCTGACGCTGCCCGGCGACGAGTCCTACGCACTGCCGAAGAAGGGCTCCGGCACGCAGGAGATCGCCACCACGATGGCGTTCGTCCGACTGCTCAAGGACCTGCTGCGCGCCAAGGACTTCGGCCACCGCATCGTGCCGATCATCCCCGACGAGGCACGCACGTTCGGTATGGACGCGTACTTCCCGACCGCGAAGATCTACAACCCGCACGGGCAGAACTACACGTCGGTCGACCGAGAGCTGCTCCTGGCCTACAAGGAGAGCCCGCAGGGCCAGATCCTGCACGTCGGCATCAACGAGGCCGGCGCCCTCGCCGCGTTCACCGCGGTGGGCACCTCGTACGCGACGCACGGCGAGCCGCTCATCCCGGTCTACGTCTTCTACTCGATGTTCGGATTCCAGCGCACCGGCGACGCCCAGTGGGCAGCCGGCGACCAGATGGCCCGCGGGTTCATCATGGGCGCCACGGCCGGCCGCACGACTCTGACGGGCGAGGGCCTGCAGCACGCCGACGGCCACTCGCACCTGCTCGCGTCGACCAACCCCGCCACCGTGTCGTACGATCCGGCCTACGGATACGAGATCGCCCACATCGTGCGTTCGGGCCTCGAGCGCATGTACGGCGGGAACCACCCCGACCCGAACGTCATGTACTACATCACGCTCTACAACGAGCCGCTGGTGCAGCCGAAGGAGCCCGAGGATGTCGACGTCGACGGCATCGTCCGCGGCATCCACCGCGTCAGCGTCGGCGAGGGCGATGGGCCTCGCGCCCAGCTGCTCGCGTCGGGCGTCGGTGTCCCGTGGGCCTACGAGGCGCAGAAGCTCCTCAAGGAGGACTGGGGCGTGATCGCCGACGTCTGGTCGGTCACGAGCTGGACCGAGCTGCGCCGTGACGGTCTCGCCGCCGAAGAGCACAACTTCCTGCACCCGACCGACGAGCCGCGCACCGCGTTCGTCACGCAGAAGCTGAACGACTCTGAGGGTCCGGTCGTCGCGGTCAGCGACTTCATGCACGCCGTGCAGGACCAGATCCGCCCGTGGGTGCCTCGCCGATTCGCCACGCTGGGCGCGGAGGGCTTCGGCTTCTCCGACACTCGCCCGGCTGCTCGCCGCTTCTTCAAGATCGACGGCCCGTCGATCGTGGTGCGGACGCTCCAGGCCCTGGCCGAGGACGGCGTGGTCGATCGCGGCCTGTCGGCACAGGCGATCGAGCGCTACCGTCTGCACGACGTGACGGCGGGTACGAGCGGAAACGCAGGCGGCGAGAGCTGACCCTTCGGTGACCGACGACAGCTCGAAGGCGGAGACACTCGCGTGGCTCCGCCGGATCTCGGGTGATCTGGCCACGGCCACGATCAATCGGCTCGAGGAGACGCTGCCCTGGTACGCCGAGATGCCGCCTGCGCGCCGGTCCTCCGTAGGACTGGTCGCGCAGGCGGGCATCACCTCGTTCATCCAGTGGTACGAGGACCCGACGTCGACGCCCCGCATCGCGGCGGACATCTTCGCCGCGGCTCCGCGCGAGCTGCTGCGCAGCGTCAGCCTGACGCAGACCCTGCAGCTCGTGCGGGTGACCGTCGAGGTCACGGAAGAACGCGTGGCACACCGCGGCGACGATGTGCGCGAGGCGATCCTGAAGTACTCGCGCGACGTGGCTTTCGCCGCCGCAGACGTCTACGCACGAGCGGCCGAGGCCCGCGGGCTGTGGGACGCCCGTCTCGAAGCGCTCGTCGTCGACTCGATCCTGACCGGCGAGACCGACGATGAGCTGCCGAGTCGGATCGCCGCGCTCGGCTGGCACGGGCACGGCGCGGTCGCCGTCCTCGTCGGCACGGCTCCCCCGCAGTTCGATGTCGACCAGCTCCGCCGCGCCGCGCGCAAGATGGGCGTCGACGTGCTCGTCGGCGTCCAGGGACTGCGCCTGGTGCTCGTGATCGGGCGCGCCGACCTCCCGGGTCGCATCGAGCCCGTGCCCGAGCTGACCTTCCTCGAGATCGCCGCTCGTCTCGAGCCCGGTTTCGGAGCGGGCCACCTCGTGCTCGGCCCCACCGTCCCGGCACTCGTGGACGCGAGCCAGAGCGCCCGTGCCGCCCTCGCCGGCTTCGCGGTGGCGAGCGCGTGGCGTCACGCGCCGCGACCGGTCGAGGCGGACGATCTGCTGCCCGAGCGCGCGCTGGCCGGCGACCCCGTCGCCAAGGCGACTCTCGTCGAGCGGATCTACCGTCCGCTGCTGGCCCATTCGGCCGACCTCGTCGCGACCTTGTGGAGCTACCTCGACAACGGCCGTTCCCTCGAAGCGACGGCGCGCGAGCTCTTCGTCCACCCCAACACCGTCCGGTACCGGCTGAAGCGGGTGTCGGATGTCATCGGATGGGATGCCACCGGCCCCCGTGAGGCCCTCATCCTGCAGACAGCGCTCATCCTGGGCTCGATCGGCAACGACCTCACCAGGCGGCGGGCGCCTCAGTCGCGCCGGGGCTGACGGCCCCGGCCGGAGCGCCGAACCCGTCCCACGACCCCTCGACTGTACGGTCGACACAAAGGTTCGCCGCATTGTTGTGACATCGTCGCCAGCGGTCGGACTGCTGAACTTGGAAGGATGTAACAGTGATCATCGCCGTGTTCCCCGGGCAGGGGTCGCAATCCCCCGGCTTCCTCGCCCCGTGGCTCGAGCTGGACGGTGCGCGCGAGCGCCTCGAGCGCTACTCCGAGCTCGCCGAGGTCGACCTCGTGGCCGCCGGCACGGAGTGGGATGCCGATCGCATCCGCGACACCGCCGTGGCCCAACCGCTCATCGTCGCGGCGAGCCTGCTGTCGTTCGACGCGCTCACGCGCGGGACCGAGCGTCCCGCAGGCGTGGCCGGGCACTCCGTCGGCGAGATCGCGGCACTCTCCGCGGCCTGCGTCATCGGAGACGACGACGCGATGCGCCTGGTCGGACTGCGCGGTCGCGCGATGGCGGATGCCGCGACGCGCGAGCAGACCGGCATGAGCGCCGTGCTCGGCGGCGACCAGGATGCCGTGGTCGCTCGCCTCCACGAGCTCGACCTCACCCCCGCCAACTACAACGGGGGCGGACAGATCGTCGCAGCCGGCGCCCTCGACGCTCTCGCAAGCCTCGCCGCGGAGCCGGTCGCGTCGACCCGGGTCATCCCGCTGCAGGTCGCCGGTGCGTTCCACACGCGATACATGGCACCTGCCGTCGAGACGCTCGCCGACGCGGCATCCGCCACCTCGGTGAACGAGCCCGCTCTCACGCTGTGGTCCAACCGCGACGGTGCCGTCGTGACCGAGGGCCGCGACGCGCTCGACCGACTGGTCGCCCAGGTCGCCTCCCCCGTGCGTTGGGACCTCTGCATGTCGTCGTTCGCCGAACACGGCGTGACCGGCATCATCGAGTTCGCGCCCGCGGGCACCCTCGTGGGGCTCGCGAAGCGTGCCCTGCGCGGCGTCCCGTCGGTCGCCGTGAAGACCCCCGACGACCTCGTCGCCGCATCCGCTCTCATCTCCGGAGGTGCCGCATGACCGCCGCCATTCGCCAGGCCACCGGCCCCGCCCACACCCGGATCTACGCCTACGGCGCAGCTCGCGGAGAGAACGCGGTGCCGAACGACGACCTCGTCGGCCCCATCGACTCGAGCGACGAGTGGATCCGCCAGCGCACCGGCATCGTGACCCGCGTCCGCGCCGATAAGGACACCACCGTCATCGATCTCGCCGCGGATGCCGTGGCCGAGGCGATCCAGCGCAGCGGCGTGCCCGCCGACCAGGTCGACGCCGTGATCGTCTCGACGATCTCGAACCCCAAGCAGACGCCCTCCGTCTCGGCGATCGTCGCCGACCGCGTCGGTGCGAACCCGGCGGCGGCCTACGACGTCAACGCGGCGTGCGCCGGCTTCTCGTACGGAGTGACCCAGGCAGATGCCCTCGTTCGCGCGGGCGCCGCACGCTACGTCGCCGTCGTGGGCGCAGAGAAGCTCAGCGACATCGTCGACCCGACCGACCGCACGATCTCCTTCCTCCTCGGCGATGGCGCGGGGGCCGCGATCATCGGTCCGAGCGACACCCCGGGCATCGGACCGACGGTGTGGGGCTCGGACGGGTCGAAGGCCGACGCCGTGGGTATGAACCACACGCTCGTCGACTTCCGCGACGGCACCGCGCCCTGGCCGACGCTCCGCCAGGAGGGACCCACGGTGTTCCGCTGGGCCGTCTGGGAGATGGTGAAGGTCGCACGCCGCGCCATCGAGGAGGCCGGTATCCAGGCCGGAGATCTCGCCGCGTTCATCCCGCATCAGGCGAACATGCGCATCATCGACGAGTTCGCGAAGCAGCTCGGCCTGCCCGAGACCGTCGCGATCGGTCGCGACATCGAGACCACCGGCAACACGTCGGCGGCATCCATCCCCCTCGCCACTCACCGCCTGCTCGAGGAGAACCCCGAGCTGAGCGGCGGCCTGGCCCTGCAGATCGGCTTCGGCGCGGGGCTCGTCTTCGGCGCGCAGGTCGTCGTCCTTCCCTGATCGGGCGCGCCCTCGCACCTAGACTGAACAGCGGCCCGCGTCCGGGTCGGTCCAGAGATAACAAGGAGAAACCCCATGGCATTCAGCAACGACGAGGTCCTCGCAGGACTCGCCGAGCTCATCACCGACGAGACCGGCATCTCGGCCGACGAGGTCGCCCTGGAGAAGTCGTTCACCGACGACCTCGACATCGACTCGATCTCGATGATGACGATCGTCGTCAACGCCGAGGAGAAGTTCAGCGTCACCATCCCCGACGAAGAGGTCAAGAACCTCAAGACCGTCGGCGACGCCGTCACCTACATCACGTCCAACCAGGCGTAACCCCCACCGGCGGGGGCGCACGCCCCCGCCGGGGTTCCACCGAGGAGATCCATGAGCACCCCGCGTATCGTCGTCACCGGAATCGGAGCGTCGTCGCCCCTGGGCGGTACCGCGCCCGAGAGCTGGGACGGCCTGCTGGCCGGCCATTCCGGCACGCGCACACTCGAGCACGAGTGGGTCGAGAAGTACCAGATTCCGGTCCACTTCGCCGCCGAGGCGATCGTGCGACCCGACTCCGTGCTGGAGCGGCCCGTCGCGAAGCGCCTCGACCCCGCGTCCCAGTTCGCGATGGTCGCGGCGATGGAGGCGTGGGCCGACGCCGGCAGCCCCGAAGTCGACCCCGAGCGCCTCGGCGTCGACTTCGCGACCGGCATCGGCGGGGTCTGGACGCTGCTCGACGCCTGGGACACACTCCGCGAGAAGGGACCGCGCCGGGTTCTGCCGATGACGGTTCCGATGCTGATGCCGAACGCTGCGGCAGGCAACCTGTCGCTCCATTTCCGTGCGCGCGCCTTCGCTCGGACGGTGGCGAGCGCGTGCGCATCCAGCACGGAATCGATCGTCAACGCGATCGAGCATCTGCAGGACGGCCTGGCCGACATCGTCATCGCGGGCGGCACCGAATCGGCGATCCACCCCATCACGATGGCGTCGTTCTCGTCGATGCAGGCGCTCTCGCGTCGCAATGACGACCCGGCGACAGCCTCGCGCCCGACGAGCATCGACCGCGACGGCTTCGTCATGGGAGAGGGCGCCGGCGTGCTGATCCTCGAGACCGAGGAGCACGCCAAGGCCCGCGGCGCGAAGATCTACGCCTACGCGGTAGGTGGCGGCGTCACCGCCGACTCGTACCACATCACGGCCAACGACCCCGAAGGCGCAGGCGCCTCGCGCGCTGTGCGCGCGGCCCTCGAGCAGGCGGACGCCTCGCCCGATGACGTCGCGCACATCAACGCGCACGCGACCTCGACCCCCGTCGGCGACCCCAACGAGTACCAGGCCCTGCGCGACGTCTTCGGCGACCGCATCGACGAGATCCCCGTCTCGGCGACGAAGGCGTCCACCGGTCACCTGCTCGGCGGAACCGGCGCGCTCGAGGCGATCTTCACGATCCTGGCCCTGCGCGAGCGCATCGCGCCGCCGACGATCAACATCACCGAGCAGGACCCCGCCGTGCCGTTCCGCGTGTCGGGCGAGACCCAGAGCCTCGGCGACGGAGACCTGCTCGCGATCAGCAACTCGTTCGGCTTCGGCGGTCACAACGCGGTCGTCGCGTTCCGATCGGCCTGATCGGCCCGCTTCACGAAACAGACCCCCGCGGACGGCGTTCCGCGGGGGTCTGTTCTTCTTTCGGGTCAGCCGCCCCGTACGTGCTCCCGTCCCCCGGGATCGTTCCACCGGGGCTCGGTACGGACGCACGGGCCGGCTGGGTCTGTGCGGCGGGTGATCACCCCACCTTGTGCAGCCACACCACCGCGGCATCATCGCCGGCGTGGCGGAACGGCTCCAGTTCCTCGTCCCACGCGGCGCCCAGCGCGACGTCGAGCTCGCGCTGAAGCTCGCGGACATCTCCCGCCGCGATCTCCATGGCGTATCGGATCCGATCCTCGCCGATCACGACGTTGCCGGAGGCGTCGGTCTGGGCGTAGTGGATGCCGAGGCTGGGCGTGTGCATCCAGCGCCCGCCGTCACTTCGCGGCGTAGGGTCCTCCGAGACCTCGAACCGCAGGTGCTCCCAGCCGCGGATGGCGGTCGCGAGAGCTGCTCCGGTTCCGGCGGGGCCTTCCCAGTAGAACTCCGCACGGCGGCTGCCGTCGAGCACCGGCTGGTCCTCCCAGTCGAAGCTCACCGCGCGCCCGAGGGCACGCCCTGCCGCCCACTCGAGGTGCGGGCACAACGCGCGTGGCGCGGAGTGGATGAAGATCACTCCACGCGCATGTGGTGTCGCCATGACTTCTCCGTTTCGTCAGGTACGTCTTCCCCTACGACCTGATTCCGGATGCCGGCGGTGTGTTCGGTTATGGCGTCGATTATCGCGTACGAACCTGAAGAATCACAACCGTGTCACGATCTCGCTCGACATCCGATGTCAAGCGGCTTCCTCGCGTCGCATCCGGACAGCAGGCTGATGCCACACCCCGAGGAAAGGATGCCGCATGACCGACAGCACTCCCCACCACCGCGACGCCGACGACGCGCACGCCGACGACGCCGCGCCGACGGATGCCGCCAGCGACGAGGTCAAGGCCGACGCCGCGCGCGCCGGGTCCGACCTCGGCGACACCGATCTCGAGGCCGGCGACGAGAACACCGACTTCCCGCAGGACCCCGCGATCACGCACCCCTGACACCACGCGCGTGCGCATGCGAATGGCCGCCCGCGGGCGGCCATTCGTGCGTAGGGCGGGTGGGACTTGAACCCACGATCGTCGGGTTATGAGCCCGCTGCCTTGACCAGCTTGGCCACCGCCCCCTGTCGTATCGAGCCTAGCGCGCGAGCCGCGCGGAGCCGATGCGACTGTTCAGTCGTCGAGCCGCTTGCCTTTGCTGCCCCGCGGGATCGGGAGCTGTTGGCTGTCGAGCACGACCTGCGGATGATTGCGCGCCAGGGAGGTCACGCCGTACACCGCGATCGCGCCGGCGATGACGAATCCGACGAAAGCGGGCAACGGCGCGGTCGCGGCTTCACGGAGGATCGCGATTCCGATGATGACGGCGACGATCGGGTCGATGACGGTGAGCCCGGCGATCACCAGGTCGGGTGGGCCGACGGAGTATGCGGTCTGGACGAAGTACGCGCCGACCGCCGTGGCCGTGATCAGTCCGACGAGACAGAGCAGCGTCAGCCATTCGAAGTCGCCGTTCTGAATGCGCGAGATGACCACCTTGGCGAGGGTCGCGACGAAACCGTAGATGATGCCGGAGGCCGCGATGTAGAACAGCGGCTTCGCGCCCTTGCGCACCAGCATCCATACGGCGCCGGAAATCAGCAGCACGCCCGCCAGCAGAGCGAGGATCGTGATGAGCTGCGCTTGGTCGATCGGCTCCTCGGTGGCGACGAGCGCTGCGACCGTCACGAAAGCGAGGATGCCTCCGACGCACAGGATGATCGAGCGCACCGACCGTCGGGTCGGTTTGACGCCCGTGATCCGCGCGTTGAGCAGCGTCGTGATGACGAGGGAGATCGCGCCGAGGGGCTGAACCAGAATCAGCGGTGCGAAGGTGAGGGCCGCGAGCTGGCAGACGATCGCAAGGCCCAGCATGATGGTGCCGGCCACCCAGGACGGCCGCTTGAGCAGACTGAGGAGCTGCGAGCCGTTCAGGCCTGCGCTGCCGGAGGAGTTGGTGAGCCTCTCGACCTTCTGCACTCCCCGGTGCTGGTAGAGAGCACCGAAGGACATGAACACGGCGCCGAGCAGCGCGAGCGGGATTCCGATGAGGATTCTGGGTTCGCGGAAGACTCCGATCAGCTGATCGGTGACGTCATCGAGGGACGCGACAAACGGAATCACCTATCGACCATAACGGCGAAGCGGGCTCGATTAGGCTCGCAACGTGCCCGTTCTTCCGATTCGCATCATGGGCGACCCCGTGCTGCACGCCCCCGCCGAGCCCGTCACCGAGATCACGGACGAGATTCGTCAGCTCGTCGCCGACATGTACGAGACCATGGACGCCGCGCCCGGGGTCGGCCTGGCTGCTCCGCAGGTCGGCGTCGGCCTGCGGATCTACGTCTACACGTACCAGGACGACGACGGCCAGCCCTGGCGCGGCGAGATCATCAATCCCGAGCTCTGGATGCGGCCCCTCGAGCCTGGTTCACCCGACCCCGATGACGAGTCGGAGGGGTGCCTCTCCTTCCCGGGCGAGCGATTCCCGCTGCGACGATCCGAAGAGGTGCTCGTGACGGGCACCGACCTCGCCGGCTCCCCCGTCGAGATCCGGGTCGACGGCTGGCGCGCGCGCATCATGCAGCACGAGTTCGATCACCTCGACGGCATCCTCTACATCGACCGCCTCGACGACTCCGACTGGAAGACGACGCAGAAGCTCGCGAAGAAGCGCGGATGGGGTCGTCCCGGCAATGCCTGGATGCCGGGCGTCGACGACCTGGACGCCTGACGCTGTGAGCGCCGCCGCCGACCCCCGAGAGCTGGATCTCGACGCGCTGCGTCAGCGGCTCCTCCCCGAGAGCGGCGGCGAACGCTCCACGAGCATCCCCGAGCTCGCCGACGCCGACCCCGACCTGTGTGCGATCGCCCTCGCGCTGCCCGACGGGTCGGTTCGCTCGTCCGCAGACGGTGCGGTGCCGTTCAGCATCCAGTCGGCGGTCAAGCCGTTCCTGTTCGCCCTCGCTCTCGCCGACACCGATGGCGCCGCCCTCGACCGGGTCGGGATCGAGCCGACGGGCGAGGCGTTCGACGCCATCAAGCTCGAGAGCGGCACAGGAAGACCCCCGAACCCGATGGTGAACGCCGGCGCCATCCTCACCTGCGCTCTCGTCGACGGCGACGATCCTGACGAACGCGCGAGCCGTATCGTCGCGGGCCTGTCGAGCTTCGCAGGCCGCCGGCTGGAGGTGGACGACGACGTCGCCCATAGCGAGCATCTGCTGGGCGATCGCAATCACGCGCTCGCTCACCTCATGCGCGACGAGGGAACGCTCGCCGTCCGCGCGGACGACGCCGTCTCGGTCTACGCCCGTGCCTGCGCCGTTCTCGTCAACGCGCAGACCCTGGCCGTCATGGGCGCGACGCTCGCGCTCGGCGGCGTGAATCCCGTGACCGGCGAACGGGCGGTCTCCGCGCGGATCGCGAGAGACGTCGTCGCCGTCATGGCCACGTGCGGCGTCTACGACGGATCGGGTCGCTGGATGCGAGCCGTCGGCGTGCCCGCCAAGTCCAGTGTCTCCGGCGCAATCGTGTTGTCGGCTCCGGGCAGGCTCGGCGCTGCCGTCGTGAGCCCGCCTCTCGACGAGCACGGGACGAGCGTGCGCGGCCGCATCGGCGCGGAGACGCTGAGCGACGACCTCGGGCTGCACGTCTTCGGCTGATCGTTCGCGCGAGCGCACGTCTCCGGTGGGCACTTCGCGCCGCTTCGAGGCCGAGGAATGGGCATCGAGTGCCAGGCGAACCCCAGACACATGAGTAAAGGCCCGGGGTGGAAGCCCGGGCCTTTGGTGAGAGCCGCGGTAGATGACGCGGGTCTCTCGCTCCCCGGCTTGGACTCGAACCAAGAACCTATCGGTTAACAGCCGATTGCTCTGCCAATTGAGCTACCGAGGATCAGCTGCCCGCTCTCGCTGGGCAACCCCTCTATATTAGCAAAGCTCCGGGGGTGCTCACGACATGAACCGCGCCCCGGGCGGGTCGCGGCGCTCAGGACGCTCGCGACCGCCCGTCGGGAGTCCACACGACGTCCGATGCCGTCTGCCCGTACCCCACCGGACGTCCCCCGTGCAGGACGAGAGCGGCGGCATCGAGTTCGTCGGCCGTCTCGACGTCGTTCGTCGCGATGACGATCGCCATTCCCGTGTCATCGCGGCGCGAGAGCAGAGCTTCACGAGCCGCGATGCGGACCTCGATATCGAGGTTCGCGTACGGGTCGTCGCCGATGAAGACCTTCGGATCGAGCACGAGGGCTCGCGCGAGCGCGACACGCTGGCGCATGCCGGCACTGAGCTCGTACGGATACTGCGACGCCGCCCCCAGCGGAAGATGGAGCTCGTCGAGCAGAGATGCGACCCGAAGCGAGAGCGCGCGCTGGCTCACGCGGCGGTCGCGCGAGGTGATGGGCTCGGCGATGACCTCCGCCACCGTGAGGCGGGCGGGCAGCGAGGCGCCTGCCGCCTGCGGCATGTGGCCGGCGTAGTAGGTCAGCATCCGCCGGGAACGGCCGCCCTTGCGCACGGAGAGGCCGGCCACTTCGCCGAAACCGCCGACGACGCCCACATCGGACGGCGCCGTTCCGGCCAGGATCGAGAGCAACGTCGATTTACCCGAACCGGTCGCGCCCATGACCGCGAGGGCCTCGCCCGCCCGCACCGTGAGACTGACCCCCTCGACGACGCGATCGGAATCGCCCGTCCGCGCAATCGAGAGATCGTCGCAGTGCACCGCGATTTCCGCGTCGGGTCGTCGGGACATGCGCTTCATCCTGCCGTCTTCGCCGTTCGACCGCTACTCGTCACCGGCACCGGCTACTCCGATTCCATGAGCTGGCGCAGCCGCAGGTCGAGATCGCGGATCGCGACCCCGATCGAACGGAACTCGGGCGACCCCGGCTCGAGCCGCTGCTGAGCGCTCCGCAGCTCCGCCTTCTCACGCTCGAGCGCCCGCTGGCGCAGCTTGCGCAGGGATTCCATCGCCGTCGTCTGCGCGATGCGCTCGGTCCCCGCAGGGAAGTCGGCCGTCAGCAACTCGATCGCCAGCGTCCGGTACGGCTCCCTCGTCGCGTCGACCGCGGCCGACGTCCACCCCGGGCGGGTGAGATCGGGCTGCATCGACACGGCTTGCCGCACGGCCTCGAGCGCCGGATGCGGCATGGGCAGGCCCAGCGCGATGTCGACGGCGTGCTTGTCGAGCAGGTGACCGTACTGCAGCACCCCCATCAGAGCGCGCTTCTCGAGCTCGAGTGCCGGCGGCAGGGAGGCGAGAGTGACGCGGACCGACGCGGATGAGGTCTCACTCGCGGCATCGGACACGGCCCCTGTGTCGGCTCGGCCCGCCGCCGGCGCCTCACGCCGACCGCGTTCCGGTGCGCTCGCGGGTGCGGCAGCACGACGGGCGGCACGCTCGACCTCGGGCTGCACTTCCGACAGGTCGAGCCCGAGCTTCCCCGCGAGAACGCGCGTGTATCCCGGCCGCAGCGCGGTGTCGCGGATGTCGGCGACGATGGGCGCGGCGGCGCGCAGGGCGCCGATGCGACCTTCCACCGTGGACAGGTCGAAGGTCGACAGGCGCTGGTCCATGACGAACTCGAACATCGGCGCCTTGGCCTCGATGAGCGACCGCACCGCCGCGTCCCCGCGATTGAGGCGGAGGTCGCAGGGATCGAGCCCCTCGGGCGCGACCGCGACATAGGTCTGCGCAGCGAAGCGCTTCTCGTCGCCGAAAGCGCGTAGCGCGGCCTTCTGACCGGCGGCATCCGGGTCGAAGGTGAAGACGACCTCGCCCGAGCTGCCCTCACTGTCGCCCATGACACGACGGAGCACGGTGATGTGATCGGTGCCGAAGGCCGTGCCGCACGAGGCGATGGCCCCGGTCACTCCGGCGAGATGGCAGGCCATCACGTCGGTGTAGCCCTCGACGACGACGACGCGATGCTCGCGAGAGATCGACTTCTTCGCCAGGTCGAGGCCGTAGAGCACCTGCGCCTTCTTGTAGATCGGAGTCTCGGGCGTATTGAGGTACTTCGGGCCCTGGTCGTCGTCGTACAGGCGGCGAGCGCCGAATCCGATCGTCTGACCGGCGACGTCGCGGATCGGCCAGACCACGCGCCCGCGGAACCGGTCGTAGACGCCGCGCTGCCCCTTCGACACGAGTCCCCCGGTCAGCAGCTCCTCGTCGGTGAACCCCTGCGACCGAAGCGCGTCGCGAAGTGCCGACCACCCCTGCGGGGCATATCCGACCCCGAAGTGCGCGGCCGCTCCGGCGTCGAAGCCACGCTCGCCGAGGAACTGCCGTGCCGCCTGCGCGTCTGGGGCCGACAGCTGCGATCGGTAGAACTCGGCCGCCGCGGTGTGGGCGGCGTACAGGCGGGAACGACCGCTCGTCTCGGGGGCTGCGGCGCCGTCCTCGTAGTGCAACGAGTACCCAATGCGCGCGGCGAGGCGCTCGACGGCCTCGGTGAACGAGAGGTGGTCCATCGCCCGCAGGAACGAGTAGACGTCGCCCGACTCGCCGCACCCGAAGCAGTGGTAGTACCCGACCTGCGGCCGGACGTGGAAACTGGGGCTGCGCTCGTCGTGGAACGGGCAGAGCCCCTTCAGCGAGCCGACGCCGGCGGACTTCAGGGCGACACGTTCGCCGACGATATCGCCGATGTTCGTGCGCGCCTTGACCTCTTCGATGTCGGTCTGCCGGATCCGTGCCATCAGAGCCCTTCGATGGGCTCGGGCAGGGCGAAGTGGCTCGGCGCGGTGGCACGAGGGTCGGATGACCACAGGCCCAGCTCACGCAGGTCGACCGGGCCCACGAGTCGGCCGTGCCACTCGATCGCGAAGCGGTCGGTGAGGGTCGCGACCTGATCGACGATGACCCGGCGGCGGGCGGCATCCGTCACCGCCGCGGCGAAGTCCTCGGCGTGCAGCGCATCCAGATGCTCGGGGCGTTCCCACAGCGCGTCGGCGAGGCGGCGCAGGACGCGGCGCTGCTCCTTGTAGAGCCCCTTGCGCCCCTCGATCGAGACGACGAAGGCCCCGATCACTCCCTTGAGCACCGCCATCTCGACCTCGATGACGCGCGGGACGATGACCCGACCGCGGAAGCGCGTCAGGACGGGGATGTCGTAGTGCTCGCGGGTCGCCGCGGTAGCGGCGCGCGCGAACCGGCCGATCAGGTCGGAGGTGAGGTTCTTGAGACGTGCCATCGCCGCGCGCGAGCCGTCGTACGACTCGAGCCACTCGGGGAGCAGCGTCAGGCGATACAGCGCGTCGCCGAGCTCGTCCTTCGTGAAGCCGTAGCCGACCCAGCTCTGGATCGCCGTGAGCAGCGCCTCTCGCTCGCGCGGATCGCTGAGCCGCACCGGATCGAGGTAGCCGTTGAGGACCGCATCCTCGAAGTCGTGGACCGAGTAGGCGATGTCGTCGGAGAGGTCCATGACCTCGGCCTCGATGCAGCGCAGGCGCCCCGGGGCGCCCTCCCGCATCCACTGGAACACCGCCTCGTCCTCGGGGTACACACCGAACTTCTGGCGCCCCCCGGGGTCGGGAATCGCGTGCTCGACGGTCCACGGGTACTTGCAGGTCGCGTCAAGGCTCGCCCGCGTGAGATTGAGGCCGGCGCTCTGACCGAACGCGTCGACGACCTTCGGCTCGAGACGCGAGAGGATGCGCAGCGACTGCGCGTTACCCTCGAAGCCGCCGATGTCCTCGGCCCAATCGTTGAGGGCCCGCTCGCCGTTGTGGCCGAACGGCGGATGTCCGAGGTCGTGGCACAGGCAGGCGGTATCGACCACATCCGGCGAGAGCTCGAGCGCGATGGCGAGCTCGCGCCCGACCTGGGCGACCTCGAGCGAGTGCGTGAGGCGGTTCCGGGCGAAATCGGCCGGGCTCGCCGGGCTCAGCACCTGCGTCTTGGCGGCGAGCCGACGAAGAGCACCCGAATGCAGCACACGGGCGCGATCACGGGCGAAGCTGTCTCGGCGCGAGCGGTGCTCCTCGCGGTGGAAACGGGCGGCGTCGTGATCGTCGTAGCCGGAGGGGCGTCCCGTTGAGACGCCGACCCCGCTCGTGACCTCAGCCCCCACTGTTCTCGACCTCTGCTGCCGCGATGGCCGACGACTCCGCCGCGTCGACGTCGCGAGACTCCAGCCAGCGATCCGGCAGCGCCGGACGCTTCGGGGTGCCCGCACGGCCGCGCTGTCCCTCCGCCGCCGAACCGGGGTACGGCGCCGACCCGTCGAGGGTGGCGAGGATGTCGTCGATCTCGTCGAGGCTCGACGCGGTCGCCAGCCGCGCCCGCGTGTCACCGCCGACCGGGTACCCCTTGAAGTACCACGCGACGTGCTTGCGGATGTCGCGGCATCCCCGGCCCTCGTCCTCGAAGAACTCCACGAGCAGCTCGGCGTGACGGCGGAAGGCGGTCGCGACGAACCCGAGCGTCGCGTCGACCTCGGGACCGGCCGAGCCGGGCTCGCCCAGTGCCCGTGCCAGGTCTCCGAAGAGCCACGGCCGTCCAAGGCAACCTCGACCGACGACGACGCCGTCGCAGCCGGTCTCCGCCATCATGCGCACGGCATCATCGGCGGACCAGATGTCGCCGTTGCCGAGGACGGGAACGCTCGTGACGGCTTCTTTCAGGGCGGCGATGGCGGACCAGTCGGCCTGCCCCGAGTAGAACTCCGCCGCGGTTCGCGCGTGGAGCGCGACAGCGGAGACCCCGGCGTCCTCGGCGATTCGACCCGCATCGAGGTAGGTCAGATGGTCGGAGTCGATGCCCTTGCGCATCTTGACCGTCAGCGGCACGTCACCGGCCGCGCGCGCGGCGCGCGTCACGATGTCGCGGAACAGATTGAGCTTCCAGGGCAGAGCCGCTCCCCCGCCCTTGCGCGTCACCTTGGGCACGGGGCATCCGAAGTTCAGGTCGATGTGGTCGGCACGGTCCTCCTCGACGAGGAGCCGCACGGCGGCCTCGGTCGTCGCGGGATCGACGCCGTAGAGCTGGATGGAGCGCGGCTTCTCGGACTCGTGATGAGTGATCAGCCGCATGGTCGTGGCGTTGCGCTCGACGAGTGCGCGGGTCGTGATCATCTCGCTGACGTACAGACCAGCGCCGTACTCGCGACAGAGCCGACGGAACGCGGTGTTCGTGATCCCGGCCATCGGGGCCAGGACGACGGGCGCGTCCAGGGCGATCGGGCCGATCCGCAGACGCGGGGAAGCGGACAGGACGGTACTCACCAGATCATTCTCCCAGAAGGACGGACTCCGGAAGGCGGCCGGGCGTAGCCTGGGGACGTGACCGAAGCGACCACCGATATCCGTTCGATTCCGTTCTCCTCCGCCGACGGCACCCCCACGACGCTCGACGACCTCGGCGACGGCGTGCTGCTCGTCGTCAACGTCGCGTCCAAGTGCGGTCTCACGCCCCAGTACGAGCAGCTCGAGCAGTTGCAGCGGACGTACGGCGAGCGCGGCCTGCAGGTCATCGGGTTCCCCTGCAACCAGTTCATGGGTCAGGAGCCGGGATCGATGGACGAGATCCTCGACTACTGCGCGATGACCTGGGGCGTCAGCTTCCCCATCATGGACAAGATCCGGGTCAACGGCTCGCACGCCGCTCCCCTCTACAAGGCCTTGAAGAAGATCCGCAACGAGGAGGGTGCCCGCGGCCCGGTGATGTGGAACTTCGAGAAGTTCATCATCACGCCCGACGGCGAGGTGCACCGGTTCCGTCCGCAGACGAAGCCGGATGCCCCCGAGATCGTCTCGGTGATCGAGGCCAACCTCCCGCGCTGATCCGGCTCGCGAGACCCCTCAGCCGGCGGCTTCGACGCCGGCGCGCTCCGCCCACACCTGGCGAGCGATCTGAGCGAAGGCCTCGGCGGGCTGAGCCCCGGACACGCCGTACTTGCCGTCGATGACGAAGAACGGGACGCCGTTGATGCCGTATGCGCGCGCCTGGTCCTGGTCGGCGCGGACGGCCGGGAGATGCTCACTCGATTCGAGCGCCTCGCGGATCGCGTCGCGGTCGAGGCCGACCTCGGCGGCGAGCTCGACGAGGTCGTCGATGCGTCCGACATGGCGGCCTTCGGTGAAGTAGGCCGCCATGAGGCGCTCGGCCATCTCGTGCTGACGTCCCTCCGCCTTCGCGGCGTGCAGCAGCTCGTGCGCCTTGACCGTGTTGGTGTGCTTGAGGATATCGAAGTGGTAGTCGAGGCCGGCATCCTTGGCCACGCCGGTGACGTTGTCGAGCATCTGCTGGACCTGCTCGCGCGGCATCCCCTTGTGGGTCGAGAGGAAGTCGAGTTCGTCGCCCTCGAAGTCGACGGGCGTGTCGGGCGACAGCTCGAACGAGTGGAACGTCACCTCGACGCGCGGGGCGTCGTCGTCATCTGCCGTGGCCGCCAGGCCCGACTCGAGGTTGCGCTTGCCGATGTAGCACCACGGGCAGGCGATGTCGCTCCACACGTCGATCTTGATTGCGTCCGTCACATCCGGGTGCAACGCCGAGGTGCGCGCGGGCTATTCCCGTTCGGATGTCACGCGGTGGGAGCGTCGACCGCGCCGCCGAACCGACGGTCGCGCGAGAGGTACAGCTGGATCGCACTCCACAGGTCGGATCGGGAGAAGTCCGGCCAGAGCGTGTCGAGGAACACCATCTCGGCGTACGCCGCCTCCCAGAGCAGGAAGTTGGAGGTCCGCTGCTCGCCACTCGAGCGGATGAACAGGTCGACGTCGGGCATGTCGGGCACGTAGAGATGCCGGCGGAGCGCCTTCTCCGTGATGGCGGAGGGCTTCATCCGGCCCGCGGCGATCTGCTCGCCCATCGCCTGCATGGCGTCGATGATCTCGTGCCGGCCGCCGTAGTTGACGCACATCGTGAGCGTCAGGACGTCGTTGTCGCGCGTGAGCTGCTCGGCGTACTGGAGCTCGGAGATGACCGAGCCCCAGAGACGGGGCTTGCGGCCCGCCCACCGGACACGCACA
Organism: Microbacterium pratiae; assembly: GCF_047302165.1. Classification (NCBI taxonomy): domain Bacteria; kingdom Bacillati; phylum Actinomycetota; class Actinomycetes; order Micrococcales; family Microbacteriaceae; genus Microbacterium; species Microbacterium pratiae. The sequence goes on along the minus strand of NZ_CP154843.1, from coordinate 1,952,050 downwards.
CCCCATTCGTTGAGCTGATCACGCCGACGGTGCAGGACGTCACGGTTGTAGCCCATCAGGAACCGCACCTCGTCGGGCGATCGCGACCAGTTCTCGGTCGAGAACGCGTAGACGCTGAGGTGCTTGACGCCGGCCTGGATGGCGCCCGCGACGACGTCGAGCAGCACCTCCTCGCCCGCCCGGTGACCTTCGATGCGGGTGAGGCCGCGGCGATTCGCCCACCGCCCGTTGCCGTCCATGACGATCGCGACGTGGTGGGGGACGCCGCCGCGCGGGAACGTCGGCGGGTACACCCCGGTCCAGTCGAGGGGACGATACGGAACCGCGTCGCGGTGCGTGTACGGCTTGGGACTCATCGGTTCGAGCCTAAGCGTTCGAGGCGCCCGCCATCACTGCGATCAGCGCGCCACGCCGATGTGGCCGAGCGACCGGATGCCGCGCTCGAGATGCCACTGGGCGTAGGCCGCGATCAGCCCGGACGCGGCGTTCGCCGCGCGCGCGCTACCGGCGTCGACCGTGTCCCATTCGCCCGCGATGAGGGCGCGCAACCGCTCCCCCGTCTCGGGCGCGATGCGGGCCGACCCCGCCGGAGCACAGGAGTCGCAGACCGATCCGCCGAGCGGCGCGACGAACCCGTCGTGCGGCCCGACACGACCGCAGCGGGCACAGGCGTCGAGCGACGGCGCCCATCCCGAGAGCGCCATGGCCCGCAGCAGATACGAGTCGAGCACGGCGCGGCTGTCGTGATCTCCGCGGGCGAGCGCGCGAAGGCCGCCCACGAGCAGCAGGTACTGCTGCGGCGTTGTCTCGGCCTCGTTGAGGCGATCGGCCGCCTCGACCATCGCCGACGCCGAGGTGTACCGGTCGTAGTCGGTCGCGATGTCAGCGCCGTACGATCCGAGCGACTCGGCCTGCTGCACGATGTCGAGCGACCGCCCCTTGTACATCTGGACGTCTGCGACCATGAACGGCTCGAGCCGGGCTCCGAAGCGCGACGACGTCCGACGCACGCCCTTCGCGACGCCTCGGAGCTTGCCATGGCGGCGGCTGAGCATCGTGACGATGCGATCCGCCTCACCCAGCTTGTGGGTGCGGAGGATCACGACCTCGTCGCGGTAGGTGGGCACTCGTCAATTATCGCGCCGAGCGGCGACAATGGTCCCGTGACGCAGTCTCAGTTCGTGATCCCGCTCTGGGCGGACCTCACCGCCGTCGGACTCGGCGGGGTCCAGGGAGCTCTGTTCGCTTCCGGGTTCGTCGGCAAGCAGCGGCTCGACCCGCTCGGTGTCGTGATCATCGGCATCCTCATCGGAATGGGCGGCGGCCTCATCCGCGATCTGCTCCTGGGCGTTCAGCCGGTCACTCTGCAGAGCAACTGGTACCTCATCACCGCGACCTCGGCCGCCCTGGTCGGGATGCTGCTTTCGAACGTCTTCCGACGGCTCAACGCCGTCATCATCGGTCTCGACGCCGTCGTCATCGGCCTGTTCGGCGCATTCGGGACGAGCAAGGCACTGGTCCTCGGCCTGCCCGTCGTGCCGGCCGTGTTCATCGGCTCGTGCGCGGCGGTCGGCGGCAGCATGCTCCGCGACGTCATCCTCGGACTCCCCGTCGCCATCATGCACGTCGGCTCGCTCTACGCCATCGCCGCAGCCGCGGGCTGCGCGGTGCTCGCCGGCGCCTCGGCGCTCGGCGCTCCCATCGTGGCCGCAGCCATCGTCGGCATCGCCGTGACCACGGTCATCCGCCTGCTCGCCGTCGTCTTCGACATCTCGCTGCCGGAGCAACGCGCTCTGCATCGCCGCAAGGTCGCAGCCGAGACGGCGTCGATCCCGATCGTCAAGCCGTGACCTCGTGAGGCGGCGGTGCCCGGTCGGGAACGACGAAGGCCCCGCCGAGGCGGGGCCTTCGTCGAAGAACGGCTTACTTGGAGCCGAAGTTCTTGAAGCGCTGGTTGAACTTCTCGACACGGCCGGCCGAGTCCATGATGCGCTGCTTGCCCGTGTAGAACGGGTGCGAAGCGGACGAGATCTCGACGTCGATGACGGGGTAGGTCTCGCCGTCCAGCTCGATCGTCTTGTCGCTCGAGACCGTCGAACGGGTCAGGAAGGTCTCGCCGGAGCCCAGGTCGCGGAACACGACGGCGCGGTACTCGGGGTGAATGTCAGTCTTCATGGGATTCCTTACGTGGTGCCCTGGATTTTGCCAGGGCGAGGGAAGTCTGCGATGCGTCTGCACCAAAGAGCGATCTTACCAGGTTCAGGATGCCGCCCGAGCCGCGTATCGCCCGTTCTCAGCGGTGAGCGTGATCGGCAGCCCGAAGGTCTCGGTGAGGTTCTCGGCGGTGAGCGTCTCGGCGAGCGGGCCGGCGGCGACCACACCGCCCTCGCGGAGCAGGGCGACGTGGGTGAACCCGACGGGGATCTCCTCGACGTGGTGCGTGACCATGATCATCGCCGGTGTCGTCGGCGCCTGCGCATAGCCGCCCAGGAGAGCGAGAAGCTCTTCGCGCGCGCCGAGGTCGAGGCTCGCCGTGGGCTCGTCGAGGAGCAGGAGCTCCGGGTCGGTCATGACGGCGCGGGCGATCTGCACGCGCTTCTGCTCGCCGTCGGAGAGCGTGCCGAACGTGCGCTCGGCCAGGCCGTCGAGCTTCCACTCGGCGAGAACCCGCATCGCACGTCGCTCGTCGATGTCCTCGTAGTCCTCGCGCCAGCGGCCGGTCACCGCGTAGGCCGCAGTGAGGACCACGTCGAGCACGGTCTCGTCGGCGGGGATGCGACGCGCCATGGCCGACGACGCGAAACCGATGCGCGGGCGGAGCTCGAACACGTCGGTGCGGCCGAGCCGCTCCCCCAGGATCTCGACGACGCCCGACGTGGGGTGGATGAGACTCGCGGCGAGCTGCAGCAGAGTCGTCTTGCCCGCGCCGTTGGGGCCGAGCACCACCCAGCGCTGATCATCGGACACCGACCAGTCGATCCGGTCGATGATGTTCCGGGCGTTTCGGCGGACGACGACGTCGGAGAACTCCAGGACCTGCGGCATGTGTTCAGCCTAGCGGCCGAGCCCTGCCACTCTCGCGTACAACGCGGCGGTCTCGTCTGCGATCGCGGCCCAGCTGAACGAGCTCGCCGCGCGCTCCCGGCCCGCGGCTCCATAGCGTCGCGCCGTCTCGGGGTCTGAGACGACCTCGGTCAACGCTGCCGCCAGATCGGCGACGAACCTGTCGGGATCGAGTGGGGTCCCGGTGCCGTCGTCGGACTGTTCGATCGGCACGAGGCGTCCGGTCACGCCGTCGACGACGACCTCCGGAATGCCGCCCGTCGCGGTGCCGACGACCGCAGCGCCGCACGCCATCGCCTCGAGGTTGACGATGCCGAGCGGCTCGTAGACCGAGGGGCAGACGAACGTCGTCGCAGAGGTGAGGATCGCGCACAGCTCATCGCGCTGAAGGAACTCCTCGATCCACACGACGCCCGAACGCTCGGCCTGCAGCTCGCGCACGAGCCCCTGCACCTCGGCCATGATCTCCGCCGTGTCGGGGGCGCCGGCGCAGAGGACGACCTGGACCTCGGCAGGAAGCAGCCGCGCTGCGCGCAGGAAGTACGGCAGGCCCTTCTGCCGGGTGATGCGCCCGACGAAGACGACCGAGGGCCGATGGGGATCGATGCCGTGACGCTCGAGCACGGCGGGATCGTCGACGGGGCGCCACGACTCGACGTCGATACCGTTGTAGATCACCGAGACCTTGTCGGGATCGAGATCGGGGTAGCTGCGCAGGATGTCGCGGCGCATTCCGTCGCTGACCGCGATGATGGCCGCCGCGTTCTCGTACGCGGTCTTCTCGATGTAGCTCGACACGGCATAGCCGCCGCCGAGCTGTTCCGCCTTCCAGGGCCGCAACGGCTCGAGCGAGTGCGCGGTGACGACGTGCGGGATGCCGTGGAGCAGGGAAGCCAGGTGGCCCGCGAAGTTCGCGTACCAGGTGTGGCTGTGCACGACGTCTGCGCCGGCGATGTCTCCGACCATCTCGAGATCGGTGCCGAGCGTCTGGAGCGCGGCGTTGGCGTCGGCCAGCCCGACGGGCGTCGCGTAGGAGGCCGTGTCCGGCTCGTCGCGATCGGCTCCGAAGGCCCGCACCTGCACCTCGATCGACTCGCGCAGGGCGCGGACGAGCTCGGTGACATGCACCCCCGCTCCCCCATAGATCGCGGGAGGATACTCCTTCGAAACGATGTCTACACGCATGCGTCGAACGCTAGTACAGGAGCGTTCAGCGGGCCTAGTGTGGTGCCATGCCAGCAGCGCCCAAGGTCTTCGGAATCGTTCTCGCGGGCGGGGAGGGTAAGCGCCTGATGCCGTTGACGGCGGATCGCGCCAAGCCCGCGGTCCCGTTCGGCGGCCAGTACCGCCTGATCGACTTCGCGATCTCGAACCTCATCAACTCGGGCCTGCGCCAGGTCGTCGTCCTGACCCAGTACAAGTCGCACAGCCTCGACCGTCACGTGTCGCAGACCTGGCGGATGTCGGCGCTGCTTGACTCGTATGTCGCCTCGGTTCCCGCGCAGCAGCGCCTGGGCAAGCGATGGTTCTCCGGTTCCGCGGACGCGATCCTCCAGTCGCTGAACCTCATCAACGACGAGAAGCCCGACATCGTCGTCGTAATCGGCGCCGATCACGTCTACCGCATGGACTTCCGGCAGATGCTCGACGCGCACATCGCGTCCGGCGCGCGGGCAACTGTCGCCGGCATCCGTCAGCCCATCGGCCTGGCGAACCAGTTCGGCGTCATCGACGTCGACCCCGCCGACGAGACCCGCATCCGGGCCTTCCTCGAGAAGCCGCAGGACCCGACGGGGCTGCCCGACTCGCCGCACGAAGTGCTCGCATCGATGGGCAACTACATCTTCGACACCGACGCGCTGATCGAGGCGGTCGAGGCCGACGGCGAGCTGCCCACCTCGAATCACGACATGGGCGGCGACATCGTGCCGTACTTCGTCGACCGCGGCGAGGCCGCCGTGTACGACTTCAAGCGCAACGACGTGCCCGGGTCCACGCCGCGCGACCGCAACTACTGGCGGGACGTCGGCACGATCGAGTCGTTCTTCGATGCGCACATGGACCTCATCTCGACGCTGCCGATCTTCAACCTGTACAACACCGACTGGCAGATCCACTCGCAGGCCGTGAACTCGCCGCCCGCGAAGTTCGTGCGCGACAGCGTGGGGCGCATGGGCAACGCGATCGACTCGATCGTCTCGCTCGGATCGGTGCTCTCGGGAACCCACCTCGAGCGCAGCGTCGTGGGCCCGTGGACCCTCTCCGGGGGCGGGGCCACCATCACCGACTCGGTGCTCTTCGACTACGTCAGCGTCGGCGCGGGCGCGCGCGTCCATCGAGCGATCCTCGACAAGAACGTGGTGCTCGAGGACGGCGCCACGGTGGGGGTGGACCGGGAGCGCGACCTCGCCCGCGGATTCACGGTGACCGACACCGGCATCACCGTCGTCGGCAAGAACGCGCGCGTCGAACGCTGACACGCGTTCCCGCTAGCGTGGAGGGCATGCCTCATGCACGTTTCCTCGTCGTCTTCGATGCCGACTCGACCCTGTTGCGGAACGAGGTCATCGAGCTCATCGCCGACGAGGCGGGACGCGGGCCGGAGGTCGCGGCCGCGACGGAGGCGGCCATGCGCGGCGAGGTCGACTTCGCGTCGAGTCTGCGCTCGCGCGTGTCTCAGCTGGCGGGGGTGCCGCTGACCGCGTTCGACCGCGTGCGCTCGCGTGTCGAGCCGACGTCCGGCGCCCGCGAGCTCATCGCGGCCATCCACGAGCGCGGCGGCGTCGCCGCCGTCGTATCCGGGGGCTTCCACGAGGTTCTCGATCACATCGCTCCCGGACTCGGGGTCGACATGTGGCGAGCGAATCGCCTCGGTGTCGACGGCCCGGCGCTCGACGGCACAGTCGACGGTGACGTCGTCGACGCGGAGGCCAAGGCCGCATCGTTGCGCGAGTGGGCCGGCGCCCACGGCATCCCCCTCGCGCGAACGATCGCCATCGGCGACGGCGCGAACGATCTGCGCATGATGGCGGTCGCCGGCCTCGGCATCGCTTTCAATGCCAAGCCCGCGGTGCGCCGTCAGGCGGATCTCGTCGTCGGCCCGGTCGACCTGCGAGAGGTCATCCCGCTGCTGCCCTGATCCCGAGGCTGTCGCTTGTCCGAGCGCGGCGCTACCGTCGGGTCATGCACGTCATCCTCATCCCGGGCCTCTGGCTCGATGCCTCGTCCTGGGACGACGTGGCGCCCGCGGTCCGCGGCGCCGGTCATCGCCTCGAAGCCCTCACGCTGCCCGGGGTCGGCGGCACCGCCGGATCGATGCGGACGACCCTTCGGGACTGGGTGGATGCCGTCGTCGCCCGCATCGACGCGGCGCCCGGGCAGGTCGTCCTCGTGGGGCACAGCGGCGGCGGGAACGTGGCGTGGGGAGCCGCCGACCGACGGCCCGATCGCATCGCCCGCGTCATCTTCGTCGACACGCTCCCCCCGGCCCCGGGCGCGGAGATCTCCGAGTTCCCGGTCGTCGACGGCACGGTGCCTTTCCCCGGATGGGGCTTCTTCGACGAGCCGGACGTCGCCGACCTCGACGACGACACGCGCGCCCGATGGGCACCGCGAACTCACCCGGTTCCGGCGGCCGTTCCCACCGACGCCATCGAGCTGACCGACGATCGCCGGCACGGCATCCCCGTCACCGTTCTCTCGGGGCCGGCCGACGAGCGCGGGATCCGCTCGATGCTCGCCTCGTGGCCCCGATTCCTCGCCGAGTTCGACGCGCTCGAAGACGTGACCGTCGTCGAGCTGGGCTCAGGTCACTGGCCGCAGTTCTCGCAGCCCGACCGGCTCGCGCGCGAGATCATCGCGGCGCTGGAATGAGGTCCGACGCCCCCGTCAGTGGCCCATTCCGAGGCCGCCGTCGACGGGGATGACGGCACCCGAGATGTATGCCGCGTCGTCCGAGGCGAGCCAGGACACAGCCGCGGCGACCTCTGCCGAAGAGCCGTAGCGCCCCGCCGGAATGCTGCGCTTGTACTCGGCCTGCGTCTCCTCGGCGAGCGCAGCGGTCATGTCGGTCTCGATGAATCCCGGCGCGACGACGTTCGCGGTGATCCCGCGGGCGCCGAGCTCGCGGGTGAGCGAGCGCGCGAAGCCGACGAGGGCTGCCTTCGACGACGAGTAGTTGATCTGTCCGGCCGAGCCGAACAGGCCGACGACGCTCGAGATGAGGATGACGCGGCCCCACTTGGCCCGCAGCATTCCCTTCGACGCTCGCTTCACGACCCGGAAGGCGCCGCCCAGGTTGGTCGCGACGACCGAGTCGAAGTCGTCCTCGGTCATGCGGAGCAGGAGGGTGTCCTTCGTGATGCCGGCGTTTGCGACCACGACCTCGATCGGTCCGAGCTCGCTCTCGACCTGGGTGAAGGCCGCGTCGATGGATGCCGCGTCCGTCACGTCGGCGCGGACGGTCAGCGCCCCCGCGGGGCCTTCGCCCGAGCGGGCGGTCACCGCGACGCGGTGGCCGTCGGCGACGAAGCGCTCCGCGATCGCGCGGCCGATGCCGCGGTTTCCTCCGGTGACGAGAACGACTCGGGACGTGGGCATGCGGCTCTCCTGTGTCTGCAGCGCGAACCCCGCAAGCCTAGCCGCAGCGCGTCCACCGCCCGCGAACGATAAGCTGGCGGCCCGACGTCGACGAGGAGCAGACGTGAGCGACCAGCCTCAGCCGCAGCAGCCGTACCCCGCGCCGGGGCAGCCCGCCTCCGGCGCCCCCGTCCCTCCCCCTGCGCCGCCGTACGCCAATCCGCCGCAGCAGCAGGCGTACCAGCCCGCCGGCTACCCGCCGCCGGCCTACGGGTACGCGGGCTACCAGCCGCAGAAGACGAACGCCCTCGCGATCGTGTCGATGATCGCCTCCATCGTGGGCTTCATCTGGCTCCTGCCGATCATCGGCTCGATCGCCGGCGTCATCATGGGTCACATCTCGCTGGCTCAGATCAAGCGGACGAACGAGAACGGACGAGGAATGGCCCTGGCCGGCCTCATCGTCGGCTACGCGGGTCTGGCACTCACGATCGTCGGGATCATCGTCTTCGCGTCGTTCATCGGCTGGGTCGTCAATCAGGACAGCTACAGCACCTACTCCTCGAGCTTCTGACTCCGGCCTCCCCCGGCTGCCCGGGCGTATCCTTGATGCACCGTGAAGCATCAGCCCGCCACACCGTCGGCGACCTCGCTCCCGCGAGCTCCGCACGACGACTCCAACCGTCGCATGACGAAGTACTTCATCATGATGGCGGTGCGCGTCGTGTGCTTCATCCTGATGGTCGTCATCGCACCCTACGGCTGGCACACGGCGGCTCTTGCGGTCGGTGCGATCTTCCTTCCCTATATCGCGGTGGTGGTCGCGAACGTCGGCGACGACGTGCGCGAGCCCGCAGCGGTCTCGCCGCTCGCGGCACTGCCCGAGCGACCGAGCGAGCCGCCGCGGGCGCCCGAGTCACCCGCGAAGCCGACCGTGATCGAAGTTCGGGAGTCACGTCCGGAGTGAACGACATCGAGTGTTCCCGCGCCGGATGCCGCGCGTCGGCACGGTGGCGGGTCATCTGGCGCAATCCCCGCATCCATTCCGCCGATCGGCGGAAGATCTGGGTGGCGTGCGACGATCATGTGGCGTATCTGCGCGAGTTCGTCGCGGCACGGGACTTCCCGGTCAGCGTGGAGCTCCTCTCCGCCGAAGCCCGCGAGGCAGGTGGGTCATGAGAGGCCGGACCGCACTCCGGTGGACCGGCTACGTCGCCGTGGCCGTCGCCTTCGCGATCGCCTGCGCGTACCTGTCGAACTGGCAGTTCACGCGCAACGAGGAGCGCAGCGCGCAGCTCGAGCTCGTCGAGCGCAACTACGACGCCGCCCCCGCGGCGCTGTCCGACATCCTTCCTCGGGGGAACGACCTCGACCCCGACGACGAATGGCACCCCGTCGAGCTGGTCGGCCGCTACCTCACCGACGACCAGGTGCTCGTGCGGAATCGTCCGCACGGAGGCACGTCGGCGTTCGAGGTGCTCGTGCCGTTCGAGACGACCGACGGCCGCGTCTTCGTCATCGATCGAGGCTGGGTGCCTCCGGCGTCGGACAGCCCCGACCCCGCGGCCATCGCCCCGCCACCCACGGGAACCGTGACCGTGGTCGCTCGCCTGAAGCCCGCTGAGGCCGCACCGACATCGGGGCGTTCGGCTCCTGATGGCCAGGTGCCGACGATCAACGTCGATCTGGTGGCCGTCGAAGCCGGCCTCTCAGGCGATGTCGTGACGTCGGCCTACGGACTGCTCGTCTCGGAGGATCCCGCACCCGCCGAGACGCTCGGGGCGATGCCGACCCCTTCGGAGGACCCGGGCCCCCACCTGTCGTACGCCATCCAGTGGATCCTGTTCGCCATCATGGGGTTCATCTTCATCTGGTACATGATCCGCACCGAACGCCGTCACCGGCGCGAGGACGAAGAGGATGCCGCCGCAGCCGCCGCGCTCGACAACGCGCCGTCGGAGCACGCGATGGTCCCCGCCGGCGCGGCATCCGCGGCGCACGAGCCGTCGGTCGTCCCGCAGAGCCTCCGCCGACGCCGCGACTCCAAGCGCGACCGCGACATGGAGGACGAGGACGCGATCCTCGACTCGACGCGCGACTGACGGCGCTCGCTCGGACCGTTCAGGCCAGTGTGATGAGCTCGAGGTAGTCGCGTCCCCAGATGTCTTCGACGCCATCGGGCAGGATCAGGACACGCTCGGGATTGAGCGCCTCGACGGCGCCCTCGTCGTGCGAGACGAGCACGACGGCACCCTCGTAGTGCGCGAGCGCGCCGAGGATCTCGTCTCGCGACGCCGGGTCGAGGTTGTTCGTCGGCTCATCGAGGAGCAGCATGTTGGCCGACGACACGACGAGGGTCGCGAGCGACAGACGGGTCTTCTCTCCGCCGGAGAGCACACCCGCGGGCTTGAGGACGTCGTCGCCCGTGAACAGGAACGACCCGAGCACCTTCCGCGCTTCGGTCTCCGTGATGTCGGGCGCTGACGACATCATGTTCTGCAGCACCGAGCGCGACACGTCGAGATTCTCGTGCTCCTGCGCGTAGTAGCCGATGCGGAGCCCGTGGCCCGGTTCGAGCACACCGGTGTCGGGCTGATCGACGCCCGCGAGGATGCGCAGGAGAGTGGTCTTTCCGGCACCGTTCAGCCCGAGGACCACGACCTTCGACCCGCGGTCGATCGCGAGGTCGACATCGGTGAAGATCTCGAGCGAGCCGTACGACTTCGACAGCCCGGATGCCATGAGGGGCGTCTTCCCGCAGGGCGCCGGCTTCGGGAAGCGGAGCTTCGCGACACGGTCCTCCTGACGCACCTCGTCGAGACCCGAGAGGAGCTTCTCAGCACGCGCCACCATCTGATGCGCGGCTGCGGCCTTGCTGGCCTTGGCGCCGAATCGGGCAGCCTGCTGCTGCAGCGCCGTCGCCTTCTTCTCGGCGTTCGCGCGCTCCTTCTTGCGCCGCTCCTCGTCTGCGACGCGCTGGCGCAGATAGTTCTTCCAGTTCATGTTGTAGACGTCGATGACCTGGCGCATGGCATCGAGGTAGAAGACGCGGTTGACGGTCTCGCCGACGAGCTCGACGTCGTGGCTGATGACGATCAGCCCGCCCTTGTACCCCTTCAGGAACTCGCGAAGCCAGACGACGCTGTCGGCGTCGAGGTGGTTCGTCGGCTCGTCGAGGATCATCGTCTGCGCGTCCGAGAAGAGGATGCGCGCGAGCTCGATACGGCGCCGTTGTCCACCCGACAGCGTCTTCAGCGGCTGATCGAGGATGCGGTCGGGCAGCGAGAGGTTGTGGGCGATGGATGCCGCCTCGGCCTCTGCCGCGTAGCCGCCGAGCGCCTCGAAACGCTCCATGAGGTTGCCGTAGCGGCGCATCGCCTTGGCGGCTGCCGCCTCGTCTTCCGACCCCATCTCGAGCGACGCGCTCTGCATGTCCACGGCGATCGTGCCGAGGCCACGCGCATCGAGGATCCGCGTGCGGGCGAGCATCTCCGGATCACCCGACCGGGGGTCCTGCGGGAGATAGCCGAGCTCCCCCGAACGCTCGACTTTGCCGTCGCTGGGGAGGAGGTCGCCGGCGAGCACCTTGGTCAGCGTCGTCTTGCCTGCGCCATTGCGTCCGACGAGACCGATCTTGTCGCCGTCGGAGACGCGGAAGGACACGTCCGCCATCAGCGTGCGCGCACCCACGCGGATTTCGAGGTCGTGCACGGCGAGCACAGCGAACGTCCAATCGTCAGGAACAGGAAGGGCGGCCGAACGGCCAGCCTCTCATCCTACTCGCTGTCGACGACCGCCCGCCGCAGACCGCAGCGACGGGCACCTTCAGTCCGGCTGCAGCGGATTGGCAGGATGGGCATCGCGCACGTAAAGTAAGCCTGCCCTTACTCACCTCTCCTCTGGAGGACACTGTGCCCCGCATCCGCACAGCCGCCGCAGCCCTCATCGCAGCCACGCTGCTCCTCGCCGGCTGCGGTTCCACCGCGGCTCCCGATTCGGCTCCCGCCGCATCCGGTGAAGCCTCATCGGACGCCTTCCCCGTCACCATCGACCACGCTTTCGGCCAGACCACGATCGAGAGCAAGCCCACCCGCGTCGCGACCGTGTCGTGGGGCAACCAGGAGGCCGCTCTCGCCCTGGGCGTCGTCCCCGTCGGCATGCCCGCCGTCACCTGGGGAGACGACGACGGCGACGGCATCCTCCCGTGGGTGAAGGACAAGCTCGACGAACTCGGCGGAGAGACCCCCGTGCTGTTCGACGAAGCCGAAGGCATCGACTTCGAAGCCGTCGCCGACACGCAGCCCGACGTCATCCTCGCCGCTTACTCGGGCCTGACGCAGGACGACTACGACACCCTGAGCAAGATCGCCCCCGTCGTCGCCTACCCCGACATCGCGTGGGGAACGAGCTGGCAGGAGCTCACCGTCATGAACGGGACCGCGCTCGGGCTCAAAGACGAGGCGGAGACGCTCGTCGACGATCTCACGGCGCACCTGGGCGACCTGACCGGCGCCTACCCCGACATCGCGGGCAAGACGACGCTGTTCAGCTCCTTCGACGCGACCGACCTGAGCCAGCTCGGCTTCTACTCGACGGCCGATCCGCGTCCCCTCTTCCTCGAGGACCTCGGTCTCACCCCGGCCGCGACCGTCGCCGAGCAGTCGAAGGGCACTGACCAGTTCTGGATCACCAACAGCACGGAGGAGATCGAACGGTTCTCCGACCTCCAGGTGCTCGTGACCTACGGCGACGACACCACGCTCGCTGCGATGCAGGCCGACCCGCTCCTGTCGAGGATCCCGGCCGTCGCGTCGGGAGCCGTGGTCGTGCTGCCCGCGTCCAACGACCCGCTCGCCGCAGCGGCGAACCCCAGTCCCCTCTCGATCACCGATCCCCTGACGTCGGAGTACGTCGACATGATCGGCGCGGCCGCCGCGAAGGCGAGCTCGTGATCGCAGGCGAACTGCGTCGGGTGCCGTGAGCGTTCTGACAACGACGACGGCCGCCGCCGCCGTGAGCGCGCCCCCGCGGCGCGGCTCCCGGCGGCGGCGGGTCGTCTGGCTCGTCGTCCTGGCACTCCTCGTGCTGGTGGCGAGCATCATCTCGGTGACCTTCGGGACTCGCTCCGTCTCGTTCGACGACATCATCGCCGGCCTGAGCGGAAGCATCGAGACCACCTCCGCGGCCGCCGTGTCGAAGCGGGTCCCGCGGACGGTCCTCGCCCTGATCGTCGGTGCCGCCCTCGCCGTGTCGGGGGCCGTGATGCAGGGCGTGACACGCAATCCTCTCGCCGACCCGCAGATCCTCGGGATCAACGGCGGCGCGTCGCTCGCGGTCGTCATCGGACTCGCCTTCTTCGGTGTGACCAGCGCCTTCGGGTACATCTGGCTCGCCATGCTCGGCGCGGCGATCGCGGCGATCTTCGTCTACACGATCGGCTCGCTCGGCCGCGGCGGCGCGAGCCCGCTCAAGCTCGCTCTCGCAGGGGCTGCCACGGCGGTCGCCTTCAGCTCGCTCATCAGCGCGATCCTCCTCCCCCGCATCGACGTCATGAGCGTCTTCAGGTTCTGGCAGATCGGCGGAGTCGGCGGTGCCACCGGCGAGAAGATCGCGCTCGTGCTGCCTTTCCTCGGGGTCGGGATGGTCATCTGCCTCGCGGCCAGCGCCGCACTCAACTCGCTCGCTCTCGGCGACGAGCTCGCCGCCGGCCTCGGCGAGCGCGTGCGCACGGCTCGTCTGGTCGCCGCCCTCGGCGCGGTCATCCTCTGCGGCGCGGCGACGGCCGTCGCCGGCCCGATCGGTTTCGTCGGGTTGATCGTTCCCCACATCTGCCGTCTCCTCGTCGGCCCCGACCACCGATGGCTCCTGCCCGTCTCCGCGCTCGTCGGCGGAGGGCTGCTCGTCATCGCGGACGTCGTGGGCCGCGTGATCGCGCGACCGCAGGAAGTCGAGGTCGGGATCGTGACCGCGCTCATCGGCGCGCCCTTCTTCATCGCCATCGTCCGCCGGCAGAAGATGCGTGCCCTGTGACCGCCCCCGTCGCCTCCCCCACAGCCACTCCGGCGACCGTCCAGGTCGTCGTCGCCGGCCGCGCACGTCGCGCGTGGCGACGACGAATCGTCCTGGGCTCTCTGCTGACAGCCGTCATCGTCATGTACGCCGTCTCCCTCATGGTCGGGCAGACGTTCTACTCCCCGGCCGAGGTGTGGGGGGTCATCACCGGTCAGACCGTGCCCGGCGCCTCGTTCACGGTGGGCGAGCTGCGCCTCCCGCGCGCCACGGTCGCCCTCCTCACCGGCCTCTGCTTCGGGATGGGCGGCGCCGTCTTCCAGACGATGCTGCGCAATCCCCTCGCCAGTCCCGACATCATCGGCGTCAACGCGGGTGCGAGCGCAGCCGCTGTCATCGGCATCGTCTTCCTCTCGCTCAGCGAAGGCGGCATCTCTCTTCTGGCCACCGTCGCCGCGCTCGCGACGGCTCTGATGATCTACCTCCTCGCGTTCAAGGACGGCGGCGCGGGCGCGCGCTTCATCCTCATCGGCATCGGCGTCGCCGCGATCTTCAACAGCGTCGTCTCCTACGTCCTCTCCCGAGCAGCCGAATGGGACCTGCAGGCCGCGATGCGGTGGATCACGGGCAATCTCAACGGCGCCTCGTGGGACCAGGCGATCCCCTTGGCTCTCACGATGGTGGTCGTCGTCCCGGCTCTGCTCTGGCTCACTCGGGACCTCGAGCTCATGCGACTCGGCGACGAGGCGGCGGCGGCCCTCGGCGTCCCGGTCGAACGTCGCCGTGTTCTGCTGATCATCGCCGCAGTGGCGCTCCTCGCCTTCGCCACAGCAGCCGCCGGCCCCATCTCTTTCGTCGCGTTCCTCTCGGGGCCGATCGCCGCGCGGATGATCGGCCCGGCCGGTTCACCCGTGCTGGCCGCCGGACTCTTCGGGTCGCTCCTCGTCCTGGTGGCCGACCTCACCGCGCAGTATCTGCTCGGCATCCGCCTGCCCGTCGGGGTCGTGACCGGCGTCCTGGGCGCTCCCTACCTCATCTTCCTGCTCATCCGCAGCAGCCGTTCAGGAGGCTCACTATGACCGCCGACCGCTCTCTCGAAGCGCGTGGCGTCCGGCTCGGTTACGGCGACCGCGTCATCGTCGATGAACTCGATCTCGTGGTGCCCGCAGGCCGCGTCACCGCGATCGTGGGCGCGAACGCGTGCGGCAAGTCGACGCTGCTCAAATCGATGGCACGGCTGCTGACGCCGCGCGCCGGAAGCGTGCTGCTCGACGGCAAGGACATCCACCGACTGCCCACCAAACGGGTGGCCCGCGATCTCGGCCTGCTGCCGCAGTCGCCGATCGCCCCGGAGGGAATCACCGTCTCGGACCTCGTGAGCCGGGGGCGAACCCCGCATCACGGGCCGCTAGCGCGATGGACGCGGGCAGACGACGACGCGATCGCCGAGGCCCTCGACGCCACGGATACGGCTGCCATCGCCGACCGCGCCGTCGATGAGCTGTCCGGAGGGCAACGGCAGCGCGTCTGGATCGCGATGGCGCTGGCACAGCAGACCGACGTGCTCCTCCTCGACGAGCCCACCACGTTTCTCGATGTGAGCCACCAGATCGACGTCCTCGACCTGCTGACCGATCTCAATCGCGCTCGAGGGACCACGATCGTGATGGTCCTCCACGACCTCAACCTCGCGGCGCGATACGCCGACCACCTCGTGGCGATGGCCGGCGGGCGACTCTACGGCGTCGGCGACCCCGCCGATGTCCTGACGGCCGAGACCGTGCGCGCCGTGTTCGGCCTCGACAGCCAGGTCATCCCCGATCCGCTCACCGGGCGCCCGCTCGTGCTGCCCATCGGCCGCCACCACGTGCCCGCAGAGCTGACCACGACAGACGCCGACGGCGCCAACGCCGGCTGATTGGAACACCATGACTCGTCCCGCACTCGACTTCTTCCGCGTCTCCGTCGCAGCCATCACGGATCTCACCCCGAGCTTCCGGCGGTTCACCTTCCGCGGCGACGACCTCGGCGAGTACGGGGATCCCGGCTTCGACCAGCGCGTGAAGATCCTCTTCCCGACCGACACCGCATCCATCGACACGATGCCGACCGGCTCCGATTGGTATGAGGGTTGGCGCGCCCTCTCACCCGACGCGCGGCCTGTCATGCGGACGTACACGACCCGCGCCGTCCGTCCCGCTCTGCGCGAGGTCGACATCGACATGGTCGCCCACGACGTCCTCGGCCCCGCATCCGCGTGGATCGCGCAAGCCCGCGTCGGCGATGAGGTCCTCATCCTCGCCCCCACCACCGCACACAGCGGGGTGAGCTACGGGATCGACTTCGTGCCGCCCGCCGACACCGACGCGATCCTGCTCGCCGGCGACGAGACGGCCGCACCGGCGATCGCTGTGATCCTCGAGCAGTTGCCTCCCGAAGCGCGCGGCACCGTGGTGCTCGAAGTACCGACCGACGCCGACCTCGACTATCTGCCCCACCACCCGGGATTCGAGCGCCGGATCTCGGCACGGTCCGCCGAGGGCGAGCGTCACCGTCACCTGATCTCGACGGTGGAGGAGACCGCCGCCCGGTTGGCGCCGGCCGGCATCGGCGCCGAGGTCGAAGAGATCGACATCGACGCCGACATCCTCTGGGAGGTGCCGCGCACCGCGAAGGGCGGTGCCGCCCTGAAGCGTGCTCCCCTGTACGCCTGGCTCGCCGGTGAGGCGTCGGCGATCAAGGCGCTGCGCCGCCACCTGGTCGGCACCGTGGGTGTCGACCGCCGCGCGGTGGCGTTCATGGGCTACTGGCGGCTCGGACGGTCCGAGAACTGACCGCGGGTACGAGCCGGCGGCTGGCTCAGCCTGCGGCCAGCACGCTCTGACGAGCGAAGGCCCCGACCCGGGTCACGGCCTCACGCAGGACGTCGGGGCCGCAGCCGAAGTTCAGTCGAACGTGCCCGACGCCCTCGGTCCCGAAGAACGGACCGTGGTGCAGCGCCACGCCCGAACCCTCGCGGATCGGGTCAGCCGGATCATCGCCCCAACCGTAGGCCGACACATCGATCCAGGCGAGGAAGCCTGCCTCCGGAACGCGATAGCGCGCGAGAGGAAGGTGCTCGGCCAGCAGGTCTTGCAGCAGTCCCCGGTTGATGTCGAGGCGGAGAAGCAGGCTGTCCAGCCACGCATCCGATTCCGGCGAGAACGCCGCGATGGTGGTGAGCGCGCCGAACAGACCGGTGCGCCACTCGACCTCCCAGGGCAGGCCTCGAACGACATCCGCGTTCGCCTCGGATGCCGTCACGATGACGGCGCACTTCAAGCCGGCGAGGTTGTACGCCTTCGATGCGCTCGTCACCACGTAGCCGACGGCGGCGGCCTCGGGCGACACGGTGAGGAACGGCGTGAAGACGACGTCGACTCCGGCGATGGGGCCGTGGATCTCGTCGCTGATCACGACTGCTCCGTAACGGTGGGCCAGACTCGCGAGCGCGCGGAGGGATTCGGCCGTGTGGACCGTCCCGGTGGGGTTGTGCGGGTTGCAGAGGAGCACAGCCCGCGCGCCACCGGCCAGGGAGCGCTCGATTCCGTCGAGATCGAGTTCCCAACCGGCGCCCGTGTCGGTGAGCGGGACCTCTTCGACGATGGCGCCCGCTTCGGCCACCGTGTCGAAGAACGGCGGGTAGACCGGCGGGTTGACCACGACCCGATCGCCGGGAGACACCGTCGCCCGTAGGAGCTCGACGACACCCATCATGACGTCGCCGGTCCAGCGGACACGGCGCGGATCGACCGTCCACCCCCATCGCCGCTCGGCGAACCCGACGAAAGCCTCGGCGACGCCGGGCTGCGGGGGCGTGTATCCGGTGTCGCCGATCTCGACGGCCTCGCGCAGCGCACGCGTGATCGGCTCCGCGAGCGCGAAGTCGGTCTCGGCGACGAACATGGGGATGACGTCGTGCGGATACGATCGCCATTTCGTGCTCGACCGTCGCCGCAGCGTCTCGAGCGGGAGGGCGTCGAGGGGCTGGATGCTCATGCCGCGAGCCTAATCGCGGCGCCGACGAGGTCGCCCGCAGGTGTCGCCGCATGACGAAAGCCCCCGTTCCGCCATCGGGCGGGAACGGGGGCTCGTCTGCGTGAGTCGTCAGATCGCGAAGCCGAGGGCGCGCATCATGTCGCGTCCGTCATCGGTGATCCGCTCGGGGCCCCACGGCGGCATCCACACCCAGTTGATGCGGAATCGGTCCACCACGTTGTCGAGAGCCTGAGCCGTCTGCTCCTCCAGGACGTCCGTCAGCGGGCAGCCCGCCGACGTCAGCGTCATGTGGATGATGAGCGCGTCGTTCTCGTCGTCCCACGCGAGGTCGTAGATGAGGCCCAGGTCGACGACGTTGATCCCCAGCTCGGGGTCCATGACGTCCTTGAGAGCCTCGGTGACCTCGTCGTACTTCTCGGGCGCGAGTGTTGCGGTCATGTAACGATCCTACGCGTCGATAGGGCTGTCGGCGTCGAGGAAGCGGTCGTAGCCCTCGTCCTCGAGTCGATCGGCGAGCTCGGGGCCACCCTCTTCGACGATCCGGCCCTTCACCATCACGTGGACGAACTGCGGCTGGATGTAGCGCAGGATCCGCGTGTAGTGCGTGATGAGGAGCACACCCAGGTCGGTCTCGGACTTCGCCCGGTTCACACCCTCGGACACGATCTTCAGCGCGTCGACGTCGAGACCGGAGTCGGTCTCGTCGAGCACCGCGATCTTGGGCTTCAGCAGCTCGAGCTGCAGGATCTCGTGGCGCTTCTTCTCGCCGCCCGAGAAGCCCTCGTTGACGTTGCGCTGCGCGAACTTCGGGTCCATGCGCAGATTGGCCATCGCCTGCTTGACATCCTTCGTCCACGAGCGGATCGCCGGCGCCTCGCCCGCGACGGCCGTCTTGGCGGTCCGGAGGAAGTTGGTGACCGTGATGCCGGGCACCTCGACCGGGTACTGCATGGCGAGGAAGAGGCCGGCACGGGCCCGCTCGTCGACCGACATCTCGAGGACGTCTTCGCCGTCGAGGGTGATCGACCCGCCGGTGACGGTGTACTTGGGGTGACCGGCGATCGCGTAAGCGAGCGTCGACTTTCCGGAGCCGTTGGGGCCCATGATCGCGTGGGTCTCGCCGGTACGCACCGTGAGGGTGACACCGTTGAGGATCGGGGTGGCCCCCGCCTCGGTCTCGACCGTCACGTGCAGGTCGCGGATCTCGAGAACAGACATGTCGGGTTCCTTACTTCACTTCACATCGCGGGTCACGGCGGGATCGATGAGGATGTCGTCCCCCTCGATCGTGACCTCGTAAACGGGGACCGGCTCGTAGGCCGGAAGATTCAGCGGCTGGCCGGTGCGCAGCGAGAACGCCGAGCCATGTGCCCAGCACTCCAGCGTGTCGCCCTCGACGAAGCCCTCCGCGAGCGAGATGTCGCCGTGGGTGCAGGTGTCGCCGATGGCGTGGACCTGGCCGTTCGCGTCGAGCACGACGGCCATGGGGACCTTGTCGATGACGACGCGCACGGCGGTGTCCTGCTCGAGCTCGCTCAGCTTGAGGACCTTCTGCGCGGTCACGCGTCGGCTCCGGCGGCGAGCTCGGCCTCGATCGCCTCGAGCAGCTCCTCCGCGAGCTCGTCGACGCCCATCTTCTGGACGATCTCGGCGAGGAACCCGAGCACGACCAGGCGGCGCGCCTCGGCCTCGGGAATGCCGCGAGCCTGGAGGTAGAACAGCTGCTGGTCGTCGAATCGCCCGGTAGCACTGGCATGTCCGGCGCCCTGGATGTCGCCGGTCTCGATCTCGAGGTTCGGGATCGAGTCGGCGCGCGCGCCATCGGTGAGGACCAGGTTGCGGTTGGCCTCGTACGAGTCGGTGCCGACGGCGTCGGGACCGATGAGGACATCGCCGATCCATACGCTGTGGGCGCTCTCGCCCTGCAGCGCGCCCTTGTACAGCACATCGCCGACGGTCTGCGGGCCCTTGTGGTGGAGGTAGACCTGGCTCTCGAGGTGCTGTCCCGAATCCGCGAACGACAGACCGTACATGCGGCCTTCGGCACCGGAGCCGGCGAGCTCGAGCGACGGGTTCACGCGGACCACCGCGCCGCCGAGGCTGACCACGACGTGGGTGAGCGAGGCATCGCGGTCGACGCGGGCCTGGTGCGCCGCGGCGTGCACGGCGTCGTCGTCCCAGCGCTGCAGCGACACGACCGTGAGGGCCGAGCCGTCACGGGCGATGATCTCGACGTTCTGCGCGTGAGCGGCGGTGCCCTCGTGGCGGAGGATCACGGTGCCGCGGGCATTGGGCATGGCCTCGATCACGACGTGGGCGTGAGCGAGCCCGCCGTTGCCCCGGAGGCTCACGACCACCGGCTCGCTCAATTCGACACCCGCGGGGATCCGCAGCAGCGGCGCCTCGTGCTCCTGCGACCACGCGATGGCGCTCGGCAGGTCCTCGGGGCGGAAGACCTCGCCCCGAGGTGCGTCGCCGACGCGGAGTCGGGCCTGCTCGACCTCGGCCGGTGCGGTGACCTCGACGGACACGACGCCGGTCGGGCCGGGCTCGTCGACCAGCAGCGGCGCCAACCGGTCGATCGGGGTGTGCTTCCAGTTGACTTCGCGTCCCGTCGGGGTGGCGAAGTCAGCCGGGTCGTACGACGACGGACGCTCGGACCGTGTCTGGACCGGTACGAATGCCGCCGCAGGGTCGATGTGGCCCTTCTCGCCGGTGGCGGGGGCCTGGGTGACGCTCGTCATATCAGCCGACGCTGCCTTCCATGCCCATCTCGATGAGCTTGTTGAGTTCGAGGGCGTATTCCATCGGGAGCTCGCGCGCGATCGGCTCGATGAAGCCGCGCACGATCATGGCCATCGCCTCGTCCTCGGGCATGCCGCGGCTCATGAGGTAGAACAGCTGCTCCTCCGACACCTTCGACACGGTCGCCTCGTGCCCGAGCTGGACGTCGTCGACGCGGATGTCGATCGCCGGGTACGTGTCGGATCGCGAGATGGTGTCGACGAGGAGCGCGTCGCACCGGACCGTGTTCGCCGAGTGGTGGGCGTTGGCGTCGACCCGCACCTCGCCGCGGTATCCGGCTCGTCCACCGCCGCGCGCGATCGACTTCGAGACGATCGACGACTGCGTGTACGGCGCCATGTGGATCATCTTCGCGCCCGCGTCCTGGTGCTGCCCGGGACCGGCGAAGGCCACCGAGAGCGTCTCGCCCTTCGCGTGCTCGCCCATCAGGTAGATCGACGGGTACTTCATCGTCACCTTCGAGCCGATGTTGCCGTCGACCCACTCCATCGTCGCGCCCTCGTGGGCGACGGCGCGCTTCGTGACGAGGTTGTACACGTTGTTCGACCAGTTCTGGATCGTCGTGTAGCGAACGCGGGCGTTCTTCTTGACGATGATCTCCACGACTGCCGAGTGCAGCGAGTCGCTCTTGTAGATCGGCGCGGTGCATCCCTCGATGTAGTGGACGTAGCTGTCCTCATCGGCGATGATCAGCGTCCGCTCGAACTGGCCCATGTTCTCGGTGTTGATCCGGAAATAGGCCTGCAGCGGGATCTCGACGTGGACGCCCTTCGGGACGTAGACGAACGAACCGCCCGACCAGACGGCCGTGTTCAGCGCGGCGAACTTGTTGTCGCCGGCCGGGATCACGGTGCCGAAGTACTCCTCGAAGAACTCGGGGTGCTCGCGGAGAGCCGTGTCGGTGTCCATGAAGATGACACCCTGCGCCTCGAGGTCCTCGCGGATCTGGTGGTACACGACCTCGGACTCGTACTGCGCGGCGACACCGGCGACGAGACGCTGACGCTCAGCCTCGGGGATGCCGAGCTTCTCGTATGTCTCGCGGATCTCCGCCGGGAGGTCCTCCCACGACTGCGCCTGCTTCTCGGTCGAGCGCACGAAGTACTTGATGTTGTCGAAGTCGATGTCGCTGAGGTCGGCGCCCCACGTGGGCATCGGCTTGCGACCGAACAGCTGATAGCCCTTCAGTCGGGTCTTCAGCATCCACTCCGGCTCGTTCTTGAGGGCCGAGATCCCGCGGACGACGTCCTCGTTGATGCCGCGTTGCGCGACAGCGCCTGCGGCATCCGTGTCGTGCCAGCCGAACTCGTACACCCCCAGGCCTTCGAGTTCCGGTCGGTCGATCAGCACATCCGACATGACTTTCCTCCTCTTCGCACCGCAACGGTGTCATCCGTCCCGGCATTCCCGACTCCGACGGGAGTCACGTGGACGGGGATGCCGATTCGCGGGCCTGATGGACGCGGATGCCGCGCCTAGACTATGAGGGACGACGTGCACACGCGCCGCCATCCCGAACACACCCGATTCTACAGGCAACGCCCCCATCCGCGGGCCTGCCCGGAACGTACGGGGCGCGAATCCAGCGCCCCCGGAGGACTCCGATGTCACAGGTCCGAACCCGCCCCGGACTCGTCGCCACGATCATGCCGACCGCCATCACGCGCTGGACCCGCGTCATGGGATGGCTGCTGGTCATCACGAACATCGGAATCGTCGGCACCGGCGGCCTCGTCCGGCTGACCGGGTCGGGCATGGGCTGCGAGACGTGGCCGTACTGCACCGAGGGATCGCTCACGCCGACCCCGGAGATGGGCATCCACGGTCTGATCGAGTTCGGCAACCGCACGCTCACCGGCGTGCTCGTCATCGTCGCGCTGCTGGCGTTCCTCTCCGTCATCCGGCTGCGCGCGACGCGTCGCGAGCTCCCCGTGCTGAGCTTCCTGGTCGGTCTCGGGATCATCGTCCAGGCCGTCGTCGGCGGCATCACGGTGTGGCTGCACCTCCACCCGAGCATCGTCGGCCTGCACTACCTGATCTCAGCGGCGCTCGTGGCACTCGCCACCGCCTTCCTCGTACGCCTCTACGCCGCACCCGGACCGCGGGTGCGCATCGTTCCCCGCGCGTATGCCATCGCCACGCACGTGACGACGCTCGCGGTCACCGTGACGGTCGTCGTCGGCATCCTCCTCACCGGAGCGGGCCCGCACGCGGGTGACGACGCGGCCGCACGCAACGGGCTGGACCCGATCTTCTGGCAGCACGTGCACAGCTGGCCCGCCTACGTCACCCTCGTGCTGACCCTCGTCCTGGTGTCGGGCGCCATCCGGCTCCCCCGCACGACGGGACTGCAGCGGTGGACGGGACTCCTGCTCGGCATCGAGCTGCTGCAGATCGCAGTCGGCCTCTGGCAGGCGCGTACCGGACTGCCGATCGCTCTCGTCAACATCCACATGGTCCTCGCCGTAGCTCTCGTGGCGGCCATGGTGGCGGTCGTGATGTCACTGAAGGCCCCGCTGGCGAGCGCGACCTCGACCGTCGAACGTGAGGTCGCACGCACAGAAGCCTCATAGGCTTCGTATGGGGCACGCAGAGGTCGACCCCGCAGAGTGTTCGAGGCCGCCGACAGCGGTCGCGACACGAAGGAGCACCATGACCGTTCACCCCCGCCTCGTCCGCAGCATCCCGTTCTGGATTCTCGTTGCCGGATCGGTTGCCGCGATCGGCGGTGGCGCCTACATCCTGGTCGAGAAGCTCAGCAACATGGAGGCGACCATCCTCGACAACACCGCCACGGGCGTCGACGTCTACGTCGGCCAGATCTGGGGCGTGTTCGGCGGCATCCTGCTCGGTGCCGGTGTCGTCGGTCTGGCCCTCGCCCTCGCCGCAGCGGCGTTGAGCTCGGCTTTCCCCCGCGAACCGCGCAGCACTGCCGGCGACCGCGACGACCTCGCTCCCGTGGCGCTCGCCTCGGAGCCCGTCGCCTCGGAGCGCGCAGCCTCGGAGCGCGCAGCCTCGGAGCCCGCCGCCTCGGAGCCCGTCGCCTCCACCGAGACGACCGCGGTTCCCACGGCAGGCACCGCCGAGCCCGTCGGGCCCGATGCCGCGACGAGCTCGACCCTCGAGTCGCCGTCCGGCGACGCGCAGCAGCGCTGACGCGCACCGCACTCGTTCGAACGGCCGTCCTCCTCGCCACCCGGGCTCACCGGGTCAGGAGGGCGGCCGTTCCGCTTGCTCGCGCCCACCCCGCATCCGGTGTCGTCCCGGCACGTCCACGCCGCAGGTTCACGTGTCAGCTCACGCCCCACCCCACACCCCAAAGGGGCACCACCTGCCAAGCGAGCCCGCCCCCGCAGGTCCAAGTGTCAGCTCACGCCCCAACCCACACCTCAAAGGGGCACCACCTGCCAGGCGAGCCCACCCCAACCCCACACCCCGAAGGGGCACCACCTGCCAAGCGAGCCCACCCCCGCGGGCTCAGGTGTCAGCTCGCGCCCCACCCCACACCCCGAAGGGGCACAATCTGCCAGGCGAGCCCACCCCAACCCACACCCCGAAGGGGCACCACCTGCCAAGCGAACCCGCCCCCGCAGGTTCAGGTGTCAGCTCACGCCCCAACCCGCACCCCGAACAGACACCACCTGCCAAGCGAACCCACCCCCGCAGGCTCAGGTGTCAGCTCGCGCCCCACCCCACACCCCGAACAGGCACCACCCGCCAGGCGAGCCCACCCCGCAGATTCAGGTGTCAGCTCACGCCCCAACCGGCACCCCGAACAGGCACCACCTGCCAAGCGAACCCACCCCCGCAGGCTCAGGTGGCACCTCACGCGCCACCCCACACCCCGAACAGGCACCACCTGCCAAGCGAACCCACCCCCGCAGGCTCAGGTGGCACCTCACTTCCCAACCCGCACCCCGAAGGGGCACCACCTGCCAAGCGAGCCCACCCCCGCGGGCTCAGGTGTCAGCTCACGCCCCAACCCACACCCCAAAGGGGCACCACCTGCCAGGCGAGCCCGCCCCCGCGGGCTCAGGTGTCAGCTCACGCCCCGACAACGCCCCTGAAGGGGCAGGAGCTGCCACCTGGGCGCGAAGTGAGGCCAACCCCACATCAGCCCCGCGAGGCGCTGGGTCAGAAGGGCAGCAGCGGGTCGACCGCGATGGCCACGAAGACGAGCGTCAGGTAAGTGATCGAGGCGTGGAACACGCGCATCGGCCGGGCCTGCTCACCGCGCACGGCACGGTTGTACAGGCGGTGCGACTCGTAAAGGAACCATCCGCCGAAGACGATCGCGGAGACGCTGTACACGAGGCCCATCGGGGCGACCGGGATCAGCAGCAGCGAGCACGCCACCGTCGCCCAGGCGTAGAGGATGACCTGCAGCCCGACCTGCGAGCCGTCGCGCGTCGCGCCGAGCATCGGCACGTCGACCTCGTCGTAGTCGTTCTTGTACTTCATCGACAGCGGCCAGTAGTGCGGCGGCGTCCAGAGGAAGACGAGCACGAAAAGGATGAGCGCCGCCCACGAGAGGGATCCCGTCACGGCGGACCAGCCGATCACGACCGGGAAGCACCCCGCGATGCCGCCCCAGACGATGTTCTGCTCGGTGCGACGCTTGAGGATCATCGTGTAGATCACGACGTAGAAGAAGATGGCGAAGACGCTGAGGGATGCCGCGACCCAGTTGGTCGTCACGGCGAGCCAGACGGTGGATGCCACGGCGAGCGTCCAAGCGAAGACGAGCGCTCCGCGAGCAGAGACCTCGCCGGTCACGATCGGACGGTTCTCGGTGCGCTTCATGTGCGCGTCGATGTCGCGGTCGAGGTACATGTTGAACGCGGCGGCGGAACCGGCGCTCATCGCTCCCCCGACCACCGTCGCCAGCACGAGCCACAGGTTCGGGAGGCCGCCTGCCGCGAGGATCATCACCGGGACCGTCGTCACCAGGAGAAGCTCGAGCACGCGGGGCTTGGTGAGGGCGACGTAGGCGCGCACCGTGGCACCGAAGGACGTTCCGCGAGAAGTGTCGACAGAGGCCGAACGCGCAGTCGTCGTGATGTCCATCGCTCCCCGCATCTCACCGCTGTGAACCTGTCCAGTCTAGGGCATCCACCGACATCGTCCTCCGCGGGGCGGTCCCCTAGCACGACCGTCACAAGACGACGTGCGCGCCCCGGCCGCCTGACGTCCTCGCTATGCTGAAGACATACGCGCGCCGGCGCCGAAACCCTCCCTTCCTGACTGCGGAGCGGCATGCGCAGGCGCTGCCTCTCGAGAAAGGCGACCGAGTGTCGGAACTTCGTTGGGACGAGATCGATCGGCGCGCGGTGGACACCGCCCGCGTCCTGGCCGCGGATGCGGTGGAGAAGGTGGGCAACGGCCACCCGGGGACGGCCATGAGCCTCGCCCCTGCCGCCTACCTCCTCTATCAGCGCGTGCTGCGGCACGACCCGGCGGACACCGACTGGCTCGGACGTGACCGATTCATCCTGTCGGCCGGTCACTCGTCCCTCACGCAGTACGTGCAGCTCTACCTGGGCGGGTTCGGGCTCGAGCTCGACGACCTCAAGGCGCTGCGCACGTGGGGCTCGCTGACGCCGGGACACCCCGAGTACGGCCACACCAAGGGTGTCGAGATCACCACCGGCCCGCTCGGCCAGGGGCTCGCCACCTCCGTCGGCTTCGCCTATGCCGCTCGCTACGAGCGCGGCCTGTTCGACCCCGAGGCGCCGGCCGGCACCTCCCCGTTCGATCACTTCATCTACGTCATCGCCAGCGACGGCGACATCCAGGAGGGCATCACGGCCGAGGCCGGATCGCTCGCCGGCCACCAGCAGCTCGGCAACCTGATCGCCATCTACGACGCGAACCAGATCTCGATCGAAGACGACACAAACGTCGCCTTCACCGAGGATGTCGCCGCTCGCTACGAGGCCTACGGCTGGCACGTGCAGACCGTCGATTGGAAGAGCACGGGCGAGTACGTCGAGGACGTCGCCGCCCTGTACTCCGCGATCGAGGCCGCGAAGGGCGAGACCGACAAGCCCTCGCTCATCGTCCTCAAGACGATCATCGGCTGGCCGGCTCCCGGCAAGCAGAACACCGGCAAGATCCACGGCTCGGCGCTCGGCGCCGACGAGCTCGCCGCCACCAAGAAGGTGCTCGGCTTCGACCCGGACAAGAGCTTCGAAGTCGCCGACGACGTCATCGATCACACGCGCTCGCTCGCCGAGCGCGCCGCGACCGAGCGCGCCGAGTGGCAGAAGTCGTTCGACGCCTGGGCCGAGGCCAACCCCGAGCGCAAGGCGCTGCTCGACCGCCTCGAATCGGGCGAGCTGCCCGCCGACGTCTCGGTCCCCGCATTCGAGGCAGGCAAGGCCGTCTCGACCCGCGCCGCGAGCGGACAGGTCATCAACGCCCTCGCCGACCAGCTCCCCGAGCTGTGGGGCGGCTCGGCCGACCTCGCCGAGTCGAACCTGACGACCATCAAGTCGGGCAAGAGCTTCATCCCCGCCGAGTGGTCGACCCACGAGTGGTCGGGCGACCCCTACGGCCGGGTCCTGCACTTCGGCATCCGCGAGCACGCGATGGGTGCGATCGTCAACGGCATCGTCCTGCACGGCAAGACGCGCGCCTTCGGCGGCACGTTCCTCATCTTCAGCGACTACATGCGCCCCGCGGTGCGTCTGGCCGCCCTGATGAACATCCCCTCGATCTACGTGTGGACGCACGACTCCATCGCCCTCGGCGAGGACGGCCCGACCCACCAGCCCATCGAGCAGATCTCGTCGCTGCGCCTGATCCCGAACTTCACGGTCGTGCGTCCGGCCGACGCGAACGAGACCGCCGCGGCGTGGCACGAGCTGCTTCGTCGTCAGGCCGGCCCCGCGGGCATCGCGCTGACGCGTCAGAACGTCCCGGTCTTCCCGCGCGGTGAAGACGGCTACGCCACGACCGACGGCGTCGCCAAGGGCGCCTACGTGCTCATCGACGCCGAGGGCGGCCAGCCGGACGTGATCATCGTCGCGACCGGCTCCGAGGTCCAGCTGGCTGTCGAGGCACGCGAGGCGCTCGCGGCGGACGGCATCCAGGCCCGC
Source organism: Microbacterium pratiae (assembly GCF_047302165.1). NCBI lineage: Bacteria > Bacillati > Actinomycetota > Actinomycetes > Micrococcales > Microbacteriaceae > Microbacterium > Microbacterium pratiae. The sequence continues at coordinate 1,924,457 of NZ_CP154843.1, read as the reverse complement.
GTCGTGTCGGCGCCGTCCCTGGAGTGGTTCGCGGAGCAGGACGAGGCCTACCGCGAGTCGGTGCTTCCCGCCGCTGTCCGGGCCCGTGTGTCGGTCGAGGCCGGCGCCACCCCGCTGTGGCGCTCGATCGTCGGCGACACCGGACGCTCGGTCGGCATCGACCACTTCGGCGCTTCGGCTGACTACCAGACCCTGTTCGAGAAGTTCGGAATCACCACCGAGGCCGTCGTCGCGGCCGCCCGCGCAACTGTTGAGGAGAACAACGCATGAGCACCCCCACCCAGGACCTCTCCGACGCCGGCGTCAGCATCTGGCTCGACGATCTCTCGCGTCAGCGCATCACGACCGGCAACCTGCAGGAACTCATCGACACGCGCAACGTCGTCGGCGTGACGACCAACCCCTCGATCTTCCAGGCCGCCATCAGCGCGGGCGTCGGGTACGAGGAGGCCATCGAGGCGCAGGCCAAGGCCGGGGCCTCGACCGACGACACCATCTTCGAGCTGACGACGACGGACGTGCGCAACGCGTCCGACATCTTCCGGCCGATCTTCGACAAGACCGGCGGCGTCGACGGACGCGTGTCGATCGAGGTCTCGCCCGACCTCGCGCACGACACCGACGCGACGATCGCCGAGGCGAAGAAGCTCGCCGCCGCGGTCGACCGGCCGAACGTCCTCATCAAGATCCCCGCGACGAGGGCCGGCCTGCCCGCGATCACCGAGGTCATCGCGGCCGGCATCAGCGTCAACGTCACGCTGATCTTCTCCCTCGAGCGCTACAGCGAGGTCATCGACGCCTACCTCGCCGGGCTCGAGCGTGCCAGCGAGGCGGGCATCGACCTGAGCGGTATCCATTCGGTCGCGTCGTTCTTCGTGTCGCGGGTCGACACGGAGGTCGACAAGCGCCTCACGGCGATCGGATCGGATGCCGCCGACGAGCTGAAGTCGCTCGCCGGTGTCGCCAACGCGCGTCTCGCCTACGAGCTGTTCGAGAAGAAGTTCGCCGAGCAGCGCGCCCAGGACCTCGTCGCCGCCGGCGCGAACCTGCAGCGCCCGCTGTGGGCGTCGACCGGCGTGAAGGACCCGGCCCTGCCGGACACCCTCTACGTCACCGATCTCGTCGCTCCCGGCAGCGTGAACACGATGCCGGAGAAGACCCTCGAGGCGACGTTCGACCACGGCGTGATCTCGGGCGACACCGTCACCGGAGCATACGAGGCCGCCCACAAGGTCTTCGATGACCTCGCGGCCGTCGGCGTGGACCTCGACGACGTCACCCAGCTGCTGGAGGACGAGGGCGTCGACAAGTTCATCGCGTCGTGGCACGACCTGCAGGGCACGGTGACCGCGGCTCTGGAGAGCGCCCGTTGAGCTTCGAGATCCACGTCTCGGGGCACGTCTCCGACGTCGTCGAGCAGACGCTGCCCGGGCTCGTGGCCGATCTGGTGGCGAGCGGCATCACCGCGGGTGACGCGACCCTCTGGGGTCCGGATGCCGCCGACGAGGCGTCTCGTCGACTCGGCTGGGTGCAGGCCGTCACGGTGTCGCGCCCCCTGGTCGCCGAGATCGAGGCGCTGCGCACCGACCTCGTCGGCCGGGGCATCACACGCGTCGTGCTGGCCGGGATGGGCGGTTCGTCGCTCGCCCCCGAGGTCATCGCCCGCACGCACGGGGTACCCCTGACGATCCTCGACTCCACCGCGCCCGGTCAGGTCCTGGCGGCCATCGACGGCGACGCCGAGACGGGGGGACTCGCTGAGAGCGTCCTCGTCGTGTCGTCGAAGTCGGGGTCGACCGTCGAGACCGACTCCGCCCGGCGCGCTTTCGCCGCGGCCTGGAGCGACCTGGGCATCGACCCGGCGGATCGCATCGTCGTCGTCACCGATCCGGGCTCGCCGCTCGAGACCGAGGCCCGCGCAGCGGGTCACCGGGTCTTCACCGCGGACCCGTCCGTCGGCGGCCGGTACTCCGCCCTCACGGCGTTTGGCCTCGTTCCGGCCGGACTTGCGGGCGCCGACATCGGTCAGCTGCTCGACGAGGCCGACGCCACCCTGCTCGAAGTGGCCGTCGACGATCCGCGCAACCCCGCACTCGTGCTCGCTGCGGCGATCGCGGGCGGAGAGCCGCGCCGCGACAAGCTGGCCCTCATCAGCGACGGGACCCATATCGTGGGTCTTCCCGACTGGATCGAGCAGCTGGTCGCCGAGTCGACGGGAAAGGCCGGCATCGGCATCCTCCCCGTCGTCGCGACGCCGCTCTCCCCCGAGCTCGACCTGCTGCCCGACGACCTGCAGGTCGTCCGGATCGTCGGCGATGCCGTTCACTTCCAGATCCTCGAGCAGCATCCCGGCGAGGTGCTCGTCAGCGGCTCGCTCGGCGCGCAGTTCCTCGTCTGGGAGTATGCGACGGCCATCGCCGGGCGCCTACTCGGGATCAATCCCTTCGACCAGCCCGACGTCGAGGCGGCCAAGGCAGCGGCGCGAGGACTCCTCGATGCGCAACCCGCCCCGACCGCACCGCTGTTCGTCGAGAACGGCGTCGAGGTTCGGGTTTCCGACCCGTCGCTCGCCGCGGATCACACGCTCGCGGGCGTGCTCGAGAACCTCTGGCGGAGCGTCCCGACCGACGGGTACGTCGCGGTGCAGGCATATGTCGACCGCACGACGGTTCCGCAGCTCGCCGGCGTACGTGAGCTGATCGCCGCGGACTCCGGTCGCCCGACCACGTTCGGCTGGGGACCGCGGTTCCTGCACTCCACCGGGCAGTATCACAAGGGCGGCCCCGCGAACGGCGTCTTCCTGCAGATCACCGAGCGCACCGACGTCGACCTCGAGATTCCCGGTCGTCCGTTCACGTTCGGCCGCCTGATCCAGGCGCAGGCCTCCGGCGACGCCGCAGTCCTCGCCGAGCGCGGCCGTCCGGTCGTCACGCTCACCCTGACGGACCCCACGACCGAGGTCCTCACCCTTTTCGAAGCCGCCCAGTAGGAAGACCCCTCCCATGACCGTGGAGATCTCGCGCGCCCACAACCCCCTGCGCGATCCCGATGACCGCCGAATGAACCGCATCGCGGGGCCGAGCGCCCTCGTGATCTTCGGTGTCACCGGCGACCTGTCGCGTAAGAAGCTCATGCCCGCCGTGTACGACCTCGCCAATCGCGGGCTCCTCCCCCCGGGCTTCGCCCTGGTCGGGTTCGCTCGACGCGACTGGGAGGACCAGGACTTCGCCGAGGTCGTGCATTCTGCGGTGAAGCAGTACGCTCGTACGCCGTTCCGAGAGGAGACGTGGAAGCAGCTCCTGCAGGGCATCCGCTTCGTCTCGGGTGAGTTCGGCGATGCCGACGCGTTCAGCCGACTGCGCGAGACCGTCGAGAAGCTCGACGTCGACCGCGGGACGATGGGCAACCACGCGTTCTACCTGTCGATCCCTCCCAAGGACTTCCCGATCGTCGCGAAGCAGCTGAAGGACTCGGGCCTCGTCGACGAGCACGCCGACGCGGACACGTGGCGTCGTGTGGTCATCGAGAAGCCGTTCGGCAGCGACCTGAAGACCGCTCGCGAGCTGAACGCGGCGCTCGAAGTGGCGTTCCCGGCGGACTCGATCTTCCGGATCGACCACTACCTCGGCAAAGAGACGGTGCAGAACATCCTCGCGCTTCGCTTCGCGAACGAGATGTTCGAGCCGATCTGGAACGCGAACTACGTCGACCACGTCCAGATCACGATGGCCGAGGACATCGGCGTCGGTGGACGTGCCGGCTATTACGACGGCATCGGCGCGGCGCGCGACGTCATCCAGAACCACCTGCTCCAGCTTCTTGCGCTGACGGCGATGGAAGAGCCCATCTCGATGGAGGCGAACCACCTCCGTGCCGAGAAGGAGAAGGTCCTCGCGGCGGTCCAGCTGCCTGATGACCTGTCGACGGCGACCGCGCGCGGTCAGTACGCCGGCGGCTGGCAGGGCGGCGAGGAGGTGACCGGCTTCCTCGCGGAGGACGGCATGAACCCCGAGTCGACGACCGAGACCTACGCGGCCATCAAGGTCGACATCGCCACACGTCGGTGGGCCGGTGTGCCGTTCTACCTGCGGACGGGCAAGCGCCTCGGGCGTCGCGTCACCGAGATCGCCGTCGTCTTCAAGCGGGCACCGCAGCACCTGTTCCTGCGCAACCAGACGACCGAGCTCGGTCAGAACGCCCTCGTGATCCGCGTGCAGCCCGATGAGGGCGTCACGATCCGGTTCGGGTCGAAGGTCCCGGGCGCGGCCACCGAGGTTCGCGACGTCACGATGGACTTCGGCTACGGCCACGCGTTCACCGAGTCGAGCCCCGAAGCGTACGAGCGCCTCATCCTCGATGTCCTCCTGGGCGACCCGCCGCTGTTCCCCCGTCACGAGGAGGTCGAGCTGTCGTGGCGGATCCTCGACCCGGTGGAAGAGTTCTGGGCCGAGCAGGGCGGCCCGCTCGAGCAGTACGCCCCCGGCTCGTGGGGCCCCACTTCCGCAGATGAACTACTGGCCCGCGACGGCCGCGTCTGGAGGCGTCCATGATCGTCGATCTGCCCGACACCACGGTGTCGAAGATCGCCCGCGAACTCGTCAACGTGCGCGAGGAGGGCGGCGCCGTCGCCCTCGGACGCGTGCTGACGCTCGTCATCGCGACCTCGCACGGACTCGAAGAGGACGCCATCGAGGCGGCGAACGACGCTTCGCGCGAGCACCCCATGCGCGTCATCGTGCTGATCACCAACCCCGAGGGCGAGTCGAAGCTCGACGCGCAGATCCGGGTCGGCGGCGATGCGGGTGCGAGCGAGGTCGTCGTCCTGCGTGCCAGCGGCGGCGCGGCGAGCAACGACGAGGCCCTCATCACGGGTCTCCTGCTTCCGGATGCCCCCGTCGTGGCGTGGTGGCCCGATCACCCGCCGGCAGAGCCGTCGCAGTCCCCCATCGGACGCATCGCGCAGCGACGCATCACGGATGCCGCCACCCTCCCCTACGACAGCGGACGTCTCGCGGCGCTCGGAGCCGGCTACGCGCCCGGTGACACCGACCTCGCCTGGACCCGTCTGACGCACTGGCGCGAGCAGCTCGCCGCTGTGCTGGACCAGCCGCCCTACGACCCCGTGACCGCGGTCGAGGTCGTCGGAAGCGGCAGCTCGCCCTCCACGGGCCTGCTCGCAGCCTGGCTGTGTCTGATGCTCGACGTCCCTGTCCAGTGGCAGTACGCCCCCCGCGAGGAGTGGGAGCACGGCATCCGCAGCGTGCGCCTCGTGCGCCCGAGCGGTGACGTCCTGCTCGAGCGCACGTCGACGGTCGATGCGACCTTGACCCAGCCGGGCCAGCCTTCGCACGACCTCGTCCTCCCCCGGCGTACGCTCCGCGAGTGCCTCGCCGAGGAGCTGCGGCGCCTCGGGCCCGACGTCCTGTACGGCCGAGTCATCACCGACGGCTGGGCGCAGCTCCACCGATCGCCGGCGGGAGACGCCTGAGATGCCCACCGCTGAGAAGCGCGTCGTCATCAGTCCCGACGTCGACACCCTGACGGACTCCATCGCGTCGCGTTTCCTCAACCGCGTATCCACGTGGGGCGCGGATGGCCGGACCGTGAACGTCGGCCTCGCCGGCGGCGGCATCATCGGCGATGTGCTCGAGCGACTGGGGTCGCACCCGGAGCGCGACAGCGTCGACTGGTCACGCGTGCACTTCTGGTGGGTCGACGAACGGTTCGTTCCCCGTGACAGCGATGATCGGAACGAGGCGGTCGCGCGTCGGGCATTCCTCGACGCGATCGCCGTGCCCGCCGAGAACGTGCATCCGATCGCTGCGTCGGACGAGGTATCGGATGCCGAGACCGCGGCGACGGCCTACGCGGCAGAGCTCGCGGCTGCGGGGTCGGACGAGACGGCCTGGCCCGTCTTCGACATCTGCTTCCTCGGTGTCGGGCCCGACGGACACATCGCCTCGCTGTTCCCGGACCGCGGCGAGATCCGCATCACCGACAGCGCGGTCTCCGCCGTCCACGACTCGCCGAAGCCGCCGTCCGACCGTGTCACCCTCACACGACCGGTGATCAACGCGTCAAAGCGCGTGTGGATGGTGCTGGCCGGTCCCGACAAGTCCGCCGCCCTGGGCCTCGCTCTCGCGGGCGCCAGCTATCACAGCGTGCCGGCCGCCGGTGCGAAGGGCACCCGTCGCACCATCCTTTTCACCGACGAAGCGACCGCCGCCCAGGTGCCGCCGGAGCTCATCGACGACCAGTACTGACGCCGGCTGTCGGCCAGACGAACGAAGAGAGCGGATGCCGTGGCATCCGCTCTCTTCGTGTATCGCGACGAATGTCGCGTCAGTTCAGCCCGCGCCGCTCACGAAGCTGCTGCAGCGCCTCATCGAGGAGCTGCTCGGCCTCTTCGTCCGTGCGGCGTTCCTTCACGTAGGCGAGGTGGGTCTTGTAGGGCTCCGTCTTGGCGACGGCGGGCGGGTTGGCCTTGTCGCGACCGGCCGGAAGTCCGGAGTGGGGCGAGTCGATGGTCTCGGGGATCTCCTCGTCGGCGATGCCCGCCGCGAAGTAGCGAACGGTCTCGTTGCCGAGGGCGTCCCAGTACGAGATCGCGACGCGATCCGCGTGGTGACCGTGGTCCTGCTCCCCCATGGGGCCGGCACCAACGCGGGTGCCTCGGATGGCGTTTCCTCCGGTGGCCATCAGATCACCGTGAACTTCGTGATGAGGCCCAGCGCGACGATGGAGAGGAACCAGGCGAGCGCGAGCACGATCGTGAACCGGTTGAGGTTGCGCTCAGCGAGGCCCGATGAGCCCATCGCGGAACTCATCCCGCCACCGAACATGTCGGACAGGCCGCCGCCACGCCCCTTGTGGAGCAGGATGAGCAACGTCAGGAGCAGGCTGGTGATGCCCAGAAGCACCTGCAGCACGAACTCGAGGATCTGCACGGTGGTCGTCACCTTTCCGGCGATCATTCCGATCGCACGAGGATCAAGTATATCCAGCAGCCGCGCGGATACGCGTGCGGCCCGACGACCGGTGGGTCGCCGGGCCGCACGACGTCACACGCCGACGTGCTTCTGGTAGCGGATGATCGCGGCGAACTCGTCTGCAACGAGGCTCGCGCCTCCGACGAGAGCACCGTCGACATCGGGCTCGCGCATGAAGCCGGCGATGTTCGTCGACTTCACCGACCCGCCGTAGAGGATGCGGGTGCGCGCGGCAGCGTCAGCGCCGAGCACCGAGCCGACGACCTCGCGGAGCTTCGCGCACACGTCCTGCGCCTGCTGCGGCGTCGCGGCCTGACCCGAGCCGATGGCCCAGACCGGCTCGTACGCCACGACGATGTCCGCATCCGCCGCCACGCCCGCGAGAGCGGTCTCGAGCTGCGCCACCGGCACCGCCGATGCGCCGTGCTTCTCGAGATCCTCAGCGGTCTCGCCCACGCAGATGACGGGAGCGAGTCCGTGACGCAGAGCCGCCTGAACCTTGGCGGCGACCACGTCGTCGGTCTCGTCGTGGTACTCACGACGCTCCGAGTGACCGATGATCACGTACCGGCAGTCGAGCTGCTTGAGGAACGCACCCGAGATCTCACCGGTGTAGGCACCGGAGTCCTTCGTCGAGAGGTCCTGAGCGCCGAGCGCGAACGCGATCTTGTCGGCGTCGAGCAGGGTCTGCACCGTACGCAGGTCGGTGAACGGGGGGAACACCGCCACCTCGACCGAGTCGTCCTCGTGCTTGGCATCCTTCAGCGTCCAGTGCAGCTTCTGCACGAACGCGACCGCCTGCAGGTGGTCGAGGTTCATCTTCCAGTTGCCCGCGATGAGGGGCATACGGTTCATGCCCATCCGAGCACCTCCAGACCGGGCAGCTTCTTGCCCTCCAGGAACTCCAGCGACGCTCCGCCGCCGGTCGAGATGTGTCCGAATGCATCGTCGGCGAAGCCGAGCTGACGTACCGCGGCGGCCGAGTCGCCGCCGCCGACGACGGACAGCCCGTCGACCTCGGTGAGGGCCTGAGCGACGGTGCGCGTTCCCGCGGCGAACGCCGGCATCTCGAACACGCCCATCGGGCCGTTCCAGAACACCGTGCGGGAGCTGCGGATGGCGTCGGCGAAGAGCTCCGCCGTCTTCGGGCCGATGTCGAGCCCCATGCCGTCGGCACCGAAAGCGGTGTCCTCCAGCGCGTCGGCCGGGGCCACCACATGGTCGGCGTCCGCGGCGAACCCGGAAGCCATCACCGCGTCGACGGGGAGCACGAGCTCGACGCCGCGCTCCTTGGCCGTGGCGATGTAGCCCTTCACCGTCTCGAGCTGGTCGCTCTCGAGAAGGCTCTTGCCGACCTTGTGTCCGAGGGCAGCGAGGAACGTGAACAGCATCCCACCGCCGACGAGGATCTTGTCGGCGCGCGGCAGCAGGTGCTCGATGACACCCAGCTTGTCGCTCACCTTCGACCCGCCGAGCACGACCGCGTAGGGACGCTCCGGGTTCTCGGTGAGGCGGTCGAGCACGTCGACCTCCTTCTCGATGAGGAAACCGGCGGCGGAGGGCAGGATCTGCGCGAGCTCGTAGACCGACGCCTGCTTGCGGTGCACGACACCGAAGCCGTCGGAGACGAGCACATCACCGAGAGCAGCGAGCTGCTTCGCGAACGCACGGCGCTCGGTCTCGTCCTTCGCGGTCTCTCCCGCGTTGAATCGGAGGTTCTCGATCACCGCGACGTCGCCGTCGCCCAGCGAGGCGACGACCTGCTGAGCCGACTCGCCCACGGTGTCGCCGGCGAAGGCGACGGGCTTGCCGAGGAGCTCGGACAGCCGCTGCGCGACGGGCTCGAGCGAGTACTTCGGATCGGGGGAACCGTCGGGACGGCCCAGGTGCGAGCACGCGATGACGCGCGCTCCCTGACCGATGAGGTGGTCGATGGTGGGCAATGCCGCACGCACACGGCCATCGTCCGTGATGACTCCGTCCTTCAGGGGGACGTTGAAGTCAACACGGACGATGACGCGCTTTCCTGCGAGCGGGCCCAGCGAATCGAGGGTTCGCAGAGCCATGGTCGTCAGAGCTTGCTGGCGACGAGCTCGGTGAGGTCGACGAGGCGGTTGGAGTAGCCCCACTCGTTGTCGTACCAGCCGACGACCTTGACCTGGTTGCCGATGACGCGGGTCAGGCCGGCGTCGAAGATGCAGGAGTGGTCGTCGGTGACGATGTCGCTCGAGACGATCTCGTCCTCGGTGTACTTCAGGATGCCCTTGAGCGGACCCTCGGCAGCAGCCTTGTACGCAGCCTTGATCTCCTCGACGGTGACCTCGCGCTCGAGCTCGACCGTGAGGTCGGTCGCCGAACCGGTGGGAACCGGCACGCGGAGGGCGAAGCCGTCCAGCTTGCCCTTCAGCTCGGGGAGGACCAGGCCGATGGCCTTCGCCGCACCGGTCGAGGTGGGGACGATGTTGAGGGCGGCGGCGCGGGCGCGACGGAGGTCGCTGTGCGGGCCGTCCTGGAGGTTCTGGTCAGCGGTGTATGCGTGGACCGTCGTCATGAGGCCCTTGACGATGCCGAACTCGTCGTTCAGGACCTTGGCCAGGGGCGCGAGGCAGTTCGTGGTGCACGACGCGTTCGAGATGATGTTGTGGTTCTCGGGGTCGTACTGGTCCTCGTTGGCGCCGATGACGAAGGTGCCGTCCTCACCCGAGGCGGGTGCCGAGATGAGGACCTTCTTCGCACCGCCGGCGATGTGCTTGCCGGCGTCGGCGGCCTTGGTGAAGCGACCGGTCGACTCGATGACGATGTCGACGCCCAGCTCGCCCCAGGGCAGGTTGGCGGGGTCGCGCTCTTCGAAGACCTTGATGGTCTTGCCGCCGACCGTGATCGAGTCCTCCGAGTACGTGACCTCGGCGTCCAGGCGACCCAGGATCGAGTCGTACTTGAGCAGGTGGGCGAGAGTCTTGTTGTCGGTGAGGTCGTTCACCGCCACGATCTCGAGGTCCGCGCCCTGAGCGAGGGCGGCGCGGAGGTAGTTGCGTCCGATGCGGCCGAAGCCGTTGATGCCGATCTTGACAGACACGATGTCTCCCGTTTCTTGTCGCGCCGGAAAAGCCCGTGCTGGCTGACCGAAACGCGATCTGATGAAAAAGAAGAGGATGCCGGGTTCGGCTCCCGTTGCCGGGAGGAGCCCGGCATCCTCACCTGTTTATGACCCTACTACGCGAGCAGGCCGGCCGTCTTCTCCCGAGCCGTCACAAAGCGCTCGGCGACGTTCTGCCAGTTGGCGATGTTCCACGCCGCCTTGACGTAGTCCGCCTTGACGTTGAGGTAGTCGAGGTAGAAGGCGTGCTCCCACATGTCGAGCTGGAAGATCGGGACGGTTCCCTGTGCCGTGTTCGACTGCTGGTCGAACAGCTGCTGGATGATCAGCTGCGCGCCGATCGGGTCCCAGCTGAGCACGGCCCAGCCCGATCCCTGGATGCCGGTGGCGGCTGCCGTGAAGTGGGCCTGGAACTTGTCGAAACCGCCGAAGAACTCGTCGATCGCCGCGCGGAGCTCGCCCTCGGGCTCGCCGCCGCCCTCGGGCGAGAGGTTGGTCCAGAAGATGGAGTGGTTGACGTGTCCGCCGAGGTTGAACGCGAGGTCCTTCTCGAGCTTGTTGACGTTCGCGAGGTTGCCGGTCTCGCGGGCCTCCGCGAGCTGCTCGAGAGCGGTGTTGGCGCCGGTCACGTACGCCTGGTGGTGCTTGGAGTGATGAAGCTCCATGATCTTGCCGCTGATGTGCGGCTCGAGAGCCGCGTAATCGTAGGGGAGCTCGGGAAGGGTGTACTTCGTCATTCTCTATCTCCTGTCAGCACCGCGCAGCGCGCGGCTCGTGCTGTCGAAGGCGCGCGACCGCACGCCTCGTGGACGTTTCTCATCCTATTGAGAGGCAACGCGTCGCACACCCGGTTGCTTCCCGTTCGAGACGCGGTGTAACGCCGGAGCGGTCGCTCAGTCGGAGAGACCGGCCGGCACCGCAGACTCGGTGTCGGGAAGCCCTTCGGCGGCGGCCTTCTTGTCGGCCATCGCGAGGAGGCGTCGGATGCGGCCGGCGACGGCGTCCTTCGTGAGCGGCGGGTCGGCGTGGTGTCCAAGCTCGTCGAGGCTCGCGTCGCGGTGAGCGAGGCGGAGATCGCCCGCCTGCTTGAGGTGATCGGGCACCTCGTCCCCCAGGATCTCGAGGGCACGTTCGACGCGCGCGCAGGCCGCGACAGCCGCCTGAGCGGAGCGACGCAGGTTCGCGTCGTCGAAGTTGACGAGACGGTTGACGCCGGCGCGTACCTCCCGGCGCTGCCGCATCTGGTCCCAGGTGTCGGCGGTACGGGTCGCGCCCATCTCCGCGAGGGTCTGGCGAATCGCCTCGCCGTCACGGACGACGACGCGCGGGATGCCGCGGACTTCGCGCGCCTTCGCGGCGATGCCCAGCCGGTGAGCGGCGCCGACGAGAGCCATCGCCGCCTCCGGCGACGGGCACGAGATCTCCAGAGCGGCGGACCGGCCGGGATCCGACAGCGACCCGGCGGCGAGGAACGCCCCGCGCCACAGCGCGGCCAGGTCGGGACGTGACCCGGTGGTCAGTCGATTGGGAAGACCGCGCACCGGGCGTCGACGCTGGTCGAGGAGACCGGTCTGACGCGCCAGGGTCTCGCCGCCGTCACGGACGCGCACGGCGAAGGTCGCCCCGTCTCGTCCGCCCGAGGCCTGAATGCGCGCCAGCTCGGGCCGCACGCCGTAGATCTCGACGAGCTCGCGTGCCACGCGGCGCGCGAGGATCTCCGAGTCGACCTCGGCCTCGACGGCCACACGGCCCGCGATGGAGTGCAGACCGCCCGCAAAGCGCAGGATCGCGGTCACCTCGGCCACCCGGGCGGCGGGTCGAGGGTCGCGCATCGCAGCCAACTCGGTCTTGACGTCAGCGGTCAGCGGCACGGCGCTCCTTCGGCAGGGGTTCGGGGGACGAAGGAACAGCCTACTCGCGACCGAGGTCGCGATGCTTGAGTCGCACCGCCACACCCGGGAGTCCGGACAACCGCTGGGCGAGCTCGCGCGCCGTCACGACGGAGCGGTGCTTGCCGCCGGTGCATCCGACGGCGATCACCGAATGACGCTTGTTCTCGTCCTGATAACCGCGCAGAACCGGCGTGAGCGCCGCGGCGTAGGCGTCGATGAACTCGCGCGCGTTCTCGTGCGAGAGCACCTCCTCGCGCACCGCGTCGTCCTCGCCCGTGAGGGCTTTGAGGTCGGGGTTCCAGAACGGATTCGGAAGGAAGCGCATGTCGGCGACGAGGTCCGCATCGGGCGGCAGCCCGTACTTGAAACCGAAGCTCATGACCGTGACCGTGTGCCGCGCCGCGCCGTCGTCGGCGAAGAGGTCGGCGATGTACGTCGCGAGCTGATGGATGTTGTCGCGAGAGGTGTCGACGATCACGTCGGCGCTCTCACGGATCGGTGCGAGTCGTTCACGTTCGCGACGGATGCCGTCGACGAGGGTGCCGTCGCCCTGCAGCGGATGCGGGCGCCGCACCGATTCGAACCGTCGCACGAGCACCTCGTCGGCCGCGTCGAGGAAGAGGATCCGAAGCGCGCGGCCGTGTCGCAACGCCCGCGTGATGTCGGGCAGCGCGGCGAACAGCTCACCTCCCCGCACATCGACGACGGCCGCGACGCGGGGCAGCGCGTTGCCCGCCAGCTCGCTGAGCTCGAGGAGCGGGCGCAGCATCTGCGGCGGCAGGTTGTCGACCACGTACCAGCCGAGGTCTTCGAGGGCGTTGGCGGCCGTCGTGCGACCGGCCCCGGACATACCCGTGACGATGAGAATCTCGCCCGCCGGAACCTCGTCGGTCACCGTCACCACCCCTGTCGTTCGCCGGTGCCCAGCCTATCCGTCTGCGAGGTGCCGATGGATCGCCTCGGCCAGCCGCGGCCCGATGCCCGGCAGCTCCTGGATCTCCTCCGGAGTGGCCTGCTTGAGCTTCGAGACGGACCCGAAATGGCGCAGCAGCGCCTTGATGCGCGCCGCCCCCAGGCCGGGCACCTCGGAGAGCACGGAGGTGATGTCGCGCTTGCGGCGCTTGCGCTGATGGACGATCGCGAAGCGATGCGCCTCGTCTCGGAGGCGCTGCAGAAGGTAGAGCGATTCGGACGTGCGGGGAAGGATGACGGGGTACTCCTCCCCCGGCAACCAGATCTCCTCGAGACGCTTGGCGATGCCGCAGAGCGCGATCTCGGTGTGACCGGCATCCGCGAGCGCCCGGGCCGCGGCCTCGACCTGCGGCTTGCCGCCGTCGACGACGAGCAGCTGGGGCCGGTAGGCGAAACGCGGGCGCTTGCGCGCCGTGACGACCTCGCCGTCGGCGGTGGCGTCGGGAACGGGCTCGTCCTCCTCGTCGGGACGGTCGAGGTAGGCGAGCCGGCGCGTGAGCACCTGGTACATCGAGTCGGTGTCGTCCGTCGTCTCGTTGACGCCGAAGATGCGGTACTGGTCCTTGCGTGGCAGCCCGTCCTCGAACACGACGAGCGAGGCGACGACGTTGGTTCCGGACAGGTGGGACACGTCGTAGCACTCGATGCGCAGCGGCGCCTCGTCCAGACCGAGCGCCTCCTGCAGGTCGGTCAGAGCCTGGCTGCGAGCGACGTAGTCGCTCGTACGGCGGGTCTTGTGGAGCATCAGCGCCTGCTGAGCGTTGATGCTCGCGGTCTTCATGAGATCGGCCTTGCGCCCGCGCTGCGCGACCTGGATCGTCACGCGCTTGCCGCGTCGGGTCTGGAGCCACTGCTCGAGCTCCCCCGCGTCCCCCGGGAGCGTCGGGACGAACACGTTGCGCGGGATGTCGCCTGCTGCGGCATCCCCGTACGTCCGCTGGAGCACCTGATCGACCAGGTCGGCGCCCGAGATGTCGATCTCCTTCTCGATGGTCGTCGCGCGAACACCGCGGATGCGACCGCCGCGCACCACGAAGTGCTGGACAGCGGCCGCGAGCTCGTCCTCGGCGATGCCGAAGAGGTCGGCGTCCATGTCGTCCTCGAGCACGAGCGCGCTCTTGTTCAGGACGGCATCGATCGCCTGCAGCTTGTCGCGATAGACGGCCGCGGATTCGTAGTCCATCGCCGCGGCGGACTCGCGCATCCGAGTCGTGAGCTCGCGGGCGAAACGCTGGTCGCCGCCCGACATGAAGGCGACGAAATCGTCGACCATCGCGCGGTGCTCCTCGATCGTGACCTTCATCGAGCACGGCCCGCCGCAGCGGCCGATCTGACCCGGGAAGCAGGGGCGTCCCGAAGCCATGGCCTTTTTGTACGACGAATCGCTGCACGTCCGGATCGGGAACACCTTGATCATCAGGTCGATGGTCTCGTGCACCGCCCAGACCTTGGGGTAGGGACCGAAGTACTTGGCGCCGGGAATCCGCCGATTGCGCGTCACGATCACCCGCGGCGCCTCATCGGCGAGGGTGATCGCCATGAAGGGGTAGGACTTGTCGTCGCGATAGCGGACGTTGAACGGCGGATCGAACTCCTTGATCCACATGTACTCCAGCTGGAGCGAGTCGACGTCGGTCGCCACCACCGTCCACTCGACGGATGCCGCTGTCGTGACCATCCGGCGCGTGCGCTCGTGGAGGGTGTGGAGCGGGGCGAAGTAGTTCGACAGGCGCGCCCGCAGGTTCTTCGCCTTACCGACGTACAGCACCCGCCCGTCCGCGTCGCGGAAGCGGTAGACGCCCGGATCGGTCGGGATCTCGCCCGCTTTGGGTCGGTAGGGAAGGACGTTCGCCACGTCAGCCCGCCTTGCGCGCCGCCGGGGCCCCCAGGATCTCGGCGAGGAACTGGCCGGTGTGGCTCTCCGCGACACCCGCGACCTGCTCGGGTGTGCCCGTCGCCACGATCGTGCCGCCGCCCGCTCCTCCCTCGGGTCCGAGGTCGATGATCCAGTCGGAGGCCTTGATCACATCGAGGTTGTGCTCGATCGTGATGACGGTGTTGCCCTTGTCGACCAGACCATTGAGCACCTCGAGGAGCTTGCGGACGTCTTCGAAGTGCAGACCCGTCGTGGGCTCGTCGAGCACGTAGATGCTCCGGCCGTTCGAACGACGCTGCAGCTCGGTGGCGAGCTTGACACGCTGCGCCTCGCCACCCGACAGCGTCGTGGCGGACTGACCGAGCCGCACGTAGCCGAGCCCGACGTCGACGAGCGTCTTCAGATAACGGTGGATCGCCTGGATCGGCTCGAAGAACTCCGCAGCCTCCGAGATGGGCATCTCGAGGACCTCGGCGATGTTCTTGCCCTTGTAGTGCACGGCGAGGGTGTCTCGGTTGTACCGCTTGCCGTGGCACACCTCGCAGTCGACGTAGACGTCGGGCAGGAAGTTCATCTCGATCTTCAGCGTGCCGTCACCCGAGCACGCCTCGCAGCGACCGCCCTTGACGTTGAACGAGAAGCGGCCGGGCAGGTAGCCGCGGACCTTCGCCTCGGGCGTCTCGCTGAACAGGTTGCGGATGCGGTCGAAGACACCCGTGTAGGTGGCCGGGTTCGAGCGCGGGGTGCGGCCGATCGGCGCCTGGTCGACGTGCACGACCTTGTCGAGGTTGTCGAGCCCCGTGACGCGGGTGTGCTTGCCCGCGACGCGGCGGGCGCCGTTCAGACGTGTCGCCAGCACCTCGTAGAGGATGCCGTTGACCAGCGTGGACTTGCCCGAACCGCTCACCCCGGTGACGGAGGTCAGCACGCCGAGCGGGAACTCGGCCGTGACGTTCTTCAGGTTGTTGGCACGTGCGCCGACGACCGTCAGCATCCGCTTCTTGTCGATCTTGCGGCGCTTCGTCGGCGTCTCGAGCGACCGCCGCCCCGACAGATAGTCGCCGGTCATGGAGCTCTCGTCGGCGAGCAGAGCGTCGTAGGGGCCGGAGTGCACGACATTGCCGCCCTCGACGCCCGCGCGCGGACCGATGTCGACGACCCAGTCGGCTGCTGCGATCGTCTCTTCGTCGTGCTCGACGACGATGAGGGTGTTGCCGAGGTTCTTCAGCTTGACGAGCGTGTCGATCAAGCGCCGGTTGTCGCGCTGGTGCAGTCCGATCGAGGGCTCGTCGAGGACGTAGAGGACACCGGTGAGACCGGAACCGATCTGAGTCGCCAGACGAATGCGCTGCGCCTCGCCACCCGACAGCGATCCCGCGGCGCGACCCAGGCTGAGGTAGTTGAGCCCGACCTCGATGAGGAAGTCGAGGCGAGCACGGATCTCGCGCAGCACCGCTGCCGCGATCTTCGCCTCGCGCTCGGTGAGCTCGAGCTGGTTGAAGTAGCTCTGCGCCTCGGCGAGGCTCAGACGCGCCACGTCGGCGATGGAGCGCTCGTGGACGCGGACGGCGAGCACCTCCGGCTTGAGCCGGTCGCCGTCGCACGCGGGGCACGGGACCTCGCGCAGGTACTCGGCCCAGCGCTGACGCTGCGTATCGGTCTCGGCCTGGAGGTACTGGCGTTCGATGTAGGGGATGACCCCTTCGAAGCCGGAGGCGTACCGCATCTCGCGTCCGTAGCGGTTCTTCCACTTGACGGTCACCTTGTAGTTCTCGCCGCGCAGCACCGCGTCCTGCACATCGCCGGGGAGGTCGCGCCACGGGGTCTTGAGCGAGAACTTCAGGTCGGATGCGAGGCCTTCGAGAAGGCGCTCGTAGTACTGGAAGAGTCCCTTGCCCTGCGTCGTCCACGGCAGGAGGACGCCCTCGGCGATGGAGAGCTCCTCGTCACCCAGCATGAGCTCGGCGTCGACCGACATCCGGGTGCCGAGACCGGAGCACGTCGGGCATGCGCCGAAGGGTGCGTTGAACGAGAAGGTGCGCGGCTCGATCTCCGTGAGCTGGATCGCGTGTCCGTTGGGGCAGGCGAGCTTCTCGCTGAAGCTCTGCCAGGCGGCATCGCCCTCTTCGTCGACGAAATTGATCTTGATGACGCCACCGGCGAGCGCAAGCGCCGTCTCGACGGAGTCGGTCACGCGTCCGAGCAGATCGGGTCCGGCCACGAGCCGGTCGACGACCACCGCGATGTCGTGCTTGTAGCTCTTCTTCAGCGTCGGCGGCTCGGCGAGGGACACCACATCACCGTCGACGACGGCACGGGCATAGCCCTTCGCGCTCAGCTCCTTGAAGAGGTCGACGAACTCGCCCTTCTTCTGCGTCACCACCGGCGCCACGACCTGATAGCGGGTGCGCTCGGGGAGCTCCATGAGCTGGTCGGCGATCTGCTGGACCGTCTGGCGCTGGATGCGCTCACCGCATTCGGGGCAGTGGGGAACGCCGATGCGCGCCCAGAGCAGACGCATGTAGTCGTGGATCTCGGTGATCGTGCCGACCGTTGACCGCGGGTTGCGGTTCGTCGACTTCTGATCGATGGAGACCGCCGGGCTGAGGCCCTCGATGAAATCGACGTCAGGGCGGTCGACCTGCCCGAGGAACTGGCGCGCGTAAGCGCTCAGCGACTCGACGTAACGGCGCTGACCCTCGGCGAAGATCGTGTCGAAGGCGAGACTCGACTTTCCCGACCCGGAGAGGCCGGTGAAGACGACGAGACTGTCGCGCGGGATGTCGAGATCCACGTCCTTGAGGTTGTGGACGCGGGCTCCGCGGACGCTGAGTTTCGATGAGGAAGCGACGGGGACGATGGGCACCGCACAAGTCTAGGTGGGGCCTCCGACACCGGCTCCGAGGTTCGCCCTGGGCTCACCGATGCGGTAGTGACGGCTACTCCCGAGGGACGCGCCGGCCCGCGAACGGCTCGAGTCCGTCACGCAGCGCCGTCACGTCGTCGACCGTCATCCCGACCGCCGCCATGACCTGTTCCGGGACGCGGACCGCATCCGCGCGCAGCGCTCGACCGTCGGCGGTCAGCCCGATCTCGAGCACGCGCTCGTCACCCCGGCGCCGGGCACGCGTGACGAGCCCCTGGACTTCGAGACGCTTGACGAGTGGAGACAGCGTCGCCGGCTCCATCGCGAGATCGGCCGCCAGCTCCCCCAGCGCCTGCGGAGATGCCTCCCACAGCGCGAGCATCACGAGGTACTGGGGATGCGTCAGGCCGAGCGGCTCAAGGATCGGCCGGTAGATGGCCACGACGTTCCGGGCGGCGGTGACCAGCGCGAAGCACAGCTGGTTGTCGAGCTTCAACATGTCGTCGGCGGAGTCCACGCTCGTATCCTATATGCCCTAATCGTTAGTACACTGATGATCATGACCGAGCCCGACCGTCGCCCTCCCCTTCGCACGCGCGTCCGCGAGGCGGGCGGCTGGTACGCCTATCTGAACTCGCGCCTCATCCGCGCCGCCGGCCCCGCATCGGTCGGTCCGTACGAGACCGAGCCCGAACCGGAGCGCACGGGCCGCGCCTGCCCGCTCTGCGGTCATCCCATGACGGAGCACGACGTCGACCGGAGCGGCCCGAAACCGCTGCTGCACTGCCCTCGCTGAGGCCCGAGCAGCGCCGACCCCGTCGACGACCGTCAGCGCAGCGGACGGCCGTTCTCGGTCAGGCGTGTCCGGCCCGCTCCATCGCGCGCAGCTCCTTCTTCAGATCCTGCACCTCGTCGCGCAGACGGCCCGCCAGCTCGAACTTGAGTTCTGCCGCTGCGGCGAGCATCTGCTGCGAGAGGTCTTCGATCGTCGACTCGAGCTGCTGAGCGCCTTCGGCCGCGATGCCCTCACGGCGCAGCTGCGGTGTCGGACTCTTGCCCTTGCCCGACTTGTTGCGGGCCGTCGCCTTGCCGTTCAGCAGGTCGCGGGTATCGGATGCCTCGCGCGCGAGCGCGTCCGTGATGTCGGCGATCTTCTTGCGCAGCGGCTGCGGGTCGATGCCGTTTTCGAGGTTGTAGGCGATCTGCTTCTCTCGGCGACGCTCGGTCTCCTCGATGGCCGCGGCCATCGAGTCGGTGATCTTGTCGGCGTACATGTGCACCTGTCCCGAGACGTTTCGTGCCGCACGGCCGATCGTCTGGATGAGGGAGGTTCCCGAACGCAGGAACCCCTCCTTGTCGGCGTCGAGGATCGCGACGAGCGACACTTCGGGGAGGTCGAGGCCCTCGCGCAGGAGGTTGATGCCGACGAGCACGTCGTAGGCGCCCTGGCGCAACTCGGTTAGCAACTCGACGCGGCGGAGCGTGTCGACGTCGGAGTGCAGGTAGCGCACCCGCACACCGTGCTCGCCGAGGAAGTCGGTGAGCTCCTCGGCCATCTTCTTCGTGAGCGTCGTGACGAGCACGCGCTCGTCGCGCTCGACTCGGAGTCGGATCTCCTCGAGCAGGTCATCGATCTGCCCCTTAGAGGGCTTGATGATGATCTCGGGATCGACGAGGCCCGTGGGACGGATGATCTGCTCGACCACGCCGTCGGCGATGCCCATCTCGTACCGCCCCGGCGTCGCGGAGAGGTACACGGTCTGTCCGACGCGCTCCTTGAACTCGTCGAAGCGGAGCGGACGGTTGTCCATCGCGCTCGGCAGTCGGAATCCGTGGTCGACGAGCGTCCGCTTTCGAGACGCGTCGCCCTCGTACATCGCGCCGATCTGCGGAACGGTCACGTGCGACTCGTCGATCACGAGCAGGAAGTCGTCGGGGAAGAAGTCGAGCAGCGTGTGGGGCGGCTCGCCCGGTGACCGACCGTCGAGGTGCCGCGAGTAGTTCTCGATGCCCGAGCAGAAGCCGAGCTGCTGGAGCATCTCGAGATCGAATGTCGTGCGCATGCGCAGTCGCTGCGCCTCGAGCAGCTTGCCCTGGCTCTCGAACTCCTTCAGGCGC
Organism: Microbacterium pratiae; assembly: GCF_047302165.1. Classification (NCBI taxonomy): domain Bacteria; kingdom Bacillati; phylum Actinomycetota; class Actinomycetes; order Micrococcales; family Microbacteriaceae; genus Microbacterium; species Microbacterium pratiae. The sequence continues at coordinate 1,904,647 of NZ_CP154843.1, read as the reverse complement.
TCGGCCAGTTCGTGCTCGATGGTTCCGATGGCGCGCTGGACCGTCTCGGTGCCCGCCACGTAATGCGAGGCCGGGAAGACCGGGACGCTGTCCATCTTCTGCACGATGTCGCCCGTCAGGGGATGCAGCATGTACAGCGCCTCGATCTCGTCGCCGAAGAGCTCGATGCGGATCGCGTACTCCTCGTACACCGGGATGATCTCGATAGTGTCGCCGCGCACGCGGAAGTTGCCGCGCGAGAAGTCCACGTCGTTGCGGTTGTACTGCATCGCGATGAACTTGCGGATGAGGGCATCACGGTCGTACCGCTCGCCCACCTGCAGCGCCACCATGGCGCGCAGATACTCCTCGGGCGCACCGAGACCGTAGATGCACGAGACCGTGCTGACGACGACGACGTCGCGACGGCTCAGAAGCGAGTTGGTCGTCGAGTGCCGCAGTCGCTCGACCTCGGCGTTGATCGAGGAGTCCTTCTCGATGAAGGTGTCGGTCTGTGGGACGTACGCCTCGGGCTGGTAGTAGTCGTAATAGCTGACGAAGTACTCGACCGCATTGTTCGGCATGAGGTCGCGGAACTCGTTCGCCAGCTGCGCGGCGAGGGTCTTGTTGTGCGCCATGACGAGGGTCGGACGCTGCACCTGCTCGATCAGCCACGCCGTCGTCGCCGACTTGCCCGTACCGGTCGCGCCCAACAGGACGACGTCGGTCTCGCCCGCATTGATGCGGCCCGCGAGGTCGGCGATCGCCTGGGGCTGGTCACCGCTCGGAACGTATTCGCTGATGACCTCGAAGGGCCGCACGGAGCGCGTGGTCTGCATGATTCCAGCGTAGGCGGGACCACCGACACCGGACCCGGTCTTCGCTCAGAGCGTGCGTGCGTGCGTGCTACGCGGCAGGATCCGCGGTCAGCCGCCCCCACAGCTCGTCGACTTGACGCAGCGTCGCGTCGAGCTCGCCGGCGGTGTCGATGACGACGTCCGCGATGGCGAGGCGCTGATCGTCCGAGACCTGAGCGGCGATCCGCCGGTCGGCCTCATCCGCCGTCATCCCGCGGAGGTGCTGGAGGCGCTCGCGGCGGACGGCGGCGGGAGCATGCGCGACGACCACCGCATCCCACGGGTCGTCGACACGCGCCTCGACGAGCAGCGGCACGTCGTACACGACGACGGTCCCGTCTCCGCCGCGCAGCGCTTCGTCGAATCGACGCTGCGATTCCGCGCGCACCGCCGGATGCACGATCGCGTTGAGCGTCGTCCGCGCGTCCGGATCGGCGAAGACGATCGACGCCAGAGCAGCCCGATCGAGCTCGCCGTCAGGCGCGATGACGGTCGGGCCGAACGCGTCGCGAATGGCCTCGAGAACGGGCGATCCCGGGCGCTGGACGTCGCGCACGATGGCATCCGCATCGACGATGACCGCGCCGTGGTCGGCGAGCCGCCGCGCGATCGTGGACTTCCCGGACGCGATCCCGCCGGTCAATGCGATCAGAGGCATACACCCGAGGATGCCACGGGCGCCAGGCCGGGCGCGAGATCGCCCGATGGATACGATGGGATCCTGACAACCCGCGGAAGGTGGGATCACCGTGGAACGCACCGCCGTCATCGTCGAAGACCAGGCCGACATCCGCAGCCTGCTCTCCGCGATCCTCGAGTCGAGCGGTTTCGCGGTGCACGCGACCGACAACGGACTCGACGCGGTCGAGCTGATCCGCACGGTCTCCCCCGACGTCACCACGCTCGATGTCAACATCCCCGGCATCGACGGCTTCGAGGTCGCGCGCCGCGTCCGCGAGTTCAGCGACACCTACATCATCTTCATCTCCGCCTTCGTCGAGCCCGGCGACGCCGAGCGCGGCCGAGCCGCCGGCGGCGACGAATACCTCGGCAAGCCCTTCCGGCCGCGCGACCTCAAGGCCCGCCTGGCCGCGATCCCCTCCCAGCGGCGGCGCCACGATGCCGCGATGGATGACATCGGGGCGGTCGCTCCCCCGGCCGGCACCTCACCCGACTCCGCCTACGGCGACGTGTCCATCCACGAGGGGGACTTCCGCGTGGCCGGCGCTTCGATAGACCTCGCGCCCGCGGAGTCCGCGGTGCTGCGCGACCTCGTCGTCGCGCACGGACGCACGCGGACCAAGCACGATCTCGCGCTCGCGCTGCGCTCCCGCTCACGAACCGACGCCCCCGATGCCGACGAGGTCCGAGCGGTCGAACGGAGCGTCGAGTCACTGCGGCAGAAGCTCGCCGCCGCGGCAGCATCGACGCTCATCCTCTCGGATCAGGGAAGCGGCTACCGCCTCGAGCGCCCCTGATCCGGGCCGCTCACGCGGTCTCAGGACGGCTCTGCGAGAAGCACGGCCGACGCGACACCCGATGATGCGCGGGTCGCCGTCGTCGCAGCCACCTCGATGAGGGCATCCGCGTCGTAGCCCACGACGTCGCTCAGAGCGACGCCGATGCCGATCGCGGGAAGCACTCCACCCTCGACGGAGGCGAGCGCCTCGAACAGCGACCGGTACAGGGCCAGGGCCTGACGACGCGCGTCGGCTGCGGACGCGACGACCGTGATGACGCCGATCCGTTCCGAACCGACCTCGCCCACGACGGAGAGCGTCGGCGCATTGGCCGTCATGGTCCCGCGCCAGGTTCGCACGACCTCATCGCCGACATCGAGACCGAAGGCCGTGGCGATGTACTCGAGCCCGTCGAGCTCGATCACCCAGACCGCCATGAGCTCCCGGCGGGTCTTGGCCCGTTGGACGCTCATCGCGACAGCGCGCCGGAAACCGGCGACCGTCACGATCTCACCGGGACCCGCATCCCGTCCCTCCGGCGAATCCGACCCGCGAACACCGGCCCTTCCGGCTCGCAAAACGGACGCGCTCACGACGGCCGTGGTCGCCAGGACGACCGTGAGGATGCTGGTGGGGATCGGTCCGACCCACAGCCGGAAGATCTCGCCGTAGCCGAAGATCAGGACGACGACGACGCGCGCGAGATAGAAGACGGACTGCACACCGAAGACGAGGCCGAGCGGGAGTGCCGTCCGAGACGCCCCGAGCGCCCCTCGGAAGCACTCGACCGAGGCGGCCGCCGCCAGGATGCCGAGAGCCGCGAACATCGTGAGAGAGCCGGACCAGTCGTCGCCGCCCAGCGCGAACTCGACCGAGGCCGCAGTCGCGGTGACGATACCCGCCGCCGCGACGAGACCGCCCGGTCCGCGGACCGTCCGCCGGTTGTAGGCGCGGCATCCGAGCCACATGAGCCCCGTGCCCGCCACCGACGCCGTGTTCCCGCACACGACCGCCCACGCGGTCTCGGGTGCGCTGGCCCATACGACGTAGAACATCGTCGTCAGGACGGCGGAGAGGAAGCCGACAGCCCAGAACCGGCCGCTCTGCTCGGGGCGGCGCAGCAGCGTGTCGAAGATGAATAGCACGGCGCATGCCAGGACAACGATCGCAGTGATCAGAGACACGGAGAACTGGTCGATCATCACATCGCCGTCCCGGGACGGCGTGCCGGGAGGGTCACGGAGAAGGTCGAGCCGACCCCGAGGACGCTGCTCACCGTGATGTCGCCCCCGTGCCTGCGGACGATGTCGCGGCTGATGGCGAGACCCAGCCCGTTGCCCGTGACGGCGGAGTCGCGCACAGCGGCCCCCCGGTAGTAGCGCTGGAACACCGAACCGAGATCCTCTTCGTTGAGCCCGACTCCCGAGTCCTGCACCGCGATGAGCGCCCACTGGTCGCCGACCGATGTGGCCACCGACACGCGTCCCCGGGGGCGGTTGTACTTGATGGCGTTCGAGAGCAGGTTGTCGAGCACCTGTCGGATGCGGACCGGGTCGGCGTACGCCCGGGCGGGTTCGAGACGCGACACGTCGATCGTGATCCCGCGCTCGCCAGCACTGACGAGGATCGACTCCACAGCGGCGTGCACGATCTCGACGAGGTCGACGTCGGTCGGAGTCACGGTGAGCTCCGCCGTGGACTTGTGCTGGCTCGATGCGGCGAGCACATCGCCGACGAGACGCAGCAGCTGGTCCGCATTGCGGTCGGCGACCCGGAGATTCTCCAGCGCCGCCTCGGGGACTCCCGGAGTGTCTATCGCGAGTTCGAGGTACCCGAGGATCGAGGTCAGGGGCGTACGCAGTTCGTGCGAGACCGATGAGACCAGGGCATCTCTCTCTCGCAGCGCATCGGTCTCGGCCGTGATGTCCCGCGTGACGACGACAGCTCCCGAATCACGTCCGTCCGGTTCGATGATGCGCCTCGCCGATACGCTCAGGACTCGGCGGTCGTCATCGCGTCCGACCTGGATGCGCGCGTCGGTGAACGCCTCGCCGCGGCGGACCCGCGCGAGCGGATGGTCCTGCGGATCGAGCTGTGTCGCGCCGTCCGCCGAGTAGACGTCGGGCTGTCCGCTGGTGCGCGATCCCCGCTGCAGGCGCGCGTGAGCGTCGTTGATGATCGAGGCCGAGCCGTCCGTCTCGATGCGCGCGACGCCGAAGTCGACGCGGTCGAGGGCCTCCGTGAGCACCTGCTCGTGCCGACGAGCCCGCTCGAGAGACTGCGTCAGCACGGTCGCCTGGCGGTCGAGGAGCAGACGCTGGGCGCTGGCTCTCCTGCTGCTGAGATACGTGGAGGTGCTCACCGCGATGAGGAGGAGGGGCAGCAGGAGGAAGCCGAACGAGGACGGAGACGAGTGGATGACGGCATCCGTCGCACCGTATGCGGTCAGCGCGAGGACGATGCCTCCGATCCACCCGATCGTGCCGAACCCGGAAGCGAGCCAGATCACCGGGAACACCCAGAGCAGCCCGAAGCCGCCGGTCGGCTCGGCCACCCGCATGACGCCGATCGCGATGATGTCGCCCAGGGGTATCAGCGCCAGCCACAGCCGGCCGATGTTCCCCCAGGGAACGATGATCGCGGCGCCGGTGAGGACGAAGACCGCGGTGACCGCGAGGAAGAAGAGGGCGGTGTCACCCCGGAACCCGACGATGAGGCCGGCGATCGCAACGACGAGCACGACGGACGTCGCGACGATCTGGTTGAGCATCGCCGCGCGGGTGCGATCGCCTTCGCCGAGGACGGCATCCACCCACCGCGGCGGTGCCGGGAGGACGAACGTCGCCCGCGTGCGCTGCGGCGTCTCCGTCTCCATGTTCTGAAACTATCGCGTCCCGGACGCCCGCGGGTGCGCTCGGGAACGGACGATCCCACTTGCGCACCAAACGGCGGAAGGGCCGGAGCACGAGGCTCCGACCCTTCCGTCGTGTGAGTGTGGACTCAGCGGCCCGAGAGCTTCTCGCGCAGAGCGGCGAGAGCCTCGTCATCGGCCAGGGTGCCACCGCCGGTGCTCGCGGACTGGACGTCCGACGAGAACGACGAACCGTTGTCGGCAGGAGCCGCGGCCTCGGCCTCGAGCGCCTTGACGACAGCAGCCTTGTGCGCCTCCCAGCGTCCCTGAGCAGCCGCGTACTCGGCCTCCCAGGCAAGACGCTGCTCGTCGAAGCCTTCCTTCCACTGGTTGGTCTCCGGGTCGAAGCCCTCGGGGTACTTGTACTCCCCGTTCTCGTCGTACTCGGTGACCATGCCGTAGAGGGCCGGGTCGAACTCGGTGCCGTAGGGGTCGACCGACTCGTTCGCCTGCTTCAGCGAGAGCGAGATGCGGCGACGCTCGAGGTCGATGTCGATGATCTTGACGAAGACCTCTTCGCCGACCGACACGACCTGCTCGGCGAGCTCGACGTGCTTGCCCGACAGCTCGGAGATGTGCACGAGGCCCTCGATGCCGTCCGCGACGCGCACGAACGCACCGAACGGAACGAGCTTCGTGACCTTGCCCGGCGCGACCTGACCGATCGCGTGGGTGCGAGCGAAGACCTGCCACGGGTCCTCCTGCGTCGCCTTCAGCGACAGGGAGACGCGCTCGCGGTCGAGGTCGACCTCGAGGATCTCGACGGTGACCTCCTGGCCGACCTCGACGACCTCGGAGGCGTGCTCGATGTGCTTCCACGAGAGCTCGGAGACGTGCACGAGGCCGTCCACGCCGCCCAGGTCGACGAACGCACCGAAGTTGACGATCGACGAGACGACGCCCTTGCGGACCTGACCCTTGTGCAGGTTGTTGAGGAACGTGGTGCGCGACTCGGACTGCGTCTGCTCGAGCAGGGCGCGGCGCGACAGCACGACGTTGTTGCGGTTCTTGTCGAGCTCGAGGATCTTCGCCTCGATCTCCTGGCCGAGGTACGGCGTGAGGTCGCGGACACGGCGGAGCTCGATGAGCGACGCGGGCAGGAAGCCGCGGAGACCGATGTCGACGATCAGACCGCCCTTGACGACCTCGATCACGGAGCCGGTGACGACACCGTCGTTCTCCTTGATCTTCTCGACGTCGCCCCATGCACGCTCGTACTGAGCACGCTTCTTGGAGAGGATGAGGCGGCCTTCCTTGTCCTCCTTCTGGAGAACGAGGGCTTCGACCTCGTCGCCGACCTTGACGACCTCGTTGGGGTCGACGTCGTGCTTGATGGAGAGCTCGCGGGAGGGGATGACACCCTCGGTCTTGTATCCGACGTCGAGGAGGACCTCGTCGCGGTCGATCTTCACCACGGTGCCTTCGATGAGGTCGCCGTCGTTGAAGAACTTCAGAGTCTTCTCGACCGCGGCCAGGAAGTCCTCAGCAGATCCGATGTCGTTGATAGCGACCTGCTTGGTGGCCGGGGCGGTCGTTGCGTTAGTCATGTAGTGGGTTGTCCTTGTTGGGTCAGGGTGTCGGGCCGCGGATCCGGACATCGTCTCGAAGACGACGAATCGGCCGTGGCGGATGGTTGTGGATGCTGCGTCATGAACGCATGGCGACAAGGCCACACGAGTGACGATCCAGGGTATCAGAGCAGACCCGCGTGATTCCAGTCCCCCGGCGCTTCCGTCGCGCCGCCGCGAGGCGTCACGGCGCGGGAGAGACGACCCCGCCGACATACAGCCATCGTCCGCGTATCCGCGTGAACCGGCTGACCTCGTGGAGCTCGCCCGAATCGGCGCCGGAACGCCACCGCGCCCGGAACTCGACGGTGCCCGCGGTGTCGTCGGCGCCGCCCTCTGCGCGCACGATCGTGAGTCCTGTCCATTCCTCCGGGTCGTCCACCTCGAGGTCTTCCGGGCGCGTCGCCGGATGCCAGGTGCGGGCGAGGTGGTTCCGGTCGTGCAGGGCGAACGCGGTGTAGCGCGAACGCATCAGCTGCTCGGCCGTCTGCGCCGGCCGGCCGTCGAGCAGCGGACCGCAGCATGAACCGAACGATCCGCCGCCGCAGGGGCAGGGCGCAGTCGCCGCGGGCCTCCGCCTGAGAGCCGCCTCACCGAAGGACATGTCCGCCTCGTCTCCGCATGCCTCCAGGCTACGAGACAGCCCTGTGGACAGATCCCACGCCCGCACCACCCGCCTCGATACGTTCGGTGCATGTTCGTCCGACGCCGCCATGCTCTCATCACCCTCGTCGCCGCCGCGTTGCTGACGAGCGGATGCGGCTCCCCCGCGTCGCCGCCCATCCCGGAGACGACCGCGGCGGCGCCCTCCCCCACCGACAGTGCTTCTGCCGCCTTCGCCGCCGCCGAGGCGACCTACCGCGCCTACGTCGACGCCTTGAACGCCGTCGACCTCGCCGACCCGACGACGTTCGAGCCGGTCTACGCCCTCACCACCGGGGAGGTGCAGGAAGCGGACCGCCGAAATCTCACCCGCTACCACGACAATGGCGTGATCTTGAACGGCTCTTCCGTTATCGCAAGCACCACCTATGACACACGCTCACAATCGCTTCACGCATGTTTGGACGTGTCCGCGGTCAATCTCACAGCGCCCGACGGATCCAGCCTGGTCGACCCTGATCGGCTGCCAGTGCAGTCGCTCGTCATCAGCTTCGATGACGCGGTCTCGCGAATTGTGCGCATCGAAGCGAAGGAGGCCAATGAATGTTGATCGCGGCTGTTCTGATAGCGACGCTCGCGGCCGCCGGAGCTGATGGAGCGCAAGAGCCGATTGGAGGGACGTCTTTCTGGCAATCAAACTCAGACGGCCGGACTGTGGATGTGGGAGCGAGCACGTCGACGGATGGCCGACGCTCAACACCCGGATCTGAGTGGTCAGGGACCCAGACATCGGTCGGCCCCAGAGACTGCGGAGCGCTGAACCGGTGCGACGACTTCACCGTCTCGCTGCTGCCGCAGGCGACGATCAGCGACGTCGCGTCCTTCGCCCCGCAGCCCGCGGCGCTCAGCAGCCAGCCGGCCGGCTTCGGGGTCGCCGGGATCCCGATGACCTTCTCGGTCGCCGCTTCGCAGCACAGCGCGACCGGAATGCTGTTCGATCTCCCGGTGACCGTGCGCTTCACCCCGGACGACATCACCATCGCACCCGGCGACGGCAGCACGATCACCGTCGGCGGCACCGCCCGAACCCCCGCGAGCCACACCTACCGCTCGCGGGGCGGCTATATCGCGACCGCAACGGTGCGTTACCGAGCGGAGGTCGACTTCGGTCGCGGCTGGCGACCGGTGACGGGAACCCTCGACATCCCGACCGCCGGCTACCCGGTCGAGGTCTTGGAGGCTCGCGGCACGCTCGTCGACCGGACCTGTGCGGAACCTCCCGCCGGCCCGGGATGCTGACGCGACGGGCGGCTGCGGGAGCGGCATCCCGTGCCAGGATGATGCGATGAGCGACCGACTCATGCTGCTCGACAGCGCATCCCTCTACTTCCGCGCGTTCTACGGCGTGCCCGACACGGTGAAGGACTCCAAGGGTCGCCCCGTCAACGCGGCCCGGGGTTTCCTCGACATGATCGCGAAGCTCGTGACCACGTACGAGCCGACGCATCTGATCGCCTGCTGGGACGACGACTGGCGCCCGCAGTGGCGGGTAGACCTCATCCCGACCTACAAGACCCACCGCGTCGCCGAGGTGGTCGAGGCCGGCCCCGACGTCGAGGTCGTCCCCGATCCGCTCGAGGCGCAGATTCCCACGATCCGGGAAGCCCTTGGCGTCCTCGGCATCCCGATCGTGGGCGCGCCCGACCACGAGGCCGACGATGTGATCGGCACCCTCGCGACGCACGCGACGATGCCCGTCGACGTCGTCACGGGAGATCGCGACCTCATTCAGCTGGTCGACGATGATCGGGACATCCGGGTCGTCTACACCGGCCGCGGGATGAGCAACCTCGACGTGCTGACGGGAGAGGCGGTGCTAGCGAAGTACGCCGTGCGGCCCGAGCAGTACGCCGACTTCGCGACGATGCGCGGCGACGCCTCCGACGGCCTGCCGGGGGTTCCGGGTGTGGGCGAGAAGACGGCGGCCACGCTGCTCGCCGCGCACGGAGACCTCGACGGCATCCTGGCGGCGGCCGACCGCGGCGAGGGCATGTCGGCCGGTGTACGGGCGAAGCTCGCCGCGGCCGCCGACTATCTCGCGGTCGCTCCCCAGGTCGTTCGAGTGGTGCGCGATCTCGAGCTCGGCGCGGTCGACAGCCGCATCCGGTCCGCCGATCCCGGCGTCGTCGACGCGCTCGCCGAGCGCCGCGGCCTGGGCGGCTCACTGGCACGAGCGGCATCCGCGCTGCGCAGCCACGCCTGACCGGACCGCATCTCGCTGTCAGGAACGCGCTCGGCCCGTCCATTCCCGCAAGCGGCTGAGCGACCACGTCGTGATGATGCGATCAGCCGGAACACCCAGCCGCTCCGCGCGCTCGGCCCCGTAGTCGATGAGGGAGAGCTGTCCCGGTGCGTGCGCGTCCGAATCGATCGAGAACAGGCAGCCGGCCGCGATCGCCCGCGTGATCAGATCGTCAGGCGGGTCCTGCCGCTCGGGCCGCGAGTTGATCTCGACCGCGACACCGTTCTCCGCACAGGCGTCGAAGACGGGTCCGGGATCGAAGTCCGACGGCGGCCGGGTGCCGCGCTCGCCCTCGACGAGCCTGCCGGTCACATGACCGAGCACATCGACGCGCGGATCGGATGCCGCAGCCACGAGCCGCCGGGTCATCGCACCCCGTGCCATCCGCAGCTTCGAGTGCGCCGAGGCGACGACGATGTCGAGCCGGTGCAGCAGACCGTCCTCCTGATCGAGCGAGCCGTCATCGAGGATGTCGACCTCGATTCCGCTGAGCAGGGTGAACCCGTCGCCGCTCATTCCGGCAACCACCTCGAGCTGGTCGCGCAGGCGCTCGGGCGACAGGCCGCGAGCCACGCGCAGACGAGGCGAGTGATCGGTCAGGGCGAGGTACTCGTGACCCAACGCGCGGCCCGCGGCGGCCATCTCAGCGATGGGGGTCGTCCCGTCGGACCAATCGGAATGACAGTGCAGATCGCCACGCAACCGGCGACGCAGTTCTCCGGCGACGACGACTCCCCGGCGTTCTCGGAGATCAGCCAGGTAGTCGGGCACGCCTCCCGCGCGGGCCTCGACGATCACGGCGAGCGTGCGGTCACCGATGCCGGCGCGACGGCGCAGCGCGGCTGTGTCGTCGAGCTGATCATCCGGCAGCCCGCGGATCGCGTCGGCGGCGGCCCGGAACGCCTTCGACTTGTACTTCGATGAGCGCTCGCGTTCGAGCAGCTCGGCGATCTCGGTGAGGGCGTCGATGGGATCCATGAGCATGCCTGGGGCCCGTGCCGCAGCACGGGCCCCACGTCCTCCCGTTCAGCCGGAGGTGACCGCCGTCCGGCGGACGACCACCGGGGCCGAGGCCAGGCGGTGCACCGCGAAGCCGAAGATGATTGAGAGGATACCGACCCCCATCGCGAAGGCGGCGACACCGAACGAGACGACCGAGGTGAACAGCGACGCCCGGAGGAACGAAGCGTTCATCATCGTGGCGCGCACGGGGTCGTCCTTGTCCAGCTCCGCATAGGTCTTGCCGCCCGACGCGTCGAGCGCGTGGTGCTGGATGATGTCCGCCTGCACATATGCGGTGAAGGGCCCGGCGACGGTCTGTCCCTGGAAGGCGGCAGCGTCGTCGGGGACCGTGATGTTCTCGGCGCGCAGCTGGCCGGAGACGATCGACCAGACGACGATGCCGCCGACGATCAGGACGACTCCGCCGAGCATCCCCAGGATGCCCAGGATCTTGACGAGACCGGTGCGGCGGACAGGGGCCTCCACCGTATCGGCGGTGGGGGTGGTGTGGGACATCAGTTCCTCCTCGGGTGCGTTGCGCCTCACGCTATTGACCCGGGCTCACGGCACCGCTCATGCGGTGCCGTGAAAAAGGAATGTGGTCTGACCTCAGCGTGCGGAGGCTGCGATCCACCGGTCGAGCGTCCGCAACGCGTCCCCCGAGTCGATCGCCGTGACCGCCGCTTCGGAAGCTTCCGCAAGCCTTTCGAGGATGGGCCGCTGCACCTCGGCAGCATCCCGCCACAGCCGGTAGGCGACGATTCCGGCGGCCGCGTTCAGCACGACGATGTCACGCACGGGACCGGTCTCACCGCCGAGCACGCGACGGACGACGGCGGCGTTGTGCTGCGGGTCGCCGCCGAGCAGATCTTCGATGCGCGCGAGCGGCATCCCCAGATCACGCGGATCGAGATCGTGTTCGTGGATGTCGCCAAGGCTGACCTCCCAGATACGGCTGTGACCGGTCGTTGTCAGCTCATCGAGACCGTCGTCGCCACGGAAGACCAGCGCGGTCGCACCGCGAGTGCGGAAGACGCCCGTGATGAGCGGCACCCGGTCGAGCTGCGCCACGCCTACGGCGTTCGCCTCGGCGCGCGCCGGATTGCACAGCGGCCCGAGGAAGTTGAAGACCGTGGGGATCCCGAGCTCGGCGCGCGTCGCCCCGGCGTGACGGAACCCGGGGTGGAACGCCGATGCGAAGGCGAACGTGATCCCCGCCTCCTCCAGAACCCGGGCAACGTGATCGGGGTCGAGCGACAGATCGATTCCCAGCGCTCCGAGCACGTCCGACGAGCCGGACTTGGAGCTCGCGGCCTTGTTCCCGTGCTTGACCACCGGAACACCCGTGGCTGCAGCCACGATCGACGCCATCGTCGAGACGTTGACCGTGCCGAACCGGTCGCCCCCCGTGCCGACGATGTCGAGAGCGTCGGTGGGGACGGCGAGGGGCAGGGCCGCCTCGAGGATCGCGTCGCGGAACCCGACGATCTCGTCGACCGTCTCGCCTTTGGCGCGGAGCGCCACCAGGAAGCCGCCGAGCTGAGAGTCGGAGGCGCGCCCTGCCATGACCTCGCGCATCGCCCAGGTCGCCGCCGACACGCTGAGATCGCGCTTCTCGAGAAGATCGGTCAGGATGTCGCGCCACGCGTACTGAGCCATGACACACGATCCTATCGGCCGCTTGTCGGGGCTCTTTCGGCTGATTCTTAGGTTGCCCTAACCGCGACGCGATCCCACCAGACCTTCAGCGATGCAGAAACCACCCCGCAGATCGGCCATAATGGATGCCGTGACGACCACTCCAGCGACGTATTCCCAGGCCCTGCGCTCGGTCAAGCGGCCGGACCCGGTCGCTGTGGGCACCATCGTGTGGCTCGGCAGCGAGGTGATGTTCTTCGCGGGCCTCTTCGCGATCTACTTCACTCTGCGCAACACCTCCCCCGAGCTCTGGGCCGACCGCACCGAACTGCTGAACATCCCGTTCGCCGCGGTCAACACCCTCATCCTCGTGCTGTCCTCGGTGACCGCGCAGATCGGTGTCCACAACGCCGAGCACTTCCGCCCCTACCGGTCGGGCTCCTTCTGGAACCTCCGCAAGTGGGGCATGGTGGAGTGGTTCTTCCTGACCTTCATCATGGGCGCGATCTTCGTCTCCGGCCAGGTGTGGGAGTACGCCACGCTCGTCGCCGAGGGCATGCCCATCCAGGCCGACTCGTACGCTTCGGCCTTCTACATCACCACCGGCTTCCACGCCCTCCACGTCACCGGTGGTCTCGTGGCGTTCCTCCTCGTCATCGGGCGCGCCTTCGCCGTCAAGAACTTCGGCCGGAAAGAGATGACGTCCGCCATCGTCGTGTCGTACTACTGGCACTTCGTCGACGTGGTGTGGCTCGTCCTGTTCGCCGTCATCTACTTCCTGAAGTAAACCGGAGCTGATTCACCCATGGCATCCAAGAACCCGCGCCGCAATGGCGGACGTCGCAGCAAGTGGGCTGCCGCCGCGCTGATCGGCATCGGCCTGCTCGTCACCGGCGGAGGCTACGCCGGCGCCACCGCTGCGATGGCCGCGGGCGACACGACGCAGACGGCGTCGACGCTCACGGTCGAGGACGGCAAGAAGCTGTTCCAGGCCAACTGCGCCACCTGTCACGGTCTCGACCTGCAGGGCACGAACGACGGCCCCTCGCTCTACGGCGTCGGTGAGCTGTCGGTCGAGTTCCAGGTCGCCACCGGGCGTATGCCGCTGCAGATGCAGGGGCCGCAGGCTCCTCAGAAGCCCGTGCAGTTCACGCAGGAGCAGATCGAGGCGATGGCCGCCTGGGTGCAGTCCGAGGCCCCCGGCCCGACCTACCCGGCTTCCGAAACACTCGACGGTGAAGGCGACGTCTCCCACGGCGCCGAGCTCTTCCGCATCAACTGCGCGATGTGCCACAACGTCGCCGGCGCCGGTGGTGCACTCACCGAAGGCAAGTACGCTCCGCCGCTGACGACCACGTCGCCGCTGCACATGTACGCCGCCATGGTCACGGGCCCGCAGAACATGCCCGTCTTCAACGACATGACCCTCACCACCGAAGAGAAGCGCGACATCATCAGCTACCTGATGATGCGCCCGACCGAGAACTCGCCCGGCGGCTTCTCGCTCGGTTCGCTCGGCCCCGTCTCGGAGGGTCTGTTCATCTGGATCTTCGGCATCGGCTCGCTCGTCGCCATCTCGGTGTGGATCACCGCGAAGTCGAACTGAGAACCGTGACGATCGAAGCAACGCACAAGGAGCAAAATGGCTGACGAGAAGGCGCCCGAGCAGGTTCCTGCTTCCCCGGTGCCCTCATCGGGGCTCGCCGTAGCGGTGTCCGACCCGGTGGAGAACCCCGGGCTCGCACCCCACCGCAAGCGCATGACCGACAAGGACCCCGCCGCCATGACGCGCGCGGTCCGTACCGTGTACACGCTGTTCTACCTGTCCGCCGCGGCGAGCATCTGGGCGATCGCGGCGTACCTGATCTTCCCGATCGAGAGTGGGTTGATCAGCGACATCCGCCGGAACAACCTGTTCATCGGTCTCGGTATCGCCACGGCTCTCCTCGCCATCGGCATCGGAGCGATCCACTGGTCGAAGGCGGTGATGAACGACACCGAGTTCATCGAGGACCGTCACTCCACGCGAGGCAGCGAGAAGACGCGCGCAGCCGCGGTGCAGGTGTTCGCCGACGCGAACAACGAATCCGGATTCGGCCGTCGCACGATGGTCCGCAACTCGCTCTTCGTCGCTCTGGCCGCGTCCGTCCTCCCCGGCATCACGCTGTTCCGCGGCCTCGCGCCGCACAGCTCCCCCGAGCACCCGCACGCCGGCGACCCGGTGTACCTGCTCAAGCACACGATGTGGGAAGAGGGGATGCGCCTCGCGCACGACCCGACGGGCAAGCCGATCCGCGCGGCCGACCTGACGCTCGGTTCCGCCGTGCACGTCATCCCCGAGTCGCTCGCGACCCTCGCGCACCACGACGGCTACCTCGAAGAGAAGGCCAAGGCGATCGTCCTGCTCATGCGTCTGCTCCCCGAGCAGCTCAACGAGGCCGAAGACCGCAAGGACTGGTCGTACGACGGCATCGTCGCGTACTCCAAGGTCTGCACGCACGTCGGTTGCCCCGTCGCTCTGTACGAGCAGCAGACGCACCACCTGCTGTGCCCGTGCCACCAGTCGCAGTTCGACGTCACCAATGCGGCCGCCGTCATCTTCGGCCCCGCAGCACGTCCGCTGCCCCAGCTCCCGATCACCGTCGACGACGAGGGCTACCTGATCGCACGCAGCGACTTCACCGAACCCGTCGGCCCGAGCTTCTGGGAGCGTCATTGAGCACCTCCACCCACCCCACGGAGAACGTCACCACCGCACCTGCGGTCCACGCTGACGGCCCCGCGCGCCCCTCGGACAAGCCCCTCGGCGGCAAGTTCGTCGGAGGTGTCGCGAACTACCTCGACGAGCGCACGAGCATCTCGGGCCTGGTCAAGGAGCTCGGCCGGAAGATCTTCCCCGACCACTGGTCGTTCATGCTCGGCGAGATCGCGCTGTGGTCGTTCGTCGTCGTCCTGCTCTCGGGAACGTTCCTGACGTTCTTCTTCGAGGCGTCGATGGCGGAGACGCACTACTACGGCGCGTACGCGCCGATGCGGGGTCTCGAGATGTCTGCGGCCATGGCCTCGACGCTCGAGATCTCGTTCGACATCCGAGGCGGTCTGCTCGTCCGCCAGCTGCACCACTGGGCTGCGCTGGTCTTCGTCGCCGGCATCGGCGTGCACATGCTGCGCGTGTTCTTCACCGGTGCGTTCCGCAAGCCGCGCGAGCTCAACTGGGTCATCGGCTTCATCCTGTTCATCCTCGCGATGGCAGAGGGATTCACGGGGTACTCGCTCCCCGATGACGTCCTCTCGGGCAACGGCCTGCGCATCATCGACGGCATGATCAAGGGCATCCCGCTGATCGGAACCTGGACCTCGTTCCTGCTGTTCGGCGGCGAGTTCCCCGGCACGGAGATCGTCGGACGCCTGTACGCGCTGCACATCCTGCTCCTGCCGGCGATCCTGGTCGCGCTGCTCGCTCTGCACCTCATGCTCATGATCGTGAACAAGCACACGCAGTTCGCCGGCCCCGCCCGGACGAACAAGAACGTCGTCGGCTACCCGATGATGCCGGTGTACATGTCGAAGATGGGTGGCTTCTTCTTCATCACCTTCGGCGTGCTCGTCCTCATCGCGGCCCTGTTCACGATCAACCCGATCTGGAACTACGGCCCGTACGACCCCTCCCCCGTCTCGGCAGGAACGCAGCCGGACTGGTACATCGGCTTCGCCGACGGCGCGCTGCGCCTGGTTCCGCCGCACTGGGAGTTCGTGCTGTTCGACCGCACCTGGTCGTTCAACATCCTGGTTCCGCTGGTCGGACTCGGTGTGTTCATCGTCATCGTCATGCTCTACCCCTTCATCGAGGCGTGGGTCACCGGCGACAAGCGGGAGCACCACATCGCTGAGCGCCCGCGCAACGCAGCCACGCGGACCGCGATCGGTGCAGCCGGTGTGACCTTCTACGCCGTGCTGTGGGCCGCCGCATCGTCCGACATCATCGCGACGCACTTCCACCTGACGATGGAAGGCGTGATCCACACGCTGCAGGCGCTCCTGATCCTCGGGCCCGTCATCGCCTACTTCGTGACGAAGCGCATCTGCATCGCGCTTCAGAAGAAGGATCGCGAGATCGCGCTGCACGGCTACGAGTCGGGTCGCATCGTGCGCCTGCCCGGCGGCGAGTACATCGAGGTGCACCAGCCCGTCGACGAGTACGAGCTCGTCAAGCTGGTCGACTACACCACGAACGCTCCCCTGGTGGTTCGTCCGAACGACAAGGGCCAGATCCCGTGGCACGAGAACCTGCGTGCCGGACTCTCGCGGTGGTTCTTCGAAGACCGCCTCGCTCCCCTCACCCAGGCCGAACTCGAGGCTGCGCGGGCACACGCCCACCACGACCTCGAGCACATCGCCGAGGAAGAGGACGCCGAGATCCAGGGTGCACACGAGCGCGCCGGCGTTCCTAACGCGCCGCACCAGCCCATCGACGAAGGCAAGGGTGTCGAGACGGCGAACCGCCCGTCGAACATCATCGTCCCTGACGAGGATGCGGACGGCGGAGAGTCGTCGAAGAAGAGCTGACACCGGACCTGTCCGGATTACGGCGGGGTGTGACCGATCGGTCGCACCCCGCCGTTCTCGTCTCCGCGTAGCGTGGTCACCATGACTGATGCGCTCGCCTACTTCTCCAGGAAGCTCCAGCACGAGACGGATGCCTCCGACGTGTACGAAGCCCAGCGAAACGGCGACCGGTTTGTGCTCGTCGACGTCCGCAGCGACGAGGCCTGGGCCCAGGGACATGCCGTCGGAGCAGTACATCTGCCGCACAGAGACATCGCCGCGCGGGCCGGAGAAGAGATCGCCCCCGGTCTCGACGTCGTCGTCTACTGCTGGAGCCCGGGATGCAACGGGGGAACCCGCGCCGCCGTCGAGTTCGCGAAGCTCGGATATCGCGTGCGCGAGATGATCGGCGGGTTCGAGTACTGGGCCCGTGAGGGCTACCCGGTGGCTAACGCGCACGGTCCCCTCCCCCGCACCTACGACCCGCTGGTGGCGCTGGTTCGGTCCTGACGCCAGCTCTTGGCGTGCGGAACGGCCGGCATCGGGCTTGGCCTCGGCGCGGCTGCCGGGGCCGTGCACCGGTGGCCGGACGAGATGGTGTCGGATGCCGCCGTGCGATGACGGCGGATGCGGCCGTGCGACGACGGCGTCGGATGTGGTCGTGCGACGACGTCGGATGCGGCCGTGCGATGACGGCGGACGCGGTGGTCTCGACGACGTCGGGCCCGCTGCACGACGGTCTCTGCGCGGTGCGCGGGCAGACGGAGCTGGCCAACGCCGACGCTCGCGGCATCCTTCGGTCACTCGAAGCGTCGGACTCGCGGCATCCTTCGGTCACTCGAAGCGTCGGACTCGGGGCACACGTCGGTCGCCCGAAGCCCGAGGCTCGGCGGCATCCCTCGGTTACCCGAAGGGTCGGGCTCACGACATCCGTCGGTCATCGCACCGTCCTCGGTCGCACCCGACGCGCGGAGTGCTGCATGCCTCGGCCACCACCGTCTCACTGTGGTCCGCGCTCGCGCCGCCGCAACCGCGGACCGGGACGCAAGGGAATCGCTCAGACACCCCGTGGTCGGGCCGTGGCTGTCGGCGTGTCGCCGGGGATCCCTTGCATCGCGGAACACCCCGCTGCCTCGGCAGCGCGGGGCCGGGATGCAAGGCGACCGGGCCGACACACCGGTCTGGAGCGTGCACAGGCGGCGTGGCGCGAGCGGTCCCTTGCATCGCGGCACAGCCGCCGACGAGCCAACCGGGAAACGGCGACGGCCACCGCACCGGAGTGCGATGGCCGTCGTTCGGAGCGCGGGATCAGCGCGCGAAGTAACCGCGGTAGTACTCGTACACCCATCCGACGATGGCGACGATGAAGATCGCGAAACCGATCGGGAGGAGGAACTGCCCCACGGCGAGACCGATGATGAACACCGAGGCCGCGAACGCCAGCACCAGCGGCCACCACGACCACGGGCTGAACTCGCCGATCTCGGGGTCACCGTCGTCGATGTCAGCGGTCAGCGAGTCCTCGGGCAGGACGCCGCCCTGCGCCTTGTGCACGCGCGACACGTAGAACGCGATCATCGCGCCCATGAAGCCGGTGAAGAGGAGGGCGGTCGAGCCGACCCACTCGATGCGGTGCCACCACAGCTCCTGGTCGGTGTGAGCGACCAGGTTCCACACGGTGTACGTGATGAACACGGCGAAGAAGAACCACGTGAGCACCCACCACAGGTTGATGTTGGTCTTCACGGCTTACTTCACCTCTCCATCGGCGACATCCACAACCGGCGCATCGGGGGCGTCCTTCGCGGGACCCACACCGACCGGAATGGCGGCCTCGGGGTGGTTCAGATCGAACGCCGGGCGCTCGCTGCGGATACGCGGGATAGACGTGAAGTTGTGGCGCGGCGGCGGGCAGCTCGTCGCCCACTCGAGCGAGGCTCCGTAGCCCCACGGGTCGTTGACCGTGACCTTGGGAGCGGTCCGCGAGGTGATCCAGACGTTCAGGAAGAACGGGATCATCGAGGCGCCCAGGATGATCGCACCGATCGTCGACACCTGGTTCTGCCAGGTCCACCCGTCTGCCGCCGAGTAGTCGGCGTAGCGGCGGACCATGCCGTCGACACCCAGCCAGTGCTGGATGAGGAAGGTCATGTGGAACCCGATGAACAGCATCCAGAAGTGCACCATGCCGAGACGCTCGTTGAGCATCCGACCGGTCCACTTCGGCCACCAGAAGTAGAAGCCCGCGAACATCGCGAACACGACGGTGCCGAAGACGACGTAGTGGAAGTGAGCCACGACGAAGTACGAGTCGGAGAGGTGGAAGTCGAGCGGCGGCGACGCGAGGATGACGCCGGTCAGACCACCGAAGACGAACGACACGAGGAAGCCGAGGGTGAAGACCATGGGCGTCTCGAAGGTGACGGAGCCCCGCCACATCGTTCCGATCCAGTTGAAGATCTTCACACCGGTCGGCACCGCGATCAGCATCGTCATCAGCGCGAAGAACGGCAGGAGCACGGCTCCCGTGACGTACATGTGGTGCGCCCAGACCGCCACCGACAGCGCGGCGATCGCGATGGTCGCGTAGATCAGCGTCTTGTAACCGAAGATCGGCTTGCGGCTGAAGACCGGGAGGATCTCGGAGACGATGCCGAAGAACGGCAGCGCGATGATGTACACCTCGGGGTGGCCGAAGAACCAGAACAGGTGCTGCCAGAGCAGGACACCGCCGTTGGCCGGGTCGTAGATGTGCGATCCGAGGACACGATCGGATGCCGCTGCGAAGATCGCCGCCGCCAGCACGGGGAACGCCATCAGGATCAGGATGCTCGTGACGAGGGTGTTCCACGAGAAGATCGACATCCGCCACATGGTGAGGCCGGGTGCGCGCATCGTGATGATCGTGGTGATGAAGTTCACCGCACCGAGGATGGTTCCGAATCCGCTCATGCCCAGGCCGAGCATCCAGAGGTTTCCACCTGCGCCGGGAGAGAAGGTCGCGTTGGCCAGCGGCTGATACGCGAACCATCCGAACGAAGCGGCACCCTGCGGGGTGAGGAAGCCCGAGATCGCGATGATCGAGCCGAACAGGAACAGCCAGAAGGCGAACGCGTTCAGACGCGGGAAGGCGACGTCGGGGGCACCGAGCTGCAGCGGCAGGATGGCGTTCGCGAAGCCGGCGAAGAGCGGCGTCGCGAACATCAGCAGCATGATCGTGCCGTGCATCGTGAAGAGCTGGTTGTACTGCTCCTTCGTGGGCACGATCTGCATGCCGGGCTCGAAGAGCTCAGCACGGATGATGAGCGCCATCACGCCGCCGAGGAGGAAGAACAGCACCGAGGCGATCAGGTACATGTACCCGATCGTCTTGTGGTCGGTGGAGGTGATCCACTTGACGATGATGTTGCCCTTCTGCTCGACGCGCGATGCGCTGAGCAGCGCCGCCTGACGCGGCGGCAGGGTCGTGGGGCGGCCTGCGGGCTGTTCGCCCTGGAGCGGAAGTGTCGTGGCCATCAGTGGCTTCCCTCGCCGGAGTCGTCGGTGACCGCGCCCGTTCCCGGAGCGTTCTGGAGGCGGTCGTATGCCTGGTTGATGTCGCCGGTCTGGCCGCTGGCGCGGAGCGACTCGAGGTACTCCTCGTACTCCTGCTCGGAGACGACCTTGACGTTGAACAGCATCATCGAGTGGTACTCGCCGCACAGCTCGGCGCACTTGCCGGCGTACGTTCCCTCACGGGTGGGGACGAACGACCACGAGTTGGTGTCGCGGTGGGGGTACATGTCCTTCTTGTAGAGGAAGTCGATGACCCAGAAGGAGTGGATGACGTCGCGCGACTGGAGGTTGATCTTGACCTCCTTGTTCACGGGCAGCACGAGCGTCGGCAGCGCTGCCTGGTCGACGTTGCCTTCGGCGTCGGGCTGCGCCTGGACGCCCATCGTCCAGACCGCGTCGGCGTTGTCGGACTCGTCGCCGTTGTACTGGAAGTCCCACGCCCACTGCTTGCCGATCGCGGTGATCGACACGTCGGGGTCGTCGTACTGCGTCTCGAGGATCGACTGGTCACGCGCCGTGAAGGCGAAGAAGCCGATGACCAGGATGAGCGGCACGATCGTGTAGAAGATCTCGATCGGCATGTTGTAGCGCAGCTGGACCGGCAGACCCGTCTGGCCGCGACGGCGACGGTACGCGATCGCGGCGAAGGCCATGAGGCCCCACGTCAGCACACCGACGGCGAGAAGGACGATCCAGGAGTTCACCCAGAGGCCCGACACCATCTCGGTGCGGTTGGTGGCCTGCGTACCGTCTTCGGTGAAGCCGGGAAGGTAGCCGTTCAGCTCCGTCGGTGTACAAGCTGCGAGGGAGACTGCCGTGACGATCCCGAGCGGGATCACGGCCCAGCGGAGGCGGCGTTTGAAGCGCACAGTGCACCTTTCCGGGACGAATGGTTCGACCTTCAGTCTAGGGCAAGCTTTCACCCTATTCAGGCCATCCACTCAGGATGTCGGAGACGAGGAGTGTCGTGGAGGCGGGTCAGTGGAAGCTGTCGCCGCACGCGCACGAACCCGCCGCGTTGGGGTTGTCGATCGTGAAGCCCTGCTCCGAGATGGTGTCCTTGAAGTCGATCGTGGCGCCGTCGAGGTAGGGCACCGACATGTCGTCGACGATCACCTCGACGCCGTCGAAGTCGACGGCCTTGTCGCCGTCGAGGAACCGCTCGTCGAAGTAGAGCTGATAGATCAGGCCGCTGCAGCCGCCGGGCTGGACGGCGACACGCAGACGCAGGTCGTCGCGGTTCTCCTGCGAGAGGAGGCTCTTCACCTTGAGCGCCGCCTCATCGGTCAGCGAGACGCCGTGGGCACGGACGGTGTCGGACGTGGCGATGTCGGTCATGATTCTCCCGAGGTCTCGGGCCGCAAGACATGCGGCCGGTGCCACGATTCTACGCGTGAGCACCGGCCGCGGGTCGGTCCGAGACGACCTCGTGATCGTCAGAGCGAGGTGGCGTCCAAGCGCTCGAGCAACAGCGCCTCGGAGACGAGGGCATGCCGGAAGGTGTCGAGGTGCAGCGACTCGTTCGGGCTGTGCGCACGCGCATGCGGATCCTCGACGCCGGTGACCAGGATCTGCGCCGCGGGGAACTCGCGGACGAGGTCGGCGATGAACGGGATCGATCCGCCGACGCCGATGTCGACCGGTTCGACGCCGTATCCGTCAGCGAGCGCCGCGCGCGCGTGAGCGACCGCATCGCCTCGGGTGTCGACGAGGAACGGGTTGCCGGTCTCGACGTCCCGGAAGCTCAGCTCGGCTCCGAACGGCGCGTGCGCTCGGAGGTGCGACTCGATGGCGCGGTACGCGTCGTCGGCGGACTGCCCGGGCGCGACGCGCGCGGAGATGACGACTGACACCTCCGGGCTGAGCGTGTTCGACGCGTTGCGAACGGTCGGGGCGTCGATGCCCGTCACCGTGATCGAGGGCTTGTTCCAGATCCGCGAAAGGATCGTCCCCGATCCGATGGGCGAGACGCCCGCGGGGAGACCGGCCTCGGAGCGAAGAGTCTCCTCGGAGTACTCCGGCGTCTCCGCATCTCGTTCGGTCAGGCCCTCGACGGCGACCCCGCCCTCGTCATCCCACAGCGTCGCGAGCAGTTTCACGGTCGCCAGCATGGCGTCGGGGACCGCTCCCCCGAACATGCCCGAATGCGATGCGTGCTCGAGCGTCCGCACCGTCATGGTGAAACGCGCGTTGCCGCGCAGCGACACGGTGAGCGCCGGGGTCGTCGCATCCCAGTTGCCGGAGTCGGCCACGACGATCACGTCGGCGCGCAGAGCGTCGGCGTTGTCGGACAGGAAAGCGGCGAAGGATGCCGAGCCGGCTTCCTCCTCCCCCTCGATGAAGAGGTTGACCCCGAGGTCGAAGTCTTCGCCCGTCGCCTCGACGAGAGCTCTCAGCGCACCGATGTGCGCCATCACGCCCGCCTTGTCGTCCGCAGCGCCGCGACCGTAGAGACGGCCGTCTCGAACGGTCGGTTCGAAGGGCGCGGAGTCCCAGAGCGCTTCATCGCCCACCGGCTGCACGTCGTGGTGCGCGTAGAGGAGGATCGTCGGCCGGCCGTTGCGCGCCGCGCGGGTCGCCAGCACCGCCGGCATCCCCTCTTCGCCCGTCTCCGGCACGGTGGCGGTGGCGACGTCGACGCGATCGAAGATGCCGAGCCCGCGTGCGAGTTCCGCTACCGCTTCGGCGCTGCGCTCGACCTCGGCACGATCGAAGCCGGGGAAGGCGACCGACGGGATCCGCACGAGGGTGCCGAGATCGGCGAGGGCGGCGGGGACGGCGGAGAGGGCGGCGTCGCGCACGGCGACGGACCGAGGAGATTCGGAGGTCATGCGGGTAATCTTAAGAGGCACGTTCGTCGCAGAACCCGAGGATCCCCGTGGCCAAAACTCCCGCTGCCCCCGCTCCGGACGACGCCGACCAGGCGTCGACGGGCGCAGGCAAGAACCGTCCTACTCCCAGCCGCGCCGCCCAGGA
The DNA here is from genome assembly GCF_047302165.1 of Microbacterium pratiae. Lineage (NCBI taxonomy): Bacteria > Bacillati > Actinomycetota > Actinomycetes > Micrococcales > Microbacteriaceae > Microbacterium > Microbacterium pratiae. The sequence goes on along the minus strand of NZ_CP154843.1, from coordinate 1,881,251 downwards.
GGCGGCTCGCAAGCGCCCGCTGGTGCCCGACACCAAGGAGGCGAAGGCGCGTGCGCGTGCCGAGCTGGCCGAGCGACGCGACAAGGCTCGCATCGGCATGGCCAACGGCGACGAGCGATACCTCCCGATTCGCGACAAGGGGCCGCAGCGTCGCTTCGTCCGCGACTACATCGACGCCGGATGGCACCTGGGCGAGCTCGTGATGGGTGCGATGGTGCTGGTCATCATCGTCACGTTCCTCGGCTCGAACGCGGTCACGTTCTACGCCTTCATCGCCCTCTGGGCCTTCATCCTGCTCGTGATCGCCGACATGGTCATCACCAGCATCCGCGTGAAGAAGGCCGCGCGAGCGAAGTTCGGCGCCGAGCGCATGGAGAAGGGTCTCGGCTGGTACGGCGCGATGCGCTCGATCCAGATGCGCTTCATGCGGCTCCCGAAGCCTCAGGTCAAGCGCGGCCAGCGCCCCGCCTGAGCTCGACCAGCCCGCGATTGATCTGCCGCGCCCACAACGGGCCGCGGTAGATGAACGCGGTGTACCCCTGGACCAGGTCCGCACCTGCTTCGAGCCGCTCCTGGACGTCGACGGCGGTCTCGACTCCCCCGGCAGCGATGACGCAGAACCCCTCGGGAACAGCCGCCCGCACGAGGCGCAGAACCTCCAGTGCGCGCCGACGAAGCGGCGCCCCCGACAGCCCGCCCGCCCCGATGCGCTCGATCTCGGCGTCGTCCGTGAGGAGACCTTCACGAGAGATCGTCGTGTTCGTGGCGATGAGACCGGCCAGGCCGGCATCCACGGCCATGTTCGCGATGGCGGTCACTTCGTCGTCCGTCAGATCGGGCGCGATCTTCACGAGCAGGGGCGTGTCTCCCGCAGCGTCGCGAACGGCCTCGAGCAGCGGGCGGAGCGTCTCGACCGCTTGCAGCCCGCGGAGGCCGGGCGTGTTCGGCGATGAGACGTTGACCACGAGATAGTCGGCCTGCGGCGCGACCAGACGCGTGCTCTCGACATAGTCGGCGGTCGCGTTCTCGACATCGACGACGCGGCTCTTGCCGATGTTCGCGCCGACGACCGCGCGCGTGCTCCCCCGCCGGAGACGCCGGAGACGGGATGCCGCCGCAGCGGCACCGCGGTTGTTGAAGCCCATCCGGTTGATGAGCGCACGATCCTGGACCAGCCGGAACAGGCGCGGGCGCGGGTTCCCCTCCTGCGGCACGGCCGTGACGGTGCCCACCTCGACATGCCCGAAACCGAGCGCACCGAGGCCGCGCACCATGACCGCGTTCTTGTCGAATCCGGCCGCGACTCCGAACGGCGAGTCGAAGACGAGTCCGAGGGCCTCGGTGCGGAGCGACGCGTCAGGCCGGGTGAGGGCCCGCGCCATGATCGAGAACGGCGGGACGCCGAGAAGGCGGATGACCGGGACCACCAGGTGGTGCGCGGTCTCCGGCTCCATGCGCGAGAAGACGGTGCGGAAGATGAACGGATACATCGCCGTCCAGCCTAGAGCGAGCCCGCGTCCTCCGCTGTCCGTGCACCGATGTGATCTGCACGGAGCTGCTCGATCGCGGCCTCGAAGTCCTCGAGGGTGTCGAACGCCTGGTAGACACTCGCGAATCGGAGGTACGCGATCTCGTCGAGATTGCGGAGCGGCCCGAGGATGGCGAGGCCGATCTCGTTCGTGTCGATCTGCGAGGAACCGGTCTGGCGCACGGATTCCTCGACCGCCTGCGCGAGAACTGCGAGATCGGCTTCCGTCACCGGCCTGCCCTGGCACGCTTTGCGCACGCCGGACATCACCTTCTCGCGACTGAAGGGCTCGATGACGCCCGAGCGCTTGATGACGTTGAGACTGGCCGTCTCGATCGTCGAGAAACGCCCGCCGCACTTCGGGCACTGGCGCCGACGGCGAATGCTCAGGCCGTCATCGCTCGTGCGGGAGTCGATGACGCGGGAATCGGGATTGCGGCAGAAAGGGCAATGCATGACGAGCCCAGATTACGCGTCGAAACGCGCAGACACGGCCTCGCCGTGCGCGGGAAGCTGCTCCGAGTCGGACAGGGCGAGGATGCCGTCGTGCACGGCACGCAGGGCTTCCCGGTCGTAGGAGATGACCTGCTGCGAACGCAGGAAGGTCGCTGCCCCCAGCCCGGCGGCGTAGCGGGCCTGCCCTCCGGTCGGCAGCACGTGGTTGCTGCCGGCGAGGTAGTCGCCGAGACTCACCGGCGTGTGCGAGCCGACGAACACCGCACCCGCGTTGACGTAGTCGTCGGGTCGCGGATCGCTCAGGTGCAGCTCGAGGTGCTCGGGGGCGTAGGCGTTCGAGAACGCGGCCGCAGCGGGGATGTCGTCAACCAGGACGATCGCGGACTGCGGACCGTCCAGAGCCACGGCGACCCGCTCGGCGTGCCGGGTCGCCCGTGCGCGGGCGGAGACCCGCTCCGCAACGGCGTTCGCGAGGTCGGTGGAGTCGGTCACGAGGACGGCGGCGGCCTGTTCGTCGTGCTCGGCCTGGCTGACCAGATCAGCGGCCACGAGGTCGGCATCGGCATCCGCGTCGGCGACGATGAGGATCTCGGTCGCACCGGCCTCCGAGTCGGTGCCGACCACACCCGCCACGACGCGCTTGGCGAGGGCGACGAAGTTGTTGCCCGGACCGGAGATGACGTCGACGGGGTCGAGCTCGAGCGAATCGACGCCGTAGGCGAATGCTCCGATCGCGCCGGCGCCTCCCATCGCGTAGACCTCGGAGACGCCGAGCAGCCGCGCAGCCGCGAGGATCACGGGGTGGACGCGCCCGCCGTGGTCGCGCTGCGGAGGCGACGCGAGAGCGACCGTCGCGACACCGGCGACCTGTGCCGGCACCACGTTCATCACGACGCTCGACGGGTACACCGCTTTTCCGCCCGGGACGTAGACACCCACCCGGCGCACGGGGCGCCAGCGCTGCTCGACGCGAGCGCCCGGACCGAGCTCGGTGACGCGGTCCGGCGGGACCTGTGCGGCAGAGGCCAGTCGCACGCGGCGGATCGATTCCTCGATCGCAGCCCGCACGGCCGGCGAGATACCCGCCAAAGCCTCTTCGAGGTGCTCAGCCGGAACCCGCACGGCGTGATCCTCGACCCCGTCGAACCGAGCCGCCTGCTCACGGAGTGAGGCCTCCCCGCGAGCGGCGACATCATGCACGATCTCAGCTGCCGTGGCCAGGGCGAGCCCGCGGGCCGCTTCGGCCCGAGGGACGGCGGCGAGCAACTCGGCGGGCGTCAGACGGCGGCCGCGAAGATCGATGGTGCGCATCGTTCCAGGCTAGCGCGCGCCCGCGACGGACTCAGCCGCGTGTGACGTCGCTCGTGTCATGGAGGTAGCCGACGCGACCGTCCTCGTGGCGGACCACGAACACCTCGCCGCGGTCCTCGATGACGAGAGCCCACGCCGTCGGCCCGATACGGAACAGCGGCGATCCCATCTCGTCGAGGACGTCGCGCTCATCCGGAGCGAGTGCCCAGAACGCCTGAGGCGCGGCAATCGGCTCGATGACGGTCGTCGCCCCCGTGTCGAAGGGCTCCGCAGCGTCTGCGGGCGCCGACTCTGCCGGAACCGCCGAGGCGGGAGTCGCCGGCTGGACGGCGCCGCCGACCGGAGCGGCGTACCCGAAGTACTCGGGGCTGCCGCCAGCAGCTGCATACGGCGTGCTGTGGGACGGGGCTCCGTGCGCGGGGGCCGGTCGGGCCGACGCGGGCCGAGCCACGACGGGACGCGTCGCGCGGGCCACGCGGTGGGCGGGCGTCTCGGGCCGGTGCGCGAAGTCGTCGCCGAGAACCGGAAGGTGCGGCGCGACGACGGTGAGCACGACGCCGGCCAGAGCGAGGATCGCCTCGACCCAGACCACCCAGCTCGCCAAGAAGACACCGGACTGTGCGAGCCCCGCGAACGAGCTCCAGATGATGCCGAGCCAGACCGTGGCGGAGACCGAGAAGGCGACCGACGCGAACTGGTCGATCCCGAGCGACCCGACCCGTCGGATGCCCTGAGGCGAGAACCGGCGCAGGAGCACCAGGAAGACCGCGACGGTGGGCACGCCGATCGTGAGGATCCAGTCGATCCCCGCACCCCACACCGACACGCCGGCACCGAATCGGCCGTACACCGGGAAGAACGAGCAGATGAACGCCACAGCCCAGACGCCGGCGAGGGCGACCTCGCGGATCGACAGCGGACCGACCCCGTACTGCGGTGGGGTGTCCCCGGCGGAGCCTGTGACCGGCTGCGCGCCGCGCTCGTCGCCGAAGGCACCCGCCTCGGCGGTGTGAGAGGCGTCACCCGCGGGGACTTCCTCGGGCGCGGCGTAGGCGCCCGAGGCGTCGTCGGAGCGCGTCTCGTCGGACCGCGTCTCGTCCGCTTCCCCGCTGTCGACGGGGCGGTCCACGGTGGGTGTCGCCTCGCCCGGCTCGTCGGCCGCGACCGGCTCCACCGTCGACTCGTCGATCACGACGGCTGCATCGGGCGCAGGCGCGAACGGGTCGGAAGCCGCGTCGGTCGATGAACCGACGAACTCGTCGACGGTTTCCGTCTCGGGACGCCCCTCGTTGGAGCGGCTGTTCTTCTCGTCGGTCACGATGTTCCCTTCGTCGCGGCGGTTGCGCTGCGGTGGAATCCTACCCGGCTCACCCCAGACACTGAGGTCCGAGAAGTCCCTTGAGCTCGCCGTACAGGTCGGGGGTGACGCGTACCGGATGCGGCACCTCGAACACCTTCGCCGTGCCCGCGCGGTGGAGCTTCAACGAGACCTCGGTCTCGCCGCTGTGCCGCCGGAGCACGGCCGCAAGCTCACCGATCGTCGACTCCGTGGCGCGCTGCTCGGGGAGCAGCAGCACGAGCGGCCCGGACGCATCGAACGAACCGAGGTCGGGCGAGAAGGCCGACTGCCCGTGGAGGTTCAGCCCGTCGTCGCGTCGCGACACCCGGCCGCGGACGACCAGAATCGAGTCGGCGACCAGCATGCTCTGGAACTCCGTATAGGTCTTTCCCATGAACATCACGGTCACCTCACCGTCGAAATCCTCGACGGTGATCATGCCGTAGGGGTTGCCGCTCTGCTTCGCCACCCGATGCTGGACGCTCGTGACGAGGCCGGCGACGGTGACCTGATCGCCGTCCTGGACGTCTTCGGATGCCAGCAGGTCGTGGATCGAGGTCGAGGCGTGCTTGGCCAACGGGATCTCGAGTCCGGCCAGCGGGTGGTCGGACACGTAGAGCCCGAGCATCTCGCGCTCGAAGGCCAGCTTGTCCTTCTTCGTCCACTCGGGCCGCTCGGGCACCTTGGCCGGCATGACCTCTTCGGCCTCGTCGTACAGGCTGTCGAAATCGAATCCGATGGCACCGGTGGCAGCCTTGCGCTTGGCGTCGACCGCGGCTTCGACGGCATCCTCGTGGATCTCCATGAGCGCGCGGCGGGTCGAGCCCATCGTGTCGAAGGCACCGGCCTTGATGAGGGACTCGACGGTCCGTTTGTTCGCGACGTGCAGCGGGACCTTCGTCAGGAAGTCGTGGAAGCTGACGTAATTGTCGTCGGCCCGCGCGGTGATGATGCCGTCGACGACGTTCGCGCCGACGTTGCGCACCGCGCCCAGACCGAATCGGATGTCTTCACCGACGGCCGCGAAGTACCGGATCGACTCGCCGACGTCGGGCGGCAGCACCTTGATGCCCATTCGGCGGCACTCGTTCAGGTAGACCGCCATCTTGTCCTTCGAGTCGCCGACGCTCGTGAGGAGGGCGGCCATGTACTCGGCGGGATAGTGCGCCTTGAGGTAGGCCGTCCAGTAGGAGACAAGGCCGTATGCCGCGGAGTGCGCCTTGTTGAAGGCGTAGTCGGAGAACGGGAGCAGGATGTCCCAGAGGGCCTGGATGGCCGCCTCGCCGAAGCCCCGCTCCTTCATGCCTCCCGAGAAGCCCTCGTACTGCTTGTCGAGCTCGGACTTCTTCTTCTTGCCCATGGCACGACGGAGGATGTCTGCCTGACCGAGCGAGAAGCCGGCGACCTTCTGGGCGATGGCCATGACCTGCTCCTGATAGATGATCAGGCCGTAGGTCGTGTCGAGGATGTCGCGCAGGGGCTCTTCGAGCTCGGGGTGGATCGGCGTGATCGGCTGCAGGCCGTTCTTGCGGAGCGCGTAGTTCGTGTGGGAGTTGGCGCCCATGGGACCGGGGCGATACAGGGCGATGACAGCCGAGATGTCCTCGAAGTTGTCGGGCTTCATCAGCCTCAGGAGCGAACGCATCGGCCCGCCGTCGAGCTGGAACACCCCGAGCGTGTCACCGCGGGTGAGGAGGTCGTAGGCCGGACGGTCGTCGAGCTCGAGATGTTCGAGGTCGAGCTCCTCGCCCCGGTTCATCCGGATGTTGTCGAGCGCATCCGAGATGATCGTGAGGTTTCGCAGCCCCAGGAAGTCCATCTTGATGAGCCCGAGCGTCTCGCAGGACGGGTAGTCGAACTGCGTGACGATCTGGCCGTCCTGCTCGCGGCGCATGATCGGGATGATGTCGAGGAGCGGTTCGGACGACATGATGACGCCGGCCGCGTGCACGCCCCACTGCCGCTTCAGCCCCTCGAGGCCCAACGCGCGATCGAAGACCGTCTTCGCCTCGGGATCGGTGTCGATGAGGGCACGGAACTCGCTGGCCTCTTTGAACCGCGGGTGCTCCTTGTTGAACATGCCGTCGAGCGGCATGTCCTTGCCCATCACCGCCGGCGGCATCGCCTTGGTGAGCTTCTCGCCCATGCTGAAGGGGAAGCCCAGCACGCGCCCGGCATCCTTCAGCGCCTGCTTCGACTTGATGGTTCCGTACGTGACGATCTGCGCGACGCGCTCGGAGCCGTACTTCTCGGTCACGTACTCGATGACCTCGCCGCGGCGACGGTCGTCGAAGTCGACGTCGAAGTCGGGCATGCTGACGCGGTCGGGGTTGAGGAACCGCTCGAAGATCAGGCCGTGCTCGAGGGGGTCGAGGTCGGTGATGCGCATCGCGTACGCCACCATCGATCCCGCGCCCGAGCCACGTCCGGGACCGACGCGGATGCCGTTGTCCTTCGCCCAGTTGATGAAGTCGGCGACGACGAGGAAGTAGCCCGGGAAGCCCATCTGGAGGATGATGCCGGTCTCGTACTCCGCCTGCTTGCGGACCTTGTCGGGGATGCCGCCCGGGTAGCGGTAGTGCAGGCCCGCCTCGACCTCTTTGACGAGCCAGCTGTCTTCGGTCTCGCCGTGCGGAACGGGGAACCGCGGCATGTAGTTGGCCGAGGTGTTGAACTCGACCTCGCACCGCTCGGCGATGAGCAGCGTGTTGTCGCACGCCTCGGGATGGTCACGGAAGAGCTGGCGCATCTCCTGGGCGGTCTTGATGTAGTAGCCGTCGCCGTCGAACTTGAAGCGGTTCGGATCGTCGAGCGTCGAGCCGGACTGCACGCAGAGCAGCGCCGCGTGGGCGTCGGCCTCGTGCTGATGCGTGTAGTGCGAGTCGTTGGTGGCGACGAGCGGGATGTCGAGGTCTTTCGCGAGTCGCAGCAGATCGGTCATCACCCGGCGCTCGATCGACAGGCCGTGATCCATGATCTCGGCGAAGTAGTTCTCCTTGCCGAAGATGTCCTGGAACTCGGCCGCCGCCGCACGAGCGGCGTCGTACTGCCCGAGGCGAAGTCGTGTCTGCACCTCGCCGGAGGGGCATCCGGTCGTCGCGATGAGCCCCTTGCCGTAGGTCTGCAGCAGCTCGCGGTCCATCCGGGGCTTGAAGTAGTAGCCCTCCATGCTCGACCGCGAGCTCAACCGGAACAGGTTGTGCATGCCCTCGGTGCTCTGGCTCCACATCGTCATGTGGGTGTACGCGCCAGAACCCGACACGTCGTCGCTCTTCTGCTCGGGCGACCCCCACGCCACGCGCGACTTGTCGCTGCGATGAGTGCCGGGCGTGACGTAGGCCTCGAGCCCGATGATCGGCTTGACGCCTGCGGCCTGCGCGGCCCGATAGAACTCGAAGGCCGCGAACGTGTTGCCGTGGTCGGTCACCGCGATCGCCGGCATGCCGTACTCGGCCGCCGCCTGAGTCATGGCCGCGATCTTGGCTGCACCGTCGAGCATCGAGTACTCGCTGTGCACGTGCAGATGAACGAAGGAGTCGGATGCCACCAGACGAGTCTACGTTCGGCCCCGGACACCAGTCCTAGGCTGGGCCCATGGCCACTCCCGACTTCGTCCTCGATCTGCGCGAGAAGATCGGCACCGCGCCGTTGCCGCTCGTGGGGGTCACCGCCGTGGTGTTCCGAGATGAGAAGGTGCTCCTGGGCAAGCGAGCCGACAACGGCAACTGGCAGCCGGTCTCGGGCATCGTCGACCCCGGCGAGGAGCCCGCCGACGCCGCCGTCCGCGAATGCCTCGAAGAGGCGGGTGTCGTCGTCCGCGCGGAGCGCCTGGCGCTCGTCCACCAGATCCCCCGCATCGTGTACGCCAACGGCGACCAGGTCGACTACCTCGACCTGGTGTTCCGCTGCTCCTGGGTGTCGGGTGATCCGCACCCCGCCGACGGCGAGCTGACAAAGGTCGGGTTCTACGACCTCGGGCAGATGATCGACGTCGCGCCGGAGCACGTTCGCAAGATCGCCCTCGCCGTCGCCGAGGACGATCCGGCGACCTTCCGAGGCGGCCGGTGAGTTCCCGCGTCGCCCTGGGCGACCTGCTCGAGGCTCTCGCACGAGACCAGGGCGACCCGGGCGGCGGGGCCGCCAGCGGCGTCATCACAGCCGTCGCCGCAGCGATCGCCCAGATGGTCAGCCGCTACAGCTCCGCAGAACCCGCCGCGGCCGGCATCGACGATCGACTCGCACGCCTGCGCGATGCGGCCGTCGCCGCGGCTGACGAGGACGGGCGGGCGTCGGGAGCTCTCGGCGTCGCCCTGCGATCGGCGCCCGACGAGGACGACGTCGAGCGCGACCGACGCGTCGTGGGCGCGGCCACCCGCGCGGTCGAGACCTCCGCGGCACTCGGTGACATCGCCCTGGGGGTGTGGACCGAAATAGGCCTCATCGCCGACATCGGCAACCGTCACCTCATGTCGGATGTCGCCGTCGCGGCCGACGCCGTCGCCGCGGGACTCGGCGGCGCCGCGACGAACCTGACCGGCGGACTGGCTCTGATCGGCGCCCACGGCGATCCCGGGCCCGCCGACACCGCGCGCCGCGCTCTGCGCGACCGGCTGGTCGCGGCGCGGCGGGATGCACGCGCCCTGGCCGACCGGCTCGGCGAGGGCTGACCGGGCCACGACTCGCGCGGGAGAGGCGACGCGTCAGTCGCCGCTCAGCACCTCGAGCGCGCGCGCGAGGTCGGGTGCGTACGGCGAAGCGAAGGTCGACCACTCCCCCGTGACCGGGTGCTCGAAGGCGAGCCGGTGGGCGTGCAGCCACTGACGGGTCAGCCCGAGCCGCGCGGACAGCGTCGGGTCGGCCCCGTACAGCGGATCCCCGACGCAGGGATGCCGATGCGCGGCCATGTGCACGCGGATCTGGTGCGTGCGCCCGGTCTCGAGATGGATCTCGAGCAGCGACGCGCCCGGAAACGCCTCGAGGGTCTCGTAGTGAGTGACCGAGTCCTTGCCCGCCGGTGTGACAGCGAACTTCCACGAGTGCGACGGGTGGCGCCCGATGGGGGCGTCGATCGTTCCCGCGAGCGGGTCGGGATGGCCCTGCACCACGGCGTGATAGATCTTCTCGACCTCGCGCTCCTTGAACACACGCTTGAGTGCGACATAGGCCCGTTCGCTCTTCGCGACGACCATGAGTCCGCTCGTTCCCACATCGAGTCGGTGCACGACGCCTTGGCGTTCCGCGGCTCCCGTCGTCGCGATGCGATAGCCCGCTGCGGCCAACGCGCCGAGGACCGTCGGCCCCTCCCATCCGAGGGAGGGGTGCGCGGCGACGCCCGCCGGCTTGTCGACGACCACGATGTCGTCATCGTCGTGAACGATGCCGAGGTCGGGGACGGCGACAGGCACGATCTGCGCCTCGGCGCGCTCCTGCCAGAAGACGTCGAGCCAGGCACCCGCGACGAGCTTGTCCGATTTGGCGAGCGTGCGCCCGTCGAGCGTCACACCTCCCGCAGACGCGACCTCCGCCGCGAACGTCCGTGAGAAGCCGAGCAGCTTGGCCAGCGCGGCGTCGACGCGGACGCCGTCGAGACCGTCGGGAACCGGAAGTGCGCGCTGCGGCATCTCAGCCGTCCGTCGGGGCCGCCGGCGCGGCTTCCACCGACTCGTCGGCGTTGCGTCGCTCTCGCGAGCCGTCGAATCGGATGCCGATGACAACGAGCACGGCGACGGAGATCATCATCGTCACGATGAACATGTCAGCGACGTTGTAGATCGCCGACGGGAACCACAGCCACATCCAGGGAGTGTGGATGAAGTCGATGACGTGCCCCACGAGGAAGCCGGGCTCGCGCAGCAAGCGGTCGGTGAGGTTTCCGAGCACGCCGCCCAGGAGGAGTCCGAGGACGATGGCCCACGACTTCGTCCGGACGCTGCGGACGGCGAGCACGATCACGACGACGGCCACGGCCGCGAGGGCCAGTGTGAAGAGCCACGTCACTCCGGTGCCCAGCGAGAACGCGGCGCCGGGGTTCTTCGTCAGATAGAGCTGGAAGAAATCGCCCAGCACCGGAACCTCGCGCTGGTACGGCAGGTTCTCGAGGGCGAGATACTTCGTGAACTGGTCGGCGGCCAGCACCACTGCCGCGAGAATCGCGACGAGGGCACCGGCCGCCGGACCGTTCAGACGCTTGCGCGACGCCAAGGATTACGCGCCGGCCGAGACGCCGGTCGTGTCGAGGTCGCGGAGCTTGCTCTCGATGAAACCGCGGAGCTGACCGCGGTAGTCCTTCTCGAACTGCTGCAGCTCGGAGATGCGGCCCTCGAGCGACACGCGCTCGGCCTCGAGACGTGCGACCTCGTCGCGACCGCGAGCCTCTGCCTCGGAGATGATCGATGCAGCCTGGGCCTGCGCATCGGAGATGAGCTTGTCGCGCTGGGCCTTGCCCTCCGCGACGTGCTCGTCGTGCAGGCGCTGGGCCAGCTCGATGATGCCGGCGGACGCGGCGGCCGGCGCCATGTCAGCGGCGGGTGCGGGCTGTTCGACGGCGGCGACCGGAGCGGGCACGTCCTCGACGACGGCGTCGTCGGATGCGGCCGGCGCGGGGGTCTCACCCGACTCGTAGGCTGCGAGCTTCGCCTTGAGCTCGTCGTTCTCGGCGATCGTCTTGCGCCATTCCACGACGATCTCGTCGAGGAAGTCGTCGACCTCGTCGGGGTCGAATCCTTCCTTGAAACGCACGTGCTGGAACTGCTTGGTGACGACGTCTTCAGGGGTCAAAGCCATGGTGTTGTCCTCTTTCAGGGCTCACGACGCGGGCCGGTCAGCCGGCACCCGCCGCAGCGGGCCGTACCCACCCAGCATAGTCCGACGCCTTCGCGGCCGCGACGATCCCGCCGCGAGCGCCTCAGACGAAGGCGATCACGCGCGTGATCGACAGCAGGATGAAGCACGCCAGCATGGTGAGCGGGAATGCCAGATCGATTGCGATCATGCCGAGTCTGATCGGAGGGATGACCCGGCGGAGTGTCTTTATCGGTGGGTCCGTGATCGTGTACACGACCTCGGCGAGCACGAGAGTAAATCCTCGCGGGCGCCACTCCCGATTGAACAGGGGGATGTACTCCAGGATCAGTCTGACGAACAGAACGAGGATGTACAGCAGGAGTGCGAAGTAGACGAGTGCGGCGATCAGCCGTACGACATCCACGTCAGGTCACTGCGCGAACGGCGCCGCCTCAGGCTCAGCCTGAGCCACAGCGCCGTCGCCGGAGACGGCGATGTTCTCGGGTGAGAGCAGGAACACCTTGCTCGTCACGCGCTCGATGCGGCCGTACAGACCGAGGGACAGACCGCTCGCGAAGTCGATGAGGCGTCGCGCATCGGCATCGCTCATCTGCGAGAGGTTGATGATCACCGGCACGCCCTCGCGGAAGTTCTCGGCGATGACCTGCGCGTCACGGTACTGCTTGGGGTGGACGGTCAGGATCTCGCTGACGGTGCCGGTGGTGGGCTGCCGAACGACCGCCGGACGGTGAAGCGGCGTCACCGGCGCAGCCGGCTTCTCGACGGGCTTGTCACGACGGGCCTGCTGCTGCTCGGCCTGCGGCTCTTCGTACATTTCTTCCTCATCTGCGAGGCCCAGGTAAACCATGGTCTTCTTCAGCGGGTTCGACATCGCATCCTCCGTTTGCTCGTCTGTTCCGAGGCTATCCGCGGTCCGGGCGCGGTCCCGTGATTGCCGATCCGATCCGCAGGTGTGTCGCACCGGCGGAGATCGCTTCGACGAAATCGCCGGTCATGCCGGCGGAGATCCAGGTCGCGTCGGGCGCGACGGAGCGCAGGACGTCGGACGTCTGCGCAAGGCGGGCGAAGGCCGATGCAGGCTCTTCGCCGAGCGGGGCGACGGCCATGACGCCGCGGACGCGCAAGCTCGGGCAGTGCTCCACGACGTGCGCTGCCAGAGCCTCGACACCGGTCGGCGCGACGCCACCGCGACCGAGGTCATCGGTCAGGTTCACCTGGACGAGCACGTCGAGCGGCTCGCCCTCGGGATCCGCACTGTGGAGCGCGTCCGCGATCCGCGAGCGATCGACCGAGTGGACGACATCCGCCGCCGCTCGCACCGCGCGCGCCTTGTTCGTCTGCGCCTGGCCGATGAAATGCCAGCGCATGCCCTCGAGCCCGGAGAGGTCGGCGCGCTTGGCGCTGAGCTCCTGCTGCCGGTTCTCCCCCACGTCGCGCACGCCGAGGGCGTGGAGCTGTTCGATCAGCGCGGGCGGGTGGAACTTCGTCACGACGATCCGCGTCACGTCGGCCGGGGCGCGACCCGACGCCCGCATCGCAGCGGCGATGCGGGCGTCGACGTCGGCGAGCCGTTCGGCCAGATCCGGCATGGGGCGATCGGCCTACTTCAGGAAGTCGGGGATGTCGAGGTCATCGTCGCCGAAGACCGAGTCGTACGACTCGCTCTTGGCCGAGACCGGCACCGTCTCCTTCGTCTCGCGACGCTCGACCGGCTCGGATGCCGCAGCCTCCTCGGCCGGGATCTCGGGAAGCACCGGCGGTGCGGACGGCCGCGCAGCCGCGATGGGCTCGATGCGGGTCTGCGGCTCGCCGCCGTCGAAGCCTGCCGCGATGACGGTCACGCGGACCTCGTCGCCGAGGGTGTCGTCGATGACCGTGCCGAAGATGATGTTCGCCTCGGGGTGGGCGGCCTCCTTGACGAGCTGGGCCGCGTCGTTGATCTCGAAGATGCCGAGGTTCGATCCACCCTGGATCGAGAGCAGGACACCGTGGGCGCCCTCGATCGATGCTTCGAGAAGCGGCGACTCGACAGCGAGCTCGGCGGCCTTGATCGCACGGTCGGCACCACGTGCCGAACCGATGCCCATCAGGGCGGAGCCCGCGCCCTGCATGACCGACTTCACGTCGGCGAAGTCGAGGTTGATCAGACCGGGGGTGGTGATGAGGTCGGTGATGCCCTGGACACCCGCGAGGAGCACCTGGTCGGCGGTGGCGAAGGCCTCGACCATCGAGATGCCGCGGTCGCTGATCTCGAGCAGGCGGTCGTTCGGGACGACGATGAGGGTGTCGACCTCTTCCTTCAGCTTCGACACGCCGGACTCGGCCTGGCTCTGCCGACGACGGCCCTCGAAGGAGAAGGGCTTCGTGACGACACCGATCGTCAGTGCGCCGATCGACTTGGCGATGCGCGCGACGACGGGCGCGCCGCCGGTGCCGGTGCCGCCGCCCTCACCCGCGGTGACGAAGACCATGTCGGCACCCGCGAGCGCTTCCTCGATCTCTTCGGCGTGGTCCTCTGCCGCACGACGCCCGACCTCCGGGTCGGCGCCGGCGCCGAGGCCGCGCGTCAGCTCACGGCCGACGTCGAGCTTGACGTCAGCGTCGCTCATGAGGAGCGCCTGCGCGTCGGTGTTCACCGCGATGAACTCGACACCCCGCAGCCCCAGCTCGATCATCCGGTTGACGGCATTGACGCCGCCACCGCCCACACCGACGACCTTGATCACCGCGAGGTAGTTCTGGTTCTGGCTCATGCCGGCCTCCATCTCGTCCCGAACCCTGCTCGTAAACCTTCAACCTCACGTAGAGGTTTAAAGAATTGCCGGGTATGCAATTCCTGAGGTTGAAGCTACGCACTCAGGGGCGCACCCGATGGACGTGTGCGGCGTGTCGCGACATCCCGTGTTTTCACGGGTTCCATCGGGGTCGGACGGCCCCGCCGACCAGCCTCAGCGGACGACGGCTGCCTGCGGCGACGAGACGTCGTAACCCGAGGCGTCTGCGCGCGCGTTCATGAGCGCTTCCAGAGCCTGGACCTTCTTGCCGGAATCCGATGGTCCGCCCCAGACCACCGAGCGTCCGTCGGCGAGCGTGAGGGTGACGTCGTTCGGTGTCGTCGCGGACAGCACGGTCACCTGCGACCGCAGCGAGTCGGGAAGCGAACGGAAGACCTGCCCCGCGGCAGCGAAGGTGCTCGACGACAGGCCGCCCTCGACCTCCAGGAGAGGCTGACCCTCCGGAGGCTCGGGCGTGGTCGAGAGGGCGACCCCGGCGGCGTCGACGAGCGTGTAGCCGGCCTCGCCCTGCACGGCGCCGACCGGCGTCCGCTCGACGATGCGCACCACGAGCTCGTGCGGCGGTCTCGCCTCGAGGCTGTACGACTCCACCAGCGGGAACGAGACGAGCGCGGCCTTCACGGCACTCTCGTCGACGAGAGGCATGGGCGTGCCCAGCTGACCCTCGAGCGCCGTCTCGACAGCGGCCGCATCCAGCTGAGAGGTGCCCACGATCGTGATGCGCTCGACGGCGAACAACGGGCTGTAGGCGGCCCCGATTGAGCCGAGGACGAGGGCGACGAGGACGCTCGCCGAGACGAGCCAGATACGTCTGCGTCGACGCTGACGTGCGGTGAACCGCCGGACCTCGCGCCGAAGCGCACGCCGACGCGCACGCGCGGCACCCCACAGGTCACGCGCCGTCAGCCGCCGGTCGTCGGCTTCGTCGTCGCCCGCGGCTCCCGACGGCGGCGCCGCCGGTTCGGGCCGCGCCGGCGGATCGAACGGGATGATCGGCGCGATGCCGTAGTCGCGACCGCGCTGATGCCACATCTCGTCGACGGGCTGGGTCTCGGTCGCGTCGGGCGATGTGGACGCGACCGAATCTTTCGCGTCCTGGCTGTCGGCGGCGCGTCGCGGCGGGTCGACACGACGGGGCGCGAGCGACGCACGATCCTCCGGGGCGACCCCGCCGTCCTGCCCGCCGGCGGGCCGTGACGCGGGCGGCAGCGGACTCGGGCGGCGCACCGGCTACTGCTCCGTCCGGGCGAGCGCGTCGAGCACCTGAGGGACGATCAGGTTCACGTTGCCGCACCCCAGCGTGACGATGAAGTCGCCGTCGCGTGCGACACCCGCCGTGTAGTCGGCTGCCTCTTGCCAGTCGGCCACGTAGTGCACGTGCTCGGGATCGGCGAACGCGCCGCTCACGAGCTCGCCGGTGACACCGGGGACCGGGTCTTCCCGGGCTCCGTAGACGTCGAGGACGACCGTGTGATCGGCGTGCGTCTCGAGGACATCGGCGAACTCGCGGAACATCTCCTGCGTTCGCGAGTACGTATGCGGCTGGTGGAGGGCGATGATGCGCCCCCCGCCGACGACTGTGCGGGCGGCGGACAGCGCGGCGGCGACTTCGGTCGGGTGATGGGCGTAGTCGTCGTAGACGCTGACGCCGCGGGTCACTCCGTGCAGCTCGAATCGACGCGCCGTGCCGCCGAACCCCTCGACGGCGCGAAGGGCCCGTTCGAGCTCGTACCCGAGGGCGACCAGGACGGCGACCGCGCCCGCGGCGTTCATCGCGTTGTGGGCCCCCGGGACCGACAGTCGTCCGTGCACCGTCTCGTCGCCCGCGGTGAGCGAGAACGACACCGGTCCCTCCGTCACGATGTCGGACAGCCGCACGTCTGCATCGGCGGCTTCGCCGAACGTGATCACGCGCCGGTGCGTCACAGCGGCGGCGACCCGGGCAGCCCCCGCATCGTCTGCCGACACGACGACCGCTTCGCGGGCGCGATCGGCGAACCGGACGAAGCCGTCGTAGAACGCTTCGCGGGTCTCCCAGTGATCCAGGTGATCGGGGTCGACGTTGGTGATCAGCGCGATCGAGGTGTCGTACAGGAGGAAAGTGCCGTCGGACTCGTCGGCCTCGATGACGAAGACGTCGTCGTCGCCGGTGCCGCTGGAGACCCCCAGGTCGGCGATCACGCCGCCGTTGACGAAGGTCGGGCGCGTACCGAGACCGCGCAGCGCCGTCACGATCATGCCGGTCGAGGTCGTCTTGCCGTGTGCGCCCGCCACCGAGACGAGCCGCCGGCCGCCGATCAGCCAGTGCAGCGCCTGCGACCGGTGGATGACGTGCAGCCCGCGCTCCTTGGCGAGGAGGAACTCCGGGTTCTCGGGCCAGATCGCGCCGGTGTGGACGACCGTGTCAGCGTCATCGGGAAGATGGGCGGCATCGTGACCGACGTGGACGTCGGCTCCGCGCGCCGCGAGTGCGCGCATAGCGGGGCTGTCGGCGCGATCCGACCCGGACACACGGATGCCGCGGTCGAGGAACATCCCGGCGAGACCGGACATGCCCGATCCGCCGATGCCGATGAAGTGCGCGGCAGTGATGTCGGCGGGGATCGGGAGGCTCAAGTCGGGTCTGATCATGACCCGTCAAGTCTAGGTCGCCCGGCTGACAGGACCGCCCGCCACGCCCTCAGCGTCGCTGCGCGGCGTCGAGGAGCGCCACGACGTTGGCCGCGCCCTCGCGCGTGCCGACCGAGCCGGCGGCGCGCCGCATCCGTTCGAGCTCCTCGGCGTCGGTCAGCAGCGGCACGATCTCCGAGCGCACGCGCTCGGGCGTGAAGTCGGCGTCGTCGATGATGCGTGCCGCGCCGGCGCGGACCGGTCCCGCCGCGTTCAACGCCTGCTCGCCGTTGCCGACCGCGTAGGGGACGTACACCGCCGGGATGCCGAGCGCGCTGACCTCGCTCACGGTCGCGGCGCCCGAGCGCGAGACCACGACATCGGCGATCGCGAACGCGAGATCCATCCGATCGAGATACGGAACCACCCGGTAGTCCGGCGACGAGGCGTCGGACACCTCGTTGCGCTCGCCCGCGGCGTGCAGCACCTGCCAGCCTGCGGCGACGATGTCGGACCACGATCCCGCCAGCGCTTCGTTGAGCCGACGCGCGCCCAGCGAGCCGCCGAACACGAGGACGACGGGGCGTTCGGGATCGAGTCCGAAGGCGGCGGCGGCCTCGGCCCGGCGCGCCGCCCGGTCGAGATCGACGATCTCGCGGCGGAGCGGCATCCCGACGACCTGCGCGCCGCGCAAGGGGGTGCCCTCGAAGACGATGCCGGTCGCGGCCGCCCTTCGGGCACCGAGCACGTTGGCGAGGCCGGGACGCGCGTTGGCCTCGTGCACGACGTAGGGCACGCCCTCGCGTCGCGCGGCGACGTATGCCGGCGCTGCCGCGTAGCCGCCGAAGCCCGCGACGACGTCGACGCCACGCTCGCGGATGTAGGTCCGGACCTGTGCGACCGCACGCAGCCAACGCGCCGGGAACCGCGCCGCAGCGCCGTTCGGACGCCGCGGGAACGGCACCTTGTCGACGATCAGCAGCTCGTAGCCCCGCTGCGGCACGAGGCGCGACTCGAGCCCTTCGCGTGTTCCGAGCACCAGAACGGTGTCGTCGGAGCGTCGGTCGCGCAGTTCGTCGGCCACGGCGAGCAACGGGTTGACGTGTCCCGCGGTGCCGCCGCCCGCCAGAAGGTAGGTGGTCACCGGATCGAGCCTACCGCCGGGCGGAACCGGCCCGAGCGGCTGCGGGTCGCACCGGCCGCGCGCCTGCAGCCACGTCGAGGGCGGGAGTCCGCACGGGCAGCGTCCGCGCGAACGAGAGCAGCACTCCGGTGGCGAGAAGGCCCGAGACGAGGGAGGTGCCCCCCTGCGACATGAACGGCAGCGGCACACCCAGGACGGGGAAGATGCGGAGGACGACGCCGATGTTCACGAGCGCCTGGCCGACCACCCAGATCGTGATGCCGCCCGCGACGATGCGCACGAACGGGTCATGGGTCTTGCGGACGATGTGGAAGGCGCCGACGGCGTAGAGCGCGAACAGGGCGAGGACGACGGCGCAGCCGATGAGGCCGAGCTCCTCCCCCACGATCGCGAAGATGTAGTCGTTCGCTGCGGCGGGGAGCCACTGGTACTTCTCCCGCGAGTTGCCGAGTCCGAGGCCGAAGATCCCGCCGCTGGCGAGCGCCCAGATACCATGGAGCGGCTGGTAGCACGAGCCCGCATCCGCGAAGTAGCAGTCGGTCGAATCGACGTTCAGGAAGCTCATGATGCGAGCCATGCGGTTGGGGCTCGTCACGGCGAACACCGCGGCCGCGCCGACCACGAGGATCAGCGGAATGACGAACAGCCGCAGCTTGACGCCGGAGAAGAACAAGCACCCGAGCAGGATCGCCATCAGGATCATCGCGGTGCCGAGATCGTGACCGCCCATGACGGTGCCGATGACGAGGGCGCCGACCGGGACGACCGGGATGAACACGTGCTGCCACTTCGACAGCAGCGTCTGCTTCCGATACAGAACGAATCCGAGCCATACCGCGAGCGCGAGCTTCAGGAACTCGGACGGCTGCGCCTGGAACCCGAAGACGGAGATCCAGTTGGTGTTTCCGTCGTTGTGCACACCCAGTCCGGGCACGAAGACGAGCAGCTGGAGCATGATTCCGGCGATGAGCGCCGGCCACGCGATGCGCTTCCAGAAACGCAGCGGCATCCGGCTGGCGATGAACATCAGCGGTATACCGAGGAGCGCGAAGACCGCCTGCTTGAGCACTGTCTCGAAGGGACTCGCATTGGCGGTCGCCATCGTGGCCGACAGGACCATGACGAGACCGAAACCCGTGAGGATGAGAGCGGTCGAAGCGAGCAAGAGGAACTCGCTCGGGACCGGCGCGAAGACGCGTCCGAGCGACACACGTGCCGCGAAACCGCTCCGCGTCGGGCTCTCGTCAGCGAGGTTGGTCGGTGGCGGCGTCGGGCGGCTCGGCGTCGTGGTCACCGTCTCCCCTTCCGATCCGTTCGCGCACGGCCTCCGCGAAGCGACGACCGCGGTCTGCGTACGAGGCGAACTGATCGAACGAGGCAGCTGCGGGGGCGAGGAGCACGACGTCCCCGTCACCGGCCACCCCGGCCGCCAGTTCGACGACCCGTGCCATGACATCCTCAGTCTGAGTCGCCTCGACCTCGATCACCGGAACCGCCGGGGCGTGTCGCGCGAACGCGGCGAGCACGGCTCCGCGGTCCTCGCCGATGACGATGGCCGCTTTGGCGGCGGCACCGCGTCCGGCGACGAGCGCCGAGATGTCGACGCCCTTGAGCAGTCCGCCCACGACCCAGATCGCCCCGGGGAAGGCGGCCAGCGATGACGCGGCCGCGTGCGGGTTCGTGGCCTTCGAGTCGTCGACCCAGGTCACACCCGCAACTCGGGCCACCACTTCGATCCGATGCGGATCGAGGCGGAACGCCAGCACCGCCGCGCGGATCGCCGCCGGCTCGACGTCGAGCGAGCGCGCGAGGGCGGCGGCCGCGAGGATGTTCGCGACGATGTGCGGAGCGGCGAGGTCACGCGCGGCGAGCTCCGCGACCGTCGTCAGTTCGAGCGCCGACGCGTGGCGGTCCTCGTGGAACGCCCGGTCGACGAGGATGCCGTCGACGAGGCCGAGATCGCTGGGACCGGGCACGCCGAGATCGAATCCGATGGCGCGGCAGCCCTCGACCACCTCAGCCTCCTCGACCATCTCACGCGTAGCGGCATCCGCTTTGTTGTAGACGCACGCGACGCGGGTGTTCTCGTAGACCACGGCCTTCGCGTCACGGTAGGCCGCGAACGAGCCGTGCCATTCGAGGTGATCGTCGGCGAGATTCAGGCAGACGCTCGCGTGCGGCGACAGCCGATCGGGGCCTTCGGCCAGGCCGAGGTACCAGAGCTGATGGCTCGACACCTCGACGACGAGGACGTCGAAACCGCCCGGATCGCGGACCGCGTCGAGCACCGGGACGCCGATGTTGCCGCAGGGCGCGGCCCGCAGCCCGCCCGCGGCGAGCATCGCCGCCGTGAGCTGCGTCGTCGTCGTCTTGCCGTTCGTGCCCGTGATGAGCACCCAATCGGCCGGGTTCCCGTCGGGCCGGACGACCTTGTCGCGCACGCGCCACGCCAGCTCGATGTCGCCCCACACGGCGATGCCGCTCTCTCGAGCCCACCGGATGACGGGGTGATGCGGGGGGAAGCCGGGCGACGCGACGACGATCTCGGGCGCGTGCGCCGCGACGGCGTCGGGGACGCTCTGCAGCGAGCCGTCGTAGAGCTTCGCTCCGATGACGGGCAGCAGACGGGCGTACTCGGCGTCCGCGCCCTCGGTCGCCACGAGCACGTCCGCACCGAGCTCGGCGAGGGTGTCGGCCACGGAGAAGCCGGTGACCGAGAGCCCGAGGACCACGACGCGGAGCCCGCGCCAGTCGGAGTTCCAGCTCGTCAGGTCGTTCAGACGCGCGGTCATACCGCGGCCAGCCACGCGACGTAGAAGAGCCCGACGCCGCCCACGGCGAGCATGCCCGCGATGATCCACATCCGGACGACGATCGTCACCTCCGGCCATCCGCGCATCTCCAGATGGTGGTGGAACGGGCTCATGAGGAACAGACGCTTACCGCCCGTGGCCTTGAAGTAGTAGCGCTGGAGGATGACCGATCCGGGAGCGATGATGAAGACGCCCGCGATGATGACCGCCAGGAGCTCGGTGCGCGAGAGCACCGCCATGGCGACGATGACGCCGCCGATCGCCATCGAGCCGACGTCGCCCATGAAGATCTTGGCCTTCGGCGCGTTCCACCAGAGGAACCCGACGAGTGCGCCGACGAAGGACGCGGAGATGATCGTGAGGTCCATCGGGTCGTTGGTCGTGTAGCACGCCGTCTCGTAGGCCGGCACGAGGGCGCCGCTCGCGCACCGCTGCTGGAACTGCCAGAAGGTCACCAGGCTGTAAGCCGAGACGGTGAAGATCCCCGCCCCGGTCGCGAGTCCGTCGAGGCCGTCGGTGAGATTGGTCGCGTTCGACCATGCGACGGCCTGGAACGAGATCCACGCGAGGTAGAGGAGCCACCCGGCGACGCCGCCGAGAGCCATGAACGACAGCCAGTCGATGTCGCGGAACAGCGAGATGAACGGACGTCCCACCGGCTGACCGCCGTGGTTGGGGACGAGCAGGGCGAGGACGCCGAACGACACGGCCACGATCACCTGGCCGGCGACCTTCCGCCAGCCCGACAGACCGAGGCTGCGCTGCGACCGGACCTTCATGTAGTCGTCGATGAAACCGACGATCCCGAGCCCGACCATCATCCAGATCACGAGCAGCCCCGACATCGACGGGGGCGCTCCTCCGGTCAGCGTGCCGACGAGGTATCCGACGATCGTGCCGATGATGAAGATGATGCCGCCCATGGTGGGCGTTCCGCGCTTGGCGTGGTGACTCGGGTTAGTCGCATCGTCGGGCGTGCGGATGACCTGTCCCCAGCCCAGCTTCTCGAAGAGCCGGATGAACAGGGGGGTCAGGAAGAGTGTGAACGCGAGCGAGATCGTCGCGGCCGTCAGCAGGGATCTCACGAGAAGAATTCTCCCAGACGATCGCCGAGGTGCCGCAGTCCCGCGGAGTTCGACGACTTCACGAGCACACGGTCCCCGGCGCGGAGCTCCTCGATCAGGTAGTCGTACGCGGCATCGACGTCCGCGAAGAACACCGCCTCGCCGTCCCACGAGCCCTCCCCGATCGCGGCGAGGTAGAGCCGCCGGGCCTCTGCCCCGACGACGACGATGCGCTCGATCCGCAGACGGACCGCCTGAAGGCCGACGCGGTCGTGCTCGTCGCCGGCGAACTCGCCGAGCTCGCTCATCGCGCCGAGCACGGCGACCTTGCGTTCACCCGTCTGAGTGATCTGCGCCAGGGTGCGCAGAGCCGCGGCCATCGAGTCCGGGCTCGCGTTATAGGCGTCGTTGATGATGCGGACCGACTCGGAACCGAGCGGCTGCATCCGCCAGCGCTCGGCCAGCTCGACGGTCTCGAGCCGCGCGACGGCGTTCTCGAGGGTCACGCCCAGTTCGAGCGCGGCGGTGATCGCCGCCAGCGCGTTCATGACGTGGTGCTCGCCGAGTACCCGCAGTCGCAACGGCATCCGCTGCTCGCCGACCGTGATCACGCATGACGTGCCCGATGCGTCGACCTCGACGTCGTCGGCGCGCACCTCTGCCGCCGAACCGCGTCCGAACCAGCGGACACGAACGCCTCGGGCCTCGGCGACGGCCGCCATCGTCGCGACACGCGCATCGTCGGCGTTGAGGACTGCCACGCCGCCGGCGCGGACCGCCTCGACCAGCTCGGTCTTGGCCTTGAGGGTCGCCTCCACACCGCCGAAACCGCCGGCGTGCGCCATCCCGACCATGAGGACCACACCCACGTCCGGCGTCACGAGACCCGCGAGACGCGCGATCTGGCCCGAGCCGTCGGCGCCGAACTCGCTCACCAGGTAGCGGGTGTCGTCCGCGACGCGGAGCATGGTCAGCGGCGCACCGACGGAGTTGTTGAACGAGGCCCGCGGCGCGACCGTGGGCCCCTCCCCCTCGAGGATGCGAGCGAGCAGGTTCTTCGTCGTGGTCTTGCCGTTCGACCCGGTGATGCCCACGACGCGAAGGCCTCCCGCAGCGCGGACGCGTCCGACGACCTCGCGAGCGAGGTCCGCGAGCGCCGTCACCGCGTCGGACACGACGATCTGCGTGATCTCGGCGTCGACGAGGTGCTCGACGATCGCGAGTGCCGCGCCGGCCTCGGCCGCGGCCGGAACGAACAGGTGCCCGTCGGTCGCGTCGCCCGGCTTGGCTACGAACACGTCGCCGGGGCCGATGTTGCGCGAGTCCGTGTCGACCGTTCCGCCGACGCGGGTATCGGGGCCGTCGCCACCGGCGAGGTGGAGGGTGCCCGAGAGCACGCGGGCGATGTCGGACAACGGGAGGGAGATCATGTTCAATCCTCGGACGCGCTCATGCGCGTCACTGGGTCACGGGGAGCAGCGGCGTCTGCGAGTCGGACGGCATGATCCGGTAGTGCTTGAGCACCTGGGTCATCGCCTTCTGGAACGCCGGCCGGTTGGCTGCCGACAGACGCAGGGTCTTCGGCTCGTCGAATGCCGTCAGGACAACATACTTCGGATCGTCGGCCGGCGCGTAGCCCACCAGAGACGTGTAGTACAGGTTGTCCTTGTAGGCGCCGGTGTTCGGGTCGACCTTCTGGGCGGTACCGGTCTTGCCTGCCATCCGGTAGCCCGGAATCGCGATGTCGTCGGCGAGCGTGCCCTGTGCGAAGACGTTCTCGAGCATCTCGCTGACCTGGCTGGCCGTGCTCTCCTGAATCACGCGCACCGGCTCCGGGAGGTCGGGTTCGGTCACCGTTCCGTCGGCGGCCGTGCACGACTCCACGAGGCTCAGGGGCTCCCGCACACCGCCGTTCGCGATCGTCTGGTAGACGGATGCCACCTGCGGGGCGGTCACCGTGAAGGCCTGGCCGAACGTCGTCGTGTAGTAGGTCTGGTTGTCCCACTGATCCGTCGGGATGTAGGTGCCCTTGGGCTCCCCCGACCAGTTGAGTGCCGTGCCCTCGCCGACGCCGAACTTCTTGAGGTACTCGAGCCGCGTCTCGGGGTCGACCTGCGAGCCGAACTGCGAGAGCGCGACGTTCGAGGAGGTGACGAGTCCGCCGGTGAGCGTCAGGTTCTGAGCCTCGTGATGCTCGGAGTCGTTGACGACGGCGCCGTTGGGGAACTCCATCCGATCGGGCGACCATGCGGTCGACAGCGGGGTCAGTCCCGCCGCCTCGATCGCGGTGGCGGCCGTGACGGGCTTGAACGTCGATCCCGGCTCGTACGAGTCGCGGAAGAGGCGGCTGCCGCGGTCGGCGGGATCGGATGCCGCGATGTCGTTGAGGTCGACGCTGGGGTACTCGGCCGCGGCGCGGATCTTGCCCGTCGCGACCTCGACGACGAGGATCGAGCCGCTCTCGGCTCCGAGGTTCTGCGTCTGCTCGGCGATCAGCTGCTGCATGTACCACTGCAGATCGCGATCGATCGTGAGGCGCAGGGTGCCGCCGTTGACGGGCGCGGGGTCCTCGGTCTCGGTTCCCGGGATCACGACGCCATCGAGGCCGCGCATGTAGCGCACCCTGCCATCGCTGCTCTGCAGACACGAGTTCTGCAGCGACTCCATGCCCTCGAGCGGGGTCTCGTCCGACCCGACGAATCCGATGACGTTGCCCGCGACCGCTCCGTCGGGGTACGTCCGGTGGGGGTGGGGGTCGAAGCCGACGAACGGAAGCTTGAGATCGGCGAGTGCGCGGTACTGGGCCGTCGAGATCCCGCGTTCGAGGTAGGCGAAGCGCGACTCCGGGTCGGCGGCGACGGCGGTCGTGACGATGCTCTCGACCTCGGCGGCATCCTGCCCGGTCACCGCGGCGATCTCGACCGCCAGTTCGGGCCACGTGACGGTGACGGTCTGACCGTCGTCGTTCTTCCGCTTGATCCCGCTGGCCGCGAGCTTGGGGTCGATCTTCGCGTCGTAGACGGAGGTCGTCGTCGCGAGAGGAGCTCCGTTGGTGTCGGTGATGTCGCCGCGCGTCCCGAACAGCTCGGTCCCGGCCTCCATCGCGAGGTTCCGGGCATCGGCCTCGTGCTCGTCGGCGTTCACGACCTGGATGTCGACGAGCCGCACGATGAATGCGACGAGGACGATGAGGACGACGAGGAGTGCGACGACCGTACGGCGGCGCGGACTGCGGGTGGCTCGTGTCGTCATGGTTCTCAGTGTGTGCTCGGGGCGGGCAATCCGTCGGCGACGGGCGGGGGTGTCGCACGATCGGCACCGACCAGCTCGTCGGTGCTCGTGCCGGTCTCGAGGCTCGCGGCGGGGTCGGTGATGAGGGGCACGCCGGCGACCAGCGAGTTCGCGACGGCCGCGCGTCCGAGCGCGTCGACGTTCGAGTGCGATCCCGCCGCGCTCGCAGCGCCGAGGACGGCGCCGTCGCTGAGCCGCAGGTAGCTCGGCGATTCGGCGATGACCATGCCCAGTGCGGTGGCGTTCGCCGCGAGGTACTGCGGGGACGCGAGCCCGGCGAGATCGTCCTGGATGATCTGCTTCTGCCAGGTGAGCTGGCGCTGCTGCTGCGAGAGCGCGGAGATCTCGTAGGAGGTCTGCGTGGTGAGGATCGACAGGCCCATCTGGACTGCGCCGATGAGCACGGCGCCCGACACGGCGATGACGCCGTAGAGCATGCGCGGGCGGTGACGGCGCGCGACGCCGGTGACCAGCCGCAGATCGCGCTGGCGGTCGCGCTCCCCCTCGCGAGGCAGCCGACCGGGCACGCTCGCGAAGAAGTCGTCACCCAGCGGAGAAGGGATGCGGGCGGTGTTGTCGGCAGTCACGAGGCCTCCCTCATCCGTTCCGCCGCGCGCAGCCGGACCGGCTTCGCGCGGGGATTGCGTTCACGTTCTTCCTCGGAGGCCAGCTCCGCCCCACGGACCAGCAGCCGGAACCGCGGTGCGTGCTCGGGGAGCTCGACGGGGAGGCCGCTGGGCGCGGTCGACGACGATGCGTCGGCCAGGACGCGCTTGACCGCGCGATCCTCGAGCGACTGGTACGACATGACGACGATGCGCCCGCCGACGGCCAGCGCGTCGAGCGCCGCGGGCAGAGCGCGTTCGAGCACGGCCAGCTCGGCGTTGACCTCGATGCGGAGCGCCTGGAAGACGCGCTTCGCGGGGTGCCCGGATCGGTCGCGCTGGACGGCGACCGGGGTTGCGGCGATGAGGACGTCGACGAGCTCGCCGGACCGGGTGAGCGGCGCGCGGCCGCGAGCCTCGATGATCGCTCGCGCGTATCGGCCCGCCAGCTTCTCCTCGCCGTAGCGCTCGAAGATGCGGCGCAGGTTGCCTTCGCTGTACGTCGCGAGGATCTCTGCCGCGGTCGTGCCCGCGGTCTGGTCCATACGCATGTCGAGGGGCGCGTCCTGCGCGTACGCGAATCCGCGGTCGGCCTCGTCGAGCTGCAGCGACGAGACGCCGAGATCGAAGAGGATGCCGTCGACTCGGCGGATGCCGACGGAGTCCAGCGCCTCCCGGATGCCGTCGTAGACGGTGTGGACGAGGTCGACGCGCTCCCCGAATCGGGCGAGCCGCTCGCCCGCGATGCGCAAGGCGTCGGTGTCGCGGTCGAGGCCGACGAGCCGGGCGCCGGGGAACCGCGCGAGGAGCGCCTCGGAGTGGCCGCCCATGCCTTCGGTGGCGTCGACGACGACCGCGCCCTCCCGCTGGAGCGCAGGGGCGAGCAGCTCGACGCAGCGGTCGAGCAGGACGGGGGTGTGGATGTCGTCGTTCGTCATGGTCGTCGTGGGACGGGCCCGGAGCCCTGATCCCCCTCCGCTGCGACCTGACACCGGGGAAGTGCGTCAGGGCCAGCGGCTGAGGATCACGGCCACGGTTCAGAAGAGTCCCGGGATCACCTCCTGCTCCATGTCGGAGTACGCGTCCTCGTTCCCGGCCGCGTAGGCGTTCCAGGCATCGGCATCCCAGATCTCGGCATGCGCGCCGACACCGGTCATGACCAGCTCGCGCCCGAGTCCCGCGTAGGTGCGCAGGTGAGGCGGCACGGTGATGCGGTTCTGGCTGTCGGGCTTCTCGGCGCTCGCACCCGAGAGGAACATGCGCTGGAAGTCACGTGCCTGCTTGTTCGTCAGAGGCGCTTCGCGGATCCGCTCGTACACGCGCTCGAACTCCACGGTGCTGAACACGTAGAGGCACCGCTCCTGCCCGCGCGTCACGACGACACCGGGGCCGAGGTCGTCGCGGAATTTGGCGGGGAGGATGACGCGGCCCTTCTCGTCGAGCTTGGGGGTGTGCGTGCCGAGAAGCATGGTGCTCCACCACCCCCTCCCGGCCCGTCGATGCGCACCACTTTACTCCACTTTCCTCCACTTCACTATGGCTATACGGCTCTCCACTCCCCCCGGGCACAAAAAAGAGCACCGACCCGGAGGTCGGTGCTCTGAAAGCGAAGCGGGATGCGTCAGCGTTCGCCGTTACGACGGTCCCATCGGTCGTTCATGCGATCCATGAAGTTCGACGATCGGGGGGCCGGCTTACGCGTACCGGTCGTGGCGGTCGGTCGGCTCGCTGTTCCGTTCCGAGACGGTGTCAGCGCCAGCACGACGCCCCCCACCATGATGAGGAAGGCGACGACGCCGATCGCGATGATGCTGCTCGAGACGCCGGCGATCAGACCGCCGAGGCCGAGAAGGACGAGGACGGCACCGTAGACGATGTTGCGGTAGCTGAGGGACTGGCCTTCGCGCGGAGCACTGACGACGTCTGCTTCATTGCGCATGAGATGGCGTTCCATCTCGTCGAGCAGCCGCTGCTCCTGTTCTGACAGTGGCATGCATCCCCCTCTGTTCGGGTACCGGTGCGCCCGATTCTACGCGCGCTGATGAGAACTAGGCTAGGCCTGTGACGAGCTCCGCCGACCCGATCTCGACCGTTTCCCAGCGACTGGAAAGCTTCGCGTCGGATCGGCGGGCCGAGGTCGCCGATCTCGGCGCCGAGGCAGTGGATTTCGTCGACCGCGCCCTCGCCGCCGTCGCCGGCGGAAAACGGCTCCGTGCCCGCTTCCTCTCGGCCGGCCATGCGGCAGCCGGCGGCTCCGCTCACGATGCCGACATCGCCGGCGTCGCGGCCTCGCTGGAGATCTTCCACGCCGCCGCACTGGTGCACGACGATCTTGTCGACAACTCCGACACCCGACGCGGCCGCCCCGCGGCTCACCGGGCCCTCGAGGACGCTCATCGCCGCTCGGGATGGCTGGGCGACGCCGACGCCTTCGGTCGCGCCGCGGCGATCCTGCTCGGCGACCTGCTCATCGCCTGGAGCGACGACCTCCTCGAAGACGCCGTCGACGGTCATCCGCGCGCGTCGGACGTCCGCCGTCAGTACGCGACCATGCGACGCGACGTCACGGTCGGCCAGTACCTCGACGTCGCGGAGGAAGCCGCCTGGGCCACCGCGCCCGACGACGACCACGCCGCGCGCGCGTTGCGCGTCGCGTCGTACAAGTCGGCCCGCTACAGCGTGCAGCAGCCGCTCCTGATCGGTGCGGCCCTCGGCGGCGCGGCACCGGCTCAGCGCGAAGCCCTCGCCGAGTTCGGGCACGCCGTCGGGCTCGCGTTCCAGCTGCGCGACGACATCCTCGGGGTCTTCGGCGATTCATCGGTGACGGGCAAGCCGTCGGGCGACGACCTCCGCGAAGGCAAGCGGACGGTCCTCATCGCCTATGCCCGCGAGGCGATGGACGAGGCCGGCCGGGCCGACCTCGACGCGGCGCTCGGCGATCGGGCGCTCGATGAGACGACCATCGCCCGGCTGCAGCGAGTCATCGAGGACAGCGGGGCTGTTCAGCGGCTCGAGGGTGAGATCGATCGTCTCGCCGCACTGGCGGATGCAGCCATCGGTTCCGCACCGATCGGTGACGCCGAGGTCGCCACGCTCCGCGAGATCGCCGACGCAGCGATCCGCAGGACCGCCTGATCCGACAGACTCAGGCGAGGGTTTGAGCGACCCGACGAACCTCGGTCTTGCGCCCCGCGCGCAGGGCGGCGATGGGGGCCGCGCCGATCGAGTCCTCGGTGGCGAACAGCCAATCGATCGCCTCGTCGTCAGAAAACCCGGCGTCGTGCAGAACGGTGATGGTGCCGCGGAGCGACGAGAGCGGCGCGCCGTCGATGAAGAACGCCTCCGGAATGCGGAAGACGCCGTCGCGGCGCGACCCGATGAGGTGATTCTCATCGAGGAGTCGGCGGACGCGACTGAGCGTCTCGCCCGTCAGCTCGACGACCTCGGGCAGCGCCAGCCAGGACACGGGAACGACGGGGTAATCGGGAGTGCTCACCCTCTCACTATGTCACTTCCGACCTGGGTGACGGCTCGCCCCGAGACCCTCATTCACACCAGTCACACGCGTCACTTCGGTTGACACGTCTCACAGCGACATGTCAGCGTTTCGAAGACCTCCGAGAAGGGACCCTCCGTGCGCCGCGACTCGATCTCCGCCCCGCACCGCCCGCGACACCGCTGGCGCGGCACCATCGCGCCCGCCGTCGTCGGGTCGATCGCGCTGAGCCTGACGACCCAGCCTGCCGCAGCGGCACCGACCGCCGAGACGGCGCAACGCGAGGCGACACCCGGCTCGGCGTTCCGGACCGCGCCCGCCAACAGCGGCATGACGTCGCGTCCGCTCTCGACCCGGCCCGCCGAGCACACGGTCGTGCTCGGCGACACGATCAGCCGGATCGCCTCCGTCTACGGGCTGCGCACGGCCGACCTGCTGGCCTGGAACGGTCTCGACTGGGCGTCGGTCATCCGTCCCGGTGACCGCATCCGGTTGGCCGGTGACGCGCCCTCCGCAGCTCCGGCCGCCGATCCCGTCACCACGCCTGCCCCCGCAGGGAAAACCCACACCGTCTCGAACGGCGACACCCCGTGGTCTATCGCGCAGGCGAACGGCATCGGCGTCAAGGCGCTCCTCGCGGCCAACGGGCTCGACGACGGCGCCGTGATCTTCCCTGGACAGACCCTCACGGTCCCGGCGGGCGCGAGCAGCGCGGCCGCACCGGCTGCCGCAAGCGTTGCGCCGGTCACCCCCATCGCCGCAGCGACGCACACCGTCACTGCTGGCGACACACTGTCGGCGATCGCGAGCGTCCATGGTCTGGGGCTCGACGCGGTGCTCGCCGCCAACGGACTCGATCGCGCCTCGATCATCTATCCCGGGCAGGAGCTGGTGATCCCCGGCGCCGCTGCCGCACCCGCCGTGCAGACTGCCGCGCTCCCCGAGCTCGGCCTCGACGCCGAGCAGATCGCGAACGCGCGCCTGATCATCCAGGTCGGCCGGGAACGCGGGGTCCCCGACCGCGGTATCGCGATCGCGTTGGCGACGGCGATGGTCGAGTCCTGGATCCGGAATCTCGACTGGGGTGACCGGGACTCGCTCGGACTCTTCCAACAGCGCCCGAGCACCGGGTGGGGAACTCCCGATCAGGTCCGCGACCCCTCGCGGTCGATCGCGACCTTCTTCGGCGGAGCGGCCGATCCCAACGGCACCGCGACCCGCGGCCTGCTCGACGTCCCGGGCTGGGAGAGCCTCTCGTTCACCGACGCCGCCCAGGCGGTGCAGATCTCCGCCTACCCGGATCGATACGGCGAGTGGGAGCAGCAGGCCTACCGCTGGCTCGCGGCGCTCGGCTGACTCCCAAAGCGCTGGGAAGCGCGATGTCCCCGGCCCCGGGGGTGAGCCGCTGCCAAGGCTCGCAGCATCCGCTCCGTAGAATCGCTCCGTGAGCATGAGCCAGCAGACCGACCCGCTGATCGGCCGACTGGTCGACCAGCGGTACCGTGTCCGCGCTCGCATCGCCCGCGGCGGCATGGCGACGGTGTACGTCGCGACCGACCTCAGACTCGAACGCCGCGTGGCCCTCAAGGTCATGCACGGGCACCTCTCCGACGACTCGGTCTTCCAGAGCCGCTTCATCCAGGAGGCCCGTTCCGCGGCACGTCTGGCCGACCCGCACGTGGTCAATGTCTTCGACCAGGGCCAGGACGGCGAGATGGCCTACCTGGTGATGGAGTACCTCCCCGGCATCACGCTGCGCGAGCTGCTGCGCGAGCAGAAGCGGCTCACCATCCCGCAGACGATCACGATCATGGATGCGATCCTCTCGGGTCTCGCTGCCGCTCACCGGGCGGGGATCGTCCACCGCGACGTCAAGCCCGAGAACGTCCTGCTGGCCGAGGACGGCAGGATCAAGATCGGCGACTTCGGACTCGCGCGAGCGACGACCGCGAACACCGCGACGGGTCAGATGCTCCTCGGGACGATCGCCTACCTCGCTCCGGAACTCGTGACACGAGGCACGGCAGACGCCCGCAGCGACATCTACGCCCTCGGCATCCTGCTCTACGAGATGCTCGCAGGCGAGCAGCCCTACAAGGGCGAGCAGCCCATGCAGATCGCCTATCAGCACGCGACGGACTCGGTGCCGCGCCCGAGCGCGAAGAACCCCGGAGTGCCCGAGCAGCTCGACGAGCTCGTGCTGTGGGCGACCGAGCGCGAGCCGGACGAGCGTCCCCTCGACGCGAAGGTCATGCTCGAGCGGCTGCGCGAGATCGAGCGCGAGCTCGGCGTCTTCCCCCAGGTGGTGCGCACGGCCCCCTCGGGCGCCCCCGCGGTCGTCATCGACGACGACGGGGAGGGCTCGGGCGAGCTCACCAAGGTCATGCCCGGCACGTTCACCGCGCCGCCCGTGACGACCGACGTCGACAACGCGACGCGATTGCGGCGTCTCACCCGTCGCAATCGGGTCAAGGGAGCGTGGCTCGTCACGATCATCCTGCTGCTGGCGGCGCTCGCCGGCGGTACCGGGTGGTGGTTCGGTTCGGGGCCGGGCTCGCTCGTCGCCGTGCCCGATGTGCGGGGCACGACCTTCGCCGAGGCCCAGGCCGCCATCGCCGCCCAGGGGCTGCTGGCCGAGGAGACCGGCGAGAACAGTCTCGACGTCGCGGAGGGACTCGCGATCCGAACCGATCCCGATCCCGGCGCCCGGCTCGATCGTGAGGCGACCGTGACGGTCGTCATCTCCCGCGGACCAGCCGAGGTCTCGATTCCCGCGCTCTCGGGTCAGACCGAGCAGGCCGCCCGCGAGCTCCTGCGACAGAATGTCGTCGCCGTCTCCGACGACGCCGACGCCGAATTCGATCCGGATGTCGCCGACGGCACCGTCATCCGCGCCTCCGCCACCCCGGCGGGCGGCGGGGATCCCGTCGACTGCTCGAACGGGTGCACGCTCCGCCAGGGCGACTCGGCCTCTCTCCTGGTCTCCCGGGGCGCCGTCCCGGATGTCTCGGGTCAGAGCGTGAACCGCGCGACCGCGACACTCAACGACGTCGGCCTCGAGGTGTCGACCGACACGCGCGCCGAGGCGAGCGAACGCATCGCCAAGGGCGACGTCATCGGCATCGCCGACCGCGGCGAAGAGGGCAACTGGCGCCCGGGCGAGACAGTGACCCTCATCGTGTCGAGCGGTCCCCCGCTCTTCGAGGTGCCGAGCGTCGTCGGTCAGACTCGCGACGCCGCCGCTCAGACGCTGCGCGACGCCGGGTTCGAGGTCAGTTTCTCGGCTCTCTGGAACATCTGGCCCGACGGGCTCACCAAGGTGACCGCACAGGACCCGACCGGCGGCAGCAAGCACGTGCGCGGCACGACCATCACCCTGCAGATCACCGCAACCGGCTGAGTTCTTGCCCGCGGCGCGAGGGTGCGCATCCGCACGGTTCGGAGCCCCTCACACCGTGCGGATGCGCACCCTCGACGCGTGACCGGCCGGGTCAGGCGAGGGCTCGGCGGATGCGGGCGGCCAGCGCCCGCGCATCGTCGTCGAGGTCCGCGGCTCCGACGAGCATGACGCGGTAGCCCGCGTCTTCGAAGAGCTGCACGCGCGTGAGATCGTCGAGCCACCGTCGCCGCGACGAGCGATGCTCGTCGCCCTGGTACTCGAGCAGCAGCCGACGCTCGGGCCACCCCATATCGGCGTGCCGTATGCCGGCAGTCGTGCGCACGGCGACCTGCACGTGAGGTTCGGGGATGCCCGCGTCGACGAGGGCGATGCGCAGGAGCGACTCGCGGGGTGAATCGACGGGCGATCGAGCGCGGTCGAGGGCGACACGCAGCGATCGGGCTCCGCGCCCTCCTCCTCGGACGAGGACCGCGGCCTCGAGCTCGCCGCGCGTCGCCAGGGGGCGCGTGCGTCCGCGGTCCCCCCGACGTCCACTGAGCATGAAGTCGGCGGTCGCGACGAGCCAGCGGCGGCCGAGCGCTTGCGGACCGGCCGCGAGGCGGCACCAGGCCTCGGTCGGGGTGACCACGGGCACACCATCGACGTCTCGCCGTTCGAGGACGACGCCCGTCCGCGATCCGATCACGCCGGGGCGCCGCATCGCTGCTCCCCCGCCGGCCGTGATCACCTCGAGCAACGGGGGCGTGGGCGTCCAGGGCAACGGCATCCCCCACAGGGCCGCGGCGGTCCGGCCGGAGAACAACTGCGCCGGCCCCAGGGCGGGCAGGAGGAGACGGCAGCGCCCGAGCGTGTCGTCATCGTCGATGGCGTCGAGCGCGGCGTAGACGCCGTGATGCGGATGCCGCAGGTCGGCCGCCCGCAGCCTGCCTCGACTGACACCGAGCGCGCGCGCCTCGTCCGGGGCGAAGGCCTCGGCGGCGATGGCTCGGGGCAGCGGAGCTCGGCGGTTCACCCGCCCACACTCCCCCGTCTCCCTCGCCGATCCCGCACTTTCCCCAGCCCGATACGGCGAGAGCGCACATCTGCACGGTGGGGAGACCCCGTAACCGTGCAGATGTGCGCTCTCGCGCGATCCGAGAACGGAAGCTCAGCGCTTCTCGAGCTCCTCGGCGACCAGGAATGCGAGCTCGAGGCTCTGCATGTGGTTCAGCCGCGGGTCGCACAGGCTCTCGTAGCGGGTGGCGAGCGTCGCCTCGTCGATCATCTCCGAGCCGCCGAGGCACTCGGTGACGTCGTCGCCCGTCAGCTCGACGTGGATGCCGCCGGGGAAGGTTCCCACCGCGCGATGCGCCTCAAAGAAGCCGCGCACCTCGTCGACGACGTCGTCGAAGCGACGCGTCTTGTAACCCGTGGGCGTCGTGATGCCGTTGCCGTGCATCGGGTCGGTGACCCACAGGGGCGTCGCGCCGGAGTCCTTTACAGCCTCGAGCAGCGGCGGCAGCGCGTCGCGGATCTTGCCCGCACCCATCCGGGTGATGAAGGTCAGGCGGCCCGGCTCGCGCTCGGGGTCGAGCTTGTCGATCAGCGCCAGGGCGGTGTCGGTCGACGTCGTGGGACCGAGCTTCACCCCGATGGGGTTGCGGATCTTCGAGAAGTAGTCGACGTGCGCGCCGTCGAGCTCGCGCGTCCGCTCGCCGATCCACAGGAAGTGCGACGACGTGTTGTACGGCGTGTTCGTCCGCGAATCGATGCGGGTCATCGGGCGCTCGTAGTCCATCAGCAGGCCCTCGTGACCCGTGTAGAACTCCACGCCGCGCAGCTCGTCGAAGTTGGCTCCGGCCGCCTCCATGAACTTGATGGCGCGGTCGATCTCACCGGCAAGGCCCTCGTAGCGGGCGTTGGCCGGATTGGTCGCGAAGCCCTTGTTCCACGAGTGCACCTCGCGCAGGTCGGCGAAACCGCCCTGCGTGAACGCGCGGATGAGATTGAGCGTCGACGCGGCCGTGTGGTAGCCCTTGAGCAGACGAGCGGGGTCGGGCTGGCGCGAGGCCGCGGTGAAGTCGTAGCCGTTGACGATGTCGCCTCGGTACGCGGGCAACGTGACGTCGCCGCGCGTCTCGGTGTCGCTCGAGCGCGGCTTGGCGAACTGGCCGGCCATACGGCCCATCTTCACGACGGGCATCGAGGCGCCATACGTCAGGACGACCGCCATCTGCAGCACGGTCTTGATGCGGTTGCGGATCTTCTCCGCGGTCGCGCCGGCGAACGTCTCAGCGCAGTCACCACCCTGCAGCAGGAAGGCTTCTCCGGATGCCGCGCGCGCGAGGCGCTCGCGGAGGATGTCCACCTCACCGGCGAAGACGAGGGGCGGAAGCGTCGCGATCTCAGCCGACACCGCAGCGACGGCGTCGGGGTCGTTCCACGCCGGCTGCTGCTTGATGGGAAGATCGCGCCACGAGTCGAGTGAATCCAGCGTAGGCACGCGCCAAGTCTAGTGCGCGGCCGGCACCGTCCCGGCCGTGTGACGCTCAGCTCTGCCGCTGCTGCTGAGCCGCACGCTCCTTGACCGACGAGGCGTAGACGTCTTCGTACTCCTGCTCGCCCAGACGCTGCAGCGCGACCATGATCTCGTCGGTCACCGATCGCAGCACGTAACGGTCGCTCTCCATCCCCTGGAAGCGCGAGAAGTCGAGAGGTTCACCGATCACCATCCCCACGCGTCCGACCCGGGGGATGCTGCGCCCGATGGGCATGACCGCGTCGGTGTCGACCATGACCACGGGGATGACGGGGACGCGAGCCTCGAGCGCCATGCGCGCCAGACCCGTGCGTCCGCGGTAGAGCTTGCCGTCGGGGCTCCGCGTGCCCTCGGGGTAGATCCCGAGCAGATCACCGCGGCCGAGGACCTGCAGCCCGGTGTTGAGGGAGGCCTCGGATGCCTTCCCCCCGGTGCGGTCGATGGCGATCTGACCGGTCGCCTTCATGAAGACGCGGGTGGCCCAGCCTTTCAGGCCCGTCCCGGTGAAGTAGTCGCTCTTCGCGAGGAACGACATGGGCCGGTCGATCATGAGCGGCAGGAAGATCGAGTCGCTGACAGACAGGTGGTTGCTGGCGAAGACGGCTGCGCCGGATGCCGGTACGTTGCGCCGCCCCACGATCCACGGGCGGAAGATCGCCTTGACCACGGGTCCGATGAAGATGTACTTCATCAGCCAGTAGAACACCGGTCACCGCCCCCCGGCCAGATCGGCCACGCCGATCAGACCCGCGTCGTTGCCGAGCGTCGCGATGGCGAAATCTGCGGGCGCGGCATTCTCGCCGCCCGGGAGCGCCGCGCGATAGGCCGCGCGAACCGGCGCCAGCAGCGTCTCGCCCAGCTGGGCGACGCCGCCTCCGATGACGAAGATCTCGGGATCGAGCGTGGCCTGGAAGCCGCCCGCGGTCTCGCCCAGCGCCGTCGCGACTCGGTGGAGCGCTTCGAGCGCGCCCGGGTCGTCGGCGAGGATCAGCCGGGAGATCGCGTCGCCGGGGATCGAGCCGTGCTCGTCGCGCACCTGCGCGAGTCCGGCGCCGAGCTCGGGATCGTCGGCGATGGCCAGGGCTTCGCGCTGCAACGCGCGTCCCGAGGCGTACTGCTCGAGGCATCCCTGCAGCCCGCAGCCGCAGAGCCGGCCGCCGCGCTCGAATCGCACGTGGCCGAGCTCGCCCGCCGCCCCGCGACCGCCGATGAGCAGCTGCCCGTCGATGATGACCGCTCCCCCGACGCCGGTGCCGAGCGTGAGCATGACCATGTTCGAGCTCCCGCGGCCGGCGCCGAAGCGGTACTCGGCCCAACCCGCGGCGTTCGCGTCGTTCTCGAGCACCACGGCGACACCGACGCGCGCCTCGAGCTCCGCTCGCAACGGGTGCTCGACCCAGTCGATGTTCGGTGCGTGGCGCATGATCGACCGCGTGCGGTCGAGGAACCCGGCAGCGGCGACACCGACGGCGGTGACCTCGTGAGAGGCACGAAAGTGCCGCACCATGTCGGCGACAGCGTCGGCCAGCGCGTCGGTGTCGGCGGGGGTGTCGACGCGGATGCGGTCGACGATCGTCCCGTCGGCGGAGACGACACCTCCGGCGATCTTGGTTCCGCCGATGTCGATGCCGATGTTGAGCACGCGTGGTCCTTTCCGTCGGCCGTCCGGCGGCGACCCGGAAAGTCTAATGGGGCGCCGTGTCCAGGCGCGGGCTCGGCGACCGGGTGACAGATAGAGTGTCTGTACCCTGCCAGACGCTTCCGGTACCGAAGGAGTTGCCGCCCATGAGCGCCGTCCAGTTCGAAGTCCCCGCTGTCGTTCCAGCCGACCCTGACGCGAACATCACCGATCTCCTCGTCGACCGGGTCGCCGCGACCCCGTCGCAAGCGCTCTTCGCCGTGCCGCACGACGGCGCGTGGCGAGACATCTCCGCCGCGGAGTTCCAACGCGAGGTCATCGCGCTGGCGAAGGGGCTCGTCTCAGCGGGCGTCGAGCCCGGCGACAAGGTCGCGTTCGTCGCGCGCACCACGTACGACTGGACGCTCGTCGACTTCGCGATCTTCTTCGCCGGAGCCGTCATGGTCCCCGTCTACGAGACGAGCTCCGCGTCGCAGATCGCGTGGATCCTCAGCGACTCGGGTGCGACGTTCGCGATCGCCGAGTCAGCCGAGCACGCAGCCCGCATCGATGAGATCCGCTCGACCGTCCCCCTGGTCCGTGAGGTGTGGGTCATGGCCTCCGGCGACCTCGACACGCTGCGCTCGGGTGGCGGCGAGGTGCCCGATGACGAGATCGAGCGGCGACGGAACCTCGCCGTCGGATCGGACATCGCGACACTCATCTACACGTCGGGATCGACGGGGCGTCCCAAGGGCTGCGTGCTGACCCACAGCAACTTCGTCGAGCTCGCGCGCAACTCGGGCGAAGCGCTCAAAGAGGTCGTGAACCACCCCGGCGGAGCCTCGACGCTGCTGTTCATCACGACAGCTCACGTGTTCGCTCGCTTCATCTCCATCCTCAACGTCCATGCGGGCGTCAAGACCGGGCACCAGCCCGACACGAAGCAGCTCCTGCCGGCGCTCGGCACGTTCCAGCCGACCTTCCTGCTGGCCGTGCCGCGCGTGTTCGAGAAGGTGTACAACTCGGCGGAGCAGAAGGCCGAGGCGGGCGGGAAGGGCAAGATCTTCCGCGCAGCGGCGCAGGTCGCGATCGACCACTCGCGTCTGCAGCAGGAGGGCAAGAGCATCCCCCTGTTGACCAAGCTGAAGTTCCGCCTGTTCGACAAGCTCGTGTACGGCAAGCTTCGCGCCGCCATGGGCGGGCGCGTCACCTACGCCGTCTCGGGTTCCGCTCCCCTGGGTCCGCGCCTGGGCCACTTCTTCCACAGCCTCGGCGTCACGATCCTCGAGGGGTACGGGCTGACCGAGACAACGGCACCCGCCACGGTCAACCTGGCGACGAAGTCCAAGATCGGCACCGTCGGGCCTGTCCTTCCGGGTGTCGGCGTGCGACTCGGCGAGGACGGCGAGGTCGAGGTGCGCGGAATCAACGTGTTCGCCGAGTACTGGCGCAACCCCGAGGCCACCGAGGCGGCGTTCCACGACGGCTGGTTCAAGACCGGCGACATCGGATCGTTCGACGACGAGGGCTTCCTCACCATCACCGGACGCAAGAAGGAGATCATCGTCACCGCCGGCGGCAAGAACGTCGCT
Source organism: Microbacterium pratiae (assembly GCF_047302165.1). Lineage (NCBI taxonomy): Bacteria > Bacillati > Actinomycetota > Actinomycetes > Micrococcales > Microbacteriaceae > Microbacterium > Microbacterium pratiae. The sequence continues at coordinate 1,842,864 of NZ_CP154843.1, read as the reverse complement.
CCGGCCGTGCTCGAGGATCCGATCCGTGCGAACCCGATCGTGGGCCAGGTCGTCGTCGTGGGCGATCAGAAGCCGTTCATCTCCGCGCTCGTGACGCTCGACCCGGAGATGCTGCCGACGTGGCTGACGAACAACGGCCTCGCAGGCGACATGGCCATCGCGGAGGCGGCGAAGAACAGCCAGGTCCGCGCCGAGGTCCAGCGCGCGATCGACGATGCCAATCGCAACGTCTCGCGCGCCGAGTCGATCCGCAAGTTCACGATCCTCGACACCGAATGGACCGAGGCGAGCGGTCATCTGACACCGAAGATGAGCATCAAGCGCAACGTCATCCTCACCGACTTCGCTGACGAGATCTCGGAGATCTACGACGAACCGGTCAAGACGAGCAACGTCCCGCTCGGATGATCGGATGACGCGAGAAGGGGCCCGGCTGGTGGTACATCAGCCGGGCCCCTTCTGCGTCACGGGTCAGAACCAGGACGACTCGCGCACTTCACGCATCGCGATGCGGCGCTCGGCGGGCGAGAGCCGGTCGAGGTACAGGATGCCGTCGAGGTGGTCGCACTCGTGCTGCAGCGCCTGCGCCATCAGCCCTTCGCCCTCGAGCACGACCTCGTTGCCGTCGAGGTCCATGCCCACCGCCCGCGCGTGCGGGTGGCGCAGGGTGTCGTGCCAGAGGTTCGGTACCGACAGGCACCCCTCCCCGATCAGCGACGGCTCGCCGGTCACCTCGACCAGACGAGGATTGAGGATGTAGCCGACGACCCCGTCGACGTTGTAGCTGAACGCACGCAGTCCGACGCCGATCTGCGGTGCCGCCACGCCCGCGCGGCCGGGTAGTTCGACCGTGTCGAGAAGATCGCGGACGAGCGAGCGCACACCGTCGTCGATCGTCTCGATCGGAGCTGCCGCGGACTTCAGGACGGGGTCGCCGAAGAACCGGATCGCACGGACCGCCATGTCAGACCGCCGCCCCGAGCCGAAGGCCCTCGACGACACTCGCGGCGAGCTTGCGCGCCGCCTCTCGGGTCGCCGGGTCGAGGTCTCGGAACGACACCGCGCTTCCCGCCGCGAGGTGCGGGTCGTAGGGCACGCGCAGCACCGAGCGCACACGCGTGGCGAAGTGCGTCTCGAGCTCCTCCGCGCGGACCATCGGGGTTCCCGGACGCGACGTGTTCAGCACCACGACGGCGTTCTTCACCGCGTCGGCGAACCCGTTGGACTCGAGCCAGGTCAGCGTCTCGGAGGCGAGTCGTGCCTCATCCACGGAGAGGCCGGCCACCACGACGATCTGGTCGGACATCCCGAGCGTCGCGCCCATCACGGAGTGCACGATCCCGGTGCCCGTGTCGGTGAGGACGATCGAGTAGTAGTGGGCGGCGATGGCGGCGACATCCTCGTAATCGTGGTCGCTGAAGGCCTCGGAGATGTGCGGGTCGGTGTCGGAGGCCAGCACGTCGAGGCGCGTCTCGTCGCGCGCGACGATGGCGGAGAGGTCGTTGAACCCGACGACCTCTCCCCGAGTGCGCGCCAGATCGCGCACCGTCTTGCCGCTCGTGCGTCCGATGCGGTCGGCCAGCGTTCCGCGGTCGGGGTTGGCGTCGATCGCGATGACGCGGTCGTCGCGGGCGTCAGCGAGCGCCATTCCCAGCAGAGTCGTCACGGTCGTCTTGCCCACGCCTCCCTTGCGCGAGAGCACGGGGACGAACTTCGCCCCGCCGGCCAGCGGCGCCGCGATACGGCGATCGAGTTCCTTGCGCGACCGCGCGTGCCGGCTGTCACCGAGGTTGATCCGGTGACCCGACACGTTGTACACGAGGCGCTGCCAGCGGCCCTCGGGCTCAGCCCGCACGACCTGAGCCGGATCGAGCAGGCGCTCGGCGGTCAGCAGGTCCGCCGACTCGCGGCCCGGCTCGAGGTCGCCGATGCGCCGAGACTGCAGCACGGGCTCGACGGGTCGAGCGACCTGGACCCGCTCGCTCGCGTGACGAACCTGCTCGGCGGCCTGATGCGCCTGGCGGCGCGTGGTCGGCACTGTTCCGGTGATCGGCGTCGAGGTCGGCACGACCGTCGCCACCACGACGTCTGCGTCGAGCGCGTCCGCATCGGTCGGCGTCTCGTCGCCGCCCATGGGCGCGGGACCGCGATCGACGTCGACGATTCCGGCCTCCGCGGCGTCGTCGTCCGTCGCGTCGTCGGCCTCTTCGAGGGCATCCGGCGTGCCGTCCGCGTCCGTCGCATCTGCGGCTCGCTGATGATCGCCCTCGACGTCGCCCTCGGAGTCGTCCTCGTCGTCGATGGTCGCGGTGACAACCTCGTCGGCGGGCTCCACGACGTCGTCGCCGGCGGACGGGTCGCGGACGTCGTCCTCGTCCTCGTCGGCGGGCTCGGCCGCGAGCGTGTCGACCGCGTCGTCGACGTCACCCTCGGACTCCTCGCCCGCGACATCGAGCAGCCCGTCGGACTCGTCGCCGACACCGGATTCCGCACCGTCATCGGGCGTATCCACACCCGCCTCGCCCGACGCATCGGCGTCATCGAACGCCTCGACCGGCGCGACGCCGAGCGGGATGTCGCCGGTGGTCAGCTGTTCGTCGCCGACCTCTCCGTCGATGACGTCGTCATCATCGAGGTCGTCGTCCGCGATGGGAAGGGCGACGTCGAGCTGAGCGGTGCCGCCGATGATGCCGATGGCCGTCGTATGAATGCTCTCGCTGTCGGCGAGCACCGCAGGATCGGTCTCGTCGGGCTGGTTCTCGTTGCGCTCAGGCATGTTTTGCTGCGTCCACTCCAAGGTCTCGAGCTCGCGCCCGACCCCTTAGGCTACCCGCCGGGCCGGATGACGACCAAAAGGTCACCGGCCTCGACAGCCGCTGTCGGGTCGACCACGAGCCGCTCGACGACGCCCGCGACCGGTGCCGTGATCGCCGCCTCCATCTTCATCGCCTCGATCGAGGCGACGGGTGCGCCCGCCTCGACGGGGTCTCCGACGGCCATCTTGAGCGTGACGACGCCCGAGAACGGAGCGGCGACCTGGTCGGGGACCGATGTGTCGGCTTTCTCGGCCTGCCGGGACTCGACGCTGATGCTGCGGTCGCGGACGAACACCGGTCGCAGCTGACCGTTCAGGGTCGCCATGACGGTGCGCATCCCCTTCTCGTCGGCCTCGCCGATCGCCTCGAGCCCGACGTACAGCTGCACGCCCTTCTCGATCTCGACGACGTGCTCGGCACCGGGCACGAGGCCGTAGAGGTAATCCGCCGTGTCGAGCACGCTCAGGTCTCCGAAGGCTTCGCGTAAGCGATCGAACTCTTGCGTCGGCGCGGGGAAGAGCAGGGAGTTCAGCGCGCGTCGTCGCGTCGCGGAGTCGGCATCGAGTGCCGCTGCCTGATCCGGCGAGAGCTCCGCTGCGGCCGGACGCACCGTGCGCCCCGCGAGCACCTTCGACCGGAACGGTTCGGGCCACCCTCCCGGCAGATCGCCGAGCTCGCCCGCCATGAACCCGACGACCGAATCCGGGATGTCGTATGCCCCGGGGTCGGCCGCGAAAGCGACCGGATCCGCTTTGACCGCCGCCAGGTGGAGGGCGAGATCGCCCACGACCTTCGACGATGGCGTGACCTTGGGAACCCTGCCGAGGATGCGGTCCGCCGCCGCGTACATGTCCTCGATGAGCTCGAAATCGTCGGCGAGGCCGAGCGCGATGGCCTGCTGCCGCAGGTTGGACAGCTGACCTCCCGGGATCTCGTGTCGGTAGACGCGCCCGGTGGGACCGGGGAGACCGGATTCGAACGGCCGGTACATGTGCCGCACGGCCTCCCAGTAGGGCTCGAGATCCGACACGGCGTCGAGGTCGAGCCCCGTGTCGCGCTCGGTGTGGGCGAGCGCCGCCACGAGGGCGGAGAGCGACGGCTGGCTGGTCGTGCCCGCCATCGGCGCGGACGCCGCGTCGACGGCATCCGCACCCGCGGCGCTCGCGGCCAGGAGCGTCGCGAGCTGACCGCCGGCGGTGTCGTGCGTGTGGACGTGGACAGGAAGGTCGAACCGCTTGCGCAACGCCGAGACCAGGCGCGACGCCGCAGCCGGTCGCAGCAGCCCGGCCATGTCCTTGATGGCGAGGACGTGAGCACCCGCGTCGACGATCTCCTCCGCGAGACGGAGGTAGTAGTCGAGCGTGTAGAGGTCTTCGGCCGGATCGAGGAGGTCACCCGTGTAGCAGAGCGCGACCTCGGCGACCGTCGTCCCGGTCGCCAGCACGGCATCGATGGCGGGCCGCATCTGCGCGACGTCGTTGAGAGCGTCGAAGATCCGGAAGATGTCGACGCCGGCGTCTGCGGCCTCTCGGACGAAGGCTCGCGTCACCGCGGTCGGATACGGCGTGTACCCCACGGTGTTGCGGCCGCGGAGCAGCATCTGCAGAGCCACGTTCGGGAGTGCGCTCCGGAGCTTGTCGAGTCGTTCCCACGGGTCCTCGCCGAGGAACCGGAGCGCGACGTCGTAGGTGGCGCCGCCCCACGCCTCGACGGAGAGGAGCTGCGGGGTGAGCCGCGCGACGGCGGGCGCCACGGCCACGAGATCCTTCGTCCTCACGCGTGTCGCGAGGAGCGACTGGTGCGCGTCGCGGAAGGTCGTCTCGGTCACGGCGAGGGCGGACTGGCTGCGCAGCGCCTCCGCGAAACCGGCCGGGCCTCGTTCGAGCAGCCGCTGACGCGAGCCGGCGGGTGGCGGTGATGTGAGATCGATGCGAGGCAGCTTGGTCCGCGGGTCGACACTCGTCGGGGCGGAGCCGTGGGGGCGGTTGACGGTCGTGTCCGCGAGCCAGCCGAGGATCTTCGACCCGCGGTCCTTCGACATCCGCCCCTCGAGCAGCTCGGGACGTTCGTCGATGAACGAGGTGCTCAGATCGCCGCGGGAGAAGGACGGGTCGTCGAGCACCTGCTGCAGGAACGGGATGTTCGTCGAGACCCCGCGGATGCGGAACTCGGCGAGGGCGCGACGCGAGCGGACGACCGCCGCCCCGAAGTCCCGGCCACGGCAGGTGAGCTTGGCGAGCATCGAGTCGAAGTGAGGGCTGACCTGGGATCCGGCAGCGGTCGTGCCGCCGTCGAGACGGATGCCGGCGCCGCCCGGCGACCGGTACGTGGTGATCTTGCCCGTGTCGGGCCGGAACCCGTGCGCCGGATCCTCGGTGGTGATGCGGCACTGCAGAGCCGCACCGCGCAGCTGGATGCGGTTCTGGGTGAGGCCGAGCTCTTCCAGGGTCTCCCCCGCGGCGATCCGCATCTGCGACTGCACCAGGTCGACGTCGGTCACTTCCTCGGTGACGGTGTGCTCGACCTGGATACGCGGGTTCATCTCGATGAACACGATCTCGCCCGCTCGGGGGCCGTCGGTTTCGAGCAGGAACTCGACGGTGCCGGCGTTCACATAGCCGATGGAGGTGGCGAAGGCGATCGCGTGCCGGTGGAGCGCGGATCGTGTCTCATCGTCGAGGTTGGGGGCCGGTGCGATCTCGATGACCTTCTGATGGCGTCGCTGCACCGAGCAGTCGCGCTCGAACAGGTGCACGGTCTCGCCCGTCGCGTCGGCGAGCACCTGCACTTCGACGTGGCGGGGACGACGGACGGCCTGTTCGAGGAACACGCGAGCGTCACCGAAGGCGCTGCCGGCTTCGCGCATCGCCTCCGACAGTGCCGGGGCGAGCTCGTCTGACGTGGCGACGCGCCGCATGCCGCGCCCGCCGCCGCCGGCGACCGCCTTGACGAAGATCGGGAAGCCGATGTCGTCCGCCTGGGCGACCAGAGCATCGATGTCGTCGGAGGCCTCGGTGGATCGCAGCACCGGAACACCTGCGGCGACCGCGTGGCTCTTCGCCGTGACCTTGTTGCCCGCCATCTCGAGCACGCGCGATGATGGGCCGATGAACGCGATCCCGGCGTCTGCGGCACGTGCCGCGAGCTCCGGGTTCTCCGACAGGAAGCCGTAGCCCGGATAGATGGCATCGGCTCCGCTCTCGCGGGCGACTCGAATGATCTCATCGACGTCGAGATAGGCCCGCACGGGGTGGCCCTTCACGCCGATCTCGTAGGCTTCGTCGGCCTTCAACCGGTGGAGCGAGTACCGGTCCTCGTGCGGATAGACCGCCACGGTCCGCGCGCCGAGCTCGAAAGCGGCGCGGAAGGCACGGATGGCTATCTCACCGCGATTCGCGACAAGGATCTTGCGGAACATGCTCACCTCGCTGGAGTGAGTCGCACGGCGACGGCGCCGCGCGGGGGCTCGAATACCCTCACAGCCTAGGGGACGGTAACGTAGAGCCTCGTGCACGTACTTTCCGTCAGCTCGCTCAAGGGCGGGGTCGGCAAGACCACGGTCACCTTGGGGCTCGCATCCGCCGCGTTCGCCCGCGGTGTCCGGACGTTGGTCGTCGATCTCGATCCGCAGTCCGACGTGTCGACGGGGATGGACATCCAGGTCGCCGGCCGTCTCAACGTCGCCGATGTCCTCGCCAATCCGAAGGAGAAGGTGGTCCGTCAGGCCATCACCTCGAGCGGATGGGCAAAGGTGCATCCCGGGACCATCGACGTTCTGATCGGCAGCCCGTCCGCGATCAACTTCGACGGTCCGCACCCCAGCGTGCGCGACGTCTGGAAGCTCGAGGAGGCCCTCGCGACGATCGAGGCCGACTACGACCTCGTGCTGATCGACTGCGCCCCCTCCCTCAACGCGCTTACCCGCACGGCGTGGGCGGCGAGCGACCGCGTCATCGTCGTGACCGAGCCCGGACTGTTCTCCGTGGCGGCCGCCGACCGTGCGCTGCGTGCGATCGAGGAGATCCGTCGCGGCCTCTCCCCCCGGCTGCAGCCCCTCGGCATCGTGGTCAACCGCGTGCGCCCGCAGTCGATCGAGCACCAGTTCCGCATCAAAGAGCTCCGCGACATGTTCGGCCCCCTGGTGCTCTCGCCCCAGCTGCCCGAGCGCACGTCGCTCCAACAGGCTCAGGGTGCCGCGAAGCCCCTCCACATCTGGCCCGGCGATTCCGCGCAGGAGCTGGCGTCCGACTTCGACGCGCTGCTCGACCGCGTGCTGCGAACCGGCCGCATCCCGGTCGCGGGTGAGACCCCCACGGCCACGCCGAGCTGATCGGCTCGTCCCCACACGAACGAAACCCCGGCCGCACCGCAGGTGCGCCGGGGTTCTGTGTATCGGGAGCGGCTCAGGCGCTGCGCGCCGACCGTCGCGCAGCGAGTTCGTCGACGGGGTCCGGTGCCTGGGGGTCGAACTCGACGAGCGTCGACTCGACTTCGCGGAGGACCTTTCCGACAGCGATGCCGAACACGCCCTGGCCGCGGCTGACGAGGTCGATCACCTCGTCGTTCGACGTGCACAGGTACACCGATGCTCCGTCGCTCATCAGCGTCGTACCCGCGAGGTCGCGGATACCCGCAGCGCGGAGCTGGTCGACGGCGACACGGATCTGCTGCAACGAGATGCCGGTGTCGAGCAGTCGCTTCACCAGCTTGAGGACGAGGATGTCGCGGAAGCCGTAGAGCCGCTGGGAACCCGAGCCGCTGGCACCGCGAACGGTGGGGACGACGAGCTCGGTCCGAGCCCAGTAGTCGAGCTGACGGTAGGTGATACCGGCAGCGCGCGCAGCCTGCGCTCCGCGATATCCGGCTTCGTCGTCCATCTCGGGAAGACCGTCGGTGAAGAGGAGGTCGGTCGTGAACCGCATCTCGCCGAGCGAATCATGCGCGGTCATCTGGTCCTCCTGCCGGACGGTCGGGTTTCTTCCACGCTAGATGAGGGATGCCGCCGCGGCAACGACATCCGCTCAGAGCCTGCGGCGTGTCGCGGGGGCTCACCGGATGAGTCGGTCGATCGCGGTCTGAACGAACGCGGAACGGACGTCGTCGAGTCGACGCACGAGCTCGGGTGCGAGCTCGTGCGCGCGCCCCCGCGACGAAGAATCGGTGCGGCGCAGCAACGGCGCGAGCGCCGTCTCGACGAGCGCGACGTCACGTTCCGCCGCCTGCCGCACCGTGCGGAGGTGGCGGGGCCCGATGCCGTGGCGATCGAGTGCGACGAGCGTGCGCAACAGGACGAGCGCCCGCTCGTCGTAGGTGTCGGCAGCCGGAAGCAGCCCCGCCGACACGGCGTCGCCGAGCAGCACGGGCGTGGCCTCGGCCTGGTCGATCAGCTCGTCGCGTCGATAGCGCCGGTGTTGGACGATCGACGCCGGCAGCGCGGGCGGAAGACCCTCGGCCCCCGGCGTATCCAGGTACTCGCGGATACGAGCGAGCGGCATGTAGTGGTCGCGCTGCAGGGTCAGCGCGGTGCGCAGGCGCTCGACGTCCGCCGGTGAGAACTTGCGGTACCCCGACCCGGTGCGCGTCGGGGTGACGATGCCCTGGTCTTCGAGATACCGCAGCTTGCTCGAGCTCAGAGCGGGGAATTCCGGGCTCAGCCGAGCAAGGACCTGACCGATGCTCAGATGACCCGCCGCCGCCGACCGGCTGCGGGCTGCGGGGGCCGCACTCACGCGCCGGTCGCCGGAACGCGATCGAGCGGCGAGACGAAGAAGTTCAGACGGAACTTGCCGACGCGCAGTTCGGCGCCATCCGAGAGGACGGCACGGTCGACCCGCTCGCCGTTGACATAGGTTCCGTTCAGCGATCGCTGATCGACGATCTCGAAAGCCGACCCCGTGCGAGTGATCTCGGCGTGACGACGCGAGACGGTGACGTCGTCGAAGAAGATGTCGGCCTCGGGGTGACGACCCACGGTCGTCACATCGGTGTCGAGCAGATAGCGGGCACCCGCAGTCGGTCCGGAGCGGACCAGGAGCAGGGCCGCCCGCTCGGGCAACGCCTGGATCGCGTCACGCTCCACCGCGGTGAGGTCAGCCCCGAACGGCACGAAAGACAGGTCCAGGTCGTGCCCGAATGTCTGCGTCGTGTCCGAGGAACCGCTGTGCGGCGCGCGGTCGGGTTCGCGTCGGATGTCGTCGACGTCTCGATCCTTTTCGTCCACAGTGTCCTCCTCTTCCGGGCCAGCCTAACGGATCGGCGACGACTCGCGAACGCGAGTACCCCTGCCTCTCACGACCTTCATATCGCCGCGGATTAGGCTCGGGGGGATGTCTGGACACACTCCTTCTCTTCGTACCCGCCTGCTCGTGGGACTTGGCCTCGTGCTCGGCCTCGCCGCGGCGTCACCCGCCATGCCCGCCCTCGCGCACGACGAGCTGCTGGCATCCGACCCGGCCGCCGATTCGGTCGTCGCCGAGCTGCCCGCCGAGGTCACCCTCACCTTCAGCGGCGTGCTGATCGACGAGGACGGCGTCAATGCGATCTCGGTGACCGACGCGGCGGGGACCGAGCTCGCCGAGGGCACGCCCGTTCTCGACGGGACGACCGCGACGCAGACGCTCACGGGAGACAGTCAGGGCACCGTCACGGTGCGCTGGCGGGTCGTGTCGAGCGATGGCCACCCGGTCTCCGGCGAGTTCACCTTCACTGCGGGCGACCCGGCGGCGGCGCCGACGGCTCCCGCCGGGGGGACCGCCGAGACCGCCCCGGCTGAGGGCCTGCCGCCGGTGTTCTGGATCGTCGTGTCGGTGGTCGTCGTCGCCGGCGTGATCGCCCTGATCGTCGCCCTCGTCGCGGCGTCTCGGCGGCGCACCGAGGACTAGGCTGGGAACATGCCTCACTACAACGTCGTCATCCTCGGCGCGGGCCCCGGCGGGTATGTCGCAGCTGTCCGCGCTGCGCAGCTCGGACAGTCCGTCGCGATCATCGAAGAGAAGTACTGGGGAGGCGTCTGCCTCAACGTCGGCTGCATCCCTTCGAAGGCTCTGCTGAAGAACGCCGACCTCGCCCACACCTTCAAGCACAAGGCCGACCTCTTCGGCATCAGTGGAGATGTGAACTTCGACTTCGGCACGGCGTTCGACCGCAGCCGCAAGGTCGCTGAGACGCACGTCAAGGGCATCCACTTCCTGATGAAGAAGAACAAGGTCACCGAATACGAAGGCCGCGGGTCGTTCCTCGACGCGAAGTCGATCCAGGTGACCAAGGCCGACGGCTCGCAGGAGACCGTCACGTTCGACAACGTCATCATCGCCACCGGCTCGACCGTCCGTCTGCTCCCCGGCGTGCAGCTCAGCGACAACGTCGTGACCTACGAGGAGCAGATCCTCACGCGCGACCTGCCGAACTCGATCGTCATCGTGGGTGCCGGCGCGATCGGCATGGAGTTCGCGTTCGTCATGTCGAACTACGGCGTGAAGGTCACGATCATCGAGTTCCTCGACCGCGCCCTGCCGAACGAGGACGTCGAGGTCTCGAAGGAGATCCAGAAGCAGTACAAGAAGTACGGCATCGACATCCTCACCTCCACCAAGGTCGAGCAGATCGTCGACTCGGGCGATAAGGTCACCGTGTCGTACTCGGCGAACGCCGACGGCGCGAAGGGACAGATCGAGGCCGACAAGGTGCTCATGTCGATCGGCTTCGCCCCGCGCGTCGAAGGCTTCGGTCTCGAGAACACCGGTGTCACGCTCACCGAGCGCGGCGCGATCGACATCGACGACCACATGCGCACCAACGTCCCGGGCATCTACGCCATCGGTGACGTCACCGCCAAGCTGCAGCTCGCGCACGTCGCCGAGGCGCAGGGCGTCGTCGCGGCCGAGACCATCGGTGGTGCGGAGACGCAGACGCTGGGCGACTACCGCAACATGCCGCGCGCGACGTTCTGCTCGCCGCAGGTCGCGTCCTTCGGTCTCACCGAGCAGCAGGCACGCGACGCCGGATACGACGTCAAGGTCGCCAAGTTCCCCTTCTCCGCCAACGGCAAGGCGAACGGTCTGGGCGAGCCCGTCGGCTTCGTCAAGCTCATCGCCGACGCCGAGCACCTCGAGCTCCTGGGCGGACACCTCATCGGCCCTGACGTGTCGGAGCTGCTGCCGGAGCTGACCCTGGCTCAGAAGTGGGACCTCACCGCGCTCGAGGCAGCGCGCAACGTCCACACGCACCCGACGCTGTCGGAGGGCCTGCAGGAGGCCTTCCACGGTCTCGCGGGGCACATGATCAACCTCTGACCTTCGCGTCGCAGACGACGAACGCACCGCACGGCCACGGCCGGCGGTGCGTTCGTCGTTTCGTCTGATCGAGGCCGAAGGAGCGCTCAGCCCCCGAGGGCGCGTCCGAGCTTCGACTCCGACGCCGCGGGTGCTCCCCCGACCGAGGCGACCAGCTCGTCGGCCGCTGCGAAGAGCGCGGCGACACCCGCCGCCGTGCCCGGCGCCGCCGGTCCGAGCTCGAGCTCCCACTCCCGCCACGAACTCGTCCGTCCCGAACGTTCGTCGACGGCCGTCACCCGATCGTCGACGAACTCCGCGACCATCCGGCCCTCCGCATCGAGCAGTGCGTAGGCGGTACGCGCGTTGCGGATGCGAGCGATGACTCCGAACGGCGGCTGTGCCACCTCGGCGAGCTCGGCGACGATCGCAGCCGGCACCTCGAGCGGATCCGACTCGTCCGCGTCGTCGAGAGGCCAGTGCGTCTCGAGCTTGCCCTCCGGCGTCGACCGCTTCACATGCCACCCCTCATCGGGGCCGCCGGTGCGTCGCCGCAGTGCGGTCAGCGCCGCGGCGAGCCGTCCGTCGGCGGTGTCGAGATAGCGCGCGTCGAGCTCGCGGGGCTCGGCCTCGCCGACGGAGACGACGCCGGGGAGCGTCGACCAGTCCGGAACCGCCGTGCCGTCGTCGACGTCGTACTTCCGCTCGACCTCGAGCGAGCTGCGCGGCTCAGTCGTCACTGGTGACGCGGTCGTCGCGCTCATCGGTCGAGGGGTCGATGTCGCCCTCGGCTTCGACGAAGTGGAACTCCGACGACGTCGGACCGTCGCTCTCGCCCGTGTGCTCCGGCTCACCGGCGCGCTCGTAGACCACCTGGGTCTCGCTGTAAGGAAGGATGAGCCGGTCTGACGCGTCGTCGTCCAGCGGAAGGGTCTGCCCGTCGAGGGGACCACCGTGCAGTCGTGCAATAGCCATGTTCTGACCTCCTGGCTCCCGACGATACCCGCGTGGCCCGGACCGGCCGATACGCTTGCGCCATGCGTGCTCGGCGACTACAAAAGCGCACCTCGGCGTGAGACCCTTCGTGCTGCTCGCCACCCGCGCCGAGGACGTGCCCGCCGACGAGGAGTACGAGCTCTTCCTCCGCCACACCGGTCTCGAGCCCGCGTCGCTCCGGCGCGTGCGGCTCGAGGCGGAATCGATGCCCGACATAGACCTCGACGACATCTCGGGCATCTTCGTCGGCGGCGGCCCGTTCAACGCCTCCGACCCCTGGGCCCGCAAGTCCGCCGTGCAGCGCCGCGTCGAAGCCGAGTTCGCGAACCTCCTCGAGCGCGTCGTCGCGCTCGACAGCCCGTTCCTCGGCGCCTGCTACGGCATCGGCACGGTGGGCGCCTTCCTCGGCGCCACGATCGACCGTCGCTTCGGCGAGCCGATCAGCGTCGTCGACGTCGAGCTGACGGATGCCGGCCGGCACGACCCGCTTCTGGCCGGGATGCCGGCGACATTCCCCGCCTTCGTCGGCCACAAGGAGGCGATCTCGGCTCTGCCCTCGCGCGCCGTGCTGCTGGCGTCCTCGGCCGGATGCCCCGTGCAGATGTTCCGGGTGGGCGAGAACGTCTACGCGACGCAGTTCCACCCCGAGCTCGACCTCGACGGCATCACGACCCGCATCCACGCCTACGCCGACTACGGCTACTTCGCGCCCGACGAACTCGACCTGACCCTCTCCGCGGTACGCCGCCGCGCGGTCACCGACACGGGGTCGATCCTGCGCGCCTTCGTCGAGCGCTACGCGCGGTAGGTCAGGCGCTCGCTTTCGCGCGCTCCTCCGCCTCGAGCTCGCGGGCCGTCGCGAGCTCGCGTGCAGCGGCCGAGACGGCGTCCTCGGCCCGCTGCACGCGCCGCTGCAGGAACGTGCTGGCGCCGAAGCGCGCCCGCACGCGGTCCTCCTCTTCGCGCACACCCGTGACGATGTAGGCCGTGGCGATGAGGATGACCTGCGACGAGAGGTTGAGCCACAGCAGCAGCGCGATGAGCGAGGCGAACGACGCCAGCAACGGGTTCGAGGTCGCGCCACCGACGAACAACCCGGACAGCTGCTGCAGCACCGTCAGCCCTGCGGCACCGAGGAGTGCACCGCTCCAGAGCGCACGCTTTCGCACCCTTACCCCGGACAGAACCCGGAAGAGCACGGCCACAGCGACGGCGTCGAGGGCGAATACCACCACCAGCGACACGGCCCAGCCGCCGAACTGCACGAGCGGGTTGTCGTCGGAGAAACCGAGGAGGTCGGCGAGCAGTCCCACCCCGGCCGTCCCGAGGAAGGTCACCCCCGCAGCGGCCACGAGGGCCCCGCCGATACCGATCGCAAGTGCGAGGTTGCGCAGCATCACCCAGATGAAAAGAACGTCGTCGGTGAGCTGGTCTGCGATCGCGCGCATCGCGGTACGGAGCGATCCGATCGCACCGATCGCCGCGCCGAGCAGACCGACGGTGGCGATGACGCCCGCGATCGTGAGGCCCGCGGGAGCGGTGATGTCCTCGAGCTTGATGAGGCCGTTCTTTCCGACGAGTCCCGGGATGACACGGTTCACCGCGTCGATGAGCGCCTGCCACGCAACCGGATCACCGGCGAGCCAGAGCGCCGCGACGGAGAACCCCAACAGCACGCCGGCGAACACGCTGAACAGGGTGCGATACGTGACGCTGTCGGCGAGCACCGGTCCGCGATGTTCGCTGTAGAGCAGGAATGCGCGTACCGGCTTGCGCTGCAAGGCCCACGCGATCGAGCGGGAGATGAACGTGGACTCGGCCATGCGGCCACGATAGCGCGACGTCCACGTCCTCCCTCGCGCACTTGACAGGCATCAGCTCGCGACCCAGGAACCTCCGACGGCGACCCATGCGCCGGCGAGCATGAAAGGCCCGAACGGGATCCGCGTGCGTCGGTCGCCGCAGCGCACGGCGATCATGACGACGGCGACGAGGCCCCCGGAGACGAATCCCAACGCGGTCGCGAGAAGCGGCGCCTGCCAGCCGAGCGGCCCGGTGAACAGCCCGATCGCCGCCGCGAGCTTGACGTCTCCGCCGCCCATCCCACCGCCGCCTCGATGCAGGAGGTAGTACAGGACGAACAGCACCGCCCCCGCGACGACGGCTTCGATGAACGGTCGGGCGGAGCCCGCCTCGATGGCGGAGAGCACCGCCACAGCTGTCGCTGTGCCCCCGAAGGCGAACACGAGACGGTTCGGAAGTCGGTGCGACGCGACGTCGATGACCGCGAGCGCGAGGCTCACTCCTGCGCAGACGAACACGAGCGCGACCGTCGCCGTCGCCAGCGGGGTCACGCGTCGAGGACCTCGAGCATCACCCGGAGGACACCGTCGGAACCGATGGACTCGGCGCGACGGATCGCCTGCTTCAGCGGCAGGACATAGCCGCCGCGCGAAGCGTCGGGGAAGATCGAGGTCTGCCACGTCGACCCGCCGATCGTCGCCCGCACGCGCACGGACCCGAACCCCCGCGGCATCCGCGGTATCTCACGGATGTCGGCGCTGGGCTCTTCGGGCACGGCCGCGAAGTACCACGCCTGGGTGCGGGCCTCCCAGCGGAACACCTCCGCGTCGAACTCCATCTTCACGCGATCAGCGTAGGCCGTCGCACGAGCCGGGCGTCGCGAGTGTCCACAGCCGACCGCGCTACGGCTGGATCAGGACCGGCGTTCCGGGCGGCAGCTGGGCGAGCCGGTCGACCGCGGGCCCGTCGAGGTAGATGCAGCCGAACGAGGTGTCGCCCTCGCGCATCCGGTAGTAGTGGAAGGCCGTGACGGCGACGTCTCCCCCGTCGAAGCCCGCCATCACGGGCGACTGGATCCCCAGGTACACCATCGGATGCCCCTGCGTGTAGCGGAACTCCGGGACGACCGTCGTCCACATGATGAACGTCCGCCCCGTCGGCGTCGGCGTCGACGGCTTGCCCCACGCGAACTGGTCGGACACGCGCTCTCGTCCGGTCCCGCTGACGACGTCGATGGTGTTCGCCGCGAGGTGCACCTCGACGTACTGCGCGGTCGTCGTCACCTCGACATCGGCGGCGCGCAGCCATCCGACGGTCTGCCCGCCGTTGCCCGCGGGAGGCACGCCCTGCCGCCCGGGCAGCAGCACCTTCACCCAGTCCGCCTGGGCCTCGACGACCGGCACGGTCGTTCCGCCGTAGTGATGCTCGCGCGGCAGCTGCCCGACGGGCTGTCCCGACGGGTCGGCGAACACGGGGGCGCCCGCACCCAGCGGTCGGACGAGCGAGGACGTCACCGAACCCATCGGATCGTCGTCGACGGGCACCGCGGGGTTGACCGAGCGCACGTCGATCAACGGGAGGGCGGTGATGTCGTAGGTCGTGTCGTTGCGGGCGTACGGCGCCGGCCCGGCATCCGCCGCTTGCTCCATCGCCGCGGATGACGCCGCACCCCTCGGGGCGACGACGGCCGGCTGCTCGGCGGCCGGGGCGGCGGGGGTAGCCGCCGCGAGGTCGCGGAGCGGCGCGAGCGCCGCGTAACCCGAGACCAGGAGGACGCCGACCGCGACGACGGCCACGAGGGCAGCGGGATGCGGTCGACGGGTCATACGCCCATGCTCGGCCCGCCGCGGCCGCAGCGCAAGAGATCCGCGTCGGTCACCACTGCGGGTGGATGTCGGCCCGCAGCAGCTCGTCGTAGACGGAGACGACCGCGTCGGCGAAGGCCGTCAGATCGGTGCCGTCGTCGAGCAGATCGGCCGCGGCCGCGTTCGCACGCGCCTGCGCTGTCGTCCGCGCCCCGGGGATGACACTCGTGACGCCCGGTCGCGAGGCGATCCACGCCAGCGTCGCCGCCGGCAGGGTGACGCCCTCGGGAAGAGCAGCTGCGAGCCTGCGCGCGGCGGCCAGACCCGTCTCGAAGTCGACGCCCGAGAAGGTCTCGCCGCGGTCGAACGCCTCGCCGTTGCGGTTGTACGAACGGTGGTCGTTCGCCGCGAACTCCGTCTGCTCGGTGTAGCGACCGCTCAACAGACCAGACGCGAGGGGGACGCGCGCGAAGATCGCGACCCCGGCCGCTTCTGCCGCCGGGAGCACCTCGTCGAGCGGCTTCAACCGGAAGGGGTTGATGATGATCTGGATGTTCGAGACGTTCGGCCGGGCGATCGCGGCGAGCGCCTGCGCGGCGGTCTCGACCGAGACGCCGTATGCCGCGATGGCACCACCGGCGACCAGCTCGTCGAGCGCGTCGTAGGTCGCGTCGGACTCGATGACGGCAGACGGCGGGCAGTGCAGCTGCACGAGGTCGAGTGTGTCGACGCCCAGGTTGCGTCGCGATCGGTCGGTCCAGGCGCGGAAGTTCTCGCGCGTGTAGTTCTCGGGGAGCTGCGCCTCACGGCGCCCCATCTTGGTCGCCACGGTGATGCCGTGCCCGGGGCGTCCCGCGAGGAACCGGCCGATGGTGGTCTCGCTGCGCCCGTCGCCGTAGACGTCGGCGGTGTCGAAGAGGGTCACGCCGGCATCGGCGGAGGCGGCGAGGACGGCGAGGGCCTGGTCGTCGTCGACCTCGCCCCAATCGGCGCCGAGCTGCCAGGTGCCGAGGCCGATGGCCGAGACGGAACGGGACGTCGAAGCGAGGCTGCGCTGCTGCATGGCTACAGCGTAGGCGCAGGGCCGGACTCCTCGGTCCGGCCCTGCGCTCCTCGGCTCGCGGTCAGGCGCCGTGCGCTGCCTTCGCCTTGCCGTTGTTCTTCTTCGCCGGCACCGTGGGTGCGTCTGCGCCCGCGGGTGTCGCCGTGAGGGAGTCGGCGGCGACGACGGCCGCGGCGCGGGTGGCGCGCACCTCGGCGAACGACGTGCCGTAGTACGCGGCCTCCATGAGCGTCTTCATGTCGTCGATCATCGGCATCCTGGGGTTCGCCGGCGCGCACTGGTCCTCGTACGCGGCCATGGCGAGGCTGTGCAGGTTGTCGAGGAACCGGGCCTCGTCGACGCCCTGCGCCTGGAACGAGCGCTCGATGCCGACACGGTCGCGCAGCTCCTCCACCGCGCGCGCATAGCTCTCGACACCCTCCTCCGGTGTCGCGGCCGGAAGCCCGAGGTGCTGCGCGATCTGCTGGAAGCGTTCGGGCGCGATGTAGCGCTCGTACTTGGGCCAGCTCGTGAGCTTCGTCGGGACCGTGCCGTTGTAGCGGATGACGTGCGGCAGGTAGACGGCGTTGGTCCGTCCGTGCACCAGCTTGTAGGTCGCTCCCGTGACGTGGGCCATGGCGTGCACGATCCCGAGGAAGGCGTTGCCGAACGCCATTCCCGCGATGGATGCCGCGTTGTGCATCTTCTCGCGAGCCTTCCGGTCGGCGCTGTCCGTCGAACCCGGCGCGGCCTTCGTGCTGCGCTCGATGTTCTCGAAGATCAGCTTGATCGCGTGGAGGCACAGGCCGTCGGTGTAGTCGTTCGCGTACACCGACACGTAGGCCTCGGTCGCGTGGGTCAGCGCATCGAAGCCAGCGTCCGCCACGAGGAAGCCGGGCAGCACGCGCGTGAGCTCGGGATCGATGATGGCGACGGACGGAGTCAGGGCATAGTCGGCCAGGGGGTACTTCATCCCCGTGGCGTCGTCGGTGATCACGGCGAAGGGAGTCATCTCCGAGCCGGTTCCCGACGTGGTGGGGACGCAGACGAGCTTGGCCTTCTTGCCCATCTCGGGGAAGGTGAAGGCGCGCTTGCGGACGTCGAAGAACTTCTCGCGCATGTCGGAGAACTCGATCTCGGGGTTCTCGTACAGCAGCCACATGACCTTCGCGGCATCCATCGGCGATCCGCCGCCGAGCGCGATGATCGTGTCGGGCTGGAACTGGCGCAGCTGTTCGGCGCCGGCCACGACCTCCGAGACCTTCGGCTCGGGCCGGACCTGGTTCAGCAACTGCACCTGGACACGGTTCTCACGTCGGTTCAGGACGTCGGTGATGCGGTCGACGTAGCCGAGCGCGGTCATCGTCTCATCGGTGATGATGCTGACCCGCTCGACTCCCCTCATGTCGGCGAGGTACCGGATCGCGTGCGGCTCGAAGTAGGTCTTCGCCGGGATCTTGAACCACTGCAGATTATTGTTGCGCCGGCCGACGCGCTTGACGTTCACGAGGTTCACCGCCGAGACGTTATTGGAGACGGAGTTGTGGCCGTACGAGCCGCAACCGAGGGTCAGCGAGGGAAGGAAGGCGTTGTAGATGTCGCCGATGCCACCGAGCGCCGACGGCGAGTTCTCGATGATGCGGACGGCCTTGACGACCTCGGCGAATCGCGCGATCACCTCGGCGTCGTTCGAGTGGACGGCACCGGAGTGACCGAGTCCGTCGAAAGCCACCATCTGCCGCGAGAGCTCGATGCCCTCGTCCGGCGTCGCGGCACGCAGCACGGCGAGGACGGGGGCCAGCTTCTCACGGGTCAGTGGCTCCTGCGGGCCGACGCTCGAGACGTCGGCAAGGAGGATCGAGGTGTCGGCAGGCACGGAGAAGCCCGCCTGCTCGGCGATCCAGACGGGCGATTGGCCCACGACACGCGCGTTGAGCTTCGCATCGGCGCAGTTCGCGCTGTCGGCGGTGACGCCGAAGATGAACTCCTCGAGCATCGCCTTCTCGGCACCGCTCACCCGGTACGCGTGCAGACGGGCGAACTCCTCGAGCGCCTCGTCGGCGACGGGCTCGTCGAGGATGACCGCCTGCTCGCTCGCGCAGACCATGCCCATGTCGAACGACTTCGACAGCACGATGTCATTGACGGCACGCCCGACGTCTGCGGTGCGCTCGATGAAGGCGGGCACGTTGCCCGCGCCGACACCGAGGGCCGGCTTTCCGCACGAGTACGCGGCACGCACCATGGCGTTGCCCCCGGTGGCGAGGATGAGGGCCACGCCCGGGTGGTTCATGAGCTCGCCGGATGCCTCCATCGAGGGTTCCTCGATCCACTGGATGCAGTCGGCGGGCGCCCCGGCGGCCACCGCGGCCTCCCGGACGATGCGGGCGGCCTCCGACGAGCATCGCTGAGCGGAGGGGTGGAACCCGAAGACGATGGGGTTGCGGGTCTTGAGCGCGATGAGCGACTTGAAGATGGCCGTCGAGGTCGGATTGGTGACCGGTGTCAAGGCGCAGATGACACCGACGGGATCGGCGATCTCGGTGATCCCCGTGAGCTCGTCATGCGCGATGACGCCGACGGTCTTCTGATCGATGATCGAGTGCGTGACGTGCTCGCACGCGAACATGTTCTTGACCGCCTTGTCCTCGAAGAGGCCGCGTCCGGTCTCCTCGACCGCCATGACGGCGAGGTCGCCGTGGTGATGCAGCGCCGCGACCGATGCCTTGCGGACGATGTGGTCGATCTGTTCCTGGGTGAAATGCGCGTACTCGTCGAGGGCACGCTGTGCCCGGGTGACGAGGGCGTCGACGGCGATGGACATCGTGAGCCTTCCCGGCGCGGACGGTGTCCGCGTCTGTGTCCGAATCCGGGATGGAGGGACCTCGACCCCGTGACCCCAGTGTGACTGATGTGGTCTGACCACATCGTGGGGCCGGGCCGGAACAAATCCAGACGGCGCGTTTTCACGCTCCTGACGCCCTCCGCCGACCGTCACTCCGGAGCAGACTGGGCCCGTGGCGCACCTCCCGGTCTACTACTTCTCCTCGACCTCCAACCTGATCCGCCGTTTCGCGCAGCACCTGCACGCCGCCGACGGTCGCCCGGTGTGCGACCTGTCCGAGCGGACGGTGCGATCGAGCGAGGCCCCGGGGCCCTGGATCCTGTTGACCCCCTCGTACAAGGCCGGCAACGACGCCCACGCGACACTGCCGGCAGCCGTCCGCGCGTTCCTCCGATCGCCCGTGAACCGCCGGCGCCTCGTCGGGATCATCGGCTCGGGCAACCGCAACTTCGGCGAGCACTACCAGGCGGCAGCGCGCGAGCTCGCGCGCGCGTCAGGGCGGCCCATCGTGTTCGAGTTCGAGCTCGCCGGCACTCCGGAGGACGTCGCGGACTGCGCCCGGATCCTCGCGGCTTTCGACCTGCGCTTCGGGAAGGGCGCCGAAGCGCAGGAGAAGTGAGTCGGATTGCGGCTTTCGATGACATTGCACGACGGATCGCCCCACAACCACCGGAAATCGCGTAGCATTCGAGAGTCGGTGCGTCACGGCGCGCCTCTCCGTCGGTTCACTCCGACGTGCACTTCGTATCATTCCGCCGTCGATCTCATGCACCCGGGCCCTGCTCTCGGCCCCGTGACCGCTCCTATCTGGTCCGGTCAACCTATCCGGCGAGTGTCTGCTCGCCCCCACACACTCCGCAGCGGCCCAGCCGCAGCGGTATCCGGATCATCACAGCGGTGGTCCCAGAACACAGAAGGAAAATGACGACATGGCCACTGGCACCGTCAAATGGTTCAACTCGGAGAAGGGGTTCGGCTTCATCGCTCCGGACGACGGCACCGCGGACGTGTTCGCGCACTTCAGCGCCATCTCCGGCACTGGACACCGCAACCTGTTCGAGAACCAGAAGGTCGAGTTCGACGTGGAGCAGGGCCAGAAGGGCCTGCAGGCGACGAACATCCGCGCTCTCTGAGCGTTCGACGCAGTGAAGGGGTCGGCCCGATCGGGCCGGCCCCTTCCGCGTTCCTACCGAGCGTCCACGGGCACATCGACCCGGCGTGCGACGGCGGCCACCATCGATTCGAGCGGTCCCCGGCCCCGAGTGAGAGCCCACGTCGTGCACGCGACGAGGAGCACCACGACGCATCCGACCCAGAACCGGCCGCTGACGACTGGGTCGCCGTCCTCGGACGTGAGACCGGGCGCCAGCGCGAGCGGTGAGATCAGAACCGCGAACGAGACGACGTGCGCCGTGTAGGCGGTCAGGGGCATCGAGCCCACAGCCGCAAGGGGCACGAGCACCGCACGCAGCGGACGTGCGACGAGCAGGCATGCCCCGACGACGGCGAAGGCGAAGCCGCCCGACCCGATGATCTCCCAGGTCCCACCCGAATGCGGCGCGACCGACCACGCCTGCGACAACGCGGCTCCGAAGTCGACGTCACCGATTCGCTCGAGATAGCCCCGCGCATCTCCCGCCGACGATGAGAGTCCCGGCAGCGGGAACGACAGGGACGACGGCAGGATGGATGCCGACGACGCGGCGCTCCCCCACCCCGACAGCCACCCCCGCACGCTGCCGTTGAACGCGTCGCCGAGCCCGTACCCGAACGCGGCGAGCCCGACACCGGCCCCGAGCAGCACGCCTGCGGTCTGCGGCCGGTCGAGACGCACACGTCCGAGCGCCATGCCTGCGAGGACCAAGGGCAGCCACACGGTCAGCGGGTACGAGCCGGTGATGAGGAAATCGACTGCCGTGCCGCCGATCGCCTGAGTGGCACCGGCATCCGAGAGCGTCGCCGCGCGCAGGAGCGCTACCAGGGTCGGGCCTGCCACGGCGATCGCGACCGCGACGAGGGCCAGCGTGCGGCGACGGAGCCCGAGGAACGGAATGAGGATCAGGAAGAGGACGCCGTAGATCGGAAGGATGACGGCGATGCCGCTGCCCAGCATCTCGAGCGCGATCCCGAGCGCGAGAACGACGACAGCGCGACCGGCCATGCGCAGCCGCGCGGACCGCAGCAGCTCTCCGCGCGGCAGCCGGTCGCGGCCCGTCGCGAGGGCGATCGAGATGCCTGCGACGACGGCGAAGAGGATCGACGACCGCCCTTGCACGATCGCCGCGAGGTCGGGCCCGCTGGGACCGGCCACCATCCACACGATCCCGACGTGAGCGCCGATCATGCCGAAGATGGCGAGGCACCGGGCCACGTCCACGCCCATGAGCCGGGGCGGGCGACCGAAGTCGTGCCAGCGTTCCCCGAGCCGAGGGCGGGCCTTCTCGGCGGACCGAACGCCAGGGGTATACGGCAGTGACACGACAGACTCTCCTCGGCGGTCGTCCGGACGACGGACAGGCGCGACCGACCGTATGGTGTCGCCATGTGCGCCGATTAAGCGCGCGGCGTCACGACGGGTCTGCGGGGATGCGGATGACGAATCGTGTGCCCGCGCTCGCGCTGGTCACGGACACCTCGTAGCCCGAAGCGGTCGCGAGCGCCTGCACGATCGCGAGACCGAGCCCGACGGTCGTGCGCTCCCGCGTCTGCGATCGGCTGCCGGCTTGAGTGAACCGGTCGAAGATGGTCGGTAGCGCCTCGGGATCGATGCCCGGACCCTCGTCCTCGACACTGATCTCCACGGCGGTCTCGGTCCTCTCCAGCGCGACCGTCACACTCGTTCCGTCGGGTGTGTGGTGGCCCGCGTTGGCGACGAGGTTCAACAGCATCTGCCGGATCGCGCCCTCATCCCCGGCCACCGTGACGTCCTCGTCGGGCAGGGCGATGCGCCAGACGTGTCCCGGGTAGGCGAACCGCGCGTCGGAAGCCGTCTCCGCCACGATCATCGACAGCTCGACTCGATCGTGCGCAACGATGGGATCGGCGTCGAGGCGCGCCAGGAGCAGCAGGTCATCGACGAGAGCGCTCATCCGCGCCGCCTCCGAGCCGATCCGCTGCAGCGCACCCCGCGCCTCACGCGGGTCGGCGGATGCGTCGGGCTGAGCGTAGAAGTCGGCATAGCCGCGGATGGAGGCGAGCGGGTTGCGCAATTCGTGGCTCGCCTCGGCGATGAAGCGACGCATCGACTCCTCAGCGCGGTGACGCGCGTTGAGAGATAGCTCGACGTGGTCGAGCAGGCGATTGAGCGCGTCGGCCACACGATCGGTTTCCGACCCGACGTGTCGCAGGTCGCGGGGAACGCGACGCTGCGGCGCGATCTCACCCGAGGACAGCGGAGTGGCGGTGACCTCGTCGGCGATCTCGGCGGCCCGTTCGAGCGGATCGAGTTGCTGCCGAGTCCACCGCCACCCGAACACGGCCGCGAACGCCGCGATCGCGATCCCGACCACGGCGAGCCAGAGCGCGTAGGTCCGGACGACTGCCTCGGTTTCGGTGAGACCCACCCCGCTGACGATCGTGAGCTCCGTGCCGTCCGCCGCCTCGACGTCGGACGCGGTGACGAGGTAGCCGCCGTCATCGGCGACATCGACCGTCGTGGTGTAGCCGCTGTCCGCCATCCCGTCCCGAACGTGAGTCAGCTCGCGCTCGGTCATGGGGCGATAGTCGTACTCCCGGGTGAAGAACGCCGAGACGGCGACGCGCCCGTCCTCGACGACGAAGAAGAACCCGTCTGAGGGGACGGCGAGCGACACGTCTTCGAAGGAGGGGACGCTTCCGGTCGTGTCGACCGTGGTCAGGGTCTGACCGATGGCGGTGTCGTTCGCCAGGTACAGCGTCGATTCCGCCTGGGTGACGAGATTCTGGCGGAGGATCGCGACGGAGACGACACCGAAGACAGTGACGGCCGCGAGGAGGAGTCCGGACATCATGGCGACCGACCGACCGCGCAGAGTGCGCAGGCCTCCCGGCCGCGCCGACGTCACGAGGACGCCGGAGCGGTCGTCGCCGCCCGCAGGATGTAGCCGACGCGGCGGAGCGTGTGGATCATCGGCTCGCGCCCATGATCGATCTTCTTCCGCAGATACGAGATGTAGATCTCCACGATGTTCGACTCCCGTCCGAAGTCATACTCCCAGACGCGGTCGAGGATCTGCTCTTTACTGAGAACCCGATCAGCGTTGAGCATCAGGAAGCGCAGCAGTGAGAACTCCGTCGCCGTCAGGCGGATCTGCTCCCCCGCACGCGTGACCTCGTGATTGTCCTCGTTGAGCCGCAGATCGCCCACCTCGAGCATCGGCGTCGGCGCGCCCTGCATGAGCATCGGGCTGCGACGCAGCAAGCCACGAAGCCGCACCACGACCTCCTCGACGCTGAAAGGCTTGGCGACGTAATCATCGCCGCCGGCAGCGATACCGGTGATGCGGTTCGCGACGGTGCCGTTGGCGGTGAGGAACAGGACCATCGTCTCGCTCAGTTCGCTGCGGAGCGTCCGCAGGACCTCGACACCGTCGATATCGGGCAGGACCACGTCGAGGACCATGAGATGCGGTCTCATGCGTCGCGCGGTCTCGATGGCGCCGGCCCCCGTCGCAGCGACCTCCACGTCCCAGCCCTGCCGCGACAGGACCGCGCCGAGCAGATGGCGCAGGTTCGGCTCGTCATCGACGACGAGCACGCGGATCGCGGGATCGGACAGCGGGGATGACGACATGGACATATCCTCATGCTTCCGCGCGAGGATATGCGCCCGTTAAGAAAAGGCGCGACGAGTCTCAGGCGAGGACGAGCTCGATCTCGGGGTGACCGGCGAAGACCTGCAGGACCGATTCGAAGTACGTGGTCCCGTTCCCCCGCTCGAGGTCGTCCAGCGCGGCGCGCGCCGGACCCGCGGCGTAGATGTCGGGGCGGTCGAGCTTGGCCGTGAGGTAGGCGCGCGTGAGCGGGATGCCCAGAGCGTCTCGCGAGACCGCCGAGTCGGCCCACACGACGCGCGCGGACGACGCGTGAGCGAGAACGCCGAACCCGCCGTACAGGAGGTCGTCGAGCGCATCGAGACTCTCTCCGAGAGACCACTCCTCGTCGGGCATGAGCACGCGATTGAGCTCGCTGTAGAGCGACGGGATGTCACGCACGCGCGCGCCTTCGATCCGAAGGTCGACGGGGGCGGACGGCAAGCGGTTCACATGCCGAGGCTAGCCGTCACGTCGCCGACGAGCCCGCGCGGCAGGGTCGAAACACTTCGTTCACGGCCGGAGGGGTTCTGCTAGCGTTCGTGGGAGCGCTCCCTGGGAGCGCTCTCAGACAAGCGAAGGAGCTTGAATGGATGCAATGAAACATCGTCGGATGAGCCGCACGACGGCCGCGATCACGGCGGGAATTCTCGCGGGAGCCGCGATGACCGCCGTTCCGGTGTCCGCGACGGCGGCACCCGCAGAGCTTGTACGGAACGGAGACTTCTCGACCGGCCATGAACCCTGGTGGTCGGCCGGAGTCGACGGCTTCGACACCGCGACCGGCGCCTTCTGCGCCGGGGTGCCGGGCAGCGAGAACCCCTGGGACGTGCTCGTCGGTCAGAGCGACATCGCGCTGGCCGACGGGGTCACCTACACGCTGACCGCGCGGGTCCGCGCCGATGCACCCGCCACGGTCGTCACGCAGGTCGCGCCCACGGTCCCGGATGCCGCTTACACGACCTATCTTTCGCAGAGCACGCCGCTCACCGACGACTGGCAGCAGGTCAACGGGGAGTTCACGGCGCGTGACCTGGGTCAGGGCACCGTGTCGGAACTGCAGTTCCGTCTCGGCGGGAACACCTCCACCCGTTTCTGCGTCGACGACGTGAGCCTGGTCGCTCAGGACGGGTCGACGCCCCCGACCATCCCGGTCGGTGACGACGAACTGCTCCCCAACCCCACGCTCGACGAGAGCACGACCCCGTGGTGGACGAGCGGACCGGTGTCGCTGTCGAATCCCACGCAGCGGATGTGCGCGACGGTGACCGAGCAGACGCCCGACCTCTGGGACGTGCTCCTCGGCCACAACGACATCTTCCTGCCCGGCGATACCGGATTCCGCCTGAGCTTCACCGCATCCGCCTCGACTGCCGCGACCGTCTCGGCCAAGGTCGGAACCTACACGGGGGCTTCTCCGTCCGACTGGATCGAGCAGTCCTTCACGCTCGGCACCGAACCGCGGTCGTACGACGCCACCTTCACGACGACACCGGCCGACGACTACCACCTCGGCCAGGTGCAGTTCCGTCTCGGCGCGGTCGCAGCGGGCACGGAGATCTGCTTCGACAAGGTCTCCCTCCGGGGAACCGCGTACTCGTACACCGCCGATCCCGGCCCCGCCGTCAAGGTCAATCAGGTCGGGTACCTGCCCCGAGGACCCAAGCGCGCGACCGTCGTCTCCGATGCCAGCACGCCGCTGTCCTGGACCCTCGAGGGGCCGGACGGTTCCGCCCTCGCCGCGGGCGAGACCCGCCCGGCGGGCTTCGACCCCAGTGCAGGCGCCTCGGTTCACACGATCGACTTCAGCGATGTCACCGCGGAAGCCGCGGACGTGAGGCTCCGGGTCGGGGCGGACGTCAGTCATCCCTTCACGATCTCCTCCGATGTCTTCCAGTCGCTGCGTGTCGACTCGATGCGCTTCTTCTATACGAACCGCTCCGGCATCGAGATCGACGGTGACATCGCGGGCGCGGAGTACGCGCGCCCGGCCGGCCACGTCGGCACCTCCCCCAGTCAGGGCGACGAGAACGTGGGGTGCCTCGAGCCGCAGCCGTGGTCCGACGGCTGGACCTGCACCGATCGCCACGACGTGCAGGGCGGCTGGTACGACGCCGGCGACCACGGCAAGTACGTCGTGAACGGCGGGATCGCCGTAGCGCAGGTGATGTCCGCATACGAGCGGGCCGTCGCAGCCGGCACGGCGGATGCCCTGGGCGATTCGACCCTCGCCGTTCCGGAACGGGACAACGGTGTTCCCGACATCCTCGACGAAGCGCGCTGGCAGATGGAGTTCCTGCTGCGGATGCAGGTCCCCTCCGGCGACCCGCTCGCCGGTATGGCGTGGCACAAGGTGCACGACCGCGCGTGGACGGGCCTTCCGCTGATGCCGCATGAGGATCCGCAGGAGAGGCTGCTGCATCGGCCGTCGACGGCGGCGACGCTCAATCTCGCGGCCACCGCGGCACAGGCATCCCGCCTGTTCGAGCCCTTCGACGCGTCCTTCGCCGCCCGGCTGCTCACCGCGGCCGAGCGAGCCTACGACGCCGCCCTGGAGCACCCCGACCTGCTCGCGCCCGCAGAGGACGGCACCGGCGGCGGGACCTATGACGACGACGACGTGACCGACGAGTTCTACTGGGCGGCAGCGGAGCTCTACATCACCACGGGCGGCGACCGCTATCGCACCGATGTCGAGGCGAGCCCCCTGCACCAGGCCGACGTGTTCGAGCCCGGCGGCTTCTACTGGGGCGACGTCGCGGCCCTGGGCCGTATGCAGCTCGCTCGTCTCGCCACGGATCTGCCGGACATCGACCGCATCCGCGCCTCAGTGGTCGACGCGGCAGAGCGCCTGATCGCCGATCAGCGCGCGCAGCCGTTCGGTCAGCCATACGCACCGAACGAGGGACTGTACGACTGGGGATCGAACTCTTCGGTGCTGAACAACCAGGTCGTCCTCGGGACGGCGTTCGATCTCACTCAGCGCCCGCGGTACGCCGACGCTGTCGTCGAAGGGTTCGACTACCTGCTGGGCCGCAACGTGCTCGGCCAGTCGTACATCACCGGATACGGCACGAACGACGCACGGAACCAGCACAGCCGGTGGTACGCCAACGCCCTCGACCCGGCGCTCCCCCACCCTCCCGTGGGCACGGTCGCGGGAGGGCCCAACTCCTCGATCCAGGACCCCGTCGCGGGAGCCTGGCTGCAGGGGTGCGCGCCGCAGGCGTGCTACGTCGACAACATCGGGGCATGGTCGGTGAACGAGATCACCGTGAACTGGAACTCGGCGCTCACCTGGGTGTCATCGTTCGTGGCGGACCTCGGAGACGGATTCGTCGCCGTGTCGCCGCGCGCCGTCGACGACGTGGCATCGGGCCCGGCCGGCACCGCCATTCCCGTCCGGCCGCTCGCCAACGACGTCGCCGGCGATGCGGACGTTCCGCTCACGGCCACGACGCTGACGCTGCTCGACACCGACGACGCGCCGGCGACCTCGATGGTCGTCAGTGGTCAGGGCCGCTACGAGCTCGACGGTGAGGTGGTCTCCTTCGTGCCGGAGGCCGGCTTCGAGGGCAGCGCCGACCCGGTCCGCTACCGAGTCGCAGATACGCGCGGCACGGAGGTGAGCGCGACCATCAGGGTGACGGTCGTGGGCGACACCGCTGTCGGATCACCGCCCGCCCCCGGGGCCGCGGGCTCGAACCCCTCGACCGCGGCGAGCGGCGTCCTCGCGCGGTCGGGAATGGACCCGGCTCCGCTCTGGGCACTGAGCGGCGTGGCCGCCGTGCTGACCGCAGTGGGCATCCTGCTGCTGCATCGGCGACGGCTCGGCTGAGACCCCGCCGGCCCCTCGGAACACGCTCCCGAGGGGCCGGCGTCGTCCGTGTTAGCTTTCGAGCAGTGCGACCACGAGCCGGAACGAGGACATGACCGACACTCCCCCCGCCCGCCGGGCAGCCCGGGTGACGCTGCGGGAGGTCGCCGAGCGCGCCGGCGTCTCTCGCTCGGCCGTCTCGTTCGTGATGAACGGCCGCACCGACCAGCGGCTGTCCGACGACGTGTTCGATCGCGTCCGTCGTGCTGCGGACGAGCTCGGCTACCGCCCGAACATCACCGCGCAGACGCTGCGCACCGGCCGCTCGGGCACGGTGGCCCTCGTGTCCGACTTCGTCAGCAGCACATCGTTCGCGAACTCGATGGTCCGTGGCGCGATGCACGAGCTGCGCGAGCACGACACCCTCCTGTTCACCGTCGACACGCAAGGCGATCCCGAGCTCGAGGAGCAGCTGCTGCAGAGCCTGCTCGGGCGTGACATCGACGGCGTCATCTACGCGTCGATGTTCACGCGGACCATCAGTTTGCCGCGGGCGCTCGCGGGCGTCCCTACGGTGCTGCTGAACTGCGTCACTGCCGACGGCTCGATCGATGCCGTCGTGCCCGACGAGGTCGCCGCGGGCCGCGATGCCGCGCGGATGCTGCTCGATCACGGTCACCGTGACGGCATCTGGTTCGTCGGGGCCCTGCCTGCGGGGTCACGAGGCGGAGCCGCGTGGCCCGAGTGGGCCCCGATCGCACTGACCGAGCGTCGCGCGGGGATCGAGGCGGTGCTGGCGGCGGCCGGGACCGCGCTCGCCGGCGAGGCCGAGATCGACGAGGATTGGGATGTCGCCAACGGACGGCGTGCGGTCGCGCACCTGCTGGCCGGGTCGGCTGCCGCTCCGACCGCCCTCGTCTGCGCGAACGATGCGCTCGCGGTCGGGGCGTACCAGGCGCTGCATCATGCGGGGTTCGACGTCCCGGGCGACGTCTCGGTGGTCGGTTTCGACGGCAGCCCGTTCGCCCGTGCCGTCGAGCCCGAGCTGACGTCGATCGCGCTGCCGCACATCGAGCTCGGGCGTCGGGCCGCTGCGATGCTCGCGGCCCCCGGTGACGTGCCGCGCCTCGAACGAGTACCGATGCCGATCCTGCCGGGCGGGTCCGTCGGGGCTCCGCCCTCCCGGTAGCGCCTCAACTCGCGGCCAGTCGGCTCTCGACGCTGTCGAGCGCCGCACGCTGCCGCGGGTTCAGGGATTCCTCGGCGTACTCGCTGAGCACGTGTGCAGCACGGGTCAGGCGGCTTCTGATGCCCGGCTCATCGATCTCGCCCAGGAGTCCGAGACAGGCGTCGACGAGCTCATCGACGATCCCCTCGACCACAGCGGCATCCGTCGCGTCGTCGATCGCACCGAAGCGATTCATCAGATCGGCGGCCGCTCGGGCACGCGCCGGGACTGCGAGGTGCTCGTACACCCGCACGAGCTGCGGCATCCCCTCCTCTCCGGCGAGGTGTGCGAGGAGCACCGCCTGGTCGCGATCGAACCGCGCCATCTCGGGCGAGAGCCCCGCTGCCACGAACGCGCTCACGACGGGAGCGAGCTCGGGCGGGACATCCGGGCTCGCTCCGGCATCGCGCATCCGCGCGATCAGCTCACGTTGACGGGTCAACCGGGCGATCTGCGCCGAGATCTCGGCGTCGAGGTCGTCGAGCAGCCCCGCAGAGCTGTCGCCGCGGTCGAGCACGGATCCCATCCGTTCGAGCGGCATCCCCAGCGACGCGAGTCGCCGGATCCGCAGCACCCGGACCAGGTCGACGGCGTCATAGTCCCGATACCCGTTGGAGCTGCGCGCGGGCTCGGGCAGGACCCCGATCTGATGCCAGTGGCGAAGCGAACGCACCGTCACTCCCGCGAGCCGCGCGAGTTCACTGCTCTGCACCGACGACCACCCCCGCTTCTTCGCCGTCCGGCCGCCGCTCCAGATTACGCAGGTGCGGGGTCGAGAGCCCCCACACGAGAGCGATGAGCCAGGGCGAGATGACGAGAAGCGCAGCGACCTCGACTCCGAGATGCTCGGTCAGCAGCGCGACCGCGACGAATCCTGCGGCCGGGGCCCCGGTGGTCAGGGCGTTCTGCGTTCCCATGATCCGTCCGCGCATATCGTCGGGGATGCGCTCGATCATCAGCACGCCGATGAGACTGCCGAACGCGCCCCCGCACAGGCCGACGATGACGGCCCCGACCAACACCGCCTCGATCGATGCGAGCGTCCCGATCACGACGAACCCGGCGGCGTTGCCGAGAAGACCCACGATCAGCCAGACGCGTCGGCTTGCGCGGCGACCGAGCACCGCGAAGACCGTTCCGCCGACCAGCATCCCGATCGCGAGGGCGCTCAGCACGAAGCCGAGCATCTCCGGGCGGCCGACGAGTGTGACGTACACGGGAAGGATGAGTCCCTGCAGAGGCGCGAGGACCAGCACCGTGATGAGGCCGAGACCCGTGGTCACCACCAGGAACGGTGTCCGCAGCAGCATCCGCCAACCGTCCCGCAGCATCCGCCAGCCGCCGGCCTCCGGTGCAGCGTCGACGCGCGGGGTGATCACCCCGACGCGGCCCGGGATGAGCAGCGTGACGAGGGCGGCGGCGCCGGATGCCGCAGCCGTGAGCCAGATCACGGCCGATCCCGGGAGAAACGCCATCAGCGTTCCCGCGGCGGCAGGCCCGACGATCAGCGCCAGCGCGCCGAGGGCCTCGCGGAAGCCGACGAGCCGTTCGGACGATGCCCCCGAGTACCGCACCACAGCGGGCAGCAGGGCTTCGCGCGCGGTCAGGCCCGGCACGTCACCGAGCGAACCGATCACCCCGAAGAGGATGAACCAGCCGATGTCGAGCCCGGTGACGAGGTCGACGATCGGAAGGGCCGCAAGCGACGCGGCGGAGACCAGATCTGTGACGACGGAAGAGGTGCGCCGGTTGAGCCGATCGATCACGACCCCCATGAACAGGCCGGCGACCACGGCGGGGACAGCGGTCGCGGCGGCGAGGATACCGGCGCCCAGGACGCTGCCCGTCGACTGCAGCACGATGAGCGGGAGGGCGACTGCGGCGACGGAGTTGCCGAGCAGCGACAGGAAGTACGAGGCCAGGTAGGCCACTGGGGCGATTCTCATGCCGCCAGTCAGCACCCTGACGTAGCGGCGGGGTCAAGCCGGCTTCGTCCCGCCTCGTCGCGTCAGCGGAAGCCGCCCGGACCGAAGAGGTCGGGGCGCTCGGCCTTCAGATGTGCCAGGAGCTGTCCGTACCCCGTCATGGCCGAGGTTGCCGTGAAGGCCGTCCGCCGCTCGCACTTCGCGAGAACCCCGCTGTACCGATGAGCCGCGTGCGGGCGCAGCCGAGTGATGTCCGCGAGTTCGATCCGGATCGGCGGCAGGAAGCCACGCGAGACGAAGACCGCCTGCGGGGCCACTTCGAGACGCATCCGACTCATCCCGTGCGCGAGCCAGAGAAGCGACACCCCGACGAGCAAGGCGCCCATCCCCACGAGCCGCCTCGCCGGCGAGTCCTCCGGACGTGTGATCGGCG
This sequence comes from Microbacterium pratiae, assembly GCF_047302165.1. Lineage (NCBI taxonomy): Bacteria > Bacillati > Actinomycetota > Actinomycetes > Micrococcales > Microbacteriaceae > Microbacterium > Microbacterium pratiae. Next base: position 1,811,094 of record NZ_CP154843.1, on the reverse strand, counting down.
CGAGGAGATTCATGACGCCGACGAGCAGCATCACTCCGCCGCAGACCCGCACCATGATTCGACGCCAGCGCTGGGTCGATACGACGAAGAGCACCGTGGCGCGTTCGCCCCGCCACGCGGCAGCGATGTCGGAAGATCGAGCCAGGAGGGCGCTCGCGGTCGCGACGAGGAGCATGACGACGGCCGCAGCGATACCGATCACGGAGATCAGGGCGTCCATGAGCGACGGGCCTTTCGTCAGGGTCGGGCGACCCTCGACGGTACCGCACGTCCGAGTTCACCCGGGCGCGGCACCACCGGTGCTCTCGAGCACGACGTCGCCGTTTCCCGAGCGATGAGGAGGACGTCGGACGAGGCCCGCCGACCCGAGTCGGTCGATCAGATGCGCGGGCGGCAGCGCGAACGTCGGGGCCGCGTCGGGGCGCCGCCGTGCGAGGCCGACCAGGAGGACGAGACCAGACCCGTGGAACGGACGGATGACGATACGCACCGGGCTCGTGCGCGCCGAGAGCTGCAGCGACCGGATGCCGCCCACCGGGGCTTCGAAGAGGACCTCCGCCTCGGGCGAGCGCGCCACCCGGACGGTCTGCGAGTCGCGGGATCCGTCCACGGTGATCACCACATCCGCGGTCCGATGGTGGGCGATCGCCCGCAGCACGAGGTAGGCGGGTGCCGCGACCCCCCAACCGAGGACGAGAAGCATCAGCAGGGGGCCCACCCGCACGAGGATGTCGTCGAACACGACCGTGACCGTTACGACGAGACCTGCGCCCAGGACGGCGATAGTCGCGACCGTCGCGATGTACACCGGCGAGCGCAGAGCGACGACGGGGAGACGCAGGTTCCAGACGTCACCGACCCGCTCCCACTGCGGCACGACGAGCGCCGCTGCGCGGCGGCGCGATGCAGCGGCGACGGCCCCGGAGACCCGGCCGACGAGCGTGAGCCAGATCCAGCCCGCCGCCGGGACGGCGGTGAACCCGAGCGCCGCGGCAATCGCAGGCGGGAGCATGCCGCGCCATCCGTCATCGGCGAGTGTCGCGAACAGCAGCACCCCTACGCCGACCGAGGCCGCCAGGTGGAGCGCGACCGACAGCGTCCGGGGCATGGTGTGGAGCCACCTGACGAGCGCGTGGGCCGCGGACCACCCGGCGAACAGGCAGAGGAGGAACCCCCAGAAATCGTGTGCGGTGCCCAGCAGCGGAACGGCCACGACGATGCAGAGCGCACCCCACAGGAGCGGATGCAGCAGAACCTGCCGCGCGGCCTCGCGGGCGCGCTGCTTCGTCGTCACCGCTTCTCCTCCCCGAACGGAGGATGAGCCTAGCGAACGTCAACCGATCCGCTCGACGCGGACGTCGTCGATGTTGAGCCAGGTACCGCCCGCTGCCTCGGTGTAGAACCCGAACTCGAGGGTGCCGTTCGTGACCGGGACCTCGAGCGAGACCCGTTTCCAATCACCCGCGCTCACCGGGAGATCCGACTGACGCTCGGGTACACCGGAGTTCTTCGCGTACAGATAGGCGGAGGTCTGGCCGCCGCTGTTGAGCGTCCACGCCGAGACCCGGTAGAGCCCCGACGGCAGCCCGCTGAGCGTCTGGTACACCGACGCGGTGTACGGCGTCGACTTCCAGAACGTGAGCTTGAGCGAGCCCACGACCGCGGGATCCTGTGTGAACACCGCGTCGGCGTGCGCGCCCCCGGGCGACCACACGCCCCAACCCGTGGGGGTGTTCGTGTACCCGTCCTGCTCGAAGCCGCCGTTGACGGCCAGGCTCGACGGCGGCGTCTCGCCGAAGACGTCGAGTGTCGCGAGCGCCTCGCCGGCCCAATCGAACAGCGTCTGGTTGTCCCACGGGTTGGACAGCACGCCGGGGTCGTCGTTGTCGGCCTTCCCCGCCTCGGTGCCCCAGTTGGCACCCGCAACGGGCAACCAGCCAGGCTCCCACCAGATGAGTCCGCGGCCGCGGCTGTCCGGGACCGCGCGGACGATGTCGCGGAGATCTCGGAGGAACGCCGTCTGCCCTGCCACGGTCGCGGGGTAGCCGCCTGCCGCCGCCTCCGCCGTGTAGAAGGAGTTGCCGAGACCGTCGCCGTCGCCGAGTGTCCATCCGTACGCGGTCTCGACGATCAGGACGTCCTTGCCGTACCGCGAGCTGATGTCGTTGAGATTGACGGCGAGCTGCCCCATGGTGCCGTGCCAGAACGGGTAGTACGACAGCCCGATGATGTCGAAGGGCACGCCCTGCGCCGTGATCGCGTCGAACCACCAGCGATACAGGGCGTTGTCGCCGCCGTGATCGAGATGCAGGACGACCTCGACATCCTCGCCGGCATGGAGGGCCGCGTCGACTCCCGCGATCCCCGCCTTGAGCAGGCCGGCGAGCTGTGTGAAGTCGGCGACACCGTTGCCGACGCGCCCGTGGTCCCACAGGATGCCGGCGGGTATCTCGTTGCCCATCTGCACCATGTCGGGCACCACTCCGGCCGCCCGCATCGCGTCGATGACGTCCTCGGTGTACGCGCGAACGGTCGACACCAGTTGCGGATAGGTCAGCCCTCGCCAGGCCTTGGGCACGGTCTGCGTCCCGGGATCAGCCCACCAGTCGCTCAGGTGGAAGTCGAGGAGGATGTCCATCCCCGCGGCCTGGGCACGTTGCGCGGTCGCGATCGTCGTCGTCAGGTCGTTCGTGCCGCCGCCGTAGGGCTCGCCGGTGACCGTGTACGGATCGACCCACAGGCGGAGCCGAGCGAGATTCATGCCGGCATCGCCCATGATGTCGATCGGATCGCCCGCGACGCCGTCACGGGAGAACGTCCCCCCGAGCGACTCGACCTCCCGGATCATCCCGAGATCGCCGCCCATCACGAAGTCGTCGGGGTCGGACGCGGCCGTCGCCGTCGTCGTCGGCAGCACCGCCGCGACGAGTGCGAGCGCCGCCACCGTGGCCAGCGCCGATGCGCGTGGTCGAGATCGATGCGTCATTCGTCTTCCTCTCTCGCTGACCGGGGCCGACCGTGTGCCGCCCCGAGTGCGCTCAATGATTCGAGCGCGGACCCCCGCTCGTCGAAGAGCGTCTGATTCGCCCAGCCGTTGCCGGGCTCGGCTACATCATCGCCGTAGGCCATGCCCGCGGGCGACGCCCAGGACGTCCCCGGCACGGGCAGCCATGCGGGCTCCCAGTACACGATGCCCAGGCCACGCCCCTCGGGGACACCGCGAACCACCCGGGCGAGGTCGTCGAGGTAGCGCGCCTGGCCCGCCACAGAGGGCGGATAGACCGCCGCCGGCGAGCTCGCATCGAACATCGACGCGCCCGCCGGGTTGTCCGGACGGTAGGCATACGCGGTTTCGACAACGATGACGTCCTTCGCATAGCGCTCCACGATCTGATGCAGATTGGCGCTGAGGTCGTGCATCGACCCGTGCCACAGCGGGTAGTACGACAGCCCGACCGCGTCGAAGTCGACGGCGCGCGCCGTGATCTCGTCGAACCAGCGACGGTAGAGATCGGCGGCCCCTCCGGCGTCGAGATGCAGCACGATCCGCGAGCGGGCATCGGCGGAACGGACGGCACTCGAACCCGACTGCAGCAAGCGGGCGAGGCGGTCGTACTGATCGCGCGCCTCGTCGTCCGGGACCGCTTCGAACGCGCGGCTGTCGAGGTCGTACCGCGGCGTCCGACCGAATGGCCACAGCATCCCGTTCGTCGTCTCGTTGCCGACCTGGACCCACTCCGGGCTACCCGCGTTCGAGCGCACGGCCGTGACGACCTCGTCGGTATGCGCGGCGACGGCGTCGCAGATGCCATCGAAGTCGAGCCCCGCCCACGAACGCGGAATCGACTGCTTCTTGGGATCGGCCCAGAAGTCGCTGTAGTGCAGATCGATCATCAGGCCGAGGCCGGCGTCTCGCGCGCGCTCGGCGAGCCGCAGCGTCGTGACGAGGTCGTTCGTGCCGCCCTGGTACGGGCGACCCTCCGCGTCGGTGGGATCGACCCACACCCGGAGACGCGCGAGATTGACCCCGTGATCCGCGAGGATCCGGAAGAGATCCCTCGCGCCCGCGGCATCCGAGAACCATCCCCCGAGCGCCTCGACCTCGGCGGTCATCGACACGTCGGCACCTCTGATCTGCAGTGATGTCGTCGTCATTCCTTCTCTCCTCCCTGTGCGAGCCCCGCGACCAGATATCGCTGGAGCACCATGTAGAGCACGGTGATGGGCACCGCGACGAGGATCGCCCCGGCCGCGAATGTCGTGAAGTCGTTCCTGGTCTGATCCGAGATCAGCTGGAACAGTCCGATCGCGACGGTGTAGTTGTGCGGGCTGCTGATCAGCAGACGCGGCAGGATGAAGTCCATCCACGGCACCGCGAACTGCGTCACCGCCACGAAGGTCAGCATCGGAGTCATGAGCGGCAGCAGGATGCGGGTGAAGATCTGCAGATGCGACGCACCATCGAGCACGGCCGCCTCGTCGAGACTCGTGGAGATGCCGTCGAGGTAGCCCTTGAGCAGCCAGACGTTGTAGGGCACCGCTGCTGCGACACTCGCGATCACCAGGCCGGCCAGGCTGTCGAGCAGACCGAAGTTGAGATAGAGGATGTAGATCGCGATCGCCGTCATGAAGGTCGGGAAGATCTGGATCACGAGCATCGCGAGCAGCCCCAGTCTTCGCCCGGCGAAGCGCAATCGGGCGAAGACGTAGGCGGCGATCGCCGACAGCAGCACGCTCAGCACCATGTTCGACACCGCCACGACGAGCGAGTTGCCGTACCAGGTGGCGAAAGGCGTGTCCGTCAGCAGCCGCACGTAGTTGGCGAGGGTCGGATCGGTGGGGATCGCCGACGCCTGTGCGAGCGATCGACCCGACCCCAGTGAGGAGCCGACGATCCACGCCAACGGGTAGAGCACGATCGCGGCGACCACGACGAGCTCGACGTGGATCAGGACGGTGACGAATCGGTTCCGGGTTCTATGCATCGGTGAACGCTTTCGAACGACGCAGGCTCCAGACGGAGAAGCTCCCGACGATGACGAAGATCAGGATGGACATGACCGAGGCGATGTCGTAGAGCCCGTTGTCGAGGGTCAGCTTGTAGAGCCAGGTGATGAGGATGTCGGTGCTGCCGGCGTACCGGTAGTCGGGGTTCGCGGGGCCGCCCTGGGTCAGGAAGTAGATGACCCCGAAGTTGTTGAAGTTCGCCACGAACGACAGGACGATGAGCGGCGCGGTGGCGCGCAGCACGATGGGCAGCGTCAGGTACCGCACCTGCTGACCGGCCGAGGCGCCGTCGATGCGCGCCGCCTCGTAGTAGCTCGGCGAGATGTTCGTCAGCGCCCCGCTGATGAGCGCCATGAAGTAAGGGAAGCCGAGCCAGAGGTTCACGAGGAGCGCGACGAGCCGTGCCAGCCACGGGTTCGCGGGATCGGTGAGCCACATCACCCGCTCGTGCGTGATCCCGAGGTCGACGAGGGCTTGGCTGATCGGCCCGAACTGACCGTTGAACATCGAGCGGAACACCAGGGCGGAGATCATCGCCGGAACCGCCCACGGCAGGAAGAAGATGCTCCGCCACAGTCGAGGAAGTCGGACGCGCCTGCTCGAGACGATCACGGCCTGCAGGAACCCGAGCGCATAGGTCGTGGCTGTCGCGAGCAGCGCCCACAGCACCGTCCATCCGAGAACGCCGAAGAACGTCGCGCTCCACGATCCGACGCCGAGCAGCTGCCCGAAGTTCGCCATGCCGACCCAGTCGACGAGCTGCATCGGCGGCAGGTTGTCGCTGCTGTAGTCGGTGAACGCGATGAGGATGCCGAAGACCACGGGCAGTGCGGTGACGAACAGCAGGAGCACCAGGGTGGGCGCCAGCACGAGGTAGGGGAAGGCCGTCTGACGCGCAGAGCGCAGCCATTCAGCCGCGGTCAGACGCTCTCCGGTCGTCAGCAACCGGCGTCTGGTCCGCGCCGCATCGCGCGCGGCCCAGACGGTGACCGCCGTCATCAGCGCGAGAACGAACACCGCGATGATGCCGTTGATCATGAGGACGATCGAATGGTCGCCCGGCGACAGACCCGCCACCGTCATCGTGCGGGGCTGCGCGCCGAGGGTGACGAGCCCCCAGACTCCGCGGACGAAGAACCCGCCGTGGGTGCGCGGCGTGTAGCCCGAGAGGTCGGCGTAGTGGCCCGTCAGCAGTTCAGCGGCCACCGCCGTGCCGCCGACGGCCAGGAGCATGACTCCTTTGCCCCACTCGCGATTGAGCAGCTGCCCGAGCCCGGGCACCAGCACGGAGGAGAGCCCCAGCGACCAGGGGGCGGCGGTCCTCGCTCCGGGTCCGTGAGGACTCACTCCCCCAACCCGGTCAGGTCGACGTAACCGCTGACAGCCTGATCCTGGGCGGCCGCCGGGTCGAGAACGCCGTCCCACACGCTCGCCACCAGGCTGTTGCCGACGGTCCAGAGCGCGTCTCCCACGTCGGCCACGAGGTCGGACCGCTCGGCCTGTGCGAGGACGCCGTTCGCATACGGGTCATCGGCCAGTCCCGGTGTGGACTGGGCATTCAGCCTCGTGAGCGCGGGGATACCACCCGTCGTTCGGTACAGCGCGGCGGCCGCCTCATCCGACGCGAGGAAGGCTGCGAAGACGCGCGCGGCACCGGGATGCTCGGAGTAGCCCGAGACGACGCCGACGCCGAGACCCGCGAGGGTCGCCGCGTCGCCGCCGCCCTCAACGGACGGGAGGGTCGTCACTCCGAACTCGAAACCGTTCTCCGCTGCCCCGGCCGTGAAGTCACCGATCGACCACGGCCCCGTGATCACGTAAGGGGTCTGTCCCTTCGCGAACTCCATCTCGATGGAGTCCCAGGTGGCATCCGCAGAGTTGACCGGCCAGAGATCGCGTAGCGCGCCGTAGTACTCGAGTCCGGCGGCGAGCGCGGGCGCGTCGAGACCCGGAGCCCCCTCGTCGGCACTGAGATGCCAGCCGAGCGAGCTGAGCACCGGGTAGGCGTAGTAGAGCTGGCCGCTCAGCCAGCGGATCGTCCAGCGGTTCGCGCGGGGATCGTTGTAGGCGGCGGCGAGCTCGCGGATCTGCTCCCAGGTCGTTGCGGGCTCGATGGAACCGGTGAGCTGCTCCAGGAGGGTCTTGTTGTAGAACAGCGCGATCGACTCCGTCGACACGGGCACGCCGTAGAGCTCGCCGTCGCGGCTGACGACGCCGGCGAAGGAGTCGCCCACCCGCGAGGTGATGTCGTCGGCATACTCGCCCAACGGGGCCGCGACGCCCGAGTCGATCGCGCCGGACAGGTCGGTGAAATTCGTGAAGTAGACGTCCGCACCGGTTCCGGCCTCACCGTCGAGCTCCATCTTCGCGACCGCGTCGACCTTAGACACCGTCGTCAGCTCGATGCGAATGTCGGGATGCACCGCGGTGAAGGCCTCGACGAGCGCCTCGCCGTACTCGGGATATTCGACCCACACCTTCAGCGGCGCCTCCCCGCTGGCGATCTCGGGCTCGATCTCGTATGCGCCGATGGCGTCGTCCCAGGTCAGGTTCGCTTCGCCGTCGGCCGGCGCGCTCGAGCATCCCGCGGTGATCGCGAGCGAGAAGACGACGCCGGCTCCGACGGTGATGCGTGTGATGGCTGCTGTGCTTCGGGTGGTCATGCAAACTCCTTCGTTGCGGTGACTGTGACCGGTCCCAGTCAACTGACGCGGTGCACGTGAGTCCATGACGGTAGTGGCAGGATCGTCCCCCCGTGCGGTCTCTCCCTGGGGAGGAGTCGGTGGCGACGGAGCTCGCGATCATCCGCCGCCACTGGCACAGTGATCAGTGAGAGCAAGGATCGATGACGATGGAAAAGCTGGTACTGCTCAACGTGTACGTGCTCGCCCGCGACCGCGAGCATCCGTCTCGGGTACTGCTGCAGCAACGCTGGAAACCGGACACGGATCCCGCGAACAGCGGGCGCTGGGAACTCCCCGGAGGCAAGTGGCGGGCGTACGAGTCGATCGCTTCGTGCGCCGCACGCGAGCTGCACGAGGAGACGGGTCTCGTCGACGTGGACGTACGGGGCCACCGCAGCGACCACGAACTCCTCGGCGACACGGTGCAGGTCAGCGAGAGCGTGCAGCTGGTGCAGATGATCGAGGGGCCCTATCCGTCTGTGCTCGCGGTCGTCGACGCCGTCGCGTCCGGGCAACCGCGCGCGACCGGCGACGGGTCACGCGCGGCGCAGTGGATCGAGGAGTCGCGGCTCCGCGACATGCTCCTGACCGAACCGGAGACGTTCACGGCGTTGAGCTACGCCGCGCTGAGCCACCGGTTCGGAGTGGAGCCGTGACGACTGCCCGACCCGACGCCGCTTGTGCCGGTCGCATCGGCCGCAGTGCGGCTGGCACAGTGGGGGGATGAGCACGTTGGAAAGCGACATCATCGACGAGCGGGCGCTGAGGTCCGCGATCGCAGGTGCGCCGTTCTCCGGGGTCATCAGCGTCGACTCGGGCGACGCTCCGGTATGGCGGAGCGCGCACGGACTGGCTGACCGCGCGAACGGGACGCCGGCGAGCGAGGCCACACGATTCGCGATCGCATCGGGAAGCAAGGCGTTCACCGCGCTTGCGATCATGCGGCTCGTGGAAGAGGGCGATCTCGCGCTCGACACAGCGGTCCGAGACCTGCTCGGTGACGACCTTCCGCTCATCGACCACGCCGTCACCGTCGAGCATCTCCTCGGCCACACGTCGGGGATCGGCGACTACATCGACGAGGACGACGATCTCGATGTGTCGGAGTTCTTCCTCGGAGTGCCCGTGCACACGCTGACGACGGCGGAAGCGTTCCTTCCCCTGCTCGACGGCATCCCGCCCCGGGCCGCTCCCGGCGAGACCTTCTCGTACTGCAACAGCGGGTACGTCCTGCTGGCGATCATCATCGAGCGGGTGACGAGGCGCGGGTTCCACGAGGTCGTGCATGACCTCGTCATCGCCCCGGCCGGCCTCACCGACACCGATTTCCCCCGTACCGACGAGCTCGGCGCGGATCATGCCCGCGGCTACGTCTTCGACGAGGGACTGCGGGTCAACACGCTGCACCTGCCCGTCCGCGCCGGCGGCGACGGCGGCGCTTCGACCACGACCGCCGACGTGCACCGGTTCTGGCGAGCGTTCTTCGACGGACGCATCGTCTCCCCCGCGTCCGTGGCTCTCATGACGGCGCCACGTTCCCGGGTCGAAGACGAGGAGATGAGATACGGCCTGGGTTTCTGGCTGACCGAGACGGGGGCCGGCGTCGTGCTGGAGGGCTGCGACGTGGGAGCGTCGTTCCGTTCCGTGCATCACCCGCCGACCTCGACGACGGCGACCGTGATGAGCAACACGGCCGACGGCGCGTGGCCCGTCGCGCGCGTGCTGGCCGATGCGATGGCCGCGCTCGACGATCGGTAGGCCGCTCAGCCGGCCGGGACGGCTTCGTTCTCGTCGTCTTCGATGACCGGCGGTGCTGCCGCGATGTGCGTGATGGGACGCCACACCAACAAGAGGGTGAGCGCGGCACCCACGAACGCGAACCACCAAGGACCCGTCGGCCCCCAGACCTGCGCGATCACCCCGCCGAGCGCCTGACCGATGACGAGGCCGCCGAAGACACCGACCATGTTCACCGAGGCGATGCGTCCCTGCAGCTCGTGTGGAACCAGGCGCTGGCGGACCGTGGTCGAGATGGTCGCCCAGACGAACGCGTAGGCGCCGAACGCGATCATGATGACGAACGCCACGACGCCGGACGTCGTCAGGGCGAACGCGAGGTGCATGAGGACCTCCGCAGTAAGGCACACCCTCATCAGCGCGGCGAACGAGAAGCGTCGTTCCAGCCTTCCGAACAGCAGCGTCGCCGCCAGTCCCCCGATGGCCGAGGCCGTGGTCAGCGCGCCGTACCCGACGGGACCCATTTGCAGGTAGTCGGTGGCGTACAGCACGAGCACACCCCAGGGCGCGGCCCACGTCACGTTGAAAGTGAGGATGATGATCACAAGCGTCCGCACAGGGGGGTTGCACCACAACCAGCGGATGCCGCTCAGGATGTCGGCGTGCACCGCGGTCCGCTCACGCGCTGCATCCACTGGTTCGACTCTCTTCGTCGCCGTGATTCGCGAGATGAGGACGATCGCGAGCGCGACGCACAGCCCCTGGACGGCGAACGGCCAGAACGACCCGATGGCGAACAGGAAGGCACCGAGGGGCGGGCCGCCGAGCTGGTTCGCCACGAGGAACCCGGCCTGCAGCCGCGCGTTGCCGATCCCGAGGTCGCTCTTGCGCACCATCATCGGCAGCAGGGTGCTGCTGGTCGTGTCGACGAACACCTCGGCGGTGCCGTAGAGGAAGGCCACGATCAGCACCATCCAGATGCTGGCGAGTCCGGTGATGAGGAAGACGCACAGACCGATCAGCACGAGAGCCCGGATGCCGTTGGCCACCATGATCAGGATGCGCCGGTCGACCCGGTCGGCGATCGCGCCGGCGTGGAGTCCGAACAGCAGCCACGGCAGGAACTGCATGACGGCACCGGAGGCCACCAGGATGGGCGAATCGGTCATCGACGCGATCAGGAGCGGCGCGGCTGCGAGGGCGATGCCGTCGCCGATGTTGCTCGTCAGCGACGAAGCGAACAGCCACCGGAAGTCACGGCCGAGGCGCCGCGGCGCGACCCACTCTGCGATACCCACCGCACGAGCCTAGAGCGCACCTCGGACACGTAGGCTTGCCCGATGTCCGGAGACCGCCGCACGACCCCCGATGCCTTCGTCCGTGTGCGCGGAGCGAACGAGAACAACCTCCGGAACGTCGACGTCGACGTTCCGCGCGACGCGATCGTCGCCTTCACCGGGGTGTCGGGCTCAGGCAAGTCGTCGCTCGCGTTCGGGACGATCTTCACTGAGGCGCAACGCAGGTATCTCGAGTCCGTGGCCCCTTACGCCCGGCGCTTGATCCAGCAGGGCCACAATCCGCACGTCGAGTCGATCACGGGGCTTCCGCCGGCCGTCGCCCTGCAGCAGCGTCGCGGTGCGCCCAGCTCGCGCTCGAGCGTCGGCACCGTGACGACGCTGTCGAACTCGCTGCGGATGCTGTTCTCGCGCGCCGGCACGTTCCCCGACGGGTTCACCGACCGGCTCGACTCCGACGCCTTCTCCCCCAACACCGCCGCCGGCGCGTGCCCGGAGTGCCACGGCATCGGCGTCGCGCACACGGTCACCGAGGAGACCCTCGTGCCCGATCCCTCCCTCAGCATCCGCGACGGCGCGATCGCCGCGTGGCCGGGCGCGTGGCAGGCGAAGAACCTCCGCGACATCACCATCGCCCTCGGCTACGACGTCGACCGCCCGTGGCGCGACCTCGACCCCGCCGACCGCGAGTGGATCCTGTTCACCGACGAGCAGCCCATCGTCGAGATCGCGCCGCAGCGCGACCGCGTGGCCAAGCCCTACAAAGGCATGTTCTGGAGCGCGAAGAAGTACGTCTTCCACACCCTCGCCGATTCGAACAGCGCGAAGATGCGTGAGCGGGTGCTGCGGTTCGTCCGCACGGGCATCTGCCCGCTGTGCGGCGGGTCGGGTCTGCGGCGCGAGGCGCTCGCCGTCACCTTCGCCGGCCGCACCATCGCCGAGCTGAACGCCCTGCCGATGAGCGAGCTCGCCGACATCCTGCGTCCCACCACGGAGCTGACGGATGCCGCGCCCGCGCTCACGACGTCATCGTCGGGCGAGCGCACGGATGTCGCCGTCGCGATCACCACCGACCTCGTCGCCCGCGTCGAGGTGCTCATCGACCTGGGGCTCGGCTACCTCGGGCTCGGTCGCGTGACCACCACCCTCTCCCCCGGCGAGCTGCAGCGCCTGCGCCTGGCGACGCAGCTGCGCTCGGGCCTGTTCGGGGTGGTCTACGTGCTCGACGAGCCATCGGCCGGGCTGCATCCCGCCGACGCCGAGCCGCTGCTCGATGTGCTGGAGCAGCTGGCGGCATCGGGGAACTCGGTGTTCGTCGTCGAGCACAACATGGACGTCGTCCGAGGTGCGGACTGGATCGTCGATGTCGGCCCCGGAGCGGGCGAGGGCGGCGGCGAGGTGCTCTATAGCGGAGCCGTCGATGGGCTCGCCGAGGTCACCGCATCAGTGACGCGGCCCTTCTTGTTCCCCGGCACCGAGGGTGGCGCCGTGGAGTCGCGCTTCTTGCGCTCCCCCACCGACTGGCTGACGCTCGAGGGCGCGTCGCTGCACAACCTCGCGAACGTCGACGCGGCGTTCCCGCTCGGGACGTTCGTCGCGGTCACAGGGGTGTCGGGGTCGGGCAAGTCGTCGCTCGTCGGCGGAGTGCTCCACGACGTGGTGCGGCGTCATCTGCGCGGGGATGAGACGGCGGACCAGTCGCACGACGAGACGACGGATGCCACAGAGCCGGGCGAGGCGGGCCCGGTCGAGGCGCTGCCGGACGGGCAGGCCGAGGTCCCCGCGGTGCGAGCGGTCACCGGCCTCGATCACATCGACCGTCTGGTGCGCGTCGATCAGAAGCCGATCGGACGTACGCCGCGCTCGAACCTGGCGACGTACACGGGCCTGTTCGATGCGGTGCGCGCGGTCTTCGCCGGCACCGACCTCGCACACGAGCGCGGGTACACCGCCGGCCGCTTCTCGTTCAACGTCGCGGGAGGCCGCTGCGAGACCTGCCTCGGCGAGGGTTACGTCTCGGTCGAGCTGCTGTTCCTGCCCGGCAGCTACGGAAAGTGCCCGACGTGCGACGGCGCTCGGTACAACGCCGAGACGCTCGAGGTCACCTACCGCGGCAAGAACATCGCCGACGTGCTCGCCCTCACCGTCGATGACGCTGCCGGCTTCCTCGAGCCGGTGCCCGCGGCATCCCGGAGCCTGCGCACTCTGCGCGATGTCGGCCTCGGCTACTTGCGACTCGGTCAGCCGGCCACCGAGCTGTCGGGCGGCGAGGCCCAGCGCATCAAGCTCGCAACCGAGCTGCAGCGCGCCCGTCGCGGTCACACCCTCTACCTGCTCGACGAGCCCACCACCGGACTGCATCCCGCCGATGTGCGCCTGCTGCTCGCGCAGCTGCACACACTCGTGGACGCCGGCAACACGGTGGTCGCGGTCGAACACGACATGGATGTCGTCGCCTCAGCCGACTGGGTCATCGACCTCGGCCCGTCCGGCGGCGACGCCGGCGGGCGCATCATGGCTGCGGCCGCGCCCGCCGAGCTCGTCCGGCATCCCTCCAGCCGGACGGCGCCGTATCTCGCTCGGGTCCTCTCGAACGTCATTTCCGCACCAGCCGGATAGCACGCTGACGCCGAAAATCGAAAAACGCTTGTAATTAAGGCGAACGCCCGTGTTACTATCGCCACGTATGTAGCCAGATGTGGCAATAGGCCGCACGTGGGGGGTCATCCGTTTCGCCAAGCGTGGGAGTTTCGTCGAGTTCTCGTGGCTCTTCGCAACGCGCTCACACGCGTCTGATCGCCTGCATTGCCGCCGGGATCCCGGCCACGGGAAGGAGGTGGAATCGATGACCTTGGAACAGCTCGAAGCGCTTGACGCGAGTTCGGAGGCGGCGGAAATGGCCGCCAGCCTCGGCAGCCAGTCCTGCTGACAGATAAGCGGGCGGACGCGACCGCGTCCGCCCGCTCCGCTTCCCCTCGACGAGGAGGTCTTCGTGACCGCATTGACCCGCGTGCTCCATGCCCCGAACACCGCGGCATCGATCGGCGTCCCCGCGTGGTTCGACGACGTGGCCGTCGACGACTTCCTGGGCAGCGGGTTGGTGGTCATCACCGACGACGCGGCCTGCCATGTCGGCTTCTCGCTCGCGCCCGAGCACCCGACCGCGACGTGCTTCGTCGCCGTCCCCGATGGACATGACACCCCCGACTGGGTGGCATCCGCCTTGACGGGAGCCGCCTCCGAGGCCCGGATGCGCGGGGCCGACCGATTCGAAGCCTGGGTTCCGGCGTGGAACGCGGCGATCGCCGACGTGGCCGAACAGTTCATGACCCGGGAGGGCGTCCTGGAAAAGGCCGTCTTCGCCTATGGCGAGCGCTGGGATCTGACCCTCTTCTCCGTCCCCGGCGGTGGACGATGACGCTCGACGCGCTCGACGTCCCTCGCGATCTCGATGTGTCGGTGCAGCGCAGCTTCGAGCAGTCGCTGATCCGCCACGCGCCGCGACTGCTTCACCGACTGACTGAGCAATGCACACTCCACAGCGCCGAGATCGAGTTGGCGCAGTCTCTCCGCCTCGCACGGAATCTCGAACGGCTCGCGTGCGCTCCGGCTCGGCGCCAGGCCCAACCCGCAACGGTGTACACCTTTCTGCCGCGAAACAATCTTCTGTATTCGATCGCCCTGTACTGCCTGATCCCTCTCTCCCTCGGGCTCCCCGTGCAGGCGAGAACGCCCGCGGCGCTCTCGGGTCTGGTCACCGAGCTCTGGCAGCTGACCGGGCTCGACCGCTTCGGAAGCGCCCGCCTTCGCGACGAATCGCAGCGGGATTTCACCTCGCGTTCCTCAGCGGAGGACGTGCTGATCTTCACGGGGCGAAGCGAGAATGGCCGCCGTGTCGAGGCGCAGACGTCGCATCGAGCGTTCATCGGATTCGGGTCCTCGCTGAATCCGGCCATCGTGATGCCCGGGGCGGATCTCGCGAAAGCGAGCGACGACCTCGTCTTCGCGCGCCTGTACAACTCCGGCGCCGACTGCCTGGCTCCGGACGCGGTCTTCGTTCACGAGTCGGTGTACGCGGAGTTCCACGAGCGGCTGACCGCCCGGTTGACGCTGCTCGAGGTGACCGATCGCAGATCCGCCGGCACGATCGCGCATGCTCCGAGCCCGGACGAGCGAACCGCGACGCAGGGGCGACAGTTCCTTGCCGAGATGGCGGATCGGACGACATGGTCGGGTCCTGACTGCGACTCGCCCGATTTCGTTCCGACAACCGTGACGACGAGCGACCTCGCCGAGGCCTCGCATACCGAGCTCTTCTCCCCCGTCTTCAACGTCGTGACGTTCTCATCGTGGGAGCGTCTCCTCGAGACCTTCGCCGCGGCACCCTACGCGGGCAGTGAGATGTACCTCAGCCTCTACGGCGGCGCCGGGGGGCCGGTGCCGGACGCCTACCGGCTGTGCCCGTCGTCTACGCCGTTTCACCACGAGGCGGCATTGCGGCCCTTCGGCGGCTACGGTGCGGACGCGACCTGGCTCACGGTCGACGGGATGACGACGGGCAGACCCGTCAGTGTGTTCCACACGCTGAGGAGGGAACTGTGCGCGTGACCATGGTCGCCACGGGGGCCGTCTCCGCCGCGCACTTGCCGATGTACCTCTCCTGGCTACGTCGCCGGGAGGCGCACGGTCTCGAACGCATCGTGATGACCCGCTCCGCCTCGCACTTCGTGAGCCCACTGTCGCTGCGCAGCATCGCCGGGGTGCCGGTAATACAGGACGACTGGGACTCGTTCTCGACCGCCGATCTGCACCATGTCGAACTGGGCGAGTCGACCGACGTGATCCTCGTCTACCCGGCGACGGTGAACTATCTGATGCGCGTCAGCCTGCTCGCCTTCGACACCCCGTCGGTGGCCGCTATCGCGACGGGCGCCTGCACGACTGTTCTCTGCCCGTCGCTACCACCGCGGATCGTCGCGCATCCGCTGTACACGGCAGCGCGGCACCGGATCGAGTCCGTGCCTCAGTACCGGATGGTCGAGCCGGTCGTCGGGGAGAGTCTCGCGAGCACGGCACCAGGATCCGTGCCGCCGCCGCTCTGGGAGTTGTGGCCCGAACTGGAAGGGATGGTGACTCAGCCATGACATACCTCGACGACCTCGCAGACCCCGTGATGACCGCACCCATCACCCTCTGGCGTCCCGAGGAGCAGGACTTCCCGATCGACCGACGGTTCTTCGGCCCTCTGGGGCACCCATCGCCGGATCCGACGTCGGATTGGGGAATCTGGCGCGTCATCCGCGGACGCCGCCCGCTGCCGGCTCAAGGCTTCAAGATCCATCTCGCTCCGCGCTTCGACGAGTTCGACGAGGTTCTCGGCATCGCCGAGCGCGTCGCGCAGGAGTTCGAGCTGACACTGAAGCACGTCGCGCGACGCGAGTTCCTCTGGGCGCTGTATTCCAAGAACGCGCCACGGGCGAACGCCGGTAAGGCGATCGTGCTCTACCCGCGGCCCGAGGATCTGGCCAGATGCCTCGTCTCGCTCCGGCGAGCGCTCGGGCCGCGTTCCGGGCCTCCGGTCGCCGGCGACGACTCCCTCAGCGATACGATCATCCACTGCAGATTCGGCGCGTTCGAGTTCTCGGATGCGACGGAGTTCGACGAACGGGGACACGCGCTGATCGAGGGCCCCGACGGGACGCTGCGGCCGGATGCTCGCGCCGTTGTGCCCGTAGCGGCCGATAAGGACCATCTGTTCGAGCTGTCCGGTCTCCGCTTCGACGCCGAGCCGCATGCGCTCCCGGACAGATATCGCGTCCGCGGTGCCGTCGCGGTGCACGCGGGCGGCGGAACCTACCTCGCCGACGATCTCGCGACGGGTGACAGAGTCGTCATCAAACGCGGCATCCGTTTCATCGGCCTCGACGGCCACGGCACCGATGCGGCGCAGCGGATCCGCGACGAGGCGGCGACGCTTCGGGCGATGGCCGACAGCCCCGAGCTGGATGGTCGCGTTCCACGGCTCGTCGACACCTTCGAGATCGGCACGAGCAGTTTCCTGGTCGAGACCAGGGTCGATGGGGTCACGCTTTTCGAATGGGTGGCCTCGAACAGCCCCGTGTACGCGGGCATCGACCTGGGCACCGACGACTACCGGGCTCTTGCCGCGACGTACTCCCGACGCGTTGCGACGATCGGTGATCGATTGCGTGAACTCGTCGGAGATCTGTCGCGAGTCGGCATCACGCACAACGATCTCCAGCCCGCGAACGTGCTCGTCACGGATGCGGGAGTCGCTCTCGTCGACTTCGAAGCGGCCAGCCGCGGAGGGCCGTCGGGCGTGCGCGGAGTGCCATGGGTGTACGGAACCCGGCGCGAATACTCGACCCAGAGCGACGTCGACGCAGTCGACCGGCTCATGGCCTACGCCTACTGGCCGCCGGTCGTCTCAGCGCACCTCGATCCCGACTGGAGATCGAGGTTCGCGGCGGGCGTGCAACGCTACTTCTCCGGCCGTGCGCCGGTATCGCATGCGACCACCCATGGCCCCGCCGAACCACCGGCCACGCCGCCCGCGGCTGCGGATGTCTATCGGGCCTATGCGAGAGCGTGCCGCCATTACCTGGATACCGGAATCGGTCTTCCGCATCCGCTGCGCTCGCCGCGAGGAGATCTCGACAACCGGCCCGTAGCGAGCCTCGGATCAGGCCTCCTCAGCCTGCTCTTCCTGCCCCGCGACGACGACGAGGTGCGCTCGGCCCAACACCGGCTGATCGCCCTCCTCGCCGAGGGCCCGTCGCGGCCGTTGCGTGTCTCCGACCTCGGCCTCATCGGCGGAGTCGGCCTGCTCCCGGCCGCTCTCCGGCGCCACGGCGAGAGTGACAGCGCAGCACTGTGGTCGGAGGCTTACCTGGACCGCCTTGAGGCGACGGAGTTGAATGCGCTCAGCTCTCGGTTGGACACGGGGTTGTCAGGCATTCTGACCGCCATTCTCCTCGGGGCCGATGGGCGACCGTCGGGTCGCGCCGCGGTCATCGCCGACCGTGTCGGGAGGGACCTCGAGACCCGAGCCAGACATCTACTCCGCGACGATCTCGGGCGATCGTCCGACGCCGAGCAGCGTGGCCTGATGGGCGGTGGCCCGGGGATCGCCCTCGCGCTTTCGATCTGGGCCCGGTCGCACGGGGGCGATGCCGCCATCCCGTACGACCTCATCGACAGCGAGCGCCGCCGCTATCAGGTCGTCAATCGTGCGCTCTACTTCGTCGACGAAGACAACAAGTTCCGCCCGTACCTCGACCGGGGCAACGCCGGGCTGCTCGTCGCCGCGTCGACGATCCTGCCGGCGAACGAACTGGCGAATCCGCGTTGGCAGCGGATCGCGGCCGGGCTCAAGACAGCCCTGGGGGTAGCGCCGGGCCTCATGACGGGAGCCGCCGGGCTGCTGTTCGCCGCGAGTGTCGTCAACGCGCGCCTCGGACATCTTCCCGGCCGGATCGACTCGGCCGGGCTGCTCGCCGACCTCCAATCGATGCTCGTGCCGACGCCCCACGGTCCGCTGACACCGGGAGGCCTCGGCCGCCGGGTCGCCCTCGACGGGGCGACGGGAGCGGGCGGGGCAGCGATCGCGGTCGCGACTCACCGCGGCGATCTCTCGCTCGCCGGTCTGATCGACAACTGAACCCACTATG
The DNA here is from genome assembly GCF_047302165.1 of Microbacterium pratiae. Classification (NCBI taxonomy): domain Bacteria; kingdom Bacillati; phylum Actinomycetota; class Actinomycetes; order Micrococcales; family Microbacteriaceae; genus Microbacterium; species Microbacterium pratiae. The sequence goes on along the minus strand of NZ_CP154843.1, from coordinate 1,792,680 downwards.
GAGAGCGCGCACATGCCCCTGTCCCTATCCGCTGAGCGCCGACTCGATGGTCGTCGTGTGACCGCGATCGATCCGTCCCTCCCGGCATCCCAGCTGAGCGACTTGTTCAGGGAGCGCTGGGACCGACATGAAGTGATCCTCGTCGACTCCGCATCAGCGCCCATCGGTGAGGCCCGGCTAGACGTCGACGTATCGGATGTGGCGCTGCTTCAGCGCACCAGCGGAACCACGGGCGGGCCGAGGATGTTCGCATTCGCGCGTGCAGCCGTCCGAGGGCACGCCGCCGCTACGGCTCGCGCGATGGACGTGCGGCCGGGATGCCGCGTGGCCATGGCGATCCGCGCGGGGACGGCGTACTACACCAGCGTCGTGCTGATGTCGCTGTTCAGCGACACCGCGCTGGTCGTCTTCGACCCGCTCGACATCGACTCGGCGATCCGGGCCATCCTGGAGCGTCGGATCGACACCCTCGACGCCGGCGTGCGTTTCTGGCAGACCATCGCGGTCAAAGCACGGCGCGACCCCGCCGTGCTCGATGCCCTCGCCGACCTCTCCGTGCGCGGGGTAGGCGGCGATCCGCTTCCTCGCTCGGTCGAAGCGCACTACCGAGACAACGGGATCCCGTTGGCCAACGGATACGGCCTGACCCAGGCCGGTCCGAACGTCGCGATCGGGTTGCACTCGACGACGGAGGGCAGCTGCGGCCGACCGATGGACGGCGTCGAGTGCAGCATCCGCGACGGCGAGCTCATGATCCGGTCACCGTTCGCCGCCATCGGAGAGGTCGTGGATCACCGGATCGTGGATCTGCCCGAGAGGGACGACGACGGCTGGCTGCGCACGGGTGACGGAGCTCAGATCATCGACGGTGAGATCGTTCCCCTCGGCCGGTTGCGCGATCAGGCGGGAACGGCGTCATGACATCCGCACCGGCACGGGCCGTCATCACGGCGACCAGCGTGAGCTCGCCACGAAGCGAGCGGTTCGACGTCGGCCTTGCCGACGTGGGCGACGATGTCGCATGGGATCCGGATGCCGCCGCGCATGAGCTCCGCGACGCATGCATCAGCAACGCGCTCAACGCGGCTCAGGCCAAGGGCTACGTCATCGGTCGCAGGGTCGTCGTCATCGTCGGCGCGCAGTGCATCGGGGTGGACCCGGCCACCTCGCGCTACTACCCGGAGAGTCCCGAGCGGCATGTGAAGGCACTGCTCCCCGGGTCCGAGGTCACGTCGCTGGTGCTCTCGCATGCGTGCGCTTCGACCGGTGTCGCCGCCGGCGTGGCCGCCGATCTCTGCCGTGCGGGGGCAGCCGACACGGTCGTGGTGTGCTCGTCCTCCATCGACGGGTCGCTCGAAGAGGACACGTTCCGAGACGCACGGGCATGGGCGCCCGAGGTGCGCCCCTTCGATCAGGCCGCAGCCGGCACACGCGTCTACGGTTTCGCCGGCGCGTTGATCGTCCAGGCCGCCCCGACTCCCCTCGGTGATGACCCGGTCATCACCGGCTGGCACGCACGCAGCATCGGCGGCAAGACCGTCTCGGACCCCGACGAGGAATACCTCGTGATGAGCGAATCCGCACGAAAGGCGGGCCGAGCGCCCACCCTCGTGATCGCGCACGCGACGGGCACGAAGCAGGGCGATCAGGCCGAACTGCAGGCGATCGCACGGTATGCCGAGACGTACGGCCTGGCGGTCGACGTGCTCGCCAACAAAGGCGCCGTGGGTCACGCGGTGTTCGCCGCGGGTGTCGCGTCGATCGTCACCGCCGTGCGCGTTCTCTCCGGTGTACCTGTGGGGGGCAGTTTCGGACTTCGCGAGCCGCTCGCCGCTCCCGGCAGCATCCGGCTTCTCGCGGAGGCGGAGGGCGAAGCCCGCCTCGATCTGTCCGACCGGCACCGGGCGGCATTGGTCAACGGATTCGGATTCTCGGGCAGCAATGTCGCTTTGATCATCGAAACAGAAAGAGAGAACCATGACTGACTCGGAACTGTACGACTTCGTGCGCGTCGAGGCCGGCCGGATCAACGAGGAGAGCTACGCGGATGTCGTCGTCTCCGACGACACCGTCCTCGCCGACGACCTCGACATCGACTCGCTCGCGATGCTCGAGCTGTGCATCCGTGTCGAAGAGGTGTTCGGGGTGGCTGTGGCCGACGAAGTGGCCGCGGAGATCAAGACCGTGGGAGACCTGCGTCGGTTCCTCGACTCCGCCGAGACGGTCAGCGCTTAGCGGCAGCGGAGGAACCGACGTGGAGCCCGACACCAGCTGGCGAAGCCATCTGCACGGCAAGTGGACGTATCTGCGGCGATCTGCCGAGGCGGGATCGTCGCAGGACTACAGCAGATTCGACATCCACCGACTGTCCGACGGCGATCCGGTCGGACGCATCGATTCGCGGCAGACATTCCCCCGCGTGTTCCAGATCGGCATCGAGCTGGATGATCGGGCGCTCTCGAGCGGCGCGGGGCTGGACGCCGCCATCACGTTGGGTGCATGGCTGTTCGACTTCCGCGAGGCGTACGCGCTTGCGGTGATCACCTCGGTCGAGAACCGGCCGCTCGACGGTTTGTTCCGCCTGGGGGTCGCGCGCCAGACGGCAGTCTCGCCGTCGTATCTCGGTCAGGGGTCGCTGTCGCGCACCGCGCGATGGGGCATGGTCACGAGAGAGGATTTCGAGCCGGCCAACACCCTCCTGTCGCGCATTCGGGAGCGGTATCCCCCTCTCCCCTCCCGCGCGATGGCGAGCGAGCCGGCATGACGGTCCTCATCGTCGGCGGCGGCAGAGGCATCGGCGCGTCCCTCGTGAGTGCACTCGACCGCCGCGGCGTCGAGGGCGTGTTCACCTATCGATCGAGCAGAGCTCGCGCGACACGCCTGGCCGCAAGATGCTCGGGCTGGCAGGCGCGGCAGCTCGACCTCCTCGACGAGCCCGAGCCCAGGCCCGCCGGGATCCTGGCAGCGCTGGGCGGGAAGATCTCGACAGTGCTCCTGTGCGCTGCGGCGGGCCTCGAGAGCGAGCCCGATGCGACCGGAGCTCGGACCGTCAACGCCACGGCGCCCGCGAACCTGGTCCGCGGCATCGCGGACACGAACCGCGTTCCGTTCGGAGTGGTCTACGTGACATCCACGGACGCCCACAACCATCTGCCGGATCGACCCGACGACGAGGAGCCCGATATGTACGAGCTGACGGCACGCACCAAACGAGAGGGAGAGTCGTTGCTGGCTTCCGTCGCGGACGCATCGAGCACATGCCGTTCGTTCACCGCGGTCGTGGCCGACCTCGTCGTGCCTTCGACCGCCCACACCATCTACCGCCGGCGAGATCCCGACCTTGTCGATCGCTTGGTCTCGGCCGGCCGGTGGGTCGATCTCGCCGCTGTCACCGACCGGTTGGTCGACGCGACACTGATGTCCGAACGCGGCGAACGCCTGCCGCGCGTCATCCGGGTGCAGCATGACGCTTGATCTCGACGCACCGCGCACCGCGTTCCCCGGCACGCCTTCCGGACCGGGCGCCTACTTTCTGCCGTCGATCGGCGAGTACCCCATCTACGACGACGACGCCTATCAGTTCATGATGGACGATGAGCCTCGGGTGCGCGCTTTCGAGGAGACTCTGACCGACGCCGTCTCCGCAGACTCGGTCGTCGTCGAGCTGGGCTGCGGCCGGCAAGCCCCGTGGGCACGCCTCGCGGCACGGCTCGGCGCGCGCCGAGTGGTCGCCGTCGAGCAGCTGGACCACGTCCGCGAGGCCCTGACCGCCGAACTGGCGAACAACCCCCGATATGCATCGATCGATGTTCTCTCCTACGACGAATATGTCGAATCGGAGATCCGCCCCACGATCCTCGTGAGCGAGATCGTCGGTGCCATCGGCAGCTCCGAAGGGGCTGAGCGGGTGGTGGGCCGAGAGATCCGACGTATCGGCGACCCCGGGATGCTCGTCGTCCCGCAGGGCTGGATCACGAGCGTGAGCGCGTTCAGCTGGCGGCGGATGCTGAGGGGCGCCGAGCCCGTGTTCGCGCGCGAAGCCCATCGTTATCGCCGTGCGCTCGCGGAGACCGTCGGCTGCGGCGACGTGCGGCTGTGCGTCGTGGGGCGGCAGGTCCAGCTTGGCCTGCTGTCCCGCCCTACCACCGTGGAGACAGCGAATTTCAGCGGGAGCTTCTCGGAAGTCGCATCCGCTCCGGCCGAGGTGGCGGTGTCGCGTCCGGGGACGCTGGACTCACTGCTGTTGTCGGTGGCGGTGAAGATCGGGACGCACTCCGTCGACAGCCTGAGCTCTCGGTCGAGCTGGTTGCCCGTCGTGGTTCCCCTCGGCAGCACGGAGCTACCGGTACGTGAGGGCGACACGGTCGACGTGCGGATGCACCGGAGGCTCGAGACGAATCCGGTGTGCCCCGACTACATCGTCGACTGGCGTCTCCGACGCGACGGCGAAGAGATCGCTCACGGAACCGCCGAATTGCCCTGGCGACCCGACCCGCACGCCACGAGCAGCGCCCTGCACGTCAGCCTGACGAACAGCGACTCCCCTCTGATCGGAGACAGCCATGACCACTGAGCACACCGTCGCGGCGAATGTCTCGCTGGATTACCCGTCATGGCACGTGACGATGGGCGAGATCGTCCTCGCCGCGTGCCATCTGCACAGCCCCGACCTCGAAGACGATTTCGATGTCTGGTTCGACTGCGGCCCGCTCCTCGACTGGATCTCCGTCGAGTACCCGCGACGCCGATACAGCCCGGGCTACCGCGTCGTGCCCACCGAGCTCATGAACGCGGACGCGTGCCGGGCCTTCGGGCTGCTGGCGAAAGCGGGGTTCGACGGCAGTGCGTTCGCGGTGGGAGCCACCGACCCCACCCTCGTGCATGTCGCCGCCAGCGCCCACGACGGCGAGCGTACTGCGCTCATCATCCGCGTCCGGAGAACGCCCTCGGGCACCTGGGACGTCACTTCCTCGGCTTTGTCGGGACTCCCCGCGTGACGTCGGAACTCGCTTGGGGTCCGGCGGCGGCGGCGCTGCGCGACCTGGGCGACCTGCACGTGTTCGGCCTGCCGCTCGACGCACCGGGCCTCCTCGACGCTTGCACTCGCGAAGAGCGGTCGGTCTTCAGCGACGAGCGCACCGCCGCGTTCGCCGCGTTCGGGCGCGCGACTCTCCAGCCCGACGCGTTGACGGTGCTCAGCCTCGAGACCGGGCCCTCGTTCGTCAACGCGCTCCTCGGGCTGTCCGAAGCAGCGTCAGGTCGCGTGCCCCTGCTGGTCGTCGTCGAGGCGGCCGCACCGGAGCGGCGGGGGTGGGGCGCGTTCCAGGATCTGCCGATAGAGGACATCTGCCGATCCCTGAAGATGCCGACGAGGACGATCGAGAACTCAGCCGATCTCATCGCGGGGATCACCGCCGCTTCGCGGCAGGCGTTCCGCCACCGCTCGCCCGCGGTCGCGGTGGTGCGCACGCGCACGGGGTCGGACGAGGAGCACGGAGACGGGACCCGGCGCCGGTGGTCTCGCGATCGGAGCGTTTCGATCCCGGCGACGCGGGAGTCGATGTCCGCTCTGCGGGCGGTCGACGAGCTTCGGGATGCCGCGGCCCAACGCGCGCGGATCGCGGTGATCGTCGGCGGGGGCGCGAAGCGGGCGCACGTCCGCGGCGGGGATCTCGACGCCTTCGTGGCTCAGCTCGGCGCGTCGACGCTGGTGACCGCTTCGGGCCGAGGCGCGATCGACGAGTCGAGCGAGAGCTTCGTCGGCCTGGCCGGGCTCTATGCGACGCCGGAAGGCCTCGATGCGCTCGCGGCGGCAGATGTCGTCGTGTCGCTCGGATCAGCGCTCGACGAAACCGTGCGCGAGAGGTGGGCGCCGAAACAGGGCGCCACGCTCCTCGTGGTCGATGAGTCCGAGGTCAGCTGCCCGGCCCACGACGGCCGGAGGATCGACGTCACGTCCGACGCAGCGGCGTTCTTGGCGCTCGCCCGCGACGGGCTCGTGGCCTCCGCAGCTCCGCCCCCGCTCCGCCGGGCCCGGCCGATCAGGCAGCAGGGCGTGTCCGAGATGGCCGCGACATGGGCTCAGATCGAGGGCATCATGGTCGATGGACACTTCGACATCGTCTGCATCGAGAACGGTCTCACGGACATGTGGGGTTACGACCCGCGCTTCCTCACGGTTCCGCCGTCGACGTCACTCGTCGTCGCTGCCGAGCAAGCGGCCATGGGTGCCGCGCTCTGCGGCTCGCTCGGCGCGAAGCGCTCGCAGAAGGCCCTCGTGATCTGCGGCGATGCGACCCTCCGCATGCATCTGGCGGCCGTGACGGACGCGGTGGAGAATCACCGGCCCATCGCTTACGTCGTGTCGAGCAACTCCGGAATGGGCTGGCCTTCTCTGTCGAGGACCGACCCCGAGCTCACGACGTTCGCGTGGAACCGTCGTCTGCCCGCCGTGCTGTCGTCACTCGGCGTCGATGTGATCACACCCGCAGAACTCCGGTCACAGAAGCACCTCTCGGCACCCGCTGCGACATTTTTCGACGTCCATCCTGCGGCACCGCCCTGGGAGTCATGACGCTCCGGCGCCGATATCGACCCAGCCGAGATTCGCCACCGCGTTCACCGCGAGCAGGAACCCCACAATGCCGATGATCCAGGCTGTCGTCGCCTGAGCGTTGCGCGTGAGCCACCGATCGAGCCGCGTGAGCGGTCCTTCGAGCGCATCGTGCGCAACCATCCGCCCGACCAGGAGGACGAGGGCCGGCAGGATCATGACGACGCAGTATCCCGCGATCGTCACCACCGACAGGCCCGGGCCGACGCCTGTGGCCGCCACGATGCCGATCGCGGCGAGATAGGGAACCATCGTGGCGAGTTCGAGCACGACCGCTACGAGTGCCAGACTCACCAGACCGAGCGTCGCCCCGCGCGTGCGCCCGTCCTCCATGATCCGGTTCCGCCAGTTCAGAATCCTTCCGCCACCGGCCGCCGCGCGCTCCGCCGCGCGAGCACGCGCTCTCTTCGTGTCCATCAACCAGCTCACCGCCATCAGCACGATGCCGAGCACGAGGACCGCGATCAGGAAGCCAGGCGAATCCCATACGGCTCGCGTTCGCGTGACGATCGCGGACAGACCGAGATACAGGAGAACTCCCACGAGGAAGTAGGCCGCAGCGACGGTCGCGAGGTATCCGACGACGCGACCTGCGCGGACCCGTCCCGGAGCTGTGAGAAGCCACACGGGAATCAGCAGCGTGCCGAAGCTCGTCGAGTCGACGAGCGCAAGGACGACGAGGGTTCCGAGGGTGCCGACATCCATCAGGACGGCCCGAGCTGGAGCCTGCGTTCGCACACCGCGGTCGAAGCGCCTCCCTCGGCACGGTGGGTCGCGACTTCTTCACCGTCGACGATGATGCGACATTCGATCCACGTGGCCCCCGGTCCCGCGTCGACCTCGATCCGACTTCCGCGGAATGGGAACGCGACATCCGTCGGCACGCTGAATTCGTGCTCGAACGGCAGCTCGACCGAGTCCTCCGCGAAGCTCTGACTGTCGCGGGGCGCGTCGACGGTCACCAAGATCTCGCCGGACTTCGCGGCGTCGCTCGTCACGATCGCGGTCACCACGATGTCGGTGCCGGTGCCCTCGGACCCATCGCCCCCGGCAGGCGGGGCGGGCGTCGCCGGACCGGTCGCCGTGAGTCCTTCGATGGTGTCGTCGATCACGCCGCATCCGGACGCTACCACCGTCAGCCCGCCGACCATCGCAACCGCCAGGATCGTCTTCCGGAGTGCCTTCATCGCGTCGCTCCCCTGCCTTGGTCATCATCGCCGGCATTACTAAGTCGTTCGCACCAGTTAATCATGGCAAGAACGGGCATCCATCTCACTCTAGCGTTACCTGTGTGCCATAAATAAGCTGACCGCATGGCTTACTCGCATCGATCAGCTGCCATCTCAGGAGCGGTCGGCGCGAGTCTGGACGATCTGCTCGGTCCCGCATCCGAGCGCTACCTGGCGAGCCGGTTCCGACACGTCGCGCGAGCATTCACCGGCTCTGCGACGCGCTCCAGCGATCAGCAGCTCGCCCTCGAAGGCCGCGCCGCCCTCGAGTATCCCGAGACCTGGACGGTCAAAACGGGAAGATCACCCGCGCCGCATTTCAGCTCCATCGATGCGATCGTCCTGACTGCGGCACTGTGCTCGCACCCGGCACCGATCGACGGTTCCTCGTCGCCCACGCCCCCGCGCTTACGCAGCGTCAGTCTTCGTGCGGGGACGACGGCGGATGTCGAACTCGAGAGCGTTCCCGTCTCGGGCACGCTCGGCGCGCTGGGTTCCACGGCGGGCGTCGAAGCACGGCTCACACTGGGCGCAATGCGCACCGTCGCGCACCTGGATCGTCCGCCTGCGCTGATTCAGGCGACACCGTCGGACGGAAGCCCCCTCTCCGTCGAGCTCGCCGCCGACTGCGCCGTGGAGCACGTGTGGAAGTCCCGGTTGACACGCATCGAGGCGGGGCGCTCGGTCGAGTTCCAGCACGAGATCGCGTCCGACTGTCCCCCCGCCCGAAGAGTCGTCACCGTGCTCGACCTCCTGCGCCTCTCCGCGCAGCAGGCGCAGGCGCTGATCTACTGCAGCGACGGACTGGATCGGGCGTCTGCCAACTCCATCTGGATGCGGAGCGCGTCGTTCGACGTCGGCGAGCGTCGACAGCTGCACGGACCGCTCTTTCTGGAGGTCAGCATCGCCCGAACCCAACGGATAGACCGCGCGTCCGTGCGGTGGAACGTGTTCGACGTCGTCGCGCGCGGCACCGGAGGCCTCCAGGCTGCAGCCTCGCTCGCCTACTCTCGTTAGGCGGGCCGGAATGCTGCCTCGACGGCGGCGACGGCGGCGTCGCGATCCGCGGGGGGCACCATCGCGTCTACCGCGAAGAGCCACATATCGCGGAGACCGGCGAGCAGGTCGTCACGTGAACTCATCGCCTGCGACATGAGCTGCACACCGGTGAAGAAGCCGATGAGCGTCTTCGCGAGGGTCTCGGGAGACAGCCCGCTCGTGAGCTCGCCCCGTTCCAGCGCAGGTGCGAGCATCGCACTCGTCATCTCCACCCAGTTGAGGTAGAAGTTGCCGGCCGGCGCGCCGAGGGCGCCTTCCTCCATCGCGAGCCGGATTCCGGCCCGCACGACGGCATCGTGACGCAGCTGGTCCGCCATGGCGCGCGACACCGCGACCAGCCTCTCGAAGACGCCGGGCGAGGTGTCGACGGCATCCGTCAACAACGGGAGCGAGCGCGCGTGCTGCTCGTTGATGACCGCGAGCGCGATCTGCTCCTTCGATTTGAAGTGGAAGTACATCGACCCCTGGGAGATCCCCGATTCCTCGACGATCATCGAGAGACTGGCTTTGCCGTATCCCTCGCGGTCGAACACGTTCGCGGCCCCCTCGACCACCGCGCGCTGGGTCTCCTGCGACCGACTCTGCTGCGGCGTCCGCCGAACAGCCGTCGAGACCTCGCGGTTTGCTTCATCCTTGCGCACGAGAGCCCATTATCCTCTGGCCGATCCGCGGCCGGTGCTCACACGTCAGCGCGCCGACCGCCCGTGCTGGACGTACCACGACAGCGCGGCATCGGTGAGGTGAACATCGCGGCTTCCCGCATCGGGCACGAGATCGCGGAGGCGCTCGGACGAGAGAAAGTAGTCGTGGGCGAACTGCGCGACCTTGCGCGCTGGGATACCGCGCGCCTCGAGTGCCGCACGGGCATCGGCGGCGCTCAGCGACCGGGAGGGAAGTCTGCCCCACTCGGCGAGGATCGGCGAGAGGAGGTCTCTCACGGCGACGGGCCGATCCGGCACGACATGCACCACCGCACCCGCTCCACCTTCCAGGCGATGCCGCACGGCAGCGACGGCCGCCCGGGCGACGAGGCCGGCAGATGCCACCGACAATCGGGCGGCACCGTCTTCGATCCATGCTCCGAGCGCGGCGTGGGCGGAGAGCAGCCGCAGAAGAAAGTGCCCGTCCCCCACTCCGGTGATGAACAGGGGGCGCAGCACGGACGCGCCTGAAGCGGATGCGACCGCGTCGCCTCGCGCTCGCGTCGCGCTGAGCTCGGACTCCGGGTGAACCGGATACTGCCCCTCCCTGCCGCCTGAGAATGCGAGTGCACCGTAGATTCCCGCCGTGCTGACGTGCACGAGGGGGATGCCGAGCGACGTCGTCGCCTCGGCGGTATGCGTCACGCCGTCGACGTTCACGCGGCGCTGCTCCCGTGCATCATCTCCGACGTGACTCGCCGCATTGATCGCAGCGATCGACCCGGAGATCGCCTTGCGGAGAGATTCCGCCCCGTCGGCGATATCGACGACGCGAGTCTTGTGATCGGATCGCAATTCGGCGTTCCGGCCTCGACTGAGGATGAGCGGGTCGAATCCCGCATGCGCGAGCTCTTCTGCCACATGACGGCCGACGAATCCCGTCCCACCGATGACCGCTACTGAATTCGCCATAGCTTCCCCCACCACGACCCGAACCTCGAAACATACAAGCAGCTATCCGCTCAGTTCGGCGAGACCGTCATGAGGCGGCACGGTCACGTCCACGTTCCCGCGAGCGGTTCTGTCATCGGCGGCGCTCGAGTATCCATGCACGGCGAAGATCACCTTCGCGTTCCTGCCGCCCCTGACCGTCGACGGATGCCGCCCACCCCGGCGTACCGGGCGCGCAGCGGCAAAGTTCACACCGGTAGCCGACTACGTAGCATGAACGGCCCTTCGCGTCCCGGCTCATGCCCCTGTCATATGCATCGTTGGCAGTTGTCATACATTCATCTCTGTACCATGTAGGCAGTTCTCACCAGGCCCTGCGACCCAATTCGCGGCGAGTGTCATGGTGGGGGAACCCAATTCCGGTCGGAGGTGTCAGCCCCCATATGGGCAAGCAACAGCGGAGCGGAGAGACCCGTGAAGCACTGCTCGAATCCGGCAGCCGGGTCTTCGCGACCATACCGTTCGATAAGGCCCGCATCGCGGATGTGATCGAACCACTCGGAGTGACGCAGGGTGCCTTCTACTTCCACTTCGAGAACAAGCACGAGCTCGCGCTCGAGATCATCCGACGTGAGCACGCGATGATGGTCGACCTGAGCGAGCGGGTCCTCAGCTCCGCGGGAGGCGGTCTCGCCGGCCTGCACGAGGTGTCGACAGGGCTGGCGGAACTGGTGCGCGCGGATGTCACGGTGCAGGCGGGGCTTCGCCTCACATCCCACACTCCTGAGGAGTTCCCAGAGTTCCTGGGCGCGTCGTTCACCATGTGGAACGACACCATCGGGAAGTTCCTTCTGCGCGCGCAGGGGGCAGGCGAAGTCCGCTCCGACGTCGAGATCGAAGCCGCCTCCCGGTTCGTGGTGGCCACCTTCGTCGGCGTGCAGGAGATCTCCGCCATCGCCACGCGCTGGGCCGACCTCGACGAGCGTATTCGCGAGGTCAGCTCGCTTGCGATCCGGGGGATCGCCACCGACGAGGGATACGAGGCCTTCACTGCGTCGCTCTCGCCGACAGCCGCGCGATGATCTGACGGCGTTCATCGCTCTTTGAACAATCGGAACAGGTCCGCTTCGCGCACAGTGAGAGTCCCGAGGAAAACGCCCGCGAGCGCCGTACCGAAACTCACGACCAGCGACGGCAGCATGGCGGCCGGGACCCAGGCGACGTCCTCCGGGGCGAGAGCTCCTGCACTGAGGTAGATGACTGCTCCGGCGAAGACGGCGCCGGCCAGAGACCACACGACGGCTTCGAGGACCACTGTCGAGGTCATCGCGCCGCGTGACTGGCCGGCGTGCAGTGCCGAAGCGTGCTCCAGGCGACGGACGCGTACGGCGGCGAACCCGATGAGCATCCCCGCGGCCGCGGCGACCGCGGGCGCCCATCGGGTGAGGCGGTCGTCGAACATCGCTGTGCCTGTGAAGCTCGTACCCATGCTGCGGTTCAGCTGAGTCAGCGACACCTCGGTCCCGGTGCTTGCCTCGGACGCGAGCGCCTGGCGGAGGAGGCCATCGTCGTCGGGGCCCTGAGGCCAGGCGCGCATCCAGCACTCGTCGAAGACCCCGGCACCCTCGACGGGCATGACAATCGCGTACTCCAGGCGAGCGTCACGTCCGTCGTCGGGGTAGGCGAAGATGCCGGCGACTTTGAGGTCCCGGCCATCCGTGGCGAGGGTCGAACCGGTGGCGACCCCGAGGGACTCCGCGAGAGGCTCCGAGACCCAAGCACCCTCGGAGGCGGACTCCACGTCGAGCAGGCTTGCAAACCCGGCTGTCACCTCGTACACAGGGAACCCGGCGCCGGCGAGTGCGTCCAGTGGCAGGTCTTCGGCCTGACGCAATGCACCGGAGGCCTGCACGCTCCGGTACCAGTCGAGGGATTCGCAACGGGCGCGGTCGACGCTGTCCTCCGCGACCAGCATGCGGGTCGCCCCGCCGCCGGTGATGAACGTACGGGCCTGGTTCTGCAGCCCGTGGACGGCCGCGACGTCCGCCCCCGCGGCGAGCCCCGCCGTCAGCGCGAGCAGCAGACCGAGAAGCGGCACGCGCGCGGTCCCGGAGACGACGTTCCGCAGGACCTCGGAGGCGATGCTGCGCATCTTCATGCGGCCACCCCCCTCGTGGGGGCGTAGTCCTCGAGCTGGATGACGCGGTTGCACGCATCCCGTGTGCCCGGGTCGTGCGTGGCGATGAGGACGATGGCGCCCTCCTGCGCGACCGCACCGAGGGTCTGGTTCACGGTCTCCGAGGTTCGGAGGTCCAGCTGCGCCGTCGGCTCGTCGACAAGGAGCAGGGAGGGCCTGGTCGCGACGGCGCGGGCAAGCATCAGGCGCTGCGCCTCCCCTCCGGAGAGCTCTCGGAAGGAGCGGTCGGCGACGGCGGTCAGCTTGAACGACGCGAGTATCGGACGAGCGAGCTCGACGGCCTCGCCGCGCGTGCTTCCCGCGGCGAGGAACGGGAAGACGACATGGTCGATCGCCTTCCGGTGCGCGACGCCGTGCGGGTTCTGGAACACCCAGCTGGTGCGCGTGATGCGCACGCGTTCGACCCGACCCATCGATGGCGTCTCCCACCCGGCGAAGATGGATAGGAGCGTGGACTTGCCACTCCCGGAAGGACCGCAGAGTCCCACCACGTCGCCCGGGCGCGCCTCGAAATCGAGGCTCTCGAACAGCAGCGGTGTGCCGGGGAAGCCGTGCCCGAGCCCGATGGCGCGCACCGCACGCCCGTCATTCACAGTGCACCCCTTCCAGCGCGGTCCCGATCGCGACGCTCTCCGGCACTTCGCCTTCGAACGCGACCACGGCCGCGCCGAGGGAGGAGCCCAGAAGTTCTGTCCTCACGGTGCCGGCGCTTGTCTTGACGCAGCTGCTGTCACCGTCGTAGATCAGCGCGCCGGCGGGAATGGAATAGGCGTCGATCGGCGACGCGAGCGCGATGGTCGCGGTGACAGTCGCCCCGGGATCTTCGGCGAGGCCGGAGATCAGCCGCTCATCGCCGGCGAGCTGGGCGAGGAAGGCCGGGTCGGAGGCGGTTCCCTGCGCATCGAGAGGGCCCCGCACCGACCCGATCTTGATCGTCCGGTCGCCGGGCGTGAGGTTGTCGGGGACAGACTGCACCGTCACGCGTTCGAGGGCCCCGCGGGATGTTGCGATGGCACTCCCTTGCGAGACGGCGTCGCCGACTTTCACGGCGCATGCGATGCCGGTCAGCTGCGGCGACGGCAGCCAGATGAACTCCGCACGCTCAGCGAACCGCTCGCCCTCCTCGACTCCGGCTCTTACCCTCAGGTGTTGCAGAGCCCGTCCGGTGCGGCTGCCGAACTCCCCATCCACGGTTTCCGCGTCGAGGTGGCCCAGGCGGATGAGCTCGGTCTGCAGCGCGGCCACGTCGGCGCCGTCGTCCCCGACGGACAGGTCGCGGTAGAGCGGGACCGTAGTGTGCAGTGCGATGAGGGGGCGCTCGTCGACGTGCGCGACGACGGTGCCCGAGGTAACCTCCCCCCCGTCGCGGCACCAGGACGCTGTCAGCGTGCCCGACGTCTGGATGGCGAGGGTCTGGTCGGCGCCGCTGACGAGCTTGACCTGCACGCGCCGACTGTCGTCGAAGGTCTGCGCGACCACCGGCGCCGATGTCTCTTCACTGCCTGCACGCAGCAGCTCGGGTTCCGGGACTGGTCGGAGTGCGTACCCGAGGGAACCTGCCGCGCCGATAACCACCAGTGTGGTCACAGCGATCAGTGAGGCCGTCCGGCGGGACGTCACTGCTCCTCCTCCTCGAATGCGACGGCGTAGCCGCCTGCTGAGAAGCACTCCTGCACGGTGGCGTCGTTCGGGTCGTACTCCGCTTCCTCGAAGCGGTTCTCGAGGTCCTCGGCGAGGTCGGTGGTCGTGTACGTGGCCTCGACGACCTGGTTGCGCTTGAAGCAGGCCACGACGATCTCCTCGCCGTTGCTGAGCAGGTCGGGGTTGCCCTGCTGCGCTCGGTACAGGGCCTCGATCGGCGCGAGCTCGTCGGCACACTCCCCGGCGGTGTCGATGTACTTCTGCGCTTCCTCAGCGGACATCTCCGGGGGCGTGATCTGGATGATGCCGGAGGCGAGGCGCTTGTGCTCCTCCTCGTAGCCGGCGTTGACCATGCACTCGGTGTACATGCGATGCGCCTCGTCATACTGAGCCTGCGTGATGCCGCCGGTGTCGATGGCGCTCGTGAGTACGTCGATGACGTACGGGTTCTCCTCGCCTTCGAGGTACTGCTCCAGGAGCTCCTCGAAGCTACCCGCCAGACGCTCGCCTTCCGGAGCAGCCTGACCTTCGCCGTCCACTCCGGAGGTACAGGCGACCAGCGCCGAGCCTGCGAGGACGAGTGCCACCATGCCGGTGACGACCCGCGTTGATGCTGTGGTTGTTCGCATGAGAACGCTCCGATTCCTCTGAATTGCCGTGGTGTTACCGGTCTATCCACGGCGGGTCTCGGTACGGTTAGCGCTCTCCTAACCTGGCCCTAACCGCCTCCGGGAAGACTGCGTATGTACCTGAGGAAGGGAGCACGCGATGCGAATACTGCTGGTCGAAGACAACGTCGACCTGTCCGCAGCGATCACCATGTCTCTCGCCCGCGACGGATATACGATCACCCCCGCGTACGACGGCGTCCAGGCACTGGACCGCCTCATCGACTACGAATTCGACGCCGTCATCCTCGACCGCGACCTCCCGCGCATGAGCGGAGACAGCGTCTGCCGCGAGATCCGCACCTCTGGTCAGGACATCCCCATCATCATGCTCACCGCGCTGACCACCGTGCGCGACCGCGTCACCGGGCTCGACCTCGGCGCAGACGACTACCTCACCAAGCCATTCGCGTACGAGGAGCTCGCCGCCCGCCTGCGGGCGCTCCGCAGGCGCGGAACCGCGCCCATCTCGGATGAGATCACCGTCGGCGCGCTCACCGTCGATCGAGCCCGCGGTAACGTCATCTTTGACGGCCGGAGCATCCGTGTCTCCCCTAAGGAATTCGCCGTCATCGAGGCACTCGCCCGCGCGGAGGGACGGCACCTGACCGTCGAACGCCTACTCGACGTCGCCTGGGACGCCCCCGACGACATCTCCCGCAGCGTCGTGAAAGTGACGATGCACTCGCTGCGCCGCAAGCTCGCTCCCGACCTCATCGTCCATGACCCCGGTTTCGGGTATCGACTGGAGACAAGCTGATGTCCCGCAGGAGCTCTCTCGCCGCGCGCATCGCCCTGCGGTCCGCAGCGATCTTCGCCGCGATCTCGGTTCTGGTCTTCGTCGCGGTCTGGGCGTCCCTGACCTCTGTCGCCTCCTCGAGCATCACCGTCGTCCCCGAAAACGGAGCCTCCTCCGCCCCGGAGGTCGTGGAAGCCGTGTTCCGACTCACCAACCAGGCGAAGACGATGACCATGACCGTCACCGGCTCCGCACTCGCCCTGATCACCGCCCTCGGCACCTTCCTCACCTATCGCGCAGCGCGGGCCTCCCTGCGCCGCGTCTCCGACATCACCCAGCACACCCGGCGCATCACCGCCAGCACTTTGGACGAGCGTCTCGGCCTCCGCGGGCCTGATGACGAGATCAAGGACCTCGCCGACACGATCGACGACACCCTCAGCCAGCTCAGTGACGCCTTCGCCCAGCAGGAGCGGTTCGCCGCGAACGCCTCCCACGAGTTGCGCACCCCACTCGCCGTCGTACGGACGTCCCTGGAGTCGATCGGCGGCCGCATTGCCCATGACGAGGATGTCGACCGGTCCCTCCGGAACGTAACCCGCATGGACGAGACGATCGACGCCCTCCTTCTGCTCGCTCAGACCCGGCGCCTCCCCGAAGACAGGCGCTACCCGGTGGACGTCGCAGGGGTGGTCCGCATCCTCGCCGACGACCTCGCCCCGGCTTTCGCGGCCCGTGGCGTCAGCTTCGAGGTGAGAGCTGACCAGGTCGCCATCGTCGACGGGGATCAGACACTGCTCACCCAGGCCGTGCACAATCTGATGCGAAACGCCGCTCAGTACGCCCCAGCCGACGGGCATGCGACCTTCGAAGTCACCGCGTCGCCCACGGCCGTGACCGCCCGCTTCGCGAATGATGGATGCGCTTACACGGACGAAGAGGTCGCACAGTTGCTCGAGCCGTTCAGCCGCGGCGCCCAGACACGCGCTGGCGACGTCACCGGGCACGGACTCGGGCTGTCGATCGTTGCGAGCATCGCACGTCAGCATGGCGGTACCTTCGAACTGGAACCGCGCCAGGAAGGCGGCCTCGTCGGCACCCTTCGCCTCCCGCCGGCAACAGAGGAGGCCGGGGATGCGACCCCCGGCCTCCGTTCAGCTCAGCCCACTCAGGCGATCACCTGAACGAGTTGTAGGCGTAGCTACCCGTGTCCACGCCACAGGCTGCCCACGCGTATCCGCCGCTGGTCGTCCAGCCCGAGGTGGCCGTCTTGCAGCCGTGTTTGGCGAAGGACAGCCCCTGTGTGCCGCCCCACACATCGTGCTCCGCGCTGGCGTTGAAGGGACCGGCGAACCACGTGCCGCTCTGTCCTGCGTAAGCCGGGGCGGCGCTCAGCGCACCGCCGACGGCCAGAGACGCCGCGAGGACGACCGCCCCGAAACCCTTCTTGAACTTCGTCTTCATGTGAACCACTTCCTTGTGAGTGAGGTTGGGCCGGCACCCTGCCGGTGAGGTTCACCCTGGCAGAACCAAAACATACATACAAGCATGTATGTTTTTCGCTCACGCCCGAGGTCGGTTTAGCAGACCTCGTCTTCATCGAACGAGAAAGCGCCGAGCGCGAGGTCAAGCGGCGGGAGATGATGCGGTCAAGCCAGCTGTCGATCCCCTTGCCGGCCGTCGACTTCGCGCGGGACAGCTCCAGATAGACCATGCCGTCGCGCTCGTTGTAGAGCAGGATCCAGAGATACTTCATTTCGATCTCGGCGCCGTCGGCCGTCGGCTGGTCGAACAGTGCACCTCGGCCGTTCTCATCGACGCGCTTGCCGAACGCGCAGCCCTTCGGGTTCCTGGCATCAGCTGGTCGTGCATGAACACGACGGTTCGGGACCAGCACGAAACGACGAAAGGCCCGGATTTCTGCGATCCAGCAGGAATCCGGGCCTTTTTTGTCGGGATGACAGGATTTGAACCTGCGACCCCTTGACCCCCAGTCAAGTGCGCTACCAAGCTGCGCCACATCCCGGTCCGTTGTCCGCACGCGGACAACTCCCCTATCCTAACCGGTCCTGAGCCCGCTCGCGAACCGGCGCACCCGGGCGCGTTGCGGGGCTTCTGCGACGACCGATCGTTGCCCGGTGTCGGGGGCGGGCAGTACCGTCTGGCCATGAGCGAGACGACGATCGTGCCGGTGACGCCCGGCAGCTTCAGCGATGCCCAGCACGCGATGAGCGGCGGCGGCGATGGGCACGAGTGTCAGTGCCAGTGGTGGACGATGACGAACGCCGACTTCCAGCGCACCGATATCGACGGCCGTGCCTCAGCCTTCCGAAGCGAAGTGGATGCCGCGCCCTCCCCCGGCCTCATCGCCTACGTCGACGGCGTGGCCGCCGGCTGGGTGCGTGTCGGCCCGCGTACTCGTCAGATCCGGTTGAGCAAGACACGCGCCTACGCCGGCGCGACCGAGGAGCCCTGGGATGACGCGGATGTCTGGGCCGTCAGCTGCTTCGCGGTGCGCAAGGAGCATCGCGGCTCGGGCCTCAACGCGGCGCTTCTCCATGCCGCGATCGCCTTCGCCCGCGAGAACGGCGCACGCGTGGTCGAGGCGTACCCCGTTGACCCGGATGCGGGGCGAAAGGTGACGTCCAACGAGCTGTACCACGGCGCTCTCTCCACGTTCCTCAGCGCGGGCTTCCGCGAGGTCGCGCGCCCCAAGCCGCACGTCGCCGTCGTCTCGCTCGACCTCGCCGACACCCACGAGACGGGCACCGGAGAGCACCCGTGACGCTTCGGCGAGAATGGAACGCATGACCGCATCCGATGCCCCCGTCCGTGTGGACTCGTGGCTGTGGGCGGTCCGCATCTACAAGACCCGCTCAGCGGCGACCACGGCCTGCCGTGCCGGTCACGTCCGGGTCAACGGCGAGAAGGTCAAAGCGTCGCAGTCGGTGAAGCCCGGCGACGAGCTGCGGGTGCGTATCGCGGGTTTCGACCGCATCCTCGTCGTCCGACAGACGCTCACCAAGCGCGTCGGTGCGCCCGTTGCCGCCACCGCGTTGGAAGACCGCACTCCCCCGCGCGAGCCGATGGCGATGCTCGCCGTCCGGGATCGCGGCGCCGGCCGGCCCACGAAACGCGAACGCCGCGAGATCGACCGACTGCGCGGAGTCGACTGACCCGCCACCTCGGGCACCCGACCACGGGCCGCCCAGACGACTAGCCCGCGATACTCACTGCGCGGCGCGGCGACGCGCCACCTGCACGACGACGCACAGCACGAGCGTCACCACTCCCCAGATGGCACACGCGGGCGGCAGCACCCGGTACGTGAGGTGCTGAGCGGTCCACTCTGCCGTCAGCGGGCCGTACGCGGCGAGGCCGATCAGCCACGCCGCGACGAGCGAGACCGGCAGCGACACCCACCAGACCACCCGCACCGCACCGGGCAGCACGCGCCGCACCGAAGTCAGCGGTCGCTTCCGCACCCAGAATGCGCCCGCGACTGCAAGCCCGAGCAGGCCGAGCCCGCTCGATGCGTACTGGAACCACCGGTAGCCGTGGAACGGCCCCCAGCGCTCGGCCAGCGCGGGGAAGAGCTCGACGCCCCAGCGCCCCTCGTGGGTGAAGGCATCCCAGGCGATGTGGCTCAGCACGCCGAGAGCGAGCGACACCACGACCAGCAGAACCGTGACCGCGACCGACCGGCCGCGCCCCGCCCCCGGCACGACCGTTCGCAGCGCGTCGCCACCCCTGGAATCCCACGCCGGCGGCAGCCGTCTCGACAGCCAGTCCGGCGCGAGTTCACGCACCGCCGGGCGCAGCAGCAGCCACCACGCGAGCAGCAGCACGCCCGCGATCACGACCGTCAGCCACGGGTACGCGTGCGTCTGCGCATAGCTGATGCCGATCCCGCGCGCGAACAACGGCAGATCCGGAGCCATCGCCCCGACAGCCACCGCCGCCGGCACGAGCGGTGTGTGAACGACCGCCAGCGCGACGACGGCGTGGCTCGGGGTGAACGGCATCCGGTCGGGTCAGTCCTCGACGAAGACGCCCGCGAGCGTCTTCTTGCCTCGCCGCAACACGGCCACACCGCCCGGCAGGTCGCCGACGACGACGGCCGACTCGTCGTCGACCTTCGCACCGTTGATCGAGACGCCGCCCTGCGCGATGGCCCGACGGGCCTCCGACAGGCTGCCGACGAGCCCGGTGTCGACGAGCAGCTGCACGACCGAGGCACCGGCCGACGCCGTGGCGTGCGGAAGCTCCTGCAGAGCCGAGCGCAGCGTGGCAGCGTCGAGAGCGGTCAGGTCGCCCTGGCCGAACAGCGCATCGGATGCCGCGATGACCTTCGCCGTCGCATCCACTCCGTGCACCGTCGCGGTGACCTCGAACGCCAGACGCTTCTGAGCGGCACGGCGGAACGGCTCGTCGGCGACGAGGCGCTCGTACTCGGCGATCTCAGCGCTGCTGAGGAACGTGAACACCTTCAGGCGCTCGACGACATCGGCATCCGCGGTCGAGAGCCAGAACTGGTAGAACGCGTACGGGCTCGTAAGCTCGGCGTCGATCCAGATGGCGTTGCCCTCGCTCTTGCCGAACTTCGTGCCGTCGCTGTTGGTGATCAGCGGCGTGCCGAACGCGTGCACCGAGGTGCCTTCGACGCGGTGGATGAGGTCGGTGCCGCTGGTGAGGTTTCCCCACTGGTCCGATCCACCCGTCTGCAGCGTGCAGCCGTACTGGCGGTAGAGCTCGAGGAAGTCGAGACCCTGCAGGATCTGGTAGCTGAACTCGGTGTAGCTGATGCCGGCATCCGAGTTCAGACGGGCGGCGACGGCATCCTTCTTCAGCATCGTGCCGACGCGGTAGTGCTTGCCGATCTCGCGCAGGAAGTCGATGGCCGACAGCGGCGCCGTCCAGTCGAGGTTGTTGACCATGCGGGCGGCATTCTCGCCCTCGAAGCTGAGGTACTTCTCGATCTGACCGCGCAGACGGTCGACCCACTCGGCGACGGTCTCGCGCGAGTTGAGCGTGCGCTCGGCAGTCGGACGCGGGTCGCCGATGAGGCCCGTCGAGCCGCCGACGAGACCGAGGGGCTTGTGCCCCGCCAGCTGCAGACGGCGAAGCGTCAGCAGCTGCACGAGGTGGCCGAGGTGCAGGGATGCCGCCGTCGGGTCGAAGCCGCAGTAATACGTGATCGGGTCTCCGCCGAGCGCCTCTCGCAGCGCTTCCTGGTCGGTGGACACATGCACGAGACCGCGCCACACCAGCTCGTCCCACACGTTCTCGAACGCGGGATCGAGCGCCACGGGGGCGGTCGTCAGGGCTTCATCAGACACGCGCTTCAGGTTATCAGCGGCCCACGGCGCGACCCGCCTCGATGACGGTCAGACGGCGGTGCCCCACCAGATGAGGAAGGCCGCGCCGAGGGCGACGACCCAGCTGACGAGGCTTCCGACGAGGAAGTACTCGGCGCGGTCTCCCCCGTCGTGGTCGCGCGAGATCTCGGGGAAGCGGACGATGCCCTTCGCCGCGAGCACGGCGGCCAGCAGCGTGAACGCCCCGGTGAGGGTGAGCGCGAAGACGAGCACGCGCTCGAGGGGGCCGATGATGCGCCCGCCCTTCAGCTCGTTCGCCGCTTCGGCGGCCACGACACCGCCCCGCAGCGACGCCCGCACGATGACGTTTCCCGACTCGACGAGGAACACCAACGCGCCCGCCAGCGCGATGGCGAGGTCGAGGCTCACGACGCCCAGCGGCGAGTCGATCGGCCAGATCCTCTCGAGCGGCCCCTGGCCATCGCGCACCCCGATGAGGGCGACCGCCACGGCCACGACGACCGCCAGGAGCGCCGCGGGCCACAGTCCCCACCGGGTGGGCTCGCGCGTCGAGGTGACCGCCGCCCATCCGGCTGCGACCGCGACGGCCGCGAACCACCAGGCCGCGGCGCCCGCCCAGGCGGCGAGGGGCAGCAGCGCGGCGCCGAGAACCACGATCACGATCCCGAGCTTCGCGCCCGACAGCCGCTTGCGGGCGAGGTCGAGCGCGCCGACACCGAGGAGGATGAGCCCTGCGCCGATCACGACGAGCGCTCCGTCAGCGCCGCGTAGCCAGCAACGACCGCGGGGGCTCCCGACGAGGCGAGCAGTTGCGACACCGCCGACTGCGTGATGCCCTCCTCCTTCGCGAGGGCACCCTGGGTGCGTCCGAGGCAGCGGCCGTAGGTCAGGCGCCGGGCGCGCTCCGACATGCCCCCGACGATCTCGTCGCGGGCGAGCGCGTAGGCGTTGGCGAAGCGGATGCGGTCGGCCATGGCGACATCCTCGTCCTCCCCTCCGACAATGCGGGTGCGGGCGCGCGGAACCGCGCGGTCCTGCATCGCGTGCACCTGTTCGATCGCCTCTCGCGCGCGCCACCAGCCCGGCCCGTCGGAGATGTCCGCACTCTCGGATGCGACCGACCCCACGTCGCCGATGCCCAGCCCGAAGCGCAGCGACGCCTCATCGGGCAGGGCCAGCTGGAGAAGCAGAAGCCAGGCCAGCGCGTCATCGAGCTCGTCGAAGACCGCCTGAAACTCGTCGGCGAACGTGGCACGCATCGGCGAAGCGGCGACGGGGAGCGCGCGATCGATCTCGGCCATCGCGGCTTCGATCCGCGTCTGGGCGCTGCTGCGATCCACGAGCAGGCGGGAACCGACGATGTCGGCGATCACGGCGATCGACATGTCGATCAGGTTATCACTTATATTTTAGAGATATAAGTCATTCGCTCATGGTCGAGAGATATCAGTCCGACGCTGATATCAGAGCTGCCACACCCGCACGGCCTGCTGAGCGCGAGCGATCAATGCAGCACGCTGCTCGTCGACCCGCACCGGAGCGGTTCCGCCGATACCGTCACGGCTCGCGACAGATCCCTCGGGCGAAAGAACCTCTCGAACCTCCGGAGCCAGGTGCTGTGACACCGAGGCGAGGTCGTCGTCGGTCGCCTCGTGGAGTTCGATGCCCCGCTCCTCGCAGAGCCGCACGAGCGAGCCCGAGATCTCGTGCGCCTCGCGGAACGGCACACCGCGCTTGACGAGCCACTCGGCGACATCGGTCGCGAGCGAGAACCCCTGCGGCGCGAGCTCGGCCATCCGGTCGACGTCGAAGCGAAGCGTCGCGACCATGCCGGCGAATGCGGGCAGGACGACCTCGAGCGTCTCGATCGAGTCGAAGACCGGCTCCTTGTCCTCCTGCAGGTCGCGGTTGTACGCGAGCGGCAGCGCCTTGAGGGTCGCGAGCAGACCCGAGAGGTTGCCGATCACGCGGCCGGCCTTGCCCCGGGCGAGCTCGGCGATGTCGGGGTTCTTCTTCTGCGGCATGATGCTCGACCCCGTCGAGTAGCCGTCGTCGAGCGTGACGAAGCCAAACTCGCGGGTGTTCCAGATGATGATGTCTTCGGCGAACCGCGAGATGTCGACACCGATCATGGCCGCGATGAAGGCGAACTCGGCCACGACGTCCCGCGACGACGTGCCGTCGATCGAGTTGTCGGCGGGCCGGTCGAGCCCGAGCTCCGTGGCCACGAGCTGCGGGTCGAGCCCGAGGGTCGCGCCGGCGAGCGCTCCCCCGCCATAGGGCGAGACCCGGGCGCGCGCCGACCAGTCGCGCAGGCGCTCGAGGTCGCGCAGCAGCGGCCAGGCGTGGGCCTGCAGGTGGTGGGCGAGCAGCACCGGCTGCGCGTGCTGCAGGTGGGTGCGGCCGGGCATGATCGCGCGGGAGTGGGTCTCGGCCTGGCCGACGATGGCGTCGATCACCCGCAGGATGTCGCGGGCGACGACCTCGGCGTGATCGAGCAGGTACAGGCGCACGAGCGTGGCGATCTGGTCGTTGCGGCTGCGTCCGGCGCGCAGCTTGCCGCCGAGCTCCGGCCCGACGGTCGCGATGAGGGCGGCTTCGAGAGCGCCGTGCACGTCTTCGTCGCCGGGGGCAGGCTGCAGCGAGCCGTCGCGCACGGCGGCGAGCACCGAGTCGAGCCCCGCGTGCATGCGGCTCTCCTCGTCGGGCGTGAGATACCCGGCCGCGGCGAGCGCCTTTGCGTGAGCGTGCGATCCGGCGATGTCGTACCCCGCGAGCGCCCAGTCGAAATGCGTCGATCGGCTCAGGCGGGCCAGCTCGGGCGCGGGGCCCGAGGCGAAGCGGGCTCCCCAGAGAGCCCCGGAGTTCGTGCCGCCTGACGTATCTGCGCTCATCGCTCCAGCCTATCGGGGCGGCATCGCCGCGCTCGGCGCGTCCGCGCGACCGCGGACCGTTACCCGGGCGAGCGCGTCGATCCCGGCCTCGAGCGGACCGCGTCCCACGAGGAGCGCCCAGACGGTGCACCCGAGGATGATGCCGAGGGTCATCGGCCAGAACGGCTCAAGGGCCCGGTATGCATCGAGTTCGAACACGCCGGGCTCGGCGGCAGGCCGGGTGAGCGCCCACACGACGATCTGCGCCGAGTAGGCGGTGAGCGGCATCGAGCCGACCGCCCGCAGTGGCAACGCGATCCATGTGAGAGGCGTGCGGCACACGAGGACGCACACGCCGATGACGAGGAGGGCGAAGCCGCCGGATCCGATGACCTCGAACAGCCCGGATGAGTGGGCTTCCCCGGTCCACGGTGTCTCACCGAAGACCTCGGAGCGTCCCCACACGATGTCGAGGGCGGCGCCGACCGCCGTCAGGGCGAGCCCGGCGAGCGCGAGGAGCCACGGCGTCGCGCGCGAGCGCAGGTCGAGGCGCGCCGCCCCCATGCCCGCGAGGACGAACGCCATCCAGGTCAGGAACGGGTAGTGCCACCCGACGGCGTTCGAGACGTCGACGCCCTCGGGTGTCGACCAGAACGACAGGCCGTCGATCGCCGCTTGCGGGAACGGCGCGACGAGCCCGACGACCGCGGCGGCGATGAGCAACGTGCGCGCCCGCAGCGGCAGGACGGCGGCGGCGATCACGAACAGCAGCGCGTAGGCGGGAAGGATGACGTACACCGGCACCGCGAGGAACAGCAGCAGCACGCCGATCACCCAGATCACCCCGGCGCGCACGAGCAGGCGCAGACGAGCCGTCTCGAGTCGTGGGCCGCGCAGCGGAACCGGGCCGCCGCTGACGAGCCCGATCGAGACACCCGCGAGCGTCGCGAACAGGATGGACGACCGCCCGTGGACGATCCCCTCGTACGAGGAGGGGATCGTCCAGTCGAAGTCGGGGATGGCGAGCAGGTGCGCCGCGAGCATGCCGATGACGGCGAGCCCGCGAGCGAGGTCGATACCGTCGATGCGCGAGGGCGCGAACAGCGAGCGGCGCCGCAGCATCTCGCTCATCCTCGGCACCGGCCGCTCCTCACCGTGCCGTGGTCACTGCTGACGCAGCAGCCAGACCAGCAGCGCCTTCTGCGCGTGCAGGCGGTTCTCGGCCTCGTCCCAGACGACGCTGTGCGAACCGTCGATGACGTCGGCGTCGACCTCGTAGCCCCGGTCGGCGGGCAGGCAGTGCATGAAGATCGCGCCGTCGGCGGCAGCATCCATCGTCTGCTGCGTCACCTTGTACGCACCCAGATCGCGGATGCGTGCGATCTTCTCCTCTTCCTTGCCCATCGACACCCAGGTGTCGGTCACGATGACGTCGGCGCCGGATGCCGCTTCGAGCGGGTCGACGAGGATCGTGACCGATCCGCCCGTCTGGGCCGCGATGCGCTGCGCGTCGGCCACGACGTCTTCACGGGGACCGTAGCCCTCGGGCGAGGCGACACGGACGTGCATGCCCGCGGTCACGCCGGCGAGCACGTACGAGTGGCCCATGTTCGACTGCCCGTCGCCGAAGAACGACAGGGTGAGCCCAGCGAGATCGCCCTTGTGCTCGCGGATCGTCAGCAGGTCGGCGAGCAGCTGGCAGGGGTGGAAGTCGTCGCTCAGCGCGTTGACGACCGGGACGCGGGTGCCGCGGGCCATCTCCTCGAGGCCCGCCTGGGCGTAGGTGCGCCAGACGATCGCAGCCACCTGACGCTCCAGCACGCGTGCGGTGTCGGAAGGGGTCTCCTTGCCGCCGAGCTGACTGCTGGCGGTCGAGATGATCAGCGGCGAGCCGCCGAGGTCGGCGATGCCGACGGCGAACGACACGCGCGTGCGCGTCGACGACTTGTCGAAGATGACCGCGACCGTCTGGGGGCCCTCGAGCGGCTTGAGCTTCCAGCGATCTTTCTTCAGTGAGAGCGCGAGGTCGAGGACCTCGGCCTGCTCGGCCGGGCTCAGGTCGTCGTCGCGGAGCAGGTGACGGGTCATGCGGATTCCTCCGTGGTCGTGGTCTCGAGAAGAAGGGCCGACTCGACGGTGCGCAGCGCGGCGGTGAAAAGCTCGGCGAACTCGTCGATCTCGACGTCGCCGATGGTGAGCGGCGGAGCGATCCGCACGGTGCGGTCGTTGGCCGCGTTGACGATGAGGCCATGCTCCTGCGCCGCCGCGACGACGGCGCCGGCGACCGGATGCCGCAGCGCCACGCCCAGCAGCAGGCCCTGGCCGCGCACGCCCTCGACGAGCGACGAGTCGAGCGACTCGAGCACCTGACGCAGTCGCGCGCCGTGGGTCGCGGCGGCCTCGACGAGCCCGCCGTTCTCGATCTCGCCGAGAACGGCCGACGCGACGGCCGTGCCCAGCGGGTTACCGCCGAAGGTCGAGCCGTGCGTGCCCGGGTAGAACAGGTCGCTGGCGCTCGCGAACGTGATGAGCGCACCGATCGGGAAGCCGCCGCCGATGCCCTTCGCGACCGTGATCGCGTCGGGCTCGATGCCGGCATGCTGGAAGGCGAACCACGCGCCCGTACGCCCGGCACCGGTCTGGATCTCGTCGATGATCAAGAGCGCACCGTGGCGCTTCGTGATCTCCCGCGCAGCCGCGAGGTAGCCCTCGGGCAGCGGGATGACGCCCGCCTCGCCCTTGATGGGCTCGACGAACAGGGCCGCGACGCGATCGTCGATGGCCGCCTCGAGCGCCTCGATCGTCGAGTCGATGCTCTCGACGCCGGGAACCATCGGCTCGAACGGCTGCTGCATCTGCGGCTTGCCGGTGAGGGCGAGGGTGCCCATCGTGCGGCCGTGGAAGGCGTCCTTCAGCGCGAGGATGCGGGGACGCTCGGTGCCACCGTGCAGGCGCGCGAGCTTGAACGCCGCCTCGTTCGCCTCGGCACCGGAGTTGCCGAAGTACACGCGGCCGGCGTCGCCGGTACCCGCGAGGCGCTTGAGCTTCGCGGCGAGGTCGAGCTGCGGCGGCGTCGCGAAGTAGTTCGACACGTGCGAGAGGGTGGCCGCCTGGCGCGAGACCGCCTCGACGAACACCGGGTGGGCGTGCCCGAGCGAGTTGACGGCGATGCCCGCGAGGAAGTCGAGGTAGCGCTTGCCGTCGACATCCCAGACGTACGCCCCCTCGCCCCGCTCGAGCAGCGCCAGGCGCGCGCCCGCGCTGCGCACGAGGTCGCGATCGACGTCATCCGCCCATGTGGGCGCTGTCTGCTGGATCGTCGGGTTCGTCATCCCGCCACCACCTCCGTGCCGATTCCCTGTGCTGTGAAGACCTCGACCAGCACCGAGTGGGGCTGGCGTCCGTCGATGATGGCGGCCGTGTCCACTCCCCCGTCGACCGCGTCGAGGCATGCCTGCATCTTCGGGATCATCCCCGACTCGAGCTTCGGCAGCATCGCCCGCAGATCGGTCGCCGTCAGGTGCGAGACGAGCGAGTCGCGGTTGGGCCAGTCGGCATACAGGCCGGGCACGTCCGTGAGGACGACGAGCTTCGTCGCGCCGAGCGCGGTCGCGAGGGCCGCGGCCGCGGCATCCGCGTTGACGTTGAGCGAGTGCCCGGGGTTGTCGAGGTCGGGCGCGATCGAGGAGATGACCGGGATGCGACCGGCGTCGAGCTGATCGTGCACCGGCTGGGGATCGACCTCGACGACGTCGCCGACGTGCCCGAGGTCATGCTCGGTACCGTCGATCACGACGCCGCGGCGGCGACCGCCGAACAGGCCCGCGTCTTCACCGGACAGGCCCGTCGCGAACGGTCCGTACGCGTTGATGCGGCCGACGAGCTGCGGATTGATCTGTCCGGTGAGCACCATGCGGACGACGTCGATCGCCTCGGTGCTGGTGACCCGGTAGCCGCCCTTGAACTCGCTCTCGATCGACAGGCGATTCAGCATCTTGGAGATCTGCGGCCCGCCGCCGTGCACGACGACGGGCTTCACACCGACGAAGCGCAGGTAGGCGATGTCCTGGGCGAACGACTCCTGCAACTCCTCAGAAACCATGGCGTTGCCGCCGTACTTGATGACGATGATCTGGTCGCGGAAGCGCTGCAACCACGGCAGCGACTCGATGAGGACGCCGGCTTTCACGGCCGCCTCCTCGGGGGTCGTGTGCTGGAGGTCGATGTCGTTCATGAGGAGTAAGCGCTGTTCTCGTGGACGTAGTCGTGGGTGAGGTCGTTCGTCAGGATCGTCGCCGCCGCGTCGCCCGACTTCAGATCGATGAGGATGTGCGTCGCGCGGGGCGTGAGGTCGACCTCCTCGCGGGGGCGGTCGGGGCCGCCGGCGGTGCAGACCCGGACACCGTTGAACGACACGTCGACGTCATAGGGGTCGAATGCGGCATCCGTCGTACCGATCGCGGCGAGCACGCGGCCCCAGTTCGGGTCGTTCCCGAAGATCGCGGCCTTGAAGAGGTTGTTGCGGGCGACCGAGCGTCCGACGACGACCGCATCTTCTTCGGATGCCGCGCCGACGACCTCGATCGCGATGTCGTGGCTCGCGCCTTCGGCGTCTCCCTGCAGCTGCTCGGCGAGGTCGCCGCAGAGCTCGGCGAGCGCGGCGGCGAAGTCCGCGGCATCCGGCGTCACGCCCGACGCGCCGCTGACCATGAGCGTCACCTGGTCGTTGGTCGACATGCACCCGTCGGAGTCGAGCCGGTCGAAGCTCGTCCGCGTGGCGGACCGGAGGGCTGTGTCGGCCTGGGCCGCGTCGAGAACGGCGTCGGTGGTGATGACGACGAGCATCGTCGCGAGGCCCGGCGCGAGCATCCCCGCGCCCTTCGCCATGCCGCCGATCGTCCAGCCGCCCCGTGAGACGACGGCGCGCTTGGGGCGCGAGTCGGTGGTCATGATCGCGATCGAGGCATCCTCGCCGCCGTCGGCGCTGAGCGAGCCGATCGCCGCCGTGGTGCCATCGAGCACCTTGGCGCGGAACACCTCGTCGCCGGTGCCGATGAGCCCGGTCGAGCAGACGAGCACGTCGCCGGAGCTGACATCCAGCAGCTCTCCCGCCTTCTCGGCGGTCTGATGCGTCGTCTGGAAGCCGAAGCTGCCGGTGAAGCAGTTCGCACCGCCCGAGTTGAGGACGACGGCCTCGACGACGCCGTCGGCTATCGCCTGCCGCGACCAGATGATCGGGTTCGCCTGGGCGCGGTTCGAGGTGAAGACCGCTGCACCGACCTTGAGCGGACCGCGGTTCACGACGACCGCGACATCGGGCTTGCCGGTGGACTTCAGGCCCGCGGTGACGCCGGCGGCTTCGAAACCCTGGGGGGCGGTGACGCTCACGGGGCGACTCCGTTCACGCTCAGGCCCGTGGTCTCGGCGAGACCGAGGGCGATGTTCATCGACTGGATGGCGGCGCCGGCAGTGCCCTTGGCGAGGTTGTCGACCGCGGTCACCACGACGACCCGGCCGGCGGCCCGGTCGATGGCGAGGCCCATGAGGGCGGTGTTCGCGCCCGCGACGTCGGCGGTGCGGGGGAAGGACCCCTCGGGCAGCAGCTGCACAAAGGTCTCGTCGGCGTAGGCGCTCTCCCACGCCTCGCGGATCTGCGCGTCGGTGACGCCGTCTGCGATCGGGGCTGTCGAGGTCGCGAGGATGCCGCGCGACATCGGGACGAGGACCGGCGTGAACGAGATGCGGATGTCGCCCGTCGCGCCCGCGCCGCGGAGCGCCTGCAGGATCTCGGGGATGTGGCGGTGCGTCCCGCCGATCGCATACGGGTTCGCCGAGCCGAGGATCTCGGCGGCGAGGAGATTCGTCTTCAGGCTCTTGCCCGCACCCGAAGGGCCGACCGCGAGCACGCTCACGATGTCGCTCGGGTCGATGACGCCGGCCGCGACACCGGGCGCGAGGCTCAGCGCGACGGTCGAGGCGTTGCACCCGGGCGCCGCGATGCGTGACGCGCCGACGAGCTTGTCGCGCTGCTTGCCGGTGCCGGTGCCGGTGCCGTCGGCGACGAGGAGCTCGGGCACACCGTAGGTCCAGGGCTCGTGGAAGTCACCGCCGTAGAACGCGTTCCAGTCGTCGGGCGACGTCAGCCGGTGGTCGGCGCCCGCGTCGATGACGAGGGCGGTGTCGGCGAGCGCATCCGTGTACTGCCCGGACTGCCCGTGCGGGAGGGCCAGGAACACGATGTCGTGTCCGGCCAGTACCTCGGGCGTGGACGGCTGGAGCGTGAGGTGGCGCAGCGAGCGGAGGTGCGGCTGGTGATCGATGAGCGGCTGGCCGGCGTTGGAGTGCGCGGTGACGGTGCGGATCTCGACCTCGGGGTGAGCGGCGAGCAGGCGCAGGATCTCGCCTCCCGCGTATCCGGATGCGCCGGAGACGGCGACGGAGAGGGGCATGACTTCCACCTTATTGTCTGGGATGACGTCGCCTTCGCGGCGACGGGGACCGGCGGCGGCGACACCACGCGCTCGACCGCGGATGCGGGAGCGTGCAGGGTCGCCTAGCGTCGGCGGTCGCCCAGACGTCGGCGCGCGCGAAGCACCGTGACGGTGCGCTGCGGAGCCGAGGACATGCGCCGACAGTAGCGCTCCGTCGCGGCATCCGCCAAATCCCGCCCCCGCCGATGTCTTCGATATGAGGCGCAGTTGTCGCCGTCGAGCGCGGTTCGAACTGCGGCCGACCTACCGACGTGCGCCTGATCCTCCGATGAGACACGTGAGAATGCCGAGTTGACGATGCGAGGTTTGCAGTGCAAAGTGGTTTGCATGGAGCACGATTCGATGGATGACGAGCAGCAGGCCGATCCCGCGGCGATGCTCGCCCTCATGCAGGACCAGCGCCGGCGCACCGCGCACTGGGTGAACCGCAACTACGCGGTGATGCTCATCACCTGGGCGGCGGCGTGGATCATCGGGTTCGGAGCTATTTGGAGCGCGGACGCCGGCGGCGGGAACCCCTGGTTCCGCATTCCGACGACCCCCGCATGGATCGTCTTCGGGGTCGTGCTCATCACCGGCATCGTGGTCTCGGCCGTCGCCGGCATCCGCTCGGGTGCAGGCGTCCGGGGGCCGTCACGCCTGGCCGGGGCGATGTACGGATGGGCGTGGTCGCTGTCGATGTTCGGTGCCGGGCTCCTCGTCGGTGCGGTTCAGCGATCCGGCGCGGACGCCGCCGTCATGGCGGTGCTGTCCCCCGCGATCTTCGTGCTGCTGGTCGGCGTGCTCTACCTCGCGGGCGGCGCCCTGTGGCGCTCACCCGTGCAGTACGCGCTCGGCGTGGTCATGATCGCCACCGCCATCGTCGCGTCCTATGCGGGCACTCCCACCAACTACCTCGTCTACGCCACGGTCGGGCCGCTCGCGATGCTCATCGTCGCGACCCTGATGCTGCGCGGTGTCATCCCGGCGGAAGGCAGCCGGTGACCGAGCTCGACCCGGTGATCCACGCCCCCGCCCGTCTGCGGATCGTCACGGCGCTGAACGAGGCCCTCGCCGACGGCGACGAAGTCACCTTTCCCGTGCTGCAGAAGCTGCTCGGGATGACCGCCGGCAACCTCACCACGCACCTCGCGAAGCTCGAGACGGCCGGCTACGTCGAGACCGCCAAGGCCTTCGCGGGCCGGAAGCCCGTGACGTACGTCGCGCTGACCCCCGCCGGCCGCGCCGCGTTCCGCACCTATCGCACCCATCTGCTCGATCTCCTCGGAGGAGGATCATGACCGCCCTCATCACCGCCCGGAACCTCGTGAAGCGGTACGGCGACGTCACCGCGCTGGCCGGAGTGACCCTCGACGTCTCCGCCGGCGAATGCGTCGGCCTGCTGGGGCCGAACGGCGCCGGCAAGACGACTCTCCTCTCCCTCGTCGAGGGGCTGCGCACGCCGACCAGCGGCGACGTGCGCCTGTTCGGCGGCGACCCGCGCGACGGGTCGTCGCGCGTCCGGCTCGGCTCCACGCCCCAGGCGACGGCACTGCCGGACGCGCTGCGGGTCGGAGAGGTCCTCGACTTCGTCGCGGCGCACTTCCCGCATCCCTCGCCCCGCGCCCGCATCGTCGACGAATTCGACCTCGGCCCGTTGCTGCGCCAGCAGTGCGGCGCGCTGTCGGGCGGTCAGCAGCGGCGGGTCGCCGTCGCGCTCGCCTTCGTCGGAGAGCCCGAGCTCGTCCTGCTCGATGAGCCCACGACCGGCCTCGACGTCGACGCCCGACGAGCCCTGTGGGATGCCGTCCGCGCCCGGCACGCCGCCGGATGCACCGTGGTCGTCACGAGCCATCACCTCGAGGAGATCGAGCAGCTCGCGCACCGGGTCGTCGTCATCGACGACGGCCTGGTCCGCACCGACGACACGCTCGCAGCCGTCGTGTCGAGCGTCTCGCGCCGCCGTGTCACCCTGCGTGGCGTCTCGGCGGACGACATCCGACGCCTCGACCCCGCGGCATCCGTCACCACTGCGGACGACACCGCGTCGAACGGCACCGTCACCGCCGTCGTCGGCGACTCGGACGCCCTCGTCCGCTCGCTCGTCGCCGCCGACCTGCCGTTCGCCGACCTGACGGTGCGCGGGGCGACGCTCGAAGAGGCCTTCCTCACCCTCACCGACAGGTCCGCACCCACCGAGAAGGCCGCCTGATGTCCACGCTCTCGCTCACCCTGACCGCGACCAAGTACAACCTCATCGAGACCGCGCGGGTTCCGATCGCGGTCATCGGGTCGGTCGTCTTCCCCACCCTCGCGTTCTGCCTCTTCGTGCTGCCGCAGGGCGCGGTCGTCGCCGACAGCACCGTCGCGACGGCCGCGGTCTGCTCGATGGTCGTGTTCGCCTTCATGTCGTCGGGGCTGTTCTCCGTCGGACTCGAGCTCGCCGAACAGCGTTCGAAGCCGTGGACGCCGTATCTGCGAACGCTCCCCGGCAGCCCGCTGGCCCGCATCGGCGCTCTGATCCTCGCGACCCTCGCGATCGCGACCGTCGCCATGGTCCCGCTGCTCATCGTCGGCGGATTCTTCACGAGTGCCCGCCCCGAGCCGCTTCGGCTGCTCGCGGCCATCGTGCTCGTGATCGCGACGGCGCTGCCGCCGATGCTCATCGGAGCGATCATCGGGCTCACGACGGGGCCGAAGGCCGCCATCGCCGTGACTCAGGTCGCCCTGTTCCTGCTCGCTTTCGGCGGCGGCCTCTTCCTGCCCCCGCAGCTCTTCCCGGCCTGGCTCGACACCGCATCCTCGGTTCTGCCGATCCGTCAGGCCCGGGAGATCGTGGTGGGCGTCGCGACGGGATCCGAGGTGCCGCTGTGGGCAGCGCTCGGCGTCGTTGCGTGGACGGTCGCGCTGGGAGCCCTCGTCGTGTGGCTGTACCGACGCGACGAGGGCCGCCGCTACCGCTGATGGCAGGCAGACCCCGACCGGGCGGCGATCAGGTGGGGAAGGACTTGATGCGCACGAGCAGGTCGGGGCCCGTGCGCTCGAGCGTGCGTCCGCCGACCAGTACTCCGACAACGGCCACGACGGCGCCGAAGACGACACCGACCGCCAGTGCGATCCAGCCCCACATCGCGTCTCCCGTCACGGCGTTCACGATCGCGGGGACGATGGCCGGCAACGACAGCGCGATCACCGCGGCCCACACCACGAAGACCAGCAGGCCGACTATGGAGTTCTGGCCCGGGGTGCTCTTGAACGGGCTGTCACCGGGCGCGGGCACGGGAGTGACGATGAGCGCCGACGAGACCGCGCACGCGCCGTATCCCGCGAACAGCACGCCGATGGCCGCTCCCAGCACGGCGGGCAGGTGCCCCGCGTCGCCCGCGACCACGGCCGTCACGACGGCGATCAGGACGATGAGGGGGATGCCGACGCACGCGGCGCCCAGCAGACGCCCCAGCCGGTCGGCTCTTCCGGAGATGCCCGTGGCGAGCGTCGTGCCGAACGCCGTGCCGTCGAACGACACGTCGGCGTAGCCCACCGCCGCCATGACGAGCGCCGCGAGGACCGGCGAGATCAGGAACATGAAGCCGTCGGTTCCGCCCGTGAAGGCGAACAGCACCGGGAACAGCGGGATGACGATGAGCTGCCGGAGGTAGCGCGGATCGCGCAGCCACCCGGAGAGGGATCGGGCCCACGTCGCGCCGACGCCACCCGTCGGCATGACGCCGAACAGGCCGAGCTTCCCGGCGGCGACCGCACGGGTCGCCCGCTGGCGCGGCGACGACACGGCCGTCTCGATCACCCGGTCCCACACGATCCAGAGGACGACGAGGGTCACGACGGCGATCACCGTGCTCGCGAGAGCGGGCAGCCACTGCCCCGCGGCGACGCTCGGGGCGACCGACCATGCGGCGCCGAGCGGAGTCCAGGCGAGGATGCTCGCCGCCTGCTGGATCCGTGTCCAGAGGTCGCCGCCCGCCTGATCGAGCAGTGCCACGATGCCGGTGAGGATCGGCCCGGTCATGATGAGGACGACGAGCACGACCGTGCCGATGATCTCGCGCGATCGACGGCCGCCCATGCCTCCGGAGAGCTCGCCCATCAGGCGCGACGCCAGGACGCACGTCAGCACGCCGAGCAGGACGGTGGGGACCGCGACGACCGCCGCGACCGGCCAGCGGACCCATACGATGAGCGTCGCGAGGGCTGCGACCGTCGTGACGATGCCCGGGATGCCGGTGAGACCGGCGCCCGCGAGCGCGAGCATGACCTGACGACGGGTCAGCGGGAACGGAGCCAGGCGCACGGCGTCGACGGTGCTGTCGAGCCCCGCGATGATGATGGGCCCGACGAGCCAGCCGAGGATCAGGACCGAGCCGCCGAGGACGGAGACGACGGTCGCAACCTCGAGGTTCTGGAAGATCGACAGAGCGATGAGCGCCGTGACGAGACCGCCGAGGATGCCGAGACCCCAGAGCGAGCCGAGGATGAAGCCGACGAGCTGCCAGGGACGGCGGGCGAGGGTGTTCCCGAGAACGCGGTAACGCAGCTTCAGGACTGTCGCAACCACTGCGGTCCCTCCGACTGGTGGCGTCCGCCGACGAGCGAGACGAAACGGTCTTGCAGGCTCTCACCGGCGCGCACTTCGTCGATCGTGCCGGCGGCGAGCACCCGGCCCGCAGCGATGACGGCGACGTGGTCGCACATGCGCTGGACGAGATCCATCGAGTGGCTCGAGACGATCACCGAGCCGCCCGAGGTCGTGTAGCTGCGCAGGACGTCCTCGATGTTCGCGGCGGACACCGGGTCGACCGACTCGAACGGCTCGTCGAGCACGAGCAGACGCGGAGCGTGCACGAGGGCGCAGGCGAGCGCGACCTTCTTGGTCATGCCGGCGGAGTAGTCGGCGACGATCGTCCCGGCCGCGCCGCGGAGGTCCATGAGGTCGAGGAGGTCCGACACGCGCGGCGCGATCTCCGGGCGCGGCAGCCCGAACATCATCGCGGTGTAGGTGATGAGCTGCTCCCCCGTCAGGCGGTCGAAGAGCCGCACGCCGTCGGCGAGGTTGCCGATCGTGCGCTTCGCGGCCACCGGGTCGCGCCACACGTCGATCCCGTGCACCCGGGCGGTGCCGGCATCCGGGCGCAGCAGACCCGTGGCCATGGAGAGGCTCGTGGTCTTGCCCGCGCCGTTCGGACCGACGAGGCCGTAGAACGATCCGGCCGGCACGACGAGGTCGATGCCGTCGACCGCGACCTTCTGACCGAACCTCTTGACCAGTCCGTGAAGCTCGAGGGCGGGGGCGGCGTCGGCCGCCGGGGAAGATGGGGTGACGCTGGCTGGAATCTCGCTCACGGCCCCGACACTATCGGGAAGCGGCCATCGGTGTCGGATGCGTCGGGCGCAGTTCCGAACGTGAAGCGCGGTCGAACCCGCGCCAGACGCTCGGAACTGCGCCCGGTACGCAACGTCAGTCGCGGATGACGGCCCCGAAGCGCTCGGCCGCGACGGCGACACCCGCGAGCTTGGCCTCGCTCGCCTCCGCCGCCGTCAGGGTGCGGTCGTCGGCGCGGAAGCGCAACGCGAAGGTCAGACTCTTCGAGCCTTCGGGAACGCCCGAGCCGCGGTAGTCGTCGACGAGTCGGAGCGATTCGAGAAGCGAGCCGGCTCCCTCCGACAGCGCCGAGGCAAGAGCACCCGCTGTCATGGAGTCGGGGACGACGAGCGAGACGTCCTGCGTGGCCGCGGGGTAGCCCGACAGCGACGCGACGACGACCCGCTCTCCCGCGCTCGCCAGAACCGCGTCGAGGTCGATCTCGGCGACGAGAACGCGGCCCGACAGATCGGCCGCAGCCGAGACCTCGGGATGCAGCTCTCCGGCGTACCCGACCTCGACACCGCCGACGGTGAGGGCGGCGGCGCGGCCCGGGTGCAGCGCGGCACGACGGGTCTGCGAGATCTCGATGTCGACCCCGGCCGCCGAGGCGATCGCCGTGACGGCGGCGAACACGTCGCTGAGGTCGGCCGCGACCGCCGCGTGCCCCGGCGACTTCGGGGCGACGTTCCCGGCCACGAGCACCGCGACGTGACGCGGCTGCGGCGGGATCGACGCGTGGAGTTCGGCGAGCGTGGCATCGTCGGGGCGCGCGGCGAGCGGCGGGACCGTCGCGGTGCCGTACTGCACGCCGGGCTCGGGAAGGAACACGGCGCCCACCTCGAAGAGGGCGAGATTCGTCAGGCCACGTGAGACGTTGCGGTGGGCGACCTGCAGCAGGCCTGGCACGAGCGAGCGGCGCAGGTAGGGCGCCTGCCCGTCGAGCGGGTTGGCGATCTTGACCGAGGGCAGTTCCTCGCCCGAGGCGGAGCCGTGCAGGTCGTTGCTCTCGCGCGTCGTGAACGGGAACGACGGGGTCTCGACGAAGCCCGCGGCCGCCAGTGCGTTCGACACGCGACGACGACCCTTCTGGGCATCCGTCAGACCGCGACCGGACGGTGCCGTCGGGAGGACCGAAGGAACGCGGTCGAGCCCGTGGATGCGCGCGACCTCTTCGGCCAGCGTCCACTTGTCGGTGAGGTCGGGACGCCACGACGGCGGAATGACCTCCCAACTGGCATCCGTGTCCGACACCTCTGCGCCGATCGTCTCGAGGGCTGCGACGACCTCGTCGTCGGTGTAGTCGACACCGATGAGACCGGCGACGAAACCGCGCGGCAAATCGATCGCCTCGAGGAAGACCTCGCTGAACAGCGCACCGCCGACCGGCTCGAGGCTGCCCCCGGCGAGCTCGACCATGAGGTCGGCCACGCGGCGGGCGGCCACGAACGGCAGCAACGGGTCGACGCCGCGCTCGAAGCGACGCGATGCCTCGCTGGGCAGCTTGTGCCGACGCGCCGTCCGGGCGATCGTCACGGTGTCGAAGATCGCCGCCTCGATGAGCACGTTGCGCGTCGCATCCGTCATCTCGGACGTTCCGCCGCCCATGACGCCGGCCAGACCGATCGGTCCCGACTCGTCTGTGATGAGCAGGTCTTCGCCGTCGAGGGTGCGCTCCTTGCCGTCGAGCGTCGTGAGCTTCTCCCCCGGCGTCGCCCGACGCACCGTGATGCCGCCGGTCAGCTTGTCGAGGTCGTAACCGTGGATCGGGTTGCCGAGCTCGATCATCACGTAGTTGGTGATGTCGATGAGGATGCCGAGCGAGCGGATGCCGGCGAGCGTGAGGCGCGCGACCATCCACGGCGGCGTCGGCCGCGACGGGTCGACTCCCGACACGACGCGCACCGCGAACTCGGTCGCGCCGACGCGGCCGCGGATCGGCGCCTGATCGTCGACCGCGACGTCGAAGCCCGTGGCGGGGTGTTCGAGCTCGTCGAACTCGCGCAGACCCGGGTCGCGGAATGCCGCGCCGGTGGCGTGAGAGTATTCGCGCGCGATGCCGCGCACCGACAGCGCGTACCCGCGGTCCGGCGTCACGTTGACGTCGATCGCGGCGTCGTCGAGGCCGAGCAGCGCGATCGCGTCGGTGCCCACCGGCGCGTCCTCATCGCTGTCGAGGCCCAGCTCGGTCAGGCGCAGGATGCCCGAGTGCTCGTCGCCGAGACCCAGCTCCTTGGCCGAGGCGATCATGCCGTCGGACACGTGACCGTAGGTCTTGCGCGCAGCGATCGGGAACGGACCGGGAAGCACGGCGCCGGGAAGCGTCACGACGACCTTGTCTCCCTCGAAGAAGTTCGAGGCGCCGCAGACGATGCCGCGGACACCGCCGTTGGCCTCGCCCACGTCGACCTGGCACCACCGGATGGTCTTGCCGTTGGACTGCGGCTCGGGCTCGAACGAGACCACCCGTCCGACGACGATCGGACCGGTGAGGTCGAAGCCGTGGACGTCCTCTTCCTCGAAGCCGACCGACACCAGCGCGGCGAGGATGTCTTCGGGCGCGGCATCCGCCGGCACCTCGACGTACTCACGCAACCACGACAGCGGAACGCGCATCAGACCACCATCCCGAACTGCTCGCTGAAACGCACATCGCCCTCGGCCATGTCGCGCATGTCCTTCACGTCGGAGCGGAACATCAGCGTCCGCTCGATGCCCATGCCGAAGGCGAACCCGGAGTAGACCTCGGGGTCGATGCCCGCGGCGCGGAGCACGTTGGGGTTCACCATGCCGCAGCCACCCCACTCGATCCAGCGCGCACCGCCGGCGAAGGTCGGGTGCCACAGGTCGAGCTCGGCGCTCGGCTCGGTGAACGGGAAGTAGTTGGTGCGGAAGCGCGTCTTCGCCTCGGGGCCGAACAGCTCGCGTGCCGCGTGGTCGAGGGTGCCCTTGAGGTGGGCCATCGTGATGCCCTTGTCGACGACGAGGCCTTCGAACTGCGTGAACACCGGCAGGTGCGTCGCGTCGTACTCGTCGGTGCGGAACACCCGGCCGGGCGAGAGGACGTAGATGGGGATGTCGCGCTCGAGCATCGAGCGCATCTGCACGGGGCTCGTCTGCGTGCGCATGACGAGGTGACGCGCGACGGGATCGACGAAGAACGTGTCCTGCATCTGGCGGGCGGGGTGGTCGACGTCGAAGTTGAGCGAGTCGAAGTTGAACCACTCGTGCTCGAGCTCGGGCCCCTCGGCGATCTCCCAGCCCATCCCGACGAAGAGGTCGGCGACCTCTTCCTGCAAGAGCGAGATCGGATGCCGCGCCCCGACGCGCCCGCGCGGGGCGATGGCGGTGACGTCGAGCGCCTCGGCCTCGAGCTTGGCCGCCGTCTCCGCAGCGGCGAGCTCGACCTCGCGGGCGGCGAGGGCCTGGGTGACACGGCCGCGCGCCTGGCCCACGAGCTTGCCGAACTCGGCCTTCTTCTCATTGGGCACCGACCGCAGCTGCGCGTTGAGGCGCGCGAGCGGCGACCCCTCGGCGGTGTGGGCGTTGCGGGCTGACTTCAGCTCGGCGGTGGAGGCAGCGTCGGCGATGGCGGCGAGGGCCGCATCCACCGCAGCGGCGACCGCGTCAGGGGTGATCTCGGGTGCGTCGGACACGGGAGTCGAGTCTACCGGCGACGGGCCCCTCCGCTTTCGCGTGAGAGGCCCGTCGGGGTGAAGCAGGTGCAGTGGGATCAGCCGCGACGTGGGAAGCCGGCGAGTCCCCCACCCTCATTGCCTGTCGCACCGTCCGTGGCGGCCTGCGCAGCGATCAGCTGCGTGTCAGTAGTGGGCGCCACCGGGTGATGCAGCGGGTCGACCGCGGAAGCTCCGCCACCCGGGGTGCGCGGCGAACGCGAGAGACGCTTCTCGAGGAAGCTCGCGAACCACGACAGCAGCAAGCACATGACGATGTAGATCGCACCGATGACGATGCCCGCCTGCAGGATCGGGCGTCCCGGCTGCGAGGTCAGCTGCTTGGCGTAGTACAGCAGCTCGGGGTAGGTGATGATGAAGCCGAGCGCGGTGTCCTTCAGCGTCACGACGAGCTGCGCGACGATGACGGGGAGCATCGCACGCACGGCCTGCGGCAGCAGGACGAGGCGCATTACTCCGCTCTTGCGGAGGCCGATCGCGTAGCCGGCCTCCTTCTGACCGCGCGGCAGCGACTCGATGCCGGCACGGAGGGCCTCGGCGAGCACCGAGCCGTTGTACGCGACCAGCGCGATGACGACGGCCCAGTACGGCTCGACACGGATGCCGAGGGTCGGCAGGCCGTAGTACATCAGCATCATGAAGATCAGCACCGGCACGGCGCGGAAGGCCTCGATGACGACGCCGAAGGGAATCCGGACCCATGCGTGATCCGACAGTCGCCCGATCGCGAGCACGAAGCCGAGCGCCAGCGCGCCGACGGCCGCGAGACCGAAA
Source organism: Microbacterium pratiae (assembly GCF_047302165.1). Classification (NCBI taxonomy): domain Bacteria; kingdom Bacillati; phylum Actinomycetota; class Actinomycetes; order Micrococcales; family Microbacteriaceae; genus Microbacterium; species Microbacterium pratiae. The sequence continues at coordinate 1,752,414 of NZ_CP154843.1, read as the reverse complement.
GCGGCGAGGGTGTTGCCGAGCGCCTTCATGATGCCCAGCCACACGTTGCTGAACGTGAAGATGTACCACTTGTCCGCGGAGAACTGCCCGCTCACCGCGAAGCGGAAGACGATGAAGCCGATCGCCGCGGCGACCAACAGGACGGTGACGACACCGAGGATGCGGTTGCGCAGGATCGCGCGGGGCCCCGGAACGTCGTACAGGACGGAAGTCATCGCGCGATCCTCCACTTGTTCTCGAGTCGTCGCTGCACGGCGCTGAGTACCAGCACGAGAGCGACGAAGACTACGGCGACCCAGAGCAGGACCGTCAGGGCGTTCTCGCCGCGCTCACTCAGGTTGGAGCGGATGGCGCCGAGCTCGACGACCGAGAAGCCGGCGGCGACGGTGGTGTTCTTCAGCAGCGCGATGAACACGCTCATCATCGGCGGCACGACCGACCGGAAGGCCTGCGGCATCACGACGAGGGTCATGACCTGGCCGAAGGTCAGGCCGATCGCCCGGGCCGCCTCGGCCTGGCCGACCGGCACCGTGTTGATTCCGGCGCGGATGACTTCAGCGACATAGGTCGCGGTGTAGATGCCCAGCGCCCAGATGCCGAGAACCGTGAAGCCGGGGTTCGGCAGGTCGAGCTGCGGATAGCCGAACGCGAAGAAGAAGAAGACGAGCGTCAGCGGGGTGTTGCGGATGGTGTTGACGTAGATCGTGCCGAAGGCCCGCGCCACCGGAATCGGCGAGACGCGCATGGCGCCGATCAGGGTGCCGAGGACCAGGGCGATCGCTCCGCCGGCGAAGAACAGCAACAGGGTGTTGCGGATCGCCTCGCCCCAGAGGTCGAGGTTGTCGGTGATGACGCCCACATCGTCTCCTTGGGTGGTGCGGGGCGGGGACGCGTACGTCCCCGCCCCGTGGTCATGGTGTCAGTGCGACTCAGTACGCGTCGACCGCGGGCTGCTCGACGGTGATGCCGGACTGACCGAGGTTCTTGTCGAAGATGCTCTGCCACACGTCGCCGCCATCGGTCAGCAGCTCGTTGATGTGCGCACGGAACGCGTCGTCGCCCTTGCGGAGGCCGACGCCGTACTTCTCCTCGCTGAAGGGCTCGCCGACGACCTTGATGTCGTCCGGGTACTGCGCCGCGTAGCCGATCAAGATCGCCTGGTCGGTCGTGACGGCGTCGACGGTGCCGTTGATGAGGGCGTCGACACAAGCCGAGTAGAGGTCGAACTCCTCGGTCGGAACCTCGGGGTAGTTCGCCTTGATGTTCTGGATCGGGGTCGAGCCGGTCGCCGAGCACACGCGCGTGTTCTCGTTCAGGTCGTCCTCGCTCGCGATGTCGCTGTCGGCGGCGACGAGCAGGCCCTGGCCGGTGATGAAGTACGGGCCGGCGAAGTCGATCTGCTGCTTGCGCGAGTCGGTGATCGAGTAGGTGCCGACGTAGTAGTCGACGTCACCGTTGACGATGGCCTGCTCACGGTTGGCCGACGCGATCGCCTTGAACTCGATCTTGTCCTCGTCGTAGCCGAGGGATGCCGCGATCCAGCGGGCGATGTCGACGTCGAAGCCGCTGCGGTCACCGGTGGTCGCGTCGAGGAAGCCGAGGCCGGGCTGGTCTTCCTTCACGCCGACGATGACCTTGTCGCGCGACTGGATCGCGTCGAACGTCGGGCTGCCCTCGAGCGAGACGTCGGAGGCGACCTCCCACAGGGCCTCGTTGCTGTCGCCGCCGTCACCGGTGGCGCCGGCGCCGGGCGAGGTGGGCGAGCCGCTGTTGCAGCCGGTCAGAGCGATCGCAGCGATGGCGACACCGGCGAAGGCGCCGGTGATTCGTGTCTTGCGCATGTGGTCCTCCTGGTTGGGGGCATCCGCGCCCGGTGCAGAGCGCGGAGATCGGTGGTCTCAGTGGGTGATGAGCTTGGAGAGGAAGTCCTTCGCACGATCGCTCTTCGGCGACGTGAAGAACTGCTCGGGAACGGCCTCTTCGACGATCTGACCGTCGGCCATGAAGACGACGCGGTCGGCGGCCTTGCGGGCGAAGCCCATCTCGTGGGTGACGACGATCATCGTCATGCCGTCCTGCGCGAGGCCGACCATGACGTCGAGCACCTCGTTGATCATCTCCGGGTCGAGCGCGCTCGTGGGCTCGTCGAAGAGCATGACCTTCGGCTTCATCGCCAGCGCACGGGCGATGGCGACGCGCTGCTGCTGACCGCCCGACAGCTGCGCCGGCAGCTTGTCGGCCTGGTGACCCACGCCGACGCGGTCGAGCAGCTCACGGGCGAGCTTCTCGGCCTCGGCCTTCTTCATGCCCTTGACCTTGATCGGCCCGAGCGTGACGTTCTCGAGGATCGTGAGGTGGGCGAAGAGGTTGAACGACTGGAAGACCATCCCGACGTCGGCGCGCAGAGCGGCGAGAGCCTTGCCCTCGGACGGCAGCTTCTCGCCGTCGATGGTGATCGTGCCCTCGCTGATCGTCTCGAGTCGGTTGATCGTGCGGCAGAGGGTCGACTTGCCCGAGCCCGACGGACCGATGACCACGACGACCTCGCCACGGTTGACGGTCAGATCGATGTCCTTCAGAGCCTGGAACGAGCCGTAGTGCTTCTGCACGCCCTCGATCACCACGAGCGGGTCGCCGCGGCGCACCGAGATGTTCGACGTCGGGGGCGCCGGGTTTTCGGGAGTCGTCATAAGAGTTCACACTAGGAGCACTCCCCCGCCCGGGGCAGCCGCGAACGCCCCGAGTCACCGATCTGTAACAGAATCGGAATACACGGCGCGCCCCGTCCGCACCCGTCGACTCGCCATGAACGGCGGATGCCGGGCAGGTCAGGCCCGCGTTTTCTGGCGAGTCGACCCGCAAGAAACCCGGGGTCAGCGGGCGCGCTGGGCGAACGCGGTCTCGTAGAGGCAGACGCTCGCGGCGGTGGCCAGGTTGAGCGACTCGGCGGCGCCGTAGATGGGCAGCCGCAGCGCGAGGTCGGCCCGGGCCAGCGCCTCGTCGGCGAGACCGCGCGCCTCGTTACCGAAGAGCCACGCGGTCGGATCCGCGAGCGTCTCGCGGTGGTCGAGGAACTCCTCGCCCTTCACGTCGGCGGCGACGACCCGCAGCCCGGCGGCGTGGGCCTGCTCGACGGCGGCGTCGAGCTCGATGCCGAGGACGATCGGGAGGTGGAAGAGCGAGCCCGTGGTCGAACGCACGACTTTGGGGTTGTACGGGTCGACGGTCCGCCCCGTCAGCACGACCGCGTCCGCGCCCGCGGCATCCGCGGCCCGGATGATCGTGCCGAGGTTGCCGGGATCGCGCACTTCTTCGCAGATCGCGACGAGGCGTGGCCGGGCGGCGAAGATCTCTTCCAGAGACGACGGCGATTGACGTGCCACGGCGACGATCCCCTGCGGAGTCACCGTGTCGGCCATCGCCTCGAGCACGGCCTCGCTCGCCGATACGACGTCGACGCCGGCCCTCCGGGCGCTCGCGGCGAGCTCGGGATGCCGTTCGATCGCGCTCGGCGTCGCGAAGATCTCGACGAGCGTGTCGGCACGGTAGGCCAGGGCCTCGCGCGCAGCCTGCGGTCCCTCGAGGAGGAACAGGCCGGTCTCCTGACGAGCGCTGCGCTTGGTCAGCTTGGCGACGGCGCGAACGCGGGGCGACCGGGGGTTCTCGAGCACGTTTTCAGCATACGGCGAAGGGGCGCCCTCCTCTCGGAGGACGCCCCTTCGTGCGGTGCGTGGAACGCGAAGACCCGATCAGGCCTTGGGCGCGTTGACGTCGGCCGGCAGAGCAGCCTTGGCCGTCGCCACGAGCGACGCGAAGACGGCGGGCTCGTTCACGGCGAGCTCGGCGAGCATGCGACGGTCGACCTGCACACCCGCGAGGCCGAGGCCCTGGATGAAGCGGTTGTACGTGATGCCGTTCTGACGGGCAGCGGCGTTGATGCGCTGGATCCACAGACGACGGAAGTCGCCCTTGCGCTTGCGACGGTCACGGTACGCGTAGACGAGCGAGTGGGTGACCTGCTCCTTCGCCTTGCGGTACAGGCGCGAACGCTGTCCGCGGTAACCGGACGCGCGCTCGAGGATGACGCGACGCTTCTTGTGGGCGTTTACGGCCCGCTTGACTCTAGCCATTTCGTTTGTTTCCTATTCGTGCGCAGCAGCGCTCAGATGCCGAGGAGCTTCTTGGCGACCTTCGCGTCGCCGGGAGCCAGGATCTTGTCGGCCGACAGACGGCGCGTGCGCTTGGTGGGCTTGCCTTCGAAGTTGTGGCGGAGGTTCGCCTGCTGCTTCTTGATCTTTCCGCTGCCGGTGACCTTGAAGCGCTTCTTGGCACCCGAGTGGGTCTTCTGCTTCGGCATGTCTCTTCCTTCGTTGTGTATCCCGCGAGGCGGGAGTCTGGGGGCTACTCCGCCGAGGCGGGAGCGGCGTCTTCGGTCTCGGGTGCGTCACCGGAGCGGGCCTGACGTGCTGCCTCCTTGTTGGCTGCACGCTGGGCGTTCTGCTCGGTCTTCACCTCGGACTTGTTCTTGTGCGGCGCGATGACCATCACCATGTTGCGACCGTCGATCGTCGGGTTCGACTCGACGGTGCCGAGCTCGGCGACGTCCTCGGCGAACTTGCGGAGCAGGCGCACACCCTGCTCGGGACGCGACTGCTCACGACCGCGGAACAGGATCATCGCCTTCACCTTGTCGCCCGCCTGGAGGAAGCCCTCGGCGCGCTTGAGCTTGGTGATGTAGTCGTGCGCCTCGATCTTCAGACGGAACCGGACCTCCTTGAGGACCGTGTTGGCCTGATTGCGACGCGTTTCCTTGGCCTTCTGAGCCGCTTCGTACTTGAACTTGCCGTAGTCCATGATCTTGACCACGGGCGGCTTCGAGTTCGGGGCGACCTCGACGAGGTCGAGCTCGGCCTCCTGCGCCAGACGCAGGGCGACCTCGATACGGACGACGCCGACCTGCTCTCCAGCGGGGCCGACGAGGCGAACCTCGGGGACGCGGATGCGGTCGTTGGTGCGGGGATCGCTGATGTGCGGAACTCCTGTTCATGCGGTGGTGGCCACCGGGAGGCGAGGACGCCACCCGGGCGGAAGAGCATCGCATCCACCCCGCACGACGCGCGTGCGTCGGCATTCGTGTTCCGCACCCTGGCTACTCCGGCCGTGGTGAGACGGACGGAGCGGAGTGCATGACCCGGTAGCCTGGAACGGCAAGCGCGGGTGGGATGTGATCCTCTTTCGATCCGGAGTAGAACACTCCGGTGCCCGCACAGTCTAGCAGAGAGCGACACGTGGACACGAACCCCGCCGAGAACAGCACTTTCACCGACGACGAGGCTCGTCGCCAGCGGTGGGAGGAGCAGGAGCGCGCCGCCTCCGCCGCCACCCGCGACATCGCCGACGTGCCCGCGGTCGAGGTCATCACGACCGCCGCCGTCCACCTCATGAGCGCCGCCGCGGTCAAGGTCGGGCTCGCCGACGACCCGGCGACGCAGCTCGACCTCGATGAGGCCCGCAAGCTCATCAACGCTCTCGCCGGGCTCATCACCGCTGGTGCTCCCGAGATCAGCGACATGCACGCACGATCGCTGCGCGACGGCCTGCGCTCGCTTCAGCTGGCGTTCCGCGAAGCGTCGACGATCCCCGACCCGATCGGCAAGGGGCCCGGAGAGAAGTTCACCGGCCCCGTCAACTGACCCGGTTCCGGGCTCGGCCGCACCGGGCCCGGAACCCGCTTCAGGAGGCCCGGACGAGCTTGACGGTGAGCGAGTCGACGAGCACGGCGATGCGGTCGTCCGCGGCCCAGCGAGACGCGAGCCGCGACAGCACGGCGTCGAGCTCGGCGGCATCCAGTCCGTCGATGAGATGAAGCCGCACGACCAGCTCGGGTCCGCGCATCCTCGCGTCGGGATCGCCCGCGGCCACCGACAGGTCGAGCACCGCGAGCTCTCCCCCGACGCTCGCCTGGAGAGCGGTGAACACCTCGGGCGAGACCGGCGCCGGTTCCCAGCGCAGGCCCTGACCGATCGCCCAGACGGCGGGGCGTCGCAGCACGAACTCCGTCTCGGAGCCGGGATCGATCACGATCAGATCGGTGTCGTCCGAGGCTGCCGCCATCGCCGTGCGCACACCGTCGGCCGGCACCGGGCGGGCGACGGCGTCCCATCGCGCCAGCGCCCCGACCGACGTGAAGACGGGCAGGACCCGCCGACCGTCGGGCGCGGCGACCGTCACGATCGACAGTTCCTGCGTCTTGTCGACGCGCAGCCCCGTGGGACCGACGCCTTCATCGCCCTTCTCGGGGACGAGCGGGATCAGCAACCGCGCCGTGCGATACGCCTCGACCACCGCGACGGCATCGCCCGATCCGGCGCGAAACGCCTCGAGTGCGGCGAGCAGCGCCGGATCGGCGGAGCCGTCGTCACCGGCATGCGGGTTCGACTCGAAGCTGCGGCCCTCCCAGGGGACGCCGGCCGAATCGGCCGCGTGGCCGCAGCCGTCGTCAGTCCCCGGCGACATCCAGCGCCTCGGCCAGCGTGAAGGCGCCGGCGTAGAGAGCCTTGCCGACGATCGCACCCTCGACGCCGAGCGGCACGAGCTCGCGCAGGGCGGCGATGTCGTCGAGGCTGGAGATCCCGCCCGATGCGACGACCGGCTTCGGCGTGCGCGACGTGATCTCGCGCAACAGCTCGATGTTCGGTCCCTGGAGCGTGCCGTCCTTCGTCACGTCGGTGACGACGTAGCGGCTGCAGCCGGCGTCTTCGAGGCGCGCCAGGACATCCCACAGATCGCCGCCGTCGCGGGTCCAGCCGCGAGCGGCGAGGGTCGTGCCGCGGACGTCGAGTCCGACCGCGATCGCGTCGCCGTAACGGCCGATGACGTCGGCAGCCCACTCGGGGTTCTCGAGCGCGGCGGTGCCCAGGTTGATGCGCGTCGCGCCGCTCTCGAGGGCCGCCTCGAGCGTCGCATCGTCGCGGATGCCGCCCGAGAGCTCGATCTGCACACCCTTGACCTGCTTGATGACCTTGCGGAGCACGGCGGTGTTGTTGCCCCGGCCGAAAGCGGCGTCGAGGTCGACGAGATGGATCCACTGGGCGCCCTGCTTGGCCCAGGCGAGGGCCGCGTCGACGGGGTCGCCATAGGTCGTCTCGCTACCGGCTTCGCCCTGGGTCAGGCGCACGGCCTTCCCGTCGGCGACGTCGACGGCGGGCAGGAGGATCAGTTCGGGGGTGGACGCGAAGTCGTTCATCACATTCCAGGGGTGTCGGGATGCACGCTCGTCCACGCGAGCGCACCAGAGGGAGACTAGTGGCGCGGCAGGGCGCCGATCCAATTGGAGAGCAGTCGGATGCCGGCGGCGCCGGACTTCTCGGGGTGGAACTGCGTGGCCGAGAGCGGCCCGTTCTCGACCGCGGCGAGGAACGGCGAGCCGTAGTCGCACCAGGTCAGCACCGGCTCGGCGAAGGGCTTCATGACCTCGAGCGACCAGTCCTGGGCACCGTAGGAGTGGACGAAGTAGAAGCGCTCGTCCTCCAGGCCGTCGAACAGGGTCGACCCCGCACCCGCACGCACGGTGTTCCAGCCCATGTGCGGAAGCACCGGCGCCTGCAGCTCGGTGACGGTGCCGGGCCACTCGCCGAGGCCCGGGGTGTCCTCACCGCGCTCCACGCCGTTGCCGAACATGATCTGCATCCCGACGCAGATGCCGAGCACAGGACGTCCGCCGGCCAGGCGACGCTCGATGATCTCGTCTCCGCGGCTCTCGCGCAGCGCGGTCATCACCGCGCTGAACGCGCCGACGCCGGGCACGAGAAGCCCGTCGGCATCGCGGATCAGGCCCCGGTCCGACGTCAGACGAGCGTCGGCCCCCGCGGCGGACAGCGCCTTGACGGCCGAGTGGACATTGCCCGACCCGTAGTTGAGGACGGCGACGAGCGGCGCCCTCTCGGTCGTGTCGCCCTCGGTCATAGGGCGCCCTTCGTGCTGGGGATGCCGTGCACGAGCGGGTCGAGGGCTTTCGCCTGACGGAATGCGCGCGCGAAAGCCTTGTACTCCGCCTCGGCGATGTGGTGCGGATCGCGACCGCCCAGCACCGTGACGTGCATCGTGAGGCCCGCGTTGAAGGCGATGGCCTCGAAGGTGTGCCGCACGAGCGCCCCCGTGAAGTGTCCGCCGATGAGGTGGTACTCGTAGCCCTCGGGCTCGCCCGTGTGAACCAGGTACGGACGCCCCGAGATGTCGACGACGGCTTGAGCGAGCGCTTCGTCGAGGGGGACGAGGGCGTCGCCGTATCGGGAGATGCCGGACTTGTCGCCCAGCGCGGACCGCAGCGCCTGCCCGAGCACGATCGCGACGTCCTCGACCGTGTGGTGCGCGTCGATGTGGGTGTCGCCGGTGGCGCGAACGGTCAGGTCGGTGAGCGAGTGCTTCGCGAACGCCGTCAGCAGGTGGTCGAAGAACGGCACGGTCGTCTCGATCGTGCTGATCCCGGTGCCGTCGAGGTCGAGCTCGAGCTCGACGCTCGACTCGCTCGTGGCGCGACGGATGCTGGCCGTTCGGGGGCTGGTCATGCCCCCGAGTCTATCGAGGCGAGTGCCTCGAGGAACGCGGTCGTCTCGTCTTCCGTACCGGCGCTGACGCGCAGGCTGTGCGGGATGCCGACGTCGCGGACCAGGATGCCGCGGTCGTAGAGCGCCTGCCAGGTGGCCGCCGGATCGTCGATGCCGTCGAACAGCACGAAGTTCGTCCAGCTCTCGTAGGAGTGATAGCCGAGGGCGTCGAGCGTCGCCGACATCCGGTCGCGCTGCGCCACGATCTCGTCCACCATGCGCAGCATCGTCGTCGAGTGGGACAGGGCAGCGGTCGCCGCCGCCTGGGTCAGGGCACTCAGGTGGTACGGGAGACGCACGAGACGCAAAGCGTCGATCAGCGTCGGGTCCGCCGCGAGGTAGCCGACACGCGCGCCGGCGAAGGCGAACGCCTTGCTCATCGTGCGCGAGACCACGAGCCGCTCGCGCTCACCGAGCAGCGTCAGGGCGGAGGAGCTCTCTCGCGGGGCGAACTCCTGGTAGGCCTCATCCACGATCACGATGCCGTCGGTCGCGTCGTAGACCGCCGCGACGACATCGAGGCCGAGAGGTGTGCCGGTGGGGTTGTTCGGGGCGCAGAGGAAGACGACGTCCGGGCGCAGCTCGGCGACCTGGGCTGCGGCGGAGGCCGGATCGAGCGTGAAGTCGGGGCCGCGCGTACCGGCGACGTACTGCGCGCCTGTCGCGCGGGTCAGCAGCGGGTACATGGAATACGTGGGGCCGAAGCCCATCGCCGTCCGGCCGGGTCCGCCGAAGGCTTGGAGCAGGTGCTGGAGGACCTCGTTCGACCCGTTCGCCGCCCAGATGCGGTCGGACGTCAGGCCGTGGCCGAGGTACTCGGCGAAGGACTCGCGCAGGTGTGTGAACTCGCGATCCGGATACCGGTTGACGTCGCGCAGGGCACGAGCCACGGCATCCAGGATGTCGTCCGCTACCTCTTCGGGAACGGGGTGCGTGTTCTCGTTGACGTTCAGCGCGACCGGGAGCGGCGCCTGCGGGGCACCGTACGGGGTGAGGCCTCTCAGATCGTCTCTGAGGGGCAGATCATCCAGACTCGGGCTCATCCCACCCATGCTAGGCCGCGCGGGAGGTTGTCATGGCCGCAGCGCTCGGAACGGCGCGACGGACGCCGACGTCAGCTGGCGGCGTACTCGGCGGGGATGGCGAGAGTCTGGCCGGCCTCGAGCTGACCGGAGCCGAGCGCGTTGAGACGAATGATCGCGTCGACGACGTCGCGCGGGTCGGCCGCCGGGGCCACCTCTTCTGCGATGGACCACAGGGACTCGCCGGACATGACGGTCACGGTCGTGAACGACCCCGCCGGAGCGCCGGCCTCGTTGGAGGCGAGTGCACCTCCGCCGGAGAGCACGGCCGCGGTGACCGCGACGACCGCCGGAAGAGCGGCGATCGTGGCGACGACGCGGCGTCCGCGGCGCGTCAGACGCAGGCGGGTACGGGGGGCCGGTGCGAAGCGGGCATCGATCGTAGTCATGACATCTCCTCGGGAGCGGTAGGAAGATTCGCCCCCGCCTCTCGGCCGGGAGAGACGGGTGCGAACTTCGGTTCCGAACGTATCTTCGATATTGTGTGGTGTCAACCACCCACCGAAATCGGAGACCGATCGAAGAGACACGCGGAGCGTTCCGTGATGTCGCCGTCGTATCGGGCTACCTTTTCGACAGCGAGAGCCCACCACGAACCTCCGACATCGGGTCGGGGACGGGGCGCGACGACAGGAGACCGGCGGTATGAGCGAGAAACCGCAGACGCGACGACGCAAGAATCTGAGCGACAAGCAGCTCGCGATCCTCGAGGTGATCCAGCACGCGATCGCCCGAAACGGCTACCCGCCGAGCATGCGCGAGATCGGCGACGCCGTGGGGCTCAAATCGCTGTCCAGCGTCACGCACCAGCTGAACCAGCTCGAGCTGAGCGGGTACCTCCGCCGCGATCCCGGCAAGACCCGCGCGATGGAGGTCCTGATCGATCTCCCGGGGACGTCGGGCGAGAACCCTGCCGACGCCGCGCCCTCCGTCGGCGACGCCGCCCTCGTGCCGCTCGTGGGCCGGATCGCCGCCGGCGTCCCGATCACCGCCGACCAGCAGGTCGAGGAGATCTTCCCGCTCCCGCGTCAGCTCGTCGGCAAAGGCGAGCTCTTCATGCTCAAGGTCGTCGGCGACTCGATGATCGACGCCGCCATCTGCGACGGCGACTGGGTGGTCGTGCGCACGCAGGCCACCGCCGACAACGGCGAGATCGTGGCGGCCATGCTCGACGGCGAAGCGACCGTGAAGACGCTCCGTCAGCGCGACGGCCACACCTGGCTCCTCCCCCGCAACTCCGCCTTCGAGCCGATCCTCGGCGATGACGCCACGGTCCTGGGCAAGGTCGTGGCCGTCCTCCGCACCGTCTGACGCGCACCGGCGCGGCATCCTCTCCCGTCGTCTCGTCGTGGGATGCCGCGCCTCGCGTAGCGTGGCGGTATGTCGCAGCAACTCCCCTACGGTTCCTGGCCCTCTCCCCTGACCGCCGCGTGGGCGAGCGCATCGTCGCTGCGCCTCGACGGAGCGAGCTTCGCCGGCGACGAGGTCTGGTGGGGTGAGTCTCTGCCGGACGAGGCGGGCCGCGTCGCCGTCAAGCGACGCCGCTCGGACGGCACGGTGGAGGTCGTGCTGCCGGCACCCTGGAACGCGCGGTCCCGCGTCCACGAGTACGGTGGCGGCGCCTGGACGGTCTCCGATGAGGGCGTGCTGTTCTTCGTCGACAAATCCGACCAGCGCGTCCGGCGTCTTAGCCCGGGCGGCGAGCCCGAGGCGCTCACTCCCGACGAGGAGGGCACCCACTTCGGCGGCCTCCGTTGGCAGAGCGGCACGCTGCTCGCGATCCGCGAGCGCGAGCGACCCGGCGCGACACCCGAGCGGCACGTCGTGCGCATCGACGGGGCAGGCGACGCCGCGGGGGCCGCAACGTCGGATGTGACCGAGCTCGCCGGCGGCAGCGACTTCGTCGCCCAGCCCGCGCTATCGCCCGACGGCGCACGCCTCGCGTGGGTGGCCTGGGATCACCCCGACATGCCGTGGGACCGCACCCGCATCCGCGTCGTCGATCTCGCCACACCCGACCGCGTGAGTGAGGTCGCCGGCGGGAGCACAGCGGCCCTGCAACCGGAGTGGACCGCGGACGGCGACCTCCTGCTCATCGATGAGCCGACAGGGCGCTGGAACCTCTACCGCGTGGATCCCCGGGCCGAGTCCGCACCCACGGCCGTCTCACCCGCCGATGCCGACACGGGCGGCGGGCTGTGGGTGCTCGGAAGCCGCTGGTACGCCCCACTCGACGACGGACGCGTCGTCGCCGTCCGCACCCATGGGTCGGATCAGCTCGTCATCGTCGACCGGGATGGGGGCGCGGTGCCCCTCCCGTTCCCGGCGACCGCTCGGCTTCAGATCGAGGATGTCCGGGGCGGCGGGGCCCTCGTCAGCGGCACCATGCCCGGTGCGACGGGCCTGTGGCTCGTCGACCTCGACGACGGCGAGGTCACCGCGGTGCGGGGCGGCGCTCCCGAGGTCGACGAGGCATGGATCCCCCACGCCCGACAGCTGACGACCGAGGGACCCCACGGCCCCGTGCACGCCTTCGCATACCCGCCGACCAACCCCGACGTCACCGCCGCGGCCGACGAACTGCCGCCGTACGTCGTCTGGGTCCACGGCGGCCCGACCTCGCACGTGGGTGGCACCGCGGACAGCAAGGTCGCCTACTTCACGAGCCGCGGGATCGGCGTGCTCGACGTCAACTACGGCGGTTCCACCGGATACGGCCGCTCCTACCGTGAACGCTTGAAGGGGCAGTGGGGCGTCGTCGACGTCGACGACGTCGCCGCAGCGGCACGGGGGCTCGCTGGCGACGGACTCGCCGACCCGTCACGTCTCGCGATCGAAGGCGGCTCCGCGGGCGGCTGGACGGTCCTCGCCGCGCTCGTCGGAACGGATGTGTTCGGCGCCGGCGTCTCACGGTACGGCGTGGGCGACGCGCGCGCCCTGGCGGCCGAGACGCATGACTTCGAGGCGCGCTACCTCGATGGGCTGATCGGCCCGCTCCCCGAAGCGGAGGACGTCTACATCGAGCGGTCGCCGCTGAGCCGCGCCGAGAGGTTCCGGGTGCCGCTGCTGCTGTTGCAGGGCGACGAGGACGCCGTCGTGCCCCCGGCGCAGGCGGAGGCCATCCGCGATGCTCTCGTCGCGCAGGGCGTGCCTCACGCCTACGTCCTGTACGCGGGCGAGGGACACGGATTCCGACGCACCGAGACCATCGTCCACGCCCTCGAGAGCGAACTGGCCTTCCTCGGTCAGGTCTTCGGCTTCGACACTCCCGGCGTCGCGCCGCTCGAGCTCGGCTGAAACCGGCTACCGACCCGACGGCGTCGATACATCCGTCGGGTCGGTGGTGCTGGTGAGGCGCCTGCCATCAGCCGACACGACTCCCGCACCGCAGGTCCTGCGGGTGTATCGCAGACGGGCGGGCGGTCGGACGGCGTGCGGGCGGAGGTCAGACGGCGTACGGCGCGAGCTCGGCCGCGAGGCGCTCGGAGACGTGCGCGTGCACGGCCGTGCCGTCCTCCTCGTGCGAGGTCGCGACGATGTGGCCGCTCTCGTGCACGGCCGAGATCAGGTCGCCCCGGTCGTACGGCACCAGGGCGCGCACCTCGACCGCGGGCAGCGGCAGTGCGTCCTCGATCGCGGCGCGAAGCTCCTCGACGCCCTCGCCGGTCCGTGACGACACGAAGTGCGCCGTCGGCTCAAGTCCGCGCAGCAGCAGCCGCGCATCGTCGTCGACGAGGTCGGCCTTGTTGAACACGACGAGCTCGCGCGTCGCGCGGGCGCCCACGTCGCCCATCACGTCGCGGACCGTCGCGAGCTGCGCGGCAGGATCGGGGTGCGATCCGTCCACGACGTGCACGATGACGTCCGCACCCGACACCTCTTCGAGCGTCGACCGGAAGGCCTCGACGAGCTGATGCGGCAGATTCCGCACGAAGCCGACGGTGTCGGTGAGCGTGAAGACGCGACCGTCGGCGGCCTCGGCCCGGCGCACCGTGGCGTCCAGCGTCGCGAACAGCGCGTTCTCGACGAGCACGCCCGCGCTCGTCAGACGATTCAGCAGGCTGGACTTGCCGGCGTTGGTGTACCCCGCGATCGCGACGGAGGGGATCGTGTTGCGACGACGCTCGGCACGCTTCGCCTCACGCGACGGCGCGAACTCGCGGATCTGCTTGCGTAGCTGAGCCATGCGGGTCCGGATGCGGCGACGGTCGAGCTCGATCTTCGTCTCACCGGGCCCGCGCGAGCCCATGCCCGCGCCGCCGGCACCGACCTGGCCACCGGCCTGACGGCTCATGGACTCACCCCAGCCGCGCAGACGCGGGAGCAGGTACTCCAGCTGCGCGAGCTCGACCTGGGCCTTGCCCTCGCGGCTCTTCGCGTGCTGGCTGAAGATGTCGAGGATGACGGTCGTGCGGTCGATGACCTTGACCTTCGCAACATCCTCGAGGGCGCGCCGCTGGCTCGGTGCGAGCTCGGTGTCGGCGATCACGGTGTCGGCGCCGACCGCGGCGACGAGGTCACGCAGCTCGGCGGCCTTGCCGCGTCCGATGTAGGTGGCGGGGTCGGGATGCGGTCGGCGCTGCAGCACGCCGTCGAGAACCACCGCGCCGGCAGTCTCGGCCAGCGCCGCGAGCTCGCGCAACGAGTTCTCGGCATCCTCTTGCGATCCCTGGGGGTACACGCCGACGAGCACGACGTTCTCGAGTCGCAGCTGCCGGTACTCGACCTCGGTGACGTCTTCGAGCTCGGTGGACAGGCCCGGGACGCGGCGCAGCGCAGCGCGCTCCTCGCGGTCCCACTGGTCGCCGTCGGTGTCTCCGTACGCGACGGTCGCCTCGTCCTGCAGCGCCTGCGCGCCACCGAAGACGCGGATCGACGAGCGCGTCTCCGCGCTCGCGAGCACGCGATCGACCGGGTCCACCGCGATGTCGCCGTCGCCGTCGGGGGTGGTGATTTGCGTCATAACTCTCTTCCCGGGATGCCCGTGCCCGGGCATCCGTGAATTCTAGTCTCCCGCCGGTACGTCCGGCTCCGATACGCTCGGATGCATGGGGAGCGATCACTACTTCAGCGCGTCCCCGTCCAGCGAACAGAACCTCCGTCGCATCCGCGTGACCCTCGCGGGCCATGCCGTCGAGGTCACGACCGCGGGCGGGGTGTTCAGCCCTGACCACGTGGATTCGGGCACAGGGGTACTTCTAGCCAACACCCCGCCGGCACCGCCCGGTGGGGATTTCCTCGACCTCGGCTGCGGCTGGGGGCCGATCTCGCTGTCGCTGGCTCTGGAGTCGCCTCACGCCACGGTGTGGGCCGTCGATGTCAACGAACGGGCCCTCGACCTGGTGCGACGCAACGCCGCGGATCTGGGACTCGATAACGTCAACGCTGTTCTGCCCGACGATGTTCCCGACGACGTCGTGTTCCGGACCATCCGGTCGAACCCGCCGATCCGCGTCGGCAAGAACGAGCTGCACGGGATGCTGCAGCGGTGGATCCCCCGTCTCGCCGAGCGCAGCGACGCCTGGCTCGTCGTGCAGCGCAACCTCGGGTCCGACTCGTTGCAGCGCTGGCTGGCCTCGACCTTCGACGACGGGTACAGCGTCTCTCGGGCCGCGACCGGTCGCGGCTTCCGCGTGCTGCGTGTACGCCGCCACGGCACGCCGCCGACCGGGGCGATCGAGCTGCCCTGACTCGCCGGCGTGAGCCGCGACGCATCAATCGGCGAGGGTGACCTGCCCCGAGAACACCAGCGTGGCGGGCCCGGAGAGCAGCACGTGCTCGCCGTCGGCCTGACGCACGACGCGCACGCCCAGCGTGCCGCCCGGGACGTCGACCGTCCACCGGTCCGGCGCCGCCGCGCCCGCCCAGTGGCGGACGGCGAGTGCGGATGCCGCGACCCCCGTGCCGCACGAGAGGGTCTCCCCCACCCCGCGCTCGTGGACACGCATCCGGATGGCGCCGATCCCGTTCTGCACGAGCGGCTCGGCGGGGACGACGAACTCGACGTTGGCCCCGGCGGCGGGGCGCGGCTCGAGGGCCGGCTGCGTCGTCAGGTCGAGCGCATCGAGCTCGTCCTCGCCCGCGAGCGCGACGACGACGTGGGGATTGCCGACGTCGATCGACTGCCCGGGCCGCGCGACACCGAGCCCGCGGGCGCGGACCAGAACGTCGCCGTCCTCGGCGCGCCAGAGCCCGAGATCGACTTCGAAGCCGTTGTCGGCACGGGTGATCGTCTTGACGCCGGCGCGCGTTCCGATGCGGAGCCCGGAATCGATCGTCGCGAGGCCCGCGTCGGCCAGGTAGCGCGCGAAGACACGGGTCCCATTGCCGCACATCTCCGCCTTCGAGCCGTCGGCGTTGCGGTAGTCCATGAACCACTCGGCGCCGGAGGCGGCGGCATCCGCCCCCTCGGCGATCGCGGCCGATCGGACGACCCGCAGCAGACCGTCCGCGCCGATGCCGACGTGGCGGTCGCAGAGCGCAGCGACCTGCGCGTCGCTGAGCTCGAGCTCGCCGTCCGGGTCGGCCAGGATCACGAAGTCGTTGCCGGTGCCATGCCCCTTGGTGAACGCGAGAGTCGCCATGAGCCCAGCTTAGGCGGGGCCGCCCGGACCATCGACGACGAGGCGTTTGCCGGTCGACCACACGGTGAACGGCTCGTAGCCGAGTTCGTCGTAGAAGCCGCGCACGGCCTCGTTCTCGGCCCGCACCATGAGCTGCACCTTCGGGCATCCCATGGCTTCGAGCCGGCGCTCGGCCTCCGCGACGAGCGCGCGTCCGACGCCCAGGCCACGGTGCGAGGGCGCCGACGCGAGGTAGTAGAGCCAGCCGCGGTGTCCGTCATAACCGGCCATCACGGAGCCGACGACAGCCTCCGCCGTCCCGTCGACAGGCTGATCGACGGCGACGAGGAACAACTCGGGCTGAACCGTGAGCTTCCGCCTGATGTCGGCACGCGGATCGTTCCAGGGGCGGGTCAAGCCGACCTCGTGCCAGAGCTCGACGACGACATCCTCATCGGATGCCGCGAACGCACGCACCGTGATCGTCATGATTCCCCTCCTCCGACACCGCGGGCCGTGCCCCCGCGACGGATGCCGCATCGACGATCGATCCCGCGTCGATCTCGCGCGGGTCGACCCACTCCACATCCTCGTACCGCTTGAACCACGACACCTGGCGGCGCGCATAGCGCCGCGTGAGAGCCTGCGTCTCGGCGATGGCTTCGCTCTCGCTCATGTCGCCGCGCAGCTGGGCGAGCGCCTGGGCGTAACCGATCGCACGGCTCGCGGTGGGGCCGTGCTCGAGCCCCTGTCGTCGCAACGCCTCGACCTCGTCGAGCAGCCCGTCGGCCCACATGCGTTCGACGCGCACGTCGAGCCGCGGCACGAGCTCATCGCGCGGCACGGCGGTACCGATGATCCGTGTCCCGGACGACCAGAGCGCGGGCGCCTCGGGCAACGCGCCGCCGTGCGTCTGCCCGCCCTGGGCGAGCACCTCGAGTGCCCGCACGATGCGCCGGCCGTTCCGCGGATCGATGCGATCGGCCGCCTCCGGGTCGGCCGCGCGCAGGCGCGCGAACAGGTGCCCTGTGCCGTCTCGTTCGAGTTCTTCCTCGAGGCTCGCGCGCAGCTGTTCGTCGCGGGGTGGGAAGCGGAAGTCGAACAGGACGCTCGACGCGTACAGCCCGGAACCGCCGACGAGGATCGCATCGGCACCTCGGCCGTGGATCTCTTCGATGGTCCGGCGGGCGACGTCCTGATACCAGGCGACGGCGGCCTCCTCCGAGACGGCGAGCGCGTCGAACAGATGGTGCGGGATGCCGCGACGCTCGCTCTCGGGGATCTTCGCGGTGCCGATGTCCATACCGCGGTAGAGCTGCATCGCGTCGACGTTGACGATCTCGGCCGGCCGTCCGCGGTCGTCGAGCGCTTCGGCGAGGTCGAGCGACAGACCGGTCTTGCCGGTGCCCGTCGCCCCGAGGACAGCCCACAGGTACGGCACCGTCTCAGCCGGAGCGGAGCCCGGAGCCGGCGCCGCGGTCACACGCCGACGCGCAGGGACGGCAGACCGAGCGACACCGAGCGCGGGCCGGCGTCTGTCGATGCCGGGGACGGCACACCGCACGACTCGGCGAGCGACCGGTCCCATGCGTCGCCGGCTCGAGTGCGCCGGATGCGCAGCGGCGACCCGTCGGTGCTGTCGGCGAGCAGGTGGAACGGGGCGGCGTGCGTGACCGTCACGGTGACGACGTCTCCCGGGCGGGGCGTCTCGGAGCCGTCGGGCAGTTCGAAGTGCACGAGGCGGTTGTCCTCCGCGCGTCCGGTGAGGCGGTGCGTCTCGGCGGCCTTCTTGCCCTCCGCCGACGACACCAGCACCCGGACCTCGCGGCCGACCTGCTTCTGGTTCTCCTCCAGGGCGATCCGGTCCTGCAGGGCGACGAGGCGCTCGTACCGTTCCTGCACGACCGCCTTCGGCACCTGGTCGGGCATCGTCGCTGCAGGCGTGCCCTCGCGGATCGAGTACTGGAAGGTGAACGCGCTCGCGAACCGCGCCTGCTCGACCACCCGCAGCGTGTCTTCGAAGTCGGCGTCGGTCTCACCCGGGAACCCGACGATGATGTCGGTCGAGATGGCGGCGTGCGGGATGCGCTCGCGGACGCGGTCGAGGATGCCGAGGAACTTCGAGCTGCGGTACGACCGGCGCATCGCCTTGAGGATGCTGTCGGAGCCCGACTGCAGGGGCATGTGCAGCTGCGGCATGACGGCGGGCGTCTCGGCCATCGCGTCGATGACGTCGTCGGTGAAGGCCGCCGGGTGCGGACTCGTGAACCGGATGCGCTCGAGCCCGGGGATGTCCCCCGCGGCGCGCAGGAGCTTGCCGAACGCCTGCCGGTCTCCGAACTCGACGCCGTAGCTGTTGACGTTCTGTCCGAGCAGCGTGACCTCGATCGCCCCGTCGTCGACGAGCAGTCGGATCTCGTTCAGGATGTCGCCGGGACGACGGTCCTTCTCTTTGCCGCGCAGGTGGGGCACGATGCAGAACGTGCACGTGTTGTTGCAGCCGACCGAGATCGACACCCAACCGCTGTAGACCGAGTCGCGCTTCGTCGGCAGAGTCGAGGGGAATGTCTCGAGCGACTCGAGGATCTCGAGCTCGGCCTCTCCGTTGTGGCGAGCGCGCTCGAGCAGGCCGGGCAGGGCGCCCATGTTGTGGGTGCCGAAGACCACGTCGACCCACGGCGCCTTCTGCTGAACGGCGGTCTGGTCCATCTGCGCGAGGCAGCCGCCGACCGCGATCTGCATCCCCTCGCGCTTGTCCTTGACCGACTTCAGGTGTCCCAGCGTCCCGTAGAGCTTGCCGGCCGCGTTGTCGCGCACGGCGCAGGTGTTGATGACGATGACATCGGCCTCGGTACCGGGGTCGGCGGGAAGGTACCCCGCGCTCTCGAGCGAGCCCGAGAGACGCTCGGAATCGTGGACGTTCATCTGGCAGCCGAAGGTGCGCACCTCGTACGTGCGCGCGCGGCCGTCGGCGGTGCGCGCCGCGAGCGACGGCGCGATGAGAGTGGGTGCGCTCGAGGGAGTCGACATGATTCCCTCATTCTACGATCGCGCTCGTGGGGCCGACCCCGTCGGTCGGCCCCACGAGCGATCATCCGCGCCGTCAGGGTGCAGTGACCGGGCCTGCCGTCGCCGTGGCGAACGTCGCGGTAGCCACACCGCCCAGACCGTCCGCGAGGCCGAGTCGCAGTGCGGCGACGATGTACTCGGCGGTGGAGTCACCCGACGCGGCCGTGAAGGTCGCGTCGGCCGGAGCGTTGGGCTGGTCGGGCTGGACGTTGACCATCAGCGACACGACCGACGGCAGAGCGGCGACCACCGCCCCCAGGGCCGTGATGACCGCGGTCGTCGCCGACGCGAGCGTGCCGCCCAGGGTCGTGAGCGCCCCGGTGATCGTGGTCGTCGGCGTGTTGGCCAGGGTCGAGACGAGGCCCGAGCCGAGTCCCTCGATCGCCGTCAGCAACTGCGTGACGGTGGGCAGGCCCAGGGCCGCGAGCAGGGTGTTGACCGGCCCGACCGCGCCGACGGCATCCGCGTCGATCGTCAGCACGGCGGTCCCGTCCAGCAGCGCCCCGAGCGGACCGACGAACCCGACGTCCGCGCTCAGGACGTTGAGCCCCGGCAGGATACCGATCCCCGGAGCCGCCACGAGGGCTTCGAGGGCGATGGTCACCGTCGCCTCACGCAGCTCGGCGGTCACGGCGTCGACGATCTGCGTCGTCCAGTTGTCCAGCAGCGCGCCCGCTCGGTCCACGATCGGGTTGAGCACGGTGGCGTTCAGGACGATCTCCGTGTTCGGTGGCGCGTCGTTGAGCGAGGGAAGCAGAGCGTCGAGGTCGACGTCGATCGTTCCGGCCTGCAGGTCGATCGTGATCACCCCGTCGGTGAGCGGCGTGTTCAGGAGCGTCGCGACCGAGCCCAGGAGGTCGAGACCCGTGATCGAGACGTTGCCGCTGACCGTGGTCGTCAAGACACCGGGGAGTCCCGCGTCGAGCCCGGCTCCGATGGTCGATCCGATGAGCCCGCTCGGCCCGGTCAGCTGACCGACCACGCCGCCGAGGGTGTTCACCGCGGCGGTGGTCGTGCTCACGAGACTCTCCACCACCGGTGCGTCCAGCTGCAGACCGAGGCCCGCGATGCCGTAATCGCGCACGATCGCGCTCGCGGGGGCCGTCTCGCCCCAGAGCTCGTCGCGCAGCAGCGCGCATCCGTCGATCTGCGAGCTGGCCGCGACCGCGCCGATCTCGAGGTCCGCGTCGGCGATGCCGGCGACCGCCGGAAGGATGCCGCTGAGCCCGATCCGAGCGCGCGAAGGCAGGGATGCCGGCGGCGTCGAGTCCGACACGAGCACGGCGCCGGAATCGTTGACGAGCCCCGAAGCCCCGGCGACCGAACCGTCGGTGGAGACGCTCGCATACTGGTTCACGGCACCGAGCGCCGCTCCCGGCAGACCGACGGTGAAGCCGGTCAGGTCGACGTTGAGAGCACTGAGAGCGGTCACGTCGAACGGGTTGGCGTACACATAGGAATCGGGCGGAGCAGAGCCGAGATCGATCGCGTCGCTCGGCGACACGGTCGCGGCGCCCGCGCCGTCGAGGGCGAGGACCATCTGCTCGAGCTCGGCGAGGGCGTCGAGGTCGAGTCCGAGGAGCTCGCCGCTCAGGAACCGGCCGGAGGCGACGGAGGCGAAGCCGGTGCCGTCGGTGCAGTCGAGCGTCGACGTTCCGACCTCTCCGTGCACCCACTCCGAGGTGTTCCACGCGGCTGTCGTCGCCGTGACCGTCAGCGGTAGGCCCACGGCGGCCACCGCGGCGATCGCCACCGCGGATCGGGTTCGGGTCTTCATGCGCGGGCCTCCCGGCGGTGCAGGCGCAGGGCGAGGCCTGCGGCGAGGAATCCTCCGGCGAGCGCCAGGACAGCGGCCAGAGCGGACAGGTCGCCGCCGGTGGCCGGAAGACCGGGCACACCGGTTCCGGGGACCGCGGGTATAGGCGGCTGCGGCAGTGGCGGCACGGTCTCGTCGATCGCCACGGCGGTGAGGGTGAGACCGATGTCGCCGGTCAGCCCCATGAGGGTGGTGTCGGCGCGCGCCTCAGGACTGTCCTCCACCCCGAGGGTTACGAGGAGGCTGACCGGCGCGTCTGCGGCGAGGTCGGGCAGGTCGAAGGTCGGGCTGGAGAAACGGTAGTCGTCCGCCGGAGTCGCCACCGTCAACGGCTGAGCGCCCGGGGCGCAGACGGGCGCGTCGGGCAAGCCCGTCCACTCGACGGCGCAGGATTGCACGGCGACCTGAAGGCCGCGCGGGTGGGCGACGAGGTCGCCGTCCTTCCGCAGTTCGAGAGCGAGCGTCGCGCTCGACGCATCCTCGAGACGCGCCTGCACCTGCCAGGCGCGGGTGTCGCCGGGACTGAGGTCTCGGAACTCCGCGGGATAGGGATCGGCGGCGAGGACGAGGCGCCCGGGGGCGCCCGTCTCGGGCACATCCACGAGCGCTGCGTTGGCGACGCCGGCCAGCAGCACGGTGCCGGTCACCAGGAGCGCGACGGAGCCTGCGGCGGCCGTGACGACGGCTGCGCGATGACCGTGCGACGATGCACGTTTCATGTGTGGTTCTCCTTGGTCAGGTCTCGTTGACGTCGGCGTCGGCGCGCGTCGGGGTGGGCCAGAGAGCCCAGGCGATCGCGAGGGCGATCAGGATGCTGGCCGCGATCATCACGATCGGTGTCTGCGCCCACAGGACGACGGACCCGAGCCCCGGTACTGCGGCGAGGACACGCGGCGCCTCGCCGACGACGTACGTCTGGCTGTCGGCGAAGTCGTTGTCGTCTCCTTGGAGCGTCAGCTCGCGCTCGTCGGGGGCGGCCGCGACCTCGTCGATGGCGACGATGCGGTGGGTCACCGGCTGGCCGGTATCGGGGCGCGGGACCGTCACGACGTCGCCGATGCGCAGCTCGGCTGCGGCTGTCAGCTGCGACACCGCCGCCGCGCCGACCGGCATGGTCGGCGACATCGACCCGGTCACGAAAACGACGATCGACAGCCCCCAGATCCAGGCGGCGAGGAGCCAGGCGATCGTCGCGATGCCGATCACGCCCACCAGCGTGATGACGACATCGCGGATCCGGTCGAGCCGGGAGGGACCGACGGGCGCGGTTCCTCCCGGCTCGAGCAGCTCGCCGCCGTCCCGTTCCGCCTCGGCGTCGTCGGTGATGGCGTGCGTCGGCATGAGGGTCAGGACTCCGCCTGGAACTCCCAGGCCGGGGCGACGGTCAGGCCCATGTAGTCATCGATCGTCGTGCCCGGCGCGAGAGTCAGCGGGTCGGGAAGCGAGATCTCGAAGCAGTACACCTGCGTGCTGCCGGCGTCGGCATCGAGCGACTGAGCGGCGCTGCCGCCGGTCGTGGCCAGCGGGCCGTCGGCGATGAGGGTCGCCGACGCACCCGCGGCGAAGGCCGTGGCATCGCAGGCGAAAGCAGTCGCACCGGTCGCGACGCGCACGTTGAGCGCATCGAAGAGCAGTCCCCCGGCATCGTTCGTCGTGATCCCGGCCGCGGGCACGGCCGCCTGCAGTTCGACGTCGCCGGCGACCGAGTCGGGCGCCGTCCGAAGCGCCACGGCGGCGTACACCGTGTCGCCCGGAGCCAGGTCGATGGCATCCGGACCGAAGACGATCTCGCCGCCGGGGTTCGCGGGCTCGTTCACCCAATCGGCCGCGGCGGTGAAGGGTGCGACGGTGTTCTGTTCGACGGAGAACGTCGACGTACCGACGCCCGGTCCGCCGGCACCATTGCCGCCGAAGACCCATTCGGTGTCGGTCCAGGCCGCGAGCGTCGCCGTGACGCCCAGCCCCAGGGCAGCCCCGCCGGCGGCGATCGCGAAGACCTTGCGGCGGGTCGTCCCCCGTGTGGTCGCAGTGTTCATTTTCGGAGTCCCCCTCGTGTCGACCGGCCTCGTGTCAGCCGGATCCGGTGTGGTTCGAGGCGACGCTAGGGGCGGCGCCATCGCGGCGACAGCGGTTCTCCTCCGCGCCGGTGGTGAAATGCGTAGCCTCCCCGCACCCGCCGTGCTCCGCCGGGAGAAGAACCCGGGAGAATCAGTAGAGGCTCAGGGCAACCTCAGTAGTCCTGACGCCGTCTACCGATGGTCCGGGTGTCATCGTCTGGGTAGGTTGTGAGCAGAAACCGCATCTCGCTGGGGAGAGGAGCTGGGGGGCATGGCGCAGTGGGAATACTCGGGACAACAGCCACGGAGGGTCGGCGAAACGGAGGACGTCGTCGGGGACGGACGTCATCCGGATGCCGTCGCCGGGGCGCTCCTCGAGGGCCGATCAGTCGTCATGGGCGGCCCGCTCGGGTCGGGAAAGAGCTTCTTGCGCGCTCGCGTCGTGAGCGCGCTGCGTCAGCGGGGTGCCGATCCGATCGTGATTCGGGCATCGGCGGTGCTGCGGGAGTCGTACGCGAACGTCTTCGAAGCGGCATCCGACCCTCGCGCCGGCGCCCTGCTCCACGACGAGCCCGTTCCGTCCTCGACGATCCTGGTGATCGACGACGCCCAGGAGCTCGACGCGACATCCCTTGCCGTGCTCTTCCGCGCGGTCCACTCGGGACGGGCGACCGCTCTCATCGCGGTGACCGAGCCTCGGCTGCCGACGAGCCGCAGCGAGGGGGCAGCGGAGGTCATCCACGACCTGTGGCTCTCCGGCAACGCAGACCGGATCGAGCTGCTCCGGCTGTCTCCTCGCGACGCCGACCGCCTTCTGACGCTCTTCGCGCCGCACGAGCCGTTCGACAGCGTCACGCGCGCCGCGCTCCTCTGGGCAGCGGACGGATCACGGCTTCTCCTGCGCATACTCGTCGACGCCGGTCTCGCGGCGCTCGCTGAGAACCGCGATCCGATCGCCGCCATCGCCGACGGCGCGTCGCACGGCGCACTCGCCGCCGTCCTCCATGCCCACGTGCGGGATCTCGACGACGAGCAGCTCCGAGCACTGATCCTCATCGACCGGGCAGCGGGTATCACCCGCGCCGATGCGACACGGCTCGTCCCGGTCGCCGTCGTGCAGGAGCTGCGGGCAGCGGGGCTGGTTCACGACGACGGGAGCACGAATCACCGGCTCACGGCCAACCCCGTGCTCGCCCGGGCCGCCGAACGGACGCTGGGAAGAGACCGCTCGGAAGCCGTGGTCTCGGACGCCCTCGACCGGTTGCTGCGCGATGAAGGGCGCTGGTGGAGCAGACCGCTGGCGCGCCTCCTCGCAGACCGATGGGTGCGCACCACTGCGCGTCCTTCCGATCTCGACGGGGTGTCGCCGGACTTCATCGGACGCGTCGTGCTCGATGCGGCACGAGTCGCGAACGACTCCGGCGACGCTTCGGATGCCGCCGCCTACGCCTCCTGGATGAGGACCGAGGCGGCGGTGCCCGCACTGATGCTCGAACACCGATTCGCGACCGAGCGGCTCGCGCTCGGAGTCACCGAGGAATCGGTGCTCGACCTCGCCGCGAGCGAACGCCGACGGGCGCGGGCGCTCGTCTCATCACCCGCGACGGTCGGCTCGGCCGCGATTCGCGATGGCGGGGACACCGCGGTCCCCGATGCCCTGGTCCGGTCACGCCAGGCGGTTGCGGATCTCCGTCTGCGGGATGCCGTCGTCCTGACCGAGCACATTCGTCGCGATCCGAGCACGATGCTCCTGCGCGATCGCGTCGATGCCGAGTTGCTGACAGGGATGGCGCGCGCATACCTCGGCGAGACCTCGGCGATGCGTGAGGCGCTCAACCGCGCCATGCGCATGTTCATGGCCGGTGCGAGCTTCGACGACGCTCTCGACCGCCTCGCCGCGAGGTCGTACGACCTCGCATGCCGCACGGTCGCCGGCACGGATGACTCCGAGGCCGTGGATCATCTGGCCTTCGAGCGCGACATGGCCGTGCGCGCCGGCGGATCGGCACTCGCGGCCGCATCGCTCGCGGCGGTGCTGGTGGAGGTCAGACGGGGGCGGCCGCTCGCGGCGCGGCGCGAACTCCATGCCGCAGCGGAGCGTGCGCCGTTTCGCGGCGGTGAGGCGCTCGCAATGCTCGAACTCGAGACCGCGTACGGGTTGGCGCTCTACGGTCATCCGCTCGCGGCGGAGGAGACCCTCGACACGGTCGATGTGCCGCAGTCGGCGAGCAGGATCCTGCAGCACACGGCGGCCGCCACCTCATCGGTCGTGGCCGCCGCCGGCGGTCGTATCGACGAAGCACGTTCCCACGCCGCCGATGCTTGGGCCCTGAGCAGCATGTCGGATGCCGTGATGCTGCAGATTCGCGACGCGCACCGCCTCAGCGTCCTGGGGCATCCCCAGGCTGCGCAGCACCTGGTCGAGCTACGCGACGTGATCGAGCGCGTCGAGGCGCCGACCGCGCACGCCCTCCTCCAGGACGCAGAATCGGCCAACCCCGCGGCGATGGGACCCGCGATACCCGTGGAGAGACTGCTGCGGCGCCTCCGCGCCTCGCTGTCCGTCCGCGAGGACATCGACGAGACCATCGAGCCTGCGGCTTCCCTCTCGACCAAGACGCTGACCGCGCGCGAGAGTGAGATCGCGAACCTCGTCGACAAGGGCCTGTCGAACCGCGACATCGCGGAAGCCCTCTTCCTGTCGATCCGAACGGTCGAATCCCACATCTACCAGGCACGGGCGAAAGTGGGAGCGCCCACGCGGAAGGAGCTCGGGGCGATCGTCGCCCGTGATGCCCGCGCCCACCGCGAGACACCGGCTCCAACACGGATGACCGCGCGCGGATGACGGCGCGCGGTTGACGGCGCGCTCAGCCTGTCTCGTCGCCGGCCAGCGCCTGGCGAGCAGCGTCGAGGGCCACGGATCCTCGGAAACCGCGGCGCGCGAGCTGACCGTGCAGACGCCGGAGTGCCACGTCGTGCTCGAGGTCGGACATGGCCCGGGCGCGCTGCCGAGCGAACTCGAGGGCACGCTCGGCCTCATCGTCGGGCAGCGAGGCCATGGCGATGTCGATGACCTCGCGGTCGAGACCCCGGCGCGCCAGGGTCTGGGCGACCGCCGTCGCGCCCTGCGCTTTACGTCCGAGAGCTCCGTCGAGCAGCTGCTCCGCCAGGCGACTGTCGTCGAGATAGCCGTTGTCGAGGAAGATCGCGATGACGGCCTCGGTCTCGCTCTCGTCGAGATCCGCATCTCGCAGGACGTCGCGAGCCTCTCGGACCGAGAGCGACCGGCCACGGAGCCGTTTGAGCAGCGTGCGCTCGGCACGCGCACGCTGATCCGTCACGTCGGTGGGCGTCGACGCGTCCGGCTCTCGAGGAGCCGGTCGCACCGCCGGCGACGCAGCGGACACCGCGGTGCGCGGCTCACCGGTCCACGTCGTGTGCCAGCGCGCGCTGTCGTCAGATGCCCGCCCGCTCCGTGACCGCGGCTCCGAGCTGCCCGCATCCGCAGTGCCGAAGAGCGGGATGACGGGGGCGAGACGTTCTGCCTCGCCCCCGTCGCGATCCGTACCGCTCACGCCGGGCGGCGGGCCGCGAGCTCGTCCGCCTCGGACGTCGCCGCTGCTGCCGGCTGCCCGATGCCGAGCTTCTGCTTGATCTTGTTCTCGATGTCCGCAGCGATGTCGACGTTCTTGATCAGGAAGTTGCGCGCGTTCTCCTTGCCCTGACCGAGCTGCTCACCGTCATACGTGTACCAGGCGCCCGACTTCTTGACGATGCCGTGCTCGACACCGAAGTCGATCAGGCTGCCCTCGCGCGAGATCCCTACTCCGTAGAGAATGTCGAACTCGGCCTGCTTGAACGGCGGCGCCATCTTGTTCTTGACGACCTTCACGCGCGTGCGGTTACCGACGGCCTCGGTCCCGTCCTTCAGCGTCTCGATGCGGCGGATGTCGAGGCGGACCGACGCATAGAACTTCAGAGCCTTACCGCCGGCGGTCGTCTCGGGCGAGCCGAAGAAGACACCGATCTTCTCGCGCAGCTGGTTGATGAAGATGGCGGTCGTCTTGGTCTGGTTCAGGCCACCCGTGAGCTTTCGCAGGGCCTGCGACATGAGGCGAGCCTGTAGACCGACGTGCGAGTCGCCCATCTCGCCTTTGATCTCGGCCTCGGGAACGAGTGCCGCGACGGAGTCGATGACGACCAGGTCGATCGCGCCCGAACGGATCAGCATGTCCGCGATCTCGAGCGCCTGCTCGCCCGTGTCGGGCTGGGAGACCAGCAGCGCGTCGATATCGACACCCAGCTTCTGCGCGTAAGACGGGTCGAGTGCGTGCTCGGCGTCGATGAACGCCGCGATGCCGCCCGCGCGCTGCGCGTTGGCGATGGCGTGCAGGGTCAGCGTCGTCTTACCCGACGATTCCGGACCGTAGATCTCGATGATGCGGCCACGCGGGAGTCCCCCGATGCCGAGTGCCACGTCGAGAGCGATCGACCCGGTGGGGACGACTTCGACCGGTGCACGCTCGTCGGAGCCCAGGCGCATGACCGAGCCCTTCCCGAACTGACGGTCGATCTGGGCGAGGGCCGATTCGAGGGCCTTCTCGCGGTCAGCGGGTGATGGCATGGCGTGCTCCTTATGCTCGCGTTTCCGACGCCTGTAGGCTGTCGCGCTCCCGACTCGGTGCCGGAATGCTGCGACAAGGCATGGTGTGTCTCTCGACGCTGTCCACGGTACGGAGGGCCTCCGACATTCGTCGTCGGCCCACCGCATCCGGGGATCCTCGTCGAGAGGATTCACCTGTGCAGGACACTACGCCCGTTTCGAACGGATATTCGACGACACGCCGCAACATCGCGACGGCCGTCGAACACGCGACAGCCGCACCTTCGACGCGTCGTCGGTGCGTCAGCGCTCGCGCGGATCGAGGCGACCGACTCCGTAGCGGCGCGTATCGGGCACATCGGCCTCGACGCAGAGCGCCAGCCACACCGATCGCGGCGATTCCCCGGCATTCAGCGCCTGACGCGCGGTGCGGTCGCCGAGCGAGCCGAGCGCGAGGTCGTCGACGAGCGCAGGACCACGAGCGCCGAACTCCGCCGCGACGGCGCGATCGAACTCACTTCGACGCATGAAGAGAAGTGCGGATCAGCGGAGCGAGAGCTCGGGCGCGATGAGGTCGCCGTCGAGACCCGCGATGTCGTCGGGAACGACATCCGACAGCACCGGCAGCCCCTCCAGGACCGAGATGCGGTCGCCCACTTCGCGCATGATGCTCGAGATCGGAACGTCGAGCGCTTCGGCCACCGAAGCGAGGATCTCGCTCGAGGCCTCTTTCTGGCCGCGCTCGACCTCGCTCAGGTAACCGAGTGCGACACTCGCGCGACTGGCGACCTGCCGCAGCGTGCGCCCCTTCTGCAGGCGAAGGTCACGCAGAACGTCGCCGATCTCCTGTCGAACCAAGATCATCTCGGACCCCCTCCTTCGTCGTGGTGCTCGCTCGTCCCGGGTGGACAACGGTATCTCATCAGCACGTCACCCTAACCCGCCCCTGCTGTGGGTCGCATGAGAGTTGACACGCGCTGCTCACGATGACAAGAACGACGGTCGAGCCACGTGTATTCCGTCACAGCGCGTCGAGTGCCAGTCGGATCACGCGGGCCGTGGCCTCGGCCCGGATCCGGGTGCGGTCACCGTCGAGCTGCAGACTCTCGATGCGCACGCCCAACGCGGTCGCGACGGCGATGTGGACCGTGCCGACGGGCTGCCCGTCGGGTGAACCCGGCCCGGCGATCCCCGTGGTCGCGATGCCGACATCCGCCGCGGCGTCTCCGGGTCCGAGCGCGACGCGCACGCCCTCGGCCATCTGGCGCGCAACCCGCGGGTGCACCGCACCGTGCGCCTCGAGAAGCGCGCCGTCGACGTGGAGCAGTCGCTGCTTCAGCTCGGTCGCGTATGCGACCACTCCCCCGCGCAGGACGGCCGATGCGCCCGCGACCTCGACGAGCTCGGAGACCACGAGCCCGCCCGTCAGAGACTCGGCGACAGCGAGCGTCCAGCCGAGCTCGGCGAGGCGCTCGACGAGACGCTCGGCGTCGGTGCGCCGCCCCGTGGATACGAGGGTCGACTCGATGTCGTCGGGCAGATCATGCACGTGCTCGCGCGCGGTCACGATCGCCGACCGTTCCGCCGGGCGGTGCGCACGGCCGTGACGACGTAGTCGGCACCGCTCGCGACGGTCAGCAGTACAGCGATCCACATGGCGATGCCGTTGACCACGTGGATCCAGTCGCCCACGACCGTCCACAACGGCAGAAGGGCCAACGAGAGCGCGACCGCCTGCGCGACGGTCTTGAGCTTGCCCATCCATGCCGCGGCGACGACGTGATCGCCCGCGACGACGAGCCGGTGCACGGTGATGCCCAGCTCGCGGACCAGCACCACGATCGTGACGGCCCAGGGCAGCTCGCCAAGCAGCGACAGGCCGACGAACGCGAGACCGGTGAGGACCTTGTCGGCGATCGGATCGAGCAGCTTTCCGAGGTCGGTGACGATGCGGTACTTGCGAGCGAGGTATCCGTCGATGCCGTCCGTCGCGATCGCCACGATGAAGAGCACCCCGGCCCACCACCGCAGGGCGCCGTCTGCGCCGCCGTCGACGAGCAGGAGCCAGAGGAAGACGGGCGCGCACAGAATGCGCACGATCGTGATCGCGTTGGGCAGTTGCCTGGGGATCGCCACGGAGCCGAGCCTATCCGTCAGTCGCGCCCGGTGAGACCCCAGGCGTCCTCCGAGGCGTCGTCGCCGTCGACGACCTCGAGCCCCTCGAACTGGGCTTCGACGGGGTCGACCGCAGCGGCTGCCGGAGCAGCCGGAGCGGGCGGGTCTTCTCCCCGCAGCCGTGCGAGGACAGCCGGGAGCTGGTCGGGGGTGACGAGGACGTCGCGCGCCTTCGACCCCTCGGACGGCCCGACGATCTCGCGAGACTCCAGGAGGTCCATGAGCCGTCCGGCTTTCGCGAACCCGACGCGCAGCTTGCGCTGCAGCATCGATGTCGAACCGAACTGCGTCGAGACGATCTGCTCGGCGGCGGCGAGGAGCAGCTCGAGGTCGTCTCCGATGTCGGCGTCGATCTCCTTCTTCTCAGCGACCGCGGCCACGTCGGACCGATACTCCGGCTGCGCCTGACCCTTGACGTGGGCGACGACCTTCTCGATCTCGGACTCGGCGACCCACGCACCCTGAACCCGGATCGCCTTCGACGTGCCCATCGGCAGGAAGAGGGCGTCGCCCTGGCCGATCAGACGGTCCGCGCCCGGCTGATCGAGGATGACGCGGGAGTCCGTGACGCTCGTGACGGCGAACGCGAGGCGCGACGGGACGTTGGCCTTGATGAGCCCCGTCACGACGTCGACCGACGGACGCTGGGTCGCCAGCACGAGGTGGATGCCGCTCGCTCGTGCGAGCTGGGTGATGCGGACGATCGAGTCCTCGACGTCACGCGGCGCGACCATCATGAGGTCGGCGAGCTCGTCGACCACCACCAGCAGGTACGGGTACGGCTTCAGCACGCGCTCACTGCCGGCCGGCAGCTGGATCTCGCCCGCGACCACGGCCTTGTTGAAGTCGTCGATGTGACGGAAGCCGAACGACGCGAGGTCGTCGTAGCGCATGTCCATCTCTTTCACGACCCACTGCAGCGCCTCGGCCGCCTTCTTCGGGTTCGTGATGATGGGCGTGATGAGGTGCGGCACGCCGGCGTAGCTCGTGAGCTCGACGCGCTTCGGGTCGATGAGCACCATCCGGACGTCGGTGGGCTTGGCCCGCATCAGCAGGCTCGTGATCATCGAGTTCACGAAGCTCGACTTGCCCGACCCGGTCGATCCGGCCACCAGGAGGTGGGGCATCTTCGCGAGGTTGGCGACGACGAATCCACCGCCGACATCCTTGCCGACGCCGATCGTCATCGGATGCGTCGACGAGGTCGCCGCGTTCGAGCGCAGCACGTCGCCGAGCGTGACGATCTCGCGGTCGGTGTTGGGGATCTCGACGCCGATCGCGCTCTTCCCGGGGATGGGCGCGAGGATGCGCACCTCGTTCGAGGCGACGGCATAGGCGATGTTGTTCGTCAGCGCCGTGATCTTCTCGACCTTGGTGCCGGGCCCGACCTCGATCTCGTACTGCGTGACTGTCGGCCCGCGCGAGAACCCGGTGACCTTGGCGTCGATCGAGAACTGCTCGAAGACGCCGGTGATGGCTCGGACGATGGCGTCGTTCGCTTCCGAACGCGTCTTCGCCGGCGTTCCGGCGCCGAGGGCGGCGACAGCGGGCAGGCGGTACGGAGTGGCGGGAGGCTGACCGTGGAAGTCGCCGCCGAGGCCGGTGAGCCCGGGCAGCTCTTCGATCTCGCCGGTGTCATGGTCATCACGCACGGCGGTGTCGGCAGGTCGGCCGGAGCGCGCAGCGGACGCCGCCCGCTCGATGACGGAAGGATCGATGATCTCGGTCGGCGCGTCGGGAAGCGGCGGCGGTGTGGCCACGGCCTGCTCGAATCCGCCGGTGACCGAGCCGGCGACGGAGGGGCCGAGAAGCTCGGTGAGATCCTGCGAGGCGCTGCCGTCGTCGGGATCCTCCTCGCGACCGCTCTTGTTGCGGCGCCACCAGGGCAGCGCGTCGTCGCCCTCGTCCGCATCCTCGTCGGGCTCCGGCGCCGCCTTCTTGCCCTTCTTGGGCGAGAAGGCGACCGTGGGCGCCTCGCCGTCAGGATCTGCCACGGGACGCTCGGCGCCGAACATCCAGGCGTACAGGTCGCCCAGGCGGCTGCCGATGCGGTTGGGCGGCGTCTTGGTGAGGATGAGAACGCTCAGGACGGTGACGACGCCCAGGACGGCGGCAGCGCCGTACACGGTGAGGATGGTCAGCGGCTCTCCCACGGCCCAGCCGAACAGTCCGCCCGATGCGCTCAGCTCGAGCGCACCGGCCTTGGGTTCGGGCCTCGCGCCGAAGACATGGCAGAAGCCCGCCACCGAGAGGATGAACAGGCCGAAACCGATACCGATGCGACCGTTGTCGTTGACCGATGCGGGATGGCGGAACAGCCACCCCGCGAGGAACAGCAGCAGCACCGGCATGATGAACGCCTCGCGACCGATGAGGAAGCCCACCGTGTACGCGCTGACGAGCGTGCCGGCCTCGGTTCCGATCATGAACCATTCGACCGCCGCGCCCGCGATGGCGAGAAGGACGAGCAGGAACGGAAGCCCGTCACGGCGCTGGTCCTTCTCGAGCGTCTCGGGCCCGAAGGCACGGAACATGCCGCCGGTGGCGTGGGCGAGCCCCATCCATGCACGCGCGATGACGGGAGGCCGTTCGGACTCGTCGACGTACCGCTTGGGTGTCGGTTCGCTCTTTCGGGCGCGCGCGGTCGACGTCTTCGCCGGTGCGCGGCGTCCGGAGGGCGCGTTCGTGCTCCTGGCCATTCCTCCACGGTACGCGGGGGTTCCCCCATTACCGCGGAACGACGCGGGTCAGGCCTCGATGACGACCGGGACGATCATCGGACGTCGACGCAGCGACTGGTTGACCCAGCGGCCGATCGTGCGCCGGACGACCTGTGACAACGCGTGGTTGTCGCGGGTACCCGACTGAACGGCTTCCGCGAGCGCCGCCGCGATCTTCGGCTTGACGCCCTCGAATACGGAGTCGTCCTCGGCCACACCGCGCGCGTGGATGTCCGGGCCGCTGACGACCCGACCGGTCTTACCGTCCACGACGACGATGACCGAGATGAAACCCTCCTCGCCCAGGATCCGGCGGTCCTTGAGGTCGGCATCGGTGATCTCGCCCACGGTCGAGCCGTCGACGTACACGAACCCGATGTCGAGCTGGCCGACGACCTCGGCGACGCCGTCCTTGAGGTCGACGACGGTTCCGTTCTCGGCCAGGATCGTCCGGTCCGCCGGAACGCCGGTGTCCTGAGCGAGCTTCGCATTGGCCATCAGGTGGCGGTACTCGCCGTGAACGGGCAGAACGTTGCGGGGCTTGAGGATGTTGTAGCAGTACAGCAGCTCGCCGGCGGCGGCGTGACCGGAGACATGCACCTTGGCGTTGCCCTTGTGCACGACGTTCGCGCCGAGCTTGGTCAGCCCGTCGATGACGCGGTAGATCGCGTTCTCGTTCCCCGGGATCTGGCTCGAGGCCAGGATCACGGTGTCTCCCGGGCCGGGCTCGATCGCGTGCTCGAGATTCGCCATGCGCGAGAGCACGGCCATCGGCTCGCCCTGCGAACCCGTGGACATGTAGACGATGCGATCGTCGGGCAGGTCCTTGGCCTTCTTGTAGTCGATGAGCACGCCGTCGGGGACGTTCAGGTACCCGAGGTTCTCCGCGATGGTCATGTTGCGGACCATGCTGCGGCCGAGGAAGGCGACGCGGCGACCGTTCGCGGCCGCGGCATCCACCACCTGCTGCACGCGGTGCACGTGGCTGGAGAAGCTCGCGACGATGACACGCCGCGGCGACTTGCTGATGACCTGGTCGAGCACAGGGCCGATGCCGCGCTCGGTCGGGGTGAAGCCGGGGACGTCCGCGTTGGTGGAGTCGACGAGGAAGAGGTCGACGCCCTCCTCGCCCAGCCGCGCGAACGCACGAAGGTCGGTGATGCGACCGTCGAGCGGCAGCTGGTCCATCTTGAAGTCACCCGTCGCGAGCACGAGGCCCGCGGGGGTGCGGACGGCGACGGCGAGGGCGTCGGGGATCGAGTGGTTCACCGCGATGAACTCGAGGTCGAACGGGCCGACCTGCTCCTCCTGCCCCTCGGCGACCGTGAGGGTGTAGGGGCGGATGCGGTGCTCCTTGAGCTTCGCCTCGATGAGGGCGAGCGTCAGACCCGAACCGATGAGGGGGATGTCGCCCTTGAGCTTGAGCAGGTAGGGGACCGCGCCGATGTGGTCCTCGTGACCGTGGGTCAGGACGACGCCGACGATGTCATCGAGACGGTGCTTGATCGGCTCGAAGTCGGGAAGGATCAGGTCGACACCCGGCTGGTGCTCCTCGGGGAAGAGCACGCCGCAGTCGACGACGAGGAGCTTGCCCTCGTACTCGAAGACGGTCATGTTCCGACCGACCTCGCCGAGGCCTCCGAGCGGGTACACCCGCAGCGTTCCGGGTTCGAGAGCGGGCGGGCTGAAGACGTTCGTGGGCATTGGCACGCTTCCTCGGGACGCCGACGTACGCGGCATCCTCATCGTTGTCGTCTAGCGGGTCGTCCCGTGCACCTTGGGCAGGGCGCCGCCGGCGGCGGCGTTACGGTCGGGACGGAAGTTGGAGAAGTCGGCGCCGGGAACGCCCGAGACGAGGGCGAGCTCGTCCTCGATGATGGCGGCCTCCCACTCTTCGGGGCCGACGAGGGGCAGCCGCACGCGCGGGCTCGAGATGCGGCCGAGGCCGTGCAGGATGTACTTCGCGCTGACGGTGCCCGGCACGTGGGTCATGACCGCGCGCACGAGCGGCTCGAGGCTCTTGTGCGCCTCGGTCGCCGCCGCGAGATCGCCCCGGTTCACGGCGTCGACGATCGTGCGGTACGGGGTCGCGGTGATGTTCGCCGTGACACCGATGAGGCCGCTCGCTCCGATCGAGAGGTGCGGCAGGACGTTGGCGTCATCACCCGAGAAGTACATGAGGTCGGTCTGGTTCAGCACGCGGCTGACCTCGCTGAAGTCGCCCTTCGCGTCCTTGATCGCCAGGATGTTGGGGTGCTTCGCGAGGCGCAGGATCGTCTCGTACTTGATCGGCACGCCGGTGCGGCCCGGGATGTCGTAGAGGATGACCGGCAGGTCCGTCGCGTCGGCGACGAGGCGGAAGTGCGTCAGGATGCCGGCCTGTGTCGGCTTGTTGTAGTACGGCGTGACGATCATGATGCCGTCGGCGCCGGCCTTCTCACTGGCCTTGTAGAGCTCGATCGCGTGCGCGGTCTCGTTCGAGCCGCCGCCGGTGATGATCTTGGCGCGACCCGCCGAGACCGACTTGCCGACCTCGACGAGGCGCAGCTTCTCGGGGTCGGTGAGCGTGCTCGTCTCCCCCGTCGTGCCGGTGACGACGATGCCGTCGGCGCCCGCCGTGATGACGTCGTCGATGTGCTTCTCGACGGCGGGCCAGTCGACTTCACCGTCGGCGGTCATGGGGGTGACCAGCGCGACGAGGACCTGTCCGAAGGGATTGCCCGAGTGCGTCATGGTCTCAGGGTATCGGTTCCGCCTCTGCGACGCGGCGGCGACGGGCTGACTTCCGGTCGCCGATACATTCGCAGGACCAGCGGTGCTGGTGGCGGTACGGCAGCGCCGCGAGGCGACATCCGCCCCGCCGGTCCGACGGATGTATCGGGAGTCGTGCCTCCGGCGCCCGCCCGCGGGCTCAGCGGAGCCTACGGATCGCGTCCAGCCTGGCGAGGACGGCCCGCTCGACGCGCGTCCACTCGAAGACGACGAGGGAGTAGTCGAAGCGCAGAGTCTCGTAGCCGATCGCCGCCGCTTCGGCGTCGCGCACGAGATCCTTGTGCCGCAGCGACGCGCCCTCGTGGTTGAGACGGCCGTCCACCTCGATGATGAGGCACCCCGCGACGAGGAAGTCGACCCGCCCCACACCCGGGATGAGCACCTGACTCTCGACGGAGATGCCCAGCCGAGAGAGGCGCAGCCGCAGGAGGGACTCGAGTCCGCTGTCGGCATCGGGACGAGCGAGATCGACGAGGTATCGGAAGCGGGCCGGGAGCGTCAGGCGCACCTCCGCCCGGTCCGCGCGCGTGAGCAGGCCGAGCCGCCACGCCGACTCGAACGCCACGAAGAAGGCCTCGGCGCCGAGGCATGAGGCCGCCTGCACGAGCGCGTGGACGAGCGAGACGGCACCGAATGCCGCGGCATCCCCGTCGTGATGAGTGACGCAGCGGCACCCCGGGTGCGCATGCACACGACCGGCACGCCCGACCCGCACGTGCAGGCGTTCCTGCGGCTCGAGCACCCACACGCCGCGCCGTCGCAATGCCGAGACGCAGCACACCTCGCCGCCGTGGGCAGCGGCTTCGACGACGGCCGGCTCGGCATCCGGAGCCGCGTAGACGCCGTGCCGGACCCTGACGAGCGCGCCCCTCTCGACCGCCCGCGCCAGCTGCAACCGCGTGACGCCTCGCGAAGTCAACCAGCGCGACCGCACGCACCCGCCCATCGCGCGGATCCTCGTGGCCAGTTCGTATCCGCTCATGCCCCGACGTTGGCCGCGAACGCGAGCTCGTCGCTCAGGGCATCGGCCGTCTGTGGACGGAGCGGACCCGCGGCGGACTGGGGAGGAGCGCCGAGCGACCTCGAGCCGGATACAACCGTCGGACTCGCGGTGCGGGATGCGCCTCGAAGGCCGGCCGACGCGACACCAACCCCACCGGTCCGACAGATGTATCGCCGGGGCCGGGCGCCGGGCGCTCTAGGGTTGCCGCATGGCCTGGACGACCCGGAGCACCCGCACGGCGTACGAGAACCGATGGATATCCGTCCGCGAGGACCAGGTGACGGGGCCCGCGGGCGACGGCATCTACGGCGTCGTCGAGATGCGGCATCCGGCGGTGTTCGTCGTGGCGGTCGATGAGCACGACCGCGTCTGTCTCGTGGAGGTCGACCGATACACGACCGGACGCTCGCTCGAGGTTCCGGCGGGCGGGAGCGACGGCGAGGAACCGCTCGTCGCCGCGAAGCGTGAGCTCCTTGAGGAGACGGGACTGGTCGCCGACAGCTGGGAGCCCATCGGGCGGATGAACGCTCTCAACGGCATCGCCGTGGCCCCCGAGCACGTCTATCTCGCGCGCGGGCTGACCCCGGCGCGGGACGCCGCCGCGACGCAGCTCGAGGAGGGGATCGAACGCGTCGTGTGGGTTCCCTTCGCCGACGCGCTGCGTCGCGTCGCCGACGGCCGGATCGATGACGGCGAGACGGTCGCGGCCCTCGCCTACGCGGGCATCAGGCTCGGCCGCTTCGTTTGAGCCGGAAGCGACGACGCGCAGCCGGTCCGCACACGGCCCGACGCGTCAGGGAGCGACGCGCCCGTTCGCGTTGAACGCCGCATGGGTGAGCGGCATGAGCTCACGCCAGAAGGTCTCCATCTTCTCGGCGCACATCTCGATCTCGCGCTGCGGGAACGACGGGAAGTGCGTCCCCTCGACTTTGGTCCGCAGCGACAGGAAGTTCATGAGCGAGCGCGCGTTGACCGTGACGTACATCGACGAGTAGATGTTCAGCGGCAGCACGATGCGGGCGACCTCGCGGGCGACACCGGCGTCGAGCATGCGCCGATAAGCCTCGTAGGCCTGGACCGAGGCCTGCCGCGTGCTCTCGTCGACCACGGCGAACTGCTCGTCGGTGCCGGGCAGGAACTCGTACGCGCCGGGCTTGCCGACCTGATTCAGGTTGCGCTCGCGCCCGGGGACGTAGAACACCGGACGCAGCTCGCGGTAGCGGCCCGACTCCTCGTTGTACGAGGCCATGCGGTGACGCATGAACTCGCGGAACACGAAGATCGGCGCCTGCACGTAGAACGTCATCGAGTTGTGCTCGAACGGCGAGCCGTGGCGGTCGCGCATGAGGTAGTTGATCAGGCCGCGGTCGCGGCCGGAGGCCTCGGTGCCCGCGGCGGCGGCGTCCAGGGTCTGCTCCCCCTGCGTCGACACACGCGCCGCGAACAGCACATCGGAGTCGGCGGCACTCGCGCGGACGAGCTCGACCGTCACGTCGCTGCGGAACTCGATCTCGGGACTGGTCGGGGTCTGCTCGGCGTCGCTCACACTCTCAGATTACCCCCGGCGCCCCGAGTCCTCCCGGCTCGCCGAAAGGTCTACTGTGGGCTGTTGTGGAACTCATGGCGGTGGCGGTCCTCCTGGCTTGCCTGTTAGCGGTCACAGGCGGGATCGGAGTCTTCCTGCGGTGGCGCACCTCGCGGCCCTATCCGATCCCCCGCTTCGACGTCGTCGATCCGCGTCGGCTGGGTGCGGAGCCCGATGCGCTGGGTCGCACCGCGACGCTCCTCCAGTTCAGCACCGAGACCTGTCACCGCTGCCCCGCCGTTCACCGCACGCTTGCGGAGATGGCCCGTGACTGCGACGACGTCGTGCACCTCGACGTCGACGTGACCGATCGCCCCGACATCGCGCGTCGCTTCCAGATCGCTCAGACGCCCACGACCCTCGTCCTCGACGGGAGGGGCGTCGTGCGCACACGGTTCGGCGGCGCGCCACGACGGGATGTCGTGCAGCTCGAGATCCTGCGGCTGCGAGCCGATTCCGCCGCCGTCTGAGCCCGCCGGCGGAACCTGTCAAGACGTTCCGGCGGCGACGCGGCCGACTTAGGCTCGACGCGAGCGCACTCCGCGCCGTGTCGATGCGGCATCCGCTGCCGCCTGTGAAGAGGAGAGTCATGAGCGTCACGAGCGAAGCAACCACCAGCTGGAAGGGCAGCCTGACCGAGGGATCGGGCCAGATCGCCCTCGAGAGCTCGAACCAGGGCCCGTTCGAGGTCAACTGGAAGGCCCGGAGCGAAGGCTCCAGCGCCGTGACGACTCCCGAGGAGCTCATCGCCGCCGCGCACTCCTCGTGCTTCTCGATGGCCCTCTCGCACGCCCTGGCCGAGAACGGCACGCCTCCCGAGTCGGTGGAGACCACGGCGTCGGTGACCTTCATCCCGGGCACCGGCATCACCGGGTCTCACCTCAACGTCAACGCTGTCGTCCCGGGCCTGTCGGCTGAGGACTTCGACCGGCTGGCGCAGGAGGCGAAGAGCGGATGCCCCGTGTCGGCCGCCCTCGCCGGCATCGAGATCACCCTCGAGGCCACGCTTGGCTGATCAGGGCTCCGCGGGCCGCGTCGTCGTCGCGGGCGCGTCCGGTCTGATCGGACGCGCCCTCGTCGAATCGCTGCGCAGCGACGGCATCGAGGTCACGCGTCTCGTGCGCCGCTCGCCCGTGACGGCCGACGAGGTCCAGTGGTCTCCCGGAGAGCGTCCGCTCGATCCGGGCGTCCTCGACGGCGCTCGCGCCGTCGTGGGGCTGAACGGCGCGAGCATCGGCCGATTCCCGTGGACGCGCTCGTACAAGCACGAGCTCGTGTGGTCGCGGCTGCTGCCGACGGAGACCCTGGCGACGGCCGTGCGCGCGCTCGGCTCGGATGCCCCCGCCTTCCTGTCTTCGTCAGCCGTCGGCTACTACCCGACCCGGCCCGGCGTCCGCATGACGGAGACCGCGCCGCGTGGCGACTCGTTCCTCGCCGATCTGTGCGGCGAGTGGGAAGCGGCTGCGCTGACCGCTCGCGAGCAGGCGCGCGTGGTCCTCCTGCGGACCGCGCCGGTCGTGCACCCCGAGGGCGTCCTGAAGCCGCTCATGCTGCTGACGCGGGCGGGCCTGTCGGGACCGATCGGTCGCGGAACCCAGGTGTGGCCGTGGATCTCGCTCGTCGATGAGGTCGCTGCCATCCGCCACCTCATCGATGCCGACGTGACCGGACCGGTCAACCTCACGGGGCCGACGCGGGCGACGGCGAACGATCTGGGTTTCGCGCTGGCGATGCGGATGAATCGCCCGTACCTGGTCCGCGCTCCCGAGTGGGGTCTGCGGCTCGTGCTCGGGCGCGACGCGACCGAGGCGCTGCTGACCAACGACACCGACGTGGCGCCCGCGGTTCTGCAGAAGTCGGGCTTCGCCTTCACGCACGAGCGCGTGGAGGATGCCGTGCGCGCCGTCGTCCCGCCGCGGTGACTCAGGCGCGCCGCTGGGCGCGTTCGAGGGAGATCGCGGTGCGCACCGCCTGACGCGCGCGCCGACGGTCGCCGGCGCCGTCGTAGGCGAGGCCCAGGCGGAACCAGGCGCGCCAGTCCTCGGGAGCCACTTCGACGGCTTCGCGGTACCGCGGAAACAGCGCGTCGGCCTCGGCGCGATCCGGACGGCCGCTCGGCGACAGGTCGACGCTCTCCTCCGGCAGCGCCGACTCCTGCTCGAGCCGCCGGGCCAGCCGCGACGCGCTCGCACCGAACATCAGCTCGCGCCCGAGGGCCCAGGCGGCGATGATCGGGAGGACGATGAGGGCCACGCCCATCGCGACGCCAACGGGCTCCCCCGTCATGACGAGCAGCACGGCGCGCTGTGCGACGAAGACGATGTACAGCGCCAGCAGCGCCGCCATGACCAGCGTCAGGATGCGGGTGCTCATGCTCCGGTGACGCGCGCGACCTGACCGGGCACGTCGCCTTCGTCGCCCGGCGCGTTGGTCGTCGCCGGCGAGGGCGGCCGGATGCCGATGTCGATGAAGCTGTCGAGGCCGACCGTGATCCCCCGCGCGTCCCGGGCGGCATCGAGGGCGATGCGGATGCCGGGCTCGTACGCTCGCGCGGGATCGACGGTGTCGTGGACGATCGACAGCGCCTCTCCGGGGCCCGAGAGGATGGTCTCCTGACGGGCGACGACGCCGGGGCGGCGCAGCGAGTGGATCGGGACGCTCGCGACCTTCTGGCCTCGGGCGCGCTGATCCGCGTGCGG
Organism: Microbacterium pratiae; assembly: GCF_047302165.1. Taxonomy (NCBI): domain Bacteria; kingdom Bacillati; phylum Actinomycetota; class Actinomycetes; order Micrococcales; family Microbacteriaceae; genus Microbacterium; species Microbacterium pratiae. The sequence goes on along the minus strand of NZ_CP154843.1, from coordinate 1,711,661 downwards.
CGACTCGACCGGCCCCACACCTGCGCGGGCGGCGGCGATGAGCTCGGCGGTACGGACAGCGGTGCCGCTGGGCGAGTCGACCTTCGTCTCGCGGTGCGCCTCGATGATCTCGATCGAGGGGAAGAGCGCGGCTGCCGCGGCGGCGAGAGCGCTGCCGACCACCGAGCCGAGCGAGAAGTTGGGGATGAAGACGACGCCCACGCCCGCGGCATCGACCGCCGGGCGGACCTGCGCGATGCGCTCCTGCGACCAGCCCGAGGTGCCGACCAGGACGTTGATGCCGCGCTCGACAGCGGCCCGGACGACATCCGTCGACACGGCAGGGGTCGAGGCGTCGACGACGAGGTCGGCGCCATCGAGCTCGTCGAGACTGCTGCGGCTCGTCAGGACCGCCGAGATCTCGAAGCCGTCGGCGGCCTCGATGACGTCTCGGATGATGCCGCCGAGCTTTCCGGTGCCGCCCACGAGGGCCACGCGCGTGGTCATGACGACCAGCCTACGCGGGCGCGAACTGCACGAACGTGTCCCAGGCGAGCTTGACGACCAGCACCGACAGGACGACGAGGAACACGATGCGCACGAATCCACTGCCGTTCTTCGTCGCCATGCGTGCGCCGATGAACCCGCCGGTCATGTTCGCCGTGGCCATGATGATCCCGAGGAGGAGCAGGATCTCGCCGTGCACCCCGTAGACGAGAAGCGCCGCGAGGTTCGTCGTGAGGTTCGCGATCTTGGCGTTCACGCTCGCCTGCAGGAATCCGTATCCGAGCACGGCGACGAGCAGGATCACGAAGAACGAACCGGTGCCAGGGCCGAGGATGCCGTCGTAGAAGCCCACTCCGATGCCGATGATCGCCGAGCGCCACACGATCGCGGCACGCGACTCATGGCGGGGCTCGTGGTGCAGACCCATCTTGGGCTTCATGAGGGTGTAGACGGCGACCGCCACGACCGCGACGAGGACGATCGGGGTGAGGAGCTCTCGGGGAACGTAGCGCGAGAGCGCCGCGCCCGCTGCCGAGCCCCCGAAAGCTCCCGCAACGAGTGGCACGAGGAGCACGAGCTGCACACGGATGCGCCGCAGGTAGACCCAGCTCGCCGAGAGCGTGCCGGCGAAGGACGACAGCTTGTTCGTGCCGAGGATGAAGGGCGTCGCGACGTCCTTCGGCACGCCGATGACGAGCGCGGGAAGCTGGATCAGGCCTCCCCCGCCGACGACCGCATCGACCCACCCGGCCACTCCGGCCGCGACGATCAGGAAGATCAGCGCCGAAACGGAGACGGGGAGCCAGTCGGCGAGCAGAGGACCATCGAGCACCGAACGATTCTCCGGCCCCGTGCGCGCCGCGTCCAATCGGCCCCGGGCCGGTGGTGCGTCAGGGTGTGTCGGCGCGCGTCAGCCGCGCACGTCGCCGAAGAAGGCCGTCTTCGCCCGGGTGTAGTCGTCGTAGTCCGTCTTGCCGGCGTTCGCGGCCTCATCGGGAACGTCGTCTGCGCCTCGCGGGATGTCGCGGCTGACGCCGGGCGGATCGGGGCGTGACCCCCACTCGCGGCGGAACCCGGCTTGTCCGAGCCGAACGCTCAGATCGCCTCTCGAACGCGATCGAGAGCCGCGGCCGCGGCATCGGCCCAAGCGGAATCGTGCGGCCGGAGCTGAGCGGGATTGCGGGGCTCGTCGGTCATGGACTCAGACCGGGAGGATGTCGGGAAGACCGGTGCGCAGTTCGACGGGCAGGTGCGAGAGGTCGTTGTGCGACACCATCGTCCACGGGCGGCCGGGCCGCTGCGCGAGCACCGTGAGCCCGCAGTGCGCCTGGTTGATCGTCAGCCAGCGCCAGTCCGGCGCCTGCAGCACCTCGCGCACGAACCACGCGATGACGAAGTTGTGGGTGATCAGCAGTTCGTGGGTGTCGGGCTTGCGCGCGAGGAACTCGCCGACGGCATCCGCCATCTGCGCTGCGCCGGCCTCGGTCTCGGCCTCGGTGTACGAACCGAAGAAGGGCTCGTAGACGGCGGGCGTTTCCGGCGTCATCCCGGTCGGGACGCAGTCGAACAGCAGCGATGACGCCTGTGGCGAGAGCGAGGGCAGGCGCTTGGCGACGGCGCGGGCGGTCTCCTGGGCGCGCTCCAGCGGCGAATGCCACACCGCGTCGAGCGGGACTCCGGAGATGCGATCGGCCAGCAGCTCGGCTTGACGGCGCCCACGGGGAGACAGCGGACCGTCTTCGAGACCGTGCTCGGCGTCCTGATGCTCTCCGTGGCGCACGAGGTAGAGATACTGCGTCACAGAAGCTCGATTCGAAACGATGAACAGGGCGCCATCCACCCTACGTCACCCCTCCGACAGCCGCTCGGAGGCATCACGAAGCGGCCTATTCGACGGCGCGCGCGATCTCCGCGAGGTGCGAGCGACCGAGTCGTGCTCCGACTCCCTGAACGAGCTGATCGACGTGCGCGGGCCGACTCGCGTTGACGATGGGGGCCGTGACCACGCGCTGCGCGAGGAGCCACGACACCGCGATCGCTGCGGTCGGCACCGACAGCTCCTCCGAGATACGGTCGAGCGCCTTCAGCGTCCGTGTGCCGCGACGATTCATCCACGCGGCGAGCTGCGACCCCCGCACCGACGACGACAAGCCCGCGCGATCGCGGTGACTTCCGGTCAGGTAGCCGTGCTCGAGAGCCTGCGAAGGCGTGACGGCGAGGCCCTGGGCTCCGGCGATCAGGCGCAGGTCACCGTCGAAGTCGGAGCGATGCAGCAGGTTGTAGGCGACGTCGAGCGCGGCGAAGCGCGGATACCCCGCGGACGACAGGATGCGGGCTTCGACGAGCTGCATGGCGGTGTAGCCCGCGGCTCCCAGGGCGCGCACCTTCCCGCTGTCCACGAGCCACTCGGCCGTCGCGAGAGTGTCTTCGAGCGCCGTGATGCCATCTGTCGCGGCATCCAGGTACAGCACATCGATGCGCTCGATGCCGAGGCGACCGAGCGATGCCTCGACGGACCGAACGAGGTTGACGGGACCGAGACCCGGGTTGTCGGGATTGCCGCCGACCCGCACCGTGACGACGATCTCGTCACGGTTGCCCCGGTTCGCAAGCCATCGGCCGATGATGTGCTCGCTCCGGCCCGATGCGTAACCGTCCGAGGTGTGCAGAGCGTTGCCACCGCGTTGCACGTAAGCGTCGAGGACGGCGTGGCTCGCCGCGAGGTCGATCGTCCAGCCGAAATCGGATCCCCCGAGGATGAGAGGGAAGATCCGCATCCCGGTCTCGCCGAGGTCGACGCGGATGTCGGCGCCGAGCGGCTTGCCGTGGACCGGGATCGGGCTCGAGGGATGCGCGGTGGCGGCTGCGGCCGCGGCGGGCGCACCGGTCGATGCGACCTGGGCCACCCGTTCCCCCGACATCACACACCTCCGGTCGACGCCGAGGAATAGCGGGGCGCGGCTCCTCGGCGCGCACTTCGAGAGTAGGACACCCGACACCGGTGGGCGCGCATTGTCGCGAACGGGCCGTGAATTCCATGTAACTGTTTCATCACGGTCATCCCAGACGACGGATGCCCGCCCCCGAGACGGGGGCGGGCATCCGGACGATCAGCTGGTTCAGCCTTCGGCGGGAGCCTCGGGGCCCTCGCTCGCAGCGGCCGAGCTGTCCTGGTCGGCGGCCTCTTCGAGAACGGGCTCGAGGGAGAGCTTGCCGCGGTCGTCGATCTTCGTGATGCGCACGAGGATCTTCTGGCCGACGCCGAGGACATCCTCGACGTTCTCGACGCGCTTGCCACCGGCGAGCTTGCGGACCTCGCTGACGTGCAGCAGTCCGTCCTTGCCGGGCAGGAGCGAGATGAACGCACCGAACGTCGCGATCTTCACGACGGTGCCGAGGAACTGCTCGCCGACCTCGGGGTTCGTGGGGTTGGCGATCGCGTTCACCCGGGCACGGGCCGCCTCGGCCGAGGGGCCGTCGGTCGCGCCGATGTAGACGGTGCCGTCCTCCTCGATCGAGATGTCCGCACCGGTCTCGTCCTGGATCGAGTTGATCGTCTTGCCCTTGGGGCCGATCAGCTCGCCGATCTTGTCGACCGGGATCTGGACGCTGATGACCCGCGGAGCCGTCGGCGCCATCTCGTCGGGGCTGTCGATCGCGGCGTTCAGGACACCGAGGATCGTCAGACGCGCCTCCTTGGCCTGCGTCAGCGCGGCGGTCAGCACCGACGACGGGATGCCGTCGAGCTTCGTGTCGAGCTGGATCGCCGTGACGAACTCGCTCGTGCCGGCGACCTTGAAGTCCATGTCGCCGAGGGCGTCCTCGGCTCCGAGGATGTCGGTCAGCGCCGCATAGCGGGTCTCACCGTCGACCTGGTCGGACACGAGACCCATCGCGATACCGGCGACCGGGGCGCGCAGGGGCACACCGGCGTTCAGCAGCGACAGGGTCGAGGCGCACACCGAGCCCATCGAGGTCGAGCCGTTCGACCCGAGGGCCTCGGAGACCTGACGGATCGCGTACGGGAACTCCTCGCGGCTCGGCAGCACGGGGACGAGCGCGCGCTCGGCGAGGAAGCCGTGCCCGATCTCGCGACGCTTGGGGCTGCCGACACGGCCGGTCTCACCGGTCGAGTAGGGCGGGAAGTTGTAGTGGTGCAGGTAGCGCTTGCTCGTCGTGGGCGAGAGCGAGTCGATCTGCTGCTCCATCTTCAGCATGTTCAGCGTCGTGACACCCAGGATCTGGGTCTCGCCGCGCTGGAAGATCGCCGAGCCGTGGACGCGCGGGATGACCTGCACCTCGGCGTCGAGCGGACGGATGTCGGCGAGTCCACGACCGTCGATGCGCACGCCCTCGCTGAGGATGCGGCCGCGGACGATCTTCTTCGTGACCGACTTGTAGGCGGCGGAGAACTCCGCGAGCGCGGAGGCGGGCAGCTGCTCGGCCTCGACCGCGGCGGCGACCTCGCCCTTGACGCGGTCCTTGATCGCGTCGTCGGCGCTCTGGCGCTCCTGCTTGTCGGCGATCTGGTAGACGCTCGTCAGCTCGCCGTAGGCGCGCTCGGCGACGAAGTCGTAGACCTCGGGGGCGTACGGCGGGAAGACGGGGTAGACGCCCGGCTCGCGCGACGCGGATGCCGCCATCGACGCCTGCGCGTCGACGAGCTGCTTGATGAACGGCTTCGCGGCCTCGAGGCCCTGTGCGACGACCTCTTCGCTCGGCTTGACGGCGCCGCCCTTGATGAGGTTCCAGCTGCCTTCGGTCGCCTCGGCCTCGACCATCATGATGGCCACTTCGCCGTCGGGCAGGACCCGGCCGGCGACGGTGAGGTCGAACACGGCCTCTTCGACGATCTTCTGGTTCGGGAAGACGACCCACTGGTCCTCGTGCTCGCCGTGACCGGGGACGAGAGCCAGGCGGACGCCGGCGATCGGGCCGGAGAACGGCAGGCCCGAGATCTGAGTCGACGCGGACGCCGCGTTGATCGCGAGGGCGTCGTAGTACTCACCGGGTGCGATCGAGAGGACCGTGATGACGATCTGGACCTCGTTGCGGAGGCCGTCGACGAACGACGGGCGCAGCGGCCGGTCGATCAGACGGCAGACGAGGATCGCCTCGGTCGAGGGACGTCCCTCGCGGCGGAAGAACGAACCGGGGATCTTTCCGGCGGCGTACGAGCGCTCCTCGACGTCGACGGTGAGCGGGAAGAAGTCGAAGCCTTCGCGCGGGTGCTTGCCGGCGCTGGTGGCCGAGAGGAGCATCGTCTCCTCGTCGAGGTAGGCGGCAACGGCGCCCTGCGCCTGCTGTGCCAAGCGTCCGGTCTCGAACCGGACGGTGCGGGTGCCGAAGCGGCCGTTGTCGAGGACGGCTTCGGCTGCGGTGATTTCTGGACCTTCCAAGAGGTCCCTCCTTCTTTGTTTAGACTCGCACGCGCGTTTCGCGCACGAGATCGTGCGAAGGAGCGGGGCAGATATGGGCGCGCGGACGAAACCGCGAGAACCGCCTGCGCTGGTCACCAGTCGAAGATCACCATCTCCGCGATCGGGATTCGATCGGGATGGGAACCCACCACAGGGGACCAGCTTCCTGCCGGATCCGCTCCATGAGCTCAGTGTTGAATTGAGCGGGTGCCGGACGGCAACCTGCCCCAGCCTACCAGCGAGACCCTCGCCTGCGTATCGTGGCCGTATGAGCGAAGCAGACAAGCCCGCCGGCGCGGCATCCGACGATGTGAAGCGCAAGTTCCGTGAGGCGCTCGAGAAGAAGAATGCGCGGCACCGCACGGGAGAGGCGCATCTCGACGGCGACTCGTCGGTGCACGCGTCGCATGGCGCCATGACGAAACGAGAGTTCCGCCGCAAGAGCGGCTGACCTGAGGGGAACGCCCACCGAAGGGACCCGGATGCCGACGCGTCCGGGCCCCTTGTGCGTTCCTGGAGTTGTCCGGGAGCTGTGGAGAGTGACCGACCGATGTCGGAGGTCCGTGACATGATTCGAACATGCATTCGAATGACGGACGTGGCGGCGGGATGGGCAGCGACGGCGACGTCGACGCCCTCGCTCAGCTGGTCGCGGACGCCGAGGGTGTTTCGGATGCCGCGCGGGTGGTGCAGATTCGTGAGGTTCGGGTGCTCGCAGCGGCCGGGGTGCTCGCCGAGTCCCAGTCCGCGGGGGCGTCGGAACGCGTCAAGGCGCGGGAGATGGCGTTGCGTGGGATCGCGGCGGAGCTGGCCGGGGTGTTCGTCGCGACCGACCGCACATTGCAACGCCGCATCGACGAAGCACGAGACCTCGTGGACAACTTCCCGGTGACGACGGCGGCGTGGGAGGACGGGCGCATCGTCCGAGGACACGTGCGGGTGATCCAGGAGATCGGATGCATCGTGCCCGCGGACGACCGCGAGGACTTCGAGCGAGCCGCGATCGAACGGTGCGAGGGCGAGACCCCGAACCGGGTGCGCGGGAGTTTGCAGATGCTCGCGGAGCGGATGCACCCGCGGTGCTTCACCGAACGCCACGAGGAGGCCGCGGCGGGGCGGTGTGTGCAGGTGCGGACCGGGGCCGACGGCATGTCGGATCTCATCGCGACGCTGCCCACCGTGATCGCCGACGGAATCGTGGACCGACTCACACGGCAGACGCGGGAGATTATCAACGCACGGGCGAAAGCCGACGCTGCGGATGCCGAGGGTCTGGGCGACTCCACACACGACGGAGGATCCTCTTTCATCGGTGACGCCCGCACGATCGATCAGGTCCGCGCCGACGTGTTCAGCGACCTCCTCCTCGCCGGTTCGCCCGCGCTCGACCCCACCGCAACCGGCGACGGGGACGGGACGCTCGGCGCGATCCGCGCGCACGTGCAAGTCGCCGTGTCGGCGCTGACTCTGATGGGGCAAGACGAAGGGCCAGCCGATCTGGCGGGGCGCTCCCCCATCGACGCCACCACCGCACGCCAGCTTGCCGGTGACGCGACCTCCTGGGACCGACTGCTCACCCACCCCGTGACTGGCTCGGTGCTCGAATGCGACACGTACCGGCCCACCGCCGCCATGGTCCGACTGTTGCGGGCGAGGGACCGGCACTGCCGGTTCCCCGGATGCCGACAACCCGCCATCCGCTGCGAACTCGACCACACCATCGCCGCATCCGACGGCGGGGCAACACACGTGCGCAACCTGGCGAACCTCTGCAAACGACACCACGACGTCAAACACCACACGAGATGGCGAGTCAGACAACTCCCCGGCGGGCGCCTGATCTGGACATCACCGACCGGCCGGGTCTACCGCGAAGACGCACCACCACCCCTCGTCGCCTTCGCGGCGGCGCCAGCGTGGCCGCCGCAGCGGGAGGGCGATATGCCGGCCGTTCCGCCGTTCTGATCGCCGGTGTGTCATGCGATCGTCGGGCAAGCGGACGGGGCCGCGCCTCGGTGTGGGGAGGTGACGTCAGCGCGCCCGCGCGACGACGATCATGAGGGCAGAAACGGGCACCGCGTCCGCGTCGAACGGGGTGCGCTTCCAGTCCGCGAACACGGATTCCACAGCGAAGCCCGCCGCGGCCAGATCGCGCTCGATCTCGCCGAGCGTCCGGAACACGAGCTGCTGTACCTCACGGACTACCTCGCCGGTCGCGAGGAAGCGGTTGACGGCTACGAGTTCGACGATCCGGTCATCGCGCGTCGTCGCGGACATCCCCTCCTCCAAGGTGCCGTGCGGGGTCTCCCGCGTCGTGAGGTCAGCGGTGTGCCAGTCCTCCCACGCGCGGGCGGCGGGATTGCGGCTCTCGAACGCGAGCACCGCACCCGCCGGCATCCGCTCGCGGATATCGGCGAGAGTCCGCCTCCACGCGGAATCGGGGATGTGCTGTGCGACGTTCCCCGTCATGACTGCGAGGTCGAACGGCCCGGCGGGGGCTGCCGAGCTCTCGCCGTCGACCCACACGACCTTCGCGGCGTCGGGGCGGTGCCGGGCGAACGCCAGCATCGCAGGCGACGGGTCGACCCCGACGACCTGGCGGCCCGTCCGCGCGAGCGAGACGGTCAGCATCCCGGTGCCACAGCCCACGTCCAGAACCGACGCCGCGTCCACTTCCGCGGCGAGGGCGCGGTAGAAGTCGTGATCGGGTCCATCGGGATTGTCCTCGTCGTAGAGGTCGACCAGGCGGGGGTCGTAGTCGCTCACGGTCCCAGGCTAGCCACGACGATGGCCGCGGCATCCGATTTCTCGGAGCCGCGGCCATCGGGCCGTCATCGGTCCAGCGGGTCAGCGAGTCGCGGCCTCACGGCGGAGGCGCGCGCGCTCCTCCTTCGCCGCGGCCTCGTCGAGGGCGGCGTCACCGAGGCCCTGCGTGTTGACGGCGCCCGTGTCGTTCGACATCCCGTCGTGGCCGTGACCGGTGAGCATCGCCTCGTCGAAGGGACGCTCGCCGCTCAGCACGGCGCGGGCCTGCTCGCGGTCGAACTCGCGCGTCCAGGTTCCGATGAGGATCGTCGCGACCGCATTGCCCGTGAAGTTGGTCAAGGCGCGACCCTCCGACATGAAGCGGTCGATGCCGACGATCACGCCGACGCCGTTGACGAGGTCGGGGCGGTACGCCTGCAGACCGCCGGCAAGGGTCGCCAGTCCGGCACCAGTGACTCCGGCCGCTCCCTTCGACGCGATGATCATGAAGACGAGCAGTCCGATCTGCTCGGGGATCGACATCGGAGCCCCCATGCCCGCGGCGATGAACAACGACGCCATCGTGAGGTAGATGGCCGTGCCGTCGAGGTTGAAGGAGTACCCCGTGGGAACCGTGATGCCCACGACAGGCTTCGAGACGCCGACGTGCTCCATCTTGGCGATGAGGCGAGGCAGCGCCGACTCGCTCGACGACGTGCCGACGATCAGGAGGTACTCGCGAGCGAGGTACTTCATCAGGCTGAAGATGTTGACCCGCGCGACGGCATAGAGCAGCGTGCCGAGCACCGCGACGATGAAGACGACGCACGTGATGTAGAAGGCGATCATCAGCACGCCGAGGCTCACGATCGCGGCGACGCCGGTCTTGCCCACCACCGCCGCGATCGCGCCGAAGGCACCGATCGGAGCCAGCCACAGGATCATGCCGAGGATGCGGAAGACCAGTGTCTGCAGGTTCTTCACGGCGCTCATGATCGGTGCGCCCTTCTCACCGAGCCCCTGGAGCGCGAATCCGACCAGCAGCGCGATGAACAGCACCTGGAGCACGCTCTCACCCGTGAAGGCCGAGAAGAACGTGGTCGGGATGATGCCCAGCAGGAAGTCGGTAGTCGACTTCGCCTCGGCCGCCGCGCCGGCGTCGTAGGTGGCGCTCTGCATGTTGAGCCCCTCACCCGGGTGGATGATGTTGCCCACGATGAGTCCGATCGCCAAGGCGAACGTCGACATCACCATGAAGTAGAGCAGGGCCAATCCGCCGATGCGCCCGACGGTCGCGGCCTTCGCGATCGAGCCCACCCCCACGACGATCGTGCAGAAGATGATCGGTGCGATCATCATCTTGATCAGGTTGACGAAGCCCTTTCCGAGCGGCTCGAGGCCGACGGCGAAGGTCGGCCAGACGAGACCGACGACCGCGCCCAGCACGACCGCGAGGATGACCGAGACGTAGAGCCACGTGTGCTTGTCCCAGGCCTGCTTGCCTTTCCGGGCGTTGTACCCCGGCAGGCGGAAAGATGATGTGAGAGCCATGGTCTCCTCCAGCTGAACAGTCGTTGTCCGATGCCGACGTCTCTGTCGGTGCGCTTCTCAGCGTCGGACCGTTCCCCTCGGGCGCCGATTTATGGTCGTATTGGTCGCGGCCTGCGACCCGCGTGAGCCCGACGATGACGACGAGAGCGAGAGCGGCATGACAACGCGCACCCGCAGCGCCGCCTCGCTCGTGTTCGTGGCGGTCGCGGTGGCGGTGGCGGTCCTCACCCTCGCGATCGCCGGCATCCTCGTCGCCGACGGGCAGCGCTCGGCGCGCGCCGAAGCCGAGCGCGTCACCCAGGCCGTGGCCCAGACCGTCGCCGACTCGACCCAGGTCGCCGATCTTCTCGCCGCCGGCGACCGCGACCTCGCCTCGACGGAGCTGCAACCCCAAGTCGAACAGGTGATCGTCGATGCCCGCGTCGACTTCGTCACGATCATGGACCCGAGCGGCATCCGCATCACGCACCGCGACGCCGCACGGATCGGCGAGCGCTATCTCGGGTCGATTCCCCCCACGGCACGTGCGCTCACGGAGGAGTTCACCGGAACCCTCGGTCCGTCGATCCGCACGATCGTGCCCGTGGAGCGTGACGGCGCCGTCGTCGGGTGGGTCTCGGTCGGCGTGACGATCGGCAGCATCGCGGCGACCCTGGGCCCCCGCATCCTCGTCACCGTCGGCATCGCCGCCGCCCTGCTCGCGGCCGGCCTCGTCGGGGCCGTCGTCGCGCGCCGGGCGACGCGGCAGGTCACGGGAGATCTGCCGGCCGGCGCCGTCCGCGACGCGGTGTCGTCGTTCGAGTCGCTCCGCACCCTCGGAGAGGCGCTGCGCGCGCAGACCCACGAACACGGCAACCGCATGCACACGGCGATCGCCCTGCTCGAGCTGGGGCGCACCCCCGAGGCGATCGAGATCCTCGCCGAGACCTCCCAGCAGAGCCAGATCCTGGTCGACGAGGTCGCCGCCCGGCGGGAGGGCGATCCCACCGTGGGCGCCCTGCTGCTCGGCAAGGCGTCTCAGGCCAAGGAACGCGGCATCCGCTGGCGGTCGAAGATCGCTCCCGATGCGCCGCGTTCGGTACTGTCGCCGGTCGACGCCGTCTCGGTCGTGGGTAATCTCATCGACAATGCGCTCGACGCCGCCGCCGGCGGGCCGGAACCGCGCTGGGTGGAGATCAGGATGACGCGCACCGCGGAGGACGAGCTCGAGATCGCCGTGTCGGACTCGGGAGCCGGTGTGCCCGCAGACCTCCGACGCCGCATCTTCGAGCACGGCTTCTCGACGAAGCCCGCCGGCACCCAGGGGCGCGGCGTGGGCCTCGCACTCGTCGCGGCGATCGTCGACGACGCGGGCGGGGTGGTCGCCGTCGACGACGATCCGACGACGTTCCGCGTCATCCTGCCGAGGAGGGGAACATGATCGGCGTTCTGCTCGTCGACGACGAAGCGCTCGCCCTCGACCTTCACCGTCACTACATCGAACGCCTGGATGGTTTCCGGGTCGTCGCGGAGTGCAGCGGCGCACGCGCGGCCCTCCGGGCACTCCTCGACAGCCCGACCGCCGATGAGGTCGACCTCGTGCTGCTCGACATGACGATGCCCGACGGATCGGGACTCGACGTCCTCCGCCACCTCCGCGCACGAGCCCGCGACGTCGACGTCATCGCGATCACCTCCGTCCGCGATGCCGACGTGGTCCGGCAGGTCGTCGGACTCGGCGCGGTGCAGTACCTCGTGAAGCCCTTCACGTTCGCCGATTTCCAGGAACGGATGTCGCAGTATGCGCGCTTCCGCGCGCGCGCAAGCGAGACGACGGGATCGGCGACCCAGGCCGAGATCGATGCACTGCTCGGCGCGCTGCGACCCGTCACCGCGCCCATCCCGAAAGGCCTGGCGCCCGAGACTCTCGACCGCGTGTCGAATCGGCTCCGCGAGACGGGGGCGCTGTCTGCCCGTGAGGCCGCCGAGGCATTGGGGATGTCGCGCGTCGCCGCGCGCCGGTACCTCGAGCACCTCGCCGACGCCGGCCGGGCCGAGCGGGCCCAGCGCTACGGCACGCCCGGCCGCCCCGAGGCCGAGTACCGCTGGCGCCCCTGACCCGCATCCCCCGCTCCTCCGCCGCCTCTCGGCGAGAACGCACGCTCGTCGCGAGGACGTACCGGCGAGGGTGCGTGCTCGCGGCGACGGTACGTCCTCGGCGATGCGGGCGCGGCGCGGGCTACTGCTGCGGGAGGGATGAGCGGCGCGGGGTGGTGGGACCGATGCGCACGTACGCGGGAAGCTTGGGAGACACGCCGTCGCCGGCGGTGCGACCGCGCATCCGCCGCCACACCCACGGGAGGGCGTCGCGGCGCAGCCAGGTTCCCGGCGCCGCGGGCTCGTCGTCGAGATGGAACGCCTCATCGAGAGCGGCGAGCGCCTCCGCGTGGGGCACCCCGAGGGCCTCCGCCGCGCGATACGCGACGAGCCGATGCCCGCACGACCGCAGATGCACTCTGTCGTCGGCCCACATCTCGAGCCGCGCGAGCTCGGGCACCGCCTCCAGATCGACCAGGATCGCGCCGGTGCTCGTCGCGATCGCACGCAGCCGCGCGTTGTAGGCGGCGAAGCGGCGCGCGAACATACTCGCCGCGGCCCGTCCCGGGAGGAACACCGTGGCGAGCAGGACATCCGCGCCGGACTCTCGCAGCCGCCGAACCGCGATCTCGACCTCGTCGGCGACGCTCACGACATCGACCCGGGCCCGAACGAGGTCATTGGCACCGATGAGCACCGACACGAGGTCGGGCCGCAACGCCAGACAGGCGGGCACCTGCTCATCGACGAGATGCCGTACGCGCTTGCTGCGCACGGCGAGGTTCGCGTACTGGAAGGCGGCCGTCCCCCCGCTCGTGCGCGGCGACGCGGAAGCGAGGAGCCGGGCGAGACGATCGGCCCATCCCCGATGCATCCCCGCCGGCATCCGCGACGTGTCGCAGAGTCCTTCGGTGATCGAGTCGCCGAGCGCGACGTAGCGCCGCCAGAGCGGAGGCCCGTCACCCGCGGCCGGCAGCTCGGCACGCGGCCACACCCGGACTCGCCGCGCGCGATCGATCGCGCGCAGCTCCACGGCACGCTCGTAGTGGCCGAGCAGGGCATCACCGAGGCTCTCCCACGTGCGACCGGCGACGGCGTCGCGTGCAGCCGCGCCGAACGCACGCCGCTTCGCGGCATCCCCCGCCAGGTCGGCGACCCGATCGCGGAGGTCGTCCGCGTCGCCGGGCCGGTACAGCCAACCGTCGACACTGCTGCGGACGAGGTCCAGCGGCCCGCCGCGCCCGGTCGCGACGACCGGCACGCCGCTCGCCTGCGCCTCCTGGATGGTCTGGCCGAACGTCTCGCTCTCGCCCGGGTGCACGAAGACGTCGAAGCTGGCCATCGCGGTGGCGAGCGCGTCTCCCTGCAGCTGCCCGACGAACACGGCATCCGGCAGCAGGTGTTCGAGCGCCGCTCGTGAGGGGCCGTCGCCCACGATGACCACCCGCACGCCGGGCAGCGGGCGCAACGCGGCGAGGTCCTCGATCTGCTTCTCGGGCGCGAGCCGTCCGACGTAACCGACCACGACCTCGCCGGGCGCCAGTCCCGGCACGAACCGGGCCCGCCAGGCCTCGTCACGGCGATGAGGAGCGAAACGGATGCCGTCGACCCCGCGACCCCAGATCGCCACACGGTCCACTCCGAGGGTTTCGAGCTGACGCCGTGCCGCGTCGGCGGGAGCGAGGGTCAGCGTGGCTCGGCGATGCAGCCGCCGCACGTGGGCAGCTGTCAGGGCCGAGGCGCTCGGCAGGCCGTAGCGCTCCGTATACGCGATGACGTCGGTCTGGTACACGGCGACGCTGGGCAGGCCGAGGGTTTCAGCCGCGAGCAGCCCCTGCCACCCGAGAAGGAACGGTGAAGCCAGGTGCACGACGTCGGGCCGGAACGCTCGCAGAGCCCGGGTGACGGACGAGACCGGCGGCGCCGCGACGCGCACCGCGGGGTACCGGGGCATGGGGATCGACCTCACCGCGCGCCCCGGCACGGCGAGCGGATGCCCTCGCCCCGCGCCCGGCGCGACGACGAAGGACTCGTGCCCGCGGCGCTCGAGATGCTCGAGCACCCGCAGCACGGAACCGGTGACCCCGTTCATGTGGGGCAGGAACGACTCGGTGACGACCGCGACTCTCACGACACCAGGGTGGCTCCGATGACGCGCCTCCGACCGCCGGAGCAGCCGTTGTCGCGCACTGTTCACGCGGTCCTCCGCGGCCGGTCACCTCGCGGACGCCTGACCGTCGCCGTTCCCGCGGCGTTCATCCCCGGCTGATAGGGATGCAGCGTGCCCGCAGACCTGCTCGACGCGATCTCCGGCGGACCATGGGTCCTCGCCGTGGTCTACGCGCTCGTCCTGCTCGACTCCGTCGTGGTCGTCGTGCCGGGTGAGATCGCGGTGACGGCCGCGGGCGCCCTCGCCGCCGCGACGGGACAACCCCCGCTGCTCGCCGTCGTCGGGGTCGCGGCGATCGCCGCGTTCTGCGGCGATGCCCTCTGCTACGCGATCGGCCGCCGGATCGGACTTCGCCGCTGGCGATGGATGCGACACCGACGGGTGGAGCAGGCGTTCGCGTGGGCCGGGGCACGTCTGTCGCGCGGGACGGCGACGGTCGTCTTCACCGCGCGTTTCATCCCCTTCGCGCGGCTCGCGGTCAACCTCACCGCGGGAGCCACGCGTGTGCCGGCCGCGCGGTTCCTCGCCGTCGCCCTGGTGGCGGCGAGCGCCTGGGCCGGCTACCAGAGCGTTATCGGCGCCGCCATCGGGGTGCTCCTCCCGGACGCGCCCGTCGTCGCCGTCGTGCTGTCGGTCGCCGCGGCGCTCGCGCTGGGCGCCGCGATCGACCTGATCGCGGCCGCCCTGGCGCGCCGCCGGGAGCGGGTCACTCCCCCGCGAGACCGCCCAGCAGATGCCCGAACGACTTCCCCTCGCCCAGATACGAGGCCGGGTCGAAGGGGTCGGCATCCTTGACGGGCGTGCGTGCGACGACGGCCGCCGCGAGCTCTCGCGCTCCGCGCTCGACCCGCGCGCTGAGCGGTGCGACCTCGTCGGCCTTGCTGCCCCAGTCGCTCGAGGCGGCGAAGACGCCGGTCGAGACCGGGGCCGCGTGCAGGTACGCGAACAGCGGTCGGATGGCGTAGTCGATCGCGAGGGAGTGCCGAGCCGTGCCCGCGTTCGCCCCGATCAGCACGGGCTTCCCGGTCAGCGAGTCGGGGTCGAGCACATCGATGAACGACTTGAACAGCCCCGAGTAGCTGGTCGAGAAGATCGGCGTCACGGCGATGAGCGCATCGGCCGAGACGACCGAGTTGATCGCCGACTCGAGTGCGGGCGGGGCGAAGCCCGTCAGCAGGTTGTTCGTGATGTCGTGCGCGAGGTCGCGCAGCTCGATGACGTCAGCGGTCGCGCTGATGTCGGATGCCGCGAGCTCCGCGATCGTCGCCGTCGCCAGGCGGTCGGCGAGCATCCGCGTCGACGACGGGTTCGACAGACCCGCCGAGACGACCGCGATCCGGCGGGCGCTCATCGTGCCGCCGCCACACCGAAGGCCGAACCTGCGGGCGCCGGGGCGTCCTGGTAGGGCGAGGGGCCGCTGAGGTTGTCACCGCGGTTGGCCCGAGGACGCGCCTCACGCGCGGGGCCGTCGCCGTAGACCTCGCGCACGCGCGCAGCGTGCGTCGGCGCGTCGGGGACGTCGGCGCCGCGCCCCTGTGCGAGCTCCTTGCGCAGCACGGGGACGACCTCGCCGCCCAGGATGTCGAGCTGCTCGAGCACGGTCTTCAGCGGGAGCCCCGCGTGGTCGATGAGGAACAGCTGGCGCTGGTAGTCGCCGAAGGTCTCGCGCATCGCGGCGTATCGGTCGATGACCTGCTGCGGCGAACCGACAGTGAGCGGCGTCATCTCGCTGAAGTCCTCGAGCGAGGGGCCGTGACCGTAGACGGGGGCGTTGTCGAAGTACGGGCGGAACTGCCGGACGGCATCCTGCGAGTTCGCGCTCATGAACACCTGTCCGCCGAGGCCGACGATCGCCTGCTCGGGCGTGCCGTGACCGTAGTGCGCGAAGCGCTGACGGTACAGGTCGATCAGGCGCTGGTAGTGCTCCTTGGGCCAGAAGATGTTGTTCGCGAAGAACCCGTCGCCGTAGTAGGCCGCCTGCTCGGCGATCTCGGGCGTGCGGATCGAACCGTGCCAGACGAACGGCGCGACACCGTCGAGCGGACGGGGCGTCGAGGTGAAGCCCTGCAGCGGCGTGCGGAACTTGCCCTCCCAGTCGACGACGTCCTCGCGCCACAGCTTGTGCAGGAGGGCGTAGTTCTCGATCGCCAGCGGCAGGCCCTGACGGATGTCCTTGCCGAACCAGGGGTACACCGGGCCGGTGTTGCCGCGCCCCATGATGAGGTCGACGCGGCCGCCGGAGAGGTGCTGCAGCATCGCGTAGTCCTCGGCGATCTTCACCGGGTCATTCGTCGTGATGAGCGTCGTCGCGGTCGAGAGGATGAGGCGCTCGGTCTGGGCAGCGATGTACGCGAGCGTCGTCGTGGGTGACGACGACCAGAACGGCGGGTTGTGGTGCTCTCCGATCGCGTAGACGTCGAGCCCGACCTCCTCGGCGTGCTTCGCGATGGTCACGGCGGCGCGGATCTTCTCCGCCTCGCTCGGGGTGTGGCCGGTCGTGGGGTCTGCCGTGATGTCGCTCACGGTGAAGATGCCGAACTGCATCCCCGACCAGCCGGTGTGTTCGCTCGTGTGCGTGTTCACGTCGGTCCGCCTTCCCGGACGCCTCGGCATCCGTTTCATGCAAATGAATATAAACCATGCAACGCGGTCGCGCTCGGAGTATTCCCGCGGGATAGTGTTTCATCCACGATGACGCATCCCGCCACCGGTACGACCGGAACGCGCCCGAAGCGGCGCGTGCCCTTCTGGGACAACGCCCGCTTCGCCTGCATCGTGCTGGTGGTTCTGGGGCACGCGATCCAGCGCCTCACGTACGACTCCGACATCGCGATGGCGATGTACCTCGTGATCTACGCGTTCCATATGCCCGCGTTCGCGATCATCTCCGGCTACTTCTCGAAGTCGGACCCGCAGTCGCGACGGCAGATGGCACGCGTGATCACCGACATCATCGTGCCGTACGTGATCTTCGAGGGCCTGTGGACGCTCACGAAGTTCCTCGTCGAAGGACAGGCGAACCCCAATCCGACCCAGCCGTCGTGGACGCTGTGGTTCCTCCTCGCGCTCGGCATCTTCCGTCTCGTCCTGCCCTACCTGGCACTGCTGCGCTGGCCGCTCGCCTGGGCGTTCGCGATCTCGATCATCTCGGGCTACCTGCCCAACATCGACTCGACGCTGTCGCTCTCGCGCACCCTGGGCTTCCTGCCCTTCTTCGTGCTCGGCTGGTGGCTGCGCGACCGGGACGTCGTCGACCGGTTCGACCTGCTGCGTCGGAACGCCGGCACCGTGAGCGCAGCCATCGCGACGCTCGCGATCGCCGGGTGGGCAGCGTGGGCCTTCATCGGCACGTGGCGCGACATCAACCTCGGCAAGTGGATGTTCTACGACGCGAGCTACGCCGATGCCGGCAGCTCCGAGTGGTGGGCCGGAGCGGTCCGGGTCGCGCTGCTGCTCGTGGCCCTGGCTCTGACGGCATCCTTCTTCGCCCTCATCCCCCGCGGCTCGCACCGCTGGACCCGCCTCGGTCAGTACACGATGTACGTCTACCTGCTGCACTCGTTCGTGCTGTACCCGTTCCGCGAATCGGGCGTGCTGCGAGATGCCGAGCCGACGTGGCTGTGGCTCCCTCTCGTCGTCGCCGCGTCGATCCTCATCGCGCTCGGTCTCGCCACCGCACCGGTGCGACGCCTGTTCCGCCCGCTCGTCGAACCACGCCCGGCGTGGCTGTTCCGCGATCCGGAGCTCGCGGGGCGCGAGGGACGGCGGAACGACCCGACGGGTTCCCGCCGCCCCCGCGAGCCCGGAGCGGTCATCCCCCGCAACAATCGCGCGGACGGCGCGGAGGGCTCGTAACCTCGCTGCATGAGCGAGCTCTCCCTTCCCGTTCTCGACTTCTCCCAGCTCGACGGCGACGCCGCCGATGTGGCGCGCTTCCGCGACGAACTGCGGGCAGCGACGCACGACGTCGGGTTCTTCTACCTGACCGGTACCGGCATCCCCGCGGGGCTCGAGGATCGGCTGCACCGCGTCGCACGCGAGTTCTTCGAGCTGCCCGAGGCCGACAAGCTCGCCATCGAGAACGTCAACAGTCCGCACTTCCGCGGCTACACGCGCGTCGGCGGCGAGCTGACGCAGGGCCGTGTCGACTGGCGCGAGCAGATCGACATCGGCCCCGAGCGGCCCGCGGTCGCCGACCCGGACGCCCCCGACTACGCCCGGCTCATCGGCCCCAACCTCTGGCCGGCCGCGCAGCCCGAGCTGCGCGAGGTGACCGACGCGTGGGTCGCGCACCTCTCCGAGGTCGCGCGCCGTCTCCTCCGGGCGTGGGCCGAGGCCCTCGGCGCGCCCGCGACGTACTTCGAGGATCATTTCGGCGAACCGCAGACCCTCCTGAAGATCGTCCGTTACCCCGGCAAGGACGACCCCACGCCGCAGCAAGGCGTCGGCGCCCACAAGGACTCGGGCGCCCTGACCCTGCTGTGGGTCGAGCCCGGCAAGGGCGGCCTGCAGGTCGAGCGCGACGGCGTCTGGGTCGATGCGCCGCCGGTGCCGGGAGCGTTCGTGGTCAACATCGGCGAGCTGCTCGAGTACGCGACCGACGGCTATCTCATCGCGACGAACCACCGCGTGGTCTCGCCGCGGTACCCCGACGACCGCATCTCGGTGCCGTTCTTCTTCAACCCCGCGCTCGACGCCCGGTTCCCGCTCATCGACCTGCCCGCCGAGCTCGCCGCCGAGGCGCGAGGCGTGACGAAGGACCCGACCAACCCGATCCACGGCGTGCACGGCGAGAACGCGCTCAAGTCGCGCCTGCGCGCGCACCCCGACGTCGCCGAGCGCTGGCACGCCGACCTGCTCGCCGCCGCCCGCCGCTGAGCGCCGGCCGCTGAGCACGCACCGTCTCCGCGACGACGCACCGTACGGCGTACGTTCTCGCGGTGAAGGTACGTTCTCGCGGCGCCGGTCCGGGAGAAGCCGAAGGCCGCCCCACACCGTGGGGCGGCCTTCGCAAGAATGTTTTGCGCGATTGTGCGCGGGTCGTTCTCCTTAGCGGCGGAGTCCGAGGCGCTCGATCAGCGAACGGTAACGCTGGATGTCGAGTTCCTGGAGGTAGCCGAGCAGTCGACGGCGCTGACCGACGAGCAGGAAGAGTCCACGGCGCGAGTGGTGGTCGTGCTTGTGGATCTTGAGGTGCTCGGTGAGGTCCTTGATGCGCTGCGACATGAGCGCGACCTGCACCTCGGGGGATCCGGTGTCACCGGGGTGCGTCGCGTACTCTTCGATGATCGCCTTCTTGACGTCTGCTTCGAGTGCCATAGATGGGATCCCCTTCCTTCTCATTGCGCGGCGCCCGACACAGGATGTGCGAGCTCTCTTTATCCGCGGCCGATCGAACGGCAACCGCTCTACTCTACCAGTCATCTAGGCTCATCTGATGCGCCTGCGACGAGACCATCTGATCGATCTGCGGCCGCTCACCACCTCGCCCGCGTTCGCGCGCATGTGGGTGGGTTCCACGTTGGCCGGCCTCGGCGGCCAGCTGACCATCGTCGCGATCATGCTGCACATGTACGACCTGACGGCGTCGACCTTCGCCGTGGCCATGATCGCGGTCGCGGGGCTCGTGCCGATGATCATCGCGGGCCTGTACGGCGGCATGCTCGCCGACGCCTTCGACCGGCGCCGGGTCGCCATCATCGCGGCGTCCGTGACCTTCGTCTCGACGGCCGTTCTCATGGTCCTGACGTGGAGCGGGGGCGAGACCGTCGCCTGGCTGTACGCCATCGCGGTCGTGAACTCGGCGGCGAACTCGGTCGTCATGGCCGCGCGTCAGGCGATCGTGCCGCGACTCATCCCCCGCGAGCTGCTGCCCGCGGCGTCGGCCCTCGGCGGCATCACGATGGGGATCATGGTCTCGGTCGGGCCCGCCGCCGCCGGACTGCTCGTGGCCTTCACCGGATACGGCTGGACCTACACGATCGACCTCGTGCTGATGAGCGCCCTGTTCCTGGGCCTCTGGTCGCTGCCCAGCATCCGCCCCGAAGGCACCGTCGTCCGCCCGGGCCTGCGATCGCTCGCCGACGGGTGGCGGTTCATCAAGCGTGCGAGGAACATCCGGCTGCAGTTCATCCTCGACATCATCGCGATGACCTTCGGCCAGCCCACCGCCCTCTTCCCCGCGATC
This sequence comes from Microbacterium pratiae, assembly GCF_047302165.1. Lineage (NCBI taxonomy): Bacteria > Bacillati > Actinomycetota > Actinomycetes > Micrococcales > Microbacteriaceae > Microbacterium > Microbacterium pratiae. Next base: position 1,691,026 of record NZ_CP154843.1, on the reverse strand, counting down.
GGCGCCGTGCTGCTCGGCGGCGGCGCGATCACGACCGGACTGCTCACGGCCGCCATCGCGGTGGGGGCATTCCTCTCGAGCCTGTTCTCCGGACCGATCGCCCGTTATCCGCTCCACGGCCGCGGCATCGAGCGAGCGATCGTCGCCTACGGCGTCACGATCGCGCTGTTCGGCGCCGTCCTGCTCGCGGGGTCGTTCGGCGTGCTCTCCCCCGGGCGGATCGGCGAGGACTCCGCGAACGTCGCCCTCATCGCCCTCGCCGCCCTCGCGTTGGCGGGCTCGGGCGCCGCCGACAACGTCAGCTCGATCTACCGCAACACGATGGTGCAGGCCGCGGTGCCCGATGCGATCCGGGGCCGGCTGCAGGGACTGTTCATCGTCGTCGTCGCCGGCGGCCCGCGCCTGGGCGCGCTGTACGCCGGCACCCTTGCGACGGTCACGGCCCTGTGGTTCCCGCCGCTGCTCGGCGGTTTCATCATCGTGGGGCTCGTGGCGCTCCTCGTGCGGCTCGCCCCGGCCTTCCGCGCCTACGACGCGACGCATCCGACGCCGTGAGCCGACCGAGCCGCGGCGGCTGACACGACGAGGGGCGGATGCCGCAGCATCCGCCCCTCGCGAGTATCCGGCGATCAGGCCTGGATGGAGCCCTGCAGGTCGAGCTCGATCGTGACGTCCTTGCCGACGAGCACGCCACCGGTCTCGAGCGCGGCGTTCCACGTGAGGCCGAACTCCTCGCGGTTGATGACGGTCTTGGCCGTCGCGCCCGCCTTGTAGTTGCCCCACGGGTCGGTGCCGAAGCCGCCGAACTCGACCTCGAAGGTCACGGGCTTGGTGACGTCCTTGATGGTGAGGTCGCCGTCGACGAGGAAGTCGCCGCCCTGCTGGCGCACGCCGGTCGAGACGAACGTGATGTTCGGGTAGTTCTCGACGTCGAAGAAGTCGGCGCTGCGGAGGTGGTTGTCGCGACCCTCGTCCTTGGTGTTGATCGAGGCGACGTCGACCTTGGCGTCGAGGGTCAGCTCGAGGGGGTTCTCGGGGGCGACGATGGTCGCCTCGGCGACGGCGAAGGTGCCGCGCACCTTCGAGATCATCATGTGGCGGACGCTGAAGCCCACCTCACTGTGGGAGGCGTCGAGCACCCAGGTGCCAGCCTTGTAACCGGGGATTTCGGTGGTCGTGGTCATGATCGTCCTTCGTCGTAGGTGTCCGGGAGGGGTCCGGCGTACAGGGGCGGCAACGCGACCCTCGCACATCCTATTCCCGCGAATGTAAATTTCCGGTGACCGAACGTCGACGGGCGGATGCCGCGTGGTGCGGCATCCGCCCGTCGAGAGGCGTTCGTCGGATCAGCCGACCGCGAGCAGGTCGATGATGAAGATGAGGGTCTTGCCGCCGAGGAAGTGTCCACCGGCCGGGCCGTAGGCCAGGTGCGGCGGGATCACGAGCTCACGGCGCCCGCCGACCTTCATGCCGGGGATGCCGTCCTGCCAGCCCTGGATGAGGCCGCGGAGCGGGAACTGGATGCTCTCGCCGCGGTTCCACGACGAGTCGAACTCCTCGCCGGAGGTGTACTCGACGCCGACGTAGTGGACGGTGACGGTGTCGCCGGGCTTGGCCTCGGCGCCGTCGCCGACAATCAGGTCGCGAACGACGAGGTCATCGGGCGCGGGGCCCTCGGGGGCGTCGATCTCGGGCTTGGTGCGGTCGTCAGTCATGGTGTCCATCCAACCCGAGGGCGGGGGCGGGTGCAACGCGGAGCGTGACGGATCGCACCTCTTGACGCGACTGGGGGGCCGGAGGATCATGGAGGCAGGCCAACTCAGCGCCCGGGAGACATGCAGGCATCGCCGCAGCACCGGGCGCTGAGTCTTTCCCGGACCGCGTCGCGAGAAATGCCCGCGACGAATGCCCGCGACGAACGCTCGTCACGGTCGCAGCAGCGCCTGTCGCAGGCGCGTGGCACGGGCGAGGTGCTCGCGCTCGTCGGCGAGGGCCTGGTCGTCTCGGCCGGTGAGCGCGCGCTGGCGAGCCGCCGCAAGACGTGTCGCCTCGGCGATGAAGGCGCGCATCGTCTCGGTCCGATCGCCCGGGAGCGTCCGCGCCCAGGCCAACGCCCGGCGCCGACCGCGCCCCGTGGCGAGGAGATCGACCTCGACCGGAGTGAACCACCCCGCCGCTGCGTAGTCGTGCAGACGCTCCCGCGTGAGGCGCGCCTCCTCACGGCGGAGCAGCAGCACACCGAGGACGAATCCGATGAACAACGGCACCTGGAGCGTCGCGTAGAGGGCGAAGAAGTCGGCGAAGGCCGCCGAGCCGTTCCAGAGCGCGTGCAGGAGGATCGCGACGGCGAGGCCGGTCGCCCACGGGCCGAACACCGCGGCGCCGCGCGCCCCTCGTCGTACCGCGAGCCCCACCGCGAAACCGGTGGCCGCGGTGAACATGACGTGGGCGAAGGGCGAGAGGATGCCGCGCAGCACGAACGTGACCGACACCTGGGCGAGACCGCCGGCGATCAGGCTGTCGGCGAAGTAGAGGATGTTCTCCGTGAACGCGAACCCCGCCCCGATCATCGCGCCGTAGACCACGCCGTCGACGGGACCGTCGAAGTAGCGCCGTCCCAGACGGAGGATGAGGAGGATGCCGAGCCCCTTCGCGATCTCCTCGACGATGGGCGCCTGGACGACGCTCCCCAACGCCTGAGCGAACGGGTCGCGGGCGGGACCGGCCACGATCGTGACGAGCAGATCGACAGCGAGGGCGATGACCACCGAGGCGATCGCGCCCCACCCGAGAGCGAGCCACAGCAGGCGCGGCGGCTCGGGCTCCCAGCGGTCGACGATGCGGACCGCCCACAGCACGCCGAGCAACGGCAACAGGGCCAGGACGGCGCCCACGATCGAGGCGAACCAGCCGAGGAACGACACCAGGTAGGCGATGAGTCCGAGCATCAGCAGCACCAGGACGGCACCGACCCACAGCGCCGCCCATCCGCCGGGCCGCGCTCGGACGGGCACGACGGGCGGCGAGCTCGGTGCGGCCGGAATGGGGCCGGGATGGCCGGGCTGCGGCTGTGAGAGAGGCGACGGGAACGACACGCCTTCACCCTAGAGCGCAGGCGGGCTCGGCCCGATGGCTGAGGCCTGCGCCGCGACCGCCGCGCGAGCCGGGTAGCCTGGCTGTATGCGCTTTGCCCACGTGATGACCGCGGGGGCCGACGATCCCCGCCTCGTGCTCGTCGAAGACGACCGGGCCACGTTCGTCGGCGACCTGTTCGCCGGCGCACCCGAACGGCTCCAGCAGCTCATCGAGCTCGGTGACGACGGACTGGCGCGCGTCGCCGCCGCGTCCACGAGCGATGGCGTCGCGTGGCACGTCGTCGATGGCTCCGCGTTCGCGTCGGCCGTCCTGGCTCCGCCCATCGTCCTGGCCGTCGGCCTCAATTACGCGGCCCACTCGAGCGAGCTGGGCCTGAAGGCCGACACCGCCCCCACCGTCTTCACCCTGTGGCCGAACTCCCTGACCGCCCACGATGCGATCACGTCGTGGCCGCGGAGCCTCAGCGAGTCCGTCGACTACGAGGCCGAGCTGGGCGTCATCATCGGGGCGGCGGCGAAGGACGTCCCCGCCGACACGGCTCTCGACCACGTCTGGGGCTACACCGTGGTCAACGACATCACCGCGCGCGACATCCAGTTCTCCGAGGCGCAGTGGTCGCGCTGCAAGTCCTTCGACGGGTTCACGCCGACGGGACCGTACGTGGTGACCGCCGACGAGATCCCCGACCCGCAGGATCTGCACATCTGGGCCGTCGTCGACGGGCAGACGGTGCAGGACGCCTCGACCGGACAAATGATCCGCTCGGTCGCCACACTCGTCGCGCATCTGTCGACAGCGGCGACGCTGCTTCCCGGAACGCTCATCTCGACCGGCAGCCCGGGCGGCGCCGGCTACTCGCGCGACCCGCAGATCTTCCTGCGCGACCGCTCCGTCGTCACCGTCGGGATCGACGGGATCGGCGAGCTGCGGACGCACTGCCGCATCACGGACTGACCGCGCACCCGCAGCTTCCGCCGACCCGGAGTCCGACCTCGACGCGCACGCTCCGGCGGGCCGACCCGTCGCCCGGATCGTTCAGCAGCAGGTGGGCGGCGATGCGCCCCATGAGCTCCATCGGCTGGCGCACGGTCGTCAGCGGCGGCGACGACATCCCCGCCGCCTGGATGCCGTCGAAGCCCGCCAGCCGGACGTCGCGCGGCACGTCGACGCCGCGAGCATGCAACACGTCGAGCGCGGCGAGCGCGATCTGATCGGTCGCGCACAGCACCGCTTCCGGCAGCGTGCCCTCGCGTGCTCGTGAGCTCAGCCCCGGGAACACCGGCGCGCGCTCGAGCTCGACGGTGTCGATGATCTCGGCGCTCGCGCCGGAGTGCGAGGCGACCGCATCGAAGAAGGCGGCGCGGCGCTCGTCGGTGTCGAAGCCCGCAGGCGCGTCGATCCACCCGAACGTCGAGACGCCGTGGACGTCGATGAAATGGTCGACCAGCATGCGCTCACCGCCCGCGTTGTCGGCGAGGACGTGATGCGCGTCGCCCAGCGGCGAGCTCAGCACGGCGACCGGGAGCGTCGACGACACCGACCCGAGCGACGCGGTCACCGTCGGGCCCGGCAGGATCGCCAGACCGTCGACCTGCCCCGCCGTGTCGGCGATCTCGGATGCGCCGAGCCCTCCCGTGCTCAGGAGTACCGCCGTGCCGGCTCGCTTGCACTCGAGCACGAAGCCGCGCTGGATCTCGTCGACGTAGAGGGGGAACGTCCGCGGGGCGCTCCGGCGGACGTCCTCGTCGGCGTCCCAGGCGATCAGGTCGACGTCGAGATCGAGGTCGGCCAGGTCGGTGAGCCCGGACGAGGACGTCGATGCGGCGGGTGGCTCGGTCGCAGGCAGACCCGTCTCGACGGGGGGTGCCGACTCGACGAGCAGATCGAACAGGTGCAGCCCGAGCACGCCCGTCCGGCCACGCGCGAGGTTCCGGGCCGAGCCGCTGGGCACGTACCCCAGCTCGCGCGCGACCCGCAGCACCATGTCGCGGGTCTCCGTGCGCACCTTGTCGGGGCGCCGGAACGCGAACGAGACCGTCGCGATCGACACCCCCGCACGTTCCGCGACGTCATAGACCGTGGGCCGTCCGACCACCATGACTACCTCGATTCCCCGGGGAGTCTACCGACGCGTCTCACGCCGGCACGATCGACAGTCCGGTCCCCCGCGGGAAGATCGGCTCGTCGGTGTCGCCCGGCACATCGGTCCGGGAACGACGCACGGCCTCCATCGATCGCGGAATCTCGACGGGCAGCGTGCCGCGCGGCCTCACCGCACCGGTCAGCGCGGCCAGCACCGCGGCATCCGAGCTGCCGTAGTCGGCGACGATGGCCGAGGCGACCGGGACGAGAGGCGTCAGCACCGCGGGCCGGTCGAGACCGACGACCAGCACGAGGGGCGCATGGGCCGCGACACGACCCAGCCGCGACACCAGCCCGGGGCCGAAGTCGAGCGATCCCTGGTGGAACCACTTCTCGAGGAACAGATCGTCACGCGGTTCGAACGGCGCTCCCACGCGGACGATCGCGACATCGGCGTCCTCGGGCCGTTCGACTCGATCGGCGTACGGAGCGAGGGCTGCATCGCCGATGTTCTCGGCGTAGACCTTCGGGCGCGGGGAGGACCGGATCGGCAGCACGTCGTCGCGATTCTGCAGGACGGTCAGCGACTCCGCCTGCGCGCGGGTGCCGAGGGCGCGGAAGTCGGCGTTGCCGACGATGCGCTCGGCTTCGTCCTCGTCGACATACGGGTCGTCGAAGAGACCGAGCCGGAACTTCACGAGCAGGATGCGACGAGCGGACACATCGATGCGCTCGAGGGGCACGGTGCCGGACTCGACGAGGTCGACCAGCAGCTCGGTGCACTCCTCGCCGCCGAACTGGTCGACACCGGCGTCCAGCAGCCGCAGCATGCGCTGGGTCGGGTCGAGCTCCTCGACGCCCCATGCGCGCGCCGGCAGCACCTGATCGCCGACGTGGTTGTCGTTGACGAGCTCCCAGTCCGTGACGACGACGCCGTCGTAGCCGAGCTCGTCGCGCAGGAGGTCGGTCACGATCTGCCGGTTGTAGGCGAACCCGACCTCGGCGATCGGCACGCCGTTCCGCTCGAGCCCGACGGGCATGCCGTAGTACGGCATCATTCCGGCCGTGCCGCGACGGATGGCCTCGCGGAAGGGCTCGAGGTGGTAGTCGAACATGCCGCCCGGATACACCTGCTCGCGACCGTACGGGAAGTGGGCGTCCTCGCCGTCGAGCTGGGGTCCGCCGCCCGGGAAGTGCTTCGTCGTGCACGCGACGCTCTGCGCGCCGAGCTCGTCGCCCTGGAAACCGCGCAGATAGGCGGCGGTGATCTGCGAGACCCGCTCGGCGTCGAAGCCGAACGTCTGCGCCTGGCGTCCCCAACGAGCTTCGGTGGGCAGATCGATCTGGGGGTGCAGTGCGGCCCGGATGCCGACGGCGCAGTACTCGCGCCGGGCGACGTCGGCGAACTGCTCGATCACCTCGAGGTCGTCGAGGGCCGCGAGCCCCAGCGGCTCGGGCCACTGCGAGAAGGGGCCCGCCGAGAAGGCGACGCCGGTGTTCTCGACGAACGCGTGACGGGGGTCCGTGCTGATGGTGACCGGGACTCCGTGCGGTGTGCGCTCCGCGAGCCGCTGGAGGTTGTTGTTCCAGCGGGCCCCCTCGCGGGCGGTCCGGATCGCGTGCACGTTGAAGTGCGTCATGTTCTTGCCGACGACGACGTCGCTCGTCGGTGACTTGGAGATGGCGCCCGGCGTCTCGAGGAGCTCGCCCTCGGGGCCGATCTCGATGACGGTCTGGAACATCAACCCGATCTTCTCGGCAGGCGACATCCGGCCGAGAAGATCGTCGGTGCGCTCCTCCGGGGTCAGCCGCGGGTCCTCGTACGGGTCGAGGATGCCGTTGCCGTTGAGGTCGCGGAAGCGCGTTCCGTCGGGAGCGGTGTGGAGTTCGGGTCGCATGGGGGGCTTTCGATCGTGAGAGGACGGATGCGGCGGCGCGGAGGTCCGCGCGAGGGTCACTTCAGGCCGGTGGTGGCCACGCCGCGGATGAACCAGCGCTGCAGGAACACGAACAGCACGATGATCGGCGCGATGACGAGCACCGACCCGGCCAGCAGCAGTCCGTAGTTGGTGGCGTTCTGGCCCGTCGAGTAGAGCGAGAGCGCGACGGGCAGCGTGTACATGTCCTCGGTCTGAGCGGCCACGAGCGGCCACAGGAAGTTGTTCCACGACGCGAGGAACGTGAGGATGCCGAGAGTGGCGAGCGGCGGCCCGCACAGCGGCATCACGATGCGCGAGAAGATGCGCCACTCCCCCGCCCCGTCGAGGCGCGCCGCCTCGAGCAGCGCGTCGGGGATGCCCATGATGAACTGACGCATGAGGAACACGCCGATGGGGGCGGTGATGAAGGGCAGGATCAGTGCCGGGTAGGTGTTGACGAGCCCCAGCGACGAGACCATCACGAACAGCGGCACGAAGGTGACGACGCCCGGCACCATGAGCGTCACCATGACGAGGACGAAGAGGACCTTCTTGCCCGGGAACTCCATCTTGGCCAGGGCGTAGCCCACCATCGAGCAGAACACGATGTTCCCGAGGACGGTGACGACCGCGACGATGAGGCTGTTCGTGAAGAAGTGCCCGAAGTCGAGGGGCCCGAACCATTGCGCGAAGTTCTCCCCCGTCGGGTTCTCCGGCAGCCAGGTCGGCGGGCGGCGCAGGATCTCGCCCTGCGTCTTGACCGATCCGAGCACCATCCACAGGAACGGGATGAGCCAGAGCACGAGACCGACCGTCAGGACGGAGTAGGTGATCGCACGCGGCCCGAGCCGGCGGCGGGCGCGCCTGGGCGCAGGCGGGGGCGTGACGGTGTCCACCACGGGAGCGGGGATGGTTGTCATCGGGTCAGTCCTTCGAACGGAGCAGCCGGAACTGCAGCAGGCTCAGCAGCGCGATGGCGAGGAAGAGGACGTAGCTGGCGGCCGATGCCAGGCCGTACTCGCCGAAGCCGAACTGCTGGAAGGTGTAGTACGCCACCGAGAGGGTCGAATCGAGCGGCCCGCCCTTGGTCATGACGAAGGCTTCCTCGAAGAACTGCAGGTAGCCGACGGAGATCAGCACCGCGCCGAGGAGGATCGTGGGGCGCAGCAGCGGCAGGGTGACCGAGATCAGCCGACGCCACGACGACGCGCCGTCCATCGTCGCCGCCTCATTGACGTCCTGCGGCACGGCTTGCAGCCCCGCGAGGAAGATGACCATGAGCGTGCCGACGTTGCGCCACACCGCCATCATGATCAGCGACGGAAGCGCGAAGGCGGGATCGTTCAGCCAGTTCGGGCCGTCGATGCCGACGAGCGCGAGGGCGGAGTTGAGGAGGCCGTCGGGCTGGAGGATGTAGCGCCAGACCACGGCGACGGCGACGATGCTCGTGACCACCGGCGCATAGAACCCGACGCGGAAGAACGCGACGATGCGTCCGCCGCCGCTGTTGAGGGCGAGCGCGAGAGCCAGCGCCAGCACCATGGTGACGGGGATGCCGACCACGACGAAGATGGCGGTGACCCCGAGCGACGTGAGGAAGCGCGGGTCGCCGAAGAGCGTCACGAACTGGTCGAGCCAGACGAAGTTCACCGCGAACGGCGAGGTGATGTCGCGGGCCGTGAAGTCGGTGAACGACATCGCGAACGAGCCGACGATCGGGAACAGCATGAAGACGGCGAAGACCGCGACGAAAGGCAGGCAGAAGGCCCAGGCGATGAGCGCCTGACGCTTGCGCTGCCGCGCGTGCAGCCCGCCGGGGCGGGAGGCCCCGCGGCCGGAGTCGACTCCGGCCGCGGGGAGGGTGGTGGTGGACATCGAGGTCACTCGAGTCCGATCGTGTCGGCGTCGGCCTGAAGCTTCTGCAGCACGGCGGGGACATCCGCTCCGCCGCGGCGCAGCTGCTCGAGAGCCTGGTCGCCCTTCGCGGCCACCTGCACCCAGCTGGTGGTGACCGGCGGAGCCTTGGCGGTCTGCAGCTGTTCGCCGAAAGTCGTCAGGCTCGCATCGTCGGCCAGCGCGGGCGCGTCCCACGCAGCCTGGAGGGCGGGCAGGTCACCCGTCTTCTCGTAGAAGGCAGCCTGCGTCTCGGGTTCGCTGAGCCAGCGGACGAGCTTCCACGCCGACTCGGCGTTCTTGCTCTGGTTGAACACGACGAGGTTCGCCCCGCCGCTGAACGACACGGAGCCGGTGTCGGCGGGCAGGACGGCCGTCGCGTACTTCGATGCGAAGTCCTCGCCGCCCAGCAGCTCGAGCTGACCGCGCAGGAACGGGCCTTCGACGACCATCGGGGTGGTGCCCGCCACGAACTCCGCCTCCGTCGCCCCGGCGGAGATGTCGGCGTTCGCGTCGGCGAGGCCCTCGTCGAAGAAGCTCTCGTAGTACTCCAGCCCCTTCGTCATCTCGGGGGTGTCGAGTGTCCAGGCATCCCCGTCGGTCAGCTCGGCACCGGCGGACCACGGCATCCACATCGCGCCCTGGAACGAGTCGTTGCCGCCCGGCATCCGGATGCCGTACTCGGCGCCGGCCTTCTCCTTCATGTCGGAGGCGAGCTGCTGCAGCTCGTCCCAGGTGGTGGGCGCCTGCGACCAGCCCGCCTGCTGCGCGAGGTCGGTGCGGTAGTAGAGCACGCGGGTGTCGACGTACCACGGCACCCCGGCGGCGCGATCGTCGAACTCGGTCGTGCTGAGCGCTCCAGGGAAGAAGCCGTCGGTCGCGATCTCAGCCGGGACGGTCGCGAACGCGTCGCCGAAGTCGGCCATCCAGGTCGAGCCCACCATGGCGACGTCGGGGGTGTTGCCGCCCGCGATCGCCGTCTGGAACTTGTTGTGCGCCGCGTCCCACGGGATGGCCGTGACGTCGATCTTCACGTCGGGATTGGCCTCTTGGAACTCCTGGACGAAACCCGGCAGCGCCTCGCCCTCCGCGCCCATCGCCCACACGCTGATCGTGCCCGTGGCCGGGCTGTCGTCGAGCGAGGTGACCTCGGCGGGTCCGGCGGCCGACTCGTCCGTGCGGCCGCAGCCGGTCAGGATGAGCGACACCGCAGCCAGAGTGGCGATGCCACCTGCGACTGTCTTGAACTTCACGTCTTCCTCCTTGAATCGCGGACCGCCGAAGCGATCAAAGCGCTTAACCGATGCGCTGGGGAGGAGTTTAAGCGCTTTGACTCGGCGAACGCAATCGCACCCCGCCCATCCTGAGCCCGGCATGAGAAAGCCCCCGCGGATCACATCCGCGGGGGCTCGCCGTCAGCGTGTCGGCTCAGTACCGAGTGGAGGAGCAGGACTGGGTCTGGCCCCAGACCGTCACAGTGTCGGCACCCTGGACGACGCAGGTCTGGTAGATCTCGTTCGCCACGTTGCCGAAGATGGTGAACAGCACGATCGTGACGACCACGCCGATCACCATGAAGACGGCGCTGATGATGATCGCGGCCAGGGCGAGACCGTTCTTGCGCCCCGCCTTCTTGCTCTGGACGAGCGCCACGATACCGAGGATGAGACCGACGAGCTGCAGTCCGACCGGCACGATCGCGAGGATGAAGGCGACGATCCCGAGGGTCTTGCCGGGCACCGGGGCATTGGGGTTCTGGTACGAGGCGTCCGAGGACGACGTCGGGTACGCCGGCGGCTGGTAGGCCGGAGGCTGCGGCGCGGACGGGCTGTTCGGGTCGGTCATGGGGTCCCCCGGTCGATCGAGAAAGATATGGACGTCCTCGACGTTAGCGAGAGCCGGCCCCCCGGCACAAAGGGGCGATCAACCCGACACGCTCTCCTCGGCGTCCGCCAGCACGATCGGGATGGCCGCGGTGACCGCCTGGAGCCCGGACAGGCGCGCCGGGGACAGCTGCTTGTCGACCTCCTCTCGCGACATCAGGCCCGCCTCCACGACCAGGTCACCCACGTTGCGATGAGTGAGCAAGGCGGTCTTCGCGAGCGCCGCTGCGGCGGCGTAGCCGATGAACGGGGTCAGCGCCGTCACGACGCCGACCGACGAGCCGACCATGGCGCCCAGCCGCTCGCGGTTCGCCGTGATCCCGTCGACGCAGTTGACGCGCAGCGTCCGCATGGCGCGTCGCATCCAGGTGATCGACTGGAAGATCGAGTGCGCGATGATCGGCTCGAACGCGTTGAGCTGGAGCTGTCCGCCCTCGACCGCCATCGTCACCGTCAGGTCGGCACCGGCCACGGCGAATGCGACCTGGTTCACCACCTCGGGGATCACCGGGTTCACTTTGCCGGGCATGATGCTCGACCCCGCCTGGCGTGCCGGGAGGTTGATCTCGCCGAGACCCGCCTGAGGTCCGCTCGAGAGCAGGCGCAGGTCGTTGCTGATCTTCGACAGCTTGATCGCATTGCGCTTCAGCGACGAGGAGAACGACATGAACGCGCCCGTGTCGCTGGTCGATTCGACGAGGTCGACGGCGCTCGACAGGTCGAGCCCGGTGATCTCGCGCAGGTGCCGCACGACCGCAGGCCGATAATCGGGGTGCGTCGTGATGCCCGTGCCGATGGCGGTCGCGCCCATGTTGATCTCGTAGAGCAGCGAGGCGTTCTCTCCGAGGCGCGAGTGGTCCTCGCCCAGTGTCGTCGCGAAGCCGTGGAACTCCTGCCCGAGCGTCATCGGGACGGCATCCTGGAGCTGCGTGCGACCGACCTTGAGGACGTCGTGGAACTCGACGGCCTTCGTCAGGAACGACTCGCGCAGCATCGCCAGCTCATCGAGCAGGCCCTCCAGGTCGAGGGCGAGCCCGACCTTGATCGCCGTCGGGTAGACGTCGTTGGTCGACTGGCTGCGGTTCGTGTGATCGATCGGCGAGAGGAAGCCGTAGTCGCCCTTGGGCCGCCCCACGAGCTCGAGCGCGATGTTGGTGATGACCTCGTTCGCGTTCATGTTCGTCGAGGTGCCGGCGCCTCCCTGGACCACGCCGACGACGAACTGGTCGTGGTACTCCCCGTCGATGACGAGCTGTGAGGCGCGATCGATCAGCTCGGCGCGCTCCGGGTCGAGCACCCCGATCTCACGGTTCGCCCGGGCCGAGGCCTGCTTGACCATCGCGAGCGCCCTGACGAGGTCGCGGTAGACGGAGATCGGACGCTGCGAGATCGGGAAGTTCTCGAGTGCGCGAGCAGTGTGGACGCCCCAGTAGGCGTCGGCGGGGATCTCGAGCGAGCCGAGCGAGTCGGTCTCGGTGCGGGTGGCGGGAATGGACGACATCATGCACGGGTCCTTGTGGGTCTCACGGCGATGGGAGGGACGATCTCAGCCTAGTCAGCGCTTGCGGGAAAACGCCTCGAGACGCTCCTGCGGCGACAACCGCGCCATCTCGGCGACCCATTCGGCGGAGAAGTAGTCGCCCGTCGGAGCTTCGACCACGGGGACGACGGTGTGGGTGATGACGTCGTCGTAGACGTGCACGAGCTGGAACGCCTGCCCGGCATCCATGCCGTTGACCGCTTGCGGCGGGCGCTGGAGGTTCATCGTGTAACAGGTCGCGGACGCGACGGAGACGGGGATGCCTGCGAAGGTCCCCGACGTCGAGTAGTGGAGGTGCCCGGCGAGGATGCCGCGGACGTCGGTGCCCGCGAGGACCTCGGCCAGCGCCTCCTGGCCGCGCAGCTCGAGGATGTCGAAGAACGGCACATGGCTCGGCAGCGGCGGATGGTGCAGCGCGAGGATCGTGCCGTGCGGGGCCGGCTCGGCCAGTACCTCTGTCAACCATTCGCGCTGGCCCGCATCGATGTCGCCGTGATGCCAGCCCGGCACCGTGGAGTCGAGCACGACGAGCCGCAGCCCCGACAAATCCCACACTCCGGTCACCGGTTCGTCCGTGGGCGGCCCCCCGAACAGCCCCGCGCGCATCGCCTCGCGCTCGTCGTGGTTGCCCGCCACCCAGACGATCGGCGCGCCCAGCCGATCGGCGACGGGCTCGACCGCCTCTCGGAGCCGGCGATACGCGTCGGGCTCGCCGAGGTCGGTCAGATCGCCCGTGAACACGAGCGCGTCGGGACGGACGCCGGTGCGCTCGACGGCCGCGAGCGTGGCGTCGAGGTTCGCCTCGACGTCGTAGCGCCCGCCCAGGGACGCACCGCCCGCGAGCAGATGGGTGTCGCTCAGATGGACGAGGACATGACCTGCGGGCTCGTGTCGACCGAACCGGACGGATGCCGCCTGGTCACGAGCCTGCGCGGGGCCGCCCGTCGGCGTTGCTGAGGTCATGGCGACAGCCTATGCCGGGGGTCCTACCGTCCCGCCACGATGAGGATGATCCCGCCGAGGACCGCGAGCCCGCAGAGCGTGAAGGCGGCGTACGCGGTCACGAGCGCGATCCGCTTCTGGCCCGCCGTCAGCGGGTTCTTCTTCGCCGCCTTGGCTGCCGCCTTCGCGTGCCGGCGCGCCTGCTTCTCGCTGATGACAGCGATCGCGTCGGTGAACTCCGCGGGAGTGACCACCGGCACGCGCCCCGCACGCACGAGCATCCGCAGGCCCAGGGCGTAGAAGCCGACGACCAGCACGGCACCGGCGATCGCGGCGCCGAACACCTGGACGAACGCGAACCAGTCGATCGAGACGTTCATCGCTCGCCCTCCGCCTGCTCGGACGCCGAGCTCGTCGCCGCCGCGGCTGCCTTCGCACGCCGCTGCCGGCGCGTGGGCGGCGGATCGGCGGGCACGTCGACGGCGTGACCGGAGTCGGCGACCTCGCTCATGGCGTTGCCGGCGTGCACCTCGTTGCGGCGCGACCGCACGAACATCGCGAGGACGATCGCGACGGCCGCGATCGCATCGATGACGATGCCCGTCGGACCGAGCCACACGACGAGCAGGGCGGCGAGGGCGCCCACGGCCCCGGAGGCCGGGAGCGTCAGCAGCCAGCCGACCGCGATCCGACCCACCGTGCCCCAGCGGACCGTCGAGCCGCGACGTCCGAGGCCGGACCCGATGACCGAGCCCGACGCGACCTGCGTCGTCGACAGGGCGAAGCCGAGGGCGCTCGAGGCGAGGATGGTCGATGCCGTCGACGCCTCGGCCGAGAAGCCCTGTGCGGGCTTGACGTCGGTGAGTCCCTTGCCGAGGGTGCGGATGATGCGCCATCCGCCCATGTAGGTGCCGAGTGCGATCGTGACGGCGCAGGCCACGATCACCCACAGCTGAGGCTCGGCGTGCTCGGCGCTCTGCCAGCCGGCCGCGATCAGGGCGAGCGTGATGACGCCCATCGTCTTCTGCGCGTCATTCGTGCCGTGGGCGAGCGCGACGAGGGACGAGGTGAAGATCTGCCCCCAGCGGAAGCCGTCGCGGCCGTCGGGCTTGCCGTCGTGGCGACGGGTGACGGCGTAGGCGACCTTGGTGACGGTGAAGGCGATCACGCCCGCCGTCACGGGCGCGATCAGCGCCGGAAGGATGATCTTGCTGAGCACGACGCCGAAGTCGATCGCCATCGCGCCGACACCCACGAGGGTCGCGCCGATGAGGCCGCCGAACAGGGCGTGCGACGAGCTCGACGGCAGACCGAGCAGCCACGTCAGCATGTTCCACGTGATCGCACCGATCAATCCCGCGAAGATCAGCGGCAGCAGCGCGGTGGCGGCGAGCTGTTCCTCGTGGATGATTCCGTGCGAGACGGTCTTCGCCACCTCGGTGGACAGGAAGGCTCCGACCAGATTCAGCCCCGCGGCCAGGAGGACGGCCACCTTGGGCTTGAGCGCTCCGGTCGCGATCGGCGTCGCCATCGCGTTCGCGGTGTCGTGGAAGCCGTTGGTGAAGTCGAAGAAGAGTGCCAGTCCGATGACCAGCAGAAGAATGAGTACAGCGGTCTCCACTGTGCGCTCTCTGTGCGTGCGGGCCCGCGAACACGGGTCCTCGAGTACGGATCGGGATGCCGCGGCGCGGCGGGCGCGAACGAAGAGTTCACCGTCTGTTCAGGGTCCGGCAACCGGACCATCGAATCCTGCCACACCATCGCCCTCACCGTGAATCCGAGCGGCCGGATCAGGCGGTCTCGGCGCTAGCGTGGAACAGTGACCGACACCCGCGACATCCTCACCCCGACCCCCTCCGACGCTCCCCCGGCCCCTGTCGCGGCCGTACGCGAGCACCGCCGCACGCACCACGGTGATGAGTTCATCGACCGATACGAGTGGCTACGCGAGAAGGACGACGCCGAGGTGATCGCCCACCTCGAGGCCGAGAACGCCTACACCGACGCCCGCACGGCGCATCTGGGCGAGCTGCGCGATCGGATCTTCGAGGAGATCAAGGGCCGAACGCTCGAGACCGACCTCTCGGTTCCGAGCCGACGCGGCGACTGGTGGTACTACAGCCGCACCGTCGAGGGCAGCCAGTACGGCATCCACTGCCGGGCTCCCCTCGTGTCACCCGACGACTGGACGCCTCCGCAGCTCGAGCCCGGCGTCGACGTCCCCGGCGAGCAGGTGCTGCTCGACGGCAACGTCGAGGCCGAAGGTGCGGAGTTCTTCTCGCTCGGGAGCTTCGAGGTATCCGCCGACGGCTCGCTGCTGCTGTACGGCGTCGACACCGAAGGCGACGAGCGATACACCCTCCGCCTGCGCGACATCGCGACCGGCGAGAACCTCGCCGACGAGATCGGCGGCACCTTCGCGGGAGCGTCGCTGTCGCCGGACGGACGGTTCATCGTCTATTCCACCGTCGACGATGCGTGGCGTCCCGACTCGGTCTGGCTGCACGAGATCGGCACCGACACCGCATCCGACGATCGCCTGTTCCACGAGCCCGACGAACGGTACTGGGTCGGTGCGGGCTTCACCCGCAGCGACCGGTATCTCGTGATCGGGGTCGGCTCGTCGATCACCAGCGAGGAGTTCCTCGTGCCGGCCGACGACCTGCGGGCGGAGCCCCGCTCGGTGTGGCCTCGTCGCGAGGGCGTCGAGTACTCGGTGTCGCACGCGATCGTCGAGGGCGAGGACGTCCTGTACATCCTGCACAACGATGACGCGCTCGACTTCGAGCTCGTCCGGGTCTCGGCCGACGACCCGACCGGTGCGCGCGAGGTCGTGCTCCCCCACGAGCCCGGACGCCGCCTCGAGGGCCTCTCGACGTTCCGCGACTGGGCGCTGCTCGGCTACCGGCGCGACGGACTGCAGCGTCTCGGCATCTTTGAGTACGGCTCCGGCTCGGTCACCGAGCTGGAGTTCGACGAGCCGCTGTACACCGTCGGCTCCGGGGGGAACCCCGAATGGGCGCCCCCCGTTCTGCGGCTCGGCTACGGCTCGTTCGTCACGCCCGGAACCGTGTACGACTACATCGTCGCGACCGGCGAGCTGCTGCTGCGCAAGCGCCAGCCGGTGCTGGGCGGTTACGACCCGGCGGACTACGAGCAGCGGCGGGTATGGGCGACGGCGGACGACGGCACCCGCGTTCCGGTCTCGGTCGTGTGGAAGCGCTCGTTCGGCGACCCCGCCGAGCCCGGCGACGGACCCCGCGCACTGCACCTGTACGGTTACGGCTCGTACGAGCACTCGATCGACCCGGCGATGTCGGTCGCACGCCTGTCTCTCCTCGACCGCGGCGTCGTGTTCGCGGTCGCTCACGTGCGTGGTGGCGGCGAGATGGGACGGCAGTGGTACGAGGACGGGAAGCTGCTGCACAAGCGCAACACCTTCACCGACTTCGTGGCCGCCGCCCGCCACCTCGTCGACAGCGGCTACACGACCCCCGAGCGGATGACGGCCGAAGGCGGGTCGGCGGGTGGTCTGCTCATGGGCGCGGTGGCGAACCTCGCTCCCGAGCTGTTCGCCGGCGTCCTCGCGGCGGTGCCCTTCGTCGACGCCCTCACGACGATCCTCGATCCCTCGCTGCCGCTGACGGTCATCGAGTGGGACGAGTGGGGCGACCCCCTCCACGATCCCGATGTGTACGCCTACATGAAGTCGTACTCGCCGTACGAGAACGTGCGCGAGGACGTCACGTACCCGCGGATCCTGGCAGTCACCTCGCTCAACGACACCCGCGTGATGTACGTCGAGCCCGCGAAATGGGTCGCGCGCCTGCGCGAGGTCGGGGTCGACGCGTTGCTGAAGTGCGAGATGGTCGCCGGCCACGGCGGGGTCAGCGGCCGGTACAACTCGTGGCGCGAGCGCGCGTTCGAGCTCGCCTGGCTGCTCGACGTCGTCGGCCTCGCGGAGGAGTCGGCCTGACGCCGGATCCGAGGGGCGTCGTCAGAGCTGGCGGCGTCCCTCGAACGCCCGACCGAGGGTGACCTCGTCGGCGTATTCGAGGTCTCCCCCGACGGGAAGGCCCGACGCCAGCCGCGTCACCCGGATCTCGAGGGTCGTCAGGAGGCGACTGAGGTAGGTCGCCGTCGCCTCGCCCTCGAGGTTCGGGTTGGTCGCGAGGATGACCTCCTGAACGGTGCCGTCAGCGAGACGCTGCATGAGCTGCGCGATGCGCAGGTCATCGGGGCCGATGCCTCCGATCGGACTGATCGCGCCGCCGAGCACGTGGTACAGGCCACGGAACTCTCGGGTGCGCTCGATGGCGGCGACGTCCTTGGCGTCTTCGACGACGCAGATGAACGTACCGTCGCGCCGGGGGTCACGGCAGATCGCGCAGCGCTCCTGCTCGGACACGTTGCCGCACACTTCGCAGAAGCGCACACGCTCGCGCAGCTCGCCGAGCAGATGCGAGAGCTTCGAGACGTCGAAGGTCGGCGTCTGCAGAATGTGGAACGCGATGCGCTGCGCCGACTTCGGCCCGATGCCGGGCAGGCGGCCGAACTCGTCGATGAGGTCCTGGACGATGCCGTCGTACATGGCTTAGCCGAATCTCGTGGGTGACGTGAAGGGTTCTTCGCGGACGAAGGTGGCGCCGAGCATCTGCCGGACGACCGCCTCGCCGTAACGTTCGATCCCGCCCCGCGCGGGCGCTGCGTTCGCCCGACCACCCGACGGCGCCGCCGCCGCCGCGGCCGCCGGCGGGACAGCAGCCCGTTCGGGAGCGGAGTCGCGCCGCTCGACGACCGGGGCCGCGGCCGCGGGCCGCTCGACGGCGACCGGCGCCCGCGGCGGAATCGGCGCGTAGTCGTCGACGGGGGGCGGCGGATAGTCGCGGTCCTCGTCGTCGATGGGCGGCAGCGGCTCGGGGTACGCGTCGACGTCACCGTCGTGCGGAGCAGTCAGGGTGCGGACCGGCGAGGCCACGGCATCCTCGGGCTCATCGTCGACCGCGAACTGCGGCGCCGACTCGCCGCCCTGCGGGATCGGCGCGACCGCCCACTCGGTGACCGGAGCCGCGTGCGCGGAGGAGCCGGCTGGGGCGGCGGATACGGTCGTGCGGACGCCCGCCGAGGCCGACGGGGCAGCGGCGGTGCGCTGCCCGCCCGGAGACGGCGAGGACGGGGGCTGCCCCTGGTCCCCGGAGCTCTGCTGCCGGGGTGCGCTGCCGGATTGCCCGCCAGACGGCGGAGGCGTGGCCCCGCCGGGTGCCGGTGCGCCCCCTCCGCCCCCGGGATCGGAGTCGTGACGGGCGACGTACTTCACCCGCACGCCGAGGACGCCCAGGATCGCACCGCGCAGGTCTTCGCTCGGGCCCTTGCCCGCGTTGAGCTTCTTGAACTGCAGGACGTCGGACTGGCTCTGGAACGAAAGCGTCAGCACCCCCGTCTCGGAGAACGCGACGGGTGAGGCCACGGACGCGATCATCCACGACGTGCGGCTGATCGTCTCGAGGCGCTGCAGCACCTCGGGCCACGCGTCGCGCATCTGCGCCAGCGTGACGGTCGCCGGATCGCGCGGCTCGGCGGGGGCCGGTGGCGCGGAACCGGATGCCGCCGCGGCGCCGGAAGCCGCGGGAACAGCGGTCGTCGATGCCGAAGGCTGCGTCGCCGGGTCGGACGACGACACCGGTGCGGCACGGTCGGGCTGGGCGGACGCCGCGGCGGGGGCCGGGGCGGGAGTCACGATGCGCGGCGGCGCCGCGGGGGCGGCCGCAGGCGACGAGGCGTGCGACGCGGGAGCGGCCGCGACGGGTGCCTGGTCGGCTGCCGGGACGCTGTGCTGGGCCGCGGCGAGCACACGCGCCACCAGGAGCTCGAGCTGCAGCCGCGGCGAGGTGGCGCCCGACATCTCGTCGAGAGCGGTCACGACGAGGTCGGCCGTGCGCGAGAGCCGGTCGGTGCCGAACAGCGAGGCCTGCCGCGCCATGCGCTCGAGCTCTTCGGCCGACACTCCGCGCAGCACCGCGGACGCGCCCTGGCCGGTGGCGGACACGATGATGAGATCGCGGAGGCGCTCGAGCAGATCGTCGACGAATCGCCGCGGATCCTGCCCCGTCTGGATGACCCGGTCGACCGCCGCGAAGGCCGCGGCGGCGTCGACGGCTCCGAACGCTCCGACGACCTCGTCGAGCAGCTCCGCGTGGGTGTACCCGAGGAGCGCGACCGCGCGCTCGTAGGCGACTGCCCCGTCGTCGGAGCCCGCGATCAACTGATCGAGAAGCGACAGCGTGTCGCGCGGCGACCCTCCCCCGGCCCGCACGACGAGCGGCAGGACGCCGGCCTCGACCTGCACGCCCTCCTGGGCGCACAGCTGTTCGACGTACTCGAGCATCGCAGCGGGCGCGACGAGCCGGAACGGGTAGTGATGGGTGCGCGAGCGGATCGTGCCGATGACCTTCTCGGGCTCGGTCGTGGCGAAGATGAACTTCACGTGCGCGGGCGGCTCTTCGACGAGCTTGAGCAGAGCGTTGAACCCCTGCGCGGTGACCATGTGGGCCTCGTCGAGGATGAAGATCTTGAACCGGTCGCGCGCCGGGGCGAACACCGCGCGCTCGCGGAGGTCACGGGCGTCGTCGACGCCGTTGTGGGAGGCGGCGTCGATCTCGACGACGTCGAGCGAGCCACCCCCGCCGCGGCTGAGCTCGACGCAGCTGTCGCAGGTTCCGCACGGGGTGTCGGTGGGTCCCTGCGCGCAGTTGAGGCAGCGGGCGAGGATGCGGGCCGAGGTGGTCTTGCCGCATCCGCGGGGCCCCGAGAAGAGGTACGCATGACCGACGCGGTCGGAGCGGAGCGCCGTCATCAGGGGTTCGGTCACCTGCGACTGGCCGATCATCTCGCCGAACGCTTCGGGACGGTAGCGGCGGTAGAGGGCGGTGGTCACCCAGACAGACTACGGCGTACCGCCGACACCGGCCCTGTCGGCATCCTCACGGCGGGAACAGCGTGCGCCCGCAGCCCGTTGCACCCGACATGGAAGCTGCGCGCGTCGACGTCGTGGTCATCGGCGCGGGGCAGGCCGGGCTCTCCGCGGCCTACCATCTGCGGCGGCGCGGGTTCGTCCCCGTCGGCCCGGACGAGGCCCGATCGTCTGCGGCATCCGCGCGCTCGTTCGTCGTCCTCGATGCGGAACGCTCCCCCGGCGGCGCCTGGCAGCACCGCTGGGAATCGCTCCGCATGGAGACCGTCAACGGCATCCACGAGCTGCCCGGGCTCACCGTGCCGCCCGCCGATCCGCGCGCTCCCGCGCGCACCGTCCTGCCGGCCTACTTCGACGACTACGAGCGCCGCTTCGATCTCCGCGTCCACCGTCCGGTCGACGTGCACCGCGTCGAACGCGAGGACGCCGACCCGCACGGTCGCCTGCGCGTGGAGACCGACATCGGTGCCTGGTCCGCGCGGTGGGTCGTCAACGCCACGGGAACGTGGCGGCGTCCGTTCTGGCCGCACTATCCGGGCGCGGAGACCTTCACGGGACGCCAGCTGCATGTCCACGACTACGTCTCGGCCGATGAGTTCTCCGGGCAGCGGGTCGTGATCGTCGGAGCCGGCATCTCCGCGATCCAGCTCCTCGACGAGATCTCTCGCGTCGCCGACACCTTCTGGGTCACGCGCGACGAGCTGCGCTGGGATGCGGGCGGCTTCGACACGGCCGCGCGCATCGCGGCGATCGCCGGGGTCGAGGAGCGCGTGCGGCAGGGCCTCCCGCCCGGCAGCGTCATCTCGGTGACCGGACTGCACTGGAACCGCTGGGCCGAGGCGGCGCAGCAGCGCGGCGTGCTCGTGCGTCATCCCCTGTTCGAGCGGATCGAGCCGTCCGGTGTCCGCATGCCGGACGGGAGGCTCGAGCGCGCCGATGCGATCCTCTGGGCGACCGGCTTCCGTGCCGACATCCCGCATCTCGCCCCGCTCGGCCTGCGCACCGCCGCCGGCGGCATCCGGGTCGCGAACGGCCGCGCGATCGACGAGCCGCGGCTCTTCCTCATCGGCTACGGCCCGTCGCAGTCGACGGTCGGCGCCAATCGCGCCGGTCGTGACGCGGTGCGGGCGATCATGGCCGACGCGACGCCGCAACCCGCCGACGCGCGCGAGGAGGCCGTGGGCGCGTGACCCGGCGGCCCTGAGCCGCGCGGTCAGGAGTCGGTGCCCACCTGCTGGTCGGCGAACGTCTGCGCGTAGTCCTCGACGACCGGGATCTCGCCGGTGATCACGGGGACGTCGGTCGTCACCGTCGGGATCGACGTCGTCACCGTCGCATCGGGAATCGAGGCCGACAGCAGCGACCCGTCCTCCCGCCGCGACTGGGCGAGCTGGCGCAGCGACGGGCGACCCGCGAGCAGCGGCCCCTGTCCCGCGAGGGGGATGCGGACCGTCTCACCGCCCGCGACCCGCATCTCCCGGCCGCGGACCGCGAACTCCACCGCATCGCCCGGACCCGCCGCGACGGTCATCGCGTCGGCCGTCAGCGTGATGTCGAGGCGCGTGCCCTGCCAGTGGAGCGTGTACTCCAGCGACGGCCAGTCACGGGGCAGGCGGGGATCGAAGCTCAGCGCGCCGTAATGGTCACGCATGCCGCCGAACCCCGACACGAGCGCGGTCCACACACCGCCCGCGGAGGCGACGTGCACGCCGTCCGATGCGTTGCTGTGGAGGTCGCCGAGGTCGACGTAGATCGACTCGAGGAAGTACTCCAGAGCGAGGTCCTGGTATCCGACCTCGGCCGCGAGGATCGACTGCACGACACCCGACAGGGTCGAGTCGCCGGTGGTGAGCGGGTCGTAGTACTCGAAGTCGGCGAGCTTCTGCTCGTCGGTGAAGTGGTTGCCCTGGAGGAAGAGCGCGAGCACGACGTCGGCCTGCTTGAGCACCTGGTAGCGGTAGATCACCAGGGGGTGGAAGTGCAGCAGCAGCGGCCGCTGACTGTCGGGGGTGTTCTCGAGGTCCCACACCTCGCGGTCGAGGAAGACCGCGTCCTGGGGATGGATGCGCAGCGACTCGCTGAACGGGATGAGCAGCGCCTCGGCCGCCCGCTCCCACCCGTCGGCCTCCGCGGGGTCGAGGTCGAGTCGCTCGATCAGCGCACGGTAGGCCTCGGGCGCCTCTTCGGCCATGTCGCGCACGGTGCGCGCCGCGAACCGCAGGTTGAACCGCGCCATGACGTTGGTGAAGAGGTTGTCGTTGACGACGGTCGTGTACTCGTCGGGGCCGGTGACGCCGTGGATGTGGAACGACTCGGCGTCGCCGTCCTCGCCGAACCGCCAGAACCCGAGCGTCGACCACAGCCGCGCGGTCTCCACCGCGATGTCGACGGCCTCGCGGTAGAGGAAGTCGACATCGCCCGTCGCGCGCACATACTTCGCGAGCGCGAAGCTGACGTCGGCGTTGATGTGATACTGCGCGGTGCCGGCGGCGTAGTAGGCCGAGGCCTCTTCGCCGTTGATCGTGCGCCACGGGAACAGGGCGCCGGCCTCGTTGAGCTGGCGGGCTCGGCGGCGCGCGGCGGGCAGCATGAGGTAGCGCATCCGGAGGGCGTTGCGGGCCCACAGGGGCGTCGTGTACGCCAGGAACGGCAGCACGTAGACCTCGGTGTCCCAGAAGTAGTGACCGCTGTAGCCCGAGCCGGTGACGCCCTTGGCGGGCACGCCCTGACCGTCGGCACGAGCCGCCGCCTGCGCGAGCTGGAACAGGCACCAGCGGGTGGCCTGCTGCAGATCCTCGTGACCGCCGATGCGGACGTCCGAGCGACGCCAGAAGTCGGCGCACCACGCGGCCTGCCGCTCGAACTGCAGGGCGACGCCCTCTTCGCGGACGCGGTCGAGCACGCGGCGGCCCCGCTCGACGAGCTCGCGCGCCGGCACGCCCCGCGACGTGTGGTAGCTCACGAGCTTGGTGACGGTCACGGGGACGCCGCGCCGCGCGTTCACGCGGTACACGTTCTTGGCGATGTCGGGCTCGATGAGGCGGCGAGCGGAGTACTCGTTCTCGGTCTCGACGAGGTGATCGGCGACGACCGACACCGTCATGCCCGAGTTGGTGGACTTGTACGACAGCACCGACCGGCCGTCCTCGTCCTGCCAGTACTCCTGGGGCTGGAGGACGCGCTCCTCGATCTTCTCGGTCTTGCGGGGATCGAAGCCGGCCCCCGCACGACCCGGAGCCGATCCGCCGTAGACGTCCTCGCCGTCCTGACGGTTGACGATCTGGCTGCTCACCGAGACCGGGGCATCGGAGTTGAGCACCGTGATCGTCAGGCGCATGATCGCCAGGTGCCTCTGCTCGAAGGAGACGAGGCGCTCGAAGTCGACCTGCACCTCCTTGCCGCTCGGCGTCACCCACAGCAGCTTGCGGGTGAGCACGCCCGTGCGCATGTCCAGCACCCGCTCGTAGTCGCGGATGTCGGCGACGTCGAGCGAGAGCGGCTCGTCGTCCACGTAGACGCGCAGCACCTTCGCGTCGGGTGCGTTGATGATCGTCTGGCCCACCTCGGCGAAGCCGAAGGCCTGTTCCGCGTGCCGGATCGGGAAGATCTCGTGGAACCCGTTGATGAAGGTACCGTGCTCGTGGGCGTAGCGCCCCTCGGGGTGGTTGCCGCGCAGCCCAAGGTAGCCGTTGCCGACGGCGAACAGCGTCTCGGTGACGCCGATGTCCTCGACGGAGAACCTCTTCTCGACGAGACGCCAAGGGTCGACGGGGAAGCGATCGCGATCGATCATGAGGGCCTTCCGGAGAACGGGCCCCGCCGCTGGAGGCGGGCGATGCGGGCGGGTGTTGACGTGGTCAGACGAAAGCGTCGAGATCGTCGACGACGACGTGGGCTCCGAGAGCGCGGAGCGCGTCGGCACCGGCGCCGCGATCGACGCCGACCACGAGAGCGTAGCCTGCCGCGACAGCCGACTCGACACCCGAGTGGGCGTCCTCGATCGCGACGGAACGGGTCGGGTCGACGCCGAGCATGCGCGCACCCTCGGCGAACACGTCGGGCGCGGGCTTGGAGGGCAGGTGACGCTCCTCGGCGACGACGCCGTCCATGATGACGGGGAACCGCTCGAGCAGGCCCGCGACGGCGAGGACCTCGCGCGCGTTCTTCGAGCTGGAGACCACGGCGATCGGGATGCCGGCCGCCTGCAGCTTGTCGACGAGCGCGAGCGATCCCGGGTAGGGCGCGATGCCCTCGGACCGGAGCACGCGCTCGAAGACGGCGTTCTTGCGGTTGCCGATGCCGCACACCGTGTCGGCCGACGGGTCGTCGCCCGGCTCGCCCCACGGCACCTCGACGTCGCGCGAGCGCAGCAGGCTCGCGACGCCGTCGTAGCGCTTCTTGCCGTCGAGATGACGGAAGTAGTCGTCCACGGTGTACTCCGGGGTGATGCCCCAGGCCGTGAACAGCTCGGTGAACATCGTCTGCCAGGCGTGCATGTGCACGTCCGCGGTCGGGGTGAGCACGCCGTCGAGGTCGAACAGCACGCCGTCGTAGGCGGTCAGGTCGGGAAGCTGAGCCGAGGTCACGGAACCAGCGTAATGAGTCTGATCGTCACGCCGTCACAGCGATGGTCTGCCGCGCGATCTCGAGCTCCTCGTTCGTCGGGACGACGAGCACCTCGACACGCGAGGCATCCGTGGAGATCCGGCGGATGCCGCGCCCGCGCTGCTCGTTGCGCACCGGGTCGATCTCGACCCCGGCGAACCCGAGCGTCTCGAGGGCCGCGGCACGCACCTGGGGCGAGTTCTCCCCCACGCCCGCGGTGAAGGAGATGACGTCGACGCCGCCGAGCTCGGCGAGGTACGCGCCCGCGTAGGCACGCAGCCGGTGCGCGTAGACCTCGAAGGCCAGCGTCGCCGCCTCGTCTCCCCGCGCCACGCCGTCCTCGATGTCGCGCATGTCGGAGACGCCGGCGAGACCCAGCATGCCGCTGCGCTTGTTCAGGAGGTCGTCGAGCTGGGGAATGGTCATCTCGGCCCGGCGCGCCAGGTGGAAGATGACGGCCGGGTCGATGTCGCCCGAGCGCGTGCCCATGACGAGGCCCTCCAGCGGCGTCATCCCCATCGACGTGTCGACGGAGCGGCCCCCGTCGATCGCGGTCACCGACGCGCCGTTCCCGAGATGGAAGACGATCTGGCGCAGGTCGGCGAGCGGTCGCCCGAGGTGCGCGGCGGCCGCCTCGGAGACGAACTTGTGGGACGTGCCGTGGAAGCCGTAGCGACGGACGCGGTGGGCCTCGGCCAGCGCCGTGTCGATCGCATAGGTGTAGGCGGCGGGCGGCATCGTCTGGTGGAACGCGGTGTCGAACACAGCGACGTGGGGCAGGTCGCCGAAGGCGGCCTTCGCCGCACGGATGCCCTGCAGCGCACCGGGGTTGTGGAGCGGTGCCAGCATCGACAGCTCGTCGATGTTGATCTCGACGAGCGGCGTGATCAGCGTCGGCTCGAAGAACCGCGCGCCGCCGTGCACGACGCGGTGGCCCACGGCGACGGGCGGATGCTGCTCGAGCGACGGGCCGCTCTCGGCGAACGCGTCGAGCATGAGCTGGAAGCCCGCGGTGTGGTCCTCGATCGGCAGCTCGCGTTCGTGGGTCGCCTCGGTCGCGGTCACGGCGGGCTCGCCGGCGGCGGCGGGCGGGAAGAACACGGTGTGCTTGACCCGCCCCAGCTCCTGGCCGATGCGCTCGACGAGACCGGACGCGTGAGGGACCCCGCTCTCGGCGTCGATCAGCTGGTACTTGAACGACGACGAGCCGCTGTTGATGACGAGCACGATGCTCATGCGGATGCCCCTCCCTGGGCCTGGATCGCCGTGATGGCGATCGTGTTGACGATGTCTTCGACGAGGGCTCCGCGGGAGAGGTCGTTGATGGGCTTGTTCAGGCCCTGCAGCACCGGACCGATCGCGACCGCGCCGGCCGACCGCTGGACGGCCTTGTAGGTGTTGTTGCCCGTGTTCAGGTCGGGGAAGACGAACACCGTCGCCTTGCCGGCGACCGACGAACCGGGCATCTTCTTGGCGGCGACGGCCGCGTCGGTGGCGGCGTCGTACTGGATGGGTCCCTCGACGAGCAGCTCGGGGGCGCGCTCGCGGACGAGTGCGGTGGCCGCCCGCACCTTGTCGACGTCGGCGCCCGATCCCGACTCCCCCGTCGAGTACGACAGCATCGCCACGCGGGGGTCGATGCCGAACTGCCGCGCGGTCTCCGCTGACGAGACGGCGATGTCGGCGAGCTGCTCGCTCGTGGGGTCGGGGATGACGGCGCAGTCGCCGTAGACGAGCACGCGGTCGGCGAGCGCCATGAGGAACACGCTGGAGACGACCGAGACGCCCGGCTTGGTCTTGATGATCTCGAAGGCCGGCCGGATCGTGTGGGCCGTGGTGTGCGCCGCGCCCGAGACCATGCCGTCGGCGAGACCGAGGTGCACCATGAGCGTGCCGAAGTACGACACGTCGGTGACCGTGTCGGCGGCCTGACCGTACGTCATGCCCTTGTGCGCGCGAAGGCGCTCGTACTCTCGGGCGAACTTGTCGACGTGCACGGCGTCGAATGGCGAGAGGATCTCGGCCCCGCGCAGATCGAGACCGAGCTCGAGCGCGCGCGAGCGCACCTCGATCTCCTCGCCGAGCAGCGTGATGTCGGCGATGCCGCGCGCCAGGACGATCGACGCCGCGTGCAGCACCCGGTCGTCGTCGGCCTCGGGGAGGACGATGCGGCGGCGGTCCGTCCGGGCACGCTCCACCAGTCCGTACGCGAACATGAGCGGCGTCACGACGGTCGAGCGTGCCAGCCCCAGCGCCTCGGTGAGCTCGTTGGTGTCGACGTGCCGCTCGAAGAGGGCGGCCGCGGCCTCGTAGTGCCGCCGGGAATCGGCCGCGAGGCGCCCGCGGGTGCCCATGATGCGCGCCGCGGTCTCGTACGTGTCGAGGTCGGTCGCGATGATCGGCAGCGTCTCGCCGACGCCGTCGATCAGTCGGTCGACGGCCTCGGGCAGCGGGAACCCGCCGTTGATGACGATCGCCGACAGCGAGGGGAAAGTACCTGAGCCGTGCGCGAGCAGCGTGGCCAGGAGCACCTCGGCCCGGTCGGACGGGATGACGACGACCGAGCGCTCGCTGAGCCGCGGCAGCACGTTGACCATCGACATCGCGCCGATGACGACCCCGAGCACCTCCCGACCCAGCAGCTCCGCGTCGCCCTTCACGAGCGATCCCTCGACGGCGGCGAGCACCGTGCTCACCGACGGCGAGACGAGGAAGCGGTCCTCCGGCACGGCCCAGACCGGGACGTTCTGCGGGACGGCGCCGCGCACGGCCTCGACGATCTCGTCGAGACGGTCGCCGTCGGCACGGTTCGCGACGACGGCGAAGAGCTCGGCACGGTCACCGCGCAGCTCCGACACGGCGAGGGAGGCGATCTGGCCCATCTCGTCGGGGGTGCGCGCCGGCGCCGACCCGAGCTTCTCGCCGCCGCCCTGGCCCGCTCGGCCGCCGAGCACCAGCAGTACCGGCGCCCCGAGGTTCACCGCGATGCGGCCGTTGTAGCTCAGCTCGGCCGGTGACCCGACATCCGTGTAGTCGCTGCCCATGATGACCACGGCGTCGCACTTCGCCTCGACCGACTTGTACCGCTCGACGATCCGCGAGAGGGCGCCGTCGGGGTCGCGACGCATGTCGTCGTAGGTGACGCCGATGCACTCGTCGTACGCGAGGTCGACGCCGTCGTGGTCGAGCAGCATCTCGAGGACGTAGTCGCGCTCGTCCGTCGATCGGGCGATCGGTCGGAAGACGCCGACGCGGGGCGCGACGCGGCTGAACGCCTCGAGCACCCCCAGCGCGATGATCGACTTCGCGGAATGGCCTTCTGCGGACGTGATGTAGATGCTCTGAGCCACGGGTTCAGCCTAAGAGGGAGAGGCCTGACCACGAGCCGTGAATATCTCCACGCGTCGTGGCGGCGGATGCCGCAGGCCACGACGGTGGGGAAAAAGTAAGACTCTCCGCGAACCCGGCAGAGCCCGGTTACCCTTGCTACGTTTCCGTCCTGGGGGAGTTGGCCTGGGTGCCGCCTCGCGGAGAGCTGCCACCAGTCTAACCCGGAACCTGAGTCCTCCCGTCACCGGGGCCGGTTAGGCTCTCGCCAGACAGGCGCGACGCGGCGGGGCACGCGGCGCCGAGAACGAGGGGATCGCATGACCAACGACGGCACCCAGGCAGCTTTCAGCCCGGACCGGTTCGCCGCCACCACCGACGCGATCTCGGCGAGCATCGCGCGGGTCATCGACGGCAAGCCCGACGCGGTCCGCTCGGCTCTCGTCTGCCTCCTCGCCGAGGGACACCTTCTGATCGAAGACGTCCCCGGCGTCGGGAAGACGATGCTCGCGCGGGCGCTCGCGGCGACGGTCGACGCGACGGTACGCCGCATCCAGTTCACGCCCGATCTGCTTCCCGGCGACGTCACGGGTGTGAGCGTCTTCAATCAGGCGGACCGCGAGTTCGAGTTCAAGCAGGGCGCGATCTTCGCCCACATCGTCATCGCCGACGAGATCAACCGCTCCTCCCCCAAGACGCAGTCGGCGCTGCTGGAGGCGATGGAGGAACGCCAGGTCACCGTCGACGGACGGACCCACGCGCTCCCCGCGCCCTTCCTGGTCGTCGCGACGCAGAACCCGCTCGAGATGGAGGGCACCTACGCCCTCCCGGAAGCGCAGCGCGACCGATTCATGATCCGGATCTCGATGGGATACCCCGACGCGGCCTCCGAGGCGCGGATGCTGCGACACCGCGACGCCGTCAACCCGCTGTCGTCGCTCGAGCCGGTCATCACGGCGCGCGAGGTCCAGGATCTCATCGCGTGGAGCCGCAGCCTGCACGTCTCCCCCGCGGTGGAGGAGTACGCGGTGGCGATCGCCCGGGCCACCCGCGATCACCGCGACCTCCGGCTGGGCGCCAGCCCCCGCGCCACACTCCAGCTCGTGCGCGCCGCGAAGGTCTGGGCGGCGCTCGACGGGCGCCCCTTCGTCATCCCGGACGACATCGTCGCGTTGGTGCAGCCGGTCTTCGCCCACCGCCTCATCCCGGCGCGCACCACCGGCGCCTCCCGCGGCCGCAGCGGCGCCGAGGTCGTCGAGGCGGCGCTCGCCGACATCGCCGCGACCGTGCCGGTGCCCCTCCCGGTCCGCTGAGCACGCCATGACCGGCTCCCCCACCTCGGCTCGCCGCCGGCGCCGGCGCCCGCGCCTGGGCCCGGCCCTGCGACGGGCATGGCCGTTGACACCGCGCGGCGTCGGAGCCCTGTTGACCGGAGTCGCAGCCATCGTCTGCGCTCATGCGTTCGGCGTCGTGGAGCTCGTCTACATCGGCGTGCTGCTCATCGCGAGCGTCGCGTTCGGCTGGGTGTCCCTGTGGTTCGTCCACCGCTACGGCGACGTCTCGCGGTCGTTCTCCCCCGATGTGACGGCGGTCGGAAGCGAGAGCATCGTCACGGTGCACGCGACGGCTCGCGGCGGACTCTCCGGCGCCGTCGCCCGGTGGACCGACGCCCTTCCGGACGGCATCGAGGGCGACGCCTCGGGCATCCTCACCGGCGCGGCGGCTCTCGACCGACTTCGGCTGACGTACCGCATCCGCGGGACCCGACGCGGTATCCGCGAGGTCGGCCCGTTCTCGATCGTCGTCACCGATCCGTTCGGCTTCACCCGTCGGAGCGTGCGCGCGGGCGCCGCCGAGCCGATCACCGTCGCCCCCGCCACCGTGATGCTCCCGCCGTTGACCGAGTACCCCGGCGAAGCCGGCGGCAGCCTCCACACCGCGACGCACCAGCTGGGAGAAGGCGCCGACAACCTCATCCCCCGGGCGTACGCCCCCGGCGACTCGATGCGGCGCATCAATTGGCGCGCGAGCGCCCACCACGACGAGTTGATGGTGCGTCAGGAGGAGCAGGAGTCCACCCCGGAGGCGACTGTCGTGCTCGACCGGGCGGCGAGCCGCTGGGCGCAGTCCGCTTCTCGCCCCGGCGAGGACGCGGCGTTCGACGCCGCCGTGACGGCGGCGGTCTCGGCCGTCGCACGGCTCGCGCGCGAGGGATACGACGTCGCTGTCATCGACACGGAGGGACACCCGATCGGCGCGCCGGTTCCCGCCGGCGACACCGTGGCGGTCGAACAGCTCGCGCTCGAGCTCGCGACGGTCGTGACCGGTTCCGACGATCGATTGAGCGGGCTCGCCCGCCTGTTCGCCGGCACCGTGGCCGGACCCGTGGTCCTCATCACCGCCCGTGTGACCGCCGCCGACGCCGATGCGCTCGCGCCGCTCGTCGCCCACAGCGCGCTGCCCGTCCTACTGGCGGCCGAGTCGTCGGAGGAGGCGCTGACCCGGGCATCCGCTGCGGGATGGCGGGCCGCCGTCCTCACCCCCGACGGCGACCTCACCGACAGCTGGCGGGCAGCGACCGAACGGGGGACCACGCGTGCCGCTCTCTGAGCCCTCGCGCCGGTGGCGGCGCCGACCGGCCATGCCCTCGCGCGCCGAGCTGGGCCGGACCGGCGACGTACGGCTCGCGGCGGTCCTCCTCGCGGCCATCGTCGCCGCGATGCTCCCGCTGCTGCGTGTCGTCGCCGCCGGCACGTGGCTCGTCGTCGCGATCGCGATCGCCGCATCCGTCCTGCTGGTCGGCATCGCGCTGCGGCGGCTGCGCAGCCCTGCCGTCGTGGTCACCCTCGCCGAGCTGGTGACGGCCTGCGCGCTCGTCACCGCCGTGTACTTCGGTGACACGGCGCTCCTCCTCGTCGTCCCGACGCCGGGAACCTTCGCCGAGGTGCCGTCGCTCGTCGCGGGCGCGAGCGAGCAGATCGTCAACGGAGTCGCACCTCTCGCGGCCGAGCGCCCCCTCGCCGTCGTCGCCGTGGCGGCCGTCGCCGCGCTGACGGTACTGCTGGATCACACGGTCATCACGGCACGGATGCCGCTGCTGGCGGCGATCGCCCTCGTCGCGGTCTGGCTGATCCCCGCGCTGTCCGTGCCCGCCCCCGTCGACCTCATCGCGTTCGTCGTCTTCGCCGCCGCCGTCCTGCTGCTCGTCCGCGCCGAGACCCGCTCGCGCGAACGTGCCCTCGCCCGTTCCATCGCGACCACGTCCGCGGCCGAGGCCCGGCAGCGCGGCGAAGCGGAGCCGCGGCGGTCGCCGGTACGCTCGAGCGCCGTGCTCGCGGCGAGCCTCGCGGTGACCGCGATCGTGGCCACCGTCATCGTCACGCCCGAGCTCCCCCGCCCCGCGCCGCGCGTCGGCATCGGCACCGGACCCGCCACCACCATCAACGCCAACCTCGAGCTCGGCGACGACCTGCGGCGCCCCACCGACGTCGAGGTGCTCACCACGCGCACCAACGCACCGAACATGCCGTACCTGCGGGCGGCGACGCTGTCGAGCTTCGACGGACGTGTCTGGGAACCTGATCGCGACGAGACCACGCCGTTGACGCCCGAGGCGCTCGGTCCCGTCGTCGCCGACCCCGACGTGCGCGTGACCGAGTATCAGACGACGGTGAGCATCACGCAGCTCTCGTCCGCATGGCTGCCCGTGCCCGGTCCGGCCGTGCGCGTCGACGACCTCTCGGGCGCGTGGGAGGCGATGCCGTCCAATCGCACCGTCGTCGCCGCAGACGCCGTCACTCAGGGCCAGGAATACGTCACGACGACGCACGTCGTGCGACCGACCCTCGAACAGATTCAGGCGGCGGGGACGACGGGCGAGGGCCTGCCCGACACCGTCACGCAGCTGCCGGCCGACATGCCCGCCGTGATCGAGCGGACGGCGCGCGAGATCACCGCGACGGCGGGGAACGACTTCGACCGGCTGGCCGCGCTGCAGCGCTGGTTCCGCAGTGCGGAGTTCACGTACTCGCTCGACGCTCCGGTCTCCGACGGGTTCGACGGTTCGGGTGTCGAGGCGATCGCAGACTTCCTCGAGGTCCGCAGCGGCTACTGCGTGCACTTCGCCTCCGCTTTCGCCGTCATGGCGAGGACGCTCGACATGCCGTCCCGCATCGTCGTCGGCTACCTGCCGGGGACGCTGTCCGGTCGGGTCGTCGACGGCGAGAGCGTCGCGACGGTGCTCAGCTCCCAGCTGCACGCATGGCCGGAGGTGTACTTCGCGGGCATCGGCTGGGTTCCGTTCGAGCCCACGAACAGCCTCGGGACCCCCGCGACGTACGCACGGTCGACGCAGCCGCTCCCCGACGACGGCGGGCAGGACGTGCCTCCGGCGCCCGCACCGCAGCAGACCGCGACCGTGGCTCCCGACGGCGGTCGGACGCCGACGCCGACCGCTTCGACCGGCGTCGGCGGCGACACCGGTGAGTCTGCGCTGACGGTCGCGCTGCCCTACGGCGGGATCGTCCTCGCCTTCGCGGCGCTCGTGCTCCTGCCGGCCCTCGTCGGAGCCGCGCGCCGCCGGTGGCAGACCAGGGCGGCAGAAAGCGGCGACGTCCTGGCCGCCTGGCGGATCGTTCGCGAGAGCGCTCGCGACATCGGTGTCCGCATCGACGATGCCGAGACCCCCCGAGCCCTCGGCATCCGCCTGGCAGCCGTGCCGACCGTGCCCGCCGACAGGATCGATGCCCTCGTCGCGGCGGTCGAGCGGACCAGCTACGGCGCGCCCGGCGACCAGCGCGAGGCGGCGACCGGCCGGGCCGCGGCATCCGATGCCCTCGCGGTCCGCCGCGGGCTGCTCGCATCGGTCTCGACGCCGCGGCGGCTCGGCGCCGTCCTGCTCCCCCGCGCCCTCGTCCGCGCCTGACCCCGCCCCACGCGCGCTGCGCAGAAGCAGATGGGGCGCACTTCCCGACGTGGGTCGCAGATGAAGCTGCGCCGGATGCCGGGAAGTGCGCCCCATTCGGGTGCGCGGGAGCGTCAGACGCGCGCCGGGGCCTCCAGCTCGTCGGCGCTGTCGTCGGCGAACGGGTCGCCCGAGCGCTCGGCGTCGTACAGCTCGCGATCGAGGATGCCCTCGCGCTTGGCCACGATGGTCGGCACGAGCGCCTGGCCCGCGACGTTGACGGCCGTGCGGCCCATGTCGAGGATCGGGTCGATCGCGAGCAGCAGACCGACGCCCTCGAGGGGCAGGCCCAGGGTCGTCAGGGTCAGCGTCAGCATGACGGTTGCTCCCGTGGTGCCGGCCGTGGCCGCGGATCCGACCACGGAAACGACGACGATGAGCAGGTACTGCACCGCGTTCAGCTCGAGGCCGAAGAACTGCGCGACGAAGATCGCGGCGATCGCCGGGTAGATCGCGGCGCAGCCGTCCATCTTCGTCGTCGCACCGAACGGCACGGCGAACGAGGCGTACTCGCGCGGGACGCCGAGGTTGCGCTCGGTGACCCGCTGCGTGAGCGGCAGGGTGCCGATCGACGAGCGCGACACGAACGCGAGCTGCACTGCGGGCCAGACGCCCGAGAAGTACTGCCGGATCGACAGGCCGTGGGTCTTCAGCAGCACGGGGTACACCACGAACAGCACGAGGGCCAGACCGATGTAGATCGCGACGGCGAACCAGAGCAGCGTCGTGAGCTTCTCCCAGCCGTAGGTGACGACGGCGGATCCGATGAGACCGAGCGTGCCGATCGGGGCGATGCGGATGATCCACCAGAGCACCCGCTGGACAACCTTCAGCGCCGACTCGGTGAACGACACGAACGCCTCGGCGCGCTTGCCGAGCTTGAGCGCGGCGATGCCGATGGCGACCGAGATCACGATGATCTGGAGCACGTTGTACCCGACGCTCGAGCTCGCGGCGCCCGTCTCGGGGTTGATCGAGGTCGACACGGACAGACCGAGGAAGTTCTGCGGGATGAGCCCCGTCAGGAAGCTCCACCACGAGCCGACGCTCGAGGGGACGTTCGGCGTGAGCTCGCCGGCGTCGACGCGCGCGCCGGGCTGGATGGTGACCCCCAGCACGATGCCGATCGTCACGGCGATGAGCGCGGTGATCCCGAACCACAGCAGCGTCTGGCCCGCCAGACGTGCGGCGTTCGTAACGTTGCGCAGCTGCGTGATCGAGGCGACGATCGCGAGGAAGATGAGCGGCACGACGGCCGTGCGCAGCAGCGTGACATAACCGCTGCCGATCGTCGACAGCGTCGCGGCGAGCCCGTTCGGGTTGCCCTCCCCGTCGGGCCCGAGCTGACGTGCCAGCAGGCCGAGGAGGACGCCCGCGACGAGGGCGATCGTGATCTGGAAGCCGAACGAGCGGTAGAAGGGCTTCTTGCGCTTCACCGGGGCGGCGTTCTTCGAGGTGGCAGAACTCATGGTGGTGCTCCTGAGGGGATGACGTCGCGATGGCGACCCACCGACGCTAAACCCGATTCGGGGTGGTCGGGGCCATATGACCCTCCGTGACAACGGTCCGGTCCGTCTCGTCGTCGCATTCGGGACACGCTAGATCTGATGCCTGCCGGAGTCGGCGCCGCCCCGGTGACGGCCGCCGCGTCACCGCAGAATGAGCGTATGAACCGCGACCTCGACCAGCTCCTCACCCCGCCGACGCCCGTCGCCGCGCTCGCCCTCGAAGCGGTGAGTCGATGGTCCTCGCCGGCGCTCGTCGACCACGGCATCCGGTCGTGGGCCTGGGCACGGCTGCGCGCGGAGGCGTTGGAGCTCGAGCACGATCCCGAGCTGCTGTTCGTCGCGGCGATGCTCCACGACCTCGGCGTCACCCCGGCCTTCGACGCTCACGAGATGGCTTTCGAATCGGCCGGCGGGGCCGCGGGGTGGCTGTTCGCGGCGGGAGCGGGCTGGCCGGTGGAACGACGCGAGCGGGTGCGTGAGGTCATCGAGCGTCACATGTGGCTGAGCGTCGACCCGGCGCTCGATCCCGAGGGCCATCTGCTCGAAGTCGCCACGAGCCTCGACGTCTCGGGGGTCGCGCCGGAGCTGTGGGATGCCGACACCCTGCGGGCCGTCACGGAGCGGCATCCGCGTCGAGACTTCACCGCGCAATTCGCGACGTGCATCCACGCGCAGGCGCTCCGCAAGCCCGGCACTCCTGCGGCCCGGCTCGATGCGTCGCAGCGCATCGCCGAGGGCGGGCGGGTCTGGGACGGCATCCTGGAATGACGAAAGGCGCCACCCTCGCGGAGTGACGCCTTTCGTTCTGGCGGAAGTGACAGGATTTGAACCTGCGAGGCGAGTTACCCCGCCTACATGGATTCCAGCCATGCTCCTTAGGCCGCTCGGACACACTTCCGTCGTCGAGTTTATCAGTCCCCGGCGGGCTCTCCCGCCGCGTCGGTCTCGGGCCGCGGAGCTAGGCTCGTGACGTGACTGATTCCTCTCTCGTCCTGGTCGCCAACGCAGGTGACAGCAGCATCAGCGTGTTCCGTCTCGACGGCGACGCCCTCGAACGACTCTCCGTCGCCGAAGGCCTCACCGGAACCGGCACCTTCGCGATCGACCGCGAGCGCGACCTCGTCTACGCCGGAGTCAAGGGCGCGTCCTCGGACGAGCCGGCTGCGATCGTCACGCTCACGCTCGATCGCGCCACGGGCGAGCTCACCCCCCTCTCGCGCTTCGCGCTCCCGGACGGTTCCGTCAGCTACATCGCGCTGGCCCGCGGCGGCACAGCCCTGCTCGCCGCGTCGTACGGCGGCGACTACGGCTTCGTCGCGCCGATCGTCGACGGCACGATCAGCGAGCCGACCGGTCGGGTCGAGTTCGCCAAGCTGCACTCGGTGCTGCCGTCGTCCGACGGCCGATTCACCTACTTCGTCTCGCTCGGCGACGACCTCGTGGGGCAGTTCGCGCTCGGCGACGACCTGTCGCTGGCTCCGGTCGGTTCGGGTACCGCCACAGCCCCCGCCGGCAGCGGCCCCCGCCACCTCGTCCTGAACAGCGCCGAGGACGCCGTGTACGTCATGACCGAATACTCCGGCGAGGTGCTGCACTACGCGCGCGATCGTCAGACGGGCGCCCTGGAGCTGAGCTCGCGGGCCAATGCGGTCGACCCCGCTGCCGGGCTCGTCCGGGGCGAGATCGGCGGCGACCCCGTCGCGAACCACGCCGTCTGGGGTGCCGACATCCACTTCGGCGCAGACGAACGATTCCTCTGGATCTCGGAGCGCTCGACGAGCACCCTGGGCGCCGCGCCCGTCAGCGCGGACGGCACGGTGCAGGACGTCGCCTCCTTCATCCCCACCGAGCCGCAGCCGCGCGGTTTCGTCCTCTCCCCCGCCGGCGACCGCCTGGTCGCGGCGGGTGAGAAGTCGCGCACGGTCTCGCTCTACGCCGTCGACGGCGCCGAGCTGACCCTGCTCGGGCAGGCCGAGACCGGCGCGGGGGCGAACTGGGTGCGCTTCGCCTGACCCGCGGCACCCCGGGTACCGTGGGTGAGGTGGCCCTCTCTTCACGCACCACTCCTCGCCCGAGCATCGAGCTCGAGGTCGTCGGAACCGAACGTCTCTCCGCAGATCTGGTTCGGGTGACGCTCGGCGGTGAGGGCTTCGCCGCGTTCCAGAACCGGCCCGAGACCGACAAGTACGTGAAGCTGAAGTTCACGACGCCCGCGCCCGAGTCCGCGCCGGTGACGCGGACGTACACGGTCCGACGGGTGGATGCCGTCGCGGGCACCCTCTCGATCGATTTCGTGGTCCACGGCGACGAGGGCCTCGCCGGACCGTGGGCGGCCCGCGCGCGGGTGGGCGACCGGATCGAGCTGATGGGACCGGGCGGCGGTTACGCCCCCGATGCCACGGCCGACTGGCACCTCTTCGCGGGCGATCTCTCCGCCGTTCCGGCCATCGCCGCGGCGCTCGAGACGCTGCCGTCGGATGCGGTCGGACACGCGTTCATCGAGGTGGAGTCCGACGACGCGATCCTGCCGCTCGAGGCTCCGGCCGGCGTCGAGGTGGAGTGGGTCGTCGACCCGACCCACGACGCCGAGGCTCTCGCCGCCGTCGTGCGGCAGTACGACTGGCCGGAGGGCGACGTACAGGTCTTCGCACACGGTGAACGCGAATCGATGAAGGCCCTGCGGCGCGTGCTCTTCGACGAGCACGGGCTCGACCGCGGCAGGGTATCGCTCTCGGGCTATTGGGCCCGCGGACGCACCGAAGACCGGTTCCAGGCGGAGAAGCGCGAGCCCATCGGTCAGATCCTCTGACCTCGATCCGCCGCGGACGGGAATGCCGGCGCGGGTCCATTCCGTTCACTCCCCCATGACCACTGTGGGAATCATCGGAGCAGGACACATCGGAAGCGCTCTCGCTGAGGGGCTCGTCGCACGCGGCTACGACGTCGTGATCGCCAACTCGCGCGGGCCGGAGACGCTCGACGAACTCGTCGCCGAGCTCGGCGACCGCGCCCGGGCCGCGACCGCCCAGGAGGCGGCAGAAGCGGCCGACTGGGCCGTCGTCACGGTGCCGCTCAAGGCGCTCGAGGACGTCCCCGCCGAACCGCTCGCGGGCAAGATCGTGCTCGACACGAACAACTACTACTGGGAGCGCGACGGCCGCATCGCGGAGCTCGAGGAGAAGCGCACCACGACCGCTGAGATGGCCCAGCGCCACTTCGCCGACGCGAAGGTCGTGAAGGCGTTCAACCACATCCCCGCCGCCGACATCAACACCGACGGCGCGCCCGCCGGAACCCCGGGCCGCCGGGCCCTCGCGACCGCCAGCGACCACCCGGATGCCGTTGCGCACGTCACGGCGCTCTACGACGAGTTCGGCTTCGACACCGTCGACATCGGATCGCTCGCAGACAGCTGGCGCGTCGAGCGCGACCAGCCCGCCTACGTCGTGCGGCAGAACGCCGACGAGCTGCGCGCGAACCTCGCCCGCGCCGAGCGCTGATCCGGACGCAGAGTCACCCTACGCGGGCCCGTTCGAGCGGTTCACCACCCCATCGAACCGGGGACGCCCTTGAACGGGCCCGCGAGGTTTGACGTCACCCAGCCGCCGTAGAAGCCGCCGGGCTGCGGAACGACGACCTCGCCGTCGACCGTGCACCGGTCCATCCCGCCCGCATACACGGCCACGCGCCCGACGAGCTCCTCGTAGCCCGGTGACGGGTCGGGGTAGCCCCACGCGGCGCGCTGATCGACCGCGGCGCCCCGCACGACGTCGAAGTACTCGGCGGCGCCCTTGAACTCGCAGAACGAGCTGCCCGCAGCCGGAACGAGCGCGCCGGGCACGAAAGCCGAGGCCGGCAGGTAGTAGACGGGCGGGTGGCTCGTCTCGAGCACCCGGACGACGTCGTCGGTGTCGACGATCGTCACGGCGGCGAACTCGATCGTCACGCGTGCGCGGACGCGCTCGAGGCGGGGCGGGCGCGGGTAGTCCCAGACGGATTCCTGTCCGGGGCCGACGGGGTCGGGGGTGGGGCGGCGCATGCCCGACAGGTTACGCGCGGGGAGCGACATCCCGGCTGCCAGGATGCTCGACGCGACGCGAGCGAAGCGAACGGATGCCGCGGGCGATCAGCCGCCATCCCACGAGAAGCGCGAGCAGGGTCAGCGTCGCCACGATCACGAACGGCAGCGCCGTCCCCTGCCCCGACACCGCGCGGAGCAGCATCCCGCCGACGACCGTCGCGCCCCAGACGACGAGACCCGTCGGCACGATCCGGACCGGCGAGCGCCATGCCCGCGCGAACACCCAGCCCACCAGCAGGGCGGCGAGGAACGGCCACGAGGTGGTCCACAGCCCCGCGAGCACATCGGAGTCGTGGCTCGCCCGCCCGGTCGCCGCGAACGCCACCACGAGCACGGCGTCGAGCAGGAAGGCGGGGACGGACGCACGGATCATGCCTCCATCCTCCCCGGCGACGGCGATGTCCATCGCCCTCGATAGCCTGGAGCGCGTGCGACTGCTCCTCCTCTCCCTGCACCCCGGCGCGCTGCGCCCGTTCCTCGACGACGGCGACCGTCCCGGCCCCATCGTCTACGTCGACGACGCGCAGGCAGCGTTCCGCGACGCCCCCTTCGTCGCCGCCGAGCGCGAAGCGGTGCGCTCGGGCGGCCGCGCGGTGGTCGACGTCACGCTGCGCAGTACCGGGGCGGGGGACTTCGCGCACCTGCTCTCCGACGCGGGGGCCGTCTATGTCGCGGGCGGGAGCACGTTCGCGCTGCTCGAGGCCCTGCGCCTCTCCGGCAACGACCGGGTCCTCATCGACCATGTCAGACGCGGACTGCCGTACATCGGGCTCAGCGCGGGATCGATCGTGGCCGGGCCCGACGTGACACCCGCGTCGCTCATGGACGATCCCGCCGACGGTCCCGCCCTCACGAGCCACGAGGGTCTCAGCCTGGTCGACGTGACGGTGATCCCGCACGCCGACGGAGCGCTGCCGCCCTACCCGCCCGAGCTGATCCGCCGCACCGTCGACACCTACGGACCGGATTTCGCGCTCCTCCCGCTGCGAGACGATCAGGCGCTGCTCGTCGAAGACGCCGGTTCGCGGGTGATCGCTTCGCGCTGACCCGGCGCATCCCATGCTTCGCCCAGCATCCGCTCCTTCCTAGACTCGGAAGGCGTCCGCCGCGCCTGCTCCGGACGAGAGAACAGATCCGAGGCCCATGTCTTCTCCCGATGCGACGGCGGCGACGGCCGCATTCCGCGCCGCCCGCGACTTCCTGCTCGACAACGCGCACTCCCCCGAGGCGGCCCACACCGGGTTCACCTGGCCCGACGTCGGCGATCATTTCAACTGGGCCGTCGACTGGTTCGACGCGATCGCGGCCGGCAACGACCGCGTCGCGCTGCATGTCGTCGACGAGGACGGCAGCGAGACACGGGTCACGTACGACGAGATGCGACGGCGCTCGAACCGCGTCGCCAACTGGCTCACCGACCGGGGAGTCGGGCACGGGGATGCCGTCATGCTCATGCTCGGCAACCGGGTCGAGCTGTGGGAGGCGATGCTGGCCATCCTCAAGATCGGCGCCGTCATCCTGCCGACCTCCGTCGTGCTGGGAACCGACGACCTCCTCGAGCGCGTCGAGCGTGCCGACATCCGAGCCGTCCTCGCCGACCCGGTCGACGCCGCCAAGTTCGACGGGATCGCAGGCGGCTTCGAACGCATCGTCGTGGGCGGCGAGCGCACGGGGTGGCACGCTTTCGGCGAGGCGGCGACCGCCCCCGACACCGCGCCCGGGATCGTCGTCGCCTCGGACGACCCCGCCATCGTCTACTTCACCTCCGGCACCACCTCGCGTCCGAAGATGGTCGTGCACACCCACGTGAGCTACCCGGTGGGTCATCTGTCGACCACGTACTGGATCGGGATACGGCCCGGCGACGTGCACATGACGATCAGTGCTCCCGGATGGGGCAAGCACGCGTGGAGCCTCTTCTTCGCGCCGTGGATCGCCGAGGCGACCATCTTCGTCTACAACTACGCCCGCTTCGACGCCGCTCGCCTGGTCGAGCAGCTCGACCGCAACGCCGTGAACACCTTCTGCGCGCCGCCGACGGTCTGGCGGATGCTGATTCAAGCCGATCTCGAGAAGCGGCCCCGCGCGCTGCGCGAGCTGCTGTCGGCCGGCGAGCCCCTGAACCCCGAGGTGATCGACACGATCCAGCGCTGGTGGGGACTGCAGATCCGCGACGGGTACGGGCAGACCGAACTGACCGCGGTGATCGGCAACACTCCCGGCGTCGCGGTGAAGCCCGGCGCGATGGGACGCCCCCTCCCGGGCAACGACATCGTGCTGATCGATCCCCTCACCGGACGCATCGGCGACGAGGGCGAGATCTGCCTCCCGACCGCGCCGACGCGGCCGCTCAACCTCATGCCGGGCTATCTCGGCGAGCCCGAGCGCACGGCCCAGGTCGACCACGACGGTTATTACCACACGAGCGATGTCGCCGTCCGCGACAGCGACGGACAGCTCACCTTCGTCGGGCGCACCGACGATGTGTTCAAAGCCAGCGACTTCAAGGTCTCGCCCTTCGAGGTCGAGTCGATCCTCCTGACCCACCCCGCCGTCGCCGAGGCGGGGGTCGTCGGGGCCCCGGACGCCGTGCGGCTCAACATCGTGAAGGCGTATGTGGCGCTCGCGGCATCCTGGGAGGCGTCCGCCGAGACCGCGCGTGCGATCCTCGCTCACGCGCGCGAGCACATGCCGCCGTACATGCGCGTGCGCCGCGTCGAGTTCTTCGAGCTGCCGAAGACGATCTCGGGCAAGATCCGCCGGGTCGAGCTGCGTGAACGCGAAGTCGCGGCGGCGGATGCCGACGAACGCGTGACGACGGAATGGCGCGAGTCCGACTTCCCCGACCTCAAGGGGTGACGTCCCGGCCCGCTGTCGCTCAGGCGGGCCATTCGCAACCCCTGGCACGCGCACAGGCTGCGGGAGAAGACTGAGGGTGTCCGGACAGCCTCAGCAGAAGGAGCCCTCGTGCCGCAGAACGTCGCCGAACAGATCGTCGCTCAACTGATGGATGCGGGGGTGAAGCGGATCTACGGCATCGTCGGCGACTCGCTGAACCCGATCGTCGACGCGGTGCGACGAACCGGTGGCGCAGCCGAAGGCGGGATCGACTGGATCCACGTCCGCCACGAGGAGGCCGCGGCCTTCGCCGCCGCGGCGGACGCCGAGCTCACCGGCGAGCTGGCGGTGTGCGCGGGAAGCTGCGGCCCCGGCAACCTGCACCTCATCAACGGACTCTTCGACGCGCAGCGATCGGGTGTGCCGGTGCTGGCGATCGCCAGCCACATCCCGAGCCTGCAGATCGGATCGGGATACTTCCAGGAGACGCACCCCGAGCGGCTGTTCACCGAGTGCAGCGACTACTGCGAGATGATCCTCACCCCCCAGCAGTCGCCGCGCGTGGTGAACTCGGCGATCCGTCACGCGACCGCGGGGTCGTCGGTGTCGGTGATCGTCCTTCCCGGCGACCTGGCCGAGCTGCACTCGACGGGCGAGTTCCCGCCGTTCGTCGCCGCCCGGCCGGGCCGCCTGGCACCCGACGAGCGGAGCATCGTCGACCTCGCCGCCGCGATCGATAAGGCCGAGAAGATCGCGATCTTCGCCGGCGAGGGAGTGCGCGACGCGCGCGACGAGGTGATCGCGTTCGCCGAGCATCTCAAGGCGCCGATGGGGCACTCGCTGCGCGGAAAGCAGTGGATCCAGTACGACAACCGCTTCGATGTCGGCATGTCGGGTCTGCTCGGCTACGGCGCCATCGACCACGCGATGCACGAGGTCGACCTCCTCCTGATGGTGGGCACCGACTTCCCGTACGACCAGTTCCTCCCGGACGGCGCGAAGACGGTCATCGCGCAGATCGACGTCGACGCTCAGCGGCTCGGCCGCCGGGCGGGAGTTACGCATCCCGTGCACGGCGACGTCGGGCTCACCCTGGCGGCGCTGCGATCACGGACGAGGGCCAAGACCGACGACGCCTTCCTCGAGCACACGCTGAAGCGGTACCGGAAAGCCATGAAGGACTCCGTCGCGACCTACACCGACTCGGATGCCCAGCCGATCCACCCCGAACGCGCCATGTCGGTGATCGACCGGGTCGCGGCATCCGACGCCGTCTTCACCGCCGACACGGGGATGGGCAACGTATGGCAGGCCCGCTATGTCACTCCTGGGCCCGACCGACGCCTGCTGGCATCCTGGCGTCACGGGTCGATGGCCAACGCCCTCCCGCACGCCTTCGGTGCGCAGATCGCCTACCCCGACCGTCAGGTCATCGCGATCGCGGGCGACGGCGGACTCTCCATGCTCCTGGGCGAGCTCATCACGGTCGCGGCATACGACCTGCCGCTGAACGTCTTCGTCTTCAACAACTCGACGCTCGGAATGGTCAAGGCCGAGATGCTGGTCGCGGGCTTCCCCGACTTCGGCGTCGATGTGCCGATGGTCGACTTCGCCGCCGTCGGGCGGGCGCTCGGGTTCCACGCGCAGCGGGTGACCGACCCCGCCGACCTCGAGGCCGCGGCCTCCGCCGCCCTCGCCCACCGCGGACC
This sequence comes from Microbacterium pratiae, assembly GCF_047302165.1. Taxonomy (NCBI): domain Bacteria; kingdom Bacillati; phylum Actinomycetota; class Actinomycetes; order Micrococcales; family Microbacteriaceae; genus Microbacterium; species Microbacterium pratiae. The sequence goes on along the minus strand of NZ_CP154843.1, from coordinate 1,647,670 downwards.
GTCCATCGTCGACATCGTCACCGACCCCGATGCGCTGTCGATGCCGGCGTCGATCACGGCGGAGCAGGTCGCCGGCTTCGGGATGTCCATGGCGAAGATGGTGCTCGGCGCGAAGGATGCCGGCGGCATCGGCGCCGTGCTCGAGACCGCGAAGTCGAACATCAAGCACATCCGCAGCCTCTGACCGGGCGATACATTCGTCGGACGGGTGGGGCTGGTGTCGTCGCGGCAGCGGCTCGATGCGACACCAGCACCGCCGATCCGACGGTTGTATCGCCAACGGCCGCCGAGGCGAGCCGCGCGAGCCGGGGGCGTTCAGCCCAGGAACTCCCGGGGGTCGAACGAGTCGATCGGGATGACGCGGACGCGCGGCAGCGGCGCGTCGAAGGCGTGGGCGTCGTACTCGAGATCGAAGAACTCGACACCCGGGATCGCCGTGAGCTCGCTGCTGCGGAACTCCGAGAACGCGAGCACGCCGACACGCCGGTCCGGCCCCGTGAGCGCCGCTACCTCGGCGACGAAATCCCGATCGTGGCTGACGAGGACGACGTCGTCCTGACGGTCCTTCAGGGCGGCGAGCGTCCGCTGGATGGCGATGTCGACGACCTTCTCGTCGGCGTCGCCCGACAGCGGCACCGGCTTGTAGTCGAGCGCCAGCAGCGCCTGGACGAACGACATCGGCAGGTGGTTGCTGGCGTTGAGGAAGAACAGGCCTCGGGCGGGCTGCTGCCACTGATCGTCGACGAACTGCAGGAGGCGGTCCCAACGGGGGCGCTCATCCGGCAGCGGACGACGTCCGAGGATCGACTGACCGAGCGTCGCGTCGATGTTCTCGCCGTCGACCAGCAGCCACGTCACGCGTTCCGTCATGGGGTCCCCTGTCTGCGATCGTCCTCCGTGAACGCTATCAAGATCGCTCACTCCCCTGACGCCAGCGGAACCCGCATCAGCCGGTCGTCGCCGGCTGCGGCGTTCCCCCGGCCATCGGTGTTGTTCGTGAGGAGCCAGAGGTCGTCGCCGGCCACGACCGCGTCGCGGACCCGGCCCAGCTCGCCTTCCCAGAGCGCCACCGGCTCGCCCACGACCGCTCCCCCGTCGACATCGATCTGCCACACCCGCTCACCGCGCAGGCCCGCGACGAAGAGGGTGCTCCCGCGCGCCGCGATCCCGCTCGGGCTCGCCTCCTCCGGCGTCCACGCGACCAGCGGGCTGGTGAAGCGGTCGTCGTCCGACATCCCCTCCACCTCCGGCCAGCCGTAGTTGCCGCCCGCGTCGATGCGGTTCAGCTCGTCGAAGCGGTCCTGCCCGAACTCGCTCGCCCACAGGGTTCCGTCCTGCGTCCACGCGAGACCCTGCACATTGCGGTGGCCGAGGGAGTACACGGCGGTTCCGAAGGGGTTGTCCGACGCGGGCTCGCCCTCCGGCGTCAGCCGCAGGATCTTGCCGGCCAGCGAGGCGGGGTCCTGTGCGGACTCGGGCCGTCCGGCGTCCCCCGTGGCGACATAGAGCATGCCGTCCGGCCCGAACGCGATGCGGCCGCCGTTGTGGACACGATCGCGCGGGATGCCGACGATGACGACCTCTACGCTCCCGAGGCGGCGATCGCCCGCCTCGCCGTCGAGCCGCATCCGGACGACACGGTTGTCGTCCGCCGTCGTCACGTAGGCGTAGAGGAGGGCGTCGTCGTCCGTCTCGCGCACGGCGATGCCGAGCAGGCCTCCCTCGCCGACGGCCGCCGTCAGGTCGATCTCACCCGCGACCCGCACCGCCCCCTCGGCATCCACCTCGAGGACCGCCCCGTCGTCACGCTGACTCACGAGCTGCGTGCCGTCGGCGAGGACGACGACCGACCACGGCACCTCGAGCTGGGTGACGACGTCGACAGGGCTCGCGGCCGGACGCCACCAGGCCGGTGCGGTCTCCGCGGTCGGCGTCGGCGTCGCGCTCGGAACCGGCGTCGCAGGGTCGGACGGGCGGGGATCGGCCGGACCGGTGCACGCGGACAGCAGCAGCGTCGACACCAGCAGCGTCGCCGGCAGGGCCCCCGTCCGCGCCGGACGAGAAGGGATGCCGGTGCCCGTGGAGCGCTTCATCGTTCCAGGCTACGGGCCTGCGACGAGAGCGGCGGCGTCCTGCGCCCACCCGAGCGCGGCGGCGGGATTGGCCAGCGTCGCGGCATCGTCGGCACGAGCGAGCACCGTGATGACGACGGGAGCACCGTCCTCTCGCTCGAGGTACCACGATCCGGCCAGCACGCCGATCGAGCTGCCGCCCTTGAACCCGACGTAGGTCCACGCGTCGCCGAAATCGAGGCCGGGATTGACCGACAGGATCTCTCGCACCGGAGCGCCCGCCTCCGTCGTCGCCCGCTCCTGGAGGGCGACGTGGGCGGCCGCCAGATCGTCGGGCGTCGCGAACCAGTCGATCCCATCGCGCCATCCCGGCTGCGCGGTCGACGCGGCAGCAAGATCGGGGACGCCTGCCGGCAGCCTCTCCAGCACGGAGCGACGTGCGTCGGCATCGCCCGACGCCCCGCTCCACAGCTCCCGCAGCTCGGTGTCGCCGAACAGGAGCCAGAACAGCTCCCGCGTCGTCGGGAGCGGCGTGTTCGCGTCGGGGTCGGAATGCCCCATCGCGAGCATCGCCGCCTCGACGGCATCCCGGCCGACGGCGCGGATGAGCATGTCGGTCGCGGTGTTGTCGCTGATGGCGATCATCTTGTCGGCGGCCTCGCGCACGGTCACCGTGGTGCCGTCGGGGCGGTCCTGGAGCTCCCCGCTCGGCAGGCTCCGCACGGTGGCGTCGACGACCAGCTCGTCGTCCCAGCTCAGCCGTTCCTCCGCGACGGCGTCGACGACGGCGCCGAGCACCCACAGCTTGAAGATCGAACCGATCGGCCCGGCGCCCGGGTCGCCGCCCTCGTAGAGCACCTCACCGTCGACCTCGCGCACCTGCACGCCGGCGGTGAAGGCGGCGTCGTCGATCTGCTGCGTGAGCTCGTCCCATGAAGCCGCGGGGGTCCGCTCGGGCTCGGGCATACCGAAGAACAGCATCTCGATGAGAGCGTCGGGCGTGACCGAGATCGACATGTCGTAGGTCACCTCTGCGGATTCGATGGTCACACGGGCCTGGTTCTCCGCACCCTCGTACGCGACCGCCGTCCAGGGGGCCGCGGCCTGCATCTGGCCGAAGACCTCCTGCAGGTCGGCTGCCGTGAGCTGTTGCAGGGCCGCGGCGTCGAAATGCGCCTCGATCTCGGCGACATCCGTCTGCTCGTCTCCGTTGATCTCGTCCATCACCCACCGCGACTGCTCGCCGACGGGGGTGGCCGGGATCTCTACCGGGACCGACGGCGAGGCGGAAACCTGCTCCGACGCAGGCTCGGCGGAGCAGGCGGCGAGCGCGGCGACGGCCGCCGTGGCGATCGCGGCGACGGCCGGACCGCGTCGCCGCGATAGGGGGGAGGAAAGAGCGTTACGCGTATCGATGGGGGAACTCACTCCTCCAGCTTCTCGTCGGACGCGTGTCTCCGCCTCCCCCCAGGGGAGGAGATCGCGGCCGAACGCGTCGCGACGACCGCCGGGTAGCGTGACAGGGTGGACCCGATCGTCGCGACCTTCCTGATCCTCGCCGCCGCGATCCTCGCGTTCCTGTCGGCGCGGGTGCCGCTCGAGGTCGTCGCCGTCGGCGTGGCGCTGGCGCTGTGGGCGACGGGGGTGCTCACGCTCCCCCAGGCCTTCGCCGGTTTCGGCGATCCGACGGTGTTGTTCATCGCCAGCCTGTTCATCGTCGCGACAGCTCTCGAGACGAGCGGCATCACGCGCATGGTGGGCGCCGTGATCATCGCGCGGGCCGGCAGGCGGCGCAGCCGGATCCTGATCTGGGTCGGCGGGATCGTGGCGATCCTCACCGCGCTCATCAGCATCAACGGCGCCGTCGCCGCGCTCATCCCCGTCGCCGCCGTGGTCGCCCGACGGTCGGGACTGCCGCCGTCCCAGCTCATGCTGCCGATGGCCTTCGTCGCTTCATCGGCGTCGCTGCTCACCCTGACCGGGACACCGGTGAACGTCGTGGTGTCGGAGCTGGCCGACACCGAGGCGGGCCGCCCCTTCGGCTTCTTCGAGTTCGCGCTCGTCGGGCTCCCGCTGGTCGCGGCCACGATCGCGATCGTCGTGACCCTCGGGCCTCGGCTGCTGCCGCATCACGGGCCCGGGGCCGCACCCGACCGCCACACGGAGCGCGAGGCCGAGACCCTCTCGCTCGTACCCGAAGCCGTGCGCACCGGAGCCATCCGCACCCCGCGGCGGACCCGGCTGCACCGCGGGTCCCGACGCACACTCGCCGTCACCGCTGTCATGGTCGTCCTGCTGGCCACCGGCGTGGTTCCCCCCGCCGTCGCCGGGCTCCTCGCTGCCGGGGCCCTCATCGTGCTGCGGGTCGTGAGGCTTCCCGACCTGTATCAGGGGATCTCGTGGACGACTCTCGTGCTGATCGCCGGCATGATCCCCCTGTCGGTGGCGTTCCTCGAGACCGGGGCCGCGGATGTCGTGGCCGACGCCCTCCTCGCGGTCGTCGGACAGGCCGACCCGCACCTCGCCCTCATCGTGGTCTGCGTCGTGGTGATCGTGCTCGGACAGTTCATCTCGAACGTCGCCACCGTCCTGATCGTCGCGCCGGTCGCGACGTCGATCGCCGTGACCCTCGACGTCAGCGCACTGCCGTTCCTCATGGCGCTCACCGTCGTGGGCGCGACCTCGTTCCTCACTCCCGTCGCGACGCCCGTCAACCTCATGGTGATGGCGCCCGGCGGCTATCGGTTCGGCGACTACTGGCGGCTCGGGCTCCCCCTCACCGTGCTCTTCCTGCTCGCGGCCGTGTTCTACGTGCCGGTGATCTGGCGCTTCTGAGGGGCGCGTCCGCGAGCGTCACTGCGGCGGCAGCGGGAGCTCCCGATCGGCGTCCCACTGCTGCGTCCAGCCGAGTTCGGTGAACAGGCCGTCGAGCAGCATCGCGGTGAATCCCCAGACGAGGAAGTCTCCGGCCTCCTGCCGCACGAGGAACCCCGGTCCCCGCCACTCGGCGCCGTCGCGGCGAAGGACCGTGACACCGCGATTCGCGGGCGCCAGCAGGTCGGCGACCGGTGCCCGGAACACGGCTGCGGACTCGGCCACGTCGACCACGCGCACGGGAGACGGACGGCGCCACCACGCCAAGACGGGCGTCACGAGATGGCGGGAGTACTCGAGGGGCACCGGCGAGAGGGCACCGAGCACGTCCACCCCGTCGGTATCGAGCCCCGTCTCCTCACGCGCCTCGCGCAAGGCCGCGGCGATCACGTCGGCGTCGCCCGGATCGACGCGACCGCCCGGCAGCGCCACCTGTCCCGGATGCGACCTGAGGGTCGCCGCGCGCGAGAGCAGCAGGACATCGAGATCGCGCGAGAGCGCGGCCTCGGGCGTGTGATCGCTCGGCCGGTCGTCCAGGACGCCGAAGAGCACGAGCACGGCGGCCGCCCGCGTGCCGGGCACCGCCTCGACCGCAGCGGTCGGACCGGCACCGGATCCCGGCCGGCCGGCACGCGCGGCGAGGGCCGCGAGCTGTTCGCGCGCACCCGTTCCCGAGGTCTCGAGGGGCATTCCTCCAGGCTACCGAGCCGTCAGTCGCGGGGGCCGAGCACTCCCGCCAGCAGAACGTGCAGCAACGGCACCGCCGACAGTCCCATGAGCACGGTCCCGAGGGTCTCGTCGTCGGGACGCAGGAGCACGCCCCCGACGAGCAGGCCCGCGAAGAGGATGCCCGAGACCGCCCGACGTCCCAGTCGTTCTAGGCGCGACATCCGTCGTTCGAGCCGGCCGCTGTCGAAACCGAGGTTGCCGTCCTCGAGATGCGTGATGAGACCGTCGAGCCGCTGCGGCAGACGCATCGTGACGTCGGCGAGACCCATGGCCCGGCGGGCTACATCGCGCATGAGATCGCCGCGTTCCTCGCGCAGGAGTCGACCTGCGTACGGCTCCACCGCATCCCAGAGGTTGAACGCGGGATCGATCGAGGTGCACACGCCCGACGTGAGCGAGGCGGCCCGGATGACGAGCAGGAAGTTCTCGGGCAACTGGAACGGCAGCGCTCGGGCGAGCTCGCCGAACTCCCCCGCGAAGTCACGGAACTCGCGCGGATCGACCTGCTTCAGCTCTGCGAATCCCATGCCGCCGAAGCGCGCGAACAGCTGGGTCATCGCGCGCTCGAGCTCGCGGACGTCGGCGGACGGCAGAAGTGCGCCCACCTGCGAGATTCCGGCGACGAGTCCTCGGCCGTCCCGGGCCGCCGCCGCGACGAGCACCGTCCGCAGAGCCTCCCGCGTCGACGGCGAGATGTCGCCCATCATCCCGAAGTCGATGAACGTGAGCAGCCAGTCCGGTCGGCCGTCGCGGCGCTGGTCGGACGGGACGGGCGTGACGAACACGTTCCCGGGGTGGGGATCGGCATGGAAGAAGCCGAATCCGAAGAACTGGTCGAACATCACGGAGGCGAATACGCTCGCCACCTCGTGCGGATCGATGCCCGCGGCCCGCAGGGACTCGACATCCGTCACCTTGATCGCGGTGACGTCGGCGAGGGTCAGGACGCGCGACGTCGATCGTTCCCACGCGATCTCCGGGACCGCGACCCGGGGGTTGTCGGCGAACTTCTCGCGGAAGCGCTCGGCGTTCGCCGCCTCGTGCCGGTAGTCGATCTCCTCGAGACTCGTGACGGCGAACTCCTCGACGAGCGCGGGCATGTCCGCGCGTCGCGAGACGAGGCGGATGCGGCGGAGCCAGCGCGCGATCCGCCGCAGCGCCGCGAGATCGACGTCGACGATCGTCTGGATGCCGGGTCGCTGCACCTTCACGATGACATCGGCGAAACCCGCATCGGCGGCCTGCTCGGGTGTCAGCCGGGCGCGATGCGCCTGACCGAGCGATGCGGCGGCTACCGGCTGCTCGTCGAACGACGCATAGGCGTCGCGCAGCGGCATCCCGAGCTCCGCCTCCGCCGCGGCACGGATCTGCTCGAACGGCACCGGCGGCACCTCGTCCTGCAGCCCGGCGAGCTCGGTCGTGATCTCCGGGGGCAGGACGTCGAGCCGGGACGACATGAACTGCCCGACCTTGATCATGAGTCCGCCCAGCTCGACAGCGAGCGCGTGGAAGCGACGCGCCAGTCGACGCAGCCGCGCGGTCCGCCCCCGTTCCGCGAGGCGCTCGAGACCGAACCGCGGCAGGACGATCTCGAACCACCACGACTGCACGAGTGCGCGCGCGGCGAACCTCAGGATGCGGCGATAGCGCGCACGTGCGCGCGCATCACCCGGCGCCCCGAGGGCACCGGGCGATGCGACGCGATGCGGGTCGGCCGAGGCCACCCGCGTCAGGCCTGCGCGAGCAGGGCGTACAGCTTGCGACGGGCGTCGTCGAGGATCTCGACGGCCTGCTGGACCTGCTCGGGCGATCCGCTGCGGCCGACCTGGGCGGCGGCCTGCGCGAGCTCGACGCCGGCCTTGGGCAGCGCGGTGACACGACTGTGGTCGCGCCCCGCCCCCTCCCACGGCGCGGACTTCTCGCCGGCCTCGCCGGCCGCTGCACGGCCGGCCTCGGTGAGCGAGTAGGTCTTGCGACCGTTGGACTCCTCGGCGCTCACGAGACCCTCGTCGGCGAGCAGCTGGAGCGTCGGGTACACCGAACCCGCGCTGGGCTTCCATGACCCGCCGCTGCGCTCTTCGATCTCGTGGATGATCTGATAGCCGTGCATGGGCTGCTCGGCAAGGAGGGCGAGCACCGCTGCACGGACGTCGCCGCGTCCGACCCGCGTGTTCACCTTCTGCTCGAACGTCGACTTCAGCTGGTCGAACGCTTCGAACACGTTGTTCCCGAGGTCGGAGACGTTGAATCCGCCGCGACCGCCGAAGATGTTGTCACGGCCGCCGAAACCGCCGGTGGGGAATGTTCCGCTCATGCTGACCTCCCGGTCGTCGATACGTTAGCGATACCTGACGATATATCGTTACCGCGATCGGCGACAGGGTTCGCATCAGATACCCAGCATTCAGTCGACGCGCTCGACGATCTCTCCGGCGTGAGCCGCGATCCACTCCATGAGCGGCATCATCCGCTCCATCAGCTCGTCGCCCCGGTCAGTCAGCGCGTACTCGACGCGGGGCGGCACCTCGGGGTACGCGGTCCGGCGGACGATGCCGTCGGCCTCGAGGGTCCGCAGCGTAGAGGCGAGCATCTTCTCGCTGATGCCCGCGACAGCACGTCGGAGTTCACCCCATCGGGCGGTGCCGTCGGTGAGGGCCAGCAGCACCAGCACGCCCCACTTGCTCATCACATGGTCGAGCACCACTCGCGTCGGACAGTTCTCGGTGAAAACCTGATCGGATGTCGCCCGGATCTCCGCGAAACTCACTGCCATGTAGGTAGCTTACCGAAAAGTGGGTACCCCTCAGCTGGAATGCTGACCCGCCCGAAGTGGGTTGACGACAGCAACACCCGATCGAAAGGATCACCGATGACCATCCTCATCACCGGCGCGAGCGGACAGCTCGGCCACCTCGTCGTCGACGCCCTGCTCACCCGCGGCGCCGCACCCGAAACCATCGTCGCCGGGGCGCGCGACCTCTCGAAGCTCGCCGACCTCGCCGACCGGGGCGTGCGCACCGCGCGCGTCGACTACGACGACCCGGCCTCGCTGCGCGAAGCCCTCGCCGACGTCGACAGCGTCCTTCTGATCTCGGCGTCGGAGCCGGGCAAGCGATTCGCAGGGCACAAGAACGTCATCGACGCCGCAGCTGCGGCGGGCGTCGCGAAGCTCGTGTACACGAGCGCGCCGAAGGCGACGACCTTCGAGTGGGCGCTCGGCGCCGAGCACAAGGCGACCGAGGAGGCGATCGTCGCGAGCGGCGTTCCGGCCGTCGTGGTGCGCAACAACTGGTACATCGAGAACTACGTGGCCGACGTGCAGCGCGCAGCCGAGAGCGGCGTCATCGCGGCGTCGGTCGGCGACGGCCTCATCGCACCGGCCTCGCGTGCCGACTTCGCCGAGGGAGCAGCGGTGGTCCTCCTCGAGGACGGTCACCTCGGTGAGGTCTACGAGTTCGCCGGCGACACCCGCATCGGCTACGACGCCGTCGCCGCCGCGGCAGCCGAGGTTCTCGGTCGCGATGTGGCGTACGTCCGCCTCTCGACGGACGACCATGTCACCGCGCTCGAGGGGGCCGGACTGGACGCCGGAACCGCTCAGTTCGTCGCGGGGATCGACACCGGCATCCGTGAGGGCGTCCTCGACGTCGACGACCACACCCTCTCGCGGCTCATCGGACGGCCGACGACGTCCTTCGCCGAAGGCCTCCGGGCCGCCCTGGCCTGAGCCGGAGGATGCCGACGCACGCCGCCCCTCCGGGGCCGGGGCGCGTCGGCATCCGCTCCGCTCAGTTCAGAGGACGCGTCGACGGCGGGATGACCCCGTTCGCGTATAGCTGCTGGGCGACGTCCTGCAGCGCCGTGAGCGCCACACGCTGCGTCGTCGGCCCGTAGGAGATGCGGGCGACCCCGAGGTCCTCGTACTCCCTCGCCGTCAGCGCGCCCGGCAGCCCGATCACGCTGAGCTTGCGCTCGCCGAGTCCGTCGACGAGGCGCCGGGTGATGTCGGCGTCGAGGATGCCCGGGACGAAGACCACATCGGCACCGGCGTCGAGATAGGCGCGTCCGCGCTCGATCGCGTCGGCGATCGACTCCTCCGTCGAGCGGTCGCCCGCGCGCACGAAGGCGTCGGTTCGGGCGTTGAGGGCGAAGGGGACGCCTTCGGCCTCGCCCGCGCGGACAATGGCCTCGACCGCGCGGACCGAGTCGGCGAGCGGCTGCAGGCGGTCCTCCACGTTCGCACCCACGATGCCGACCCCGATGGCGCGTCGCGTCGTCTCGCCGGGGTCGCCGAATCCGGCGTCGAGGTCGGCCGACACCGGCACGTCCCCCGCCACCGAGACGATGCGACCGACCATGTCGAGGACGATCTCGAGCGGGATGTCGGTGCCGTCCTCGTATCCGAAGGATGCGGCGATCGAGTGTCCGGCCGTAGCGATCGCGCGGGTCTCGGGCAGGGCGAGGACCGCTTCGGCGGACACGACGTCCCACACGTTCACCACCCGCAGGATCTCAGGCGCGGCGTGGAGGTCGGACAGGGTCTGGGCTCGCTCAGCGGGAGTGCTCATGCCGCTCACGCTAACCGTGCACGGACGACGCGGGGCACATGTTGCGTCGATCGACGGCGCATGGCAGGGACCCGCATCTCAGCCCTGGCGCCCCTTGAAGCGCGGGTTGAGCTTGTTGATGACGTAGACGCGGCCTCGGCGACGCACGACCTGCGCGCCGGGCTGGTTCTTCAGCGACTTGATGGATGCGCGAACCTTCACGGTGACCTCCTATTGATAACTGTTATCAACAACAAGGTACGGTGGAGGACCGACCGCCACAACCCGAGCCGGAGAGAACACCGTGACCACTCACCTCGCCGTCACCGGCGTCTGCAGCGCCGAACGCCGCCGCTACGCGCGCCTGAGCGTCGCGACCGCCCGCACCCGTTCGCTCCGCGTCATCGATCTGCCCAGCGACGCAGATCCCGCGCAGGTCCACGCCACCCTGCACGACACGCCGTCGCTGTGCGTCCTCGATGCCCGCCACGCGATCGACGACCTGCGCGACGACGCTCCCCTGCGTCGGGCCGTTCCGCACGGCGACGCCCGGGCCGACGTCGGTGCACGCGCTCGGCTGGCGGCGCAGCTGATCGAGGCGGCGAGCGCCGTCGTGATCGTGAACTGGGAGAGGATGCCGACAACCGACCTCTCGATCCTCATGGCGCTCGCGTCGCACCTGGCGCCGACCGCCCGCATCCGGCTCAGCCGCGGCGTCGCCGACGACCTCTCCGCGCTCGGATTCGGCACCACGCTCCCCCTGCGGGATGCGGGCGACCGCGCCGGATGGACGCGCGCTCTCAACGGCGAGCACGATCCGTTCCTCACCGATCGGCGCGTCGCCACGATGCGCTACGAGCAGCTGCGGCCGTTCCACCCCGGCCGGCTCGTGCTGGCTCTCGATCTGCTCGATTCCGGCTCGTGCGGACTCGTCGTGCGGTCGGTCGGGGTCTGCCGTCTGGCGACGCGAGCCGCCATCCCCGCCCGGTGGGAGCAGGCCGGTTCGGCCATGTGGATCGACCCGATCGAGGCGGGCCACGGGCTGGACGACGTCGGCCAGGACATCGCCCTGACGGGCATCGACCTCAACACCGCCGCCGTTCGGCACGTCCTGGATGCCGCCGTGCTCGACGACGCGGAGCTGTCGTCCGGCCCGACGGCCTGGCGAGGGCTCCCCGATCCCCTGCCCGAATGGAACGTGGCGGTCGGGTCCGAAGACCCGACCGCCGACTGAGCCGCGGGGTGCGGTTCAGACTCGTCCGCGGCGACGCGTGCGCCGACGGATCGCCGTGAGGAGCGCCCCGCCCGTCAGGAGTGCGAGCGCGATCCCGGTCACCGTCGCGGTCGTCGAGGCATCGCCGCCGGTGGCAGCGAGATCGCGACGCGAGCCGGTTCCGGCAGCCGCGCCCGCCGCCTCGGGGTCGGCCGCGCCGGTGTCGCCGGACGGAGCACCGCCCGCGTCGCCGCCGGTGTCACCGCCGCCCGTGCCGCCTCCCGCGCCCGGGTCGGACCCTCCGCCCGAGCCGTCGCCGGGGTTCTCGGGCTCGGCCGCGGCGATGACCGTGAACAGCGACACCCGCGAGTCGTCGACGGCCCCGAACGGATCGCTCGTCCGGACGTACCACCCGCGCTCGCCCTCCTCCGCGAGCGGCCAGGCGGCGGAGAGGATCGATCCGCTCGCGACATCCGTGAAGGTCGCGATCTCGGTGCCGCCGAGAACCTCCGCCGAGAAGGCATCGGTGCCGAGGGTGCGCGCGCCGGGCTCGATGCGCAGCTGGTCGTACGTCAGCGCGAACTCCTGCTGCGAGTAGTCGCCCGCCCCCGCCGGGCCGAGCAGGCTCGGCTCATCGGAGTTGTAGACGTCGAGCGAGGGCGAGTAGGTGCGCACGAGCATCTGGCGGCCCTCGTTGTCGAAGTGCAGGAGCCGGAGGAACCCGAGGCCGCCCTCAGGGAGGCCCTGGTAGTCGAACAGCATCGAGTACACGGTGCGGTCCAGGACGCCGTCACCGTCGTCGTCGAATCCGTCTTCGCGCAGGAACGCGTCGTGGTAGTGACCCGAGAAGACCATGCGGACGTTGGGGTTGGTCGCGACGACCTCGTCCATGACCCGCTGCGGGATCGCCCCGAGGCCGCCCGTGGTGAGGATGAACTCGTGCTGCGCGATGATCGCGACGCGGTCGGGGTACTGCGCGAGCACCTCGTTCATCCAGGCGATCGACGCGTCACCGGGGAGCCATCCGGTGTACAGCATCAGGAAGTCGATGCCGCCCGCCGAGATGAGGTCGTAGTGACCCCGGTTGTCCTCGAAACTGCCGCCGTACCAGGGGTTGTCGGCGTAGCGGTCCTCGCCGAAGTACGCGCCGTAGTTGGTGTAGTCCTCCAGGTGGTGGCCCACATCGTGGTTGCCGGCCAGCACCCCGTAGGGCAGCCCGGCCTCGTCGAGGCGGCGGTACTCGGGGTCGGCCCGGTCCCACTGCTCCATCACGTCGTAGTCGTCGATGATGTCGCCGGTGTGGAAGAGGTACTGCAGGTTCAGGTCATCGCGCCGATCGAGCAGATACGAGTGGATCGCCTGCTGGTGACGGTACGGCTCTCCGGGCAGCGTGTTCTCGTTGTAATACTGGGTGTCCGACTCCCACGCCAGGGTGAAGTCGTAGTCGCTGCGCGGCACATCGGCGGCGTTGTGCGGGGTGACCGGAGTCGTCCGGTCGGACCGATCCTCGCCCGCGAAACCCTCCGAGTGCTGGACGAGCATCCGCACGACCCGTCCCGTGTCGTCCGAGGACGCGAAGGCGTAGTCGTCGACGGCGACGACGGCGTCGAGCGAGAACGACTCGTCGTCGGACGCGCTCACGTGACGGTCGACCTCATCCCATCCCGACCCGTCCGCGCGCTGCGCATAGAGGATGACGGTCGCTCCGGCATCGGCGTGACCCGACCAGGTCGAGCGGACATCGGACCCGGCGTCGGCATCGGTGACTGCGACGTCGAACGACTGGTACGGGAACGCCCGGTCGCTCGTGATCTCCTCCGCGACCCCGTCGACGGCTGCGAGCGTGCGCAGATCGTCCGCGGTCAGCGCCTCGGCCTCGGCGCGATCGATCGCTCGGGCGTCGTGCACGGTACCGGACCGCGCGGTCACGTCACCGTCGGACAGATCGAGCCGGCGTCCCTCGAGGAAGCTCACGTCGAGCACGTCGCCCGTCGGATCCTCGACCTTCGCCTGCAGGGTCACGTCTCCGGCGGGCACCTCGGCCCCCTCCGCCGGCGCGAGCACGCCGGCGCTCGGCTGCTCGTCGTAGGTCGTGAACGTCGCCGTCCAGGTGTCGGTGTTGCCGACGTGATCGGTCGCGGTGATCTCCACCCGGTGATCGCCGGCCGCGAGATCGACGGATGACGTCTCATAGGGCAGCGTGATCTCGACGCCGTCGAGTCGGGCGACGGTGCTCGCGACGCCCGACCCCGCGTCGGCGACCTCGGCGTCGATGAGGATCGGCCCCTGATACGCGGTGCCGTCGACGATCTGCGAGGTGACCACGGGAGCGCTGTTGTCGACCGTCACGGTCCGCGAGAGAGTCGTGTCACCGTCGGTGGCCGCTACGACGGCGGCACCGTCGGCGCGGGCGGTCGTGTCCCACGGGGCCGACAGCGCGGCGAAAGCGTCGTCGGGCAGAGCGAAACGGGCCTCGTAGAAGTCGAGCTTGCCCGTCGGGGCGCCCGCCTCGGTGACACTGTCTCCCATCCGCAGGACGGCCGCGGGGTCGTCGTAGCCGACGGGGGTGAGCGTCCGCCCGTCGGGCAGGACGAGCCGCAGACCCCGGATCTCGAAGTCGTCGTTGTTCTCGGCGAGGTCGATCTCGGGCGCCTTCTTCGTCCCCGCCCAGACGCTCACGACGAGCTCATCGCCGCGCACGACGTACTCGAGCGGCACGGGGGTGACGATCGTCTCCCACCCCTGCGTGCCGATCTCGAAGATGTTGAGGACGTCGTCGCCGATGCGTACGCCGTTCTTGAAGTAGTAGTTGACGTTCGTCGTGTCGAACACGAAACGCGGTTCGTCCTCGAGGGCGGGCTCGGTCTCGACGGTCGTCCCGTCGATCGTCAGCTCGATCGGGCTCGGGTAGGTGTCGCCGGCGGCGACGATCTCGGTCGTCCCCGAGACGAACCGGCCGTCCTCGAGGTTGAGCCGGACCGGGCTCGTGTCGACGCCGGCCACGGGAACGCGCCGCGGCGTCGTGCTCGTCGAGTTGGTGCCGTCACTCGCGGTGATCGTGTACTCGTACCAGCTCTTGCCGATGAGGTCGGCGGCGTTGACGGTGAAGGTCACCGATCCGTCGCCCGCGTCGAGGAGGTTGATCCGCGCCGGGGCGGTGTCGACGTCGTTGGCGAGCTCGAGCGTCACGGTCCGCGCCAGCACATCGTCGGCCACGGCAGCAGTGATGGCGAAGTCGGTCCCCGGCTCGATCTCGGCGGCTGTGCGGTCGACGATCGTCGGCGCCTGCGTGTCGGGTGCGACGATCATGAGACCGCCGGGCACCTGGTCCGCCTGAACGGCGCCGGGTGTCGCCGGCGCGAGATCGACGATGCGCTGCGTCGCGAGGTCGTCACCGACGGTGTATCGGATGCCCTGGTCGGCGACGGTGTCGTCGGCACCGTCGAGGTTGTACAGCGCGGTGCTGATGTGACGGCCGCTGTTGGTCTCGATGGCGATGCCGCGAGCCGACCCGTTCGCCATGCCGGCCGAGGAGATCTCGACGAGGTCCTCCCCCGGCACGAGCCGCGAATCGAAGTGGGCGTTGAAATCGGCGGCGGTCAGGGCGTCGTTGGCGCCGTTCTTGATCCAGAGGACGAGCGTCTCACCGCCGCCGATCACGACGTCTCCGGGCACGGCCGGCCAGACGCTCGACGAGCCCTCGACGGGGTAGAGGTAGTCGATCGTGTAGTCGGAGAAGTCGATCGGGTCGCTCGAGGCGTTGTACACCTCGATGAACTCGAAGGCGTCGGATCCGGCGACGTTGGCCGAGTCAGGCAGCAGCTCGGTGATCTGCAGCGGCGCGGTGACGACGCTCGGGTCGGGCTTCGGGTCGAACCCGGGCTGCTCTCCGGGGCCCTCCCCTCCGGGCGGGGTGACTGCTTCGGGTGCCACGATGCCGGGGGTGGCCGGGGCCGGCTCTTCGAGGATGTCCGTGCCGCCGTCGACCCGCTCGGCGGGAAGGCGGAAGTGCGCCGACTGTCCGGCCGCAGTCGCGGTGCGTCCGTACGTCGACCACCCGACGGTCTCGTCGTTCTGGAGGATGCGGATGCCGCGGGGCGCACTGTTGGCCATCCCCGCCTGCCCCGTCGCGCGCACCACCGTGGTGTCGGCGCCGGCACCCCAGTGCGACCGGAAGTCGTCGATCGAGCGGGCGAAGGAGTCGACGCTCCCCGACGTGTAGCTCAGCCAGAACACCACGGTTCCCCCGGCGGGGATCACGACCGGGTCCGTCACCGCGAGCGGCACGTCGCGCGAGCGATCCGCACCGTCGATGTACGTGTAGGCGAACGAGACGCCCGCGGCCGCCAGGTCGAGGTCTGCGGTGCCGCGATTGTGCACCTCGAAGAACTCGTAGTCGTCGACGCCGACGTTGTCGGGCGCGATCTCGGTCACGACGAGCGAGCCGGCCGCCGAGCCGGCGGCCGTGGGCGCGAGAGCGCTGGGCGCTGCGAGCGCGGGAGCCGCGAGCGCGAGCGAGAGAGCTCCCGCGGCGAGCGTCGCCGTCGTCGCGATGGTCAGGAAACGGGCGCGTGGGCGCTCAGCGGGCATGACAAGCCACCTTCGGTGCAAGAGGGATGCCGCCGACCGTAGGGGCCGCGCGCGAGCACGGAGTAAACGGCCCCTCCCTGCGAGGTGTCCGCCCGGTGACGCGCCGCGTCATCTCGGTGTGCTAGTCGCGCGCGTCGTTCACCTCGTGTTCACGGCACGATGGTGCGGTGGACTCGTGTCGAACCTCGCCGCGGTGTTCGCGGTGTTCCTGCGCCTCGGGCTGACGTCCTTCGGGGGCCCGATCGCGCACCTCGGCTACTTCCGCGACGAGTTCGTCGAACGACGGCGATGGATCGGCGACCGGACCTACGGCGAGCTCGTGGCCCTGTGCCAGTTTCTGCCCGGCCCCGCCTCGAGCCAGGTGGGGTTCGCGATCGGCCTGCGCCGCGCCGGGCTCGCGGGTGCCGTGGCGGCCTTCTCCGCATTCACCCTGCCCTCGGCCGCCCTGATGGTCTGGGCGGCGACAAGGATCGGGACGGTGACGGGACCGATCGCCACCGGTGCCGTCGATGGTCTCAAGGTCGTCGCGGTCGCGGTCGTCGCACACGCCGTCTGGGGCATGGCCCGAAGCCTCGCACCCGACCGACCACGCGGAACGATCGCGATCGCCTCAGCCGTCGGGGTCGCCCTCGTGGGCGGGCCGGTCGCCCCGCTCGGCGCGATCGCGCTCGGGGCTCTCGCCGGTGTCCTGTGGCTCGGCGAGACCGCCGCCGAGCCCGAGGGCCCCGCCGGCGCGGACGAGGCCCTCCCGAGCGCGGGCATCCGCGTCGGGGTCATCGCGCTCGTGATCCTGATCGGGCTGCTCGTCGCGAGCCCGATCGCGGCACGGGTCACGGGAAACGGATCGGTCGCGCTGTTCGACGCGTTCTTCCGCTCGGGCACCCTCGTCTTCGGCGGCGGCCATGTCGTTCTCCCGCTCCTCGAGAGCGCGATCGTCGCCCCCGGATGGGTCGATGCACAGGCGTTCGTCGCCGGATACGGCGCGGCACAGGCCCTCCCCGGGCCGCTCTTCGCTTTCGCCGCCTACCTCGGGGCGCTCTCGAGCGTCGGCCCGGGCGGCGCAGCGGGAGCCGCGATCGCGATCGTCGCGATCTTCCTCCCCGGCTTCCTCCTGCTTCTCGCGACCCTGCCGGTCTGGGCCGCCCTGCGGCGCCGCGCGCGGGCACGAGGCCTCGTGCGCGGGGCGAGCGCAGCCGTCGTCGGCATCCTCGGCGCCGCCCTCTACGACCCCGTCTTCACGACGTCGGTCACGCGCATCGACCAGTTCGCGCTGGCGCTCGGCTGCTTCGGGCTGTTGACGCTCTGGCGCTGCCCCGCCTGGGTGGTCGTGGTGCTCGGCGCCGGCTTCGGTGCGACTGCCGGCGCGCTGGTCAGCGGTTGACGACGAGCGAGGGAATGGGGCGAGAGTCGCGCGGCGTCCGGTCTCGTTCCGCCGTGCGCTCGCGGCGCTCGATCGCGAGGTTGACGCCGCCGAGCACCAGGACGAGGACCGCGGCGAACGTCGGCAGGAGCATCGCAAGACGGACTTCCCCCGACTCGGCGATCGCACCGGTGACCGCGGACGCGAGAGCTTGAGCGAGCGTCAGCGCCGACCCGAGCAGCGTCATCGTGGTCGCCGACCGGCCCACCGGGCTGCGGTGACCGGCGATGCTGAACAGCGTCACGAGCGTCGGGCCGACCCCGAGCCCCATGAGCAGCAGCATGACGACGACCGCGCCGAGCGAATCCGACGCGGCGTACCCGCCCGCCGAGAGCGCGAGCACCACCGCGAACGCGAGCCAGCGGTGTCGGAGCGCGAAGCGGGAGGGCAGCAGGACGACGGCGAGCGCGAGAGCGGCCGAGCCGATCCCCATGAGCCCGTAGAGGAGGCCCGCTTCGACGCCGTCGCCCGCGCTCTGCGCGAACGCCGTGAGCGAGGTCAGCGTCGCACCGAAGAAAAGCCCCACTCCGAATGTGCCCGCCACCAGGACGAGGATGCGCGGACGCAGCACCTCCGCGATCGGCGCACGCTCCTCGCGCTCCCCGGGCGCCAGAGCCGCAGCCGCGATGAGACCGCTCGGGTGCAGCGCGAACGCCGTCACGAAGACGAGGCTCAGTGCCCCGGCGATCGCGATGGGAGCCCAGGGCGCGATGACGGCGGCGAAGATGCCGACCAGGAACGGGCCGATGACGAATGCCGTCTCGTCAGCGGCGGACTCGTACGACATGACGCGCGAGAGCGTGCGCGGGCGATGCTCGGCGCTCAGGCGGGCGCGGATGATGCCCATCAGCCGGCTGCGTGACATCGCGGCGGCCTGCGGCGCGGTCAGGCCGATGGCTGCGGCCGAGGCGAGCACGAGCGGGTCGGGTGCTCCGGCCGTGACGACGACGGGGAACATCCCCAGCAGGATGCCGTTGAGGATGCCGAGGGGAACCAGCACGCGGCGCTGCCCGAAGCGGTCGACGGCGTCTCCGATGACCGGGCCGGCGATCACGACGCCGACGCCGACGGCGGCCGACGTGAGACCGCCGAGCCCCACGGATCCCGTCACCGAGACGACGAGGGTGAGGACGCCCACGACCATCATCGCGAAGGGGAGCCGGGCGATGAACGCGATCGGGAAGAACACCCAGCCCGTGTGGTGGATCAGCGAACGATCATTCGACGTCATGCATGCCTCCGAGCAGTCAGCTCGTTCTCACGTGCCGCCTTGCTCCGTCAGCAGGTAGTTGCATCGCTTCATCCGGGCCGGCGCCGCGGACGGCTCGATTCTACCGGCGGAACAGCTCCTCGGCCACGAGCGCGAGGTCGTGCAGGTCGGCCACCCCGGCGAGCTCGCGCGCCGAGTGCATCGAGAGGATCGGGATGCCGACGTCGACGGTGCGGATGCCGAGGCGCGTGGCGGTGATGGGGCCGATGGTCGAGCCGCAGGGAACGCTGTTGTTCGACACGAACTCCTGACTCCGCACGCCTGCCGCCTCGCACCATGCGTTCCACGCCGCCGCCCCGACGCCGTCCGTCGCGTAACGCTGATTCGCGTTGATCTTCAGGATCGGTCCGGATCCGAGCACCGGCGTGACGACGGGGTCGTGCTTGTGGACGTAGTTCGGGTGCACCGAGTGTCCGACATCGCTCGAGACGCACCAGGATGCCGCCAATGCGCGCATCCCCTCCTCGCGATCGGCCCCGAGACCGAGCTGGATGCGCTCGACGACGTCGGCGAGGAAGGGGCCCGCCGCGCCCGAGCGGGTCGCCGACCCGACCTCCTCGTGGTCGAAGACGGCGAGCATCGCGATGTGCCCGGCGTCGAACCCCTCCGCGGCTCGTTCGAGCGCGACGAGCCCGGCGTGGACCGAGGCGAGGTCGTCGAGCCGCCCCGAGGCGAAGAAGACGTCGCCCGCGCCGAAGACCGCGCCGCGCGCCGTATCGGCCGTCACGATGTCGTAGCCGCGGATGCGGGCGGCATCCACCCCCGCCTCGCGGGCGAGCTCGCCGAGCAGGTCGGCCGACTCCGCCGACCCGAGCCCCCACACGGGCTGCGTCTGCGTCTGCTTGTCGAGGGCGAGATGCTCGTTCGCCTCACGGTCGAGGTGGATGGCGAGCTGGGGCAGGCGCAGAAGCGGTCCCGTCGCGGTGAGCACCGAGGTGCCGTCGTCGAGCACGAGCCGTCCCGCCAGGCGCAGTTCGCGGTCGAGCCACGAGGTGAGCAGCGGACCGCCGTAGACCTCGACCCCGGCCTGGAGCCAGCCGAGCCGCCCGGTGGTGGGTCGGGGCTTGAGCTTGAAGGCGGGCGAGTCGCTGTGCGCTCCGAAGACGCGCACCGGTGTCACCGCGGTCGCCGTCGCCGGCACGATCCAGGCGAGCACGGCGCCGTCGCGCACAACGAGGTAGCGCCCGCCGGGCTGCTCCGGCCAGCGCTCGTCCTCCGACAGCGCGGTGAAACCGGCCGCGACGAGGCGACGAGCCACCTCCGCGGCGGCGTGGAAGCTCGACGGCGATGCGGCGACGAAGTCGGCGAGGTCGTCGGCGTGGGAGCGGGCGGCGGCGGTGACGGCAGACACGGTGACTCCTGGATCGTTGAGGGCCTGCCTCGATCGTAGGCGCACCCGTCGCCGAGTCTCCGGCTCAGCCGTTGGCATCGGTGCGCATCGGCGGGCAGTCCGCGCCGGGCGTGGTCGCCAGCTCGAAGTGCCAGGGCTCGTTGCTGTAGGTCTGACAGATGCCGAACTCCGAGCCGTAGGAGATCAGCCAGTACTGCGCGTCCACGGGCCCGATGTCGATGGCATCACCGCTGACGTGGCGCGACTGCTCGGGTGTGGCCACGTAGGCGCGCGCGGTCTCCTCCCCCACCGAAGCGATGCGGGTGTCGAGGAGCCACTGCTGATACGCCGCGCTGCGCCATCCGCTCGTCACGCCGAGGTGGATGCCGTCGTTCGCGGCACGCGCCTCGGCCGCGCGCATCGCTGCGAGCAGCTCGGGGTCGAGTCGCGAGATGGCCGGCAGGTCGTCGTCCCACAGGCTCACCTGCACGCCGTCGTCGATGAACCCGTCGTCGGCCGACGGCGTGAAGACCGCGCCCGGGAAGGCCGGCGGCATCGGCGGCTGCTGCAGACCCGCCGCACCGGCGAGCGCACCGACGACGGTCGCGCCGAGGCCGATCACCCCCGCGACCGCGACGGCGGCCAGCGCGAGCCGGCGACGGCGAACACGCCGCGATGCTCGCGCGCTCGGACGCGGCGGCACGAAAGTCACCCGCCGGCCGGGCTCGATCGTCGGCAGCTCGAGCGGGCGGGTCGGAACCGGGACGGAAGAAGTGCTCATGACACCAGTGGACACGCGCGGATGTTGCCCCGACGTCGCTGATTTCGCATACGCCGGCGATATCCGCGCCCGCCTATCCTGAGGCCATGCGTGTGCTGATCGTCGAGGACGAGCTGTTCCTGGCGGAGGCGATCCGCGACGGTCTGCGCCTCGAGGCGATCTCCGCCGACCTCGCCGGCGACGGCGACACCGCCCTCGAGCAGCTGGCGATCACCGGGTACGACGTCGTCGTCCTCGATCGCGACATCCCCGGCCCGAACGGCGACGAGATCGCCCGCCTCCTCTCGCAGCGCCCCGATGCTCCCCGCATCCTCATGCTGACGGCGGCCGATCGGCTGGACGACAAGGCATCGGGCTTCGAGTCCGGCGCCGACGACTACCTGACGAAGCCGTTCGCGATGCGCGAGCTCGTGCTGCGGCTGCGTGCCCTCGCGAGGCGCTCGACGAGTGCCGCTCCCCCGGTCCGCGAGTTCGGCGACGTGCGACTCGATCCCTTCCGGCGCGAGGTGTATCGCGACGGAAGATACGTCGCGCTGACACGCAAGCAGTTCGCCGTGCTGGAGGTGCTCCTCAGCGCCGAGGGCGGCGTCATCAGCGCCGAGACGCTGCTCGAGCGCGCCTGGGACGAGAATGCCGACCCGTTCACGAACGCGGTCCGCATCACGATCTCCACACTGCGCAAACGACTCGGCGAGCCCTGGGTCATCGAGACCGTGCCGGGTGTCGGATACCGGATGTCGGAGCCCACGCCGTGATCGTCCGCCGCCGCGGACCCTCACTCCGGGTCTCGCTCACCCTCAGTTACGCCGGCTTCCTCGTCGTCGCCGGGGTGGTGCTGTTCGCCGTCGGGCTGCTCGCCCTGCGGTTCGTGCCGAGCGGCGACCTGCTCCGTCAGTCCACGGGCGGGTGGGCACCCGGTCGCGGAGACCTCACCGACGTCTTCGTGAAGTATGCGGGGTGGGCCCTGGCGGCCCTCGTCGTGGTCGGCCTCGTCGGCGGATGGTTCCTCTCGGGCTGGATGCTCGCCCCGCTCGGGCGGATCACCGAGGTCGTCGGCCGAGCCGATGCGGGAACGCTCCACCGCCGGATCGGGCTGCGCGGACGCCGGAACGAGCTCACCGATCTCGCCGACGCCTTCGATGACATGCTCGACCGGATCGAGCGCGCCGTCGCAGAGGAGTCGCGTTTCGCGGCGAACGCGTCGCACGAGCTGCGCACCCCGCATGCCGTCATCCGGACGATCGTCGAGGTCGCGCGCGCTGACCCGGAGGGCCGCGACCTCGACATCGTCCTGAGCAGGATCGCCGAGACCAACGAACGGGCGATCGTCACGACCGAGGCGTTGCTCGAGCTCGCGCGCGCCGGCCGGGCGGGCCTGACGTTCGAGCCCGTCGACCTCGCGGCCGTCGCGGCACGCGTCGTCGCCGACGCGCGCGACGACGAGGTCGCAGCGCCGCATCGAGCGCCGCCGAGCATCCGGGTGGAGCCGGGACCCGCCGTCACCCACGGCAACGCCGCCCTCCTCGGGCAGCTGGTGTCGAATCTCGTCATCAACGCGATGGTCCACAACGTCGCCGAGGGCGGCGAGGTCGCGGTGCGCACACGGACCGCACCGGATGGATCGGCGCTGCTCGAGGTGGCGAACACCGGACCCGACCTCGATCCGGCTCGCGTCGCGACGCTCACGGAGCCGTTCGTCCGGGCGGGAGACCGCACGCGGGCGGCCTCCGACCGAGGCGTCGGCCTCGGGCTGACCATCGTGTCGACCATCGTCCGCAGTCACCGCGGCGATCTGCGGATCACTCCACGCGACGGCGGCGGCCTGCTCGTGCGCGTGGCGCTGCCGGGCGCGTGACCGACCTCGGGCGTCAGGCGGTCTCGGCCCGGCTCTGGCACTCGATGCACGCGGGAGCGTAGGGAACAGCTTCCAGACGTGCGGGCGCGATCGCGCGGCCGCATCCGATGCACTGGCCGTACGAGCCTGTGCGGACGCGGTCCAGCGCCTCACTGATCAGGGTGATCGTCGCGCGGTGCGATGCGGCGGTCTGATAAGCCACCGGATCGACGGGGGGGACGGCGCGCGGCTCGATATCCTGCAGCAGCTCACGGCGCTCGGCGAGCAGAGCCTCGAGACGCATTCGTGCGTCGCTCGAGGTCGCTTCGACAGTCTTTTCCATTTTTCTTCCGTTCTGCTTTTCGGGGTGCACCAAAAGCCCCGGTCTCGAGCCCGCGAGGGCGAGACGACGGGGCGGTGACCACCCACCATAGCCAGACCGTACAGAAAAGCAAGTCGCGGGATTCGTAGCGCAAAACCGATTTGACTTCCCTTTCTTTCGGGCTATGGTCGGGAGTCACACGCCAGCCACGAGGGGAAGCGAGTTCTCATGTCGACGAAAACACCACGTACACGAGGCGACAAAAAGGCGCCGCAATTGTCGTTGAAAGAAAAACGCGCGGCCAAGCGCGAGAAGCAGGACGACGGCGCGTTCCTGAAGCCGCGCAAGGGATCCGCTCGCTGACGCCGCGAGCGCGCGCGTGCGGGATATCGCGTGGCGCATCTCGAATCGATTCGATACACTGACCGACGGCGGCGCTCCGGCGCCGCCGTTGTCGTGCCCGCATCTCTTCGAAGGCCTCCGCGATGTCCCGCACCCTCACCACCGGCAGCCCCTGGCGCGTCATCCTCGCGTTCTCGGTGCCTCTCCTGATCGGCAACGTGGTGCAGCAGATGTACCACATCGTCGACGCCGTCGTGGTGGGCCGCTGGCTCGGGGTCGACTCGCTCGCCGCCGTCGGCGCGACGGGTTCGATGCTGTTCCTCCTCATCGGCTTCGCGTGGGGACTCACCTCCGGTTTCGCGATTCCCACCGCGCAGGCCTTCGGCGCCGGCGACCACGGCGCCGTGCGTCGCTCGGTCGCGGCCGGGGCCACGCTGACCGCCGTCACGAGCATCGTGCTCACGGTCGTCGCACCGTTCCTCTCGCGGCCTCTGCTGCAGCTGCTGCAGACGCCCCCGGAGCTGCTCGACGACGCCACGACGTTCGCGGTCGTCAGCTTCCTCGGTGCGGGGGCGACGATGTTCTTCAACTACCTCGCCGCGATCATCCGCGCCATCGGCGACTCCCGCACGCCGCTGATCTTCCTCACGATCGCCTGCGTCTTCAACGTCGTGCTCGTGGTGCTCACGGTCGGGCCGCTCGCGTGGGGCGTCGGCGGAGCCGCACTCGCCACCGTCGTGTCGCAGGCGCTGTCGGTGGCGCTGTGCCTCGACTACATCCGGCGCCGCATCCCGGTTCTGCGGATGCGGCGCGCCGACTGGCGGATCACCCGCGTCGATCTCGCACTGCACCTGCGGCTCGGCCTGCCCATGGGATTCCAGGCCTCGATCATCGCCATCGGCACGCTCGCGGTGCAGGTCCGTCTCAACGAGCTCGGCGCCGACGCCGTCGCCGCGTACACGACCGCCTCGCGCGTCGACGGCATCGCGGTCGCACTGCTGCAGTCGCTCGGGCTCGCCGTGTCGATGTTCGTCGCGCAGAACTACGGCGGCGGGCGCCCCGACCGCATCCGTCAGGGCGTCGCGCAGGCGACCTGGATGGCCGTGGTCGGCGCCGTCGGACTCGGCGTGGTGCTCATCGCGTTCGGAGCCCCGCTCGTGCGGCTGTTCGTCGGCGACGGCTCGGACGACGTCGTGTCGCTCGCCGCGCTGATGCTGATCATCAACGGCGCGACGTACACCGCGCTGGGCGTCCTGTTCGTTCTGCGCGGGGCCCTGCAGGGCCTCGGCCACACCCTCGTGCCGACCATCACCGGCATCGTGGAGCTGTTCATGCGCGCGGGCGCGGCCGTCGTGCTCGGTGCGCTCATCGGGTTCGCCGGAGTCGCCTGGAGCAACCCCCTGGCGTGGCTCGGCGCGACCGCGATCCTGATCCCCGCGTATCTCCGAGCCCGGCGCGAGCTCGCGGGCATGCCCGTCGCACGCGCCGATCACATCAGCACGGCGACGACTCCGGTGCCCGTCGTCGGACCGGCGAGCGGATCGATGGTCGTCGACGCCGTGGTCACACAGCCCGTGCCCGTCATCGCCGCCGGTCGCCGCCGACGTCGCGCGCTCGCCTCGGCGCTGCGCCGCGGACGCGGCTGACGAGGCTCCGCGCCGCGATCAGCTCGCCGCGGACCCCGGTCGGGATGCCCGGCGGGGCGCCCGCTTCGCGGGGGCGGATGCCGCCGCCGGAGCCGATGCGGCATCGGCGGGTGCCTCGACGGCGGGCTCGGGAGCGTCGCGACCGGCCGGCTGCGCGGCCTGCTCCGCGGCGGGCTCGGTGGCGGGCTCCGTAGCGGACCCGGTCGTGGCCTTCCGGCTGCGCGACGCGCGCTTCGGCCGGGCGGGAGCCTCGGAATCGCCGTCTTCGGACGGAGCCTTCGGCGCGGTCGCCCGGCTGCGCGATGCGCGCTTCGGTCGCGCGGGCGTCTCGGCCTCGACCTCGGTCGCAGCCTCAGCCCCCGTCTCGGTCTCGGTCGCCGACTCGACCGGCGTCGGAGCGGCGCCGTTCGCCGGATCCGAGACGGACGCCGCGACGGCGCTCGGGTCCGTCGGAGCGGCGTCGTCGTCCGCAGGCTTCGCAGCGGTGCGGGAGGTCGTCGTCCGAGGGGTCCGGGTCTTCGCCGCACCGGCCTTCGCGGAGGTCTTCGCACCAGCCTTCGCGGAAGTCTTCCTCGCGGTGGTCCGCTTCGTCGTTCCGCTGCCTGACGTCGCCTCGTCCTCGGCGGCGGCGTCCACCGGGCCGGTCGCCTCATCGGGCGTCGTGCGCTCCGTCG
Source organism: Microbacterium pratiae (assembly GCF_047302165.1). NCBI lineage: Bacteria > Bacillati > Actinomycetota > Actinomycetes > Micrococcales > Microbacteriaceae > Microbacterium > Microbacterium pratiae. The sequence goes on along the minus strand of NZ_CP154843.1, from coordinate 1,622,026 downwards.
CGCCGGCCGCCGGCGCAGGCTCGACAGCTTCCCCGCCGCTGCTCACGGCATCGGCATCCTCCGATGACACCGTCGCGGCCGCGTTGCCCCGCGCTGCGGATGAGACCGCGTCGAGCGCGGCATCCAGGGCCGCGCCGAGCGTCAGCTGCTCGATCATCGGACGGCGGCCGCGGGATGCCGCCCCGCTCGCGCCCTCCGCGGGAGCACTCGCCCGCGGGTTCTCGACGCGCGAGTCAGCACCGTCCACCGGCGCGGTCGGCGTCTCCGGCGCGGTCGATCCCGCCGGCAGGGGCGACTCGGTCTCCGAGCCGTTGCTCTTCGCGCGCGAGGGCTTGCGGCGGGAACGGCCGCCCGCCGGGGCCGCGTCCGTATCGGCACGCCCCTTCGCCGATGCATCCGCGGCGGCGTCGTCTGCGCCCTTCGCTCCCGTCGAGGACTTCGGGCGCAGCGACATCCCGCCCGGCTTCGACTCGATCGTGAACAGTCCCACCGCGCGCACGAGGTCGGACAGCTTCGCATAGCCCCAGTTGCGCGGGTCGAAGTCGGGCTGCTGCTTGCGCATGAGCTGGCCCACCGTGCCGAGGTCGGACCAGCCGTCGTCGGCGGAGGCGGTCTCGGCGGCGCTGCGGAGCAGAGCGACGAGGCGCGCATCACTGCGGAGCGCGGCGGACGTCCAGCGCTCAGACGTGGTCGAGCGCGCGGCATCCGGCTCGTCGACGACGCCGAGCACCTCGAGGTAGGTGAACTGGTCGCACGCGTTGCGGAATGCCTCGGGCGTCTTCCGCTCGCCGAAGCCGTAGACGGTGACGCCCTCCTCGCGGATACGGGATGCGAGGCGCGTGAAGTCGCTGTCGCTCGAGACGATGCAGAACCCCTGGAACCGACGCGTGTACAGCAGGTCCATCGCGTCGATGATCAGAGCGCTGTCGGTCGCGTTCTTGCCCGTCGTGTTGTCGAACTGCTGCATCGGCTGGATGACGTGCTCGCTGGCGGCATCCTTCCACCCGCGCAGCTGCGACTTCGTCCAGTCGCCGTAGACGCGCTTGACCGACGCCGTGCCGTAGGTCGCGATCTCGGCGAGCACGCCGCCGATGCGCGATGGCGAGACGTTGTCGGCATCGACGAGGACGGCGAGGAGATCGCTCTGCTGAGGCATACCTCCAGCATGTCATTGACGGCGCGCCGGAGCACTGTCAAGCCGCTGCCGCCCGAGCGCGGCCGACCGTAACGTGAGGTCCGATGACACTCGCATCCCGGCCCCCGACCTCCCGTCCGACCGTGTCGGTCGTGATCCCGGTGAAGGATGACGCCGCGATGCTGCAGCGGTGTCTGCGCGCCCTGGCGGAGCAGTCCCGGCGGCCCGACGAGATCGTCGTCGTCGACAACGGCTCGCGCGACGACTCCGCGGAGGTCGCTCGAGCCGCCGGCGCCCGCGTCGTCGAGTGCTTGGCCGCCGGCATCCCGGCAGCCGCAGCGACGGGCTACGACCATGCGACCGGCGACCTCGTGCTGCGACTGGATGCCGACTCGCTCCCCTCCCCGACCTGGATCGCCGGCCTCTGCCGCGACTTCGCCCGCCGCCCGCACGTCGCCGTCCTCACCGGCGGCGCCCGCTTCATCGACGGGCCGCGCGCGCTGCGCCGCCCGCTCGCCGCGACCTACCTCGGTCTCTACGCACTGCTGGGGTTCGCCGCACTGGGTCATCTGCCGCTCTTCGGCTCGAACCTCGCCTTCCGACGTGCCGCGTGGCGGAGCGTCAGCCGAGAGGTGCACCGCGGCGACGCGGAGGTTCACGACGACTTCGATCTCGCGTTCCACCTCGGCGGGCGCCATCGCATCGCGTATTCGAGGCGGACCGACATGGGGATCTCCATGCGCCCGTTCGACGACCGGAGGGCGTTCCGCACCCGCATCGCGCGAGGCTTCCACACGGTCGTCTCGCACTGGCCCGATGAGCTGCCGCATCGCCGCGTCGCCCGCCGCCTGCGACGTGCGGGACGCCAGGGCGCGATCAGCCGAGCGGCGGAGGCGCGACGATGACGCGGACGACGGGCGCGAGCGCGGTTGCGCGCCTGTTCGATCCCGACGAGACGCACCCGCACGACCTGCACGTCGCCACCTGGAACATCCGACGACGCATCGACGGTCCGACCTGGCCCCCGAACGACCGCTGGACGGTCCGCGGGCGGCGACTCGCCACCGTGCTGCACGCCGACCCTCCCGCGCTCCTCGGCACGCAGGAGGCGATGCCCGATCAAGCCGACCTCGTCCGCGCCTCGCTCGGCACGTCGTACCGCTTCGTGGGTCACGGCCGCAACGCCGACGGCCATGGCGAGGGATGCCCGATCTTCTTCGACTCCGAACGGCTGGAGCTGATGGGCCACGAGCAGCTCGCGCTCTCCGAGACACCGGAGGTCGCGGGCTCGACGTCGTGGGGCAACCCCGTGCCGCGGGTGGTGGTCCGCGCAGCGTTCCGCGACCGGGTCACCGGCGCTGATCTGACCGTGCTCAACACGCATCTCGACGTGTTCTCGGCGCGATCGCGCCTGCGCTCGGCCTGGCAGCTGCACGACCTGGCCAACGAGACGGCGGGCCCCGTGGTCGTGATGGGTGACATGAACGCGGGACCGGGCGCCGCTCCGCTGTCCGCGCTGTTCAGCAGCCGTCTCGTCGATGCCTGGCATGCGGCGGACGTCCGCACGACCCCGCTCTGGGACACGTACGGCGGATACCACCCGCCGCGCGTCCGGAAAGGTCCGATCGACTGGATCGCGGTCGATCGATCGGTCCGCGTCAGCCGTGCCGCCGTCGACACTCGAACGATCGACGGCGCGGCGCCGTCGGACCACCTGGGCATCCACGTGCTGCTCCGTCTGACTGGAGGAGCACCGTGAGCAGGCCCATCATGATCGAGAACTTCCTCCGGCCGCCGCGTACGACCACCGCGGTGGTCGCGGACGCGGTGCGGCTGTGCGGCGTGCTGAGCATCCTGGTCGCCGCGCTGTGGTTCGAACCGACGGATGCCGGCATCCTGGCCTTCGCCCTCCCCGGGCTCGTCGCGCCCCGTTTCGTCGGGGTACGTCCCGCGTTCGACATCGTGTGCGGCATCACGGTGCTGGTCGCGGCGTGGAGCAACGTCATCGACCTCTACCGGAGCGTCCCCTGGTGGGACATCCCGGTGCACCTCGTGTGCACGGGCGTGCTCGCGGCGCTCGCGTACATCGCGGCGGCCCGCGTCTCGATCGTGCCGCTGCCCGGCGGCGCAGGGTTCCGGGCACGCACGGGGCTCGTCGTGACGACGGCCTTCGGTCTCGCATTCGGGGCGCTCTGGGAGATGGTCGAGTGGGTCGGCAAGGTCTTCGTCGACTCGATCCTCGTGACCTACGACGACACGATCGGCGACATGGCCGTCGGCGGGCTCGGTGCGCTGATCGCGGGCATCCTCGTGGCGCGCGTGCGACTGACGGCCGAGGAGGGTCCCCGTCGCGGTCACGACGCCGATCGGGATGCCGCGGGCGTCACACCCTCCCGGTGAGGATGAGGTTCCAGTAGACCCAGGGCAGGACGCGGCGGTCGAAGAACCACGACAGCGCACTTTCGCGATACATCCGCCGGAAGAACGGGATCGTCGGCATGAGCTCTCCGGCCGGGCCGAACTCCGCCCACACCACGCTCGATCGCGACACCGTCATTGGGCACACCCCGTAGCCGTCGTAGCGCGCGGGCGGCTCGTCGCCCGCCAGGACCGCCGCGAGGTTCTTCGCGAGAACCATGGTCTGCTTGCGCAGGGCTCCCCCGCTCTTCGAGTTCGTCGTCGCAGCGGCATCGCCGATCGCCCACACGTTGCCGAAGCGGGTGTGGCGGAGGGTCTCCGGATCGACGTCGACGAATCCGTCTGCATCTCCGTCGGCCGCGAGACCCGACGCCCGGATCCAGTCGGGGGCCGACTGCGGCGGCACGACGTTGACGAGGTCGAAGCGGATGCGCTCGATGCCGGCCGGTGAGCCGATGACGACCTCGGATGCCGCGGCATCCACCTCGATCAACGCGCTCTCGGTGCGCAGCTCGATGCCGTACCGGTCGATCGCCCGCTGGATCTCGTGGTCGAAAGCGGCGATTCCGAAGACGGTCGTCTCCGGCACCACCAGGACGACCCGGATGTCGTCGAGCACGCCGGTGCGCTGCCAGTAGTCGCAGGCCTGGTACATCGGCTTCTGCGAGGCACCCGCACATGACGCGGGGCCCGCGGGCTGCGTGAACACGACGGTGCCCTCCCGCAGATCACGCAGGCGCAGCGAGGTGCGGGCTGCGAGGTCGCCCTCGTAGTGCGTGGTCACATCGCCCGTTCCGATCGACTCGGCGAGGCCCGGGACGCTCGCCCAGTCCTTCTGCATCCCGGGGCTGAGGACGAGGTGGTCGTAGCCGACCTCGTCCCCCGAGGCGAGGCGGATCGTCGATCGGTGCGGATCGACCGAGACGACGGCATCCCGGATCCAGCGGATCCCATCGGGGATGACGTTGCGCTGCGGCCGGACCGTCTCGCTGATGCGCGCGGTCCCGCCCGCGACGTGCGAGAACAGCGGCTGATACTCGTGCGTGTCCTTGGGCTCGATCAGCGCGATATCGTCGATGCCGCGTCGCTGCAGTCGGGCCGCGGCCGAAACGCCGCCGTTGCCCCCGCCGACCACGACGACCCGATGATGCGCGGGGTGCGACCGGGTCGGTCGAGGATCGGATGCTGCCGTCGCCATGCGACCACGCTAGGCGCACCGCCCGGAACGCCGAGGGTGCTTGCGCCGAGCGACGGCGAGGTCTAGGCGTCGCTCTCCGCGCCGAGCACGCACCGTCCCCGCGAGAACGCACGTTGCGCGGTGCGCTCTCGCCGCGGAGGTGCGTTCTCGGCGGGGTGGCTAGAGCGTCTCGACGATGTAGATCAGGACGAAGATCGCGAGCACTCCGACGGCGAGGATGCCCATCGCACATGCGAGGCGCCGGTTGCGCACGGGGGCATCGATCGATGATCGCGCGGCGACGACCATCATCGCCCAGCCGACGACCGCGAAGACGACGCCGATCGCAGGCAGGGCCGTCTGCAGCTGGAAGGCGAGCACGTAGAGAACGACCGCGACCGCGGCCAGGACGCCCGCGGGCACGAGCCACCGCGACGCCGCGCCCTGCCGGAAGCTCGTCTGATTCGTCAGATCGGTGGGATCGGGACGCGGCTGGCGGTCCGGCATCTGCTCGGGTCCGTGCGGCTCGCTGCGCTTGTCGACCATGTCATCCTCCCGTTCGCTGCCCACACGGTAGGCATCCCCCCACTCCGCGCCCGACCCCCTTGCGCATCCCGCGCCGAGCACGCACCATCCCCCCGAGAACGCACGTTGCGCGGTGCGTTCTCGCCGCGGCGGTGCGTTCTCGGCGGGCGTCAGCGAGCCAGGGCGACCATCTCGGCGCTGCGGTCCCAGAGCTCGCGGGCCAAGTCGGGATCGGTCGCGTCGCGATGAGAACGGGTCGGGCGGTCGTTCTCGTAATAAGCACCGGGAACCCAGTCGCGGTTCGGCGCTCCGTCGGCCAGGAACACCAGCCGGGCACCGCCTTCGTCGGTCGTCGTGAGCAGGCGCCGGGCGATCGGGTTGTGGTAGACCCACCGGAGCGGACCGGGCACGTTCGCAGCGAACTGCGTCGCCACGACGCCCGGGTGGAACGCTGCCGCGGCGATCCCCCGATCGCGGAAGCGGGTCTGCAGTTCGCGCGTGAACAGGATGTCGGCGAGCTTGGCGTTGCCGTACGCGATGCGTCCCGAGTAGCGCTTCGCCGCGTTCAGGTCGGTCACGTCGAATCGCGAGAACAGGCGCGCAGCCACGCTCGCGGTCTGGATGACGGATGCCTCGCTCTCGGCGAGCCGATCCAGCAGCAGGTTCGTCAGCAGGAACCCCGCGAGGTGATTGACCTGGAACGTCTGTTCGTATCCGTCGACGGTGAGGGCGCGCGGGCCGAAGATGCCTCCGGCGTTGTTGGCGAGGACGTCGATGCGCGGGTAGGCCTCGAGCAGCTCGTCGGCCAGGCGGCGCACCTGGGCGAGCTCGGCGTAGTCGGCCAGGTGGTACGGCGCGTCGAGCTCGCTCGCGAGAGCACGCGTCTTCTCCGGCGAGCGCCCGACGAGGACGACGCGGTTCCCCTCTCGAGCGAGGCGCCGCGCCGCGGCCGCCCCGATTCCATCGCTGGCTCCCGTGATGACGATCGTGCGCATCTCCGCAGTCTTGCAGGCGGCGACCTGTCGACGGGAGCGCTGGCGCATCCGGCCCCGGTGTGTCAACGACTTCTCCCCCGACCGTGTCGCGGGACAGGATCGCCGCAACCGATGCACAACGGAAGGAGCCGCGATGGCTCAGGAACTGTCGAAGGGCGACCGTGTCAGCTGGGACACCTCCCAGGGGCGGACGCAGGGGAAGATCGTCGAGAAGAAGGAGAAGGACTTCCAGTTCGCCGGCCAGAAGTTCACGGCATCCGCTGACGAGCCGGCCTTCATCGTCGAGTCGGAGAAGAGCGGCGACCAGGCGGCCCACAAGCGATCAGCGCTGCGCAAGCTCAGCAGCTGAGACGCTACCGCTGCGGAATACGAGAGGCCCCTCCGGAGATCGGAGGGGCCTCTCGTCGTATCGGTGAGATCGAGGTCAGTTCTCGATGTCGCCGCGCCAAGCACCGGTCTCGGTGCCGCGCGATTCGATGAACTCCTTGAAGCGCGTGAGGTCCTTCTTCACGGCGTGGTCGTCGATGCCGATGGCCGCGCCGACCGACTCGACGAAGCCCTCGGGCGTCCAATCGAGCTGCACCGTGACACGGGTCTCGTTGTCGCTGAGCTTGTGGAAGGTCACGACACCGGCATGCTCGTCCTTGCCGCCGACGCTGTTCCAGGCGACACGCTCGTCGGGGTGCTGCTCGGTGATCTTCGCGGTGAACTCGCGCTCAGCCCCACCGATCTTGACCTTCCAGTGGGTCGTGCCGTCGTCGAGCTGGGTGACCGACTCGACGAAGCTCAGGAAGTGCGGGAACGACTCGAACTGCGTCCACTGGTTGTAGGCGACGGAGACGGGCACGTCGACGTCGATGGTCTCGATGATGCGAGCCATGGGCGGCTCCTTTCGTTTCGATTGCGGGGCTGCCACCATGCTTCGCCGTCGGCGCCGCCGTGGCGACCGCCTTGCGACCTCGGCGGTCGGCTGATAGGCCCCGAATCGGCGACTCAGTCGAGGCCGCGCACGGGAACACCCAGCCATTCGGCCAGGTCGCGGATCTCCGCCTCGACCATCTCGCGTTCCTCGGGCTCCCAGGGCACGAGCTCGTGCAGAGCAGCGACGACGAGGTTCTCCTTCGGCTTGTCGAGGGCGGCATCGAGGAGGCCGATGAAGCGATCTCCGCACAGGATCGGATGCGCGAAGTAGCCGTACACGCGCTGCGCCTTCGGAACGAACTGTTCGAGCTTGTAGGTGAAATCGAACGCCTCGATCAGACGGGGGCGGTCGAACAGCATCCCGTCGTACGGGTTCAGGATCGCCACCCGCCCGCCGGGATCGTCGTCCACGGCCTCGAGCGCCCGCGGGTCGACGCGCCACTTCCAGGTGCTGCCTTCGACGACGGCCGGCTCGCCGGCGACCCCGACTCCCGACCACGACGACTTCTGTCGCGCGAGCCCCGCACCCTGCAGCCGGCGCTCGTCGAGGATCGCCCCGGCCTCGTCGTAGGTGAGCTCGTCGCTCTCGGCGCCCCGCGCCCGCTCGGCGATGTCCCAGCGCCGCAGCCGACCCGCGCGTCCGACGACCGCGACCTCGCCGAGCCGTTCGAGCACGTCGAGCATGCGCGGCACCTGGTTGTCGCTGTACCAGCCGCTGTCGTTTCCGGCGGGCACGGCGGCGGTGTCGGGGATGTCGGCCGCCAGCAGCGGTCCGTCGGCACGCAGGCGCGCCAGCACATCGGATCGGAAGACGTGGTTGGCCTCGAGCCACGCCGCTGTGCTTTCGCGCACGGGGCGCAGCCGCATCCGCACACGCATCGCGGGCAGCATGCTCGCGGGGTGGAACGAGCCGGCGTACTCGAAGAGCTGCCGGTCGTCTTCGACGGCTTTGGTCAGCTGCCCCGGCTCATACCCCCAGCCGATCCTCGTCCACGGGATCGCCTGCTCGCTGGGCGCGATGACGGCCGTCGGGTCGATCTTGATCGCACCGATCTGCTCGGCCACCTCGACAACGTCGCCGGGACGGTCTGCCTCGAGCAGCTGTGCCCGCACGATGATGCGGCGGGCCTGCTCACGCGTGAGCCGGTGCGGTTCCATGCGACGACGCTACCGCCGACCCCGGACGCGGCAGGGGCGCGCCTCAGAACCGGGCGACCCATTCGGGCACGGTCGCCGTCGCCGGGCCGAGCGCGACGTCGTCGAACAGACGAAGGTCCTCGTAGGCCTCGAGGTTCAGGAGGGCGGTGCGCGCCCCGGCTTCCGCCGCCACCGCGACGAGGGATGCCGCGGGCGTGACCGCCCCCGACGTCCCGATCACCCAGAACTGCTCGCACAGGGCGACCGCGTCGAAGATGTCGTCGAGCCCGTACACCGCCTCGCCGAACCACACCACGTCGGGACGCAGCGCGCGAGCCCCGCACGCAGGACAGGGCGGTCGCCCGGCGAGGTCGCCGCGCCACGGCATCCGCTCCCCGCACGCCTCGCAGAGCGCCGACCCGAGCTCGCCGTGGATGTGGCTGACGCGCATCGAGCCGGCACGCTCGTGCAGATCGTCGATGTTCTGCGTGACGATGAGCACATCACCCGGGTGCCGCGCTTCGAGGTCGGCGAGGGCGAGATGCGCGGCGTTGGGCTCCGCGGCGGCCGCCGCGCGGCGCCGCTCGTCGTAGAAGGCGTGGACGAGAGCCGGGTCGGCCGCATAGCCCGCGGGAGTCGCGACATCCTCGATGCGATGGTCCTCCCAGAGCCCGTCGGCGGCGCGGAAGGTGCGGATGCCCGACTCCGCCGAGATCCCGGCGCCGGTCAGGACGACGATCCGCGCCACGGTCAGCGCCGCGCCGACATGTCGGGGGCGAGCGCCTCGCGCTCGTCGAAGACGAAGCATTCGCCGTTCCAGTGCGCGCCGCCCTCGTTCTCGAAGTAGCCGAGGATCCCGCCTTCGAGCTGATACGCGTCGACGCCCTCCTCACGGAGGACGATCGCGGCCTTCTCGCAGCGGATCCCGCCCGTGCAGAAGCTGACGACCGTCTTGCCCTCGAGCTGGTCGTGGTGGGCGGCCGCGGCATCCGGAAACTGCGTGAACCGTTCGATCCGCCAGTCGAGGGCTCCCGCGAAGGTGCCGTAGTCGACCTCGAACGCATTGCGGGTGTCGAGCAGCACGACCTCGCGACCCGAGTCGTCGTGTCCCTGGTCGAGCCAGCGCCGCAGGTCGCCCGGCGTCACGCTGGGCGCACGTTCGGCCGCGGGGCGGATCGCGGGGCGGTCCATCCGGATGATCTCGCGCTTGACCTTCACGAGCATCCGGCCGAACGGCTGCTCGTCGGACCAGCTCTCCTTCGCCGTCAACTCGGCGAAGCGCTCGTCGGCGCGGAGGTCATCGAGAAACCGGCGCACGACGCTCTCAGCGCCGGCGAGGAACAAGTTGATGCCCTCCTCGGCCAGCAGGATCGTGCCCTTCAGCCCCGCGCCCACGGCACGCTCGCGCAGCGTCTCGCGCAGCACGGCGGGGTCGGCGATGTGCGTGAAGAGATACGCCGAGACGTTGAGAACGGATGCCACGCCTCCAGCCTACGAAACCCGCGGCCCCACGGGGATCGGGCGCAGTTCCCGGCATCCGCCGCAGAATGATCTGCGCGCGACGCCGGGAACTGCGCCCGAAACCGAACCCGCGGAGGTACCGGGGTCAGTTCACCTCGGACGGGTGCGCGCTCACGCGGCCCGAGCCGTCGCCCGGGTCGAGCGCCGAGATCGCGTCGACCTGCGCCGTCGTGAGCTCGAAGTCGAACAGCGACGCGTTCTCGACCATGCGCTCGCGGCTGACCGTCTTGGGGAAGACGATGAAGCCACGCTGCAGGTGCCAGCGCAGCACGACCTGGGCCGGGCTCTTCCCGTGCGCGGCCGCAGCCTCGGCGACGGGCTCGGCGCCGAAGAGGTCGTACTTGCCCTGGCCGAGGGGACCCCACGACTCGATGCGCACGCCCTTATCGGTCGCCCAGTCGACGACGTCCTTCTGCTGATAGGCGGGGTGCAGCTCGATCTGGTTCACGGCGGGGAGCACCCCGGTCTCGGCGTGGATCTTCTCGAGGTGCTCGACGAGGTGGTTCGAGACGCCGATCGAGCGGGTGTGGCCCGCGTCGCGCAGCTCGATGAGCTTCTGCCACGCGTTGACGTAGTTGCCGTTGGCGGGGGCCGGCCAGTGCACGAGGTACAGGTCGACGTGGTCGAGCCCGAGCTTCTCGAGGCTCTCCGACAGGGCCTTCCGCGGCTCGTCGCCGCCCTGGCGGTCGTTCCACAGCTTGGTCGTGATGAACAGCTCGTCGCGCGGGATGCCGCTGGCGGCGATGGCGCGGCCGACGCCCTCCTCGTTGCCGTAGATCGCGGCGGTGTCGATGTGGCGGTAGCCCGCCTCGAAAGCCTCGGAGACGAGACGCTCGGTCTCGGCCGGGTCGACCTTGAAGACGCCGTAGCCGAGCTGCGGGATCTCGAAGCCGGAGTTGAGGGACACGTTCGGGACGTGGATCTGATCTGCCATGCCTCCACCCTACGAGCGCGCTCCGACCGCGTCGTCGGGATTGACGCGGGACGCCCCGAAGCGCAAGGCGGGGGTCAGCCGGCGAGCGCGTGCAGGGCGTCGCCGGTGAGGCGTTGCGTCGTCCATTCCGTCATGGGCTCGGCTCCGATCGAGCGGTAGAACGCGATCGAGGGGGCGTTCCAGTCGAGGACGGTCCACTCGAGCCGCGAGTACCCGCGCTCGACGCAGACCTCGGCGAGCGAGGCGATCAGCGCCTTGCCGTAGCCGGTGCCGCGCTGCGACTCGTCGACGAAGAGGTCTTCGAGCCAGATGCCGTGGCGGCCCGTCCAGGTCGAGTAAGTCAGGAACCAGATCGCGATGCCCACGATCGCGCCCTCGCGCTCGACCACGTGGCAGAAGGCACGCGGCTCTGGCCCGAACAGGGTCTCGCTCAGCATCTCGGCGGTGTTCTCGACGGCGTCCGGTTCGCGTTCGTAGACGGCAAGGGCGTGGATGCAGGCCAGGATGCCGGTCTCGTCGCCGGGGCGGGCGGCGCGCAGCACGGCGCCGCCGGGAAGGTCGCGCGGGGTCATCCCGCCAGCGTATCGAGCATGGCGTCCGCCGCCACGCCGCGCCAACTCCTCACTTTCGGGCGCTGCCCGCACCGGACGGCCCGGGATACCCGCGATGGCCGCCGAGACGACCTCCGGCCATGAGGAGTTAGCGCGAGCGTCGGGAATCACCCGACGAGCGGGCCGCCGTGCCGCCAGTACCCGAGGAACGAGATGCGCTCCTTCGGGATGCCGACCTCGGCGGTCAGGAACCGGCGGATGCCGGTGACGACGCCCGACTCGCCGGCGAGCCACACGCCGTAGCCCGGGTCGGCCGCGGCGGCGGCACCGTGCTCCGCGGCCCACGACCGCACCGCCGTGGAGAGGGCGTCGTCGCCGGCGCGATGCTCGACGCGCGTCACGAGGGCACGGTCGGCGATCGCTCGCGTGACGAGGTCGTCGGCGGGGTCCGCCGCGCCGACGATCACGTGCGGTCGCGCCGCCTCCGGCAGCGAGTCGACGATGCTCCGCAGGGCGGGGAACGCCGTCTCGTCTCCGACGAGGAGGAACCGGGTCGCCTCGCCGGGCCTCCAATGGATGCCGTATCCCGTCCATCCCATCCGCACGTCGGGTCCCGTGATGACCAGCGGATCGCCGGGTCGGGCGGCCAGCGCCCATGCCGAGGCGGGGCCGACGGGCTCGTGCAGGAAGAAGTCGACGTCGATCTCGCGTTCGGTGACGCGGATCGCCGACGGCGTGTAGGTGCGCAGCACGTTACGGTCGTCCTCGTCGAGCGCTTTCCACCGCGCGTACCAGTCGGAGGGGTGCGGGGTCGGCTCGTCGAGCAGGCCGAACTCGGCGAGCCCCGGGTGCGGGCGCCCCGGCATCGGCAGCACGATCTTGATGCGCTGGTCGAGCCCCCACGGAGCGAAGTTCGCCAGCGCCTCCCCGCGGAGGGTGATGCGGATGAAGCCGGGGCTCAGTCTCGCCACGGCGGCGACCTCGACGACGAAAGCGCTGTAAGCCCAGGGACGCTCGACGCTCACGATGCCCCCTCCCCCGTCACTGGCCCGGGCCGACGCGCGCGCAGCGGCACCACGAGCGGGCCGCCGGTGACCGGATCGTCGACGACGATGTTCGCGAGGCCGAAGACCTCCTCCACCCGCTCGCTCGTGATCACCTCCGCCGGTGGCCCCTCCGCGAGGATGCGCCCGTCGCGCATCGCGACGATGCGGCTCGCGTACCGGGCGGCATGGTTCAGGTCGTGCAGCACGGCGACGATCGTACGGCCGCGCTCGTTCAGCTCGGCGAAGAGCTCCATCAGCTCGACCTGGTGGGCCACATCGAGGAAGGTCGTCGGCTCGTCGAGAAGCAGCAGTCCCGTCTGCTGGGCGAGCACCATCGCGACCCACACCCGCTGCCGCTGGCCGCCCGACAACGCCTCGACGGGGCGCGACGCGAGCTCCATCGTCCCCGTCGCGATGAGCGCTTCGTCGACGGCCGCGTCGTCGGCGGCGGACCACTGCCGGAACAGGTTCTGGTGGGGATAGCGCCCGCGGCCGACCAGCTCGCGCACGGTGATGCCCTCGGGGGCGATCGCCGACTGCGGCAGCAGGCCCAGCCGTCGGGCGACCTCCTTCGCGGGCAGCTCGGTGATCGCACGGCCGTCGAGCACGATGTTCCCCGCGCGCGGTGCGAGCAGCCGCGAGAGGCCGCGCAGAAGAGTGGACTTGCCGCAGGCGTTGGGACCGATGATGACGGTGAACGACCCGGGCTCGATCCGCACTGACAGATCGCGGACGATCTCGGCGCCGTCGTAGGCGAGGGTCACGGACTCGGCGGCGAGCGATGTCGCCGAGGGGAACGGGTCAGGCACGGCGGCGGACCTCCAGCACGATCATGAGGACGAGGTAGGCGCCGCCGAGCGAGACGGTCACGACGCCGACGGGAAGCGGTGCGGGCAGCACGTGCTGCGCGATCAGGTCGGAGGCGATCAGCAGCACGGCGCCGATGACCGCGGACAGCCCGAGCGACAGGTGCGGAGTGCGTGCGACCAGACGCCCCACCTGCGGAGCCGCGAGCGCGATGAAGGCGATCGGGCCGCCGACGGTCGTCGCGGCAGCGACCAGCACGACGCCGACCAGCAGCGCCAGGGTGCGCGTGAGATGCGGTCGGGCGCCCGTCGCGGCCGCGAGGTCGTCGCCGAGCTCGAGCTGACGCAGGCGGGGAACGAGAACGAAGGACGCGAGCACGAACGGAACCGCGCACGCGAGCGCGCCGGCGACTGCCGGCGCCGTGACGCCGTTGAGGCTGCCCGCGCCCCAGGCCGAGGCGAACATCGCGGTCTCGAGCTCGATCTGCAACAGCATCCAGGTGTTGAGCGACGCGAGCATCGCCGAGACGCCGATGCCCACGACGATGAGGCGGAACCCCTGCAGCCCGCCGCGCCAGGCGAGTACCCAGATCAGGACGGCGGTGGCGAGGGCACCGATCAGCGAGCCGCCCACGAGCACCGGCCAGCTCGACGACACGAGGACGAGCGCGGCGAGCATCCCGGTGAACGCTCCGCTCGAGAGCCCCAGGATGTCGGGGCTCGCGAGCGGGTTGCGGGTGACGGTCTGGAAGAGCGCCCCCGCGATCCCGAGGATCGCCCCCACGCCGAGGGCTCCGAGCGCTCGCGGCAGCCGCCACTCGCGGACGACGGTCTGCACCAGTGCGTCGTCGCCTACCCCCACGAGCGCGGCGATCACGCCGCCCGGCGCGACCGGGAAGGTTCCCGCGCCGAGAGCGACCACCAGCAGCACAGCCGCGACGACCAGAGCAGCGATCCCGACGACGACGCTGCGCAGGCGGAGGGGCACGTGCAGACCGCTGACCCGCAGGCGCAGCATCCGCGGCTCAGCGCTCACAGGGCGCTCGCCCGGCGTCGGCGTGCGAGCGCGATGAGAATGGGAGCCCCCACGAAAGCCGTCACGATGCCGACCGGCAGTTCCGCCGGAGCGATGAGCACGCGCCCCACGACATCCGCGGCCAGCACGACCACCGGCGCGAGCAGGGCGCTGACGGCGAGGATCACCCGGTGATCGGCGCCGAAGAGCCAGCGGGCGATGTGCGGCACCATGAGCCCGACGAACGAGATCGGTCCGGCCAGTGCTGTCGCCGCGCCCGCGAGGAGGGTCACAGCGACGATGACGCCGATCCGGATGCCGGCGAGGTTCGCCCCCTGCGCCCGAGCGACGTCATCGCCGAGCGCGACGGCGTTGAGTCCGGCGCCGAGAACGAGGGCCAGCACGAGCCCGACGGCGATGAAGGGCGCGACCGGCACGATCGTGTCCCAGCCGCGACCCAGCAGCGACCCGGCGTTCCAGCTGCGCATCGCATCGAACGCGTCGGGGTCGCTGAGCACGATGCCCGTCGTGATGCCCGACAGCACGGCGCCGAGGGCGACACCCGCGAGCGTGAGCCGGATCGGGCCCGCGGCCCCGTGTCCGCCCGAGCCGATCAGGTAGACGGCGACCGTGACGACGAGCGCGCCGACGAACGCGAACCACACCGCGCCCGACGTCGCGCGGACGCCGAGCACTGCCATCCCGAGAGCGACGGCGAGCGCGGCGCCGGCGTTGACTCCGAGGATGCCGGGATCGGCGAGCGGGTTGCGCGTGAAGGCCTGCATCAGCGCTCCGGCGACCCCGAGGGCCGCGCCCGCGAGCAGCCCGACGACCGTCCGCGGTACGCGCAGCTCGGCGACGACGAACGTCGCCTCGGGCGCGCCCTCACCGCGCAGCACCGCGACGACGGTGCCCGGCGACAGCGGGTTCGCTCCGACGGCGAGGGATGCCGCGACGACGAGCACCAGGGCCAGGGCGATCGCGGCGCCCGCCGCCGCGCGTCCGGCTCTCGAGGTCACCGCCCGTCGAGGAAGCGCTCGATGTCGTCGAGGACGCTCTGAGCTCCGTGCGGACCGACACCGGCCACCCATGTGCTCGTGTCGACGAGGGTGACCGTCGGGAAGGCATCCGCGTTCTGGGTGATCGCTGCCGGAACCGCCGAGGCGTCGGTCGTGTCGGATGCCGTGACGAACACCGCGTCGGCGCGGGCGTCGAGGATGTTCTCGGGAGAGATGTCGGCCTGCAGCCCGTCGGCCCAGTCGTGCTCGGGCGTCGTGTACCCGACACACTCGAGCAGACTGCCCGCGAACGACACGGGTCCGTACAGGCTGAGAGTCGTCTCGTCGCGGGGGCGGATGACCTGCGCCGTCTTGCCGGCGAGGTCGTGGGCTGCCCCGATCTCGGCGCAGCGGTCGTCGACGGCGGCGATCTGCGCCGCGACCTCGTCTTCGCGTCCGAGCGCCTCGCCGATCAGCTCGGCGTTGTCACGCCACGGGTCCGCCTGCGTCGCGATGAAGACCGTCGGGGCGATCGCCGAGAGCTGGTCGTACAGCTTCGAGTGGCGCGCCTCGGTTCCGAGGATGAGATCGGGCTTCAACGCGGCGATCGCCTCGAGGTCGGGCTCGGGAACGGTGCCGACCGGCTCGACGCCGTCGACTCCGAGGTAGGCCGGGATCCCAGCGACGTTGCTCGCGACCGCGGCCCCCACCGGCGTGATGCCGACGGAGACCGCGGTGTCGAGCTCGAGCGGTTCGAGTGTCACGACGCGCTGGGGCTGCTCGGGAACCTCGGTGATGCCGCGGGCATGCTCGACGGAGCGCGGGGCCGCGCTGGCCTCCGGCGCGGCGTCAGCAGCGGAGGGCTGCGCAGCGCATCCGGCGACGACGAGGGCCGCGGCGGCCGAGATGGCGACGGCGCTCAGGGCGCGCCGGACAGGACGAGACAGCATGTGGGGCCTTCCCTCGGGTCGATCTCGCGGCGTGCGCGATGAGGCAAGGCAACCCTAACAAAAACCGTCAGTCGGCTGTGAGCGCCGCCTCGATCGGGGTGTCACCGCCCGTGAACTCGATCATGCGCCCGACGGTCGCGGGCTCGGCCAGAACGGCCGCGATGACCGCCGCGACATCGCCACGCGGAACCGACTCCTCACCCGAGCCGCCCACCGTGATGCTGCCCGTCGGCTCATCGAGCGTCAGGCCGCTCGGCGCGACGATCGTCCAGTCCAGTCCGCTCTCGCGCAGGTGGGCGTCGGCCTCCGCCTTCGCCTCGGCGTAGGCGTAGAAGGAGTCGTCCTCGGGCACGCCGTGATCCGGCCCGGCACCGAAGTACGACACCATGACGTACCGGCGGACGCCGGCGGCAGCGGCCGCGTCGATCGAGCGGATGGCGGCGTCGCGGTCGACCGCCCACGTGCGGGCGGCATCCCCTCCCCCGGCTCCGGCGGCCCAGACGACCGCGTCGTTGCCGCTGAGCAGGTTCGTCAGCTGCTCCACATCGAACGACTCGACATCGGCGACGAGGGGCGTGGCACCGGTCGCGGCGACATCCCCCTCATGGTCGCGGTTGCGGATGACGGCCGTGACGGTGTCGCCGCGCTCGGCGAGGATCGGCTCCAGGCGCAGCGCGACCTTGCCGTGGCCTCCGATGATCAGGATGCGGGACATGGGTCTTCCTTTCGTCGGGGGGTGGTGGATCGGATGCGGTTGCGGCGGCCCCGTCGGCCGGCGTGTCAGCCGCGGAAGTCGTCGGGGTCGATGTCGTCGAGGAACTCGCGGAACTCCGCGACGCGCTGCTCCGCCGCCTCGGGCGTCTCGGCGCCTTCGGGAGCCTCGCTCACGGTGTCGGGGATCCCCGCCTCGGTGAGTACGTCGTCGGCGACGAAGATCGGAGCCCCGGCACGCGAGGCGAGGGCGATCGCGTCGGAGGGTCGGGCATCGACGACCCGCGATCCCGTGAGTGCCGTGACCGTCACCTCGGCGTAGAACGTGCCGTCGTCGATGCGGGTGATCTCCACCCGGTCGACGGTGGCGTCCGTCGCGTCGAGCAGGCGGATCATGAGGTCGTGCGCGAGGGGACGCGGCGGCGAGACGCCCTCGACCGCGACGAGGATCGACGTCGCCTCCTGCGAACCGATCCACACGGGCAGCACCCGGTCCGACAGCGCATCGACGGGCTTCAGCAGGATGACGTGCTGCTGAGCGGGGTCGAGCGCGACCCCGAGAACGCGGACCTGGACCATGACACCTCCCGGGGTCGGTTTCGCCCAGCCTATGCACGCGGGAATGCGAACGGGGCCGCCGACGTTGCGGGTTGACATGCAGCGTTTCGGCACTCTCTCGTTCGGTCACTACGGTCCTCTCGGCGGCGGTCGCGAGCTCACCGCCGGTGATTCGCTGCGTCAAGCGATCGACCTCGCGCAGGGGATGGACGACCTCGGCGCCGTCGGCGCCTACTTCCGCGTGCACCACTTCGCGCGGCAGCAGGCTTCTCCCATGCCGCTCCTCGCTGCGATCGCCGCGACGACGAAGAACATCGAGATCGGCACCGGCGTCATCGACATGCGGTACGAAAACCCGTTGTACCTCGCCGAGGAGGCCGCGGCCGTCGACCTCATCTCCGACGGGCGGCTCGCGCTCGGCGTGAGCCGCGGGTCACCCGAGACCGTCGTCCGCGGGTACGAGGCGTTCGGGTACACCGGCTCGCAGGATCCCCGCGGCGCCGACATCGCGCGCGAGCACTTCGACACCTTCCTCCGCGCGATCGAGGGCGAGGGGCTCGCCGAGCGCGACCCGAACAGCCCGTTCGGCGGCGGGAACGGCAAGCAGCGGATCGAGCCGAACTCCCCCGGGCTCCGCTCGCGCATCTGGTGGGGCGCCGGCACGACCGAGACCGCGGAGTGGGCCGGACGCAAGGGCGTGCACCTGATGTCGTCGACGCTCCTCACCGAGGCGGACGGGACGCCGTTCGACATCCTGCAGGCCCGACAGCTCGATGCGTTCCGAGCCGCGTGGCGCGAAGCCGGGCATCCCGGCGAGCCCCGCACGTCGGTCAGTCGATCGGTCTTCCCGATCACGACCACCGAGGACGAGCTGTACTTCGGCGGCAGCAACGACCAGGACGGCATCGGCTACATCGACGGCATGCGCTCGACCTTCGGCAAGACCTACGCCGCGGCGCCCGACGTGCTCGTCGAGCAGCTGCTCCAGGATGCCGCGGTCATGAGCGCCGACACCCTCATGCTGACGATCCCGTCGCAGCTCGGCGTCGAGTTCAACCTGCGCATCGTCGAGTCGTTCGCGAAGTACGTCGCTCCCGCCCTCGGCTGGAGGACGGGCGCTCTTCAGCCGCGATGATCGCGGCGGAACACGGCTCGGGCATCCCGCTCATCGCGGTGCACGGGTTCGGCGTCGATCACCGCATCCTCCTTCCTCTGGAGGACTGGGTTCGCGACGGCCCGTGGCGGCGCATCTACCTCGACCTCCCCTGGGCGGAGCGCGCGACCGATCAGGGTGCGACCACCCCTCGGGAGGTCGCCGATGCTGTCCGCGACGAGGTCGAAGCCATCGCCGCGGGCGGCCCCTTCGTCATCGTCGGCAACTCGTTCGGCGCGATGGTCGCCCGTCACGTGGCGCACGCTCTTCGGTCTCAGTGTCGTGGGCTGGCGACCCTCGCCGGTGTGTTCGAGCTCGACCATGACAAGCGGCGCCTGCCCCCGCGCGAGATCGTCGTGGCGGACGAGTCCGTGCTCTCCCGGGCGGGTTCGTTTCGAGACGACTTCGCGGAGATGGCGGTGCTGCACACCGCCGAGGCGCTGTCCGCGTTCGAAAGGTTCGTGCTGCCCGGCATCCGGGGGGCTGACGCGGAGGTCCTCGACCGGATCACCTCGTCGTACTCAGCCGGATACGCGCCGGAACACACCTACCTTCCGTTCACGGCGCCGAGCCTGCACGTCTTCGGGCGCCAGGACCACGTCGTCGGTTTCGAGGACGGGCTCAGTACTGCGGACCACTACGTCCGTGGCACCTTCGTCGTCGTCGACGGAGCGGGACACAACGTGCATCTCGAGCGCCCGGATGCCGTGGCCCCGCTCGTTCGCGACTGGCTCCTGCGAGCGGAACAGCACCCCGTCTGACTGCGCGCCTCGCGCCCCGTTCGTCTAGCGTGGACGGCGTGCACGATGACGAGACGATCAACCCCGAGGCATCCGCGATCGTCCGTCGAGAAGGCGGGATCGAGCTGGTCCGCATCGATCCGGCGGGAGACGACCGCGAAGAACTGATCGCGTTCATGACCGGCGAGGTGTTCCCGTTCCACGTCGGCACACGGCCCACGCGTAAGCAGGTCGAGGACGGCATCGCGGCGGGGCGGTACCGCGACGAGGACAACGATTCGTTCTGGATCGACCATGTCGAGCACGGCCGCATCGGCTTCTTCCGTCTCGAGGAGATCAGCGACGGCGCGCCGCTGTTCGACCTGCGTCTCGCGTCGGCGTGGCGGAGACGCGGCCTCGCGAAGGGCGTCTTGAGAACGGCCGCCGAGCACGTGTTCACGACGATGCCCGACGTCGATCGGTTCGAGGGGCAGACCCGTGAGGACAACCGGGCGATGCGCCGCGTCTTCGAAGCCTGCGGCTGGGTGCAAGAGGCCTACTACCGCGATGGGTGGCCCGTCGAGGGTGCCGAGCCGCTGGGCTCGGTGGCGTACAGCATCCTCCGCCGCGACTGGGAGACCGGCTCGGTCACGCCGCTGCGCTGGTCGTAGCTCACGCCGGGAACGCACCATCGCGCCGAGAGCGCACCGTCCGGGGTATGTTCTCGCCGCAACGGTGCGTGCTCGCCGTTGCGCCGGTGCTATACCCGGACAATGGACGGATGACGCAGCACCGCCGCACCATGATCGACCGCGACGGCGTCTCGCTCGCGGTGACCGAGGTGGGCGGGCCTGGCCCCGCGGTTCTCCTGCTGCACGGGTTGGCGGGCAGCTCGCGCGAGCTCATGCCGACCGCCGAGGCTCTCACTGACCGGCACCGGGTGCTGCTGCTCGACCAGCGCGGTCACGGCCACAGCACACGGAGACCCGACGATCTCTCGCGCGACGCCTTCGTCGCGGATGTCGCCGCCGTGATCGAGCGGTTCGCGCCGGGTGAACGGGTGGCGCTGGTCGGGCAGTCGATGGGCGCGCACACCGCGTTCCTCGCTGCCAGCCGGCATCCCGACCTGGTCAGCCGCCTCGTGACGCTCGAGGGGCACGCGGCGGGGAGCACAGATCCACAGGATGCCGCGGACCTCGGCGCCTTCTTCGCCTCGTGGCCCCTCCCGTTCGCCGACCCCACCGCCGCGCGGGCCTTCCTCGGCGACTCGCCGCTCACGGAGGCCTGGGTCGCCGACCTCGAGCAGAAGCCCTCGGGGTTGCGGCCGCGCTTCGACGCCGACGTCATGCAGGCCGTGATCACCGCGGTGCACGAACCGCGATGGGCGGAATGGGAGGACCTCGCGGTGCCGACGACGGCGATCTTCGCCGCCAACGGCATGTTCTCCGCCGAGCAGCAGACCGAGCTTGCCGCACGGCGCCCGGGCACCCGCATCCTGACCCTCCCCGAGGGCAGTCACGACGCGCACCTCGACGCGTTTCCGTCCTGGATCGCCGCGCTCCGCGAAGCCCTCGCCTGACGGATCCCGTGCGAGAACGCACCATCGCCGCGAAAGCACACCGTCGCGGGTGCGTTCTCGCGGCGGGGGTGCGTGCTCGGGCGTGCCGAGCGGCCGGCAAGGGTACAACCACGGCGGGAGTGGGCGAAAGGGCGACGGGGATTCCGTGGGTGCAGTCATAACCTGTCGTCCGCCCCGGGTGCCCGACCGGCGCCTGTTCCTGCACAGAAAGAAGAAGCACCATGCTCTGGACGATCCTCGGCCTCATCCTCGTCGGACTGATCGCCGGCTTCATCGCGCGCGCCGTCATCCCCGGCAAGCAGAACATCGGCATCCTGATGACCATCGTGCTCGGCATCGTCGGCTCGTTCGTCGGCGGATTCCTCGGGTTCCTCATCTTCAACCACAGCCCCGAGGGCGGCTTCCTCCAGCCGTCCGGCATCATCGGCTCGATCATCGGCGCCATCATCGTGCTCGGCATCTACGTCGCCGTCTCGCGCCGCGGCTCGACTCGCACGCGCTGACACGGCTCCGCACACGCATCGCGCCAACTCCTCAGATCCGGCGGCCCCTCCCCACGCGCGGGGCCCGGCACCGCACCGCGGGTCGGATCCTGAGGAGTTGGCGCGTCCTCGTTGAACCGAACGCGGCCCGACGGCCGGAATACCGACGCCGCCGCGGGCCTTGAACCGAACATGAGCACGATCGGAAACAGCGACCTCTCCGTCTTCCCTCTCGCCCTCGGCGGCAACGTCTTCGGCTGGACCGCCGACCGCGACGCGTCGTTCGCGATCCTCGACGCCTTCGTCGAGGGCGGCGGCAACTTCGTCGACACCGCCGACTCGTACAGCGCATGGGCGCCCGGCCACAGCGGCGGCGAGAGCGAGACGATCATCGGCGAATGGCTCGCAGCGCGCAGCCGCCCCGAGGTCGTCGTGGCGACCAAGGTCAGTCAGCATCCCGATTTCCGCGGCCTCTCCGCATCGAACGTCCGCGCCGCCGCGGAGGCATCGCTGAAGCGCCTGGGCGTCGACGCGATCGACCTCTACTACGCCCACTTCGACGACGCGGAAACGCCGCTCGAAGAGACGGTCGGCGCTTTCGGCCAGCTCGTCGCCGACGGCCTCGTCCGTCACATCGCCGTGTCGAACTACACCGCGGAACGCGTCGAGGAGTGGCTGCGCATCGCGGACGAGACCGGTGTCGCCCGCCCCGTCGCCATCCAGCCGCACTACAACCTCGTTCACCGCAACGAGGTCGAAGAGACCATCGTGCCGATCGCCGAGCGCGAGAACCTCGGCCTCGTCCCCTACTTCGCGCTCGCGAAGGGCTTCCTGACCGGCAAGTACCGGTCGACGGATGCCTCGGGCCACGACTCCCCGCGCGCCGAGGGGGCCGCCGTCTACGCGACGCCGCAGGGCCTGCAGATCATCGACACGCTCGAGCGCATCGGCGCCGCGCATGACGTCTCGATCGCCTCGGCCGCTCTCGCGTGGCTGCGCTCGCAGCCGACCGTGGTCGCTCCGATCGCGAGCGCCTCGCGACTCGAGCAGGTGCAGGGTCTGCTCGACGGCGGACGGGTCGAGCTCACCGCCGACGAGATCGCCGAGCTCACCCGCGTCTCGACCTGGAGCCCGGAGGCCTGACCCGCGGCATCCGCAGCTCGGAGATTGACGCGAACCTCGGAGCCCTGCCCACGCAGGCTCCGAGGTTCGTCGTTTCCTCCGAGGTTTGCGCTCCGAGGCAACCGCCGGCGCGAGCAAACCCACAAAATTCACGGTGTGGTATGACCACACGCGGGTTTCCGTGTTTAATGGGTCCCATGAGCACCGCGACAGTCGGATACAGCGCCATCTCGAGCTACTCCCGCGTGGAGATCCTGCACCTCATCCAGGAGCAGCCCCGCCGGACGATTCTCGAGCTGCAGGAGGCGACCGACCTGCACCCGAACACGATCCGCGAACACCTGGCACGCCTGATCTCCGACGGATTCATCGTCGCCGAGAAGGAGCACCGCACCACCCGCGGCCGCCCGCGCGTGCTCTACAGCGCTGCCGACGGCGAGGCGACCCGGAGCGCGATCCAGCGCCGCAAGGTGCGGGATGCCGCGCAGCGCGGTGACCTCATGCGCCGCGTCCTGACCCTCGACGTCCCCGACGTGCTCGAAACGCGCGCTCTGCATCAGATCGACGCCCTCGTCGAAGAGCTCGAGGACGAGGGCTTCGACCCGATCATCGACGAATCCGCACTGACCGTCGACCTGACCCCGTGTGCGCATGCGACGGCGCAGGCCGACCACCGCGAAGTGCTGTGCAGCGTGCACCTGGGCCTGCTCCAGGGCGTGCTCACCGAGGCCGGGGGGCCGCTCGCCGTTGACGGCATGCGCTCCTCGTGCGACCCGTCGGTGTGCATCATCCAGCTGCTGCACGCCGCGACCACGCACGACTGACCCCGGACGCGCCTGATCGCGGACCCGCGCCCGGAGTCAGACCCGGGACGCCGCGATCAGCAACGCCGCCGTCGAGCGCGCCAGCGCCGTGTCATGACCGCGCTCGCGCAGCCGCATCGCAAGATCACCGCTGACGACGAGGAGCAGCCGTTCCGCAAGCGCATCCGCGCCGGCCCCCGCGATCGGGCGGGCGAGCGCAGTCAGCCGTGCACGCATGCCCTCGGTGTCGGAGCGGACCGCGGATGCCACCTCCGGCGGCGGATCGGCATACTCCGCGGCGGCGCCGAGGAAAGCGCACCAGCGCGATCCGCGCGGCTCGTCGCGGAAGTCGGCGAGGGCGTCGAACACCGCCAGGAGACGCCCTTCGTCGTCGTCGCTGCGTGCGATCGCGGCATCCCATGTCTGCAG
This sequence comes from Microbacterium pratiae, assembly GCF_047302165.1. Classification (NCBI taxonomy): domain Bacteria; kingdom Bacillati; phylum Actinomycetota; class Actinomycetes; order Micrococcales; family Microbacteriaceae; genus Microbacterium; species Microbacterium pratiae. The sequence continues at coordinate 1,598,341 of NZ_CP154843.1, read as the reverse complement.
CCACACCCGCTGCCGCCGGTCGAGGGCCGCGGCCAGCAACGTCTCCTTGCTCGCGAATCCGCGGTAGAGCGTCGCCGCCGACACACCGGCGCGCGCGATCACGGCGTCGATCGGGGTCGCGACGATGCCCTGCGTGAAGAAGAGGTCTTCGGCCGCGTCGAGGATGCGCTCCTCGGTACCCGGCCGCATTCCCATGCCAGCACTCTATGCTCGGTAAAGTGAAACGGTCGTTTTCGTTTGGACGTTGGGCTCTTGTCGCCGCGGGCGTCGCGCTGATCGCGGCGACCTACGGCCTCGTCCGCCTCGCCTTCGGGCTCCATCTGCCCGACATGAGCGCCGACCTCGGTGTCGACACCGCCACCGCCGGCCTGGTGTCCGCCGCAGGTTCGATCGTGTACGCGATCGCCGCGGTGGTCGGCTTCTTCGCCGCCGAGCGCCACCCCCGCGTGCTCGTGGTCACGGCGACCCTGACCGCGGGCGGCGGTGCCGTGGGGATCGCGGCCGCAACGGATGTCGCGACCTTCGGCCCGGCCGCGGCGATCGCCTCGGCGGGCGCCGGGCTCGCATCCCCGGCTCTCGTCCGCCTGGTCGCGAGCACTTTCACCGACGACAAGTCACGCACGCCGCAGGCGATCGTCAACGCGGGGACCGGGCCAGGACTCGTCGTCGCCGGCATGATCGCCGTGATACTCAGCCCCGACTGGCGCCTGTGCTGGCTGATCGCGGCGGTCGCGACCGTCATCGCCGGGGGCGCCGTCTTGATCAGCGACCGCCCACGCGCCGGCGGCCCGCACAACAGCCGCCCGCGCAACAGTGCCCCGGCCGACTCGCACGAGAGCCGTCCCCTGCTCCTGCCACGACGCGGATGGTGGGCGGCGCATCGGCCGGCGATCGCGGCATCCGTCCTCGTCGGGATCGGCGCGTCCGCGATCTGGACCTACGGCCGCACCGTCCTGGTCGACGCCGGCGGATCGCAGACGCAGTCGGTGCTGGCGTGGATCCTGCTCGGATGCGGCGGCGCCGCCGTCATCGCCACATCGAGGCCGCTCGCACACCTCCAGCCCCGGACGCTGTGGTGGATCGGCGCCGGGCTCGTCGCCGTGTCGACGCTCGCCCTCGGCGCGGCTCCGACTCAGACGACGCTCGCACTCGGTGCGTGCACGGTGTTCGGGTGGGCCTACGTCACGGCTTCGGGAGCACTCATCGGATGGACGACGCAGATCGATGCGGCGCACGCAGCAGCGGGCACGGCCCTGCTGTTCGTGACCTTCATGATCGGTCAGGCGATCGGCGCCGCGGCGCTCGGAGCGCTGCTCCCCCTCGGCGGAGCGGCGACCGTCTTCGCAGCCGCCGCCGCGATGGCCGTAGTGGGAGCCGCGAGCCTGACAGCGACCGAGAGTCGGCGGCAGGTCGTCGAACCTCGTCCGTGACGGCACCTCCGGCTCACGTCGGCGCGACGCTCAGCCGCCGATGGCGTTCATCCCCCGCGCGGGCTGCAGAAACCCGGGGTCGTCGATCGCGTGACCGGCCTTCTTGCCTGCGATGCAGTTGCGGAGCACCTGATCGATGCGCACGGCCCGCGCGTCCGGAGGCGTCTCGGAGCGCAGGACCGGAAGCAGGTCGTACTCGTCGATCGAGAAGAGGCAGTTGCGCAGCTGACCGTCGGCCGTCAGCCGCATCCGATCGCACGCACCGCAGAACGGCGCCGTCACCGACGCGATGACTCCGACCGTGTGCGGACCGCCGTCGAGCCGCCATCGTTCGGCGGGCGCGCCGCCACGGCCCGGGACCGGCTCGAGGCTCCATCGCTCGGCGAGCGCTCCGAGGATCTCCTCGCGGGTGACCATGCTCGAGCGATCCCACGTGTGTCCGGCGTCGAGCGGCATCTGCTCGATGAACCTCATCTGGGCATCGTGCGCCACGGCGAAGGCCACGAGGTCGGCGAGCTCGTCGTCGTTCACGCCGCGCATCGCGACGGCGTTGATCTTGAGAGGCCGAAGCCCGGATGCCTGGGCGGCCCGCACACCGTCGAGCACGTCGTCGAGACGGTCACGACGGGTGAGCGCGCGGAACCGTTCCCGATCGAGCGTGTCGAGCGAGATGTTCAGGCGGGCGAGTCCGGCCGCGACGAGATCGGGGAGCGCGTCGGGCAGCCGGATGCCGTTGGTGGTCATCGCGATCTCGATCGGGCCGTCGGGCGACTCGATCGCCGAGAGCCGCCGGACGATCTCGACGATGTCCGTGCGGAGCAGCGGCTCACCACCCGTCAGCCGGAAGGTCGTGATGCCCGCAGCCGCGGCGACGGTGGCGATCTCGACGATCTCGTCGAGGGTGAGGATGCTCTGGCGGGCGAGCCATTCGTTGCCCTGCTCGGGCATGCAGTAGGTGCAGCGCAGCGAGCAGCGGTCGGTCAGCGAGATGCGCAGGTCGCGGTGGACCCGGGCGAATCTGTCGACGAGCGGCTCCCCCATGGGTCGAGCGTAAGCGGCTGCGGGGCACCCGCGGGTCGATCCCGCCCGATCGACTCGCGCCAACTGTGGTCTGACAGCGCCTTGCTTAGTGGTCAGACCACGCGTAACATTATTCCCGGCCGCCCCTGAGACCGGGGAAAACCACACTCGATACCTTCAGCCTGTCGAAACCTTCGCCTCCCGAAAGGCACCTCCCGATGGACTTCCTCGATCCGCTCCTGCTGGCCCGCTGGCAGTTCGGTCTGACGACGCTGTACCACTACCTCTTCGTGCCGCTGACCCTCGGGATGGCTCTCGTCGTGGCGATCTTCCAGTCGGTCTGGCACCGCACCGGCAACGTGAAGTGGCTGCACCTGACCCGGCTGTTCGGCAAGATCTTCCTGATCAACTTCGCGATGGGCGTCGTGACGGGCATCGTGCAGGAGTTCCAGTTCGGCATGAACTGGTCGGCCTACTCTCGTTTCGTCGGCGACATCTTCGGCGCACCGCTGGCCTTCGAGGGTCTGCTCGCCTTCTTCTTCGAGGCGACCTTCATCGGCCTGTGGATCTTCGGCTGGGACAAGCTCCCGAAGGCGCTCCACCTGTTCTCCATCTGGATGGTCGTGCTCGGCTCGACCCTCTCGGCCTACTTCATCCTCGCGGCCAACGCCTTCATGCAGAACCCCGTGGGCTACCAGATGGCCGCCGACGGCGGTCGGGCCGAACTGATCGACTTCGGGGCGGTCCTGACCAACCCGATCGTGCTGGCGGCCTTCCCCCACACGATCTTCGCCGCGTGGATGTTCGCCGCTGCCGTGGTGATCGCGGTCGCCGCTTGGCACCTCTCGCGCGCGCAGCACGTCGAGACGATGCGTCCCGCCCTCCGCTTCGGCATGTGGGGCATGATCGTCTCGTTCATCGGCGTGGCGCTCTCGGGCGATCAGCTGAGCCTCGTGATGGTGGCGACCCAGCCCATGAAGATGGCCGCGGCCGAGGCCATGTTCAACAGTGCGTGCGGGGCCGACGCGTCCTTCTCGATCTTCTCCATCGGAACCCCCGACGGCACCGAGGAGGTCTGGTCGCTGCGCGTGCCGTACCTGCTGTCCTTCCTCTCGACCCACAGCTTCGACGGGTGCGTCGAGGGCCTCAACGATCTGCAGGCGCAGTACACCGAGACCTTCGGGGCGGGCGTCGACTACCGCCCCATCGTGTGGGTCACCTACTGGTCGTTCCGCTGGATGATCGGCCTCGGCGGCGTCGCGACCCTCATCTCGGTCGCCGGCCTCTGGCTGACCCGCAAGAAGGCTCAGCGCCCCGTCGCCCGCTGGATGTGGAAGGTCGCGATCTGGTCGGCTCCGCTCCCCCTGCTCGGCAGTCTCGTCGGCTGGGTGTTCACCGAGATGGGCCGCCAGCCCTGGATCGTGTTCAGCCTCATGCTGACCGAGGACGGCGTCTCACCCAACGTGCCCGGCTGGACGGTGCTCATCTCGCTGATCGCCTTCACGGCGGTGTACGCCTCGCTCGCGGTCGTCGAGTTCGGCCTCATCCGCAAGGCTGCGCAGAAGGGTCCCGACCCGTTGCCCGAGCCGGGCTCACCCGAGGCCGACGACCCCGCGGCCTCTCACACCCAGACCACCGTCTACTGAGGAGCACGACATGGATCTCGCATACGTCTGGTTCTTCATCGTCGGAGTGCTCTTCGTCGGCTACTTCGTCCTCGACGGCTTCGACTTCGGCGTCGGGATGTCGCTGCCCTTCCTCGGGAAGGACAACGTCTCGCGTCGTCAGATCATCAACACCATCGGCCCGGTCTGGGACCTCAACGAGACCTGGGTGATCGTCGCTGGCGCGTGCCTGTTCGCGGCGTTCCCGGAGTGGTACGCGACCCTCTTCAGCGGGTTCTATCTGCCGCTCCTGCTGATCCTCATCGCCCTGATCCTGCGGGGCGTCTCGTTCGAGTACCGCCACCAGCGCGACGACGCCACCTGGCGCAAGCGCTTCGACCTCATGATCGTGGTGGGCTCCGCGCTCCCCGCCTTCCTCTGGGGCGTCGCGGTCGCCAACATCGTGCAGGGCGTGCCGATCGACGCCGACAAGGAGTTCACCGGCACCCTGTTCACCCTGCTGAACCCCTACGGACTGCTCGGCGGCGTCGTGACGCTGCTGCTGTTCTTCACGCACGGGGTCTACTTCGTGGCTCTCAAGACCGACGGCGACGTCCGCGAGCAGGCCCGCCGGCTCGCGACCAAGTCGGGGCTGCTGACCCTCGTCGCCGCCGCCGTCTTCCTCGCCTGGACCGTGCTGTCGGCGATGGAGGCGCAGGCACCGCTCCTGCCCCTGGTGTTCGTGACCGCCGCTGTCGCCGCCGTCATGCTGATGGGCGCCATCCTCGCCAATGCCCGGGGTCGCGAGGGGTGGGCCTTCGCAGGGGGTGCCGGCACCGTGATGTTCGCCGTGCTGACGCTGTGGCTGTCGCTCTTCCCGAACGTCATGCCGTCATCGACCGACCCGGCGTGGAACCTCACGATCGAGAACGCATCGTCGACCGATTACACGCTGACGATCATGACCTGGGCGGCCGTGATCTTCCTGCCGCTCGTGCTCCTCTACCAGGGCTGGACGTACTGGGTCTTCCGCAAGCGCGTCACGCGCGCACGCATCGAAGAAGCCGAGCTCGTCGCGCACTGACCGAATGACGGGATGCCTCGAATCCGTGCGATCACACCGGGCCCGAGGCATCCCGGCCCCGGGGTAAGGCAGGATCGAAGGGTGAGCATGGACGACCCCGAGGCGCCCGCGCGCTCGAGCGGACGGCCCGTCGATCCGCGGCTGCTGCGCTACGCCCGCGCCTCCCGACTCTTCTTCGTCGCGATCGGGGCGATCGGCCTCGCCCAGACCGCCGTCATCGTCGGCTTCGCCTGGCTGACCACCCAGGCGATCGTGGGAGCCATCGACGGGATCCCGGTGGGTGACCTGATGCGCATCCTCGCCGCACTCGCCGCCGTCGTGGCCGCACGCGCCGGGCTCCTCTGGCTGCGCGAAGCCGTCTCTGCTCGCGCCGCGGCCCGGGTCCGCAGCGAGCTGCGCGGCGGCCTCACCTCCGCCGTCGGTCGCCTCGGCCCCGGCTGGCTCGCGGGCCGCAACTCCGCTCAGCTCGCCGTGACCGCGGGCCGCGGTCTCGACGCGCTCGACGCGTACTTCGGGCGATACCTGCCGCAGCTCGTCCTGACGGTCATCGCGACTCCGGTGCTCATCGCCGTCATCTGGTGGAGCGACTGGATCTCGGGGCTCACCGTCCTGCTCACGATGCCGCTGATCCCTCTGTTCATGGTGCTGATCGGGCTCGCCACCCGGGCGGTGCAACGCGCGCAGTGGCAGACGCTCCGGCAGCTCGCCGCCCGCTTCGCCGACACCGTCCGCGGGCTCTCGACCCTCACGGTGTTCGGCCGCCAGCACCGCGCCGCGACATCGATCGAGCGGGTGACCGAGAACTATCGCATCGAGACGATGCGCGTGCTGCGGGTGTCGTTCCTGTCGGGCTTCGCGCTGGAGTTCCTCGCGTCGATCTCGGTCGCGATCGTGGCGGTGTCGATCGGCTTCCGGCTCATCGACGGCTCGCTCGCCCTGTCTGTCGGACTCTTCGTGCTGCTGCTGGCCCCCGAGGCCTACCTCCCGCTGCGTCAGGTCGGCGTCCAGTTCCACGCCGCCGCCGAAGGCGTCGCGGCCACCGACGACGTCTTCGAGGTACTCGACGCGGCGCGCGCGCTCCCGCAGCAGTCCTCCGCGGACCGCCTGTCGACGGATGCCGCGACGACTGCGGCGGCCGAGCGCGGCGTTCTCCGCGCTCATGGGCTCCGGGTGCGACGCGGCGACGCTCTGCTCGCGCCCGTGTCGTTCACGGCGACGCCGGGCACGATCACCCTTTTCTCGGGCCCGAGCGGCGCGGGCAAGTCGAGCGTCTTCGCCGCGCTGCGCGGTGTCGCCCCGTTCGACGGCGAACTGACCCTCGACGGCGCGCAGCTCCCGCCACCCGCGTCGTGGCTCGCCTGGGCCGGTCAGGATCCGGGACTCATCGCCGGCACCGTTGCGGAGAACGTCACGCTCGGCGCTGGGCCGGATCGCGCCGCCGGGTCGGACGGCGATCGTCGCGTCGCCCGCGTGCTCGATGCCGCCGGTGCCGGCGGCATCGATCCGGCCCTCGAGCTCGGCGTGCGGGGCGCAGGCCTGTCCGGAGGTCAGGCGCAGCGCGTCGCGGTCGCGCGTGCTCTCTTCCGTCACGCGAGCGGCGGCGCACCGGTCATCGCCCTCGACGAGCCGAGCGCCGCGCTCGACGCCGAGACCGAGGCCGCGCTCTGGCAGAGCATCCGTCACGTCGCCGACGACGGCGCGACCGTCCTGCTCGTCTCGCACCGGGAGTCCGCCCGGGCGATCGCCGACGTGCTCGTCGACGTGCGACCCCGATCCGAGGTGACGGCATGACCACGACGTCCGACGTGCTCCGCGGCGCGATGCCGCCGCCCCGACGGTTCTGGCGCGCTCTCGCGACCGGCTTCGCGACGGAGGCCTCGGCCGTCGCCCTCCTCGCGTGCAGCGCCTGGCTGATCGTCCGTGCCAGTGAGCAGCCCGCCGTGATGTACGTGATGGCGGCCGTCGTCGGCGTGCGGGCGTTCGCGATCTCGCGTGCCGTCTTCCGCTACCTCGAGCGCCTCACGTCGCACGACGCCGCGCTGCGCCAGCTCGCCACGACACGGACCGACCTCGTCCGACGCCTCATCCCGCTCGCTCCCGACGGGCTCGGCCGCATCCGCCGGGGATCCGCGCTGTCCGCCCTCGTCGACGATGTCGATGACCTGCAGAACCTGCCGCTGCGGGTCGTCGAGCCGCTCGTGGCCTCGGCCACCGTCGCCCTCGCCGCCGTGGCGTTCGTCGCGACCGTCTCGTGGCCGGCGGGCCTGACCCTGCTCGGCTGCCTCGTCGTCGCCGCAGCCGCGGCCACCGGATGGGGCTGGGTCGCGGGAGCCCGAGCAGAGCGGACGATCGCCCCGCTCCGCGCCCGGCTCGCCGACGCCGTCGCCGACCACCTCGGGAGCCTCGACGTGCTGCTGGCGTACGGAGCCGAGGAGCAGAGCCGACGCCGTGTCGAGGCGGCTGACGCCGACCTCCGCCGCGCCGTCGTCCGTCGCGCCGGCGCGCAGGCCGGCAGTGCGGCCATCGTCTCTCTCGCCGCCGGGGCCGCCTCGATCCTCGCCGTCGTCGTCACCGCGCCGGATGTCGCGACCCTCGGCGGTCCGTGGCTGGCGGTCGCCGTCCTCGTGCCGATGGCGGTGTTCGAGGTCTTCCAGACGGTTCCCCTCGCAGCGGCATCCTGGCGCCAGGTGCACGCGTCGGCCGAGCGCATCGCCGCGACCGTGCCGAGCAGCATCCCGGCCGGCCTGGTCGCGAGCGCCGTCGCCCCGACGGGTGTCGCGCCCGCCCTCGGCGATGGACTGCACCTGCGAGACGTGTCGGTGAGCTGGCCCGGAGCCGATCGCCCGGCGCTCGCGGGGGTCGATCTCGACGTCCGTCCAGGCGAACGTCTGCTCGTCGTCGGATCGAGCGGTGCGGGCAAGTCGACGCTCGCGCACGCCCTCGTCCGTTTCCTCGACGTCGAAGGCGGTTATCGCATCGGACGCTCCGACGTCCGCGATCTCTCCCCCGACGACGTGCGTCTGACCGTGGGGCTGTGCGAACAGCAGCCGATGCTCTTCGACGAGGACATCCGCCAGAACCTGCTGTTCGCCCGCGACACCGCGACCGACGCCGAGCTGGAGGCCGTGCTCGAACGCGTCGGCCTCGGCGACTGGCTGCGCGAACGCGGCGGGCTCGACGCGCGCGTCGGCGAGTACGGAGCGCTCGTCTCGGGCGGCCAGGCCCAGCGCATCGCGCTCGCACGTGCGCTGCTGCACGGCTTCCCCGTGCTCGTCCTCGACGAGCCGACGGCCGGGGTCGACCCCGCGGCATCCGACGCGCTGATGCGCGATCTGCTGTCCGCCGTAGACCCGGAACGTGCCGTCGTCCTCATCTCGCACGTCCGGGTGCCGAGTGCGCTCGTCGACCGGACGGTGCGCATCTCCGACGGCCGCCTGCACTCCGCCTGACGCCCGGCCCCACACCCCGCGAGGTCTCAGTTCGGCCGGGAAACCCGCCGCCATACCCGGCCCAAGTGGGACCTCGCTCGCTGTGCCCAGCCACGACCACACCCTGCGCGACCCGAGGTCCCAGTTCGGCCGGGAAACCCGCCGCCATACCCGGCCCAAGTGGGACCTCGACGAGCGAGTGACCGGGCTCAGCGGTCGAGAGAGATGCCGAACGCCTGTGCGCCCGGACGGGAGGCCAGGCGCTCGAACCCCATGCGGTCGTAGAAGGCGAGCGCACCGGAGTTGGCCGCCGACGCGACCAGGTGCAGGCGGGTGACGCCCGCGGCGCGGAGCTGCTCCGACAGCCGGTCGATCAGCCTCCGTCCCCACCCCTGCCCCTGAGCCTCGGGGAGCAGGTCGATGTGGAGGTGCGCGGGGTACGCGGTGGCCCAGGGCTCCGCTCCCGGGCGTCGGCCGTAGGCGTAGCGCAGGGTACCCGCCTGTCGCGAGGTGTCATCGGGTGAGGGCTCGGGCCAGCGTTCGGCGAATCGGGGCCACCACTCGCGCTGGAACCATCCTTCGAACGCCTCGGTGTCGGGCGCCGCGACGACGTAGCCGATCGCACGGTCGTCGTCATCGGCCACGACGAAGGCGAAATCGGGATGCCGCTCGGCATAGGGCCGCACGAAGACGGCTCCCCAGATGTCGTCGTCGTCGAAGAGTCCGGTGGCGTCGGATCCGTGGTCGGCTGTCCGGACGCAGATCTCGCTCAGAGCGGCGGCGTCGCCGCGCCGGACGGCACGCATGTGGGGCATGTCCCCATCGTCCCACGGGGCGCCGCCCGGCTGCCGCCCCGGTTCACCGCCCCCCGTTCACGCCCACGTGATCGCGGCGGTCGGCAGCGCGAGCTGCACGTGATCGCCGGGACGGACGTCCGCGGCCCGTTCGACGGGGATGTCGACGACCAGCGGCGGATCCGCCACGACCATGCGAACCGCCCCGACGGTGGGTTCGAGCCGCACCACGCTCGCCGGCCAGACGACACCTGAGCCGGCCGACGCGCCCGGCGCCTCGAGCCGGACGTCTCCCGGGCGGAACAGGGCGGCGACAGACCCGGGGTCCGCCCCGGGCCGCGCCACGCTGAGGTGCCCCGCCCGCCAGACGGCCTCGTCGCCATGCCCGGTGACGCTTCCGACGACGCGATTGACCCCCGCGAGAGCCGCGCCGAAGGCCGTGGCGGGCGCGTGCAGCACCTCACGGACCGAACCGCTCTGGGTCACGGCGCCCGCCTCGAGCACGATCAGCCGATCGGCCACCGCCGCTGCGTCGAGAGCATCGTGGCTGACGAGCACGGCCGTCGTCCGCGCGGCCCGCAGCTGGTCGGCGAGCATCGTGCGAAGCGACGCCGCCGTCGCCGGGTCGAGCGCCGTGAACGGCTCGTCGAGCAGCACGACGCGGGGGCGGGCGGCGAGCGCGCGGGCGAGCGCGATGCGCTGCTGCTGACCGCCCGACAGCTCGCGCGGATGCCGACCGCCGATCCCCGCGAGCCCGACCCGATCGAGCCAGTCGTCGGCCTCCGCACGAGCCCGTCGCGCGGACTCACCGCGCGAGCGGAGCCCGAAGGCGACGTTCTCACGGGCCGAGAGGTGCGGGAAGAGGCCCGGGTCCTGACGCAGCAGCACGATGCCACGACGCTGCGGGGCGACACGGCGACGCGGACTGGCCACCTCGTCGTCGTCCACGCGGATCGACCCGGCGTCGAGCGGCACGAGGCCCGCGATCGCCTCGAGCAGCGTCGATTTGCCGGCGCCGCTCGGCCCCATGACCGCGACGACCTCGCCGGGTTCGACGGCGAGGTCGGCCGAGACGGTGAGGCCGGGGCGCTGCACCCGGACGCGGACCGTCAGCCGCCCGCTCACCGAGCGCCGCCCGGCCGCCAGGCGCGCACGAGCAGAAGCGCGGCGATCGCGGTGATGAGCAGGAGGAGCGACAGCGCGACCGCCGTCCCCTGCGACACCCCGGCGCCGTTGAACGCCGTGTAGATCGCGAGCGGCATCGTCTGGGTGACCCCGGGCGCGTTGCCGGCGAACAGCGCCGTCGCGCCGAACTCGCCGAGCGCACGGGCGAAGCACAGCACGGTGCCCGCGATCAGGCCGGGCGCGGCGAGCGGCAGCGTGACCCGCCACAGGATGCGCCACCGTCCGGCGCCGAGCGCGGCGGCGGTCTGCTCGTAGCCGACCCCCGTGGCCCGCAGCGCTCCTTCGAGCGCCAGGACGAGGAAAGGAAGCGCGACGAAGGTCTGAGCGATGACGACGGCCACGGTCGTGAACGGGATGCGGATGCCGGCTTCGCCGAGCAGCGCACCCAGCCAACCGGTCCTCCCGAAGAGGAACAGCAGAGCGACGCCGCCCACCATGGGCGGCAGCACGAGCGGAACCGTCACGACGGCTCGGAGCGCCGCCGCCGTCCGAGCACCCGCCCGGGCGATGGTGAGGGCGAGCGGAACGCCGAGCACGATGCAGGCTGCCGTAGCCGCGAGGGCCGTCTGCAGCGAAAGCGCGAGAGCCGCCGCGGCCTCGGGCGACGTGACGTCGGCCCAGACCGTCGCGGTGTCGACGCGGCCGACCAGGGCGATCAGCGGCACCACGAGCAGCGCGAGTCCGACGATCGCGGGCACGAGGAGGACGCGCGGCAGGTACCCCGGCGTGCTCCGATGCCTCACCCGCCGATGGCCGGTCGCGCCGACGCTCACGGGGCGCCGAAACCGAGGCGGCGGAGCACCGCCTGGCCGTCCTCGGACAGCACATAGGCGACGAACTCGGCGGCGGCCTCGGGCGACTGCGCGTCGGCGAGCGCCGCGATCGGGTAGCGGTTGACGACCCGCTCGGCGCCGGGGACCTCCACCGTCTCGACGTCGCCGGTGAGCGCGGCATCCGTGACGTAGACGAGCCCGGCATCGGCCTCTCCGGCGGCGACCTTCGTCAGCACCGCCGTGACGTTCTGCTCATAGCTGTCGACGCTCGCAGCAACCCCGGCGTCGCCGAGAAGCGTCGCCGAGGCCGCACCGCACGGGACGGCCTCGGCGCAGAGCACGACGGTGAGGTCGGCGTCGGCGAGGTCTGCCAGACCCGTGACCGAGCCGGGGTTGCCCGCGGGCACCACGAGGGTGAGCCGGTTCGTCGCGAAGATCTCCGGTGAGTCGGCGAGTCCGGCCGCGACGACCTTCTGCATGTTCGCCTCATCGGCTGAGGCGAACACGTCGGCGGGCGCGCCCTCGATGAGCTGGCTCGCGAGGGTCGACGATCCGTCGTAGCTGATGGGCGAGATGGTCACGGCGGGATGCCGCTGCTCGAACTGCGTCGCCAACTCGTCGAACCCGGTCTTCAGCGACGCCGCGGCGAAGACGGTGACCTCGCCCGAGACGTCGGATTCCGCGGTGCCGGGCCCCGATTCGGATGCCCCGGGCGGGCCGTCCGTCCCGAGGTCGGGCCCGCCGCCCGCGGCGCACCCGGCCAGCAGCAGTACGGCTGCGGCCAGAGCCGCGATGCTCGTCTTCCGTCGTGCTCGGATCTGCATGGCTCAGTCCTTCGGGGTCTCGATGACGACCGTGGTGGCCTTGACCACCGCGACGGCGAGCGACCCAGGTTCGAGCTGCAGCTCCCGCGCCGCCTCCGCCGACATCAGCGACACGACGCGGTGCGGACCGGACTGCACGTCGACCTGCGCCATCACCCCGTCGATCTGCACGCGTGTGACGAGGCCGACGAAACGGTTGCGGGCGCTCGAGAGCCGGTCGGCGGGGTCTGCGGCGGCGGACGCGAGCTCGACCGCGTGGGCCGCGAGGGCGTCGCCGGGCACCCGGGCCGGACTGTCGCCCGAGACCGGGAGGGCACCCTGGTCGATCCAGCGGCGCACAGTATCGTCGCTGACGCCGAGCAGGCGGGCCGCTTCCGAGATCCGATACGTCGTCATGTGCTGAACATACCCGCATCCGCGGGACCGAGGGACGGATTTCTCCGTATCCACGGATGATAATCGCGCAAGCATGCGCGGCCGCCCCCGGTACCCCTGTGCACGTCTAGCCTGATCCCATGACCGTCCCGCCCCTCATCGCTCCCGCCGGCACCCTGTCGGATCGAGAGCGCGAACGCACGGCCCGGCACGCCGTCCTCGCGGGCGTGGGTGACGAGGGGCAGCGGCGATTGACGGCGGCCCACGTCGCGGTCGTCGGTGCGGGCGGCCTGGGCTCGCCCGTGATCCTCGCCCTCGCCGCCGCCGGGGTCGGCACGATCACCGTCATCGACGACGACGTGGTCGAGTACGCCAACCTCCAGCGGCAGGTCATCCACCGCGCCGACGACGTGGGTTCGCCGAAGGTCGCCTCGGCCGTGCGCGCTGCCGCCGCGCTCTCACCGGAGACCCGGATCGAGACGCGCCGCGAAAGGCTGGATGCCGCCAACGCGTCGCGGCTGCTCGAGGGAAGCGACCTCGTCATCGACGGCACCGACACGTTCGAGACCCGAACGACCGTCGCCGCAGCGTGCGCGGTGCTCGGGCTGCCCCTCGTCTGGGGGGTCATCCAGGAGTTCCACGCCCAGGTCACCGTGTTCTGGACGGCGCCTCCCGAGGGCGTTCCCGCGATCGGCCTCGACGACCTCTACCCTGCGGGCAGCGCCGACGATCTGCCGACGTGCGCCGAGGTGGGCGTGCTCGGGTCTCTCTGCATGACGGTCGGCGGAATGCTCGCGACCGAGGCGATCAAGCTCATCACCGGCGTCGGCGACCCGCTCCTGGGCCGACTGATCGTGGTCGACGCCCTGACGGGGACGCAACAGGAGGTGCCGCTGCGTGCCGCGTCGAGCGCGCCGGGCGCGGGCACTGCTCCACCGCCCCGTGTCGCGCCGACGCCGCCGGCGGCTCCCGAGATCGGGCTCGATCAGCTCCGTGACCAGCAGCGCGCCGGCGCGGTCGTGCTCGACGTGCGTGAGCCGCACGAGACGGCGACCGGTGTGCTCCCCGGCTCGATCCTGCTTCCGCTCGGCGATCTCCTCGCCGAGCCGAGCCGCGTCGCCGCCGACCGCGTCGTGGTGGTGTGCGCGCACGGCATCCGGGCGCAGCGCGCAGCCGCTGTGTTGCGCGAACGGGGCGTCACGGCGTCCGTGCTCGCGGGCGGCCTCGCCGGGTGGCGATCATGAGCGGCAGGCTGCGGTCCGTCGAGGAGCAGCTCGCCGACGTCCTCGCCGCCGTGCGCCCGCTGCCGACCCGCACCGCGGGGCTCGCCGACGCCGCCGACCACGTCCTGCGAGAGGATGCGGTGGCGCGCGGCGGCATCCCCGACTTCGACAACTCGGCGATGGACGGATTCGCCGTGCGATTCGCCGACGTCGCGACGGCGTCGGCGCAGCATCCCGTCGACCTCGCTGTCGTGGCCGATCTGCCGGCCGGCTCCTCGGACGACCCGCCCCTGGGCCCCGGCGAGACCGTACGCATCATGACGGGCGCCCCGGTGCCGACCGGCGCCGACACCATCGTGCCGTTCGAGGACACCGCCGGCGGCCTCGACGACTCGCTCACGACCACACGCGTGCTCGCGGCCCCCGCGAAGCAGGGCGTGTTCGTCCGGCGCGCGCACGACGACATCCGTCCGGGCGACACGGTGCTGGGCGCGGGAGTTCTGCTCGGTCCCCGGCAGCTCGCCGCGCTCGCCGCTGCGGACATCGCGCGCGTCACGGTCTCGGAAGCTCCGCGCGTCGTCGTGATCTCGACCGGCAGCGAGCTCGTCGAGCCCGGCCTCCCCCGTACGCGAGGACAGATCCCCGAGTCGAACGGTCTGCTGCTCGAAGCGCTCGCCCGCCAGGCGGGCGCCGCCGTCGTCCGTCGTGTGCACGTCGACGACGGCGGCGGCGCGTTCCGGCGCGAGATCGCCGCGGCCACGACCGGAAAGTCGCGAGCGGATGTCGTCATCACGTCGGGCGGGGTGAGCGCGGGCGCCTACGAGGTCGTCAAGACCGTGCTCGGTGACGTGCTCCGCTTCTCGCGAGTGGCGATGCAGCCGGGCAAGCCGCAGGCGTTCGGTGTGCTGCCGTCGGGCACGCTCGTGTTCGGCCTCCCCGGCAATCCGGTCAGCGCCGCGGTGTCGTTCGAGGTGTTCGTGCGCCCGGCCCTGCTCGCCCTGCAGGGGCGCTCCGACCTGACCCGCCCGGCCCTTCGGCTTCCCGCGGCCGGGTCCTGGCGCACCCCACCCGGCCGGCGGCAATACCTCCCCGCGATCATCGACCGCACCGACCCTGCGCGCTGGTCCGTGCGCCCCGCGACGCCGGGAGGCTCGGGATCGCACCTCGCGGGAGCACTCGCCCTCGCCGAGGCGTACGCGGTCGTCCCGGCGGAGACCGCCGTCGTCGAGCCCGGCGACCTCATCGACGTCGTGCTGCTGGAAGGATGAGGGCATGAGCTTCACACACCTCGACGACGCCGGTCACGCCCGTATGGTCGACGTCACCGCGAAGCAGCCGACCGTCCGCGCGGCCACCGCCCGGGGCTTCGTCCGCTGCTCGCCCGAGGTCGTCGCGGCGCTGCGCGACGGCACCGTGCCGAAGGGCGATGTCCTCGCCGTCGCGCGCATCTCCGGCATCCAGGCCGCGAAGCGCACTCCCGAGCTGCTGCCCCTCGCCCACGTGATCGGCGTGCACGGCGTCGTCGTCGACCTCGACATCACCGACGACGGCATCGAGATCGAGGCGACGGCGCGGACCGCCGACCGTACCGGCGTCGAGATGGAGGCGCTCACCTCGGTCTCGGTCGCCGCCCTCGCGGTCGTCGACATGGTGAAGGGTCTCGATAAGTCGACCTCGATCGAGAACGTTCGGATCACGGCGAAGTCCGGCGGACGCAGCGGCGACTGGCGACGTCCGGGCGAGGACGCCTGATGGCCCGCGTGCGCTACTTCGCCGCGGCCGCCGAGCGCGCGGGAAGAACCGAAGAGACCCGCTCCGAGCTCACACTCGGTGCGCTGCGCGACGCGCTGTCACGCGAGAATCCCGGGCTTTTGGCGATCCTGCCGAAATGCGCCGTGCTGGTCGACGGCGCTCGCGTCGCCGACACCACCGAGATCGGCCCCGACGTCACCGTCGACATCCTGCCGCCGTTCGCGGGCGGCTGAGCCCGCCCGCGCTCGAGGCGGTCAGCCGCCGATCCCCTTCCACGCCGTCGTGCCGTCGGCCTCGATCTGCTGCTTCCAGATCGGCAGCTCGCGTTTGATCGCCTCGATCAGCTCGCGGCAGACGTCGAACGCGTCGCCCCGATGCGCCGTGCCCACCGCGATGACCACGGCCGCGTCGCCCACCGCGAGGTCGCCGATGCGGTGGCTGACCGCCACGATGCCGTCACGCCCCGCGAGCGCGGTCTCCGCGATCGATCGCAGCGTCGTCTCGGCGTCGGGATGGGCTTCGTAATGGAGCGCGGCGACCGTGCCCGCGGCATCCGGATCGTGGTCGCGCACGGTTCCGACGAAGCTCGTCACCGCTCCGACGGCGGGCGAGTCGACGGCGGCGAGGTGCTGCGACACGTCGAGGGGGTCGGTGGTGATGCGGGCGATCCGGACCTCGCCCATCAGTGATCGTGCCCGTCGAGCTGAGTGATGACGTGCTCGGCGATGCCGATGACGACGTCGATGCCGGATGCCACGGCGCGGGGCGACCCCGGCAGGTTCACGACGAGCGACCGACCGGCCACTCCCGCCCGGCCGCGCGAGAGGACGGCCGCGGGTGTCTCTGCGACACCGCGGCGGCGCAGCTCCTCGGCCACTCCCGGCAGTTCGCGCTCGATCACCGCGCCGGTACCCTCGGGGGTCTCGTCGCGCGGCGCCACGCCGGTGCCGCCCGTCGTGACGATCAGACGCGCTCCGCGCGCGATGGCGGCGCGCAGCGCCTCGGCCACGGAGGCGGCGCCGTCGGCGACGATCGTCGCGTCGCCGCACTCCCAACCTGCGACGCGCAGCGCCTCGACGGCGACGGGACCCGCCGTGTCGGGGCGCTCACCGGTCGCTGATCGGTCGGACACGGTGATGACGGCGGCGGAGCGGCTCATGCCCCCACCCTAGAAGCGTCTTCGTCCGCCGGGGCGGTGTCGTCGTCGGCGTGCGCGTTCTCGACGGCGATCCGCCCCTCCTCCACCTTCCCCTCGGCCATCTCGGTGATGCGTGTCGCCATCGCGGTGAAGATGAGCCCGTGGAACGGCAGCACGCCGAGCCAGTAGAGCCGCCCGGCGAGTCCGCGGGGGAAGAAGATCGCACGCTGCTCGTACCGGGCACCTCCCTCGCGAGGGGCGGCCTTGAGCTCGAGCCAGGCCTCTCCGGGCACCCGCATCTCCGCGCGCAGACGCAGGAGGTGCCCCTCTTCGACCGCCTCGACCCGCCAGAAGTCGATCGCGTCGCCGACACGCACCTTGCCCCGGCTCCGGCGGCCGCGTGCGAGACCGATCCCGCCGACCAGGCGGTCCATCCAGCCGCGGATCTCCCAGAGAGCGCGAGCGGAGTACCACCCGTTCGTCCCCCCGATGCCGGCGATGACCTCCCAGAGCCGCTCGGGTGATGCGCTCGTGTCAGCGGAGCGTTCGTCGGTGAACACCGTGCGGCCCGCCCACTCGGGGTCGCTCGGCAGCGGGTCGCTGGGCGCCCCGAGCACGTCGGCGTCCTGCCAGCTCGTCTCGACCTCGTCGGCATCGACCCGGCCGAGCGCCAGTCGCACACTCGTCCGGTACGACGTGAGACCGCCCTCGGGCTGCGCGATGATGCCGTCGATGTCGTGGTCGTCCATGACGCACTCGTTCTGCAGCGAGGCGATGAGCGGACGGGCGATCGCGCGGGGCACGGGCGTCACGAGGTTGACCCAGTGCGAGGCGAGCCCGGGCGTCAGCACCGGCAGGGCAGCGATCGCCCGCTGCCGCAGACCCGCCTCGAGGGCGTACCCGTTCATCATCTGGCCGTAGCGCAGGACGTCGGGACCGCCGATGTCGACGGCACGGTTCAGCTCGGGATCCACGCGAGCGGCCCCGAGCAGATAGTGCAGCACATCGCGGACCGCGATCGGCTGGATCCGGTTGCGCACCCACTTCGGCGCGGGCATGTAGGGCAGGACGTCGGTGAGGTGGCGCACCATCTCGAACGACGCCGACCCCGACCCGATGACGACCCCCGCCTGCAGCACGAGCGTGGGCACACCCGACTCCAGCAGGATCTCGCCGACCTCGACCCGCGAGCGCAGGTGTGGTGAGAGCTCCGCGTCGGACGGGTGCAGGCCTCCGAGGTACACGATGCGCTTCACGGATGCCGTCGCGGCGGCCTCGGCGACGGTGCGGGCCGCCCGCTCGTCCGCTTCCTCGAACCCGGCGCCCGCTCCCATCGAATGGATGAGGTAATAGACGACGTCCACGTCGTCTACGGCTTCGGCGACGGCATCCGCGTCGTCGGCAGATCCGCCCACTATGTCGACGGCGCCTCCCCACGGGAAGCTCGCGACGCGTTCGGGCGTGCGCGCCAGCACACGGACGCGGTAGCCGGCCGCGACGAGACGGGGAACGAGGCGCCCGCCGATGTAGCCGGTGGCGCCGAGCACGAGGGCGCGGGGCGCCGATCCGTCGCGTCGGGGCTGCGCCTGCAGCTCGGGCTCGTGTCCGGTGGGTGCGGTCAGCTCGGTCATGTTCAGACGGTAGGCGTCGACCGCCCCCGACCGACACGACTTGACACGCCCCGTTCGACGGGTCGCCCGTCGAACGGGGTGCCGCCGCGCGCGCACGATAGGCGGCGATTCGCCCGATCGCAACGTCCGGCCCCGAGCTTGCGTGGTCCCCCTGCTGCCGGACTACGCTCCCGTGAGCGAAGGACAGTCGTCTGGCGACCCGAGCCCGGCGGCGCTGCCGGAGGAGAACCGAATATGTCACGCACGCGAACCCAGCGGCCTGCCCGCCGACGTCTCGAGGTCGACGACGTCATCGTCGTCGAACGCAAGAAGGTCCGCACCGCGATCTCGGGCACCGTCGTCGGCAACTTCATGGAGTGGTTCGACTTCGGGATCTACGGCTACCTCGCCGTCACCCTGACCGTCGTCTTCGCCGAGGACATCCCCGACCCGTGGGGCCTGCTCGTGACGCTGCTCGGATTCGCCGTGTCGTTCCTGGTGCGCCCCTTGGGCGGCATCGTGCTCGGTCCGCTCGGCGATCGGATCGGGCGCCAGAAGGTCCTGTTCCTCACGATGGCGATGATGGCGACCGCGACGGCGCTCATCGGCCTGCTGCCGACATCGGCGCAGATCGGCATATGGGCGGTCGTGCCCCTCTACGTGCTGAAGATGGTGCAGGGATTCTCGACCGGAGGCGAGTACGCCGGAGCCTCGACCTACGTCACCGAGTTCTCGCCTGACCGTTCACGCGGCTTCTGGGCGTCGTGGCTCGACGTCGGCTCCTACGTCGGCTTCGCTGCCGGCGCCACGGTCGTCGCGCTCACCACGCTCATCACTCAGGGGCTCTGGGGCCCGGACGCGATGGTCGACGGCGGATGGCGCATCCCGTTCCTCGTCGCCATCCCGCTGGGGATCGTCGCCATCTGGTTCCGGCTGCGCATCCCCGAGACCCCGGCATTCGAGCAGGAGTCGGAGTCGACGGCGACCCCCAGCAAGGACGACCCGATGGCCCGTCACGGCATCGGCGGCATCCTGCGCCACCACTGGCGGACGATCCTGGTCGCCGTCGCGATCGTCGCCGCGACCAACACGGCCGGCTACGCCCTGACCAGCTACATGCCGACGTACCTCGAGAAGGAGGTCGGACTCTCGAACCTCTCCGCCGCGGTGGCGACGGTTCCCGTGCTCGTCGTGATGTCGGCGACCCTGCCGTTCGTCGGCCGGCTCAGCGACCGGTTCGGCCGGCGTCGCATCTACGCCTTCGCGATCGGCGCTTCGCTCGTGCTGACCGTTCCGGCGTTCGCGATCATGCAGATCGGCGAGCTCTGGGCCGTCTTCATCGCGCTGGGTGTCATCGCCGTGCCGGTCGCGCTGTTCGTCGCGATCTCCGCCAGTGCGCTGCCGGCGCTGTTCCCGACCGCGACACGCTTCGGAGCCATGGGCATCGCGTACAACCTCGCGGTTTCGCTCTTCGGAGGCACGACTCCGCTGTTCAGCCAGGCACTCATCGAGTGGACGGGCAACACCTACATGCCGGCGTTCTACATCATGTTCTTCTCGGCACTCGCGGCCGTCGCGCTCTTCTCGATGCGCGAGACCGCCCAACGTCCCCTGCTCGGGTCGGTGCCGACGGTCGAGACCGTCGCCGAGGCCGAGGCTCTCGTCGCACGACAGGACGACGACCCGCGCATCGACACCTCGACGATGCCGCTCGACATCATCCGCCCCTGAGGCGCCCGCGTCCCCGGAGTGCTGTCAGCGCCGGCCGGTGCCGAAGATGCCCCGGATGACGCCGGTCAGCACCTCCTGGGCCGCACGCGAACCGAGGATCTGCTCCGCCGGCGTCTTCCGGCGCGAGCGGGTGTTCGAGGTCATGCTCTTCAGCATCCGATCGCGGTCACGGCGTTCTTTGGCCTCGTCGGCGGCGGCCTGCTTGCGGATGGCCGCGAGCTGCTTGGCGTAGGCGGCGTCAGCCTTCGCGCGCAGCTTCGCGGCATCCTGCTCGGCCTTGTGGCGCGCGGCCTCGGCCTCGGCAGCGTCGAGGGCCGCCTGCGCGGCGTTCATGCGAGCGGTCAGGATCTCGCGAGCCGACTCGCGGTCGATCGCCTCGGCGTACCGGGCCCGGATCTCGGATGCCGACACGCGGGCCTCCATGTCCGCGGCAGCCGCCGGCGACATCGAGGCCTGCGGAGCACGGAGCCGTGTCCACGCGACGGGCGTGGGCGCACCCTTCTCGTTCATGACGGTGACGATCGCCTCACCGGTTCCGAGCTCCTGCAGCACGCGCTCGAGGTCGTAGCCCGATCGCGGGTAGGTGCGGACGCTTGCACGCAGCGCCGTGACGTCGTCCGGGGTGAAGGCCCGCAGCGCGTGCTGCACGCGCGAGCCGAGCTGCGCCAGCACGTCCGACGGCACGTCCTTGGGCGTCTGGGTGACGAAGAAGACGCCCACTCCCTTCGACCGGATCAAGCGGACGGTCTGGACGACCGCCGACAGGAAGTCCTTCGAGGCGTCGCGGAACAGCAGATGCGCCTCGTCGAAGAAGAACACGAGCTCCGGCTTATCGACATCGCCGACTTCGGGCAGCACCTCGAACAGCTCGGCCAGCAGGTACATGAGGAACGTCGAGTAGAGCACCGGCTGGTCGGCGACCCCGGGCACCTCGAGGAGAGTGACGACGCCTTCTCCGGTGTCGGTCGTGCGCATGAGGTCGCGGACATCGAACTCCGGCTCGCCGAAGAAGACGTCCGCCCCGGCGTCGGCGAAGGTGACGAGCTCGCGGAGGATGACGCCGGCCGTGGCCTTCGAGAGTCCCCCGAGCTCCGCGAGCTCGGGCTTGCCGTCGTCGCTCGTGAGGTAGGTCAGCACCGCTCTGAGGTCGGAGAGGTCGACGAGAGCCAGGCCGTTCGCGTCTGCGTAATGGAAGACCAGCCCGAGGCTCGACTCCTGCGTCGCGTTGAGTCCCAGGACACGGCTCAGCAGCAGCGGACCGAATCCCGACACGGTGGCGCGGACGGGCGTTCCCGTTCCTCGGTCGCCGAGCGCGAGGAACTCGGTCGCGAACGAGCGCGGCGTCCAGTCCTGCCCGATGGCGCTCGTCCGGGAGAGCAGCTTCTCGCCGGCCTCGCCGGGCGTGGCCAGCCCCGAGAGATCGCCCTTGATATCGGCGGCGAAGACCGGCACGCCGCTCGCCGCGAGCTGCTCCACGAGGACCTGAAGCGTACGGGTCTTGCCCGTGCCGGTCGCGCCGGCGACGAGGCCGTGACGGTTCGTCATCGCGAGGGGGATGCGAACGGGCGCATCGCGTTGCGGCTCGCCGTTCAGAAGCGCTCCGAGCTCGAGCGCCGGCCCGTCGAACGCGTAGCCCTGTCGAATCGTGTCGACCTCCGCCGCCGCGAGCGGTCCCGGCTCCGCGTCGAGCCCTCCCCCGGTCCCAGCGGGCTCGTTCCCGGCGTCCGATGTCGCCGAGTCGTCGGCGGGGGTGGGCTCGGGGGCTCGAGTCGCGTCGGGTGGATCGACCGCTCCCCCGGCCGGAGCCGCGGCCGCCGTTCGAGCCGCATCCGCCTCGGCGGCGGCCAGAGCGGCTCGGGCACGGGCAGCGATGAGCGCCGCCTCGGCGGCATCCGCCTCGGCCCGCAGTCGCGCGAGCTCGGCGGCGGCCACCGCGTCGTCGGAGGGAACAGCGGGGTCGCCGGGCGAGACGCTCATGCGGGCGAGCCTAACCCCGACGCTCCCGCACGACACGCCGCTCCCGCTCGAGCTGCTCCGTGAACATCGCGGCGATCACGAGCGCGACGCCCGCCCCCAGCAGCATCCCTCCGACGGTGTCGGAGAGCCAGTGCGCGTGCACGACCGTGCGGCTGAGCGCCATGAGGAGAGTCCAGACGACACCCACGATCGCGACCCACACGCGCGGGAAGAGGATGACGGCCACCACCGCGATCGTGGCCGCGTTGGCCGTATGCCCCGACGGGTATGAGCCCGCGTCGGTCGTCACCAGGATGTCTTCGGGCCGGGCCCGGTCGACGAGGTTCTTGATCAGCTGCACGACGAGCGCGCTCACCGCCGACGCCACGATGAAATAGCCCGCGGCCCACGGGCGGCGCAGCAGGACGAGGGCGACGGCCACGGCGATGGGAATCGCGAAGACCCCCACCCACGTGCCGCCGATCCGGTTCATCACGAGCCCGAACACGAGTCCGACCGCTCCCGGATCGGCGGGCAGCGTCTCGTTCCACCACCGGTCGACGCCGAAGGGCTGGCCGAGCTGCATGAACAACCACCACCCGAGCAGCGCACCGGCCGCCATCAGGACGATGCCGATGGCGGCACGGCGCGGCCAGAGTCGGCGGGGATCGGTCATCGGGGCGTCGTTCATCGACCCATTGTGTCGACGGTGGCCGATTCGACGCCGCCCCTTGCGCTGGGCGTGGCGATCAGGGAGAGAGCTGCGGAACGCTGCGCGGACGCACGACGAGCCACAGCGAGAGCACGGCCACGACGGCGCAGCCGGCCATCACCGAAGCCATCGTCGTCGCGGTGATGCCCGAGCCGCCCGAGATCCAGGCGGCGAGCGGCGAGATGAAACCGGCGACACCGAAGTTCACGGCGCCGATGAGGGATGCCGCGGTCCCGGCCGCGCGACCATGACGGTCGAGGGCGAGCACCTGGACGCAGGGGAACGTGAATCCGCACGCGGTGATGAAGAAGAACAACGGCACGACCGTGCCCCACAGCCCGAGACCCATCTGGTCGGTGACGATGATGCTGGCTCCGGCGACGACGAGCACGGCGGTCGAGACCGCCATGACCCACTGCGGACCGAAGCGGGCCGCGAGGCGCGACGCCGTCTGCACGCCCAGGACGACGCCGAGCGAATTGACGGCGAAGAGCACGCCGTACTGCTGCGGGTCGAAGCCGTAGGTCTGCTGGAAGAGGAAGGACGATGACGACAGGTACGAGAACAGTCCGCTGAAGGTCATCCCGCCGATGATGAGCACGCCGATGAAGATGCGGTCGCTCAGGACGCTCCGGTAGCGCTGCCAGACCGTCGCCGAGCCGTTGTCACGACGACGCGCCTTGGGCAGGGTCTCGGGCACGAGGAAGAGCGAGGCGATCAGCATGACTCCGCCGTAGGCGGCGAGCACGACGAAGATGCCGCGCCAGGGCATGACCGTCAGCAGACCCGAGCCGACCAGCGGCGCGGCGACCGGGGCGACGCCCGAGACCAGCGCCAGGCGGCTCAACATCACGACGAGCCGGCGCCCACCGAAGAGGTCGCGGACGATCGCCATCGCGACGACACCGCCGGCCGCGGCACCGATGCCCATGAAGACCCGAGCGGCGCTCAGCAGCTCGAGGGTCGGGGCGATCGCTGCGGCGGTGCTCGAGAGCACGTGCAGAGCGGTCACGCACAGCAGCGGGACCCGTCGCCCGAGCTTGTCGCTGAGCGGACCGACGATGAGCTGACCGAGCGCGAACCCGACCATGGTTCCGGTCAGCGTCAGCTGGATCGCCGCGGCGGTCGTCTGGAAGTCGGCCTCGAGCGCGGGGAACGCCGGAAGGTACAGATCGATCGTGAAGGGCCCGAGCGCCGTCAGGGCACCGAGCAGGATGATGTAGATGACGCGACGCGAGGTCGGGATCGCGTCGCCCGGGTGGAGCATGATGGGGGCCGTGGCCGGGTTCGAGCCCAGCGTACGGATCGCCCCGGTGGCGGAGGAGGACTGATGAGGAGGAGTTTCGGGCACGTCTTCTTCGTTTCGTGGCAGCAGCGTTTTCGAGCGACCTTTTATCGTAACCCGGCGCGGGTTCACGACGTTCGCGCCTCTCAGCCGATTCACCATTCACGCGCATAGGCTGACCTCGCGCCGCACGCGCACCCATCCCTTGCCCCCGAACCGAGGTCACAGCAATGACTCCGTCCGCCGACAAGCGAACGAGCGGCAATCCCGCCGCCCAGGCCCAGATCAACCTCACCGTCAAGCAGCAGCGCGAACAGCAGAAGCAGGCGAAGCTCGCCGAGTACCAGAAGCAGCTGTCGAAGCGACGTCGCAGCAAGCTCACCTGGTGGGTCGTCGGCTCGACGGCCGCGGTCGCCGTGGTGGGCCTCATCGCCGCCTCGGTGGTCCTCGCACCCCGGCCCGTCACATACCAGGCAGGCAACAGCACGGGTCGCGACATCCCCGGCGTCGAGACGTTCCAGAACATCACGACGCACGTCGAGGGCTCCGTCGAGTACCCGCAGACCCCGCCCGCCGGCGGGGAGCACAACCCGTACTGGCTCAACTGCGGCGTGTACACCGAGCCGCAGGCGAACGAGAACGCCGTCCACTCGATGGAGCACGGCGCCGTGTGGCTCACGTACGACCCGGCCCAGGTGTCGGACGAGGACATCGAGACCCTGAAGGGCTACATGCCGAGCACGTACGCGCTGCTGACGCCGTACCCCGACATGGACACGCCCATCGCCGTGAGCGCCTGGAACGCTCAGCTCAAGGTCGACTCGGCCGATGACGAGCGCATCCGCGACTTCTTCACCGAGTACTGGCGCAGTCAGAACGTCCCCGAGCCGAACGCGATCTGCTCGGGCGCGATCGACGGCCCCGGCAAGGCGTGACCGACGACGTCGCGGCGGAGACGGCGGCGCAGGCCGCCGTCCCGCCGTCGTCCGGTCTGCGCTGGTGGGCGGTGCTCCTCGTCGTCCTCGCGGTCGCCGGCACGGCGTTCGCGGTCGGACGGTTCTCCGCCTTCGGCACCTCGCCCTCGGTCCCCGGCGGCTTCTCCCCCGAGGCAGGCTTCGCCCGCGACATGCAGGTGCATCACACGCAGGCGATCGAGATGGCGATGACGATCTATCGCAAGACCGAGGACGAGGGCATCCGCACGCTCGCGTTCGACATCGCCACCGCTCAGGCCGGCCAGCGCGGCGAGTTCTACGACTGGCTCGTCCAGTGGGGGCTGCCGCAGGCCTCGACCGCTCCCCTCATGCAGTGGATGGCCGGACAGTCCGACCACGGCCACGGCACGCCGGGGCAGCAGCAGAGCGACGAAGAGCTGCGCGCCGAGATGGGCATGGCCACTCCCGCGCAGCTCGCCCAGCTCGACGCCGAGACCGGCGTCGCCGCCGACTGCACGTTCCTCGATCTGATGATCCGGCACCACCAGGGCGCCATCCCGATGGCGCAGGCACTCGTCGACCTCGGCAGCGACCCTCGGGCCGTCCAGGTCGCCGGCGGCGTCATCGAGACGCAGAGCGCCGAGATCGACCTGATGCGCTCGATCCAGCAAAGACTGGGGTGCGGAGGCTGACAGCCCCCGCACCCCAGCGGCATCCGATCCTGTCGATCAGCCCTTCGTCGCACCTGCCAGCAGGCCGCGCACGAAGAAGCGCTGCAGAGCGAAGAACACAATCAGCGGCACGATGATCGAGATGAAGGTTCCCGCCGACTGCAGGAACCAGCGGTTGCCCCACGTGCCCGACAGCGAGTTCAGCGCCTGAGTGATCGGCAACGCGCCGGGCGAGGCGAAGATCGTCGCGACGAGCAGGTCGTTCCATACCCACAGGAACTGGAAGATCGCGAACGACGCGATCGCGGGAGCGGCCAGCGGCACGATGATGCGGAAGAAGACCTGACCGTGTCCGGCTCCGTCGACCCGCGCCGCCTCGATGATCTCGCCCGGGATCTCGGCGATGAAGTTGTGCAGCATGAACGTCGCCAGCGGCAGGGCGAAGATCGCGTGGGCGATCCAGACGCGGGCGAAGCTGTACTGCACCTCGTTGAGGCCGAATCCGGGGAAGATCGGCACGTCGTTGATCGTCAGCCCTTCCGAGAAGAGGCTGAGCAGCGGAACGAGTGCCATCTGCAACGGAACGATCTGCAGCGCGAAGACGAACACGAAGAGCGCGCTGCGCCCCTTGAAGTCGATCCAGGCGAAGGCGTAGGCGGCAAGGGCGGCCATCACGATCGGGAACACCGTCGCGGGGATGGTGATCGCGAGCGAGTTGATGAACGCCGACGCGAGCGTCGTGGACGTTCCCCCCGCGGTCAACGCCTCGGCGTAGTTGTCGAGGGTGAACTCGGGATTGGCGAAGACGGTCCACCACCCCGTCGACTGGGTGTCGGCACCGGGTCGGAACGACGTCACGAACAGGCCGAACGTCGGGATCGTCCAGAAGATGGCGATGATGACGGCCGCGATCGTCGCGCCCTTCGACGTCAGCTTCTTGTGGGCGATCGCCTCGTTGCGGCGGGTGTCGCGCGCCACCTGGCGCTTGGTGCGGGTGTCGACGGGCGCGGCCGGGGCTGCAACAGTCATCAGCGGATCTCCCTCTGCTTGGCCATCGATCGGGCGTTGTAGATGATCAGCGGCAGGACGAACAGGAACAGCACGACGGCGAGCGCGGACGAGTGCCCGTAGCTCTGGAACCGCTGCTGCTGGTTGACCATCTCGAAGCCGAGCACGGTCGTCTCATCGCGGCCGCCGGTCATGACCGCCACGATGTCGTACACCTTCAGCGACGCGATCGTGATGGTCGTGAGCACGACGATCAGCGACGAGCGGATGCCGGGCACGGTGACGTTGCGGAACCGCTGCCAGGCGTTGGTCCCGTCCAGCTGCGCCGCCTCGAGCTGCTCGGTCGGCACCGCCTTGATCGCGGCCGAGAGGATCACCATGGCGAAGCCCGTCTGCGTCCAGATGAAGACCACCAGGAGCATGAGGGTGTTGATGACCGGCTTGATGGCGAGCCACTGGATCGGATCGCCGCCGAATGCCGTGACGATCGCGTTGAGCAGACCGACCTGCTCCCCCTGTCGGGCGTCGTACATGAACTTCCAGATGATGCCGGCGCCGACGAACGAGATCGCGACCGGCATGAAGACCAGGACCTTGAGGATCTTCTCGCCGCGGGCGCGGTCGATGAAGACCGCGTACGCGAGTCCGATGCCGACCGAGATCGTGGGGGCCAGGAGCGCCCAGAGGATCGTGTTGACGACCGAGGCCGTTCCCGTCGGGTTGGTGAACACCCAGAAGTAGTTCTCGAGCCCCACGAACTGCTCGCCCGATTTGTCGTAGAACGACTTGAAGATCGTGGCGATCGCCGGGTAGATGAGTCCGAGCGCCAGCATGATGCTGGCCGGGGCCATGAAGAGGATGAGCTGGAACAGGTAGCCCGCGCCTTGACGCGACCGGAAGTCCGCGAAGAAGAGCAGCGCACCGACGAGCAGCGCGATCGCGACGACGTAGAGGACGGCGTTGGCGTAGGGCCGCAGCAGCAGGAAGGCGAGCGCCGGGATGACCAGGCACGCGACGAGCCGCATGATGAAGTAGCCGCGTCCCGGCCGCGGCGCGTACTCGATGAGCACCAGGATGATGCCCACGACGAGCCCGAACACGGCCAGGATGACGGGGATCTGGATGAGCGGGTTCATCGCGCCCAACCAGAGGAAGAAGCTGTTGAGCGAGAACCCGATCGTGATGCGCGACGATTCCTCGCTCGATCCGGTGAAGATCAGCAGCAGGAGGATGGCGACGATCAGGGCGAATCCGACGGCGACGACGATCCGGGTGATCGACCTCCCCTTCGGATCGGTGGCGTGGGTGGTGGTGGGAGGTTCGGTGTCGACGGGTCTGTCGACGGTCGTCTGCGACATGTGGATCCCCTTCTGAGTACAGCGGCGTACCCGGGCGGTACGGACGGGAGGAGCGGGGCCGGGCTTGTGCAGCCCGACCCCGCTCGGCTCAACCGATCGTCAGGCGACGATCAGTTCTCGTAACCGGCCTGGATGTCGGACAGGACGGTTTCGGTGTCCTTGCCGTCGATCCAGTCGACCATGCCCTTCCAGAACGAGCCCGAGCCCACCGTGGACGGCATCAGGTCGGATGCGTCGAAGCGGAAGACCGTGGTCTCGTCCTGCAGCGTCGTCATGGCCTCCTGGAGGAACTCGCTCGAGGCGAGCGAGGGGTCGGCGTTCTTGTTCGCCGAGATCACGCCGCCGAGCTTGACGCGCGCGTCTGCGAACTCGGGCGAAGCCATGAACTCGAGAACCTTCTGCGTCGACTCGTCGTCCGAGAACGCAGCGACGAACTCGCCGCCACCCTCGACCTGGAGCTCGCCCTCGGTGTAACCGGGGGTCAGGAACGCGTAGACGTCACCGTCGGGAGCGACCTCGGGGGTCGCGCCGTCGGCGGTCTGAACGTCGAGGAAGTTCGCCGACAGGAACGAGGCCTGATGCGTGAGGGCGCAGTCGCCGCTCGCGACGGCCGCGGCCACGTCGCCGAACGCGGTCGAGTTGATGCTCTTGACGTCGCCGTAGCCCGCGTTGACGTACTCGGGGTTGAGCAGGATCTCGCCCACCGCGTCGAACGCCGACTTGATCTGCGGGTCGGTGAACTTCACGTCGCCGGCCACCCACTGGTCGTAGACGTCGGGGCCGGCCTGGCGCAAGACGAGGTCCTCCACCCAGTCGGTGCCCGGCCAGCCGGAGGCAGCGTCGGAGGCGAAACCGGCGCACCACGCGGGACCGCCGGTCGTCTGCACGATCTTGTCGGTGAGCGCGATCATCTCGTCCCACGTCTTGGGGACTTCGACGCCCCACTCGGCGAACTGCTTCGGCGAGTACCAGACGTAGCCCTTCAGGTTCGCGAGCATGGGTGCCGCGTAGAAGGTGTCGTCGAACGTGCCGTACTGCTTCCAGTCGGGCGACCAGTTCTCGTCGACCGCGCTCTCGACCGCCTCGGTCGCGGGCAGCACCTTGCCGGTCTCGACGAGCGTCTTCAGCAGACCGGGCTGCGGCACGATCGCGATGTCGGGGGCGTCGCCACCGGTCACCTTGGTGACGATGTTGCCCTCGAACGACTTGTCGCCGGTGTACTCCACCGTGATACCGGTGTCCTCGGTGAACTGCGCGAACGACTCGTTGAGCGCGTCCGCCTCACCACCGGTGATGCCGCCCGAGATGCGGACGGTCGTCTTCGCGTCGCCGCTGCTGTCGCCGCCGCCTTCGCCGCCACCTTCGGCGCACCCAGCCAGCACCAGTGCTGCCGCGCCCATGAGGGCGACGGGGGCAAGAAGACGGTATCGCTGTGACAATGCCATGTACTTCTCCTCTATCGGGATCATCGTTCACCCAGAGGAGCCTTGTCCGCATCCATTGGGGAACCGATTCCAGGACAACCTACTGTCCTGCCGGGTCCGACACAACCAGCGGGATATCACGGAATGACAACCATCCGGTGTGGTATGGCGTCTACTTGTGGGAGCGCTCACACAGATTGCACCTGGAACCGGTTCCCGCTCGGGCGCGAAGCCGCTACGCTCTGGTGGGAGTCCCCCGGCAGGTCTCCCCGAACGGACGAGGAGGTCCCATGAGCACCATCGCCGACGTCGCCACCCGAGCAGGGGTGTCGAAGGCGACGGCGAGCCGAGCCCTCTCCGGCCGTGGTTACGTGTCCGAGGAGACGCGCCGACGAGTGACCGTCGCCGCGCAGGAGCTGTCGTACGTCGCCCATTCCTCCGCCATGAGCCTGGCGACCGGTCGCACTCAGACCGTCGGCGTCGTCATGCCGCACGTGAGCCGATGGTTCTTCGGCGAGGTCCTGGAAGGGATCCAGGCGGCACTCCTCGAGCACGGCCTCGACCTCACCCTGTACGACGCCCGCCCGGGGACGGACACCCGGCGGCGCGTGTTCGAGGACTTCCTGGCGCGCCGGCGCTTCGACGGGGTCATCGCCGTGGGCCTCGAACCCGCCGAGAGTGAGCTCGATGCGCTCCTGGCACTCGGCAAGCCGGTGGTCAGCGTCATCGGCACCGAGGGCGACACGAGCCTCGTCACCCTCGACGACGCCCATGCCACCGCCCTCGCGACCGCGCACCTCATCGAGCTCGGGCATCGCCGGATCGCCTTCCTCGGCGGCACCGACGCGACGCGCTGGCCTCACGTCGAGTCCGAACGCTACGCCGGCTACGAGTCGGAGATGCGCCGCGCCGGCCTCGCGGCGGAGATCTGCCGCACCCCCGCGGAGCTGTCGATGCCCGCTGGGTACGCCGCCGCCGTCGACCTCCTGAGCGACCCCGCGGACCGACCGACCGGCATCGTGGCCGCGTGCGACGACGTCGCCATCGGAGCGATCATCGCCGCGCGCCGCCTCGGCATCCTCGTCCCCTCGGCTTTGAGCGTCGTCGGCATCGACGACCATGTGAACGCCGAGATGTTCGCGCTGACGACGCTGCGGCAGGTACCGCACGAGCAGGGTCGTGCCGCCGTCGAACTGCTCCTGCGCCACATCGAAGACCCTGAGGCCGACACCGTGACGATGCGCATCAAGCCGCGGATGGTGGTGCGCGGGACGACGGCCGGGGCGCCCGGCCGCAGCTCCGTCGCCGTCCAGGACTCGACCCTCTCGCGTCGCGACTGAACCCCGCGCAAACGACGACGGCCCCGGATGCAGCATCCGGGGCCGTCGTGCTGCTCTCGAGTGAGAGCGGGGAATTACTTGAGGGTGACCGTCGCGCCGGCCTCTTCGAGAGCGGCCTTCGCCTTCTCGGCGGTCTCCTTGTTCGCGCCCTCGAGGACGGCCTTGGGAGCACCGTCGACGACAGCCTTGGCCTCGCCGAGGCCCAGCGAGGTGAGCTCGCGGACCGTCTTGATGACCTGGATCTTCTTGTCGCCGGCAGCCTCGAGGATGACGTCGAACGAGTCCTTCTCCTCCTCGGCCTCAGCGGCACCAGCGCCACCAGCGGCGCCGGCAACGGCGACGGGGGCAGCAGCGGTGACGTCGAACTTCTCCTCGAACGCCTTCACGAACTCGCTGAGCTCGACGAGGGTCAGGCCGGCGAACTGCTCGAGCAGCTCCTCGGTGGAAAGCTTCGCCATGATGTATCTCCTAGATAGATGGGGTTGGTGTAAGAGCTCGCCTGTCGCTCACGCGGCGTCGGCGGTCTCCAGCTTTTCGCGAAGCGCGTCGATGGTGGCGGCAGCCTTGCCCATCGTCGCCTTCATCATGCCCGCGGCCTTGGCCAGCAGAACCTCGCGGCTCTCGAGCGAGGCGTACTTGTTGACCTCGTCGGCGGAGAGGGCGTTGCCCTCGAAGATGCCGCCCTTGATGACGAGGAGCGGGTTCGCCTTGGCGAAGTCACGCAGAGCCTTGGCGGTGGCGACGAAGTCGCCGTGCACGAACGCCACGGCCGAGGGACCCTTGAGGTCCTCGTCGAGCGCCGTGATCCCCGCGTTGTTCGCGGCGATCTTGGTCAGCGTGTTCTTCACCACGGCGTAGTTCGCGTCCTGACGGATGGTGTTGCGCAGCTGCTTGAGCTGGGCCACCGTCAGACCGCGGTACTCGGTCAGCAGAACGGCAGTCGAGTCCTCGAATGACTTCGTGAGCTCGGCGACCGATGCGTCCTTCTGCACCATGGTCACTCCTTGATGTGTGCCTGACGCTTCGCGGTGGCGGAGCGTCGGCCTCGACCAGCCCCGGACATGACAAAAGCTCCGGCGCAGAGGCACGGAGCTCGGTTCCCGAAGGAGAAGTTCAGTGTCACCTGCGCGGGCCCCTGCTGTGCAGAGCTTCGATCTCGAGTGCGCTCACGCGCACACCGATGACCAGCGGTCTTTGGCTTACCCCCACCATACCCCCACACCCCCCATCCCCCAAATCCCCCCGCTCGTCGCCGAGTGCACGGCATCCCGCCCAGTGCACGGCAACGCGGCGCAGAGTTGCCGTGGACTCGGCGGGTGCCCGTTCGCTCGGCGCCGGCCACGAGTTCTGCACACATGGGGGGGTGGTTTGGGGGATCCACACATGGGTGAAGTGGTGGGGGTGGGCGGGAGGTGAAGGGTGAGCATGGGCGGGATGCGCAGACGACGAGAACCGGATGAGGTGCGGGCATTGCTCCGCCGCCGACGCGACCTGCTCGAGGCGGGTGAGAGCGAACGCTCGATCGACCGCTCGGTGCGGGACGACATCCGGGTGCACGTGCGGCGCGGCTGGTACGTCGACCGGGCCGCGTTCGACGAGCTCTATGCCGAGGATGCGCATCTGCTCCATGTGATGGCTGTCGCCCACGAGGTGCGCGGCCACGCGGTCGTCTCGCACGAGTCCGCCGGGGTGCTGCACGGTCTCGACCTCTATCGCGTCCGGCCGACCCGCGTCCACCTGACGACGGCTCCGGGCGCCCGGGTCTCCAGCGGCCCCGACGCGTTCCGGCACTGCACTCCTCTCGATGCACACGACGTCGTCGAGGTGAACGGCATCCGCTGCACCTCGCTCGCGCGCACGGTGTTCGACGTCGCGCGCACGATGACTCCCGAGGCGGCGCTCGTCATGGCCGACCGCGCGGAAGGGATCTGGTGCGACCGCACGGGCCGCTCGCCCGACGAGTGGCGGACCGCGATGGCCACCCGGATCGCCGCGGCGGGGGCGGCGCGCGGGATCAGGCGGGCCCGCTGGGTGACGGGGTTCGCCGACGGCCGGGCCGAGTCGACCCTCGAGAGCGTCAGCCGGTTCCGATTGCACCAGATCGGTTTCCGTTCGGTCCGGCTGCAGGTGCCGATCGCCGGCCCGCGCGGCGCGGGCTGGTACCGCGTCGACTTCGGCCTCGACGACGCCGACGCCTGGGGCGAGTGCGACGGCGTCGGCAAGTACCTCGACCCGGGCCTCCGCTCCCCGCGCTCCGCCGAGGACGCCGTCCTCGCCGAGAAGCGCCGCGAGGACTGGATCCGGGGCACGACCGGACGTCGCCTCGTGCGCTGGGAATCCCGTCACGTCACCTCCCCCGCAACCTTCTCCGCCCACCTCAGGGCATTCAACATCCGCCCTCCCCGCTGAGCGCACGGCTTACCGCCGAGTGAACGAGACATCCACGCACCGATGCCGTGCGGTCGATGGGATGCCGTGCACTCGACGCCGGGCCGGGGTGGGTGGGGTGGGGGCACGCCGAGGGGTGAGGGTGGGTGTGGGGGTGAGCGGGGTTAGGGTCGAAGGCGTGTCTCCCGAACTCGCTGCTCGCATCGTCGCGGACTCGCGCGACCGCGTGGCGTGGATCCGGGCTCGCTCACGGGGCATCACGGCGACGGATGTCGCGACGCTGACGAGCCCGAAGGCGATCGCGCGCGCCGCCGACTCGAAGCTCATGGGCTCCGGCTTCTCCGGCAACGCCTACACCGACCACGGCCGCCGCCGCGAGCCGGAGATCGCCGCGTGGGTCGCCGCGACGCACGGCATCCAGCCCTCTTCGGCGCTTTTCCACGCCGTGGTCGAGAAGCGCCACCTCGCGACACCCGACGGCGTGATGGTGGATGCCGACGGCCGCGTGACCCTCGCCGAGATCAAGACCACGAACAAGAGCTGGCGCTCGATCCCGCGCACGTACCTGCGTCAGGTGTGGTGGCAGCAGCATGTCCTCGGCGCCGAGCGCACGCTCGTGGTGTGGGAGCAGCACGACGGCTTCGTCCCCATCGACGACGAGCCGCGCTGCGCCTGGGTCGACCGCGACGAGCGCGAGATCCGGCTGCTCGTGAACCTCGCGACGGAGCTCATCGACGAGCTGTACCGTCGTACGATGCAGCGGCGCGCAGCCGAGGCGCCCCGCGTCCCCGCGACGCGCCCGCGTGAGCCCTTCCGGGCCCTCGCCCTCAGCGACTGACGGTCGCACCTGACCTACCGGGTGAGCCCGGCGCCGCCCGAGACGATCACCGCAGCGGCGTGACGGCCTTCGCCTCGGCATCCCACAGACGCAAGCCGGTCAGCTCTCCCTCGATACCGGCCGCGCCGACGATGTCGAGGGCACGCCCCACCTGTTCCGCCGTCATCCGGCGCGCGAGCGTGATGTGCGGCGTCCAGCGGTCCTTCGCCGTCACGGCGTACCGCACGGGCGGGGGTCCGACGAGGTCGACGATATCGGCGTGCAACCGCAGCAGTGCGGCGCTCATCACGAGCGGGCGGGCCAGGACGAAGCGCTCCCCCGCAGCGAAGACGACGGCTCCGCCGAGCCGGCACTCCACCGGTAACGCGCCGCCGACCCGCGCGAGCTCGCGCACGGCATCCGTCGGCAGGTCGTCGCGGACGGCGAGCGTCACGTGCGGGCGGTTCGACTCCGACGGATGCCGGCCGGCGCTGGGCAGGCCGGCATCGATGAGCCGCTGCCAGTCGGCGCGCACGCCCCTGTCGGTACCGGTATCGGGGAGCGACTCGACGCTGAACATCACCCCATCCTCCCTGCGGTCGCCCGACTCCGGGAATAGTTGACGTAACTCAACGATTGAACATATAGTTGACCAATCTCAACGGTTGACTTTCGTCAACCAGTTACGCCGCCTTCCGGCTATCGAAGTACCCGTCCCACCGACGATTCCGCGCCAGCGCAGCCGCGTCCGTCCGATCTTCCAGGAGGACCTATGTCCGCTTCCGCAACCACTCGATCCGAGGGGCAGAGCATGTCGCGTCGCGGCGTGCTCGAAGCCCTCTCGGGGCTCCTGCTCGGCATGTTCGTCTCGATGCTGGCCTCGACCGTCGTCTCGACGTCGCTGCCCGTCATCATCCACGACCTCGAGGGCACGCAGACCGCCTTCACCTGGGTCGTCACGGCGACGCTTCTGACGACGGCGATCTCGACCCCCATCTGGGGCAAGCTCGCCGACCTCACCAACCGCAAGGTGCTCTACCAGCTCGCGATCGTCATCTTCGTCCTGGCCACCGCAGCGGCCGGGTTCTCGCAGACTCCCGAGATGCTGATCGCCTTCCGCGCCGTGCAGGGCATCGGCGCCGGTGGCCTCGCCGCCCTCAGCCAGGTGCTGATGGCCGACATCATCAGCCCGCGCGAGCGCGGCCGCTACATGGGCCTGTTCGGCGCCGTGATGGCCGTCGCCACGATCGGCGGCCCGCTGCTCGGCGGCGTCATCACCGACGCCTGGGGCTGGCGCTGGAACTTCTTCGTCGCTCTCCCCGTCGCCGTCGCGGCTCTGCTGATCGTTCAGCGGACCCTCCACATCCCGGCGCACCCGCGCAAGGAGACGCGCATCGACTACCTCGGCATCGTGCTGCTGTCGGCCTCCGTCTCGCTTCTGCTGATCTGGGTGACCCTCGCGGGCGACTCGTTCGAGTGGATGAGCGTCGAGACGCTTCTGATGGTCGGCGGCGCCGTGATCGGTGCGATCCTGTTCGTCATCACGGAACTCAAGGTGCGCGAGCCCCTCGTCCCGCTCACGCTGTTCCGCAACCTCACCTTCACCCTCTCGGTGATCGCATCGATCGCGACGGGCATCGCGATGTTCGGCGCCTCGGTCTTCCTCAGCCAGTACATGCAGCTCGCCCGCGGCGCGACGCCCACCGAGGCCGGTGTCATGACGATCCCGATGATCGGCGGTCTGCTGGTCGCCTCCATCGGCGTAGGCGCGCTCATCACGCGCACCGGTAAGTGGAAGCCCTTCCTCATCGTCGGAGCCGTGCTGCTCATCGGCGGGTCGACCATGCTGTCGACGATCCACTACGACACCGACTTCACGCTCGTCTCGCTCTACATGGCGATGCTCGGCGCCGGCGTCGGGATGACGATGCAGAACCTCGTGCTCGTCGTGCAGAACACCACGAGTCCGACCGAGATCGGCGTCGCGAGCTCGGGTGTGACGTTCTTCCGCAGCCTCGGAGGCACGATCGGCGTCTCGGTCATGGGGGCGGCGCTCGCCTCGCAGGTCACGACCCTCGTCGGAGAGCGCCGGGACGACATCCAGGGCGCGCTGATGTCTCTCGGAGACCAGGCGCAGACCTGGGCCACCCAGCTGCAGTCGGGGACGCTCCCCCAGGTGTCGGCGATGCCCGAGGCCCTGCGGGTCGTGTTCGAGGACATCTACGCGACCGGCATCTCGCACTCGTTCCTGATCGCCGTGCCCTTCGCGGTGCTCAGCCTCATCGCGATCGTGTTCCTGCCGAACAAGCCGCTGACGACGATGACCACCACCGAGCGCCTGCAGGCGGGCGAAGCCGACCTGGCCACCGTGTCGGTCCCCGAGGGGATGAACGCGCTCACCGCGACCGGCACCGTCCGCACGGATGCCGCGGACTCCGATGCCCCGGTCGACGCCGGGACGCGCCGGTCGGCTCGATAGGGTGATCGGGATGACCGCACGAGAGTCCGACGAGTCCCGGGGGTGCACCACCCCCGGGGCTCCCGGTCCGTGGGCAGCGGTTTTCGACGATGAGCGCACCGCCGCCGTCCGAGCTCTCGAGCTCGAGTTCGGCGAGCTGTTCACGCACGTCCGGCGTCTGTTCGCCGAGAACGCCGACCGGCTGAGCCCCGGAATGCTCCCCGGTGCGTACAAGGTCTTCACGACGATCGCCCGTCGCGGCGAGATCACGCTCTCCGCCCTCGCCGAGACGCTGCACTCCGACAAGGGCCAGATCAGCCGCACCGTGCGCGAGCTCGAAGAGCTCCAGCTCGTGCAACGCACCCCCGACCCCGCCGACGGTCGCTCCAGCCTGCTGTCGGCCACCCCCGACGGCATCCGGCGACTCGACGCTGTGCGGGCGCCGCGCGAGAACTCCCTGCTGAACGCGCTGGAGGCGTGGCACGTCGACGACATCCGCGAGCTCACCCGTCTGCTCCACGCCCTCTCCGCATCCGAGGCGCCGGACTGATCCGCCCGGATCTCGTGCGTGGCGACACGCGCGTCGCGCCACGCACGCGCGAGCTTCTCCCCTCGGTGACCGCTCCGTAACACGGTCGAGACAATGTCACGATTGACTGAGGTCGACCGAGCATCATCGCCGCCGACGCCGGCGGTGTGAGGAAGGAGCGACGGATGAGATTCCGGCCGCTGCGCACAGCAACCGCCTCCCAGCCGACGACGCCGGCCGAGACGCCGCCCGAGACGATGCGAGCGGTCGTGTTCGATGAACCCGGCGCACCCGAGGTCTTGCGCATCGCCGACGTGCCGGTCCCCTCGCCCGTGCTCGGCGAAGTGCTCGTGCGGGTCGTGGCCGCCGGTGTGAACCCCATCGACACCAAGACGCGAACGGGCCGGGGGGTGGCGGGCGTCATCGACCGCTGGCCGAGCACCCTCGGATTCGACTTCAGCGGAGTAGTCGTCGCGAGCCCCTACGAGACCCATGAGCTGCAACCCGGCACCGAGGTCTTCGGCATGTTGCCGTTCCCCCGGTCCGGTGGCAGCTACGCCGAGTACGTCGTCGTGCCGTCGCTGTCGGTCGCCCGCAAGCCCGCGAGCCTGTCTCACGTCGAGGCCGCGGGAGTCCCCCTCGCCGCGCTCACCGCGTGGGGCCTCGTCGTCGAGACCGCTCATGCGCACGAGGGCCAGCGGATGCTGATCCACGCCGGATCGGGCGGGGTCGGTCATTTCGCCGTGCAGCTCGCGGCCTACTTCGGCGCACAGGTGACGGCCACCGGCTCGGAGCGGAACCTCCCCTGGCTGCGCGAGCTCGGCGCCTCGGTCGCCATCGACTACGCGACGACCCGCTTCGAGGACGTCGTCGGCGAGATGGACGTCGTGATCGACCTCGTGGGCAATGTGGACGACGACACGGGCTCGCGCTCGCTCGGTGTGCTGCGCCCGGGCGGCCTGTACGTCATGGTGCCGACCGGCGGATGGCCGGGGTACGCCGAGGCCGCTGCTGCGGCCGGCGTGCGGGCGACCGGGTACAAGGTCATCCCCGACGGCAGCGTGCTGGCGACCCTCGGCCGACTCCTCGACTCGGGCGCCATCCAGGTGTTCGTCGACAGCGTGCACGACCTCGCCGATGCCGCAGCCGCGCACATCGAGGTCGAGCGGGGCCATTCCCGCGGCAAGGTCGTCCTCACGGTTTCCGAGGGCTGACCCGCTCCGGGGCGAAGCCCGCGAGAACGCACGCTCGCGCCCAGCACGCACCATCTTGGCGACGTGCTCGCGTCGAGCATGCACTCTCGCCGAGCCGGGCAGGTTCAGGCGACGGGTTCGAGCACGCGCCGGGCTTCGGCGACCACCTCGTCGGCGACCGCGTCGAGCAGCGGTGAGGCGAGGTTCCACTGCTGCCAGTAGAGCGGCACCACGATGTCGTCTCCCCCGAGGCGCACCAGCTCACCCCGGTCCACGTGCGCGCGCGACTGCAGCGTCGGCAGCAGCGCCCACCCGAGACCGAGCAGCACGGCGGTCGCGAAGTCCTGCGATGCGGGAACGCGATGCCGAGGGGGCGCGTCGACGTCCACGCGCGCGCCGCGCAGCCATCGGGTCTGCAGCTCGTCGCGGCGGTCGAAGTCGACGACCGGTGCCGACGCGAGCGCGTCACGGTCGGGCCCGAGCGCGTCACGGTCGGGCCCGTGCCCGACATCCGCCCCCGCGAACCAGCGCTCCGCGAAAGCCGGTGCGGCGACGGCCTCGTAGCGCAACGCGCCGAGCGTCGAGACGCGGCATCCCGCCACCGGAACCCGCCGCGAGGTGACCGCGCCCATCACCGTTCCGCTCTCGAGCAGGCCGGCGGTGAAGTCCTGGTCGTCGCGATGCAGGTCGAACACCACATCGTGTGCGGCTGCCGCCCGAGCGAGCGGCGGCAGGAACCAGGTCGCGAGCGAATCGGCGTTCACGGCGAGTGGAACGGTCGTGACGCCCGCGTCGATCCCGTCGAAGGCATCGCGCTCGAGGAGGGCGAGCTGACGGGCGTAGCGCACGAAGCGGTGCGCCGCCTCGGTCGCCCGTGCCGGCTTCGAGCGCACGAGCAGCACCTGACCGGCGATGCGCTCCAGAGCCCGGACTCGCTGGCTCACGGCCGACGGCGTGAGGTGCAGTCGACGCGCGGCAGCGTCCAGGCTCCCCTCGTCGAGGATCACGGCGAGGGTCTCGACCAGGTCGACGGGAACGCGCACCTTCAGCTGCGCTTCACCAAGTGAAGTCTCATGAACTGGACTGTAGTCGAGGCCGGCTCTAGCGTCGACTCGTGCTCTCCGCCTCCCTCTCCGGCCTCGGCCTCGGCCTGTCGCTCATCGTCGCGATCGGCGCACAGAACCTGTTCGTGCTGCGCCAGGGCATCCGTCGCGAACACGTCCTGCTCGTCGCGACGATCTGCGCGGTCTCCGACGCCGTGCTCATCGTCGCCGGCATGACCGGGCTCGGTCTCGTGTTGCAGACCCTGCCGTGGCTGGTGCCGGCCGTTCGGTGGGCCGGAGCCGCGTTCCTCCTCGTCTACGGTCTTCTGGCCGCGCGCCGCGCCTGGCGGCCGAGCGGAGAGGCGCTCGACGCACGAACCGCTCCCGAACGCCCGGCACCCGCTCGCCGTGCAGCCATCGTGCTCACGTGTCTCGCGCTCACCTGGCTCAACC
This sequence comes from Microbacterium pratiae, assembly GCF_047302165.1. Lineage (NCBI taxonomy): Bacteria > Bacillati > Actinomycetota > Actinomycetes > Micrococcales > Microbacteriaceae > Microbacterium > Microbacterium pratiae. The sequence goes on along the minus strand of NZ_CP154843.1, from coordinate 1,558,800 downwards.
CTCACGTCTACCTCGACACCGTCTTCCTCCTCGGCAGCATCGCCGCGACGCACGGCGATGACCGCGGGTGGTTCGCCGTCGGAGCGGTGACCGCGAGCGTGGTGTGGTTCTTCACGCTCGCCTTCGGCGCGCGGCTGCTCGGGCGAGTGCTCGCGACCCCGCGGGCGTGGCGGGTGCTCGACGGATTCGTCGCGCTCGTCATGATCCTCCTCGCCGTCAGCCTCGTCTGGCCGTGAGGCAGGATGAGGGGATGCGAAGCGTTCACGTGATCGTCGAGGGCCGCGTCCAGGGCGTCGGGTACCGCTACAGCCTGCTGCTCGAAGCCGACCGCCGCGGAGTCGTGGGCTGGGTCCGCAATCGCGCCAACGGCTCCGTCGAGGCCGTTCTGGAGGGCACCGATGACGCTGTGGACGCGGTCCTCGCGTGGATGGCGCAGGGGCCGCCCGGTGCGCGGGTTGATGTCGCGCGCGTCGCCGACACGCCGCGGAGCGGATCGACCGCCTTCGAGGTCCGTGACACCCGCTGACCTCTCCGCGTCGCCCTGAACCCCCGCCCTCGCCTCAGGATTCCGGCAGCCCCGCCGCGAGCTCGCGCAGCACATCCTCCGCGTCGTCTCGCCGAGCGAGGCCTGCGGCCTGACCCGCCCACAGGGACGAGAGGTCGGGGTCACCGCCGGCGGCGGCACGGAAGACGCCCGTGAGCCAGTTCTGCGCCGGGAAGGGCGCGATGACCCCGGTGGACTCGATGTGGCGCACGGCCCGGTTCGGGATGCCGCGAGCGAGGCGCCCGCTCATCGCGCGCGTGAGCACCGTTGAGGTGTCGTTCGCGCCGGCGATGGCGGCGCGATGACCCTCGGATGCCGCGGACTGCCGCGTCCTCAGGAACGCCGTCCCCACCTGCACGCCCGATGCTCCCAGGGAGAGAGCCGCTGCGACGCCCCGGCGATCGGCGACGCCACCCGCCGCGACCACCGGCACGGACACGGCATCCACGACCTGCGGCACGAGGGCGAAGGTGCCCACGAGGGAGTCCTCCGGAGCCGCCAGGAACGACACCCGGTGCCCCGCTGCTTCCGCGCCGCTCGCGACGATGACGTCGACGCCCCCGGCTTCCAGCGCCCGCGCCTCGGCGACCGTCGTCGCCGTCCCCATCACGCGGATACCGTGGCGATGCGCCTCCTCGACGACCGACGGCGCCGGCACCCCGAAGACCACGCTGAGCACGGCTGGTCGTGCCTCCCAGACCGCCGCGAGCTGTTCATCGAGCGACGGCAGAAACCGCTCGGGCAGTTCGGGCACGGCGGCCGAGGCTGCGGCGAAGAGCGGGCGAAGAGCATCGCGCGCCGGTGCGGCATCCACGGCGTCGGGGGTCACCTCGTCACCGAGCGGCAACCAGAGGTTGAGGGCGAAGGGACGGGAGGTGCGCTCTCGAATCGACGCGACCGTCTCACGGATGCGCGTCGGTTCGTAGCCGTACAGCCCGAACGAGCCGAGCCCGCCGCCCTCGCTCACTGCGGCGGTCAGCGCCGCTGACGACAGACCTCCGAACGGCCCCAGCACGATGGGGACTTCGATTCCGAGGAGGTCGGAGAGGGGATGCCGCATAAGCCGACGCTAGCGCGAACCGGTGACGTCCGGAACGACGAACGGGGCCTCACCCGAAGGTGAGACCCCGTTCATGCGGATCGCGATCAGACGAGCGCGTTGACGTCCAGCGGGATGCCGGGGCCGAACGTGGTCGACACGGCGCCCTTCTGGATGTAGCGGCCCTTGGCGCTCGAGGGCTTCAGACGGACGATCTCCTCGACCGCCGCGTTGAAGTTCTCTTCGAGCTGCTCAGCCGAGAACGACGCCTTGCCGACGACGAAGTGCACGTTGGCGTGCTTGTCGACGCGGAACTCGATCTTTCCGCCCTTGATCTCCTCGACGGCCTTGGCCGGGTTGGGGGTCACGGTGCCGGTCTTCGGGTTGGGCATGAGGCCACGGGGACCGAGGACCTTACCCAGACGGCCGACCTGGCCCATGAGCTCGGGCGTCGAGACGGCCGAGTCGAATGCGGTCCAGCCGCCGGCGACCTTCTCGATGAGCTCGGCGCCGCCGACCTCGTCAGCGCCAGCGGCGATGGCGGCCTCGGCGGCCGGGCCCGTCGCGAACACGATGACGCGAGCGGTCTTACCCGTGCCGTGGGGCAGGATGACCGTGCCGCGGACCATCTGGTCCGCCTTGCGCGGGTCGACAGCGAGCTTCAGCGCGACCTCGACGGTCGAGTCGAACTTCTTCGAACCGGTGTCCTTCGCGAGAGCGACGGCCTCGGTGGAGCTGTAGAACTTGTCGCGGTCGATCTTCGCCGCGGCTGCTTCGTAAACCTTGGACTTAGCCATTGTGTTCTCCCCCTCAGCTCTCGACCGTGATGCCCATGGAACGGGCGGTGCCGGCGATGATCAGCGAGGCGGCCTCGATGTCATTGGCGTTCAGGTCGGGCATCTTGGCCTCGGCGATCTCGCGGACCTGGTCCTTCGTGAGCTTCGCGACCTTGGTCGTGTGAGGCGTGGCCGAGCCCTTCGCGACTCCGGCGGCCTTCTTGATGAGCTCCGCGGCAGGCGGGGTCTTCAGGATGAACGTGAAGCTGCGGTCCTCGTAGACGGTGATCTCCACGGGGATGACGTTGCCGCGCTGCGACTCGGTCGCGGCGTTGTAGGCCTTGCAGAACTCCATGATGTTGACGCCATGCTGACCGAGCGCGGGGCCGATCGGCGGCGCCGGGTTGGCGGCTCCTGCCTTGATCTGGAGCTTGATCAGGCCGGTCACCTTCTTCTTCGGTGCCATTCGTTTTCCTTTCGTCGAGCGGATGCCGGCGGCATCCCTCTCCCGCACGCCCGGCATTTCCGAGCGGCGGTCGTGTCATGCAGGCGCACAAGCGCCCGCAAACTCCCCAAGCTTACCGCATCCTGGCGATGAGGCTGTCGACGAGCGGCGTCGCCGCGACAGCGAAGCGCCCCGGCCGCGGTATTGCGGAGGGGCGCTTCGTCGACGCGGACTCGCGTTACTGCTTGGTGACCTGGTCGAACGAGAGCTCGACGGGGGTCTCGCGCTCGAAGAGCGACACGAGGACCGTGAGCTTGCCGCTCTCGGGCTTGATCTCGCTGATCGAACCGGGAAGGCCGGCGAACGAGCCTTCCTTGATCGTGATCGTCTCGCCGATCTCGAAGTCGACCTCGGTGACGATGCTGCGCGTGGGGGCGGCTGCACCCTTGACGGCACCGGCCTTGGCGGGGGCCGCTTCCTTGACCTCGACGAGCGACTTCAGCATGTTGAACGCCTCGTCGAAGCGCAGCGGAGTGGGGTTGTGGGCGTTGCCCACGAAGCCCGTGACGCCGGGGGTGTGGCGGACGACCGACCAGGTGTCTTCGGTGAGCTCCATGCGGACGAGCACGTAGCCGGGGATCCGGACGCGCGTGACCATCTTGCGCTGACCGTTCTTGATCTCGACGACGTCCTCCATCGGGACCTCGACCTGGTAGATGTCCTCTTCGACCTCGAGCGTCGACTTGCGCTGCTCGATGTTGGCCTTCACCTTTCGCTCGAAACCGGCGTAGGAGTGGATGACGTACCACTTGCCGGGCAGCATGCGCAGCTCGGTGCGGAAGGCCTCGTAGGGGTCTTCGTCGTCGCCGACGGGGATCTCGATGCCGGCCGCGGCCTCGAACTCGGAGAGGTAGTCGACAGTCTCCTCCGAGACCTCGACGTCGGGCTCGGGCCCGTCGTACGGCTCGACCTCGTCGGCGGCCTCGGCGGCCTGCTCGGCGATCTCCTCCTCGAGGGAGTCGGTCAACACCTCTGCGGCGGCCTCGGCTTCAGCGGTCTCGTCGATCTCGAGCGCGTCGTTCACGACGGCATCGGCCTCGGGGTCGTCGATCTCGACGCCGTCGAGGTCGGTGTCGTCCTGCTCTGCCTCATCGTCCACCACGTGGACAGCGGCGTGCTCGGCGGCGTCGGAGGCGCGCTCCTGGTCGGCCAGCACGTTGCCCTCCTGGGCTTCGTCGTCCTCGCTGGACTGCTCGGCGGCCGTGGCCCAATCGACGTCGTCGGGGATGCGTTCTGACACTGCGTTCTCTTCCATCGGTTGTCGGGATGCCTGCGCGGCAGGCATTCGCGGGTCGTGCGGGCCGGGCCCGTCGATCAGCCCGGGACGCCGAAGACGACGGTCGTGATCCAGACGAACAGGACGTCGAGGCCGTAGACGAGCGCCATCATGACGACGACGAATCCGAGGACCACTGCCGTGAACTTCACGAGCTCCTGGCGGGTCGGGGTGACGACCTTGCGGAGTTCGGCGAACACCTGGCGGATGAAGATGATGATCCGCGCGAAGATGTTCGGCTTCTTCTCGCGGGGCGCGCCACCTGCGGCGACGACTTCGCCACCCTCTTGGACCATCGAACCCACCTGATACCTTCCGTGTGCCGGCTGACGCCGACGCGCAGGGCGGACAGGAATCGAACCTGCAACCTGCGGTTTTGGAGACCGCTGCTCTGCCAATTGAGCTACCGCCCTAGAGATCCTTCGGACCCCGGGGTCTACGCCCGCACTCCTCCACTGCCGTCGAGTCGTCGACGCTTGGGCATGGCGAAAGAATGCAGATTTCGACTGCTCCTCTCAGTGTACGTCATGACCGCCACGGTCGCGAACGTCGGCGCGGATTCGGCACCGGCTCCTCCCCCGGAGAGGCGCGGAGCCCGTTGCGCATAGGCGAACCTGCATTCGAGTCCAATGTCATAACCCGCTGCCATCATGGGAACATGACATCGAGTGGCGATCGCGGGATCGGAGGCGAGGGCGCCTCCGGTGGGTCGCCGCACGCCGACGCGTTCTCGGTGTTCGCTGAGGCGCTCGATCTTGCTCATGCGTCTGATGTGGCGCGGGTTCGGGCGTTGGCGGAGCTGGGGTGGTCGGCGTTGCGTGAGGCGCGTCGTGACGGCGTGCGAGGCATGGCGTCAGACATGGAGCTGCGGTCCGTCGCGGCCGAGGCGGCCGGGATGGCGCGCCTGACGGATCGGCGACTGCAGGGCGAAATCGATCACGCGATGGCCGTGATCGACGACTACCCGGCTGTGTTCGACGCGTGGGTGCAGCGGCGGATCGAACGCGGCCACGTGGATGTGGTCGTGCGGGTCGGCGCGGGGGTGCCGGACGAGGTGCGGGGCGAATTCGAGGCGGCGGCGATTGCGGTGTGCGAGCGGGATGTGCCCTCCCGGGTGCGGGGTGAGCTTGAGGCGCTGGCCGCAGGGGTGCATCCGCAGACGTTCACCGAGCGGCACAAGACCGCGGCGGCGGAACGATGCGTGCGCGTGTTCCACGGATCCGATGGGATGTCGAACCTCGTCGCCAACCTCCCGACGGTCATCGCCGCAGGGATGCTCGACCGGCTCACGCAGATGGGACAGTCCGTCAAGGACGCCCGGGTTGAGGGCGCTGGCGGTGCGGATGCCGCCGAGGCTGTCGGAGAGCACGCCGACGCGGTTGCCAGCCCGGCGGGAACGGATGCCGCACCGGACGTCCGGACCATGGACCAGCTGCGCGCGGACATCCTCAGTGACCTCGTCCTCGGCGGAGCACCCGTGGTCGACCCGATCTACGGAACCGACCGGGCCGGTGGCCTCGGCGCCGTTCGGGCACGGGTGCAGGTTGCCGTCACCGCGGAAACCCTCATGGGTCGCGACGAGAACCCCGCCGAGGCCGTCGGGGCCGGGCTCATCGATGCCGATACGGCGCGCCAGCTCGCCGGGCAGGTGTCGGAGTGGGACCGGTTGTTCATCGACCCCGTCACCCGCACCCCGGTCGAGATCGACACGTACCGGCCGACCGCGGCGATGAAGAAACTCCTCACCGCCCGCGATCAGCACTGCCGGTTCCCTGGATGCCGACGAGCCGCGATCCGCTGCGAACTCGACCACACCATCGACTACGCCCTGGGTGGGCACACCCACATCTACAACCTCGCCCACCTCTGCCAAAGACACCACTCGATGAAGCAGTTCACCAGATGGGAAGTCAGACAGATCGGCGGCGGGGTCCTCGAATGGACCTCACCCCTCGGACGGGTCTACCGCGAAGACGTACCCATACCGGCAGTGTGCATCACGATCGACACAGCGGAACCGCCGCACTCCCGCGCCGGAGCGGGCAAGCCACCCGGCGGGCCAGCGCCGTTCTGAACCCGGGGGGGTCGCGACTCCGCCCCCGTACCCCTGCCCCGTCGGGCTGGCCCGTCAGCCGACGCCGGATATGACGCGCGATTCTGGACGCGAGTCAGAAATGGCGCCTTACCGGGAACTGTTACGCTCGGCTGTCGCGCCGAGGACGCCATCGGTGACGCTCACCCGAAACGAAATCAGGCGGATGAATACCGGACGATCCCAGCAGTTCCAGGTCGACCTTCGCGGCATCGTCGACCTTCTGAGTCGGCACATCTATTCGGGGCCTCGCGTCTTCCTGAGAGAACTGATGCAGAACGCCTGCGACGCGATCACCGCTCGCGCGGAGTTCGATGCGAGCACCTCTGCGTCCGGGGCGCAGCGCGAGTCGAGCGGCATCCGCATCACGCCTCTCAGCGACCGCAGCGACGAGTTCGTCGTCCGCGACGACGGCATCGGACTCACCGAGTCGGAGGTGACCGATCTCCTCGCGACCGTCGGACGCAGCTCGAAGCGCGACATCTTCGATCTGCCCCGAAGCGACTTCCTCGGGCAGTTCGGCATCGGGCTGCTGTCGTGCTTCATGGTGGCCGAGACGATCGTCATCCGATCGCGGAGCGCTCGGGGCGGCGACGCCGTCGAATGGCAGGGCAACGCCGACGGCACCTTCACGGTGCGGACGATCACCGACGACCTCCCGATCGGCACGAGCGTGCACCTGCGCCCGCGCCCGGGACAGCGCGATCTGCTCAGTACCCCGGCGACCGTCGAGCTGGCCGAGACGTTCGGCGAGTTCCTCCCCCTCCCCGTGCGCGTCGACCTCCCCGGCGGCGGGGAGCAGCTGACGACGCGCACGCCGCCTTTCCGCGCGGGCACGGCCGGCATCGACGAAGCCGCACGCTGGGCGTACGGGCGCGATCTCCTCGGCCAGGACCCCTTCGACGCGATCCCCCTCCACGTCGCCGGGACCGACACGGTCGGAACCGCCTACGTCCTGCCCTACGCTCCCCCGCCCGGCGCCCGCCAAGCGACCCGCGTCTACCTCGGCCGGATGCTGCTGAGCGAGAACGCCGACGACATCCTTCCCGACTGGGCGTTCTTCGTGCGGGCCGTCATCGACTCGACGGCGCTCAGCCCCACCGCCAGTCGTGAAGCCCTGGTCGAGGACGATGCCCTCGAGCACACGCGTCAGGAGCTCGGCGCCGCGATCCGGCGATGGGTGCTCGACCTCGGCCTCACCGAACCGCACCGATTGGCGCAGTTCGTCAGCGTCCACGAGGTCGCGCTCAAGTCGCTCGTGCGGCACGACGACGAGCTGGCCGCGTTCATCGTGCGGTGGCTGAGCGTCGAGACCACGCACGGTCGGATGCGCGTCGGCGACCTGATCGGCCGCTTCCCCCATCTGCGTTACGTCGAGACGGTCGACGAATACCGCCAGATCGCCGGCATCGCGGACCCGCGCCAGCCGCTCGTCAACGGCGGGTACCTCTTCGACGCCGACCTGGTGCGCCTCCTCCCGCTCGTGTTCGACGGCGTCACGGTCGAACGCGTCGATCTCACGGAAGAGCTCGACCGGCTCGACCCGCCCCCGCTCGACGATCGCTCACGTGTGCTCGCGCTCGAGGAACGGGCCACCTCTGCGCTGTCGGCGGTCGGATGCTCCGTCGCGGTGCGTTCACTCGACGCCGCAGAGATCCCCGCGGTCTACCTCGCGGGCGCCGAAGCGCTGCGCGCGATCGACCGCGGCCGAGCGCGATCGGTCGGCAGCCCGCTGTGGGGCAGCGTCATGGACCGTATCGACGCGACGGCGGAGAAGCTTCGCCCGGCGTCGCCCGAGGGCACGACCAGCGGCGTCCGCCTGTGCCTGAACTGGCAGAACTCCGTCGTGCGGTCGCTCCTCGACATCCCCGACGAGCCCGCCTTCGCGCGCACGATCCACCTCCTCTACGTCCAGGCGCTCCTCGCCGCCCAGCGCCCTCTCAGCGGCGACGACCGCGCGCTCATGATGGGCGCGCTCCACGCGCTCGTCGAACTCTCCGCGCGCCCTGCGTCCTGACCGCACCCCGCACCTCGGCCCCCCACGAAAGGACAGCATGAGCAGCGACCGAATCCTCGAACTGTTCGACGAGATCGACCGCACCCCGGTCGGCATCGAAGAACGGGCCCTCATCAACGAGGCCATCGCCCTCGCCGTCGAGGCCGGCGACGAGCCGTTGGAGTACCGGGCGCGGATGCGGCTGACCTCGTCGGCCTGCATGAGCGGCGACACCGAGGCGATGCTGACGTCGTTCGCATGGTGCCTCGGCAAGCACGACGACGACCCCGAGCGCTTCCCCGCCGACCTGGGCGATGAGACCGCTGACCTCATGTGGCAGTTCAAGTGGATGGCCGACAGCCTGGCCGCGTCGCCGGCGTTCGACCGCGAGCAGATCTCCGCCGTGCTCGACGACATGGAGAACCACTACCGCGCAGCCGGGCTCGGCCAGAGCGGCGTGCTGATGGCACGCTTCGAGAACGCGTGGATGGCCGGCCGCCTCGACGAGGCCGAACAGCTGCGCACCAAGCTCGAGACGACGCCCCGCGACAGCCACAGCCACTGCGAGGCATGCGTCCGCAGTGTCGTCGCCGGATACCTCATCGACACCGACCGCGAGGACGAGGCCATCCGCCTCGTCGAAGAGCTCGTCGAGGGCGACTTCTCGTGCGGCGAAGAGCCCGAGCACGCGCTCGCCCGATCGCTCGTCCCCTACCTGCACGCCGGCGAGCACGACAAGGCCCGCCTCGCTCACCTGCGGAGCTACCGGCTCGCGAAGGACAACGCCGACAACCTCGCCATCGTCGCCGACAACATCGTATTCTGCGCCATCACCGGCAACGAGGCCCGGGCGCTCTCGCTCGTCGAACGCCACCTCGACTGGCTCGCGCACGACGCCCTCGGCGTCGACGGCCACCTCTCCGCCCTCACCGCCTTCGCGATCGCGCTCGATGCCGTCAGCGCGGCCGGTCACGCCGACACCATCGTGCGCGGCGCCGATTCCGAGCGGCTCCGCGCGTTCTTCGGCGACCACGACGGTCCCTGGCGTGCCGCTGAACTCGCCGCGGTGATGCGTTCGGAGGCCGAGCGGATCGCCGGCGAGTTCGACCGCCGTGACGGCACCGACGGTCACCGCCGCCGCCTCGACCGGGCCTGGGCCATCGGGCAGGAGCGCTACTCGCTCCCCCTCAGCGCCGAGCCCCTGCTCCCCCGCGTCGCCCCCGTGGCCGCGCGGTCGGCAGAGGAGCTCGTCCAGCGGGCGATCGACCTCGGAGACTACGGCGCCGCCGAAGCGCTTGCGGCAGCGGACGCCGCGCTTCCCGGTGCGTCGCTCGACCAGCGCGCCAGACTTCACTCGGCCCGCATCGCCGCCCTGGTCGCCCGCGAAGACCTCGATGGCGCCCGAGCGGCTCTGCGCGACCGTCTCGACGCCCTCCGTGCCGCGGGTCGTGACGCGGAGGCGCAGGTCGAGGAGCGCGCCGGTCTCGCGCTCTTCGGGCGCGGCGCCCCCGACGACGTCGACACGCTTCGGGCGGTTCTCGCGGAGGGCGAGAACCTGCCGCCCCGCCTCTACGCGATCATCGAGGTCGTGCTGGGCATGGCCGTCGCCGAGACCGACCCCGAGTCCGCCCGCGCGCTCCTCGACGACGCCCGCGACCGCGAGGCCGCGCTCGGTGACGACGACCTGCGACGTGTCGTCGCACTCGCACGCGCATCGTTCCAGGGCGCCATGGGGGCGTTCGACGAATGCGACGCGACGATCAGCGCGGCCCTCGAGAACCCGACGCTCGGCGCCGGCGCACGCGGCCGGCTGCTCGGGCTGCGCGCTCGCATGCGAGGCGGCCAGGAACGGTTCCTCGACGGCGCGGCCGACGCCGACGAGCTCTGCCGCATCCTCGTCGAGCTCGACGCCCGCAGCGTCCTCGCCGGGGCATACGTGCTCGCGGCAGCGCTCAACGAGGACGCCGGCGCCCCCGGAGAGGCGGTCGCGCGCTACCGGTTCGCGGAGCGCGCCGCGACCGAGAACGGCGACTCCGTGACAGCCGTGCAGTACCGCCTCGCGCGGGCGCTGCTCGCATCCGGCTCCGCCGATGAGGCCGCCGAGCTGCTCGTGAACGTCTACTCCGACGAGACCGACCGCGAGGAACCTGCGACGTCTCGCGCCCAGACGCTCATGCTGCTCGCCCGCGCCTTCGAGGAGGCCGGCGAGCCCGGCCGTGCCGTCGGTGCGTGGGACTTCGCCGCCGAGCTGTTCGACGAGGGAGAGGCCCCCGTGGGTCGCGCCAACGCCTTGCTCTCTCACGGTCGCCTGCTGCACCGGTTCGGAGAGTTCGACGACGCCCTCGCCTCGCTCGGGACAGCGATCGCGATCGCACGCTCCGAACCCGACCAGGCCGGCCTGCTCGCCGAAGCGCGGCATTCGGAAGGCCAGGTACGGGCCGCCCGCGGCGAGCAGGAGGCTCTGACGGCCCTGGGCGAGGCCGGCGAGATCGCAGCCGGCATCGGCGCACCCTGGCTCGTCGCCGACATCACCGACTCACGAGCTCGCGCCCTGGCCATGCTCGGGCAGGCCGACGAGGCGGTCGCCACCGCTCTTCAGGCCGCCGACGCCTTCGCCGAGATCGGCGACGCAGGATCGGCCGGAGCGTCCGAGCTCTTCGCCGCACGCGTCCTCACGCAGAACGAGCGGGCCGCCGACGCGGTCCCGCTCTACCGCTCGGTCATGGAGCGCGCCGCGGAGATCCCGCCCCTGCTCCAGGTCGCCGCGGGCGAGCTCGGCGACGTCTACGAAGCGCTCGGCCGTCCCGCCGAAGCAGCCGAGGTGCGCGCCCTGCTCGACGCCTGAGCCCGTTCATCACGACGAAGGGCGCGCCGATCCGCTCGGCGCGCCCTTCGTGTTCGTCCGCGGGTTCTCGACGGGTCAGGCGCCCGTGCGGATGAGCTTCTTGTTCACGAACTCGTCGGCGGCGAGGAGCCCGAGCTCCCGGGAGGTGCCGCTGCGCTTGACGCCGCCGAACGGCAGTCCGGCCTCGTCCGCGAGCACGAGGTTGACATAGACCATGCCCGCGTCGATCGCGTCGGCCACGCGGGCCGCCTGCTCGGCATCCGTCGTGAACACGTACGACCCGAGCCCGAACGGGGTGTCGTTGGCGAGCTCGATCGCCTCGGCCTCGTCCGCGACACGATAGACGACACCGACAGGACCGAAGAACTCCTCGCGGTAGGCGTCCATGTCGGGCGTGACGTCGGTGAGCACCGTGCCCGGGTAGAAGGCGCCGTCACGGCGTCCCCCGGTCACGAGAGTCGCTCCCTGCTCCACCGCTCGGTCCACCTGCTCCGCCAAGCGCTCCGCGGCCGTGAGCGACGACAGCGGGCCGAGGACCGTGTCGTCGGCGAACGGATCGCCGACCTTCGCGTCGGCGAGAGCCGCCGCGAACTTCTCGACGAAGGCGTCGTAGAGCCCGTCGACCACGATGAACCGCTTCGCGCCGTTGCAGGACTGGCCCACGTTGTCGAGGCGCGCTTCGGCGGCCGCCGACACCGCGGCATCCAGGTCATCCGTCGAGAGCAGGATGAAGGGGTCCGACCCCCCGAGCTCGAGCGCGACCTTCTTCAGGTTGCGACCGGCGATCTCGGCGACAGCGGATCCGGCGCGCTCCGACCCGGTCACCGAGACGCCCTGCACGCGACGGTCGGCGATGACATCGGCCGCCTGCTCGTTGCTGAGGTACAGATTCGTGTACACCCCGGCGGGGAAGCCTGCGTCGCGGTAGATCGCGTCGATCGCAGCGGCCGACTCGGGGCACTGCGGCGCGTGCTTGAGCAGGATGGTGTTCCCGACCGCGATGTTCGGGGCCGCGAAACGAGCCACCTGGTAGTACGGGAAGTTCCACGGCATGATCCCGAGCAGCACCCCGAGCGGGCTGCGGCGGATGACCGCGGCGCCCTCCCCCTCGATCGGGATCGGGGTGTCACCCGTGATCTCGTCGATGTGGTCGGCGTAGTACGCGGTGATGTCGGCGGCGAAATCGACCTCGCCCTCCGCCGCGGCGAGCGGCTTGCCCATCTCGCGCACGATGATCGCGGCGAGCTCGTCGCGGCGCTCGCGATGCAGCTCGGCCACGCGCCGCAGCCGCTCGGCCCGCTCGGCCGGCGCGACGACGCGCGACCAGGTGCGGTACGCCTTGTCGGCAGCGGCCAGGGCGCGCTCGACGTCTGCGTCGGTCGCGGGGTCATACGTCGCCAGCGTCTCGCCGGTGGCGGGATTGGTCACGGCATACGTGCTCATCGGTTCTCCTTCGTCTCGTCAGTCGGCGGGGATCAGGGTGTATTTGGTCGAGAGGTACTCGTGGATGCCCTCGAGTCCGCCCTCGCGCCCGATGCCCGACTGCTTCACACCGCCGAACGGGGCCGCCGCGTTCGAGACGACCCCCACGTTCAGGCCCATCATGCCGGTCTCGAGGCGATCGATCATGCGGTGCCCCCGTGCCAGGTCCTGCGTGAAGACGTACGACACGAGCCCGTACTCCGTGTCGTTGGCGAGGCGCACCGCCTCGTCCTCGTCCGCGAAGGTCGCGATCGCCAGGACGGGTCCGAAGATCTCCTCGCGCAGGATGTCGCTGCCCGCGGCGACCTCGGTGACGACGGTCGGTTCGAAGAACGTGCCTTCGCCGTCGATCGCCGACCCGCCGGTGCGCACCGTGGCACCCCGCGCGACCGCGTCGTCGACGAGGGCGCCCGTCTTGGCCACCGCCTTCTCGTCGATGAGCGGCCCGATCTGCACGCCGTCCTCGGTTCCGCGCCCGATCTTCATCGCCGACACCCGCTCGGTCAGCCGGTCGGCGAACTCGTCGGCGATGGACTCGTGCACGATGAAGCGGTTGGCGGCCGTGCACGCCTGCCCGATGTTGCGGAACTTCGCGAGCATCGCCCCTTCCACCGCCTTGTCGAGGTCGGCGTCGTCGAACACGACGAAGGGCGCATTGCCGCCGAGCTCCATCGAGACCCGCAGCACGCCCTCCGCCGCCTGCTCGATGAGCTTCCGGCCCACCGGCGTCGAGCCGGTGAACGAGAGCTTGCGCAGCCGCGGATCAGCGATGATGGGCGCGGCGACCTCGCTCGAGCGCGTCGCGTTGACGACGTTCACGACGCCCGCCGGGAGGCCCGCCTCCTGCAGGATCTGCACGAACAGCGTCGTCGTGAGCGGTGTGAGGGCCGCGGGCTTGACGACGACCGTGCAGCCGGCGGCGAGCGCCGGAGCGATCTTGCGCGTCGCCATCGCGAGGGGGAAGTTCCACGGCGTGATGAAGAACGACGGGCCCACGGGACGCTGCGAGACGACCATGCGTCCGGTGCCCTCGGGGTTGAGGCCGTAGCGGCCCGAGATGCGCACCGCCTCCTCGCTGAACCACCGCAGGAACTCGCCGCCGTAGACGACCTCGCCGCGCGCCTCGGCGAGCGGCTTGCCCATCTCGAGGGTCATCAGCAGCGCGAGGTCCTCCTTGCGCTCCTGCACGAGGTCGAAGGCTCGACGCAGGATGTCGCTGCGCACACGCGGGGCGGTCGCCGCCCACTCCTCCTGCGCCGCGACGGCGGCGTCGAGGGCGCGGATGCCGTCGGCGGGCGAGGCGTCGGCGATCTCGATGAGCGTCCGGCCGGTGGACGGGTCGGTGACGGGGAAGGTCGCACCGTCCTCGGCATCCACCCATTCGCCGCCGATGAAGAGGCCTCGCTCGATCCCCGCCAGCAGCCGTGTCTCGTTCTCGTGCGTCATCGCGCCACTCCTCTCGCGCGCCGGCTAACCGGCGCGTCCTTGGTCAAAGTCTCGCCCCGGAAGAACGCCGGGCGCTTCACGGCCTGCCACACCATCACGGCGACGCCGACGAGGATGACTCCCACGCCGAGGATGAACACCAGGCCCACGCCGCCGATCTGCGATCCGCTGCCGTACGCGGGGTCCATCGTGTCGATGAGCGTCGTCACGAACAGCACCGCGAGGATCGCCCCTCCGATCAGCGGGAAGAGGAACGTGAAGAAGACGTTGCGCACCGAGTCGAACCACTGGCGACGGAAGTACCACACGCACGCGAACGCGGTGAGGCCGTAGTAGAAGCAGATCATCATGCCGAGCGCGAGGATCGTGTCCCACAGCACGTTCTCGCTGACGATGCGCATCACGACGTAGAACCCCGACGCGACGATCGCGGACACGATCGTGGCATAGCCCGGGGTGAAGAACCGCGGGCTGACCTTCGCGAACTTCTCGGGCAGGGCGCCGTAGTGCCCCATCGCGAGCAGCGTGCGCGCCGGCCCGACGAACGTCGACTGCAACGACGACGCCGAACTCGTCAGGACCGCGAGCGAGACGAGGAAGGCGAGCGGGCCGAGGATCGGCCCCGAGAGGTGGAAGAAGACGTTCTCCTGGATGTCCTCGTTGCCGAGGCCCAGCTCACCCGTGCCGACGCCGGCGAACATGATCATCGCGATCGCGAGCAGCAGGTAGAGGGCCACGATCAGGACGACCGTGATGGTGGCCGCGCGGCCCGGTGTGCGCTCGGGGTCCTTGGTCTCCTCGTTCATCGTGAGGGTGACGTCCCAGCCCCAGAAGATGAAGATCGACAGCGACAGCCCCGCAGCGAAGGCGCTGAACGTCGGCACCGCGAACGGGTTGAACCACGACCAGTCGAACGCGGTGGCGTCGAAGGCGTTGCCCGAGACCGCCTCCACGATCGCCGCGATGGCGAACAGCACGAGGACGACGACCTGGAAGGCGACGAGTCCGTACTGCAGCTTCTGGGTCGTCTGCATGTCGCGGTACGAGATGTAGGTCGCCCCGGCGACGAACAGGACGCAGACGAGGACGTTGATCCACACCACAGAGGCGAGGCCGGCGATCGACTCCTGCCCCGTGAGCTGGGCGATCAGCAGGAAGAGGAAGTCGACGGCGACTCCCGCGAGATTGGACAGCACGAGGATGGTCGCGGCGACGAGCCCCCAGCCGGCCATCCACCCGATCCACGGCCCGAAGGCGCGCGTCGCCCACGTGAAGCTCGTGCCCGAGTCGGGCATGCGGTTGTTGAGCTCCCGGTAGCCGAAGGCCACGAGAAGCATCGGAATGAAGCCGACGAGGACGATCGCCGGGACCTGCGTGCCCACGACGGAGGCCGTCGGGCCGACCGCCGCGGTGAAGGTGTAGGCCGGGGCGATGCACGAGATGCCGATCACGACAGCACCGATCAGGCCGACCGTCCCGGCGCTGAGGCCCTTGCGCGAGATGCCTCCGGTGACGGGGTCGCCCGCGGGCATCCCCGCCTGTTCTGCACGGGTCATGCGCTCGCTCCTTCGCGGTCGCTGCGGGTGCGGGGCACCACGATCATGGGGGCGGTCACGACGCGCAGCATCCGTGCCGCCGTGGAGCCCAGGAACAGCCGCCGCGGCTGGGCGAGACGGCTGGAGCCGACGATGACGACCTCGCCCGCCTCCCATTCGAGGTGCGACACGGCGTCTTCGATGCCGTCGCCCGCCGCGACCACCGCCGTGACATCGGCCTCGGCCGGAAGCGCCGAACGCACCTCGTCGAGGACCTCCTGCGCGTGGTTCTGACCGACCGCGCGGATCGCGCCGGTGTCGAGACCCGCGGGGAGGTCGAGCGCCACGAGCGAGAGCAGCCGCACCGGCACCGCTGTCGCCGCGGCGAGACGGATGGTCGCCTCGACGAGCAGCTCGGTGCCCTCGCGCTCGCCCACGGCGGCGGTCAGGCGAGTGATACCGGTCTCGGCCGGCACCCGGCGCGCACCGCGCGGCACCAGCGCGACGGGCACGTCGGACGAGTGCACGAGCTCGGTGGTCGTCGTGCCGAGGCGGTGCCGGCCCCGATGACCGCCGTCGGCCGCGCCGACGACGATGAGCGAGGCGCCCAGCTCGTCGGCGGTGTCGATGAGCCCTGCGGCGACGGACTCTCCGTAGCGGACGTGTGCGCGGTGCGACACGCCCTCGGGCACCTCTGCGGCGCCCTCGCGCAGCCAGCCGGCGGCCTGCTCGCGCAGCAGCCGTTCGTACCCGGCGTCGGGCGGCACGATCCCCGGCTTCTGAGCAGGCAGCACGAGCACAAGATGGAGTGCGACCCCGGATGCCGCGGCGAGACGGCTCGCGAAGGCGACGGCATCCCGCCCCGCCTTGGTCGCGGTGTAGCCGACGACGATGCGGCCGCCGGGTGCCGAGTGGCTCATGCGCGGTCCGCTTCGAGAATCTCCTCGGCGACGCGGTGGCCCATGCGGATCGCGCCGTCGACGTGCTGGTAGCCGAGTCCCGCGAGGTCGCTGCACGCGACGTGGAGCGGGGCGACGAGCTCGAGCTGCTCGGCGCCGTAGCGGGTCAGACCACCGAGGTCGAAGCTCGCCGCGTAGGCGCCGCGCGTCCACTCCTCGCTGCCCCAGTCGCTCTCGTAGTAGACGATCGGGTTCTTCGCCTCGGGTCCGTAGTAGTGCGACAGCGACTCGAGGATGCGCTCGCGCCGCTCGTCGGCCGAGAGGCGGAAGAGGTCGTCGGCGTTCTGGTCCGAGACGAAGCCGACGAGCGTGCCGCGCTCATCGCCGTGGTTCGTGTTGTCGTACGCCTCGTGCGACAGCTCGTACGGGCTGAAGGCCGTGCCGGACAGCCCCTGCTCGCGCCAGAACGGCCGGTCGTAGACGGCATGCACCTTGATGACGAAGCCCATGGAGAAGTGCTGGTGCATCTGATGCTTCAGACGCGGCAGCGGCGGCGAGAACGAGATGCGGCTGTAGAGCACCGGGGCCAGCGCGAGCACGACGTGACGCGCGCGCACGGTGACCTCGTCGGTGCGGACGACCGCGCCGGCGTCGGCGTACTCGATCGAACGCACCGGCTGGCCGAGCAGGACGTCGTCGCCCAATCGTTCGGCGAGACGCAGCGGCACCTGCTGCAGGCCTCCGACGACCCGCTTGTCGAGGATGAAGTCCGCGTCGACGAGATGGGAGTACGACCCGGCCGACGCCGCCATGAGCAGCGACTGGAGAAGCGAGAAGGTGTGAGTGGGCTTGGTGAGCATCGCCGAACCGGTGGCGAACGCGAGGTTGCGCACCGCCTCGTCGTCGTCGGTCTGCTGGCGCAACCACGCGTCCCACGAGATGCGGTCCCACTCGGCCGCCTTCTCGTGCGCCCACGGGCGATCCGGGTCGATCTCGGCGACCATCGCGTCGAGTCGCGCGGTGATCTCGTCGATGATCCGCTCGGTCTCGGGCGCGACCGGGAACATCTCCCCGCGGAATGGGCGGGCCTGCCCGTCCGGGCCGACGTACACGCTGTCGCCCTCGCGGTAGCGCGTGTAGGTGTCGAGCCCGAGGTCGGCGAGCGTGTCGATCAGGGCATGCTGGTCGGGCGAGACCCACTGACCGCCGAGCTCGAGCATGGCGCCGTCGATCTCGTCCGTCCACAGGCGCCCGCCGACCCGGTCGCGCGCTTCGAGCACGACGACCGACAGTCCGGCCTTCCTCAGGTCGTTCGCAGCGGTCAGTCCGGCCGCGCCGGCTCCGACGATCGCGACGTCGCGGGTGATCTCAGTCATTTCCGACTCCTTCGTTGGCAGAACCCGAGACCGGGGCGACATTCTCCCGGTCGAGCCGTCGAGCGCGCAGGTTGCGGCGCACGAACGGCCAGAACACCAGTAGTACACCGGTGGCGATGAGACTCGTCCACACCTGCGAACGCCCCGACTCCGTCGTGAGCATGACGACGACGACGGCGGCGATCGCGACGATGAGGAAGATGTTGAGCCACGGGTGCAGCCACATCTTCAGCTTGAGCGCGGACACCTCCTCGGGCGTCATCCGCTGACGCAGACGCAGCTGGGTGAGGGCGATGAAGACGTACACGAAAAGCGCGACGAGGCCGGCCGAGTTCATGATGAAGTCGAAGATGCCCGACCCCGGCGTGAGGAAGTTCACCAGCGTCGCGATGAGCCCGCCGATCGTCGAGGCCAGCAGGGCCATGACCGGGACGCCGTTGCGCGAACGCTTCGCGACGATTCTCGGGGCGAAGCCCTTGTCGGCCAGTGCCGAGAACATCCGCGACGCCGAGTACAGGCCCGAGTTGAGCACCGAGATGACGGCGGTGAAGATCACGAGCTGCATGATGACGTCGGCCCCGGGGATGCCGAACCGCGACAGGGCGACCGTGAACGGCGCGTTCGCGACATCCGTCGGCGCCGGCAGCTCGTCCCAGGGCACGACGGTGACGATCACGAGGACCGAGCCCACGAAGAACAGCAGGATGCGCCAGATGATCGTGCTGGTCGCCTGCTTGATGCCCTTGGCGGGGTCGACCGACTCGGCCGAGGCCATCACGGCGATCTCGGTCCCGAAGTACGAGAAGATCACGAGGGCGACGCCCGTGAAGGCGACGCCGATGCCGTTGGGCGCGAAGCCGCCGTGCTCCCACAGGTTCGGCACGGCGAAGGTCGCCTCCGGCCATAGCCCGAGCGCGAACAGGATTCCGGCCCCCAGGAACACCACGATCGCGAGCACCTTGATGCTGGCGAGCCAGAACTCGACCTCGCCGAACGTCCGGACCGAGATGACGTTCGTTCCGACGAAGACCGCCAGCAGGATCAGCGACCAGCCCCAGGAGGGGACGCCGGGGAACCAGGTGTGCATCGTCTCGCCGCCCAGCACGGCCTCGTAAGCCAGCACGCCGACCCAGAAGTACCAGTAGAGCCAACCAACGAGATAGGCCGCCCAGTCACCGAGTCCGACGCGGGCGTACTCCATGAACGAGCCGATCGCCGGGCGCGAGGCCGCCATCTCGCCCAGCATGCGCATCGCGAGGAAGACCAGCAGACCGCCCAGCAGATACGACAGGACCGCGGCAGGTCCGACCGTGCGGATGACGTTGCCCGACCCGACGAAGAGGCTCGCGCCGATGATGCCGCCGAGGGTGATCATCGTGACGTGACGCGACCGCAGCTTGTTCGAGCGCGCCTTCGTCACCGCCCCGAGCCCCGCGGACGTCTCGGGCGAGACCGGGTTCTTCCAGCCGCTGGAGCTCGGGGACGCCACGCTCAGACCCGCCCGAGTGCTGCGGCGACGACGTCGAGGCCCTCGCCGAGCAGATCGTCGCCGATCGAGAGCGGCGGCAGGAAGCGGATGACGTTGCCGAACGTGCCGCACGTCAGCACGATGACACCCTCGGCGATGCAGGCCTTCGCGACAGCAGACGTCAGGGCGGCATCGGGAGCGCCGGTGACCGGATCGACGAACTCGGCGGCGATCATCGCGCCGAGCCCGCGCACGTCGCCGATACGGGGGTCGGTCTCGCGAAGCGCATCGAGCCGCGCCTTCAGCAGTGTTCCGATCTCCTGCGCGCGCTCGATCAGGCCGTCGTTCTCGAAGGCGTCGATCGAGGCGAGCGCCGCGGCGCAGGCGACCGGGTTGCCGCCGTAGGTGCCGCCGAGGCCGCCGGGGTGAGAGGCGTCCATGAGGTCGGCGCGCCCGGTCACGGCGGCGAGCGGCAGCCCGGCCGCGATGCCCTTCGCGGTCGTGATGAGGTCGGGGACGATGCCGAAGTGCTCGCTGGCGAACATCGCGCCGGTGCGCGCGAACCCGGTCTGCACCTCATCGGCGATGAACACGACGCCGTTCTCGCGGCACCAGTCGGCGATCGCGGGCAGGAACCCGTCGGCGGGCACGATGAAGCCGCCCTCGCCCTGGATGGGCTCGATGATGACCGCCGCCAGGTTGTCGGCGCCGATCTGCTTCTCGATCTGCGAGATCGCCCGCGCCGCGGCATCCTGACCCGACAGGCCGTCGCGGAACGGATACGACAGCGGCGCGCGGTACACCTCGGGGGCGAAAGGCCCGAACCCGCTTTTGTACGGCATCGACTTCGCGGTGAGCGCCATCGTGAGGTTCGTCCGGCCGTGGTAGCCGTGGTCGAACGCGACGACCGCGGGTCGGCCCGTCGCCTTGCGCGCGATCTTCACGGCGTTCTCGACCGCCTCGGCGCCTGAGTTGAACAGCGCGGTCTTCTTCTCGTGATCGCCGGGGGTGAGGCGGTTCAGCGCTTCGGCGACGGCGACGTACGACTCGTAGGGGGAGATCATGAAGCAGGTGTGGGTGAACTGGGCCACCTGCGCCTGGACCGCGGCGACGACCGCGGGGTGCGCGTTGCCGACCGAGGTCACGGCGATGCCCGAGCCGAGGTCGATGAGCGAGTTCCCGTCGGCGTCGACGACGACCCCGCCACCCGCGGCCACGGCATGGATCGGGGCCGTGTGGCCGACACCGGCCGGAACGGCGGCGGCCTTGCGGGCCAGCAGCTCCTCGGAACGGGGTCCGGGAATCGCGGTGACGACGCGGCGCTCCTGCGGGAGGGTCGGGCCGCCGAGGGGGATGGTCGGCGTCGAGGTCGAGGTGCTCATTCCGCGACAGTAAAACGCGTGCGCACAACCCGCATTCACCGGGTTGTACAGTGAGCGCACCTCTTATCGCCAGCATGTACAGGATGCCGATGCCCGCCGCCCCTCCCCCGTCACCGACGATCCGCGCGCTGCTGGCCCGACGCGAGCTCGAGCTGCGACTCGCGACACCCGCCGACGACCCCAGCCTCGACGCGCCCGTGCGCTGGGTGCACAGTTCCGACCTGACCGACCCGACCCCCTTCCTCTCGGAGGACGTCGTCCTGCTCACGACCGGCACGCAGTTCGATCCCGACGCCGATGCGGGCGCCGAAGCCGAGGCGTATGTCGACCGGCTTCGGGCTCGCGGCGTGAGGGGACTCGGTTTCGGCACCGAGGTCGTGCGCGACGGCATCCCCGATTCCCTGCGGGTCGCCTGCAGCGCGGCGGGCATGCCGCTGTTCGAGGTTCCCTACCGGACGCCGTTCATCGCCGTCGCGCGAGCAGCCGCCGAGGCCATCGCAGCACAGGCGTACGCCCGTCGCAGCTGGGCGCTCGACGCCCAGCGAGCCCTCTCGATCGCCGCATTGCGCCCCGACGGCTTCGACGCGACGCTCGCCGAGCTCGCGCGTCAGCTCGGCGCGTGGGTCGATCTCTACGACGCCTCGGGCACGCTGACGCACGAGCACGCGCCCGGCGGGCTCGTGGTCGACCCGGAGCTGCGCCGCGCCGTCGATGCTGAGGCGGCGGCGCTCCTGCGACGGGGCGGCGGAACCGGCGCTGCGATGCGGCTGGCGGGGCACCCGGTGACGCTGCAGACTCTCGGCTCGGGCGGCAAGCAGGGGGTCCTCGTCATCGCGGGCTGGGAGCTCGACCAGGATGCCCGCGCCGTGGTCACCGCCGTGGTCGCGATGACCGGTCTCGCTCTCGAGCAGCGCCGGATGACCGCCGGCGCGTGGAGCGGACTGCGTGCAGCCCTCGTCGACCTTCTGGCCGACGGTCACCTCGCGCTCGCGCGACGTGTCGCCACCGACGCGTGGGGCGGCTTCCCCGCCGCGCCCTATGTCGTCGCGGTGGCCGATGCGCATGCGCCGACGGGCGCCCGCGAGGTGCTCGACAACCACGCCGCGGCGGGCGGGCTCTTCTACGGACGCGATGAGGACGGCGTGCTCCTCATCGTCGCGGCATCCGAGCGTCGGGTGCTCGACGACATCGCCGCGCGACTGACGTGGCGGCTCGGAACCGCCGCAGCCGCGGCGGACGACGACGTGACGTCCGCCCGCGATCGAGCCCGACTCGCGCGCGACCGCGGCCGACCGGGGGTGGCGACCGACGTCGTCGATGCTCCGGGCGATCTGCTCGACGACCTCGCGACGGCCCCCTCGCGAGCCCGCGCCGGTGCGGAGCTCGCGCCTCTCCGGGCCCACGATGCCCGGCACGGCACGGCACTCGAGGCAACGCTCGTCGCCTGGCTCGACCACGACGGCGCCCACGAGTCGACGGCGCGCGCCCTCGGAGTGCACCGGCATACCGTCCGTACGCGCATCGCCCTCGCCCAGCGCCTGCTCGGCCGTGACCTGTCGACCTTCGCCGACCGCGCCGCCGTCTGGACCGCGCTCCGCCTCTCCCCCTGACCCCGGGCGCTCTTCTCCCCCGTCGACTCGCCACGAAATGCGGATCCGGGCCCCGCCGCATCCACCGTTTCTGGCGAGTCGACGGAAGACGTCAGGACGGGGCGTGCGCCTCCAGGAACGCGTAGAGGTCGGTCGTGTCGACGCCCGGGAACGCACCGGTCGGCAGGGTCGCGAGCAGCGTGCGCGGCGTCTTCACGTTCGGCCAGGCGGCGGAGCGCCACCGCTCCTCGAGGTCTGCCGGTGCCCGTCGGCAGCAGACGTCGACCGAGTGCCGCGACACGCCGCGGTGGGTCGTGTCGCGCCCGAGGAACCACTTCGTGTCGTCGAACCGCACGCCGACGCTCACCGAGTGCGCGCCCTCGCTCGAATGCTCGACACGAGCCGTGCACCAGTAGGTGCCGTTGCCGGTGTCGGTGTACTGGTAGTACGGGTTGAACCGGTCGTCGACGTCGAACACCGTGCGGCTCGTCCACTCCCGGCAGCACAGCTGACCCTCGATGGCGCCGAGGCGATCGGTCGGGAAGTCGACGTCGTCGTTCTCGTAGGCCTTCGTGATCGTGCCCGACTCGTGCACCTTGAGGAAATGCACCGGGATGCCGAGATGCTCGGTCGCCAGATTCGTGAACCGGTGCGCCGCCGTCTCATACGACACCGAGTACGCGTCGCGCAGATCCTCGATCGAGATCGCGCGCCGCTCCTTCGCCTCGCGCAGGGCGGGCGCGGCATCCGCTTCGGGGATCAGCAGCGCCCCCGTGAGGTAGTTGGTCTCGACCCGCTGCCTCAGGAACTCGTCGTAGCTGGTCGGCTCGGTGTGCCCGAGCACGCGGCTCGACAGCGCCTGCAGCACCGCCGTCCGGGGATCGGCCGGCGTGGCGGCGGCGAGTCGACTCGAGAGGTAGAGCC
The DNA here is from genome assembly GCF_047302165.1 of Microbacterium pratiae. Lineage (NCBI taxonomy): Bacteria > Bacillati > Actinomycetota > Actinomycetes > Micrococcales > Microbacteriaceae > Microbacterium > Microbacterium pratiae. Next base: position 1,535,626 of record NZ_CP154843.1, on the reverse strand, counting down.
GGCCGTTGACGAGGTCGGCGACGCTGCGGGTCGTCTGCGGCAGATCCGCGACGTGATGGATGCTGAAGCCGAGGTGCCCCGCGATGTCGCTGGCCGTCCGCTGCGTCACGGGGCCGCCCGGGTGCCCGACCGCCGCGAGCAGCTCGCGTGCCCGCTGCTCGAGCTCGGGGAAGTAGTTGTTCTGCCTGCGCATGCGGCGGCGCAGGGCGACGTTGGCGCGCCTGGCCTCTTCGGGCGTCGCCGCGCGTTCGTCGTGCAGCCGCTCGATCTCGCCCTGCAGTGCGAGAAGCGCGCGCAGCACCTCGTCGGGCACGCCGCGCGGGATGCGGAAAGGCGTGATCCCGGCGCTGCGGAACGTCGGACCCGCCATCGCCCGTGCCACCTCGATCTCGAGGGCGGCACGAGGATCGAGCTCTTCCGATTCGAGCAGCGCATCGAGCGAGGTCCCGAGTGCGCGGGCGATCGTGCGCAGCAGTGACAGCTTCGGCTCGCGACGGCCGTTCTCGATCATCGAGAGCTGGCTCGGCGCACGTCCGACCGCGGCGGCGAGGTCGTCGAGGGTCATCCCCCGCCCGGTCCGGATCTGCCGGATGCGGCGACCGATCGTGAAGGCGTCCATGTCCTCATCGTCGAGCGCCGGTCCGGCACCGGCGGCGGCATCCTCGCGCGTCATGGCGGGATTCTGTCACGAAAGCAGAAGATCGGGCGATCTTCTCTCCGAGGGCGCCGGGGGCGTGCGGACAAGTTCGCCCACAGTGGTCTCCACGACGGGCAGAGCAGCCCGTTCCGACGAAGGAGACCGAGATGACCACGATTCCCGCTCCGGGTCCGCTGCGGCCCGGCGACCAGACCCAGACCGCCGCCGAGCTCGAGGAGCTGTGGCAGAACGACCCGCGCTGGGACGGCATCGAGCGCACCTTCAGTGCAGACGACGTCATCCGGCTCCGGGGCTCCGTGCGGGAGGACGCGACCCTTGCGCGTCGCGGCGCGGAGTCGCTGTGGAACCTCCTCCACACCGAGGAGTACGTCCGCGCTCTGGGCGCGTACACGGGAGGCCAGGCCGTCCAGCAGGTGCGTGCCGGCCTGAAAGCGATCTACCTCTCCGGATGGCAGGTCGCCGCCGACGCCAACCTCGCCGGGCAGACCTACCCCGACCAGAGCCTGTACCCCGCCAACTCGGTGCCCGCCGTCGTCCGGCGCATCACCAACGCGCTGCTGCGCCAGGACCAGATCGAGCACGCCGAGGGCAGCCGCACGCGCGACTGGCTCGCCCCGATCGTCGCCGACGGAGAGGCGGGGTTCGGCGGCCCGCTGAACGCCTACGAGCTCGCGGCATCCCTCATCGCCGCCGGCGCCGCCGGCACCCATTGGGAGGACCAGCTCGCGAGCGAGAAGAAGTGCGGCCACCTCGGCGGCAAGGTGCTGGTGCCGACGGCCCAGCACATCCGCACGCTCAACGCCGCGCGGCTGGCGGGGGATGTCGCGGGGGTTCCCGCGATCGTCATCGCTCGCACCGACGCGCTGGGCGCCGACCTCATCACGAGCGACGTGGACGAGCGCGACCGCCCATTCCTCACCGGCGAGCGCACGAGCGAGGGGTTCTACCGCACACGTGCCGGGATCGAACCGGTCATCGCACGAGGCCTGGCGTTCGCGCCCTACGCGGACCTGCTGTGGGTCGAGACCGGCGAGCCCGACATCGAGCTGGCGCGCGAGTTCGCCGCCGCCGTCCACGCCGAGCATCCCGGCAAGCTGCTCGCGTACAACTGCTCACCCAGCTTCAACTGGAAGCGGCACCTCGGCGACGCGGAGATCGCGACGTTCCAGGCCGAGCTGGCCGAGCTGGGCTACCGGTTCCAGTTCATCACCCTGGCCGGCTTCCACGCCCTCAATCACTCGATGTTCGAGCTCGCCCGAGGCTACGCGGACCGCGCCATGAGCGCGTACGTCGAGCTGCAGCAGGCGGAGTTCGACGCCGAGGCGCACGGCTACACCGCCACGCGCCACCAGCGCGAAGCCGGCACCGGCTACTTCGACGCCCTCTCGACGGCGCTCAACCCCGACAGCGCCACCCTCGCCTTGGCCGGATCGACCGAGGCATCCCAGTTCTAACCCATCCCCTCCCCCGTCGACTCGCCACAGAATGCCGATCCGGCACCCCCGGCATCCGCATCTTCCGGCGAGTCGACGGGAAAGACCACAGGAGACGAGACCATGACCATCGCAGACACCATGACAGAGACACAGACTCAGCGCCGGCGACGCACCTGGACGGGACCCGTCGCCGTGCAGACGCACGACCCCGCGATCGAGGTGCGCGGCGAGATGCATCCGCGATTCGACGAGATCCTCACCCCCGACGCCCTCGACTTCGTCGCCGCGCTGCACGACCGGTTCGCAGGAAGACGACACGACCGCCTCGCCGATCGGATGCGGCGCCGCTTCGAGATCGGCAACGGGGCCGACCCCTCATTCCGCAGCGACACCGCGCACATCCGCGACGACGACTCGTGGCGGGTCGCGGGCGCCGGGCCCGGCCTCGAAGACCGCCGCGTCGAGATCACGGGCCCCACCGACCCCAAGATGACGATCAACGCGCTGAACTCGGGGGCCCGGGTATGGCTCGCCGATCAGGAGGACGCGACCTCGCCGACCTGGCGCAACGTCATCGGCGGGCAGCTGTCGCTGCGCGACGCGATCCGCGGCGAGCTCGAGCACACCGGTCCCGACGGGCGGCGCTACGCCGTCACCGCCGCGCGCACCCCGACGATCGTCATGCGCCCGCGCGGCTGGCACCTCACCGAGAAGCACCTCGCCTACACCGATCGCACCGGTCGCACGCTCGACGCCTCCGGGTCACTGGTCGACTTCGGGCTGTACGCGTTCCACAACGCCGTGCGGCTGGTCGACGACGGTCGCGGGCCGTACTTCTACCTCGCCAAGCTCGAGTCGAGCGCGGAGGCGCAGCTGTGGGACGACGTGTTCTCGTTCACCGAGCGCCGGCTCGGACTGGACCACGGCACCATCCGGGCCACCGTGCTCATCGAGACTCTTCCCGCGGCGTTCGAGATGGACGAGATCCTCTTCGCCCTCCGGGATCACTGCGCCGGCCTCAACGCCGGGCGCTGGGACTACATCTTCTCGATGATCAAGAACTACCGCGGCCGCGGAGCGCGATTCGTGCTGCCCGACCGCAGCGCTGTGACCATGACCGTGCCGTTCATGCGCGCGTACACCGAGCTGCTCGTGAAGACCTGCCACCGGCGGGGCGCGCACGCGATCGGCGGAATGAGCGCGTTCATCCCGAACCGCCGGAACCCCGAGGTCACCCGCGCCGCATTCGAGAAGGTCGCCGCCGACAAGCGGCGCGAGGCAGGCGACGGCTTCGACGGGACCTGGGTCGCTCACCCCGACCTCATCCCCGTTGCGCGTACAGAGTTCGATGCCGTGCTCGGCGACCGCCCGAACCAGCTCGACCGGCAGCGCGACGACGTCGAGGTCGCGGCATCCGAGCTGATCGACTGCCACATCGGGCTGCCGATCACGACGGCCGGGGTGCGCGCGAACGTGTCGGTCGCCGTGCGCTACCTCGAGGCCTGGCTGCGCGGTATCGGCGCCGTCGCGATCGACGACCTCATGGAGGATGCAGCGACCGCCGAGATCAGCCGGTCGCAGATCTGGCAGTGGATCCACCAGGACCGCACAACGGATGACGGCACCCCCATCACTCACGCCTGGGTCGATGGCCTCGTCGACGACGTGCTCGCCGAGGCCGAACGCCGCGACGGCGACCGCTTCGACGACGCGGCGGCCCTGTTCCGCGAGGTCGCGCTGGGCTCCGACTTCCCCGCGTTCCTGACCCTCCCCGCCTACGCGAGATACCTCTGAGGCTCCGAGCTCCCCGTCGACTCGCCACGAAACGCGGATCCCGAACCCCAGACATCCGCAGTTCCTGGCAAGTCGACGGGGCAGGAGCCGGGGTCAGGGGGCGGGGAGAGAGTCGACGAGGAGGGCGACCACCTCGGGAGGAGCGGGCCGGGCCTGGAAATCGGTGCCGATGATGCGCTGGCAGCCGTCGAGCTCGACCGTCACCGGCGCGTTCACCGCGCTCTTCACGGTGCGCGGATGCAGCACGACGAATCGGGATGCCGCATCGCCGCAAGCCGGGGCCGCGGCAGGGCCGGCCGCCGCGGTGAGAACCTCATGCGCCGAAGTGGCGTCGAGTGAGAACGCAGTCGCGAACAGGCCTCCTTCGACGGTGAAGGTCGGCGTTCCGACGGCGTCGTCCGGGGCATCGGGGGCATCAGCCTGGTAGACGCATGCCAGCGCGCGGTCGACGTCGACCGACGGGTGCGTCTCGGGCGGCGTCCACCCGAGGACCGTAAGCGGGGCCACATCCGCGCGCGTCTCGCAGCCTGCCGTCGTCGCATCGCGCAGTTCGACGCGCTCGGCGGCTGAGAAGGTACGGTCGACGACCTCGAGACGAGCCAGAGCCGCGAGCGGTTCGTCCTCCTTGGGCCCGCCGCACGCGGTCGACGGGAACGACAGCGGCACGAAGCGGCCCGCCGCATCGGTCGCCCAGATCGCGCGGAACGCGTATCCGACGGCGGGGCAGACGGCCGCCGGCCCGGGATCGCTGGGTGCCGCCATCGCGTCGAGGAACTCGGTGAGATCACCTTCGTAGCGCCGCACCTCGTTGCCGGCGATGACGCCGTCGGCATCCTCGCGCGTCACGCCGTTGGCGCACTCCAGCACCGCGACGACCTCGAAGCCGTCAGGGACGAGACCCGCGCCGGAGAGCGGGTTGAGCATCGGGTCCGGGCACGACATCGTCTCCGCCACGGTCGCGACCTCACGGACGGGCGGCGGCCCGAGCGGGATGGACGCGCACCCCGCGAGCGACAGCACCACCGCCGCCCCCGCCGCTCCCGTGGCCAGCGCGGTCCGCATCCGCATCCGCATATATCCCTCCCCCTGCCCCGATCCTCCCCACGCTACGACAGCCCCGCATAACGTTCGTCGACTCGCCGTGAACTGCGAATCCCGACCCCACCGGATCCGCGTTTCTTGGCGAGTCGACGGGGAGACGAGAGAGCAGGGTCAGGGAAGCAGGCCGCGCTCCAGCGCGAGGGTCACGGCACGGGTCCGGCTGTCGACGCCGAGCTTGTCGTAGACGCGGAGCAGGTGCGTCTTCACCGTCGACTCGCCGATCCCCAGCTGCACCGCGATCTGCTTGTTGCCGTGTCCGGCCGCGACGAGACGCAGCACGTCGGTCTCGCGTGGAGTGAGAGCGGATGCCGCGGCCTCGGGCTGCCGCATCCGTTCCACCAACCGCACCGCGACGGCCGGCGAGAGCGCCGTCTGCCCGGCGGCGACCGACCGGATGCCGGCCACGATCTCCTCCCGCGGCGCCGCCTTCAGCAGATAGCCGCTGGCTCCGGCCTCGATGGCCGCGAGGATCTGGTCATCGCTCTCGTAGGTCGTGAGGATCAGCACCCGCGGCCCCGAGCTGCCTTCGCGCGCCGCTACGATGCGAGCCGTTGCGGCGACACCGTCGAGCATCGGCATCCGCAGATCCATGAGGATGACGTCGGGGCGCAGCTCGGCGGTGAGCCGGACGGCCTCGGCTCCGTCGGCGGCCTCGGCGATCACGTCGAAGCCCGGCTCGTCGGCGAGCAGACCCGCGAGGCCCGAGCGGACGACCGGATGGTCGTCGGCGATCAGCAGACGGATCATGCCGGCACCGCCAGGGAGGCGCCCGCGACAGGTGTTCCCTGCGACGCGGGCAGCCGGACCGTGAGAGTCGTCCCGGCACCCGCCGCAGCGGCGACCTCGACGGTTCCGCCGGCGAGGGCCACCCGATCGCTCATGCCGTCGAGGCCGTAACCGGTGCGGGGCGACGCGACGTCGAACCCGCGCCCGTCGTCCTCGACGGCCAGTCGGAGGGCGCCGTCATCCTCGCGTGAGAGCGACACGGTGACGCGCGCCGCTCCCGCATGCTTGCGCACGTTCGCCAGCGCCTCCTGGAGGCAGCGCAGTGCAACGACCTGCGTCTCGCGGTCGACCCCGGAGGCCGTGTCGACGACCGAGATCTCCAACCCGGTGTCGGCGCGGAACCGCTCGGCGAGCCGTTCGACCGCGGCAGCGAGAACGGGGTCGGCCGGGACGGCGGCGGTCCGCGCGACGATGGCGCGCGCCTCGCCCAGCGCGTCGCGGGCCGCGACCTCGAGACGCTGGACCGCCGCCGCTGCGCCGTCGGTGTCACCGGCGTGGGAACGCCGCCCGGCCTGTTCGGCGAGCATGACGATCCCGGCGAGGGTCTGAGCGAGCGTGTCGTGGATCTCGCGGGCCAAGTGCTCCCGCTCGTCGGCCGCGCCCTTGTCGCGGCTGAGGGCCGCGACCTGCTGCTGTGCCCGAGACAGCTCGTCGAGCAGACGCGCGCGCTCCGTTCCGTATGCGGCGATCGCCGAGATCCACCACCCCATCGCGATCGAGAACGCTACCGAGAGCACCGCGACCGCTGCGCCCTGCGCGACGACCTCGGGGACGAATGCGTAGCCACCGGCGTATCCGACGAAGAGTCCCGCGCCGATCGCGATCGAGCCGGTCACGCCGTCGCGCCGGAGCGGCGCGAAGATCCACACGAGGGGGTAGACGATCACCTGCATCGTCGACAGGGATGCGTCGGCGAACGACATCGCGGCCATCGCCACCGTCGCGACGACGGTGAACACAGTGAATCGCCGGGCGTCCTCGTCGCCTGCCGTGGGGCGCGCGACCAGATACGCGACGACCAGCAGCACGAGACCCGCGACCGCCCAGGGCAGCCGATCGGTCGACCCGCCGACGATCAGGATGCCGACGCCGAGGGCGAGCACGACACCGAGGGCGACATCCACCCAGCTGCGACTGATCACGACACCATCCTGCCCTCAGCGGATGCGGGCGCGGATACGGGCGGCTGCGAGCACCGTGAACGCGACGGCCACCACGGCCAGGACCACCGCGGCGACCCAGACCGGAACGGTCGCCGAACCCACCTGCAGATCGAGACCGTAGACGCGGCTCAGCTCGTCGACCGCGCCCGGCGCGCCGCCGGCGAGGCGATCGAGCGGATCGACCGCGAACTCGCGTCGGACGAGCATCGCCGACTGGGCGAACGGAAGGACGCCGACGGCATCCCGTACCGCATCGGGGAACGAGCCGACGGGGATGTAGGCCCCCGCGACGAAGCCCGTCAGGGTTCCCACGAGCGTCGAGAGCCCCGAGTACGACCCGCTGGTGCGGAGGAACGAGACCACGAACGCCCAGAGCGCGGTGTACGCCGCCACCGACAGGACGGTCCACAACACGATGCGGGTGATCTGACCGGCGTCGGGGAGGGTGCCACCGGTCAACCCGAGGTATGCCAGGGCCACGACGAGCACGATCAGGGTCGTGATCAGGCCGATGATGAACGCCGACCCGAGATAGCCGAGCACGAGCTGCGCGCGACGCACGGGAGAGACGAGGAAGTCGCGGAACCGTCCGGTCGCGGCATCCTCGACGAACGTCGACAGCGCGCCGAGCGGCGTCGTGACCGCCGCGACGGCGACGACGCCGGCGAACATCCACGAGTCGACGAAATCGCGGGCCGCGTCGGCGTCGAACCCCGGGGTCGCCGCGAGCGAATCGACCTGCATCTGCCCGAGGAACAGGGCGTAGAGGAGGAACACCACGAGCGCACCGGTGAGCGAGAAGAAGACACCGAGCGGGTCTCGGTAGAACAGCCGGAGGTTGCGCCCGACATAGGCCCGCACGGTCTTCATCGCGCTCCCTCCCCCGTCGTGGTGTGGCCGGTCAGAGCGAGGAAGACGTCGTCCATGCGGCCGTGCCGGAACTCGAAGTCGAGCACCGCGTCACCCCGATCGGCGAGGATCCTCCGCGCCTCCGCGGCATCCGCCACCGGGATGCGCTCGTCGCCCTCAGCCGTGACGAGCGACAGGATGCTGGAGCTGTACCGCGCGCGCAGCTGCGCCGGTGTCCCGTCGGCGACGATGCGCCCGCGGTCGATGATGCACACCTGATCGGCCTCCTCCGTCTCCTCCAGGTAGTGGGTCGTGAGGAAGACGGTGAGTCCCACCCGCTCGCGGAGCTCGTGGATCGTCCGCCACACCATCTGCCGGCTCGCCGGGTCGAGTCCCGTCGTCGGCTCGTCCAGGAAGACGATCTCCGGGTCGTGCAGCAGTGCGCGTGCGATGTCGGCGCGGCGACGCTGGCCGCCCGAGAGCCGGCCGTAGCGGCGGTCGATGAACTCGCCCAGGTCGATGATGTCGGCGAGACGCTCGATGCGATCCCGGATCGCCGCGGCCGAACCGAGGTACGGCCGGGCGCGAACCGTCAGGTTCTCGCGGACGGTGAGCGCGGCGTCGAGCAGCGAGTCCTGGAACACGACCCCGATCGCCCGCCGTACGGCGTCGCCCTCGGCCCGCACGTCGTGGCCGGCGACCTCGAGCTGCCCGGCGTCGGGCTCGATCACCGTCGTGAGGGCCCCGATGGTCGTCGACTTGCCGGCCCCGTTCGTCCCGAGGAACGCGAAGACACCACCGGCGGGCACGTCGAAGCTCACGTCGTCGACGGCCGTCACGTCGCCGTATCTCTTGGTCAGGCCGCGCACGACGGTCGGTGCGCTCGCTCTCGTGGTCATGGTTCCAGCGTGCCCGAGAGCACACCGGCGCGGCAGAGGTCATCCGGTCGATTCGTCGTCCACCGATCGGTGGACCCCGCGCGGTCCGAACCGCTCAGGCCTCGTCGCCGTCCGCGCTCGGAGACTGCAGCTGGGCACGCCACCACGGTGTCTCGATGAACCCGCGCTTGAGGAAGAGCAGCTCCATGTTCGCCGACCAGCCCAGCACGCCGTCGAGGTGGGCGAGCGAGTCCGTGACGAAGGAGTACAGCTCGTCGACGGAGGTGGTGATCACCTCGCACAGGAGGGAGTTCTGGTCGAGCGTCGCGGCGAGGTAGCGGACGAACGGGTACCGGGCGAGCTCACGGGCCACCGCCTCCATCCGTGCCGGCGCGACCGTGACCGAGAGGAACGTCTCGGCCTCCATCCCGAGGGCCGCCGACTGCACGAGCGTGACGACGTCCACGCACCGGTGCTCCTTCATCCGGTCGAACCGCCGCCGGACGCTCGACTCGTTGAGTCCGACCACCTCGCCGACCCGCTGGAACGACTCGCGGCCGTCGTGGCGGAGAACGTCGAGGATCTGCCGATCCACGTCGTCGAGATGATCGGGGTCGCACGTCTCGTCGCTGTCGGTCTCGGTGGCGACCGGCTGGTCCGATAGCAGATCGGCGTACAGCTGCCGCCCCCAGTCGTAGCTCACCTTGTACACGTGCATGATCAGATCGCTGCGCCAGCGTTCGACCCCGTCGATCGGCTGAAGGTCGAGCATGAGCTGGGGGTACCGGGTGGCGGTGCCGCGCACGACCACCTCGGCGATGATGTCGTAGCTGCCGGTCACGATCGTGCAGAAGCGGACGGAGGGGTTGCGGACCAGCTCCTCTGCGACCGCGACATGCGATCCCGGCGAGCAGTTGATGCGGACGAGGAACTGCGCGTGCGGGCCGTCGGCATCCAGGGCCGGCAGGGCGGCGACGCGCACCAGGCCGTCGGCGAGCAGCTGCTGACCGCGGCGCGAGACCGTCGAGACGGGCGCTCCGATGCGGTCCGCGATGGCGCGCCAACTGGCCCGCCCGTCGCGCTGCAGCGCGACGACGATGCGCTTGTCGACCTCGGTGAGGCGTTCGAGGACGAGCTGCCCCATCAGCGGCCCGACGCCTCCGCCGGACGCACCTCGTGCAGGAAGTCGCGAACCGTGCTCGTCCATTCCTCCGCCTGCTCGATCTGAGGTGAATGACCCGACTTCTCGAAGATCTCGAGCCGGGCTCCCGGGATGAGTCCCGCGATCGTCTCACTGCACGATACCGGGGTGATCCAGTCGGTCCGGCCTACGGTCACGAGCGTCGGGACTCCGATGCCCGGCAGCTGCGCCTTCAGGTCGTACTGCTTCAGATTCACCGAGAAGGCGTAGTTGTGTGCTTCGTACCGGTATGGCGTCGCCTGCACCTTGCGCTCGGTCGCCTCGGGGTCGTAGGTGAAGTCGTAGAGCGGAAGGATCTCGCGCCAGCAGTCGCGCAGGTCGTCGTCGTCGCGCACACGTCCCTCGTCGATGCGGTCGAACTTCTCCATGTCGACCTCGACCCGGTCGCTCGCGAGCGCGTTCTCGCGCGCCAGCGCTGCATGAGAGTTGTCGGCGGCGGTGTCCCGCAGCACGACGGCCTCGACCCGGTCCGGGTATCGGATCGCGTACTCCATCGCCATGAACCCGCCGTACGATCCGCCCGCCATGATGATGCGCTCGGCGCCCAACCACGCACGGAGGCCGTCGATGTCTGCGGCCCACTGCTCATGACTCAGCGTGCCCGACCCTTCGCTCTCGCCGCTGCCACGGGCATCGAACACGACGACGCGGTACTCGTCGGCGAGCCGGCCGAAGCTCGCGCGCGGCTCGGCTCGCGAACCCAGGCCCGGCGCACCGTGGTGGGTGATGATGACGGGCGCGTCGTCGGGGCCGAGCACCTCGACCGCCAGCTCGTTGTCGTTGATGCGCACCCGCTGGGCGGTGCTGGTCGCGCGGGCGAACTCCGGTGACACGGTCTCGTCTGCCATGGGTTTCCTTCCGATCGGGCGATGGGCGGGCGCGCGGTGGCGCCTAGAGCGGGATGACGCAGTCGTCGAGCGAGCGCGGGTATGCCGTCAGCGGCTCGGCTCCGTCGGCGGTGACGAGCATGCTGTCGCTGATGCGGTAGCCCGCATGACCGGGGATGTAGATGCCCGGCTCGTTCGAGACGATCATCCCCTCCTCGAGCACCGTGGGATCGCCGTCCTCGAGCCAGGGCGGCTCATGCATGCCGAGACCGATCCCATGCCCCTGCCGGTGCCGCAGATAACCGCCGAGACCCGCATCGCGGATGACGTCGAGGCAGACGCGGTTGCTGTCCGCGCACCGCACGCCGGCGGCGATCGCGCGCCCGCCCGCGGCCTGCGCGTCGCGCACGGCGTCGTGGTAGCGGCGCTGCTCGGGCGTCGGGTCGCCGAGGACGAAGGTCCGCTCCCCTTCGACGAAGCGTCCGCCCACGGCGGCGCCCAGAGACAGCATGAACGTGTCGCCGGGTCGAAGCCGGTACGACGACGGCAGACCGTGCGGCAGGGCCGAATTCGCAGCGGCGTAGACGAGTCCGCCCGCGAGGAACGAGATGACGACGACATCGGCGTGCTCGCGGTACATCCGTCCGATCCCGTCGCGCCCGACGTGCGCGGCGAGCTCCGCCTCGGAGGGCAGCTCGCCGCCGGCCGCGACCGCTTCGCGGACCAGCGCGACCCCCGCCTCGAGCATGAGGTCGGTGATGCGCGCGGCCTCGCGGTGCAGCGCGATCTCCTCGGGCAGCTTGACGAAGCGGGCGCGGGTGACGGCATCCGTCGGCGCGAACGCGATGTCGGGCATCGCGGCCTGCAGCAGCGCGAGGCGATGCAGGGTCATGCGGGTCGTGATGCCGACGCTGCGCGGGGCCTCGGGCGTGGCGCGAGCGAGCGGCAGGAAGGGGTTCTCGACCCCCGGGTACTCCGCGAAGTCGACGATCTCGGCTCGGGCCGACTGCTCCTCGGCGTGCTGCCTCTCGAGCGCGGGCACGAGCAGGACGGTGCGGTCGGCGTCGAGGTAGACCGCGACCGGCCGTTCGCCGGGGTGGTGGAAGAAACCGGTGAGGTAGGACACGTCCTCGGGGTCGTCCGTGATGATGGCGGAAATCCCCTCGTCGTCGAGCCGGCCGCGCAGGCGGGTCTGGATGCGGTCGTAGACGGCGGGAGCGAGGCGCTGCCGGAAGGCGGTCTCAGCGTTCATGGCTTCTCGGATTCCGTGCGTCGTTGTAGGCGATGGAGAGCAGCGTGGCGGACAGGACGAGCGCGAGGATCGCGAGCGACGGGAACAGTGTGAGCCACCAGGCGCTCACCATCGCGCCCGACTGCTGCGCCTCGAACAGGATGCGCCCCCACGACCAGGTCGTCGGATCGCCGAGTCCGAGGAACGACAGCCCGGCGGCCGAGAGCACCGCGCGCGACGCGGTCACCACGACCGAGACCACGACGACCGGCGTCACCGCGGGCAGCACATGGCGTCCGAGGATCCACACCGAGTTGCGCGTCATGAGACGCGCGGCGTCGATGTACGGCAGCTGCACGACGGCGAGCGCCTGCGACCGCACGAGGCGGGTCACCTCGGGCCACGAGAACGCCGCCACCACGAGGATGATCGTCGACGTCGAAGGCCCGACGAGGGCGGCCACGAGGATCATCAGCGGCAGGACGGGCAGCGACAGCGTGAGGTCGACCAGGACGCTGACGACGGCGTCCACCGGACGCCAGTAAGCGCCGATGATGGCGATGAGCGTTCCGAAGGCGATCGCGATGGCCGACGCCGCGAGCGCGACGAGGACCGACTGCTGCGTGCCCCACACCACTTCGGCGAAGACGTCGCGACCGAGCGCATCCGTGCCGAACCAGTGCGTGCCGCTCGGTGCCCGCAGGACGTCGGTGCCGTAGCTCGCCGGGTAGGGCGCGAGCAGCGGTGCCGCGAACGCCACGACGACGAGGCCGAGCAGGATCGCGAACGAGATCATGCCGAGCGGCTGACGGCGGAAGGCCCGCCACGTCTGTCTGCTGGCCCGCCTGCCGTCGGCTCCGGCGGTCTCGATGACGGGAGCGACGACCTCGGTCGCCGGAAGGGGGGCGGTCATGCTGTCTTCACTCTCGGGTCGAGGAAGCCGTAGGCGGTGTCGGTGAGCAGGTTCGCGACGACGACGGTGGCCGCGAGCAGCAGGAACGCCCCCTGAAGCACGGGGAAGTCGAGCTGGGTGACCGCCTCGTAGATCCCGCGTCCGATCCCGGGGTAGGCGAACACGGTCTCGGTGAGGACGGCTCCGCCGACGAGGAACCCGAGCTGCAGCCCGATGAGCGTGGTCGCCGGGAGCAGGGCGTTGCGCACGGCGTGCCGCCACAGGATGCTGCGCGGCGGCACCCCCTTCGCGCGGGCGAGTGTGATGTAGTCCTCGCCGAGGGCGTCGATCAGCGTCGCCCGCATCGTCAGCACGTACGACCCGAGCTGGATCAGGGTCAGCGAGACGACCGGCAGCACGAGATGCGACAGCACCGAGCCGTACCACTCCACCCCGTAGACCCCGTCGTCGTAGGCGCCGCCGATGGGGAAGACCCGCAGGACGAGGCCGAAGAAGAACAGCAGGACGATGCCGACCGAGGGCACGAACAGAGACTGCCCGGTCACACCGAACACCTGTACGAGCCGGTCGAGGAAACGGTTCCGGTGGGATGCCGCCAGCACGCCGAGCGGGATGCCGACGGCGATCGTCAGGAACAGCGCGGACATCGTCAGGAGCAGCGTCCACGGGAGCCGTTGCATCAGCACGTCGACCACCGGGATCGACTGCGTGAAGCTCGTGCCGAGGTTGCCCTGCAGCATCTGCCCGAGGTACAGCACGTACTGCACGATGAGCGGCTGGTCGAGGCCGTATTGGGTGAGAAGGGCCGCCCGTGTCTCGTCGGTCATGTTCGGACTCGCGATCGCGAGCGCCGGGTCACCGGGCAGGAGACGCAGCAGGAGGAATGTCACGGTCACGGCGAACAGGATCGTGAACAGCCCCCGGCCGAAGCGGCGGAGCGCGAACAGCGCGATGGACATGAGCGGGCCCTTCTCCTTTTAATCGGCGACCTTGGAGGCGCCGGCGATCGACTCGGGGTTCACGATCGACAGCAGCTCGCTGGGCTTCGAGACGAACCCGGTCCACTCCGAGCTATGGGCGACGTACAGGTTCTGCGTGTACATCACGTTGTCGTAGACCTGCTCGTGCACGATCCGTGCCGCCTCGCGCATGAGCTCGATCTTCTCGTCCTCGTCGAACGTCGAGCCGGCCTCGGCGATCAGGCCGTTCAGCTCGGGGTCGTCGACGTAGGTGTAGTTGATCGCCCCGCCCGGCAGGTACGACAGGCTGAAGTTCGTGACCGGGTCGTCCATGATCGCGAAGTTGCCCGCGTAGATGTCGTAGTCGCCCTCGTTCGTCCGGGCGAGGTACGTGTTCCGCTCCAAGCCCTGCAGCTCGATCGCGATGCCCGCCTCGGCGGCGCCATCCTTCACCAGCTGAGCCCATTGGCTCGTGACGGGGTCCTGCAGCGAGTAGAGCAGACGGAACGACACGGGGAACATGCCGTCGGCGCCGGCGGTGTACCCCGCCTGCTCCATCAGGTCGCGCGACATCCCCGGGTCGTACTCATACTCGGTGATGCCGTCGTCGTAGTACTTCGACAGCACCGGCATCAGCGGGCTCGACCCGGTCGAGACGGCCTGCCCCTGGAGCACGACGGACCGGATCGCCTCGTAGTCGGCGGCGTGCGCGAGCGCCTGGCGCACCTCGACCTTGGCCAGGTCGGCCTGCTGCATGTTGTAGGTCATGTGGGCGTATCCGAGGCCGGTGACCTCGACGACCTCGATCCCCGCCGTGTTGCGCAGCTGCTCGACCTGGGCGGGCGGCAGCGAGTTGGCGATCACGTCGACCTCACCGCTCTGCAGAGCGAGGATCTCGGTGTTGACGTCGGGGTAGACGCGGTACACCACCTGCGCGGGGATCGGCGTGCCGCCCTCGACGAGCGGGTAGTCCTCGACGCGATCGAGCGTGTAGGACTGACCCACCTGCACCCCGGTCAGAACGTACGGACCAGCGCTGACCCAGCCGCCGTCCGAGCCGTCGTTCGCGAACTCCGCGACGGACCCTGCGGGCTCGAACACGTGCTGGGGCACGACGTTCCCCCAGAAGCCGATCTCCTCGACGATGGACGAGTCGGGCTGCGACAGCGTGATCTCGACGCGGGTGTCCGACACCGCCTCCGCCGACGCGAAGTTCCCCATCTGGCCGTAGTAGGTGCCGGCGGGCGCATCCTGCTTGACGGCATTCATCGTGTAGGCGACGTCGTCGGCCGTCACCGGCTCACCGTCGCTCCACGTCACGTCGTCGCGGATCTCGTAGAACCCCGTCGTGTCGTCGACGTACCCCCACTCGACGGCGAGCTGCGGCGACTTCGAACCGTCGTCGTCGATGCTCAGCAGGTGCGGGTACATGAGGTTCGTGACCCAGTAATCGCTGCGGCTGTTGCCGATCAGGGGGTTGTAGTTGACGACATCCGTCGTCGTGGCGATCGTGAGAGTCTCGTCTCCGGCTCCGGCCGGCGTCCCCTCCGTCGCCGTAGGCGCCTGCGGAGCGCAGGAGCTCAGTGCTAGTGCGGCGGATGCCGCGATCACGCCGATGGCGGCGCGTTTGCCGTGTGATGTCACACCCATACCTCCTCGAGGACCCGCATGGTGTTGCCCCCGACGACGGCGCGGATCTCGTCGTCGGAGTAGTCGTGTGCCACGAGCCATCCGATGATGTTGCTCATCGCCTCGGCGGGGTTCTCGACGCCGTCGACGTAGGGCACCTCCTCGAACTCGACCTGCCCGTGCGCCTGCCCGAGCGACAGTTGTGCGGCGAAGGCGTGGTGCAGACCGACGTGGTCGCCGAAGAGCGTGTCGGGGCCGAAGCTGACGTGCTCGAGGCCGACGAGGTCGACGCAGTACTGGAAGTGATCCATGACCGACTCGAGCGAGTGCTTCGGGTGGGACGGCGACAGCGTCGTGTGCGGGGCAGCCTCGATGCCGATGACACCGCCGCGGCGAGCGCACTCGATGATGGTCTCGTCGGTCTTCATGCGGTTGGTGGGCCAGACGGCGCGGGCCCCCGCGTGGGTGATGAACACCGGCTTGGTCGAGGCCTTCACGACGTCGACGCACGTGCGGTCACCGGAGTGCGAGATGTCGATCGCGATCCCGAGCTTGTTCATCCGCGCGACGGCACGCTCGCCGAAGTAGGTGAGGCCGCCGTCGCCGCGCTCCTTCAGGCCGCTGCCGAGGGTGTTGGCCTCGGAGTAGGCAATTCCCATCTGGCGCACGCCGAAGCCGTAGAGCACGTCGAGCCGGTCGACCTCGTTCTCGATCATCGTCGCCGCCTCGAGCGCGAAGACATGGGCGATGCGCCCCGTCTCGTGCGCGCGCCGGATGTCGGCGAGGGTCTCGCCCTTGATGACGTAGTCCTGATGCGCGAGGTCGGCCATGCGCACGCCGAGGTCGAACAGCACGTCCTGGTACTTCCATCCGGCGTCACTCGAGATGCAGCAGGTACCGTCCATCCCGTTGTCGAACACCGCGGTCAGACCCGAGCGCGACAGGCCCTCGTAGCCGGTGGGTTCCCGGCCCTGACGGATGTGGTCCTTGAGGTAGTCCATGTCCTCGGGGAACACCTGGACGTGCTCGTGCAGCGAGATGACGACCTCGTCGCGGAGCAGGCGCTGCGCCCGGTCGGCCTGGGAGCTCGACAGCTCGAGCCCGCCGTACGCAGGGACGCGGCCGATCTGCTTCGCGTAGTCGAAGACGCGGTAGTCCACCCCGGCCTCGAGGTAGTCGTAGGCCTGATAGCCGGTGTAGCGCTCTGCTGGTTCGAGCACGGGTCCTCCTTGGTCGTAGCGGCACCCGGGCGAGCACTCGTCGCTTCGGGGTGATGCAGCGACTCTGGCGCCAATCCGGCACAGCTGTCAAGAAAGCTGAGCGAATCCGGCAGATAGTTTTCATTCTTGAAACAAATGATGACGCCACAGGGGTAACAATGGGTGCGTGCAGAACATCGACCCCTCCCCCGCCCCCGTCCTGCGGGTGCGCGGACTGAAGATCGGCTTCCGCTCGGACGGGGCGGTGACGAGCGCGGTGGACGGCATCGACCTCGACGTGCGCCCCGGCGAGCTCGTCGCGCTGCTGGGCGAGTCCGGCTCCGGCAAGACGATCACCGCGCGAGCGATCATGGGCATCCACGACGCCGCCGCCGTCGTCACGGCCGACGAGATGCGCCTCGGCGGCACCGACCTGCTGACCCTCGACGAGGAACGGTTCCGCCGGCTGCGCGGGCCGCGCATGAGCATGGTCCTGCAGGACGCACTGTCGGCGCTCAACCCCGTGCTCACGATCGGCGACCAGGTCGGCGAGGTGTTCCGCGTGCACCGCAGGATGAGCCGTCGCGCCGCGCGGGCGCGCGCCGTCGAGCTGCTGGAGCTCGTCGGCATCCCGGCGGCAGCCGACCGTGTCGACGACTACCCGCACCAGTTCTCAGGAGGGATGCGGCAGCGCATCCTCATCGCGATGGCCATCGCACTTGAGCCCGAGCTGCTCATCGCCGACGAGCCGACGACCGCACTGGACGTGACGGTGCAGGCGCAGATCCTGCGCCTGCTGCACGACCTGCGGGAACGCCTCGGTATGGCGGTGCTGCTGATCACCCACGACATCGGCGTCGTCACCGAGGTGGCCGACCGGGTGGTCGTCATGCGCCACGGAGCGGTCGTCGAGTCCGGCGATGCCGACGAGGTCTTCTCCGCACCGCGCGAGCCCTACACCCGGGAACTGCTGGCCTCGGCTCCGCATCCCGCCCCGGCGCGCGTGCTCGACCCTGCGGCGCGCGATGAGGTCGTGCTCGAGGTCTCCGGGCTCCGACGCACCTTCCGGGTGGGGCCCACGTTCGCGCGACGCGCCGTCGCGGCGGTCGGCGGCGTCGATCTCGTCCTCCGCCGCGGGGAGACCCTCGGCATCGTCGGCGAATCGGGCAGCGGCAAGTCCACGCTCGCGCGGATGATCGTCGGCCTGGAGAGCAGCGACGCGGGAACGGTGATGTACCGCGGCGCCGACATCACCCGACGCACCCGCGGACGGCGCCCGCCCGCCCAGCCGGGCATCCAGATGGTCTTCCAGGACCCGTACGCCTCGCTCGACCCGCGCATGCGGGTGCGGGATGTGGTGGCCGAGCCGCTCGCGGTCGCGCGCACCGGGTCGGCGTCGGAGCGGCGCGACCGTGTCGCGGAGCTGCTCGAGCTCGTCGGCATGAAGCCCGACATGATGTACCGGTTCCCGCATCAGTTCTCCGGCGGGCAACGGCAGCGCATCGGCATCGCGCGATCTCTCATGCGCGACCCCGACATCCTCGTGTGCGACGAACCGGTGTCGGCGCTCGACGTCACCATCCAGGCGCAGGTCGTCGATCTCCTCGTCGAGCTGCAGGAACGCCTCGGGGTCGGCATCCTGTTCATCTCGCACGACCTGTCCGTCGTCCGCAATCTCGCTCACCGCGTGCTCGTGATGTATCGCGGCGAGTGCGTGGAGACGGGCGAGGTCGGACAGATCTTCGACCGACCGCAGCACGACTACACACGCAGCCTGCTCGCGTCCATCCCGCCCCTGACCCGCGCCGAGCGCGGCCGCCTCGTCGGGGCTCCGACTCGATGACCGTCATCCATCACCGGCGGACAGGCCCCGGCGCTACGCTCGGAGGGTGACCGAACGCGCACCGTTGTCCCGCAAGCTCTCCGCCATCGCCGAGTCGGCGACCCTCAAGGTCGACGCCAAGGCCAAGGCCCTGCAGGCCGCCGGCCGGCCCGTCATCTCGTACGCGGCTGGCGAGCCCGATTTCTCGACGCCGCAGTTCATCGTCGAGGCAGCTCAGCACGCCCTCGCCGACCCCGCGAACTACCGGTACACCCCGGCTGCCGGCCTCCCGGTGCTGCGCGAGGCGATCGCCGCCAAGACGCTGCGCGACTCGGGCCTCGAGGTGCAGCCCTCGCAGGTGATCGTGACCAACGGCGGCAAGCAGTCCGTGTACCAGGCCTTCCAGACCGTGGTGAACCCCGGCGACGAGGTGCTGCTGCCCGCGCCCTACTGGACCACTTACCCCGAGGCGATCGCTCTCGCCGACGGCATCCCGGTCGAGGTCTTCGCCGGCGCCGACCAGGAATACAAGGTCACCGTCGAGCAGCTCGAGGCCGCGCGCACCGAGCGCACCACCGTGCTGGTCTTCGTCTCGCCCTCGAACCCCACGGGCTCCGTCTACACGCCCGAGGAGACCGCGGCCATCGGCCAGTGGGCGCTCGAGCACGGCATCTGGGTCATCAGCGACGAGATCTACCAGAACCTCGTCTACGAAGGCGCCCGGGCCGTCTCGATCGTGGAGGCCGTGCCCGAGCTCGCCGGTCAGACGATCCTCGTCAACGGTGTCGCCAAGACCTATGCGATGACCGGATGGCGCGTCGGCTGGATGGTGGGTCCGTCCGACGCCATGAAGCTCGCAGGCAACCTGCAGTCGCACCTCAGCTCGAACGTCAACAACGTCGCGCAGCGCGCCGCCCTCGCCGCTCTCACCGGGCCGCAGGACGAGGCCGAGCAGATGCGGCTCGCGTTCGACCGCCGCCGCCGTCTGATCGTCGACGAGCTCGCGAAGATCCCCGGCGTCGAGGTTCCCAACCCCCTCGGGGCGTTCTACGTCTACCCCGACGTCACCGGCCTCCTCGGACGGTCGTGGGGCGGGGTCGAGGCGAACACGAGCCTCGAGCTCGCCGACCTCATCCTCGAGCAGGCCGAGGTCGCCGTGGTTCCCGGCGAGGCCTTCGGCCCCTCGGGCTACCTGCGCCTGTCATACGCGCTCGGCGACGACCAACTGCTCGAAGGCATCCAGCGCCTGCAGCGCCTGTTCTCCTGAGTCCCTCTTTCTCCCGTCGACTCGCCACAAAACGCGGATCAGGCAGCACCTGCATCCGCCGTTTGTGGCGAGTCGACGGGGTGAGGGGGGTTCTGCACAGGGGGATGAGGGGGCGGGATATCCCCGGGATGTGCAGCGGGGCGTCGACGCGGTCCTGAGGGGGCGGATGCTGGCGCGATGCGACGCGCCGCGCTTCCTGCAGACCTCCCCGCTGGCTTCCTCACCGAGATGGCCCGCGAGCTCGGCGTACCCGCCGGCCGGCTGCGGGCTCGTGATCTGACCCGGCCTCTCCACGGCGCTCGGGCGCGCGAGGCGCTGAGCGACCTCGACATGCTCAGGCTGATCGGCGAGCGCGTTCCCCCGCACGCCTTCTTCTGCGGACCCACCGCCGCCGCGGTGCATCGGATGCCGCTGCCTGCGCCCCTCCGAGACGCCGCGGCGACGCGTCCGCACCTCGCCGTCGCGCTTCCGGCCAACCGGGTCAGACGCCCCGAGGTGGTCGGTCGTGCATTGGCCGTGGAGCCGGACGACATCGTCGAGGTCGACGGCATCCGACTCACGACGGTCGAGCGCACATGGGTCGACCTCGGCGCATCCGTCTCGCTGGGCGCGCTCGTCGCCGCGGGCGACGCGCTCATCAGCCGGCACGACCCGCGCACGACCATCGACGCACTCGGCATCGCTCACGAGCGGGCGGGCCGCAGCCGGGGCGCGGTCCGCCGCGCCGAAGCCTTGCCCCTGCTCGACGACGGCGCGGAATCGCCGCGCGAGTCGGAACTGCGGGTGCTCCTCATACGGGCCGGGCTCCCCCGCCCCGAGACGAACGTCGTCATCCGCGACGGCTGGCGCTTCGTCGCGCGGGTCGATCTGCTGTACCGCGAGGCCCGGCTCGTCCTCGAGTACGACGGCGACTATCACCGCGACCTCTCGCAGTGGAGCCGAGATCAGTCACGACGTGCCGAGCTCGAGTCGCTCGGCTATCGGGTCACGGTCGTGACAGCCCGAGACTTCGACGATCCCGGTGCGCTCATCCGCCGCATCCGCCGTCTCCTGTCCGCCCGCTGACCCGCACCTCATTCCGTCGACTCGCCAGGAACTGCGGATGCCGGCATCCGATCATCCGCATTCTCTGGCGACTCGACGGGGGCGGGGGCGGGGGCGGGGGTGGGGGCGGGGGGCTAGAGCTCGACGCCGACCAGGACGGGCTCGGGCTGCAGGATGAGGCCGAACTCGGACTGGACGCGCTGCTGCACAAACCGCGCGAGCGCCGCGAGCTCCTCCGCCGTCGCACCGCCGCGGTTGGTGAGCGCGAGAGCGTGCTTGGTCGACAGGCCGGCACGCGAACCCGGCAGCGAGAACCCCTTGCCGATACCCGCGTGCTCGATGAGCCAGGCAGCGCTCACCTTGACGTCCGGCTCCGCTGCCCGACCCGTCGGCGAGATGCCGTAGTACTCGCTCAAGAGGATCACGCGATCAGTCACGGGGTCGGGTGCCACCGGCCACCGCGGACAGGCGTCGGGCAGCGTCCGGGCGAACGCGGCGGTGACGACCGCATTCTGGAAGAACGACCCGGCGCTCCACGTGTCGGGATCGGTGTCGTCGAGCACCATGCCCTTGCTAGCCCGCACCGAGAGCACGGTCTCGCGTACCCAGCGCAACGAAACCGTCGCCTCGGGATCGAGCCCGAGCGCCCCGCGCAGCTGCGGCCCGCGGACCACGAACTCGCCGTGTCCGACCTGGTCGAGCTCGAGAGTGATCGACAGGATGACCGCGGAACGCGCAGCCACCGATCCGTGGTGGTGCTTGAGCACGGAGGTGCGGAAACCGAGTCCCAGCTCGGATGCCGGCACGACGCTGACCTCGCCCGTCGACTCGTCGAGCAGCTCGACCTCGACGAGGGTCTGCACGACCTCCTGACCGTAGGCACCGATGTTCTGCACGGGTGCCGCTCCGGCGGTTCCCGGGATGCCGGACATGGCGGCGATGCCGCCGAGACCGGCCGCGACGGCGTACTCGACGAGCTCGTCCCACGAGTGCCCGGCCTGCACCTTCAGACGCGTGTACCCCGGGTGCGGCGACGGCACCTCTTCGATGCCGTTCGTCCGGACGGCGACGACGGTGCCGTCGAACGGCTCGTCGCCCACCAGGAGGTTCGAGCCTCCGCCGACGACGAGCCAGGGCTCGCCGGCCGCCCAGAGGTCGAGCATCGTCGCGACGAGCTCGTCGCTCGTGCGCGCCTCGACCATCCGGCCCGGCACGGCACCGGCACGCAGCGTCGTCAGCTCCGCGAGCGGCCGCGGTTCGATCTCGGCCACGGTCACTCGCTCGTGCGCACGCGCACCTGCGCCTTGCCGAGCACGACGGTGTCGGCATGGCTGACGGTCAGGTCGATGCGCGCAACTCCCTCATCGACCGCGCCGACCTTCGCGACGACGGTGAGGGTCGCACCGGTCTCCGCGTCGACCACGACGGGACGGGTGAACCGCACGCCGTACTCGACGATCCGGCCGCTGTCTCCGAGCCACTCGACGATCGTCTCGACGGCCAGCCCCATGGTCAGCATGCCGTGTGCCAGCACGCCCGGCAGTCCGACGCGAGCGGCCACATCGTCGCGATAGTGGATCGGGTTGAAGTCTCCGGACGCCCCCGCGTAGCGCACGAGCGACTCACGGGTGAGCTCGACGGTGCGTTCGGCCACGACGGCTCCGACAGTCAGATCGCTCATGCGTCCTCTCCCCCGACCAGCAGCACCGAGACAGCGGTCACGACGTGGTCGCCGGAGACGTCGCGGATGTCGGCTTCGCTCGTGACCATCGCCCCTTTGCCGAAAGCTCGGATGCCGGTCACCGTGAGCTGCGCGGTGAGCTCATCGCCCGCCACGATGGGACGCGAATAGCGGAAGCGCTGCTCGGCGTGGACCGTTCGCTCGAGGGCGATGCCGGAATCGGGCTCTCCGAGCAGCTGCTGCAGCGTGAGGTCCTGGATCACCATCGCGAAGGTCGGCGGCGCGACGACATCGGGGTAACCCAGCGCGCGTGCCGCTTCGGGGTCGGTGTGCTGCGGATCGGTCGCGAAAACGGCGCGAGCGAACTCGCGCACCTTCTCTCGACCCACGAGGTACGGAGCGGTCGGCGCGAAGGCGCGTTCGACCAGATCGGGGTTCACGGACACCGTCCGATCCTACCGTCGGGCCTCCGACGACAGCGCAGCCCGCTTCGCCGCCCGCGCCGCCCGGTGCGTCTTGACGGCACGCACCGCCATCTGCGAGGCGATGAAGGTGAGGAACGCGGCGAACAGGATGTTGGCCGTGAGCGGGTTCAGCAGGGTCGCGATCCAAGCGCCCACCGCCGTCGTGGTGCAGGCGGCGAGTCCGACGACGAGGGCCGCCAGCAGATCGACGTTGCGCCGACGGGCGTTGCCGACGGTGCCCGAGATCGCCGTCGGGATCATCATCAGAAGCGAGGTGCCCTTCGCGACCAGATCGCTCGTTCCGAAGAGGAACATCAGCGCCGGCACGACGATCACGCCGCCTCCCACGCCGAGGAGGCCCGCCATGATCCCGGTGAACAGCCCGAGTCCGGCGAGCCCGAAGCCGACGGGCCAGCTCAGCTCGAGCACCGCGTCGCGTGAGGGGACGACGATGAAGAGCGTGACGATGACCGCGATGAGGAAGCCCACGAACCCCCAGCGCAGCGCGTTCTGCGGGATCTTGGCCAGCAGCCAGCTTCCGATCTGCGCCCCGATCACCGCGCCCGCGGCCAGGATGATGGCCGGTATCCAGGCGACCGAGCCGGTGAGGGCGTAGGAGATGACGCCGACCGAGGCCGTGGGGACGATCGCAGCGAGAGACGTTCCGGCAGCCAGTCGTTGGTCGAACCCGAGCAGCAGCACGAGGAGCGGCACGATGACCGTTCCGCCGCCCACACCGAACAACCCCGACAGCAGGCCTGCCGCGAGACCGACCCCGGCGCAGGCCAGGTAGAACCGTGCGCTCCGGCGCGCACCCCGCTCCCCCGTCACTGCTCGACGTAATCGTCGATGAGCCAACCGGAACCGCCCGGGACGAGCGTGTAGAGCGCCGAGAAGCTGGCCGGGACGGGGTTGTCGAGCGGTGAGCCGGCGGCATCCGCCGTCTGCGTGAAGGTCTCGAGCGTCTGGACGTAGATCGTGTCGCCCTCGCGCGTCGTGGAGATGAAGCTCACCTCGTAGTCTTCGACCGAGTTGTTGAACTCGGTGGCCGCCTGGGCGAAGTCCGCGCAGTCGGAGAGCCCGCCGCTCGCGAGGAACTCGGGGGTGACGATGGCCTGGTAGGCGGCGCAGTCCATGTCGTCCCACGCGTCGTCGTAGGCATCGACGATGTCTTCGGCGGCGCGCAGATCCGCGCCCTGCACCGAACTCGTCCCGGGGCGATCGGCGCTCGGATCGAGGATGTCTGCGACGAAGCGAGGGATGAGGACGGCCGCGAGCACGATGAGGCCGACGAGCACGACGCCGAGCGCGACGAAGACGATCCAGAGCTTCGACCGGCGCGCGGGAGCAGCGACGGCGTCGCCGTCGGTTCCGGCCACCGCCGCTGTCGTCGGGTGGACACCGGGGTAGACCGGAGCAGGGCCCCCGGGAGCAGGCGGAATGGGCGGCAGCGCATCCGTCGGCGAGGCGGTGTCGGATGCCACGGGGCCCCGCTGACTCTCCACGATCGACGCCTCGGTCACCGCCGGGGGCTCCTCGGTCACCGCCGGGGGCTCCTCGGTCACCGCCGGGGGCTCCTGGGGCGCGGCCTCCGGCTGAGGGGCGGGCGCGGCTTCGACCGGCGCGTGAGTGTGCTCGGTCCACTGCGAGCCGTCCCACCACCTCAGTGAGCCGTGACCGTCGTCGTACCAGCCCGGAGGCGTCGAACCGCTCAACTCTGCCTACTCTCGCGTCGGGCGCAGATCCGCCTCGTTCAGACTACCGATCCGTCGAGACCGCCCGGCCGCCCGCCGTGCCATCGACGGCGTCGCGCTCGGCGACCTCCTCCGCCTGCTCCGTCGCCGCTTGCTCGAACTGCGACCGGTACAGACGCCAGTAGGCACCCTGAGCAGCGATCAGCTCGTCGTGCGCCCCCTTCTCGACGATGTCGCCGTGCTCCATCACGAGGATCAGATCGGCATCGCGAATGGTGGAGAGCCGGTGTGCGATGACGAACGAGGTGCGCCCGTCGCGGAGCGCCGACATCGCCTGCTGGAGCAGCAACTCGGTGCGCGTGTCGACCGAGCTCGTCGCTTCGTCGAGGATGAGCACCGCGGGCTGCGCCACGAACGCGCGCGCGATGGTGATGAGCTGCTTCTCGCCGGCCGACACGTTCGCGGCGTCCTCGTCGAGCACGGTGTCGTACCCGTCGGGCAACGAGTGCACGAACCGGTCGACGCGCGTCGCGATCGCCGCCTCGACGATCTCGTCGTCGGTCGCGCTCTCACGGCCGTAACGGATGTTGTCTCGGATGGTTCCGGCGAAGAGCCAGGGGTCTTGCAGCACCATGCCCGTGCGCGAGCGCACGTCGTCTCGCGACAGCTCGGAGATGTCCTGGCCGTCGAGCAGAATGCGGCCGCCGTCGAGCTCGTAGAAGCGCATGAGGAGGTTCACCAGCGTGGTCTTGCCCGCTCCCGTCGGCCCGACGATTGCGACCGTCTGCCCCGGCTCGACCCGGAACGTCAGGTCGGTGATGAGGGGCTTGTCGGGTGAGTAGGCGAAGCGGACATGCTCAAACTCGATGACGCCGCGGCCGCCGCGCACCGGCTCGGCGTCGGGCGCGTCGGGCTCCTGCTCGTCCTCGTCGAGCAGCTCGAACACGCGCTCGGCCGACGCCGTGCCCGACTGCACGACCGCAGCCATGCCGCCGAGCTCGGACAGCGGCTGGGTGAACTGCTGCGAATACTGGATGAAGGCCTGCACGTCGCCGAGCCGCAACTGACCCGAGGCGACCATCAGCCCGCCCAGCACCGCGATGCCGACGTAGGTGAGGTTTCCGATGAAGGTCATGCCCGGCATGATGAGGCCCGACAGGAACTGCGCCTTGAACGCAGCTTCGAACAGCTCGTCGTTCTCGGCGGCGAACTTCTCGCGCGCGTCGCGCTCGCGGCCGTAGACCCGGACGAGGGCGTGTCCCGAGAAGGACTCCTCGACGCGGGCGTTCAGGCGCCCGACCTTGCGCCACTGCACAGCGAAGGCCTTCTGCGACCGGGGTCCGATCACACCGAAGATCACCGCCATGAGCGGCAACGAGACGAGTGCCACGAGCGCGAGCTGCCACGAGATCGAGAACATCATGAAGAGCACACCGACGACCGTCAGCACGCTCGTGAGCGCGGTCGAGAGCGACTGCTGCATCGTCTGGGTGATGTTGTCGATGTCGTTCGTGACCCGAGAGATCAGTTCACCGCGCTGAACACGGTCGAAGTACGACAGCGGCAGCCGGTTGATCTTCGCCTCGACCGATTCGCGCAGGCGCCACATCGTGCGGACCATGATGATGTTGATGACGAAGCCCTGCAGCCACGTCAGCACCGCGGAACCGACATAGATGGCCAGGACGGTGACGACGACCCACTTCAGCCGGTCGAAGTCGACGCCGGCACCGACCTGGAAGTTCTGCATCGCGCCGACCAGGTTCGCGATATCGGTCTGGCCCGCCGCGTTGAGGGCGGCGACGACATCCTCTTGGCTCGTTCCCGCGGGGAACTGCGAGCCGAGGTTCGCCGAGACGACGCCCTCGAAGATCAGGTTGGTCGCGTCACCGAGGACGCGGGGCGCGAGGACCGCGAGGAGCACGCCGACCGCGCCGAGAACGGTCATGAGGCCGAAGACGAGCGCGTAGGGACGCAGCAGACCGATCATCCGCAGGAAGCTCGGCCCGAACTTCGCCGCCTTGCCCGGCGCGACGCTGTCCCAGCTGCCCGAGTTCTGGCGGGCCTGTTCCGCGAGTTCGAGCTCGGCCCGCTCCTCTTCGGTGAGGTTGTCGGCGCTCATGCGTCCACTCCCAGCTGCGATTCGACGATCTCGCGATACGTCTCGTTGGACTCGAGAAGCTCGTCGTGCGTGCCGAGACCCGCCATCCGCCCGTCGTCGAGGACGAGGATGCGGTCGGCGCCGGTCACGGTCGAGATCCGCTGGGCGACGACGATCTTGGTGACCTGCGGCAGCTCGCGCCACAGGGCCTCGCGCAGGCGTGCGTCCGTGGTCAGGTCGAGCGCCGAGAACGAGTCGTCGAAGACCAGGATGTCGGGGCGACGCACGATGGCCCGGGCGATGGCGAGTCGCTGACGCTGCCCGCCGGAGACGTTCGTTCCGCCCTGCGCGATGCGAGCGTCGAGGCCGCCTTCCATCTCGGCGACGAAGTCGCGGCCCTGCGCGATCTCGAGCGCCTGCCACAGCTCGTCGTCGGTCGCCTCCTCGCGGCCGAACCGCAGATTCGAGGCGACCGTGCCGGTGAACAGGAAGGCACGTTGCGGCACATAGCCGATGCCGCCCCAGAGGAGATCGAGGTCGGCCTGCCGCACGTCGACCCCGGCGACGGTGACGGCTCCTCCGGTGACGTCGAACAGCCGAGGTATCAACGAGACCAGTGTCGTCTTGCCCGAGCCCGTCGACCCGACCACGGCGACCGTCTCACCGGGCGCCGCGCGGAACGAGATTCCCTCGAGCACCGGCGAGTCCGCGCCCGGATAGGTGAACGAGACGTCGTCGAACACGACGGCGCCCGGTTCGGGGAACTCGCGCACCGGTGACGTGGGCCGCTCGAGGGCATCGTGCGAGGAGAGCACCTCGCCGATGCGGTCGGCCGACACGGCGGCTCGCGGGATCATGATCGTCATGAACGTCGCCATGAGCACGCCCATGAGGATCTGACCGACGTACTGCATGAAAGCGAAGAGCGTGCCGATCTGCACGTTGCCCTGATCGACCTGGATGCCGCCGAACCAGATGACGCCGACGACCGTGACGTTGAGCACGAGCATCGCCAGCGGGAACATCAGCACGAACAGCGACCCCACTTTGCGCCCGACGATCATGATGTCGGTGTTGGCTCCGCGGAAGCGTTGCTCCTCGATGCGCTCGCGAACGAAGGCCCGCACGACCCGAACGCCGGTGAGCTGCTCGCGCATGATGCGGTTGACGTTGTCGAGGCGGGTCTGGAACTGCCGGAACAAGGGCACCATACGGCCGATGATGAGCCCCGCGACGACGAGCAGGAGCGGCACGGCGACCCCGATGAGCCAGCTCAGTCCGACATCCTGCTGCAACGCCATGATGACGCCGCCGATCGCGAGCATGGGCGCGGTGACGAGCATCGTGGCGCCCATCATCGCGAGCATCTGCACCTGCTGCACGTCGTTCGTGTTGCGCGTGATGAGCGTGCCCGGGCCGAAGCGCGAGACCTCGCGCTCGGAGAATCCGCTCACCTTCTCGAACACGTCGCGTCGGATGTCGCGCCCCGCAGCCATCGCGGCACGCGCCGCGCACAGGGTCGCGACGACCGACGCGACGATCTGCCCGAGGGCGATGACGAGCATGATGGCGCCGCGTGACCAGATGTAGGCCGTGTCACCGCGGGCGACGCCGTTGTCGATGATGTCGGCGTTCAGACGAGGGAGGTACAGCGAGGCCATCGCCGAGCCGAACTGGAAGACCAGCACGCCCAGCAGGAGCCACCGATAGGTGCGCAGGTAGCGGAACAGGAGCTTGCCGAGCATGGATCTCCTTGAGCGAGTCGGCCGGACGGTTCATGCTAGCGCCGCCTTCCGACACGCACCGGGCGGCGGGGTTGCGCCTCCGGCGAACGACTGACGGTCTTCACAGCCGCCGCCGATGCCGCCTCTGTACCGTCGATCCCATGACGACCGGCAGCTCCGTGCCCCCGCTCTCGATCACCGACGGTCTGCAGAACTTCTCACCCCAGGAGCTGCGGAGCCTGCGCGACGAGTTCCAGCAGTTCCTCCTGGAGTACCGCTTCGGGATGCAGGAGATCGAGACGAAGCTGCAGATCCTGCGCGACGAGTTCCAGCAGTTGCACGACTACAACCCGATCGAGCATCTGTCGAGCCGGCTCAAGTCACCCGACGGCATCGTCGAGAAGGTCGTCCGGAAGGGCGTCGAGCCCGAGTTCGCGTCGATCCGCGAGCACATCACCGACATCGCCGGCGTGCGGGTGACCTGCAGCTTCACGCAGGACGCCTACCGGCTGTTCGATCTGCTCACGGCCCAGGACGACATCGAGGTGCGGACCGTCAAGGACTACATCGCCGAGCCCAAGCCCAACGGCTACAAGAGCCTGCACGCGATCGTCGAGGTACCCGTCTTCCTCTCCACGGGACGCATCACCGTTCCCGTCGAGGTGCAGTTCCGCACCATCGCGATGGACTTCTGGGCGAGCCTCGAGCACAAGATCTACTACAAGTTCGCCGCGAACGTGCCGGCGGAGCTGATCGCGGAGCTCAAGGACGCGGCCGAGACGGCCGCCGAGCTCGACGCGAAGATGGAGAGGCTGCACCGCGAGGTGCGGCACCGTCCCCGCGTCGTTCGCATCTGAGCACGCGACGCGGGGACGCGATGGTCAGTCCTCCGAGACCGTGATCTCGACGGGGATGTTGCCGCGGGTCGCGTTCGAGTACGGGCAGACCTGGTGCGCGGCGTCGGCGAGATCCTGCGCGACGTCACGATCGACGCCGGGGAGCACGACCTCGAGCACGACGGAGAGCGAGAAGCCGCCGGCATCCGTCGGGTGGATCTGCACCTGCCCGCCGACGGCCGAGTCGGTCACGTCGATCTTCTTCGAGCGGGCCACCATCTGCAGGGCGGAGTGGAAGCAGGCGGCGTAGCCGGCGGCGAACAGCTGCTCGGGGTTCGAACCGTTGCCCGAGCCGCCCATCTCCTTCGGGATGGCCATCTCGAGGTCGACGCGACCGTCGGTGGTGCGGACGTGACCGTTGCGGCCGGCGCCCGTCGAGAGTGCTTCGGCGGTGTAGAGAGCGCTCATGCGTGCTCCTCCTTCATTTCCTTGTGGGTGGTGGTCTTCGCGGCGCGGGAAGCGACGCGCAGATCGGCGGTGGTGTCGCGCATCCCGTCAGCCAGCTCCGTGAGAGCGGCGATCAGCTGGCGGGCACCGTCGACCGACACGCCCATCCCCCCGGCTATGCAGGCGGGGACGTGAGCGAGGTCCGCCCGCAGCTCGCGGCCGCGGGTCGTGAGCGACACGGTCACGACCCGCTCGTCGGCGCTGTCGCGACCACGTTCGACGAGACCGTCGCGCGTCATCCGACGCAGGAGGGGCGACAGGGTGCCCGAGTCGAGGTCGAGTGCCTCGCCCAGATCGCTCACGCTGCGGCTGTCGCGGTTCCACAGCAGGACGAGCACGAGGTACTGCGGGTAGGTCAGCCCATGGGGCTCGAGGAGCGCCGCGTACGCCTTCGTCGTCGCTCGCGACGCGGCGTAGAGGGAGAAGCAGACCATGTGCTCCGTCGGTTCCATACATGCACTGTACACAACTAGGTTGTGCACAATCAATATGTCGAAGAAGTGCGCCGGCAGCCGAGGCCGCCGGCGCACGTCCTCACGCTGAGATCAGGGCGTGGGCATGCCGCCGTTGACGTTCAGCGTCTCCCCCGCCACATAGCTCGACTCCGCCGATGCGAGGAACACATACGCGGGCGCGAGCTCGGCCGGCTGGCCCATGCGTCCGAGCGGGGTCTCCTCGCCGAAGCTGTCGATCTTGTCCTGGGGCTGGCCGTCGCTCGGCTGCAGCGGAGTCCAGATCGGACCGGGCGCCACCGCGTTCACGCGGATCCCCTTCGGAGCGAGCTGCTGCGCAAGAGCCTTGGTGAACGTGTTGATCGTCGCCTTCGTCGAGGCGTAGTCCACGAGCGTCTCCGACGGCGAGTACGCCTGGATCGACGTGGTGTTGATGATCGACGCGCCCGCCGGCAGGTGCGGGAGCGCAGCCTTCGTGATCCAGAACATCGCGTAGACGTTGGTCTTGAAGGTGTCGTCGAACTGCTCGTCGGTCAGGTCCGCCAGCTCGTACTGGAAGATCTGCTTGCCGCCGTTGTTGACGAGGATGTCGATGCCCCCGAGCGCCGAGACAGTGTCGGCGACGAGCGAGCGGCAGTACTCCGGATCGCGCAGGTCGCCCGGAAGCTGCGCCACGGTCACACCGGCGTCCTTCAGGATGCCGGCGATGCGCTGCGCGTCCTCTTCCTCCTCGGGGAGGTACGAGATGGCGACGTCGGCACCCTCGCGGGCGAAGGCGATCGCCGTCGCGGCGCCGATCCCCGAGTCGCCGCCCGTGATGAGCGCCTTGCGCCCGGTCAGGCGGCCACTGCCGCGGTAGCTCTCCTCGCCGAGGTCGGCCTTCGGCGTGAGGTCGGCGTCGAGACCCGGCTCGTCCATCTGCTGCTTCTCGGGCTCGATGTCCGCATACAGCTCGGCGGGATTGGCGAAGGTGTACTGGTCACGAGACATGGCGTCTCCTTCCGTCGGTCTTCCTGGATGTGGTCTTCTCGCGAATCCGTCGATCAGGCGATCGACGGGGACCCGAACGTGTGGACGGGGCGGCCGGTCGCGCCCGGCGCGAGGCGGAGGATCCCACCCGACAGCGGATGCCGCTGCAGCTGCTCCTCGGTGAGGTTCTCCCGCGCGGACCCGACGAGGAGGACGTCGAGGTCGGGGCCGACGAACGCGACGGAGGTGATGTTGGGCGCGGGCATCGCGATCTCCGCGACGACGTCGCCGTCGGCGTCCCAGCGGGCAACCGCGCCCTCGCCGTACAGGCCGTTGAAGAACGAGCCGTCGGTTGCCCGAACCAGTCCGTCGCTCGCCCGTCCGACGAGGAAGGGCTCGAGCTCGCCGAGCTCGCCCGCGGGCCCGTACCCGGCGCGGTAGACCGTCGAGGTCGCGGTGTCGGTGATGTACATCGTGTGCCCGTCGTCGGACCACTCCATGCCGTTGGCGACGCCGTACCCGCCGCCGAGCACGCGGGTGCCGCCGTCGCGGTCGACCGACCACACCGCCGCATCGGGGTCGTCGGTCGTGAGTTCCATCGCGCCGACGACGAAACGACCGAAGGGATCGACCTTCCCCTCGTTCAGCCGCATCCCGTCGTGACGATGGGGCAGCTGCGCGAGGTCCCGCTCGATGCGTCCGTCCGCGTCGAGCAGGACGACCCGGTCCTTCAGCGCCGCGACGTAGCCGCCTCCGACGGCCGGCTGGACCGCAGAGAGCGGGGGCGGCAGCTCGACGACCCGGTCGTCACGGCCGTCGACAGCGCCGTCGAGGGGCCCGCGATGCAGGAGCCCCGCGGTGATGTCGACCCATACGACCTCGTCGGTGCGTTCATCCCACCAGATGCTCTCGACGAGCACAGCGCGGGTGTCGCGGAAGACCTCGATCTCATCGGCCACGAAGGGCCTCCTCGGGAACGACGTCGCGGATGGTGAGCACGGTCGCGATGAACGCGAGGTGGCTGAGGGCCTGCGGCGTATTGCCCCAGGCGGTTCCGTCCTGGGCGTCGATCATCTCGGCATAGATGCCGACGTCGTTCGCGAGGGCGACGAGCTGGTCGACCAGATCGAGGGCCTCGTCGTGCCGCCCGACGCAGGCGAGGGCCTCGGCCCGCCAGAAGGCGCAGGCGACGAACGTCTTCTCCTCTTCCGACACCCCGCTGTAGCGGTAGACCAGCGGGCCCGCTCCCAGTTCCGCCGTGATGGCGTCGATCGTCGTCGACATCCGCTCGCCGCGGTCGAAGCCGGTGGGGGCGTGCAGCAGCACAGAGGCGTCGAGCTCGTCCGACCCCGCGGAGAAGACGTAAGCAGACTTCGCGTCCGACCAGCAGTTCTCGTCGATCCAGAGCCGGATGCGCTCGCGCTCGGCCTTCCAGCGCTCGGCGCTTCCGGGGATCGCACCGCTCTCGGCGAGCGCGACGGCGTCATCGAGGGCCTTCCAGCACCCCATCTTGGACAAGGTGTAGTGCCGTTCCTCCGGCAGCTCCCACATGCCCGAGTCGGGGTTGCGCCAGAGGTCGCACGTCCGGTCGGCGACGCCCGCCAGCATCCGGCCCGTTCCGATGTCGAGCACGTTCCCCGCTTCGACGTAGGTGCGGCAGATGGCCATCAGGTCGCCGTAGACGCCGAGCTGAAGCTGCTCCCGCGCCGGGTTCCCGGTCACGACGGGCTGATTGCCGTGCCAACCGGGCACGGGGTACTCCTGAGCGTCGGGCACGAGCTCGCCGTTCAGCGTGTACATGACGTGCAGCTCGGGACCGTGCTCCCGGATGGTGCGAAGCATCCACGACAGCGCCGCGTGCGTCTCCTCGCGCAGCCCGAAGCGCACGAGCGCGTGCGCCGTGTACGCGAGGTCGCGTACCCACGCGTAGCGGTAGTCCCAGTTCTTGCCGCCCTCGGGGTTCTCGGGAAGCGACGTCGTCGCGGCTGCGGCGATCGCTCCGGTGGGGCTGAAGATGAGGAGCTTGAGGGCGAGTGCGCTGCGCTGGATCCGTTCCCGCCAGGGGCCTTCGTAGGAGAAGACCTCGGACCAGTGCCGCCAGTTCTCGATCGTGCGATCGATGCCGACGTCGACGTTGCGGGGGTCGGGAAGGTGCAGCGGCTCGTCGTGAGTGGCGGCGAGCGCGATCAGGTGACGCGAGCCCTCCGTCGCGGTGAAGGTGCCCGTCAGGTGAGGGCCGCTCGTGCCGTCGGGATCGGGGGCGTCGGGGCCGTGCTCGAAGCCCACGACGACGAGTGCGGTCTTCCCGCTGCGGATGATGTCGCCGTGCTGAGAGCGCTCGATCCACGGAGCCGCGGTCCGCAGCGATGTTCCGGGATGAATGCGCCAGGCCATGGGCACCGTGCCGTCGATTCCGTCGATGCGACGGGCCAGTTCCGCCCAGGGCATGCGCCCGGCGACGCCCGACACCATCGCGTCGGTCACCGTGACGGACCCGCGGGCGGTCGTGAACGTCGTCTCGAGCACGTTCGTGTCGGGGACGTACCGGCGCGACGTCTCGTGCTCCTCGGTGGGGGCGAGTTCGAGGCAACCGCCCGTCTCGCTGTCGAGCAGCCGGGCGAAGACCGGAGTGGAGGTGAGGTCGGGAAGCGGCAGCCAGTCGACGCTGCCGTCGAGGCCGATCAGCGCGACGGTGCGGCCGTCGCCGATCGGCGCATACGACTCGATTCCCGCGGTCACATGCCCTCGTCGGTGATGTCGCCTTCGCCGTCCTCGCCGAGCTCGGCGATGACGGGGTCGTCCCCCTGGGTCTCCGGCTGCTCGTAAGCGGTCGGCAGGTCCTCGGCGGGGATCTCGTCGTCGTCCGACGGGATGTGGGCGGGGTCGTCGCTCGTCGCGGTCGCCGTGTCGAGCTCGGCCGGGTCGACGCCGGCGTCGAGCGCCTCGTCGATCGCGTCGGTGCGATCCCACTCGCGCTGAGCGGGGTCGAGGTCGGGGTCGGCCACGCTGGTCGCATCGCCGTCGCGCAACGGCTGGATGCCGGCATCCTCGGCTGCGGCGGGGCGGGCGAGGTCGTCGTTGAATGCGTTGGACATGTCTCCACGATGCGGCCGGCGCGCGAATCCGTCGAGCCACTTGCACCGGGCACGGACGCGCGGTAACGGGGCCGGCCACGGTCCGCTCAGGCGGTCACCGGTAGCCTGGAACGCTCCGTCGTCGTTTTCTCGGAGGTCACCCATGCCCGTCGCACGA
Organism: Microbacterium pratiae; assembly: GCF_047302165.1. Lineage (NCBI taxonomy): Bacteria > Bacillati > Actinomycetota > Actinomycetes > Micrococcales > Microbacteriaceae > Microbacterium > Microbacterium pratiae. The sequence continues at coordinate 1,501,189 of NZ_CP154843.1, read as the reverse complement.
ATGCTCCTGGATGCCGGTCGCGGCGCGCTCATCGGGACCGTCGAGATCATCCCCGGAGTCAGCGGCGGCACCGTCGCCCTCATCGTCGGGGTCTACGAAACACTCATCGACTCGGCCGGACATCTCGCCCGCGGTGTCGCACGTGTCGTCGCCGACGGCGTGCGCGGTCGCGGTCTGGCCCGCGCCCGCACCGAGTTCGCCGCCGTGCGCTGGTCGGTCGTTCTCCCGGTCGGGTTCGGCATGATCGCGGCCGTGCTCGCGGCTTCGGCTATTCTCGCTCCCCTCATCGAGGCCGAGCCGGTCGCATCCCGTGCTCTCTTCGCCGGCCTCATCCTGGCGTCGCTCGTCGTCCCGATCCGCATGGTCGGGGGCCGGTGGCGGCTGCGCGAATACGGCATAGCGACCGTCGGAGCCGTTGCCGGCTTCCTCCTGACGAGCCTCCCCCAGGTCGACCCCCTCGAGCCGCCGCTCCCGGTGGTCGCCCTCGCCGCGGCCTTCGCCGTGTGCGCGCTGGTCGTGCCCGGAGTCTCGGGCTCGTTCATCCTCCTGGCCGTCGGCATGTATGCGCCCACCCTCGCCGCCGTGAACGAGCGCGACCTCGTCTACCTCGGCGTCTTCATCCTCGGCGCGATGATCGGGCTCGGGCTCTTCGTGTCGGTCCTGCAGTGGCTGCTGGCCCACCGGCGGCGCGTCATGCTCGCGATGATGACAGGCCTGATGATCGGCTCGCTTCGCGCCCTGTGGCCGTGGCAGGAAGGCGGCGCGGTCCAGCCCCCGGGGCCGGATGCCGTGCCGGCGCTCCTTCTCGTCGTTCTCGGGGCGGCCGCCGTGGGCGGGGTGCTCCTCATCGAGTCCGCGGTGCTGCGTCGGGCGGCTCGCCGTCTCGAGTCCGGAGCCGCGGGCTAGCACACGTCAGCATGATCCGCCTCCCCCTCGGCTCCGCGGAATCGAGGTGTGAACGTGGATCCATGATGTCTTCGATCACCGCCGCTGCACGCACGCTGACCGACGACTCCCCGCAGCTGCTGCTACGCGGCTACGGGTTCGGCGAACGCATCTGGCGGCGAGTCCGTGCCGGCGCGCGTTCCGCACCCCTGGGCCTGCTCGGCGATCCGGCCATCTTCGTCCGGGGCGCCGAGGGCGTCGAGGTGTTCTACGACAAGGAGCGGGTGCGGCGCCACGGTGCGATGCCCGGGATCGTGCAGGAGACCCTCTTCGGGCACGGTTCCGTGCACAGCCTCGACGGCCGGGACCACCGGCACCGGAAGGCGACCTTCCTCGACATCGCCTACGAGGACGAGCAGGTCGAGCGTCTGCGTCCGCTTCTGGCCGCCGAATGGCAAGGCGAGCTCGACGACTGGTTCGCCGGTGGTGAGCGTTCCGCCTATGATGCGGCGGTGGGCGCTTTCGGCCGCGCGATCATGCGCTGGGCGGGACTTCCGGGCACCCCCGCAGCGAAGACGCGATGGGCGGCGCGCCTCGCGCAGATCGTCGACGGCTTCGGCGTCCCCTACTCCCCCGAGTACCTCCTCGCCTGGACCAATCGCCGTTGGTCCGACCGCCACACCCAGCACCTCATCGAGGCGGTCCGGGACGGCGATCTGCAGCCCGAGCCCGGAACGGCCCTGCACGCATGGGCGTGGCACCGAGACCGTGCCGGCGTGCTGCTGTCCGCCCGCCTCGCCGGCATCGAACTGCAGAACAGCATGCGTCCGATGATCGCCGTCGCACGGTTCGTGGCTTTCGCCGCCAAGGAACTCCACGACCGACCGGAGTGGCGCGAGCGCATCGCCGCCGAGACGGCCGAACGCGGGACACTCGACGGCGGACCACTCGCCGTCGCGTTCGCGCAGGAGATCCGCCGCACGGCTCCTTTCGTGCCGATGCTTCCGGCACGGGCCGTTGCCGACATCGAGCTCGATGGCCAGCGGGTCGCCGCGGGGGGCCGCGTCGTGCTCGACATCCTCGGCACCAACCTCGACGAGAGCTCCTGGGAGCGCTCCGACTCCTTCGCACCCGAACGCTTCATCGGGGTCGATGACTACGAGGCGCTGCCCGCCTTCATCCCTCACGGCGGCGCAGACGTCGCCTCGGGCCACCGCTGCCCCGGTGAGAAGCTTGCGATCGCCGGCCTCGCCACGGCCATCGCGGCGCTGAGCCATCCGGACGTGACGATCCTCGGCGCGGGTCTCGACGTGAACGAACGGCGGCTGCCGACCAAGCCCGCGTCGGGCGGGCGCGTCCGGGCGACGGGTGCCGGTGGGGGCTGCCCCTTCCACCGGCGCTGATCCGAGGCGGACGGGGTGATCCGAGGCGAGGCTCTGCCGAGCCCTTGTCCCCCGAAAGGCCGACTCGACGGACCGACCGCGAAGCCGTAGCGTCGATGACGTCGACGATCTTCCCCCCGGATCGTAGGGCGCCCCGCATCCTCGGATGTCGGGGCGTTCTGGTTTTCCGGGGCGGCCGGTTCGCGTGCTTCATCCGATCGGATGAAATCTTGCGGCGAACATCAGCACAAACAGAGGTCTCGGACTGGTCCATCGACGGCAGTTTTCGCCTCTTCACCAGGCTCTTTTGACGTGACCGAGCACGAACAGGGCGCGAGCGGATTTCCTGCCACACGAGGCAGGATCGTGACGTCGGGTGCGATCCAGCGCTGATGGGGAGCAGGGCGGGCCTGCTCGATCCCTCGGCCGCGAGTTAGGTCCTCGTCTCGCGTCCGACCTGCGCCCGGGGCTCTGGAGGGGCCCCGGGCGCCTTCTCGTGCCCGGACGCGCGGCTTTTCCGCATGCGTCCGCGGTCCCATTCACGACGGTTCGGTGACCTTCCGCCCACCCAAGCTGCGCGATCTCCTCAAGCCGGGTCAGCGAACGGAGGTGACTGTGGGTCCGCTTCCGGAGCGGTTATCGAAGCCGCTTCGACCGGCCACGCGGATACGACAAAACCCCCGGGTTTGGCCGGGGGTTGTCATCGGTAGCAGGAGCGGGGCTTGAACCCGCGACCTCACGATTATGAGTCGTGCGCTCTCACCAACTGAGCTACCCTGCCGCAACGCATCCGAGGATGCTGCGAGCCCCGAGTCAGGATTGAACTGACGACCCCTTCCTTACCATGGAAGTGCTCTGCCACTGAGCTATCGGGGCGTGCCACCCGCAAGCGGGCAACTAGAAGAGGATACCATCTCGGCGCCCTCAGACCGAATCAGGTCAGCGCTTCGTGTGCTCCTCGAGCCACGCGATCGGATCGGTCTGGGTCGTGCCGCCGAGCAGCACCTCGAGGTGCAGGTGAGCACCGGTCGACTTGCCGGTGCTGCCGACCTTTCCGATGATCTCACCGGGCTCGATCGTGTCGCCGACCTTCACCTTGAGCGAGCCGTACTGCATGTGCCCGTAACGGGTCGAGACGAGCTCGCCGTCGATGTTGTGATCGATGACGACGGTCACGCCGTAGTCGCCGCCCGCCTCGGTCGCGATACGCACGGTCCCCCCGGCGACGGCATGGATCTCCGCACCCGCGCCGGGCGTGAGGTCGACACCGCGGTGCGGACGGGAGAACTCCGACAGGTAAGAGACCGAGCCGAACTGCGCCGAGATCGGCACACCCACCGGGAACGGCCACTGGATGGCCGCGTTCGGGTCGTTGACCCAGGTGCCGGCGAAGTTCGTCACCCCCGAGTCGGCTGCGATCTCCGAGACGGACGTCACGTCGAACGTGTCGCTGCGGTCGAAGGTCACACCCGTGTTGGGCGAGGAGACGTAAGCCTGGATCTCTTCGGGCTCGACGGACGCCGACGAACGCGGCGCCTCCGCCGTGATGTCACGTCCGGTGTCACCCGAGGCGAAGACAGCAGCGGCGGGGCTCGTCAGGCCGACGGCGAGAAGACCGACGGCCGCGACGGCACTCATCGAGACGGATGCAGCGGCGACGCGCTTGCCCACACGACGCAGGCGTCCCGGGCGTGCGACAGTGACCTCTCGTGTGCGCTGCTGGCGCTCCGCGAGAGATTCCTCGGCCACCTGCACCGGCGTCTGTGCGGTGAAGGAGAACAGCCGCGCGGCGAACTCGAACTCGTCCACGTCGTGAGTGTCGGACGACGTGCGGGGCTCTTCCGTCGCGGTCGAGTCCGCGTCCACGGCATCCGTCGTCTCGCCCTTCGACGAGTCGACGGCGGCAGGGCCGAACGACTCACCCTGCGGCGCGGTGTGCTCAGGCGCCGGACGTGCACGACGACGACGAGAGGGGGTGACCAGGTCCGGACCGGCGTAAGCGTCACCGTCGACGACGGTGAGAACCATCTCGTCGGCCTCGGCGCGCGGCTCTTCCGCAGCGGCGGGGCTCTCCGCGTCGTCGCCCGGAGCGTCGGCAACGGTCGCAACGTCATCAGTCGCGATGTCGGCGACCTTCGCGGCCAGCTCGGCTTCGGCCGCCAACCGCCGCCACTGCGCGCGGGTCAGACCCGCGCCCTGCGTGAGACCGGTCGTCGTGGCCGACGAGTGATCCTCCGTCGAGGGTCGCGAGGACGCGGCCTCAGGAGGAGTGGTCTCAGAAGTCAAATCGCAGGCTCTCGCAAACAGCGCGCGCTCGTGCGCGGCGGAAACGTTCCGGGTGGTGTCCGGACTCCGGATCGGGTTCCGAAGATAACGAACGGGTAAACACTAACGTCTTACAGCTGGGAATGCGATCCACACGTCAGCTTGCGTGGAAAACCCGTTCGGCCAGTCGACTGTGGAGGGCTGGAGAGGCCGCGATCGTCATCGTGCGCCCGGGGCGCTCCCCCGGCATCCCGGTCACCACGCCCCCGGCCTCGGTCACGAGCAGGGCTCCAGCGGCGTGGTCCCACGGCTGCAGCCCACGCTCGACGTAGCCGTCGAGCCGGCCGGCGGCGACATACGCCAGATCGAGCGATGCAGCCCCGGCGCGACGGATATCCCGCGCGACGGGCATGATGCGTCCGAGCCGGGCGAGGTCTCCCGCGTGGGTGGCGGGGTCGTAGCCGAAGCCCGTCGCGAGGAGCGCACCGGCGTCGGTCGGCTCGGACACGGCGAGACGCACGTCTCCCAGCCATGCGCCGTCGCCTGCGGTCGCACGGAACATCTCGTCGACGGCCGGCGAGAAGACGGCCGCCGCGATCGCCTCCCACTGCTGCGGGTCGGGCTCGCCCTGAACGACCGCGATGCTCACGGCATAGTGCGGGATGCCGTAGGCGTAGTTGACGGTGCCGTCGATCGGATCCACGACCCAGGTCAGCCCGCTGGCGCCGCGCTCGGCCCCGGACTCCTCGCCGAGGAAGCCGTCGTCGGGCCGTGCCTGTGCGATGCGGTCGCGGATGAGGAGCTCGACCTCGCGATCAGCTTCCGTGACGATGTCGGCGAGCGCCGACTTCGTCGCGGCGATCGCGACTCCCTCGCTGCGGCGTCGGCGCGCGAGAGCACCCGCCTCGCGGGCGATGTCGACGGCCAGGTCTTCGAGCTCTCGGGCATCCACCATGCCTCCACGCTACGGGGTTCCGGGGCTCCCGGAACCCGCGGTGCTCAGCGGGGAGCGATCGGCTGGTCGGGCAGCGGCGGGGGCGGAGGGAAGTCCTGGTATCCCGGCTGCGAAGGAGCCTGCTGCGGCACCGGGGCCTGCTGCACCGGAGCCTGCTGCTGCACCGGAGCGTAACCCTGGGGGTAGGTGGGGCGCCCCGTGTAATACGCCTGCCAGTCGGGAGATCCGTCGGCGAGGACCGGGAGCGGCGTGCGACCGTCGGCGTAGGTCGGCCACGGGGCTTGAGCAGCCGGCCGCGGCGCGCGAGGCATCAACAGCGCGTTGACAAGCGGAACGAGGGCCGTGCCGACGGCGGCGAGGATCGTCAGCGCGACCACGACGCGCCAGTAGATCGGCAGGAAGTCGAACCACTCGCCACCCACGAGCGGAACGATCAGCATGACGGCGACGATCCCGAGGAAGGCGATCGTCGTGTAGGTCACGATCGACAGGAACGTCGTGGGGTTCCGCAGGTAGGCCTTCGTGAAGAGCCGCAGGTGCAGGAGCGCCAGCTGCAGGATGAGGAGCACGAGCAGGAAGCGCATGAAGCGCTCGTAGCCCCACCCGAAGCTCTCGGTCGGGGACGGCAGCCAGATCATCACGGCGCCGATGAGAAGGGCGATGACCCAGCTGCCCATGCTGGTCAGCGCGAACCAGGCGGGGCGACGACCGGCGAGGTGCGACTCGAGGATCGCGATGCCGGCGAATCCAGCGAGCAGCAGCACCGTCGTGAACGCTCGGGCGACGATCCCGGTACCCGAGCCCACCAGCACCCAGACGACGCAGACGATCGCCGCGGCGATGAGCGCGCCGATGGCGACCCAGATCGCGGCGCGCAGCAGCTTGCTCGATTCGGGAGACGTGATGGGCTTGCTCATCGACAGGGTTCCTTCCGCGCTGACTTCTCACATCCTGGCATGCACGGGCGTTCTCTGCGGGGCTGAGAGGATTCTGTGGTGAACCCACCCCGAGAGCCCGGCCTTGAGTTCGACGCATCCGCGACGCGGACCTTCTTCCGCACGCGTCGCGGGTCGGCGATCCTCGTCGCCATCGTCTCGGCGATGACCACCCTGCAGGTGCTCGCGACCCCGATCACCGCCATGATGGCCGGCCCCGTCGACTGGCCGTTCGCCGTCTCGATCCCGGTCCTCTGCGTCATCCTCGCCGTGGCGTGCGTCGCCCAGGCCTCGGCTCTCCTGCTGAGCGGTCGGTGGCCTCGCACCGCGGTCTTCGCCACGGTGTCGGTCTACCTCCTCGTCCTCGGCGTGTTCGACGTGCCGAACTGGCTCATCGGCATGTACCTCGTCGTGGCGCTCGCGCAGTTCCTCGCAGCGTGCCGCGTGCCTGCGACATCGGCCATCGTGTGCCTCCTCGGTGTCGTCGTAGCCGGTATGGGCGGCCTCTTCGTCTGGGGCGCCGTCTACACCGGCGACGCGGGCGCAGCCTTCACCTTCATGGCCAACGAGTTCTTCCGGTTCACCGCGCCCGCACTCGGCGCGACGGCCCTCGGCATCTGGTGGGGCGCCCAGGTGCGCCAGGTGGCCCTTGCCCGCGAACAGGCCGAACTCGCACGCCAGGAGCACGACGCGCGAGTGAACGATGCACGCGAGCGCGAACGCGCCCGCATCGCCCAGGAACTGCACGACGTCGCCGGGCAGCACCTGGCCGGGCTCGTGACGCTGGCCGACGCCGCGATCTCCCTCGCACCGGCACGTCCCGACGAAGCGATCCGCCTGGTCGGCGAGGTGCGCAACGAGGGCCGATTCGCCGCCGCGAGCCTGGCGGGTGCGTTGAGTGACCTGCACGCTGCCGACGCAGCCGGCCCTACCGAGACGACCCGCGACCTGCGTCGCGCCGGTGAGCTCGTCGAGTTCTGGTCGCAGCGCGGCATGCCAGTCTCGTTCGAGCTGTCGGGAGCGGTGTCCGACCTTCCGGCCGTCGTCTCCACCACCGGGTACCGCGTTCTGCAAGAGGCACTGACGAACGCCGCGAAGCATGCTCCCGGTGCCCCGGTCAACGTGATCGTGACTGTGGCCGACGCTGAGGACGAACTCATCGTCCGCGTCGTCAATCACGCCCCGAACAGCGATTCGACGCCGGTTCCGGGCCTTGATCTCGGCTGGGGCCTGCGCGGAATGCGCGAGCGCGTCGAACTGTTGCGCGGCACACTGTTCGCAGGGCCGACGCCGACCGGCGGATGGGATGTGCGGATCGCGATCCCGATCGACCCGATCGCCTGACAAGGAGAACGGTATGAATCGTGGGGCCGAGCGCATCCGCGTTCTGATCGCCGACGACAATCGCGCCGTGCGCAGGGGGCTGCGGCTTCAGCTCGAAGGCGCTCCGGGCATCCAGGTCGTCGGCGAGGTCTCGAACGGTGTCGACGCGGTGCATGTCGCGCGCGCGGAACGCGCCGACGTCGTGCTCATGGACATCCAGATGCCGCAGCTGTCGGGTCTGTCGGCGACACGCCTGCTCGCACGTCCTGACGACGGGCGCGCACCCATCGCCGTCATCGTCATGACGAGCTTCGCCATCGACGGGTACGTCAGCGAGGCTCTCGATTCCGGTGCCGTCGGCTACCTCCTGAAGAGCCACGATTCCGATCAGCTCGTGGGCGCGATCTACGCCGCGGCGCGGGGCGAGGCTCTCGTGTCATCGCGGGTGACCGCGCCGCTCATCCGCGAGTTCGTGCGGCGAGGCGGCGGTTCCGAAGACCCGGAGGTCAGTGCGCTGCTGACCTCGGCCGAGCGTCGCGTGATCTCGGCACTCGCCGGTGGAATCACGAGCAACGAGGGCATCGCCGAGACGCTGCAAGTGTCGGTCCACACCGTACGGTCGCAGCTGCACTCGGCCCTCAAGAAGCTCGACCTCGCCGACCGAACGCAGCTCGCGCTGTGGGGAGCACGCAACCGGGTCTGAGTCTCCGTCGCCCGTTCGGGTGAAACTTCGCAGCGGTTTCTCTCTCCGTCGACCGCGCTCCTTCATCCATTCGGATGAATTCTGGCGACGGCTCTCAGAGCGACCGGTCAGCCCTGCCCGCGCCCGTCACGGCACCGCCGGGGCTCGCGACGGGCTTTTCTCACGTTTCCGGTCGCACAGGCTCCCGTTCCGCCCGACCGATGATGACCCTGGGCCCGCCGTACCGGGCCGCGGGGGAAGCAGATGGATCCGATATTCGGGCGTTTCGCGACACGGGATCGGGTCTTCTACGACTCGCCCGACACGGATGACGCAGGTGCGAACACACCGGGAGCCGCCGAGGTCTACGCGCCGCCACCCTCGCTCTCGTGGGACCGCTGGCGGCGCAGCCGGCGGCATCCGTGGTCTGTCTGGCTGCCACCCGAGATGCAGCTGGCCGACCAGGGCTGGAAAGTGCACGTCACCGCGTTGCCCGACGCAGCACCCGGCGTGCTCGAGGTCGTCGCGGCCTACTGCCACCGGCACAGCGTGCCGTTCAAGCACCTGCTCGACGAGCAGGCCCTCGACGCGGTGCTGGCGAAGGACGCCGAGCGGTCGGGTGCGGGTAAGTTCATCACCCTCTATCCCCCCTCGGTCGAACGGCTCGAACACTGCCTGGTCACCCTCGACGAGGAGCTCGGCGACCAGCCCGGCCCGTACATCCTGTCGGACCTGCGCTGGAACACAGGCCCTCTCCACGTCCGCTACGGCGCCTTCACCGAGCACGAGGTGATCGTCGACGGCGATGCGCTGCCCGCCGTGCGGGATCTGCGAAACGGGACCTGGGTCCCCGACCGGCGCGAGGCCGGGTTCCACGTGCCGCCCTGGGTCGAGCTGCCGGACTTCTTGCGGCACCAGCTCGAGGCGCTGGACGATCAGCCGCCGGCAGGATTCCCCGACATCACCGGCGCCCTGCATTACTCGAACGCCGGCGGGGTCTACAGCGGCATCCTCGAGCGGTCGCCCGTCATCGTGAAAGAGGCGCGACCGTACGCCGGCTGGACACCGGACGGTCGCGACGCCGTCGCCCGGCTCGGTGACGAGGAGCGCACCCTGCGAGCCGTCGCCGGCCGCGTGCGCGTGCCGCAGGTACGCGTCTCACTCGAGGCGCACGGTCATCGATTCCTCGTCCTGGAACAGCTGCCGGGCCAGCCCTTCGACCGGGTCGTCGCGACGAGCAGCCCCCTCACGGCGGCTGTTTCCACCGGTGCAGAACGCCACGCTTATCGCGATCGGATGCTGCTGGTGCTCGGCAACCTGCGACGGGAGGTGTCACGCCTGCATGCCGAGGGCGTCACGCATGGCGACCTGCACCCGGCGAACGTCCTCGTCGACGCGGACGGGTCGGTCGGCCTCGTCGACTTCGAGATGTCGCTACCCACCGGGGCCCGCGCAGCCGCCGTACTCGGCGCCCCGGGATTCACGCTGCCGGACGAGACCGACCCCGTGCGGCGCGATGCCCACGCGCTGGCGTGCATCGAGCTGTACGTCTTCCTGCCGCTCACGAACGTGCTGGCGCTTCAGCCTGAGAAGGCGCATGAACTCGTCGCGCAGGCCGCCACCGCTTTCGACCTGCCCCGCGACTGGACGGAGCGCATGACCGCCGCGCTGCGACACGGAGGCCGTGAGGACGACCCGAGCAGGCACCCGGTCCGAAACCCGCAGTCCGTCCCGACGATCGAGGGCGTCGCCGAGCAGCTGCTCGCCGACGCGACCCCACGCCGAATCGACCGTCTGTGGCCCGGTGATCCGCGTCAGTTCGCGGAGCCCGCGTTCTCGCTCGCGCACGGTGCGCTCGGCGTCGCCCTCGCGCTCGACGCCACCGGGATCGCTCTCCCGCCCGAACTGCGATCCTGGGTGTCGCGTTCGATCACCGGCAGTCGCGGAGACGGTCTCCGCCCGGGGCTGATGGACGGCATCGCGGGCGCGATCTGGGGATGTCGCCGCCTCGGGCTCATCGCGGAAGCCGCGACTCTCAGCGATCGCCTCAGCGGCTTCGACCTCGACGTCGAGAGCGCGGGAACAAGCCTCGGAAGGGGGCTCGCCGGCATCGGCCTCGTTCTTCTCGAGGAGCCCGATTCGAGCGCGCTGCCCCGAGCGATCGACGTCGTCGATCGCCTCGACGCGCACTGGCGAATCGTCGAGAAGGGCACGCGGGTGACGGCGTCGGGCATGCCGCGGCGGCGCGGCGGCCTCATGGGAGGGGCGAGCGGGACCGCGCTGCTCGCGGTGCGACTGTTCGAACGCACGCGGGACCGTCGTTTCCTCGAGGTGGCGCGGCGCGCCCTCACCATCGACCTGAGCTCGCTCCGGACCGACACGGACGGGTCGCTGCAGGTCGATCAGGGGTGGCGCCTGCTGCCCTATCTCGCCCATGGCTCAGCCGGCATCGGGCTCGCGCTCGCGCAGTATCTGTCGCACGAGCCGGCCGACGATCTGGCCGCGGTGCTGCACGGCATCATCCGGGCGGCGTCGGCACCGTTCGTGGTGCAGTCCGGACTCTTCTCCGGCCGCGCCGGTCTCGCGCTCTTCCTCAACTCCCTGCAAGCGACCGGACACGCGAGCGCGCAGACGGTACGCGCGCGCGACCACCACCTCTCTCAGATGAGGCTGCACGCCCTCGACGCCCCGGCGGGCGTCCGCTTCGTCGGTGACGGGATGCTGCGCGCGTCGTGCGATCTCGCGACCGGCGCCGCGGGCGTGCTGCTCGCGCTCGTCGCGGCGTCGCCTCGGGCTCCGGAAACCGACCGGCCGCTCCTCCCCCTGCTCCCCCCGGTGCTCGCACCCGTCGGCCTGCCGACGGCGATTGAATCGAGGAGGTGAGAAATGGGCTTCATCCTGTCGCTGCAGACGCTCGAGAAGGGCGAGGACGAGCACCGTACGGTGCTGGCCAGCACGCTGAGCATCGGCGTCTGTCGGAGCACCGTGTCGACCGCCTGCTGACGCGGGCGCGATCCATCCGGATCCCCAAGCAGAAGGGCCCCCGCTGAGCGGGGGCCCTTCTCGATGTGGCGAGTGAGGGATTCGAACCCCCGAATGCAATGCAGTCTGATTTACAGTCAGATCCCTTTGGCCGCTTGGGTAACTCGCCAGTGCGCACCCGCCCGGCTTGTGCAGTCGACCGGAGGCGCGAGAACCCATATTACCCCCTGTGACCGCGTGCTCCGAACCACGGTGGGGCCGTCACTCGTCGGCGCCGATGACCCGTCCGACGAAGGCCTCGGTGCGGTGACGTGTGCCGTCGATCCGACGGTCGACGCTCGCCCGGATCTCGCTGGGCGCGAGCGGTCCGGCGATCCGCACGTTGTCGTGGCATCCGAGATCCGCGCAGATGTAGGTGCCGATCGAGTCACCGGCGTCACCCCCGGGACCGGCCTTGCGCGCGCTGAAGAGCGTGACCTGGTCGCCGGGCTGCATGGTGTGGCAGAGGTTGCAGAGCGCGGAGCGCGCACGCGAGCTTCCGGATGCTGCACGCAGCACGACTCCGACCGGGCCGCCCTCGTGCTGCGCGATGAGGTAGCCGCGCTCGCGCGAGTTCGGATCGCGCCACCCGAGGAAGTCGAGATGATCCCAATCGAGCAGCATGAAGTCGATCGGCATCGCCATGATCCGACGGTCGTCGGCGGTCGCATTGACGAACGAGGCGCGGACTTGTTCTTCGGTCAGAGCTTGCACGGGTTCCAGCCTACGAACCGGACGGCGTCCACGGGCCGCGTGCGCCGACGCCGTCGCGTACTCACTGCGTTGCGACCCACGCCTGCCAGTCGGCCGCGGTGAAGTCCATGCTGTCGACGAAGAATCCGCCGCCGAGGACCATATCCACTGCCAGTGTCCAGGCCGTCCCGTCGCGGGCATCCGCGTAGGCGTAGAACGACCCTGCGGCGTCGTACGCGAGGTTCGCTTCCTGGCTGCGCAGCGCCTCGTCGGAGAAGGCGCCCATGCCCTGCTCGGCGATGGCCGCCTTCACCTCGGGTCGGAGGTACCCGGGGTCGGCGAGGCCCGACTTCCACTCGACGAAGCGGGCGAAGCCTTCGTGCACCGCGACGGGGGGTGCGATGAACGATCCGGGTGCGGCGGTGTTGTGGAGAGCGTGCGCGAACTCATGGACGAACACCTGGTCGCGACCCGACGCGCTGCCCGGGCCCATCACGATCAGCGTTCCGGAGGTATCGGATCCCGTGGCGATCGCCGGATCGAGGAAGCGCTGCGAGATCTGCGGCCGGAGGGTCGGACGCGCATAACCGGCGACATCCATGTCCCACGGGGTGCCCTTGCCGTACTGCCAGCGCTGGAAGCGGCCGTCGTCGTCGGTGATGGCCGAGACGAAACCGTCCTGGGTGGGCTCACCGCCGAGCTCGCGGATCGTGTCGAGAGCGATGACGGCCGATCGCTCGGCCGCATCCGCGTTCTGATCGACCAGCTCAGCCTCGTCGCTCATGCCGAACAGGACCACGTGGTCGCGCTTGGCGACGTAGATCTCGCCCTCATCCCAGGGGTTCGGCTCGCGCGCCGGCACGATGGAGGTGATCGTGGCGGGCTCGGGCGGTTCCGTCTCCTCGTACCGGTCGAACGACCGGCTGGGGAGGGTACCGGGCTCGAAGGTCACGGTGTAGGCGAAGCCCTGAATGAGGTCGAGGCCGGCGTCACGGTCGCCGTCGCCTCGCTGCGGCTGCGCCGCGAAAGCGTACTGAGCGCCGAGGATGACCTCGATGGTGCCGGTGTCGTCGACGTCGAGGTCCGACGGCGCGATCGCCGCGACATCCCACCCGATCTTGCTCGAGTTGTCCCACCACAGCGCGAGCTGCGTCGCCGCGTCACCTGTGGCATGAGCGAGGAACCGCTCGCGATCCTTATCGCGCATCGCGGCGTTCATCTCGGCGAACGTGGCGCTCGCGGGAGTCGCCAGGTCGTTGTCGGCCCACGGTGCCCACCCGACCGGCACATCGGCTGTCGGCCCGGTCTCGGGTGTCCGCGGCCACAGCACGACCCCCGAGACGACGGTCAGCAGCAGCGCACCGACGCCGAGCGAGGCGATGACGATCTGCATCGTGCGCGCCGCGCGGTTGCGTGGCTTGCGCTGCGGTGATGCCGCGGGCTGCGCTTCAGTCGTGTCGGTCATCGGGTCTCCGCCTTCGAGATGAGGATGATGCGGCGTTCGGAGTCGTTCGTCAGTTCGCCGCCGACGCCCGTCGACGCGAGGACGAAGACGTAGTCGGTGCCTCCGGAGGAGATGAGGTACTGCTCGAGCGGCGCCGGGGTGTTGGGGTCGTTGTGCCAGCCCATGAGATCGGTCAGCGGTGCAGCCTGGCCGATGACGGGGAACCCGGCGGCGAGGGCGTCGATGTCGATGCCGTCATCGAAGGAGGTCGACGTTCCGCCGCTCAGGCAGACCGCGGCCAGCACGCCCTCGGTGCGCGCGATCTCGGACATCTGCGACAGCACGACGTCCGAGGTGTAGCACGCCTGATCGAGTCGGGCGGGCTCGAAGCTCGTCGTCGCAACGATCTCCGCCTCGTAGGCCGCAGCCGAGGCCGCACCGGTCACCCGCCAGGGCCCGATCGCCGTCGGCGTCTCGCCCTGTCGGAACCCCGACGGGACGTCGTCACCGTAGTAGTAGGGCCGGGTCAGCCAGATCTCACGCGTCGAGGTGGCCGTCTGCGGCGTTCCGTCGACCGTGAAGGTGTAGGTCATGTCGACCACAGCCTTGGCGGTGTCGGCGCCGCTCGGCGATTCGTAGCCCGCGGTTCCATTGACGCCGTAGAGGATGCCGCGCTTGTCGTAGTCGATCGACAGGTCGAGGACCTCGGCTGCGCGCGCGTCTCCGAACAGCGGCGTCGCCGCTCCCGAGATCGCGATGTACCCGGGCGATGCGAACTGCGTCCAACCGGGGTCGTCCGCGGTCGCGGCTGCGAGGAACCCGTCGACGACATCCGGCGCCTCCGAAGTCGCTGCTGCGTTCGCCGAGACGACCGTCCAGCCCACGAACCCCGCTGCGCCGACGACGATGAGAAGGGTCGCCGCGAGCACCATCCAGGTCGCACGCGTCATCACCTTCTGCCCCGGGTCCTTGGACGCAGGGGCGGAGGCAGCAGCGGATGCCGATTGCCCCGGGGGCGTCGCTTCTGAAGCCGCGGCTTCGAATGCCGCCGCCGGTGCGGCATCCGTCGGCGACTGCTCAGCTGCGGGATAGGGCGAGACGTGGTCGGTCCATCGCTGGCCGTCCCAGTACCGCAGCTGATGCTGGCCCGACGGATCGGGATGCCAGCCGGCCGGCGCCGTCGGAACAGAGTCCGGCACGTCGTTCACAAGTCCCCCTCGCCCCGGCCGCGAGCACCGCCGGTTCGAGACGATGCTATTGGCTTGCGCGAAGTGGCTCGTACCCCTGCTTTCCGGAACCGGATCTGCTAATGGTCGCGGCCGCCTCGAGCGTCAGATGAACCAGCCGTTCAGGAAGCCGTTCCCCAGCAGCACCTGCCCCCAGCCGAGCACCAGTGCGACCACCGGCCAGGCGTATCCCCCGCGGTCAGCGCGCGCCACGAACACCCCGACGACACCGAGCACGCCGCCGATCGCTCCTACCGCGATCGAGAACGGGAAGGCGACGAACAGCATCCATCCCCACAGCGGATCGACGGTATAGCCGAGGACGGCCACGGCACCCACCGCGAGGATGCCGGCGCTCGCGATGATCGTCGCGGCGATGCCCCACCAGCGGCCGCGTCGTCGCCGGGGGCCGGGCTCACTCGTCATGGCGCGAGCTTAGCGGCGCCCCGGCGGGCGCAGACAGGCGCGGATGGAGGTCAGCGGACCATTCGGGCGTCCGTGATGGCCGGAGCCGCCGGATCGACCTTCTCCCGTCCGTCGAAGTGGAACCCGTTCCTGCCGTAGAAGGCGATCGCACGAGGATTCTCCTTGGCCACCCACAGAGTCGCGGGCGCGGTCCCGAGCACGGAGTCCAGGAGCGCCTGACCCACCCCCGTGCCGTGATGAGCAGCGGAGACGTAGATCGCGTAGAGCTGAGTGTCGCGCACGGGCTCATCGTCGCCTTCGGCAGAGCGGCTCGGTAGGCTGGGGGCATGGCAGATTCCTCGTTCGACATCGTCAGCAAGATCGATCGCCAGGAGGCCGACAACGCGCTGAACCAGGCCCGCAAGGAGGTCGAGCAGCGCTACGACTTCAAGGGCACCGACGCCTCCATCGAATGGTCGGGCGAGTCGATCCTCATCAAGGCGAACTCGGAGGAGCGCGCGAAGGCCGTGCTCGACGTCTTCCAGACCAAGCTCATCAAGCGCGGCATCTCGCTCAAGAGCCTCGACTCGGGCGAGCCGACCGCCTCCGGCCGCGAGTACCGCATCGTCTCGACGCTGAAGGAGGGCATCTCGTCGGAGGATGCCAAAAAGATCAGCAAGATGATCCGCGACGAGGGCCCGAAGTCAATCAAGTCGCAGATCCAGGGCGACGAGCTGCGGGTGCAGTCGAAGTCGCGCGACGACCTGCAGGAGGTGCAGCGGATGCTGAAGGCCGCCGACCTCGACGTCGACCTGCAGTTCGTCAACTACCGCTGACGCTCGACCTCAGCGGACCCACCCGAGCCGCGGCTCAGCGGCGCGGGGCCGTCGACGCGCGCGGAATGAGGGTGGGCAGCGCGCGCACGATCTGCGGCGCTGCGGCATCCGTCGTCAGCAGGATGTCGAGGGCCGACGCCGCGATCTGATCGAACGGCGTGCGCACCGAGCTCAGCGGCACGGGCAGGCGTGACACGAGCGGGATGTCGTTGTACCCGACGATCGAGAGGTCCTTCCCCGTCTCGAGCCCCATGGAGCGCGCGACGCTGAGCACTCCGATCGCGAGGTTGTCGTTGGCCGCGAAGACGGCGGTGGGACGAGAACGACCGGCCAGCAGGATCTCGGCGGCCTCCATCCCGTGGTCGAGGCCGTAGCCGACCGCCATCACTCGGTCGTCGGGGAGGGCCACGCCGGCCTCGGCGAGCGCACGGTTCGCGCCGCTGCGCCGATCGCGCCCGCTCGACGTGAACCAGGGTCCCGTGACGACGGCGATGTCGCGGTGTCCGAGGTCGAGCAGATGCCGCATCGCGAGATAGCCGCCGGTCTCGTCGTCACCGAGCGAGGCGGGGCTGACCCCGTCGGTCCGCAGCGCCAGCACGTGCGGGATGCCGCGGTCGCGCAGCGACGCCGGCAGTGAGTCGTCGATACGGGCGGTCGCGAGCACGAGCCCGTCGACGTTCCGGTCGAGCAGGGTCTCGGTCGCGCGGCGCTCCTCGTCGCCGTCGTCGCCGCATGTCGCGACGACGGCGAAGTAGCCCCGCTGGCGCGCGGCTCGCTCGACCGCCTCGAACATCAGCGCCATGACGGCGTCGGTGAGTCTCGGCACGAGCACGCCGATGGTGCCGGTGGCGCCACGGCGAAGCCCCGAGGCGAACACGTTGCGGCGATAGCCGAGCTCTTCCGCGAGTGCGCGAACGCGTTCGGCCGTCGCCGATCGGGAGGGCGGAGTGCGGTCGTCGAGGATCCGGCTCACGGTCGAGATGCTGACGCCCGAGGCCGTCGCCACGTCCTTGAGCGTCACGACGTGTCTGACGTTCCGGTCACCCTCGGCCATGTCCTGCCTCCCCCGGCCGAGCCTACCCGTGACACCAGTCACGGCGAGAAGCTTCCCGAGAACGTTCCCGAAACACTTGACATCCGGGTGAGCCGAGTCCAGACTGCAAACGTTCCCGCAAACGTTATTGGTTTCGGGGACAGCCATCCGGCACCTCCCGATCTCGACGACGAGACCTCACTCAAGGAGACGACATGGTCCTCGACCTCCGCGGCCTCAACCCCGCCCCCGTCACCCCGTTCACCGTCGACGGCGACGTCGACTACGAAGCCATCGCGCGGCTCGGCTCGTGGCTCGGCTCCATCGAGGGGGTGAAGAGCCTCGTGGTGCTCGGCCACGCCGGCGAGGGAACGTTCCTCACCGAGAAGGAGCAGCTCGACGTCATCCGGGCCTTCCGCGACTCCGTCGAAGACCGGCTGCCGATCATCGCGGGCATCACGAAGGAGGGCAACGCGACCGCCGCCCTCGAAGCGAAGGATGCCGCAGCGGCAGGTGCGCGCGGCGCCCTGGTCTACCCCTCCCACGGCTGGCTGCGCTTCGGCTTCCAGCCCGGTGCGCCGCAGACGCGCTATCGCGCGATCTGGGAGGAGTCGGGTCTCGAGGAGATCCTCTTCCAGTACCCGGACAACACCAAGGCGTCGTACGACCTCGACACGCAACTCGAGATCGCCGGGCAGGAGGGTGTGAACCACACGAAGAACGGCGTCCGCAACATGCGCCGCTGGTACACCGAGATCCCCGCGCTGCGCGCCGCGTACCCCGAGCTGCAGATCCTGTCGTGCCACGACGAGTACCTCCTGCCGACGATGTTCGACGTCGACGGTCTGCTCGTCGGCTACGGGAACATCGCGCCCGAGCTGCTCATCGACCTGATCGCCGCCGGCAAGGCACGCGACTACGCCGCCGCCCACGCCATTCACGAGCGCCTGCTCCCGGTGACGAAGGCCGTCTACCACCGCGGCTCGCACATGGAGGGCACCGTCGCCCTGAAGTGGGGCCTGGTCAATCGTGGCATCCTGGACCACGCGACGGTCCGGGAGCCGCTGCTGCCTCTCCCCGCCGGCGCAGACGCCGAGATCGCCGCGGCCTTCGCCTCGGCCGAGCTCGGCAGCGTCACCGTTCCCGCATGAGTCATCCCGGGCGGCCGGACCCCCGCATCCGGCCGCCCCGCCACCCCGTTCCGCTCCCCGACGCGTCGCAGCGCCGGCTCGAAGTCAATGACGACTGCGCGGCATCCCGCCGCCCTCCCAAGGAGTCTCCATGAGCGACCGCACCACCTCACGTCCGCCCGCCACCCCCGCGACCGGCCACGGCCGGATCTCGACCGAGACGGTGCGGAGCATCGTCGGGAAGAACCCCATACGACGAACCTTCTGGCGTCGCCTCGCCCTGATCGGTCCCGCCTTCGTCGCGGGAGCCTGGCAGTTCGGCCCGGGCAACCTCACCACCGCGATGAACGCCGGCGCAGGCTACGGCTACGGCCTGATCTGGGTCATCATCGTCTCGACCATCCTGATGGTGTTCCTCACCGACATGAGCGTGCGTCTCGGCATCCGCACACCGGTCTCGCTCATCTCGTCGATCAAAGACAGCCTCGGACGGTGGACCGGAGTCGCCGCCGGATTCGGGGTTTTCCTCATCACCCTGTGCTTCTCGGTGGGCAACGCGGTCGGCTCGGGCGTCGGTCTGGCGATGCTCATCCCCGGCAGCTCGCCCGTCATGTGGACCGTCATCTGCACGGTCGCGGTCGCGACGATCCTGCTCATGAAGGGCATCTACGGCATCGTCGAGAAGATCCTCATCGTCATCGTCGCGATCATGGCGTTCTGCTTCATCGTCTCGGCGTTCGTCTCGAACCCCGACTGGGCCGCTGCCGGCCTCGGCCTGATCCCCGTCGTCCCCGACGGAGCGTGGCTGCTCATCATCGGCCTCGTCGGGACCAACTTCTCCATCAACGCCGCGTTCTTCGCGTCGTACGGCACCAAGGCGCGCGAGCGCACCGAGTCGGAGTACCGCGACATCACGATCGTCGACACCATTCCCGGGATCGTCGCCCCGGGCATCATGACCGCTCTCGTGATCGTCGTCTCGGCATCCGTCCTCTTCGACACCGGGACCGATGCGCCCGGCGCCTTCGTCGGTCTCGCCCGCATCTTCGAGCCCGTCGCCGGGCCCGTCGGCACCTGGATCTTCGCACTCGGCTTCTTCGGCGCGGCGTTCTCGTCGATGATCCCCAACTGCATCGCGGGCGGCACGTTGCTCTCGGATGCCGTCGGCCGCGGCGCATCGGCCGAGACGCTGACCGCGCGTCTGGGAAGCGCCTTCATCCTGGCCTTCGGCATCACCATCACCGTCGCCTTCGCCGGTTCGTCGCCGGTCGAGCTGATCGTGCTCGCTCAGGCCCTCACGGTGCTGTTCGCTCCCCTGCTGGCCGCCCTGATCATCATCATGGCGAACAACCGGGCGCTCATGGGCCCGCTCCGGAACCGGTGGTGGCAGAACGCGCTGGGCATCGTCGGACTGCTGTCGGTGCTCGCCCTCTCGATCCGACTGCTCGTCAGCCTTCTCGCGGGCTGAGCGCTCACCGGTCGAGGCCGCTGACGAACGACACCAGTCGGTCAGCGGCCTCGGCGCGTGCGGCAGCCGCCGAGAGGAACACGTCGTGCAGCGCACCATCGATGCGGGCGATCGTGACGGTCGCGGCGATGCGGGTGGCGGCACGCGCGATGTCGTCGACGACGAGAACCGAGTCGGTCGAGGTCATCGTCTCGTTCCATCGCAGCGGTGACGTCGAACGGGCCGAGAGCAGCACGAGCGTCGGGGCGCCGACGTCCACTCCCGCCGCAACGCGCGCGTGGCCCGCGATGACGGCGGCGAGCCAGGCCGGATGCGTCGGGAAGCCCTGCTCGGGCCGCCAGCCGTCGGGGGCGTCGGGCAGACTCCCGACCTCGCGCTGGGCCCGGGTGTAGAACCCGAGATCGACGACAGGGTGGCTTCCCCGGGGATCGAACCGCGCCCGAACCTCCACGAGAGGCGCGACGGCCTGCCGCCCGAGGGGCCCGAGCTGAAGCTCGAGCCACGGGCTGTTGAGCACCAGGGCGGTGGCGCGCCCGGGGTGACGCGCGGCCCACAGGGTCAGCGTCAGACCGCCGGTGCTGTGACCGACGAGGACGAGCCTCCTTCCCTGACGCTCGGTGTCCATCGCGGTGAGCGCTGCCGCGATGTCGTCGTCGTACACGTCGAGCGATGTGACGTACCCGCGCGCCTGGCCGGGACGGATGCTGCGCCCGTACTTCCGCAGATCGAGCGCATGGAAACGGGCACCGCGGTCGGTGAAGTGGCGCGCGAGATCGGTCTGGAAGAAGTAGTCCGACCAGCCGTGGACGTACAGCACGTCGATATCGCGCCACGCGCCGAACAGCCGGAGACCCGGATGCGGCATCGCCCGCACGAGCGTCGCGACGACCTCGCCCTCGTCGTCCGAGCCGAGCGGAAGAGTCGCCTGCTCGAATCCGGGGCCCAGCAGGTCGGGGCCCCATGTCACCTCGTCCGGCCGCATGCCACCACCCTAGGTCGTGGAGATCAGCGGCCGCCGGGTCACGCGGGTCAGGCGGCGGAACTCTGCTGCGTTCCGGACGCCCCGGCGGAGCCACCGCGACGGGCTTCTCGCTCCTGGGCACGCTGCAGGGCACGCTTGCGCTGCTCGCGCGCATCCTCCTCGAGCTTCGCGGCCCGCTCCTCGTCGCGCGTGAGGTTCTCCCCCGTCTCGGGGTCGAACACGTGCAGCGAGTCGGGCGAGAACCACAGCGTCGCGGGGTCGCCGGCACGGATGTTGCTGAGCGAGTCGAGCGCGACGACGAGCTCGGTCCGCAGCCCCTCGCCGTCGAGATCGCGGTCGAGCTCGGTGAGCTTCTTGTGCACCGACTCCTCGACCTCGAACGGGACGTAGGCGTACAGCACCTCGCCGAGCCACTCGGTCATCTCGACGTCGACTTCCGCACGGACGCCGCCGTCGAGAGGACGGTCCGATGTCTCGGCATCCTCGAACGCGTCGGGGCGCACGCCGACGATGACGAGCTCGCGGTCTCCGATCGCGCGGCGCAGCCGGTCGTCGAGCGGAACGTCGAACATGGGGAGCTTCAGGGTGTCGCCCTCGACCGTGCCGTGCAGGAAGTTCATCGGCGGAGACCCGATGAAACCCGCGACGAACAGATTCACGGGCTGTTCGTACAGACCACGCGGGCTCGCGACCTGCTGCAGCTCACCGCGGCGCAGCACCGCGACCCGATCGCCGAGGGTCATGGCCTCGGTCTGATCGTGGGTCACGTAGACCGTCGTCGTGCCGAGCGAACGCTGCAGGCGGGCGATCTCGGTGCGCATCTGACCGCGCAGCTTGGCGTCGAGGTTCGACAGCGGCTCGTCGAAGAGGAACGCGCGGGCGTTGCGCACGATCGCGCGGCCCATCGCGACGCGCTGACGCTGCCCGCCGGAGAGATTGGCGGGCTTGCGGTCGAGGTGCTCGTCGAGCTCGAGCAGGCTCGAAGCCCGCCGCACGCGCTGGTCGATCTCGTCGTCGGGCACGTTGCTCGACTTCAACCGCATCGGGAAGGCGATGTTCTCGTAGACCGTGAGGTGCGGGTACAGCGCGTAGTTCTGGAACACCATCGCGAGGTCGCGGTCCTTCGGCGCCTTGTCGTTCACGACGTCGCCGTCGATCAGCATCTCGCCGCTCGTGATGTCCTCGAGGCCCACGATCATCCGCAGGAGCGTCGACTTGCCGCATCCCGAGGGCCCGACGAGGATCACGAACTCGCCGTCGGCGATGTCGAGATCGACGCCCTTCACCGCCGTGAAGCCGTCGTCGTACGTCTTCACGATGTTCTTCAGCGTGATGGAGGCCATGACGTTCCCTTCGAGGTGAGCGCGGCGCCGGTGCGGATGCTGGAGGTCATCCCTTCACCGCGCCCTGCGTGAGGCCGGACACGATCCGGCGCTGGAAGATGACGACGACCACGACGATCGGGATCGTCACGATGATGGCGGCGGCCGAGATCGCGCCCGTAGGCTGCTCGAACTGCGACGCCCCCGTGAAGAACGACAGGGCCGCGGGCACGGGACGCGCCGCGCTCGTCGAGGTCAGCGAGATGCCGTAGACGAAGTCGTTCCAGGCGATGAAGAACGCGATGATCGCCGTAGTGAACACACCGGGCGCCGCCAGCGGCACGACGGTCTTGCGGAAGGCTTCGAACGGCGTCGCGCCGTCGACCTGCGCCGCCTGCTCCAGCTCCCACGGAATCTGGCGGAAGAACGCCGCGAGGGTCCAGATCGCGATCGGCAGCGTCAGCGACAGATACGGGATGATGAGCCCGAGCCACGTGTCGTAGAGCCCGATGACCCGCCACAGGTTGAACAGGGGTGTGACGATCGACACGATCGGGAACACCGATACCGCGAGTGCCGTGACGAGGATGATGCGCTTGCCGCGGAAGTCCAGTCGGGCGATCGCATAGGCGCACAGCGTCGCGAGCACGACGGCGACGAAGGTCGCGATGAGCGAGATGCCCACCGAGTTGCGCAGCGCCGGCAGGAACAGGTCCTGCGCCCCGCCGCCCGGCGCGAGGATCTCCGTGTAGTTCTCGAGCGTCCACTCCTGCGGCAGCAGCGTTCCCGAGAACAGGCCCGACGGCGTCTTGAACGACGTCATGAGAATGGAGAACACGGGGAAGAGCGACCATACGAGCACCGCGATGATGATCGCGGCCCATCCGATCCGCTGCGGCCAGGTGAGCGTACGCATCAGGAGTCCCGTCCCGTCGCCAGGTCGACTTTGAATCCCTTGATGAAGATCGCCGCGATGATCAGCACGCTGAGGAACAGCAGCACCGAGATCGCCGAGCCGAGACCGATCTCGAGCCGTCCGATCGACGTGTTGTACGCCAGGAGAGACAGCGCCTCGGTGTCATTGGCACCGCCGGTCATGATGTAGATGTTGTCGAAGATGCGGAACGCCTCGAGCGTGCGGAAGAGCACCGCCACCATGATGGCGGCCTTCATGTTCGGCAGGATGACGCGACGCATGACCTCCCACCCCGTGGCGCCGTCGACCTTCGCAGC
Organism: Microbacterium pratiae; assembly: GCF_047302165.1. Taxonomy (NCBI): domain Bacteria; kingdom Bacillati; phylum Actinomycetota; class Actinomycetes; order Micrococcales; family Microbacteriaceae; genus Microbacterium; species Microbacterium pratiae. The sequence continues at coordinate 1,477,969 of NZ_CP154843.1, read as the reverse complement.
CTCCTCCAGCTCGCCGGGCACCTGGGCAAGGCCCGAGAGCAGCAGGAGGGAGATGAACGGCGTCGTCTTCCACACCTCGGAGAGGATGATCACGACGAGCGAGGTGCCCTGCTCGGCGAACCAGTTGAGCTCCGGATCGAACCCCGGGATCCAGCTGAGCCAGTTGTTGACGTAGCCGCCCGAGTTGATGTCGAAGGCGTAGAACCAGGCGAAGGCCGCGACGACCGTGATGATGCCGTAGGGCACGAGGATGGCGGTGCGGGCGAGACCGCGGAGCTTCTTGATCGCCCGGTGCATGACGAGCGCGAGGAGGAAGCCGAGGATCAGCTCGAACAGCACCGTCACGACCGTGATGAAGAGCGTGACACCCATCGACCGCCAGAACGCGGGGTCGCTGAGGACCACGCGGTAGTTCTCGAAGAGGACGAACGACCGCTCGTCGGGCGCCGTCAGCCGCAGGCTGAACAGCGAGTCGAACAGCGCCTGCCCGATCGGGTACATCGTGACCAGCAGCATGATGACGAACGCCGGGCCCGCCAGCATCCAGCCCAGTCGTCCTTCCGCCCGCGCCCGGGCGGATCGGCGGGGTCGCGGCGAGGTGGTCTCCCGTGTGCTCACAGCAGACGCTCCCCTCGCAGGACGGCGAGGATGAACTCGCTCGACGTGATCGGGGTCGTCTCGGGATCGACGGCCGCCGGCGGGTGCCACGTGCGCTGCAGCCCGATGGAGATCTCGTTGTAGTACGGGGTCTGCGGGCGGGGCGCGCCGAGGTCGAGCGACTCGCGGATGGTGTCGGCCATCGGGAACTCCTCCTGCACGCGAGGGTCGTCGTACGCAGCCGCGTTGGACGGCGGGTTGCCGTCGGTGACGAAGTACTCCGACTGGTTCTCGGGCTGGACGATGCACTCGACGGCCTGCCAGGCGAGGTCGGGGTTCTTGCTGAAGGCACCGACGCCCAGGTTGATGCCGCCGACAGGCGGTGCCGCGGGCTTGTCGGCGTCGACACGCGGGTACACGGCCCAGCCGAGGTCATCCGCGATGGCGGGGTCGGCACCGGTCATGGCAGGCCAGACGAACGGCCAGTTGACCATGAACGACCCCTGCTCGCCCTGGAAGAGGTTCATGTTGGCGTTCTCGTCGGCGGTCGGGAGTCCCGGGCCACCGAGCCCCTCGGCCCCGATGCGGTGGATGATCTCGGCAGCGGCCCGACCGGCCTCGCTGTCGAGCCCCAGCTCGAGCTCGTCGGCGGGGGCCTCGGGGTTCTTCAGGATCTCGCCGCCCGCGGACGCGACGAGGGCGTTGATCCACACCGTCAGCGACTCCGCCAGCGCCCCCTGAACACCCAGTCGCAGATCCTGCTCCTCGGCGACGCCCATGATGTCGTCCCAGGTGACCGGCTGCGACATGTCGAGACCTGCCGCCTCGACGACCGACTGCCGATACCAGAGCAGCTGCGTGTTGGCCCAGAAGGGCACCGTCACGAGCTCGCCGCCCCAGCTCGCGGAGTCGACGGCTCCCTGGACGATGCCATCGGTGACCTGAAGCTCGTCGGGCACGCCGTCGAGGAAGCCGGGCTCGGCGAGCTCCGGGATGAACGGCGGGTCGAGGCTCATGATGTCGAGCGAGGTGTCGCCGGCCGCGAGGCGCCGCGCCAGCTGCTCGCGCTGCGACGCGGCGTCACGCGGCAGCAGAGACGTCTCGATCCGGTATGCGCCGTCTGCAGCATCCGTGCACGCCGCGGCGATCCGAGCCTGTCCGCCGTCGTCGGGGTTGATGTACCAGGTGAGCGTGGGCACACCGTCATCGGGGGCGCAGGCGCCCAGCGTCGCAGCGAGAGCGACCACCGATGCGGCTGCCAGGACCCGGGTCGTGCGCATCGGGCCTCCTCGTTCCGTATCGTCGCGACCCGGCGCGCTCACGGCACCGGGCGTTCCCCCATCATGGCGTCGGAGGAAAGCGGCGACCACGGGTTGCCCAACCCGATGCGCTGTAGTAGATCGGACGGTCGTCGCGCGGAATCAGGCCTCGGCGACCGGGCTACCGATCTCAGCCGGATCGTCACCTTCGAACGCGTGCGACTTCGTCTCGAGGAACGCGCAGAGCGTCGACACCATCGCGAGCTCCGTCGACAGCGCGAGCGCACCGCCCGCTCCCAGACGCAACTCGGTCTCTCGCGCCTCGAACGTGATGCGCCAGGTGTTGCCGCCGGGGACGTCGGGCTCGATGTAGGTGACGGTCTGCGCGTTCATCATGGTGATCGCGACGAGTCCGGTGTCACGGCCGAGGCTGCCGTCCTGCGGGATCACCTTCACCGCGAGCGGATATCCGAACCGCTGGAACTCCTCGATCCAGGCGTCGAGCGTCTGCTTGCTCCGGAACGTCATCGCCCTGTCCTCACTCGCCACGCGAGATCGCGACCATCTCGTCGCGGTCCACGACCTTGACACGCGCGCGCTCGGCGGGGGCACCGAGCGCGATCTCGTGCTCGTCGAGGCGATGCCAGCCGTCGAGATCGGTCCACGCGACGCCGCGAACGGTCAGCAGATCGAGGACGCCCTGCTCGGACGGGTCGGCCGGCTGCCACCACGACCCCTGGTCGTTGATGACGTGGCGGACGGTCTCCATCGCGTCGGACTTCGTGTGGCCGATGAGCCCCACCGGTCCGCGCTTGATCCAGCCCGTCGCGTAGACGCCGGGCACGCGCTCGTTCGAGTCGGCGTGCAGCACCTGACCCTCGTGGTTGGGGATGACGCCGTGCGTGTCGTCGAACGGCACACCCGGCAGCGGCGACCCGAAGTAGCCCACGGCCCGGTAGAGCCCCTGCAGCGGCACCTCGCGCAGCTCGCCGGTGCCCTCGACCCCACCCTCGCCGTCGGGACGCGTGCGCTCGTACACGAGCGCGGCCACTCGGCCGTCGGCATCCTTCTTCACCTCGACGGGCTTGGCGTAGAAGTGCAGGTGGAGGCGACGCGACGCCTCCCCCCGGCGCCGTTGACGCTCGGGCGCTGACGCCACGACTGCAGCACGCGGTCGATGACCATCACCTGCTTGTTCGACGCGATCGCCGCCTTCGACGCCTCGTCGTAGTCGAAGTCCTCGTCGTAGACCACGAGATCGACGTCGCGCAGGTCGCCGAGCTCGCGCAGCTCGAGCGGGGTGAACTTCACCTGGGCCGGACCGCGGCGCCCGAAGATGTGGACATCGGTGACGGCCGACGAGCGGAGCCCCTGGTAGACGTTGTCGGGGATCTCGGTCACGAGCAGGTCATCGGCGTGCTTGGCGAGCACACGCGCCACGTCGAGAGCGACGTTGCCGTTGCCGATGACGCCGACGGATGCGGCATCCAGCGGCCATTCGCGCGGGAAGTCGGGGTGACCGTCGTACCAGCTGACGAAGTCGGCTGCGCCGTACGAGCCGTCGGCGTCGATGCCCGGGATATCGAGGGCCGTGTCGCGCACCGCACCGGTCGCGAAGATGACGGCGTTGTAGTGGTGCTTCAGGTCGTCGAGCGTGATGTCCTCGCCGAAGCGCACGTTGCCGAACAGCCGGATATCGCCGCTGTCGATCACGTCGCGCAGCGCGTTGATGATGCCCTTGATGCGGGGGTGGTCGGGAGCCACGCCGTACCGCACGAGCCCGTAGGGGGCGGGCAGGTGATCGAACAGGTCGATCGAGACGTCGAACTTGCGCTCGGCCTTCAGCAGCAGATCCGCGGCGTAGATGCCGGCGGGCCCGGCTCCGACGATGGCCAGCCTCAGCTTGGTCATGGGTGTTCCTCGTTCCTGGTCGCGCCCGAGCGCGGGCGCAGCGGGGGTCGGTGTCAGCTGGCGCGGTCGACGACGACCTCGGCGAACCGGGTCAGTGCGTCACGCACGGCGCCGGACGGCAGCGGCGCGAGGGCCGCGACGGCGTCGTCGGCCCACTTCTCGGCGAGTCGACGCGTCTGGATCGTCACATCGTGGTCGCGCAGGCGGGCGAGTGGCTCGTCGAGGATGGCGGGATCGCTGCCCTCGGCGATCTCGGCGACACCGCGGTCGATCGTGGCCGCGAGCGCACGGGAGGCGTCGTCGTCGGCCCGGGTCAGCAGCAGGTACGGCATCGTCGGCACGCCGGCACGCAGGTCGGTGCCGGGAACCTTGCCGGTCGCCTCGGGGTCGGCGGAGAGATCGATGACGTCGTCGAGCAGCTGGAAGGCCACGCCGGCCTTCTCGCCGAACGCGAGCAGCGGCTCGGCGAGCTCTTCCGGTCCGCCCGAGAAGAGGACGCCCACCTGAGCTGCGGCGGCGATGAGCGAACCGGTCTTGTCGGCCAGCACCTGGATGTAGAACTCGACCGGATCGTCGCCGGGCTGGGCGCCGATCGTCTCGTGCATCTGACCGAGGACGAGGCGCTCGAACGTGTCGGCCTGCACGCGGATCGCCCGCTCGCCGATGCGGGCCATGAGCTGGCTCGCGCGGGAGAAGAGCAGGTCACCGGTCAGGATCGCGACGTTGTTGCCCCACACCTCGTGCGCGCTGGGGACACCGCGGCGCTTGTCGGCGCCGTCCATGACGTCGTCGTGGTACAGCGAACCGAGATGGGTCAGCTCGAGCGCGGCGGCCCCCGCGATGACGTCCTCGGTCGCGCCGTTGCCGAGCTGAGCGGTCAGCAGAGCGAGCATCGGTCGCAGACGCTTGCCGCCGGCTTCGTAGAGATAGCGGGTCTTCGCGTCGACGAGCGCGTCGCTCACGGTGAGCTCATCGCCGAGGCGCGTCTCCACGCGCTCGAGCCCGGCTTCGACGGTCGCGAGCAGCTTGCGGGTCCGGGGTCCGGCGAAGATACGCTCGGTCATCCCGAGGTGCTTCACCAGCCGCGGCGCGGATGGGCTCGATGTCACGGCTCCAGCCTACCGGCCGGGCGGCGACGCCGATCCGCGTGAGCCGGTTCAGGCGGCGGGCTTGACAGCGCGGTGCAGCGCGACGATGCCGAAGGACAGGTCGCGGTGCGCGACCTCCTCCCATCCGGCCTCGCGGATCCAGCCGGCGAGCGTCCGCTGATCGGGCCAGTCGCGGATCGACTCGTTGAGGTAGTCGTAGGCCTCGGCGTTCGAGCTCACCAGACGGGCGACCAGCGGCAGCACCCGGCCGTTGTAGAAGCGGTAAAGGCCGGCGAACGCGCGGGACGGGGGCTGCGAGAACTCGCTGATGAGCAGACGCCCGCCCGGTTTCGTGACGCGCAGCATCTCGGCGAGCGCCTTCTTGGGCTCGTTGACGTTGCGGAGTCCGAACGAGATGGTCACGACGTCGAACTCGGCGTCTGCGAACGGCAGGTTCGTGGCATCCGCTTCGACGAACGACAGATGGGGGATGCCGCCGCCCGGCGCCTGCGGACCGTACCGGCGGACGCCCTCGGCGATCATGCCGGGCGAGAAGTCCGCGGCGACGACCTCGGCGCCGCTGCGGGCGAGCGAGACGGAGCTCGCACCCGTTCCCGCGGCGAGGTCGAGGATGCGCTCCCCCGGCTTCGGGTCGATCGCGCGTGTGGCCGCGATGCGCCAGAGGCGGTCCTGGCCGAGGCTGAGGACGTCGTTGGTGCGGTCGTAGGCACCGGCCACCTGATCGAACATGCCGCTCACGCGCGACGGGTCCTTGCCGAGGTCGGCGCGGTTGGGCTCGCTGGTCACGGTGTCGAGTCTAGGCGCGCCGGTAGCCCGTGAGCCCCGCGCCCCGAGCCCGCGGGTGGAACGGGAGTCAGGGGGCGGCGGGATCGGGGAGGGATGCCAGGACACCGAGCCAGTGGGCGGATGTGGGCCCGTCGAAAGGCGGGCGATGCGCGGTGACGGCGGTCTCGAGGTCGACGGCGAGGGCCTCGAGCTCGGCGACGATGTCGAGCGGATACCCGTAGGCGACGCGGTGCTCGTCCCATTCGTCGCGGTCGTCGATCCAGATGCCGCGCGTGGCGGAGTCGACGACATCCAGGTCCATGTCTATCGCCGTGGGCTCGCCGCCCTCATCCCAACGGGCGTCCCACGCGAGATCGATGTAGACGCGGGTCGGATGCGGCGGCGCGTTCATCGTGAGGACCCATTCGCCCACGGGCGGGAGCAGCATGACGCAGGGATGGGTCGCGACGAAGTCACGCCCGGGCCGGTTGCTGCGGTCGCCCGGTCGCTGACCGAACCAGTCGCCGTGCTCGTCGCTGCCGAGGTAGGTGCAGGCGTGCACCCAGTGGGTTCCGCCGTTCCACTTGCGCCAGCGGAAGGTCACCGGGGTTCCCGGCTCGGGGCGGAGCATCACGCGCCGAGTCTAGGCTGGTCGGGTGAACGATTCTGCGCCCGCCACGCGGCTGCGCGTGGTCACTCGCGAGATCGAGGCGCCCGACGAGCTGCTGGTCTTCGCCGACCCGCAGGAACCGACCGTCTGGTCGCGCCGCGGCGACATCCTCGTGGCGCACGGCACCGCCGTGGCCTTCGCTGCAGCCGAGGCGAATCCCGGCCCGCGCGACGCCGCCGACTGGTGGCGCCGAACGGTCGCCGTCGCCGAGATCGACGATCCGGTCGGACTGCCCGGATCGGGACTCGTCGCCTTCGGCGCGCTGCCGTTCGACCCCCGTCCCGACGACCGCGCCGACACATCGACGCCGGCGCTGCATTTCGCCGTGCCGAGGGTCATCGTGGGCCGCCGCGGGTCTCGTGCATGGGTGACATCGATCACGGCCGACGGCTCGGACCCCGCCGCATCCCTCCCCGCGCCGATCGGGTTCGGGCCGCACTGGTCGGCGACGACGGGCCCGGGAGCGCTGACCCCGGACGGCTACCAGGAGATCGTGCGCGCGGGCGTCGACGCGATCACCGCCGGAGACCTCCAGAAGGTCGTCCTGGCCCGCGACCTCGCCGGGACCGTCCCCGCGGACGCCGACCTCCGCCGGCTCGTCCGGGCCCTGTCGTCGGCCTATCCCGACACCTGGACGTTCGCCGTCGACGGTCTCATCGGGGCCAGCCCCGAGACCCTTGTCACCGTCTCGGGCGGCACCGTGACCGCGCGCGTGCTGGCGGGAACGATCGCCCGCGGCGCTGACGCGGACGCGGACACGGCGGCATCCCTGTCCCTCGCGACGAGCACGAAGGACCTCGACGAGCACGGCTACGCGGTTCGCAGCGTCCTCGATGCGCTCCGCCCGTCGACCTCGTCGCTGGTCGCCGGCGAGCAGCCCTTCATGCTCAAGCTGCCGAACGTGTGGCACCTGGCCACCGACGTCGAGGGCGAGCTCGCCGGGGATGCCTCCGCCCTCGACCTCGTCGCGGTGCTTCACCCCACCGCTGCGGTCGCCGGCACGCCGACGCCTGCGGCGCTCGACGAGATCCGCCGCCTCGAGCCCTTCAGCCGCGGGCGCTACGCCGGCCCCGTCGGATGGATCGACGCACACGGCGACGGCGAGTGGGCCATCGCGTTGCGGTGCGCGCAGTTCCGGCCCGGCCGGCAAGCCGACGACGGCGCCTCCATGCCGTTCACCGCGTACGCCGGCGCGGGCATCGTGGGTGCCAGCGACCCCGAGTCGGAGATGCTCGAGACGCGGGTGAAGTTCCGGCCGATCATCGACGCGCTGGCCTGACCCGCCCTCGTCTGAGGCACGTGCAGCCGCTACGGCTCAGCGGGCGAGCGGGACCTCGATGAGCTGACGTCCGCCGACGGGCGAGGTGAGCACCTGATCGAGCGCGGAGCGCGTCGTGACCCGGCGGTACTCCCAGCCGTAGGCGAGAGCGAGCTGCTCGATCCGCGCCTCGTGCGGCGTGAAGAGCACCCGGTCCGCAGCCTCGGGCGGAGCGGTGCCGGCGACCTCGAGCCCGTCGAAGATCGTGCCGCCGCCGTCGTTGCCGACGATGACCTGGATCCGGGGCTCGTGCTCGGCGCCGGGAAGCAGCAGCGCGCCGACGTCGTGCAACAGCGACAGGTCACCGGTGAGCACGCGTATGACGCCCGCGCGTGCGTCGTCCTGACTCGCGACCGCGATGCCCATGCCGGTCGCGATGATGCCGTCGATACCCGCGAGACCCCGGTTGGCATGCACCGGAACCTTCTTGCCGCCGAGCACGGTGTCGGCCACCCGGACGAGCCTCGATGAGGCGAACAGCAGACGATCGTGCGGCCAGCTCGCGCGCCAGACGGCGTCGACGAGAGACTCGCGGTCGATCGGGGCCTTGAGGACGGCCATCTCGGCCGAGATGGCGCCGAGTCGCTCTTGGGGCACCGCCGATGCGAGCCCGTCGGCGTCGGGGGCCGCGGGACTCAGGTCGACGACCTCTTCGCGCGACGCCCGCATCCAGGCGCCGAGCCAGACCCGATCGGCCTCGCCGCGGCCGACGGACACCGCGGCGACCGCGGTCGTTCCGCCGTTGAGGTTCAGGTCCTCGCCCGGGCCGCGTACCGCCCAGACCTCGACCTCCGGGCGCGAGAGCAGGGCGGCGACTTCGCGGCTGAGAGTCGGATGCCCGAACACGACGACTCGCTCGACGGCCGAAGCGAGCTCGGGCCGGGCGAGAACCGCACGGTATCCGTGGACCAGGTTGCGCCCGAAGCGCGCGCCGCTGACGATCTCGGCGACGAGGGGCCAGCCTCCCGCGTGGGCGAGCTCCTCCGCAGCCGGACCGGCGTCCGCGCCGGCGACGACGAGCGTGCGAGGGCCGCGCGTGAGCTCCACCGGCTCGAGGGGCGCCGGAGGCTCCGCCTGTCCGATCCCGCCACCGCCCTGGTAGTGGGCACCGGACACCGTCGCTTCGTCAGCGTCGCGCTCCGGCACGTCGTCGGCAGCCGGGGCAGCGTCGGTCTCCGCGTCGATCAGCCACGAGGGCAGGGCACCCGACAAGGGGTTCCGGTACGGCAGGTTGAGGTGCACGGGGCCGGCCGAGCGTGACCCTTCACCGCGAGCCGCGGCGAGCGCCTCGACGGCGAGCGCGGCGACCTCGGCCGATTGCGCCGCGGTCGGGTCGTCGTCGACGGCCTCGGGGGTGGCGGCATCCGCCTCGAGCCGGACGAACCCGGAGAACATCCCCGGCTGTCGCGTCGCCTGGTTGGCTCCGATACCGCGCAGCTCGGGCGGGCGATCGGCGGTCAGCAGCAGCAACGGCACGCCGGAGTGGTGGGCCTCGAGAACGGCGGGCATCAGGTTGGCGATGGCGGTTCCCGACGTGCACACGACCGCTGCCGGCATCCGCGTCTCTCGCCCGATGCCGAGGGCGGTGAATCCCGCGACGCGCTCGTCGATGCGCACGTGCAGTCGCACGAGGCCCCGGCGTTCCAGCTCGGCCGCCACGAGGGCGAGCGCTTGAGACCGCGATCCCGGGCTCAGGACGATGTGTCGCACTCCCGCCGAGACGAGGGCGCCGAGGAGCGCCGCTGCGGCGTCGGTCGCGGGCGCCCGATCCGCCGGCGTCGGAGCGGGTTCGGCTCCGCGCATGTCAGGCCCGCGGACCGCGCGAACCGGCCGGTCCCTCGGCGTCGTCGTCGCTCTGCGACGATCGCGTCGGCGGGACGTCGCGGGGATCGTCGGCCTCGGCGTCGAGCGCCGCCAGCTCCTCCTCGAGACGTCGGATGCGCTCGTCCTGGTCGCGCACCGACCCGAGGCTGCCGAGGAAGTCCGGGTCGTCGTCCGGTGCGCGTCGGACGGGGGCGCCCGCGCTGCGGCGGGCTCGTCCGACGACGAACCACAGGATGCCGCCGAGCACAGGGAGCAGGACCACGATGAGGATCCAGACCGGCTTGCTGACGCCACGGTGACGCGTGGCGTCCTGGAGGGCGCAGTCGACGATGCTGTACACCCAGAAGGCGAGTGCCAGCAGCACACCGATGAGCAGAAGCCGCGCCATCCTCCCATCCTAGGCGTCCGGCGGGCCGCTCGGCCCGGACGTAGAATGGCCGGATGAATGCCCGCTCGGCCGTCGTCTACTCGGTGCTGCGGCTCCTCGCCTTCCTGATCCCGTTCGGCATCATGATGCTGTTCCCGATCATGCGCGAGTACTACTGGCTCTCGGCGATCTTCGCCGCCCTCATCGGCTTGAGCCTGTCGATGATCTTCCTGCGACGACCGCTCGATGACGTCGCCTCGGGCCTCGCTGAACGGCGCACCCGTCGTCGCTCCGGTGCCGACGCGGACGCCGACGCCGAAGACGCCGCGTCCTGACCTCGGGTTCCCCCGGCGTCAGCCGACGAAGGCCCAGAACAGGAACGCGCCGTACGCCACCGAGGTCAACGACGTGAGCGCGAGTGCGACGACCAGCTCACGCGGCTGCCGGTAGGTCCACACGATGAGGATCGCCGACAGGGCGGGCAGGAGCGCGAACAGGCTCAGCCACGCGATCGGATAGACCAGCGCCAGCAGCACGGCGATCGCGAACGGCGCCAGCACGAACAGCGTGAAGACGATGCGGGTCGCGGTCCGACCGATGAGCACCGTGAGCGTGCGCTTGCCCGCGATCCGGTCCTGATCGATGTCGCGGAGGTTGTTCGCCAGCAGCACCGCGCACGCGAGGAGTCCGGCGCCCACCGCGCCGAGCCAACTCTCCTGCGGCACCGACCCTGCTTGGACGAAGGTCGTGCCGACGGTGGCGACGAGCCCGAAGAAGACGAAGACGAAGAGCTCGCCGAGGCCCGCATAGCCGTACGGCCGCTTGCCTCCGGTGTAGAACCATGCGGCGACGACGCAGGCCGCCCCGATCAGCAGCATCCACCAGTGACCGGTGCGCACGACGATCGCGATGCCGGCGACGGCCGCGAGCCCGAAGAACCCGAGGGCGACGGCGAGCACCGTGCGGGGCTTCGCGAGCTTTCCCCCGGTCAGCCGGGCGGGCCCGACGCGCACATCGTCGGTGCCGCGGATGCCGTCGCTGTAGTCATTGGCGTAGTTGACGCCGATCTGCAGCGCGACGGCGACCACGAGGCAGCACAGCGCGATCACCCAGTGCAGCTGTCGATCGACGAGCATCGCGGCGCCCGAGCCGATGAGCACCGGGGTGACCGCGAGCGGCAGCGTGCGCAGACGCGCGGCGCCGATCCAGTCGCGAGCCGTGGCCTTCCGCGGCGGCGGCGCCGAGACGAGGCCGCGCTTGGCGGGGTTACCGCCCCGTTGCACGGGACGGGACGACTTCGGGGAGCGAGACGAACGAGCCACGAGGGATCATCCTAGATCGCGAGCATGCGACGCACCGCCGCACGGTCGGGCTTGCCGCTCGCGAGCACCGGCATACGGTCCACGGCGACGACGCGAGCGGGCCGTGCGGGTTTACCGAGCCGGTCGCCGACCGCTGCCCGGAGGTCGGCCAGCAGAGTCGGCGAGTCGGCGCCGATCTCGGCGAGCGCCGCGGTCTCGACGACGACGGCAGACGCCTGCCCCCACCGCTCGTCGGGGATCGCGACGACCACCACCGAAGCGAGCCCCGCGCGTTCGCGGATGACGGCCTCGACACGGTCGAGCGAGATGTTGACGCCTCCGGAGATGATGACGTTGTCGATGCGGCCCGTGACCCGCAGGACACCGGCGTCGAACTCCCCCGCGTCGCCGGTGCGGTACCACCGCGTGCCGTCGTCGACGATGAAGGATGCCGCTGTGCGGTCGGGCTCGCCGAGGTAGCCGTCGGCGAGCACGGGGCCCGAGAGCTGCACCTCGCCGGCCGCGATCCGCACCCCGACCCCGTCGAGCGGGACGCCGTCGTAGACGCATCCGCCGCTCGTCTCCGTCGAGCCGTAGGTGCGCACGATGCGCGCCCCCAGGCGCGTGGCGCGTTCGCGTTGAGAGGCGGGGAGCGCCTGCCCGCCCACGAGGATCGCCTCGTAGGCGCGCAGCGCGTCGGCGACAGCGGCATCCGTCTCGGCCGCGTCCAGCAGGTCGGCCAGCTGGGCGGGCACCAGCGAGGTGAATGCCGCCACGCGCGTTCCGCCGACACTCGAGTGCTTCGACGCCGTGACGGCGGCGAAGGCGGCGGGCGAGAACGACCCCGCGAGGACGGCCGGCTCGTGCCCCGCGAGCAGGCTGCGGACGATCACCTGCAGTCCCGCGACGTAGCCCGGCGACAGGGCGAGGAGCCAGCGCCCCTCACCGATCCGAGCCGCCGTCGCCGATGCGCTGGCGATGAGGGCCGAACGGCTGAGCACGACGCTCTTGGGCACCCCCGTCGATCCCGACGTCGTGACGACGGCGACGGTTCCCGATGGCGCCTGCGCCGGAGCGCTCGCGCCGTCAGGTGCGCCGAGGGCGAGGGCCGGACCGGCGCCGTCGAGGGTCTGCCGAAGCGCCCGGAGCACCTCGCGGGGCTCCGGCGCGACCGGGACGAGATCGACCGCCATGTCAGAGGCGATCCATCTCAGAAGTGGTACGGATAGGGCGACCAGTCGGGTTCGCGCTTCTGCAGGAACGCGTCGCGCCCCTCGACGGCCTCGTCGGTGCCGTAGGCGAGTCGCGTCGCCTCGCCCGCGAACACCTGCTGACCGACCATTCCGTCGTCGATCGCGTTGAACGCGAACTTCAGCATGCGGATCGCTGTCGGCGACTTGCCGAGGATCGTGCGGGCCATGGCGATCGCCTCACGCTCGAGCTCGGCGTGCGGGACGACCCGATTGACCGCGCCCATCTCGTGAGCACGCTGGGCGGAGTACTCCTCAGCGAGGAAGAACACCTCACGCGCGACTTTCTGGCCGACCTGGCGCGCCATGTACGCCGAGCCGTAACCGGCGTCGAATGATCCGACGTCCGCGTCGGTCTGCTTGAACCGGCCGTGCTCGGCCGAGGCGATCGAGAGGTCGCACACGATGTGCAGCGAGTGCCCGCCGCCGGCTGCCCAGCCGGGGATGACCGCGATGACGACCTTCGGCATGAAACGAATGAGGCGCTGCACCTCGAGGATGTGGAGGCGCCCGGCCCGCGCCGGATCGGCGACAGCGCTCTCGTCGTCGCTGTACTTGTATCCGTCGCGACCGCGGATGCGCTGATCGCCGCCGGAGCAGAACGCCCAGCCGCCGTCCTTCGCGCTCGGCCCGTTTCCGGTGAGCAGCACGACCCCGATGCGCGGGTCCTGACGAGCGGTGTCGAGCGCGCGGTACAACTCGTCGACCGTGTGGGGGCGGAAGGCGTTGCGCACCTCGGGACGGTCGAACGCGATGCGCGCGATGCGCCCGTCGGTCGAGACGTGAGCGGTGATGTCCGTGTACGCGTCAGCCCCGGGGGCGAGCGTCCATTCCGCGGGATCGAACAGTTCCGAGACCATGCCGCCAGCCTATGCCGCGGTGGGAGGATGAACGCGTGGACTCCGCTCTCCCCCTCCCCTCGCTGGCCGAGCTGCTCGACCGATCGCACGTTGTCGCACTGCCGCTGACGACGCGTTTCCGCGGCGTCGACGTGCGAGAGGCGCTGCTGCTCGAGGGGCCGGAGGGCTGGACCGAGTTCTCTCCGTTCACCGAGTACGGCGACGAGGAGGCCGCCGTCTGGCTGGCCGCCGCCCTCGAGTTCGGCTGGGAACCGACCCCGTCCCCCGCCCGAGACCGCGTCGCCGTCAACGCGACGGTGCCGGCCGTCGCAGCCGAGCGCGTCGCGGAAGTGCTCTCGCGATACGACGGATGCCGCACCGTCAAGGTCAAGGTCGCGGAGCGCGGCCAGGTGCTGGCCGACGACGTGGCCCGCGTGCGCGCCGTCCGCGAGGCGCTCGGCCCCGAGGGGCGTGTGCGGATCGACGCGAACGGCGCGTGGAACCTCGATGAGTCGGAGCACGCGCTCCACGCCCTGGCCGAGTTCGACCTGGAGTACGCCGAACAGCCGTGCGCCACCGTCGAGGAGCTCGCCGAGCTGCGCCGCCGCGTGCGTTACATGGGGATCCCGATCGCCGCCGACGAGAGCGTCCGCAAGGCCGACGACCCGCTCGCGGTGGCGCGGGCGGGCGCCGCGGATCTGCTCGTCATCAAGGCGCAGCCGCTCGGAGGGGTCAGACGCGCGCTCGCCCTCGTGGCAGAGGCGGGACTTCCCGCGGTCGTCTCGAGCGCCCTCGACACGAGCGTCGGCCTGTCGATGGGAGTCGCTCTCGCTGCGGCTCTCCCCGACCTCGACTTCGACTGCGGGCTGGGAACGGCCGCCCTGTTCGCGACCGATGTCGCCGCCCCCGCCCTGCGCCCCGTCTCGGGCGGACTCGCCACGGGCCGCGTCACCGTCGACCGGGATGCCGTCGCCTCTCTCGCCCCGCCGACGGACCGCCAACGGTGGTGGCGCGAGCGCCTCGAGCGCTGTCACGCGGTTCTCGCGCGCCAGCGCTGAGGGATAGGCCGCGCGGGCCTCAGGCGTCGAGGAGAGCGGTCGCGAGCTGACCGATGCGCTCGTGCAGCAGTCGGGTCGTCTCGGGCTCGCCGAGCCCCTCGATCGCCGCTCGCTCGCACGTCGCGTCGGAGAGATCGACCATGAGCTGCGCGACCTCCGTGGTCGACAGCCGGAACCGCAGCTCGTAGACCTTCCGGATGTCGTCGACGATCACCCGGACCCGCTCCACGATGCCGTCCTGGAGCCGCAGGTACGCCTCGGCCATCCGCTCGTCGCGGAGCGCCTGCGCCCGCAGCTCCGACACCAGCCGGGGCTCCATGCCCGCGAGCGAGACGCCGATGACCTGCGGGACGAGCGAAGACGGATCGGGAGCTGCGGTGCGATCGAGAGCGCGTACGCGGTCGGCGACGAGATCGAGCTTCTCGCTGGAGGACCGCTCGACCAAGGCGAGGAAGAGCTCGCCCTTCGAGTCGAAGTTCGAGTAGAAGGCTCCGCGCGAGAACCCGGCACGGTCGCACACGGCTTCAACGGAGGCCGCGTCGAGGCCTACCTCGGCGAAGACCTCGGCGGCGGCATCCAACAGCCGGGCGCGCGTGTTCTCGCGACTGCGGGTGACCGGGCGGGCCTCGGCATCCATGGTGCTCCTCGTGTTTCACACCGATCGTCCAGCCTGATCGGTGGGGGTGGAACCTAGGATACATTGGTGTATCGGATACAGCGCTGTATCGAACAACCATGACGATCGATGAGACCTGGAGCGCCCGTGTCCACACTCCTGTTCACCCTCGGACGCTGGTCGTTCCGTCACCCCTGGCGCGTACTCGTCTCCTGGCTGCTGATCCTCATGATCGCCGGCGGGGGTGCCGCGCTGCTGAACAAGGGCACCGACAACTCCTTCTCGATCCCGGGGACCGAGGCGCAGGAGGGGCTGGAGCTGCTGAACCGCACCTTCCCCCAGGCGAGCGGCACGAGCGCGCAGCTCGTCGTCGTCGCCCCCGAGGGCGGGAGCGTTCGCGACGAGCCGTTCGCGGGCGAGATCGCCGACACCGTGACCGCGTTCGGCGACCTGGGCGACGACGTCCTCGCCGTGACCGATCCGTTCGACCAGACGGTCTCCGGTCTGGTCTCGGAGGACGACCGGGCCGCGATCGTCCGCGTCCAGTTCGACGGCGAGGCGACCTCGGTCAGCGCAGAGACGAAGGACGCGCTCACCTCGGTGGCCGACCGGATGCGGGCGGACCTCCCCGACGGCACGCAGGTCGCCCTCGGCGGCGACCTGTTCTCGACCTCGATCCCGGCACTCTCGATCGTCGAGGTGATCGGCGTGCTGGTGGCGCTGTTCGTCCTGATCGTCACGTTCCGCTCGTTCGCCGTCTCATGGTTCCCGCTCGTCAGCGCTCTCATCGGGGTCGCTCTCGCGACGGCGATGATCTTCGTCGCGACGCAGTTCGCCTCGGTGTCGTCCACGACGCCGCTGCTGTCGGTCATGCTGGGTCTCGCCGTCGGGATCGACTACTCGCTCTTCATCGCCGCCCGACATCAGGACCAGGTGCGTGCGGGCATGGACCCGGAGGAGTCCGCTGCCCGTTCGACCGGAACCGCGGGATCGTCCGTCGCGTTCGCCGGCATCACGGTGCTCATCGCACTCATCGGGCTCAGCTTCGCCGGCATCCCCTTCCTGACCACGATGGGCATCGCGGCGGCCGTCGCCGTCGCGATCGCCGTCGTCGTCGCCGTCACGCTCACCCCGGCCCTCCTCGGGTTCGCCGGGCCGCGGGTCGCGGGCTGGCCACGTCGACCCAAGCGCTCACGCACGCGTCCGGCCGCGCCTCGCCGATCGTTCTCGGAGCGCTGGGTCCGCGGCGTCACGCGGCATCCGCTCGTCACGACGATCGCGGTCGTCGCGGGTCTCGGCATCGTCGCGATCCCGTCGGCCAGTCTCACCCTGGCCCTTCCCAATGCGGGGGTGCAGCCGCCGTCGAGCGAGGCCCGGCAGGCGTACGACCTCACCGCCGAGCACTTCGGCCCCGGCGCGAACGGCCCGCTCATCATGACGGGGACCATCGTCACCTCGAACGACCCGCTGACCCTCATGCAGGACATCGGCGACGACATCGCGAGCATCCCCGGCGTGAAGGAGGTGGCCCTCGCGACCCCCAACGAGACCGCCGACACGGGGCTCGTCCAGATCGTGCCCGAGACCGCTCCCGACTCCCCCGAGACGGCCGATCTGGTTCGCGAGCTGCGCGCACAGCATGACCGGCTGCTCGACGAATATGGCGTCGACCTGAAGGTGACCGGGTTCACGGCGGTCGGCATCGACATCTCCGACCGGCTCGGCGAAGCGCTGCTTCCCTTCGGCATCTTCGTCGTCGGGCTCTCCCTCATCCTGCTGACGATCGTGTTCCGCTCGATCTGGGTGCCGATCAAGGCCGCTCTCGGGTATCTGCTGTCCGTGCTGGCTGCGTTCGGTGTCGTCGCCGCCGTCTTCGAGTGGGGCTGGTTCGCCGACCTACTGCACGTCACCCGTGAGGGTCCGGTCATCAGCTTCATGCCGATCATCCTCATGGGTGTGCTGTTCGGCCTCGCCATGGACTATGAGGTCTTCCTCGTCTCGCGGATGCGCGAGGACTACGTCCATGCGCGCCGCGACCGGGGCGGCCGCGCCGACCGACTCACCGCCGTCGGGGCCGTCCGCTCGGGATTCACCTCGTCCGCGCGCGTCGTGACGGCGGCGGCGGTCATCATGTTCGCCGTGTTCGCCGCGTTCGTCCCCGAGGGCGACTCGTCGATCAAGCCCATCGCGTTGGGGCTCGCCGTCGGCATCGCCGTGGACGCGTTCCTCATCCGCATGACGCTCGTGCCGGCCGTCATGGCCCTGCTCGGTGAGAAGGCTTGGTGGATGCCGCGCTGGCTCGACCGCATCCTCCCCCACTTCGACATCGAGGGCGAGGCCGTCGAGCGCGAGCTGTCGCTGCGCGAGTGGCCCGAGCGCAACACCTCCGCGGCCCTGGTCGGAGAGGGCGTCGCCGTCCACGCGGATGACGACGGCGAGACGGCGGTGTTCTCCGACGCGACGTTCCGCGTCGAGCCGGGCGAGTCGCTCGTCGTCTCGCACCCCGATCCGCGCGTCGGGCGGGCCTTCGCCCTCGCCGTCTCCGGACGTCTCCGCGTCGACGGTGGCCTGCTGCGCGTCGGCGGACGCCTGCTCCCCGAGCGCGCACCGTGGGTCCGCTCGCATGTCGGCCTCGCCCTGCTGGACGGTCCGACCGATCCGGTGGCCGAGCTCCGTCACGCCACCGCAGGCGGCGCGACGATCGTGGTCGTCGACGGTCTCGACGCCCTCGCCGGGGCCGACCGCGACCAGGCCGCAGCGGTCCTCCGCGACGCGGCGACCCGCCTCGACGACCGCCACGCGGGGGCCGGGGCCCTCACCGTCGTCGCGGTCGTCCGACGTGAGCTCGGCGTGCTCGACATCCTCGCCGAGGCACACCGCACCGCACCCCACACCCTCCCCCTGCGCGGCGGCGCATCCGCGGCTTCCGCGGCCTCCGCTGCATCCGCGTCCGAACCGTCGCACCCGAACACCGAGGTGATCTCGTCATGACCCTGCCCATCGAGCGCGCCCGCTCCCGCAAGCCCGTCACGTGGCTCACGATCGTCGGCGTCATCCTGCTCCCCGTCCTCATCGGGGGCGTGCTGGTCGCCGCGCTGTACAACCCCGTCGAGCGGCTCGACAACATGCGCGCCGCGATCGTGAACGACGACCAGGCGGTCGAGATCAACGGCCAGCTCGCGCCCCTCGGCCGTCAGCTGACCGCAGGCCTCGTCGCCGGCTCCGACGAGGTTCCGAGCAACCTCGACTGGGTCATCTCCAACGACGACGACGCCCGGTCCGGGCTCGCGGACGGCACGTACGACGCCGTCGTGACGATCCCGAGCGGCTTCTCCGCCGCGGCCACCTCGACCGCCCCGGGCGGAACGCCGGAGAAGGCGACGATCCGCGTCGACACGGCTCCCGACAGCCTCGTCGTCGATGACGCCATCACGGCGCAGATCACGCAGGCCGCGACATCCCTCATGGGCTCCCAGCTCTCGACGGTCTATCTCGAGAACGTCTTCCTCGGCTTCACGACGCTGGGAGACCAGCTCGGGGATGCCGCGTCGGGTGCGCACCAGCTCGCCGACGGTGGACGCCAGGCGGCCGATGGTGCGACCCAGCTCGCCGATGGTGCCGGACAGCTTCAGACCGGAGCGGCGGCGCTGTCGGACGGAGTCGGTCAGCTCGCCGGCGGAGCCTCGCAGCTCTCCGACGGTGCTGCGGCGACCCAGACGGGACTCACGACCTGGGCTCAGGGCGCGCGCACGCTCGCCGGCGGCACGAACGAGTTCGCGACCCAGCTGTCGCAGTCGCTGAACGGGATCAGCGTTCCCCAGATCCCCGCCGAGGCGGTCGCCGGGGCGCAGTACCTGGCCGAGAACTCCGACCGCATCGCCAGCGGAGTGACGCAGGCCGCCGACGAGCTGGCAGCGGTGTCGGCGAGCTGCGAGGCCGACGGCGGGTCGGCCCAGGTCTGCGACGCGCTTCGCGCCGTGTCCGCGCGCACGCAGAGCGCGCTGCCGGAGGTCACCGGAGTGATCGGCCAGTCGGGCCAGATCGCGGGACAGGTCTCGGGCCTCGCCGCCTCGGCGCCGGAGCTGATCGCGGGTCTGCAGCAGGCCGCGGGTGCGGCGACGCAGCTCGCGAACGGCATGACCGAACTCGCCGACGGTGCCGACGCTCTCGCAGCCGGGGGCGGCCAGCTCGCTTCCGGCGCCTCGGCGCTCGCCACGGGGGCGTCCTCGGCCGCCTATGGGGCCGCGCAACTCTCGTCCGGAGCGGGCGAGCTGTCCGGAGGCGCGACCGACCTCGCATCGGGTGTCGGCACCCTCGCGGATGGCACCGACACCCTCGCCGACGGACTCGACACCGCGACCGCCGCATTGCCGTCGTACACCGACCAGCAGGCGACCGACCTCGCGAGCGTGGTCGCGGCACCGGTCGCCGCCGAAGGCCTGGGATCCGAGCTGTTCGGCGCCTCGGCGATCCCGCTGCTCACGGGTCTCGCCCTCTGGCTCGGCGCGATCGGGTCGTTCGTCGCCCTGCAGGCGGTCCCCCGCGGCGCGCTGACCTCGCGTCGCCCTTCGTTCCTGCTGACGCTTCGGGCCTTCGCGCCCGCCGCCGTGGTCGGGCTCGTGCAGGGTGTGCTCGTCGCCGTCGTCGTGCAGCTCGCGGCCTCGTACGATCCGTGGACGTGGGCCGCGTTCGCGGGACTCTCGGCTCTGGCCGGCGTTGCCTTCGCAGCGGTGAACCAGGCCCTCGTGGCGCTGCTCGGCGGAGCCGGCCGGTGGGTTGCCGCCGGTGTGGCCGTGCTGGCGGTGGCCACGGGAGTCGTCTCGACCGTGCCGGGGGTGCTGTCGCAGATCGCGGGCCTGCTGCCGACGGCATCCGCCTATCAGGGTCTGCTCGCCGTGCTCACGTCGGCGGGAGGTGCGGGAGCCGCCGTCGCGGGACTGCTCGTGTGGACGGCGATCTCGCTCGTGGTCACGGTGATCGTCACGGCTCGCGCACGCACCACATCGGTGCGCGCCGTGCTTCAGCCCGCTGCCGCCTGAGGCTCGCGCCTGCCTGGGCCACTGTGTGGGCCTCTGTGTGGGCCACTGTATGGGCTTCTGTCTCCGCCTTCGCCTTCGCCCACGTCTTCACCTTCGCCTTCGAGCGAGGCGGAGGCGGGGCGGAGCCGCATCCCCATAGCTCACCCGCCGCTTCACCTGGCAGCTCACGCCCCCACGTGCGCCAAGAACAGGCACTTACTGCCAACTGAACAGCTACGCGCAGCAAGGCGAGGATTCAGCTGGCAACTCACGCCCCCTCACGTGGCATCAATGGGCACGTACTGCCAACTGAAGCTGGCACCCACCCCGGGGCGAGGGCTCAACTGGCAGCTCACACCCTCTCCCGCGACACCACCGGGCACCAACTGCCAACCGAAGCTGACGCCCACCCCGGGGCGAGGGCTCAACTGGCAACTCACGCCCTCTCCCGCGACACCAACGGGCACCAACTGCCAACTGAAGCTGGCGCCCACCCCCGGGGCGCCAGCTCAGCTGGCAGCTCACGCCCCCACGGGCGCCGAGAACGGGCGCTCACTGTCAACTGAACAGCCACACGCATCGCCGCCACCACGACGAGGACTCAACTGGCAGCTCGCGCCCCGATCCGCCCGGAACGGGCACTTACTGCCGACCAAAGCTAGTGTCCGCACCACGACAAGGGCTCAGCTGGCAGCTTGCGCCCCCACGGGCGCCGAGAACGGGCATTAACTGCCAGCTGAAGGCGCAAGGCGCAAAGGCGAAAGGCGCAAGGCGCGGGGCGGGGTCAGCTCAGGCCGCTGTAGGCGTGCAGGCCCTTGAAGAACTGGTTCACGATGATGAAGTTGAACAGCACCGCCGAGAAGCCGACGATCGAGAGCCAGGCGCTCCGGTTGCCGCGCCAACCGCGCGTCGCACGGGCGTGGATGTAACCGGCGTAGAGCACCCAGATGACGAAGGTCCAGACTTCCTTCGTGTCGAAGCCCCAGTACCGGCCCCACGCGTCATTGGCCCAGATCGAACCGGCGATGAGGGTGAAGGTCCAGAAGATGAAGCCGATGATCGCGAAGCGGTAGGCGAGCGACTCGAGGGCGTCCGCGCTCGGCAGGGTGCGGAGGAACCGTGCGCCGTCGCGCTGCGACACGGGTGCCGCGGATGCCGCATCCCCGCCCTCGGCGCCGACACGAGCGATCGCGCGAGCCTCGCGTCGCGCCTGCATGAGCTGCACGATCGAGAGGGCGAACGCCAGGGCGAAGAACGCCGAGGCCAGCGAAGCGACGAACACGTGGATGACGAGCCAGATCGACTTCAGCGGGTCGGCGAGCGGCACGACCGCGACGTAGAAGTTCAGGACCGAGCCGCCGAGCAGCACGACCGCGAGGCCCGTGATGAAGGTGCCGAGGAAGCGGAGGTCGTACCGGAACAGCACGACGAGGTAGACCATCACCACGAGGAGCAGGCCGGTGAGGGCGAACTCGTACATGTTCGACCACGGCACGCGCTCGGCGGCGATGCCTCGCAGCACGGTCGCGCCGAGGTGGAAGAGGAACCCGATCCAGGTCAGGGTCGTGCCCATGCGCGCCCACAGCAGGCGCGGTCGATCGGCCGGACGCGCGTTCAGGGCGAGCTCGGCCTCAGCCTCCGCAGAGCGGATCTCGCCGATCGTCTGCGCACCGCCGGCGGCGACGAGGGCGGCCGCCGCGGGGACGGTGTCCTTCGTCTTCAGCGCGAGATCGGAACGACGAGCGAGGTCGACCGCGTAGGCGATGAAGGCGAGCGCATAGACAGCGACGGCTGTCCAGACGAGCAGAACCGAGACGGCATCCAGCGACAGGTCTTCGGGCATGATCCTCAGTTTACGTCGGGCGCTTGCGCGCGGGCGGGGCGGGAACGACGGGGTCGCTCGGCCTCGGGCGGCAGCTCGACCTCGTCGCGCCCGAGGGCGGCGAGGTGGCTGCGCGAGATGTCGGCGACGGCCTGGGCGATCGCGGGATCCTCGCCGCGGGCGAGGCCGGCGTACTCCAGGCGGATCGCGCCGTCGACGGGAGTCGCCTTGACCCACAGGCGACGGCGAGGCACGAAGAGTCCCGCGAGCAGGCCCAGGGTGGCGAGGATCGCGAACACGAGCACGAAGGGCGCACCGACGTCGCGATGGATCGACAGCGAGACGTAGCGCTTGACGGCCTGCTCCGAGCCGGACGCACGCTGATCCTCGAAGGTCACGGTGCCGCGGCCGCCCGGGAGGTCGACGGTCTGACCCGGCTCGAGCTCGAGCGAGGCCACCCCCGAGTCGCCGCCCGCGATCTGCTCCATGCCGGTCGGGTCGAGCGTGTAGACCGAGCGCGGCGTGCCGTCGTCGATGCCGAGATCGCCCTCGTACACGCGGAAGGTCACGAGCGGGTTGGTGAGGTCGCCGTAGGCCGAGGCGATGGCCCCCGACTGGAGGGTCGCCGCCGTCGGGTAGAAGAATCCGGCGAGTCCGAGCTGCTCCGGCATCCCGTCGGCGATCTTCACGACGCCGATCGAGGTCATGTTGTTGTCCTGCGGCAGGAAGGGGACGTCCTCGCTGAACACGACCTCGCCCGCGGCGTCGCGGACGGTGATCGTGGGAGCGTAACCGTTGCCCATCAGATAGATGCGGTCGCCCTCGATCCCGTAGGGATGGTTCACCCGCACCTCGCCGTCGCGCGGCTCCTGCCCGGGCTCGGCCACGGTGAGGTGCGCCAGGAAGTCGCCCGCCATCCCGTGGCCCGGTCCCCCCGAGAACGGGCCGTACGAGACGTCGAACTTGTCGAGGGTCAGTGAATACGGCGGCATCTGATCGGTGTCGACGAAGCGACCCGGGTTGAACGAGGTGTAGCCGAGCCCGAGCGAGTTGACGAACGTGTCGCCCTCGACGATGACGGTCTGGCCCGTGTACGTCAGGCCTCCGCCGACGCCGACGGAGATGAGGACGCCCACGAGCGCGCCGTGGAAGACGAGGTTGCCCGTCTCGCGCAGATAACCGCGCTCGGCGGAGACGGATGCGACGGGACCGGAGTCGTAACGCTCGACGCGATAGCCCGCCTTGCGCAGCTGCCGCTGGGCCTCGTCGACAGCTCCGGAGGCTGCGGTCGCGGCATCCTCGTCGTCGCGCACGGCGACGCCGACCGTGCGGTGATCGGCCAGCCGCGAGAGGCGGGCCGGGGTGCGGGGCGGACGCGACTTCATCGCCTGCCAGTGATGCTTCGTGCGCGGGATGACGCACCCGACGAGCGACACGAACAGCAGGATGTAGATCGCCGAGAACCACACCGACGTGTACACGTCGAACAGCTGCAGCGCGTCGAGGACGGGATACAGGTCGGGGTTGTCGGTGCGCCACTGGGTGACGCCGTTGGGGTCGGCGCTGCGCTGCGGCACGATCGACCCCGGGATCGCCGCGATCGCGAGCAGGAGCAGCAGCACGAGCGCCGTGCGCATGCTCGTCAGCTGACGCCAGCCCCACCGCAGCCATCCGACGAACCCGAGCTGGGGCTGCGTGATCGGGCGGTCGCGGTCGGCCGCCTCGTCGGGGGCGTCGGAGTGATCACCCGGTCGCAGCGGCGCCGAGGGATCGGCCTGGTCAGAGGAAGGTCGGGACACCGGCCACCACTCCTTGGAAGACGGACATGATCGTGGTCCAGACGCCCGTGACCATCAGCAGGCCGAGGACGACGAGCAGCGCTCCGCCGGCGATGTTGACGACGCGGATGTGCCGGCGCACGAACGCCACCGAGCGGGTCGCCCAGCTCGCACCGAGCGCCAGCAGGACGAACGGGATGCCGAGGCCGAGCGAGTACGCGACGGCGAGAACTCCCGCACGGGTCGGGTCGGCCTGGCTGAGCGCGATCGAGAGGATCGCGGCGAGAGTCGGTCCGATGCAGGGCGCCCAGCCGATGCCCATCGCGATGCCGAGGAGCGGGGCTCCGGCCAGACCGAGGTTCTGCCGCAGCTGCGGCCGGTAGATGCGCTGCGCGAAGCCGAACAGCCCGACGAAGACGAGACCGAGCACGATCACGACCGCGCCGAGGACGCGCGTGATGACGTCCTGGTACTCGAAGAACACCCGGCCCACGGTGCCCGCGAAGACGCCCATCGCGAGGAAGACGACGGTGAAGCCCGCGATGAACAGCCCGACGCCGAGCAGGAGGCGTCCGCGGCCCGGCGCCGACGTCGGAGAATCCGTCGAAACACGGACCGACCCGGCGGCATCCTCCGAGGTTCGCCCAATCGTCCGAGTCTCGTCGCGGCCGGTCGCCCGCCGCGCAGGCTCGCGCGACGTGACGGCGCTGCCCAGGAAACCCAGGTACCCGGGCACGAGCGGCAGAACACACGGCGACAGGAACGAGACGAGACCCGCGAGCACGGCGATCGGCACGGCGAGCCACAGGGCTCCCCCGAAGACGATCTCGCCCGGGTTCACGACGATCCCGCGCCGGCGCCCGCCTTCGCGGCGTCCTCGACGAGGGTGCGGAGGATGCCGGCATCCCGCAGCTGTCCGACGATGCGGGCGGCGACCCGTCCCTCGGTGTCGAGCACGAGCGTCGTGGGGGCGGCCTGGACCGATGCGGATGCCGCGAGCGCGAGCTTCAGCTCACCGTCGCCCTGCATGAGCAGCGACGGGTAGCTGATGCCGTAGTTCTGCTCGAAGGCCGCGGCCTGCTCGGGCCCGTCGTAGATGTTGATCCCCAGGAAGTCGGCACCGACCTCTTGCGTGTCGGTGTAGACCTCCTCAAGCAGAGGCGCCTCGGCGCGGCACGGCCCGCACTGCGCGTACCAGAAGTTGAGGACGAGCGGCTTGCCGGCGTAGTCGGTGCTCGAGATCGCCGAGCCGTCGACGGCCGTCCCGGTGAACTCGATCGGGGCGCCCCGCTCGGCCTCCGGGATCTCCGTCGTCGTGCCGTCGCCCGAGATGAATCCCTTGTTGTCACCGTCGCGGTACTGCCCCGCGAGGTCGTCGTTCGGGCTCGAGCAGGCGGCGAGACCCGCCGCGAGACCGAGGGCGAGGACAGCGGCCACGAGGCGGCGCTTCATCAGACTGCTCCTACATCGACGGCACCCGCGGTGGAGGCGGGCTCGGCATACGCGACCTCGCGCCACGCGGCGCCCGCTCCCCCGTCGCCGAGCTCGAAGCTCGTGACGCTCGAGAGCGCGCACCGACGCCGACGAGGGTCGTGGCGCAGCGGCTCACCCGCGATCGCGAGGTGGGTGATCCAGATCGGCAGCTGGTGCGACACGATCACGACGTCGCCCGAATCGGCCGAGTGCCACAGATCGCGCATCGCAGCGTCCATGCGCGCTACGACCTCGAGGTAGGGCTCCCCCCAGCTCGGCGTCGCGGGCGTGCGGAGGTGCCACCAGTTCCAGGGGTTGACGAGGGCGTTCCGCATGCGGCGTCCCTCGAAGACGTTGTGCGGCTCGATGACGCGCTCGTCGATGACGGGGTCGAGGCCGAAGAGCTCGGTGAAGGGCTCCGACGACTCGCGCGTGCGTTGCAGCGGAGACGACACGAGCGCCGTGACGGGGCGCTCCAGCGACGCGACGTACTCGGCCGCGGACCGCGCCATGCGCCGGCCGTCCTCGCTCAGCCCGAAGTGCGGCAGCCGCCCGTAGAGCACACGCCGAGGGTTGTGGACCTCACCGTGGCGCACGAGATGGAGACGGGCAGCGGGCACGGTCTCCAGTCTACGGCGGCGGCTCCTATGCGGACCCTGAGCGTGCGAGCCGTCAGGGGCCCTCGGGGCTCGGCTCCGGGGCGGGCCCCGATCCCGAGGTCCGGCCGCGTCGCAGGTCGCGCACGCGCGCGACGACGAACCACACCACGAGCACGGCGACGACGATGATCACGATCAGCTGGAAGATCTCGGCGTACTGCTCGACGATGTGCCAGTTCTCGCCCAGGAGGAACCCGGCCATCACGAAGATGGAGTTCCAGATGAGACTGCCTGCCGTCGTGAGCAGCCCGAACTTCCACCAGTGCATCCGCGCCACCCCGGCCGGGATCGAGATGAGGCTGCGGAAGAGCGGCACCATGCGGCCGAAGAACACCGCGATCGAGCCGTGCTTCTCGAACCAGTGGACCGAGCGCACGACGTCGTCGCCGGTCACCAGGGGGATGCGGTCGGCGATGCGCCGGAGACGATCGGCTCCGAGCCAGCGGCCGAGGAAGTACAGGATGTAGGCCCCGAAGACCGACCCGAAGGTGGTCCACAGGATCGCCTCGGCGAGCGTGAACGAGCCCCGCGATGCCGCCAGCCCCGCCATCGGGAGCACGACCTCGCTCGGGATCGGCGGGAAGAGGTTGTCCATCCCGACCGCGATCGCGGCGCCGGCCGGACCGATCGTGTCCATGAGCGAGACGGTCCAGTCCGCGAGCGTCGTCAGCCACGACCCGCCCTTGTCGGCGGCGGGCGCCGACGCATGGGGGCCGGCGGTGTGGGTCATGACGGTCATCGGGTGCCTTCGCGCTCGGTGATCGGATGCCCGGACGGGCCCCGCGCACAGCCTAGGGGCGCGACGTCGGAGATAGCTGGACGCGTAGACTCTCCCCTCGTGAGTGAACGCGTTCTCGTCCAGCAGCTGCAGGCCCGCCCCGACGGCCCCGTTTCGGTGTCCGGATGGGTCGAGACCGTCCGCGATCAGAAGAAGGTGCAGTTCGTCATCCTCCGCGACGAGACCGGCGCCGTGCAGCTGGTCAACCCCGCGACGCGCCCGGCAGAGGACGGCAGCGAGCAGGATGCCGCGGCCCTCGCCCTCACCGAGCTGATCTCGAACCTCTCGACGGGCACCTTCCTCACCGTCACGGGCGAGCTCAAGCACGACGAGCGCGTCAAGCTCGGCGGCGTCGAGATCAAGATCGGCGCTCTCGACATCGCGGCGGCGGCCCTGCCCGAGACGCCCATCGCAGCCGACTCCGGGCTGGACAAGCGCATGGACTGGCGCTTCCTCGACCTGCGCCAGCGCCGCAACAACCTGATCTTCCGCGTGCAGACGACCCTCGAGCACGCCATGCGCACCTACTGGATCGAGCGCGACTACATCGAGATCCACTCCCCCAAGCTCATGGCGTCGGCGTCGGAGTCCGCCGCCGAGCTGTTCGAGGTGCCCTACTTCGAGGACAAGACCGCGTACCTCGCGCAGAGCCCGCAGTTCTTCAAGCAGATGGCGCAGTCGGCTGGCTTCGGCAAGATCTTCGAGATCGGTGATGTCTTCCGCGCCGACCCGTCGTTCACCTCGCGGCACGCGACCGAGTTCACCTCGATCGACGCCGAGATCAGCTGGATCGACTCGCACGAGGACGTCGCCGCCATGCAGGAGGAGCTCCTGCAGTTCGCGTTCCAGGCGGTCAAGGACAAGCACGGCGACGAGATCGCCGAGCTGTTCGGCGTCGAGGTTCAGGTTCCGCAGACTCCGTTCCCGCGCATCCCCCTCGCCGAGGCCCGGGAGATCGTCGCGGCTCGCGGCTACGACATCCCGCGCACGGACGGCGACCTCGATCCCGAGGGCGAGCGCCAGATCTCGGCTCACGTCCTCGAGACCTACGGGCACCAGTTCGTCTTCATCACCGACTACCACCCCGAGATCCGCGCGTTCTACCACATGCGCGACGAGGAGACCGGGCTGACGAAGTCGTATGACCTCCTCTTCAACGGCGTCGAGATCACGACGGGCGCGCAGCGCGAGCACCGCGTCGACGTGCTCATCGAGCAGGCCAAGGAGAAGGGTCTCGAGCCCGAGCACCTCGACTTCTACCTCGACTTCTTCCGCTACGGCGCCCCGCCGCACGGCGGCTTCGGCATGGGCCTCGCCCGCGTGCTGATGCTGCTGCTCGGCGAGTCGTCGATCCGCGAGGTCACCTACCTCTTCCGCGGCCCGACGCGCCTCGCCCCGTAACACATCCCCCCACGCACCCGGCAAGCGATCAGCCGGCGTTCGCCGTCGCACGTATCGTGGCTTCTTCCGTGACGAAAGGAGCAGGACGTTATGTGGGACGGGTGGATGGATTTCGCCATCGCGGTGCTGGTGGGCCTCGCGGTCGCGATCGTCGTTGCGGTGGTGGCGCACGTCGCGCTGCGCATAGCCGCGCGACGGCAGCGCTGGCCCGAGGTGCTCGGCCGCCGTTCGCGGGCGCCGTTCCGTTCGCTGCTCGTCGCCATCGGACTGTGGGCAGCGGTCCAGACGACGTTCCCCGACGATCTGTGGAGGTCGGTGCTGGGGCAGATCCTGACGATCGCCATCATCGCCGCGAGCGCCTGGCTGCTCGCATCCCTCGTGCTCGTCGTCACCGACGTGGCTCTGGGCCGGTACCGCATCGACGTGCCCGACAACCGCGTCGCCCGTCGCATCCGCACGCAGATGCTGATCGTGCGACGCCTCGCCGTCGCGATCATCATCGTGATCGGCATCGGGGCGGTGCTGCTGACGTTCGACTCGGTGCGGGCCGTCGGCGCGAGCGTCCTCGCCTCCGCGGGGATCGCGTCGGTGGTCGCAGGACTCGCTGCCCAGTCCGTGCTCGCCAACGTCTTCGCGGGCCTGCAGATCGTCTTCAGCGACGCCCTGCGCGTCGATGACGTCGTCGTGGCCGACGGCGAGTGGGGCCGCGTCGGGGAGATCACCCTCAGCTACGTCGTGCTCGACCTCTGGGATGACCGGCGCCTGGTCCTGCCGTGCACCTACTTCACCACGACCCCATTCGAGAACTGGACGCGCCGCGGCTCAGAGCTGCTGGGTGCCGTCGAGATGGACCTCGACTGGAATGTCTCCCCCGCCGCGATGCGCACCCACCTGCACGACGTGCTCGAGAAGACCGACCTCTGGGACCGCCGGGCGTCGGTGCTCCAGGTGACGGACGCCGTCGCCGGCTATGTGCGCGTTCGCATCCTGGTCACGGCGAAGGACGCCCCCACGCTGTTCGACCTCCGCTGCCTCGTGCGTGAAGCGATGGTCACGTGGGTGCAGCGCACGATGCCGCAGGCCGTCCCGGTGCAGCGGATCGTGATGTCGGATGCCGCGGCCACGGCCCACGGCAGCGACCACCACATCACGCACGACCCCACACCGACCAACGACGGGCTCTTCACCGGCAGCGCGGAGGCCGAGCGTCGGGCGAGCACATTCACCAACGCGATCCCGGTGATCGTGGCCGACGAGCTCGCCGAGCGCGATCGGCGCGACTGACACGCGTCCGCCGGGCCGGACCGGCTCAGACCTCTCGGCTCAGACCTCTCGGCTCAGACCTCGAAGTCGACGGAGATGCGGCTCGCGACCACCCCGCGGACGTAGGCCGCGACCTCCTGGTGAGCCGGGTGCACCTGGTACTCCTCGAGCCCCGCGACATCGTCGAAGTCGGCGACGAGCGCGACATCGCCGTTGACATCGGCGTAGGCCGCGTTCGGCCCGATGCTCAGGGAGCGGATCGAGGGCACGACGCCGACGAGGCCCCGGATGCGACGCGCCACTTCGGCGGCGTGCTCGGCTCGGGTCTCGGCGTCTTCGGCGGACAGCTTCCAGGCGACGACGTGGCGGATGGTCATGCGGACTCCTCGGTCAGGGTCGTGTCGGTCGGGGTTTCGTCGGTCAGCGCGGCGCGCAGCCGGTCGGCGGAGACGCGCCAGTGCGCGTGCAGGCGGTCGTCGATCAGCACGACGGGGATCTTCTCCCACCATTGCTCGAAAAGCGACGGATCGTCGAAGATCGACCTCTCCACGACGTCGACCTCGGTGTCGGCGGGCAGGTCTGCCACGACGGTGTCGACGATCTCGCGAGCGACGTCGCAGAGGTGACAGCCGGGCTTGGAGATGAGGGTCAGCGTGGCCATCGGGCGCGAGACGGTGTCAGTGCTCGAGCTCGAAGCCGCGCGCGGCCCACTCGCCGGTGCCGCCGGTGACGTTCGTGGCGTCGTAGCCGCGGGCCTCGAGTGCGGTGACCACCTGGGCCGAGCGTCCCCCCGCCTGGCAGATGACGTCGAATGCGCCGTCGGGCAGCTCGCCGATGCGCTCACCGAGCTGCGACATGGGGATGCTGATCGCGCCGGGGACGCGTCCGGCTGCGTACTCGTGATCTTCGCGCACGTCGATCAGGGGGATGTCGCGGCCCGCGCGGAGCTCGTCGATGGTGATGGATTTCATGCTCGTTCCTCCACGTTCAGCCTAGGCCGCGGCGCGTCGGGTCGGCGGCATCCGGAAAGCACGAAGCGCCCCTCGGCCGGAGCCGAATGGGGCGCTCAGTGACGTCGCCGCGACTTACTTCTTGTTGCGGCGCTGGTGGCGAGTCTTGCGAAGCAGCTTGCGGTGCTTCTTCTTCGCCATGCGCTTGCGGCGCTTCTTGATGACAGAACCCACGGAAAACCTCACTATGTCAGGGTCTGGACGCATCTCTTCTGCGTCCGGGAACAGGCACCTCGCGAAAAATGCCTCGGATCAGTCTAGCCGACGTCGGCGATCGGCCGTTGCACGACGTCGCGGACCGCCGATTCGGGGACGCGGTAGCTTCGGCCGAACCGGACAGCCGGCAGCTCACCCGAATGCACGAGGCGGTACACCGTCATCTTCGACACCCGCATGATCTCGGCCACCTCCGCAACAGTGAGGAAGCGCACATCGGGCAGCTCGGCCATCGTCATCCCTTTCCCCGGATGCGAACACTCTAGGGGCCGGGCGCGACGCGTGTAAACCGAAGTGACGCCTGTTGCCTCCAGGCGGGGAGAGTGCGAGGGTCAGCGCGCGGAACGCTTGCCGAACACGCTCGTGACGGCGTGCTTCGCGGATGCGGCGGCCCGACCGACCAGCTCCGCTGCGGCGACCGCCTGCTCGGGCAGGGCGGCGGCGGGCTCGGCGTCGTACGCCTCCGACGAGAGGAATGGCACCAGCCAGTCGTCGACGACGTCGAGCGGCTCGGGTGACAAGCTGTAGTAGCGGTGCTGCCCCTCCTCGCGCACGGTCACGAGCTCGGCGCCGCGCAGCACCTTGAGGTGCTTGGAGATCGTCGGCTGGCTCACGCCCAGCTCGTTGACGATCTGCGAGACGCTCGTCCCGGAGGAGCGCGGATCGGAGTCCCGATCGAGCAAGAGCCGCAGGATGTCCCGACGGGTACCGTCGGCGATCACGTCGAAGATGTCCGCCATGCATTCAGGTTAGTCGGCGCGCGCGCCCGAGTACCATGACATCGGCACCGACCTACCGCGGCGCCGGAGCAACAGCTGCGATCGTGGGGAGGAACACGCATGGCGGACAGGTCCGTCGGCGCGATCGTCCTCACCCGCCTCGGCGACTTCGGGCGCAGCGCTTGGGACGCCGGTCGCGATCTTGCGACGGCCTCGCCCTCACGCTTCGCTGTGCTGATCTTCTCGACGCTGATCCTCGTCTTCACGACGCTGTTCTCGCTGCCCGCGGCATCCGCGTCGGGACGGGCGACTCCGTTCGCCGACGCCCTCTTCACCGCCGTCTCGACGATCTGCGTCGCGGGTCTCGCGACCGTCGACATGGCCACGCACTGGTCGCCCTTCGGGCATGTCCTCATCTACATCGGCGTCAATGTCGGCGCGCTCGGCGTCCTCACCCTCGCGTCGATCCTCGGGCTCGTCATCTCCAAGCGCCTCGGCCTGCGAGCGAAGCTCATCGCCGCCGGCGACAGCAATCCGATGCGCGCGCACGGCGGTCCCGTGAACGAAGGCCAGGCCGTCCGGCTCGGCGAGGTCGGCCTGCTGCTGCGCACCGTCGCGCTGTCGACGCTCGTCATCGAGGCGGGCCTCGCGATCCTGCTGTACCCCTCGCTGCTGCTCGGCGGCGTCGATCCGCTCACCGCCCTGTGGGAGGCCCCGTACTACGCGGCGATGGCCTTCACCAACACCGGCTTCTCGCCGAACGCCGAGGGACTGCAGCCGTTCGCGCAGGACTACGTGATGCTCACGGTGCTCATGGCCGGGGTGTTCCTCGGGTCGATCGGGTTCCCGGTGATCTTCACGCTCTGGCGGCATCAGTGGCACGTGCGCGCCTGGTCGCTCCACGCCAAGCTCACGATCATCACCACGATCATCCTGTTCTTCACCGGTGCGGGCGTCTTCCTCCTCCTCGAGTACGACAATCCGGCGACCTTCGGGTCGATGGAGGCGTGGGACACCACCTTCCAGGCGTTCTTCATCTCGGCCATGACCCGCTCGGGCGGCTTCTCGATCATCGACATCGGCGAGATGCACGGTTCGTCCCTCATCGTCGGATCGATGCTCATGTTCGTCGGCGGCGGCTCAGCCTCCACCGCCGGCGGCATCAAGGTCACCACGCTCGCCGTGCTCGCCCTCGCCGTCTGGTCCGAGGCGAAGGGACGCCCGTCGGTTCAGGTCTTCGGTCGCCGCATCCCGAGCGACGTGCAGCGCGTGGCGCTGTCCGTCGTCGCGTGGAGCGCCACGATCGTCGCGGTCGGCACCGTGACCATCGCGCAGATCACGAAGGCACCGGTCGACGAAGTGCTCTTCGACGTCATCTCCGGATTCGCGACCGTCGGCCTGTCGACAGGCTTGACCGCCGAACTCCCCGAGCCCGCGGTGTACGTCATGGCCCTCGTCATGTTCATGGGACGCGTTGGTACAGTGACTCTCGCTGCAGCGGTGGCCGCGGCATCCCGTTCGCAGTTGTACGCCCTGCCCGTCGAAAGGCCGATCGTTGGTTGAGCAGATCCGAAGCGACGCGCCCGTGCTGGTCATCGGGCTGGGGCGTTTCGGCGCCGCCTGCGCCGGCGAGCTCGACCGTCTCGACCGCGAGGTCCTCGCGATCGACGACAACCTCGAGCTCGTGCAGAAGTGGTCGGAGCGCGTCACGCACGCCGTCCAGACGGACGCCCGCAATCTCGACGCGCTGAAGCAGATCGGCGCGCAGGACTTCCAGGTCGCCGTCGTCGCCGTCGGCTCGTCGATCGAGGCGTCCGTGCTCATCACCGCGAACCTCGTCGACCTGAAGGTCCCGCAGATCTGGGCGAAGGCCGTGTCGCAGTCGCACGGCAAGATCCTCGCCCGTGTCGGCGCGAATCACGTCGTGTACCCCGAGCGCGAGGCCGGCGAGCGTGTCGCGCACCTCGTCAGCGGACGCATGCTCGACTTCATCCGCTTCGACGACGACTTCGTGCTGGCGAAGATGTACCCGCCGAAGTTCATCCGCGGCGTGGGCCTCAACGAGTCGGGTGTGCGGACGAAGTACCGCGTCACGGTCGTCGGTGTGAAGAGCCCCGGCAAGCCGTTCCGCTACGCCGAGGCCGACACCGTCGTCACCAACCACGACCTCATCATCGTCTCGGGCACGAACTCCGACATCGAGCGCTTCGCCTCCCTCGACCGCTGACCCGGCTTCGCCGCCGCGAGGTCCCCGTTCGGCCGCTCATGCGCGCCGCATACCGGGCCCAAGCGGGACCTCGGGGGATGTCGCGGGGCCTCGGGGTCAGGCGCCGGCGGCGAGCTCGCGGGCACGAGCGAGCGCCGCGTCGGTCGCCCGGGCGAAGACGTCGTCGAGGCGGGCCTCCTGCAGCACGGCGATGGCACGCTCGGTCGTGCCCTTGGGGCTCGTGACGCGGCGGCGCAGCTCGGCCGGGTCCTCACCGGATGCATCGAGCAGGGCGGCCGCGCCGATGAAGGTCTGCTCGGCCATCACACGTGCCTCGGGTTCGGCGAAGCCCTTGCCGATCGCGGCGCGGGTGAGCTCCTCGATCAGCAGGAAGACGTAGGCGGGGCCCGAGCCGGAGATCGTCGAGAGGGCGTCGATCTGCGCTTCCGGCACCTCGACGACTACGCCGCAGGTCTCGAACAGGGAACGTACCGTCGCCCGGTGGTCATCGGATGCCGCGGGCCCGGCAGCCAGCCCGGTGACGGCCTTCCCGACCACGGCAGGCGTGTTGGGCATCGAGCGGATGACGGCGACCTCGGCGCCGAGGATGTCGGCGAACGTGTCGATCGTGACGCCGGCGGCGAGGCTCACCACCACCGCACCGGGGCGCAGCACGGGAGCGATCTCGCGCAGCAGGTCGGGCACCATCGCGGGCTTGACTCCGATCAGCACGACGTCGGCCGCGGCGGCCGCATCCGTGTTCCCCGTGGGGGCGTCGGCGAGGGCGACGCTCGTCACTCCGGGCAGATCGGCGAGCGCGGCGGCCTTCTCTGCGGTGCGGTTGGTGACGGTCACTCCCCCGGCGGCGGCACCCGAGGCCACGAGGCCCGACAGCACGGCACCCCCCATCGAACCGGCTCCGAGGATGGCGATCGGGGGCAGGGCGACGACGTCGGGCATGCGGCCATCTTAAGTCCGGCCGTTTCCCAGCGGAGGGAACAGCTGCGAGGTAGAGTCGAAGCGTCCGCGGGCGCGGAAGCGCTCGCTGCGCAGAGCAGAGCGAAGGATCCCGCCATGCCCCTCTTCGACGGCATCACGCCACGCACCATCGAGACATCGCGCCTGGCGGTGAACATCCTCGAGCGCGCGGCAGACGACCCCGAGACTCCGGCGGAGCGCACGCTCGTGCTGCTTCACACGGCTCCCGGGTCGAGCCTGTTCTGGCAGGAGATCATCGAGGACCTGCCGAGCGACGTCCGCCCGATCGCGGTCGACCTCCGCGGCTTCGGCGAGACCGAGCGTCTGCCCGTCGATGCGACACGGGGTGTGCGCGACTTCTCCGACGACGTGCGGGCGACGCTCGAGGCGCTGGATCTCGATGCCGTCCACCTCGTGGGCTGGGGTATGGGCGCCGCCGTCGCGATGCAGTACGCGCTCGAGCACCGCGTGCTCTCGCTCAGCCTGCTCGCACCGGTGTCGCCGTTCGGTTTCGGCGGCACGCGACTCGACGGCACGCGCCTGACCGACGACGACGCCGGATGCGGCGGCGGAACCGTCAGCCCTACCCTCGTCGACCGGCTCACGGCCCGCGACGCGGGTGACGACGAGGGCACCGCCCGGTCGTTCTTCCGCACGTCGTTCGTGTCACCCGACTACGAGTCCGACAACGAGGACACGTGGGTCGAGGCGATGCTCACGACCTCGACCGCCGAGGGCAACTACCCCGGCGACAGCGTCCCGAGCGAGAACTGGCCGGGCTTCGCCGCGGGTCGGCTCGGCGTTCAGAACGCGCTCGCGCCGGGTCACTTCGACGTCTCGTCCATCGTCGACCTCGCGGCCGGCTACGACGCTCCCCCGATCCTGTGGGTGCGCGGCGGTGCGGATGTCGTCATCGCCGACGGGTCGTTCGCCGAGAGCGGCCACCTCGGCGAGATCGGCGCGATCCCCGGGTGGCCGGGAGTGGAGACGGCACCGGCACAGCAGATGGTCTCGCAGACCCGCGCCGTCTTCGATCGCTACCGCGAGGCGGGCGGGCAGGTGACCGAGGTCGTCATCGAGGGCGTCGGGCACGCCGTGCATCTCGAGCGCCCCGGCAAGGTGCGCACCGCCATCCTGTCGACGATCGGTTATCTCGGCACCCCCATCTCGCCGGCTCCGCCGACCGAGGCGATCATCCTCAGCTCCTGGGACTGACCGGCCGAGAGCTCACCGCTGCTGAGGTCACCGCTGCTGGTGTCACCGCTGCTGCGCGAAGAAGGTGCGCAGCAGCGCCGACGACTCGGCGCTGCACACGCCGGCGATGACCTCGGCCCGTACCGGCAGTCGGCGGTCGCGCACGAGGTCGTACTGCGATCCGGCGGCGCCGGCCTTGTCGTCCCATGCCCCGAAGACGAGCCGCGAGACGTGGGCCTGCAGCATCGCGCCCGCGCACATGACGCACGGCTCGAGCGTGACCGTCAGCGTGCACCCCGACAGGTTCCACGACCCGGTCGCGGCGGCCGCCGCGCGCAGCGCGACCACCTCGGCATGAGCAGTCGGGTCACCGGTCGCTTCGCGGAGGTTGCGCCCCTCGCCGATAACCGCCCCCGCGGCATCCGTCACGACGGCCCCGACGGGGATGTCGCCGGCAGCGGCGGCAGCCTCCGCGAGCTCGAGAGCGCGCGTCATGCTGCGGATGTCGCCAGCGGATGCCGTCAGGGTCACGGCACCAGCGTAGGGCCGAGAAGACGGGAGCCGTCCGCGTAGGATCATCACATGCGTGTTCACGTCGCCGACCACCCGCTCATCACCCACAAGCTCTCGGTCCTGCGCGACAAGAACACCACCTCGCCGGTGTTCCGCCAGCTGACCGAAGAGCTCGTGACGCTGCTCGCGTACGAGGCCACCCGCAACGTCCGCACCGAGCAGGTCGAGATCGAGACGCCGGTGACCCGGACGACGGGCCTCGCGATCGCCAAGCCCCGTCCCCTCGTCGTCCCGATCCTGCGCGCGGGGCTCGGGATGCTCGAGGGCATGACCAAGCTGCTCCCCACCGCCGAGGTCGGCTTCCTGGGAATGGCCCGCAACGAGGTGACGTTCGAGCCGACCACGTATGCAGAGCGTCTTCCCGACGACCTGAGCGACCGTCAGTGCTTCGTGCTCGACCCGATGCTCGCGACCGGCGGCTCGCTGGGCGCCGCGATCGACTTCATCTTCCAGCGCGGGGCGCAGGACGTCACGGCGATCTGCATCCTCGGCGCGCCCGAGGGACTCGCCGCGATCGAGAAGCAGGTCGGCGACCGCGACGTGACCCTCGTCCTGGGTTCGCTCGACGAGCGGCTCGACGAGCGCGGCTACATCGTGCCCGGTCTCGGCGACGCGGGCGACCGCCTGTACGGCACCGTCGACTGACCCGCGGCCCGCGGCCGCGGTATCGAGCGCACTTCCGCGGATGAGACGCAGTCCAAACCGCGTCCATCGTTGCGAAGTGCGCCCGATAGCAGCGAGCAGCGCGCTTCAGACCGCCCCGACGAGGCGCGCGAAGGCGCTCATCCGGGCGACGCCCTCGGGCGTGCGGGGCAGATCGTCGAGAAGACCCGTGCCGTAGACGATGTAGGCCGTGTGCTGCGCGCGCGAGACGGCGACGTTCAGGCGGTTCTGCAGCAGCAGGAACTCCAGTCCCCGAGGCGCGTCGCGCCCGGAGGATGCCGCAAGCGACACGATCGCCACCGCCGCCTCCTGGCCCTGGAAACGATCGACCGTCCCCACCGGCACCTCGGTGAAGCCGGCAGCGCCGAGAGCCTCTTCGACGAGCACCTGCTGGGCGTTGTACGGCGTGACCACGATGATGTCCCGCTGCTCGAGCGGACGCGGCGCGAGGGTCGGGTCGGGCAACCAGGAGCGGCCGAGGAGATCTGTGACGACGCGCACGACGACCTCGGCCTCCTCGGGCGACGCGGTGGCGTTGCGCCGATGGGCGACGGGCATCGGCACGACACCGGGCGCGGTGCCCTCGAGCACGCGGCCCCCCGTCGACGCATGAGCCGCGAGGCGGCCGTCGTAGGCGAGCACCGAGACCGGCTCGGCGACCTCCGGCCGCATCCGACGCGTCTCGGCGAGGAAGAATCCACGGTCGGCCGGGATGACGTGGGCGCCGTCCATGATCCAGCCGAGAGCCGACGTATCGACGGGCTCGGGGTGCGTGCCCTGACTGACCTGCGGCAGCTGCTGCGGGTCTCCCAGCAGCAGGAGTCGTGACGCCGCGACCGAGACGGCGATCGTCGAGGCGAGCGAGAACTGACCCGCCTCGTCGATGACGAGCAGATCGAGGCTGCCCCGCGGGATGCGGCCCGCATGGGTGAGGTCCCATGCGGTGCCGCCGATGACGTAGCCGTCGGGACGCGTAGCGGTGAAGTCGGCGACGCCGTTCTTCGGGATGACCGTGAAGGCTTCGTCGCCGGTGGGCTCGCCCTTCACCGCCTTGGCGATCTTCTCGCGGGGCACGCCCGCGGCGGCGATGCGATCGAGCATGTTCTCGACGACCGCGTGAGACTGCGCGACGACTCCGACCCGATATCCGCGTTCACTGACGAGTCGCGCGACGACATGCGACCCGACGTACGTCTTGCCGGTTCCGGGAGGGCCCTGGACGGCCAGGTAACTGCGATCGAGATCGAGGATGGCGCGTGAGATGTCGGCGACCGCGTCGGATCCGTCGCCGGGCAGCGATCCGGAGAGCGTGCGCGGCGGGCGACGCAGCAGCAGATCGGTCGCCGGGTCGGCAGGCAGATCGGGCGTCGCTGCGATCACGCCGTCGGCCCAGGCGTCGATCGCCGCCTGTTGGCTGCCCGCGGGGGGCGGAGCCGCCGGGGTGAGCGCGATCGGAAGCTCGGACCACATGTACGCCCCCGCGGCGAGCTCCTCGACGATCGCACCGTCGTCGAGGACCTCCACGACCCGCACGCGTCGGTCGGCGTGGATGAAGCGGGGCCGAGGATCGGTCGGGAACGGGGCCGGCGACTCGTAGATCGCGAAGGGCGAAGAGTCGACGCTCAGGCGTGTGCCCGGTGCGACCTCGCCGCGCAGCTCGAGGATGCGCCGGTCGGTGCGGGCGCCCTCGGGACGGTGCCAGTCCTCGAGCACTCGACTGCGCTCGGGCGCCACGGCGACGACGTCACGGGTGTCCTCCCACATCGAGAGGGGTTCGCGCAGACGGAGGAAGTGGGTGGCCCAGAACGATTTCGCCTCGCGCGGGTAGTAGTCGATCGCCGCCGCCCCGAGGCGGAGTGCGATCGCGGCCGGCGCTTCGGTGCCGGCGGGGTCGTCAGCGGCTGCGGCATCCGCGAGTCGAGTGAGAGCCGTCGCCCGCGGCGACGGCTCGTAGGCGCGCTCCTCGGGCTCGACGTCCGCGGACGGCCGCAACTGCGCCTCGCGCGCCCGATCGACGAGCCAATCCCGCAGGCGGCGCGTCGAGACGCAGTCGTACCGGTTGTAGTCGGCCAGGTCGGCGAGGATCGCCGCAGCACCGTCCCCGTCGCCGGCCTCGGCGAGCGCTCGCGCCTCGACGTACCGGACGATCGAGTCGTCGCCCTTCTGCACATCGCTCGTGCGGACCTCGGCCCCCATGTACAGAGGCTCGAGCTTCTTGATCGAGTACGACCGCGACCCCACGCGCAACGCGCGGCGGACGATCGGATACAGGTCGACGAACACACCGTCGCGCAGCAGACGATCGACCTCGGCCTCGCCTACGCCGTACCTCGCGGCCATCGCGAGAAGGTGCGTCGGCTCGTACGGTGCGTAGTGGTAGATGTGCATCGCCGGGTGCGCCGCGCGGTGCACGGCGACGAACTCGAGGAAGGTCTGGAACGCCGCCTTCTCCTCGTCGAAGGTGTGGGCCCACAGCGCCGAGTACTGCTCGCGCAGATCGACCCAGCCGAACAGGTAGTCGATGCCCCACTGCCGAGCCGTTCCCTCGGTGTAGAGCGGATCGCCCTCGAAGTCGAAGAACAGGTCGCCGAGGTCGGGGCGGGGAAGCGCACCGAGCGCCTTCGGGAAGACCACCTCGTAGGTGGGGACGGGAGGGCCGTCTGCCGCGAGCTCGCGCCCGGCGACCGCGACGCCCCCGGCGGGACTCTCGAGCTGCAGCCGCGCCTGGGTTCGGAGCCCGGTGAAGGTGTCCCACGACATCCGTGCGGGTGCCTCGCGCGCCTCGGCGAGGTCGTCGATCGTGGTGACTCCAGCCGCCCGCAACCGCTCCCGCTGGGTCGGCCGCATGCCTGCGACGAGCAGCAGATCGCGCGCAGCGACGACCTCGAGGTCGCACGTCGCGCAGCGTCCGCAGGCCGCGATCCGCAGATCTCCGCGGTCGTCGCCCCACGCGATGGCCTCCCCCGCCGCACCTGCGCCGACATCACGGTCGGCGATGAGAGAGCGCAGACGCTCACGGCGCAGGACGAAGACCGGCGCGATGTCGGCGCGCTCATGACGCGACGTCGTGCCATCGCCGAGCAGCAGCTCGACGTGATCGGCGACCGCCGCGCCCTCGCGATCGAGCTGGACCGCATAGGCCTCGAGCTGCATCAGCGCGGTGACGCGGGCGTGCCGCGCGAGCTTCGTGTCTTGCACGATCCACCGGTCGTCGTCGCCGCGCAGGAGGAAATCCGCGAACCCGACGAAGTCGATGTCGGAGAACGCGGCCTGATAGATGACGCGCGCGTCCGACGCGAGCGCCTGCCGCGTGAGCGCGACAGCGCGCGCCAAGCCCTCGGCGTCCGATGACCGGGTCTCGGGGATCTCGATCACGCCATCACCGAACTCAGCACGATAGGCCTCGAGCTGGCGCTCCTCGTGCCGGTCGCCGAGGCGGCCGGCGCGCTCGAGGGTCGGGTCGTCGGGCTCGTCGACCGCCGCGACGCGTCCGAGCTTGGCGTCGATCGCGCGCAGCCAAGCGAACTCGCAGTCGGCGGCGGCCTTGAGGTCGCTCGCGCTCCAGACGATCCGGCCTTCGTCCTCGATGTATCGCATGATCCCCTTCCGTTCAATGACCCTAGCCGCGGGGTGCGACACCGCCGACGCCGGTGCCAGACTGAGGAGGGTGAACGAGTCGCTCCCCTTCGCCAGCGCTTACGCCCATGGCTTCGCGCGGGTCGCCGCCTGCACCATCCCCGTGGCGATCGCAGATCCCGCCGCCAACGCCGAGGCCGTCATCGCCGAGGCGCGCGCGTGCGACGCCGACTCCGTCGCGGTCGCGGTGTTCCCCGAGCTGTGCCTCACCGGCTACGCCATCGACGACCTCGTGCTGCAGGACGCGGTGCTGGATGCCGTCGACACGGCCGTCGAGCGCATCGTCGACGCATCCGTCGACCTCATGCCGGTGCTGGTGGTCGGGGCTCCGCTCCGTCATCGCAATCGCCTCTACAACTGCGCCGTCGTGATCCACCGCGGTGAGGTCCTGGGGGTGGCGCCCAAGGCGTACCTGCCGACGTACCGCGAGTTCTACGAGCGCCGCTGGTACGCGGCCGGCGAGGAGTGGGACGGCGAGGGCATCCGCATCGGATCGCATGAGACCGTCTTCGGAACGAACCTCCTCTTCGACGTCCGCGACGTTCCCGGTCTCGTGCTCCACGCCGAGGTGTGCGAGGACATGTGGGTGCCGGTGCCCCCGTCGTCGCGTGCCGCGCTCGCGGGCGCCACGGTGCTCGTGAACCTGTCGGGATCGCCCATCACGATCGGCCGAGCCGACGATCGCCGCACGCTCGTGCAGTCGCAGTCGCTGCGGTGCCTCGCCGTCTACGCGTACGCCGCAGCGGGTCTCGGCGAGTCGACCAACGACGTCTCGTGGGACGGCCAGACCATGATCTACGAGGGCGGCTCGCTCCTCGCCGAGACCGAGCGCTTCCCCGACGGGCCGCGACGCAGCGTCGCCGACGTCGACCTCGACCGCGTGCGTCAGGACCGCTATCGGCAGGGCACGTTCGACGACAACCGCCGCACGACCGCGACCGACTTCCTGACCGTGGAGACGTTCCTGCACCCGCCCGCCGAGGACATCGGGCTGCGCCGGACGCTCGACCGGTTCCCGTTCGTCCCGGACGACCCGGCGCGTCTCGACCAGGACTGCTACGAGGCGTTCAACATCCAGGTGTCCGGCCTCGAGCAGCGGATGCGGGCCATCGGCGGCCCCCGGCCCGTGATCGGCGTGTCGGGCGGGCTCGACTCGACGCACGCGCTGCTCGTCGTCGCTCGGGCGATGGACCGCATGGGGCGCCCGCGCAGCGACATCCTCGCGTACACGATGCCCGGGTTCGCGACGAGCGACCACACGAAGTCGAACGCCGTGGCCCTCGCCGAGGCGATCGGCGCGACGATCGAGACGATCGACATCCGCCCCGCCGCGAACGAGCTCCTGCGCGGCATCGGACACCCCTACGCCTCGGGCGAGCCGGTGTACGACGTGACGTTCGAGAACGTCCAGGCCGGGGTGCGGACCGATTTCCTGTTCCGCCTCGCGAACCGCCTGAACGGCATCGTCATCGGCACCTCCGATCTCTCGGAGCTCGCGCTCGGCTGGGCGACCTACGGCGTCGGCGACCACATGAGCCACTACGCCGTCAACGTCGGCGTTCCCAAGACGCTCATGCAGCACCTCATCCGGTGGGTCATCGCGCATCGCGAGGGCACGGGCACCGACCTGTCCGACGAGGCGGTCGCCGTGCTCCAGTCGGTGCTCGACACCGAGATCAGCCCCGAGCTCGTGCCCGCCGGCGAAGACGGCAAGGTCCAGTCCACCGAGTCGACGATCGGGCCCTACGCCCTGCACGACTTCGCCCTGCATCACGTGCTGCGCTACGGCTTCCGCCCGTCGAAGATCGCCTTCCTCGCGCAGCATGCCTGGTCGGATGCCGACGCCGGCGACTGGCCGGTCGGCTTCCCGCGCGACAGCCGGTACGCATACGACCTCGCCGAGATCACCCACTGGCTGCAGGTGTTCATCAAGCGGTTCTTCGGCTTTGCGCAGTTCAAGCGCAGCGCGATCCCCAACGGACCCAAGGTCGCCGCAGCAGGCTCGCTGTCGCCGCGAGGAGACTGGCGAGCCCCGTCGGACGGCAACCCCGAGGCCTGGCTCGCCGAGCTCCGCCGGGCGCTGCCCGACCTCGTCGACTGACCGGGACCGCCCCGGTCAGGCCGTCGGCAGCGTGCCGTAGGCCAGCGTGATGAGCCACCCGTCGCGCGAGATGTCGACGAGGGTGTACTTCATGTTGCGGTCGGGGATCCAGCCGCGGTGGCGTCCCGGGTCGAGACGGACCTGCTCCGGCGCCACCCGGACACCGCGTCCGTCGGCCTCGAGCACCGCCTGCACGTGGACCCAGTGGTCGACGAGGTCGAGCGTGTCGGTGCCGGAGAACAGACGCGAGTGCTTGCGCATGCGGGCCAGGTCGGCGGGTTCGGGGTGCGCATCGCGGATGTCGATGCCGAGAGGCAGTCCCGGGTCACTGACGGCCACGACCGTCGCCGCGCGGAAGCTGGCCGTCGTGATCGCGAGCGGCACCTCGACTCCGTCGCGCGAGGCGACGAGGCGCGTGTGATACCCGAACCCGCGCGGCGCCTCGCGCTCGATGCGGACATCCTTCTCGTCGCAGCCGAGCGCCTGCGCGACGAGTTCGCGGGCGATCATCCGCCGACGGTGATGCACCGTGATCGTGGGATCCCACCCGAGCCGAGCCGTGATGCCCGCGGGCGTCTCGAGAAGTACCGTCTGCATGCCGTCGCTCCCGCCTGTGGATGGTCTGACCTCAGCTCGAGTCTAGCGATCGTGCCCGGAGGCGCCAGGGTGCATCACCGGTTCAATCCGGCGACCGGCCCACCCGCGTCCTCCCGCGACGCGACCTCGCTTAGGCTGGCGGGATGAGCCTCGACAACGGCGACGACAAGCGGCCGTCCTCCGCCCGCATCGCGATCTGGGTGGTGGTGGGAGGCATCGGCGCCTACCTCCTGATCTCCGGCATCCTGGGCATCCTCGCTCGGGGTGGTGCGTGACCGTGCGGCGTCTCCTCGTCGTCGCGCACCGCGACGAGCTGGTCGGGTTCCCCGCCGACATCCCGGGGTTCGACATCCTGCTCACCGGCCCGGGCAAGCTGCTCGCCGCGCATGAGCTGACCCGTGCTCTCGATCGCAACGCATACGACGAGATCGTCGTCGTCGGAACCGCGGGAGCCGTTGCGGGAGCCGTCGGACCCGGCATCTACGAGGTCGGCGATGCCGTCCAGCACGACGTCTTCGACCTGGCCGGGGTCCGCGGCCGTCACCTCTCGATGCCCGAACGCGTCGAGGCGGGCGGCGCAGGCGTGCGCATCGCGACGGGGGACGTGTTCGTGGACGACGCCGAAGCGGTCGCCCTCATCCAGTCGCTCGGCGCGCAGCTGGTCGACATGGAGACCTACGTCTACATCTGGGTCGCCCAGCGCTTCGGCATCCCCATCCGGGTGCTCAAAGCGGTGTCGGACGACGCTCAGGACGGCGCGACGACCGGGTGGGACGACGCCGTCGCCGCCTGCAGCCGCGCCCTGTACGAGCGCATCCGGGCCGATTACGGCGTCTGATCGCCGCTGCGCGCAAACAGCCGGCGCAACAGCAGGAAGACGACGAGGGCGACGACCGCGACGAGCCCGAGCTTGACCGCGAAGACGGCCAGGCGCAGCACGATGTCGACGATCACCCACGCGATGAAGATCGCGGCGATCACTCCGACGACGGTCCGGAAAGTCCTCACGCGACCAGCCTAGTCGCGCTCGCTGAGCGCCTCCTGGCGGATGATGCTCGGGCCTTCGCGAGTGGCTTCGACCACGATCTGCGCCGCGAGCTGCTCTTTCATGCCTTCGACGTGACTGATGACGCCGACGGTGCGCCCGCCCGCCCGCAGCTCGTCGAGGGTGCGCATCGCGAGCTCGAGCGTCTCGGGGTCGAGCGACCCGAAGCCTTCGTCGACGAAGAGCGTGTCGAGGCGGATGCCGCCGGCACGACCCGTCACGACCTCGGCGAGACCGAGGGCGAGGGCGAGGGAGGCGAGGAAGGTCTCGCCGCCCGACAGCGATTGCGGCGAGCGCAGACGGCCGGTATGCGCGTCGAGCACCTCGAGCCCGAGCCCGGACGCCGCGCCGCGAGCCTGCAGCGCGTCGCTGTGATGGAGGGTGTAGCGGCC
Source organism: Microbacterium pratiae (assembly GCF_047302165.1). Lineage (NCBI taxonomy): Bacteria > Bacillati > Actinomycetota > Actinomycetes > Micrococcales > Microbacteriaceae > Microbacterium > Microbacterium pratiae. Next base: position 1,433,563 of record NZ_CP154843.1, on the reverse strand, counting down.
CGACGACATGTCGCGCAGCCGCAGGTTTGCGGCGGCGACGATCTCTTCGAGCTCGGCCGCGAGAACGAATGTCTCGAGGTCCATCTTCCGGGTGTTGGGCGCGCGACCGGCGACGGTGTCGGCGAGGCGGGTGACGGTCGCCGTCCGCTCCGCGAGGCCGGCCACAGCCGCGAACGCGTCATCGATGCGCTCGAGGAGGTCGCGCATCGTCTCGGCGGCGTTGACGGCATCACGGTGCGCGGCGATCGCCTCGCTTCGCGCGAGATCTCCCGCGGCGACCGCCTGTGCGGATGCGTCGACGTCGGGCCGTTCGTCCGGGAGCCCCGCGGCGGCGAGCTCGAGTTCGAGCAGGCGGGCTCGCGTTGCCGCGAGGTCGGCCGCGTGCTCAGCGACGCGGCGCGTGAGGCGGGTGCGCTCGGTCTCGGGCTCCAGCGCCGCGCGCACCTCGCCGACGTCGGCGAACACCGATGCCTCGATCCGCTTCGCGCGGTCGTTCGCCGCTTCGGCCGCGTCGGCCTCGCTGTGGGAGAGCGCGGCTCGGCTGTCGAGCACCGATCTCGCGAGGTCGCGGCGCTCGGTGGCCGCCGCGATGCGCTCGGCCACCGTCTCGAACGAACCGCGGGCATCGGCCACTTCCCGCTCGAGGCGAGCGAGCGTCGTCGTCGCGACGGCGGAGCGCTCGCGAGCGCCGGCTACAGCCGCCGCGAGCCGCGAGCGCTCCTCGGTCGCCTCCGCGTCGAGACGATCGAGCACGTCGCGCTTGTCGGTGAGGGCGGCGACCTGCTCTGCTGCGCGTTCCGCCGCCGCCAGCTCGGCTCGAGCCTCTGCGAGCACGGTCGATAGCTCGTCCGCTCCGCGTCCGCCCGCGCGTGCCGCCGCAGCCGCGTGCTCTGCTCGGAGGCGCGCAGCCCGGTCGCCCGCGTCTCGCGCATCGGCGGCCGCCGCGTCGCGCGCCGCTTCGGCGTCGCCGAGATCGTCGTCCGTCACGCCGTCCGCCACGAGAGGCGCGGGATGCGGGTGCTCGAGCGAGCCGCACACGGGACAGGGCGAACCGTCGGAGAGACCGGCGGCGAGCTCGCCCGCACGGTCGGCCACGCGCCGGCGCAGCAGTTCGGTCACGATAGCCGCAGCCGTCTCGGCAGCACCGCTCAGGCGCAGGTAGGTCTGCTCGGCCTCGCCGAGCTCTCCCGTGAGGCGGTCCGCCTCCTCGGCGGCCTCGACCCGGGCGGCGACATCGCCCACCCGAGCACGCTGCTCGTCGCCGCGAGCCGCAGCGAGCGTCGCCGCTGCCAGATCGGTCGCGAGTCGTTCGCGCTCCGCCGGCAGGAGGGCGTGCTGCTGGTCGAGCAGATCCGCCTGTTCCTCGAGGAGGGCGATCTCGGCTGCGACCGCCTCTCGCGTGCCGATGGCCTCTGTGAGCTCGCCTTCGCGCGCGACCGCATCGGTCCACCGTGCGATGTCACCCGTCAGGGCCTCGATGAGCGCGGGGATGTCGTCGTCCGCACTCCCGCCCGCGTCGATCCATCGCGCCTCGGCTCGGGCTGCCGCCGCTCGGGCATCCCCCACCGCGTCATCCGCGCGTTCGGCCCGCTCCAGCGTCGCACGCAGCGCCTCGGCCGCTCGCGCCCGCTCGAGCCGTCGTTCGTCTGCGGCCACCTCTTCGGTGATGGCGTCGAGGTCAGCCAGACGTCGGCGGGCCGCCGCAAGGTCGTCGATGACGCGCAGCTGCTCGACGCGATCGGCGTGCTGGGTGACGAGGGCCGTCTGACGCGCCTCCGCCTGCTGCCGGAGCTCGAGGGACTGTTCGACGCGGTAGTCGGCGCGACGACCGGCCCGCTCGACGATGTCACGTCGGCCGGCGAGGTCGAGCGGGGCCACGTCGTCGCCGGGAGACTCGTCGCCGAACGCGCCTCCCTGCTGCACGATCGCCGCCTCCGCGAGCTCGAGCAGCGTCCGCACCTGGTTGCCCGCGGCGTCGAGCTCGCGCTGCGCGGCGCGGCGACGCTCCTCGAGATCGTCCTTGTACTGCTCGAACCTCTTCGTGCCGAAGAGGGTGCGCAACAGCTGCTGCCGCTCGTCGTTGCGCGCGAGCAGGAACCGCGAGAACTTGTTCTGCGCCAGCAGGATCACCTGCTGGAATTGCTGCGCACTCAGACCGAGCACCTCATCGAGCAGCAGGGCGACCTCGCGCGGCTTCGCGGCCCGGCCCACCCACTCGCCGTCGACCTGTTGCTCGAGCTCGGCGCGCGCGATCTCGGTCGTGAGCTTGTCGCCGCGCTTCGCGGGGCGCTCGTACTCGGGCGCTCGGGTCACGCGCCAGCGCTGCCCGCCGACCGTGAACTCCAGGCGCACCTCGGTCGGGTCGCCCAGGAAGCTGTGGTCGCTGCGCAGACGCCGCTCGCCGTTGTCGTATCGCGGCACCGAGCCGTACAGCGCGAAACTCACGCCGTCGAGGATGCTCGACTTGCCCGCGCCGGTGCGTCCCGAGATGAGGAAGACGCCGTCGCGATCGAAGGCGTCGAAGTCGACGGTCTGCTTCTCGCGGAACGGACCGAAGCCGGTCAGCTCCAGGCGATGCAGCTTCACGCCATCGCCTCCACGCGAATCCGCTCGTCGAGGACGTCGGCGAGCAGATCGCGCTCCTGCGGGTCTGCCCCCTCCCCCTGTCGGACGTGTACGAGGAACGCTTCGACGAGCTCGGCGTCGCTGCGGGCGGCGCGCACGCGGTCGACATAGGTGCGCGTGTCACGGGCTGCAGTCTCTGCGGGGGCGTGCACGACCTTCGCGCAGAACCGGAAGCGCTCCTGCAGCCGGCGCATCGGGTCGCGCTCGGGCAGCGTGTCGGTGTACTCGACGCAGACCCACGCGTCGACATGCTGCTCGTGCGCGGGATCGGCGAGCACGTCGGCGAGGGGTCCGCGCAGGGTGACGACCCGACGCGGAACCGGCAGCTCCAACCAACGAGCGTCGACGAAGCCGTCGGCGTCGAGCTCGATCAGCCACGAGCCCCGAGGCTTGTCGCCCTCGCCGAAGCTGTAGTGGAGCGGCGCGCCGGCATACCGGACGGCGGGGGCGAGCTGCTGGCGGCCGTGGATGTGGCCCAGCGCCATGTAGTCGACACCCGCGAACGCCGCCAACGGCACGACGTCGAGGCCACCCTGCTGGATGTCGCGCTCGAGATGCGGCGTCGGCTCGACACCGGCGGCGAAGCAGTGGGCGATCGCGACCGACCGACCGCCGCGCACCGCGAGGTCGTCGCGGACGAGCTCCATCGCGCGATCGATCACGGCCGCCTGCGAGCGGGCCTCGGGCCAGAGGTGCCGCAACAGCGCCGGTTCGAGGTACGGGATGCCGTAGAAGTGCACCGGCCCTGCGGCATCCTCGACCGTGATGGGAGTGCCGACGGCGGCGGGGTCGGTGAGGACGTGGATGCCCTCGCGGAGCAGCCCGGCCTGGAAGCCGAGACGTGCGGCCGAATCGTGGTTCCCGCTCGTGACGATGACGCGGGCACCGGCGTCGGCGATGCCCCGCAGCGTGTCGGACAGGAGGGCGTAGCAGCCTGCCGCGGGCGCCGCCGAATCGAACACGTCGCCCGCGACGACGACGACGTCGACCTCGTGTTCGCGGACCTGCTCGATCAGCCTCTCGAGCACGCCCCGCAGGGCGTCGAGCGTCGAATGACCGTGGAAGGTCCGCCCGATGTGCCAGTCGGAGGTGTGGAGGATCCGCATGCCGACCAGGGTAGGAGGAGGCTCGGACATCGCTGTGATGCCCCGCGGGGAAGGCGTGAGACTCAGGCTCTGCTCGCGCGCCGCCGGCGAGACGTGAGATCGGCGACGCCCAGCACCAGCGCGAGCGCGAGGAAGAGGCCGACCGACACCATCCCGAGCGCGTAGGCGTCGTGGTAGACGTCGATCCGAGGAGTCGAGCCCCCTCCCAGCCGGTACACCGTCGAGTAGAACAACGAGAGGGCCACGGCGGTTCCCACAGCGGTGCCGATCCGCTGCACGAGCTGACCGACGGAGCCGGCCAGCCCGCCCTGCTTCACCGGGATATCCGCGAGCGTCAGCGTCTGGTTCGGCGAGATGACGAGGCCACCGCCGAAGCCCCCCACGGTCAGGACCCCCGCCATCGCGAACTCGACGATCCCGGGCGGCACGAAGTACGCGACGAGGGCGAGGGCGACGACGGCCGAGAGCATGATGATCAGACCGCCCACGACGAGGGGGCGACCGACGCGCGTCACGATGCGACCGCCGACGTACGAGGCGCCGGCGCTCGCGACGGCGAAGCCGATCGACACCATCCCCGCGAACACCGGTTCGAGCCCGACGCCGAGCTGCAGGAAGAGCGTCGTCAGCAGGAACATCGCCGGCAGTGCCATGAAGTAGACGGCCTGGATGAGGGTTCCGTTGCGATACGACGAGATCGCGAAGAGCTCGAGCGGGATCAGCGGATGCTTGCCCGATGCCGCGTAGCGACGCTCCCACCACACGAACAGGGCCGCGAACACCCCGAAGGCGACGAGCGACCACCAGCGCTGCGGATCGTCGCCCGGTGCGCCGGTGGTGAGGAGAAAGGGCACCATGAAGGCGATCACGACGAGCGCGAACAGCAGCAGACCCACCGGGTCGAGCTGCAGCCGGGCCGGCCGCGACTCGCGGGTCTTCGGGAGCAGCCAGATCACACCGGCGAGCACGGCGATCGTCAGCGGGACGTTCATCCAGAAGATGTACCGCCAGCCGTCATCGGCCCCTCCCAGCGCGATCATGAGACCGCCGAGCGTGGGACCGAACGCCGTCGAGATGCCGATCGTGGCGCCGAAGAGGCCGAAGGCCTTTCCCCGCTCCGCGCCTTGGAACATCTCCTGCGCGAGCCCGATGACCTGCGGCATCTGGATGCCGGCGGCGACGCCCTGCACGAGACGCGCCGCGAGGAGGACCTCCGTGTTCGGAGCGAGCGCGCAGACGACGCTGGTCACGGCGAACAGGGAGAGCCCGATGACGAACAGCGCCCGCCGCGATCGCTGGTCGCCGATGCGACCGGCAGGCACGAGTGTGAGCCCGAACGTCAGCACGTAGCCAGACACGATGAGCTGCAACTCGGTCGACCCCGCACCGAACGCCTGCTCGATCGAGGGCAGCGCGACGTTGACCTTCGTCAGATCCAGGATCGTCAGCGCCGCAACGGCGACGCAGACCCAGAAAGCCCGCCACCGCTGGTGCACCGAGAGCGGGATGCTCGCCGTATCACTCATCGTGGGCCAGGCTACGCCCGCGCGAAGGCAGCGATCCCGCCCTTGCACTGTCGGCCCGGGGGCCGTAAAGAGAACAGCCCCGGCATGGCGAATGCCCCGAGGCCGGCCCCGGGGCATCCGTTACGTCGTCCGTCAGTCGACGGCGAGGTCGTCGACGATCCGCGCGATCTCGTCGTCGCCGACGCTGAGGCCGACCTCCGAGACGCGCTGACGCACGTACTTCTCGATCGTCGGGCGGTTCTCACCCGGAAGGTCGGCACGCACCTGGGCGACGAGCCCGTCGAGGCGCTCCTGCTCGGTCGTGTCGTGCATCGCGAGGGCGGGGCCGTCCTGCACGCCCGGGGGTGAGACCGGGGTGTCCTCCTTGGGAGGCGTCACCTCGCCCCCGGTGCCCGCCGAGGTCGCTCTCGTGCCGCCGCGCCCCGTTTCCGGCGCGTCCTGCGTCGCCGAGTCCGAGACGCTCGAGTCGATCTCGTCGGCCTGGCCGCTCATCGCTGCTCCTCCTCGTCCGCCTGCTCGTCGGTGACGAGGTCGGGGTCGAGTCCCTGCTGGATCTCGGCGCTCTCGACGAATCCGTCGGGGCTGTCGCCGTCGGGCGCGGGGGCGACGTCGGCGGGCGTGTCAGCGTCGCGGACGGCGTCGTCCTCCGCCTCGCTCGCGGCGAGCGAGGTGGCACCGGCGCCGTCGGGGTCGACGACGCCCTCGGGAAGATCGCGGTTCATGACTGTCTCCTTCGATCGATCGCCCCAGTCTGACCCCGGCATTCGATCGTCAGCACCGTCTTGACAGGTGCGCGGCGAGGGACCTACCCCGCCGGTCAGCGTCGCGGCTGCAGGATCCCGGCGCGATCGGGGTGCGCCTCGAACCAGTCGGCGACGTACCAGCACACCGGACTGATCGTCCGGTCGCCGACCGCCTCGATGTCGGCCACCGCGCGCTCGACGACCTCCGCCGCGTAGCCGTGCCCGCGGAAAGTGGGGATCGTGTAGGCGCGCGTGAGCGCGACGGTACGACCGTCGTCGCGGTAGTCGAGCACGCTGACGAGGTCGTCTCCCCGGTGCAGCGCGTAGCGGGAGGCGTCCTTCTCGTTGGTGAATGTCAGATCGCTCATGGAGCCACGCTACGCCCGGTGCGCGGCAGCGAGGCCAGCCAGGCATCGACCTCCGAGCGATCGCGCAGCCGCACGATCCGCTCCCCCGCGGCGATGCGGCCGAGCATGCGCTCACGCGTCACGGGATGGTTGGTCCACGCGAACCGGATGATGTTCCGCTCGGGGTGCCATCGGAGCAAATTGCTCGCACGCTCGCGGTTCCCGTGCCAGAGCTCCTCGCGCCGCACCACGCGCCGCAGCGTGCGCCCGATCACCTGACGCATCACGCGCCGACGCGGGAGGTCGAGCCATACGACCGTGTCGGGACCGTCCGGCGAGCCCGGGTCGAGCATGTCGCCCAGCTTCGAATCCCAGTTGCCGTCCATGACCCAGCCCTCGGGGTGCTGCCGCATGAATTCGCGGACCCGGGCATGCGCCTCGTCGAGGTCGCGCCTGCGCCAGCCGGCATCCCAGAACACGGCGTCGAGCTCGAGCCGCGGGAGCCCCGTTCGCACCGAGACACGGTCCGCGAGCACGCTCTTTCCCGAGCCGGAGGTGCCGACGATCCGGATCCGCGTAGCCACGATCGTGCACCGTAGCGAGGATCGAGCAATCTGTCACATTCCGTCATCGAAGGACGCGCGGCACTGGTGTGTTTGACACATCCGGACACGGATCGTCATAATCAACCCCATGACTGACATCGCACGCACTCTGTCCGCCCGGGAGGCGAACGGAACTGCCGACATCATGATGATGTCGCAGCGTGCTGTCATGTGTTGCCGAATGTGCCGCTGACAGGTGAACCCCGCCTGATCCTCCGCCGCTTCTGAACGCGGCCGCGGATCCCCGAGTTCCGATGGCCCGGCCCACAACGCCGACATCCGGATGCTCGCTCACCGGCCCCCGCTGGGCCTCACGCAACGCACACCCGAACCCGCCGCAGGCTGACAGCCCGGGTTCACGTTCCGAGGACGAACCTCCCATGTCGAACACCGCTCTTCTCGCCCCCGTCGCCCCCGCTCGCCACCTCCGTGCCGTCGAGACGCCTCCCCCGGCTCCGGCCGCCCCGGCCTCGACCGCACCCCGCGGCTTCGCCCTGTACGTCGGCATCGACGAGGCCAAGGCCGCCGCCGACGGCGTCTCGCTCTCGACCCTCGTCGAAGCCCTGCGCCGCACGCTCGGCGACCTCGCTCCGCACGCCGAGACCTACGCCACCGTCGCCCTCGCGCCCCTCGGCGCCGGCGGACGCGATGTCGACGTCGTGCGCCTCGCACTGCACGAGCCCAGTGCGGTCGCCCGCACGAAGCAGGACGTTCCGGCGGAGGACCACGTCCCCGGCGGCGTCACCGTCGACATCTCGCGCAAGCGCGTCTTCATCGACGGCGAGTCGGCCGCCTTCACCTTCAAGGAGTTCGAGCTGCTCCAGTACCTCGTCCTCCGGGAGGGTCGCACGATCGAGCGCTCCGAGCTCGTCGAGTCGCTGTGGAGCAACGGCTCCGACGACGAGGCTCCGGGTGAGCGGACGATCGATGTCCACGTCCGCCGTCTGCGCGCGAAGCTCGGTCGCTACGAGGACATCGTCCGTACCGTGCGCGGCGTCGGCTACCGCTTCGACCGCCACGCCGACGTTGTCATCCGCTACGGTCACGGCACGCCCTCGCCCGATCGTTTCTGACGGCGGCCTTCTCACGTCGGCGCTGCTCGCATCCGTCACGGCGGGATGTCGGAGGTTCCGACGTAGGGTGTCGGCATGAGCACGGTCACGACGGGACGGATGCCGGGTCGCCGCACGGCGATCCGCCAGCCCGGACCGGCACCGACCTCGTCGCCCCCGATCGAGACCGAATACCGGCCCGGCGCGGCGATCGACGTCGCCCGTGCCGTGCGCCACCAGCAGCACGGCGCCCACGACCCCACGATGACCACCTCGGGCGAGGTGATCTGGCGCGTCAGCCGCACCCCTCAGGGCGTCGCCACACTCGCCCTCCGCGTAGGCCGCACGCTCGTGAGGGCTGCCGCGTGGGGCCCGGGCGCGGAATGGGCGATCGAGCAGCTGCCGCGACTGTGCGGCGCGCATGACGATCCCGAAGGGTTCGACGGGACGCGGCATCCGCTCATCGCCGACATCCATCACCGGCATCCCGACATCCGCCTCGGGGCAACGGACCTCGTCTTCGACGACCTCGCGAGCGCGATCTTCGAGCAGAAGGTGACCGGTCTCCAGGCGTTCGGCGCCTGGCGGGCGATCGTCACCTGGTACGGCGAGCGCGCACCGGGGCCCACGCCGCGGCCGATGTTCGCACCGCCCGCGGACTGGCACCTGATCCCGAGCTGGGCGTGGCACCGCGCAGGCCTCGAGCCGCCGCAGTCGCGCACCGTCGTGCGCGCGGCGCAGCGACGGGCGTCGATCGAGCGCGCGATCGGAGAGGCGTCCGACGGCGATGAGCACGAGCGCATCCTGACGTCGCTGCCGGGAGTCGGACCGTGGACGTCGGCGGAGACCCGCATCCGCGCGTTCGGCGATCCGGATGCCGTGAGCGTCGGCGACTATCACCTGTGCCACACCGTGGGCTACGCCCTGACGGGGCACCGCGTCGACGACGACGGGATGCTCGAGCTGCTCGAGCCGTGGCGCGGGCATCGACAGCGCGTCATCCGGCTCATCTATGCGGGCGGGGTCTTCGAACCGCGCCGCGGACCGCGGCTGCATCCCGAAGACCATCGCGACCGTTGAGGCCCCGGCGTCGTAGGCTCGGGACATGGCGAATCGGGGATGGCAGCGCGGACACACCTACTGGGCGCTCGGCGCCGCCCTCGTCTTCCTGCTGGGCATCGTGTTCGGCCTCGTGATGAACAACGTCTGGCTCGGTCTGGTGCTCGCGGCGGCGATCTCGGTGGGCTGGCTCATCGCCTACGAGTCGCGCCGCGGACGCAACGAGGGCGTCTACGATCGCGACGACGACGGCGCACAGCTCTGATCACTGCGCGACCCGCCTCCCCGCTGCTCACCTGACACTTCTCGCCCCTCCCTCGGGCGGGATGGGGCCTCGGCTGCCAGGTGAAGGCCGTGAAGCCCGCGGGGCGCCGCTTCAGCGGAAGTACACCGCGAGCGGGTACTCGCCGTCGTCGCGAACAGCGATCGGCGTCTGGAACACGCTCTGGAGCACATCGGGGCGCATGATCTCGCGCGGTGTCCCCGCGCACGCCACCGTTCCCCCGGTGAGCGCGACGATGCGGTCGGCGTAAGCGGCGGCGAAGTTGATGTCGTGGATGACGACGACCACCGTCTTGCCCAGTTCGTCCGCCGCCCGTCGCAGCTGCCGCATCATCCCGACGGCGTGGCGCATGTCGAGGTTGTTGAGCGGCTCGTCGAGCAGAATGCAGTCGGTGTCCTGCGCGAGCACCATCGCGACGTAGGCGCGCTGGCGTTGTCCACCGGAGAGCTGGTCGAGGTAGCGATGCGAGAGGTCGTCGAGATCGAGGAAGCGCAGCGCCTCGTCGACATGACGCCGGTCGTCGGCGGTGAGGCGTCCCCCGGAGTGAGGGAAACGGCCGAAACCGACGAGGTCGCGCACCGTGAGGCGCGTCACGAAGTGGTTCTCCTGTCGCAGGATCGACACGACACGCGCGAGCTCACGGCTCGGCGTGCGCGCGACGTCGAGACCGCCCACCGTGACGGTGCCCGTGGTGGGCTCGGTCAGTCGGCCGACGATCGTCAGCAGCGTGGACTTGCCGGCGCCGTTGGGGCCGACGAGGGCCGTCACCCCGCCCGCGGGGATCTGCAGGTCGATGGGCCCGAGCACGCGCAGGCCGCCGTAGGACTTCGAGACGTCGGTGAGGGTGATCACAGCGCGCCCTTTCGCAGAAGGTAGACGATGAAGAAGAGCCCGCCGACGAACTCGATGATCACGGTGAGCATGCCCGCCGCGTAGAAGACGTGGCGCAGCACGAAGTAGCCGCCGAGGAGCGTCGTCATCCCCAGCAGCGCCGCGAACGGGAGGACGACGGCGTGCCGGGACGATCCGGCGAGCTGATACGCGAGTGTCGCGACGATGAACCCGAAGAAGGTCATCGGCCCGACGAGCGTCGTGGAGACCGAGATGAGCACCGCCACGAGGATCAGCAGGACGGTGACCTCGCGCTTGTAGGCGAGTCCGAGATTGGTGGCGACGTCGCGACCGAGAGTCAGGACGTCGAGACGGCGGCGGCGGCGCCACACCACGACGAGGACGACACCGACGATCGCCGCAGCCCACGGCAGGTACTCGGGGTTCGAGTTGCTCAGGTTGCCGAACAGCCGTGCCGAGAGCAGATCGAAGTCGCTCGGCGTCAGCAGGCGCTGCATCACCGTCGACAGCGAGCCGAAACCGACCCCGAGCACGATGCCGATCAGCAGCATGATGTGCAGGTTCCCCCGCTTGCCGGCGAAGAGCCATCCGTACAGGAGGGTCGCGAAAGCCACCATCAGCACGCTCTGGAGAGCCACCTTCGCGAGTCCGTCGGTCGCCGCGAGCGCAGCTCCCCCGAAGAAGAACACCAGGCCCGTCTGCATCACGACGTAGAGCGCGTCGAACCCCATGATCGACGGCGTCAGGATGCGGTTGCCGGTCGCGGTGTGGAACAGCACGGTCGCGACCGCCTGACAGCACGCCACGATCGCAACCGTCGTGACCGTCGTGACCCGCAGATCCACGGCGAGCCAGTAGCCGCGTTGCGCCGGATCGAGGGGGATGTTCCAGGTCAGCAGCAGGACGGCGGCCGCGACGACCGCGACGGCGAGGACGACGAACCGCAGCCACACCCGTGGTCGCCGCGTCGCAGCCTCCGGGGACGACGCGCGCACGGTGCCGCGCACGGCCTCAGCCATCGTTCCCGCGCTGCCGGAGGAGCAGCATGACGAACACGGCCGCGCCCAGGACGCCGAGGATCATCGAGACCGGCACCTCGAACGGCATCCGGATGACGCGGCCGACGATGTCGCAGACGACGATGACAGCCACTCCGCCCAGACACACCCAGGGAAGGTTCGCGCGGAGGTTGTCCCCCCGCCACATCGACACGAGGTTGGGCACGATGAGCCCGAGGAACGGCAGGAAGCCCACGACGACGGTCGTGACACCGGTCGCGACGGCGACGAGGGCCGTGCCGAGGAGGAGCACCCGGTCGTAGTCGACGCCGAGCGTCGTCGCGACATCCTTTCCGAGGCTCGCGGCGGTCAGCCGGTCGGCGAAGAGCGCGACGAGCACGACGACGATGCCGACGATCCACAGCACCTCGTAGCGGCCGCGGACCACGGCGGTGAAGCTTCCCATGAACCAGGTGCCGAGCATCTGCAGGGCATTGGCGCTGACGGCGAGGTAGGTCGTGAAGGACGAGACGACGGCGCCGAGCATGATGCCGATGAGGGGCACGATCAGCGACGAGCGCAGCTGGATGCGGCGCAGGATCGCGAGGAAGACCAGCGTTCCGGCGAACGCCGCGATGCTCGCGACGACCATCCGCACGATCAGCGGCGCGTCGGGCACCAGGAGCACTGTCGCGAGGAGGCCGAGCGCGGCCCACTCCGTGGTCCCAGTGGTGGTCGGCTCGACGAAGCGGTTCTGGGTCAGCAGCTGCATGACGAGGCCGGAGACGGCCATCGCACAGCCCGCGAGGACCAAAGCGAGGGTGCGGGGGATACGGGTGATCCACAGCATCTCGGCGCCGACGCCGTCCGACGCGAGGTCGTAGACGCCGACGAAGAGCGACAGCACGACGAGACCGGCCACGACGGTGATCGCGGCCGGGAGGGCGAGGCGCCCGCGGATGCGGGCGGTGGAGGAGAGCGCAGTCATGACGGATCGCGGTGCCCCGGCGGCTCGAGCCGCCGGGGCACCGCGCAGAGAGATCAGGCCGCCGCAGCGAACGCCGTCGCGATGTCCGCATAGAGCTTGGTGTACGCCTGGATGCCCTCGTCGAGGTAGAAGCTCGGCGCGAGGTAGACGATCTGCCCCTTCTGCACCGCAGGGACGTTCTGCAGTGCTTCGGATCCCTCGATGAGCTCCTGCGCCGAGACGTAGCCGTCCTCACCGAACATGGCATCCCGATCGAGCACGATCAGCCACTCCGGGTTCGCCGCGGCGATCGCCTCGACGCTGATGTCGTCGCCGTGCGAGGCGTTCTCCGCGCCGCGATCGATGCCGGGGACGAGCCCAAGCGTCGGGAAGACGGCACCGACGCCGCGCCCCTCCCCCGGCGCCGCGAACGAGATCTTGCCGCCCGAGGTGAGCAGGCCCACGACCGTGTCGGTGCCGTTGTAGGCGGCCTTCGCGTCGGCGACGGCTCCATCGAGTTCGTCGGCGAGCTTCTTCGCGTCATCCTCCCGGTCGAAGACCTGTCCGAGGATCTCGACCTGACGCTTCAGCTCGGCCACCTGCTCCTCGCCGTCGCGAGCGCTGGTCTCGATCGTCGCGGGCTGGATCGCCGTCAGGTCGTCGTAGATGTCCCGGAAGCGGTAGCCGCCCACGATGAGGTCGGGCTGCGCCGAGATGACGGCCTCGAGGTCGGGCTCGCGGTGCAGACCGACGTCGAGCACGTCGTCGCCGCCGGACAGGTTGGGCCACAGGTCGTACATCAGCGGCTTCGGCGCGGCGACGAGATCGATGTCCCAGTCACTCAGCGTCTGGAACGTCGTGTTGTCGAGCGCGACGACGCGTTCGGGCGCGACCGGGACCTCGATCTCGCCGTGGTTGTCGGTCACGGTCACGGTCGTGGTCGTGGTCGAGGTCGCATCGCCACTGGGCGCGGCATCCGGGCTCGCCGACGACGCGCACCCGGCGAGGCCGAGCGCTGCGACCAGCGCGATCGAGACGAGTGCGGGACGGCGGACTGCATGGCTCACGTGACGTATCTCCTGGTGCGGTGCGAATGGATGACGGCCGGCGGGGCGAATGGATGAAGGGACCGACTCCCCGGCGGCTATGTAGGTTAGCCTAACCTTCATGTCCGCCTCGACTGCAACCCCCTCGTTCCGACTCGCCCGACGTGCGCTCGATCTGCGTTTCCGCTTCGTCCGTCTGGCAGCTCGACAATGGTTGACGCCGGCCTACGTGCGGGTGCGGCTCGAGGGAGCGGATCTGCGCGACTTCGACTCCCCGGGCTGCGACGACCACGTGCGCGTGTTCTTCCCCGAGCTGCCGCCCGAGAGCATCGACGAGATGAGGGCGGCACCGAGCCGCGAGTACACGCCGCTCGCTTGGGACGCCGAAGACGGCTGGCTCGATCTCGAGTTCGCCCTGCACGGCGACGGCGTCGCGGCAGCATGGGCGGCGACGGCGGAGATCGGGTCAACGATCGGGATCGGCGGCCCGCGCGGGTCGGCGGTGCTCACGGGCCGCCCCGACGGCTGGTTCCTCGCGGGAGACGAGACAGCCGTCCCCGCCATCCGGCGGTTCGCCCACCACATGGATGCCGCCGCCGTCGGGCGCGTGCTCATCGAGGTGCCCGACGCCGAGCACGAGCTGCCCGTGGCCACGCCCCCGGGGGTCGTCGTCGAGCAGGTGCACCGCGGATCGGCATCCGCCGGCGCTCCCCTGGCCGCGCGTCTCGCCGCCCTCGGCGAGGATGACCGACCGGACGGGGCGGTCTTCGGCTTCGTCGCGGCCGAGCAGTCGATCGTCCGCCCGGCTCGGGCACTGCTGCTGGAGCGCTGGCGGCTCGACCCCGAGCACATCACCGTGAAGGGCTACTGGAAGCGGGGCGAGCCCGAGTATCACGCGCCCCACTGAGCGCGGGGAGCCGGTTCACCTGGCACTCCCCGCCCCTTCCCCGCGCCGGATGGGGCCAGGACTGACAGGCGAAGCCTGCGGCGCCCCGCGACGCTCGGCTAGCATCGCGGGATGGAGGCCCTCTCGACAGCACCGCTGCCGAGCGCTTCGCTGCCCCAGGCGATGCGCCGCTTCGTCGCGCACGCCTTCCGCCTGCGCGGGCGTGCGAGCCGCAGCGAGTACTGGTGGTGGATGGCCGTGGGCTTCGCCTCCGCCGTCGTCTTCCTGCTCGTGATCCCGCGGATGCTGTCGGGGCGCTGGCCTCAGCTCGACCTCGGGCTCCACCCGTTCGGCTGGTGGGGCTGGCGCGGCATCGAGCTCTTCGGGCCGATCGCTCCGACCGACCCCTTGTCATCTCTCGTGGCGGTGTACCTCTGGACCTCGACTGTGTGGGTGGTGGCCACCTTCATCCCGGGTTTCACGGTCGCGGTGCGACGGCTGCATGATTCGAACCTCTCGGGCTGGTGGGTGCTGCTGAACCTCCTGCCCATCGGCGGGTTCGTCCTTCTCCTGCTCGCCCTGCGACGGTCGCACCACGAGGGCGCACGTTTCGACGGGGATGCCGCGCTGATCGAGCGTGCCGCGGGGTGGGCCCGGGCGGGGGCGGCGTGATGTCGGTGCTCTCCGCGCTCCCGATGCTGCTCTCGGTGATCGGCGCTCTCTCGCTCGGCGACTCGAGCGGGCTCGGGGTCGCAGCGGCGACCGCGGTGGCACTCATGGCGATCGCGATCGCGATCGTCTCGGTCTCGGCGACCGCCACGACGACGGGGGCCGCGGGCTCGCGACGACCCCACCCGCGGCGATCCATCTCACCGTCGACTCTGCTCGCGCAGAGCGACCCCGACGCTCCCGGCAGTCGACGCCCCCGGGCCCCGGGGCTCGTGGCCTCAGCCGCGTAGCCACGTCCGGAACGGCCACACACCCGCGCGCGCACCCGTGCGCCAACGCCGTGTGCACGGCGCCGTCCGGCGTCCCTCGCGGCTG
Source organism: Microbacterium pratiae (assembly GCF_047302165.1). NCBI lineage: Bacteria > Bacillati > Actinomycetota > Actinomycetes > Micrococcales > Microbacteriaceae > Microbacterium > Microbacterium pratiae. The sequence continues at coordinate 1,418,424 of NZ_CP154843.1, read as the reverse complement.
ATCCCTCGTGCTCAGTCTCGACGATCGGACTCCTCATGGACCTGTACTCCTTCCCGCCCCTCGCCGCCGCGCTCGACGCCGTGGCCTCGATCCTCGCCGCGCTGACCGCGGTGCTCGAACCCGCGCTCGGCGGCCTCGCCGCCGCGGCATCCGTCATCCTCATCACCGTCGTCGTGCGCACCGCGCTGATCCCCGCGGGCGTCGCCCAGGCGCGCGCGGATCGGGCTCGTGCGCGCCTCGCACCGCGGGTGCGCGAGCTCCAGCAGCGTTACCGCACCGACCGCGAGAAGCTGCAGCGCGAGACCCTCAAGCTCTATCGCGACGAGAACGTCTCACCGACGGCGGGCTGCCTGCCGCTGCTGATTCAGGCGCCCGTCGTGGGGCTGCTGTACGGCGTGTTCATCCATCCCACGATCGCGGGCCACACCAACGGACTGCTCGCCGAGACGCTTCTCGGTGTCCCCCTCGGTTCGAGCCTCGCGGGCACCATCGCGTCGGGGATGCTGCCGCTCTCGGCCGCTCTCGTCTTCGGTGCCGTCATCGTCTCGATCGCGCTCGTCGGCGAACTGACGCGGCGCGCCTTCCGGGTGACGGATGCTCCGGCCGCCCTGACGGGAGTGCTCGGGGTCGCGCAGTTCGCGACCGCCGTCGTCGCCATCTTCGTCCCGCTGGCGGCGGGTCTGTACCTGGTCGTGACGGTCGCCTGGACATTGGCGCAGCGACTCGCCCTCCGCCGCATCATCCCGCCGACCGCGGCGTGAACCCCCTCACCTGACAGGAGTGGCCCCCTCCCGCGCGGGGAAGGGGCCACTCCTGCCAAGCGAGTGTGCCGCGGCCTGGTCGCCGCTCGTCTCAGGCGCGCGGGGGCAGGTTCTCCTCGAGGAACGCGAAGACCGTCTCGTACCAGACGCGCGCGTTCTGCGGCGAGAGGATCCAGTGGTTCTCGTCGGGGTAGTACAGGAAGCGGTGCGGGCTCGTGCCGTCCTCGGCGGCGTGGTGCTCGTTGAGGTCGGCCCACAGCCGGAGCCCCTCGCCGATCGGCACGCGGTAGTCGCGATCGCCGTGGATCACGAGCATCGGCGTCCGGATGTCGGCGACGAAACGGTGCGGCGAGTTCGCGATCGCGCCCTCCGCGCTGAAGATGCTCTGCCAGTACGGCGCGAAGTCGGTCGTGCCGGCGAACTGGTCGAACGCCCACAGGCTCGCGTGGGTCACGATCGCGTCGAAGCGGTCGGTGTGCCCCGCGACCCAGTTGGCCATGTAGCCGCCGAACGATCCGCCCATCGCGGCCGTCCGGGTCTCGTCGATGTCATCGCGCGCGACGGCCGCATCGGTGATCGACATGAGGTCGGTGAAGGGCGCCGCGCCCCACGCGTCCCACCCGCGCGCGATGAAGTCGAGCCCGTATCCGGTGGACAGGGCGGGGTCGGGCAGCAGCACCGCATAGCCTCGCGCTGCGGCCAGCAGCGGGCTCCACCGCCAGCTCCATGCGTTCCAGCTGTTGAGCGGTCCGCCGTGGATCCACAGCAGAAGCGGCGCCGGGGCCGCGGCATCCGCTCCCTCGGGCAGCACGAGCCAGCCGCGCACGCGGGCTCCGTCGTCGGCGGTCGTCTCGACCTCGACCATCGAGGCGGTCGTCGCGGGCGAGGGGGCCGGGCTCGCGAGGGGTGTCACAGCGCCGTCGGCTGCGACACGGACGGGATGCGGCGGCGTCATCCAATTGGAGCGGAGCGCGATGACGTCCGTGGTCCCCGAGACCGGCTCGACGTGCGTGTACGCGAAGTCGTCGTGCGTCGTCTGCGCGACGGCGCCCCCGTCGAGCGGCACCGTGAAGACCGGGCCGCGACCGTCGTGGTCGGCAGTCACGACGAGCGCGGAGTCGTCGTCGGCGAAGCGGATGCTGCCGGGCCACCGGTCCCAGTCCGACGCCAGGCGCTGCGGGTCGGCGCCGTCGAGGGCGCTCGCCCACAGCTCCTGATCGGCGGGCCCCGCGGGGGTGGACTTCGCCGTGCGGACGTAGGCGACACGGGCGCCGTCGCGGCTGACCGCGGGCATCTCGACGTCGACGTCGACCTCGTCACGGACGATGCGAAGCTCGCCCGTCTCGGTGTCGATCGCGACGAGACGATAGCGGGCGTCGCGCCCCTGCGGCTCGGGCACCGAGGCGATGAGGGTCGCGCCGTCGGGCGTCAGCGCCATTCCCGCCGTGCCCGCTTCGCGGCCGCGGAGCAGAATGCGTGGTCGCGGCAGGCCCGCGGGGTACGGATCATCGGCGGCCTCCGGTGCTGCCGTCGCGCCGACGACCTCGTCGACGGCCTGGTCGGCGGTCGCGATGACGGCGGGCGCCTCGGCCAGTTCGTCGAGGTCGAGCGAGAGCAGCACGGGCTCGTGCGGGCCGAGGTCGTGGTCCCAGTAGCGCACGGGATAGGTGTCGTGGATGATCGCCGAGACCTTGAGCTTCTTCCGCTCCGCCCGCAGCTTCGCGTCCGCCTCGATCGTCGCGGCGTCGGGAAGCAGCGACGACGCGATCACGATGCGATCGGAGTCGGCCGCAGTGACGACACCGGAGACACCCCCGGCGAGCCGGGTCACGGGACGCGCCTCGCCGCCGGCGGCCGGAAGCAGCCACAGCTGAGCGGGCGCGTCGTCGGCGGCGTCGTTGTCGGGGCGCGCCGAGACGAACAGCAGGTCACCCGACGACGTGAACACGGCACCGGACTCGCCGGTGGTCGAGCGGGTCAGCCGTCGCGGCGTGCCCGTGCCATCGGCGGGCACGGACCAGAGCGAGCGCTCGTACCCGGTGCGATCCTTCGTCAGGGTCGCGACGGTCAGCACGACGCGCGACCCGTCGGGAGCGGTCGCCACGGCATCGATGCGGGGAAGGGCGTAGTAGTCGTCGAGAGAGTCGAACGGTGTCGTCGGCATGCCCCCACGCTATCCGGCGCCGGCTACATCTCTTGGTGCGTGTCGGGGTCGCCGTCCCAGAGCCGGCCGCGTTCGAGGGCGCTGATCGCGGCGATCTCGTCGCCCGACAGCAGGAAGTCGAAGACGTCGGCGTTCTCGCGCTGGCGGGCCGGATCGGCCGACTTGGGGATCGGCGTCGACGACAGCTGCGTGTGCCAGCGCAGCACGACCTGCGTGCCCGTCACGCCGTGGGCGGCGGCGACATCGCCGATGCCCTGCTCGTTCAGCAGCTCGCTGCGTCGCGCCAGCGGACTCCAGCTCTCGGTGCGGATGCCGTTCGCGGCATGGAACGCCCGCAGACCCGCCTGAGGGAAGTAGGGGTGCAGCTCCACCTGGTTGACCGCCGGTGCCACTCCGGTCTCATCGATCAGCCGTGCGAGCATCGGCTCGGTGAAGTTCGACACGCCGACCGAACCGACCTGCCCCTCGTCGCGGAGGGCGAGCATCGCGCGGTAGGTCTCGAGCCACTTCCCCTGGCTGGGGTTCGGCCAGTGGATGAGGTAGAGGTCGATCTTCTCCACGCCGAGCCGGCCGAGCGAGCCCTCCGCGCTGCGGATCGTCTCATCGAAGCCGTGGTCGCGTCCCGGCACCTTGGTCGTGATGACGAGCTGGTCGCGGATGCCGCTGCGGCGCACCGCCTCGCCGACCTCCGACTCGTTCTGGTAGTTCACCGCTGTATCGAGCAGCCGGTAGCCCGAGTCGATCGCGGCGGCGATGGCGTCGACGCCCTCCGGTCCGCGCAGGTTGTAGGTGCCGAGCCCGAGCTCGGGGAAATCGGAGCCGTCGTTCAGCGAGACGGTGGGAATCGTGACCATGCCGCACACGCTACGCCGTCGGGCGGACCGACGGCGCGGGGTTGCGCCGGACGCAGCCGTCACTCAGCGCGCGAGGAACTCCTCGATGACCGTGAGCACTCCCGCCTCCGTGTGCGAGGGCGCGCTGTAGCGCGCCACCGCCGCGATCTCCGGGTGCGCCTCGGCCATCGCGTACGAGTACCGCGCCTGCTGCAGCAGCTCGAGGTCGTTGAGGTAGTCGCCGAACGCCATCGTGTGCTCGGGGCCGATCCCGAGGGTCGACTGCAGCTGCGACAGCGCTCGTCCCTTGTTGACCCCGGGGTTCATGATGTCGACCCAGTGCTGCCCCGAGACCACCACCTGGTGCGTCTCGCGGAGGTCGAGCAGTTCGGGGGCGACCGAGTCCTCGGCGCGCGCGAAGTCGAAGACGGCGAGCTTGAGGATCTCGTCGTCGACCGACGTCAGGTCGTCCACGACGGCGAGCTCGGCGTAGTACTTGTCGGCTTCGGCGAAGAAAGCATCGTCTGCGCGTTCGATGTAAGCCGAGCGCTTGCCGCACACCACCAGGCCGATGTCGAGGTGATCGAGGCCGCGGATACGACGGACCACGGATGCCGCGAATCCCGCGTCGACGGCATCCGAGCTGACCTCTTCGCCGTCGCGCACGACGTACGCACCGTTCTCGGCGATGTAGTCGAGCTCGACCGGCGCATCGGCGAACTGCCGACGCAGGGTCGCGAGCTGCCGTCCGCTCGCGGGCGCGAAGACGATGCCCCGGTCGCGCAGCCGTGGCAGCAGGCGCCACAGCCCGTCGGGGATGCGGCCGTCCGCGTCGAGGAGCGTTCCGTCCATGTCGACGGCGATCAGGCGGATATCGGGAGCGGTCACCATCCCATCCTCCCCGACGAGGCCGGTGGGCGCCGCCGCTCGATCCGGGGGATAACCCGAAGGCGAGTCTCCGGGCCGCTCGCCTGCGCGGCACGGGGCCGCGGTCCTAGCGTGGAGCCATGACCACAGCCGTTGCCAGCACCGCCCCTCCCTCCCGCGCACTGACGTGGTTGCGCCCGCTCGGGGCGCTCGCTCAGCTCGCCGCGCTCGGCTTCGCCGGAACAGCCGTCTTCGCGGTCATCCTGACGCTCATGGCGGTCGGCATCGGCCTGACTCCGGCGCTCGGGATCGGCCTGCCGATCCTGGTCGGCTTCGTCTACGTGCTCTGGCTCACCGGCTGGCTCGAATACGCCCGCGTCGATGGCCTGTACGGATGGGGCCTGCCCTCGCTTCCGCCGCGCAGCAGCGGCCGGCCGGGCTTCGGCGGATGGCTCCGCACCGTCTGGCAGCAGTTCACCGACGGACGCATGTGGCGCGGGATCGCGCACGCCGCGATCTCGACGGTGCTGGGCCTGATCGTGCTCAGCCTCGCGAGCTTGCTCGCCTCGGGGGTCGCTCTGCTGTTCGCGCCGCTGTACGCGACCAGCGACGTGACCGTCGGATCGACCTGGATCAGCGTGCCGCTCGAAGGGGCCGTCATCGCGGGCATCCTGATGATCATCGTGCCGGCGGCCATGCTCGTCGGAATCGCGTTGCTGCACGGCATCCTGGCGAAGTCGATCCTCGTGCCCTCTCGCGAGGCGCAGCTCGTCGAAGCCGCACGGACGGCTGGGGTGCAGCGCGAGGGCGCGGTCCGCGCCGGCGAGCTGGAACGCACCCGCATCGAACGCGACCTGCACGACGGCGTCCAACCGCGCCTCGTCTCGGTCGGTATGACGCTGGGGCTCGCACAGCAGAAGATCGACGACGACCCGGATGCCGCGAAGGAACTTCTCGCCGAGGCGCACACGTCGACCAAGGCCGCGATCACCGAGCTGCGTCAGCTCGCCCGCGGCATCCACGCCTCGGTGCTCGACGACCGCGGTCTCGATGCGGCGCTGTCAGCCCTCGCCGCACGTTCGCACGTACCGGTGAGCCTCGACGTGCGCGTCGACCAGCGGTGCAGTCGCACCGCCGAGGCTGCGGTGTACTTCGCCATCGCGGAGTCGCTCACCAATGCCGCCAAGCACTCGCGGGCCGGCGAATGCCGCGTGGTGGTGCGCCACCGCGACGACCACACCCTCTGGGCACGGGTCGAGGACAACGGCGTCGGCGGGGCGCGGGTCATCGCCGGCGGCGGCCTCGACGGGATCATCAACCGCATCACGGCCGCGGGCGGCACGACGCGCCTCGACAGCCCGACCGGCGGACCGACCGCTCTGGAGGTGAGCGTGCCGTGCGCATCCTGATCTGCGAGGACTCGACGCTGCTGCGCGAGGGCATCGTCCGGCTCCTGGCCGACTCCGGTCACGAGGTCGTCGCGGCCCTCCCGGACGCCGACGGCATCTCCACCGTCGTGACCGAGACCCGGCCCGACCTCTGCATCCTCGACGTCCGGCTGCCGCCGACGTTCACCGACGAGGGCATCCGCGCGGCGCTCGCGCTGCGCGCCGAGAACCCCCGGCTGCCGATCCTCGTCCTGAGCCAGTACGTCGAGGAGCGTTACGCCAGCGAGCTCATCACCTCGCAGGGCGCGGCGCTGGGGTACCTCCTGAAGGATCGCGTGGCCGACGTCGGAGAGTTCCTCGCGACAGTCGAGCGCATCGGGTCGGGAGCCACGGTGCTCGACCCCGAGGTCGTCGCTCAGCTGCTCATGCGCCGATCGCGCGACGAGCGGATGTCGCGGCTCACCGAACGCGAGCGGACGGTGCTCGCCCTCATCGCCGAAGGACGCAGCAACCAGGCGATCGCCGCCGCGATGTTCCTCAGCGAGGCGAGCGTCGAGAAGTACATCACCTCCCTCTTCCAGAAGCTCGACCTCGAGCAGGACGAGCACGGCAACCGACGAGTGCTCGCCGCGCTCGTCCACCTCGAACACGGCGGCTCCCAGCCCCAGAACGGAACAGTCCGATGAGCACGACCCTGACCCCGCCCCCTGCCACGCCGCCGGGAGCCCCCGTCGAGCCGTCGACGACGGGAGGCACGCCCCCGACGGGCCCGACGTCGACGCCGTCGTCGGCGGCCCGCGTGATCGCGGGACTGACGATCGCCGCGGGCGCCGGCCTCCTCCTGTTCACCGCCGGAACCAGCGTCGTGTCGACCATCGTCAGCGGCGGCGCCGCGACCTCGACGATCTCGGCGCCGACGGCGGGTGTGAGCATCCTCGAGATGGATGCCGCCGCCGCGGACGTCGAGGTCTCCTTCGGCGATGTCGACGAGGCGACCCTCACGGTCACGGGGACGGGAGGCGCCGAGGCGTGGGAGCTCGCCCGCGAGGGCGACCGCCTCACGGTCGACTCCGACCGCGACTGGTGGAGCGGATGGCGCCTGTGGGGCGGCTCGTCGCGGGCGACCCTCGTGCTGCCGGCCGACCTCGTGGGGCTCGATGCCCAGCTGAGCGTGGGGGCGGGAGCCCTGCGCGCGGACGGTGAGTTCGGCGCCCTCGCGCTGCGTGCCGACGCCGGATCGATCGATGCGGCGGGAACGGCGACGAGCCTCGATGCCCGGGTGTCGGCCGGACGCGTCTCGGTCGACCTCGATGGAGTGCGTGAGGCGACCGTCGACGTCAGCGCCGGTCGTATGTCGGGTACCCTCGCCGGCACTGCGCCGACGTCGGTGACGATCGCCGCCGAGGCGGGCGGCGTCAACCTCGCCCTCCCCCGCGGCGGCTACGCGGTCAGCTCGACGCAGGAGGCAGGCTCGTTCGTCAACGGGCTCACCGAGGACCCCTCGTCCCGCAACCGGGTCGAGGTCCGGGTCTCGGCGGGATCGGTCGTCCTGCGCGAGGGGCGCTGACGGCCCACGGGGCGATCCTGAACGATCACTATGCAGCGCCGATGAGAACGGCTCAGCCGTTGCATCCCGTTACCTGGCCGTTATAACTTCGAGGCACGCAGTTCCCCCGACTGCGCGGTGTGATCTCTGGTGCAAGGGATGACAGGGCCGGTCGACGATTCTGAGTCGACCGGCCCTTCTCACGTCCGCGGGGGCGCTCCCGCCGGTCGTAAGCTGGCTCGGTGCGTGCGTTCACCGGTCATCTTCCCGGGTCGCCCGCCTACCGCCGGCTCATCGCCGGGCTGTTCTTCGCCGGGGTGGCGACCTTCGCTCAGCTGTACTCGCCGCAGGCGGTGCTTCCCTTCATCGGATCGGAGTTCGGCGTCGAACCGGCGACGGCGGCCCTCGCGGTCTCGGTGTCGACGCTCGGTCTCGCCGTCGGCGTCATCCCCTGGTCGGTCGTGGCCGACCGTATCGGGCGCGTGCCCGCCATGGCGATCGGAGTGATCGCCGCGACGGCGCTGGGTCTGCTCGCCCCGCTCGCCCCGACGTTGCCGCTGCTGCTCGGCGCCCGGCTGTTCGAAGGCGCGGCGCTCGGCGCCGTGCCCGCCATCGCGCTGGCGTACCTTTCGGAAGAGGTCGACTCCGCCCACACCGCGACGGCGGCGGGCAGCTACATCGCCGGCACCACGATCGGCGGGCTGCTCGGCCGGGTGGTCGCGGGCCCCTTCGGCGACGTCGGTCTGTGGCGGGGCGGGGTCTTCGCCGTGGCAGCGGTGTGCGCCGCGTCGGCCGTACTCTTCCTGTGGCTCACGCCGCCGGCCCGAGGCTTCGCGCCGCAGCGCAGGACGGGCGCGACGGGTCCGTCACTGGCTGCCCGGCTCGCGACGAACCTCCGCGACCGCCGCCAGCTCACCCTCTACGCCCAGGGGTTCCTCCTCATGGGCGGCTTCGTCGCCGTGTACAACTACCTCGGATTCCACCTCGTCGCGCCGCCGTACTCGTTGCCGTTGTGGGTGGTGAGCTTCCTCTTTCTCGCCTACCTCGCCGGCACCGTCACCTCGCCCTGGGCCGGTTCGCTCGCGGCGCGGTACGGCCGCCTGCCGGTGGTGCTCGCCTCGCTGGCGGTCATGGCGATCGGCATCATCGTGACCGCGGTGCCTCACGTCATCGCGGTACTGGTGGGGCTGCTGATCGCGACGGCGGGCTTCTTCGGCGCGCATGCGATCGCGTCGGGCTGGGCTCCCGCGGCGGCGAGGCCGGAGGCCCGAGCTCAGGCCGCATCGCTGTACTACCTCGGGTACTACGGCGGCTCGAGTCTGTTCGGGTGGCTCCTGGGCTACGCCTTCCACGATCTCGGCTGGGTCGGCGTCGCCGGATGCACCCTCGCGATGGTCGCGATCGCAGCACTGCTCGCAGTGCTCGGGCTCAGGGTGCCGCGTCGCTCTGCCTGACCGATGGGGCCGCTTCCGACGACGAGGCGACCTCGCCGGAATCCGTGCCCCCGGATGCCGCGGGCTCGGGCGGCGGCGCATCGGCGTACGCCTGACTCAGTCGCCGGTACTGCGGCGACGCGAAGGCGAGGAGCACGATGACGAGCATGAGGGCGCTCGCGGCGACGAAGGCCAGGGCGATGCCCCGCGCCTCGCCCCCGCCGAGCAACCAGCCGAAGGTGCGCTCACCGGTATCCGTACGCATGAAGGGGATGAGGCCGAACTGCGCGAGCGGCCCGATCAGATACGCCGATATCGGCGACGCCGCCGACTCGACCGACGCCGCGAAGCCGAAGACCCTTCCCTGGGTGTGGAACGGCACGACGCGCTGGATGACGGTCTGCTCGGCCGCCTCGGCGACGGGCATGAGCATCATGAAGACGAAGATCCCGAGGGCGTAGAGCCACCACCACTCGCGGATCGCGAAGGTCATGCCCAGCACGGCGACGCCCACGTTGACGAGAAGCAGCGTACGCACGGGGTTGCGCCCGAGCCCGCGCGCAGCGACGACGGCACCGCCGAGGATGAAGCCGGTGCCGGTGACCGCCAGCACGATCCCCCACGCCTCCACGGTGAAGAGCGTCAGCCCGTAGGGATCCATGAGAGCCATGAAGACCCCGCCCACGAGGTTGTTGATGGTGGTGAACAGGATCAGTGCCAGCAGACCGGGCACGGCGCGGATCGCCGGGATCACACCGCGGAACGTGAACGCCGGTGTGGCGGCATCGTGAGCCGCGGCGACGCCGCGCTCGGGGATCGACACGAACGTCAGATGCCCGAGGGCGAGCGCCGTCGCGGTGACGGCGATCACGACCGTCCACCCCATTCCGAGCAAGCCGATCGAGAGGCCGGAGAAGACGCTCGTGACGATGAACGCCATGCCCTGCACGGTTCCGACCAGGCCATTCGCCCGGTCGCGGCGGTCGCCCGGCACGAGAAGCGTCACGGTGGTGGACAGCGCGATGTTGCGCAGGTTCTCGACCACTCCCCCGATGAGGATCAGCCCCGCGAAGATCCAGAACCAGGGCCGGCCCCAATCGACGAGGACCGCCTCGGGGAACAGCAGATAGACCGCACCGGCACCGAGATAGGTCGCGAGGGTGATGAGGCTCGAGAGCACCATCACCGCCTTCTTCTTCAGGTGGTCGACGAGGGCCCCGAAGACCACCCCGAACACGGCGACGAGCAGCATGTACGAGCCGCCGATGATGGATGTCGCCAGGACGTTCTCCGTCGCGAGGTAGGCCCAGAACGTCAGGGCGAACCAGAGGAAGCTCGAGGTCACGTTCGCGAGCAGCGTGTTGCCGAGCACCTGGTGGAACGCGCGCATGCGCGAGGACTCCAGTGCGCTGAGCGGGGCGGTCATGGGACGAACAGTAGACCCGGTCGCCGACACGGAGAAGGAGGAGTTTCGGGCGTCGGCTCACCCCTGCAGCGCGGGGTCGGCGAGCGACCACTTCTGGGCGGTCTGCATCATCCAGAACACGAGGAACAGCGCCAGGGCGATGAGCTCTCCGACCAGCACGACGGGGAGGTCGAAGATCACCGCCAGCACGACGGTCACCGCGAGGTCGAGCACGAGTGCGATCGCGATGGCGATGTAGCCGGTCCGCATCCGCTTCGCCGGCGGGTTCGTGTCGGCGGGCCGCAGCGCCTCGGCGAGCGCGACGAGGGCGATGAGGATGAAGAAGCCGAAGGCTGCGATGGCGTGGCCGTAACGGACGAGAAGGCCCGGAGCGAGCGTCCACACGAGCGTCACTCCCACCAGCAACACCGCCGCCAGGGCGAGGGTGGGACCGGTGTCGCGGAGGGCGATGTCGCCGCGCTGAGCCAGGACGAGTCCGATGGCGAGCACGACCGCGCCGATCACGAGGTACGTCGCCAGGGCGTTGTCGAGATCGTCCGCGAACCCGACGGGGACGCACGGGGCCGCACAGTCGACGGCCACCCCGGGCACCTCGCCGGCCGAGATCGGCGCGGGGATGATGGCGATGAGCGGCGCCAGGAGCGCTGCGACATCCAATAGCACGCGTTGCGGGCCCCGCCCGGAGAGCGCGAGCAGGCAGGCTGCTGCCGCGACGAGTGCGGCGGAGAAGACGGTGCGGGCCGAGGTGTAGAAGTAGTGGCTGACGCTGGGGAGCACTCCCGCGTCGGGGATCGCGAAGAGCACCGCGAGCATGATCGCGACCGGTGTACCCGCGAGGGTCAGGCGCAGGTAGCGATACGTGCGCTGCGAGGTCGAGACGGCCGCCACGACGCCAGGCTAACGGCGGGCCCGGACGCGCCGCATCCGCCCCGCGGCAGAGTGACTGCGACGGAGCGGATGCGGCGACGCCGTGGGTCAGGAGACGGCGGCGATCTCGTTCGGGACCTGCGGCAGCTTCACCGTCTGCACGATCTCGGCCGTGGTCAGGTCGACGGCGACGAGCTCGCTGTCGGCCGGGTCCGTGACGTAGGCGATGTCACCGGCCACCTTGACCGCCGGGTGCGGCGCCTGCCACTCGGCCGGACCCTCCCAGGGGTCGATCACGGGAAGCGACTTCGTGATGCCGCCGGTCGCGGGATCGATCCAGTGCAGCGAGCCGTCGGTGCCGATCAATACGGCCTCGGCGGCGGGCCCGCGCGCGATACCGCGGAAGGTGTATTCGACGCCCGCCGGCAGCGCGACCTTGGTGAGCGTCTTCGCCTCGGTGTCGACGAGGGCGATGTTGCGCAGCAGGTAGCCCTCGGCGTCGGGGTCGTCCTTGTAGTCCATGACGACGAGCGGGCTGTCCTCCGCGACGAAGGCGTTGCCGATGCGGCCGTACGCGTCGGGCGAGGTGACCTTCGTGATCTCGCCGCCGTCGTAGATGATCGCGCCGTTCTCGCAGCCGAACACGACGCGCTCGCCTTCGGCGGTGCCCTCGCCGTGGACGCCCGGGCAGTCGGCGTTGGACGCGACCTCGGTGCCGTTCGCGTCGAGCACACGGATGCCGGTGCGCCCGGCCTCCCCGCCGACGGTGGTCAGCATCGTGCCGTCTTCGAGCTCGACCGAGACGCCGTGGTGCGCCTCGACCCCGGGGATCACCTCGGCGTCGGGCAGCTCGTCGCCGATCTGTCCGAGGTCGGCGGTGTCGAAGATCGTCGTGTCGCTCGTCGCGTCGTCGTAGAGCACGGTCTTGCCGCCGTGGACGACGACGTGTCCGGCGGCGGCCGCCGGGACGACGAGGTCGGTGAGCTCGGGCTGCTGGACGTCGAGCAGCTGGAAGCCCTCCGACGTCGTGACCATCACGTGACGGCCGTCACCGGCCGCGTTGAGCCGGATGAAGTCCTCCGAGTCGAAGTCTCCGATCACCTCGAGCTCGTCGCCGCCGAGCACGAGCACACCGCCCTCGTAGCCGAGCGCGACGCGTGGACCGGCGGGCGCGGACGCCTCGGCCGACGCGTCGCCCGACGGGCTGGACGTCGCGGCGGGCGAGGACGAGCATCCCGCCAGCACCAGGGCTGCGGCGCCGGCGAGGGCGCCGAACTGCAGGGTTCTCTTCATGGGGTGGGTTTCCTTTCCAGGGAAATGCCTCATCGGGTGAGGCCGTCGGTGATGCGCTGGAGGTTCTGGCGCATCATGTCGAGGTAGGTGTCGCCGGGCTGTCCCTCCGGCGCGAGCGACTCGGTCAGCAGGGGCACGACCGACACGTCGCGCCCCGCCTCGTCTGCGAGCACCCGCATGAGACGGTCGGGCTGAGAGGAGTCGGCGAAGATCGTGCGGACACCGGCGGCGTCGATCGCATCGACGAGCTCCTGCAGGTCGGATGCGCTGGGAGCCGCGAGCGTCGTGCCGCCGGGCACGGCCGCGCCGAGGATGCGGACGTCGTAGCGCCGCGCGAGGTAGCCGAACACATGGTGATTGGTGACGAGCGCGCGGTGCTCGGCGGGAATGGCCTCCAGTCCCGCCGCCATCTCGGCGTCGACCGCCGCTAGTTCGGCGAGGTACGCGTCGCCGGCATCCGTGACGGCCCGTCCGTCGTCGCCCGCCAGCTCGGCGAGGACCGGGGCGAGGGCGTCGACGACGCGGGCGGTCTGGGTCGGATCGGTCCAGAAGTGCGGGTCCACCGCGTCGGAGTCGAGGTACCCGAGGGTCTCGACGTGGTCTCCCGCGACGAACTGCGCCACGCCGTCGGCGGCGGACGCGTCGACGTGGTGCTGCACCCCCTCTTCGAGCCCGAGGCCGTTCGAGACCACGAGATCGGCACTGCGCATCGTCGCCGCGTCTTGGGCCGAGAGCTCGAACGAGTGCGGATCGGCATCCCGCGGCATGAAGGTGACGACGTCGAGCTCATCGCCCGCGAGGTTCTGCACGATGTCGCCCAGGATGTTGGTCGTCACGACGACGGTCGGACGGTCATCGCCCGCAGTGGCGCACCCGGAGAGCGCGACGGCCCCGGCGACGACCATCCCGAAGGCGAGAGCGGCCCGCCTCATCGGCCCGTCTCCGTGAAGAGGGCGGGGGCGTGGTCGGTCGGGAAGGTTCGGGCTACCCGCCCGCCGTCCGCAGGATCGAGCTCGAACAGGGCATGCTCCCGGGGACCGTTGAGGTAGGTGCGTCGCTGGTCGGCGACGAGGTCGACACCGGGGGCGAGCACCGGATCGGCGAGGGATGCCGCGACGAGCGGCTGCGTACGCGCGAGCCGCTCCCCCGTCGCGCCCGAGATGACGATCACCGAGCCGTCTGCGGCGAGCGCGACGACTGTCTCGTCGGCGTCGTCGACCGCCGTGACGCGGACGATGGGCTCGCCGGCGTCGTACGCCGTCCATGAGCGCTCGCGGGTGTCGAGCAGCCAGAACGCCGAGGACCCGGTGCGACCCGCCACGGTGGGTCGGCCCTCGCGGTTGGCGAACGACAGAGCACGGCTCGGCCCGCCCTCGGGGTACGGGATGCGCTCGAGAGTCGTGCCGGCGGCATCCGAGACGGCGAGGACCGCACCGTCGGCGCAGCCGATGACGACGCCCACATTGGTCGCGATCGACCCTGCCGGCTCGATGCACGGCGTGGTGTCGAGCTCCGACCCCGAGACGTCGACGCGGCGGATCTCGCCCGAGGCCGCGTCAGCGATCAGGGCTCCTGCGGGGATCGGCACGACGAACGAGCCGGGGGCGTCGAGCGCGAGCCGGAAGCTCTCGACGATGTCGCCCTCCTTCAGCGCGTCGAAGTCGAGCAGCACGGCCTCGCCGCCGCGGTCGTCGTCGTCGAAGAACACGCCCACTCCGAGGTCGCTCGCGACGGTGCGCGGGGTGCCGGAGCCGGTCACCTCGCCGAGGATGCGGGCTGGGGCCTCGTAGTAGTGGAAGTGGTCGATGTGATTCCAGGTCCACACCCCGCTGTCGATGATCGACACCTCGCCGTCGCGACCGGCGAACAGGAAACGCCCCTCGCTGTCGAGCGTGTCAGCGGCAGCGACGTCGCCGAGGACCTCGGACTGCTCGTCGATCAGATCGAGGTGGTGCACGGCGCCGTCCGTGCCGATGCTCGTGAGGTGCAGAGCCGGCTCGGCGAGCTCACGCGCCCCGGCGATGGCGCCGTGACCGTCGCCGAGAGCCTCGCCGCGCGCCGTGGCATCGGCGTCCGGAGTGCCGGCGGCCGAGTCCGATGGAGTGGCCTGGCAACCGGCGAGCAGGGCGGCGCCGGCCGTGAGAGCGATGAGCGAGAGAGGTGCACGAGTTCTCATGCGGTCCTTTCCGGGGTGTTCGGGATGACGGATGCCGTTGCGCGGCGCCCGTCCGGGCGGGTCAGGGTGCGGACGACGGCGCGGATTCCGGTCGAGACGGCACCGGAGCAGATCGCGGTGAAGGCGACCGTGGCACCGGCAGCGGTGGCGGCGTGCCAGGAGACGAGCAGGCCCACGGCGACGGAGACGATGCCGATGAGCGCGGCGAGGGCCATCGTGGGAACGATCCGGCGCGTCCACTGCCCGGCCGCGACGGCGGGCCCGAGGAGCATGCCCACGACGAGCAGCGAGCCGACCGCCTGGTAGGCCGAGACAACCGCGAGCGTGACGAGTCCGACGAGGACGATGTGGGCGACGCGAGGACGAAGGCCGAGCAGCTGCGCCTGCCGCGGGTCGACCGTCATCGCGACGAACGAGCGGTGCCCGAGGGCCGCGACGACGACGGTGACGACGAGTGCGGCGGCGAGCGCGACGAGCTCGGCTGAGCCGATGGCCAGGATGTCGCCGAAGAGGATCGCCGAGGCATCCGTCGCGAAGCTCCGAGACGCCGAGATGACGATGATGCCGAGTGAGAGGCTCGCGACGAACAGGAGGCCGATGCTCGTGTCGGCCGAGAGTCGTCCCCGGCGTTGCAGGGCACCGACGCCGAGCGACATGGCCGCAGCGCTCAGGGCAGCGCCGGCCATCGGCGGGAATCCCGTGAGCGTCGCGACGGCGACGCCGGGCAGCATCCCGTGTGCCATCGCCTCGCCGAGAAAGGCCATGCCGCGCAGCACGACCCACGTGCCGACGATGCCGCACACGATCGCGACGAGGCCGCCGCCCAGCAGGGCGCGCTGGACGAATGTGACGGCGAAGGGGTCGAGGAGGAGGGACACGGTCGACGACGATACATGAAAGTGAGAACGGTTTTCATTTGCAATACTGGGACGATGCTCAGCTCGACCGCCTCTCCCGCAGCCCGGCATACCGTCGTCTCCCTGCGCGACGTCAGCGTCGCCTACGACGGTCACCTCGGCCTCCGTGGCGTCGACCTCGACGTCGCGCGCCACGAGATCCTCGCGGTCGTCGGCGCCAACGGCTCGGGAAAGTCGACGCTGGTCGCGGTCGCGGCGGGGCTCCTGACGCCCACCTCAGGAACTGTGCATCGCTCGCCCGGCATCCGGGTCGGTCTCGTCCCGCAGACCTCGAACGACGGCGCTCGTCTCCCGCTCACGGTGGCCGATCTCGTCGCGATGGGGCGCTGGCGCGCACGCGGACCGTTCCGCCCGCTGCGGCGAGTCGACCGGGAGCTGATCGCGGAGGCGATCGAGACCGTGGGTCTCACCGCTCTCGCGCGGCGACCGCTCGGCCTGCTCTCGGGCGGGCAGCGTCAGCGGGCCCACATCGCGCAGGCCCTTGCGCAGGAGGCCGACCTGCTGCTGCTCGACGAGCCGATGAGCGGACTCGACAGCGCATCGCGCGAGGCCGTGGCATCCGCTCTCGCCGTCGCCGCGCGCGGGGGCGCCGCCGTCGTCGCCGTCACACACGATCTGGCCGAGCTCGGCGAGGTCGACGCGGTGTGCCGGCTCATCGACGGGCGGGTCGTCGACAGTTCTCCCGCCGCGCCGCGTGGACGCGGACACGGCGGCGCGGCTACCGTGAGAGCGTGACCGCTGCTCCCATCGATGCCACCACCACCGCCGCCTGGAACGACCTCGAGTCGCTGAAGACCGGCTTCACCCCCGACCTCCGCGGCTGGTTCGACAGCGACCCCGGCCGCGTCGAGCGCCTGAGCCTGCCGCTGGCCGACCTGCACGTCGACCTGTCGAAGAACCTCGTCACCGACGAGATCATCGCCGCCCTCGTGCGCCTGGCCGAGCAGACCGGCGTCGCCGAGCGCTACGCCGCAATGGTCTCGGGCGAGCACATCAACACCAGCGAAGACCGCGCCGTGCTCCACACCGCGCTGCGCCGCCCCGCCGGCGCCTCGCCCGAGCTCGTCGTCGACGGTCAGGACATCGACACCGACATCCAGGCCGTCCTCGAGAAAATGTCGGCATTCGCCGACCGCGTGCGCTCCGGCGAATGGACGGGCATCACCGGCAAGAAGGTGACCCACGTCGTCAACATCGGCATCGGCGGGTCCGACCTCGGGCCGGTCATGATCTCGGAGGCCCTCCGCCCCTACGCGACGGCCGGCATCCAGGCGCGGTTCGTGTCGAACATCGACCCGTTCGACATCGCGAACAAGACCGCCGACCTCGACCCCGAGACGACGCTGTTCATCGTCGCATCCAAGACGTTCACCACTCTCGAGACCCTCACCAACGCGCGCCTCGCCCGCGACTGGCTGTGGGCGGGCCTGCGCGAGGCCGGCGCGATCGACGACAGCGAGGCGAAGAAGACCGACGCCGTCGCGCACCACTTCGTGGCCGTCTCGACCGCACTCGACAAGGTCGAGGCCTTCGGGATCGACCCCGCCAACGCGTTCGGATTCTGGGACTGGGTCGGCGGCCGCTACTCCGTCGACTCGGCGATCGGCCTGTCGCTCGTGATCGAACTCGGCCCCGAGGCGTTCCGCGACCTGCTCGCCGGCTTCCACGCGGTCGATGAGCACGTCGCATCCACCCCGCTCGAGAAGAACGTGCCCGTCCTCATGGGCCTCCTCAACGTCTGGTACACCAACTTCCTCGGCGCACAGACGCACGCGGTGCTCCCCTACGCACAGCAGCTGCACCGCTTCGCGGCCTACCTGCAGCAGCTCACGATGGAGTCCAACGGCAAGTCGGTCCGCTGGGACGGCACCCCCGTCACCTCCGACACCGGCGAGGTCTTCTGGGGCGAGCCCGGCACCAACGGCCAGCACGCGTTCTACCAGCTGATCCACCAGGGCACGCGGCTGATCCCCGCCGACTTCATCGCCTTCGTCAACCCGGCCCATCCGCTCACCGACGGCGGGCGCGACGTGCACGGACTGTTCCTGGCGAACTTCCTGGCCCAGACGAAGGCGCTCGCGTTCGGCAAGACCGCCGAGGAGGTCGAGGCCGAGGGCACGACCGGAGCGCTCGTCGCCGCACGCACGTTCGCGGGCAACCGTCCGACGACGTCGATCTTCGCGCCCGCGCTGACGCCCAAGGTGCTCGGCGAGCTCATCGCGCTCTACGAGCACATCACGTTCACGCAGGGCACGATCTGGGGCATCAACTCGTTCGACCAGTGGGGCGTCGAGCTCGGCAAGCAGCTCGCCCTGCAGATCGCGCCCGCGATCGAGGGCGACGCCGACGCGCTCGCCGCGCAGGATGCCTCGACCCAGGCCCTCCTCGCCTACTACCGCACCCACCGCCAGTCCTGACCCCTCCCACCCCCCTTCTCGTCGACTCGCCAAGAAAGGCGGATGCCGGCACCGCGGCATCCGCAGTTTCTGGCGAGTCGACGGGTGGGACGTGGGGACGGGTCAGGAGGGGGCGGTCAGGGTATGCATGCGCTCACCGGCGGCGTTGAAGATGCTGATCACCTCGGCGGGGCGCGTGCCGACCGCGCTGATGGAGTGCGGGGTGCGGGTGTCGAACTCCGCCGCCTCGCCCCGTGAAAGCGTGAGCTCCTGGTCGCCGAGGACGAGACGGACGCGCCCGCTCAGCACGTAGAACCACTCGAACCCGTCGTGGACCCGCGGCACCGGTGCCGTATCCGAGGGCGGATAGGTCACCTTGTAGGTCTGGACGGGCGAGCTCTCACGTGTCAGCGGCGCGATGACATGGCCGTGCCGTGTCGTCGCGGGCCGCCGCACCCGGGGATCCGGATGCTCGGCGGGAACGAGGTCGTCGATGCGGATGCCGAGCTGCCGCGTGAGAGGCACGAGCAGCTCGAGGTTCGCCTGCCGCTTGCCCGACTCGAGGCGCGAGAGGGTGCTCGTCGACATCCCCGCCCTGCCGGCGAGCTCGTCGAGGGTCAGCCCTCGCTCCTGCCGCGCGGCGCGCAGGCGCGGTCCGATCTGGTCCAGTCCGGTCATCCATCCATTTTGCCATTAGTGCAAATCCATTTGCTGATAGTCGATGACACGACGGATGCTGGTCGGCATGCAGAATCTCGATCATGACGTCGTCATCGTCGGCGCGGGACCCGCGGGGCTCAGCGCCGCTCAGATGCTCGGGCGCGCCCGCCGCCGCGCGCTCGTCCTCGACTCCGGCAACCCGCGCAATCGCTTCGCCGAGCACATGCACGCCGTCGTGGGCTTCGACGGCACCGCGCCTGCGGAGCTGCGCCGTCGCGGTCGCGTCGAGGCGGAAGCGTACGGCGTCGGCTTCCGCACCGCGCGCGTCGAGCGGGTCGGCGATATCGACGGCGGCCTCGAGGTCGTGCTCGCGGGCGACGAGGAGCGCATCACGACGCGCGCACTGCTGATCGCCACCGGGGTCACCGACCACCTGCCCGACATCCCTGGTCTCGCCGAGCGGTGGGGCCGGACCGTGCTGCACTGCCCCTACTGCCACGGCTGGGAGGTGCGCGATCGACGCATCGGCGTCCTGGCGACGTCGCCGATGAGCCTGCACCAGATCGAGCTCCTCCGACAGTGGACCCCCGAGGTCGTCGCCTTCACCGCCGCGGCGGGAGAGCTCGGCGACGACGTCGACGAGCGGCTCCGCGCCCGCGGCATCCGCATCGTCACGCCGCCCGTGGTCGCCGTGACCGGTCCGGACGATGCGGCGGATGTCGCCGACGACGCCGCCATCGGTTCCGTGGTGACCGCTGACGGTCAGCACATCGCGATCGACGCGATCTTCACCGGCGGACGCCTCGAGCCGCACGACGGCTTCGTCGCCGACCTCGACCTCGCTCGCGCCGACGGGCCGGTGGGCTCGTTCATCGCCGTCGACGCGGCCGGAGCGACGAGCCATCCCCGCGTCTGGGCCGCCGGCAACGTCGTGGCCCCGATGGCGAACGTGCCGCTGTCGATGGGCGCCGGATCGATGGCCGGCGCGGCGGTCAACGGCGCCCTCGTCGCCCTCGATGCCGCGGCCGCGGTCGAGCGCCGCCGTGGCCACGCCGCCGACTGGGAGGCCCGATACGCCGAGACCGACCGGGTCTGGTCGGGGCGCGTCAACGAGACGACGTCGACGGTGATCGCGGAGCTCGAGGCGGCGGGCTCTCTCACCCCGACGACCGCGCTCGACCTGGGCTGCGGCGAGGGCGGCGATGCGCTGTGGCTCGCGTCGCGCGGGTGGTCGGTGACGGGCATCGACCTGTCGCCGACGGCAGTCGCGCGCGCCCGTGCCGCCGCCCGGAGCGCTCAGCTCGATGCGACTTTCGTCGCGAGCGAGATCGACGCCGCGGAGCTCGGGGAGTTCGACCTGGTGACGACGAGCTTCCTGCATTCGTGGGACCCGGAGTTCTCCCGCATCCCGCTCCTGCGCGCAGCCCTCCGGCATGTCGCCCCGGGAGGCCGGCTGCTGGTGGTCTCGCACGCCGGAGGCCCGCCGCCCGAGGCGGGGGCCGGCGAGGCGCAGGATGGTGAGGCGCACGAGCACCCGCCGTTCCCGACGCCCGGCGCCGAGCCGGGGAACCCGGACGCGTACGAGCACCCGCCATTCCCGACACCCGCGGAGGAGCGCGCCGCCCTCGACCTCGATCCCGCCGTGTGGGTCGTCGAGCGCGAGGAGATCGTCGAGCGCCGAGAGGTCCGCGAGCGCTCCACCCCCGCAGCATCCACCCCCGCAGCCTCCCGCCCCCCGCACCTGCTCGACGGCATCCTCCTGCTCCACCGCCTGCCCTGACCCCGCATCAAAACGTCGACTCGCCAGAATCTGCGGATGCCGGAGGCCCGGCATCCGCGATTCGTGGCGAGTCGACGTTTGGGGTGGGAGAGGGAGGGGGGGGTTACTTCTCCAGGATCAGGAGAGGGGCGCCGGCCGTCGTCGCGCCGAGGCCCACCGGGTCGACCGTCGCGAACGCGTCGCCGTTGAGGACGATGACCGGCGTGATCAGCGGGTAGCCCGCCTTCTCGATCACGGAGCGGTCGAACGTCACCAGGGGCGTGCCCTGCTCGACGCGATCGCCCGCCTTGACGTGGACCTCGAAGCCCTCGCCCTTCAGGTTGACGGTGTCGATGCCGACGTGGATGAGCAGTTCCACGCCGTTGTCGAGCTCGAGCCCGAACGCGTGGCCGGTCGGCTGGGCCGCCGCGACGGTTCCGGCACCGGGCGAGACGACCGTGTCGCCCGTCGGCTCGATCGCCACACCGGGGCCCATCACGCCACCACCGAAGACCGGATCGGGCACCTCGGAGAGCGCGACCACCGTGCCGTCGAGCGGCGACGCGATCTCGATGGCAGCAGACACCTCGTCGGTGGCGCCGGGCTTGTCCAGCGTCGCGGTCGCGGTCCCCCGGGGCGTCTGCGCGGGCGTCGCGGTCGACGAGCCGGCGGCGGCGGTCGCTGCTGCTGCGCCCGCGGTCGCGGCCGCAGGGCCGGCAGCGGTCGCACCGGCCTCGGCCTTGTCGCGCTGCGCCTCGAACTCGGCGCGCTGCTCGGGGGTGCGGTAGTCGCTGATGATGACGAGCACCATCGCCACGACGAACGCCGAGAGCACGGCGATGCCGTAGAGGATGACCGAATCGAACGCCGGGATCGTCAGCAGCGAGGTGAACACGAACGCCGACGTCTTCACGCCGCCGCCGATACCGATGATGAGACCGCCCACGAGGCATCCGACGAGCATCCGCGGGTAGATGCGCTTGAAGCGCAGGTGGATGCCGTAGAGCGACGGCTCCGAGATGCCGCCGAGCAGACCGGCCGCGAGGGCGCCCGTCGCGGTCTGACGCATCTGCTTGTCACGGGCACGCCACGAGATCCACAGCACACCGGCGGTCGCGCCGAAGCAGGCGAAGTTCCACGCGCCCATGGGGCCCTGGATGAAGTCGTAGCCGAGGGTCTGGATGTTCAGCAGCATGACCGCGTTGATCGGCCAGTGCAGGCCGAGCGGCACCATGAACGGGTATGCGAGCGGGATGACGATCGCGAAGATGAACGGCGAGAAGTCGTTGATCGAGCTCAGCAGGTTCGCGAGACCGGCACCCGCGTATACGCCGATGGGGCCGATGAGGAACGCCGTGAGCGGGATCATGATCAGCATCGCCAGGAACGGCACGAAGATCAGCTGGATGTTCTCAGGGATGATCTTGCGCAGCCCCTTCCACAGCAGACCGAGCGCGCCCGCCATGAGCAGCGGCGGGAACACCTGCGAGCTGTAGTCGAAGATCGTCAGCGGCAGACCGAAGACCGAGACGGTCGTGATCTCCGAGCCGAGGAAGTTGATCTGCTGCGCGCCCTCCTGGGTCGCCAGTCCCGAGAACTGCGGCAGCATCACCACGGCCATGATCGCGAAGCCGACCCACGGGTCGGCCCCGACCTTCTTGGCCGCGTTGTAGGCGACCATGAGCGGCAGGAAGATGAAGACGCACTGCCACATCAGGTTGACGAACTGCCACGACGGGTCGAGGACGACACCCGGGGCGTTCCAGGCGGGGATGACGCCGAGCGTAGCCATCAGCGCCATGAAGGTGATGAACAGCGACGCGCCCAGCAGCGCACCGAGGATCGGGCGGAACGAGTCGGACAGGAACTCGAACAGGGAGTCGAGCCAGGCGACCTTGCCGCGGGGGCCCTTCGCGCGCTCGCGCGCCTTGACCGAGTCGATGTCGTCCTCGTCGACAGCGCCGCCACCGGCGCCCGACATCGCGGGGAGCGCGTTGATGTCGTTATAGACGTTCTGGACGGCACCGCCGATGACGACCTGGTAGCGGTTCCCGGCCTGCGGAACGGCGCCCATGACGCCCGGGATCGCCTCGACCGTCGTCTGATCGACGTTCGAGGAATCACGCAGTTGGAAACGCAGGCGCGTGGCGCAGTGCGTCAGACTCTCGATGTTTCCCGGACCGCCGACGGCGTCGACGATCGATTCAGCGGGGCTTGTCGCCATGGCTCTTCTCCTGTTGTCCGACGGGTGGCCGGAGTTCTTCGCCCGGAACTCTACCCTGAGAGTTCGCCGGGAACGAGGGGTTGACCCGTCATGGCCTGACCACACTCGCTTCCGCTCCCCCGGTCGAAGATTTCCGGACGCGGCGGGCGCGCACGTCCCGCACGACGGCATCGCCGATCACGAACGCGGCGAGGGGCAGGCCCACCAGCGGCAAGAAGAACCCGATGCCGATCGAGACGCCCACGACGAGGGCGACGCCCCACAGCGGAGCGTCCGCAAGCGCGTCACCCGGGACCGTGCCCATCCGGCGGGAGGTGTCACGTGTGGGACGACGCTTCCACCACATCAGATACCCGAGCACGACCATCACGGCGATGCCCGCGGCGACGACGAACAGCACGAGCTGGTTCACAAGCCCGAACATCGACCCCATGTGGAGGTCGACCGCCCAGCGTGCGAGCTTCGCCATGAACGGGTAGTCGCCGAAATCCACCCGGTCGATGACCGCGAGCGTGTCGCCGTCGATCGCGACCGCGTCGACCTCGGTCGGGAAGCTCCGCTGGATCTCCTGGACGACCCAGGCCTGTCCCGCCGAGGAGGGCGGCCGGATCTCGATGAGCCCGACGTTGACGTTCTCGGTGCGGGCGACCGCGAGGACATCGTCGAACGTGTCGGGCGACACCGTCGCGGTGGGGGCTGCGACGACGCCGTGGTCGGCATGGGCATCGGCGCCGCCCGAGCCGGCATCTCCGACCTCCGTCGTCAGCGCGGGGTTCTGCCACGAGAGTGCGGCGCGCAGCGTGGACACGTTGGCTCCGCCGTAGGTCGACCACGTGATGCCCGAGGCCGCGAGGAAGAGCGCCCCCGCGGCGAGCCACACCCCGAGCGACGCATGCCAGCCGAAGAAGCGCCGGTATCCCGTGGCACCGGGTCGGGGACGGACCAGGTCCCGCTTCACGCGCGCCCGCCGCAGCCGCACGACCCAGAGCGCGAGCCCGACCGCGACGACGATGCCGAGCCATGAGGCGGCCAGCTCGCTGTAGAGGCGCCCGGGCTCACCGAGGTGGAGGTTGCGGTGCAGGTCGCTCACCCACGCGCGCAGCGGCAGCGCGCCGCTCGTGCCGTAGACCGTCAGGTCCCCGCGGACCTCACCGGTGCCGGGGTCGACGAACACGGCACGCGTCTCGCTCGGCCCGAGGCCGTCCTGCGCGAACATGACGCGCGTCGTGTCGCCCGCGTTCGGTGCGGGCCGGACCGCGGCGAGGGATGCCGCATCACCGATGTATTCCTCCGCGATGCGGACCTGGTCGCCGAGCGGGAGCGTCGTCTCGGTGACCGGGGCGCGCAGCTCGTGCGCATAGACGACCTGCTCGAGCTGGGGCGTCACGACGTAGATCGCGCCGCTGATCGCGGCGACGAGGATGAACGGGCCGACCAGGATGCCGGCGAAGAAGTGGATGCGCAGAAGCAGCGGCATCGCCCAGGCGCGGGGTCGCGCGGGCGGGGCGTGTTCGGGAGCGCCGGCGGGCGTGCGCAGCGGGGTGACGGACATGGGACTCCTCGGTCGTCGGGTGCCGGCGCGCGAAGACGGTGCGCGCGCACGGCGGGTCACCCCGACGGGCGCCGGGGCGTCAGAGAGCGAGGAGGACGGGCGGGCCGCGTCGGGCGGGAGCCGCGATGAGAGCGCGGAGGCGCGGTGCACGGACATTCGACACGACCGGGACCGGGAGCGGCGACGTCGGGGCGGGAAGTACGGCATCCCGCGCGACCGACCTCAGGCGCAGCGCGATGCGCCGGGCGAGACCGGCGAGCGCGCCGACCAGCCGCTCGCCGCTGTGGAGCAGCACGGTGGTGAGGACCGCGGCGACGACGTGGGCGACGATCATGGCGACATCCGGTGCCACGGCGGCGAGCGCACCCGGCTCGGACAGGGATGCCGGCAGCGACATATGTCCCGCGTGCAGGCTGATCGGCCCCGCAGGCCCCGCGGAGGCGCCCGCCGGCCCGGCTGATCCTGCCAGCGGGACGACACCGAGCGCGAACATGACGTGGAAGAGCACCTGAGCCGCCGCGACGGCCGCCCCCAGGCGCGCGAGCGAGAGGCGGCGCCCGACGACGAGGAGGCTCACCATCGACGACAGCGCCCACGGGAGGGCCGCGCCGAGCAACGAGGGCGGCTCGCCTCCCGCCGTCACGTGCGACAGCAACGCGACGAACGTCGCCAGCGTGGCGGCGACGACGGCGCGCAGCGCACGCTGCTGGCGGGAGGAGATCACGTCGGGGCCGGTCGGCCGTCAGACTCCGACGCGCGAGAAGGCGTCGAGGCTGATGCCCTGATCGAGCACCGTCTTCGACCACTCGCGGGCCGAGTGCAGCGAGTGGTCGCGGTAGTTCCCGCACTCGAGCGCGGAGACGCCCGGGATGTCGGCCTCGACGGCCTCCTCGGCGATGAAGCGGAGGCTCCCGGTCAGGGCCGCGACGACGTCGGCGACCTCGGGCTCACCCCACATCAGCAGGTGGAATCCGGTGCGGCAGCCGAAGGGCGAGATGTCGATGACTCCGTCGATGCGATCGCGGAGAAGACCCGCGAGCATGTGCTCGATGGTGTGGATGCCGGCGGTCGGGATCTCGCCCGCGTTGGGCTGGACGAACCGGACGTCGAAGTTCGTGATGGTTCCGCCGCCCGGGCCGTGCTCGACGCCGATCCGTCGCACGTACGGGGCGAGCACGGCGGTGTGGTCCAACGTGAAGCTCTCGATCTCGGCCATGGTTTCCTCCCTCGGAACGGACGGTCGGACGGTCCACACGGCCCGTCATTCCGGCCAGATTAACCCGCCGCACCGCCGGGTCGGCTCGCCTTCGCTCCCAGGTTACGTCCAGGGACTGTCCGGGACTCGTCCAGACTCACCCCGCAGACTCGAGGAGTTTTGTGCGTCCGCCCGAGACGCCCGCCGCCTGTCGCGGTGCCCGCAAACATTGAAGGACCGCCCCTGTTCGCATGACTTCTTCGTCAAGCCAGCCCACCCGCCGCGACCTGCGGCGCTCCGCCAGCTCCTCCAGCTCTGTCAGCTCCACCAGCTCCACCTCCGCATCCCGCCGCTTCGTCCGCCCCGCCGCCCTCACTCTCGGGCTGGCCCTGGGTCTGACCGCGGTCGTCGGGACGACGGCCTCTGCAGCGCTGCCGACGGCCGCGGGCTCCGTTCCCGTCATGCAGCGCGCCGCGCTCGTGACCGCTGCGGCTACCTCGACGGCAAAGCCGCTGAGCGCGATCGAGCAGGCCACGACCGACGCCGTCGCTGCGGCCGAGGCATCCGTCGTCGACGCCGCCACTCTGACCGGCGATGTGTCGGCTGCCGCCCTGCCGATCGAGGGCGACACGACGATCGACACGGCACAGCTGCGCGAGCGCATCGAAGGCCTGAAGGACACCGAGGTCATCCCGACGCTCCTCCTGCCCGACCTCACCGACAAGCTGACCGACGCGACCGACGACGTGCAGGCCCAGACGGCCGACCTCCGCGGGCGCCTCGAGGCTGCCCAGGCGCAGAAGGCCGCCGAGGAAGAGGCCGCGCGGATCGCCGCCGAGGAAGCCGCCGCCGCCGAGGCCGCCGCTCAGGCGAAGGCCGAGGAGGAGGCCGCGGCAGCCGCCGCGCAGCGTTCGAGCGGGTCGCGCTCGTCGTCCTCGTCGTCGTCCGCTCCCGCTGCATCCGCCGCCGCCTCGACGGGCGACAACTCCCCCGGTGCCGCTCAGGAGGCCGCGAGCAACATGCTCGGCGAGTTCGGCTGGGGCCAGGACCAGTTCTCGTGCCTCGTCTCCCTGTGGAACAAGGAGTCGGGCTGGAACTACCAGGCCTACAACAGCGGCAGCGGTGCGTACGGCATCCCGCAGGCGCTCCCCGGCAGCAAGATGGCTTCGGCCGGCGGCGACTGGCAGACCAGCGCGGTCACCCAGGTGCGCTGGGGCCTCGGGTACATCTCCGGCCGCTACGGCACGCCCTGCGGCGCGTGGGGTCACTCGCAGTCGACCGGCTGGTACTGATCACCGCTCGCTGACGGTTCGCGAAAGCGCACGTCCGTACGGTCCGCTCACGCGGAGACCGTGCGGACGTGCGCTTTCGCCGTGTGTGGCGCCGGGTCAGTCCTCGTCGAGCGGGTCCTCAGCCGTGACCTCGAGCATGGGAGCTTCCTCGATCGGGTCGACGGGCATGTCGCCGGGTGCGACGAAGGGCACGTTTCCGTTGAGGCTCATGATGGTTCCTCCCTGCGGTTCGCGAGTGGCTCACGCTACGACGCCGCCAGCGAGCGGTCAGCCCCGTTGCCGTCCGGCGATACCGGGTGTACCCGCTGTCGGAGGGCGGGAGTACCGTCGGTCGCGACGAGGAGGTCACCATGAACAGGCTCGGCAACATCACCTTCTACGCAGACGACCCACGGGCGCTCTCGCACTTCTGGGCCGATGTCTTCGGCTATCCGCGCCTCGACTGGCCCGACGACATGCGCCGGCAACAGCTCGATGCCGGCCTGACCGATGACGATCTCGACCGCCGAGGTCTCGCGGAGGATCCCGAGGGCCGCGGACCCCGCCTGTACTTCCACCACGCCGACGGCTCGAAGCGAGGGCGCAACCGCCTGCACATCGATGTCTCGGTCGCACCCGCCGACGGTGAGCGCCGGGCCTCGCTACAGGCGGTGGACGCGGAGAAGGATCGTCTCGTCGCGCTCGGTGCGAGCGTCGTCCGGCTGGTGGAACAGCAGTGGGGGGCGTGGCCGGAGCGCTACTGGCAGATGCGAGACCCGGAGGGCAACGAGTTCTGCCTCCAGTGAGCGTCCGGCATAGGGTCGAGGGCATGGCCCCCCGCATCCTCGCCGTCGTGAACGGCCGCATCGTCCCCGTGTCCGCGCCCGTCATCGAGGGCGGGACGGTGATCGTCACGGACGGCGTGATCACCGCCGTCGGCGGAGCCGAGACGCCTGTTCCCGACGGCGCGGAGATCCTGGATGCCGCTGGCCGATGGGTCCTGCCCGGCTTCGTCGAGGCGCACGGACACCTCGGCGTCCACGAGGACGGC
Organism: Microbacterium pratiae; assembly: GCF_047302165.1. NCBI lineage: Bacteria > Bacillati > Actinomycetota > Actinomycetes > Micrococcales > Microbacteriaceae > Microbacterium > Microbacterium pratiae. Next base: position 1,390,645 of record NZ_CP154843.1, on the reverse strand, counting down.
GAGGGCTGGTCGGGCAACGACACCAACGAGATGACCGACCCGAACGGCGCCCGCTTCCGCGCGCTCGACGGCATCGACATCGACGAGGTCGGGTTCCGCGACGCCCTGCGCGGCGGTGTCACCTCCGTCGTGATCAAACCCGGGTCGGGAAACCCGATCGGGGGGCGCACCGTCGCCATCAAGACATGGGGCGGACGCACCGTCGACGAGCAGGTGATCGCCGAGAACGTATCGGTGAAGTCGGCTCTGGGCGAGAACCCCAAGCGGGTCTACGGCGACAAGAAGCAGACGCCCTCGACCCGGTTGGGCGTCGCCTCGGTTCTGCGCGACGCCTTCGTCGGCGCTCAGAACTATGTCGCCAAGCGGGATGCCGCGGCGGCCAAGGGCGAGCCGTTCGATCGCGACCTCGGCAAGGAGACGCTCGCCGAAGTGCTCGACGGGACGCTGCTGTGGGACCAGCACAGTCATCGTCACGACGACATCGTCACCGCGATCCGTCTCGCCGAGGAGTTCGGATACCGTCTCGTCGTCAACCACGGCACGGAGGGGCACAAGATCGCGGACGTCCTGGCAGAGAAGGGCATCCCCGTGATCTTCGGGCCGATGCTCACCTCGCGCTCCAAGGTCGAGCTGCGCGACCGGGCGATCGGCGCGCTCGCCCTGATCGCCGCCGCGGGCGTGACCGTCGCGATCACGACCGACCACCCGGTGGTGCCGATCGACCAGATCCGACTGCAGGCGATCCTCGCGGTGCGAGAGGGCCTCCCGGCGGATGTCGCGTTGCAGGCGCTCACGACGAACCCGGCCAGCATCCTGCGACTCGACGATCGGGTCGGCGCCCTCGAGGCCGGCCGCGACGGCGACCTCGTCCTGTGGTCGGGCGACCCCCTGGCGGTCGAGTCGCGTGTCGAGCACGTCATCATCGGCGGCACCACGGTGCTCGAGACGACCGACGACGGCGACGTGCACATCGTGGATCGATGGGAGCGGTTCGGGCGCTCCAGCTGGCTCCGCTGAACCGGAACCCGCTGAACCGGAACCCGTCGCGCGCGCGAGCGCAAGAGGTACGCGCACGACACTGCGCGGGTGTGCACTGAGGGCATGTCGAACCTGCCCCTCTGGCTGCTCCTCCTGGTCTTCGCCGTTGCCGCCGCCGTCGTGTGGGTTGCCGGAATCCAGCTCTCGAAATCGACCGACGTCCTCGATGATCGCTGGCACATTGGCAGCGCGTTCGGCGGGCTGATCGTGCTCGCCGTGGCCACGAACCTGCCCGAGATCGCGATCACCGTCAGCGCGGCGATCTCGGGGAACCTCGAGGTCGCGGTGGGCAACATCCTCGGCGGCATCGCGCTGCAGACCGTGGTGCTGGTGATCCTCGACCTGTTCGGCAGACGCGGGCGCGGGGTGAGGCCGTTGACGTACCGTGCGGCATCCCTCGTCCTGGTGCTGGAAGCCGTCGTCGTGGTCGCGGTCCTCGCCGTGGTGATGGCGGGGAGCCAGCTGCCCGGTGACCTGGTCGTCGCACGTCTCACCCCCGACGTCGTACTCATCGCGGCGCTGTGGCTCGCCGGGCTGTTCCTCGTGCAGCGAGCCGGGAGGCATCTGCCGTGGCACGAGAACGGCACGTCGCCGGGCGCTAGCGAACATGCTCCCGGGCACCGGCGGGCGAAGCCGCAGCATCCGCATCACGCGATGAGCACCGGGGCCGTGGTCGCGATCTTCGCGGTCTCGGCGCTCGCGACGCTCGGCGCCGGCGTGGTGCTCGAACGTGCCGGCGACGCGATCGCCGACGGGATCGGGCTGTCGGGCGTGCTGTTCGGAGCGACCGTCCTCGCGCTGGCGACCGCGCTGCCGGAGATCTCGACGGGGCTGCAGGCGATCCGGCAGGGCGACGACAACCTCGCGATGAGCGACATCTTCGGCGGCAACGCCTTCCTGCCGGTGCTGTTCCTCGTGGCCACCCTGATCTCGGGTCAGGCAGTGCTGCCGCAGGCGAACGGGGCCGACATCTACCTGACGGCGCTGGCTGCGCTGCTGACGCTCGTCTACGTCGTCGGGCTCATCTTCCGGCCGGCCAAGCGCGTCGCGGGAATGGGCGTCGACTCTCTCGTCGTGCTCGTCCTCTACGGCGCGGGCATCGCGGGGCTCTTCGCCGTCGCCGGGTGAACGCCGCTGCCGGGTGAACGTCGTCGCCGGGCAGGCGGCTCAGATCTCGTCCGAGCGGGGAGACCGCACCGACCAGCCGACTCGCCGCAGGGCGTCTGCCAGCCGTGCTGCCTCCGTCGCCGCGACATCCCATGAGACGTCGGAGCACACGTCGACCGCCAGCGGGGGCGGGTCGGCGAACTTGGGGATCTGCACCTCGGCCCACACGTCGCGGCCGAGTCCGACCCGCGGGAACGCGGTTCCCGGATTCCCGATGACGCCGTCCGAGACGAAGGCGATCGTCTCGAGGGCGTCCGGTTTGGCGACCGGCAGGTCGACGACGAGCGTGACCACGAAGGGTCCGCTGGCGGTGTCTCGACCGTGGGCGTGCACGCGCCAATCCTGACAGACCCCGACTGACCTGAAGGCCGAAACCCGAGCGTCGGCGAGGTGCGCGCTCAGCGTTTCCGATGATTACGAAAAGATAACGGGAAAACCCTTGCTCGTCGTTACCTCGTCGTTATAGAGTGCTCGCACGGTAGCTGTTTTGCTGTGGCAGCCACCGGCATGTGATTGCAGGAAACTCTTGGTGCAAAGGGACGAGGGCCCGACCGAATGCCTCTTCGGTCGGGCCCTCAACTGCGTCTACGGCACGCATCGGCCGCGAGCGAAAGGCTCGCAATTAGGCGCCTCCGCCACCGCCTCCGCCGCCTCCGCCGCCCGCTGATCCGCCGCCGCTCGAACCGCCCGACGTCGACGACGACGACGACGCAGCCGACGACAGGGTGCCGATTCCCGCGGCGAATGACGAGGCGTCGAAACCTCCCGAGCCGGAGTACCAGATCGGCGCGGTGACGCCCGCCGCGGCGTAGGCCACCGTCAGGTGCGCAGCCCACTCCTTCTCGCGGCCGAACAGCACGGCATACGGCAGCAGCCGCTCGTAGATCCGCAGCACCTCGCGCGGATCATCCGTCGCGATGGGTTCCCGCTCGGCGCCGGTCGGCGACTGCAGCATCCGGATGCGGTCCTCCTCGGCCCAGCGGATGAAGAGGTCGAGCCCCCGGAGGTGGTCGCGCGTCTCAGCCCCGGCGCGCGAGAGCGGCGAGCCCGAGACGGCGAACACCACGACGAAGAAGGATGCCGCAGCCAGCACGATCCCCGCGACGGGCAGAGCCGGGTGCACGAAGGAACCGAGCGCGAGCACACCGAACAGGATGACGAGGGCGGCCAGCACGACGCACGCGGCGACCGGCCAGCCACGCACCCCCGCCGGAACCGACCGATACATATCGCGACGCTTGAGGTTGTCTTCCGCGAGCTTCAGAGCGCGCTGCGTCTCGGACGAGAGCCGGGTGTCCGACGAGCCGAAACGGTAGACCTCGCCGCGACGGTGGTGCGGGAACATCCCGCGCAGCAGCATCCGGCCGTTCTGGTCGGCCAGCTTCGGGTCGATCAGCTCCGCTTGAAGCTTCGCACGCCCCCAGCGGCGACTCCCGTCGTCGACGATACGGATCGAGCCGACCAGCGCCTGTTCGAGGACCTCGGCCGGGATCGCCTTCGAGGTCTTCTTCAACAGCACGGCCGACTCGAGCGCGTCGATGTGCCGTGGCGGCGTGTACTCGGCGATGACCGTCGGCCGTCCCGGCTCATCGCGCAGGTGACGACGTCGATTCCGGAGCGACCAGCCCGTCGCGCCCGCGAGCAGCACGACCGAACCGGACTGCAGCCACCCGAACGGGGACGACACGAAGGAGGTGTCATAGGTCTCGAAAGCGCCCGCCGCGAATCCGACCGCGAGGGTGAGGGTCTCGTGCGGCGCGAGATCGGATGCCGACGCGGTGATCGTGGCGCCATCAGATGATGTGGCGATCTCGGGGCACGCGGTGGTGCTGTCCTGCACCCCGACGTAGCAGGCCTGACGCCCCGCGAGCGATCCCGCGACGGACGGATCCAGATGCAGAGTCGCGGTCACCTGACGGAAGGGCTGATTCCAGTCGGTGCCGTTGACGTCCCAGTAGAACTCGAGCCCCGTGTCGGGAAAGTCCCAGACGACGTTCTCGAGGTCGTAGGTGAAGACGAACGTGTTCTGCCCGTGCAGGTATGCGGCGCCGCGGGTCAGGATGCCGAGGGTGCCGTCGTCGCTGTCGGTCTCGACGGGACGGGCAGACCCGTTCTCGTCGGTGACCGAGATGAGCTCGGGATGCAGCGGCTGCCCGTTGTACGTCTCGGGAAGGAGGCGCCGCATGCCGCGGTTCTGATCCGAATCGGGAAAGTCCGCGACGAAGGTCTCGACGACGCGCATTCGAGCGGTGCCGTCCTCGTCGCGGCTGAGCGTGTAGTCGACGGAGAGCGAGTCGAAGACGAAGGCATCGAGATCGGCCGATTCATCGGCGGATGCCGCAGCCGGGGCGGACAGCGCGAAAAGGCATCCGACCAGCGAGAAGACGGCGATCACGAGCGCCGCCCGGGTGCGACGGATCATGCCGACCAGCTTAGGCGGGCACTAAAGTTGACGCCATGAGCGATCGTCGTCGTGCCGTGGCAGCGTGGGAAAGCCTCTTCCGCGCGCAGCATGAGATCTTCGACGACATCAGCAACGACTTCGCCAGCGACGAGCTCACGCAAGCCGAGTACGACGTGCTCCTGACCGTCGTGCGCGGTGCCGGACATCGTGCGCGGCTGCGCGACGTCACGGCGAACATGCTCATCAGCCAGCCGAGCGTGTCACGCCTGGTCGACCGGATGGTCTCGCGCGGACTCATCACCAAGTGCGGAGACCCGACCGACGGCCGCGGTGCGATGCTCACCGCGACGCCCGAGGGTGTCTCGGCGTTCCGCCGGCTCGCTGCGGCGCACGGGCGGTCCATCGCGGAGCGGATGTCGGTGCTGTCGACCGAAGAGCTCGAGCAGCTCGAGCAGCTGACAGCGAAGCTGCGCCGACTGCCCTGACGATCGGCGCCCGGCCTGCGGCGTCGGGCGGGTGGTCGAGCGGGCGGGAGCTTCCTCCCCGACCTCGTTGCTGCTGCGACTTTCGCTGATCGAACAGAGTTTCGAGTTCAATGTCGTACCCCACTGTCATGATGGGAACATGGCAGCGAATGGTGAGAGTGGCGAGGCGGGACGCGATGACGTCGTGCCCTCGCAGGCGCTCGCTTTCTCGCGGTACGCAGAGGCCCTGGACCTGACCCATTCCGCCGATATCGCACGGATACGGGCGCTGGCCGACCTCGGCCACGCCGCGTTGCGCGATGCCCGTCGTGACGGCGTGCGCGGCATGGCGTCTGACATGGAATTACGGTCCGTCGCGGCCGAAGCGGCGGGGATGGCGCGGCTGACCGATCGGCGCCTGCAGGGCGAGATCGATCACGCGCTGACGGTCGTCGATGATTACCCCGCCGTGTTCGAGGCGTGGGCGTCACGGCGGATCGAACGCGGCCACGTGGATGCGGTCGTGCGGGTCGGCACCGGGGTGCCGGCCGAGGTGCGGTCGGAGTATGCGGAAGCGGCGATCGCGGTGTGCGAGCGGGACGTGCCCTCACGGGTGCGGCCTGCTTTGGAGGCGTTGGCGGCACGGGTGCATCCGCAGGACTTCACCGAGCGGCACAAGACCGCGGCGGCGGAACGGTGCGTGCGGGTGTTCCATGGGACGGACGGGATGTCGAACCTCGTCGCGAACCTGCCGACCGTGATCGCCGCGGGGATGCTCGACCGGCTCACGCAGATGGGACAGTCCGTGAAGGACGCCCGGGTCGCGGATGCTGGCGGTGCGGATGCCGCCGGGGTTGTCGGAATGCACGCTGACGCGGTTGCCGGCGCGGCGGAAACGGACGCCGCGGGCGCGGATGCCGCACCGGATATCCGGACGATGGATCAGCTGCGCGCGGACATCCTCGGTGACCTCGTGCTCGGAGGAGCGCCCGTCGTCGATCCGACCTACGGGGCCGACCGGGCCAGCGGGCTCGGCGCGATCCGAGCACGGATGCAGGTCGCCGTGACCGCTGAGACTCTGACGGGCGCGGATGAGAACCCAGCCGAGGCCATCGGGGCCGGGCTCATCGACGCCGGAACAGCACGACAGCTCGCGGGGCAGGTGTCGGAGTGGGACCGGCTCTTCATCGACCCCGTCACCCGCACCCCGGTCGAGATCGACACCTACCGGCCCACCGTGGCCATGAAGAAACTCCTTGCCGCGAGAGACCAGCACTGCCGGTTCCCCGGATGCCGACGAGCGGCCATCCGCTGCGAACTCGACCACACCATCGACTACGCCCTCGGCGGGCACACCCACATCTTCAACCTCGCGCACCTCTGCCAAAGACACCACTCGATGAAGCAATTCACCAAATGGGAAGTCAGACAACTCGGCGGCGGGGTCCTGGAATGGACCTCACCCCTCGGGCGGATCTACCGCGAAGACGTACCGATACCGGCAGTGTGCTTCACGAGCGACACAGCGGAACCGCCGCCGGATGCCGGGACCGGCGGACCTCCGCCGGATGAACCGCCACCCTTCTGAGTTCCGGGCCTGTGCCCGCGCACGTTCCGAGACCGGGCAGACCCGAACCTCGCGCGCCTTCGGCTCACCGGCGGCTCGGCGGCGCATCGGCACCGACACGCACGCAAAGGGCGGCCGCCGCCCCCGAAGGAGCTGCGGCCGCCCGTCTGGCAGTGCGTCGGCGCGATCAGTTCTCGATCGGGACCACCGGCGCAGCGGCGTCCGTCGTGACCTCGACCTTGCGCGGCTTGGCCTTCTCGCTGACCGGGATAGTGACGGTCAGGACGCCGTTGTTGTAGGTCGCGGCGATGCCCTCGGTGTCGACGCCCTGGCCGAGGTTCAGCTGACGCAGGAAGCTCGCAGCCTCCCGCTCGCGCGTGATCCACTTCACGCCGTCGCCACTGGCGAGCGTGCGCTCGGCGCGGATAGTCAGCAGCTGACCGTCGACGTCGATGTCGACCGAGCCCGGGTCGATTCCCGGCAGGTCGGCGGTCATCACGTAGTGGTCGCCGTCACGGTAGAGGTCCATCGGCATGCGACGAGGGCCGCGGCGCGTGTCGAAGAGGCTCGAGGCGATGCGGTCGAGGTCGCGGAACGGGTCGTAAGTAGCCATCGATCTTTCCCTTCTCTGATGCTTCGTGTTGAGATCTGAAAGTTGAGCCCCATCGGCTCAACTGCATCCAGATTAGCACTCGACCCCAACGAGTGCCAACGGTTCTCGCACGGCGAACAGCGCCCCGAACGGGCGGGTGTCGAGCGCGTCTCAGCACTCGACGACGTTGACGGCGAGCCCGCCCTCGCTCGTCTCCTTGTACTTGTGCGACATGTCGATGCCGGTCTGACGCATCGTCTCGACCACGGCATCGAGCGAGACGTAATGCCGCCCGTCGCCCCGCAGGGCGAGTCGCGCAGCGGTGACCGCCGTCGACGCCGCAATCGCGTTGCGCTCGATGCAGGGGATCTGCACGAGACCGCCGACCGGGTCGCACGTGAGCCCGAGGTGATGCTCCATCGCGATCTCCGCCGCGTTCTCGATCTGCGCGCTGTTGCCGCCCATGACCGCCGTCAGCCCTCCGGCCGCCATCGCGCACGCGGATCCGACCTCCGCCTGACACCCGCCCTCCGCGCCCGAGATGGACGCATTCGCCTTGAAGAGCGAACCGAGCGCCGTCGCGGTCAGCAGGAATCGCCGGATGCCGCGTCTGCGGTCGAGATCCTCCGACGCGAGCCGCGACTCGGCCGCGAACCGCCACCAGTACATCGCCACCGCCGGGAGGATGCCAGCAGCACCGTTGGTGGGCGCGGTGACCACCCGCCCGCCGGAGGCGTTCTCCTCGTTGACGGCGAGCGCGAAAGCGCCGAGCCACTCCCCCGGCAGCTCGCGGCCACCGGCAGCCTCCGCATCCTCGAGCTGAGCCCGCATGGCGCCCGCGCGACGCCGCACGCGCAGCATCCCCGGCAGTGTGCCCTCAGCACGCAAACCCGCGTCGACGCACCCGGCCATCGCGTCCCAGATCGCGTCGAGCCCGGCGGCGACCTCCGACTCGGGCCGGAGCGCCTCTTCGTTCCGTCGTGCGAGGCCCGCGATGCTCAGCCCATCGCGCTCGCACAGCTCCAGCAGCTCCGCCGCGGTGCTGAACCGGTACGGCCAGACGACAGCGCCCGAACCTCCGCGCCGCCCGCCCGCCTCGGCGGCTTCGCCTGCGCGTCGGATGAAACCGCCCCCGACCGAGAGATACGTTTCCGACACGACGAGATCGCCCGCGGCGTCCCACGCGCTCAGGGTCATCGCGTTGGGATGCTCCGGAAGCCGCGTCCGCGGTTCGAAGGTCACGTCGCTCCGCGAGAACGACACCGCGTGCCGCCCTGCGAGCAGAAGGGGTGAGCCGTCGACCCACCCTGTCCACGCGGCGCGAACCGCATCGGGGTCCACGGTCTCGGGCGCATGGCCCTGCAGCCCCGCGACCACGGCATCCGGCGTGCCATGCCCGATGCCGGTCGCCCCGAGCGAGCCGTACAGCACGCAGCCGACACGTGCGACCTCGGGAAGCCGGCCCGCGGCCTCCAGCCCGATGACGAATGCACGGGCGGCACGCAACGGCCCGACCGTGTGGGAGCTCGAGGGTCCTACTCCGATGGAGAACAGCTCGAACGCCGAGACGTAAGCGCTCACTCGCCCAGGCTACGCGAGTGCCTGCCGCACGAGCCGGGCAACGTCAAGGGCGTACCTGCAGACGCGGCGCGCGCCTATCGTCGCGACCGATGACCACCGCACCCCACCCCCGTCTGGCGTCGCTGAAAGCGGCCGCGCGAACCGCCGGAGGCGAGGCCTTCGCGGTCTCGCGCCTGCTGCTGGCCGGCAAGACGGCGATCGCGGCCGCGATCGCCTGGTACCTGGCGCCCCTGGTCCCCTTCGCGCACGACGAGTACTCCTATTACGCACCGCTCGGCGTGCTCGTGAGCATGTACCCGACCATCGCCGATTCGGCCAAGGCAGGCCTCCAGGCCGTGGGGGGCCTCGCCATCGGCATCGCGATCGGCCTCGCCGGACTGTGGATCGTCTCGGGGCCGAGCCCGCGCATCCTGGGAGTGGCGATCGTCGTCGCCGCGGGCGTGGCGGTCGGCGGCATCCGCGCACTCGGCACGGGAAGGGACTGGATCGCGATCGCCGCACTGTTCGTCCTGCTGCTCGGCGCGAACGACGCCGGCGGCTTCTCGGTGTCGTACCTCGTCACGATGGCCTTCGGTGTGGTGATCGGCGTCGCCGTCAACCTCGCGATCGCGCCGCCCCTGTACCTCCGTCGCGCTTCGACCCGCCTGTCTCAGCTGCGCGACGCGGTCGCGGACCGACTCGAGATGCTCGCCACCTCGGTCGCCGACGGCGCACCCGCGGACCCGACCGGCCAGGGCTACCTCCAGGAGATCCTCGACGCCGTCTCGGCCGACGTCCGCGAGGCCGCCCGCAGCCGCAAAGCGCATCCCCTCGCCCGGCGGCGCCGCGGCATCGAGGCGGAGAACGGCCACCGGTTGCAGGCGCTCGAGAACACCGTCCGTCAGACGATCGAGCTCGCTGCCGGCATCGACGGCCTCCCGCTCACCCCGGATGCGGTGCCGTTGCGCGCCGAGCTCGCCGAGGCGGTCCGCGCCACGGCGCGCGCCGTCTCGCTGCCTCTGGGCGATCCGACGACCCCGACCGCCGTCGAGGACGCCGAGCGGGCGCTCGCCCGCGTCGTCGACGCGGCGCCCGGGCACAGCGACGGGCGCATCTCTCCGTGGACGCGCACAGCCGTCGACCTCAGCCGGATCATCGACGCATCCCGACCGTTCGCCTGAGGCGACGACTCAGCGCGACGGGATGCCCAGCACCCGCTCCAGGTAGGGGCCCGAGAACTTCCCGTCCGGGTCGACGCGGGCGACGAGCCTCCGGAAGTCGTCCAGATGCGGAAGCGACTCGCCGACCGGCATCGAGAACACCTTGCCCCAGTGCGGGCGGGGATCGAACGGCGCGAGCGCGCGCTCGACGTGCGATATCGCCGCGTTCACGGCATCCGGTTCGTTCTTCCACGTGAAGTGGATGCACACGCTGTCGCGCCCGAACCCGGGAGAGAGCCAGAGCTCATCGGCCGCGACGGTGCGCAGCTCGGTCACGAGGAGGGCGGGCTCGACCCGATCGGCGATCGAGCGGACGGCGGCGATCGCCTCGACGGCCGCCGCACGGTCGACCCAGTACTCGGTCTGGATCTCGTCGCCGTTCGACGGGGTCGCATCGATCCGGAAGTGCGGCAGGCGCTCGCACCAGTCCCCGGGGATGCCGCCCTGCTCGGTGGTGTTGTCGACCCCGTCGGCCGCCGGCGAGTCCGCTTTGGCCGTGACGCGTCGCGCGCTCAGCAGCCGCTCCGGCATGTCGGGAGCCGACGCGTCGTCGAGGCGCTCCTTGATCCAGACCTCCCCGACGTCGGGGGTGTTCCAGCGAGTGAAGACGCTGACGCTGTAGGCGGATGCCGTCACCTCGTCGAACCGCGCGAAGAGGTCGTCCCACGTCAGACCGGTGTAGGTGTCCTGACGCACCTGGTACGTCGGCTCGATCGCGAGGGTCAGCCGGACGACGGGCCCGAGTGCGCCGAGGTGCACGACACTGCCCGCGAAGTCGGCGTCACCGGCCGAGACCGTGCGCAGTTCGCCGTCCGGGCCGATGAACTCCAGCGCCCGCACCGCCGTCGCGAGCGACCCGTTGCCGTCGCCCGAGCCGTGGGTCGACGTCGCCGTCGCACCCCCGACGGAGATGTGGGGCAATGACCCCATGTTGTGGAGCGCCCAGCCGTGATCGGCGAGGTGCCGCGCGACGACGGCGTAACGCGTTCCGGCTCCCACTGTCACGGTCCGCTCTCGCTCATCGATGACGATCTCGGGGTCGATCCCGGTCAGATCGAGGAGGACGCCGGGGGCGTCGGCGAGGTCATTGAAGGAGTGTCGGGTTCCGAGAGTGCGGATGCGGCCGTGCGAGGCGACCATGCGCTGCGCCTCGGCGATCGTCGTCGGCGTGAGCACTCCTTTCGCGGCGAAGGTGTGTGTTCCGGCCCAGTTCCGTTCGGTCACGAGCCCACGCTACGCGATGAGCGTCAAAAATGTATAGAACCACAACAAAGGCGCGGGGTGGACGCAGAACAAGGTGGACACAAAACAAAGAAGCCCCCGCAGAGCGGAGGCTTCTCGTTCACTGTCTCAACACAGTGTGCGCCCGAAGGGACTCGAACCCCTAACCTTCTGGTCTGTAGTCGAGGAGGACTTCTGGACCCCGGAGCGGGCGGATTCGTGGGCCTCGCTCGCGTGTCAGGTTTCTCCTGACGCCGGAATCGCGACCGGTATCGAGGTGGCATCGTGACCTCTCAGCGCCCGAAGCGGGAGCGTGACGCCCTCGAATTCATCGCCATGCTGAAACGCCTGATCCGGCGTTCGGGCGAGCGTGTGGCGCAAGCGGATGAGTTCGAGCTTGCCGAGCTCGTCGAGCTTCGCGACGAGCTAGAGACGGCGATCCAGGTCGCCATCGACGGACAGCGGGCCGTGGGTCGGTCCTGGCAGCACATCGCGGACGCGCTCGGGATCACACGTCAGAGCGCCCACCAGCGGTACGGGAAGCGAGAGAGCGCATGATTGATTGGTACGACGAGGGCGCGCTAGAGGGCTGCCACGAGGTCGTATCTTGCCCCGAGTGCCCGAGTGAGCTTGGCGTCGCGGATGCCCGCGTGTGGCGGCTGGAGCACAACGCCGACGGCTCGCACACGGCGGTCACCATGCCGCTTGATAACGATTCGGAAAGCGCGTTCCTCAGCACGCCTGAAGGTGACTGAGGATAGACCACGAAATGAACAGCACTGGGGAGTGGGCGGCACCTATCGCCGCATTCATCACCGCGCAGACCGCCGCCGGGATTGCGCGCACGTCGATCTACACACGGAGGCAGCACCTACAGCACATCGCGTCTCGCGTCCCGTACGGGCCGTGGGAGCTTACGTCGGATGACCTGGCCGGGTTCATGGCCTCGCAGAACTGGGCACGCGAGACACGCCGGTCACGGCTCACCACCTACAAGGCGTTCTACGGGTGGGCGTTGAAGTTCGGGCGCATCGATGCGGACCCGACCGTCGCGCTCGCGAAGGTGAAGCCGGGTGACCCGAACCCCCGTCCGGTGCCCGAGCGGGTCTACCTGGAAGCGCTCGTGCGGGCCGACGAGGACGAACGCTTGTGGATCGACCTCGCGGCCGAGCACGGCCTACGTCGAGGCGAGATAGCCGTCATCCACTCGCACGACATCGTGGAGACGCTGCTGGGTTATGACCTCGTGGTGCACGGCAAGGGCGATAAGACGAGAGACGTACCGCTCACGGGTGCGATGGCGCGTGCGCTGCTGGGCCGCGTCGAGGCGCAGGGCCGCGGATACCTGTTCCGGGGCGACGAGGACGGGCACGTGTCGGCCCGGTGGCTCGGGAAGCGGATCAACCGGCTGCTCGATGGCGATTGGACGATCCACAAGCTGCGACACCGTGCGGCCACCCGGTTCTGGGTCGCGGCGAACGGTGACCCGTACGTCGTGGCCGACCTCATGGGATGGGCGAGCCTCGCAATGGTGCGGACCTACGTTCGCCTGCCGGATGATCGCAAGCGCCGGATCGTGGAGTCAGCCAGCCGCGTCCCGTCGCTGGTCTAGAGTCACGAGCATGGGGAATGCGGTTGCCGTGAGTCGGCGTCTGTTCTGGTTGGTGGCCGGTGTGCTCGCGGCGTTGCTCGTGGGCGTCGCGGTGCTCCTGGTCGTGATCGTGGGGCAGAACAACGCCGCCGCCGAACAGGCCGAGCACTCGCGATTCGTGGAGATATGCGAATCGCAGGTGTCCGACCCGTACGGCGACGGCTTTAACGCGATGATCGAGTGCGTGAACGCCCTGAAGGACTAAGCGTCCGGGCTGACTTTCAGCGCGAGTTCGGTCTTCTCGCCGTGGAGCTGCTGGATCACGGCCTCTTTCCGCTCGATCTCCTCTCGGAGCGCGGAAAGGGTGCCATTGGTCTGCTTGCGCACGACCTCGATGCGGTCGCCGACCTTGCCGAGGCCGTAGAGGACGGTCACGAGCGTGGTGAGGATGCCCGCGAACTGGACGATGGTCTGGACGAGCGTGGCGGACGCGTCGGGGCGGAACAGGTGCAGGAGCACGACCCCGGCGAGGCCGAGAACGATCATGATGGACACGGCCGCGAACACGAGGTTCTTGGACAGTCCGTCGGTTCCCGAGGGCGTGGGCTGCTGGTCGGTCATGGTGGCCTTTCGTTGGGCGCGTAGTGCGCGTCGGGTGGTCATTTGGTGAGCTTGGTGACGGCGGCGAGGATCTTGTCGACGGTGCCGCGAATGGCGTTGACGACGACGAGGATGCCGATCTTCGGGTCGCCGATGGCGTTCTGCATTCCGGCGACGATGCCCTCGATGTTTCGGGCGATGGCGACAGCCTCGGCGGATCGGCCGGCCGCTTTGAGCACGTGATCGTGGATGCCGATCTTCGGATCGCTGATCGCGTTGATGATGCCGGATAGTTGCGACTCAATGTTCTTCAGGCGAGCATCCTGTTCGGCGTTCATGTCGTCCTCCTCGGGTTCGAACGGTCGTGAGTTGTTGTCGGTGGGTCGGGCGAGCCAGGCTTCGGGGTCGAGGCGCTGGCCGTTGTGGCGGGTTTCCCAGTGGACGTGGAGGCCGGTGGTCTGCCCGGTGAGTCCCATGACCGCTACGTCGCCGCCCTCGGGGACGCGTGAGCCGACGGGCACGAGTGCGCGATCGCAGTGGGAGAGCCAGTGCACCCACCCGTCAGCGCCTCGGAGGACGGCGACGCGGCCGTGCACTTCCCATCCCTTGATGACGCCGAAGCTGTCGAGCACGACGTCTTCGGGCGCGACGAGGATCAAGCCCGCGTAGGCGTTGATGTCGAGGCCGTGGTGGCCTTCGGTGCGCTTGGTGACGGGGTTGACGCGGACGCCGTAGCGGTCGGTGTAGCGGCCTCGGCTGGGCGGGCGGGTCACTGTGCGTCCTCCAGTCGGCTGACGCGCGCGATGAGGCGCTGCACGACCGGCAGGAGGGCGAGGCCGATCATGTCGTAGTTGATGCCCTCGACGGTGCCGTCGGGGTTGCGGAAGCACGCCCACCCGAGTCCGGCTTCGTCCAGGCGCTCGGCGATGAGGCCCATTTCGCGGTGGTCGCTGCGGCTGATGGCGACCTTCCACTGATAGGAGACGAGCGAGAGCATGAGTACCTGTTCGTCGGTCACGTCCTCGGGGCGGATGTTCTTCTTGTAGCGCTCGGTGGAGGCGGCGTAGCCGAGCTGTCCGTCGTCCTGGACCCACACGGCGCGGCGGGTGCCACCGATGGAGCGGTTGTAGGTGTCGTTCCACAGGCGACCCTGCTTCGCCTCGGTGGCCTTCGTGTTCGCCTCGTTCGCGGTGCCCTGCGCACCGTTCGCGGTTCCCTGCGCGCCGTCGGCGGCGGCTTGTGCGGAACCTGCGCGGTTCCATGCGTCGAGCACGTTGTCGGGTGTTGCGACCGCGATGTCGGATGCCACGCCCTGCACGCGGAAGACGGCACGTCCGGCGGCGACGTTGTAATACACGCCGATGTCGCCCGCTCCCGCCGCCTCGATCTGAGCGAGGGCCTTGGGCTGGTTGAAGCTGTTGCGCGCGGGGACGCCGAGCGCGTTCCGTGCCGCTGCGGCCGTACTCGCCCCCGTGCCGCCTTTCGCGATGGGCGTGATGTCGTCGGTTCGCTCGGCGGTCCAGTCGGCGAGTCGGTTGATCTCGGTGTCGATAGTGTTCGCCGGGACGTTGCCCTGGACGGGCGGGAATCCGGCCGCGAGTGCGGCGTCTCCGATTGCCATGATGTGTTCTCCTACAGCTGGTCGATGGTGCCGACGAGTTGGTCGATGGTGCCGACGAGCAGGTCGATTGCGTTCGCGGGCGTGTCGGTGGTGCGGGTGGTGACGGTCATCTCGTCGCGGTCGAGGTTGAACTCGACGCGCGCCGTCCGGCCGGTCTGGATCGGGGCCGCGTCGAGGACGACGGTGATGGGCTGTTCGGCGGCTGCCTCCCAGTCGGCGACGGCGGTGGCACTGACCTCGCGTCCGCGTCCCTGCGCTCGCCTGACGGCGTACTCGCTGAACCCGGGGCCGGGGTAAGGGGTGGTGCGTTCGAAGGTGCGGACGCGGCTGTAGCCGGGGAGCGCGTAGGCGTCTGTCCGTTCCTGCTGCACGCCGTTGCGGTCGGTCCAGCGGTAGACGGTCACGGCCGCGTCGAACCAGAGCGCGTCGTCTCGGGACACCTTGTCGGTGCCGTCGACGAGGTTGATGGCGTGACGGATCGCGAGCGCACCGGGCGCGCTGTAGTCCTCGTTCCGGAGGGTGAAGGTGCCCATCTCGTCGCAGACGAGACGAAGCCCTGCGGCTTGCACGAGCGGCGCGAGGAAGTCGATCCCGCTTTGCCCTGCGCGCCACAGCATCGAGTCCGGGTCGCGGTCGATGATCGCGCGGCGGTTGCTGACGCTGAGGCCTGCGTCGCCTTCCCAGGTGTAGACGTAGCCGGGAGTGTTGGGGGTGAGGCCGTCGAAGTATCCCGTGTCCGTGGGGTCGCCGGTGTACTCGGAAAGCCGGAAGTCTGACCAGATGACGATGTCGGTGGACCGGAAGCCGTGGTAGGCCCGGAGGATCATGTTGGTGACGCCCACCGGGACACCGACTCGGAACATCACGTCGCCTGTGGTGTTCGCGGTCGTGGGGCCGGTGGCGGTTCCGGGGCGCGTGTAGCTGGCCCCGTTGTTGGTGGAGAAGTAGACCGCGAGTCGCGTCGATTCCGGGGTGGGGTTGGTGATGGACCCGCCTGTGCGAACTCGGGCGCGTACGACGATCTGCTTCCCGGCGAGGCGTGCCGCGTTGGGAATGCCGGTGTCGATGTAGGTGTCTGACCGGTTAGTGAGTCCGTAGAGGCGGAATCCTGTCTGCGCGACGTTCGCGAACCACGTCGAGCCAGTGCGCCGGTCGAAGGTGATGCCCGAGTGATTCCATCCGCTCGTGTTCACCGCGGCGGCGGGGTTCGGGACCTCGTTGGTGTTGTCGGCATAGGTGGTCACGTCAGCGTCCGGTCCGGCCGCGAGGGTGCGGCCGGGGATGCACTTGTCGAGCACGTAGTTAACGACGCCGCGGAGGGATGCCTGCCGGGTGAACAGTGACATGTCATCCACGAGCGGGGCCACGTCTTCGAGTAGCGCGTCCTCGGACGCGAGGGTGACGGAGACGAGGCCCTCGGCGTGGCGCACCTCGCGGTCGCGGAGGGTGAGCCGGAATTCGCGGGTGCGGTCGGGGCGTCCATCTTCGAAGGTGGAGTGCGCGGCGAGCGTGACGCGGGGCGGCGGCGAGACTCGCGTGTCGAGCGCTGCGAGGGTCGCGGCATCCGGCATGGCGATGGATAGCACGCTTCGGACGTGCGGGAACTGCGCTTCGTCCATCCCGACGGTTCCGCCTCGCACGCCGAGCGGGCGGCCTGCGGTCGCGGCCTGGTAGGTGTGGGTGGAGACGGTCACGCGCGCACCTCGGCGTAGTCCACAGCGACGACGAAGGCCGCTCGCGTCTCGTCCTCGATGATGCGTTCGACCCGTCCGCCTGCCGGGACGACGAATCGCATCCCGTAGGTTGCGCGGTCGGTGTCGGCGAGGGTGAACACGGCCGGGGTGCGGAGCACGCTCACAGCGGCTTCGGATGCGCTCTCGGCATCCGGACCCGCGAAACCGAGTTCAAGGCGACCGGTGCGGGGCGTAGCGCCGCGGAGGGTCCAATCAGGGTCACCCGCTCGCCCGAGGATCGGGTGCACGATGGCGCCGCCCTCGCTGGCCTCCGTCAGTCCGGTGAGGATCGTGGGGGTGATCGACAGATCGCCCGCCGTGATGTTCGTTGTCATGTCAGAACCAGGTGACCCCTCCGCGCGTGGACATCGCGCCGACCGGAATGGTGACGCCCTCGCGGATGCGCGCCTTCAGCGCATCGACCTTGCGGCGCGCTGCTGCGTCGTCAACCTCGACTGAGAACGTCTTGTTGCTGACCTGCTGGCGTTCGAGGGCGTCGATGTCCTCGTAAGCCCGCTGGGTCTTGGCGTCCACGACGATCTTCTTGCCGTCGGGTAGCTCGTAAATCTTGTTCCCGAGGTCGTCGGTTTCTTCGGTGGCGGTTCCGGCGCTGGTGGCGTAGTCGTAGAGCGCGTCAGCGGCGTTCTGCGCGCGCTGACGGCCCTCGGACATCACGCCGTTGAGTTCGTCCAGCGATTCCCGTCCGGCCTTCACGGAGTCGGCCATGTCGTAGGCCGCGCCCGCGTTCGCATCGACCTGGACCTCCTGCTCGGCGAGGCGACGGTTTGCCTCGTCGGTGCGGTCCTTCAGCGACTGCTCAGCGGTCGCGAGGGCGGTGGCGTCTCCCGCCATTGCCCGCATGGCGGTTGCGGTGTCCACGCCCCAGTTGCGGGCGTTCTCGCCCGCGACCTTGTACTTCTCGGGGTCGGTGGCAATGGCCTGAATCTCGGCGACGGTGTGGGCCGAGTCCACGATGCGGCCACCGGCCGAGATGTAGGCGTCGGCCCACTGCGCGGCGGCGGCGTTGAGTTCGTCCTGCTTCTCTTTCGCCTCCTCCTGACCGGCCGTGAACAGACCGAGGCCAGCGGCACCCGCCGCGAGCGCGAACGCCCCTGCGAGGCCAGCCGGTCCCATTGATGCGACGGTGCCCGCGAGGCCACCGAGGGTGTCTTGTCCGGTCTGCCCGAGGTCGGAGAGGTCGCCCCGGAAGCTCGACACCGCTTCGCTCAGGTTCGACCCGAACTCGCTTTGCAGTTCCTGCGCGCCCTCTTTCACCCGGTCGAGGTTCTTCGAGCCGTTGTCGCCCACAGCCTCGACGGCCTTATCGGCCTTCTTGGCGTCGGTCACCATGTCGCGGAAGGTGCGCTCGACGCGCTCGCCCGCCTTCTCGACCTCGCGGCCCATACCGGTCGCCGCGTCGCCCGCCCCGTCGATGGCGGTTTCAACGCGCTGGCCGTCCTGCTGGGCGGCGCGGGCCACGTCATCGAGCGCGTCGGAGACCCCTTCGAGGGCGTCGCCCACGTCCGTGACGTTGCGCACCGCCGCGCGCGTGTTGGCGGCGATGTCGAGAGTGAGGGCCATTACTCCTGCTTCCCTTCGAGGGCGTTGGCGATGGTGCGGACGGTGGTCTGGACCCACAGCGAGGCCATGCGGGGGACCATGCTTCGGGCGGTCGGGGTGAACACGTAGCCGGTGCGGCTGCGGCCCTTCAGCCCTCGCGTGACCTGGCGAGTCACCTTGTGGGCGTTCCCGCCTCGACGGCGGGTGTAGGTCGTCTTGGCGGTCTGCTGTGCGCCGTACTCGACGGCGTGATTGTCGGTCTTCGGGTTCAGGCCACCCGAGAGCGGGCGACCCTTGCCGGCCGTTTGCATCCGCACGTTCTGGTCGCTGACCGAGACGACGGCGGTGTCCACGAGCACGCGCTGTTCGAGGCGGGTGTTGGCGTGGCGGGCAAGGGCTTTCTTCCACTCAGGGGCGGCGATGCGCTTCGTCTCTCGGCGGATGATCTTCCGCACGGTGCGGTCGAGCGACTTGATGGCGTAGAGGGTCGCCTGTAGTTCGCGCGAGGCACGAGCGTCGATGCGCATCGCCGCCGCCTGTCAGGCCGCGACGGTGCGAGCGGGCTGGCCGTTCACGGGCCACGAGGCCGACGCCGTGGGCACGGTGTCGAGATCGCCACCGATGGCACCGGGGAGGATCAGCACGTCGCACTTGAACGTCGGCGCGGTCGCGGGCGAGACGGGCTTCTTGGGCTTGAACTCCACCGCCTTGACCTGACCGGCGTTCGCGATGCTGTACTGAGACAGCGAGTTGGCCGTCTCGTGGTCCTGCGCCCACGTGACCTCGCACACCCACTCGGGCGTGCCAGCGAGGTTGAAGATGGCGGCGGGCGTCATGCCCTTCCACTTCGCCTGGGGCACAGTCGGGGTGAGGACGACGCGCGAGACGGCGGCCTCGTAGTTGTCGGCCCCGATGATGAGGGTGATGTCGTTGAGGATGATCGGCTTGACGGCGATGGTGGCCACGGTTACTCCTTGGATGCGGTGATGATGAGCGGGATGTCGTACGCGAGCCGGTCGTTATAGGCGACCTGCGTGGCGTCCTCGTGCTGGAATCGCGTGTCGAGGTAGTCGAGGGCGGCGGTCACGAACCCTTCGAGCTGCGTCCCGGCCTTGTCCATGTCCTCGTGCGGACTGATGATCGTGAGCAGGACGCGCACGTTTCGGTGCGAGAGGGGCGCTTCAGGGCACCGGCCGATGCCGGTCTGGCGAAGCTGCGCGGTCGGCCCGCCGATGCGGTCGAGGCTGCGTTCGGTCGCGATGACGCGGAGCGACGCGAGGTCCGCGTCGGCCTTCCAGTCGGCCGCGAGGATCGCTTCGAGCGACTTCGGGATGCTGGTCACAGGATCGCCCCCATTCCCTGCGCGGGGCGCAGGAGTTGCTTCACGTGCCAGTCGAGCGGGTACGACGTGGCGATGCCGTAGCCGCCCGCCGTGGGGTCGCTGCTGGGACCGCCCGCCGCTCCCCCGGCGTTGTAGATGTTGCGGGCCTGCATCGCCTGCGCGAGCACCCACTCGTCGGGGATCGTCGGCTCGAACACGAAAGGCCGGTACGTCTGGACGCTGGAAGATGCGTTCTCAGCGCCCTCCCACGCGTGCGAGTACGTGCGGTCACCCACGGTGACAGCCGCAGAGTTGCCATCGAAGAACGCGCCCGAGACTCGTCCCGAGTCGATAGCAATCGCCGTGACCTCGAACCACTCACCAACCTGTCCCGCACCCGACACCAGGGTGATGCCGGACGATGCGTTCGACACTCCGCCGAATGTCTCTCCGGAGACGACAATCTCCTGCGGTTCCGGTGTCACCTGGACACTCCCGATGTTGGATGCTCCGTTCGTAGCTCCCGTGTTCGGCCGCATGGAAATGGAGAGAGGCGCGGACAGAACGCCTCGCACACGGAGCCGCACCGTCACCGGCTGACGTTCACCGGGCATCCCGACGCCGACACGGATAGCGACGGCGCGCGCTGCCCCCGTATCGGTTCGGGTCCAACGAACAGCGGTCGGAACATCGCCGGGAAAGTCGAACACGTTCGACATCGACCCCAGGTGCCCTACCCAAAAGGTCGGGTTGAGGCCTGTCCCCCGGGGGTCGCGCACGGGGTTGCGGCGGTGGAGGGTCACCGGGCCGAGCGCAACCTCGCCGGTCTCATCACGGGTGGGGGCGTAGGCGACGCACGCGGCTTTGGCGGCGGCGAGGTAGAGCGCCAGGATGGCGGGTTCCTCGGTCGGCGCGTCGGGCCAGATGTAGGCCAGCGCGTCGGTGTCGTCTGCTGTGAGCCAGCGTGCCATGTCGTCTACGCCCCCCGGTGTCTCAGACCGAAGCGACCGTGACGGTGCGGACGGCGTTGGCGTTCGCCTCGAGCACGGCCCAGTAGCCGAACACGGCCACGTCGGTCGCGCCGTTGCCGGGGACGACGCCCTCGACACGGATCGGCGTCTCGCCGAGCTCGTAGAACGTCAGGGCCTCGCGGGCACCGACGGTGACCTTGCCGGTGCCGACCGCGCCGGGGACGATCTTGAACCCGGCGAAGTCGCCCTCCTCCAGGCCGAACCCGGCGTTGAGGAATGCGAGCTTGTCGTCGTCGGCCATGAGCACGATGTCGCGCCAGAGTTCGGGCGAGACGACGGCGTAGGCGGGGCGGTTCTCGGTCTGGATGATCGCGAGCGCGGCGTCCACGATGGCGGCGAGGCCCTTGGGGACGCCGGTCGGGACGGCACCGGGAGCGGTGACCGTGCCCTTGGCACCGGCCGCGATGATCGCGGCGAGGGCCTTGGCGTCGGTCTTGCGCTTGTAGTCCTCGGCCTGGTTGACGAGGTACGACGCAACGACGGCCTGGTCGTTGAAGTCCGTGAACCGGCGGTCGAGGCGGTGGCCTCCAGCGAGGCGCGCCGCGGTGACGGTGACCGGCTCGGTGTCGAGCGCGTTGGACGGCACCTCGGCGGTGTTGCCCGCGTAGTCGGCCATCTCGGGCCGCTTGCCGTCCACCCACTTCCAGCCCTTCATCTCCCAGTTGGTGAGGGGCGCGTGGCCGAGCAGGGGAACGAACCGGCGCGCGTAGGCGGCGCGGGTCCAGAGTTCGCCGAGGTAGCCGGTTTCCTGCGTGTCGGCACCGACGGTGACGGTGGTGCCGTTGTTCTGCTGGACCGTCTGGAGGGCGAACAGTTCGCCCGCCTGGCGGTACGGCTGGAGGGCGCTGGGGTCGTTCCGGGCGATGGCCGAGAACAGGCCGTCGAGCGTGGGGCGGGGGGCGGTGGCGGCGGTGCCGTCGGGGACGATGTTGGTACCCATGAGGGCGGTTTCCTCTCGGTCGGTGTCCTCGGCCTCGTCGGCTTCGGTGTCGGTGTTGTCGGTGGGCGCGGGTTCGGTGGTGGTGGATTCCACGACGGTGCTCGTCGTGGTGGTCGTGCCGTCGTCGGCGGTGGTGCGCTCGGTGTCCTCGACGCGCTGCCAGGTAACGCCCTCGGCGTCGGTGTAGCGGTCCTCGTGGTGCTCGCTCGTCTCGATGGCGAACAGGGCGGCGGACGCGAACGCGCCCTCGTCCACGAGCGCGCCCCCGGTGAGGCGGGATCGCACGGCTTCGGCCCCGCGACGGATGAGGCCGGTGACCTCGGCGGAGAGCTTGCGGAGCGTGTTGCGCTCGTCGCGGAGGTAGGCGTCGCCCTCGTCGGTGTCGGCGATGCGGAACTCGGCGTAGACGCCCTCGGTGCGCTTCTCCAGGAGCGTCGCGCGGCCGACGGGATCGAACCGGTTGTGGCGACGGTTGAGGGTGACGACGGCGGGATCGCGGGGCAGATCGACGGATGCCGCGGAGAACATGACCGGCTCGGTGGCCGACATACTCGTCCGGGACAGTTCACCAAACGGCAGGAGAATGCCGCGTAGCGTGCGCGTCTCGGGGTCGTAGGAGAACTCTCCATTGGTCATGCGGTTGCCTCCTCGGCGGGTGCTGCCGCCTCGATGGCGGGCGGCGTGGCGGGTGTGGCCTGCGCGCCGTGGGTGTCGTTCGGCGTGGTGGTCAGGTTCGAGCGGTTGAACCGGATGACCTTGCGCTCATTGCCGGTGAGGTCGGACATCGAGAGGCGCGCTTCGATGGGGGCGAGCCAGTATTCGAGGTCGTCCACGAGGCCTTGCCGGTCGCCCTCCTGGGTGACGTAGGTGAGCGAGGCGGTGGCGGTGGACCCGTCGAGGTACGACACCGGGAGGTTGACCTGGTTGGCGATGTCGATGCGCGAGGCGTTGCGGCCCTTGTCGTAGAGGTCGGCTTCGACCTGGCCGTGCACGTCGAGTTCGAGTTTCGCGGGCAAGAACCCGATCATGCCGTTGGCGCTCGTGCGGCCGGTGGCCCACATGTCCACGTACCGCTTGGCCTCGTCCTGGGTCACGGTGTCGGGTTGCGCCTCGCGAAGCACGACGAGCGGAATCGGGTTGCGGACGCGGCCGACCCACGAGCGCTCCATGTGCCGCCATCCGGCGATGGTGTCGCGCGCGGTGGACAGGAGTCCGGCGTCGGGACCGCAGTAGAGGATGACGCTCGTCGGGTCCGTGACGTGAAACCAGTCGATAGCGACGCCCGTAGGGCTGGCAGTGTCGAACTGCCAGCGGTGGCGGGCGACGCGCTCGGCGTCGGTGATCGCGCCAGACTCGTCGCGCTCGACGGTCCAGAGGGACCACCCGGTGAAGAGCACGTCATCGAACGTCCAGGCCATGCGGTGCCAGGGCGTCTGCGACACGTCGCCGGTCGTGGTGAGCCAGGCGGGCTGGTTGGCGTCGGGGACAAAGCGGCCCTCGACCATCTCGCCGATCTGGAGCGGGAGGTCGGAGCACCGGCCGACGATGACGGCGCGGGCCTTCTTGACGGGGCTGACGGTCATCGCGACTTCGCGGGTGATGAGTTCGGTGTCCTCGGAACCGTAGATGTCGCGGTAGACGAGCGACTGGAGTTCAGCGCTCGGGGCGTAGGGAAGCTGCACGTTGGGTGCGAGCGCGCCCGACGCCGGAAGGCGGGAGCCGAAGAGGCGATCTAGGAGTGACATCGGTGATGACTTTCGACGGGGGCGGATCGGAAGTGTTAGCCGGGGCTGTGGATAACTGCGATCAGGTGGCGACGATGGGGCCGAACGCCTCGGGCTTGCCGGGGTCGGGCAGGGCGTAGATCGCGGCGGCGACCGCTTCGAGCGGCGTGATGTCGAATGTCGGATCATGGTCGGGGATGCCGAACAGGACGGACTTCCCGGCCATGCGCTTGACGGCACCGCTCGCGGCCTTATCGAGCGGGGCTTGCTCCCAGTGCGCCACGGTGTCGTGTGTGATGCCGTTGAGCAGGCGGGTGTGGGAGACGGCTTTCTCGCCGAACGTGAGCGGGCGGGTGGTCGGCCGGGGGCGTGCCACGCGCATGAGGTCTTGCACGACGGATTTCTCCTGTGCTGCGCCGCCGTCGTAGACGATGGGCAGTCGTAGCTGCTTGACGTACTGCCAGAGCTTGCGTTCGAGGTGCGCGTTGCCCTCCTGGTGGTGCAGGAGCTTGAACCCGACGCGCGGCGGGCGCGCCTCGGTGTCGTCGCCGTCGAGCGCCCACGCGGCGGATGCCAGGTCCGAACCGTCGTCGGGGAGATACCATGCGACGGCGATGGACGCCCACAGTCCTCCGGGGTGCACGGCGAACGCGAGCGCCTGGGAGGTTACCCCGGTCGGGACGCCTCCCGGCTGGGTCGTCTTGATCCAGCCGGCCGATGCGATCACCGTGTCATTGCCCGCGGCTCGGCCGAAGTGCCCGAGGTACTCCATCGCGAAGCGGAGCCACCCGAGGATCGGGAAGTTACGTCGGATCGACTCGATGGTCGTGAGGCCGTCGAGGCCGGGGTGGATGCGCTCGATGATCGGGCCAACCTGTTCCCACGTCTGTAGCTGGTCGTCGCTCACGTCGTCAGCGACGCCGAACCGGATGCGCCCCGCGTCGGGGTCATGGAGGGTTGCCCAGAAGTGCGAGCCGTCGCGGTACTTGCCACCGGTCCCGGCGTAGATGAGTTGGGAGCCGGGGCCTCGGGTGTCGAACGACGGGACGACAGCGCCCACGATGTCATCCCACATGTCCGGCTCGGCCTCGCCGCCCTCATCGAGCACCAGCGCGTCGTACGCGCCCGATCGCACGTCGTCGCCATTGGGCGAGAGCACGGCGAGCTTGGAGCCGTTCGCGGGGAACTCGATCCCGAGCGACCCGTTCGACTCCATGAGCTTGACCGGCATCCCCTTGGGGTCGCGCCACTTACGGCGGATCGGGTCACGCACGTCGAGCTTGAACCGCTCCCCCGCCTTCTTCGCGGTCGTCAGCATCGTGTATCCGGCCATGTAGACGGGGCGCATCCAGCACCGGCCGATGAGCACGCACCACAGGCTCGTGGTCTTCGAGGAACGGCGGGGTTCGAGGACGGCGTTGGCGAACCGCTCGGCGGCGAGCACGTCGGCGGTGAGGAGCATCTGCGGTTGCAGGTTGCCGAGCAGGCTTCCGCCGAGACGCGGCGGCACGAGCTTGTCGAGCACCCACGCGCCGACCAGGAACTCGACGCGCGTCTGATAGCTCGTGACCACGGGCGAGATGTCGAGGGGATCGCGGCCGCTGTCGCGAAGCTCGACCCACGCCGCCTCCTCGATCAGGGGATGCGCGAGCACGTCGGGAGGGACCGGCGTCCCGTCCCAGTCGAACACATCGTGCCTGGTCAGGGGGGGGATTTCGCTGCCGGAGGCGGTAGTTGTAACGGCGTCGCTCAAAGAAGTCAGATCGGCCACGATGTTCCTTGGTTGGTCGGCTTGGTGATGGCTCGGTGTCGGGCGTTGGTCTTGGCTGCGCCGTCGGTGCCGCCGTGGGCGCGGTTGCCCTTGCAGCATCCGGGCGTCTCGTGTCGGTGCTCGGGTGCGAGTTCGTGGAGAGCGGAGCCGAGCGCACCGGGCAGGTGGCCCACGTCGTAGGGCTGGCCAGGCATGATCCCGCCGCCGCCTCGCCAGCACAGGACGGGACGGTGCGCTCGGTGCGCCGCCTTGACGCGCTCTCGGATCACACGCCGGTTGCGGTGGAACTCGGCTGTCTGATGCTTGGCGCTCATCGGCGTGCACGGCGACACTGGTGCGCGTAGATGAGCCACAGCACCACGGCGAGCGGTAGCCCGATGGCCGGGTCGATGTAGTCAGGCGCGAGCACGATGGGCCTCCCCGATGTAGATGGCGTGCGCCACGATGCGCCCGTCGCACACGTCGAGGTAGGCGCGTGCCATGTCCAGGTGGCTCTCCCCCTCAGCGACGAGCACGGTGCGCATCACGTCAAGCTGCCCGACGATGCGTCGTAGCTGTTCCGAGGTCGAGGGCAGGCGCGCCTCGTCGGCTCGGTGGATGAGCGGCGCGGCTGCGTCGATGAGCGTCGAGAGCTTGTTGCACATCGTCACGACGGCGCTCGTGGTCTTCGGCTTGTCCACGATGCGAGGTCCGTTGGTGGTCATGACTGGTTCTCTCTCTGTGCTGCGGGCGGCTGGAACTGCCTCCCGGTCTTGGGATCGACCAACCGACCGTCATCGCGGTAGCCACACCCGCAATACCCGGACGATGGATCGAATTGATGACGATGGCCACTCGCGCGGTTAGGAACTTGTCGTTCTGCTGTATCGCTGTGACTCGGGTGGTTCAGGGATGGTTTGGGTGACACGGGCGTCACCCCCCGCGTGGCGTGTGCGTCACCGGGTGACACTGGCGTCACCCCTGCTTGACGTGACTTATCCACAGGTGCGTGGCGGGTCGTGCGGTCGCAGTCTTCGGGGCAGACGACGGTGATCCGATAGAGGTTCGGGCGCTGTGAGGCCCGGATGCGGTGGTCGCCGCCCTGCTGCATCTGGCGCTTGAGTTCGCCTAGCTCGATCAACTTCTCGATGGCGCGTTGCACGGTGCGAGGGTCGGTGTTGGCGTACTTCGCGAGCGTGTTGATGGTGGGCCACGCGCCGCCGTCGCCTTCGTGGTTGGCGATGCCGAGCAGGACGAGCTTGGCCGTGCCGGATGCGGCGGAGTGGTGGAGGACGACGGCCATTGCTTCGACGCTCATGCGTACATCTCGGCTTCCCGAGCGGCGATCCACTGGCGCTCGTAGTCGGTGAACGTGAGGCGAGGGTGCGTCTCCCACCACTCGATGAGTTCGGGGCTGGCGTAGGCGTAGGCGCGCGCGCGGTTGCCCATGAAGAGGCTGATCGGCTCGATGCCCTTGGCCTGACCTCGGCGGTTGACAAGCCGGTCGTTGCACGCCTCGGCTGCGGCCTCATAGCGGGCGTGCAGAATGGCGTCGTAGTCGCTACGGCACTCGCGCCAGTCGGCGAATGCCTGCGCTACTTGGATGCTCACGTGCACAAGATTGGGACGCACGCACAAGACACGCGGTATTGAGCGCGGCGTGTCCCAATGTTGGGCGCGCTACCATCGAGCCATGAGCATGACGATCACGTGGACGCTTGGAGAGATTCTGAGCAAGGTCCGCCGCGACGCTGGCCTAGATCAGGCCACCCTTGCGGCGACTGTGGGCATCGCCCGCAATTCGCTGTCGAACTACGAGCGCGGCCGGTCGGTGCCGCCGTTCGATGTCGCCGTGCGCATCGCGGCGGCGTGCGACGTGCCCCTCGAAGTGCTCGCGTCGGTGATTGCTGCGGAAACGACAACGGCCCCCGCCGAAGCGGAGGCCGTTGACTCACTGTCTCAACACAGTGTGCGCCCGAAGGGACTCGAACCCCTAACCTTCTGATCCGTAGTCAGATGCTCTATCCATTGAGCTACGGGCGCATGGCCTGGGAATCTCTCCCGGGCCGTCGTCAAGCATAGCCCGCTCTCGCGCAAAGAGCGAATCGAGCACGGAACGGCTAATCGATAACGGGCGTGGCAGCGGAATCCAGGGCCTCATCCCGCTCGGCCGCCTGCCGTTGCGCGTTGCGCCGCTGCGAGCGCAACCGCGGAAGATCGACCATCCGAAGGGCCTGCATCCGCGCTGTGCGCATGCGGTCGTAATCGGGCTCGAGGTCGGGCCGCGCCGCCTCGATGCGCAGGGTGCGGTCGATGTTGCCGGCGACCTCGGCCCACGCGGCTTCGCGCGCGTCGGCGATGAGCTTGCGCAGCTCGGCCTCGTCTGCGGCCCGCTCGCGCAGCTCCTTGGCGATGCGCAGCGACTGCTTGCGCCGCCGGCGGAGGTTCGACACGTCACGGCTGCGATAGTCGTGCGTGCCGCTCGAGTCGCTGTACCGGCCGCTCGCCGCCTTGCGTTCCCGGTGGGTGCGTTCAGCGTCGGCCTCGGCCTCTTCAGCGAGCGAGATCAGCGCATCACGGGCGTCGTCGAGGAAACGATCGGATTCGAAGTCGCGCCCGTCGGCGAGGATGTCGACGAGGATGGCGTTCTTGAGCGCCAGGCGGGTCGCCGCAGAGGCGATGTACAGCCCTTCGGCGACGATCTCCGAGCTCTTGGTACGCGCTTGACGGGTGGCCAACGCTGCCCCTCCTCACCTCACCCCAATCCTACGGGGCGCGCACGTCAGCCGAGCTTGGCGATGATCGCCGCGGTCCTCCTCGCGCGCGTCTCCGGCGTCTTCGCCGACTCGACGTTCACGACGTGGGCTTTGCGCGCGCTGGGCGGCAGCCGGTCGAATGCGTCACGCGCTCCGGCATCCGTGAGCGCGGCGACCAGATCCGCCGGAACCTCCACCTCTCGCGGGGCCTCGTCGAGCTCGATGTCCACGACGATCGCGTCGCCGCCGTCGAGCCCGCTCTCGCGGCGTCGCTCAGCCGAGAACGGCACCAGCGCGAGGCCGCGCATCGTGCCGACGGTGCTGCGGAACGAGAAGCCGTTGACGGTGACGGAGACGGCGGGGCGGCGTCCGCCGCCGAGGGCGTCCAGCACCGAGAACGGCACTTCGATGCCGGTGTTGTTTCCGAACTGGGAGAGCCTCGTCTCGAATCGCACGATTCTCATTACCACCGCAGGCTCGCGCCGCACAAGGCCTGTGAGCCGTGAACTCGCTGACCGTAGCCTCGCGTCACGGCCTGGGCTCGACTCCCCTATCGATATCGACGACTCACACAAGATCGGACGCCCCGGGCCCACCCAGAGGCAAACCGATCTGCCACTGTCACCGAACAACCGCAGCACCGCGACATCCGTCGCCCAATGGGAGGGAACCCTCATGCGTACATCACCGAACCGCCTCGTGGCGATCATCTTCGGCGCCGTCTACATCCTCGTCGGCCTCCTCGGCTTCACCGTCACGGCCGGCGTCGACTTCATCGCCACCGAAGGTGGCCTGCTGCTCGGCATCTTCGAGGTCAACCCGCTGCACAACATCGCGCACCTCCTGATCGGTGCTGCGCTGCTGATCGGCGGCCTCTCGGGCGTCCGCGCCGCGAAGGGCGTCAACACGACCGTGGGCGCCGCCTACCTTCTGCTCGGCATCGTCGGCTTCTTCATCCAGGACAGCGCCGCCAACGTGCTCGCCCTGAACACCGCCGACCACTTCCTGCACCTCGCCAGCGCCCTCGTGCTGCTCGGTGTGGGCCTCGGCACCGACCGCGCGGTCGACACCCGCCGCACCGCCGTCGCCTGATGAACGCCGCCGCGCTCACCCGCTCCTGGCCCACGCTCGCCGCGTGGGGCGCTGGTCTGCTCCAGCTCGGTGTGGGCGCGGGCATGATCACCCAGGGCACCGGCGCCGCCGATCGCGGCGTCGGTGTCCTGGCGGTCGCGGTCGGAGCGGCCGCCCTCGGTTGGGGAATCGCCGCCCTGACCCGCGGCCGCCTCGTCGCCCCCCGCATCGCAATGGCGATCGCCGTCGTCGGAACCGTCGCCTCGGGACTCGCTCTGGCCGCCGACCCGATGCGGATCAGCGTCCACGCCGTCGGCGTGACCGTTCTTCTCCATGTCGCATACGGCGTAGCCGCGGCCGCGGTGGTCCGCCGGAAGCGCTCCTCGCCCGCCGACACCTCGTCCCACGACTCACGAGTCACGCCCCGGACGAGCGTCATCGGCCTCGTCGCGGGCTGCGTGATCGTCGCCGGGCTCGTCACGCCCGCACTCGGTGCGACCGAGGCCGGCCGTGCCGCCCCGAGCCACTCCGATCACCCGCTGTTCTCCACCGAGCACAGCCACTGAGCACCCCGTCGCCGGGCACGCGCTCGCGAAGCGCAGGCGCGCTCAGATCGCGCTGATCCGCCAGGATGCCTCGACCGTCTCGCCCGGCTCGATGAACACGAGCCCGGCGTCGTAGTCGTACCGACCGGCGTTGAAGGCATCCGGCGCGCACGTCATGGGCTCGACGGCCAGACCCGCGCGGTGCCCCGGCTGAGCCGGCCCGCCGGGGAGGTCCGCCGTGTGCACCTGCACCCAGGAGCACGCGGCATCCCACGAGATCGCGACACCGGTGCCCGACGGATCCGTCACGCGCACGGCAGCCTCGCCGCCGTCTGCACGCGACAGTGCCGTGAACGCGTGGTCGATCTCGACGGAGCCCAGCGTCCGCGGCTCGCGGAAGTCGAACTCGGCCACGTCCGCGACGTCGGCCAGCGCGACGGGCGACAGCCGATCGGGCGTCACCTCGAGCACGCGCGCGGCAGGGAGCTCGAGCGTCCACTCGTCGAGCGGCGACGAACCGGCGACGAGGTACGGGTGAGGACCCGTGCCGAAGGGGGCGGCATCCGCGCTCGCGTTCGTCGCCCGGACCGTCTGCGTCAGGCCGTCGGCGCCGAGGCGGTACGTCGTCTCGACGCGCACCGTCCAGGGGTAGGCCGTCTGCGCGACGATGGTGGCCCCGAGCGTCACGTGATCGGCCGCGACGACGACGGGCTCGAAGTCGAGCCACGCGACCAGGCCGTGCAGCGCATGGTGGCGCTCCGGCTCGGTGAGCGCGAGGCGGTAGCGCGTGCCGGCCACCTCGTACTCGCCGTCGACGACGCGGTTCGGCCACGGCGCGAGCGTGGCGCCCCGGTATCCCGGGCGCACCTCGTCCTCGCCGAACGGCACGACGAGGTCGCGTCCGCCGACCTGGAAGGAGCGCAGCGACGCCCCCACGCTCGCCACGATCGCCTCGGCGTCGCCGAATCGCAGGACGTACGACGTTCCGGATGCCGCCACGGGCGTCCCCTCTCGCTTCTGGGTCTCGGAGCTCACAGTCCGCGGGCCAGGCGGTAATAGGCCTGGTTCCAGCGGAGCTCCTTCTGGAATCCTCGCACCGTCGTGTCATCGTCGATGACCACGAGCTCCGTTCCGGCGATCTCGGCGAAGTCGCGGAACACCTCGATGCCGACCGCCGTCGTCATGACGGTGTGGTGGGCGGCACCGGCAGCGAGCCAGCACGCGGCCGACGTGGCGAAGTCGGGCGCCGGCTTCCAGATCGCGCGGCCCACGGGCAGCTTCGGGAGGTCGGGGGCCTCGACGTTCTCGACGACGTTCGCCGTCAGTCGGAACCGGTCGCGCATGTCGCTCATCGCGACGACGAGCGCGGGACCCGGGTCGGCGGTGAAGACGAGACGCACCGGGTCGTCCTTGCCGCCGATGCCCAGCGGGTGGATCTCCAGACGCGGCTTCGCCGTCGTCAACGACGGCGACACCTCGAGCATGTGCGCGCCGAGGATACGCTCCGAACCGGGGACCAGGTCGTAGGTGTAGTCCTCCATGAGGCTCGCGCCGCCGGGCAGCCCCGACCCCATGACGTTGGCGACGCGGACGAGGATCGCGGTCTTCCAGTCGCCCTCGGCGCCGAAGCCGTACCCCTCGGCCATGAGCCGCTGAACAGCGAGACCGGGCAGCTGCTTGAGCTCGCCGAGGTCCTCGAACGACGTCGTGAACGCACCGAATCCGCCGGCCTCGAGGAACGAGCGCAGCCCGATCTCGATCGCCGCGCCATCGCGCAGCGACTGATGACGCTCGGCCCCGGGGAGCAGCTCGTCGGCGACGTCGTACTGCGCGAGGTAGACCTCGACGAGCGCGTCGATATCGACGTCGGATGCCGCAGCGACGGCATCCGCCAGCTCGTTCACTCCCCACGTGTTCACCTGGACGCCGAACTGCAGCTCGGCCTCGGTCTTGTCGCCCTCCGTGACGGCGACGTAGCGCATGTTGTCGCCGAAGCGGGCGAGCTTGAGCGTGCGAGCGGCCTGCCAGCCGGCCGCGGCCCGCTGCCAGTCCTCGATCTGACGCGTGACCTCGGGGTTCGAGACGTGACCCACGACCGTCTTGCGCGAGACGCCGAGCCGGGTCTGGATGTAGCCGAACTCGCGGTCGCCGTGAGCGGCCTGGTTGAGGTTCATGAAATCGAAGTCGATGTCGGCCCAGGGCAGCTCGACGTTCGCCTGCGTGTGCAGGTGCAGCAGCGGCTTGCGCAGCGCATCGAGACCCGTGATCCACATCTTCGCGGGGCTGAACGTGTGCATCCATGCGATGACGCCGATCACCGAGTCGTCGGCGTTCGCGTCGAGCGCGAGCCGGCGGATCGAGTCGGAGTCCTTCAGGACGGGCTTCCACTCGACGCGCACCGGCAGCCCGGCGAGGCCTTCGACGACCTGCTGCGACTGCTCGGCGACCTGTCGCAGGGTCTCCTCGCCGTAGAGGTTCTGACTGCCCGTCACGAACCAGACGGTGTACTGCTCGAGAGAGGTGGAGAGGGTCATTGTTCTTCTTCCGGTGATGTCGGACGGGTCAGGAGAGGGCGGTGACGGCGGCGCGCTCGACGGCGAGCCCCGCGTCGTAACGGTCGAGGTAGGCGGCGAAGCCGGCGGCATCCGCCTCGGCGGGCTCGGCGACGTCGATCGACGCCGACGCGAAGACGCGCTCGCGGAGGTACGCGTCGAGGTCGAGCCCGTCGCCGTGCACGAGGTAGTCGGCGAGGACGGCGATTCCCCAGGCCCCGCCCTCGGAGGCCGTGTCGCCGACGGCCACGGGCGCTCCGAGGGCCGCGGCCAGGAACCGCTGTGCGACGCCGGCGGTGCGGAACATGCCGCCGTGGGCGAACATCCGGTCGAGCTGCACCCCCTCGCGGTCGAGGACGCGCATACCGAGCGCGAGCGTGCCGAAGACGCCGTACAGCTGAGCCCGGATCGCGTTCGCGAGCGTGAACCGGCTGTCGGGGGTGCGCACGAAGAGCGGGCGCCCCTCGTCGGTGCCGGCGATCGGCTCACCGGCGAGGTGGTTGTAGGCGAGCAGGCCGCCGGCGTCCGGGTCGCCCGACAGCGCCTCGCGGAACAGCGTGTCGTACACGGCATCCGCGTCGAGCGCCGACCCCGAGACCGCCGCGAACCGCTCGAACATCCCGACCCAGGCCGCGAGCTCGCTGGCACCGTTGTTGCAGTGGACCATCGCGACCAGGTCGCCGGCCGGGGTCGTCACGACGTCGATCTCGTGATGCGTGCTCTGCAGCGGGCGCTCGAGGACGACCATCGCGAAGATGCTCGTGCCGGCGCTGACGTTGCCGGTGCGGGGCGCGACGGCCTCGGTGGCGACCATGCCGGTGCCCGCATCGCCCTCGGGCGGGCAGAACGGGATTCCGGGCCGCAGCGCCCCGGACGGATCGAGCAGCGCAGCACCGGCGGCGGTGAGCGAGCCGGCGGCCTGACCCGCGACGCGAACCTCGGGCAGCAGGGTGCGAAGACCCGCGGGGAGCCGTCCGGCGGTGTGTGCGTCGAAGAGGTCGACGCGGCGCTGATCGTAGTCCCGCGTCACCGGGTCGACGGGGAACATCCCCGATGCGTCTCCGACGCCGAGCACCTTCTCGCCCGTCAGGCTGGCGTGCACGTAACCGGCGAGGGTCGTCACATGGCGGATGTCGGCGACGTGCGCCTCCCCGTCGAGAACCGCTTGGTGCAGGTGGGCGATCGACCAGCGGAGCGGGATGTTGATGCCGAGCAGCTCCGTGAGCTCGGCGGCGGCCGGGCCCGTGCTGGTGTTGCGCCAGGTGCGGAAGGGCACGAGCAGCTCGTCGTCGGCGTCGAAGGCGAGGTAGCCGTGCATCATCGCCGAGACGCCGATCGCCCCGAAGGTCTCGGGCACGACGCCGTAGACGGACTCGGCCGCAGCGATCAGATCGGCGTAGGCCGCCTGGAGACCCGACCAGACGTCGTCGAGGCCGTACGTCCAGCGCCGCTCCTCGAAGCGGTTCTCCCACGCGTGCGATCCGGTCGCGAGGACCTGGGTCGGATCCGAGCCGATGAGGCACGCCTTGATGCGGGTCGAACCGAACTCGATGCCGAGGCTCGTGCGACCGGCGATGATGTCGTCGCGCTCTGCGGATCGGTCGCGCGTGGCGGGTTGGGTCACGGATGCCTCCATTGGTCGTGCCGCGGTGGGATCATGTTACCGGTAACACACGCTCGATGCGAGGGGGTCCCGGATGGCGCCCGAGCTCAGACCCGTCGGGTCGAGTCGCGGACCACGAGGCGCGCCGGCTCCGGTCCGGCGGAGGCGTCCGCGCCCAGCAGGATACGGACGCACCGCTGCGCCTCCCCCGCGATGTCGAGCCGGACGGTCGTGAGGGCGGGGCGGTAGAAGGCGGCATCGGGATGATCGTCGAACCCCACGATGCTGACGTCCGCCGGAACTCCGACGCCGAGCTCGGCCAGTCCCGAGATCAGGCCGAGCGCCATCTGATCGTTCGCGACGACGACCGCCGTCGGCCCGGAAGCCGCGCCCACCGCGGCGGCGATCTCCGGCGCCAGCGCCGCGCCCGACGCAGCCGACCAATCGCCGCGCCATCTGCTCACGAGCTCGAGCCCTCGCCGCACCAGCGCGGCTTCGGCACCGGCGTCACGCGCGACGGCCTCGAGCCAGGCGGCGGGGCCGGACAGCTGCGCGATGCGGCGATGCCCGGCATCCAGGAGATGGTCGACCGCGAGTGCCGCGCCTTCGTCGCCCCGGTCGCCGCCATCCGGCTCGCCGACCACCTCGAGGCGCGAGTGGAGCGGCACCACCGGGACTCCGGCGGACGCCGCCGCGAGCGCGTCGAGCGCCGCGGTGTGCGGCGCGACCACGACGATCCCGTCGACACCCTGGGCGAGCAGGTGATCGGCGGCGGCGGTGACGCTGCCCGCGTCGGAGCCGTCGGCGTAGGCTGTGGCGATCCACCGGCCGGCCGCGCGCGCCGCACGTTCGAGGGCGCCGATGCCCGCCGCGGGGCCGTACAGGTCGGTGTCGGAGGCGATCACCCCGATCGTTCGCGTCGTCGCCGTTCCGAGCGTGCGAGCCGCGTTGTTCACGCGGTAGCCGAGCTCGGCCATGGCCGCGAGCACGCGGTCGCGCGTCTCCGGCCGGATGTGAGGATGGTCGTTGATGACGCGCGAGACCGTCTGCGTGGACACGCCGGCCGCGGCCGCGACATCCCGCACACCCACCCGCGCCCGCCCCGGCATCGCTTCGCTCACTGCGCCAGGCTAGCGGCACGCCGAAGGGCGGCACCGGCCGAAGCCGAATGCCGCCCTTCGAGATCTCTCGGTCGAGGCCGATCCGATGGATCAGCGGTTGCCGAGGATGCCACCGACGAGGTCGTCGACGTCGGAGGTCACGTCGGAGGTGATGCCGCCGACCAGGTTGTCGACCGTGCTGCCGATGCCGCTCGTGACGTCGCCCGTGCTGACCTCGCCCGTGCTCACGTCGCCGGTGCCGACGTCCGTGCCGTTGCCGAGGTCGGTGTCGGTCTGGTTGCCGTTGCCGACCTCGTTGCCGTTGCCGGTCTCGTTGCCCGAGGCGATGGGGGCATCGATCGGGGCCTCCACAGCGGTGTCGTTGCCCGATGCGATCGGAGTGTCGTTGCCCGAGAGCAGGGCGCCGTTGCCGACGTCGCTGATCAGCGGGCCGTTGATGAGGCCGCCCTCGAGTCCGAGGTTGCCGACGTTCGCGTTCTCGCCCACGCCGTTGCCGTTGGCCTCGAGGACGCCGTCGATCCACGTCGACAGTGCGTCGAACGACGACGCGACATCGGTGGTGGTGGTCGTGTCCGTGGTGGACGAGTCGACTGCGGTGGTGTCGTCAGCCGATGCGGGCAGAGCGAATCCTGCGGTGGCGATCGCGGCGGCGCCCAGGCCCGCCGTGCCGAAGATTGCTGCTCGCTTCAGGTTCGTACGCATGTCTCTTCCTTCCGTCACGTCCGCTGGATTGCGGCACGTGGGGCTATCCGGGACGAGCCCCGATGCGGATTGGATGCCGCGGGTGAAAACCGTGCATCCGCCCCCATTTGCACCGACCCCGATCCGCACCGTCATGCGGATCGCGGCGGTTTCCTGACAGTCGCCTGGGAACGGTCGATCCGGCACACGTAGGCTCTCCGTCATGCGCGCAGAGCTCGCCGATCGCAGTGACACGACATGGGAGGATCTCGACCCGAGGTTCCGAGTGTTCGTCTACCCGGGCCACGGCGAGGACACCCGGATCATCGACATTCTCGACGCCTCCATCGACACGGTGTTCCGCGAGATGCGCATCCTCTCCGACGACGACCGCCACCTCTGGTCGGTCGCACTCGTCCGCGGCGACGGAATGCAGCGGGGCCTCGTCTGGCTGTCGGGTTACGACTACGACGACACCCCGACCGACGGCAGCGAATGGCAACGCCGCCGCGAGATGCAGGATCGCTACCTGATGGCGCGTTCCCGTCGCGGCGAGCCGCTCGTGCTTCCCGACGGGCGGCGCGTCATCCGCATGTTTCCGGGGTGGGCCTCCAGCCCGCTGTGGGAGAG
Source organism: Microbacterium pratiae (assembly GCF_047302165.1). Lineage (NCBI taxonomy): Bacteria > Bacillati > Actinomycetota > Actinomycetes > Micrococcales > Microbacteriaceae > Microbacterium > Microbacterium pratiae. The sequence goes on along the minus strand of NZ_CP154843.1, from coordinate 1,354,582 downwards.
CTTCACCGACGAGTACGTCGTGGACCCGCGCACTCTCGGGATCAGCGATGACCTGACCCGGGATCTGCTCGCCTGGGACGGCGCGCTCCAAGCCGCGGGAACCGACGGCCCGGTCCCCGCCGACTCGTTCGAGACCGGACTGGCGATCTGGCGCCGCCTGCGTGACGAGCTCGCACCCGTCGCCGAGGTCCGCCCCGATTTCTGGACGCGCGGGTCAGGGGGCGGCTGAATCAGGCCTTCACCGGCCTCCCGCGCTTGGGCTTCTCGGTCGACAGCTCGATCGCGATGGCGCGTCCCGGATGCTGCGCGAGGCGCTGCTCGGTGTGATCGAGCCACCGCACCTCGGCCTCGGCCGCGAAGATCATCGAGTCGACGACGAGCGACCAGGCCAGCTCTTCGGGGCCGTCGGGGTTCCCACCGGCGTACTCGGAGCTTCGGAGCTCCTCCAACTGCGCGAGCGAGGAACGGCGCTGCGCCGCGATCACCTCGCCGACGTCGACTCCGGGCAGGGTCGCCGCTACGGCGAGTTTGATCGCGAGCTCGTCGCGCGTGCCCGCGGGCCGTTCGACAGGAGAGCCCAACCATGACGCGACCTCGGCCCGACCGGCATCCGTGATCTGCCAGTAGACGTGGCCCTGCCCGTCGACGGCCCCCTTCTCGACGAGCCCGTCTCGCTCGAGCCGGTCGAGGGTGTTGTAGATCTGCCCGACGTTGAGCGGCCACGTCGAGCCGGTGCGGCGGTCGAACTCAGTCCGCAGCTGATAGCCGTAGCACGGGCCCTGATCGAGGATCGCCAGAAGGCTGAGTCGAACCGACACGGTCGTCCTTTCGCATACCGGGTATGTAGTTTGCGAGTATATGCATACCCGGTATCGGACGAGCTATCGGCGGGGACCCACCACGATCACGCTGCTGAGGATGCCGAGCCCGACGCCGACCACGGTGTCGACGGCGCGTTCCACCGCGAGCTCCGGACCGCCGGCTCCCGCCGCGCTCAGGATGAGCAGCACCAACGGTGTGATGAAGACGAGCGCGAGCGCGTAGTGACGCACGACGACGAGCTCGATGACGAACTGCAGCGCCCCGAGCACGAGGCCGAGCACGACACCACCTAGCGGCACGACGCTGATGGCGAGGAACACGGCAGCGCCTGCCGCCGTACCGAGCGCCCGGTGGATGCCGCGCGACAGGGCGACGCGGCGACTGGCGCTGACCCCGAGCACGGCGATCCCCGCGCCGACGATCCAGTAGGCGCGCTCGGGATCGACCAGCAGCGCGGTCAGCGTGCCGACGACCGCGACCGCCGCCGTGCGCACGACGAGCGTCCGCGTCGTCGCCTCGCCGAGGGCGGCGGGGAAGAGCGAGCCCAGCGCTCGCGGCCTCGTCCCGCGGTGCGAGCGCCGCACGAGCGGGGCCGCCGTGACCAGCCACCCGAACGCGAGCGACGCCGCGAGGACGCCGAGGTACAGAGCCGGGTTCACCGCATGAGACGACTGCGGGTCCGTGACGTGTGCCGACAACCCGTAGATGAGCACCGCGAACAGGGGGCCCGGCGGGCCGACCGAACGGCCGAAGACCAGAACGGATGCCGCGACGGCGACCGCGACGAGACCGACGGCCACCGCGATCGGACCGGCCACCGCAGCGACGACACCGCCGGCGGCGCACACCCACAGCACCGACGCGACGATCGGAACGAAGACGACCCGCTCGCGCGGAGTCAGGCGCCCGCCGTAGAGCGTCGCGAACGCACCGGTCGCCGCGAGCAGGGCGATGCTCTCGAGCCCGAACGCGGAGAGCACGACCACGGGCAGCGCCATCGCGATCGCCGCTTGCAGCCCGAGGTGCCATCGTGGTCCCGGCGACGGTCCGAACCGAGTCAGACTGCGTCCCAGCTCCCCCGCCTCACGCCGCCACCGGCCGGGGCTGTCGGGCGTCGGGTCGGGCAGAAACGGCATTACCCCATTCTCTCGCGAGAACGACGTCGGCTGCGCGCCGCCGCGTACCCTGGAGGCGGAGAACGACATGAGCGACGATTCCCCCGCATCCCCGACGCCGGAGACGCCCGCGCCCGGCGCGCGTGAACGTGCCGCCTACATCGAGACGGCGATCCTGCAGGCGATCCGCCGCGGCGACTTCGACGACCTGCCGGGGGCCGGCAAGCCCATCGCCGATCTCGGGCCGCACCATGATCCGGACTGGTGGATCAAGCGCAAGATCCGAGAGGAGCAGCTCACCGGGCTCGGGCCGCCCGCACTGACCCTGCGGATCGAGCACGCGGAGTTCGAAGAGCGGGTCGACGCCCTCACCCGCGAGGACGACGTACGCGAGTACATCGCCGATTTCAACCGACGCGTCATCGAGGCCCGGCGCCAGCTGCAGGGCGGACCGCCGGTCGTGACGCCGACGCACGACGTCGAGACCGAGGTCGCGGCCTGGCGTCAGCGTCGCGCGGATGCCGCCGCCGCGGCATCCGTCGCCGCCCCGGCCGAGCCGCGACGCCGCCCGCGGCTGTTCCGGCGCTGAGGGGGCGCCGGCGCCCGGACGTCAGCGCAGCGCCTGCTCCACGTCGGCCAGCAGATCGTCCACCGATTCGATGCCGACTGACAACCGAACGACCTCGACCGGCACGGCGGCCTCCGTGCCTCGGACCGACGCGTGGGTCATCGCGTCCGGATAGTTCACGAGAGACTCGACGCCGCCGAGCGATTCGGCGAGCTGGAACAGCCGCGTCGACTCGGCGAAGCGACGCGCAGCCTCGCCCGACTCGAGGGCGAGCGAGAGCATGCCCCCGAACCGGGTCATCTGCGACGCCGCGAGCTCGTGTCCCGGGTGCGAGGCGAGGCCGGGGTAGAACACGCGGGCGACACGGTCGTGTCCCTCGAGGAACGCCGCGATCGCGCCCGCGTTCTCGCTGTGGCGCTGCATCCGGACGTCGAGCGTCTTGATGCCGCGCGTCGTGAGCCAGGCGTCCATCGGCCCCAACACGGCTCCCGCGGCGTACTGCAGGAACCCGATCTTCTCGGCGAGCGCGTCGTCGTCGAGCACGAGCGCACCCCCGACGACGTCGGAGTGTCCGCCCAGGTACTTCGTCGTGGAGTGCACGACGACGTCGGCACCGAGTGCGAGCGGGCGCTGGAGCGCGGGCGTCGCGAACGTGTTGTCGACCACGACGAGCGAGCCGGCCTCATGACCGACGGCCGCGAGGCCGGCGATGTCGGTGATGCGCAGCAGCGGATTGGACGGCGTCTCGACCCAGAGCACGCGCGGCGCACGCTCGGCGACCGCGGCGCGCACCGCGGCGAGATCGCTCATGTCGACCACGCGCAGCTTGACACCCCACGGAGCGAGGACACGGGCGATGAGGCGATGGGTGCCGCCGTAGACGTCGTTGCCGAGAAGCACCTCGTCGCCGGGCGTGAGCACCGCGCGCAGCAGCACGTCCTCGGCGGCGAGTCCCGATGCGAACGAGAAGCCGTGGGCGCCGCCCTCGAGCGCGGCGATCTGCACCTGGAGCGCCGTGCGCGTCGGATTGCCCGAACGACCGTACTCGTACCCGCCGCGAAGACCGCCGATGCCGTCCTGGGCGAACGTCGTCGAGAAGTGCACCGGCGGGATGACGGCGCCGGTCGTGGGGTCGAACTGCTGTCCGGCGTGGACGGCGAGGCTGGCGAGGCCGCGGGCGGAATCGTGCGTGCTCATGCATCGCTCCTGTTGTCGGTGGTCGTGCGGGAAACGGGGATGCCGGCGCCGGCGGCCGGTGGGTCGACGAGATCGCCGAATCCGTGGGCGCGCATCCAGTCGTCGTCGTAAATCTTGGAGAGGTACCCGCGCCCGTGGTCGGGAAGCAGGACGACCACGACATCGTCGGGGCCGAGGTGGCGAGCCGTGCGGAGCGCGGCGACGACGGCCATGCCCGACGAGCCTCCGACCAGCAGGCCCTCCTCTCGCGCCAGGCGGCGGGTCATCGCGAACGACTCGCGGTCGCCGACACGCTCGTAGCGGTCGACCACCGACGGGTCGAAGGTCTCGGGCCAGAAGTCCTCGCCGACCCCTTCGACGAGGTACCGGCCGACCTCGCCGCTGTAGATGGAGCCCTCGGGGTCGGCGCCGACGATCGTGACGGCGCCGCCGGAGGCCTCGCGCAGATATCGGCCCGTGCCCGTGATCGTGCCGCCGGTGCCGACGCCCGCGACGAAGTGCGTCACCCGCCCGGCCGTGTCACGCCACACTTCGGGCCCGGTCGTCTCGTAGTGCGCCCGCGGCCCGGCCGCGTTGGCGAACTGGTTCGGCTTGAACGCGCCGGGGATCTCCCGCGCGAGCCGGTCCGAAACGCTGTAGTACGAGTCCGGATGCTCGGGCGGGACGCTCGTGGGGGTCGTCACGACCTCGGCGCCGTACGCCCTCAGCACGGCGACCTTCTCGCCCGCGAACTTGTCGGGCACGACGAAGACCATCCGGTAGCCGCGCTGCTGCGCGACGAGGGCGAGACCGACGCCGGTGTTCCCGCTCGTGGGTTCGACGATCGTTCCGCCGGGGCGCAGCAGCCCGTCGCGCTCGGCCGACTCGATGATCCTCGCGGCGATGCGGTCCTTCGCCGAGCTGCCCGGATTGAAGTACTCGATCTTGGCGAGCACGGTCGCCCGTGTCGAGGCGGCGACGCGGTTCAGGCGAACCAGCGGGGTGTTGCCGACGAGTTCGGCGATGTTCTCTGCGTAGCGCACGAGGGTGTCCTCACGGTGTCCGCGCGCTCAGAGGCGCGGGTGCTGTCGGGGTCGTCTGAGGTGAGCGCGGCGGCGCTCAGCGACAACAACGACAGATCTGCACGGGTCCACCCTAAGCCAGGCCCGCGCCGGTGTCGAGCGGTCGGACCGTCGCGGTCAGCGCGACGACAGCCCGCGGCGTTCGAGCGCGGCGCGCATCGTGTGGCGTCCGTGCAGGCTCGCGGTATCCCGCACGCGTGCGATCGCGGTGCGCAGCCACCCTCGGGGCTCGCCCTGCGTGCCGTAGTACGCCCTGACGGCCTCCTCGTAGGCGCTGATCTCGGCGTCGTCGGGCAGGCGATAGGTCTCGCGGTGACGGACGATCTCCTGCGGGAGCCGCGGCTTCACCCCTGCGCGATCGTCGGGGTCGGGGTGCCCGAGCACGACCCCGAACGCGGGGAAAGCCCCGGTCGGGAGCTCGAGCAGATCGGCGATCTGCTCGGGGTGGTTCCTGACGGCACCCACGTAGACGGCGCCCAGCCCCAGCGATTCCGCCGCCACGACGGCGTTCTGGGCGGCGAGCGCCGCATCGATGAAGCCGACGATGGTGCTCTCCATGTACTCGACGGCGTCGGACGGCTCCCCCGCGCGGTGTGCGAGCTCACGAGCCCGGGCCCAATCCGCGACGAAGACGAGGAACACACCGCCCCGGCGGATGAAGTCCTGGTCGCCGGCCAGAGTCGCGAGAGCGTCGAGCCGCGCGCGATCACGCACCTCGATCACCGACCACGCCTGCAGGTTCGAGCTCGTCGACGCCGACTGCGCCGCCGCGACGATCGCGGTCAGGGTCGCGTCGTCGATCTCGCCGGGCCCGAACCGGCGGACGGAACGGTGACGATAGAGCAGGTCGAGCACGTCATTGCGCGGGAGGTCGCGGGGCGCGGCCGAGCCGTACCGGCGCGACCAGCCGTCGTGGGTTTCCGTCGTCACGCGGGGAACGTTACACGGCGTCATGCATCGTCTCCGAGGTTCACGGAACATGTGACGCGCCCCCGTGGTTACTAACGTCGTGATCATGTCGCAGCCGAACATCGACCCGTCCGCGGAGCACCCGTCCCGTCACCTGGGCGGCTCGCTGTCCGCCGACGACTTCAAGACGCTCTTCCGCGGGCACCCCGGCGGCGTCGCCGTCATCACCGCCGACGCCGGTGACGGCCCGGTAGCCCTGACGGCGACCTCCGTGTCGTCGGTGAGCGCCGACCCGCCACTGCTGGTGTTCTCCGTGTCGGCGCAGTCGTCCGCGTCAGCGGTGCTCTCGACGGCCGAGACCGTCGTGGTCCACCTCCTCGACGCCGATGACCTCGCCCTCGCCAAGCTCGGCGCGACCAGCGGCATCGATCGCTTCGCCGACACCTCGATCTGGTCCCGCCTGACCACGGGAGAACCCGTGTACAGCGGCGTGCGGGCCTGGGTGCGCTGCGCGGTCGTGTCGCGCATGGATGCCGGCGGCTCCATCGTCATCGCCGGCCACGCCCTGCAGTCGCACGTCGAACGCGATGTCGAGCCGGGCGGCCACGGCGAGGCGCTGGTCTACCACAATCGCACGTGGCACCGGCTCAGCGAGGACTCCGCCCTCCGCGACTGACCGCGTCGCACGCGGCGTCGCACGCGTCAGACGACGCCGATCTCCGCGGCCGGGCTCGACCCGGTCGCGACGGGGCGCCCGCGGTCGCGCGACCACTGGCTCCACGATCCGGCGAACACGCGGGCCCGACCGTACCCGGCCACCACGAATGCGAGCGCCGTATGGGCCGAGGCGATGCCCGAGCTGCACGTGATGACGACGTCCGTGTCGGGTCCGATCCCCACGGCCGCGAGTGACGAACGGATCTCGTCCGGGCCGCGGAGCAGACCGTCCGGCGCGATGTGGACGACCGTCGGGAGGTTGCGGGCCCCGGGGATGTGTCCGCTGACGGGATCGACTCCCGGCGCCTGGCCGCGATAGTGCTGGGGCGCACGCACGTCGAGGAGGACCCCTCGGGTGGGGGCGACGGCCGCTTCGTCGATCCCGGCGAGACCGCCGCTCCCCTCCGGGAGGTCGACGTCGCCGGGCGTCGCCGCGCGGTCGCTCTGCTCCAGGCGACGGCCGGAGGCGACCCAGGCCCGGAACCCGCCGTCGAGAACACGGATGTCGAGTCCGTGACGGCGGAGCAGCCACCACGCACGAGCCGCAGCGACACCGTCGTTGTCGTCGTATGCGACGAGGCGGTCGCCCGCTCTGATGCCCCAGCGGCGAGCCGCGAGCTCGAGATCGGCACGACCCGGCAGCGGATGACGGCCCCGCTCCGGAACCCCCGGGCGGGCGAGCTCGCGCTCCAGATCGACGTACACGGCTCCGGGCAGATGACCGAGGAGGTAGTCGGGGCGCCCTTCGGCGCGGTCCAGCCGCCACCGGACATCGAGCAGACGCACGGGAGCGTCCGCGGCGAGTTCGGCGGCGAGGTCGTCGACGCTCACCAGGGGGGACATGACCCCCATGCTCGCGAGGAGCCGCTCCATCGGCGGACGCCCGCGAAACAGTCGGAAACGCGAGAACACACGGCGACACATCCGAGGCCCGACTCCGCTGCCGCGTGACCTCGGATGACGGCGCGGGAGCGCCGTCGAGGCCTCCCGCCGTACTCTTCCCGCATGTCCGCTCTCGAGAACCACCCCGAATCCCTCGCCTTCGCGACGCGTCAGCTGCACGCGGGCGCCCGCGGCTTCGACGCGTACGGCTCGCGCGCGACACCGATCTATCTGACCGCCGGATTCGAGTTCGACGACCTCGCCGACGGCGAGGGCCGGTTCGCCGACCCGACCACGGGCTTCAGCTACACGCGGGTCGGCAACCCGACCGCGGCGGCGGCCGAGCGGCGCATCGCCGACCTCGAGGGAGGCGTCGGCGCCCTGCTCGTCGGAAGCGGACAGGCGGCGACCACGACGGCGCTGCTGACGATCCTCGAATCCGGCGATCACATCGTCGCGGCGTCCGCCATCTACGAGGGCACGCGCGAACTGCTGCGCTCGGAGTTCGCACGACTCGGGATCACGACGGACTTCGTCGACGACCCGCGCGATCCCGCGGCCTGGGAGTCGGCGATCGGACCGCGCACCCGCGCCCTCGTCGCCGAGTCGATCGCCAACCCGCGCGGCGGCGTGCTCGACATCCCGACCGTCGCCGACGTCGCGCACCGGCACGGCATCCCGCTCGTGGTCGACTCGACCCTCGCGACCCCGTACCTGCTGCGTCCGCTCGAACTCGGTGCCGACATCGTCATCCACTCCGCCTCGAAGTTCCTGTCCGGTCACGGCACCGGCCTGGGTGGCGTCATCATCGACGGCGGACGCTTCGCCTGGGATGCCGTCCCGGGGCGTTTCCGCCAGATCGCGTCCGAGACCGGACCCGATGGCCGCACGTTCGTCGAGCGCTCGGGCGACCGAGCGTTCCTCGACACCGCACGCCGCGTGGCGATGCGTTTCGGGCCCTCACCCTCGCCCCTCAACGCGTTCCTCCTGCTCCAGGGCATCGAGACGCTCTCGCTGCGCGTCGAGCGCCAGTCGCAGACGACGGCGACGCTCGCCGCCTGGCTCGAGACCCGCCCCGAGGTGGTCGGCGTCGACTACAGCGGCCTCGCCTCACACCCCGACCACGACCTCGCCGTCCGCCTCCTCCCGGCGGGGCAGGGCGCGCTCTTCTCCTTCACGCTCGCGGGCGGACGAGCGGCCGCCGAGGCGTTCACCCGCAGCGTCCGGCTGTTCACCCCGATGACCCACCTCGGCGACGTCCGATCGCTCGTGCTGCACCCGGCGACCACCACCCACGCGAGCCGCAGCGACGCAGACCTCGAGCGGGTCGGCGTCGGTCCGGGGCTCCTGCGTCTCTCGGTCGGGCTCGAAGACGCCGACGACCTGATCGCCGACCTCGAGCGCGGGCTGATCGCCGCCGCCGCGACGACCGACGTGCCAGAGACGGTGTCGGCGTGACTCGCACGCAGCACTTCGGGTGGTTCCTCTCCCGCGGATTCGGCCCGCACGGCTGGGCGCGGCCCTACCAGCGGTGGAACTGGCCGTGGCAGAAGCCCGATCTCTACCAGCACTCGGCCCGCGAGCTCGAGCAGGCCGGGTTCGACTTCGTCCTCATCGAAGACGCCCTCTCGGTCGGCATCACCCCCGAGACGCTGAACCTGCGGGTGCGCAAGGCCTACGGCGGGCCCAAGCACGACCCGTGGACGCTCGCGCCGTACCTGTTCGCCGCGACGCAGCACCTCGGCGTGATCCCCACCGTCAACCCGGCCGCCTGGCCGCCGTACCTCGCGGCCCGTCAGTTCGCGTCGCTGCAGCACCTGAGCGGCAGCCGGCTCGGCCTGAACGTGGTCACCGACGTCGGCTCGGCCCACCATTTCGGAGCCGAGCGACTCGGGCACGACGCGGCCTACGACCGCGCCCAGGAATGGCTCGACGCCCTGCGGCTGCTCTGGCACAGCTGGGACGACGACGCGCTGATCGCCGACCCCGACACGCAGATCTACGCCGACGGCTCGAAGATCCACGCCGTCCGCCACCGGGGCGAGTACTTCTCGTTCGACGGTCCGCTCAACGCCGAGCCGCTGCCGGCGGGCGACCCGATCGTCGCCTCCCCGGGCGGCTCGCCCCGGGGCATCGGGTTCGCCGGCGCGAACTCCGAGATCCAGCTCGCCCTGTCGAACCTCGACCCGGCGAGCATCCGCGCCTACCGCGCACGCGTGCGCGACGCGGCGCTCGCCGCGGGTCGGGACGCCGACGCCATCAAGACCTTCTTCGTCTTCAAGCCGATCGTCGCGAGCTCGGTCGAAGAGGCCGAGCGCCTCGTCGAGGCGTCACGCCACCCCGACGAGGCGACCCTCGTCGAGGTCGCCGAGGCCTGGTCGAGCGACCTCGAGACCGACCTCACGGCGCTCGATCTCGATCGCCCGCTCGACCCCGCGGTCTTCGGAGATCACGTCTCGAAGGGCACCATCCGGGGTCTGCTGGGCCGCTACTCCGACTTCTCGGAGGCGCCACTGCGCGACATCCTCGCCGGCAAGGCACGGCTCGGTCGCGTGACCGACGGCGCCGGAGGCACGGTCGGAACCGCCGAGGAGATCGCCGACGTCATCCAGGCGCTCGGCGACGACGCCGACAACGACGGCCTGATCTTCTCGGGCGACTTCCACCCCGTCACCCTGCACCGTGCGCTCGACGAGCTCGTCCCGGTGCTCCGGCGGCGCGGCATCCTGCGCACGGAGCACACCGGCCAGGGCCTGCGCGCCGACCTCGACGCGTTCTGACCCCGGCCGACGCCGCTCAGACGTGCGGGTGCGTGCGTTCGAGCTTGGCGCCCTCGACGTCGACATCCGGGAGGATGCGGTCGAGCCACCGGGGCAGCCACCATGCACCGCGTCCGATGAGGTGCATGAGCGCGGGCATCAGCAGCATCCGGACGACGAGCGCGTCGACGAGGATGCCGAAGGCCAGACCGAAGCCCATCGAGCGGATGATCGTGGCCTCGGCGAAGATGAAGCCGCCGAACACGGACACCATGATCAGCGCGGCCGCGACGACGACCGAGCGGCCGGCACGGAACCCCTGCATGACGGCGAGTCTCGCCTCGGAGCCGTGCACGAACGCTTCGCGCATGCCCGACGCGAGGAAGAGCTGGTAGTCCATGGCCAGCCCGAACAGGATGCCCACGAGGATCACCGGAAGGAAGTTCAGGATCGGACCCGTCGTGTGCAGACCGATGAGCTCGGCACCCCACCCCCACTGGAAGACCGCGACGACCGCTCCGTAGGTCGCGAACAGCGACAGGATGAAGCCTCCCGTCGCGATGAGCGGCACGACGAGCGACCGGAACACGACGATCATGATCACGAGCGAGAGCCCGACCACGACCGCGAGGTAGATCGGCAGGATGCCGACGAGCCCCTCGGAGATGTCGATGTTGATGGCGGCCTGACCGGCGACACCGAGCGCGTACTCGCCGTCGACGGGCGGCAGGGAGCGGAGGTCGCGCACGAGGTCTTCCGTCGCGACGCTGCTCGGCCCCTCGGTCGGGATCACCTGGAACGCGGCGATGCGCCCGCTGTCGGAGACCGCGATCGGAGCGACGGCGCTGACGTGCTCGCGATCGGCGATCGCCTGGGCGACAGCGACCTGCGCCTCCAGCCGTCCCGTGTCGTCAAGGCCCTCGGGCAGGCTCGCGGTCACGAGCAGCGGGGAGTTCGCGCCGGGGCCGAACGCGTCTTCGGTGAGCTGGAAGGCGCGCTGGCCGTACGACCCCTCCGGCTCGGACGCCCCGTCGGGAAGTCCGACCCGCATCGACAGCGCCGGCACCGCGAGCACCAGCAGGAGTCCGACGGACACGACGGCGGTCGTGATCGCGCGCCAGGTCGGCATCGCGCGCGTCGGCGTCGACACGGCGTCGGGCTGGCCGACGCGGGCACGCGCTCGTCGACCGAGCACGCGCATCCCCAGCAGCCCCAGCAGCGCCGGGAGCAGTGTGATCGCGATCAGCACCGCGATCGCGACGCAGACGGCTCCCGCCGTCCCCATGAGGCCGAGGAACGGGATGCCGGTGATGTTGAGGGCGAGGAGGGCGACGACGACCGTCGAACCGGCGAACACCACGGCGTTGCCGGCGGTGCCTCCGGCGAGGCCGATCGACTCGTGCAGGTCGATCCCGCGCAGCAGCTGCTTGCGATGGCGGTTGAGCACGAACAGGGCGTAGTCGATGCCCACCGCGAGCCCCAGCATCACGCCGAGCACCGGAGTCACCGACGCCATCTGCACGACGCCCGACAGCGAGAGCACCCCGAGCACGCCGACGCCCACGCCGATGATGGCGGTGACGAGCGGCAGCGCCGCGGCGATGAGGCTTCCGAGCATGACGAGCAGGACGACGGCGGCGACCGCGACACCGACGGCCTCGCCCACACCGAGGATCTTCGGCACGCCCTGCGAGATCTCGGTCGAGAAGCCCACCTCGACACCCGGGATGGGTTCGGCGGTGAAGTGCTCGACGACGGCGTCCTTCGCCTCCTGCGGCAGCTCGAGACGCGGCAGGGTGAAAGCGACGTTGACCGTCGCGGTCGAGCCGTCGGGAGAGACGAGCGCGATGCCGTCGGCCAGGTCGAGCAGACGGCCGCCGAGGTCGGCGGTCTCGGCCTGCGCCTCGAGCTCGGTGCGCCCGGCATCGAGTGTCGCCTGCTGACGCTCGAGCTCGGCGCGTCCCGCGTCGAGCTGGGCCTGCTGGGCGTCGAGAGCGGCGAGCTGCGCGGCGGGCGCGCCCGCGGCGTCGAGCTGGACCCGCGCGGCGTCGAGCTGGGCCTGCCCGGCCTCGAGCTCGGCCGTGCCCTGATCGAGCTGCTGCTGGCCGGAGTCGAGCTGGTCACGAGCGGCCGACAGCTGCGCCTGTCCGTCGGCCAGCTGCTGAGCCTGCGCCGCGCGCTGCGCCTCGGCGTCGAACGGGTCGTTGACCGTCGCGACGTCGGGGAGGTCGGTCGCCGAGGCGACGAGGTCGGAGATCGCCGCGCGCTGGTCGTCGGTGAGGGCGCCGTCCTCGGCGTGGAACACCACGGTGCCCGCCGCTCCGGCGAAGTCGGGCAGCTCGTCGGCGAGCTGGTCGGTGACCTTCGACGAGGCGGTCCCCGGGATGTCGAAGCTCGACGACAGCCCGCCGAAGCCGAGCGCGAAAGCTCCGCCGGCGATTCCCAGGACCGCGATCCACGCGACGACGACGAGCCAGGCGCGGCGCGCGGCCCCCTTGCTCAGGCGGTACAGCAGCTCGGCCATCAGCGACTCCTTCGAGGTGCGGACGCCTTGACGAGACGCGACGTCTCGTCAACCCTAACCCGGCACGAGGACGCGGACGATCGCCCGGATGCTCTCGGGCGTCGGCGCGGCTCCGAGGAGCGCCTGCATCATCATCCATCCCGCCACCGCGTCGCCGATCTCGACCGCCGCGAGCGTCGGATCGCCGTGCGCGACCACGCGCGCTCGGATGCCGCCGTCGGCGCTCAGCCGGTCGCGCATGAGCTCGCCGATCGCCGCATGCTCCGTCGCCGCCGCGACGAGCGACCGCAGCAGCAGACGCCCCTGCGGAGCGTCGAGGACCGTCCACACCCGCGACATCCATTCGGCGAGATCGCCGCGCAGGTCACCGGTGTCGCGCACCGCGAGCTGCTGACGGAAGATCATTCCCTCCAGCAGCGCCTCACTGAGGATCGCGGCACGGGACGGCCACCATCGATAGATCGTCTGCTTGCCGACGGCGGCGTGCCGGGCGATGGCCTCGATCGTGAGGTTCTCGTAGCCGCTCTCAGCGATCAGCTCGGCCGCGGCCGTCAGAACCGCCAGACGAGCCTGCTCGCTCCGCCGCGGCCCGGCCCGATGCTCCTCCATCCCACCACCGTAACCAGCCGGACGCTACGGTGGAGGCCATGCTCGCCGTGCTGGTCCTGGCCGACCACGACCTGGTCCGCCGCGGCGCCGCCGACCTGATCGACGCGGCGACGGGCCTGCAGGTCGTCGCCGAGGCGACCACCGCCCGACAGGCGACCGCCCGCGCCGAGGTGACGCGACCGGATGTCGCGGTCCTCGGCTATCGCCTGGCGGACGGCACCGGCGCCGACGTGTGCCGGGCGCTCCGGAGGATGGATCCGCGCATCCAGTGCATCATCCTCAGCCCGTCCGACGACGACGGGGCACGCACCGCCAGCGCGGCGGCGGGGGCCGCCGCCTTCCTCGTGGAGGACCTCGCCGGGAGCGAGCTCGTCGACGCGGTGCGCCGCGTCGGCTCGGGACACGCGTTGAGCGCGACTCTGCACGCGACCACGCCGCCCTCTTCCGAGACGCTCCCCCGCCGCCAGCGCGAGGTTCTGGACCTCATCGCGCGCGGGCTGTCGAATCGCGCGATCGCGGCCGAGCTCGGCGTGGCCGAGAAGACGGTCAAGAACCACGTGACCGCCATCATGCGCACCCTGGGCGTGTCGAGTCGCACGCAGGCCGCGCTGCGCGCGACGGACCCCGCGCACCACTGAGCGAAGGCGCGGACCCCGATGGGATCCGCGCCTTCGCTGGGGCGACTCGGTGTCAGACGAGCCACCGGAAGCGCTGCACGAGAGGCAGCTTCTTCCACATGGCGCCGAGGCCCCAGGTGTCGCCGGCGTGGAGCACGGCGAGCACGATCAGCGCGAGCGCGTAGACGATGTGGTAGTCGACGAGGGGGTTGGTGGATGCCGCACCCCAGGCGAACGGCCACTCGGCGAGGTACATCAGCAGCATGACGAGGCTTCCGGCGACCGCTGCGACGCGGAGACCGACGCCCGACATGACGGCGAGTCCGATGGCCAGCATGCCCGCCATGAACAGGACGTCGGCGAGCGGGCTCGCCATGCTCTGGAACCACGGCTGGAGGGGGCCGGTGACGGCGGGGCTGTTGAGGAAGCCCTGCGCCGGCGTACCGCCGTTGATCCACGCGCGCTCGAACGGGGTCGAGAACCCGAGGCCGAACATCTTGTCGAGGAAGGCCCAGAGGAAGATGAACCCGGTCGCGTAGCGCAGCGCGGCGAGGCTGCGGCGGCCGGTGAGCGAGGTCACGATCTCGTCCTGGCGGGCGATCGCCTGGGTGCGGGTCCGAGCCTCCGTGCGAGGGATGGCTGCGTGGACCGCGTGCGTGGTCATTTCTGTCTCCTTTGTCGTATGTGGTCTGACCACATAACTATCTCGCGTTCGAGGGCGACCGAACCGGGACCAAAGTCCCGATCTGATGCCTGCCCTCCCCCCGCGTATCACCGCGCTCGTCTCGGGACAATCCCCGCGCCCCGGAATCTCAGCCCTGCCTAAGGTCGCGCCAGGAGGAGATATGACCGACATCGACGAACTCGCCCGCCGCGCCCAGGAGACGGGGACCGTGATCGCCGTGGCCGAATCGCTCACCTCGGGCAACCTCGCCGCGACGATCGGCGCGGCGGAAGGGGCCGGCGACTGGTTCGCCGGCGGGGTCGTGGCCTACCGGCTCGAGACGAAGCACCGGGTGCTCGACCTGGCCCCGGGGATCGACCCCTGTTCGCCTGAGTGCGCCGAACAGCTCGCCCGGGCCGTCCGCGACCTCACGGGAGCCGACCTCGCCGTGTCGGCCACCGGCGTCGGAGGCCCCGAGCCCCACGACGGACACGACCCGGGAACCGTCTACCTCGGATGGAGCGACGGAGACGGCACCGGACATCTGCTGCTCGAACTCGACGGAGACCCCGAGCAGGTCATCGACGACAGCGTCGACGCGGCTCTGGGACTCCTCCTCGACCGGTTGCGGAGCTGAGCGCCCTCGCGGATCAGGCCGTCACGGATCAGGCCGGGGAAAGCGGGGGGCGGTGGGCGATCGGAACTGGCTTGGTCGCGAGCGGCGAACCGGCTCGGCGCGACGACGCGTGTCGCTCGCAGATGGCGGATGCCGCTTCGCCGATCGCGGCGAAGGTCTCGGTTCCCGCGGTGCCGCAGAGCCACACCACTTCGTAGACACCGTCGCGGCGCCGTTCGACGTAGGCGACGACGGCGTCGGCATCGGAGGACGGACGGGCGGGATCGCATACCCGCCAGGCATCCTCGGCGATCTCGTCCCAGCGCAGTCCCCTGTGTTGCATGGGTCTGTGTTGCATGGGTCGAGCCTGCGTCGAGCCGCCACGGAACCCTAGGGCCTTGACAGCACGATCGGCGGATGCGTCATCCGGCCGTCGCCCGGCGGATGCGTTCGAGCGTGCGGAGCGTGGCCGACGTGCGGGCCTGATCCTCGTCGGGCATCGCGGTGCCGCCGACGAGCTCCACGAAGCGCGCGACCTCACCGTCGAGGACGTCCGCGGGCGCATCCGAGGCCCATTCCGACTCCGAGCCGTCCGAGCCGATGCGCGTCACGCGCCGCGGGCTGGCGAGATGATCGATCAGGAGGGTCGCATCCTCGCCCTGGATCTCACTCGGTCGTGCCGCCGTGGTGATCTTCGAGTAGCCGACGTCGACGATCAGTCCCGGATACTGCAGCACCGCGAGACCTGCGCCGTCCGCGCCCGTGGCGATCGTCACGGACGATGCGGTGATCCCGACGGGCTCGCCGAACAGCAGGACCGCTGCATGCACACCGTAGACCCCGAGATCCGCGAGAGCTCCCCCGCCCATCGCGGGGTCGAAGATGTTCGGGGTCTCGCCCGCCAGGACGGCGTCGTAACGAGAGGACCGCTTGGCGTAGTGCAACGAGGCACGGCGGAGCACGCCGAGAGATCCCAGCAGCTCGCGCACCGCGGCGATGCCCGGGTCGTACGCGGTGCGCATCGCCTCGATCATCACCACGCCGGCACGGCGCGACCGCTCGACGAGGTCATCCCATTCGTCGGCGGTGGCGACGGCGGGCTTCTCGACGAGCACGTGCTTGCCCGCCGCGATCGCCGCGGCGACCTGCGGTCGATGCGCCGAGTTCGGCGACCCGATGTAAACCGCGTCGATGCCGGGATCGGCGAGGACGGCGTCGAGCCCGGCGAACGCTCCCGCGACACCGAGGCGATCGGCATACGCGCGCGCCTTCGCTCCATCGCGGGAGGAGACCGCCGCCACCTCGATACCGGGAGTGCGGGTCGCCGCACCGATGAACGCGTCGGTGATGACGCTCGTGCCGACCGTGGCGATTCGGATCATGCCTCCAGCCTAGGAGGATGCGATCGCGGCGCCGGGCCGCGTCAGTGTCGCCGGGTCGAACGCAGGGTCTGCACGGCCTCGTCGAATCGCAGCGTCTGGCGGAGTTCGACGGCAGCCGCGTACCAGGGGCCCCCGAGTGCGACGAAGACGGCGCCGACGACGTCGATGTATCCGAGGACGACCTCGCCCTCGCGAACCTCGTAGCGGTCCACGTCGACGAGTTCCCACCGAACCTCGGACCCGGCGATCGCGGCCTCGGGCCGGCGGGTGGGCAACTGACGAAGAGCGCCCGACGTGGCCAGACGCACCGCGCTGGGCTTGCGGGCGATCGGTGACATATCCAAGACCATGACCACTCCCGTCGCTCTGGTTCGAGTGTCGCGCTCGGAGCCCGAGACACCTACCGGCTTGACAGGAGTCCGCGGGAGGTTTAGGCAGTCCCGTCGCCCACTGGCTAGTTCGCCTAACTAACCGGAATTAGTTAGTCTCACCCCCGCCATTACCCTCGCGTCCGTGGGAACACTCGTTTACGGAAGCCAGGGCCGGACGTTCGACGTCGAAGACCGTCTGCTCGCCCACCTGCGGGTGGTCTTCATGAACAAGCTGCGCCGCAACGAGCCGTTCATGTTCCACCGCTCGACCGACAGCGGGCTGTTCAGCGTATGGGTGCATCCGGCCGTTCCCCTGGTGTTCCTCTTCAGCGGCAGCCGGCCGCCGACGATCAACCGGCACTGGGTCGAGGCCCTGCTGATCGAGGCCGGCGGCGCGAACGGACTCCGCGTCACCCCGGAGCCGGCGACGGCCGACGCCTGACCGAGCGGCGCGCGCCTCAGCGGCACTCCTCGTCGACCGCGTCCGCAATGGCGTCGAGAAGGATCGACAGCTTCGCCGCGGTGTCCTCGTCGAGCCCGCGCGCGATGTCACGGACCCGGACCGTCAGCGGGTCGACCCCTTCGACGTCGGCGTTACGGTCCGTCGGGACGACGTACTTGCTCCGGCCATCGTCGGGATTCCGCTGGAAGGCGACCAGTCCCCCGTCGTGGAGTCGCTTCAGGAGCGTGGTGGCCGTCGGCGTCGAGATGCCGAGCGTCGCGGCGATGTCGGTCGGCGTGACGCGCTTTCCGGCATCCGCACTGTCGTAGACGATGCGCATAGCCGCGCGCGCGGTCTCGCTCGGGCCGCAGTCGCTCTGCCTGCGCCGGGCCAGGCTGGCTTCGGCCAGGCGCAGACGCTCGACGGCACGGGCGACGGACTCGGGCTCGGACGCACCGGTCACTATGGAACCTCCCGCAGACGGCGATGATCCGTCCACTGTAGAAGCGCGGCGGATCGACGAACTTCTGCTTGACTCCGGCGCGCTCCGCCTTTAGGGGCGCGGCGAGAGGTCGGGACGAGTGCGCACGCCGAACTCGTGCCGCAGCGCGCTGAGCGCCGCCCACCACCCCGCCAGACCGTGCACGCCCGGTCCGGGACTGGTGGACGACGAGCACAGGTAGACGCCGCCCATGGGCGTACGCCAGGGGTCGCGAGCGAGCACGGGCCGCGCGATCAACTGATCGAGCGACGGAACCCCGGCGGAGATGTCGCCGTCGGGATAGTTCAGATTGCGGGCCGCGACCTGCTGCGCAGTCTCGGATCGAGCGCCGACGATCGTGTCTCGGAACCCCGGAGCGAAGCGTTCGATCTGTCGCACGACGGCCTCCGTGCGGTCGACCGCACTGCCCGCGGGGACATGCGTGTACGCCCACAGCGTGTGATGCCCGGCCGGCGCGCGGCTCTCGTCGAACAGCGACGGCTGCGCGACCAGCACGTACGGCGCGTCGGGCAGGCGACCCGCCCGCACCGCATTCTCGGACGCGGCGATCTCCGCCCGCGTACCGCCGACGTGCACCGTGCCGCTGCGCGCGATCGCCGGGTCGTGCCAGGGCACGGGGGCCGACAGGGCGAAATCGACCTTCGCGACGGCGTCGCCGTAACGGAAGCGTTCCAGGCGACGGCGATAACGTGCCGGCATCCGGCCCGCCGCCATCCCGATAAGGGCCCGCGGAGTCACATCGAGCATGACGGCGCGAGCGGCGGGCAACTCGTCGAGCGAGCGGATGCGCTGACCCGCGAACAGCTCGCCGCCGTGGGCGCGGATGTCGTCGACCATGGCCGCGACGATCGCCCCGCTGCCACCGACGGGGATCGGCCAGCCGCGGGCATGACCGTAGGTCGCGAGGGTGAGCCCGCCTCCGGCCGCCGCGAGACTCGGCAACCCCAGGATGGTGTGGGCCGCGACACCGGACACGAGAGCCGGCGCGGCGTGGTCGCGGAATCGCAGGTTCCATGCCGCCGTGCCCTGCTCGAGGGTGCGTGCTCCGAACCAGGCGGCGGCGATCGGGTCGCCGGGGACACGCAGGAGCGATCCGCCGGTGAAGTCGGCGATGCCCCGCACCCGGTCGACGAGCGGCCTCATCAATCGCGCATACGCTGGGCCGTCGACGCCGAGGCCCTCCGCCGTCCGATCGAGGTCGCGGTAGGCCAGGGCTGCGCCGCTGTCGAGGGGATGCGCGTACGACACCTCGGGCACGACGAACTCGACCCGGCGACGCAGTCCGAACTCGCGGAAGAACGCGGATTCGAAGGCAAGGGGGTGCACCGCCGAGCAGAGGTCGTGCCGGTAGCCGGGGAGAGTGACCTCGCCCGTCGCCGCGCCGCCGCCGAAGTGGTCCTCCGCCTCGAAGACGGCGACCTTCAGCCCCGATCGAGCGAGCGTGACGGCCGCCGCCAGTCCGTTGGGTCCGGAGCCGACGATGACCGCGTCGTACTCCGCCGTCACCGTCCCGCGCCGCCCTCCGCCAGGTGCGCGAGCCTCCGGAGCGTCTCGGCGTTGCGCACGTGCAGGGGCAGGTCGAGCAGGGGCTGCGGGATGAACGACCCGGGCCCTTCCGCGGCGAATTCCTGCAGCCGCACGACGCAGTCGTCACCCCGCGCTTTCACATCGATGGTGATGTGCGCTTCTCCTACCGGCCAGCCCCGCGCCTGGAGCACCATGCGGCGCGGCGGGTCGAACTCGAGCACCGAGGTGCTGTCGTCGATCACGAAGGGCCACACCCCGAAGGAGTGGTGCAGCCTCGAGCCCTTCTGCGGCCACGATTCGGCGACGTCCCTCATCCGCGAGGCCCCGACGACCCAGGCCGGGAAGAGCCAGCCGTCGTTCAGGACCGCGAAGACGTCTTCGGGGGCGCAGTGCATGAGTCGGACGTTACGCGACACGGCGGTCTCCTCTCCGCTGCGGGATCACGGCTGCAGCACCACCTTGATGCAGCCGTCCTCCTTCTTCTGGAAAGTCTCGTAGAGGCCCGGCGCGTCGGCCAGCGGCGCGCGGTGCGTCGTCAGATCCATGACCCCCAGCGGGTCGGCCGGGTCTTCGACGAGCGGCAGCAGGTCGTCGATCCAGCGTTTGACGTTGCACTGCCCCATCCGCAGGCTCAGCTGCTTGTCGAACATCGTCTTCATCGGCATCATGTCGGCCTCGCCCGCGTACACCCCACTGATCGAGACCGTGCCACCGCGACGCACGACGTCGATCGACGAGTGGAGGGCGGCCAGCCGGTCGAGTCCACCGGTCTCCATGACCTTCTGAGCCAGGGCGTCGGGCAGCAGGCCCACGGCCTTGTGGATCGTCGAGACGGCCGGATTGCCGTGCGCCTCCATGCCGACAGCATCGACGACCGCGTCCGCACCGCGGCCGTCGGTGAGATCGCGGATCTCGTCGACGACCGAATCGGTCAGGTCGAACACATCCGCGCCGTGGCGTTCGGCCATCGCACGCCGCTCGGCGACGGGATCGACCGCGAGCACCCGGTATCCGCGGTGCACGCCGATCCGTGCGACGAACTGGCCCACGGGGCCGAGTCCCATGACGGCGAGAGTCCCCTCCTCGGGGACGGCGGCGTACTCGACGCCCTGCCACGCCGTCGGCAGGATGTCGCTGAGGAAGAGATACCGGTCGTCGGGAAGGTCCGAGCCGACCCGGATGTGGTTGTAGTCGGCGAGCGGGACGCGGAGGTACTCCGCCTGGCCTCCCGGCACCTGGCCGTACAGCTTCGTGTAGCCGAACAGCGACGCACCACTGCCGTACTCGGTGACCTGCGTCGTCTCGCACTGGGATTGGAGACCGCGGCGGCACATGAAGCAGTGGCCGCACGAGATGTTGAACGGCACGACGATGCGGTCGCCGACGGCGAGGTTCGTCACGGCCGAGCCGACCTCGACGACGACGCCCATCGGCTCGTGGCCGAGGACGTCACCGCTGTCGATGAACGGGCCGAAGATCTCGTAGAGGTGCAGATCCGACCCGCAGATGGCCGTCGACGTGATCTTCACGATCGCGTCCGTCGGCTCGAGGATCTCCGGATCGGGGACGGTCTCGACCGACACGTTGCGGCGTCCCTGCCAGGTGAGCGCCTTCATCGCGCCTCCCCCGGCTCGTCGCCGTCGGCTTCGGGCGTTCCGGGCCCCGGCCCCGGACGGACGGCGGCGGTGTCGGCGATGTCGATCCGCGTCACACCGTCGTGCTCGCTCGTCTCGATCCGCGGCGCCGCGTCGGCCTCGGTCGATCCGCCGGCGCGCAGCAGTTCCTCACGGCGGGCCTCTTCATCGGTCAGGGGTTCAGATGCGTCGGACATGCGCCGACCGTAAGCACGTCGCCCCGCCCGGGGCGAGGGGATGGCGGGGGTCGGTCAAGCGTGATAGCCAGAGGATGCACGCCATCCCGGAAGGAGACCGTCGATGTCACGAGACGATGCGAAGCCCAGTCAGGCCGAAGGCGCAGACCCCGAACACCCCGACACGGGCGAGGCCCCCGAGGGGGCGACGGGACATCCCTCGCAGGCCGAGGGCGAAGACAGCTGACGCATGACGGAGGGGCCGGCTCGCACATCAGGTGCGAAGCCGGCCCCTCCGTCATGGTCGGTCGGGCCCGCGGCTCCCGGTCAGGGGGTGCGTTCGGCGACGTCGTCGAGAGCAGCGGCGAGAAGGTCCAGGACCTCAGCCGCGATCGCGGCCCGCTCGGCGTCGAGCTCGTCGATGACCGTGACGATCGCGCGGTGGTGAGCGGCGAACGCAGCGTCGACCCGTTCGATGGCGGCCGCGGTCGGCACGAGGTAGTGCGCTCGGCGATCGGTGGGGTGCTGAACGCGCTCGACGAGCCCCTTCGAGGCGAGGCGTTCGACGACGTTGGTCACGGTCGCGCTCGACGTGGCGAGCATGACGATGAGGTCCTTGGGTCCGAGGTCGCGCCCGTCTCGATGCCCCTGGACGAGGTAGCGCAGCGCCGTCAGGTCGACCGCTGACAGCTCCGAAGCGCGCACCGCGAGACCCGCCTGCACCTGCTCGGCGCGTCTGAGACGCAGGACGGCGTCGCTCAGGCGACGGCCGACCTCGTCTCGAGGTTGATCCGCGTAGAGATGAAGTCCTTCATGACGGACGACGTTTTGAGGCATCGGGTTGCCACCTCCTCCGACAGCATCCTAGAACACTAGACCAGCTTGACAGATTCTGTCTTTCACAGATCATGAGATACATAGGATCTAAGAATTGACAGGAACTGTCTTGTCTGACTAGATACTTAACGAGGGAAAGAACACTTCCCCCACTCATCGAGATCTCAGGAGGACAGCATGGGACAGCTCCACTACGGAAACTCCGACACCCGAATCGAGATCCCGGACCGCCTGCTCGCGCACCTCAAGGTCGTCATCGCGACGAAGCTCCGACGCAACGAGAGCTTCATGATGTCGTGGTCCTCCGACGAGGGCCGTTCCTCGATCTGGCTTCAGCCGTCGATCCCCCTCCGCTTCGTCTTCGGGAGCGCCGACATGGAGATCCTGAATCCGGTGGCCGTGCGCGACATGGCCAACGCGGCGACCTCGTCCGCCGGTCTGGTCGTCGCGCTCGACCAGGAGATCCCCGAGGCTCCGCAGCGGGAGCTGCGACCGGTCACCGCCGGGGTGCCGCGACTGAAGGTCCCGGCGTAACCCGCACCCGACACTTCACGCCGTCGTCGGTCGTTCCTATAATCGGAACGTCCGGCGGCGGCGTTGCCGTCGGTGCTCGAAAAATGGGCACGAAGCGGCATCCGCGCGTGAGACACATACGGCCTCGATCACCGTTCCGTCTCGAAAGGCATCGCCATGCCATCCGTCTCCGCGCACGTCTCCGCCGCCCTGTCCCGGCATGTCTCCCACGTCTTCGGGGTGATGGGCAACGGCAACGCGCACCTGCTCGACGCACTCGAACGCTCCCCCGGGGTCTCGTTCACCGCTCTTCGGCACGAGGCCGGCGGCGTCGTGGCGGCGGACGCCCACTACCGCGCCGGAGGCGGGCTGGCCGCGGCCACGGCGACGTACGGCGCCGGCTTCACGAACACGCTGACGCCGCTCGCCGAGGCCGCCCAGGCCCGCACCCCGCTGGTCCTGGTCGTCGGTGACGCGCCGACGTCGGGACCGCGCCCGTGGGACGTCGACCAGATCGCCCTCGCCTCGGCGGTCGGGGTCCGCACGTACACGGTCGGACGAACGGATGCCGCGGCCACGACCGTCATCGCGATCGAGCATGCACTCGTCTACTCCTCGCCCGTCGTCCTCGCCATCCCCTACGACGTCGCGAAGGCCGAGGCCGGCCCGATGACTGCGATGCCCGAGCCGCGACGCGCGCTCGCCCTCGGCCCCACGACGCCTTTCGCGACGGGCACCGTGGCCCGCATCGCCCGCGCGCTCGCGGGTGCGCGGCGCCCTCTGCTCCTGGCCGGCCGGGGCGCTTGGCTCGCCGGGGCGGGCACCGCCCTGGGCGCCATCGCTGATGCGACGGGAGCGGTGACCGCGACCACCGCGCTCGGGCGCGGAGTCTTCCCGCGCCCCGAGTTCGATCTCGGTGTGACCGGCGGATTCGGCGCCGAGGGGGCCATGTCCGCCATCCGCGACGCCGATGCCGTGCTCGTCGTCGGCGCGTCGCTCAACCAGTTCACGATGAGATTCGGGGAGCTGTTCGCCCCCGGGACGACCGTCGCGCAGATCGATACGGCCCCCGCCGCGACCCATCCGCACGTCGGCCTCTACCTGCGGGCCGACGCGGCACTCGCCGCCCAGGCTGTCGCCGACGAGCTCGGAGCCATCGGCGCTCCTCCGAGCGGATGGCGCGAGTCGATCGATACCGCCGCCCTCGGCGAACGCGATCCGGGCGCCGATCTCGCCCCGGACGGCCGGCTCGACCCGCGCTCCGCGGCTCGGCGGATCGGGGAGCTGCTGCCCGATGACCGCGTGGTCGTGTCGGACGGCGGCCATTTCATCGGATGGGCCAACATGTACTGGCCCGTCTCATCGCCCGACCGGATGATGATGGTCGGCACGGCCTATCAGTCGATCGGCCTCGGCTTCCCGTCCGTTCCCGGTGCGGCCCGCGCTCGTCCCGACGCGACGATCGTCCTCACGACCGGGGACGGCGGCGGCCTCATGGCCGCGAGTGATCTGGAGTCGGCCGTCCGCGTCGCCGGCGGCCATGGCCTCGCGGTCGTGTGGAACGACCGCGCGTACGGCGCGGAGGTGCACCTCTACGGCGCGCAGGGGCTCGCGCCCGCCCCCATGCTCATCCCCGAGGTCGACTTCGCCGCGCTGTGCCGCGCGGTCGGCGGCGAGGGCGTCGTCGTGCGCACCCTCGACGATCTCGAGGCCCTCGTCCGGTGGCGCGAACGTCCCGCCGAGGAGCGCCCGTTCCTCCTGCTCGACCTGCGGGTGTCGGCGGCGGTCCGCGCGCCCTACCAGGAGGAGATTCTGCGCGTGAACTCCTAGCGCGGCAGCAGGGCCCCCGCGAAGAACGCGGCGAGCTCGTCCGTCGCGGTCAGCGGCAGGACGGCAGCCACGTACTGGTCGGGACGGACGACCACGACGACGCCGTCGCGCGAGAGCCCGCGCTCGTCGAAGATGTCGGAGTCGTGCCACGCGCTCGGTGCAGCGGCGAACACCTTCTCCCAGTCCGTCAGCCCGAGCGGTCCGGTGCTCGGACGGAAGACGTCGGGGACGAGCGGCAGCTCGACCTCGTCGTACCGCTGCTGGTACACGACCTTGATGTCGAACACCGCATCGACGTCGGCGCCCGCCGGGGTGTGGACTGAGACCGGCGACGCCGGCGAGGCCAGCCATCGAGCGAACTCGTCGAGGACGGACGGCGAACCCGGCAGCGGCGCGTCGGCGAAGGCGTAGATGCGCCACCGCCCGTCGGCTCGGGCGTGGTGCCCCAGGTGCACGACATTGCCGTCGGCCACCCGGGCGACCTCGGCCGACGCGAACCGCATGCCGAGCGGAAAGCCCGTGGCGAGCCCCTGGTGCCTGCCGTCACCGACGATCACGGACGTGTCGTAGCGCGTTCGGAAGCCGGAGGGGAACTCCGCCGTCGCCAGGTAGTGGGTCGCGAGGTCCTGCGGATCGGTGATCTCCGCCGGCTTCCGCGCCATGAGCGCCGACCACTCCCGGTCGAAGTCGATGAGCTGCTGCGCGACGGGGCGCCGCTCGGCGCCGTAGGTGGACAGCAGCGCGGGTGCCGCGAGGCCGGTGAGGACGTGGCCGAGCTTCCACCCCAGATTGAACCCGTCCTGCATCGAGACGTTCATCCCCTGACCGGCTTTCGCGCTGTGGGTGTGGCATGCGTCGCCGGTGAGGAAGACGCGCGGTGCGCGCTCGACCCCGGCCGGCACGTCGTCGAAGCCGTCGGTGACCCGGTGGCCGACCTCGTAGACGCTGTGCCAGGCCACTTCCTTCACGTCGATCGAGTAGGGATGCAGGATCGCGTTGGCCCGCCGGATGATCTCGTCGATCGGGGTCTGCCGTACGCGGTGGTCGTCGTCGGGCGCGACCTCCCCCAGATCGATGTACATGCGGCTGAGATAGCCGCCCTCCCTCGGGATGTGCAGGATGTTGCCCGCCGCGGAGTTGATCGCGCACTTGATGCGCCAGTCGGGGAAGTCGGTGTTCACCAGCACGTCCATGACACCCCAGGCGTGCGCCGACGCCTCGCCGACATGGACCCGCCCGATCGCGTCGCGCACGCGGCTGCGGGCGCCGTCGCAGCCCGCGACGTATCTCGCGCGGATCGTGCGCTCCTCCCCCGCCCGCTCGCCCGCGACGTGGCGCACCCGCACCTCGACGGGGAAGTCGCCCTCATCGCCGACGGTGAGCCCGAGGAACTCGACGCCGTAGTCCGGGAGGACGCGCCCCGGTCCCCGCGCCGCCGCCTCGGCGAAGTAGTCGAGGACACGCGCCTGATTCACGATCAGGTGCGGGAACTCGCTCATCCGCAGGGCGTAGTCCTCGGTGCGCATGGTGCGCACGATGCGGGTCGGGTCTTCGGGGTCGGGTGCCCAGAAGTTCATCCAGCCGATGTTGTACGCCTCGGCCATGATGCGCTCGGCGAACCCGAACGCCTGGAAGGTCTCGACGCTGCGCGGCTGGATGCCGTCGGCCTGCCCCAGCTCGAGTCGCCCGTCTCGGCGCTCGATCAGGCGCACGTCGACATCGGGGAACTGCGACAGCTGGGCCGCCAGCAGCATCCCCGCCGGCCCCGACCCCACGATCAGGACGTCGGTCTCGTCGGGCAGCTCGACGGGACGATGCAGCCCGCGACCGGCCGCAGGCTGCACGCGCGGGTCTCCCGAGACGTAGCCGTGATGGTGGAACTGCATCCTGCCCCCTCCTCGCCGCCGCGATCAGCGCCGGCCGGTGCCGACGATCGGGCTCACCGACTGCTCGGCCTCGTGGTCGGGATCGAGCGGGATGCCGCTGCGGTCGCGCAGCAGTAGGGTCGCGACGAGTCCGAGGACCGTCATCCCGGCGAGGTACCAGGTCACCGACATCGTCGAACCCGTCGCCTGCACGAGCGCGGTGGCGATGGTCGGCGCGAAGGCGCCGCCGAGAATGGCCCCGATGGCGTACGAGATCGAGACGCCCGAGAACCGGATGGACGCGGGGAAGAGCTCGGCGTACAGGGCCGCCTGCGGGCCGTAGGTCAGGCCGAGGCCGATCGTGAGGATCGCGAGACCCGCGAAGAGCAGGCCGATGCTTCCGGTGTTCACGAGCGGGAAGAGCGCGAACACGCCCGCCAGCTGGAGGATCCAACCGGCGATATAGGTCGTGCGCCGCCCGATCCGGTCGGACAGGAACCCGGCGATGAGCGTCGTGACGAGCCACGTGACCGCCGAGCCGGCGACCGCCCACAGGACCGGTTCGCGGTCGAAGCCGAGCGGGCCGTCGGGGTTCGTCGCGTAGTTCTGGATGTAGCCGCCGGTGGTCATGTAGCCGACGGCGTTGTTCCCCGCGAAGACGAACGCGGCGATGATCACGAGGGCGGCGTGCTTGCGGAACAGCTGCACGATCGGCATGTGCGCCTTCTCGCGGCGCTCGGCGAGCTCGGTGAACACGGGACTCTCCTCGACGCGACGACGCACGTACCAGCCAACGAGGATGAGCACGACGCTCAGGAGGAACGGCACCCGCCAGCCCCAGGCCAGGAACGCGTCGCCGGGAGCGATCATGGCCATGAGGGCCATGACGCCGGAGGCGAGGAGGAGCCCGAGCGGGACGCCGATCTGCGGCGACGCACCGAATGCGCCGCGGCGCGTCTTCGGGGCGTGCTCGACGGCCATGAGCACCGCGCCGCCCCACTCGCCGCCCGCCGAGATGCCCTGCACGATCCGGAGCAGGACGAGGATGACGGGCGCGGCAAGGCCGATCGTCTCGTACGTGGGCAGGAGACCGATCAGCGCCGTCGCGACACCCATGAGGATGAGCGTCCACATCAGCACGAGCTTGCGCCCGAGCCGGTCGCCGAGGTGGCCCGCGAGGAAGGCTCCGAGCGGGCGAAAGAGGAAGCTCACCCCGACGGTCGCGAATCCGATGAGGGCGCTGTTGGCGCCGAGCGGCGCGAAGAAGAGCTGGCCGAAGACCAGCCCCACCGCCGTGGCGTAGATGAAGAAGTCGTACCACTCGACCGTGGTCCCGACGACGGTCGCGAACACGACGCGGCGGCGGTCCGCAGTGGTGGCGATGGTCCCGGTCGAGGTGAAGCCGCTCCGAGAGGCCGGACCGGGTGTGGATGTGGGGGTGCTCATCTTCGTGCTCCCGAGATGTCGACGACGTTGTCTGCAGACATTGTTCTGCTGGCGATGATCATATACGATTTCGAATATGAGACAAGAGCGAGGAAGCTCCGGTCGGCCGGGCAAGATCATCGCGGTCCACCTGAGTTACGCATCCCGGGCCGCCCAGCGCCGGCGCACACCCGCCGCCCCCTCGTACTTCCTGAAGGCGACGAGCTCGATCGCCGCCACCGGTGAGGCCATCGAACGCCCTGCCGGCACCGAACTGCTCGCCTTCGAAGGCGAGATCGCCCTGGTCATCGGCCGTGACGCGCGCCGCGTCGGCATCGCCGAGGCGTGGGAGCACGTCGCGGCGGTCACCGCGGCGAACGATCTCGGCGTCTACGACCTGCGAGCCGCCGACAAGGGGTCGAACCTGCGCTCCAAGAGCCGTGACGGCTTCACTCCCCTCGGCCCCGATCTCATCGACGCCCGGACCGTCGACCCCGATCGCCTCCGCGTGCGCACCTGGGTCAACGGCACGCTCGTGCAGGACGACACGAGCGCGGGGATGCTGTTCTCCCTCGCGCAGATCGTCGCCGACCTCTCCCAGCACCTGACGCTCGAGACCGGAGACGTCATCCTGACCGGCACGCCGGCCGGATCGTCGGTCATCGTTCCGGGAGACGTCGTCGAGGTCGAGGTCGACGCGCTCGACACCGGCGCCAGCTCCGGCCGGCTCGTCACCACCGTCGTCGCCGGCGACTCCGATCAGGGCTTCGACCCCGCGCTCGGTTCGGTCGCCGCGGTCGACGACGTCCAGCGTGAGGAGGCCTGGGGCTCCCGGGCCGCTGCCGGGCTGCCCGAGACGCCGGGACGCGGTCTCGACGCGGACCTCCGCGAGAAACTCGAGCGCGTTCCCGTCGCGGCGCTGTCGCAGCAGCTGCGGAAACGGGGCCTCGACGACGTCACGATCGACGGCGTCCGTCCGATGCACCCGACCCGGAAGCTCATCGGGACCGCCGCCACCCTGCGATTCATCCCCTTCCGCGCCGACCTCTTCGCCCGGCACGGCGGCGGATTCAACGCGCAGAAGCGGGCATTCGACTCCGTCGCGCCCGGCGAGGTCATCGTCATCGAGGCGCGCGGCGAGACCGGATCGGGCACCCTCGGCGACATCCTGGCCCTGCGAGCCCATGCTCGGGGCGCGGCAGGCGTCGTGACCGACGGCGGCGTGCGCGATTACGCGGCCGTCGCAGAGGTCGGCCTCCCGATCTACGCGGCGGGGGCTCATCCCGCCGTGCTCGGCCGGAAGCACGTCCCCTGGGAGGCGGGCGTCACCATCGCGTGCGGGGGCACGACCGTCCAGCCCGGAGACGTCATCGTGGGCGACGCCGACGGCGTCATCGTCATCCCTCCCGCGCTCGTGGCCGAGGTCGTCGACGACGCGCTCGCGCAAGAGCACGAGGACGCGTGGATCGCGGCGCGCGTCGCGGAGGGCGAACCCGTCGACGGGCTGTTCCCGATGAACGCGGCGTGGCGCGCCCGCTACGACGGCGAGCGCGGCGCATGACGTCGCCGACGCCTCCCCTGCCCGACACGCAGAGCAAGTCGCAGCGCGCGTATCACTGGATCCGCGAGCGCATCGCCGAGCAGGAGTTCACCCCCGGCTATCGACTCGTGCTCGGGACGATCGCCGGCGAGCTCGACATGAGCGTCGTCCCGGTGCGCGAGGCGATCCGTCAGCTCGAGGCCGAGGGTCTCGTCACATTCGAGCGCAACATCGGCGCTCGCGTCGCGATGGTCGACGACTCGCAGTATCGCTTCAGCATGCAGGCGCTGTCGATCCTGGAGGGTGCCGCGACCGCGCTCGCCGCACGGTCTCTGACCGTCGACGACATCCGACGTGCGCGCGAGATCAACGAGCTGATGACCGAATCGCTCGACCACTTCGATCCGCGCTCGTTCACCCGGCTCAACCAGGAGTTCCACGCGACGCTGTTCGAACGCTGCGCGAACCCGCGGATGCTCGAGCTCGTGCAGGCCGAATGGGCTCGGCTCGGGCACCTCCGCGACTCGACGTTCAGCTTCGTCCCGGGCCGCGCACAGGAGTCGGTGCGGGAGCACGAGCACATCGTGGCACTGATCGAGCGAGGAGCGCCACTCACCGAGATCGAGCACGCGGCCCGGCGCCACCGGTCGGCCACCCTCGACGCCTACATGACGCACGAGCACCCCGATCAGGCGCTCGGCCTGCCCAATTTCTGACCGCCCCCTGCTGCAAGGACGCACGAGATGACCGACACGACGCTCACCGCCCCCCACACGCCCGCGGATCTGCCCGCCGCCATCCGTCATTACATCGACGGGTCGCTCGTCGACTCGGTCGACGGCGCGACGTTCGACGTTCTCGATCCCGTCACCGGCCGCGTGTACCTGCAGGCCGCGGCCGGCACGAAGGCCGATGTCGACGCGGCCGTCGCCGCCGCTCGGCGCGCCTTCACCGACGGGCCCTGGCCCCGGATGCTGCCGCGCGAGCGCTCGCGCGTGCTGCACCGGATCGCCGACCTCGTCGAGTCGCGTGACGCCCGTCTCGCGGAGCTCGAGTCGTTCGACTCCGGCCTGCCGATCACGCAGGCGCTCGGACAGGCGCGGCGCGCAGCCGAGAACTTCCGCTTCTTCGCCGACCTGATCGTCGCTCAGGCCGACGACGCCTACAAGGTTCCCGGCCGTCAGATCAACTACGTCAACCGCAAGCCCATCGGCGTGGCCGGACTCATCACCCCGTGGAACACCCCTTTCATGCTCGAGTCGTGGAAGCTCGCGCCGGCGCTCGCGACCGGTAACACGGTCGTCCTGAAGCCCGCCGAGTTCACCCCGCTGTCGGCGTCGCTGTGGGCGGGGATCTTCGAGGAGGCGGGACTGCCGGCGGGAGTGTTCAACCTCGTCAACGGCCTCGGCGAAGACGCCGGCGACGCGCTCGTGAAGCATCCCGACGTGCCGCTCATCTCCTTCACGGGCGAGAGCTCGACGGGGCAGCTGATCTTCGCCAACGCGGCACCGCACCTCAAGGGACTGTCGATGGAGCTCGGTGGCAAGAGCCCGGCGATCGTCTTCGCCGACGCCGACCTCGACGCCGCGATCGACGCCACGATCTTCGGGGTGTTCTCGCTCAACGGCGAGCGCTGCACGGCGGGCAGCCGCATCCTCGTCGAGCGCTCCGTGTACGACGAGTTCGTCGAGCGCTATGCCGCGCAGGCCGAGCGGGTGCGCGTCGGCTACCCTCACGACCCGGCCACCGAGGTCGGCGCGCTCGTGCACCCCGAGCATTTCGAGAAGGTCATGTCGTACGTCGAGCTCGGAAAGAGCGAGGGCCGGCTCGTCGCCGGCGGCGGACGGCCCGAGGGGTTCGAGACCGGCACCTTCGTCGCCCCGACCGTGTTCGCCGACGTTCCGCCGACCGCCCGGATCTTCCAGGAGGAGATCTTCGGCCCCGTCGTCGCGATCACCCCCTTCGACACGGATGCCGAGGCCCTCGCCCTCGCCAACGACACGAAGTACGGGCTGGCCGCCTACGTGTGGACCGACGACCTGAAGCGGGCCCACAACTTCTCGCAGAACGTCGAAGCGGGCATGGTCTGGCTCAACTCCAACAACGTCCGCGACCTGCGCACCCCGTTCGGCGGCGTCAAGGCGTCGGGGCTCGGCCACGAGGGCGGCTACCGATCGATCGACTTCTACACCCACCAGCAGGCGGTGCACATCACCCTCGGCGCGGTCCACAACCCGACCTTCGGCAAGAGCTGAACCGCCGCCCCGATCCACCGCCCCACCCCCGACATCGAGAGCAAGGACGCTGTCATGACCCACCGCGACCAGATGACCCGGACCTCCTCGGGCTACTTCGTCAGCCAGGAGGCGCCGATCACCTGCGACGACCCGATCCCGACGCCGACCGCACCGGCGCCCGACATCCTGCGCTGCGCCTACATGGAGCTCGTCGTGACCGACCTCGCCGCCTCGCGCGAGTTCTACGTCGACGTGCTCGGCCTCTACGTCACTGAGGAGGACGGCGAGGCGATCTACCTCCGCTCGACCGAGGAGTTCATCCACCACAACCTCATCCTGCGTCAGGGACCCGTCGCCGCCGTCGCGGCGTTCTCGTACCGGGTGCGGTCGGCCGAAGACCTCGACCGCGCCGTGGCGTTCTACACCGAGCTCGGATGCCGGGTCGAGCGCCGTCCGGACGGCTTCGTGCGCGGCATCGGCGACTCCGTGCGCGTCGAGGACCCCCTCGGCTTCCCGTACGAGTTCTTCTTCCAGACCGAGCACGTCGAGCGCCTCTCGTGGCGCTACGACCTGCACAGTCCGGGCGAGCTCGTGCGTCTCGATCACTTCAACCAGGTGACGCCCGACGTCCCGCGCGCCGTGCAGTTCATGCAGTCGCTCGGGTTCCGGGTGACCGAGGACATCCAGGACGACGCGGGCACCGTGTACGCGGCCTGGATGCGGCGGAAGCCGACCGTCCACGACACCGCGATGACCGGCGGCGACGGCCCCCGCATGCACCACGTGGCCTTCGCCACCCATGAGAAGCACAACATCCTCGCGATCTGCGACAAGCTCGGCGCGCTCCGCCGGTCGGACGCGATCGAGCGCGGGCCGGGTCGTCACGGCGTCTCGAACGCGTTCTACCTCTATCTGCGCGACCCCGACGGGCACCGCGTCGAGATCTACACGCAGGACTACTACACCGGCGATCCCGACAACCCCGTCATCACGTGGGACGTGCACGACAATCAACGACGCGACTGGTGGGGCAACCCCGTCGTCCCCTCGTGGTACATCGAGGCGTCGCTGGTCCTCGACCTCGACGGCGAGCCCCAGCCGCTGCGCACCCGCACCGACGACTCGGAGATGGCCGTGACGATCGGGGCGGACGGGTTCTCGTACACACGGCCCGGCGACGACGGGCTGCCCGAGTACAAGCAGGGCGAGTACAAGCTCGGCAACCAGCTCTGATCTGCGACCAGCTCTGAGAGGACGCTCATGCTCTCCCCCGACGACATCACCGCCATCGCGGCCGACCTGGCCGAGGCCGATCGCACGCACGGCGTCATCCCTCGGATCACGGCGCGGTACCCCGACGCCACCGTCGAGGACTCGTATGCGATCCAGGGCGTGTGGCGCGATCGGATGATCGCCTCGGGCCGCCGGCTCGTGGGACGCAAGATCGGCTTGACCTCGAAAGCGATGCAGCAGGCGACCGGGATCACGGAGCCCGACTACGGCGTCATGTTCGACGACACGGTCTTCGGCTCCGGCGCCGAGATATCCATCGACCGGTTCTCGAACGTGCGCGTCGAGGTCGAGCTCGCCTTCTCGCTCGCCCGCCCGCTCGCGGGACCGGACTGCACGCTCGACGATGCGATCGACGCGATCGACTACGCCGTCCCGGCCCTCGAGATCCTCAACTCGCACATCGAGCTCGAGGGCCGCACGATCGTCGACACGATCGCCGACAACGCCGCCTACGGCGCGATGGTGCTCGGCTCCGAACGGCGACGCCCCGACGAGATCGACCTGCGGTGGGTGCCCGGTGTGCTCGCGCGCAACGGCGAGATCGAGGAGACCGGGGTCGCGGCGGGTGTCCTCGGCCACCCCGCCACGGGAGTCGCGTGGCTCGCCAACAAGGTGTCGCAGCACGGCGCCCGGCTGGAGGCGGGCGAGCTGATCCTCGCTGGCTCGTTCACCCGGCCGATGTGGGTGTCGCGCGGCGACGAGGTCCGCTGCGACTATGGCCCGATGGGAGTGATCGCATGCCGTTTCGTCTGATGCCGACCTTCCGCGACGCGCTCGCCCGGGCCGACCGCCCGCTGGCGGGCATGTGGGTGTGCTCCGGTTCGCCGCTGGTCGCCGAGATCTGCGCCGGCGCGGGACTCGACTGGCTGATGATCGACATGGAGCACTCCCCCAACGGAATCGAATCCGTCCTCGCCCAGCTGCAGGCCGCCGCCGCAGCGCCGGTGACGACGATGGTGCGGGTTCCGACCGCCGACCCCGTCGTGATCAAGCAGGTGCTCGACCTCGGCGCGCAGAACCTGCTCGTGCCGATGGTGTCATCGGTCACCGAGGCCGAGGCGGTCGTGCGGGCGGTGCGCTATCCGCCCCGCGGCATCCGCGGCGTGGGTTCGGCTCTCGCCCGTTCGGCCCGCTGGAACCGCGTCGACGACTACCTGGCCGACGCCGAGCAGCACGTGTCGCTCGTCGTGCAGATCGAGACCGCCGCGGGGGTCGATGCCGCCGCGGCCATCGCAGCGGTCGACGGGGTGGATGGGGTCTTCGTCGGCCCGAGCGATCTCGCCGCGTCGATGGGACTGCTCGGACAGCAGACTCACCCCGACGTCGTCGCCGCGGTCCGTCACGTCTTCGCCGACGCCCGATCCGCGGGCACGCCGGTGGGCGTCAACGCGTTCGACCCCGCGCTCGCCCGGGACTACGCCGACGCCGGGGCGGACTTCCTGCTCGTCGGCGCCGACGTGGCCCTGCTCGCCCGCGGCTCGGAGGCTCTCGCGGCTGCCTGGGTACCGGAGGCCGACCGCACCGCGCGCGCCGGATACTGACCCGGGTCTCAGCCCGGCACGGCCCGCGCGATGTGAAGGGCGAGGTAGGCGACCTCCTCGTCGGAGATCTCGATGTCGTGCTGCGTCCGGACGAGCGCACGCACCCGCTCGGCCGTCGCCGTCGCTCGGGGATGCCGCTGACTCATGCTCTCGAACAGGAATCCGTCGTCGCTGTCGAGCATGCGTCCCGAGAACACCCGCTCGGCGAAGAACTGCAGGTGCACGAGGAACCGCGACGAGTGCAGATCGTCGCCGAAGGCGATCCCGGTGGTGTTCGACACGATCGTCGTCGCCGCCGAGATGAGGCGCACGACGTGCATCGTGTCGGCGCCGGCCCGCCCGTTGGCCGCGTTGGCGAGGTGGAACGCGATGTTGGCGGCCTCCTCGTCCGGCACGTCCACGCGCATGCGGGTCCGGAGCAGTTCGACACCACGGGAGCCGACGGCGTACTCGTCGGGGTACACGGTGCGCAGCTCCCACGCGAGCCGGTTCACCACGACGAGACCGCGCCGGTGCCGCTCGACCGCGAAGTGGAGGTGGTCGGTGAGCGTGAGGTAGATGTGGGGGTCGAGGTCGAGCCCCGAGGCCACCGCGTCACGGACGATCTCCCGGGTGAGCTCGACGAACTCACCCGGGATCTGCGCGAGCAGCTCGACGAGGTTCCTCTGATCCGCGTCGTCGAGCGCGACGAACACCCGGTCGGTCGCTCCCTCGTCGACGACGTCGCCGGGCTTGGCACCGAATCCGATGCCCTTGCCCAGCAGCACCCGCTCGACGCCGCGCTCGTCATCGACGAGCACGACGCTCGAGTTGAGCACCTTCTTGATGATCTGCATGCCCGTCCTCATCGACCCGGCCTCACGCTCGTGGAGCAGTGGGGTCACCCGAGATCTGCGCCGTTCGTGGCGATCACCCGCTGGTACCACCAGAACGAATCCTTGCGCCGACGCTCACCGCTGCCCTGACCGAGGTCGTCGAGGTCGACGTGAATGAAACCGTATCGCTTCGAGATCTGCGACGACGACGCGCTGATGATGTCGATGGGCGCCCAGCTGGTGTATCCCATGAGCTCGACACCCTCATCGACGGCCCGGATCATCTCGCGGAAGTGCGCCCGGAAGTAGTCGATGCGGTACGGGTCGTGGATGCGCCCGTCGGCGGTCAGCTCATCGCGCATGCCCAGCCCGTTCTCGACGATGAACAGCGGCTTGCCGTAGCGGTCGTACAGATCGATGAGCGAGATCCGCAGCCCGACCGGGTCGATCTGCCAGCCCCACTCGCTGGACTCGAGGTACGGGTTCTTGACCCCGAGCACCGTGTTGCCCGGCGTCCGCTCGGCGTCCGGGTCGACCGACTCGGCGAGGGTCATGTAGTAGGACAGTGAGATGAAGTCGACGGGGTGCTCGCGCAGCAGCTCGGCATCCCCCTCGGCGAAGGGGATCTCGACGCCCTGTCGGGCGAGCGCGTTCAGGGCGAGGCGGGGGTAGGCGCCGCCTGCCTGGACATCCGTGCAGAGGTAGAGCAGCCGGTCCTTCGCCTGCGTCGCCGCGATGTCGTCGGGATGGCACGTCAGCGGGTAGGTCTTCAGCATCGTCAGCATGCAGCCCATCTGCGACTCGGGCCACATCTCGTGCAGCATCCGGGTCACCGAGGCCGAGGCCACGAACTGGTGGTGCAGGGCGGTGTAGCAGGCCTGCAGGATGCTGCCTTCGACGGTTTCCTCGATGATGCCGCCCGAGGTGAGCGGATGCCGCACGATGCCGTCGATCTCGTTGAACGACAGCCACAGCTTCACGAGGTGCCCGAAGCGCTCGAAGCACGTGCGCGCGAAGCGCTCGAACAGCGCGATCGTGCCGCGATCGACCCAGCAGTTGTTCTTCAGGGCGAGGGCGAGAGGAGGGTCGTAGTGCGAGAGCGTGACGAGCGGTTCGATGCCGAGACGCCGCATCTCGGTGAACAGCCCCTCGTAGAAGGCGACGCCCTCTTCGTTGGGCTCGGTCTCCTCGCCCGTCGGGTACAGGCGCGTCCACGCGATGGAGACGCGCAGGACCGTGAAGCCCATCTCGGCGAACAGCGCGAGGTCTTCGGGGTACCGGTGGTAGAAGTCGATGCCGCGGCGCTTGGGGTAGTACGTCTCGTCGTCGTCCTCCATCGCCGCCGTGATGCTCTCGACGGTGTGCGCGTGATGGATCGCGTACTCGCGGGGATCGACGTTTGGGCGGTACTTCGCGATGTCCGAGACAGCCGGGCCGCGGCCACCCTCACGCCAGGCGCCCTCGGCTTGGTTGGCGGCGAGCGCGCCGCCCCACAGGAACGAATCAGACAGTGCCATGAGCGGCCTCCTTGGTGCGTGCGGTGAAGATGCCCGTTCCCGCCTCGACGGGACCGGTGAGAGCCTCGACGACGTCGAACGCGTCGCCGTTGAGGACGACGACCGGGGTGATCGTGTCAAAGCCGGCGCGGTGGATCGCTTCGAGGTCGGCCTCGAGAACGAGCTGGCCGCGCTCGACGCGGTCGCCCTGCGCGACATGTGCGACGAAGGGCGCACCGTCGAGCTTGACGGTGTCGAGCCCCACATGGACGAGGATCTCGACGCCGTCGTCACCGGTGATGCCGAAGGCGTGCTTCGACGGGAGCAGGCTCGACACGACTCCCGACAGCGGAGCGTACACGGCACCCGCGCTCGGGCGGATCGCGACGCCATCGCCCAGGATGCCGCCGCCGAACACCGGATCGTCGACGCGGTCGAGGGGGACGACCTCGCCGGCGACGGGGGCGACGAGCCGGCCGTCGGCGACCGGCTCGGCCGCGATGTCGCCCGCGGTGCCGGCCTGGGCCTCGAGCGCGCGGATCGTGCCCGAGTCGGAGTCCTTCCAGATGACGAGCGAGACGACGAAGGCGGTCGCGAAGGCGACAAGAGCTCCGATCACGGCGTGGATGAGGTTCCAGGGGTTCAACACGTCGATGAACATCGAGATGCTCGCGGCGCCGGGGCTGACGAGGGCGAAGGCCCCGACGGCGGCGATGCCGAGGTAGGCGCCACCGGTCAGCGATCCGGCGATGACCGCGAAGAGCGCCCGACGATTCTGCAGCGTCACGCCGTAGAGCGCGGGCTCCGTGATGCCGAAGAACGCGGAGATCCCCGACGAGATGGCCGTGCCGCGCAGCGTCTTGTTGCGGGTGCGGATCGCGACGGCCAGGCTCGACCCCGACTCGGCGATGTTGTGGGCGAGTGAGGCCACGAGGTAGAAGGGATCACGTCCCTGCTGCGCGACGGTCGCGATCGTGGGCGGGATGAACGCCTTGTGCATGCCCACCGAGATGATGAAGGGCAGCACGGCGGCCAGCAGCGCGATCGCGACCCAGCCGAGCGTGCCGTAGAGCCAGAGCATGCCGCCGGTCAGCAGCGACCCGAGGCCGTAGCCGAGGGGCCCGAGCGCGAAGATCATGATCGGGGAGACCACGATGAAGCACAGCAGCGGCACGAAGAAGGTGCGGATGGGGCCGGGCGTGATCCTTGTCGCGAGCTTCTCGACGGGCCACAGCAGCAGCACCGCGAGGATCGGCGGGAACACCTGCGCGTTGTAGGAGATCGCGGGGATGGCGAGGCCGAAGAGCGCGACACCGCCCTCCTGCGTCAGCAGACCCGAGAACGTCGGGAACACCAAGAGCCCGACGATGCCGAGAGCCAGGGGGATGTTGACGCCCAGCTTCTTCGCGGCGGTGTAGGTCACGAGCAGCGGCAGGAAGAAGAACACCGCGTCGGGGATCGCCGAGAGCACCTGGTAGCTGGGATCGGTGGTCTGCATCCACCCCAGGGCCGACGCCAGGATGAGGAACGACTTGAAGATGCCCGCGCCGGCGATCGCCGGGATGATCGGGGTGAACACCGCCACGACGAAATCCATGATCGCCGAGCCCGCGCGCTTCCACGTCAGCTTCGGACGGGTCTCCCCCGCCGCACGGGCCGCCGCGCGGCCGCCGCGCAGCTTCTCGATCTCGGCGAAGTAGTCGCTCACCTTCGACCCGACGATGATCTGGGTCTGCGGACCGCGCACGACGCCGATGACGCCGGGCACCGCCTTCAGAGCCGCCTCATCGGCGCGGGCGTCGTCGACGAGGTTGAAGCGGAGCCGCGTCGAGCAGTGCTGGAGAGCGGCGATGTTCTCGGGCCCGCCGACGTGCTCGAGGATCGCGCCCGCGGCGTCCTTCGTGGTGGTCATCTTCGTTTTCCTCCTGTGGAATCCCGGACCGTGCCGCCGGAGCGGCTCCGCTCCGGACCCGGTCGGAGGCAATAAAAAAGGACCCGACCGCCGTGCGATGCACGTACGTTCGGATCCTGCCTGCATGACCAGTCACATGTCCGAGATGATCGTCGCACGTTCGGTCTCGGGGCGCAAACGCACGCGGTCGGACGCAGCGGGGCGACCGCGCGGGTGGGACGATGGGTGCATGACGCAGACCCACCTCATCACGGGCGCGGGCTCGGGCATCGGCCTCGCGATCGCACGCCGACTCGCCGACCGCGGCGACCGGCTCGTGCTCCTCGGCCGAAGCGACGCTCGCGCGGCCGAGCTCGCGGGGCTCTTCCCGGACGCCGTCGGCGTCGCCGCCGATCTGCGCGAGCCGGCGGAACTCGCCGGGGCGCTCGCGACGCACTTGCCCGAAGAGATCGACACCGTCATCCACGGCGCGGGCGTCGTCGAGCTGGGCCCGGTGGCAGACCTCCCCGTCGCCGCGTGGTCCGATCAGCTCACCGTCAACCTCATCGCCGCCGCCGAGCTCACCCGTCTCGCGCTGCCCGCTGTCCGCAGCACTCGGGGCCAGATCCTCTTCATCAACTCCGGTGCCGGCCTCACCGCTCACCCGTCCTGGAGTGCGTACGCGGCGTCGAAGCACGGCCTCAAGGCCCTCGCCGACGCGCTCCGCGGCGAGGAGGCCGCGAACGGCGTCCGCGTGACGACGGTCTACCCGGGCCGGACCGCGACGCCGATGCAGGCGGAGGTGCACCGCCAGGAGGGTCGCGACTACGACCCGGACGCGTTCATCGACCCCGAGTCGGTCGCGACGACCGTGCTCGCGGCGCTCGACCTCCCACGAGACGCGCAGGTCCCCGACGTATCCGTACGCCCCGGGCCGCGGTGACGACGCCGTGCCCGGCTCCGACCTCCCTCCCGGGCGGCACCTCGCGCTGACGTGGGGCATCGCCGTCCCCTACGGCGGGATGACCACCGCACTTCTCGACCGCAGTCGCCTCTTCGCCGACGCGGGCACACCCGTCGACGTCCTCACTCTCGACGATCGCGCGTTCCCGCTGCCCCCGATACCGGGTGTCGGGCCCGACTCCCGGGTGACCATCCGCAACCTCTACGACTGGCCGCGGTCGGGTGACATCTCGCCCGACGCGGGCGTTCCGGACGCCCCTGCCCCGCTCGATCCCGATGGCGAGGGGGTCGTCTGCGACGAGGCCGAGGGCGTGCTTCTCCGCCGGCTCCGGCTGGGCGGCGACGGCAAGCCGATCGATGTCGACCACGTCCGCCCCGACGGCACGACCGCGCTGTCGGAGCGTCGCGTCGGCGCGCGCGGTCGCGTCCTGATCGCCCACGGCGCCGATGGCCGGCCGGTCAGGGCCTGGCGCCGACGCTACGACTTCTACGCGGACTGGCTCGACCACATCGTGGGCGACGACGAAGCGTTCCTCATCGTCGACAGCAAGACCGTCGCTCCCTTCGCCGCGGGTTACCGCCGTCGTCGCGTGACGACCGTCCATGTCGTGCACGGCTCGCATCGGGGCCCGACCCCCGGCTCGGTCCGGGCATCCCGCCAGCCGGTGTTCTCCCGGCTCGCCGACTTCGACGCCGTCGCGTTCGCAACCGAGGCGCAGGCGGCGGACGTCCGGGCCATCGTGGGCCCGCGCCCGTTCCTCGCGAGCGTCGCGCACCCCGTCTCGCCCGTCTCCGGCTCCGCGCTGCCGCCGGAGTCCGAGCGGGCGGGAGCCGTCGTCATCGCCCGTCTGGAACCCATCAAACGGGTCGAGGATGCCGTCGCCGCGATGCGTCGGGTCCACGACGACACCGCCGACACCGCCGACACCGCCGACGACGACGTGATGCGCCTCGACGTCTACGGCACCGGGTCGCAGGCGGACGTGCTGACCGCGCTCGCCGCGGACGACGAAGCGATCCGCTTCCACGGCCACACCGACGACCCCGCCTCGGCGATGGCCCAGGCCAGCCTGCTCCTGCTCACGAGCAGATCCGAGGCGTTCGGTCTCGTGCTGCTCGAGGCG
This sequence comes from Microbacterium pratiae, assembly GCF_047302165.1. NCBI lineage: Bacteria > Bacillati > Actinomycetota > Actinomycetes > Micrococcales > Microbacteriaceae > Microbacterium > Microbacterium pratiae. Next base: position 1,314,118 of record NZ_CP154843.1, on the reverse strand, counting down.
ATGGCCGCGGGCTGCCTCCCGATCTCTTACGACATCGCCTACGGGCCGGCCGAACTCATCCGCGACGGCGAGAACGGGTGGCTCGTGCCGGACGGCGACGTCGACGCGCTCGCCGAGGCCGTCCGGGTCGCGGCGGGACTCGACCCCGCCCGGCGAGCCGCGATGCGACAGCAGGCGCGTACGACGGCATCCGCATACAGCGATGAGCGCATCCGCCGTCGCTGGGCGAGCGTTCTGCGGACGGCGCGCCGCCGCCGTCGAACGCGGGGCGGATCTCGCCGCCTGGTCGCGGCTGCGCGCCGGGTAGCCGGGGCGCTGCGCCGGCGCCTGCGCCGCGCGAGCAGATAGCCCGCGCGGCACCATCTCGTCAAGGGCCACCCGCGACGGCGAGCGAGTGGTGCACCCTGTCGTGGCACGGCGAGAGCGAGGAGCGAGATGGCCGTTCTGCGGTACGGGTCGAGGTGGAAGGCGTCATGACGAGCGTCATCACGTCGCACGCCCAGACCCGCTGGCTCATCGCGACGCCCGAGTACGCCGGTGTCACCTCGTACACCGGCGGGATCGGCCGCCACTATGCAGCCCTCCTCCCGGCACTGGCCCGCCAGGGGATCGCCGTCGATCTCGCGCTGGAGACCGACGCGGAGCTCATCTCAGACGACCCGGGCGAGGGCGTCCGGCTGGTCGACGGCGGCGTGCGACGCGCCTACCGGGCCCGACGTCACGATGTCGTGTTCGCCCCGGAATGGCGGGGCCTCGCGGCAATGCTCCCCCGCACGGCCCCGCTGCTGACGAACCTCGCGACCGGCGTGCGGCTCGCCGACGATGTCTCCGGGTTCACCCGCGCCGACCTGCCGATGGGGCAGCGCTTCGTCCGCACGAGGCAGGCGGCCGCCGAACGGCGTCAGCTCTACCGGTCCACGGGCCTCATCGCCATATCCCGCGCGATGCTCGAACGCACGAGCGAGCTCTACCCCGGGCTGCCTCCGGCGCGCATCGTGCGCAACTGCATCGACGTCGACGCCGTCGCCGCGGCGGCCGCGCGCGCCGAGGCGCCGACGGGATGGCCGGGCGACGACGCCCCCGTCGTCCTGTTCCTCGGCCGGTCCGAGCGCCGGAAGGGCATCGAAGACGCGTTCTCGGCCTTCCGGCGGGTGCACGAGGAGATGCCCCGGGCACGTCTCATCGTGGCCGGAGCCGGCGGCGACGCCCGGTACGAGCCGACGCGCGCCGCGCTCGCCGAGATGCTGCCTCCGTCGGCGCGCGACCGTGTGACCTGGCTCGGTCATGTGCCGGGCGACGAGCTGTACGGCGCGATCGCCCGGGCCGACGTCGTCATCTGCCCTTCGCGCTGGGAGGGTTTCGGCAACGTCGCCCTCGAGGTCAAGACGATCGGCACCCCACTCGTCGTGACCTCCGGCAGCGGGTACGACGAGTTCTGCACCGACGGCCAGGACTGTCAGAGCGTGCCGCCCGCCGACCCCGAACGCCTCGCCGCCGCCATCACCGTGGCGCTGCGGCATCCGGCGTGGGCGCGCACCCTCGCCGAGCATGCCCGCGCGCAGGTCGCCGATTTCGCCCCCGACCCCGTCGCCCGCGACCTCATCGGTGCCGCCACGGAACTGCTCGACGGGGCGGTCACGCCGAGGGTCGACGCCAGCCGTCTCCCTCGCGGGTGATCGCTCCGGCTCGCTCGAAGGCCTCCAGCCAACCCGTCATGGGCCACTCGCCCCACTTCTCCGCGAAGCGCGAGCCGTTGCGCAAGATGTCGTCGAGGTGCTGCCACGGCGGTGACGAGGTCTCGTGATGCTGGTGGTAGGCGTCGGCACCGCCCACCCAGATCATGGGAGTCGACGAACGGCGCAGCGCGAAAGCGAAATCGGTGTCCTCTCCCCCGTATCCCTCGTACCTCTCGTCGAAGCCGCCGACGTCCCGCCACACCGCGGGCGTGGTCGCGAACGACAGCGACCAGAACAACGGATACTCCTCCGGCCCCGCCTGCTGGAGGGTGCCGGGAGGCGGCGCAGGGCGCGCCGCATGCGGACGGGTGGATGCGCGAAGGGATGCCGCGTCGAGCGCGGCCCCGGCAGGCAGATACGTCACCGGCCCGCACAGAACGGCATCGGGATGCTGCGCCGCCGCGTCGCGGTAGCGGCCCAGGAGCTCGGCGCCGGGGATGCAATCGGCGTCGAGGAAGACCAGGAGACGCGCTCCGAGCTCCTCGGCGATGCGAGCGCCGGCATTGCGTGCTGCCGCGAGGCGTAGGCCGTCGTCCCCCGGGGGGATGCGCACGACAGCCTCGGCGTCGAGGGCCGGCGCCTCGTCGTCGCCGATCCACACGACGATGCGCGGCACGCCGGCCGTCGCGCGCAGCTGATTGCGCAGATGCTCGAGTCGGGGCGCCGAGCAGAGCGTCACGATCGCGACGTCGCTCATCGGCCTCCTCCCCCCGATGCCTCGGAGCGGATGACGGCCGCCGCACGCTGAGCCGCGCCCTCGGTGCGCCAGGCGGCCCATCCGTCACCGCCGCGGGCGGACGCCTGCGCGAGCAGCCCGGGCCAGCGCGCCGCCTCGGGCCACTCGGCCACGGCGACGGCGAGACCCGACCGGTCGAGCGCCGTCGCCGTCGCCCGCTGCTCGTCGAAGGGGCGCTCCTGCGGGATCACCACGGCCGGGGCAGCCGCGGCGGCGAGGTCGGCGACGGCGTTCTGGCCGCACCACGACACGACGACGGATGCCGTCGTCAGCTCCTCCCACGGGTCGGCGGTCCAGGCTCCCGAACCGGCGCCGAGCACGCGCCATCGGCGCCCCGAGGCACTCTCGGCGGCCGCGATGTCGGCTGCGGAGACGTCGCTCCCGCCACCGCCGCCGAGCAGGACGATCTCGTCGCCCCGCGGCTGCGCGGACCGCGCACGACCCGCGAATCGCGAGATCCCGCCCACGAACTCCACCCGATCGCCGAGCGAGGTGAGGTGCTGCGGGGCGTAGAGCTCCTGCGGCCACGGCGCGATGATGCGCTGTGCGGCAGCGAACGCCAGCCGATGAGGCTCGTCGATGCGGTCGCCGGGCTGGGTGACGATGATCACGGGCACGCCGAGGAGCCGGACGAACAGCGTCACCTCGGCGGAGACGTCGACGACGAACGCGTCGACGTCTCCGGCTGCGACCGCTGCCGCGATGAGCGCGAGCCGCGAGCGGTGGCCGACGTGACGCAGCGGCGCCCAGTGCAGCAGGCCGCCCGCCGTCGGGTCGTCGGCGGGGAGGGACGGGGCAGGGCGATCGTCGTGCGCGAGCTCGACCCACGAGACGTTCCCAGGCAGATCGTCAGGAGCGGGGAGCGAGCTGAAACACACCACGTCGGCATCGAGGTGGGCCGCGATCGTCCACATCCGCGTGAGGTGCCCGCGGCCGTGGTGATGCACGTACCAGCCGATGCGCACGGTCATGCCGGCAGCTCGGCGGGCGCGGCTTCCGTGCTCAGCGACGCGAAGATCTGCTCCAGGGCGGTGGTCCGCGCGTCGAGCGAGAACCGTTCGACCGCCCGCGCGCGGACGGCTCGACGGAAGGAGACATCCTGCGCCGACGGCCACATCGCCTCGACGGCATCCGCCATCGCCGCGACGTCTCCGGCCCCGACGAGGCGCATCCCGACGCTCGCCGCCGCGATCTCGGGGACGCCTCCCACGGCGAAGCCGACGACGGGCGTCCCGCACATGAGGGCCTCGGGCCCCACGAGCCCGAAGGGCTCGGCCCACGCCGGCGTCGCCAGCGCGATCGCCGACCGGCCGACCAGAGCGGCCAGCTCGGGCGGGGTGAGCTCGCCGGCCACGGTCACGTCATCACCGAGGAGCGGACCGAGCACCTCGTCGGCATACGCCCGGTCGCCGACACGGCCGGCGATCGTGAGCCGGCGCCCCAGGGCCCGCGCGACGGCGACAGCCAGGTGCGGTGCTTTCTCCGGGACGATACGGCCGAACCAGACGAGATCGTCGCCGCCGGGCCCCGCCGTCCACACTCGGTGATCCACGCCGTTGGCCAGCAGCGCCGAAGCGACGCCCGCGTGCTGCCACTCGCGACGCGTGTGCTCGCTCACCGACAGGAACGCACTGCCGCGGCCGGCGGCGGCGCGGTGCGCGCGCACGAAATCGTCGTCCACGGGTGTGTGCAGGGTCGTGACCATCGGGACCCCGAGCTGCGGCGCGAGCTGCAACGGCAGGGCGTGCAGGCAGTGGTTCGAGATCACGTCGAAGTCGGCGGCGCGCGCCCCGATCGTCTCGAGGGCGCGGCGGAGCTTCGGCACGCTGAGGGCCTCGTAGGCGGGCGGGTACGTCTTGTCGGTGCGCACCGCGCCGGCATCCCAGCCCAGTTCGGGCATCTCCCAGACGCTTCCGGGCTCGACGTGATCCGATCCGGTCACGGCGACCACGGTCACCTCGTGGCCGCGAGCACGCAGGGCCTCGACCTCCGACCACACCGCGGCCTCGAGACCGCCGGCGTGGGGTAGGCGAATCGGGAAGCGCAGCGGTGCGATGACCGCGACGCGCAGCGGACGCCCCGTCACGAGGCACGCTCGCTGCGGAGTCGTCGGTACAGCGCGGCGTGCGCCGCGGCCGTCGCGGCATCCCGCTCCCGACGCTCGGCGCGACGCCGTTCGATCAGCTCGGCCCGCGCGATGGAACCGGGGCGTGCCGCGTCGTCGCACGACAGCAGGGATCGCAGCGCGGCGGTGAGCGTCTCGGTGTCGCCCGGCCGGAAGGTCGCGGTCGAGGCGTCGTCGTGCTGATCGGCGAAGTGACCGACGTCGGGCACGGCGACGGGAACCCCCAGATCCCAGCACAGCTCGAGCCACCCCGAGTGGCTGCCGAAACGGTACGGCAGCACGCAGACGTCGAGCCCGCCGAGCGCCGTGTTCAGCGCCGCGTCGGGGAGCCTGCCCTGCTCGACGAGGACGGCATACGGGTGGCCCGCCACCGCCGAGCGAACCTCGTCGCGGGCGTCCTCGTCGCGGACCGACCGGTGCATGCGGATTTCGGCGACGGCGTGGTGCCCCTCGGCACGCAGGTTCTCGATCGCCGCGACGAGCATGCGCGCACTCGTGGGCCCGTCGGTTCCCGGGCGGAGGTCCTTCAGGTGCATCCCGACCCGGAGGTCCTCGCTCACGGCCACGACCGACGGGCTCTCACCATCGTGGAGGATCGCCGGATGCGGCAGCACGAGCGCGTCGCGCCCCCAGCGCTCCCGCACGTCGGCCGCGGCCCCCGCGGTCAGCGTGACGAGCGCATCGGCGCGCGGCACGAGCTCGTCGAGCTGTGCGATGTAGGAGCTCTGATCCGAGAGCTGCGGATGCGTGAGGTCGTGGACCGTGAAGACGACGGCCCACCCCGCGGCGTGCGCGGCCTCGACACAGGCCGTCAGATGGCCGGCGGGGAACGATTCGGTGCCGAAGTGAACGTGCAGGATGTCGGCGCCGTCGGCGTTCTCAGCGATCCAAGCGGGGTCGAGGGCGGCGGGAGGCCACCACACGCCCTCCGCCGCTCCCGGCACCGGCGGATCGGGCAGCAGGTCTATGCCCACGGCATCCGTCACACGCCGCACGTACGGATGCCCGGCGGGTACCGCCACGACGCGCACGTCGGGTGCACCGGACGTCTCGTCCAGAGGCACGCTCGCGGTCACGATGGTCACGCTTCTCCTTGCTGGCACCGCCGGGAAAGAGGGCGATCCGAGTCGGACGCTAGCCCAGCGCGACCACCGGCGCCCTGTACTTGCGCGAACCGCGGACGACCGGTAACGATGACCGGATGCCCGCCGCCGCCCCTCCTCTCTGCCTCGTCTGGGGTCCCGCCGGACACGGGGTCACCGACTACGGCTCCGACGTCGTCGCAGCCGCCCGCCGGCGCGACCCGACGTTGCGCTCCGTCACCGTGACCGACCTCGACAGCGCCCTCGCGGCGGTCGCGCCCGGGGAGCACGTGCACCTGCACGCGACCGATCGGCTGCTCGGCTCGAGCCTCGAAGCCGCTGCCGACGCGGTGGAGGCCCTCGCCGACGCCTGCCGGCTGACGCTGACGCTCCACGACCTGCCGCAACCGTCCGATGGCACGAAGTACGACCGCCGCGTCGCCGCCTATCGCCGCTTCTTCGCCGCCGCCGCGGGCGTGGCCGTCAACAGCGATCACGAGCGACTGCTCGTGACGGAGCATCTCGGCGACGACCTGCACCCCCGGGTGATCCCGCTGGGGACCCGGCTCGGGCTCGCCCCGGAAGCCGACGTCCCCGCCGCCACCACCGACCTCGTCGTCCTCATCGCCGGATTCGTCTACCCCGGAAAAGGACACGAACCGGCCCTGCGCGCCGCCACCGCGGCGGTGAACACCCTGCGCGCGTCTGGGCACCCTGTCGGCACCGCCGTCGTTCGTGCGCTGGGCGCCGCGTCACCGGGACACGACGGCGATGTCGCAGCCCTCGAACGCCTGGCCGCCGACCTCGGCGGTCGCTTCGAGATCACCGGCTTCCTCAGCGACGACGACTTCGCCCGCCGGCTGCGCGAACCCGGCATCCCCGTCGCCGCTCACGAGCACGTCTCGGCCTCCCGGTCGATGCTCGACTGGATCGAGGCGGGGCGGCGACCGCTCGTCGTCCGGTCGCGCTACAGCGACGAGATGGACCGGCTGCGTCCCGGTACCTCGACCCTGTTCGACCCGCCGGAGCTGACGGGCCTCCTGGTCGCCGCGTGGAGAGACCCGGCCTCGACGCGGCTGGCGCCCGGGCACCCGCTGCATCCCGATCTCGCCGATGCGGCCGAGTCGTACCTCGCCTGGTGGCGCGGGATGTCGCGATGACGGCGGGCACGCCGATCGGCACGCCGCTCCCCGGGAACCGATGGGATCTCCTCGACGAGCAGTGGCCCGAACAGCCGCCGAGCGTGTCGGTCATCGTCGCCCACTACCGCCAGCCCGAACAGCTCGCCCGAACGCTCGCAGCGCTCCGGGTGCAGGATCACCCGGCCGACCGCATGCAGATCATCGTCGCCGACGACGGCTCGCCGGAGCCACCCGCTGTCCCGGACGGCGTCGACGTCGTCCGCCATGACGACCGGGGCTTCCGGCTCGCGGCCGTGCGCAACCTCGGAGCGGCGGCCGCCCGCGGAGACGTCCTCGTCTTCCTCGACGCCGACACCGCCCCCGAGCCCGCGTTCGTCCGCGAACTGACCCGCCTGCCTGCGCTCGCCCCCGACTGCGTCACGGTCGGGAGACGCCGGCACGCCGACCTGTCGGGCGTCGACCCCTCCCGGCTCGCGGACGAGGCCGCGCGGCGGGCGTTGCCCGAGCCCGACTGGCTCGCCGCGGAATACCGCCGCACCCACGACCTCCTTCACGCGGACGACCGCAGCTACCGCCACGTCATCGGAGCCGTCATCGCGTGCTCGCGGATGCTGTTCGACGCAACGGGAGGCTTCGACGAGACGTTCACGACGTACGGCGGCGAGGACTGGGAGTGGACGTATCGCGCCTGGCTGCGCGGTGGGCTGCTCGCCCACGTCCCCACGGCCGTCGCGTGGCACGACGGACCGGATGCCGCGGGACGCGACGAGGGGGCCGTCGCCCGGCGCAACGCCGAGACGATCCGGCTCAGCGATCTCATCCCCGTCGCCGGCTCCGCCGGACGCGGCCTGCGCCCCTCCCGCACCGACATCGCCGTCGTCGCGCCGCCGGATGCGAGCGACGGGCAGCGGTTCCTCGCGCTCGACAGCGCGATCGCGGCGTTGGGACCCGCTGCGGGGCGCGCCGCAGTCCTCCCCGGGGACTCCGAGCCGGATGCCGCGTTCGATCGCGTCCGCGTCGTCGTCGAGCTGCTCCGCCCCGTCCGCATCGAGGCCGATGCCGACGTCCTCACCGCCGCGCTCGCTCGCATCGACGGAGAAGGCCTCGGTGAGCTGACCCTGCGCTCCCCCGACGGCGAGCCGCTGGTGCGGATGACGTCGACGCGCGCCCGCGCCCGGTGCGAGCGCTGGGGCCGAGACGATCTCTTCCCGACGGCGTCGGTGACGACAGCGGCGATGCGCGTCGTCACCGACGAGCCCGATCTCGCCGCCTACCTCGGCGGCTGGGGCTGAGCCGCGGCATCCCACCACCGCAGCACGCGCAGGGCGATCATCGTCAGCCAGGGCGACGGCTGACCCTCGGCGACGTCGATGTCGAACCAGACCCGTCCCGCCAGCGGCGTCCCCTGATGCCACGTGCCGTCGGGGGCGCGCGCGTCGCGGACCATGTCGATCGCCTCCCGCAGCCGCGCGTCGGGCGCAACGCCGTCGACAAGCGCGGCGGCGCGGAAGTGGTCGAGGGCCGCGAGCACGCTGTAGCGGTGACGGTTGGGATAGACGAACTCCGTCACGAAGTCACCCACCGGCTCGCCGGTTGAAGCTCGGAAAGCCAGCCGGCGTGACAGCAGGTACTCCTCTCCGCGGTGCCGGGTCTCACGGAGGGCCGGGTCGCCCGTGATCTGCTCCCACGCGAGCATGCCGCGCAGAGCGTTGAGCGTCGAGTGGAACGACCCGCGGCTCGACCGGCCCTCCTCCGCCTCGCAGTTCCACCCGCCGTCGGCCAGCTGATGATCACGGAACCACTGCGCCAGGCCGCTCATGTCGACGCCGAGCCAGGCGCCGGTCGCGAGCGTGAAGGAGTTGATGCAGACGTCGATCTCGCCGTCCCAATACGGCAGGTCGTCGTACTCCCACCGGCTGTTGCGCCGCAGCCTCTCCGCGGTGTCGCCGAGAACGGCGGCATCCAGACCCCACTCGCGCAGATCTTTCAGGGTCCAGGTGGTCGCCGTCCAGGGCTGTCCCGGGGCACGTGCCTCCGGGCTGTCGAAGAACCCCGCGGGGAAGTACGCCCCACCCTCCCACTGACCGTCCTCGCCCTGCTCCCGCAGGAGACGCGCGCCATGCCCCTCGGTCGCGACGCGGGCGCGCGTGGCCTGCCACACGGACGGCGGGGCATCGGCGAGATCGCGCTCGACCTGCCAGCGCAGCGCCGGATCGGCGTTCCGGAGCCACGCCAGCAGGCCGTCCGCATCGGTCATGCGGTCATTGTCGCGCGCGTCAGCCCTCCTGCGCGAGCACCGCGACGCCGCGCGCAGCGATCGTGACCGCGTCCGCCGCGCCGCCCTCGGCGGCACCGGCGAGCAGGTCGCCCGTTGCCGCCACGACCACCTCGGCATCCGTGCGGTTCGCGAGGAACACGAAGCGTCCGCCCGCGTGGTGGCGGACGATCACGTCGATGGCACCGTCGGCGGCCAGCGGGTCGGCGGCGAGCGCCGGGATGTCATCGGCCAGACGTCGGATGACATCGGCGGCGCCCGCGCGTCCGATCGCGGCGGAGACGTACGTCGCGCTGCCGCCGCTGTCGTGGCCGCTGCGACGCCTCGTGATGGCCGGGGCGCCGTCGAGGTCTCCGCCGACGTAGGCGTCGAGCACCTCGACATCCGGTTCGATGCGCGCGATGCGCTCGGTCCAGTCGCGGGCGACGGTGCCGGAGGCCAGGGATGCCGTCTCGCCCGGCAGCATCGGGACGAACTCCTCGATCGTGATGCCGAGCAGGTCGCGGAGCGCGCCCGGATAGCCGCCGAGCCACACCCGATCGTTCTCGTCGACCACGCCCGAGAAGTACGTCGTCACGAGGTGCCCGCCAGCGACGACGAAAGCGGTCAGGCGCTCGCGCAGCGCCGCCGGGACGACGTGCAGCATCGGAGCGATGACGACCTCGTAACCGGCGAGGTCGGCCGCGACGGGGACGACGTCGACCCGCACGCCGAGGTCGAGCAGCGCCCGGTACCACAGCAGCGTCTCGTCGTCGTAGGCGGGCGACTCGGAGGGGTGCGAGTCACGGCCGCTGACCCACCACGACTCGTAGTCGAACACCAGCGCCACCCGAGCCCGCTCGCGCCGGCTTCCGGTGACGGGAGCGAGGTCACGCAGCTGCGACCCGAGGTCGACCACATCGCGGAACACCCGGCTCTCGGCCCCCGCGTGGGGCACCATGCCGGAGTGGTAGCGCTCGCCCCCGGCGCGGGACTGGCGCCACTGGAAATAGCAGACGGCGTCCGCGCCGTGCCCGACGTGGGTCAGGGCGTCGCGGACGAGCTCGCCCGGCCGCTTCGGAGGGTTGACCGCACGCCAGTTCACCGCGCTCGGAGCGTGCTCCATGAGGAACCACGGGCGACCGCCGGCGATGTTGCCCGTGAGGTTCGACCAGAACGACAGGTCGTCGCGCCCGAGTTCGCCCGGGCGCAGGTAGTGGTCGTTCGAGACGAAGTCGACGTCGCCGACCCACGAGGGGTAGTCGATGTCGCGGACGTTCTGGGCGACCATGAAGTTCGTCGTGCGGGGAATGTCGGGGGTCACCTCGGCGAGCACCGCATTCTCGGCGCGCAGGTGGTCACGCACGGCAGCCGACGAGAAGCGCTCGAAGTCGAGCTGCTGTCCGGGGTTCCGCTGCGTCGGCGCGGCGCGCGGCGGCAGGATCTCGTCCCACTCCCCGTAGTGCTGCGACCAGAACGCCGTGCCCCATGCCTCGTTGAGCGCGTCGAGGGTCGTGTAGCGATCCTGCAGCCAGACGCGGAAGGCACGGGCTGCGTCATCCGAGAAGTCGTAGAGGTTGTGGCAGCCGAGCTCGTTCGAGATGTGCCACGCCACGACAGCGGGATGATCGGCGTAGCGCTCGGCGAGCGCGCGGGTCAGCCGCAGCGCGTACTCGCGGAAGACCGGCGACGTCGGTCGCCAGTGCTGGCGCGACCCCGGCCAGAGGACCGTGCCGTCGATCGTCTGCGGCAGGATCTCGGGATGCCGCTTCGCGAGCCACGGCGGCGGCGACGCGGTCGCCGTGGCGAGGTCGACGTCGATGCCGTTGGCGTGAAGCAGATCGATGACCTCGTCGAGCCATCCGAAGTCCCACTCCCCCGGCCGCGGCTCGAGCAGCGCCCACGAGAAGATCCCGAGCGAGACGATGTTGACCCCGGCCTCGCGCATCAGCCGGACGTCCTCGTCCCACACCTCGCGCGGCCACTGCTCCGGGTTGTAGTCCGCGCCGTAGCGCATCCGTCCCGGGCCGAGCGCCCCGTCTTTCACCCAGCGGTAGGTCGTGTCATCCGTTGCCATGCGATCAGCGTAGACCCAAATACGTGCAGATGCACGGGTTTGATGTGTTCTACGCTCGGGTCATGCCATCCGACGCCGTCCACCCCCGCGGGCCGTACGCGAAGAGCGCGGCCCGGCGTGCGGAGATCGTGGCGTCGGCGACCGTCGTGTTCGGTACCCACGGCTACCGCGGCGGGTCGCTCCGCCAGATCGCCAAGCAGCTCGATCTGAGCCTCACCACCGTGATGCACCACTTCCCCACGAAGGTCTCGCTGCTCGCGGCCGTCCTCGAGCAGGAGGATGCCGCCGACACCGACTTCGCCGTGCGCGCCGCACGCGACGGGTTCATCCCGAGCGTGCTGGCGATCGTCGAGCGCAACCTCGCGCGGCGCGAGCTGGTGCGCATGTTCTCGATCGTGTCGGCCGAGGCCACGCACCCCGAGCACGAGGCGCACGCCTGGCTGCTCGAGCGCTACCGCGCCGTCACCGAGACCTACTCCGCTGCCATCGCCGATGACCGCGCCCGCGGCCGCCTCGAGGCGGACGACGACCCCCGCGCCCTCGCCGACCTCGTGATCAGCGGCTGGGAGGGCATCCAGATCCGCTGGCTGACCGACGACACCGATCCCGTCGCCGCGATGCGGCTGCTGCTCGTCGGCCTGCTGCGCCCGCGCGCCTGAGCCCCTGCCCTGCGCCGATACATTCGTCGGACTGGCGGGGCTGATGCGGCCTCGGCACCCGCCACAGGCGACACCAGCACCACCGGTCCGACGGCTGTATCGGCTCCGTCGGGCGAATCGGCTCCGGCGCGGTCGGCGATCAGCCGCGGTCGGCGATGACCTGCCCGTACCCCTCGACGAACGTCGGGTACGTGAAGTCGAGCATCGCCGCGAGGCGCGAGCCGTCGAGCACCTTGCCGCGATCCGCGTCGGGCGCCGCCTCAGCGCGCGGCGGCGCGGTGACTCCGAGACGATCCGCGATGAACTCGACGACCTCGCCGAGGGCCGCGGGGCGCCGATCGACCCCGTGCAACAGTGCAGGCGGCGCGTCCGCGTCGAGCAGGTGTGTGAGGGCGCGCACGAGGTCGACCTCGTGGATGCGGTTGGTGCGACGCTCGTAGTCGACCGCCTCGCCCGCGAGAACCTGCCGGATCAGACGTTCACGCCCGGGCCCGTAGATCCCCGCGGGCCTCATGACGATCGCGCCGAAGAGCTCGCGCGCCGCCCGCTCACCGTCGACGAGCTGTTCGCCGCGCGTGCTCGTCGGCCGCGGCTCGTCATCCTCGTCGAGGGGACGCTCGGGCCCCCACCCCTCGAAGACACGCGTCGACGACACGAAGACGGTGCGCTCGGGAAGCTTCGGCAGCGCCTGCGCTATCCGCTCGAGCGCCGCGCGGTAGAAGCCGGGGTCATCGCCCGGCGGAAGCGTGACGACCATCGCGTCGACCGCGGGCAACGCCGTATCGAGGGGCGCGGCCAGGTCGGCGACGATCGGCGTGAACGCGGGCCGGATGCCGCCGGCGCTCCGCCGGATCGCGACGACCTCCTGCCCCGCTTCGACCAGGCCCTCGCCGAGGCGGGTGGCGACCTTGCCGGATCCGACCAGGAGCGTCCGTCGAGCAGTCATGTCCCCATCCTCGCAGGGCACGCCGGCGCCGGGGCCGTCGAGGCGGGGGCCCTCGCACGGAGACGCAGCCGACGCGAAAAAGCCCCGGCGAACCGGGGCTTTCGTCGTGGCGGAGACGGAGGGATTTGAACCCTCGGTCCCCTTACGGGGACTCCACCTTAGCAGGGTGGTGCACTAGGCCTGACTATGCGACGTCTCCACGGCACCCGACGCGAGAAGGCGCGGATGCACCCGGCAATCATAGCCCGGACTGCCCCAGGCTCCGAATCGAGGGCCGGGCGACGCTCACCGTCAGCGCGAGCTGACGGTGCAGGTCACCTGCGCCGCCGTCTGCCCGGTGACCGACTCGGGCAGCACGACCGGCGCACCGGCCTCGGCCGTGTCCGTCGCGGTCGCGTCCGGAGTCACCGCCGGGTCGGCGGGAGCCGCGGAATCGGTCGGGGCGGGCGCGGGAGGAGCCGCCTCGCCGACGACCTCGGTGCCATAGCCGTCGCTCGTCGATCCGCTCAGCTGCACCGGCTGATTGGCGGCGAGCGCGTCGAACAGCACCTTCGCCGCGCTCTCCACGGGCCGCACACGCAGCCCGCCGTCGACGTACGCCGTCGGGTACTGCACGAACACGATGTCCTCGTAGGGCACGCTGCGCATGGCGAGGGCGATCTGCACCATCCGCTGCGGGCTCGACAGCGACGAGCTCAGCTTGATCTGTCCGCTGGCGACCTGGTCGACGGCGGTGGTGGCGAGGTTGAGCAGCGCCGTCGGGTTGCCGAGCACGCCGTCGGACTGCAGCTTGCGCACCATCGAGCTCATGAACTGCTGCTGGTTCGAGATCCGCCCGAGGTCGGAGCCGTCGCCGATCCCGTACCGCGTGCGGAGGAACTGCAGCGCCTCGGTTCCCTGCAGGGTGTGATTGCCCTTCGCCAGACTCAGGCCCGTGTGGGAGTCGTTGACGTCGTCCGACACGCAGACGTCGACGCCGCCGATCGCGTCGGACATGTTGATGACGCCGGTCCAGCGGGTCGCGGCGGCGAACTGGATGTCGATGCCCGTCAGCTCTTCGATCGTGCTGACCGAACACGCGAGACCGCCGTACATGTACGAGACGTTGAGCATCTGAGCGCTCATGGCGGAGTACTCGGTGCCGTCCTCACCGGTGCAGGCGGGGATCGGAACGATCATGTCGCGTGGGAACGAGATGACGGTCACGCGCCGCGGCTCGTCGCTGATGTGCACGAGCATCGTCACATCGTTGCGCTCACCGTCGGTGTCCTTTGCCTGGCAGGCACCCGATAGTTCGGCGTTCGCACCCTCGCACGAGTCGGTTCCGACGACGAGCAGGTTCACGCCGCCCTCGATCTCGCCGATCGTCGGAGGCAGCTGCGAGTCGTCGTCGCCGATCGAGACGCCCGCGTCGGCCACGACCTGGGTGGCGTTCCACACGTAGAACCCGCCGACGGCGACAACGCTGACGACGACGACGGCGACCATGACGCCGAGCACCGCGAGGATCTGGGTCAGCGGGTTCGGCGACCGCAGCTGGCCGTGCCGGGCGACGGGACGGCGGCGGCGCGATGCCTTCGCATCGGAACGTGCGCTCACGGGTGTCCTCTCGACGAACCGGCGAGGAGTGCGTTCGGGTGCGCGCTCTTCGCGTCGCGCAGGCACTCCCGGTGACCGACTCATCATAGGGACGGATGTCTGGAAAGTCCGTGAGCGCCCCGGACATGCGAGGCGGTGACGCCCCCCATTTCAGCTGCCACCGCCCGGCATGTTCGTCGCGCTCATCTGCACGCTAGCCAGCCGCGGGCCCGGAGCGGCCCGCAACGGCGAGAGACTGGTAGCCGCTCCCAGGGGGGTGACACCGCCCAGGGCGGGCGACACCGCGACCGGCGGTCAGGCGGGTTCGAGCAGACCGCGCTCGGCGACGAGCTCCGTGGCGAGAACCTTGTACCCCTGCGATTCGAAGAACACCGTGACGCGGTCGTCCTCCACCGCCATGACCGTTCCCTCGCCCCATTCGTGGTGGCGGACGACGTCATCGACATGGAAGGGCGCGTCCGGATGCTCGCGCTGATCGTCGTCGCGCGCGGCACGGTCGCTCGCGGATGCCGCACACGTGTCGCAGCTCTCGCACGGCTCGACGTAGTCCTGTCCGAAGTATCCGAGCAGGGTCGCCCGCCGGCAGCGACGCGTCTCGGCGTAGCTGCGGAGCATCTCGATACGCGACGCGTCGATGCGCTCGCGCTCGGCCGACCTCTCCAACGCAGCGTCGACGGCGCGCTCCACGGTCATCCCCCGCCGCAGCGCGACCCCGGCACGACTCGTGCGCACGGCTCCCGCATCGACGAGCACCGTGAGCAGGGCCGTGACGCGACGGGCCGACAGCCCGCCGGCGGCGGCGAGCTCGGCGCGCGACCGCGTGGCCCCCGCGATGGCGTCGACGAGCCGCTTGAGCTCGCCTCGTTTCGGAGCGGATGCCGCGAAGAAGCGACGGAGCGACAGGTCCTCGGAGCGGTAGTGGAGCGTCGCCGTGGCGGGCTCGCCGTCGCGTCCGGCTCGACCGAGCTCCTGATAGTAGGCGTCGATGGAATCGGGGATGTCGGCGTGGACGACGAAGCGCACGTCGGCCTTGTCGATCCCCATGCCGAAGGCCGAGGTCGCGACGACGACGTCGACCCCGCCGTCGTGGAACGCCTCGTGCACTCCGTGGCGCTCCTTCGACGCCAGGCCGGCGTGGTAGGCGACGGCGTCGATCCCGCGGTCCCGAAGCGCTTCGGCGTACTCCTCCGCGCCGCGCCGGGTGGCGGTGTAGAGCAGGCCCGGCGTCGGCAGGCCGGCGATCTCGTCGAGCACCGCGTCGCGCTTGCCCGATTTCTCGGCATGACGACGGACGTTCAACTCGATGTTGGGGCGATCGACGTCACCGACGAGGATGGCGGGATCGTCCATGCCGAGTCGCTCGATGATCTCGGTGCGCACGGGGCTCGTGGCGGTGGCCGTCAGCGCGAGGATCGGGGGACGACCGAGGCGCTCTGAGACCTCGCCCAGCATCAGGTAGTCGGGCCGGAAGTCGTGCCCCCAGGCTGCGATGCAGTGCGCCTCGTCGACGACCAGCAATGACACTCCCGCCTCGGCGAGCTCGGCGACGACGTCATCCTTCGCGAGCTGCTCGGGTGCGAGCAGGACGTACGAGGCCTCTCCCGACCGGATCGCATCCCACGCCTCACGCTGGGCGCGAGCGCCGCGGCTCGAGTTCAGCGCGACACCGTCGGGGGCGTCGGGCGCGTCCTCGATGCGAGCGAGCTGATCCTCCTGCAACGCGATGAGGGGCGAGACGATCGCGGTGAGGCCCGGGCGGAGCGCCGCAGCAACCTGGTAGACGGCCGACTTGCCCGCCCCCGTCGCCCAGACGACGAGCACATCGCGTCCGGCGACCGCCGCCTCGATCGCGTCGAGCTGCTGCGGCCGCAGCTCCTCGATGCCGAAGGACTCTCGGGCGACACGGGCGATCTCTTCGGGCTGCACCGGCTCAGTCCATCGCGCTCGCCCCGACAGTGCACGCCGGTTGCGCCGGCGCCTCCGGTGTGGAAGGCGCGTCGTCAGCGGGCCGCAGCCGGCGCCGCTGCACTCGGTCGTACGACGGCTGCCGCAGCGCCCGCACCCACGGGTAGACCCGCGCGCCGGGCAGTACCCGCCGCCCGGCGTCGAACCGGGGCTGGTCACCCGACCAGACCGTGCGACTCAGCCGCACGAGGGCGAACGGACGCCACGGCCCGAGCGGTGAGGCGAACGAGAGCACGAGCCGCCACGCGTCGGCATCCGGACCGCCGTCCACCGTCGTCGCCGAGAGCAGCACCGGACCCCGGAGGCCCCGGTAGGGCAACAGGATGCCGAAGCGTGCGCTCTCGGGACGCCGCACGGGGAGCAGTGCGTAGCGCAGGGGCACTCCTCGCCCCGTCGATGCGAACTCGATGTCGCCCGCGTCGGCCTCGGACGTTGCGGGATCACCGGCGAGGCGGAGCGCGAGCCCGAGAACGTCGGGCAGGGCCTCGGGCAGCCCGAGCGAACGCGAGAGCCGCGCGACGATCCTCGCCTCACCCGTCGGCGGCGGCTCGTCGATCCACGAGATCCCCGAGCGCCGTCGGGGCCCGACCCAGCGGATCGTGCCCGTCAGCATCGTGCCGTGCACATGGATCGGCCGCGGTCTGCGGAGCACCAGCAGGGCCGCGAACACCCCGCGGAGCAGCATCCCGGCAACGCGAGCGAAAGGCGCTCGAGGAAGAGCTGTCATGGCGCCAGCGAACCCGGTTCGCGCCCTCTCGCGCACCGGGGTTGCGTTGAGGCGTCGATGCGCTATCGCACGCTGGGATCGCTCCCACTACACTCGGGGACGCCCTTCCGGACGCCACGTGAACAGCCCGACGCTCTTGCACCCGACGCCGCGACGCGACATCCAGGGCCTTCGGGCCCTCGCCGTCCTCGCGGTCATCGGCGCGCACGCGGTCGGCTGGCCGCGTGGCGGTTTCGCCGGGGTGGACGTGTTCTTCGTGGTCTCGGGCTTCCTCATCACCGGTGCGCTGCTTCGCGAGGTGCACTCGACGGGCGGCATCCGTCTCGCCTCCTTCGCCGGTCGGCGCGCCCGCCGCATCCTGCCCCTCGCGGTCGTCGTGCTCATCGCCACGACGGCGAGCGCCTTCGTCGTCTTCAATCGCCCGCGCGCCGATCAGACGCTCCTCGACGCCCTGTGGTCGGCGGGCTTCGCCGCGAACTGGCGTTTCACCGCGGTCGACACCGACTACTTCCACGCCGACGACGCGGTGTCTCCGCTCCAGCACTTCTGGTCGCTCGCGGTCGAGGAGCAGTTCTACCTCGCGTGGCCGCTCCTGCTCCTGCTGGCCGTCTCGCTGCTGCCCGCCGCCCGGCGACGGAGCCCCGCGGCGACGGGAGCGGTCGCGACGCTCGCGGCCGCCGTCGTCGTCGCATCCTTCGCGTGGGCGCTGGTGCAGAGCACGGATGCCGCCGTCCCGGCCTACTTCTCCACCTTCACCCGCGCGTGGGAGCTGGCGGTCGGAGCGCTCATCGCCGCGGCGGTGCCGCTGCTCCGCCGCATCCCGCCCGTCGTCGGCGGATTCGCGTCGTGGGTCGGTCTCGCGGCACTGTTCGCGGCGTTCGCCGTCATCGATCCCGAGGCGGGCGGGTTCCCCGCTCCGTGGGCCGCCCTGCCCGTCGCCGCCACGGCGCTCGTCCTCGCCGGCGGCGTGCCGGGCGACCCGCGGCATCGGCACCTGTTCCCGCTGACGAACCCGGTGAGCGTCTTCACGGGTGACGTGTCGTACTCGCTGTACCTGTGGCATTTCCCGGTCATCGTGTTCGCCGCGGTGCTGCTGCCCGCCCGAGAGGCCACGACGGCGCTCGTGCTCGCGGTCACCGCCGTCCTCGCCGTCGCCTCGTACCACCTCGTCGAACGGCCGTTCCGGTTCGCGCCCTACGGGCGGCCGGCGGGCGGCGGGGAGATGACGGCGCCGGAAGACGCGGTTGCGACCCCCCGCGCCGTGCCGGTTCAGGATGCGGCGCTCGTTCGGGATGCCGCGCCGGTTCGGGATGCTGTGCCGTTACCGACACCGCGCGCGTTGAGCACCCGCCCGGCGGGCTGGACTCCGGGGACGCGCTACTACCCGGGCATGCCCCGCCCCGACTCCGCGGACATCGCTCGTGACGACGCGCCCGCAGCGATGGCCGCACCCGCCCCCGCACCCGCAGTGACGACGACCCCTGCCCCTGCCCGTTCCCCCGAGACGACGCCCACCGCAGAGCCGACGTCCGACGGGTCCACGCCCTGGGCCGCCTGGCGTGCCCGCTTCGGCCCGCCGGCCGTGCTCTCGGCATCCGGACTCGGCCTCGCCGCCCTCGCCGTCGTGCTCGTCGTCCAGAACGTGTTCGGCGGGCTCACGGGATCGCTCGTCGCCATCCCTCCCGCGGGTGCCGCCGACGCCGCGGGCGACGCGGCCACGGCAGACCCGGGAGACCCGATCGCCGCGCTCCAGGCAGAACTCGCCGCCGCGGCAACGGCGACCGCGTGGCCCGAACTCCACCCCTCCCTCGACGAGGTCATGACCCGGTCGTCGGCGAGCAACCCGGCGCGCGACTGCTTCTCTCCCGATATCTCACCGAGCGCCGCGGGCTGCTCCACGGGCAGTACCGACGCCCCCGTCCACATCTATCTCGTCGGCGACTCGACCGCGATGGCCTACGCCCCCGCGTTCCGCAAGCTCGCCGACGACAGCGGCGGCGGCATCCGCGTGACGACGGTGGGCCTCTACGGATGCCGTTTCACCGACGTCGCCGTGCAGAACGACGGCGCGGGCGTCATGTCCGCGTGCCCGCAGCGGAAGGCCGATGTCCGCGCCATGATCCTCGCCGACGCCCCGACCCTCGTCGTGATGTCGAACGCCTACACGCTCGGTCACACCCCCGGCGGCGGCGATCTCTCGGCCGATGCCCTGCTGGCCGGCCAGGAGGCCGAAGCCGACACCTACGGGATGCCGGGGCGCATCGTCCACCTGGCACCGCCGCCCGAGGGCGCCGATCTGGGACGGTGCTACTCCCCCGCCGCCTCGCCCTACGGGTGCGCCGCGGGCGTCTCGAGCACGTGGGGCCAGATGGAGTCAGCAGCCGAGCAGGTGGCCGCGGCATCCGGCAACCACGCGGTGAGCTCGCTCCCCTTCACGTGCTGGGAGCTCGTGTGCCCCGCCTTCGCGGGCGACATCCCGACGCGCTACGACCGCACGCACCTGACGGTCGCGTACGCCGAGCACATCGTCCCGGCGCTGCGCGCCGAACTCGCCGCCCGTGGGCTGCTGTAGCCCGCGGAGCGGGAAGCGGGGCAGACGAAAGAGATTCTGGCGGAGGGTGTGGGATTCGAACCCACGGGACATTGCTGCCCACCAGTTTTCAAGACTGGATCCTTCGGCCGCTCGGACAACCCTCCCAGCGGTGCGAACCGCTGAGCTTCGATCCTAGCCGCCCGCGACCCTCGGTCAGAGCGAGCGGAGGATGGCCGCGACGCCGCCCTCCTGAACCGACACGGTCGTCTCGGACGCCTCGGCCAGCAGCTCGGTCGCGCCCTGCGCCATCGCGATCGCCCGCCCGCCGCGCTCGCGCGCCCAGCGGAACATCCCGATGTCGTTGCGACCGTCACCCATCACGAGCACGTCCGCCGGCTCGATGTCGAGCCAGGTGCGTACCCGCTCGAGCGCCGTGGACTTGTCGACGCCCTGCGGCGCGATGTCGAGCCACGCCGACCAGCCCACCGCGTACGACACCTTGTTCAGTCCGATGCGGTCGACGAGCTCGACGAAGTCGGAGTCGGTCTCGTCGGGAGAGACCACGACGACACGGCACACCTCCTGCTCCGACAGCTCCGCGAAGGCGACCTTGTCGGCGTCGTGGAGGTTCCAGTCGTGGAGCTCTTCGGTGTAGAGGCGGCGCCCGTCGGGCAGCTCGACCATGTACCGGGCGTGCGGAAGGTGCTGACGGAGCAGGCCGAGCACCTCGGTGGGGTCGAACGTCTCGATGAAAAAGCGCTCGTACGCGAGAACATCGGCGAAGTCGTCGTCGATCCGTTTGAGGATCACGGCGCCGTTCGAGCAGACGACGTAGTCGGGGTTCAGCGCGAGCGAGCCGAGGATGCCGTGCGTGCCCTCCCACGAGCGTCCGGTCGCGAGCATCACCTCATGGCCCGCGGCGTGGGCCCCCGCGACGGCGTCGACCACGCCGGGACTCAGCGTCTCGTCCTCCAGCAGGACGGTGCCGTCGATGTCGAGCACGATCAGCAGCCGCGATGCGCCGGCGACCGGCGGCATCCCCTCGGCGACGTCCTCGACGATCTCGACCGCGTCGCGCGGGGCGACGACCTCGATACCGCCCTCGTCCGGGAGGGCGTCAGGAACCGCGGTCACCCCGCCGTCGGCACCGCCGGTCATGCGATCGGCTCCGCGACCTCGAGGCCGCCGAGGTAGGGGCGCAGCACCTCGGGGATCACGACCGAGCCGTCCTCCCGCTGGTGCGTCTCGAGGAGGGCGACGATCCACCGGGTCGTGGCGAGCGTGCCGTTGAGGGTCGCCACCGGCTCGGTCTTGCCGCCGTCGGGTCGGTGACGGATGTCGAGACGACGCGCCTGGTACGTCGTGCAGTTCGAGGTCGACGTGAGCTCGCGGTACGCGCCCTGCGTCGGCACCCACGCCTCGATGTCGTACTTGCGCGCGGCGCTCGAGCCGAGGTCTCCCGCGGCCACGTCGATGACGCGGTACGACAGGCCGAGGTCCTGCAGCATCCGCTCCTGCATCTCGACGAGCCGCAGGTGCTCGGCCTCGGCGTCGCCGGGCGTCGTGTAGACGAACATCTCCAGCTTGTTGAACTGGTGCACCCGGATGATGCCGCGCGTGTCCTTGCCGTACGAGCCGGCCTCGCGTCGATAACAGGTCGACCAGCCGGCGTAGCGCTTGGCGCCGCGCTCGAGGTCGAGGATCTCGTCCATGTGGTAGCCCGCGAGCGGGACCTCGCTCGTGCCGACGAGGTAGGCGTCGTCCTCTTCGAGGTGGTACACCTCGGCGGCGTGCTCACCGAGGAACCCGGTGCCCCGCATGACCTCGGGACGCACGAGCGTCGGCGGGATCAAGGGCGTGAACCCGGCGGCGAGCGCGCGGTCGAGGCCGAGCATCATGAGCGCGATCTCGAGGCGCGCGCCGATGCCGCTGAGGAAGTAGAAGCGGCTGCCGGCGACCTTCGTGCCGCGCTCCATGTCGATGGCGCCGAGCTTCTCGCCGAGAGCGAGGTGGTCGAGCGGCTCGAAGTCGAACGACGGCGGATCACCGTGCGTGCGCAGGGTGACGAAGTTGTCCTCGCCGCCGGCGGGCACATCGTCGATGACGATGTTCTCGATGCGGGCGAGCGCGGCGTCGGCGGCCTCCTCCGCGGCGGTGACGGCCTGCTGAGCCTGCTTCACCCGCTCGCTGAGCTGCTTCGCCTCTGCGACCAGCGCGGCCTTCTCGTCCTTGGGGGCCTGAGCGACCTTCTTGCCGTGAGCGTTCTGCTCGGCGCGGAGCCGCTCGAACGTCGTGATGGCCTCGCGGCGCTCTCGATCGGCGGCGATGGCGGCGTCCACACTCTCCGACGAGTTCCCGCGCTTCACCTGGGAGAGTTTGACCAGGTCGGGCTGTTCACGGAGCAATGCGAGGTCGATCACGCGTCAAGTCTAGGGTCGCGCGCATCCGCGCAGCCGGACCAGCGCGCACCCGTACCCGCACGGCGTCGCGACGCAAGAGGCAATCCCGCATCGGCGAGCGCCCCTATGGTGTAGCCATGGCGACCGAATCCGACGACACCTCCTCGCGCGAGCGTTCCGACGATCCCTCCTCCGAGGCCCCTGATCCCGCGCGGGCCGCGGCCCCCGACGACGTCATCCGCGAGCCCGAGGACGTCGCCCCCGACACGACCGACGGCGAGACCGGCGAAGCACGCCGCGTCGGCCCCGAAGGCGAGACCGAGCCGATGGCGGGCGGGGCGGAGAAGCCCAATCCGAAGGCTGCGCTGGTCTACAACCCGATCAAGGTCGACGGCGACGCACTGCGCGAGCAGGTGCTCCGCGCCGCCGAAGCCGCCGGGTGGGAGGAGCCGCTCTTCTACGAGACGACGGTCGACGACCTCGGCGACGACGTCACGCGGCAAGCCCTCGACTCGGGCGTGAGCGTCGTGCTGGTGGCGGGCGGCGACGGCACGGTGCGTGCGGTGTCGGGCGAGATGAGCGGCAGCGGCATCCCTCTCGCCATCGTCCCCAGCGGCACCGGAAACCTGCTCGCCCGCAACCTCGGACTGCCCCTCAGCGAGCCCGAGACCATGATCGAAGCCGCCTTCACCGGCGACCGGACCGCGATCGACGTCGGCTGGGCGCGCATCACCCGCGAGAGCGGCGAGGTCGAGAAGCATGCGTTCGTCGTCATGGGCGGCATGGGACTCGATGCGGCGATGATCGCCAACACCAACCCGCAGCTGAAGAAGTCGGTCGGCTGGGTCGCCTATGTCGACGGCGCGACCCGCTCGCTCGTCAAGGCCAAGCCGTTCCGGGTCGTCTACCAGCTCGACGGACACCGCATGCACGCGGCGCGCGTGCAGAGCGTGCTCTTCGCGAACTGCGGGTCGTTGCAGGCCGGCATCGCGCTCATCCCCGAGGCCTCGATCACCGACGGCCAGCTCGACGTCGTCATCATGCAGCCGAAGGGCTTCTGGGGGTGGCTGCTGGTGTGGCGCCGCGTCGCGTGGGACAACAGCTTCCTGCGGAAGTTCCGCGCCGGCCGTCGCGTCCTCGCGCTGCGGACGAAGGACAGCGCGGTCGTCTACTCGCGGGGCCGCGGTGTCGCGCTCGCCCCGCAGGAACCGCACCCCATCCAGCTCGACGGCGACGAGTTCGGCGAGGCGAAGCACGTGCAGACCCGCATCGACCCGCGCGGCCTCATCGTCGCCGTACCCGCCGGCCACACGCTGCCCGGCGACTGAGCCGGCGGCTGCGGCGGCGGCGGCATAACTCCTCAGATCTCGCATGCGGATCGCGCCGCACTGCTGCAACGACGGCGAGCCGCTCAGCTCCGGCGTCCGGTTCTGAGGAGTTGGCGCGGAGCGCACGTCCGCCCCTGTCAACCGCTCGCCGTCGCCCGGCTGGACCGACAGGATGACGGGATGAGCTCGCCCTCGATCGTCTGGTTCCGCGACGACCTGCGCCTGGCCGACCACCCCGCGCTGCGCGCCGCGCTGGACCGCGGCGAACCCGTCGTCGGCCTCTACGTGCTCGACGAGGAGTCCGACGGCATCCGGCCGCTCGGCGGCGCCGCGCGCTGGTGGCTGCACCATTCGCTGGCATCGCTCGCCGACGACCTGCGCGCACGCGGATCGCACCTCGTGCTGCGCCGCGGGGCCGCGGCATCCGCCGTCCGCTCCCTCGTCGACGACATCGGCGCCGGCGCCGTCTACTGGAACCGTCGCTACGGCGGACCCGAGCGCGCGATCGACACCGAGATGAAGGACGGTCTGCGCGACGACGGCGTCGAGGTCGAGTCCTTCGCGGCCAACGTGCTGTTCGAGCCCTGGACCGTCAAGACCGGCGGCGGCACCCCGTTCTCGGTGTTCACCCCGTTCTGGAACGCCGCACGCAACCTGCCCGCTCCGCGCGAGCCGCTCCCCCGGCCGCGGGAGATCCCGGGGCTGCGCACCGCCCCCGCGGGCGACGAGCTCGACGATTGGGGGCTGCTGCCGACCCGGCCCGACTGGGCCGGCGGCCTGCGCGAACGGTGGCAGCCCGGCGAGGCGGCGGCACGTGCACGCCTGCGGGAGTTCCTCGACCACGACCTCGGCTCGTACGATGCCGCCCGCGACGAGCCCAGCGCCGGCGCGACCTCGCTGCTGTCGCCGCGGCTGCGCTGGGGCGAGCTGAGCCCGCACACCGTCTGGCATGCGGGCGTGGAGACCGGGGGCGGCACCGGTGCCCACGCGACCTCCGCCTCGCGGTTCCTCTCCGAGCTCGGCTGGCGCGAGTTCGCGTGGCACACGCTGTACCACTTCCCCGACCTCGCGACGAAGAACTGGCGGAAGGGCTTCGACGCCTTCCCGTGGCCGAGCCTCGACCCCGCCCAGCTGACAGCGTGGGAGAAGGGCGAGACCGGAGTGCCGATGGTGGATGCCGGGATGCGCGAGCTCTGGCACACCGGATACATGCACAACCGGGTGCGGATGGTCACGGCATCCTTCCTCACGAAGAACCTGCTCATCGACTGGCGTCTGGGCGAGGAGTGGTTCTGGGACACCCTCGTCGATGCCGACGGTGCCAGCAACGCGTTCAACTGGCAATGGGTCGCGGGGTCGGGGGCCGACGCGTCGCCGTACTTCCGCATCTTCAACCCCGAGCGGCAGGCCGAGAAATTCGACCCGAAGGGGCTGTACATCGGGCAATGGGCCCCCGACAGCGCCGATCGCGAGCCGATCGTCGACCTCGGCGAGACCCGTAAGGCGGCGCTGCAGGCCTACGAGGCGGTCAAGAACGCGCGGTGACGGGTCCGCTCGGGGAATGCCGACGGATGCTGCGGGGTTCACAGGAGGGTTATGACTGATGCATCCCGCCCCGCCCTGTCCGTGCTCGACCTGGTGCCCGTGCGTACGGGCCAGACCAGCGCGCAGGCGATCGCCGCGTCGCTGACCGTCGCGCAGCGGGCGGACGAGCTCGGCTACCGCCGCTACTGGTTCGCGGAGCATCACAACATGCCGGCCGTGGCATCGACGACCCCGCCCGTGCTCATCGCCGCCGCCGCGTCGCGCACCTCGCGCATCCGTGTCGGGTCGGGCGGCGTCATGCTGCCCAACCACTCGCCGCTCGTCGTCGCCGAACAGTTCGCCGCGCTCGAGGCCATCGCCCCGGGACGCGTCGACCTCGGCATCGGACGCGCTCCCGGCAGCGATCCCGTCATCACGCAGCTTCTGCGCCAGTCAGGCACGACGAGCGACGTCGACCGGTTCCCCGACAACATCCGCGACATCCTCGCGCTCGTGTCGGGCGACGGCGCGACCGTGCGCTTCACGTCGGGCGGCACCTACGACGTGCACGCCACCCCGTCGGCGACGTCGACCCCCGACGTCTGGCTGCTCGGATCGAGCGACTACTCCGCGCAGCTCGCCGCTGCCCTGGGGCTGCCGTACGTCTTCGCGAACCACTTCTCGGGCGAGGGCCTCGACCGCGCGCTGGGGCTCTACCGCGACCAGTTCCGTCCGTCCGAGACTCTCGAGGCTCCGCGGACCTTCCTCACGGCCAACGCCGTCGTGGCCGACAGCGACGCAGAGGCCGAGGCGCTCATGCTCCCGCAGGCCCGCATGATGGCGCGGCTGCGCGGAAACCGTCCGCTCAGCGCGCTCGAGACCGTCGAGGAGGCCGCGGCCGCCGAGGCCACCGACCACCTCGCCACGCCGATGCTCGACGCGCTGCGCTCGCGCTGGTTCGTGGGCACTGGACCCGACACCCGCGCCGCCCTCACGGCCTTCGCCGCGCAGCACGGCGTCGACGAGGTCATGGTCTCGCCGGTGTCCGCGGCACACGACGGCGAGCAGCCCGATGCGGCGCCCGCCCGCATCCGCACCCTCGAGCTCCTCGCCGCCTGACCCGGGCTTCTCCTGGCCCACCGGGGCCAGGCGGTTGGCTCTGCCGGGCCGGGCGGTTGGCTCTGGGCCGGACGTGTGCCGTCCACAGGCTGAGCCCCGGCCCGCAGCATCCCTGACGCCCGATCCCGCCTCTCAGCCTGTCGACGGCACACCGCACCCCCGCCACGCCCGCCGCACCCGCCGCACCTGACGACCCGACGGACGGCTCGGCTCGGCTCGGCTCGGCTCAGCTCAGCTCGGCTCAGCGGGAGAGGGTCTCGCCGCCTCGAAGCGACCGCAGCAGATCGACGAGGGCGTCGGCGTCTTCGGGGCGGGTGCGCCACGACGAGACCGAGATCCGGAAGGCGGGTTCGCCGCGCCAGACGGTGGCGCCGAACCAGGTCGCCCCGCTCGCCTGCGCCGCCGCGACGATCCGCTGCGTCTCCTCGGGCGAACCGGCGCGCACGAGCACCTGGTTCAGCACGACGCGGTTGACCACCGTGTAGCCGGCGGACCGGAGTCCCGCAGCGATACGGGTCGCGGTGGCCGTCGCATTCTCGACGAGTTCCGCCACCCCGTCTCGACCCAGGGTGCGGAGTGCCGCCCAGATCGGGATGCCGCGGGCACGCCGCGAGAACTCGAGGGTGAGGTCCTTCTGCGCATCGCCGGTGGATGTCGAGTAGGCGGCGTCCGAGTGCAGCGCGGATGCCGCGGCATCCCGGTCGCGGATGATCGTGACGGCGCTGTCGTACGGAGTGTTGAGCCACTTGTGCCCGTCGACCGTCCACGAGTCCGCGAGCTCGATCCCGGAGGTCAGCGCCCGATGCCGCGAGGCGCGGGCCCACAGCCCGAAGGCCCCGTCCACGTGGATCCACCCGGCGTCGGCGCGGACGCGCGACATCACCTCGTCGAACGGGTCGAACTCGCCCGTGTTGACCTCTCCGGCCTGCAGGATCACGATCGTCGAGGAATCCACCACGGGCAGGGATGCCGGATCGATGCGCCCGTGTTCGTCCGTCGCGACCCACTCGACCGTGTCGAGCCCGAAGCCTAGGACACGCAGCGCCTTGCGCACGACGACATGGGCCAGCTCGCTCGCGACCACCCGAACGCGCGGAGCGCCGAAGAGGCCGTCTCGTGAGACGTCCCAGCCGAGCGCGGCGAGCACGTGCTGCCGCGCGCTCGCGAGGGCGGCGACGGTGCCGGCCCCCGCGCTGGTCGAGAATCCCACGGCGCTGTCGCGCGGCAGGTCGAGGACATCGAGCATCCACCGCGCCGCGACGGACTCGATCGCCGCCGTCGCCGGTGACCCGAGCGGGGCGGACGCACTGTTGTCCCAGGCGAGAGCGATCCGGTCGGCGGCTGCCGCGGCGGGTAGCGTTGCCCCGACGACGTAGCCGAAGTAGCGCCCGCCGTTGGATTCGACCGCCGCCGCCGATCCGAGCTCGTCGAGCATCGCGATCGTCGCCGCGGCATCCTGCCCGCGTTGCGGGAGGGGCTCATCGAAGCCGGCGAGCGCGGCGACATCCGCGGGTGCCGGGTAGACCGCCCGAGTGCCGATCCGTTCGACGTAGTCGCGGGCCCGGCGATCGGCGTCACGGAGGATGGCGAGTTCTTCGGCGCGACCGGCGTCGCCTCGGGAGGGGAGCATTCGTCGATGCTCGCGCACCCGCTCCGTCGTCCGCGACGGCCAATCCGACTCGCGT
The DNA here is from genome assembly GCF_047302165.1 of Microbacterium pratiae. NCBI lineage: Bacteria > Bacillati > Actinomycetota > Actinomycetes > Micrococcales > Microbacteriaceae > Microbacterium > Microbacterium pratiae. Next base: position 1,286,482 of record NZ_CP154843.1, on the reverse strand, counting down.
GGCCCGCCCGCCCCCGCGTCGAGTCGCCACGAACTGCGGATCCGGCGGGCCCCGCATCCGCAGTTCGTGGCGACTCGACGGGGAGGGGCTGGGGGCCGCGGCGGGGACGCCGTGGGGCATCGGGCGGGCGGGCGTGCCGTGCACAGGCTGAGTGCCGGTGGCCGGAACGCGGAAGGCCCGCCACCCCGGGCTCAGCCTGTGCACGGCACAGCAACGGCTCGCCACCCCGAACTGGGCGTTTACGCGGCGCAGCAACGGCTCGCGGCCCCGAGCTCAGCCTGCACGCGGCACGCCAACAGCCCGCCACACCGAACTGGGCGTTTACGCGGCGCAGCAACGGCTCGCCGCGCCGAGCTCAGCCCGTACGCGGCACGCCAACGGGGACCCTATTCCACGGCCCTGCCCGCGCCCCCGGCCATGCCCGTGCCCCCGGCCCCTGCCCCCAGCTACCGCGTCGAGTCGCCAGGAAACGCGGATCCGGTCACCCCGGCATCCGCGTTTCGTGGCGAGTCGACGGGAGGAGACCCGGGGGTCAGGCCTCGGGCTCGCCGGAGATCAGGGCGCGCAGCCAGTCGCGCGCCTCAACGAAGACGTCGTCGGAGTACCGCTGCGGGTAGCGGACGATCGCGCGGTCGGCGCGCGGGTACGACCCGAGGAACAGCACCTTCGGGCTGAATCGCCTCACGCCCATGAGGGCATCCGCCATGCGCTCGTCCGAGACGTGCCCGTCGGCGTCGATGACGAACCGGTACCGGCCGAGCGCATCGCCGATCGGCCGCGACTCGATGAGCGACAGGTTGATGCCGCGCGTCGAGAACTGCTCGAGCAGCTCGAGGAGCGCGCCCGGATGGTCGTCGGGCAGCTCCGCGATGAGCGAGGTCTTGTCGGCACCCGTCGGCGACGGCGGGGCCACGGTGCGGCTCACCAGCACGAACCGGGTCACGGCATGCTCGTTGTCGCCGATGTCGGACGCCAGCAGCTCGAGATCGTGGTGCTCCAGGATGCCGGGGGGCGCGATCGCCGCGTCGGCATCACTGACGCCGTCGAGCAGCCCCAGCGCGGCGGCGACGTTGCTCGCGGCCGGGAGGTGGGCGTGCTCGGGCCGCGCCTTCAGCAGCCACTGCAGGCACTGCGCGTAGGCGACGGGGTGCGCGGCGATGAGCGAGACATCCTCGATCCGCGTGCCCGGGCGGGCCACGAGCACGAAGTTCACGGGCACGAGGTACTCGCCGACGATCCGGAGGCCGGGCATCGTGGCCAGCGCGTCCTGCGCCGTCGAGACCCCGCCGTCGACGGAGTTCTCGATCGCGATCATCGCGGCATCCGACCGGCCCTCGACGACATCCGCGAGAGCCTCGCCGACGTTGCGGACCGAGCGCCAGATCTGGTCGCGCGCCTCGGGCACCTGGGCGAGGGCGGCCTCGGTGAAGGTCCCCGCCGGCCCGAGATAGCTGTAGGTGCGGCGGGCGGGCTGGTCGTCGTGCTCGGGCGTCACGCAGATGAGCCTAGACCGGCGCGCCCGCGGCCTCCGCATCCGCCGCCGCCCGCACCCGCGCCCGCACCCGAGACCGGCCCCGAGACCGGGCCCGGCGCGGAGGCCGGGGCGTCCGGGGTCTGCGCCCGACGGTCGTCACGAGCACGCCCACCACGAGCACGGCTCCGCCGATGATCTCGGCCGGCGCCGGCACCTGGCCGAGCAGCACCGCCGCCGCGCTCATCGCCACGACGGGCGCCAGCAGCACCCACGGCACCACGGCGGCCGAAGGGTTGCGGCCGAGCAGGGAGTTGAAGATCGCATAGCCGACCAGCGTGCAGAGCCCTGCAGTGTAGATCGTCGAGATGAGGGCAGGGATGCCGAAGCCGGCGAGCCCGTCGCCGATCGCTTGCGGTCCCTCGAACACCAGCGCCAGCCCGAATGCCGGCACCGGCACGACGAGCGCCGACCAGACGGTGAGCGAGAGCGCGCCGAGCGGTCCGCGACCGGTGACGACGCCCGCGCGACGCGAGATCACGTTGCCGACGGCCCACGAGAGTGCGGCCGCGAGCGCCAGCGCGACCGCGATCGCAGGGGCGTCTCCCCCGCGGCCGGCGGCGACGGTGGCGAGACCCACGATGCCGAGGCCGACGCCGATCACCTGCCCGCGGGTGGGGCGTTCCCGCAGCACGCCGGCGGCGATGACGACGGTGAACACGGCCTGCGCCTGCATCAGCAGGGCGGCGAGACCCGGCTGGAGTCCGAGCGCGAGGGCGATGTAGAGCAGACCGAACTGGCCGAGGCTCATGAACAGCCCCACGCCGACGACCGCCGTCCAGCGTGCTCGCGGCGGCGGCACGACGACGACGAACGCGGCGACCACCGCGAACCGGATCGCCACGAAGAGCAGCGGCGGGATACCGGCCATGCCCCATTCGATGACGAGGAAGTTGAACCCCCAGAGGGCCGCCACCGTAGCGGCGAGGATCATGTCGCGTCGACTCACGGACTCAGTCCATCGCGACGGACGATGAACGACAAGCAATGCTTTCTGCCTTCGAATCGGTAGCATCGCTTCATGATCGATCTGGATGCCGTGCACTCCCTGCGGACCGTCGCGCGCGAGGGCAGCGTGGCGGCCGCGGCATCCACCCTGGGGTTCACGCCCTCGGCGGTGTCGCAGCAGATCAAGCGCCTCGAACGCGAGACCGGGGTCGCGCTGCTCGAACGGGTCGGTCGCGGCGTCGCGCTCACGGCGGCCGGAACGCAGCTCGTCGTCGGCTCGACGCCGATCCTCGCCGACCTTGAACGCCTCCGCGCCGACCTGCACGCTGGGGTCGGGACGGGCGAGGACGGCCGCGTCACGGGCGAGCTCCGGATCGCCGCGTTCTCGACCGTCGTGCGCGGTCTGCTCACCGCCGTGCTCGTCGAGCTGACCACCGCCCACCCGGACCTGCGGCTGCCGGTGCGCGAGAGCGAGCCCTGGGAGACGGTCGCGCTCGTCGCATCGGGCCAGCGAGACCTCGGCGTCGTGCACCAGTGGGGCGGTGTCGCGCTCGCGATCCCCGAGAACCTCGTCGTCACGCCGCTCTTCACGGACGTCGCCGACGTCATCCTGCACCGCGACCACCCGCTCGCCGGCCGCGACGTCCTGCGCCCGGCCGATCTCGCGGACGAGCGGTGGGTCGCCACCTTCGACACGACCATCTGCCGGCAGTGGCTGCGGCGCCTGTTCGACGGTATCGGCGGAGCGCCGCGCGTGCTCTACGAGTCGATGGAGTTCGAGAACCACATCGAGCTCGCCCGCACCGGAGCCGTCGTCGCACTCGTTCCGCGGCTGGGGCGCGGCGATCTCGGCCCCGACCTCGTCGCCGTGCCGACCGTCGAGCCGGCGTCGACGCGCGACATTGTGGCCGTGCACCGCCGCTCGCAGGCCGACTCCCCCGGCCTGCGGGCGACGCTGGCCGCCCTCCTCGCCCACAGCGGCGCTCGCGGGGGCGCGTGAGGGATCGACCGTGAGTGCCGTGTCAATCCGCCACCGACGGGCGCGGAAACGGGCAGACTAAGCACTATGAGCCGTGCAGGAGCGCCCGCAGAAGCATCCGACCTCATCGACATCGATGAGCTGATCGCCGCCTACTACGACCGGAAGCCGGATGCCGCGGTGCCCGGGCAGCGCGTCGCGTTCGGAACGAGCGGCCACCGCGGATCGTCGCTGTCGACGAGCTTCAACGAGGACCACATCCTCGCCACGACCCAGGCGATCGTCGACTACCGGCGCGCGCAGGGCATCGAGGGTCCCCTCTTCCTCGGACGCGACACCCACGGGCTCTCCCTCCCGGCCGAGCGCAGCGCCATCGAGGTGCTCGTCGCGAACGGCGTCGACGTCCGCATCGACTCCCGCGACTCGTGGGTGCCGACGCCGGCGCTCAGCCACGCGATCCTCACGTACAACCGCGGCCGCGCGGTCGACGACGCGGGCCGTGCCGACGGCATCGTCGTGACGCCCTCGCACAACCCGCCGCGCGACGGCGGCTTCAAGTACAACCCCCCGCACGGCGGACCTGCCGACACCGACGCGACCTCGTGGATCGCCGACCGCGCGAACGAGCTCATCGCCGCCGGCCTGGAGGGCGTGCACCGCACCCGTCACGCCGACATCGACCTCGATACGCTCGGCCAGTACGACTTCCGCGACGCCTACGTGCGCGACCTCGCCACGATCATCGATGTCGACGCGATCAAGGCGTCGGGCGTGCGCATCGGGGCCGACCCGCTCGGCGGCGCGTCGGTGGAGTACTGGGCGCTCATCGCCGAGGTCTACGGTCTCGACCTGACCGTCGTGAACCCCGAGGTCGATCCGACCTGGAAGTTCATGACGCTCGACTGGGACGAGAAGATCCGCATGGATCCGTCGTCGCCGTCGGCGATGGCCGCGCTCGTCGCGCGACGCGAGGAGTACGACATCCTCACCGGCAACGACGCCGACGCCGACCGCCACGGCATCGTGACGCCCGACGCAGGGCTGATGAACCCGAACCACTTCCTCGCCGTCGCGATCGACTACCTCTTCGCCAACCGTCCGGGCTGGCCGGCGGATGCCGCGGTCGGCAAGACCCTCGTCTCGTCGATGATCATCGATCGCGTGGCCGAGTCGCTCGGCCGTGCGCTGCTCGAGGTTCCCGTCGGATTCAAGTGGTTCGTGCCGGGCCTGCTCGACGGCTCCGTCGCCTTCGGCGGCGAGGAGTCGGCGGGGGCCTCGTTCCTCCGCAAGGACGGCAGCGTGTGGACGACCGACAAGGACGGCATCATGCTGTGCCTGCTCGCCGCCGAGATCTTCGCCGTCACCGGCAAGACCCCCTCGCAGCGCTATGCCGAGCTCGAGGCCGAATTCGGGTCGTCGGCGTACCAGCGCGTCGACGCCGCCGCGACGCCCGAGCAGAAGGCCACCCTCGGCAAGCTGTCAGGCGATGCGGTGACGGCCACCGAGCTGGCGGGCGAGCCGATCACGGCGAAGCTGTCGCACGCCCCGGGCAACGGTGCGGCGATCGGCGGTCTCAAGGTGCAGACCGAGCACGCGTGGTTCGCCGCGCGCCCCTCGGGCACCGAGGACGTCTACAAGCTCTACGCCGAGAGCCTGCGCGGCCCCGAGCACCTCGCCGAGGTGCAGGCCGAAGCGCGCGCCGTGGTCTCCGCCGCGCTCGGTGCCTGACCCGATCCCCGCACCACACCCAATGCACGGCCGAGCGCCGAGTGCACGACCTACGAGCGCGAGCAGGCCGTGCGCTCGCTGCGAAGCCGTACGCTCGCGCGGGTGCGGTCGTCAGCTCTGACGACGGCGGGATGCCGAACGGGGCGGCGCCGAGCGCAGGTGCGTCGTCACGCGCCCGAGGATGCGCGCGAGGTCGGCGGCATCCGCGTCCGACAGCGGCGCGAACAGCAGCCGGTGCACCGTCTCGATGTGACCGGGGAACACGGCGGCAAGCACCTCGCGCCCCGCACTCGTCAGGGCGACCACCGTGCTGCGCTCGTCCTCCGGAGACGGTGACCGCATGACGTATCCGCGCTGCTCGAGCAGCGTGGCCTGGTAGGTCAGTCCGCTGCGGCTGTAGACCACGCCGTCGGCGAGGTCGGTCATGCGCAGACTGCCGTCCGGCGCGTCGTTCAACCGTGCCAGCAGCTGGAACTGCACGTAGCTCAGGCCGCCGGCATCCTTCAGCTGCGCCTCGACGGCGGGGCGCAGCAGACTGCCCACCTCTGTGAAGGCCAGATAGGCCTCCAGCTGCGTCGACGTCAGGGAGCGTGGCGCGTTCGTCATGGTTTCGATCCTACCTGTTGCTTCACATTCGAAGTAGTGTTACGTTCCTCGTATCGCTTCGAATTCGAAGCACTCAACCGCGAAGGATCAGATCATGGATGCAGTGCAGTTCTCTCAGACCGGTGGCCCCGAGGTCCTCGAGGTCGTAGACATCGACCGTCCCGAACCGACGGCGGGCCAGGTGCGCATCCGCGTCGCCGCGTCGGCGTACAACGCGGCGGACGGCGGGATGCGCGCGGGCTTCCTCCCCATCCCGATCGAGCTGCCCCACGTGCCCGGGTACGACGTCTCGGGACGCGTCGACGCGGTCGGCCCGGGCGTGACCGGCCTCGCCGTGGACGACGCGGTGATCGCGTTCCTCCCGATGGAGCACGACGGCGGGGCGGCGGAGTTCGTGCTGGCTCCCGCCGACGCCGTGGCCGCCGCGCCCACGAGCATTCCCCTCGCCGATGCCGCCGCGCTGCCCTCCGTCGCGCTGACCGCGTGGCAGGCCCTCTTCGACGACGGTCGCCTCGAGTCGGGCCAGCGGGTGCTGATCGTCGGCGCCGGCGGTGTCGTCGGAAAGTACGCCGTCCAGCTCGCCAAGCGCACCGGCGTCCACGTCATCGCCACCGCGAGTCCCCGCAGCCTCGACGCCGTCCGCGCTGCCGGAGCCGACCAGATCATCGACCACACCGCAACCGACGTGCTGGGCGCGATCGACGGACCGGTCGACGTGCTGCTGAACCTCGCCCCGATCGAGCCCGAGCTGTTCGAGACCTACGTCGGGGCCGTCTCCGACGGCGGCGCGGTCGTCAGCACGACGGCGTTCATGGCCACCCCGAGCGACGAGGCGCGCGGCGTCCGCGCCGCGACGGTGTTCGTCCGCCGCGATCGCGACCGGCTCGCCGAGCTGGTCCGCCTCGTCGACGAGGGCGCGCTCACCGTCGAGGTCACGCGGCGCATCCCCCTGGCTGAGCTCCCCGCGCTGCACGCCAAGGCGGCCGAGAGCGGGATCGCGGGCAAGGTCATCGTCCTGCCGTGAGCCAGACCCAGCTCCCGCCCCGCATCACGCCCAGTGCACGGCCGAGCGCCGAGTGCACGACCTTCGAGCGCGAGCAAGCCGTGCACTCGCGGCGAAGCCGTACGCTCGGGTCAACGCGCGAGGAGGGCTGCCAGGCGGGGCAGCTGCGACTCGTCCTCCAGGGCCGAGCCGACGGCCACCACGCGCACGCCGGCGTCGAGGAAGAGCCCGGCGTTCGCGGCGTCCATGCCGCCGGTCGCGACGAAGCTCACGCCGGGGAACGGACCGCGGATGTGCCGGAACCAATCCGCGCCGAGCCACTGGGCGGGGAACGCCTTCAGCCACGTCAGCCCGAGGGCGACCGCGCGCTGCACCTCGCTCGGCGTCGCGACGCCGGGCAGGATCGGGATGTCGCGCTCCTGGGCTGCGCGCACCACGTCGGCGTCGAGCCCCGGGGCGACCAGATAGGCGGCTCCGGCCGCCAGGGCCTGATCGACCTGGGCGACCGTGAGGATCGTGCCGGCCCCGACGGCCTTGCCGCGCTCGGCACCGAGGCGCACGACCTCGCGCAGCGCGCGCTCGTCCTCAGCGGTCTGCAACGGCACCTCGACCGAGTCGATGCCGAGGTCCCACGCGGCGGTCGCGAGCCGGACGGAACGCTCGAGCCCCATCCCCCGCAGGATCGCCATCAGCGGCGCGCCCGCGAAGATGTCGTCGAGTGCGGCCGACCGGCCGGTGGCTGCGTGGTCGGTGTGAGCTCGATCGACGGACGACGTGGTCATGCGGAGGTCCTTTCGAGAGGGATGCCGGCGACGGGTGACCCCGCCGCGTCGTCGGGGAAGTCCCCCGTGGTGATTATCGTGAGCGCCGCGCGCTCGTGCCCGGATCGCAGGCGCTCCCGCGTCGAGGCGCCCGCCATCAACGCGGCGAGATAGCCGCCGGCGAAGGCGTCGCCGGCCCCCACCGGCTCGACGACGTCGACGACGAGAGCCGGCTCGAAGTCCGCGTCGTCGCGCGCGAACAGCGTGGCCCCGACGGCGCCGTCCTTGACGACGAGCTGAGGGGTGTCCGGCAGCAGGGCGCGCACCGCGCCCGCGTCCGCCGCGCCCCAGAGCGTCTCGGCCTCGTCGCGGCCGACGAAGACGACGTCGGCCGACCTCGCCAGCTCGAGCAGCGGACCGGATGCCGCCGACGCGGCCCACAGCGGCGCACGGTGGTTCACGTCGACGCTCACAGGAACCCCCGCCACTCGCGCCCGGGCGACGAGCCGTCGGAGGAACGCGGGCGCCGTGCCGCCGAGCGCGACGGTGATGCCCGACACGTGCAGCATCCCGACACCCGCCCAGGAGAGCTCGTCGGCGTCGACGACCGAGAGATGGGCGGCGGCCGACCCGGCCCGGTAGTACGCCACCCCGTGGCCGGGGTCCTTCACGTAGAGCCCGGTCGGATGGGCGGCGTCGACGACGACGCGCGAGACGTCGACGCCCCTCGATCCCACCCGCGACACGACGCGCCGGCCGAGCGCGTCGTCGCCGACACGCGAGAACCACGCGGCGGGCTGACCGAGGGCGGCCGCGTGCGCCGCGACGTTCGACTCCGCTCCCCCGGCATCGATGCGGAACACCTCGGCATGCTCGAGTCGTTCCGCCGACACCGGCGCGACCATCGCCATGGTCTCGCCCGCCGTCAGCAGCATGCCGCCCACCGCACCGCTCACTTCAGGGTCGTGACGGGTGCGGCATCCATGTCGTCGAATGCCTGGTTCTCGCCCGCCATCGCCCAGATGAACGAGTACGCCGCCGTGCCCACCCCGGAGTGCAGCGACCAGCTCGGCGAGATGATCGCCTGACGGTCGGCCACGACGAGGTGCCGAGTCTCCTCGCGCTCACCCAGCAGGTGGATGACGCGCGCGTCGTCGGGCAGGTCGAAGTACAGGTAGCACTCGGTACGGCGGTCGTGGGTGTGAGCGGGCATCGTGTTCCACATCGAGCCCTCGTGCAGCGTCGTCACGCCCATGACGATCTGGCAGCTCTTCACGCCGTTCTCGTGGATGTACTGGTTGAGCGTGCGGCGGTTGCTCGTGACCTGGTCGCCGAGCTCGCGCACCGTGCCCTCGCCCGGCGACACGAGCGCGGCGGGGTAGGCGGTGTGCGCCGGGGCAGAGAACAGGTAGAACTGCGCGCCGCCGCCCGAACCGTCGCCCGCGTCCGCGTCCGCGAACACGACGTCGCGGATGCCGCGGCCGAGGTACAGGCAGGCCCCCTTCACGAGGGTGTGGACCTCGCCGTCGGCTGTCACCGTACCGGCGCCCCCGACGTTGATGATGCCCACCTCGCGGTGCTCGAGGAAGTAGTCGCTCCGGATCTCGGGGTACCCCGGAAGCACCAGCTCGCGCCCGGCCGGAACGGCGCCGCCGAGCACGATGCGGTCGTGGTGGGTGTAGACGACGGTGATCTCGCCCGGCACGAACACCCCGGGCACGAGGTACTGCTCGCGCAGGTCGGCGGTGGTCATGCCCGGGATCTGCGCGGGGTTGGTCGCGTAGCGCTGCTGCATGGGGTTCCTTTCGGGAGGGTGTCGGCACGGGGCCGGCGAGGATGTCGGCGGAAGCAGATCGGCGGAAGCGGTTCAGCGGACGAGCCAGCCGCCGTCGACGGGCACGATCGCCCCGGTCACGTAGGCCGCGGCATCCGAGGCGAGGAAGACGAAGGCGCCCTGCAGGTCGCCGGGTGTGCCCCACCGGCCGGCGGGGATGCGGGCCAGGATGGATGCCTCGCGGTCGGCGTCGGCCCGGATGGGTGCGGTGTTGTCGGTGGCCATGTAGCCGGGCGCGACCGCGTTGACGGTCACCCCCGACGCGGCCCACTCGTTCGCGAGCGCCTTGGTCAGGCCCGCGACGGCGTGCTTCGAGGCGGCGTAGCCGGGAACGAGGATCCCGCCCTGGAACGACAGCATCGAGGCGACGTTGATGATGCGCCCGGAGCCCTGCACGATCATGCGGCGTCCGGCGGCCTGCGACAGGTGGAACACGGCGTCGAGGTTCACGGCCAGCACGTCGTCCCAGTCGGCGGCCGGGTGGTCGGCGGCGGCAGCACGGCGGATGATGCCCGCGTTGTTGACCAGGATGTCGATGCCGCCGAGCTCGGCGACGGTCTCGGCGACCGCGTCGGCGAGCTGCTCGGGAGTGGCGGTGCCGAGGTCGAGACGGATGCGGTGGGCGCGGCGTCCGAGCGCCGTGATGGCCGCCGCGGTCTCGGCGGCATCGCCGCGATCGAGCAGGGCGACGTCCGCACCGGCCTCGGCGAGCGCGACGGCTGCGCCCTGACCGAGGCCGCGGGTCGACCCGGTGACGAGAGCGACGCGACCGTCGAGGCGGAAGGAATCGAGGATCATGCGGGGCCTCCGATGAAGGTGGTGGTCAGTTCGCCGAGACGCGAGATGCGCACCGTGACGGCATCGCCGTCGCGCAGCGGCCGGTGGGCGGCCTGCGCGTCGGGCAGCTTCTGCGGGGTGCCGGTCGAGATGACATCGCCGGGCTCCAGCGTCATGACACGGCTAAGGTACGACACGACGTACGTGACCGAGAAGATCGTGGTCGCCGTGGACTGCGAGACGGTCACGATGCCGTCGCGGACGACCTCGACGAGCATGTCCTGCGGGTCGCCCGTCTCGTCGGGCGTGACGAGCCACGGGCCGAGCGGCGCGAAGCCGTCGAAGCACTTGCCCATCGCCCACTGGCTCTGCCGGCGCTGCCACGAGCGGTCCGACACGTCGTTGAGAATCGTGTAGCCGGCGACGTGCGCGAGTGCCGTCGCCTCGTCGACATCCTTCGCCCGTCGCCCGATGACGACGGCGATCTCGCCCTCGTAGTCGACGTCGTCCGCGACGGCGGGCATCACGACGGGGTCGGCCGGTCCGCCGAGGGTGTTCGCGGTCTTCGCGAACACATCGGGGAACGCGGGGTCGTCGGCGGTCGGGTCGACGCCGTCGGGCACATGCCCCCGGTAGTTGTAGCCGAGGCACAGGATCTTGCCCGGACGCACCGGCGCCTCGAGCCGAACTGCCGACAGCTCGAGGTCGGCGACATCCGCACGTGCTGCGGCGCGGTCGAGCGCGGCGCGGTCGGCGGCGAGCAGGTCGGTCAGCGCCGCGGGTCCGAGGTCGACGACACGGTCGACGCCGTCGACCGTCACGACGACGCCCGACCGGACGGCCCCCTCGGCATCGGCCGCGCGGACGGCGCGGTAACGGACGAGCCTCACCAGTACGGCTTCCAGTCGGGGCGCGCGGCGCGCACGAGAGCCTCGAGGTAGAAGTAGTCGCCCCACAGGGTGCCCTCGTTGACGCCGACCGACTTCGGCAGGTCGTAGACGCTGTGCAGGAGCACGGCGTCGGCCGCCTCCGGGCTCTCGGGCGTGTAGTTCTCGATGAGCGAGGCGAGGATCTCGTGAGCCGCCGCCCGATAGCGGGAGGCGGCATCGGGGTCGGCTTCCTCCCCCTCGTCGAGCACATCGGCGAGTTCGAACAGCCCCGACACCGCGATCGCGGCCGACGAGCTGTCGCGGGGCGCGTCGGCGCCGTCGGTGTAGACCATGTCCCAGAACGGGACGCGGTCGCTCGGGAGGTGCGAGAGGAACCGTTCGGCGCAGCGACGCGAGGCATCGAGCAGGGCCGGGTCGCCGGTCGCTCGGTGGTTCATCGCGAAGCCGTAGATGCCCCACGCCTGGCCGCGCGCCCAGCACGAGTCGTCGAACGCGCCCTGCTCGGTCGCCCCGCGCAGCGGCTCGCCGGTCTCGGGGTCCCAGTAGAAGGTGTGGAAGGTCGTGTCGTCATCGCGCAGGATGTGCGTGCGCAGCTGCGTCGTGTGCCGTCGCACCGCGTCGGCGAAGCGCTCTTCGCCGGTCTGCTCGCCCGCCCAGGTGAGCAGAGGCATGTTCATGAGGCTGTCGACGATCGTGCGTCCGCGCTGCGCGGGGTCGGAGAGATCTCCCCACGCCTGGATGATGCCGGCGGGTTCGAGGAAGCGACGCATGAGGTGATCGGCGGCCGACAGGGCGGTCTGGCGGGCGTCCTCGTCGCCGAGGAGCCGGGAGGGCGCGACGGAGGCGAGGCTGTAGAGGAACCCGAGGTCGTGCGTGTCGAGGTCGTCCTCGTCGCGGATGCGGCGTGCGAAGTCCGCCGCATGGGCCAGCCCGGCGTCGCGGAAGAAGGCGTCGCCCGTGACCTCCCACGCGATCCACATCATCCCCGGCCAGAAGCTGGTCGTCCAGCCGCGATTAGCGCCCGGGGGGAACCCGCCTGCCGCGGGGCGGATCGGGTACCGGTCGTCGCGCGTCGTGTCGTCGGGATAGCGCAGCCCGAACGTCTCGATGTTGCGACGCAGCGTGGTGAGGGCGGCGCCGATCGCCGCCTCGATCGCGGGCGCGCCGAGACGGGTTCCGGGGAGGGATGTCATGTCGAGGGGTTCCTTCGGGATTCAGACGGTCTGGGGCTCGGGATCGCCGAGCGCCGGACGGAGGATGTAGCGGGCGTTGGCCCAGGCGAGGTAGAGCGCCGGCGCCGAGGTGAGACCGATCGCGATGGCCGGCATCGAGACGAACAGTCCCGCCTGCAGCGCGATGACCGCGAGCGACACGAGGCTCAGCCACCACCGGCGGACGCTCAGCAGCAGCGCTGCCCGAGCGATCGAGCGCAGCGAGGCGTCGGGCTCCTCGGCGAGCGCAGCGAATGCCACGAGCCCCGTCGCGACCAGGAGGATCGTCATCACGCCGAGCAGGGGAACAACGGCGACCCCCGCCTGCATCGGCGCGAAGAAGCGGACGTCGACCAGCACGACGACGAGGGCGGCCACGACGACCGCTCCCAGCGCGAGAGCCTTGCGCCACGAGCGCTTCCAGCTGCGGACGAACACGCGGACGACCTGGTTCTCGCCCTCGCCGTGAGCGCGGAAGGTCGCGAACGCCGCCGTGATGCCCGGTGCGCACAGCGGCGCGACGACGGCCAGCATCGGCCACGACCGTGCCGGGTCCGTGATCACCAGCAGTACGACGAGCGGCAGACACGAGGCGAGCAGCAGCAGGTTCGTCATGAGCCCGAGGTAGACGACGCCGAAGACGGTCGCGTACGTGTTGTGCGAGATGCGCTTCACGGCCTCACCCCTTCATCCCGCTCGTCGCGATGCCCTCGACGAAGTACTTCTGGCCGACGAGGAAGATGATCGCGATCGGCACCACCGAGATGACGAGTCCCGCGAACAGCAGGGCGTAGTTGGTGTCGTAGAGGTTGCTCACGAAGCTCTTCAGCCCGAGCTGGATGGTCCACAGATCGGGGTTCCGCAGGTAGATGAGCGGCCCGAGGTAGTCGTTCCAGGTGTTCACGAACGTCAGCAGCGTGAGGCTCGCGAGGGCGGGCACCGACAGGGGCAGCATGATGCGGCGCCAGATGCCGTACTCGCTCAGGCCGTCCAGGCGCGCGGCCTCCGACAGCTCCTCGGGGATGGTCTCGTAGAACTGCTTCATGAGGAACACCCCGAAGGCGCCGAACGCCTGGATGAGGATGATGGCCCACAGCGTGTTCGAGACCTTGACGTTCGAGAGCAGGATGAACTGCGGGATCATGTACGACTGCCACGGCACCGCGATCGTGCCGATGTAGGCGAGGAAGAGCACGTCGCGTCCGGGGAAGCGGATGCGGGCGAAGCCGTAGGCCGCGAACGAGCCGGTCAGCACCTGCAGGAAGGTGACGACGACCGCCAGCACGAGCGTGTTGCGGATCCAGGTCAGCATCCCCGACTGGTTCCAGATGTCGACGTAGTTCTGCCAGACGAAGACCTCGGGGATCCACTGGATCGGAACCGAGAACACCTCGTTGGCCGACTTCAGCGAGCTCATGATCATCCAGAAGAACGGCAGCAGCAGAGCCGCCGCGGCGAGGATGAGCGCGATGTAGCCCGCGATGCGACCGATCCGGCGCAGGGGCGAGACCGTGTCGGGCCGGTGGCCGTCGGGCAGGCCGTCGGCCGCGATCTTGCGCAGCGCCCGGCGGTCGTCCTGGGGTACGAGAAGATTCGTCATCAGACGTTCCTCCGCTTGTTCCAGATGAACTGGAGGATGGTCACGAGGATGCAGAGGAAGAAGAGCGCCACGGCGGCCGCGGAGGCGTAGCCGAACTGGTTCTCCTCGAACCCCTTGCGGTAGATGAACTGCGAGATCACGAGCGTCGACTGACCCGGACCGCCCTCGGTCATGACGAGGATCAGGTCGAAGATCTTGAACGAGTTGATCGTGAGCATGACGGTGACGAAGAACATCGTCGGCCGCAGGCACGGGAGCGTGACGTTCACGAAGCGCTCCCACGCGTTCGCGCCGTCCATGCGGGCGGCCTCGTACAGCTCGCGCGGCACGGTCTGGAGCCCGGCGAGGAAGAGGATCATGTAGTAGCCCATGTCGCGCCACGTGCTGACGATGACCACGGCGGGCATCGCCCACTCAGACGAGGTGAGCCAGCCGGGAGGGTTGGCGATGCCGACCGCGCGGAGGATCTCGTTGATCGGGCCGTACTCGGGGCTGAAGAGCAGGTTCCACACGACCGCGATCGCGACGATCGAGGTGATGTACGGGAAGAACGCCGCCGTGCGGAAGAACGCGACGCCCCGCAGCTTGTTGTTCAGCAGCAGCGCGAGTCCGAGCGACGCGATGATCGTCAGGGGGATGTGCAGCGCGGCGTAGTAGAGCGTGTTGACGAACGAGATGCGGAAGCTCCCGTCGCCGAGCAGCCGCTCGAAGTTGTCGAGCCCCACCCAGTTGGCCGTGCCGAAGATGTTCCAGTTCGTCAGCGACATGTAGAAGAGCGTGACGACCGGCACGAGCGTCAGCAGGGCGAAGCCGACGAAGTTCGGCAGGATGAAGCTCCAGCCCAGCAGCGTGTTGCGCAGGGTCAGCTTCGATCTCCTGCGGCGCTGCGCCGGCTCGGGGCGGCGCGCCTTCGGGGAGGCGGCGGTGGTGGTCATGGTGTCTCCTGGGGAGGACGGCGGGGGATGCGGCCGGCGCGGGGTGCCGCGCCGGCCGCGGGGTGCCGTCGGCGGGGCGACGGCACACGGGATCAGTCGAGACCGACCTCGTTGGCGACACGGTCCTCGGCCTCGGTGATGGCCCGCTCGACCGGGGTCGAGCCCGACAGGATCGCGCTGTGCATGTCGTTGAGGATGTTCTGGATCGCCGCCGTCTTGTTCGACGTCGGGTTCTCGGGGTGGACGTCGCCGGTCGACCAGGCGAACTTCGACAGCTCGTCGGTCGGCGCACCCTCGACGGCGAAGTACGCCTCGGTCACGGCGTCGTTCGACGCGGCCGGGGTGATGCCGATCTTCGCCAGCTCTTCGGCGGCCTCGAGGCTCGCGGCGTAGGCGAGGAAGTCCTTCGCCGCCTGCACCTTGGCGCCGTCGATGTTGGCGTTGATCGAGAAGCCCGTCGGGTCGCCGAACGTCACCGGGGTGCTGTCCGTGCCGGTCGTCGACGAGTCGAGCTGCGGGATCGGCGCGATGCCCCACTCGAAGTCGTTCGCCTCGCCCGAGGCCTGCTGCGAGATCAGGGTCGCGACGTACCACGTGCCCATCGGCAGCATGGCGGCCTTCTGCGTGCCGAACTCGCCCTGGTAGGTGAGCTGGTTGGCCGTCGAGGTGTTGAAGTCGACCTGGGCGCCGGCATCCTGCAGGGCGAGGACGCGGTCGTAGTAGTCGGCGAAGTATCCGTAGTCGCCCGAGAGCACGTCGGTGTCCTCCTGCGCCGAGGCGAAGCCCTGCACGGTCGACTGCCAGCGGTGCTGGTAGGTGCCCTTCGCGACGCCGGCGGTGTTGATCGCCTCGGCGGCCGCGTCGTAGTCGTCCCACGTCCACGAGCCGTC
The DNA here is from genome assembly GCF_047302165.1 of Microbacterium pratiae. Taxonomy (NCBI): domain Bacteria; kingdom Bacillati; phylum Actinomycetota; class Actinomycetes; order Micrococcales; family Microbacteriaceae; genus Microbacterium; species Microbacterium pratiae. The sequence goes on along the minus strand of NZ_CP154843.1, from coordinate 1,270,789 downwards.
GGGGTACTCCTGGCCCGCGGCGTCGAAGAGCGCCTTGTTGTAGAACAGCACCCAGCGGTCCTGCCGGTACGGGACGCCGTAGGCGGTGCCGTCGACCTCGTACGACGAGGCACCGCCGACGCCGTCGGGCAGCTCGACGTCGGAGACGTCCATGAGCTGGCCGCCCTCCTGGAACGTCGTGACGAACTTCACCTCTTTCTGGGTGATGATGTCGGGTCCGACGCCGGCCGCGAGGTCGGCGGTGACCAGCGTGTTGTATTCGGCCGCGTCGTACTGCTTGAGCTCGACCGTGACGTCGGGGTTCTTCTCGTGGAAGGCGTCGGCGAGCACCTGGAACTCGGGCGTCGTGTCGAGGCTCCACCCCGAGAGGGTCAGGGTGACGGGCCCGTCGGCGGTCTGGGCGGGCTCGGATCCCCCGCCGCAGGCGGCGAGCGACAGGGTGGCGACGACCGCCATCCCCGCCGCGGCTGCGAACTTGCGCTTCATGCGTGCTGCTCCTTTGCGATTGCGTGCGAGGTCCCACGTCGGACCCCGTGGTGCCGAAGCGCCGGGGCAGGCGATTCGGAGTCGGTGAGTCGGCTCACGGTGCGGGCCCCGTCGGGCCAGACGACCGTGACCGTGGAGCCGTCGATGTCGACGGCCGCGTGCGGCGCACTGTGCTCGCCGCCGGCGAGGTCGAGCAGGGCGACGACAGGCTCGCCGACCCGCACCTCGTGCTCGATGACGGGCACGAGGGTGCGGACGCCGAGCGGGTCGGCGTCCGCCCGGGACACGAGTCCCGCGACGCCCGCCGGGAAGAGCGCGCGGATGCCGCTGCTGCGGCCCCGCGACGACACCCACGCTCCGCTGTCGTCGGTGCCGCCGACGACCTCGTCGCCCGAGAGCGGCCAGCCGCCGAGGCGGAGTCGCAGCGATGCGGCATCCTGACCCGACGAGACGGCGTCGACGACGACGACGACGCGCACCTCGGACGAACCGCGGACGATCGAGGTGGTCGTGATGACGCCCACGGACGTGACGTCTCCGGCGAGCCCCGAACCGTGGCGGTGCGCCGTCGGGGCCGGTTCGACGAGGTGCGCGTCCCACGCGGATGCGGCGATGCCGAGCCGTCCGTCCGCGTCGTCCTGGACGCGCACGCTCCGCAGGGTCATCGCGGTGCGGTGCGTCGCGCGGCCATCGGAGGCGACGATGGCGGCCGACTGCTCGAGCGGCTCGAGCCAGCCTCGCTCGTCGACGATCGGCGAGGTGGCGGTCGAGTAGCCCAGGCGGGCGTAGAGCGGCGAGTCGGCCGTGCGGACCCCCGGGAACGCGTGGTCGGTGCCGTGGTTGACGACCCGGACGATTCCGTCGGCGGCGGTGCCCGAGACGATCCAGCCGGGCGACGCGATCGCGCGCAGAACATCGCCCTGCTCGACCGGCAGCGGCTCGGCCGGCGCAGTCCAGACCGGATGATCGGCGGGCAGGAGAAGCCCGAGGAAGCCCTTGACCGCCCAGTACGGCGAGCCGGGGCCCGAGTACGACTGAGCGAGACCCCGCCACTCCCCGTGCCATCCCATCGTGAGGACGCCGTCGAGGTCGGGGGCGCCGCGGTCGGCGAAGTGCGTCACGATGCGATCTGCCGCGTGGCGGAGGCGCCCCGGGCTGTGCGAGGGCACCTCGGCGATGACGCCCGCCCAGAACGGTGCCGCGGCGGCAAAGCGGTAGATGAGGCTGCGGCCCTGGATGAGCGGCGAGCCGTCGCCGCCGACCAGGGCGAGTGCGTCGTGGAGGAAGAGATCGAGGCGCGCGATGTCAGCGTCCGTCCGGCCTGCGGCGAGCTCGGCCGCGCCCGCCATCCGCGCCCAGAGAATCGGGTAGACGTGCAGCGCCCAGCCCACGTAGTGGTCGTACGAGCGCTCGTCGCCGTCGGAGAGCCAGCCGCCCTCGCGCACGAACGAGTCGTGACGGTCGAGGTCGGCGGCGATGTCGGCGGATGACCAGGGGCCGCCCACCGATCGCAGGAAGGTCTGCACCACGATGCGGAACCAGACCCAGTTGGTCTGCGGGTAGGTCTCGTCTCCCACGGCCGGAGCGAGCCAGCCGACGACGCGCTGCTGCGTGAGTGCGTCGAGCCGATCCCAGATCCAGGGGCGGGTGAGGTCGAGGACGAGCGCGATGGATGCCGCCTCGACCTTGGCCTGCGCGTGCTCCTCCATCCGGACCCATCGGTCGGGCGCGTCCGGATCGACGCCCGAGACGATCCCGCGCGCGTAGTGGGCGATGAGCTCGTCGACTCCTTCGCCCCGGGCTCCCGCGATGCGGAAGCCGGCGAGCAGGAAGGTGCGTGCGAAGCCCTCGAGCCCGTCGACGGCGTGCCCGTAGCCGCCTTCGGCGCCGGGGAAGTGGATGCGGCCGGCGCCGGGCGTCGCGTGGCTGCGCGCGGCATCGAGCAGAACGTCGGCACGGGCGACCCAGGCGTCGCGGGCCGTCTCGGCGTGGGCCGGGTTCGAGTGCTCGGAAGTCACCGGTTCTCCTTCGAAGGGCTTCTCGGTCGTCTTCGTTGATCGCGACCGATTCGGAGATTAGCAACCCATTTCGATCATTGCAAGATCTTCTCCGTTTCCTTATGATCGTTTCTGATCGATTCAATGCAAGGGAGCAGCTGTGCTGTGGAACACGGATGGTTTCACCGGCCCACTCGCGGCGGTGTGCGGCGACATCCCGGCGCACCTCCGCCCGTCCGCCGACGCCCTCCCCGTGCCGGACGCGGATCGCTGGGCGCACCGGGTCCGCTCCGAGACCACGCGTCTGCTGGTCGAGCGGGCGCGCGCCGACCTCGGACGGCCCTGGCCTCAGCCCCGTGCGAGCGAAGCCGCGCGCGTGCACCGTGATGGCGACCGGGACGGGTACGAGCAGCAGGTCTTCGCTCGCCAACGACGACTGAGCCGGGCCGTGGTCGCGGCGCTGTCGGACGACGATCCGAGATATCTCGACGAGGTCGCCGACGGCGTGTGGCTGCTCTGCGAGCAGTCGACGTGGTGCTGGCCCGCCCACGATGACACCTATGCGCGGCATGGGTCGGTTCTCGCGACCGTTACCGATCCCTTCCTCGATCTCGGTGCGGGTGAGGTGGTCGGACAGCTCGCCTGGATCGACCACGTGCTCGGCCGCCGGCTCGACGAGCGATACCCCGGACTCCGGCGGCGCATCCGACACGAGGCCCGGTCCCGCGTGATCGATCCGTTCCTCCGGCGACGCGACTGGCACTGGCTCGGGCTCGACGGCCACGTCCACAACTGGAATCCGTGGATCCACGGGAACGTGCTGGTCGCGGGGCTCGTCCTCTGCGACGACGGCGACGAGCGCGACGCGCTCATCGCGCTCGTCGCGCAGGGCCTCGATCGCTACGTCGCGGCCCTGCCCGCCGACGGCGCGATCGACGAGGGCTACGCCTACTGGTGGAACGGCGCCTGCCGAGCGCTCGAGGCCCTCGACCTGCTCGCCTACGCGACCGACGGGGCGTGGGATCCGGTCGCCGCCGTGACGTCTCTGCGCGAGACCGTCGCCTTTCCCCACCGCTCGCACCTCGGCGGCCCGTGGTATGTCAACGCGGCCGACGGACCCGCCCGTCCCCCCGCGGATCAGCCCTGGCACGCCCTGCACCGAGCGGCTCGCGCGGTCGGCGACGACGACGCGCGCCGCCATGCCGCGGCGCAGCGCCGCGACGATGAGCCCGCCACCGAGGACGCCGGGCTCGGGCGCCTGCTGCGGGCCCTGACCGACGACGCCTGGATGATCGAGACGCGTCGCGAGAGCCCGCTGCCCGCGGAGGTCTGGCTCCCGTCCACGCAGGTCTGGCTCGCACGCGCACGGCCCGGCAGCGCCGCCGGGCTCACGGTCGTGCTCAAGGGCGGCCACAACGACGAGAACCACAACCACAACGACGTCGGCTCGGTCATCGTCGCCTCCGACGGCGTCCCCGTGGTCGTCGATGCCGGTCGCCCGACCTACACGGCGCAGACCTTCGGCCCCGACCGATACGACATCTGGACGATGCAGAGCGACTGGCACAGCGTGCCGCGCATCTCGGGCGCGGCGCAGCCCCACGGCGCAGCCTTCGCGGCATCCGATCCGGTCGTCGTCCGATCGGATGAGATGAGCGCGCTGGATCTCGAGATCGGCGGCGCCTACCCCGCCGGGTCGGTACGCTCGTGGCGACGTCGGGCTGCTCTTCACCGCTCGGGACACGTCACGATCGACGACCGCTGGGAAGCCGCCGGACCGGATACCGAGGTGCGCCTGCTCCTCGCGGGCTCGGTGACGACAGGCGACGGGTGGGCTCGCGTGAGCCCGCTCGACGGCGCGACCCCGGTCCGGATCACGTGGCCCGCCGGGGCACCGCACACCCTCGTCGTTCGCGAGCTCGACGATCCGATGCTGACCGACGTCTGGGGCGACCGCCTCAGCCGGCTCGCCATCAGCGTCGACGGTCGTGCCGAGCTGCGTGTCACGGTAGAACAGGAACGGAACGAGGACGAGCGACCATGACCGACCCCACACCGGCGCTGCTAGCCGCCGAGCGCCGCGCGCACATCCTGGCGACCATGGAGCGCGAGGGCGCCGTGCGCATCTCGCAGCTGACCGACGAGCTCGGCGCCGCCACCGTGACCCTCCGGCGCGACCTCGCGCAGATGGAGCAGGAGGGTCTGTTGCAGCGCGTGCACGGGGGCGCGATCCCCGCCAACGGGCAGCACACGCACGCGCCCGCCGGCGGCGGCACCGAGGCTTCGACGGGCTCGATCGCCGTGCTCGTGCCGTCGCTCAACTTCTACTGGCCGGGGGTCGTGCGGGGCATGGAGGCCGCTGCGCGCCGTCACGGCCTGAAGGTCCACCTGCGCGGAGCTTCGTACGAGCTGCAGGACGAGCGCCCCGTGCTCGAGCGTCTCGTCGCGAGCGGTGACATCCGCGGCCTCATCGTCGCGCCGAACACCGACACCCCGCACTCGCAGGATGTCGTGCAGTGGCTGGCCGAATGCGGCACGCCGAGCGTGCTCGTCGAGCGTGACGCGATCGTCCAGCCCGCCGGTGTCCCGGTCGAGGCCGTGACGACCGACCACGCGCTCGGCGCGGTCCTCGCGGCGCGCCACCTGGCCTCGCTCGGACACCGCAAGGTCGGGCTGGTGCTCTCGCGCAACTCCCCCACGTCGCGCAAGATCGCCGCCGGGTGGCAGGCGGCGTGCGAAGAGCTCGGGCTCACGCCCGCCCAGCACATCGAGACGACGCTTCCCGACCGCGCGAGTGCGGAGTTCTCCGCCGCGGTCGACACGACGCTCGACCGCGCGCTCGGAAGCGGGGTGACCGCGCTGCTGGTGCATTCCGATCCCGAGGCGATGGCATTCGTCGATTTGGCGCTCAACCGAGGGATCTCGGTGCCGGAAGACCTGTCGATCGTCGCCTACGACGACGAGGTGGCCGAGCTCTTCACCCCCGCGCTCACCGCCGTCGCACCACCGCGCGTCAGCGTCGGGGAGACGGCGGTGGAGCTGCTGGTCTCACGGATGGCCGACCCGGGCCGGCCGACGCGTCGGGTGATGCTCAACCCCACCCTCGTCGTGCGCGAGTCGACCGTCGCACCGCGCGCAGAGAGTCCCGCGTGATCGATCGTCACGACTACTCGCCGTGGGACTTCTGGTCCACGGCATCCCCGGAGAGCCGGCGGCGCCAGAGCGAGCACCAGGCGGCGCTCGCGGCCGCTCATGCCGACTGGACGTTCGGCGACGAGTGCTTCGTCTCCGAGCTCGCGGCGCTCGACGCCGAGACGCTCAGCCTGGGCGACCGCTCCTACATCGCCGCGGGGGCGTACCTGACCGGCACCCTGCGTATCGGCGCGGACTGCTCGGTGAACCCGTCGGCCGCCGTCCGCGGCGACGTCGTCTTCGGCGACGGCGTGCGGATGGGCGCGCACAGCTCGGTGCTCGGCTTCAACCACTCGATGGAGCCGGGAACGCCCGTCTTCCGCCAACCGCTGACCAGCCGCGGCATCCGGGTCGGCGACGACGTGTGGATCGGCTCGCACGTCGTCGTGCTCGACGGGGTCACGGTGGGCGCATCGGCCGTGCTCGCAGCGGGAGCCGTCGTCACCAAGGATGTCCCCGCGGGCGCGATCGTCGGTGGCAACCCCGCCCGACTGCTGCGCTGGCGGGTGCCGCCCGCGGATGCCGCACCCGGAAGGGATCGGCTGCGCGACCGAGTGTCCGCGTTCGCCGACCGGGCCCGCGCCGATGCGACAGCGCTGCTCGCCCGCTCATTCGACCCGGCCACCGGGCTCTACTCCGACCGGCCGGGCGCGGATCCGACGGTGCGCGCGCAGGGCGACGCGGTCGAGATCGCCGATCTGCTGCTGGGCTCCACGCCGCCGGGCAGCGATCCTTCCGGGCTCATCGAACGGCTGCGCGGCTGGCAGGACCCGGCGACGGGCGCCGTACCCCCGTTCGGCCCGGTTGACGTCCCCGGCTGGGAGGACGGCGACACGGCCTATCACGTGCTGTCCACGGGGTACGCCCTCGATCTGATGGGGGCGGAGTTCGCCCACCCCATCGGACTCGTCGCCGATGCCACCGCCGACTCGGTCATCGCGCGACTCGATGCACTGCCCTGGGACACCGACCCCTGGAACGCCGGGCATCACGTCGACGCGATCGGGACGGCTCTGCTCTGGGCCCGCCGCCGGGGCGACCGGATCGCGCCGGGAGTGGCCGAGGCCCTCTTCGGATGGCTCGTGACGCATGCGGATGCCGCGAGCGGCATGTGGGGCCGGCCTTCCGCCGAGCGCGGGCTGCTGCTCGTCGTCAACGGCTTCTACAGGGCATCGCGCGGCACCTTCGCGCAGCACGGCATCCCGGTTCCCCACCCCGAGGCCGTCGTCGACACGGTGCTGCGACACGCCCGCGACGACCGATGGTTCACCCCGTCACGGCTCGATGCCTGCAACGTGCTCGACGTCGCGCATCCGCTGTGGCTCACCCGCGCGGCCGGCTACCGCCGCGCCGAGGTCGATGACCTCGCAGCCCGCCTCCTCGACCAGGTGCTCGAAGGCTGGCAGCCGGGAGCGGGGATGAGCTTCCGGCTCGCGGGGGCAGAGCCGGGACTCCAGGGCACCGAGATGTGGCTCGCGATCGTCTGGTATCTCACCGACCTGCTCGGCGCCTCGGATGCCCTGGGCTACCGTCCCCGCGGCGTCCACCGCCCCGAGCCCGCGGCATCCTCGCATCATTCGCTCAGTGCACGGCCAAGCGCTCAGTGAACGACCTTCCTGCGTGAGCAAGCCGTGCGCTCGCGGCGAAGCCGTTCACTCGGGCTCGGTACGGGCGAGCGCGGCGCCCGCCGCGCGGAGCCAGCGGGCGGGGGCAGCGAGCGAGGCCGCGGAGGATCCTGCGAGGTCGGTCAGCGAGACGGATGCCGTGAACGCCGCGGTGTCGGCATCGGCGGCGATCCGCCCGGCGACGAGAGCGACCGGCACCCCGGCACCCGCGGCGAGCCCGGCGACGAACGTGGGAACCTTGCCCGCCGCCGACTGCCCGTCGAACGACCCCTCGCCCGTGATGACGAGGTCGGCTCCGGTGATGGCGTCGGCGAGTCCGATGAGCGCCGCGACCTCGCGAGCGCCCGGACTCAAGCGGGCGCCCCAGACGAGGAGCCCGAACCCCGTGCCACCGGCGGCTCCCGCCCCCGGAGTGGTCGCGTGCGCCCCGCCCGCGGGCACGAGATCGGCGAGCCGGCTCAGCGCCGCGTCGGCTGCGGCGACCTGAGCCGTGTCGAGCCCCTTCTGCGGCCCGAACACGGCGGCAGCGCCGCGCGTGCCGAGCAGCGGGTTCGACACGTCACTGAGCACGTCGACGCCACCCGCGGGAAGCGGTCGGAGCCCCGACAGGTCGACGTGCGCGATATCGGCGAGGCCGCGCGCGCCGGGGACGACGTCGCGTCCGGCAGAGTCCGTGAACCGGGCGCCGAGCGCGCGCAGCATCCCGACGCCGCCGTCGGTCGACGAGCTCGACCCGATGCCGAGCACGAGACGGTCGACTCCGGCGTCGAGCACGGCGGCGATCGCCTCGCCGAATCCCGTGGTGTCGGCGTCGAGGCCGCGTCGCTCCGCGCCCAGCAGCTCGATGCCCGACGTCGACGCGAGCTCGACGACACCGACCCGGCCACGGGAGGGCATCCCCGATCCGTCCTCGGGTACCGCAGGGAGCAGCAACCAGGACGCATCGACGGGCTGCGCGGTGGGGCCGGTGACGGTCACCGGCATCCGCTGTGCGCCCGGAACCGCGGCGGCGAACGCGTCGAGCGTGCCCTCGCCGCCGTCGGCCATCGGGCGCAGCTCGAGAACGGCGTCCGCGTCAGCGGACGCCCACCCCGCCGCGAGCTCACGGGCCGCCGCAGCGGCGGCGATGGATCCCTTGAAACTGTCGATCGCGACGACGACGCGCGTCACGTCACGAGCTCCGCGGGGGCGTGCTCTCGCGCACGAGCACCTCGAGCGGCAGCGCGGGCGCGTCCTCGTCGGCCTCGGCGTCGACGGCGGCCCGCAGGGCGCTGTAGCCGACGTCGGGGAGCGGCACCCGCACCGTCGTCAGGGGCGGAGTCACGTCGCGGCCCGTCGGGATGTCGTCGAAACCGGCCAGCGCGATGTCGGCACCGGGCTCGCGTCCCGCGGCGCGCACCGCCGTGAGGGCACCGATGGCGACGACGTCGCTGATGCCGAAGACGACTGTCCCCGGTTCGACGCCGTCGGCGAGGGCGGCCGTCATCGCCTCGGCACCCGACTCGCGACTGAAACCGCCGCGGTACACGCGGGGCTCCGCTCCCCCGCCACCGGTGAAGCCGTCGGCGAAGCCGGCGAGGCGGTCATCGCTCGTCACGACGCCGTCGGCGGCAGCCAGCACGACGGCCGAGCGGTAGCCCCGCGCGGCGAGCGCGGCGCCGAGTTCTCGGGCGCCGCCGCGGTTGTCGATGGCGATGCTGCGGATGCCGGGGGCTCCCGGTCCCAGCGCGACGACGGTTCCTCCGCTCGCGGCGATGAGGTCGAGCTCGGCTCTCAGCTCGTCGGACATCTCCCGCGAGGTGCGCGACGCGGCGAGGATGATGCCCCGGGGGCGCTGACCGCGCAGCGCCCGCACGAGCCGCAGCTCGCGGGCCGGGTCGCGCTCGGTGATCGCGACGGTGACGACGAGGCCCGCTTCGTCGGCGCCGCGCGCGACACCCGCCGCGAGCTGCCCGAAGTAGGGATCGGCGATGTCGGCGACGAGCAGCGCGACGATCGCCGAGGTGCCGCGGGCGGTCGCCTGCGCCGACAGGTTGGCGGTGTAGCCGAGCCGGGCCGCGGCCTGCTCGACGCGTTCGCGGTAGGTGTCGGCGACCTTGCGGGTCGAGCCGTTCAGCGCCCGCGAGGCGGTCGCGAGCGACACCCCGGCTTCTCTCGCCACATCGTGCAGCGTGGCCGAGCCACGCGGCGACATCCCCGTCTGTCCCACGAGCCGAGTCTATGCGGTGGGGGTCCGCACACCCGAGAGGTGCGGCGTCACGGCATCGCCGAACGCCTGCGCGGTCCGGCGCACGACGTCCGCGGGGGCGGCGGCCCAGATGTCGGCGTTGAAGATCTCGACCTCGATGTCGCGGTCGTATCCCGTGGCTTCGACGGCCCGCGTGAGCGATGCGAAGTCGATGACGCCGTCACCCGGGTAGTGGCGGCTGAGCAGCACGTCCGCGGGCAGCGGCGTCTTCCAGTCGCACACCTGGTAGGTCGCGATCCGGCCCTCGCGGCCGGCCCGCTCGATCGCGGGCAGCACGTCGGGGTCCCAGAAGATGTGGAACGTGTCGACCGTCGCGCCGACGACCTCGGGCTCGAAGTCGGCCGCGATGTCGAGCGCCTGCCCGAGGGTCGAGACGACGCAGCGGTCCGAGGCGAACATGGGATGCAGCGGCTCGATCGCGAGCGTCACCCCCGCCGACTTCGCGTGGGGAGCGAGCTCGCCGATCGCGTCGCGCACGCGTTCCCGCGCACCGACGATGTCGCTCGAACCCTCCGGAAGACCGCCCGCGACCAGCACGAGGATCGCCGTCGAGCCGGGAGCGCCGGCGGCGGCGAGCACGGCGGCCTCGTCGATCGCGACCCGGTTGTCGTCGATCGAGGAGCGCCGGGCGGGACCCTCCGGCATCGTGAAGAAGCCCGCCCGGCAGTGTGTGGTGAACCGCAGGCCCGAGTCCGTCAGCATGGCGGCGGCCGTCGCCAGACCGACCTCCTGGACGGGCTCGCGCCACAGCCCGATCGCCTCGATCCCGGCATCCGCGGTGACCCGCAGTGCGGTGGCGAGATCGGCGTACTTGATCGTGGCCTGGTTGATCGACAGACGCGGGTCGACGACGCTCATGCCTCGACTCCGTTCAGCCGCAGCATCGCGTGCCAGCGGTCGGCAGCGAGCTCCGGCTGCTCCAGGGCGTGCGATGCGTTCGCGAGCTCGACGATGCGCGAGAGGTGCGGCAGGCTCCGTGCCGAGTGCAGTCCGCCGACCATCTGGAACGCTGCCTGGTGGCCGTTGAGCCACGACAGGAAGGCCACGCCGGTCTTGTAGTAGAACGTGGGCGCGGCGAAGATCTGCCGGCTGAGCTCTTCCGTGGGTCCGAGGATCGCGAGGTAGCGATCGGCGTCGCCCGCATCCAGCGCCTGGATCGCCGCGGAGGCGACGGGCGTGATGGCCGCGAACGCGCCGAGCAGCGCGTCCGAGTGCTGCCGCGTCGAGGCCGGGTCGCGCTCGGGCTGGGTCGCCTCCGGCACGTCGGCGCCCCCGATGAGGCCGACGTAGTTGAAGTCGTCGCCCGTGAACATCCGCACGCCCTCGGGCAGGCGCTCGCGCACCGACACCTCCGACGACGCGTCGAGCAGGCTCATCTTCACGCCCGCGACCTTGTCGGCGTTGTCACCGATGATCTCGACGAGGACGTCGGATGCCGCGCGCCAGTCGGACGACCCGAAGTAGCCCGCGAGGCTGGGGTCGAAGGCGGTGCCGAGCCAGTGCAGGACGACGGGGCCGGATGCCGCGGCGAGCACCTCGCGGTACACCCGGCGGTAGTCGTCGGCCGACGACGCCGCCCGGGCGAGGTGCCGCGACGCCATGAGCACCGGACCCGCACCCTGGTCCTCCGTGAACGCGAGTTGGCTCTTGTAGGCGTCGATGACCTGATCGAGCGGGATGTGCTCGTCGTCGACGTGGTCGGTGTTGACGCCCACGACGACAGAGCCGCCCTCCTCGCGCGCGACCTCGGCGGATCGCGCGATGAGCTCGCGCGTCGCGGCGGCATCGAGACCCATGTTCCGCTGCGCGGTGTCCATCGCGTCCGCGATGCCGAGACCCCAGGAGTACACGGCGCGGCGGAAGCCGAGCGTGGCGTCCCAATCGATCTGCGCCGGCTGGCCCGGCGTGTTGTCCGCCGAGACGACGGGAACGACGTGGGCCGCCGCATACGCGACCCGGCTGCGCAGCGCGCTCGTCGGCCGGGCGAAGCCGGGCGCATCGTTCAGCGATGCGGCGGTGACAGCGCCGTCGGCGCCGAGGAGGGTGAGATCGGTCATCGTGCGTCGCTCAGATGCTCAGGGTCGGCAGCTCGACCTTGCGGCCCTCGCGGCTCGACTGCAAGCCTGCCTCGGCGAGCTGCACGCCCCGCGCACCGGCGAGGAGGTCGAACTCATACGGGGTCTCGGTCGCGTACGAGGTGAGGAACTCCTCCCACTGCTGGCGGAAGCCGTTGAGGAAGACGTCGTTGGTGGGCACGTTCTGCCAGTCGGCGTCGTAGTCGTGCGTGTCTTCGAGGTCGGGGTTCCACACCGGCTTCGGGGTGGCGTTGCGCGGCTGGATCTTCGCGCCGAAGAGGCCGACGACGGCCGAGCCGTGCGTGCCGTCGACGTGGAACTCGACGAGCTCGTCGCGATTCACGCGCACGGTCCACGACGAGTTGATCTGCGCGACGACGCCGCCCTCGAGCTCGAAGACGCCGTAGGCGGCATCCTCCGCGGTGGCGGTGTAGTGCTCGCCGTTCTCGTCCCAGCGGTCGGCGATGTGCACGGCGGCCTGCGCGTAGACCGTCTTGACCTCGCCGAACAGGTTCTCGAGCACGTAGTTCCAGTGCGGGAACATGTCGACGATGATGCCGCCGCCGTCTTCGGCCCGGTAGTTCCAGCTCGGCCGCTGCGCGGGCTGCCAGTCGCCCTCGAACACCCAGTAGCCGAACTCGCCGCGCACCGACAGGATGCGGCCGAAGAAGCCCGAGTCGATCAGGCGCTTGAGCTTCTGCAGGCCCGGGAGGTAGAGCTTGTCGTGCACGACACCGGTCTTCACGCCGGCCTCGGCGGCGAGCTTCGCGAGCTCGAGCGCCTCGTCGACGGACTCGGCGGTCGGCTTCTCGGTGTAGATCGTCTTGCCGGCGGCGATCGCCTTGCGCAGCGCCGACGCACGGGCCTTCGTGACGAGGAAGTCGGCGTAGATCTCCCAGCGCGGGTCGGCGAGGGCGGCGTCGAGGTCGGTCGTGTAGTCCTCGATGCCGTGCTGGGCCGCGAGGTCGGCGAGCTTCGCCTCGCTGCGTCCGACCAGGAGCGGCTTCACGGTGACCTTCGTGCCGTCGGGCAGCTCGATGCCGCCCTGGTCGCGGATCGCGAGGATCGAGCGGACGAGGTGCTGGCGGTAGCCCATCCGGCCCGAGACGCCGTTCATGATGATGCCGATCTCGCGGACCTGCGGGGCGGTCGCCGTCTCCGGCGCGGGGCTGAGGGTGGTCGTCTCTGACACGGGCGTTCCTTTGCTTCGTCCGCTCACCGGTGAGATGGTAAGCGCTTTCCCATACTGTAGATGGCTGTCGTCCGCGGGCGCAAGCCTGCGCGCGGACGCGGCAGCAGCTCAGCCGAGCCGGATGGCCGCCCACGAGATCGGGGGCAAGGACAGCGAGAGGATGCCGTCCTCGACCGCGATTCCCGGCACCGGCACCACACCGACCCGGTCGGGGTCATCGAGGGTGTTCGCGGCATAACGGTCGTCGTCGTGCAGCAGGTGCGACTCGACGATCGACACCGCTGCACCGCGCGCGGTCCCGAGGGCCGACACGTCGATGCGCAGCTGCTCCGCGTCGGCCGTCGATCGGTTCACGATGAACAGCGACGCGCCGCCCTCATCGAGCGTGGCCACCGCGTTGACGTTCGAAACGGTACCGAAGCGCTCGCTCTCGAACGAACCCGACGCAACGGGCACCGACACGGCTCTCTCCCCCGCGAGACGCGACGTGAGCGAGAAGGGGAAGAACGTCGTCTGCCGCCATGCCGGGCCGCCGGGCTCGGTCATGACCGGGGCGATGACGTTGACGAGCTGCGCGAGCGACGCCGACCGCACGCGGTCGCTGTGCTGAAGGAGCGTGATGAGCAGGTCACCGAAGACGACGGCATCCAACGCGTGGTACTGGTCTTCGAGCAGCCGCGGCGCGACCGGCCAGCCCGGCTCGCGCGGCTTGTCGTCCTGGCCTCCCTCGTCGTTGTGGAGGTACCAGACGTTCCACTCGTCGAAGGAGATCATGATGCGCTTGTCGCTCTTCTTCGTCGCCGCGACCGCGTCGGCGATCGCCACCACCGAGGCGATGAATCGTGACATGTCGACGCCCGACGCGAGGAACTCCTGCGCGTTGCCGAAGCGCTCCTGGTAGTAGGAGTGGCACGAGATGAAGTCGACGTCGTCGAAGGTGTGCTCGAGCACCGTGCGCTCCCACGACCCGAAGGTCGGCATCCCGCTGCCCGACGACCCGCACACGACGAGCTCGACGTCGGGGTCGAGCATCCGCATGGCCTTCGCGGTGCGCGATGCGAGCTTGCCGTAGTCGTCGGCGTTGCGGTGCCCCAGCTGCCAGGGGCCGTCCATCTCGTTGCCGAGACACCACATCCGCACCCCGAATGGGTCGGGTCGGCCGTTCGCGACGCGCTGTCGGGTCCACGCGGTGTCGGCGTCCGAGTTGACGTACTCGAGCAGGTCGATCGCTTCCTGCGTCCCCCGTGTGCCGAGGTTGACGGCGAGCATCAGGTCGCTTCCGACGAGCTCGAGCCACCGAGCGAACTCGTGGAGGCCCACCTCGTTGGTCTCCGTGGAGTGCCACGCGAGATCGAGACGGCGCGGGCGCGCCTCGCGCGGACCGACTCCGTCCTCCCACCGATACCCCGAGACGAAGTTGCCGCCGGGGTAGCGGATGGTCGACACCCCGAGCTCACGGACGAGCTCGACGACATCCGATCGGAAGCCGTCGGCGTCGGCCGCCGGATGACCGGGTTCGTGGATGCCGTCGTAGATGTGGCGGCCGAGATGCTCGACGAAGCCACCGAAGATGCGGCGGTCGATGCGGGAGATCTCGAAACGGGGGTCGATGGCGGCGTTCGTCGGCGTCATGTCTTTCCTTGAGTCAGCGGGGATGCCGCGCTTCCGCGCGCGACATCCCCGACGTGGCGGTCTACCTCAGCCGAGCACGACCTCGGCTTCGGAGAAGAACTGGTCGACAGCCTGGTCCACCGAGGTGGTTCCGAGCCCCAGCGACTTGCCGAGCTCCCAGAACGTCTGCTCGAGCGAGCCGTACCCGGCGACCGGCACGGGCGGCGCGTCGCCGATGCGGTCGGCCGCCGACTCGATGTAGTCCGCGACCTGCTTGTCCGGTCCCTCGAGGGTCGCGCCGGCGAGCTTCGAGGTCGAGGCCGGGAAGCCGAGCGTGGTCCCGAAGATCTCGCCCGCCGCCTCCGAGTTCACCACGAAGTCGAGGAACAGGGCCGCGGCCTGCGGGTGCTCGGTCTTCGCCGAGATCGCGACCTGCAGGCCGGCCTGACGGTAGAGGTCCTTCGAACCCGCCTTCGCCGTCGGCGGCGCGACGATCGAGATCGACGAGGCGCCCGAGTCGGCGAGGTAGCCGCCGAGGAAGTTGCTCCAGCTCATCTCGCTGGCGGTCAGCGCGGCACCGAATCCCGACTTGGGCGACAGCTCCTCGAGCCGCTGCTGCGGCACGGCGACCCCGTCGCGCAGCCCGGCGCCGCTCTCCCAGAACTCGCGCAGCTGGTCTTCGGTGAACCCGAGCTGGCCGTCGTCCGTGTAGAGGTTCCCGCCATCGGCCCGGAGCGCCAGCTCGAAGGCCTGGATGCGCTGGGTGTAGTCGGTGCCGCCGTAGACGGAGCCGCCCGTCTTCTCGGTGACCTCGGCCATCCATTCGTCGAACTCGGCGAAATCGGTGCCGCCCTCGGGTGCCGCGACCCCCGCCTGGGCGACGAGGTCGTCGTTGACGAAGTTCGCCCAGAGGCTGTAACCGGTCGGCAGCGAGTACTGCGTGCCGCCCAGAGCCCCGGTGCCAAGCAGCCCCTCGTCGAAGGTCGTCATGTCGATCTGGTCGGCGACCTCGGCGAGGTCGAGCAGGTTGCCCGACTCGCCGTACTGGCGCAGGTAGCTGTCGGAGAACTGGAAGACGTCGGGCAGTCCCCCGCCCGCGGCTTCGGTCTGCCGCTTCTCCCAGTAGCTCGGGAAGTCGGTGAAGCTGACGTTGACCGTGATGTTCGGGTATTCCTCGTTGAATGCCGCGATCAGCTCGTCGTATCGCTTCGCTCGGTCGTCGTTGCCCCAGAACGCGTAGGTCAGCGTGACCTTCTCGTCGGGATCGAACGCGGCTGCGGGAGGCGTCTGCGCGCCGCCGCATCCGGTCAGTGCCAGCGCACCGGCGGCGACGATGCCGACGGCTGCGAGCAGGCGGTTGGCCTTCATGGGAGTCCTTTCATCGGGAGCGGGCCCGGGGGGACGGGTCTCAGGTGCGACGGGTCTCAGGTGCGACGCGTGCGTGCGGGGATCGCGACGACGGCCAGCGCCGCGCATCCGATGCCGGCGACGAACAGCGGCGGCAGCGCCCAGGTGACCACGACGACGAAGCCGGCCGTGGCGAGGAGGTACAGGGTTCCGACGAGGTCGCCGCGTGCGGCATCCGGGATGGAGCGGATCGCGCCCCGCCAGCCGAGCTCGGGGCTCCAGGCACCGGCGGCGAGGAGCAGGGCGACGGCGAGGGCGGCGAGCCCCGCCCAGCCGACCGCTTCGACGACGGCGCCGCCCGGGAGGAATCCCGATCGGGCCAGGTCGATGTCGAGCAGCAGGACGAGGGTGACCACGAGGGTCACGAGCCCGACGACCGCGCCCGGCAACAGGCCCGCGCGCACGTCCGCCCAGAACAGCGACAGGCGCGAGTCGTCGGCGGCGACATATCGGCGCAGGTGCCGCACCCCGGCGGCGAGGGCACCCGGGAGCGTGACCACCGCGAGCGAGACGACGCCGATGAGGAGCCCGATCAGCAGGACCTCGCCGAGCAGGGCGAACGCCCCGGCGGCTCCGGGATGCCGCAGCTGCGGACGCGCCTCGAGGGTCGGACCGCTGCCGGACCGGTCGGCCCTCACCGCTGCGCGCTGCTCGCGCCGCGTGCGGGGACGCTCGTCGGTCGACATCGCTAGCCCTTCAGGCCCTGCGTGGCGACGCCGTCGACCAGGAACTTCTGGAAGACGATGAAGAACAGCAGGATCGGGACAAGGGCGATGAAGGATGCCGTCACCGTCGCGCCGTAGTCGCTCGACGAGGTCTGGTCGTTGTAGAGGCGCAGCGCGATCGGCAGCGGGTAGTTCTCCGGGCTCGTGAGGTAGAGCAGCGGCCCGAGGAAGTCGTTCCACGCCCAGATGAAGCTGAAGATCGCGCACGTGATGAGCGCCGGCTTGATCAGGGGCAGGATGATCGACCAGAAGATGCGGAGGTGTCCCGCGCCGTCGATCTTCGCGGCCTCGTCCATGTCACGGGGCATCTGCCGGATGAACTGGACGAGGAGGAAGACGAAGAACGCCTCGGTCGCGAGGAACTTCGGCAGCAGCAGCGGCCAGTAGGTGTCCACCATCCCGAGATTGTTGAAGATGATGTACTGCGGGATGATGACGACGTGGAACGGCAGCAGCAGCGTGCCGATCATCGCGGCGAACAGGATGCCGAGCCCCTTGAACTGCAGGCGGGCGAAGGCGTAGGCCGCGAGCGCCGACGACAGCACGGTTCCGATCACCGAGACGCCGGCGATGAGCAGCGAGTTGGCGAAGAACCGCCACATCGGGACGCCCGCGATGCCTTCGGCGACCTTGATGTAGTTCTCGATCGTCGGCGCATTCGGCAGCAGGCCCATGTTCTGGCCGAACTCGCTGTTGGGCTTGAACGTCGACAGCAGCAGCCAGACCAGCGGGTAGAGCACGACCGCGGTGATGACGATCAGCACGGCGAACCAGACGATCGTCTGCCAGGTTTTGCGCTTCACTCTGCGCCGCGCGGGCGGCATCGCCGTGGTCTGCTGCTCGGCGAAGATGGCCTCGCTCGTGAGCGGCGAGGTGGGTGACGTGGTCATCGGTTGTCTCCCGAGTAGTGCACCCACGACTTCTGGGTGCGGAAGAGGATGAGGGCGATGATGGCGACGGCGACGAGGAGCACCCACGCGATGGCGGCGGCGTAGCCCATGCGGCCGTCGGCGAAGCCGGTCTTGTAGAGGTAGACCGTGATGAAGTTCGTCATCCCGGCGGGGCCGCCGGTGCCGTTGGAGATGATGTACGCCGATCCGAACACCTGGAACGCGCCGATCAGGCCGAGCAGCAGGTTGAAGAAGATGACCGGCGAGAGCATCGGAACCGTCACGGCGCGGAATCGCCGCAGGGCGTTGGCCCCGTCCATCTCGGCCGCCTCGTACAGCTCCTTCGGGATCTGCTTGAGGCCCGCGAGGAAGATGACCATGGTCGCGCCGAACTGCCAGACGGCCAGGAGGATCATCATCGGCAGGATGAGGCCGGGGTTGCCGATCCAGCCGCCGAGATCGATGCCGAACACGTTCAAGCCGTTGTCGACGGGACCGTTCGTGGCGAACATCGCGCGCCACACGATCGCGACCGAGACCGAGGCGCCGATCAGCGACGGCGCGTAGAACGCCGAGCGGAAGAAGGCCGCGCCCTTGTCGCGGTAGTTCAGCAGCAGCGCGATCAGCAGAGCGGCGATCAGCGAGATCGGGGTGCCCACGAGCACGTAGATGAGGGTGATCTGAGCCGACTGCATGAAGCTCGGGTCATTGGTGAACAGGCGGACGTAGTTGTCGAAGCCGATCCACTTCGGGGGCGCGAAGATGTTGTAGCTCGTGAACGAGAGGTACAGCGAGTACGCCATCGGCACGAGGGTCAGCCCGAAGAAGCCGACGAGCCACGGCAGAAGGAAGCCGTACCCCGCGATGGTCTCGCGGGCCGCGCGCTTGCGGGCGCCGGGGCGATCGAGGTGCTCGGGGCGCTGCTTCCGGACGAGGCCGCGGCGCGGCGACTCCTTGGTGACGATCACCCGTGTGGCGGTAGTGGTCACGATGCTCCTGAGGATGCGGGGAGGATGGGCCGCGGGCCGGCGCCGAACGCCGGCCCGCGGGAACGGGTCATCCGTTGAGGGTGATGTCCATCTGCGAGAAGAAGCGATCGACCGCGTCGTCGACGGTGATCGTGCCGAAGGCGAGCTCCGTGCCGAGCTTGCGGAACTCCTCCTCGATCGTGCCGTAGCCGACGATCGGCACCGGCGGGGCGTCGCCGAGACGGTCGGCGATCGACTCCTCGTACTCCTTGACCTGCTGGCTCAGCGGGTCGAGGTCGGCCGCGTCGAGCGCGGTCTGCGAGGCGGGGAGGCCGCGGTTCGTGCCGAAGATCTCACCCGACTCGGGCGAGTTCACGAGGAAGTTGACGAGCGTCGCCGCCGCGGCGGGGTGCTCGGTCTTCGCCGAGATCGTGTGGAGCATCGAGGGCTTGAGGTACAGGTCCTTCGCGCCCTCCTTCGTCACGGGCGGGGCGACGAGACCGAGCTCGGTGTAGCCCTCGCCCAGGTTGCCGAGGTAGCCGCCGCCGAAGTTGTCCCAGGTGAGTTCGCTCGCCGTCAGCGCGGCGTCGAAGCCCGAGAGCGGCAGCGCCTCTTCGAGTCGCTGCTGGCCGATGACCGCGCCGCTCTCGCGGAGCTCGGCACCGTCCTCCCAGAACTCGGCGAGTCGCTCCTCGTCGAAGCCGGGCTCGCCGCTCTCGTCGAACAGCTGCGACCCCTCGGCGCGGAGCTGGAGCTCGAAGTTCTGGATGCGGCCGGTGTAGTCGGTGCCGCCCCAGTACGCGCCGCCCGAGCCGTCCGTGACGCTCGTGATCCACTCGGAGTAGTCATCCCACGAGCCACCGGCGAACTCCTCGACGCCGGCCTGCTCGATCAGCTTCGGGTTGGTGAACATGCCCCATGCGTTCGTCGACGTCGCGATGCCGTAGGTCGTGTCGCCCACGACACCGATGTCGAGGATGTTCTGCGGCAGCGCGTCGGTCTCGATGACGTCGCCGAGGTACGGCTCGAGGTCGAGCAGGAGGTTGTTCTCGGAGTACTGACGCAGGTACGAGTAGTCGAACTGCATGACATCCGGGAGTCCGCCGCCGGCCGCCTCGGTCTGACGCTTCTCCCAGAACTCGGGGAAGGTGAGGAACGTCGCGTTGACCGTGATGTTCGGGTATTCCTCGTTGAACGCGGCGATCGCCTCGTTGTAGAGCTCCGCGCGGACGTCGTTGCCCCAGAACGCGAGGTTCAGGGTGACCTTCTCGTCGGGGTCGAAGGTGGCGTCTGCGGCGGGGGTGTCGCCGCCGGCGCAGCCCGCCAGGGTGAGCGCGGCGCCGGTCGCGATGGCGACTGTGGCCAGTGCCCGCTTTCTGCTGAACATCGTTGTCCTCTCTGCCGAACGTCGTCGTCTCGGTGCGCGCGAACGTCCATTGTCCGTGTGTGCAGGTGCGCGCCGTCCCGCTTCGGGAAAGCGCTTGCCGGCAACGGTACTACGCCGTGAAACGTTTCGCAAGAAACTCGTGGCAACCGTTTCCCACCCGTGATCTCGCGGCTGTGACCGGTCTCAGCCCGTCGGTTCAGCCTCGCACAACAGCCGGCCCCCGTCGACACGCAATCGCGCCCGGTACACCGCGCACCGCCGAGCCTCGACGTCGTCGGCCGCAGCCCCGTCGCCGCCGGCCTCGGGGGTCGTGGCCGGCTGCGCGAAGAAGTAGTACCAGAGCGTGTCGGCGTCGCGGACCGGGGCGCCGTGGTGTCCGAAACCCCGGCCGGGCACGGTCCCGGCGCCGAGCACGACATCGTCGGGACCACCCTGACGCACCCACCGAACCGTGTCGTCCGAGACGAACACCCCCATGCCCCGCCATTCGTCGACGATCATCCACCACCGCCCGTCGAGCTCGAAGGCGCTGGGGCCCTCGTGCGGACGCCCGTCGATCGCGACGCCGCCGTCGGCCCACGCCTCCAGGTCGTCCGAGACGGCGACGCGCGTGATCGAGTCGGCCGCCTCGTCCTTGTACCAGAGCCGCCACGCGCCGTCGGGGCCGTGGGCGACGCCGGCGTCGATGACGCGGTCGCTCGCGAGCTCGAGCGGCCCGAGCCGCTGCCAGGAGACGAGGTCGGTCGAACGGTATTCGACGATCGTGCGGGCGTGGCCCGGCCAGCGGTCGGGAACGCCGTCGATCTCGGTCAGGTACATCCGCCAGCCGGTGCCGTCGAACACGACCTCCGGCGCCCAGTGGGTGCGGTCGACGTCGACCGGGGGCCGTCCGGCGATGAGCTGGAGCCCGGCGGCATCCGGTTCGAGCGTGCCGGCGTAAGCCCAGTCGACGCCGTCGCGCGAGCGGGCGACCCCGATGCGCGAGCCGTGCACCCAGGCGACGCCCGGGCCGGGGTCGGGGTGCGTCGCGCGGCGCTGCGTGTAGAACATCCACCAGGCGCCCGAGCCCCCGGCCCCGCCATGCGCTCCGTCGCCCCGCGCGACGACGACGACCGGATCGGTCGCCCCGTCGTACACCGGATCCCGGTAGATCTCCCTGAACATCGTTCTCCTGTCTCCTGTCTCCTGTTTCCTCCCGTCGAGTCGCCAGGAATTGCGGATGCGGGGGTGCCGGCATCCGCAATTCCTGGCGAGTCGACGGGAAGGGGGTGGGGGGGGGTGGGGGTGGGGGGTTAGGACTGGGTGGCGTGGAGGTGGGCGTAGCGGCCGGCGGCGGCCAGCAGGTCGTCGTGCGAACCCTGCTCGACGATGCGGCCGCGCTCGAGCACGACGATGCGGTCGGCCTGGCGGATGGTCGAGAGGCGATGGGCGACGACGAGGGTGGTGCGACCCCTCATCAGCCGGCCCAGCGCCTCCTTGACGAGCTCCTCCGACTCGGGATCGAGCGCCGAGGTCGCCTCGTCGAGCAACAGGATGCGGGGGTCGCGGACGAGCGCACGGGCGATCGCGAGCCGCTGGCGCTGACCTCCCGACAGACGCGCTCCCCGCTCGCCGACCACGGTGTCCCAGCCGTCGGGCTGACCGCTGACGAACTCCCACGCGTTGGCATCGCGCAGCGCCTGCTCGATGCGGTCGTCGGTGACGTCGGGCAGCCCGTAGGCGATGTTCTCGCGGATCGTGCCCTCGAACAGCACCGACTCCTGCGGCACGACCGAGACCGATCGCCGCACGGTGCGCAGGTCGAGCTCCTGCACGTCGGCCCCGTCGATCGTGAGCCGCCCGCTCGTCGCTCGCACGAACCCGAGGACGAGGTTGAGCAGCGTGGACTTTCCCGATCCCGATGAGCCGACGAACGCGTAGGTGCGACCCGCGGGGATGTGCAGGTCGATCTCGTGAAGCGCGTCATCGCTCGCCCCCGCGTAGCGGTGGCTGGCCCGCTCGAGGCGGATGTCGCCGACGACGCGGTCGACGCGGCGCTTGCCCTCGTTCTGCTCGAGGTCGGGCTCCTGCAGGACCTCGGCGATCGAGCGCACCGATTCGAGCCCGCGGGCTCCCACCGGGATGAGCATCAGCAGCTGCGTGAGCCCCTGCGTGAGCAGCGTGAAGTAGGTCGAGAGCAGCACGACCTCGCCGGGTGAGATCGGCAGGATGCCGGTGAGCGAGAAGATCGCCGCGAGCACGAGGCATCCGACGCCGAGCAGCTGCATCGCCACCCACGAGATCGACGCGACGTGGCCGTTGAGCATGTCGAGGTGAAGGCCCGCACGCCGCACCCCTTCGGCGCCGTGCGAGACGCGCGTGACCGCCGTCTCCTCCAGGCCGTGGGCGCGGGTGACCGGCATGAGCGACGCCATCTCGCCCACCCGCGCCGAGAGCACCTCGACCTCACGGCGGAAGACGGCGTTGCGCTCGCGCGAGCGGTTGCGCATGCCGTACCGGATGCCGATCGCGATCGGCACCGCAAGGGCGTAGACCGGCAGGAACTGCGGCACCGCGATCGCCGTCATCGTGAGCGCACCGATCATCACCATCGTCGCCGAGAGCAGCGGGTGGGTGACCTGCTGCAGCATGAGCTCGACGTTCTCGACGTCGCGCACGACCTTCGTCTGCACGATCGACGAGCTCACCCGGGAGTGGTAGCCGATCGACAGGCTCTGGAGCCGGGCGGCGAGCGCGTTGCGCAGGTCGGCGCCGGTGTCGCGCACGACGGTCATGAAGCTGCGCGTGTAGAGGATGTGGTTCGGGTAGTTCTGGAGCAGCAGCGCGGCCGCGACGAGGAACCAGCCGACGACCGCGGTCACCTCTCCCCCGCCCGCGACGATGTCGATGATCGCCGCGGTGATGACCGGCAGGAACCACATCGGGATCTCTTTCAGCGCGAAGGCGCCGATCGCGATGCTCATACGCGCGGGTCGACGAGCGAGCAGCCGCAGGACGGATCGGGCCGGACGAGCGCCGTCGATCAGGTCTGCGGGACGGGAAAGCGGTTTCCGGGCCACGTCACCATGCTAGGCGCACACCCGGCGCCCGCACACCCCCCGACGCGAATCAGCCCGCAGCCGCGCGCGAGATGCGGTCGACGAAGAGCTGAGTCGCCTGCGGCACGTAGTCCTCGCTCGTCGCGGGATCCCAGCCGACGAGGGCGAGCGCGTTCTGACCCGAGCGGACCGTCGCGCCGACGAGAGTGAACGGCGAGCCGCCGACGTCGCCCGTCACCCGCCAGCCCCGAACGTCGTCCGCCCCCGTCACGGCGAGCTCGAACGGCTCGACCGAGGTCGTCACCGGAACGCCCTGCATGGCGAAGAGCTCCTGGCCGTCGGCACAGCGCGCTATCGCCGCCTCGGCTTGTGCGACGAGCTCCTCGGCAGCCGAGTCATCGGCCGCCGAGGCGACGACCGCGGTCATCGAGCGATCGTTGCTCGTGCCCCACTCGACGGCGTCGCCGCTCGACTCCCACCCCGCCCCGAAGGGCGCGAGGCACGCGGCATCCGACACCGTCAGCCCAGGGTAGATCGACTCCAGCATGGCCGCGGTCGAGTCGTACTCGGCGGGACGGAACTGGATGCCGCTGAACAGGTCCGCGAGCTCACCCCGGTCGAGGGCGCCGGACGCGCCCGCCGACGGCGACGAGATCGACGGCGATGAGGGCGCGGTCGTCGCGGGGGCGGCGCTCGGAGCGTCCCCACCCTGATCGCCGGACGGCGAGCAACCCGTCAAGGCGGCGAGACCGACGGCAGCGACGACCAGGCCGGCGTGCAGTCGTGCGCGCGGGATGCGGGATGCGGGTGATGCCATGACGGTTCTCCTCGGATCGGTGTGCCCTCGACGCTAACGCGGGCCCGCCCGACGCGCGGTGGGCAGCACTCCCCATCGCCCGCCCTCGCCGACTGCCGTATGGTGTCGCCTCGCCGCCTCCGCCGGAAGCGCCGTAACACGCACCGGGAACCACGCCGTCACCGCGCGGGGGATGCGCACGGGAAAGCGCTTGCTGGCATGATGGGAGCGACGTCAGGAGAATCGGATGCCACGCACCACCACCATCGCCCTCGTCGGCGTCCACGGCTACGGAACCGTCCACCTCGAGAACCTCCGCCGCCTGGGCGATCGGGTGCGGCTCGTCGCTGCGGCTGACCCGCGTCCGCCGGCACCGGGCGCCCTGCCCGAGCACACCCGCGTCTTCCCCGACCTGCCGGCCCTGCTCTCGGCGACCGACGACATCGACGTCGTCATCGTCGCCACGCCGCTGCACACCCACCTCGAGCTCGCGCGCACCGTGGTGAGCCGCGGCATCGACCTGTACCTCGAGAAGCCCCCCGTCCTGACGCTCGCCGACCTGCGCGTGCTCGAGGACGCCGCCGCACAGTCGGGGGCGCGCATCCAGGTGGGCTTCCAGAGCCTCGGATCACGGGCGCTCCGAGCCTTCGCCGAAGACCGCTTCGACCTCGGTCCGGTCCGCGCCATCGGGGCCGTGGGCCTCTGGGCGCGCGACCGCGCGTACTGGGAGCGCAGCCGGTGGGCCGGACGCCGCGAGCTCGATGGCATCGCCGTCGTGGACGGCGTCACGACCAACCCTCTCGCCCACGCCACCGCGACGGCGCTCGCGATCGCCGGGACGACGGCCGTCGCCGACGTCACCCAGGTCACCGCCGATCTGTACCGCGCGAACGCCATCGAGGGCGACGACACGAGCCTGCTGCGCGTGTCGACGACGCGCGGCATCCGGGTCACCGCCGGGCTGACGCTGTGCGCGGACGAGCAGGTCGACCCCTACGTCGAGGTGCACGGGCGCCGCGGCTCCGCACGCTTCTTCTACACCGAGGACGTCGTCGAGGTCGACGGGCGGACCGAGCGCTTCGAGCGCGACGACCTCTTCGAGAACCTCCTCGACCACCGCGATGAAGGCGTCGCCCTGCTGTCGCCGCTGTCGGCGTCCGGCGCCTTCGTCGCCGTCATCGACGCCGTGGGACGCACGGCGCCACTCGAGATCGATCCCGCGTTCGTCACCCCCCGGGGCGAGGGCCCCGCGCGCCGGCTCGTCGTGGCCGGCATCGAGGACGCGATCGTCCGAGCCGTCGACGCCGAGGCGACCTTCGGCGAGCTGCACCTCCCCTGGGCGCGGCGCGCGACCCCCGAGGTCGTCCTCGCCCTGCCCCGTACCGGATCGCCGCTGGCCGAGCTCGTCGACGGCGCGGACACCGCACGCTCGTCGAGCCCGCGGCCCTACCTGCATCCGATCCGCACCCCGGGTGGCGTGGTCGTCACCGATCACCACCCCGCCGATCACGACTGGCACCTCGGCGTCAGCGTCGCGCTGCAGGATGTCGACGGCACCAACTTCTGGGGCGGCCGTACCTACACGCCGGGTGAGGACTACATCTGGCGAGACGACCACGGCCGCATCGAGATCGCTCGCGTCGAGCATCTCGCCGAGGGCGCAGCGCTCGACATGCGCTGGATCGGCCCGGACGGCGGAGTCATGGTGCGCGAGCGACGCGAGCTGCGGGTGACGCACCGAGACGACCGATCCGCCGTGATCGCACTGTCGTTCGAGCTCGCGCCGGCGGGCGATCGCACCGTGATGCTCGGCGGCCCCGGGAGCAATGGGCGCCTCGGAGGCGGCTACGGCGGGCTCGCCTGGCGGCTTCCCGCCTGTGCCGACATCGACGTGCGCACGCCGTCGGCTCGCGGCGAGGAAGCAGTGCACGGGACGGTCGCGCCGTGGCTCGCGTGGTCGGCGGCCTTCACCGATCCGACCGATGGCCGCCCCGCAGAGGCCACCGTCGCGCTGGCCCCCGCCGACGACGCCTCGGCCGCCGATCCGTGGTTCGTCCGGGTGGCGGGGTACCCCGGCATCGGCGCGGCCCTCGCCTGGGACCGCGCGGTCGCGGCATCCCCCGACGCCCCGGTCCGTCGGGCGTACCGGCTGCTCGTGGCCGACGGCCGCCTGACCGACGCGGAGGTTGGAGCGCTCCTGGCCTGAGCCGGAGCGCTCCTCGCCCGGCCTCTGCCGCCGCCGTCTACTTGATGCCGGTCGTGGCGATGCCGCGGATGAGGAAGCGCTGACCGAAGAGGAAGGCCAGGAAGACCGGCACGAGCGAGACCACCGACATCGCGAACATGCCGCCGAAGTTCGAGGCCCCCTGCGCCGACATGAACTGGCGGAGCGCGAGCGGCACGGTGAAGAGGTCGGGGTTGTTCAGGTAGATCAGCGCCCCGAAGAAGTCGTTCCACACCCAGACGAAGGTGAAGATCGCGGTCGTCGCGAGGGCCGGGGTCATCATCGGCAGCAGGATCTGCAGGAAGATTCGGGCGTGCCCGGCGCCGTCGATGCGCGCCGCCTCGTCGAGCTCGCGCGGGATGCCGCGGATGAACTGCACCATCAAGAAGATGAAGAACGCGTCGGTCGCGAGCGCTTTCGGCAGGATGAGCGGCCAGAAGGTGTTCACGAGTCCGAGCTGACTGAACATGATGTACTGCGGCACGATGACGATGTGCACGGGCAGCATGATCGTCACGAGCATGATCGCGAAGAGCGTGCGCTTGAAGTGGAAGTTCAGGCGAGCGAAGGCGTAGGCGGCCATCGTGCACGACACGAGATTGCCGATGATCGACCCCGCGACGACGACGAGCGAGTTCCACAGGTAGGTGCCGAACGAGGGCGAGAGGGCGTTCCACCCCTCGATGTAGTTGTCGACCTCGAAGGACAGCGGCCACAGGCCCGGCAGCCGGAAGATCTCATCGTTGGGCCGCAGCGAGCTGACGATCATCCACAGCAGCGGGTAGAGCATCAGAAGCGAGGTCGCGATGAGGAAGACGTGCCGCGCGAGTGCGCCCGCCCGGCTCCGCCGTCCGAGGCCCAGCTCCTCGCGCCGCCGCGCCCGCTGGCGCTCGCGGGCGTCCTTGCGGTCGGCGGTCGTGATCAGTTCAGTCGTCATAGAACACCCACAGCTTGGAGAGAGCGAAGTTCACGGCGGTGAAGCCCGCGATGATGGCCACCAGCAGCCAGGCCATGGCCGAGGCGTAGCCCATGTCGAACGCCGTGAACCCCTTCTGGTAGAGGTACAGCGTGTAGAAGAGCGTCGAGTCGGACGGTCCGCCCGAGCCGTTCGAGATGATGAACGCCTGGGTGAAGGCCTGGAACGCTCCGATCATCGACAGCACGAGGTTGAAGAAGACGATCGGGCTCAGCAGCGGCAGCGTGATCGAGAAGAACTGGCGGACGGATCCCGCGCCGTCCATCGCGGCGGCCTCGTAGTACATCACCGGGATCTGTCTCAGGCCGGCGAGGAAGATGACCATCGGCGCACCGAAGCCCCACACGCTCAGCAGGATGATCGTCGACAGCGCCGTGTCGGGGTTCGAGATCCACCCGGGACCTTCGATGCCGAAGATCGCGAGGAACTGGTTGACGAGCCCGTCGACGCCGGAGATCTGCTTCCACAGGATCGCCACCGCGACCGACGAGCCGAGCAGGGAGGGCAGGTAGAACATCGAGCGGTAGAACGCCAGCCCCCGCAGTCCCTTGTCGAGCAGCAGGGCGATGCCGAGCGCCGCACCCATGGCGAGCGGGACGCCGACGAGGACGTACACGAACGTGACGCCCAGGGATGCCGCGAGGCGCGGGTCCTGAGCCATCCGGACGTAGTTGTCGATGCCGATGAACTCGGGGGCGTTGAAAAGGTCGTACTTCGTGAACGACAGGTACAGGGATGCCGCGATCGGCAGCACGGTGACGAGTACGAGCCCGAGCAGCCAGGGAGCGAGGAAGACCATCGCCGCCTTCGTGTCGCGCGGTTTCTCCCGCGCAGCCCGCCCGGCGGGACGCCGCAGCCGGGACAGCTCGCCGATGGCGCTCATCCGGTCCTCCTCGACACATCCATCGCTTCGTCATCGAGCGATGCGGAGCGCTCAGAAAGCGCTTTCTGTGAAGATACACTATCGACGTGGACGCACAAGCGTTCCCCCGATCGGAGCCACGATGACGTCGCCTGACACCTCGCCCGCCCTCGCCCGCGACGCCGGTGCGATCGATGCTCCCCACCCCTCCGGGCCCCTGGCCGGCTATGCCGACTGGCCCGCGTACCTCGAGCGCACGACACCACATCGGACGGGCGACGAGCGCGGCGACGCGCTCGCCCGCGCCCTCGGCGTGCGGAGGCCGTCGGCCGCCGACATCCGCGTCGAACGCACCTGGTCGAACGACGGCGTCGACGGCTCGGAGCTGAGCTGGCAGCTGCCGTACGGACCGCGGACGCGGGCGTGGCTGCTGCGCCCGGCCGGCATCCGCTCGGCCCTCCCGGGCCTGCTCGCACTGCACTGCCACGGCGGAGTCCGCTCGGTCGGCGCGGAGCAGCTCGTCGAGACCGACCGCCCCCCTCACCCGACCGCCGCCCGGCTGCGACGCGACATCTACGACGGTCGAGCCCCCGCGAACGACCTCGCGCGCGACGGATTCGCGGTGCTCGCGCACGACACGTTCTCGTGGGGCAGCCGCGCGTTCGACCTGACCCGGCCGACACCGCGCCTGGCCGAGCACATCGCGGCCCGCGAGGCGCTCTGGCGCGAACGCGGCGAGGACCCCGGCGACGCCGACCGGTTCGACGCGATCTCGACGCTGCACGAGGACTCGCTCGCCAAGGCCGCCGGGATGCTCGGGTCGAGCCTCGCCGGGGCCGTCGCGAGCGACGACCTCGCGGCCCTCGACGTCCTCGCCGAGCTGCCGGGCGTCGACCCCACTCGGCTCGGCACCTTCGGGCTGTCGGGCGGCGGCGGACGGGCGGTGCTCGCGTCCGCGTTGGAGCGACGCATCTCGGCGACCGTCGTCACCTGCATGATGGCGACGTTCGCCTCGCTCGTCCCCGCCGAGATCGACACCCATTCGTGGTTGCTGCACAGCCCCGGCATCCGGTCGGCAGGAGACTGGCCCGAGCTCGCTCGACCGGAGCACGGACAGTCGGTGCTCGTGCAGTACGGCCGGCACGATCCCCTCTTCCCCGCGGCGGGGATGCAGGCGGCCGACGCGGCTCTGGCCGGGTCGGCGGGGTACGCCGGGTCGTTCCACGACGCGGGGCACGTCTCTTCGGCGGCGATGCAGGACGAGGCGCGTGCTTTCCTGGCCGATCGCCTCGGTGCCTGACGCCGCTCGAGTGCGTCGTTGACATTGCGGTGGGCGAGCGTTAACGTCCGTCAGTAAGCGTTTTCTCACGGTCGAGTAACGCTATTGAGAAAACGCTTCCGCACTGGCCGACGTCGAAGCAGACGACGGCACCGCGACGCACCCGCCCGAGAGGACCTCCCATGAACAACCGACGACTCCTCGCCCTCGCCGCCGCCGGCGTCGCGATCGCCGTCTCGCTGTCCGGATGCGCCGCAGGCGCCGGCGGCGGCGACGACGAGAAGATCACCCTGCGCTTCGCCTGGTGGGGCAGCGACGAGCTCAACGCCATCAAGGACGAGCAGATCGCCCTCTTCGAGAAGGCCCACCCGAACATCACCGTCGCGGGCGAGCCCAGCGAGTACAACGGGTACTACGACAAGCTCGCCACGCAGGTCGCCGGCGGCGGTGCCCCGGACGCCCTGCAGATCACGTACGACGCCCTCCCCTTGTACGTGGCCAAGAACGCGATCGCCGACATCTCCAGCGACGTCGACCAGGACTCCTTCACGCCAGGCTCCCTCGATGCGGGCATCATCGAAGGCAAGCTCTACGCCCTGCCGACGGGTGTCGGCTCACGCGGCATCATCGTCAACCCCGCCGTGTTCGAGGCCGCAGGCGTGCCGCTGCCCGACGACACGACCTGGACCTGGGACGACTACATCGACATCGCCACCCAGATCTCCGAGAAGAGCGGCGATGGCGTGTACGGGTCGGCTCAGATCGCCAACGACCAGTCGCTCATGGCCTTCGCGCGCCAGAACGGCGAAGACCTCTACACCGCCGACGGCGAGTTCGGCGTGAGCGAGAAGACCGCGAACGAGTTCTTCACCTTCGCGAAGGAACTGCAGGCCAGCGGAGGATCGCCCGACGCCTCGACGGCGGCCGAGGACGCGTCGGCCTCCCTCGAGCAGAGCCTGATGGGGCAGGGGAAGATCGGCATGGCGTTCGCCCCGCTCAACTTCACGGGCATCTACGCCACGGCATCCGGTCAGGACCTCCAGATCCTCAATGTGCCCGGCGACAGCGCCGGCAAGGTCGGTCTCGTCATCCAGCCGACCGTGCAGTACGCCGTGTCGTCGAAGTCGAAGCACCCGCGCGAAGCCGCGATGCTCATCGACTTCCTCCTCAACAGCGACGAGGCCGGGCCCCTCAACAAGCTGACCCTCGGCATTCCCGCGGCGCCCGCGGTGCTCGAGGCGATCACGCCCGAGTTCACGGACTCTGAGAAGGCCCAGGTCGCCTTCATCGATCGGCTGTCCGCCGCGGGTGGGGCGCCCCAGAACCCGCTGGCGCTTCCCACGTCGCAGCTCGGACCGATCATCACCAAGCTGCTCGACGACGTCACGTTCGACAAGGCGACGCCGGCCGACGCCGCGTCCGAGCTCGTCTCGCAGGTGCAGACCGCGCTCGACGCGAGCTGACGAGCGACACTCCGGCAGGGCCGGATGCGGGAACCTCAGCCCCCGCATCCGGCCCTGTCTCGTGCGAGGCGCGACCCCGCCGGAGCGCGCAGCCTCGCGCACGTCAGGCTGCGTCGCTAGCGTCATCCGCGTCGTCGCGTCAGGATGCGTCGAGCCAGCGGCGCTCGAACTCTTCCGCGCTGATCGGCGTGACGGCATCGTCGTCGTCGAGTTCCCGGGTCGTGGACGGTTGGTCCGACAGCATCCCCTGATCGTCGACATCGACGGCGCCGAAGCCGTACTGCCGCGGGCCCGCCGGTCGATCATCGATCTGCCGCACGACCCGCCAGAGGCCATCCGGTCCGGCCTCGAGCTGTTGATACTGCGCGAAACCAGCGAGGTCGGCATCGACGACGAGATAGCGGGCCATACCTCCATCATCGCCGGAGGCGACGGGGGTGCGGGGGTCGGCGGGGCGGGGTGCGCGCGTCTCGGTCCGGAGTCCGCGGAGCCAAGCAGGCTGTGGACAGTCGCGGCGCAATGTCGGAGGCCAGTGACAATGTTAGAACATGCATTCGAATGACGGGTTCCGCGGCGCGATAGATGCCGGGATGGGCAGCGACGGTGACGTCGACGCCCTGGCGGCGCTCGTCGCGGATGCCGAGGGTGTTTCGGATGCCGCGCGAGCGGTGCAGATCCGTGAGGTTCGAGTGCTCGCCGCGGCCGGGGTGCTCGCGGAGAAGCAGGCTGCGGGGGCGTCGGAACGCGTGAAGGCGCGGGAGATGGCGTTGCGCGGGATCGCGGCGGAGCTGGCCGGGGTGTTCGTGGCGACCGACCGGACGTTGCAGCGGCGGATCGACGAAGCACGCGACCTCGTGGACAACTTCCCGTTGACGATGGCGGCGTGGGAGGACGGGCGCATCGTCCGCGGACACGTGCGGGTGATCCAAGAGGTGGGGTGCATCGTGCCCGCGGACGACCGCGAGGACTTCGAGCGGGCCGCGATCGAGCGATGCGAGGGCGAGACGCCCAACCGGGTGCGCGGGAGTTTGCAGATGCTCGCGGAGCGGATGCACCCGCGGACGTTCACCGAACGGCACGAGGAGGCCGCTGCGGGGCGGTGCGTGCAGGTGCGGACCGGGGCCGACGGCATGTCGGATCTCATCGCGACACTGCCCACCGTGATCACCGACGGCATCGTGGATCGACTGACCCGCCAGGCACGGGAGATCATCAACGCACGGGCGAAAGCCGACGCCGCGGCCGCCGCCGCCGCCGACGCGACCGGCGCCGACGGCCTGGTCGACCCCGCAGGCGCCGATGGGTCGTCGTTCGTCGGTGACACGCGCACGATCGATCAAGTTCGCGCCGACGTCTTCAGTGACCTCCTTCTCGCCGGAACACCCGCGCTCGACCCCACCGCAATCGGCGACGGGGACGGGACGCTCGGCGCAATCCGCGCACACGTGCAGGTCGCCGTGTCGGCATTGACACTGATCGGTCAGGACGAGGGGCCAGCAGACCTCGCGGGGCGCTCCCCCATCGACGCCACCACCGCACGCCAGCTCGCCGGTGACGCAACCTCCTGGGACCGACTGCTCACCCATCCCGTCACCGGAACCGTGCTCGAATGCGACACGTACCGGCCGACCGCAGCGATGATCCGGCTGCTACGGGCGAGGGACCGGCACTGCAGGTTCCCCGGATGCCGACAACCCGCCATCCGTTGTGAACTCGACCACACCATCGCAGCCTCCGACGGCGGGGCAACGCACGTCTGCAACCTCGCGAACCTCTGCAAACGACACCACGACGTCAAACACCACACGAGATGGCGAGTCCGACAACTCTCCGGCGGGCGCCTGATCTGGACATCACCGACCGGACGGATCTACCGCGAAGACGCAGCACCACCCCTCGTCGCTTTCACCACCGCCGAGCCGCCCGGCAGCCCAGCCCCATCGGCGGCGCCGCGAGGGCGCCGGGACGGATCGCCGCCATTCTGACGCGCCATCGTCACGCACCACTCTCATGTGCGGCCCCATCGCGTCGCGCATGCGGCCCCATCGCGTCGCACATGCAGCCCCGGTGCGCCGACCCCGCACGCCAGGGCCGCCAGCGCGTGCGCGGCGCGATCCCGCCCGGACCCTGGCCGTGCCGGGCTTCGACAGCGAGCGCGGGCGCGCGTCAGGCAGCGGCGATGTGGATCGTGCTGAACGAGTCCGCGGGCAGAACGACGTCGAACGCCGCGCCGTCGAGGGCGATGGTCACCGGCATCTCGTCCGCGAGGTCGTTCTGCATGACGATCACGATCGAGCCGTCGGGGTTCTCGAAAGCGAGCTGGTTCTCGTGACCCGTCCAGCTGAACGCGTCGATCCGGGTCGCGCCCGCCTGCACATGGTGTGCGAGATGCTTCATGACGAAGAACTCGTGGGTGTAGCGGTATCCATTGGTCTCGGGGTCGACGACGACGAGAGAGTTCTGCGCCCAGCCCCACCGGCTGACGCCACCCTCGTCGAGAGCGAGGTTCCAATAGGTGTACGCGTTGGCGCCGGCCTCGAAGAAGCGCCTCATGAGAGACCAGGTGTACCGCGCGAACCGCCAGTCGTTCCGGCCATCACCGCACTCCTGCTCGGTCTGGTACAGCGACAGGTGCGGTGCGATCCGGTGCGCATCGGCGATCGCCCCCTTGCCCGCCCACTGGAATCCCGCGCCCGAGATGAACGGGCCGGCATCCGGATCGGCGAGCACGGTGGCGAGATGCTCCGGCGCCGGACGCTCCTGCGTGCCGAAGAACACGTCGACGCCCAGCTCTCGCATCCGCGGCCCGAGGACGGCGATGAACCGGGCCAGCCCTTCGGGCGTCCACGTGCAGCTCGGGAACACCTGCGGCGAGTTGAACTCGTTCTGCGGCATGACCATCGAGATGTCGATGCCCTCCGCGCGGTACGCCTCGACGAACCGCGCGAAGTACTCGGCGTAAGCGGCGAGGTACCGCGGCTCCTGGATCATCATGTCCGTGCCCTCGGCACCGACCTGATCGGGCCGGAGCCCGTTGTCGATGTCGTTCCCGCGCCACGGCAGGGCGGCAGCGTAATGACCGTTCGTCTTCATCCACGACGGCGGGCTCCACGGCGATGCCCACAGCTTCAGGTCCGGGCGCCGACGCAGGGCCTCGTGGATGTACGGGATGAGCGACGCGCGGTCGTGCTCGATCGAGAAGCGCTCGAGGTCGAGATCACCGTCGACCTCGTCGTACGAGTACCAGTCGGTCGAGAAGTCGTTCGCGCCCACCGGCATCCGGCACACGGAGAAGCCCGTACCGCGCCCCGGCGCGAACAGCTCGTCGAAGATCTCGGCCCGGTCGGCGTCGTCCAGCCGGGACAGCGCGCGCCAGCCGAGCTCGTTGAAGCAGACACCGAACCCCTCGACGGTCTGGTGCCTGCGGTCCGTGCGCAGCAGCACGTTGGGCATCCCCGCCAACGGTGCGAACTTCGGCGCGGGCATCTCGACCCACGCCCGCTCGCGATCGGTGCTCACCCAGCTGATACGGCGATTCGGGACGACATCGGTGTCGGACATGCGGGCCTTTCGGATGTGCGGCGAACGGACCGCATCACGACGACGCGACGCTGCGTTCTCCCGTCATCATCGCAGAGCCGAACGCCGGGCCGAACCACCGGCCGCCTCCGCGCGACACGTCACGAGAACGGTCGCGCGACAGGCCGGGCGAGGCCGGCCACGGTGACGAAAGGCCAACGCGGATCGACCGTCAGCACCTCGACACCGGCATCGGTGACGACCACGGTGTCCTCGACCTTCGCGCCGGGCGCGCTCGGATTCCAGGCGAACGCGTGCGGCGATCGTACGAGGTCGCGCGTCTCGGAGGTCGCCCGCGGATCGCGCCCCGCATAGCCGGTCGGTCCGCCCTGATGGTGACGCTCCCACTCGTCCGGCGCGAAGCCGGCGTCGGCGTAGCCGCGACATCCCGCTGCGAAGACGTCGTCGAGGCGCGCACCCGGCCGGGTCGCCGCGAAGAACGCCACCTCGACCGCCAGGATGCGGTCGTCGTCGACCCCGGCTGCCCCGACCCAACGAGTCGCATTGGCGATGAGCCCGTGCCTCCGACCGCACACGACGAGCATCGCGCGTGCACCGAGCGGAGACTCCGTGGGCAGCGGATGCCGGTGACCCAGCCGCCCCTCCCCCGCCACCAGCACCACGAGCGGATCGATCCCGCGCGCGACGAGACCCGCCACGAGGGCGGAGGCGGCAGTACGCTCCGACGTCGCCTCGCCGAGCCCCGCGGCGACATCCGTCATCACCTCGGCCACCGCACGGCCGAGGCCCCGATATCGATCGACTTCCTCCGGCACCAGCGCGGCGCGCACCGCCCGCAGCTGCGGACCGAGCTCGGACTCCGCCACCACGCGCCCGTTCCCGGCAGCGGCGCGCGCCGCGACCGACTCGTACCAGGGCACCCGGACGACCCGTGCAGCATCGGCCGCGTCGAGCTCCTCTGCGATCAGCCGGTCGGCCTCGTTCGCCGAGACGAAGAGCGTGTCGCCGCCCTCAGCGACGCGGACGGCCAAGACGGGCGGACCCGCGAGCGAGACGTGCGTGCGAACGCCGCCCAGGTACCACGAGAGCGCCTCGTGAGACGTGAGCACGAGTGCCGCCGCGCCGGCATCCTCTCGGACGGATGCGAGGCGGCGGCGCTTGACGTCGCGCTCCGTCGGCGGCATCGCGGCGTTCGCCGACGCGGTGTCCGCGGCTCCCGCGGTCGTGATCGCAGACATCGTCGTCTCCTGTCATAAAACGTTTCCTCGCATAGTATGGCCGGACCGGAGAGGGCGGGGGCACGATGGCCGGAGCGAAACAGACCACGATCACCGACGTCGCCGCGCACGCCGGCGTCTCACTCGCCACCGTCTCGCGTGTCATGAACGGCAACGCCACCGTCGATCCGGCTCTCGCCGAACGCGTGCGCGCTTCGGCCGCCCAGCTCGGCTACTCGGCCAACCCGCTCGCTCGAAGCCTCGTGCTCGGACGCACCCAGACCATCTCGGTCGTCGTCCCCGACCTCGCGAACCCCACGTTCCAGGGGATGCTGCGCGGACTCAGCCGGGCAGCGGTCGCCGACGGCTATCACGTGCTCATCGCCGATTCCGACGAACACGTCGACGAGGAGCGCCTGCTCGCACTCGAGTCGCGGCGACGCTCGGACGGGCTGATCCTGTGCGCGCCCCGCATGAGCGACGAGCAGCTCGCCGAGGTCGTCGCCGATGTCGCGCCCGTCGTCCTGGTCAACCGCACCGGCGACGCCCCGAGCGTCGCCGCGGACTACCGCACGCCACTGCGGGCCATCATCGACCACCTCTACGCGCAGGGCCACCGCCGCTTCGCGTATCTCGCCGGCGCGGCACGCAGCGCCTCGAGCGGGCAGCGGCTCTCCGCGCTCGACGACGCGCGGCGCGAACTGCCGGACTGCTCGATCGCCGAGATCCCCGCCGGAGTCGATTTCGCCAGCGGCGCCGGAGCTCTCGACGACGTCCTGACATCCGGCGCGACGGCAACGCTGGCCTTCAACGACCTTTCGGCGATGGGCCTGCTGAGCGCGGCGACCGAGCGCGGCATCCCGGTGCCCGGCCGGCTCTCGATCGCGGGCTTCGACGACATCCCCTTCGCCCGCTACACCTCCCCCGCGCTCACGACCGCCGCCGTGCCGATGGGCGAGCTCGGTGCGCGAGCGTGGTCGGCGCTGCACGATCTGCTGGAGGGTCGCACACCCGAGCCCGCCGTGACGGTGTCACCCGAGGTCATCGTGCGAGGCAGCACCGGGGCACCCGCGGCCTGAGAATCGCCCCCTCGCGCCCGCGCCGCGGCTCGTGCTACGCTCAGAAAACGTTTACTGAGAGCGCTTTCCCATCGGAAGCCCCTCAGCTCTTGGCACGAAGGAGAGCCATGACCCGCACGCGCTACGCCCTGGTCGGCGCGGGACACCGCGCCCAGATGTACGTCGACGCCATCACCGGGACGCACGCCGATCGGGCGGAGCTCGTCGCGATCTGCGAGCCCAACCCGGTACGGGCCGAGCACTACCGCGATCAGCTGGTCGAGCGCGGCCTGCCCGCCCCGACCCTGTGGGCACCGGACGAGCTCGAACGGATGATCCGCGAGTCCGAGGCCGAGCGTGTCATCATCACGGCCCGCGACGACCTGCACGCGTCGCTCATCGTGCGCTCGCTCGATGCCGGTGCCGACGTGGTCGTCGAGAAGCCCCTGACGATCGATGCGCCGAGCGCCGCCGCGATCGAGGATGCCGTCGAACGCACGGGCCGCTCTGTCGTGCTGACGTTCAACTACCGCTACTCACCCCGCAACAGCGCACTCCGCCAGGTGATCCAGGACGGCCGGATCGGTCGGGTCACGTCGATCGACTTCTCGTGGATGCTCGACACGAAGCACGGCGCCGACTACTTCCGCCGCTGGCACCGCGAGAAGGCGCACTCGGGCGGTCTGCTCGTGCACAAGGCGAGTCACCACTTCGACCTCGTCAACTGGTGGATCCGCGACGAGCCCCGCCGCGTCTTCGCCTCCGGCGGCCTGCGCTTCTACGGGGCTGAGAACGCACGGACCCGCGAGCTCGGCGAGCGCCCCCTCCGCGGCACGCACGACGGCAGTCACGACCCGTTCGAGCTCGACCTGCGCGACGACGATCGCCTGCGCGCGCTGTATCTCGAGGCCGAGAGCCACGACGGCTACCTGCGCGATCGCGACGTCTTCGGCGAGGGCATCACGATCGAGGACAACCTCGCCCTCGTCGTCGACTACGCCGGCGGCGCGACGATGTCGTACTCGCTCAACGCCCACGCCCCGTGGGAGGGATACCGCGTCGCCGTGAACGGCACCGAGGGTCGCGCCGAGCTCGAGGTCGTCGAGCGCGGCGCCGTCCTCGAAGACGAAGGACTGCACCCCGTGCTCGATCCCTCGGCCGTCGAGGCGGGCGGGCCGGTCTCGCTGCGCCCGCAGGGCGAACGTCTGATCGTCCAGCGCCACTGGGAGGACGCCGTCGAGATCCCGATCGAGTCGGGCGAGGGCGGCCACGGCGGCGGCGACGAGCTGCTGCTCGCCGATGTCTTCGTCGGGCCCGGCGACGACCCGCTGGCTCGACCCGCCGGCTGGGCGGACGGCGTGCAGTCGATCGCCGTGGGCATCGCGGGCAACCTGTCGCTGGCGTCGGGGCTTCCCGTGCGCACGTCCGAGCTCGGCATCCGACTGCTCGACGGCCGGCGATGAGCCGGGTCGTCGTCACCGGAGGCGCGGGCCGCCTCGGCCGCAGCCTCGTCGGCGGGCTCGTCGCGGCGGGCCACCGCGTCGTATCCTTCGACCGCGCGGTGTCGGACGCCCCCGAGCTGCAGGGGGCCGATCAGCTCGCGATCGACCTGCTCGACGCCGAGGCGACCGTCACCGCGCTCCGCGCACAGCGGGCGACCGCGGTCATCCACCTCGCCGCGATCGCGGTCCCCTTCAGCGCCCCCGAAGACGTCATCATGCGCACGAATGCCGCGTTGGCCGTCTCGGTGCTGGGCGGGGCGGTCGCCGCCGGGGTATCCCGGGTCGTGGCCGCGTCCAGCCCCACCGTGCTGGGCTACGGAGCGCCCCGCGGCTGGGTGCCCGACCGGTTCCCGCTCGACGAGGACACTCCGCCACGACCGTGGAACAGTTACGCCCTCTCGAAACTCGTCATCGAGCAGACGGTGCGGATGCTGCATCGGCAGACCGGCGACGCCGTGCGCTTCGCCGCGTTCCGCCCCTGCTACGTCATCGCCCCCGAGGAATGGCGCGGGGCGCCGACGCAGCAGGGCCACACCGTCCGCGAACGACTCGACGACCCCGGCCTCGCCGCGCCTGCGCTGTTCAACTACGTCGACGCGCGTGACGTCGCCTCGTTCGCCGATGCGCTCCTGGCCGCCCTGCCGACGATCCCGAACGCCGAGACGTTCTTCGTCGGGGCGGACGACGCCCTCGCACGCCGCCCGCTCGCCGAGCTCATCCCCCGCTTCCACCCCGGCACGGAGGAGGTCGCCGCCGTCCTCACCGGCACGACCCCCGCCTTCTCCAACGAGAAGGCGCGACGCCTGCTCGATTGGGCGCCGCGTCATTCCTGGCGCGACGCCCTGACCGAAGAACACTCCCTCTCCGACACTCGAAAGGACGTGCCGGCATGAACTTCGACGGCATCCTCTTCTTCCCCGTCACCCCGTTCGACTCCTCCGGCTCGGTCGACCACGAACTGCTCGCATCGCACGTCGGCCGAGGCGTCGAACAGGGCGCCGGCGGCGTCTTCCCGGCCTGCGGGACGGGCGAGTTCCACGCGCTCTCGACCGCCGAGGCGGCTGCCGTCGTCCGGACCGCGGTCGCGAGCGTCGCGGGAGCCGTCCCTGTCGTCGCCGGCACCGGCGGCCCGCTCGGGCACGCCCTCGAGACCGCCCGCGCTGCCGCGGATGCCGGGGCCGACGCCCTGCTCGCCCTGCCGCCGTACCTCGTCGGCGGACCGCAGGCGGGACTCGTGGCATACGTCGAGGCGATCGCCGCGGCATCCGACCTGCCGGTGATCGTCTACCACCGCGCCAACGCGCAATTCACTCCCGAGTCGATGCGCCGCCTCGCCGACAACCCGCGGATCGTGGGGTTCAAGGACGGCACCGGCGACATCGGCACGACGCAGCTCATCGTCCGCACGATCGCCGACGCGGGCCGCGACGACTTCGCGTTCTTCAACGGTCTCCTCACCGCCGAGCTCACCCAGGCCGCGTACCGCGGCATCGGCGTGCCGCTGTACTCGTCCGCCGCCTTCGCGATGATCCCCGAGGTCGCGAACGCCTACTACCGGGCCTACGTCGAGCACGACGAGGAGCGCCGCCTGGCACTGCTCGACGCGTTCTACACCCCGCTGGTCGCCCTCCGCGACGAGACACCCGGGTTCGGCGTCTCGCTCATCAAGGCGGGCCTGCGCCTGAGCGGGCAGGCCGTCGGCCGCGTGCGTGCCCCGCTCGTCGACCCCACCGCCGATCAGGAACGCCGCCTCGCGGCGATCCTCGACGCCGGGCGCGCTCTGCTGTGACGACGATCGCCGCGCTCGACGCGCGCCTGATCCGGGTCCCGCTCACCCGCCCGTGGGCCGCCGACGTCACCTCGGTCGGCGTCATCGCGACGCACCTGCGCCGCCATGACGGTGCCGAAGGCTGGGGCTTCGCCTGGACTCCTCAGATCGGAGCCGAGGCGGTGCTCGCCCTCCTGCGCCACGACATCGCGCCCGCCGCGGTGGGGCGTTCCGCCGCCCCGGGCGACGCCTGGCAGGGCCTGTGGGAGCACGTGCACGAGGCGGGCGGCGGCGGTGTCACGACGATCGCGCTCGCGGGCCTCGACCTGGCGCTGTGGGATGCCGCGGCGCGCGCCGCGGGTTCATCGGCCTCGACCCTGATCGGACGACGGCGCGAGAGCGTCCGCGTGTACGGCAGCGGCGTGAACCTCCACTACTCGATCGACGAGCTCGTCGCCCAGGTCGAGCGATGGGTCGATCGCGGGTTCGGCGCGGTGAAGGTCAAGGTCGGCAAGGCGGACGTCGCCGAGGACCTCGACCGGCTGCGCGCCGTGCGCGCGGTCCTGGGGCCCGACCGCGGCCTGATGATCGACGCCAATCAGCGCTGGGACCTCGACCGCGCCACGCGGTCGCTCGACGTCCTCGCCGAGGTCCGACCCGGCTGGATCGAGGAGCCCCTGCGCGCCGACGACATCGACGGACACGCCGAGCTCGCGCGGCGCCTCGGCGGCGGGCCGCGCATTCCTATCGCCGTGGGCGAGAACCTGCACACCGCGTACCGCTTCGCCGAGATGCTGCGCCGCGGTGCCGCGCAGATCGTGCAGCCCAACATCGTCCGCGTCGGCGGGATCACGCCGCTGCAGCGCATCGCCACCGTGGCCGAGGACGCCGGGGCCGAGCTGCATCCGCACCTGCTGCCGGAGCTGTCGGGCCAGATCGCGCTGACCCTGCCCGGCGGCGCCGCCGAGCCCTGGGTCGAAGACGTCGAGGATGCCGGCTTCGCCGAGCTCGGCGCCCTCCGCGATCCGTCTCCCGTCGTGATCCGCGACGGACGGCTGCGCGAGACCGACCACGTCGGCCTGGGCCTGCGCTTCACCGGCTGACACGTCAGCACCGGCCGACTCCTCCCCACTCACCGTCACCACCGACGCTCGATCACCGACCACCGCGAGGACCAGCGATGACCACCACCCCCGATCGCATCGACGAACTGGCCGCCGCGGCAGCCGCAGCCGACCCCATCTGGCGCGACGCGGATGCGGCGACCCGCGCCGGCTGGCTGCGTGCCCTCGCCGACGCCCTCGACGCCGCCGCGGACGAGCTCGTCGAGATCGCCGACCGCGAGACGCGGCTCGGCACGACGCGCCTGCGCGGCGAGGTCGGGCGCACGACGGGACAGCTGCGGCTGTTCGCCGACGTCGTGACCGAGGGCTCGTTCCGCGAGATCACGATCGACGACGCCGACCCGGCCGCGGCGCCGCCGCGCCCCGAGCTGCGCCGTCTGCTCGTCGGGCTCGGGCCGGTCGCGGTGTTCTCGGCGTCCAACTTCCCCTTCGCGTTCTCGGTCTGCGGCGGCGACACCGCGTCGGCCCTCGCTGCCGGCAACCCGGTGATCGTCAAGGCGCACTCCGGGCACCCGGAGCTCTCGCGCCGCACGGCCGAGATCGCGGTCGAGGCCCTCCGCGGCGCCGGAGCGCCGGAGGGGTCGTTCGCGCTCGTCGAGGGGCGCGAGGCCGGCAACGCGCTCGTGCAGCACCCCCTCGTCCGCGCGGCAGGGTTCACCGGCTCGGTGTCGGGCGGGCGCGCCCTGTTCGACCTCGCGTCGGGGCGGCCCGATCCGATCCCGTTCTACGGCGAGCTGGGCAGCGTGAACCCCGTGGTCGTCACACCCGCCGCGGCCGCGGCCCGGGGCGATGAGCTCGCCCGCGGGCTCGTGGCCTCGTTCACGCTCGGCGCCGGCCAGTTCTGCACGAAGCCCGGCGTCGTGTTCGTTCCCGGCGGCAGCGGATTCGTCGACGCCGTCGCCGCTGCCGCCGTCGACGCGACCGGCGGCCCGCTGCTGACCGATCGCATCACCGACGCCTTCCCGGCCGGGATCTCGGCACTCGAGGCCGACGCATCCGTACGGGTGGCGGCGGAGGGCGTCGCGGGCGACGGCGCACGCCCCGTCGTCCTCGTGTCCGATGCGGCGGCGGTCGCGGCTCGCCCGGAGGTCCTGCTGGAGGAGTGCTTCGGTCCCGTCACCCTGCTCGTCGAGTACGCCGGCGAGGCAGACCTGCTGGCAGCCCTCGCCGCCGTGCCGGGGAGCCTCACCGCCACCTTGCACTCCGAGCCGGGCGACGACGTCGCCGCAACCCTCGCGCTGCTGCAGGAGCGGGCCGGTCGTGTGCTGTTCGCCGGCTGGCCGACCGGCGTCGCGGTGACCTGGTCGCAGCACCACGGCGGCCCGTGGCCCGCGACCACCTCGCTGCACACCTCCGTCGGGGCGACCGCCATCCGCCGCTTCCTGCGCCCGCTCGTCTTCCAGGATGCGCCGCCCGCCCTGTTGCCGCGCGAGCTGCGCGACGCGGCGCTGAGCAGCATCCCGCACCGGCGCAACGGCGTGCTCGTGCTGCCGTAGCCGAGCGGGCCGCTCGCAGACGGAAAACGCTTCCCGTAGGCTGGCGCGATGACCTCGAGCTTCACCGCCGCGTTCGACTGGGCCCGCCGGCACGTGGGAGACGGCCGTCTGCCGTCCGCCGTCGTCGGCATCGCGGACGCACGCGGCATCCTCGCCCTCGACGCCGTCGCCGCCGATGTCGACGATCGGTACGCGCTCTTCTCGATCACGAAGCCACTGCTGGGCATCTCCGCCGCGCGCGCGATCGAGCGCGGCGAGCTCACCTTGCAGACACCGCTGACGCGGGCGCTGCCGGAGTTCGGCCGCGACCGGGACGACATAGTCCGGCTCTCGCACCTCGTGAGCCACACGAGCGGCATCAGTGAACCACCGCTCGACACCCGGGTGCCGCTGCGCACCGAGCTCCTCACGCGCGGCCGCGACTTCGCCGCCGGAACCGTCTCGCGATACTCCACGCTCGCGTTCGAGGGCGTCGCGGCGCTCGTCGAGAGCGCGAGCGGCCGCACGTGGCACGACGACGTCGCCGGCTGGGCGTCGAGCATCGGCGCCGACGGCCTGTCGGTCGACCTCGACGGCACGGCGCCGATCGCGGATGCCGCCGCCGCGGGCGCCGATATGGCGGCCTTCGCCGCGCAGCGCAATCCCGGCGCGGGCCTCGCCGGGCGGGCGCGCGACCTGCTCGCCCTCGGCACCGAGCTGCTGCGGATCCACGGCGGCGCCCGCGACGGCATCCTCGCGCCCGCGACGCTCGCGATGATGCTGCGGCCCCTGACCGGCGACATCCCGCGGCTGGAGCCCTATCCTGCCGAGCGCGGCCAGGACTGGGGTCTCGCCTGGAACCTGCGCACCCGGGCCCCCGGGCTGATCGACCGCGACACGTACGGCCACGGCGGCTGGGCGGGGACGGAGTTCTGGGTCCACCCGGGCGCCGGCATCGCATGGGTGC
Source organism: Microbacterium pratiae (assembly GCF_047302165.1). Lineage (NCBI taxonomy): Bacteria > Bacillati > Actinomycetota > Actinomycetes > Micrococcales > Microbacteriaceae > Microbacterium > Microbacterium pratiae. The sequence continues at coordinate 1,227,697 of NZ_CP154843.1, read as the reverse complement.
TGCTGACCAACCGCGCCCTGCGTCCGGGCGTCGACATCGACGAGCTCGACAACGCGATCGTCGGGGCGCGGTGAGCGAGCCCGTGACCGAGCCGCTGACCGTCCATCACGTCGCCTGGCCCCACCCCGAGCGGCCCGCGCCGCTGCCCGCTCCCCACGAGCGCGCCCGTGGCATCTCGGTCACCGATCGCGCCCTGTACCGTCACGGCGAGGGCTGGGTGCCGGTGTCGGGCGAAGTGCACTACAGCAGGCTGCCGCGGCACCGCTGGCCCGAGCGGATGCGACAGCTGCGCGCCGCCGGCGTCTCGGTCGCCTCGACCTACGCCTTCTGGAACCACCACGTCTCCGAGCGCGGGCGCCCCCGCTTCGACGGGCACCTCGATCTCGGCGCCTTCGTCGACGACGCCGCCGCGGCCGGACTCGACGTCATGCTCCGGATCGGCCCCTGGGCGCACGGCGAGTCGCGCAACGGCGGCTTCCCGGACTGGGTGCAGGAGCTGCCGGTCGCCCACCGGAGCGACGACCCCGCCTATCTCGAACTCGTGCGCGAGTGGTTCGGTCAGCTCGCGACTGCCCTCGACGGCCGCGCACGGCCGGGCGGACCGGTCATCGGCATCCAGCTCGAGAACGAGCTCTACGACCGCCCCGAGCATCTCGTCACGCTCAAACGCCTCGCCCGCGAGGCGGGCATGTCGGCGCCCCTGTGGACCGCGACGGCATGGGGCGGGGCGATGCTCCCCGACGGAGACGTCCTGCCGGTCTTCGGCGGGTACGCCGACGGGTTCTGGGTCGACCCCGGCGCGCCCTGGGACCCGACGTTCCGCGCGCACTACTTCCCGTCGCACGACTGGGACGACCCGGGCGTGGGCGCTGACGTTCGCGCCAGCCAGGGCTTCGCCGCGGCGAGCGCGACGGCCGATCTGCACGGCTTCCCGCCGGCCACATGCGAGCTCGGCGGGGGCATGGCCACGGCGTACCACCGGCGTCCGGTCCTGGCCGGGCGCGACGTCGCCGCTCTCGCCCACGTGAAGATCGGCAACGGCTCCGCGTGGCAGGGGTACTACATGTTCGTGGGCGGCCGTAACCCCGGCCCCGACCTGCAGGAGACGATCGACACCGGATATCCGAACGACATGCCCGAGTTCGGATACGACTTCCACGCTCCCATCGGACAGTCGGGCGACCTGGCCGATTCTGCGCCGCTGCTGCGCGCGCAGCACGCCTTCCTCTCCGCGTTCGGCGCCCGCCTGTCGGCCATGTCTTCGTCCCTCCCCGATGTCAGCGCCACGTCGCTCGACGATCGCACCACCCTTCGATGGGCCCTCCGCTCGACGGCCGACGAGGGCATCGTCGTGATCTCGCATCACCAGCCGTTCGAGCAGGTCGCGGATGTGGCCGACGTGCAGCTGCGCGTGGTCCGGGGCGAGACCGAGACGGTCTTCCCCTCCCGGCCGATCACGGTGCCCGCCGGGACGCTCGCTCGATGGCCCGTCGGGCTCGTCGTCGGGCGGACGCGCGTCGCCTGGGCGACGGCATCCCTCCTCACGGTCGTCGCCGGCACGCCGCGTCCGACCCTCGTGCTCGTCGAGGATCGCGGCATCCCCGTCGAGATCGCGGTCGGCGACGCGGCGCCGCGGGCCGTCACGCCGGGCTTGCACCCCCTCGGATTCGATGACCTCGACGTCGTGGTGCTGCCCGCCGTCGATGCCGACCGCGTCTGGGTGCGGCCGGGCCCCCGCCCCGAGCTGTGGCTGACCGACGGCGAACTGACGTGGGACGTCGACGGCGCCCTCGTGCGCGGCGTCGGAGAGGCTCACCGTTACGACCCGGATACGGGCGGATGGCGGGCCGCGGCAGTCGTGACGGACGGGTCGGACCCCGCCCGCGCAGCCGCGCCCGCGCCCGCGCCCGACGGCGAACGCGTGTCGGTCGAACAGGAGCGCGCGCCGCACGCTGCGGCTGCGGACTACGGCTTCGGCGGCCCGCGCCACCGCGCGCCGTCGGAGAAGACCTTCAGCGAACGCGCCTCCCGATACCGCCTGCGCCTGCCCGTAACGTCGTTCGACCCCGAGGCCGACGCCGTGCTCGACCTCGACTGGGCGGGCGACGTCGGACGCGTCGTCGTCGACGGCCGCGTCGTCGACGATCGCTTCTGGGACGGCACGCGCTGGTCGCTCTCGCTGCGGGATGCCGGCGCGACACCGACGAGCGAGATCACCGTCGAGGTGCTGGCGTTGTCCCCGGCCTCGACGATCGCCCTCCCCCTGGGCGCGGAGTCACGGCGAGCCGACGCTGCGGCTCCGAGCCTCCGCGCCGCGGTGCGCCGTCGCGGCCCCTGGCAGCGCCTCGTGTGACGCGCGCCGCGCCGGTAGCGAAACTCGGAGAATGACGCGGAAACCGGATGCCGCGCGGGCTGAAGCTCCGAAAAGCGTGAGATTCTCCGAAAGTCGCGACGACCGAATCGGGCCCGTCGCCGCCACGGTCCGTAATCGCGACGACGACGGGGAAAGCCCGTCGAAACGGAATGCGCTTTCCGCGTCACCGTAGCGCCGATGTCGCGCGCCTCACAACCCTCGTCGGCCAGGCTGGGCACCTGGGCCGCAGCTGACCGTTGCGTCTTGATGACCGCCGTGTTTAAATCGTTTCACGTAAGGCGGAATGCGCTTTCCAACGACGGAAGCGCGCTCCTCTCGCGCCGTGGTCGAGTCCGTACGCCCCCGGATGCCGTTCATCCTCCCGCTCCGGCGGAGAGGCTGCGCGGCGTGCCCTTCTCGCCGATGCTGTCCAGGAGGAACCGTGGCTCCGAGCCGTCCCCCCGTCCCCGTCCACCACCGACCGGTCCGCGCCGGCGCCGCGGTCTCCGCCGCCGCCCTCGTGGTCACTCTCCTCGGCGCGGCACCCGCCGTCGCCGACGACACCGCCCTCCGCCCCCTCGATCCCGGCGAGAGCGTCACGTTCGACTTCGGCCCGGGAGCCATCGCGCCGGGTGCCATCGGAGTGACCGCCGAGACCGCCTTCGACACGGCCGCGGGTTACGGCTTCTCGACGACTCCCACCGCCGACCCGGCGAACGTCGATCGCGGCGGCGACGACCCGCTGCGCTCCGACTTCGTCGCCGCTCACGGCGGCACGTTCGAGATCGAACTCGGCGCCGGCGACTATTCGGTCGCCCTCGTCGCGGGTGACACCGCCGCCGCGACCGACATCTCGCTGACCGTCGAGGGCATCGTGAAGGTGCAGCCTACGGCGAAGCCGGCCGGCGAGTACCTGGAGATGTCGTTCCCGATCGCCCTCGTCGACGGCAGGCTCACCGTGCAGGTCGGCGGCACCGCGGCATCCCTCGCGGGTCTCACCGTCACCCGGCTGGCGGAACGTCCCGCCGGCGCGATCCCGACGACCTACCTGACCGGCGACTCGACGGTGCAGACCTACGACGCCACCGCCTACGCGCCGCAGGCCGGGTGGGGTCAGATGCTCGACCGTTTCCTCGCCGACGACGTCGCCGTGACCAACCGCGCCATCGGCGGACGCTCGTCGAAGAACTTCATCACGCAGGGGCGTCTCGACGAGGTCCTCCTCGGCATCCGTCCGGGCGACTACCTGTTCGTGCAGTTCGGCCACAACGACGCGACGCAGGGCGTCGACGACCGCTACGCGTCGCCCGCCGACTACAAGGAGTACCTCCGCGTCTACGTCGAGGGGGCGCGCCAGCGCGGAGCGACTCCGGTTCTCGTGACGCCGGTCTCACGCCGCGACTTCGACCCCGCGACGGGGCTGTTCCGCGTGAGCTTCCCCGCGTACGTCGAGAAGATGATCGAGCTGGCCGACGAGGAGGATGTCGCTCTGATCGACCTGTCGGCGTCGAGCCGGGCCTACCTCGATCAGATCGGACCGGATGCCGCGAAGGCGGTGTTCCTGCACGTCGACCCGGGTGTCTTCCCCAACCGCCCCGCGGGCACCGTCGACGACACCCACTTCCAGGAGTACGGCGCCATCCAGATGGCTCGTCTCGTCGCCCAGGGCATCGCGGCGCTCGACGACCCGCTCGCCGCGAAGGTCGTCGACGTCGAGCAGCCCGGTGAGCTACCCGCCGCCCCGCAGAACCTCGTCGCGGGCGGCATCAGCAACGCCGGGGCCACGCTGCGCTGGGATGCCGTGCAGACCGCCGACATCTACAAGGTGTTCCGCCAGCGAGCCGGTGACCCCGCCGACACCTGGACGCTCGTCGGGACCGTCACGCAGCCGACCACCATCGTCCAGGGCCTCGAGGAGGGCGCGACGTTCCGCTACCGCGTCGTGGCCGTCAACGGACGCGGCGAGTCCGAGCCGTCGGCATCCGTGGAGTTCACGACCAAGCAGGCGCAGTACCGCTTCGACTTCCAGCTGCCCGGCAACCCGCTCGCCGCGGGGTTCACCGAGGTCACCCCGGCGATGGGCTACACCGCCGAGCGCGGCTACGGCTTCACCAACGTCCTGCCGGCCAACGCCGGTCGCGACCGCGGCGCGGCCGACGGCGCCGACGACCTCTCGCGCGATTTCGTGCTGCCGGGCGACAGCTCGACCTTCGCCCTCGACGTGCCGAACGGCACCTATTCGGTCAAGACCTACTCCGGCGACTGGATCGGCTCGTCTCGGACGAGCTTCCGGGTCGAGGGTAAGGACGCCGGATCGGGAAACGCGGGACGCGCGTCGGTCGCGGCGGTCCTGCGCGGCCCCTTCCTGGTCACCGACGGACAGCTGAGCATCGAGGCCTACGGCGCGGCCGCCGGCACCCGGCTGAACGGACTGGAGATCACGCCGATCCTGCTCGGCCCCGTGGGCTTGCGCGTGACGGGAGTCGATGCCGATCCCGCGGCCCCGCGGATCGACCTCGCGTGGGATGCCGAGCCCGGAATGCGCTGGAACATCTACCGCGCCTCCGAGTTCGAGGGCGCGCCGGTGCTCGTCGGCACGGCGGATGAGCCGAGCTACACCGACCGCACCGCCCGCCTGGGTCTCGACTACAGCTACCACGTGACCGCCGTCGACCAGACGGGTCTCGAGTCGGTGCCCTCCGCCACGGTCGGCACGAGCCTCGTCGATCCCGAGGCGGCACCGCCGTCGGCACCGACCGCGCTCACCGCCGAGCGCGTCGACAAACGCGAGATCGAGCTGTCGTGGTCGGCACCGGATGGTGCCGTCTCGGCGCTCGTGTTCCGGTCGCAGACCGCCGGCGAGCGGGGCGACCTCGTGGGCATCGTCGACGTCTCGCGGTTCGTCGACACCGACGTGCTGACGACCGTGCCCTACTTCTACACCGTGGTGGGCCTCGGCGCGGGCGGTCCGGGTGCCGCGTCCGAACAGCTCGAGACGCCCGCCCCGACCGTGCTGCAGCGTCAGGCCGAGTACCTCGGCCGCGGCGTCGCAGCTGTCGCGACCGACGACGGGGTGCTCGTGTCGTGGCGGCTGCTCGGCACCGATCCGGCGGACGCCGCGTTCCACGTGTACCGAGACGGCGAGCGCATCACCGACGACCCGATCACCGCGACGACGAACCTCGTCGACACGACCGGCTCGACGGGATCGACCTACTTCGTCACGAGACTGAGCGCCGACGGAGCGACCGAGACCACAGAATCGGAGCCGGTCTCCGTGCAGACCGCGGCGTACCGGTCGGTCCCCCTGCAACGTCCTGCCGACGCCTACACCCGCGACGGCCAGCCCTACTCCTACTCGGCGAACGACACGACCGTCGGCGACGTGGACGGCGACGGCGAGTACGAGCTCATCGTCAAGTGGTACCCCTCGAACGCGAAGGACAACTCGCAGTCGGGCTATACCGGAAACGTCTACGTCGACGCCTACCGGATGAACGGGGAGCGCCTGTGGCGCATCGACCTCGGCGTGAACATCCGAGCCGGCGCGCACTACACCGACCTCATGGTGTACGACTTCGACGGCGACGGGCGGGCGGAGCTCATCACCCGTACCGCCGACGGCACGATCGACGGAGCCGGAACCCCCATCGGCACCGCCGGGGCCGATCATCGCAACAGCTCGGGCTACGTGCTGCAGGGCCCCGAGTTCCTGACCGTCTTCGACGGATTCACGGGCGCCGCCGTCGACACGATCGACTACGTGCCGCAGCGCGGCGACGTCGGATCGTGGGGCGACACCTACGGCAACCGGGTCGACCGGTTCCTCGCGTCGGTCGCCTACCTCGACGGCGAGCGACCGAGCGCGATCTTCAGCCGCGGGTACTACACCCGCGCGGTGATCGGAGCGTTCGACTTCGACGGCGAGCACCTGACGACGCGCTGGGTGCTCGACTCGAACGACAAGGGCTCGGAGTCGATCTACGGCCAGGGCTACCACTCGATGTCCGTCGCCGACGTCGACGGCGACAGCAAGGACGAGATCGTCTTCGGGTCGGCCACGATCGACGACGACGGCGCCGTGCTCTACTCCACGGGGCTCGGACACGGCGACGCGCTGCACGTCTCGGATCTCGACCCCTTCCGGCCGGGACTCGAGGTGTTCGCCGCGCACGAGAACATGGCCGCGTCGGGCAACCGCGGTGCGACCTTCCGCGATGCCCGCACCGGCGAGATCCTGTGGGACATCCCCGCGACCGTCGACACCGGCCGCGCGGCATCCGGCGACATCGATCCGCGGCATCCGGGGGCGGAGAGCTGGGCCGTGGGCGGCGACGCGGCCTGGAACTCGCGTACGGGCCACCTCATGACGGCGGCCGGCGAGCGCATCGGCGAGACGATCCCCGCGGCGAACTTCCTCGCCTGGTTCGACGGCGACCCGCTGCGAGAGATCGTCGACCACACGTGGGACGCCGCGACATCGCAGGGCACCCCCACGGTGTCGAAGTGGGACTTCGAGAACGAGACCGAGAATGTCATCCTCAGCGACACCGGCGCCCGGTCGAACAACGGCACGAAGGGCACGCCGAACCTGCAGGCCGATCTGTTCGGCGACTGGCGCGAAGAGATCGTCTGGCGCTCGGCCGACTCGTCGGAGCTGCGCATCTACTCGACCACGGACGAGACCGAGCTGCGCATCCCGACCCTCATGCACGACATGCAGTACCGGGTCGCCGTGGCCTGGCAGAACACCGGGTACAACCAGCCGCCGCACCCGAGCTTCTTCATCGGCGACGGGATGGCTCCCGCGCCGATGCCCTCGATCGCGGTGACCGGCGACCCCTCGGGGGCGACGGACGAGACGGCTCCGGTCATCTCGGGGCTGCCCGAGGACGGGGCGCTGCTGCCCGACACCGGCGAGCTGCAGCTGACGGTCACAGCCGACGACCCGGAGAGCGGTGTCCGCACCCTCGATGTCGCGCTCGACGGCACGCCGGTCGCCCCCGACGCCGCGATACCGCTCGCGGGGATGTCGGGCGAACGCGTCCTCACGGTGCGCGCGGTCAACCACGACGGTCTCGTGGCGACCGCCGAGGTGCGGCTCGTCGTGTTCAGCGACGACGGCGCCTCGGCGCCGCCCGCCCGAGCATCGCTTCACACCGACAGCGGCTGGAGAGACGGCCGGCACGACGGATCGTTCACCGTGACGATGAACCTGTGGTGGGGAACGAACGGCGGCGCGTACCGCCTCTACGAGAACGGCGAGCTCATCGCCACGCGCCTGCTCGCCCCGAACACGCCCATGGCGCAGGTCGCGTCGGTCGCGGTGGCGGGCCGGTCGAACGGCACATACGTCTACACCGGAGAGCTGGTCAACGCGGCCGGCGTCACGGCCACGACGCAGACGACCGTCGTGGTGACGGATGCCGCGCCGGCTCGTCCCGTCGTCTCGCACGACAACGGCGACGGCGACGGCGCGTTCACCCTGACCACGAACCTGTGGTGGGGCACGAACGGGTCGGAGTACACGCTGTTCGAGAACGGCGTGGAGATCGACCGGCAGCAGCTCACGGTCGCCTCCCCCGCAGCGCAGCGCGCCGTGACGTCGGTCGCCGGTCGCAGCCCCGGCACCTACGAGTACGTCGCCGAGTTCGCCAACGACGCCGGGGCCACCCGCTCCGCGCCGATCACCGTCGTCGTGCGCTAACCGCCGTCCGAGACAGCACGAAGGCCGTGCCGATCGTTTCATCGATCGGCACGGCCTTCGTCGTCAGGCGCTCCGTTGTCAGGGGCTCCGTCGTCAGGGGCTCCGTCGTCAGGGGCTCCGTCGTCAGGCGTCCCGGGCTCCGACGCGGCGTCGGCGGACGACGACCGCTCCGGCGCCGAGAACGAGCAGCGCGAGCGCGCCGAACAGCGTCGCGGCGATGCCGTCGGCATCCCCTCCCGTGCGCGCCAGGTCGCGCGCACCGGTCGAGCCGGCCGCGCCGTTCGCACCCGTGCCCGTCGACGCACCGCCCGAGCCCGAACCGGAGCCCGAGCCCGGCGTTCCCGCGCCGCCATCGGTGCCGCCGTCGGTGCCACCGCCCGTTCCCGGGTCGACGACCGCGGCGGTCGGGACGATCGCCGCCGAGCGAGCGCTGCCGCCGATGAAGCCGGCCGCTGCCGCGGTGACTTCGACCGAGATCTCCCGCCCTTCGTCAGCAGCGGTCAGCGCGTAGCTGTCGGCCGTGGCGCCGTCGATCGCGGCCCCGTTCCGCAGCCAGACGAACGCGGGCGTCGCGTCCTCCGGGTCGGTGACCGCCACCGCGCGAACGGTCGAGCCGACGCGCGGCTCTCCCGACACGACGGGCGTCTCGACGCCGACCGCCCGGTTCACCGCGACCGTGTACGTCTGCGAGGCGCCATCGGGAGCCGTGACCGTCACGGTCCCGACGCTGGTGATCACGTCATCCGCCGCGGCTGCGGCATCCGCCGCCATCCGCTGCGCCTCGCCCGTCTGGCTCTCCCCCGGCTGGGTCACGACGACGGTGGCGTCCTCGTCGACCGCGAGCGCGTGGAGCGCGGGCCACGCCGAGCCCGTCGTCGTGACGGTGTACTCCAGCGTGTCCGGCGCGAACCCGGCGACGAGGTCGTCGCCGACGGTGAGTCGCGCGAGATCGGCGATCCCTGCTGCGGCGGGGGCCGCGGCGAAGATCTCGACCTCCGACACGATCATGTGCGTGTCGGGGCGCGCGTTGAGGACGACCCGGACCTCGTCGGCGGCACCGGAGAGGGGCACCTCGACGCGCGGCGCACCCGTCGCGGGCTCGGGCACGGTGACGAGATCGCCCTCGAGCCATTCGCCGCCGCTCACCCGGTGGTCGACACGGATGGTCGCGGGCCAGCTCAGCGAGCTGCCGTCGCGGTAGAACTGCACGGCGACGCGCGTGAGGGTCTCGCGCTGCGCCAGGACGTAGCTCAGGGTGTCCTGCGTGTTCTTCGCCCCCGACCGCCAGTTCGACCAGCCTTTGTCCGTCGAGCTGCCGTTGATCGTGTTGCTCACGTCGTACTGCGTGCTCTCGGTGAAGGTCGCGCTCGGACGGCTCTCCGGGGCGACGTTCCGCTCCGACGCCGCCGTGACGATCACCGTCAGACGGGCATCCAGCTGCTCGCCGCTCGGGCCGGTCGCGACGCCGGGCACCGACACCATGCCGGGGTTCGCGAAGGCGCCATCGGCGATGCCGTCCCACATCCACTCGACGGGTACCGGGAAGCCGGCTCCCGAGGGGCGGAGCTCAGCCTGCACCGTGGTGGCGGCCTGGCTCGTGACGGCGGCGAGCGCGCTCCCGGCGGGTACGGTCACCGATGCCGGCCGCGTCGCGGTGTAGGCGCCGATCTCGACCGTAGCGGTGGCTTCGAACGAGCCGCCGAACAGCTCGGTGCCCGTGCCGCGAACCTCGACCGAACCGGCGCGCGAGAAGTCGACGCCGTCGAGCTGCCAGTTCACCGCAGCCTGCCGCACGGTCCCTCCGGTGTAGCGCACGGCGACACTCGCGGGCAGCGTGGGGACCACCCCGACCGCGGTCGCGACCGTCACGGGCTCCGTGCCCGCGACGCTCGTGCTCGCGATGCGCCACTGCTGGTTGCCGCCGCCGTTCGAGGTCCACAGGCCCACCGACGCGCCGGGGGTCGTGCTGCCGCCATTCACGTCGAGGACGCGCTCTGCGGCGACGTTCAGCACCGAGTAGTACGTGCCGTCCGTCGTGGAGGCCATCCATTGCAGTGCGGGATCGGCTGCGGCTGCCGCCGGATCCGCGTCCACGAGCGCGGTGGCCGTGCCCCGCGAAGCGAGGAACTGCCCCGAACCGTTCTGGAGCGTGAAGCGGTGACGGTTGGTGCCGGCTCCCTCGATCGTGCGGACCGTCCAGGCCTGGGCGCGGGCGGTCTCGGCCGTGGTGGCCGGCGAGCGGACCGCGAGCGTCGAGCCGCCGTCGAGGGCGAGCCCGCTCTGGAGGCCCGTGAGCTGCACCGTCTCGCCGTCGCGGAAGGCGGCGGCATCCGGAGAGACGCCCGAGACGCCGTCGATGACGAAGGTCACGACCGACTTCGCGGGCACCGTCAGCGTGGCGGTGCGGGATGCCGCGTCCACGGCGACCGCCTGACCCTGCTGGAGCGCGTTGATCGAGGGCTCCGCCGCGGTCGACTGCGTCGTGACGATCGGAGTCACGGTCGCCCCGGGGGCCACGGTGCCGAAGTCACTCAGGTCGATCTCGACGGTGCGGTCGGCAGCCTCGGCGTTGACGTGCACGATCGTGGCGCCCTCGCCGTCGGCGTCGATCGCCGCGGTCGACTGCGCGTTATCGGTGGCGATCAGCCGATCGCCGGGGGTGATGTAGTGCGTGAAGTTGCGGACCGTGTTGAACTTCTCGTTCGTCAGCACCTTGCAGGAGGGGTCGGCGTCACCGTCGCGGAGCCGACGCTCGGAGTTCCCGTCGGCGTTGCAGTCGAAGTCGATGAAGACACTGCCCCAGTTGAGCTTCTCGACCTTCTCCATGTTGTAGAGGTCTTCGACCGGCTGCCAGAACACCCACGCGTCGGGCTCGAGCTCACGCAGGTCGCCGACGATGTGCTGGGCCATGCCCAGGCCGTTCTCGATGTCGTCGGTGACGAAGCCCCTGCTGCGGTCGGTCCAGTTGCCCTCGACCTCGCTCATCCACAGCGGCTTGTCGGCGGCCTTCGCGATGTCGCGGACGACCTGGCGCCCGCCGGTGCCGTACGTGTGGACGTTGAGCTGATCGACGAGGTCCTTCGCCTGCGCCGACCACGTGTTCCAGTTGGTCGCGAAGATGCCGGGGTTGGTCTCGTCCATCGCGGAGATGACCGCGTCCGTGCTCGTCCCCGGCTGCGCGAGGCGCTCGGCGAGGGCCGCGATCATCGCATCCTGCGCCTCGGGGCCGATGTGCGCGCCCTCCTGGCGGCCGCCGGTGGGCCAGGTCGCACCGTCGGGGATCTGCGTCGACCAGTAGTTCGTGTTGGGCTCGTTGAACGGGTCGATCGTGTCGAACGAGATGCCGTGAACCCGCTCGAGCTCATCGACGACGTTCACGAGGTAGCCGGCGAACTTCTCCATGTCGGCGGGGGCGAGCTGCTCGCTCGTGGCGTTGTTGATCCCACCCGAGACGTAGCCGCTCTGCGTGAGGAAGTAGGGCGGCGAGTTGCTGAACGCCTCCCAGTGAGTGACCTTGTCCTTGAGCGCGTCGAGCCACCAGCGCTGCGCGGAATCCTGCGAGAAGTCGTAGGCGTCGGGATCGTCGGGGTCCCAGGCATCCCGGTACCGGTCGCGGTCGGCGAAGGTCGACGTGATCGCGCCCTCGTCGTCGGCGGCCTGGAGGTCGGGATTCCAGAAGCCGGGCACGGCGCCGCCCGGCCGCAGGTACGGCGGGACGTCGGTGGCGTTGCCGCCGCCGACGTTGTAGCGCGCGATGTTGAGGTTGAGGCCCTCGTCGCCGAATACCGCGTCGAACAGGTCCTGCCGGACGTCCTCGGGATAGTCGCCGGTCGCGTTGGCGAACCAGACGAGGCTCGTGCCCCATCCCTCGAAGGGCTTCTCCGAGGCGGTGGCGGGATTCGGGGTGATACGGACCGCGGCGGGGTCGGCCGCCCGCGCCGGCGGGGGCGCGGCGACGGCTGCGGCGGTGAGCCCACCGGCCGCGAGCGCCACGGCGCAGGTCATCGACATCAGTCGAGCTGACTTCATCGTCATTCCTATCCGGTCGCTCCGATGCGACCTCAGGGGGGTGATGTTGACGTCAACATGTTGACGTCAACACCGAGCCTATGGGAACGCTGTGCCGCGGCGCAACGGCACATTCCTCACCACGAAACTCGGACGATCGCGCGAAAGTCGGACCACATGCGGGGAGCGATCCGAGGAACGCGTGATTCTCCGAGCCTGGCCGCTCGGGCAGTCCGGTCCGCGCTATGCGCGCGGGCCGGAGCTCGCGCGGACGACGAGCTCGGTCGGCACGAGGGTGCGCTCGGCCGGCACCTCTCCCCCGTCGAGCTCGGTGAGTAGCGAGCGCACGGCGGCCGCGCCGATGCGGTCGAAGTGCTGGCGCACGGTCGTCAGCGGCGGCCAGAAGTTGGCCGATTCGGGGGCGTCGTCGTAACCGACCACGCTGATGCTCGCCGGCACGGCTCGGTCGGCCTCATGCATCGCCCGGAGCAGCCCGAGCGCCATGCGGTCGTTGGCGGCGAAGACCGCCGTGACCGCATCGTCGGCGGCGAGCGAGCGCCCGATCTCGTACCCCGATTCGGCGGTCCAGTCGCCGACGTGCACCTCGGGCACCGGGGCTCCGCGCGCGACGAGCGTGTCATGCCAGGCGACCCGCCGGCGCTCGGCGGCGAAAGACTCCCTCGGCCCGGAGATGTGGTTGACCGTCTCGTGCCCAAGGTCGAGCAGATGCTCCGTGGCGAGGCGAGCACCCAGCGCCTGGTCGTTGTCGACCACGGGATAGGGGTAATCGGCGCTCGAGTCGACCACGACGACGGGCAGTCCCGTCGGCAGCGCGAGCTCGCGCTCACCCAGGCGGTGGGTCTCGATCAGGATGATGACGCCGTCGACGGCGTGCTCGGCGAGGCGCACGAACGCGCCGGAGACGTCGGACTGCGTCGCCGATTGCACCGTGATGACGGTGAGCGAGTACCCCGCCTCGGCCGCGACGGATGCCACGGCGTCGAGCGTGCGCGTGTTGCCGTAGCTGGCCAGCGAGAACATGATCACGCCGATGCTGCGGAACCGCCCCGACCGAAGCGCGCGGGCCGCACTGTTGGGTCGATACCCCAGCTGCGTCATCGCGTCCTGGACCCGCGCCCGGGTGTCGGGGTCGACGTTGTCGCGGCCGTTCGCGACACGCGACACCGTCTGGCCCGACACGCCGGCCATCGCGGCGACGTCGGCCATCGATACCTCGCGACGCCGCGGCCGCGCGTCCGGGCCTGCGGCTGGCCGTCCTTCACCCATGCCCGGATCCTCCTCGATGTTGACGTTGACATGCTAGCGTGCCCGAGTTATGTTTACGTCAACATCCGCGCTCAATCGGCGAGCGCCTGCATCACAGAAGAGGCACGGACGATGACGACCACTACGGCACCCCCTCCGGCCGTGCGCACCGCACGGAAGCGGCGTCGGATCAGCGTCGAACAACGCGGATGGCTCTTCGTCGGCCCGTTCGCCGTCGTCTTCGCGCTCGTCTTCCTCGCGCCCCTCGCCTACGCCCTCTACCTCAGCTTCTTCCGCGAGCAGATCGTCGGCGGGAATGCGTTCGTCGGTTTCGAGAACTATCTGACGGCCTTCGCCGACCCGAAGCTGTGGGACGGCTTCCTCCGGGTGCTGCTGTTCCTGCTCATCCAGGTGCCGATCATGCTGGTGCTCGCGCTCGGCGCCGCGCTCGCGATCGACAGCGCACGCCTGCACGCATCGGGCTTCTACCGGATCGTCATCTTCCTGCCCTATGCCGTTCCCGCCGTCGTCGCCGTGCTCATGTGGGGTTACATCTACGGTGACCAGTTCGGCCTCGCCGGCAACATCAACGACCTCCTCGGCGCGCAGGTCCTGCGCCCCTTCCTGCCCGAGTGGATGATGGTCTCGATCGGCAACATCGTCACGTGGCAGTTCGTCGGCTACAACATGCTGATCTTCTACTCGTCGCTCAAGACCATCCCCGGTGAGCTGTACGAGGCGGCATCCCTCGACGGCGCCGGCGCCTGGCGCACGATCCTCTCGATCAAGATCCCGGCCCTGCGCGGCTCGATCGTCATCGCCACGATCTTCTCGATCATCGGCAGCTTCCAGCTCTTCAACGAGCCCAACATCCTCAAGCCCCTGGCCCCGAACACCATCACGACGTTCTTCACGCCGAACATGTACGCGTACAACCTCTCGTTCGCCGGCCAGCAGTACAACTACGCCGCAACCGTCGCGATCATCATGGGCGTCATCACGGCGGTCATCGCCTACGTCGTGCAGTTGCGCGGATCCCGTCAGGAGATGCGATGACCGCTCCCGCCCTCGCCCGCAGCACGCCGTTCGCCCGGCGGAAGTCGGTCGTGCTCACCATCGTGATGAGCCTGTTCATCCTCTACACGCTGCTGCCGCTGTTCTGGCTGATCATCAACGCGACCAAGACCCAGGGCGACCTGTTCACGACCTTCGGCCTCTGGTTCGGCGACAGCTTCAACCTGTGGAACAACATCGTCGAGACGTTCACCTATCGCGACGGCATCTTCCTGCGGTGGCTCGGCAACACCCTCCTCTACGTCGTCGTCGGCGCGGGCGGGGCCACGGTCCTCGCGACGATGGCGGGCTACGGCCTGGCCAAGTACAACTTCCGCGGTCGCAAGGCGGTCTTCGCGGTCGTCATCGGCGCCGTGGCCGTTCCCGGCACCGCCCTCGCGGTCCCCACGTTCCTCATGTTCAGCCAGCTGGGCCTGACCAACACCCCGTGGGCGATCATCATCCCCTCGCTCATCAGCCCCTTCGGCCTGTACCTGATGTGGGTGTTCGCGAGCGACGCGGTTCCCACCGAACTGCTCGAGGCGGCCCGCATGGACGGCGCCAGCGAGATGCGCACGTTCTTCACCATCTCGACGAAGCTCCTCATGCCCGGCATCGTCACGGTGCTGCTGTTCGCGGTCGTCGCGACCTGGAACAACTACTTCCTCCCGCTCATCATGCTCAGCGACCCGGCCTGGTACCCGCTCACCGTCGGGCTCAACCAGTGGAACGCTCAGGCCACCGGAGCGGCGGCGCAGCCGATCTACAACCTCGTGATCACCGGATCGCTCCTGTCGATCATCCCGATCGTCGTCGCCTTCCTCATGCTCCAGCGGTTCTGGCAGTCCGGCCTCAGCGCCGGCAGCGTCAAGCAGTGAGCACACCCCCGAACCCCGTATTCCGCACCACTTGAATCCACAACAACCCGAATCCACAACAACGAAGTGAAGGAACTCCCATGACACCCATGCGCAAGGGATCGGCGCTGCGTCGCGCCGCATCCGTCGTGGCCCTGACCGCAGCCGCCGGCCTCGTGCTGGCCGCCTGCTCGTCCTCCGGCCCCGCCGCGGGCAGCGGCAACCCCGATGACCTCGACGCGGCCCTGAAGGCCGGCGGCGAGATCACGTACTGGTCGTGGACCCCGTCCGCCGAAGCGCAGGCCGAGGCGTTCATGAAGAAGTACCCCGAGGTCAAGGTCAACGTCGTCAACGCGGGCACCAACACCGAGGAGTACACCAAGCTCCAGAACGCGATCAAGGCCGGCTCGGGCGCCCCCGACGTCGTCCAGATCGAGTACTACGCCTTCCCGCAGTTCGCCCTGACCGACGGTCTCCTCGATCTCGCGCCGTACGGCTTCGGCGATCTCGAGGACGACTACACCGCCTCGACGTGGAACTCCGTCGACTTCGACGGCAAGATCTACGGCCTGCCGCAGGACTCCGGCCCCATGGCGCTGTTCTACAACAAGGCGGTCTTCGACCAGTACGGCCTCACGGTGCCGACGACGTGGGACGAGTACATCGCCACCGCGCGTCAGCTCACCGCCGCCGACCCGACGAAGAAGATCACGAACGACACCGGCGACGCCGGCTTCGCCACCAGCATGATCTGGCAGGCGGGCGGCCAGCCGTTCTCGGCCGAGGGCACCGACGTGACGATCAACGTGGCCGACGAGGGCTCGAAGAAGTGGGCCGACACGTGGAACACGCTCGTCGAGGACGACCTGATCGCCAGCACCCCGAGCTGGAGCGACGAGTGGTTCAAGGGCCTCGGCGACGGCTCGATCGCGACGCTCGTCATCGGCGCGTGGATGCCCGGCAACCTCGAGTCGTCGGTGGCCGACGCGGCGGGCGACTGGCGCGTGGCTCCGATGCCGACCTACGACGGCACCCCGGTCTCGGCTGCGAACGGCGGCGGCGGCCAGGCGGTCACCAAGCAGAGCGAGAACCCGGCTCTCGCGGCGGCGTTCCTCAAGTGGCTGAACAACGACGAGGAGAGCCTGACGATCTTCGCCGAGAGCGGCGGCTTCCCCTCGACGACCGCGCAGCTCGAGTCGGACGAGTTCCTGAACAAGGCACCCGAGTACTTCGGCGGGCAGAAGATCAACGAGGTGCTCGTGCAGGCGGCCAAGGACGTGCGTCCCGGCTGGCAGTACCTGCCCTTCCAGGTGTACGCGAACAGCATCTTCAGCGACACCGTCGGACAGTCCTACGCCTCGAAGTCCGACCTGAACGAGGGCCTGGCCACCTGGCAGGACCAGCTCGTGCAGTACGGCAACGACCAGGGCTTCACCGTCAACAAGTGACGCCCGACGAGGGGCGGGTCGCATCGAGCTTCGATCCGGCCCGCCCCTCGCCATGTCCCCCCAGGAGAAGAGCAATGACCTCCCCCACCCGCATCTCGCTCGACACGGCCGCGCCCGGGCCGGTCGTCCCGCGCCGTCTCTTCGGCACCTTCGTCGAGCACATGGGCCGCTGCGTCTACGACGGCATCTTCGAGCCCGGTAACGCGACCGCCGACGAGGCCGGATTCCGCGGCGACGTGCTCGAGCTCGTGCGCGAGCTGGGCGCAACGGTCGTGCGCTACCCCGGGGGCAACTTCGTCTCGGGATACCGGTGGGAGGACGGCGTCGGCCCGCGCGACCAGCGTCCCGTGCGCCTGGATGCCGCATGGCACAGCACCGAGACCAATCAGGTCGGTCTGCACGAGTTCGCCGCGTGGGCCGAGCAGGCCGGGCTCGAGCTCATGGAGGCCGTGAATCTCGGCACCCGGGGCGTCGCCGAGGCCGCCGACCTGCTCGAGTACGCCAACCACCCGGGCGGCACCACGCTGTCGGAGCGCCGCCGCGAGAACGGTCGCGCCGAGCCCTTCGGCATCCGCCTCTGGTGCCTGGGCAACGAGATGGACGGCCCCTGGCAGATCGGGCACAAGACCGCCGACGAGTACGGACGCCTCGCCGCCGAGAGCGCGCGCCTCATGCGCTTCATCGACCCCGACGTCGAGCTCGTCGCCGCGGGCAGCTCGAACCACGAGATGCCGACGTTCGGCGATTGGGAGCGCACCGTGCTCCGACACACGGCCGGACTCGTCGACCACATCTCCGTGCACGCCTACTACGAGGAGACGCCCGGCGACCCCGCCAGCTTCCTCGCTTCCGGCGCCGCGCTCGACGCCTACATCGGCGAGGTCGCCGACATCATCGACGAGGTGCGTTCCGAGCGCGGCATCACCGACCCCATCGGCATCAGCGTCGACGAGTGGAACGTCTGGAACCAGACCCGCTGGAACGAGGTCGACAAGCCCGAGGTGTTCACGGGCGACTGGCCCGTCGCCCCGCGTCTCATCGAGGACGACTACACCGTGACGGATGCCGTCGTCGTGGGGTCGCTCCTCATCACGATGCTCCGCCGCGCCGACCGCGTCTCGATGGCAAACCTCGCCCAGCTCGTCAACGTCATTGCACCGATCCGCACCGAGCCGGGCGGCGCGGCCTGGCGGCAGACCACCTTCTTCCCGTTCCAGCTGACCGCGGCTGCGGCATCCGGGCATGTCCTCGTCCCGGCCATCGACACCGGCGTCATCCCGACCGCGCGCTACGGAGACGTGGGAGCCGTCGACGCGGTCGCGACGATCGAGGGCGACGAGCTGACGGTCTTCCTCGTGCACCGAGGGCTCGACGCCGAGACGCCCGTCACGATCGACCTCGACCGCTCGGCCGCGGGCGCCGAGGCGCTCGTGCTGACCGTCCCCGCCGGCGGCGACCGGCACACCGTCAACAGCGCGTCGTCGCAGCCCGTCGCCCCGGCGTCCCTCGCCGTCGACATAAGCGACAGCACTGTGACCCTGACCCTTCCCCCGCTCTCCTGGGCGCGCGTGAGCGTGCGTCTCAACCCCGGAACGAATCGAGTGACCGCGTGACGACCTTCAGCATCGGCGAGACCGACTTCCTCCTCGACGGCCGCCCCCACCGGGTCATCGCGGGAGCCCTGCACTACTTCCGCATCCACCCGGACCACTGGGCCGACCGCATCCGCAAGGCGCGACTCATGGGACTCAACACGATCGAGACGTACGTCGCCTGGAACGCCCACGAGCCGGTGCGCGGCGAATGGGATGCCTCGGGCTGGAACGACCTCGGGCGCTTCCTCGACCTCGTCGCGGCGGAGGGCATGCACGCGATCGTCCGCCCCGGCCCGTACATCTGCGCCGAGTGGCACAACGGCGGCCTGCCGGTCTGGCTCACGAGCACGCCCGGTATCGGGCTGCGCCGCTCCGAGCCGCAGTACGTCGAGGCGGTCAGCGCCTACCTGCGCCGCGTCTACGAGATCGTGGCGCCGCGTCAGATCGATCGCGGCGGCAACGTCGTGCTCGTGCAGATCGAGAACGAGTACGGCGCATACGGCTCCGACCACGACTACCTCCGCACGCTGACCGAGCTCACCCGCGCCTGCGACATCACCGTGCCGCTGACGACGGTCGACCAGCCCGAGCCCCACATGCTCGCGGCCGGCACGCTGCCCGACCTGCACACGACCGGATCGTTCGGCTCGCGCGCGACCGAGCGCCTCGCGACCCTGCGCGAGCACCAGCCGACCGGACCGCTCATGTGCTCGGAGTTCTGGGACGGCTGGTTCGACTGGTGGGGTGGCGTGCACCACACCACGGATGCCGCGGCCTCGGCATCCGAGCTCGACGCCCTGCTCGCCGCGGGAGCGTCGGTGAACATCTACATGCTCCACGGCGGCACGAACTTCGGCACCACGAACGGCGCGAACGACAAGGGCCGCTACGCCCCGATCGTCACCTCGTACGACTACGACGCCCCGCTCGACGAATCGGGTCACCCGACCGACAAGTATCACGCGTTCCGCGAGGTCATCGCCCGGTACGCCCCGGTCCCCGACGAGGTTCCGCCGGCTCGGCCCGAGGCTCCCGTCCTGTCGGTTCCGCTGCGGGCGACGGGCGATTGGCTTCCCGCGGCGGATGCTGCCGCGGGTGCCGGCGCGGACGCGGCGGTCACTCCACCCACGTTCGAGCAGCTCGGGCAGCTCGGACCCCTCGTGCGCTACGAGGTCACGCTGCCCGCCGAGGCGTTCGCCGACGCCGACAGCGCGGTGCTCGCCTTCGCGGAGGTCCGCGATCTCGCTTGGGTCGCGGTCGACGGCGCCCCGGTCGGCCGCCTCCAGCGCGCGCTGCACGAGCGCTCGCTGCCGATCCCCCGCGGGTCGCAGCTGACCGTGCTCGTCGAAGACCAGGGCCGCGTGAACTACGACGTCCGTCTCGGCGAGAACAAGGGCCTCGTCGGCCCCGTGACCCTCGGCGGACACGAGCTCTCCGGCTGGTCGGCGCAGCCCGTCGACCTCGCGGGCGTCGCCGCCGGCATCCCCGCTGCTTCCGAGCAGACGACGGTGGGCCGCACCGGCCTCGTGGGCACGTTCGACCTCGACGAGCCCGCCGACCTCTTCCTCGACACGGATGCCTGGAGCAAGGGCTACGCGTTCGTGAACGGGTTCTTCCTCGGCCGGTACTGGCGCAACGGCCCGCAGCGCACGCTGTACGTGCCCGCACCCGCCACCCGCGCCGGGGCGAACGAGATCGTCGTCGTCGAGCTCGAGCACGTCGTCGAGCCCGTCGCCGCGTTCGTCGCCGCGCCCGACCTCGGCCACCGCGAGGAGTGAGCGTGAGGGAGCCCCGCCGCGATCGGGCAGGATGGATGTCATGAGCTGGATGGTCACCGGTGGTGCTGGATACATCGGCGCGCATGTCGTGCGCGCCCTCGCCGCGGCGGGTCTCGACCCCGTCGTCCTCGACGACCTGTCGAGCGGGCACGCGGGGTTCGTCCCCAAGGGCGTGCCGTTCGTCCGCGGCTCGATCCTCGACCGCCCGCTCGTCGAGGGTGCGCTGCGCGAGCACGGCGTCGAGGGCGTCATCCACGTCGCCGGCTACAAGTACGCCGGCGTCTCGGTGACCCGCCCCCTGCACACCTACGCGCAGAACGTCGAGGGCACGCGGATCGTGCTCGAGGCGATGGAGACCGCGGGCGTCGACAAGATCGTCTTCTCCTCCAGCGCCGCCGTCTACGGCACCCCCGACGTGCCGCTCGTCACGGAGGACCTGCCCAAACGTCCCGCGTCGCCCTACGGCGAGTCGAAGCTCATCGGCGAGTGGCTCCTGCGCGATCAGGCCGTCGCGACCGCGGGCTCCCCCGCACCCCTGCGCCACACCTCGCTGCGCTACTTCAACGTCGTGGGCTCGGGCGACCCGTCCGTCTACGACACGAGCCCGCACAACCTCTTCCCCATCGTCTTCGAGAAGCTGATCGCCGGCGAGACCCCGCAGATCAACGGCGACGACTACGACACCGAAGACGGCACGAACGTACGCGACTACGTCCACGTCGCCGACATCGCCGCGGCCCACGTCGTCGCCGCCCAGCGCCTCGCGGCCGGCGAGAGCGTCGAGCCGGCCTACAACCTCGGGTCGCAGAACGGGCTGTCGGTGCGCGAGATCATGGACGCGATGGCCCGCGTGACGGGCATCGACTTCGCCCCGAGGATCGGCCCGCGTCGCCCCGGCGACCCCGACCGCATCGTGGCGACCGGCGAGCTCGCCGCCCGCGATCTCGAGTGGGCCAACCGCTACTCGGTCGACGAGATGGTGCGCACCGGCTGGGAAGCCCGCCGCGCGGCATCCGTCTGACCGGGCTCACGTCCCGCGCTGAGCTCGCGCGGGAGTCAGGCGCAGTTCCGGGGATGAGGCGCGGAGAGAACCGCGCCCGACGCCCCGAGCTGCGCCTTATCTCTGCGCTTTACGACAGCGCAGAGCTCGCGCGGACGACGAGCTCGGTGGGTACGGTGTACGCCGGGGCCGTCGAGCCGGACTCGATGACCTCGACGAGAGCCTCGACGGCGCGCGCGCCGAGGGCGTCGAAGTCCTGGCGGACGGTCGTCAGCGGCGGACGGTACTCCGCGGCATCCACCACGTCGTCGAATCCGACGACCGCGACGTCGTCCGGCACCGCACGCCCCGCGTCGCTGAAGGCGCGGAGCAGGCCGAGCGCCATCTGGTCGTTCGCGGCGAACACCGCGGTGGCATCCGCGAGCGCTGCCCCCGTCGCGTAACCGCCGCGTGAGGTCCAATCGCCGCGCACGATCTCGGGCACGGCGACGCCCGCGGCGAGCAGCGCCTCACGCCAGCCGCGCTCGCGCTCCTGCGCCGCGAACGAGGCCTCGGGCCCCGCGAGATGGTGCACCGTCGCATGCCCCAGATCGAGCAGGTGCCGCGTCGCCTGCCGCGCACCGCCGGCGTGATCGGTCTGCACGATCGCGAAGCGGTCGTCGGGGGGCGAGTCGACGACGACGAGGCGCAGGTCGGCGGGCGGTGCCGTGTCGCGCGCGAGCCGCGTCGCCTCGTTGAGCACGATCGCTCCGTCGACGCCCTGGTCGCGCAGCTGCGCGAAGGCCTCTTCGATGCCACGCGCGCCGGCGACCGTCACCACGGCCAGGGCATAGTCGCGCTCACCCGCCGCGTCGGCGATGGCCTGCAGCATGCGCGAGTTGCCGACCGAGGCGAGGGTCGAGACGACGAGCCCGATCGTGCGGGTCTGGCCGGTGCGCAGCGCCCGGGCGGCGCGATGCATGCGGTAGCCGAGCGTCGCCATGGATGCCTCGACCCGGGCCCGCGTCGTGGGATCGACGCGCGGGCTGCCATTGGCCACACGCGAGACGGTCTGCGCCGAGACGCCCGCGTGGGCCGCCACCTGGGCCATCGACACCCGCATGCCGGTCCTCTCGTCGGGGTGTGTTGACGATATCACGCCTGGAATGTAGCGTGTTATCGTGAACATCAGCGCTCCTCCCGCCGTGCCGCTCGGCGCGGGCGTCGTCAAACGCTCCACGCGACTCGACGACGGCCGCGAGCTCATCTACTACGACGACCCCGACACGACGCTCGGCCCCGAGCGCGCCGTCGACGCCCGCAGGCTCGACCCGCGCCCCGAGACCGCGACGATGCGGCAGGACATCCTGACCGGCGACTGGATCTCGATCGCCGCGTCACGCCAGAACCGCGCCTTCCTCCCCCCGGCCGAGCTCGATCCGCTCGCCCCGCAGACGCCGACCAATCCCTCCGAGATCCCGTCGCGCTACGACGTCGCCGTCTTCGAGAACAGATCGCCGTCGTTCGGCCCTGCCCTCGCCGAGGCTTTCGACGGCGCACCCGCGGCATCCGATCCGCCCCGCGGTATCGATGATCTCGCGCACCTCGGGCTCGGCCGCACGCGCACGAGCGTCGGACGCACGGAGGTCGTGTGCTTCTCCCCCGAGCACGCCGGATCGTTCGGCACCCAGACGGTCACCCGCGCCCGTACCGTCATCGAGGCGTGGGCCGATCGCACGGCCGCGCTCTCGGCGCTTCCCGGCATCGAGCAGGTCTTCCCGTTCGAGAACCGCGGTGAGGCGATCGGTGTCACCCTGCCTCACCCTCACGGGCAGATCTACGCCTACCCGTACATCACGCCGCGCACGACGCGTCTGCTCGACTCGATCGACCGCACGGCTCCCGATCTGTTCCAGCGCATCCTCGAGTTCGAGCAGGCGGGCCCCCGGGTCGTGCTCCGCGGCGAGCACTGGACGGCGTTCGTCCCGTTCGCCGCGCGCTGGCCGATCGAGGTGCACCTCATGCCCCACCGGCACGTCGCCGACTTCGCCGAGACGAACGAGGCGGAGCGCGACGAGCTCGCCCCGCTCTATCTGCGGCTGCTGCGCGGCATCGACGCGCTGTACGAGACCCCGACGCCGTACATCGCGGCGTGGCACCAGGCACCGGTCCGCCACGCACGCGACACCGCGCGCCTGCACCTGCAGCTGACGAGCCCGCGCCGCGCGGCCGACAAGCTCAAGTTCCTCGCCGGGTCCGAGGCCGCCATGGGCGCCTGGATCGGCGACATCCCGCCCGAGACCGCGGCTGCGCGTATCCGCGAAGCCGGAGAAGGAGTGACCCTGTGACCGACACCGATCCGCGCACCGACGCGCGCGACCTGCTGGCCTCCCTCGGCGCGACCGCGACGAGCGAATGGTCGGCCCCGGGCCGCGTCAACCTCATCGGCGAGCACACCGACTACAACGACGGCTTCGTGTTCCCGTTCGCGACGCCCCACCGCACGCACGTCGCGCTCGCCCCCCGCGCGGACGGTCGTCTGCGCGTCATCTCGACCTTCGACACCGTGCCGGTCGAGGTCGCGATCGCCGATCTCGACGCGATCTTCCCGACCGTCGGCGGCGAGCACGCCGTGCCCGAATGGTCGGCGTACCCGCTCGGCGTCGCGTGGGCACTCCTCCAGGCCGCCGGCGCAGATCCGACCACGCTGACCGGTGCCGACCTCGCGTTCGCGTCGAACGTCCCGGTCGGCGCGGGCCTGTCGTCGTCCGCCGCGATCGAAGGCGCCACCGCCTCGGCGCTCAACGAGCTGTGGAGCCTCGGACTCGACCGCGTCTCGCTCGCGCAGGTCGGCCGTCGCGCCGAGAACGAAGCCGTCGGCGCTCCCACCGGAATCATGGACCAGATGGCGTCGATGCTCGGTGAGTCGGATGCCGCGACGTTCCTCGACTGCCGTTCGCTCGAGACCGACGAGGTCGAGCTCGGCTTCGCCGCCGCGGGGCTGACGCTGCTCGTGATGGACACCAACGTCAAGCACGCGCACTCCACGGGCGGCTACGGCGAGCGCCGTGCCTCGTGCGAGAAGGGCGCGCAGCTCATGGGCGTGCCCATGCTGCGTGATCTGTCCGTCGCCGATCTCGACCGTGCCGCCGATGTCCTCGACGACGTGACCTTCCGTCGCGTGCGCCACATCGTCACCGAGAACCAGCGCGTGCTCGACACGGTGCGGACGCTGCGCGAGGAGGGGCCGCGCGCGATCGGCGCGCTTCTCGACGCATCGCACGTGTCGATGCGCGACGACTTCGAGATCTCGGTTCCCGAACTCGACCTCGCCGTCGAGACGGCCCGCGATGCGGGCGCCATCGGGGCCCGGATGACCGGCGGCGGCTTCGGCGGCGCGGCGATCGCGCTCGTCGAGACCGGTGCCGTCGACGCGGTGACCGACGCCGTCGAGAAGGCGTTCGCGGATGCCGGGTACGCGGCTCCGACGATCTTCCCGGTCAGCCCGTCGGCGGGCGCACGCCGCGACGGCTGACGTCGCGCACGAGGACGACGAGAGGGGGATGCCGGCACGGCATCCCCCTCTCGTCGTAGCGGGGCTTACTTGAAGGTGTCCTTGACGTCTTCGCCCGTCTTCTTCGCCTCGGCCTTGACCTGGTCGGCCTTGCCCTCGGCTTCGAGCTTCTCGTTGTCGGTCGCCTTGCCGATGGCCTCCTTCGCCTTGCCGGCGATGTCCTGGGCGGCGTTCTTGATCTTGTCGTCGAGACCCATGATGGGGCTCCTCTCTTTCGGTGGTGGCGCCCCGCGGACGGGGCTGTGGATGTGTGCGATCAGGACAGGCGGCGCTGGTCGTGCGCCAGCTTCGCGCGCAGTCCGGTGTGGATGGAGATGTAGGCCGTGAGCTGCTCACCGGTCAGGGTGCCGAGGTTGCCGACCAGACGCTCGACGGTCTCGGCCACGTGCAGCGGCGAGGTGTTCTGCCGCGGGGTCACGCTGACGTGCAGCACCGGCTGCTTCTTGATGTCGTTCGCGGTGACCCGGGCGCTGAGGATCTCGTCTCGGTCGGCGAGCGCGTTCTTCAGCGCGTCCGCAGCGAATCCCTCCGTGACCGTGATCCGGCCGAGCTCGCTCTCCGCTCCGGTCGCCCGCAGGGCGGTGCGACGGCGGCCGTGGATGCTGCGGACGACCAGCACGATCAGCAGGACGACCAGCAGCGCGAGGGCGGCGAGGACGCCGACGGCGACCCAGGTGAGGCTCGTTCCCGCGATGACGGTGGCATCCCACGCCTGCTTCGTCCACTCCTGGGCCCCGGAACCGACCGAGGTCCAGGCGTCGGCGGCCGCCGGCCATACGGCACCGGCGATGATCCCGGCCCCGACGACCACGAGCACCAGTCCCAGGATCAGGAGGACCGTGCGGTTGACCGCGCGATTGGTGTTGTTCATGCCTTGTCCTCCTGTTCGCGGGGCCGTTCGATCCGCACCGCTGTGCGGAGCTTCGACGCGAGCCGATACGACTCCAGCTCCGTGTCGACGATGCTGCGGACCTGGGCCTCGTCGACGGGGACTCCCACCGCGGGAGTCAGGGTGACGTCGGCCGAGCGGTGGCCGACGCCGACCCGCACCTGATCGCGGGGCAATCCGCTCTCGTCGCTGACCCGCTGCGCGATCGCCGAGGCGATCACGCCGTTGTCCGCGACGACGGCGCTCTCGCCGACGACGAGCTGATGCTTCGACAGCCGACCCGGCGCGACCGCGAGCACCACGAGGACCACCCCGAGCACCGCGATGACGGCGCCGATCGTGATGCTGACGCCGACGGGCACCTCCGTGGGAAGGCCGACGACCCATCCGAAGGCCGCGGCGGGGCCGAGCAGCAGAGCGGGCTGACCGGCGAGGTTCAGCACGATCTCCGTGCCGACGTACACCAGCGCGAGGATGACGAGCACGACGGCGACGATCATCGCGACGGTGCGCGGCGAGTGCGTCTCGCGTCGCACGACGCGACGCAGCACGGGACTGCTCATCGGACTCTCCTCTTCACGGGGGTGGTGGCGCCGTTCACGGTGATGTCGACGCGGGTGACGGGCTTGCCGAGCACGCGGCTCAGCTCCTCCTGCATCCGGTGCTGCATCTCGCGGGCGGCGTCGACGACGGCACCCGCCGCACGCACGGCTTCGGTGTCGTCGAGCGACGGGACGGGCAGTGGGGCGGTGATGCGGACGGCCACCCCACCCCGGTGATCGGATGCCGTGACCGACACGCGGTCGACGTCCACTCCGATGACCTGGGATGCGATCTGTTCCGAGACCTTCCGCACCACGCGCTCGCGCACATCGACCCGTCCGGCGAGACCGGACGTCCCGCCGGTGGCGGCCGTGACGCCGCCACCGGGACGGATGGCCTCTGCGACGGTCATGACGAGGTGCGCCGACCTGTCAGCACGTCAGCCAGCCCGCGGACGTCGAGCTTGCCGGACGCGATGCGGCCGACCGCCGCGCCGATCGCCATGAAGAGGGCGACGAGGAGGAATCCCCAGAAGCCGAACAACAGGGCGGCGGCGGCGAGGATGGCGCCGATCAGCGCACCCGAGACGGTGGCACTCATGCGACGCGCGACTCGGACTCGTTGTCGTCGTCGTCAGCGCCCGCGATGTGCACGTCGTTGACCTCGACGTTGACCTCGACGACCTCGAGACCCACGAGGCGACTGATGGCTCCGGCGACGGCGGCGCGGACGTTCTCGGCGACCTCCTGAATGGGGGCCGGGTACTCGACCACGATCGTGAGGTCGGCTGCGGCCTGCGTCTCGCCGACCTCGACCTTGACACCCTGCGAGAGGTCGGTGGCGTTGATCGCGTCGCGGATCGCACCGAAGGCGCGGGCTCCGCCGCCACCGAGCGCGTAGACGCCGGCGACCTCGCGAGCCGCGATGCCGGCGACCTTCGCCACGACGCCGTCAGCGATCGTGGTCTTGCCCGCAGCGTTGGTGTCGGTCGGGACACGCGACGACGAGAACGAGCGGTCGACACGCGATGCCTGCGGCGCGGCGGCCTGCGACTTCGTGGTCTCAGCAGCGGGGGCGGTGTTCTTCTGGTCCTCAGCCATGACGTTTCCTTATCTGTCTGCGTTGTCCGATGCAAGCTCTCGGCTCGTCATTCGGTGAGCGTTACGTTCGCTCTACAGATAAGAGGGCGGCTCATCCGGATTCGTCACAAAAAAGTTCGAGAAGTTTTCTGGGGGGACGATGCGAGCCGATGACAGCGGGGCGGACACCGACCTGCACGCCGCGCCCGACGGCATCCTCGCAGCCCGCGCGGCCTCCGGCGACGCCGACGCGTTCGATGTCCTCCTCCACCGTCACTCCCGCATCGTGCGCGCCTACGTGTATCGCATCGTCGGCACGCTCTCCGAGACCGATGACGTCGTGCAGGAGGCCTTCCTCACCGCCTGGCGGCAGTTGTCCACCTTGCGCGACCCGAACGCGGTGAAGGCGTGGCTCATGAAGATCGCGAGCCGCGAGGCGTACGCGCATCTCAGGAAACGCCCCGACCATGACACACTGGACGGATTCGACAGAGCCGCGGAGGCGGGTCTCCTCCCCGAGGCCGCTGCCATCCGCAACGCACAGTTGCAAGCGCTCTCCCTTGCACTCGACGCGCTGCCGGAAGCCCAACGCCGCTGCTGGTTGCTCCGAGAAGTCGGGTCGCTCAGCTATACCGAGATCGCAGAAGAGATGAACCTCCCTCTCAGCACCGTTCGAGGAAATCTGTCCCGTGCCCGCGCCAGCATCACCATCCAGATGGCGGGGTGGCGCTGATGGATGCCGACGGCATGGCCCTCGACTGCGGCAAGACGATCGACGAGATCAGCGAGTATCTCGACAGCGGTCGGTCGCCGTACGACCCCGAGATCGAGACCTGTCCCGACTGTCTCAACGCCCTCGATGCGCTCGAGCGCGCGGGCCGGTTGTCGCGTGATCTCATCGCCGCGGATGCCGCGACCCTGCCGGAGCCCTCCGAGAGCTGGTTCGACGGGGTGATGACGGCGGTGCGCGCAGAGCTCCGGGCCGGACGGTCCATCCCCCTCTCGCACCCCGACCCGCGGGTGTCGATGAGCGTCACCGAAGGGGCGGTGCAGGCACTCATCCGGGCGAGCGGCGACGCGATCGACGGCGTCTTCATCGGCCACTCGAGGATCGTCGGCGACGTCGAGGTGCCCGATGCCCCGATCGCCGTCGACGTCACCGCCTCCGTGGCCTGGGGCGAGTCGCTGCCCGCCGCGGCGGGAGCCGTGCGCCGAGCGGTGTCGGATGCGCTGGCGCAGCACACCGAGCTGAACATCACCGCCGTCGACGTGACCGTCGAGGATCTCCACCGCCCCTTCCCGTCCAAGGACACCGCATGATCGAGCCCGCCTCCCTCGTCGACCCGTCGGCGCCGCGCCCCATCGCCGCGATCACCGGGGTCAGCGCCGTGCACGATCCGCGCCCGCCGCTGACCCGCGCCCTGGGAGCGGCCGCGTCCGCGCTCCACCTCGACTCCGCGGCGCCGGCCGACGGGGTCATCGTCTCGGCCGGAGCCGACGGGACGACCGCCGCGGCCGCCATCTCCGTCGCCGCATCCGCGCGCACTCCCGAGGTGGCCCGCGCCGTCGCCGACGAGCTGCGCGCGCAGCATCCGACGGCCGACCGCATCACGGTGCAGGTCCGCCGCATCGCCTGAAGGATCCGTCCCACCGGGTGCCGCGGAGTCCGCTAGCTTCGGACTGTGTCTGCGACCGTCTCCGTCTCCCTCCGCCCCGCGGGTCCCGATGATCTGCCCGACGTTCGGGAGCTCGACAGGCTGTGCTTCCCGCCCGGCCGCGACGACGTCGAGCCGGCTCACCCCGACGAGCTCGAGAACGCGCTGGCGGACGGGCAGATCACGCTCGCGGTCATCGGCGAGTCCGTCGTGGGGATGCTGCAGACCGAACGCCTCGGCCCCGAGCACGTCTACCTCGCTGCGCTGGCCGTTCACCCCGAGCACCAGCGCTCAGGGATCGGCGCGCGGCTCGTACGCCATTTCTCCGACACGGTGAAGGGGATGTCGCCGCGACCGTCGGCCACGACGGTGACGAGTCCCATGAACGTCGCGATGATCGATCTGCTCACCCGGAGCGGCTTCGTCGGATCGCGCGGCATCCACGCCTACTTCGGGCCGCGCAAGGATCGTCTGTACTTCCAGCTGAAGAGCCGACAGCTCGTCGCCGACCCCGACGACCGCGTCCTCGTGCCCGTGGCGGCGACCGATCACCTGTTCGATCTTCTGAACGCCGACGCCAACGCCGTCACCAGCGTGATCAAGAGCGTGCAGGGGACGTTCTTCGAGGTCTCGACCTTCGAGGTCGAGGACCGCCCGGGCCTGCGCGCCGACGAGACGTCCGTCAGCACGGGCGAGGCGGGCGCCGTCCTGGCGGCGCTCACCTTCCTGCTCGGCTTCTCGCTGACGATCACCGGCTTCTCGGAGGCGCTGCGGATCTTCCTGCTGGTCGCCACGATCCTGACCCTCGGAGCGACGCAGGTCTACGCGAACGCGTCGGGCTCGTTGTCCCGGCTCCAGGACGATCAGTTCGGCCTCCATATGAAGTGGGGCAACCTGCTGCTCGAGTTCGGCGGGGTGTACCCCCTCGTCCTGGTGCTGCCGGCGGTGTTCGCCGACGCCTCCGACAATGCCGGGCTCTCGCTCGCGACCGCGATCGTCGTCGCGATCCTCGTCCTCGCTTACGAGGTGTCGCCGTTCTCGATCAGCGGCCGGTACCGGCGCAACGTCGTCTTCTACGTGCTCGCGGTGATCACGGCCGCGACCCCGGTCGCTGCCGCACCGCTGCAGGCCCTGACCGGGCGCGACACCACGTGGGTCGTCCTGACGGCAGTGATCCTCATCGCGCGTCTCGCTTACCTGATCCCCGCCGGCCGGCAGGAGCTCGGGGCCCGGACGCGACCCCGGCTGATGCGCCGCGCCCGGGTGTCGCGATGAGCACCCCCGCCGGCGACGGCGCTCCCGAAGACCCTGTGCGCGACACCGCGACGGGCCGCGTGCGCGGCATCCGCCGCCCCGACGGAACCCTCGCCTTCCTCGGCATCCCGTACGCGCAGCCGCCCACCGGCGCGCTGCGGTTCGGCGAGCCCGTGCCCGTCGAGCCGTGGGACGGCGTCCGCGACGCGACGGCGTTCGGGCCGACGCCGCAGCGCGGCGACTACGGCGACACCCTCATCCCGGAGCCGTCCATCCCGGGCGACGACACCCTCTCGGTCAACGTCTTCGCACCGGGATCGCCCGCCGCAGGCGGCGCCCACCCGGTGCTCGTCTACATCCACGGCGGCGGTTTCGTGCAGGGCTCCCCCGCGAGCCCCTGGTACGACGGCGGCTCGTTCGCGCGGGCGGGCATCGTCGTGGTCACGGTCTCGTACCGGCTCGGCTTCGACGGCTTCGGCCTCCTCCCCGGCGCCCCGACCAACCGCGCGGTGCGCGACTGGCTCGCCGCCCTCGAGTGGGTGCGGACGAACGTGTCCGGCTTCGGCGGCGACCCCGACGACGTCACGATCGCCGGGCAGTCCGCCGGGGGCGGCGCGGTCCTCACCCTGCTCGGGATGCCGGACGCTCAGCACCTGTTCCATCGTGTGCTCGCCATCTCCGCGGCCCTGACGAACGTGCCGCCCGCCCGGGCCGCGACGGCGACCGGCCGGCTCGCCGCGCACCTCGGCATCGCTCCGGCACGCGACGCGTTCGCGGCCGTCGACGAGCTGAGGATCCTCGACGCTCAGCAGGCCATCGAGTCGGAACGGCACGGCAGCGTCGTCGCGTCGGTGCGCTCGCGCCTCGCGGACGGGCTCACGTGGGGTCCGGTCGTCGACGGCGTCCTCATCCCCCGCCCCACCCTCGACGCGCTCGCGGCGGGCGTCGGCGCGGACAAGCCGCTCGTGCTCGGAACGACCGACGACGAGTTCACGATGATCACCGACGGTCTCGCCACGAGCCCGTTGCGGTTCGTCCCGCCCGCGCTGGCCCTGGCCGCGCTCGGAGTCGGCCACGCGATGCGCTGGCGCTACATTCACGACAACCGCGCGCAGCGACGCCTCGGCACCGCCGCGTTCCTCGGCCGGTACGCGACCGACCGCGTCTTCCGCGACACCGTGCCGCTCGTCGCCCGGGCACGAGGCGGCTCTGCGACGTGGACGTACCGTTTCAGCTGGCCCTCGCCGACCAAGCGTTGGGCGCTGCACTGCCTCGATGTGCCGTTCTGGTGGGACGCCCTCGAAGCCGACGGCGTCGCGAAGCTCGCGGGGCCCCATCCGCCGCAGGAGCTGGCCGACGCCATGCACGGCGCCGCCGCATCGTTCGTGCGGACCGGCGACCCGGGCTGGCCGCGATGGACGCCCGACGAGCGGGCGACGCGGATGTTCGGCGCCTCACCGTCGGTGCCGACGGTCGTGGCCGACGGCTACGCATCGGTGCGGGCGCTCGTCGGCTGACGGAGCGTCGACGATCCGGAGGCTCAGGGGACGCGCTTGAGCCAGGCGTCCGTCGCGAACTTCGACGCGACGAGGGCCTCGGCCTCGGCGTACTCCTCGTCGGAGATCGAGCCGGGCACGGCGCCGTAGCGCTTCGAGAACACCTCGATGAACCGCTCGATGATCGCGTCGCGGGGCAGACCCGTCTGGCTGCGCAGCGGGTCGACGCGCTTGGCGGCCGACACGGTGCCCTTGTCGCTGAGCTTCTCGCGGCCGATGCGCAGCACCTCGGTGAGAACCTGACCGTCCATGTCATACGACAGGGTGGCGTGGTGGAGCACGCCGCCGTTGGCGAGACGCTTCTGTGCGGCGCCGCCGATCTTGCCCGAGGGCGAGGCGATGTCGTTGAGCGGCTGATAGGTGGCCTCGATGCCGAGAGAACGCAGCGCCTCGAGCACCCAGTCGTCGAGGAACGCATACGAGTCGGCGAAGGTCAGACCCGCCACGAGCGACGCCGGCACGTACAGCGAGTACGTCACGATCGAGTTCGCCGCCATCATCATCGCGCCGCCACCGGAGATGCGCCGCACGACGTCGAAGCCGTGCCGCGCGGCACCTTCGGGGTCGACCTCGTTGCGATACGACTGGAACGACCCGATCACGACGGCCGACTCGTTCCACTCCCAGATGCGCAGGGTCGGGTTGCGGCGACCGTCGCCGACGCGGGTGGTGAGCACCTCGTCGAGCGCGAGGTTCATGCTCGGCGACACGGCCCGGTCGTGCACCACCTCCCAGTCGAACTCGCGCCAGCCCGGAGCGGTGATCATCGCGCGCCGGACCGCGGTGCCGACCGACTCGGGCGTGAACCCCAGCAGCTGCGCTCCGTCGGGCAGCGCCGACCGGACGGCGGCCGCGATCGTGGCGACATCCGACTCCTCGGGCAGACCCGTCACGGCCGCGTCGATGTCGGCGAGCGCGTCGTCGGGCTCGAGGAAGAAGTCGCCGGCCAGGTGGAAGTCCGCGATGCGTCCGTCGCGCACCTCGAGGTCGACGACGACCAGCTTTCCCCCGGGGACCTTGTATTCGCCGTGCATGCGTCCAGCCTAGGACCGGGGCGGAGGATCGGTCGCGCGGCGGATGCCGTTACACCTCGCGACGGACGACGGCGAAGGCTCCGATCGGAAGAGTGGATGACATGAACCCCACCATCGATTCCGCCCCCGTCCTCGAAGCCCGCGGGCTCGTGAAGCGATACGGATCGCTCACCGCGCTCGACCGCGTCGATCTGACCGTGCGCGCCGGTGAAGCCGTCGCGATCATGGGCGCCTCGGGGTCGGGGAAGACGACGCTCCTGCACTGCCTCGCGGCCATCATCGGGCCCGATGCCGGCTCCGTCCGCCTCACCGCTCCCGGTACGGCACCGCGAGAGCTCGTCGGGATGCCCGACGCCGACCGCTCCGCCGTCCGGCGCAGCAGCCTCGGCTTCGTCTTCCAGGACCACCTGCTGCTGCCCGAGCTCACCGCCGTCGAGAACGCGGCGCTGCCCCTGCTCCTCGTAGGCACGGCCCGCGCGGCCGCCGAGGCCCACGCCGCCGCGTGGCTCGGCGCGCTCGGCCTGGCGGGCATGGAGAACCGTCGCATCGGCGAGCTGTCGGGCGGGCAGGCGCAGCGGGTCGCCATCGCCCGCGCGCAGGTGACCGGGGCTCCCGTGGTGTTCGCGGACGAGCCGACCGGCGCCCTCGACTCGACGACCTCCACGGAAGTCCTCGACGCTCTGCTGCACGCCACCACGGGTCAAGGACGCAGCCTCGTCGTCGTCACGCACGACGAGGAGGTCGCGCGTCGATGCGACCGCGTTCTCCGGATGCGCGACGGGCGCATCGTCGCCTCGTCCGTCTCGGCCGCACGTACGACCGGCGCCCCCGTCGAGGCGACCCGATGAGCGTGGCCGACGTGGCCGGCGCCGCGACGACCTCGCCCTCGCAGCCTCCCGTGCCGCTCGCACGAGCGTCCGAGGCGCCGGGCAGCATTCGCCGAGTCGCGGCCCTGACCGTCCTCCTCTCCCGCCCGGCCCGGCAGGGGTCCGCAGCGATCGTCCTGCCGCTGACGGCGTTCGCGGTGACGACGCTGCTCATGCTGATCGTCGCGGGCGGCACGCGCATGTTCCTGACGGACCCGCGCGCCGGCGACCTCGCGTTCATGTACGGCGTGCTCAGCGTCCTGGCGCTGATCCTCCTCGCCGTACCGACGGCCACGCTCGGGGCCGCGGCTGCTCGGCTGTCGAGCCGGCGCCGCA
This sequence comes from Microbacterium pratiae, assembly GCF_047302165.1. NCBI lineage: Bacteria > Bacillati > Actinomycetota > Actinomycetes > Micrococcales > Microbacteriaceae > Microbacterium > Microbacterium pratiae. The sequence goes on along the minus strand of NZ_CP154843.1, from coordinate 1,193,867 downwards.
ACGACCGGCTGTCGACGCTCCGGCTGCTCGGCGCCACCAACACCGAAGTCGGCGCGATGGCTGTCGGCGAGGCATCCGTCGTCGCCTTCGCAGGAGCCGTCGTCGGTGCCGTCGCCTACGGCGTCGCGCTGCCGCTCGTCGGTCTGCTCCCCTTCTTCGGCGGCCCCGTGGGCGCCGCGGCCGTCTGGGCGGGCTGGCCGATCGTCGCGGGCGTCATCGTCGGCGTCGGGCTGATCGCCACGGTGAGCGCGGCGGCAAGCCTGCGCCGCGTCCGGCTGACACCTCTCGGAGTGCGCCGCCGGACGGAGGCTCCGCCGCGACGCACCCGCACCCTCGTGTTCTCCGCCATCGCGATCATCGTCGTAGGCGCGGCCGTGGGGCAGTTCAGCAGCGTGGCCTCGATCCTCGCCCCCGCGGCGTCGATCGCGCTCCTGCTGGCTCTGTTCGCCGGCGCCCTGGCCCTGGTCAACCTCATCGGAACGCCCATCGTCGCCGCCCGCGGGCGGTCGATGGCACGGCGCGCGCGGACCGCTGCGCAGCTCATCGCCGGCCGAGAGCTCGCCGCCCACGCCGCCACCGCGTGGCGTCGGGTCTCGAGCATCGCGATGATCTCGTTCATCGCCGTCGTCGGCGGCAGCGGGATCGCGATCACGGAGCTCGCCGGCGACGAGACCGGCACGACGCTGTTCGCCGACATCCGCACCGGTGTCCTCGTCACCCTCGGCGCGGGCTTCATCCTGCTCGCCGCATCGGTCGGGGTCAGTCAGGCCGCGTCCGTGCTCGACGACCGCGAGCTGATCGTGGGCCTCGATCGTCTCGGGATGGAGCCCGCGGAGCTCGCCCGCGCGCGCCGGATCACGGTGATGCTGCCGCTGCGATGGGCGGCCGCCGGCGGTGCGGTCGTCGGCGCCGCGTTGGCTCTGCCGATCGTGGGGATCAGTCTGGTCGTGGCGCCGCTGACCATGGCGGTCATCGCAGCGACGTTCGCAGCCGGATTCGGCGCGGTCGCACTCGCGCTCGCGGCCTCACGACCCCTCGTCACCGCGATCCGGCGGGGCTCCGCCGGATGACCCGGCGCCCGCCCGTTTCCCGCGGCTCAGCTCCGCGGGAAACGGGCGTCGAGCCACGCGAGCAGGTCGGCCTGCACATCGCCTCGGACCGCCTCGTTGAAGATCTCGTGGCGGGCGCCGGGGTACACGAGCGTCGTCACGTCCGTGAGGCCCGAGCGCGTGCGGTAGGCGTCGGCGAGGCGGTGGACGCTCCGCGGCCCGCCGACCGTGTCATCGCGCCCCACCATGAGGAGCACGGGAACGTCGACCCCGACGTCCCGACGGGGTCGCCCCATGAGCTTGAGCGTCTCGACGGGTCCGAACAATCGCGGCAGAGGTGTCGTCGTGGTCAGGGGATCGTCGAGGAACGCCTGCTGGACGGCGGCATCCGTGCTCAGCCATTCGACGCCGGTCGCGCCGGGAGCCTTCCACGGCGCGTTCAGATCGCCTGAGTTGAGCGATCCCGGCCAGCGCAGCGCCGACCCCGACAGCACGAGCCCGGCGTAGGCGTCCGGCCGGTCGTCGAAGAGCATCTGCGCGAGGAACGATCCCCAGGAATGGCCGAGGAGCACGATCGGAACCCCGGGGCGGTCGCGCTCGATGATCCGGGTCAGCTCGGCGCACGCATCGCGGGCGGCATGCAGCCCGCCGCGCCCCAGTCGGCCCAGCTTGCGCGGGTCGCCGTGCTGCCGGATGCCGGTGCGTCCGTGACCGCGGTGATCGTCGGCGTACACCGTGAAGCCGGCGGCCGTGAGCACGGCCGCGAGCTCGCCGTATCGGCCCGCGTGCTCGCCGACGCCGTGCAGCAGCTGCACGACCGCCCGCTGCTCGCCCTGCGCGGGATGGATGTCGTAGACGATCGCGACCCCGTGCGCGTCGATGAACTCGGGCATGCGGCGAGTCTACGTTTTCCCCGTCGTTTCCCGGACACCACGGACCCTTAGCAAAACTAATGAGCTAAGCTAAGTATCACCGATGAGCACTTCTTCCCCCTCCGCCGCCCCGCCGCCCGCCATCGACCTCGCGCACGAAGCGACCGATCTTCGGATGGCGACGTTCCGCCTCGCGCGCCGGCTCCGCGCGCAGCGCGCCGTCGACTCGATGAGCGACGGGCAGTTCGCCGTCCTGGCGAACCTCCACGTGCACGGGCCGCACACGCTCGGCGAGCTCGCCGACCGAGAGCGCGTGTCCGCGCCGTCGATGAACCGCACCGTCAACCACCTCGAAGAACTCGGCTACCTGACGAGGACTCCCGACGACGGCGACCGACGGAAAGTCAACATCGCCCTCACCGACGAGGGACGCACCGTCGTGATCGAGACGACCCGCCGTCGCGACTCGTGGCTCGAGCACGCGCTGGAGGACCTCGAACCGGCCGAGCGCGAGACCCTCGCCGCCGCGGCCGTCATCATGCGGGCGGTGGCCGAGCGATGAGCTCCGCGATGTTCCGCTCGTTCTCGGTGTTCAACTACCGGGTGTGGTTCTTCGGCGCCCTCGTGTCGAACGTCGGCGCCTGGATGCAGGCGACGGCACTCAGCTGGGTCGTCCTGACCGGGCTCACCGACAACGACGCGGGCGCGATGGGCATCACCATGGCGCTGCAGTTCGCCCCGCCGCTCCTCCTCGTGGGCGTCACGGGGTGGGTGGCCGACCGCTTCGACCGGCGCCGCCTGCTCGTGGTGACCCAGAGCTCGCTCCTGCTCGTCGGCCTGGTCATCGGGACGCTCCTGCTCACGGGCGTCATGACGCTCCCGCTCATGTACGTGTTCGCGTTCACGCTCGGCATGATCTCGGCCTTCGACAACCCGGCGCGCCAGGCGTTCGTGTCCGACATCGTGGCGCGCGAGATCGCCGCGAATGCGGTCGCGCTCAACGCGGCATCCTTCAACGGCGCACGGATGATCGGTCCGGCGGCCGCGGGGATCGTGATCGTCGCGGTCGGCACCGGCTGGGTCTTCTTCATCAACGCCGCGACCTTCCTCGCGATGATCGTCGCGCTGTTCCTCATCCGTCCCGGCGAGCTCATCCCCCGCGTGACCTCGCCGGGCGCCGCCCGCCTCGCCGACGGCTTCCGCTACGTGCGCGGGCGCCCCGACCTCATCGTCACCTTCGCGATGGTGTTCCTCCTCGGCGCGTTCGGCATGAACTTCCCGATCTTCGCCTCGACCATGGCGATCGAGTTCGGGAGGGACGCCGACGGCTACGGGCTGCTCAGCTCGATCCTCGCGATCGGGTCGCTCGCCGGCGCGCTGATGGCGGCCCGTCGTGAGCGGGCACGGATCCGCGTCGTCATCCTCGGCGCCGGGCTCTTCGCGGCGGCCGCGGCGGTGTCGGCGTTCATGCCGAGCTACTGGTTGTACGCGGTCACGCTGATGTTCACGGGTTTCGCGGTCGTGACCACTCTGACGACGGCCAACGGGTATGTGCAGACGACGACCGACCCGGCCCTGCGCGGCCGCGTGCTCGCGCTGTACATGGCGATCCTCATGGGCGGCACGCCGATCGGCGCCCCGATCGTCGGGTGGGTCGCCGACCAGTTCGGGCCGCGCGCCGCCATCGGACTCGGCGCGGTGGCCGCGCTCGTCGCGTTCGGCGTCGGGGTCACCTGGATGCTCGTCTCCGGACGCGTCCACCGGTCGAGCTCACGTCGTTTCGCCCTCTCGCTCGACGAGACGCGCCCGATCTCGGTCGTCGCCCCCGAGGAGTTCAGCGACGAGGTCGCCGGCACGACACCCATCTCACTGCCCGACGCAGCCGCCGAGCGCCCCCGCCGCACCCGCTGACGCCCCGCACCCGCGCCCCCGCCCGCCCGATCCCGATACATCCGTCGGACGGGTGGGGCCGGTGAGCATTCGCACTGCCTCACCGGCCCCATCCGTCGCTCCGGCCCTGCAGATGTATCAGGGCATCAGGCCTGAGCGAGACGCGTCAGCACATCCGGGCGAAGTAGGGCACGTCGTAGGTGGCGTGGTAGCCCACCCCGTCGAGCCACTGGTAGGCGGTGACCGTCGCCGATCCGGGCACGAGCGAGTCTCGCCCCGAGTCGAAGAGCCGGTACGCCGCATCGCCCGCCGCGACCTTCTGCTGCGCATGGTCGCCGCCGACCGCGGCGAGCCGCACGTCGACGGGGGCGCCCGCCTGGTTGGCCGCGTGGACCGCGACGTGCACCGCTCCGTTCACACACTGCGACCGGGCGCTGACCCGCAGCGGCACCGGCTGCCCCGCGCGCACCGTGGCCGTCGCCGACGGCTGCGACGGTGCCGCCGAGCCGAAGGCTCCCGCGGGGGTGACGGTCGCGGCCCACTCCCCCGCCGGCACCTGCGCGAACCGCGCGGTGCGGGCGTCGGCGCCGACCTGCTGCTCGACCGTCTCGCCCGCCGCCGAGCGGAGCGTGACGGTGAAGCCGGTGGCCGAGGCGCCGGCATCCGTCGTCGTCCAGGTGACGTTCACCCCGGCCGAGTCCACCCCGATGCCGGGAGCCGCGACGGGCGCGGGGGCGGGCCGCAGCGGAACGCCGCCGAAGTCCATGCCCGACGCGAGGTGGAACCCGGTGTAGCTCGGCTGGTTGTAGGTCGTCTGCTGCCGGGCGACCTCGGCGCGGTACTGCGGATCGTGCATCAACGTGTACAGCTTGTGCGCGCTGAGCTCGGTCGAGACGTAGACCCGCAGCGCCGACGAATCGACCGTCCGCACGACGAGCTCCTCGCGCCAATCGCCCAGCACGTCGGCGACGAGGCCGGGATTGCCCTTCGTGCCGTTGTTGGCGAGGGTTCCGGATGCCGTCAGCACGGCGCCGCGCGCCCAGTCGTCGATCGTCGGGGTGACATCGCCGCTGCCGTTCACGATCTGGGTCGTCAGATCACCCGCCCAGCGGATCGAGGCGTTGGTGCCCGGCGTCGCCGCCGAGAGCACCTCGCCCTGCGCCGTGAGCAGACCCGAGGCATCCGTCCCGCCGGGCATGCTCGACCAGACCTCCAGGCCGGGGACGTCGGGACGGACATCGCCGATCATGCCGCGTCCGGTGTCGCGACCCGAGTACGCACCGAAGATGACCTCGCCGGTGGCGGCATCCCGCAGCGCTGTGCCATACGGCGCGTACGCCCCGCCCTCGTGCACGGTGAAGATCTCCAGGCCCGGGCGGGACGGGTCGATGTCGGCGACGTGCATCGCGTCGCCGTGACCGAGCCGCGCGATCTCGCCGGGTGTCGCCGATCCCTCGGGCATCTCGGCGAACGAGCTGTAGAGCAGGCTGCCGTCGTCGTCGAGGGTGGCCGAGCCGTAGACGATCTCGTGGCGACCGTCGCCGTCGACATCCGCCGCCGACATGCTGTGGAACCCCTGCGTCGTGATGGTGCCGTACACGGGATCGGTGCCGTCGACGCCGTGAGGGCCGTCGTTGAACGGGTTCGTCATGGGCGCGTGCCCGCTGTCGACGAACCAGCGTTTGACGAGGTTATCGCCGTCCCAGTCGTAGGTCGCGATCGTCGTGCGCGTGTAGTACCCGCGGGCGAAGACCGCCGACGGCCGCTCGCCGTCGAGGTAGGCGACGCCGGCGAGGAACCGGTCGACGCGGTTGCCGGGCTCGATGCGCGCCATCGCGTAGTCGCCCCACAGCAGGCCGTCGTCGCCGCGGTCCGGCTCGTAGCGGACGGTCTGCAGCTCGGCTCCGCTCTCACCGTCGAACACGGTGAGGTACTCGGGTCCGTCGAGGATGAAGCCCTCGAAGCTCCGCAGGACGTTGCGCGCGCTGCGGCTCGGGGCGTACACGTCGATGAAGTGGTCGACGAGGGCACGGGCATCGGCATCCGACAGCGGGTAGTCGTACCGCGGCTCGATGCCGAAGGCGGCTTCGAGCGTAGCGGGCCACTGGCCCGAGACGACCTCGTCGCGCGTCGACCATCCGCGGAACACCTCGACGAGATGGTCGGCGTAGTCGGCGGCGCTCATCCGGTAGTCGTCGGTGTGTGCGTACCCGGCCGCGACGTCCTCAGCGGGCATCGTGATGTACTGCTCCGAAGCGATCGACCCGTCATCGGCGTAGGTGATGGACTTCGTTCCGGGCGCGGTCTTGAGCATCGTCTCGGAGCGGCCGTCGCCGTCGAAGTCGTAGACCAGGAACTGCGTGTAGTGCGCACCCGCGCGGATGTTCGGGCCGAGGTCGAGCCGGTTCAGCAGACGCCCGTCGAGGCTGTAGGTGTCGATGTAGACCCCGCCGGTGTATCCGACCTGCGAGACGTCCTTGGAGTTCGAGGGATCCCATTTGACGATGAACTCATAGCGGCCGTCGCCGTCGACGTCCCCGACCGAGACGTCATTCGCCGAGTAGGTGTACTCCTCGCCCGCGGGCGTCACGCCGCCGTCGGGTCGCTGCAGCGCGACGTCGAGGAAGCCCCCGTCCATCGTGATCGCGGCGTCGCTCTTCGCCGCCTCGACGCCCGCCGTCACCGGCGCCACGCGATAGACGGATGCCGCCGTCCCGGCGTCGTCGCGGTAGTTCGTGCTGTCGGTGACGATGGCGATCGGCTCGTCGCCTCGGTACACGACGAAGTCGGTGCCGGTGAGCCCGGTCTCGCCCGCACCGCTGGCCTCACCCGCGAGCAGGCGCCAGCTGAGGAACACCCCTTCCTCGGTCGGCACGGCGACGAGGCCGCGATCGAGTGCTTCGAGCCGGGGCACGGGCCCGGGTGGCGCCGCCTCGGCCCCCGCGGCCGGGAGCGTCGCGACGCCCCCGACGGTGAGGGTCGCCGTGGCGAGCGTTCCCGCGGCGAGGCCGGCGAGCAGCGTGGAGCGGAGTCTGTTCTTCATCGAATCGATCCCATCGGAATGCGCTTTCCTGCGTCCCGACGAGCCTAAGCGACCGCCCCTCTCCCCCCGATGAGTTCTCTCTCATCCCCTATCCCCCCGCTCAGCACCGCGAGGATGCGCATCCGCACGGTCCGGACCCGCCCGCACCGTGCATTCGCGCACTCTCGCGGCTCGTCAGGGAGAAGAGACCTGGAACGTGGCGGATGTGGGAGGGAAGCCGGGGGCGGATGCCGAGACCGAGACGGTCCCGATCCCGGTGGGCTTCACGACCGCGAGCAGACGTCCGTCGAAGGTCGTGAAGACGGGACCGGCATACGACTCCTCGCTGTCGGTCCGCCCCGAGCCGATGCCCGCCAGCACCCCGGACCCGGTCACCTCGACCGTCACCGGAACGTCGCGGTCGCAGACCACGACTCCGCCGTCGTCTTCGAGCGTCAGGGCGACGAACGCCAGTGCATCGCGGTCCACGACCGCGTCCTCCGCTCGCGCGACGAGCGCGACCGGCCCCGCCGTGGGCAGCTCGTGTCGACCGATCTCCGCACCGCCGCGGCGCGCCACGGCGACGAGGCGGCCCGGACGGTAGCGGGTCTCGAAACGCGCGAGGAACGCCTTCTCGCGGCCGACCGGCGCGACCCCGACGCTCTCGTCGTCAACCAACAGCTCGACCTCGTCGGCATCCGCGTAGACATCGACGGTGACGGGCGCGCCGGATGCCGCACCCCACGACCACGAAGCCACCGTGTCGGTCCACGACCACGGTGTCGTCGCGGTCGGGCGGCCGTGGTGCTCCGGTCGGTGCACCGCGATATAGGGGTCTCGGCGCAGCCCGTAGACGATCTCGCGGTAGTACGAGATCGGGCGGCGGAATCCGGTGATGTCGATGTCACCGCACCCGGCGAGCCGATAGGGATAGGGGCCCGCCGTGCCGGTGGGCATGTAGCCGGGCTCGTCGGTGTAGTCGACGCGGCCGATGCCGGCTTCTCCGAGGTAGTCCCAGCCGGTCCAGGTGAAGTCGCCGATGACGTGCGGCAGCTCGCGCACGAGGCCCCACATCACGTCGATCCGCTCGGGAAAGGTCTCGGAACCGACGATGACGCGGTTCGGATGCTCGAGGGCGTCCTGCCGGTAGCGCGAATCGGCGTAGTTGAACCCGACCACGTCGAGCACCGCCGCCGACTCCTCGATCGACGCGCTGACGAGCGGCGAGGCGTTCATGAGACCCATCTGCTCGCCCATGTCGGCCATCATCGTGTTGGCGTCGGGAAGCTGGTCGCGCGCCTCGGCCATGCGGTCGAGGTTCGCGATGATGCCGTTGATCCCGTTGGTGACGAAACGCGTCGGGTCGAGCTCGCGCACCCGCTCGGCGAGGCGTCGGCTCCAGGTCGCGCCGAGCGGCGTGCCGAGCTCGAGGATCTCGTTGCCGATCGAGTACATGACGACGCTCGGGTGGTTGCGGTCCTTCGCGACGAGGGCCGCGATGTCGTCGCTCCAGCGCTCGGCGAACGTGATCGTCGCGTCGAACGGAGCCTTCGACCGGGTCCAGGCATCGGTGAGCTCGTCCATGACGAGCATCCCCTGCCGGTCGCACGCTGCGAGCATCGCGCGGCTCATCGGATTGTGGGCGCTGCGCAGCGCCGTGAACCCGGCCTGCTTGAGCAGCCGGACGCGCCGATCCTCGGCCGCGGGCTCGGTGGCCGCCCCGAGCATCCCGTTGTCGTGGTGCACGCACGCCCCGCGCAGGTCGATCGAGCGCCCGTTCAGACGCAGGCCGTGCCGCGGGTCGAGCTGGAGCGAGCGGATGCCGAAGTCGGTGTCGTCCTCGTCGAGCAGCGCGCCGTCGGCGGAGGTCAGCGTGCTGTGCAGGCGGTAGAGCTCAGGGCTCTCGACGTCCCACCGGCGGGGCGCGTCGACCACGAGGCGCGTTCGGGCCACGGCGCGCTCGCCCGGCAGGGCCGTGACGGGCGACTCGCCCCGCGCGACGACGGCCCCGTCGGGCGCGGTGATGCGCCAGCTCACACGCGTGAGCGCGGTGTGGCGGGTCGTGTTCGCGACCTCCGTCGCGACGGCGACGACCGCCCGCTCGTCGTCGATGTCGGGCGTCTCCACCCGCACCCCGTCGAGGGGGATGTGCACGGGGTCGGCGACGACGAGATGGACCGGACGGTAGATCCCCGCCCCCGAGTACCACCGCGAGTCACGATGCGCGCGCGCCTCGACGGTGATGCGGTTGACGGCACCGAAGCGGAGGAAGGGATCGAGCACGACCGAGAAGCCGGCGTAACCGCTGGCCTCGTGCGCGGCGAAGGCGCCGTTCACGAAGACCACGGCGTCACGATAGACGCCCTCGAACTCCAGCAGGACGGTGCGCGAGCGCCAGTCGACGGGCACGTCGAGCGACCGCGCGTACTCGAACACGCCGCCCGGGGTGTAGCCGGTGTGCACGCCCTGCGGTTCGTCGGGGGTGCGCGGGAGATCGCGCAGCGCGTCGTGCGGCAGCGTCACGCCGACGGGCGCCCGGCCGTCGCCGGCCGACTCGAACGGCCCGAGCTTGGGGCCGACGGTCCATCCGTCGAGCAACGGCACGCGGATCACGCGGGCTGCTCCGCGCCCTGTTCGACCGACCAGTCGATGTCGACGAAGCTCGCGAACAGGGCGCGCAGCTCACCCGCCATGTCCAGCGCGTCGCGATCGAGCAGCCACTGCACCTGCAGCCCGTCCATGAGGGCGACGACGGTGATGGCCGCGCGACGCGGGGTCATCCCGTGCCGCAGGCGCCCTTCGTCGCGCAGCGTCCGGAACGACCGCTCGATGTTGCCGCGGGTGTACTCGTACCGGCGGACGAAGTAGCCGTGGGCCGGATGATCGGATGACGTCGCCTCGGCCGACAGGGTCGTGTAGAGCTCGACGACGCCGGGCGTCGAGGCGTTGTGCGCCGCGAGGGAGACCAGCCCCCGCAGGACCTCGGCCCCGTCCTCCGACTCGATCGGAACCAGCGCCCGGGCGCGGTCGTCGCGCTCCTCGAGCACGGCCTCGAGCAGCGCGCTCTTGTTCCGGAAGTGGTGGAGCAGCCCGGCCTCGCTCATGCCCACCCGCATCGCGATGTCGCGGAGCGATCCGGCGCGGTAGCCGGATTGCGAGAACACCTCGAGAGCGGCATCCAGGATCGCCTGGCGGGTGGCTTCGGTCTTCGCGTAGGTGCCGCGCCGTCGACGGCGTTCAGGCGCCGTCGCGTCGGTCGTCGTCATCATCGTCCATCTGTCCGTGGTCGCCCTCATCGGCGAACGGAGGCCAGTCTGCCCGCTCGGATAACGAAAACCTAGCGATCGGTAGAAATTCGTTTCAAAAATCTAGTCACCGCTCGGATTTGGTGCTAGCGTCCACGGCCAGGGCGATCCACCGGGGTATCGCCTCTCCCGAGAAAAGGACCAAAGATGTTCCGATGGAAGGCCACAGCAGCCCTCACGGTCGTCGCCGCACTCGCTCTGGCGGGGTGCGCGGGGACGGATGACGGATCCGGCGGCGAGAGCGGTCGCGCCGACCGGCTCACCCTCACGGCGATCGCCGCCCCCACGAGTTACGACATCGGCCAGGGCGCGGAATGGGGCAACCGCAGCCCCTTCTTCCAGGCCGTGTTCGACACCCTCCTGTCGAAGGACTCGTCCGGTGAGACGCAGCCCTGGCTCGCCACCGAGTGGTCGTACAACGACGACAACACGGTGCTGACCCTGACGCTCCGCGAGGGCGTGAAGTTCACCGACGGCACCGACCTCGACGCCGCGGCGGTCGTCTCGAGCCTCGAGCACTTCCGCGACGGCACCGCCCCGCAGGCCGCGACTCTCGCAGGCAAGGAGTTCGCCGCTGTCGACGCGACGACGGTGACGATCACGCAGGAGGCGCCCGACCCCTCGCTGATCAACCTGCTCTCGATCGCGCCGGGCCTGATCCAGGCCCCGTCGACGTTCGATGACCCCGACTCGGCGACCGACCCCATCGGCTCGGGCGCGTACATCCTCGACACCGCCTCCTCGGTGACGGGCACGACGTACAACTACACCGCCAACCCCGACTACTGGAACGCCGACGCGGTCAAGTACGACAACCTCACGATCAACGTCCTCGAAGACGTCACCGCGACCGTCAACGCCGTCCGCGCGGGCGAGGCGAACGGCGCGAAGATCGCCGACAACAACACGATCTCCGAGGTCGAGGGCGCGGGCTGGACCATCGAGTCGAACGAGCTCGACTTCCAGGGACTGCTGCTGCTCGACCGGGCCGGCACGATGGCCCCCGAGCTGGCCGACGTGAAGGTGCGCCAGGCGATCAACATGGCCTTCGACCGCGAGGCGCTGCTGGCGTCGCTGCAGAGCGGCTACGGCACCGTCACCGAGCAGGTGTTCCCCGAGACCTCCGTGGCATACGACGCCGCGCTCGACAGCACCTACCCGTACGACCCGGATGCCGCGAAGGACCTCCTCGCCGAGGCGGGCTACCCCGACGGGTTCACACTCAACATGATGTCGACCCCGGCCTTCCAGACCACCTTCGACCTCGTCGCCCAGCAGCTGTCCGACATCGGGATCACGGTCAACTACACCGACCCCGGCACCGGCAACTTCATCACCGACATGCTGGCGCCGAAGTACCCCGCCACCTGGATGGCCCTGGAGCAGAACCCCGACTGGCAGCTGATCAACTTCATGGTCGGCCCCGACGCGACGTTCAACCCCTTCAAGTACCAGGACCCGACGGTCGACGGCTACATCCAGACCGTGCAGTTCGGAACGCCCGAAGAGTCGGACCAGGCGCTGAAGGACCTCAACAAGTACCTCGTCGACGAGGCGTGGTTCGCGCCGTTCTTCCGGGTGCAGGGCACGTTCGCGACCGACGCGAACACGAACCTCGAGTTCTGGCCCACCAACGCCTACCCGTCGATCTTCGACTTCTCGCCGAAGAACTGATCAGACTCCCCCGGCGCGGGCAGCCACGCACCGCCCGCGCCGGGGGCACCACCTTCGGGAAGGCATCATGCTCACATTCATCCTGCGGCGCCTGCTCTCGGGCGTCGTGCTGATCGCGGTGATCTCGTTCCTCGCGTTCGTCCTGCTCTACGCCGGCGGGGGCGACATCGCCCGCCGCATCCTGGGCGAGAACGCGACCGCCGAGACCGTCGCGAAGAAGACCGAGGAACTCGGTCTGAACCGTCCCCTCCTCGTCCAGTACGGCGACTGGGTCGCCTCGGCCCTCACCGGGAACCTCGGCCGCAGCTGGTTCACGGGCGAGCTCGTCTCGGTGAGCGTCAGCGGGCGCCTCGCCGTCACGCTCTCGCTCGTCCTGGGCGCGACCGTCGTCTCCGCCATCCTCGCCGTCGTCCTCGGTGTGCTCGCCGCGCGCCGCGGCGGCATCGTCGACGGGGCCGTGCAGTTCCTCTCGCTCGTCGGATTCGCCGTGCCGGGCTTCCTCATCGCCCTGCTGCTCGTGCTCGTCTTCGCGATCAACCTCGGGTGGTTCAAGGCGACCGGGTACGTGCCCATCACGACATCGCCGACCGGATGGATCGCCTCGGTGACCCTGCCCGTGGTCGCCCTCTCACTGGGCGCGATCGCGACGGTCGCGGCACAGGTGCGCGGCTCGGTCATCGACGCGATGTCTCGCGACTACGTCCGCACGCTCCGCTCGCGGGGCCTCGGCATGCGCTCGGTCATCTACAAGCACGTCCTCCGCAACGCGGGCGGACCGGCGCTGGCCGTCCTGGCCGTGCAGTTCGTCGGCCTCCTCGGCGGCGCGGTCGTGGTCGAGCAGATCTTCGCCATCCCCGGCATGGGGCAGCTGAGCGTCCGCTCCACCACCCTCGGCGACGTCCCCGTCGTCATGGGCCTCGTGATCGCCTTCGCGATCATCGTCGTCATCGTGAACCTCCTGATCGACCTCGCCCAGGCCGCTCTGAACCCGAAGGTGAGACTGTCATGACCGCCGTCGACGTCCCTCCCGCCGTCCCGATCGCCCCCGTGCGGGTGAACCTGTTCCGCCGCCTGCTGAAGAAGCCGCTCGGGGTCGTCTCGGCGCTGTTCCTGCTGCTGGTCGCCGTCATCGCGATCATCGGCCCCGCGATCGCGCCGCAGGACCCCAACTTCGCCGACATCCGCAGCATCCTCGCCCCGCCCAGCGCCGCGCACCTCCTCGGCACCGACGGCAGCGGCCGCGACGTGCTGTCACGGCTGCTCGCGGCGACGCAGACGAGCGTCGCCGCGGCCCTCATCGCGGTCGTCGTGGCCGTGATGCTGGGCGTCGTCAGCGGGCTCATCGCCGGCTACTACCAGGGGTGGTTCAACACCGTCGCCACGTGGGTGACCGAGCTGAACATGGCGCTCCCCGGCATCGTCGTGCTGCTCGCGGCACGCGCCGTGCTCGGCCCGTCCGTGTGGATCTCGATGCTGATCTTCGGCATCCTGCTCGCCCCCGCCTTCTTCCGGCTCGTCTACGCGGCGGTCACAGCGGTACGCGGCGAGCTGTACGTCGACGCCGCCCGCGTCTCGGGGCTCGGCGACGGCCGCATCATCGGCCGCCACGTCCTCGCCGTCGTCCGGGCGCCCATCATCATCCAGGGCGCGATCATCTCGGGCATCGCCCTCGCGATCCAGTCGGGCCTCGAGTTCCTCGGGCTCGGCGACGTCAACGTGCCCACGTGGGGCTCGATGCTGACCGACGGGTTCAAGAACATCTACAAGACGCCCGTCCTGATGATCTGGCCCTCGCTCGCGATCGCCCTGACGTGCATCGCGCTCACGCTCCTCGCCAACGTCATGCGCGACGAGCTCGAGCGCACCGTGACGGTCCGCCGCAAGCGTCGTCGTGCCGTCACCACCGCGACCGGCTCGGTCGCCGCCGTCACCACTTCGGTGTCGACCGGTGGCGGCGAGCCCATCGAGGACCTCGACGAGCTGCCCGTCGTCGAGGGGGCGGGCGTCATCGTCCACCCCGAGGACGCACGCAGCAAGGCGACCGAACGTGTGCTCGAGATCCGCGACCTGCACGTCGGCTACGACCAGCCCGATGGCTCGCACATCGAGGTGGTGCACGGCGTCTCGCTCGACATCCGCCGGGGCGAGGTGCACGGCCTCATCGGCGAGTCGGGCTCGGGAAAGACGCAGACCGCCTTCGGCGTGCTGGGCCTCCTCCCCCGCGGCGGCCGGGTGACCGGCGGCTCGATCCGCTACGAGGGCATCGAGCTCGCCGACGCCTCCGACCGGGTCTACGCCGGCGTGCGCGGCAAGCGCATCGGCTACATCCCGCAGGAGCCGATGAGCAACCTCGACCCCGCTTTCACGATCGGCAGTCAGCTCGTCGAGCCCCTGCGCACGACGCTCGGCCTGTCGAAGAAGGATGCGACCGAGCGCTCGCTCGACCTGCTCGCGCGCGTCGGCATCCCCCAGCCCCGGCGCACGTTCGACGCCTACCCGTTCGAGGTGTCGGGCGGGATGGCGCAGCGCGTGCTGATCGCCGGGGCGGTCTCGACCGACCCCGACCTGATCATCGCCGACGAGCCGACGACGGCTCTCGACGTCACGGTCCAGGCCGAGGTGCTCGACCTGCTCCGCGACCTCCAGGCGGAGCGCCACATGGCGATGCTGCTCGTGACCCACAACTTCGGCGTCGTGGCCGATCTGTGCGACCGCGTGACGGTCATGCAGAACGGGCGCTTCGTCGAGCAGGGCCCGGTGCGCTCGATCTTCCACGACGCACGTCATCCGTACACCCGCGCGCTGCTCGACGCGATCCTCGACGAGGGTCCCGCCCGCCCGGCGCTGGCCACGAAGGGAGCGAGCGCATGACCGCTCCGCTGCTCGAGGTCTCCGACCTCGTCGTCGAGTACCCCGGCAAGGGCTTCCGAGCCGAGCCGTTCCGCGCCCTCAAGGGGGTCTCGCTCGACATCCTGCCCGGAGAGACCGTCGGGCTCGTCGGCGAATCGGGATCGGGCAAGACCACGCTCGGACGCGCCGCGCTCGGCCTCGCACCCGTCACCGAGGGCTCGATCGTCTTCGACGGCCGCGACATCTCGCACCTGTCCCGGCGCGAGCGGCGCCCCCTCAGCGCCGACATCCAGGTCGTGTTCCAAGACCCGTACTCGTCGCTGAACCCGTCGATGACGATCGAGCAGATCCTCACCGAGCCGCTCACGGCGGCCGGGGTCGGCACGCGCGAGGCCCGCGACCGCGTCCGCGAGCTGCTCGACCAGGTCGGCCTCCCCGCGGACGCGCGCAGCCGTCTTCCGCGCGAGTTCTCGGGAGGTCAGCGTCAGCGCGTCGCGATCGCCCGCGCGCTCGCGCTGCGTCCCCGCTTGATCGTCTGCGACGAGCCGGTCTCGGCCCTGGATCTGTCGACCCAGGCCCGGGTGCTCGATCTCTTCATCGAGATCCAGGAACGCACCGGGGTGGCCTATCTCTTCGTGACGCACGACCTCGCGGTCGTCCGCCATGTGAGCCACCGCGTCGCGGTGATGTACCGCGGCGAGATCGTCGAGTCGGGCGACGCCGACCAGGTCACCGCGCGGCCGGAGCACCCGTACACGCAGCGCCTGTTCATGGCTGCGCCCGTTCCCGACCCCGATCGGCAGGAGGAGCGTCGCGCCGCCCGACGCGCGTTCCTCTCGTCGGAGGCCGCGCGCGGCGCAGCCTGAACGGATGCCGGGGCTCCCGTTCCGGCGCCCCGGCATCCATCCCCTCACCCCCTCTCGCTTGGAGTCCCCGTGACCGCGTCCACCGAACACCTCCGTCCCCTGCTCGACCGGCTCTCGCTGGAGGACAAGGCCGCCCTCGTCCAGGGCGCCGACTTCTGGACGACGGTGCCGCTACCGGCGATCGGGCTGCGGGCGATGACCCTCTCCGACGGCCCCGCCGGCGTGCGCGGACCGCGATGGGATGAGCGCGACCCCTCGCTGAACCTGCCCTCCGGATCGGCGCTCGCGGCGTCGTGGGACGCCGATCTCGCCTACCGCTACGGCGCGGCGTCGGCCTCGGAGGCCCGCCGCAAGGGCGTCGACGTCGTGCTCGGCCCGACCATCAACCTGCACCGCTCGCCGCTCGGCGGACGTCACTTCGAGTGCCTGTCCGAGGACCCCGAGCTCACCGGCGAGCTCGGCGCCGCCTACGTCCGCGGCCTGCAGGACAACGGGGTCGCCGCGACCCCCAAGCACTACGTCGCCAACGACTCCGAGACCGACCGCTTCACGGTCGACGTGCAGGTCGACGCCCGCGCGCTGCGCGAGCTCTACCTCGCCCCGTTCGAGCGCACCGTCGCCGACGCGGGCGCCTGGGCGCTCATGAGCTCGTACAACTCCGTCGACGGCGTCACGATGACGGAGAACGACCTGCTCGAGACCCCGCTGAACTCCGAGTGGGGCTTCGACGGCGTCGTCATCAGCGACTGGACCGCCGTGCGCTCGCTCGGCGCCGTGCCCGCGGCCCAGGACCTCGCGATGCCCGGCCCGGCGCCGGCGTACGCCGACCTCGTCGCCGCGGTGCGCGACGGCCGGGTCGACGAGGCCGACCTCGACCGCAAGGTGTTGCGCATCCTGCTGCTCGCCGAGCGGGTCGGCGCCCTCGGCGACAGCACCCCGCGCGAGACGGCCCCGGTCGACGGCGTCGCGTTCGCGCGGGAGGCCGCCGTCGCCGGGACCGTGCTGCTCCGCAACGACGGGACGCTGCCGCTCGACGCCGCCGTCCTCCGCCGGGTCGCCGTCCTCGGACAGAACGCGCGGGATGCCCGGACCCAGGGCGGCGGGTCGGCGACGGTCGTCCCCGAGCGCGTGGTCTCGCCGCTCGACGGATTGCGTGAAGCCCTCCCGGACGCCGACGTGCGCTTCGAGATCGGCGCCGTCGTGCAGGAGGGCGTCGCGGAGCTGCCGCTGTCGCAGCTGACGAACCCGGTGACGGGCGAGCCCGGCATGCGCGTGAGCTTCCTCGATGCCGCCGGCCGCGAGATCTTCGCCGAGAACCGGCGCTCGACCGCTCTCGTGTGGTTCGGCGGCGACGCTCCGATCGGAGAGAGCTCGACGATCGTCTACGAGACGCGCCTCACCCCGGACGAGTCCGGCGAGATCGAGCTCGGCTTCGCCGGGGCGAACCCCGGCCGCCTCTTCGTCGACGGCGAGCTGCGCCTCGACGACACTCCCGTGCTGACCGGCACCGACCTCGGCGCGGCGTTCCTCAACCCGCCCTCGCTCACGGCACCGGTCACGGTGACGGCGGGCACCCCCGTCGACATCCGCGTGGAGTTCGCTCGGGCGGGCAGCGGTGCGATCGCGGGCGCCTTCTCGGCCACGGTCGGCATCGCCCCCGAGCGCACCGACCCCGACGAGCTGATCGCCCGTGCGGTCGAGGCCGCCGCGGCGGCCGAGGTCGCGGTCGTCGTCGTGGGCACGAACTCCAAGGTCGAGTCCGAGGGGTACGACCGGGCCGACCTCGACCTCCCCGGCCGCCAGGACGACCTCGTGCGGGCGGTCGCGGCGACGGGCACTCCGACGATCGTCATCGTCAACGCCGGCTCGCCGGTCGTGCTCCCCTGGGCCGGCGACGTCGCCGCCGTGCTGCAGGGCTACTTCGGCGGCCAGGAGTTCGGCCACGCCCTCGCCGACATCGTCACGGGCGCCGCCGAGCCGGGCGGCCGCCTTCCCACCACCTGGCCCGCCGCGCTGTCGGACGTCCCCGTCACCGACGTGACGCCGACCGACGGCGTGCTGCGCTACGACGAGGGCATCCACATCGGCTACCGGGCCTGGCTGCGCGACGACGTCGAGCCCGCCTTCGCCTTCGGGCACGGACTCGGCTACACGACCTGGCGATGGGATGCCGCCGAACGCCGCGGCGACGCGCTCGCGGTGACCCTCACCAACACCGGCGATCGCGCCGGCAGGCAGGTCGTGCAGGTCTACGCCGAACGGGAGGGCTCCGTCGTCGACCGGCCGGTGCGCTGGCTCGTCGGCTTCGCCGTCGTGCGCGCCGAGGCCGGACAGACCGTGTCGGTCGAGATCCCGGTCGCCCCGCGTCGCCTGGCTCACTGGGACGGCGCCTGGGTCGTCGAGCCCGGCACCTATACCCTGCACACGGGAGCGTCGGTGGCCGAGCTCCCGCTCACCGCGGAGTGGGAGGTTCCCGCATGACCACCGAGTCGACCACCGAGCTGACCACCGAGCTGACCGGCATCCTGCGCGGGCAGGCCGACGACCGCCTCGCCGCGGTCGTGACCGAGCTCGAGGAGATGCTCGCCGCCGATCCCGATCTGTCTTTCCAGGTCGCGGCGATCCACCGCGGCCGCACCGTGCTCGACGCCTGGGGCGGCCCGCACCTCGACGGCGACTCCGTCATCGTGCCGTACTCGGTCACGAAGAACACGATCGGGCTCTCGGTCGGGCTGCTCGTCGAGCGGGGCGAGATCGACCTGGACGAGCGCGTCGCGCACTACTGGCCCGAATTCGGGGCGAAGGGCAAGGGGGCCGTCACCGTCCGTCAGCTGCTGTCGCATCAGGCCGGCCTTCCGCAGACCGATGACCCCCTCACGTGGGACGAGCTGCTCGACCACCACGCCGCCGCGGCGCGACTCGCCGACTCGACACCGTTCTGGCACCCCGGCAGCGCCTTCGGCTACCACGCGATCACGATCGGCAGCCTCGGCGACGAGCTCGTACACCGCGTGACCGGCCGCACCCTGCACGAGTTCTACGAGACGGAGATCCGGGCGCCCCACGCGATCGACTTCCATCTCGGGCTGCCGACGGAGCTCGAGCACCGACGCGTCGACGTGCTGCCGATGATACGGCCCGTCTCCGACACCGCGGAGCGGTCGTCATCGGCACTCGGCCCGAAGGTGTTCGCCCCCGCCGCGGGCGGCCTCGACCTCGCCAACTCCCCGCGGAGCTGGCGCTACGGGCATCCCGCCGGCAGCGGTACCGGCTCGGCCCGCGGCCTCGCCCGACTGTTCGCCGCCATGGTCACGGGTGTCGACGACGCCGCACCGGTGCTGAGCGCCGACACCGTGGCCGTGATCGGCCAGCAGCAGGTCCGCGGCTACGACGAAGTGCTCCACCAGCACGACCGTGCGCACGCCATCGTCTTCCAGAAGCCGTCGCAGCAGCTCGCCTTCGGCGGACCGCGCGCGTTCGGTCACGACGGAGCCGCCGGCGCGCTCGCCTGCGTCGATCCCGACACGGGGCTCGCCTTCGCCTGGACGATCGCCCGCGGGCCCTGGCCCGGCGGCGCCGATCCGCGCGCTGTGGCGCTGGCCGCGCGGCTCGGCCGCATCCTGGGCGACGCATGAGCGCCGCCGTAGCGACGCTGCGCGCCGAGCTGCGCGACGACACCGCTTTCGTCGCCACCCCGACACCGCGGCTGAGCTGGACCGTCCGGACCGACGAGCCCGCATGGCTGCAGCAGCGGGCCGAGATCGACGACGGCTCGGGCCCGGTCGCGTTCGAGCACGACGAGAGCGCGCTCGTGGCGTGGCCCTTCGCCCCGCTCGCGCCCGGCGAGACGCGGCGCGTGCGCATCCGGGTCTCCGGCGTCTCGGGCACGGTGACGCCTTGGAGCGACGACCTCGTCGTGGCGGCGGCCTTCCTCGCCGATGGCGAGTGGGTCGCCGAGCCGGTCGGGCTCGCCGATCCGCAGCGTGCGGCCCAGCCCGCCGTCGTCCGCACCCGGTTCCGGCCGGCCCGCCCCGTCGCCCGCGCGATCCTCTTCTGGACGGCGCTCGGTTCGGCCGAGCCCGAGATCAACGGCACCCCCGTCTCGGACAAGGTGCTCGCCCCGGGATGGACCGCCTACCGGGATCGTCTCGTGCACGAGACCGTCGATGTCACCGACCTCCTCCGCGACGGCGAGAACGAGCTCTCCGCGACGCTCGCGGGTGCCTGGTACACCGAGAAGTACGGCTTCTTCGCGTTCGCCGACCGCCTGTACGGCGACCAGCCGTCGTTCCTCGCGCAGCTGCGCGTGACGTACGACGACGGCACGATCGAGACCCTCGCCGCGACCGGAGCGGGATGGGAGGCGGCCGGCGACGGGCCGATCGTCGACTCCGGCATCTACGCCGGCGAGCACCAGGATCTCGCGCGCACGGCGACCGCGTTCTGGACGGCTCGGGTCGGCGCGGCGGCACGCCCCGGTTACGAGAACGTGCCGACCCCCGAGGCGCGCATCGCTCCGCCGGTGCGACGCACCCAGACGCTCCCGGTGTCGGAGGTGCTCACCACGCCCTCGGGCGGCCGCATCCTCGACTTCGGTCAGAACCTCGTCGGCCGGATCCGCCTACGCGTGCGCGGCCGGGCCGGTCAGCGCGTCGTCATCCGCCACGCCGAGGTGCTCGAGCATGGCGAGCTCGCGCTGCGGCCGCTCCGCAACGCGGCGGCCACCGCCACGTTCGACCTCTCCGGCGACGACGACGTGCTCGAATCCCGCTTCACCTTCTACGGTTTCCGCTACGCGGAGGTGACCGGCTTCGACATCGACCCGGCCGGCGTCGAAGCCGTCGTCCTCCACACCGACATGACGCGCACGGGGTGGTTCGCGTCGTCGGCCCCGCTCATCGACCGGCTGCACGAGAACATCGTGTGGGGGATGCGCGGCAACTTCCTCTCGATCCCGACCGACTGCCCGCAACGCGACGAGCGCCTCGGCTGGACCGGCGATCTGCAGGTCTTCGCACCGACGGCATCCTTCCTCTACGACTGCGCCGGGTTCCTGACGTCGTGGCTGCGCGACCTCGCTCACGAGCAGCGCCGCAGCGGCGGCTCCGTTCCGGTCGTCGTCCCTGCCGCACTGACGGCCTTCGGGGCGTTCGGGGTGAGCCCGGCCGCCTGGGGGGATGCCGCGACGGTCGTGCCCAGCGTGATGCACGAGCGCTTCGGCGACCGCGACGTCGTCGCCGCTCAGTACCCGAGCATGCGCTCGTGGGTCGACGCGGTGGCAGCGGATGCGGGCGAGAGCGGGCTGTGGGCAGGACGCATGCAACTGGGCGACTGGCTCGACCCCGCCGCCCCGCCCGACAAGCCGGGCCAGGCGAAGGTCGACTCCGACATCGTCGCGAGCGCCTACTTCGCCCGCTCGCTGCGGCAGGTCGCCGACGCGGCCGGGCTGCTCGGGTTCGACGCGGACGCCGCGCACTACGGGGCCCTGGCGGAGCGCAGCCGCTCGGCCTTCGTCGCGGAGTACGTCACGCCCGCCGGCCGGATGGTCAGCGACGCACCTACCGCCTACGCGCTCGCCCTCGAGTTCGACCTCGTCGTCGACCACCGAGTGCGCGCGGCGCTCGCGACCCGGCTGGCCGACCTCGTCCGCGAAGGTGGCTACCGCATCGGCACCGGGTTCGTCGGCACACCGCTCGTCGCCGACGCCCTCACCGAGGGCGGACGACGGGATGCCGCCGAGCGTCTGCTGACGCAGACGGAGTGCCCGTCGTGGCTGTACCCGGTCACGCAGGGCGCGACGACCGTCTGGGAGCGCTGGGACTCGCTGCTGCCCGACGGCAGCGTCAATCCGGGCGAGATGACCTCGTTCAACCACTACGCGCTCGGCGCGGTCGCCGACTGGCTCCACCGGACGGTCGCGGGCCTCGCCCCGGCGGCCCCGGGCTACCGGCGGCTGCGGATCGCGCCACGCGCACTGCGCTCGCTCGACCACGCCGCGGCGCGACACCTCACGCCGTACGGCGAGGCGAGCGTGGCGTGGCGCCGCGAGGGCGACGAGGTCGCGGTCACCGCTGTCGTGCCGCCGAACACGCGCGCCGACGTCGACCTCCCGGGCCTGCGCGCCGACGTCGGGTCGGGAACGCACGAGTGGCGCTTCCCCGCCGAGACCCCGCCGGAGCCCCGCCCGCTCGACGGCCTGAGCGCGTCGCTCGCCGACGTGATCGACGACCCGCGGGCGTACGACGCGCTGCTCGGTGCGCTCGAGCGCCACGCCCCGGAGCGAGTGCCGTCCGTGCGCGACGAGACCCGCTGGGGCGCGGGCCGGACGGTGAGCTCCGTGCTCATGTTCAGCCCGCCCGATCTGCTCACGGCCGTCGACTCCGCCATCCGCGACGCCACCGCGCGCTGATCCGCCTGTTCCGCCCGCCCGTCACGCCACCCCGTCCGCCCCCCGCCCACCCGTCCCCGCCCAGGAGGCATGAATGTTCGACCGCGCCACGACCTTCGGTGAAGCCCTCGACGATCCCGCCGCGCGCGCCATCCTCGAGCGATACATGCCCGGGGTCGCCGCCTCGCCGATGGCGACGCAGTTCCGGGGCGGACGTCTCGGCCAGCTCGTCGCCATCGTGCCGGCGCTCGAGGACCTCGCCGAGCGCGAGCGCTTCTTCGCCGCCCTCGCCGAGGTCGGCAGTGGCGCGCCTCGCCCGCCCTATGCGCCGGCGATCGACCCCGACCCGTCGTACGAGAGCGACGACGTCGCGCGCGGATCGGCGTCGCTCTCGGTGCCGGCGAGCGCGGCGCTGTGGGATCCGATCGAGATCCGGCTGACGGGGCCGACGCACGGCAACCCCTTCGTCGACGTCGAGCTCGACGCGGTCTTCGAGCGGGACGGGGCCGAGGTGCGGGTCGGCGGCTTCTACGACGGCGACGGCGTCTACGTCATCCGCGCCCTCGCCGACACGGTCGGGACCTGGACGTTCCGCACCCGGTCGACGGCGCGCTCGCTCGACGGCATCACGGGCGGCGTCGAGGTCGTCGCGGCGCGGGCGGGCTCGCACGGCCCGGTTCGTGTGGACGGGTTCCACTTCCGGCACGCCGACGGCACGCGGCACCGGCCGCTGGGAACGACCGCCTACGCCTGGACCCACCAGCCCGACGCCCTGCAGGAACAGACACTCGCCACGCTCGCGGCCGCGTCGTTCGCGAAGCTCCGCATGTGCGTCTTCCCGAAGTCGTACCTCTACAACAGCGACGAGCCCGCCGACTTTCCCTTCGTCGGCAGCCTCGCCGACGGGTTCGATCTCGAGCGGTTCGACCCCGCGCACTTCCGCCGGCTCGAGAAGCGGATCGCGCAGCTCGGCGAGCTCGGCATCGAGGCCGACGTCATCCTCTTCCACGCCTACGACCGGTGGGGCTTCGCCGATCTCGGTCCCGCCGTCGACGAGCGGTACCTGCGCTACGTCGTGCGCCGCTTGTCGGGGTATGCGAACGTCTGGTGGTCGATGGCCAACGAGTACGACCTGCTCTGGTCGAAGGACCTCGACGACTGGGAGCGGCTCGCCGCCGTCGTCGGCGAGGAGGACGCGTTCGGCCACCTGAACTCGATCCACAACTGCCGACCGGTCTACGACTACGACAGGCCCTGGATCACCCACGTCAGCATCCAGCGGGTCGACGTCTACCGCACGGCCGAGAACACCGACCAGTGGCGCGAGCAGTGGGGAAAGCCCGTCGTCATCGACGAGTGCGCCTACGAGGGCGACATCGATCAGGGCTGGGGCAACATCACCGGCGAGGAGATGACGCGGCGTTTCTGGGAGGGCGCGGTGCGCGGCGGCTACGTCGGCCACGGCGAGACCTACTACCCGCCCGCGCACGGCCGCGACGACGAGATCCTCTGGTGGTCGAAGGGCGGTGAGCTGCACGGCTCGTCACCCGACCGGATCGCCTTCCTGGAGCGCCTGCAGGACGAGTCGCCGACCGGGGTCTGGGACCCCCTGCCGAGCGATTGGGACGTTCCCTGGGGCGGGGTCGCGGGAGCCGTGAAGGTCGGCTACTTCGGCTTCAACCGCCCGCGGTTCCGCAATGTCATGCTCGACGAGGGGTCGTGGCGGGTCGAGGTCATCGACACCTGGAACATGACGGTCGAGCCGGTGCCGGGTGAGCATCGCGGTCAGCTGCGCGTCGAGCTTCCCGGCCGCCCCTACATGGCTGTCCGCCTCACCCGCCTCGCCGACTGACCAGGGGCCCGCGGGCGGTCAGGGGGCGATGCGGCGGGCGGCGGTGGCCATGTGCGCGGCCATGGCCGAGGCGGCGGCATCCTCATCGCCGGCGACGACGGCACGGGCGATCTCCTCGTGCTCGGCGAGCGCGCGGCGGGCCTGCTCGTCGTCGTGGACCGCGCGGTCGGCGTAGACCTGCAGCAGCGACCGCACGACGTGCAGCAGATCGATGAGCATGGCGTTGCCGGCGATGCGGGCGAGCTCATGGTGGAACGCGAGGTCGGCGCGGGCGAAGGCGCCCAGGTCGCTCAGCGTCGACCGCATCCGTTCGACGTGGGCCTCGAGGTCGCCGGAGCCCTCCGCCGCCGCCGCGAGACGGGCGACGTAGATCTCCAGCCCCGATCGCAGCTCGATCAGCTCGTGCGTGTTCCGCTCGCCGATGAGCAGTCCCCACCGCAGCGTCTGGGGCAGCAGCTCGCTCGCCGCGCCGCGCAGGTACGTGCCCGAGCCGGGGCGCACGTCGACGATCCCGAGGATCTCGAGCGCCGCGAGCGCCTCGCGCACGGCGGACCGCCCGACCTCGAGCGTCGCGGCGAGCTGGCGCTCCGGCGGCAGCCGCGTGCCCGGTGCGACATCGCCCGACGTGAACAGGTCGAGCAGACGTCGTGCGACCTCCGAGACGGGGGTGCGCGCCGGGAGCGCTGCGAGGGATGCCGCGAGGTCGGGCGATCCGTCGGAGCGATAGGCGGGCATGACGACCAACCTACCCGGCGGAATCGGGTTTGCAATTGGTCAACCGGTTTGCCAAACTAGCCGAGCGATGAGGCAACCCATCGCGCAACCGACGATGGGAAGTCAGCGTGGACACCTCTTCCGAAACGGAATCACCCGTAGCCCGTTCCGCGATCCGCAAGGTCGCAATCCGCCTCGTGCCGTTCGTGGCGTTGATGTTCTTCATCAACTACCTCGACCGCACGGCGATCGGCTTCGCCGCCCCGAACGGCATGAACGACGACCTCGCCCTCAGCGCCGCCCAGTTCGGGTTCGCCTCGGGGGTGTTCTTCATCGGCTACATCCTGCTCGAGGTGCCCTCCAACCTCGCGCTGCACCGATTCGGCGCCCGCAAGTGGCTCGCACGCATCATGGTCAGCTGGGGCATCGTCGCCGTGCTCTTCACGTGGGTGCAGAACTTCGAGCAGCTCGTCATCCTGCGCTTCCTGCTCGGCGTAGCCGAAGCCGGCTTCTTCCCCGGGGCGATCCTGTTCCTCAGCCTCTGGGTGCCCTCGCGCTACCGCGGCCGCATCCTCATGCTCTTCTACCTGGCCCAGCCCCTCACCACCGTGATCGGCGCCCCGCTGGCCGGCGCCCTCATCCAGCAGCACGGCGTCTTCTTCGGACTCGAGGGCTGGCGGTTCATGTTCCTCGGCGTCGCGATCCCCGCCGTCATCGTCGGCGTCGTCGCCTGGTTCTACCTGAAGGACTCCCCCGCCGACGCCACCTGGCTGACCGCGGACGAGAAGACCTGGCTCACGGGAGCCCTCGCGGCCGAGCGTTCGGCCACGGAGGCCCGCGAGAAGCACGTCTCGGCGCGGTTCGCGTTCCGCAGCGGTCGCGTCTGGGCCCTGTCCTTCATCTACTTCGGCTTCATCTACGGCCTCTACGCTCTCGCGTTCTTCCTCCCCACGATCATCGAGGGCTTCCAGGAGCAGACGGGCCAGACCTTCGACGTCTTCCAGAAGGGCCTCATCACCGCGATCCCGTACCTCCCCGCAGCGATCGTCATGGTGCTGTGGTCGCGCGATGCGCACCGCCGAGGCATGAAGACCTGGCACATCGCGGTGCCCGCCGTGGCCGGCGCCGTGTCGATCCCGCTCGCGCTCTTCGCCGGCTCGCCCGCCGCGACGATCGCCGTGATCACGATCACCGCATGTGCGATCTTCGCAGCCCTGCCGAACTTCTGGACCCTTCCCACCCGCTTCCTCACGGGAGCCGCAGCCGCCGCCGGCGTCGCCCTCATCAACACCGTCGGCAACCTCGCCGGGTTCAGCGCGCCCTACATCACCGGCGCCGTCCGCGACTGGACCGGCGGCTACGAGATGCCGATGGTCATCGTCGGCGTGATGATGCTCGTCTCGGCCGTGCTGATGGTACTGCTCGCCCGCGGCGACCGGATGGCACCGGCGACCGTCCCGCGAACAGGCGAGACGACAGCCGCGACGCACAACGGACCCGCGGCACGATGACCCGCCTGTGGAACGACCCGGCCGACTTCGCCGACGAGATGATCGAGGGCTTCGTCGCGGCCAACGCGCGCTATGTCCGGCGCGTCTCGGGCGGCGTGGTCCGCACCGCCCCCGCGCCCGAGGGCCGGGTGGCCGTCGTCGTCGGCGGCGGGTCGGGGCACTACCCGGCCTTCGGCGGGCTCGTGGGCTCCGGCCTCGCCGACGGCGCCGCGATGGGAAACCTGTTCGCTTCGCCGTCGACCCAGCAGATCCACTCCGTGGCGCGCGCCGCCCACTCCGGCGGCGGGGTGCTCTTCTCGTACGGCAACTACGCCGGCGACGTGCTCAACTTCGACGCGGCGCAGGAGCGCCTGCGCCGCGAGGGCATCGCCTGCGAATCGGTGGCGGTGACCGACGACATCGCCAGTGCGGCAGCCGACGAGGCGCACCGGCGGCGCGGCATCGCGGGAGACCTCACCGTGTTCCGCTCCGCGGCGGGTGCGGCATCCGCCGGGTACGACCTCGCGGACGTCGCGCGTGTGGCGCGCCTCGCCAACGACCGCACCCGCTCGTTCGGCGTCGCGTTCTCGGGATGCACGCTCCCCGGCGCCTCCGCGCCCCTGTTCAGCGTTCCCGAACGGCGCATGGCGATTGGGCTCGGCATCCACGGTGAGCCGGGCATCGACGAGGCCGAGGTGCCGACCGCCGACGGGCTGGCCGAGCTGCTCGTGTCGAGGCTGCTCGCCGAGCGCCCCGACGGCGCGGACGGACGTGTCGTCCCCATCCTGAACGGCCTGGGCTCGCTCAAGCACGAGGAGATGTTCGTCGTCTACCGGCGCATAGCTCGACTGCTCGCCGAGACGGGCCTGGAGGTGATCGACCCGCACGTGGGCGAGTACTGCACGAGCTTCGACATGGCCGGCACCTCGCTGACGCTGTTCTGGCTCGACGACGAGCTCGCCGAGCTGTGGGAGACCCCCGTCGACACCCCCGCCTACCGCCGCGGTTCCGTCGCGCCCGACGCCTCCGCCCGGGCGGCTCGGCCCGAGGACTCCGGAACAGGCGAGGCCGACAGTGCGATCGTCCCCGGCGACAGCGAGTCGCAGTCCGTCGCCCGCCTGATCGTCGAGGTCGTCGACGCGGTCGCCTCGACCGTCGACACCCACATCGACGAGCTGGGACGCATGGACGCGATCGCGGGCGACGGCGACCACGGCATCGGGATGCAGCGCGGCTCGCACGCCGCCCGCACTGCCGCCCACGAGACCGCGGCCGACGGGGCGGGCGCCGCCACGACGCTCACCCGCGCCGCGGACGCCTGGTCCGACCGCGCCGGCGGCACGTCCGGGGCGCTGTGGGGCGTCATCCTCACCTCGGTCGCGAGCGCGCTCGGCGACACGGGCCGACCGGATGCCGCGGCCGTCGCGAACGGTGTCGCCGCCGCGACCCGCGGGGTGATGTCGTACGGCAAGGCCGAGCTCGGCGACAAGACGATGGTCGACGCGCTCGTGCCTTTCAGCGCGGGGCTGTCGAGGAGCGTCGCCGCCGGAACGACGCTCGCCGAGGCCTGGCGCACGGCGGCGTCCGCCGCCACGACCGCCGCCGCCGCGACCGCCGCCCTGCTGCCCCGCATGGGCCGGGCGCGCACCCACGGCCAGCACAGCGTCGGCACCCCCGACCCGGGTGCGCACTCGCTCGCGCTCATCGCAACCGCCATCGGCGACGTGCTCACCCACCACGAGAGGAACCCGTCATGACCGAACCGCTCCGCATCGTCATCGGCTGCGACGACGCCGGCTTCGACTACAAGGAGGTGCTCAAGCGCGACCTCGAGGCCATCGACGGCGTCGCGTCGGTCGTCGACGTCGGCGTCGGCGCCGACGGGCACACCCCCTATCCGACCGTCGCGATCGAGGCCGCCGAGCGGGTCGCGCGCGGCGAGGCCGACCGCGCCCTGCTGATCTGCGGCACCGGGCTCGGCGTCGCGATCGCCGCGAACAAGGTCACCGGCATCCGCGCCGTCACGGCGCACGACTCGTTCTCGGTCGAACGCGGCGTCCTGTCGAACAACGCACAGGTGCTGACGATGGGCCAGCGCGTCGTCGGCATCGAGCTCGCCCGACGCCTCGTCCGCGAGTGGCTGACCTACCGATTCGACGCCGCCTCGGCCTCAGCCGAGAAGGTGGCCGTCATCGATCGATACGAGAGCACCGGATCCTGCTGATGCTCCCCGTGACCGTCGGGGTGAGCCTCAAGGCGTACTTCGGCCGACGCGCCGCCCGTGTGTGGTTCGGTGAGGTCGCCGCCGTCGTGGGCGCCCATGAGGCCGTGCGCAACGGCGACGTCGAGGTGTTCGTCATCCCCACGTACCTCCAGTTCGACGACGCCCGCGACTTCCTCGCGCCCGCCGGCATCCAGGTCGGCGTCCAGGACGTCTCGGCTCATGAGCCGGGCGCCTACACGGGCGAGATCACGGCGGCCGAGGTCGCCGAGTCGGGCGGGACGTTCACGGAGGTCGGCCACGCCGAGCGCCGGCGCCTCTTCGGCGAGACCGACGAGATCACGGCGGCCAAGGCCGCGGCGGCCCTGCGGCACGCCATCACCCCGGTGCTGTGCATCGGAGAGTCGGAGCGGATGGATGCCCCGGCCGCGGCGCGCACGACCGTCGCACAGCTCCGCGCCGACCTCGCGGGCGCTCCCGCGGGCCGGGTCGTCGTGGCGTACGAGCCGGTCTGGGCGATCGGGGCTCCCGAGCCCGCGCCGACGGAGCACATCGTCGCCGTGAGCCGTGCGCTCCGGGCCGCGCTCGACGCCGACCCCGCGCGCGTCGGATCGAGCGTCATCTACGGCGGATCGGCCGGGCCCGGTCTGCTCGCGCGGCTCGAGGGCGCGGTCGACGGCCTCTTCCTCGGGCGGTTCGCGCACGACGCCGCCGCCTTCGGCCGCGTCATCGACGAAGCCGCGGAGCTCGCGGCATCCCGCAGCACCCCGGACGGAGCTACATCGTGATCGGCCTCGGCACCTACGCCTTCCTGTGGGAGCACTCCGACCGTGCGCCCCAGCCCCTCTCGCTCGTCGGCGCGTTCGAGCGCACCCGCGAGCTCGGCGTCGACCTGTTTCAGATCTGCGACTACGCGCCGCTCGAGCTCATGGACGACGTCGAGCTGGACGATGCGGCCGCCGCAGCCCGCGACCTCGGCCTGACCATCGAGGTCGGGACGAAGGGCGTCGCCCCCGAGCGGCTCACCCGATTCCTCGAGCTCGCGGCCGTCTTCGACGCGCGGCTCGTCCGCAGCATGATCTACGCCCCCGACTCCCGGCCGACGCTGGCACAGGCGGAGGCGTGGCTGCGCGGCATCCTGCCCGCCTACGAGGCGGCCGGAGTATCCCTCGCCCTGGAGACCTACGAGCAGGTGTCGACCGCCGACCTGACGCGCCTGATCGCAACGATCGGCAGCCCCGCCCTCGGCGTCTGCCTCGACCCCGCCAACGTCGTCGCGCGACTCGAGCTGCCGCGCGAGACCGTCGAGCTGGCAGCGCCCTACGTCACGAACATCCACGTCAAGGACTTCGCCTTCGCCCGGCAGCCCGGCTGGGTCGGCTTCACGTTCACGGGAACCCGCATGGGCGAGGGCCTGCACGACTACCCCCATCTGCTCGAGACCGTCCGGCCGCGCGAGCGCGAGGTCAACGAGCGCAAGGTCAACGAGCGCGAGGTCAACGAGATCGTCGAGCACTGGCTGCCCTGGCAGGGCGATGCCGAGACCACTGTCCGAACCGAGCGGGAATGGACCCGCGCCACCCTGGAATACCTGAGGAGCACCTGATGAGCCACACGATCGCCGTCGTCGGAGCAGGCGGGAAGATGGGCATGCGCGTGTCCAACAACCTCGTGAAGACCGACCACACCGTCTTCTACGTCGAGAACTCGCCCGCCGGCCGCGAGCGCACGATCGCCGCAGGGCGCGAGCTGACGGATGCCGCCGACGCGGTCACCGACGCCGACATCGTCGTGCTCGCCGTGCCCGACCTCGCACTGGGTCCGGTGACCGCCGACCTCGTTCCGCAGCTTAAGCCGGGCGCGATCGTCCTGACGCTCGACCCGGCCGCCGCCTACGCGGGCCTGCTCACGACGTGCGACGACGTCATCCAGGCCGTCGCGCACCCGTGCCACCCGTCGGTCTTCCTCGAGCGGACCACGAAGGAGGAGTGGGCCGACACGTTCGGCGGCATCGCGGCCCCGCAGGACGCGATCGCTGCGATCGAGTCGGACGACCCCGAGAAGCAGCGCATCGTCGAAGAGACCGTGCGGGCCATCTACGCGCCGGTCATCGACGTGCACTGGGTGACGATCAAGCAGCTCGCCCAGCTCGAGCCGACCCTCGTCGAGACCGTCGCCTGCATGATCGGGTCGCTCCTGAACGAGGCGCTCGACGAGGCGATCCACACGATGGGCGTGCCCGAGGCGGCGGCCCGCAGCATCCTGTACGGCCACACCCAGGTCGCCCTCGCGAACGGTCTGCGCGGCGACAACCCGTTCAGCGATGCGTGCCTGATCGCGATGGACTACGGTCGCGAGAGCATCATCAAGGACGACTGGAAGAAGATCTTCCGCGACGACGAGCTCGACAAGAACCTCGCCCGGATGCTGCACCTGGACCACATCGAGCGCTGAGGACGACGACGATGACGAGACTGCAGGGCAAGACGGCGCTCGTGACCGGCGCTGCGATGGGTATCGGGCACGCCGTCGCCGAGCGGTTCGTCGCGGAGGGCGCGCGCGTCGTTCTCGCCGACCGCAACGGGCCGACGGTCGGCGACGCCGCGGCCGCGCTCGGGCCGCTCGCGCGTGCGGTCACCATGGACATCGCCGACGAGTCCGCCGTCGCGGCGGCCTTCGCCGAGCTCGAGGCCGCCGGCTGGACACCCGACGTCGTCGTCGCGAACGCCGGCGTCCAGCTCTTCGGGCAGGACGCCCCCGCCGCCGACCTCGACCTCGAGGTCTGGCGGCGGACGATCGACATCAACCTCACCGGGACGTTCCTGACGGTGAAGTACGCCGTCCGCGCGCTGCTATCGCGCGGCGGCGGGTCGATCATCCTGACCGGGAGCCCGACCGCCGTCAACGGCGAGGGGTGGGCGTTCACCGCCTACAGCGCGTCGAAGGCCGGCGTGCACGGGCTCGGCCGCACGGTCGCCGCGGCGTATGCCGATCGCGGCATCCGGGTGAACATCGTGCAGCCGGCGTATACCGAGACGCCGCTCGTGTCGGCCATCAGCGACGACCCCGAGTCGCGGGCAGCCATCGTCTCGCGCATCCCGGTGGGTCGCGCGGGCACCCCCGCCGACGTCACCGGCATCATGGTCTACCTCGCGAGCGACGAGGGCTCGTTCGCGACGGGTGCGACCTTCTCGGTCGACGGCGGCATGACGACCCTCTGAGGATGCCGACGATGTGGGGGCGCGACGAGGCGGACCGGCGACGGATCGGAGCATGGGAGTTCGAGCTGCGCGGCGACGAGCTCGCCGACATCCGGCGCGACGGCCGCCTTGTGCTGCGCAGCATCCGGGCCGTCGTGCGCGACCGCGATTGGAACACGGTCGACCTCGTCGTCGACCGTGTCGCCGCCGGCGAGGCGAGCATCATGCTGCACGTCCGCAGCACCGACGAGCGGATGCCGCTGAGCGGCGTCGTCCGCGCCGAGGTGCGCGGCGAGAGCCTGCGGGTGCTGTGCGACCTCGAGGCGGCGACGCGCATCGAGACGAACCGCACCGGCCTCGTCGCCCTCATCCCGCCCGCAACGGCCGGGGCCGGGCTATCGGTGACGCACCGTGCCGGCGGCACGTCGGAGACGACGCTGCCGATGGCCATCAGTCCCCACCAGCCGGTGCTCGACATCGCAGGTCTGCGGTGGCGCCACGACGGCATCGAGGTCGGCCTCGTGTTCGACGGCGACGTGTTCGAGATGGAGGATCAGCGCAATTGGACCGATGCCTCGTACAAGGTCTACAGCCGGCCGCTCGCGCTGCCGTTCCCGTACCCGGTCGAGGCGGGCGAGCGCGTGCGGCAGGCCATCACCGTCACGGCTGAGCCCGTGCCGGTGCCGGGTGCCGTACCGGACGCGGATGCCGCCGCCGAGGGCGACGAACCCGAGGGCGCGGTGATCGAGCTGCGGCCCGCCGGGGCCTTCCCCGCGATCGGGCTGAGCGCGTCGACCGCGCCCGACCCCGCGCCTGCAGGCATCGGCGACGGCGGCGCGGCGACCACACTCGTCGAGCTCGACCTCGCGTGGCCGGGATGGTCGGCGGCGCTCGAGCGCGCGGCATCCGAAGGCCCTTCCCTCGACGTCCGGCTCGTGCTGCCCGCCGAGGCGGGCGTGTCAGGCGACGCGGATGCTGCGATCGCCGCGGCGCTCTCCGGCGCGGTTGCCGCGCTCGGTCGTCATCGTGTGACCCGGGCGACGGCGTTCCAGCCCAGCGGGGCGGCTCGGCACGTGTCGGATGAGGCGGCCGTCGCACTGCTCCGAGATGTGCTGGAACGCTCGGGCCTCACCGTGCCCGTCGTCGGCGGCGTGCGCTCGCACTTCACCGAGCTCAACCGCGAGCAGCACCGCCTGCCTCGGGATCTCGCGGGTTTGACGTTCAGCGTCACCCCGCTCTTCCACAGCCGCGATACGGAGCAGCTCGTCGAGTCGCTCGCGATGCAGCGACGGGTCGCGACGCAGGCCGTCGAGATCGGCGGCGGGGTGCCGGTGCACGTCGGTCCCGTGACCCTGCGGCCGCACTTCAACGACGTCGCCACGACGGCGCCGCCGCGTACCGCGGCATCCGATCTGTCGGCCGGCTACGGCACGCACCTGACCGATGCGGACGACCCGCGGCAGCGCGCGCCCGAGCTCGCGGCGTGGACGATCGCGAGTGCCGCGGCTCTCGCCGTTCCCGGTGTCGCGAGCCTGACGTTCTTCGAGTCGTGGGGTCCGCGCGGCATCGTCGATGCCGACGGCACGGTGCTGCCCGTCGCCGAGGCGATCGCAGCCCTCGCCGCCCTCGCGGGCTCCGAGCTGCTGTCGGGCGCGAGCCCCGACGGCCTCGTCTGGGCCATCGGTGCCGAGCGTCGGGGCGAGGTCACGGTGCTGGCAGCCAACCTCGACACCCGCCCTCGCACGCTCACGTTCACCATCCCCGCCCACCCCACCCTTCTTTCCCCCACCCCTCTCTCCCCCACCCTCCTCTCCCCCACCCTCCTCTCCCCCGGCACCTGGTCCCGCCTCTGACCCCCGCCCCGCCTCGCACCGAGGACGCGCGAACGCACGGTCAGAGCGGCCCAACACCGTGCAGATCTGCACTCTCGCCGCTGGTCAAGAGCGGAACTGAGGGATCAGCCGGTGGAGTCGCGGACGACGAGCTCTGGGCGGAACCGCACGCGGCGCTCGTGCTCGCCCGCGGGGTCGTCGAGGCCGCGCAGCAGGAGGTCGACGGCGCGGTATCCGATCTCGTGCGCGGGCTGGCGGATCGAGCTGAGCGGCACGACGGTGGCCGACGCGAAGTCGATGTCGTCGTAGCCGATGAGCGCGACCTCCTCGGGAACGCGCAGCTGCCCGAGCACCGCGAAGGCCTGCAGCACCCCCACGGCGAGCAGATCGTTCGCCGCGAACACCGCGTCGACACGGTCGTCCCCGCGGCGCTCACGCAGCCGCTCACCCGCAGCGCGGCCGTGCAGCACCGAGAGGGCGGGTACGGCGATCTCCTCCAGGCGGGCACCGGCGACCTCGGCCACCGCGCGCCGCGCACCCTCGAGACGGTCGGCGACCTGACGGATCGACACCGGCCCCCGAACGAACGCGATGCGCCGACGCCCGCGCGCGAGAAGGTGCGACACGGCGAGGTACCCGCCCTCGACGTCGTCGACCGAGACCGAGGCGAAGACGTCGTCGGGCACCTCGCGGTCGACGAGGACGACCGGCACGCCGGCCGCCTGCAAGCCGCGCAGCCGCTCGAGATCGTCGCTCGCGGGGGTGACGAGCACGCCGTTGACGCGCTGTTCGCGGAAGAGGTCGAGATACGCCGACTCGCGCTCGGGCTTCTCGTCGCTCGTGCTGAGCAGCACGGCCATGCCGCTCTCGGCCGCACGCTCCTCCGCGCCGCGCGCCACCTCGGCGAAGAACGGGTTGCCGATGTCGAGCACCACGAGCCCGATCGAACGGCTGCGACCGGCGCGCAGCTGCCGCGCCGCGTCGTTGCGTACGAACCCGAGATCGGCGATCGCCTGCTGAACGCGGGCGACCATCTCGGGCGACACGCGCGTCGGGTTGTTGAGGACGTTCGAGACGGTCCCCACCGAAACGGATGCCGCGACCGCGACATCCCGCACGCTCACTGCCATGCACACCACCGTAGCGCGAGCGCGACAGCAACGGCAGGATATGGGTAAGCGCTTGCCGTTTGTGTCCGCGCGCACAACCCGCTACGCTCGTGAAACGATTCACAACCGCTCACCAAGGAGCCTCGATGACGAGTGCATCTGCCCACCGGGTCTGCTTCTCGCTGCAGATCCGTCCGGACCTGCTCGATGAGTACATCGCCCGGCACACCCCTGTCTGGCCCGAGATGCTGGCGGAGATCGCGGCATCCGGCCGTCGCAACTACTCGCTGTTCCTCGGCGAGGGCGGCCGGCTGATCGGCTACTACGAGGTCGACGACGACGCCGCGGCCCGGGCGTACCTCGCCGCATCCCCCGTCGCGGCACGGTGGGAGGCCGAGATGGCCCGCTTCTTCGTCGGGCTCGAGGGGCGCCCCGACCAGGCCGCGACGCCCCTCACCGAGGTCTTCAACCTGCACGACCAACTCGCGGCGACGGACACCGGCGCCGTCACCGACACAGCCTCACCGACATCCATCCCCACCGACGAAAGCGACGACGCATCGTGAGCACCCTCTCCCCCGACCACTTCGCCCGGCTCGAGCGCCAGGGCATCGAGCTGCCCAGCTGGGCGTTCGGCAACTCGGGCACGCGCTTCCGCGTGTTCCCCACGGCGGGCACGCCGCGCGATCCGTTCGAGAAGATCGCGGATGCCGCCGAGGTCAACCGCGTCACCGGGCTCGCGCCCGCCGTCGCGTTGCACATCCCCTGGGACAAGGTCGACGACTTCGGCGCCCTGCGCCGCCACGCCGAGGATCTGGGCGTCGCGCTCGGCACGATCAACTCCAACACGTTCCAGGACGAGGACTACAAGTTCGGCGCCCTCACCCACGAGGACGACGCGATCCGCCGCAAGGCCATCGACCACCACCTCGAGTGCATCGACGTCATGGATGCCACGGGCTCGCGCGACCTGAAGATCTGGCTGGCCGAGGGGTCGAACTACCCCGGGCAGAACGACATGCGTGCACGTCAGGACCGCCTGGCCGACTCGCTGCAGCGGATCTACGACCGCCTGACGGGCGAACAGCGCCTCGTGCTGGAGTACAAGTTCTTCGAGCCGTCGTTTTACCACACCGACGTCCCCGACTGGGGGACGAGCTACGTGCAGGTGGCGGCCCTCGGCGAGCGCGCGATGGTCTGCCTCGACACCGGGCACCACGCCCCCGGCACGAACATCGAGTTCATCGTCATGCAGCTGCTGCGCCTCGGAAAGCTCGGCTCGTTCGACTTCAACTCGCGCTTCTACGCCGACGACGACCTCATCGTGGGCGCGGCCGACCCGTTCCAGCTGTTCCGGATCCTCGTCGAGGTGCTGCGCGGCGGCGGCTTCGACAACCCCGACGTGGTCTTCATGCTCGACCAGTGCCACAACATCGAGGCGAAGATCCCCGGGCAGATCCGTTCGGTGCTCAACGTCCAGGAGATGACGGCGCGTGCGCTGCTCATCGACGCCGACGCCCTCGCCGCCGCGCGCACCGCGAACGACGTCCTCGGCGCGCAGGCGGTCTTCATGGACGCGTTCTACACCGACGTCCGGCCGGCCCTCGCCGAGTGGCGCGAGTCGCGGGGACTTCCCGCCGACCCGATGGCCGCATACGCGGCATCCGGCTACCAGCAGAAGATCGAAGCCGACCGCGTGGGAGGCACCCAGGCGGGGTGGGGCGCATGAGCAGTACGCGCACCCGGCGCCCGCTGAGCGCCTGGAAGGCGACCATCGCCGTCGCCATGTCGAACTACATCGAGGCCGGCGCCATCATCGCGCTCGCCACGAGCCTGACGCTCTGGCAGGAGGCGTTCGGGTTCGACGACGGCGTCGTCGGGATCGTCGCCGCCCTGTCGGCCAACGCTTTCGGCGCCGCGATCGGTGCGGCGATCGGCGGTCCGCTCTGCGACCGGCTCGGCCGCAAGTTCATCTACACCTACGACCTGATCGTGTTCATGCTCGGCGCTCTGGCCGTCACGTTCGCGCCGAACCTCGCGATCCTGCTCGTCGGAGTCATCCTCATGGGCATCGCCGTCGGCGCGGGCGTTCCGGCATCGTGGACCTACATCGCCGAGGAGGCCCCGAACGAGCACCGGGCCGCACACGTGGGCACGGCCCAGCTCGCCTGGTCGATCGGCCCGGCGGTCGGGTTCCTGCTCGCGGTCATCGTCGGTCCGCTCGGCCTGCTCGGCTCGCGTCTGATCTTCTTCCACCTCTTCGTCATCGCCGCCGTCACGTGGTGGGTGCGCCGCGGACTCCCCGAGTCGCGCCGGTGGAAGAGCCAGCGCGAGGCCGCGCTCGTCGCGGGCGAGCGCCCGTCGTTCTTCTCCGGCATCGTGGGCCTGCTCAAGGAGCCGAAGAACTGGGGCGCCCTCGCCTTCCTCATCGGCGTGTACGGCCTCTGGAACACCGTCGCCGGCCAGGCCGGCATCTTCCAGCCGCGGGTGTACGACGCGGCGGGCCTCCACGACCCGATGCAGCAGAACCTGCTGCAGGTGCTCGTCTGGAGCCTCACGGCGGCGGCGACGTTCTTCGGATTCATGCGCTTCGGCGACCGGGTGCGCCGCAAGTGGCTGTACCTCGGCGGGGCGGCGCTCGGCGTCGTCGCGTGGGCCGTGCTGATCTACGCTCCCCCGGGCCTGTTCTCGCTGCTCTTCTTCGCCGTCGCGTGGGGTGTCTCCGCCGGTGTCGGAGCCCAGGCGTTCTACGGCCTGTGGACCGCCGAGCTGTTCGCGACGCGCTATCGCGCGAGTGCGCAGGGCGTGCTCTTCATGCTCGCGCGTGTCATGGTCGGGCTGCTGAGCCTCGTCTTCCCGGTCCTGCTGTCGGGTCTCGGGCTCGCCGGCCTGGGCGTCATCATCCTCGGCCTGCTCGTCGCGGCGCTGCTCATCGGCACGATCTGGGCACCGAACACCGAGGGCAAGTCGCTCGAGGACATCGAGCTCGAGCGCTACGGCCGGCACGTGCCGAGCCCGGCGGAAGAGTCGGTGCGGCGATGAGCGCCGCTGCGGCCGCCGCGCCCTCCCCGACGTCCGAGGCCGGGGGCCTCATCCGGCTCTACCGCGCGGCGGAGCCCGACGGCACCGGCCTCGTGTGGATGCACGGCGGCGGCTTCGCGTTCGGCGACCTCGACATGCCCGAAGCGGATGCCGTCGCGCGCGAGCTCTCCGCCGCGGGGACGACGGTCCTCTCCGTCGACTACCGCCTCGCCCCGGTCCCGCCCACGTGGGACGGCGCCGACCAGCAGAGCGAGGACCGGAGCGGCAACCGCTACCCGGCGGCATCCGACGACGTCCTGCGCGCGTGGGAGTGGGCGACGGCGCACGCCGACGAGCTGGGCGTCACGCGCCTCGCGATCGGCGGCGCGAGCGCGGGGGCGAACCTCGCGACGGGGGCGACCCTGCGCCTTCTCGGCGCGGGCGGCGACCTGCCCCACCTCGTCGTGCTCGCCTACCCCACCCTCCTCGCGGTGCAGCCGGCCCCCGGTCCCGCGCTGCGCGCCGCCCTCGCCGCTCACCCCGAGCACGACCGGTTCGGAGCCGACGTCGTCCGCGCGATGTACGAGAACTACCTCGGCGGCTCGGTGATCGGCGCGCCGATCGCCGCGGTGCCGGGCCTCGCGTCGACCGGTGAGCTGCGGGGCTTCCCTCCGACCCTCATGATCAACAGCGAGATCGACGAGCTGAGCGTCTCGGGCGACGTGTTCGCCGCGACGCTGCGGGCCGCCGGCGGCGATGTCGACGTCATCGTCGAGCCGGGCACCGATCACGGCCATCTCAACCGGCCCGAGCATCCGGGCTTCGCCGCCTCGATGAGACGCGTCGTCCAGCGATTCGCCTCGCTCGCCGCATCCTGACCTCCCCTCCCTACCCCGAAGGAAAGCCATGACCTCCGCCACAGCCGCCGACCTCATCGCGCGCAGCAACCGCCTGGGCTCCGACCCCGCGAACACCAACTACGCCGGGGGCAACACCTCCGCCAAGGGCACCGACATCGACCCCGTCACCGGCGAGCCCGTCGAGCTGCTGTGGGTCAAGGGGTCGGGCGGTGACCTCGGCACTCTGACCGAGTCGGGGCTCGCGGTGCTGCGGCTCGACCGGATGCGCGCGCTGGTGAACGTGTACCCCGGTGTCGAGCGTGAAGACGAGATGGTCGCCGCGTTCGACTACTGCCTGCACGGCAAGGGCGGCGCAGCTCCCTCGATCGACACCGCGATGCACGGACTGGTGGATGCCGCACACGTCGACCACCTGCATCCCGACGCCGGCATCGCCATCGCGACCGCCGCGGACGGCGAGGCGCTCACCGCGAGAATCTTCGGCGACGGCACCGGTTCACAGCGTGTCGTGTGGGTGCCGTGGCGGCGACCGGGCTTCCAGCTGGGCCTCGACATCGCCGAGATCAAGGCGCAGAACCCGCAGGCCATCGGCTGCATCCTCGGCGGGCACGGCATCACGGCGTGGGGCGACACGTCGGATGAGGCGGAGGCGAACAGCCTCTGGATCATCGAGACCGCGCAGGCCTACATCGACGAGCACGGCGCGGCCGAGCCCTTCGGCGGCGTGCGCCCCGGCTTCGAGGCACTGCCCGAGGCCGACCGCCGAGCCCGCGCCGCAGCCCTCGCCGCGACGATCCGCGGCATCGCCTCGACCGACAAGCCCATGGTCGGCCACTACACCGACGCCGACGTCGTGCTCGACTTCCTGGCGTCCGAGAAGGCTCCCGCCCTCGCCGCGCTGGGCACGAGCTGCCCCGACCACTTCCTGCGCACGAAGGTCAAGCCGCTCATCCTCGACGTGCCCGCGACCGCATCCGTCGACGAGCAGGTCGCCCGCCTGCACGAGCTGCACGCCGAGTACCGCGCCGACTACCAGGCGTACTACGACGCGCACGCCGACGCGTCGTCGCCGGCGATCCGCGGCGCGGACCCGCTCATCGTGCTGGTCCCGGGCGTGGGCATGTTCTCGTATGGCGCGAACAAGCAGACCGCCCGCGTCGCGGGTGAGTTCTACGTCAACGCGATCAACGTCATGCGCGGCGCCGAGGCCCTCTCGACCTACGCACCGATCTCGGACGCCGAGAAGTTCCGCATCGAGTACTGGGCGCTCGAAGAGGCGAAGCTCCAGCGGATGCCGAAGCCGAAGACCCACCAGGGTCGCATCGCGTTCGTCACGGGCGCGGCATCCGGCATCGGCAAGGCCATCGCGACCCGACTCGCCGCCGAGGGCGCGTGCGTCGTCGTCGCCGACCTCGACCTCGAGAAGGCGCAGGCCGCGGCCGCCGAGCTCGGCGGCACCGACGTCGCGATCGGCGTCGCAACCAACGTCGCCGACGCCGACGGCGTGCAGGCCGCGATCGACGCGACGCTGCTGGCGTTCGGCGGCATCGACCTCGTCGTCAACAACGCCGGGCTGTCGCTGTCGAAGCCGCTGCTGGAGACCACCGAGAAGGACTGGGACCTGCAGCACGACGTCATGGCGAAGGGCTCGTTCCTCGTCGCCAAGGCGGCGGCGAAGGCGCTCATCGAGCAGAAGATGGGCGGCGACGTCATCTACATCTCCTCGAAGAACTCCGTCTTCGCCGGGCCCAACAACATCGCGTACTCGGCGACGAAGGCCGACCAGGCCCACCAGGTGCGGCTGCTCGCAGTCGAGCTCGGCGAACACGGCGTGCGCGTGAACGGCATCAACCCCGACGGTGTCGTGCGCGGCTCGGGCATCTTCGCCTCCGGCTGGGGCGCCAACCGCGCCGCGACCTACGGCGTCAACGAGGAGGACCTCGGCCAGTTCTACGCCAACCGCACGATCCTCAAGCGCGAGGTGGTCCCCGAGAACGTCGCCGACGCGGTCTACGTGCTGACCGGCCCCGAGCTCTCCCGCACGACGGGCCTGCACATCCCCGTGGACTCCGGCGTCGCCGCCGCCTTCCTCCGATGAACGCGTGGGCTCGAGTGCACGGCTTCGCGCCGAGTGCACGGCATCCGCACGGTCCGAGGTCGTGCACTCGGCGACAGGCCGTGCACTCGCGGGAAGGATGCCGCGCGTGAGCGCGTCGGGGGACGTCGCGGCGGTCGATCTCGGGGCCACCAGTGGGCGAGTCATCGTGGGGCATGTGGGGGCTGACACGCTGCGCACCGAGACGGTCGCGCGGTTCGCCAACGACCCGGTGCATGCCGGCGACGGCCTGCACTGGAACCTCGTGGGCATGTACGGCTCGGTGCTGGGAGGGCTGCGCGACGCGTTCCGCACGACCCCCGGCATCGCGTCGATCGGGGTCGACTCGTGGGCCGTCGACTACGCGTTGCTGCGCGGCGGGCGGATGCTGGGCGAGCCGTTCCACTATCGCGACGAGCGCACCGCCCGCGGGGTCGAGAGCGTCCACGCGCGCTTCCCCCACGCCGAGCTGTTCGAGCGCAACGGCCTGCAGTTCCTGCCGTTCAACACGCTCTACCAGCTCGCCGCGGAGGACCCCGAGGTGCTCGCGTTCGCCGACACCGCGCTGCTCGTGCCCGATCTCGTCGGGTACTGGCTCACCGGCGAAGCCCGCGCCGAGCAGACCAACGCATCGACGACCGGGCTGCTGCGGGTGCTGCAGGCGTCGTGGGACGGGGCCCTCGTCTCGGCGCTCGGCATCCCCCGCGGCATCCTTCCCCCGCTCATCGCGCCGGGTGATCGGCTCGGTGCGCTGCGTGCGGACGTCGCGGCGTCGATCGGAGCACCCGAGGGCACGCCCGTCACCGCCGTCGGCTCGCACGACACCGCTTCGGCCGTCGTTGCCGTGCCGATGCAGCCGGATGCCGCGGCCTACATCTCATGCGGCACGTGGGGGCTCGTGGGGGTCGAGGTCGATCACCTCGTGCTCAGCCGCGCCGCGCTCGAGGCGAACTTCACGAACGAGGGCGGTGTCGACGGACGCGTCCGTCTGCTGCACAACGTCATGGGTCTGTGGATCCTGAGCGAGGCCGTGCGGCAGTGGGAGCGCCGGGAAGGGCACCGCATCGACCTGCCGACGCTGCTCGATGCCGCGCGCGAGGCCGACGGCGTCGTCTTCGACGTCAACGACCCGCGCTTCCTCGCCCCCGGCGACATGACCTCGCGCATCGACGTCTGGTGCGCCGAGCACGATGTCGCGTCGCCCCGGACCCGCGCGGAGTACACGCGGTCGATCGTCGAGTCGCTCGCGCAGGCGTTCGCCGACGCCGTGGCCGACGCCGCGCGCCTGGGCCGGGTCGACGTCCGGACGATCCACGTCGTCGGGGGCGGCGCGCTGAACGAGCTGCTGTGCCAGCGCACCGCCGACCGCGCCGGAATGCCGGTGCTGGCCGGCCCCGTCGAGGCGACGGCGCTCGGCAACGTGCTCGTGCAGGCCCGCGCCGCCGGTTTCGTGTCGGGCTCGCTCGAGGCCCTGCGCGACCTCGTCGCCCGCACCCACGAGCCGCGCCGGTACGAGCCCCGCGTCTAGCCCGTCCGGCCGTCGGTGGCCGATACATTCGTCGGGCCCGCGGTGCGGGAGTGGCCTCGAACAGCTGTCGAGACGACACCAGCCACAGCAGTCCG
This sequence comes from Microbacterium pratiae, assembly GCF_047302165.1. NCBI lineage: Bacteria > Bacillati > Actinomycetota > Actinomycetes > Micrococcales > Microbacteriaceae > Microbacterium > Microbacterium pratiae. The sequence continues at coordinate 1,151,934 of NZ_CP154843.1, read as the reverse complement.
ACGAATGTATCGGCGACAGGCGCGTCGATCCGGTGTCAAGGGGTGCCGCGGGCGGCGACGGCGAGCGTAACGTCGCGGCCATGAGCAGCCATGACACCCCGGCCGGCGGCGCCGGCGACAGCGCGAACCCGTCCGACGAGCCCACCGGCGACCGGCACCTCGACGACCCCAGCTCCGAGCAGTCGATCACCGACGACGCACCCCGCGGCGGCGACGCGACGACCGAGGAGGAACTCACGGCGGACAACGCCGCCGAGGAGGACATGCTGAAGACCCTCGACCCGGGCGACCCGCCCGCCTGACGAGTGTCATGCCGCGGCCGGTCCCCCTCGGGGCCGGCCGTTTCGCGTTGCGCGAAGCCCCTCTTGCTTCCGCGATTTTGCTAGCTATTCTAGCAATTATGGCAACCTCGTCACGCCGCCGCTGGGCGGGACTCGTCTTCATCAGCATCGCTGTGGCGCTCATCATCGTGGACTCCACGATCGTGAACGTCGCCGTGCCCTCGATCGTCGACGACCTCGGCATCACGTCGACCCAGGTGCAATGGGTGCAGGAGGCGTACACCCTCGTCTTCGCCTCGCTGCTGCTCGTCTTCGGCAGCATCGCCGACCGCGTCGGCCGTCGCCGGATGCTGCTGACCGGCGTGGTCGTGTTCGCGCTCGCCTCCGTGGGTGCCGTGGTCGCGGCGAGCGGCGACCTGCTCATCCTCGCCCGGTTCGTGCAGGGCGTCGGCGGGGCGATGATCCTGCCGACGACGCTGTCGCTCCTGAACGCGACCTTCCGCGGCCGCGAACGCGGCATCGCCTTCGCCGTGTGGGGATCCACGATCGGCGGCATGGCCGCGGTCGGGCCGCTGCTCGGCGGCTGGCTGACGACGACGTTCTCGTGGCACTGGGCCTTCGGCATCAACATCCCGCTCGGCATCCTCATCATCGTGGGCGTCCTGCTCACGGTCGATGAGTCGCGCGGCGGCTCCGCTCGGATCGACGTCGTCGGCGCCGTCCTGTCGGTCATAGCCATGGGCGCCCTCGTGTTCGGCCTCATCGAGGGACGCACCTACGGCTGGTGGACGGTCGATCAGCGCCCCGAGCTCTTTGGCGCGTCGTGGCCGGGGGACCTCTCGCCCGTGCCGATCGCGTTCGCGCTCTCCGCCGTCGCGATCGCCGCTTTCATCGCCTGGGGTGTGCACCGCCGCCGGGCCGGCCAGCCGACGCTGCTCGCCTTCGGACTCTTCGGCATCCCCTCCTTCCGCAACGGCAACCTTGCCGCCCTCGTCGTCGCGCTCGGCGAGTTCGGCATCATCCTGGCGCTCCCCCTGTGGCTGCAGTTCGCGCTCGGGTTCGAGGCGGTCCAGACGGGCCTCGTGCTGCTCGCCCTCGCCGCGGGCTCGTTCGTCGCGAGCGGGCTGGCCGGTGCGCTCTCGGGCAAGGTGGCGCCCGTCTGGATCGTTCGCGCGGGCCTGGCCGCCGAGATCATCGGGGTCGGCGGCGTCGCCCTCGTCATCGCCCCCGACGCGACGTGGGGCCCGCTCGTCCCGGCGTTGTTCGTCTACGGCGTCGGCGTCGGCCTCGCCACGGCGCAGCTGACCGGCGTCGTGCTCGCCGACGTCCCCGTCGCCGAGGGCGGGCAGGCATCCGGCACGCAGTCGACCGCTCGCCAGCTCGGCGCAGCGCTCGGCATCGCGATCCTCGGGACCATCCTGTTCTCGACGACCTCCGGTGCGCTCGCGGCACGGCTCGACGACCGCGGCATCCCCGCGGAGCAGCGTGATCAGGTGGTCAGCGCCGTCGTCGAGAGCGCGGGCGGAGCGATCGCGGGCCTCGAAGCCTCACCGCAGACCGCCGACATCGCCACCGACGCGAAGGCCGCCCTCTCCGACGGTACGCGCGCCGCGAGCTTCGCCGCGGCGGGCTTCCTCGTGCTGGGCCTCGCCGCGACGGCATCCCTCGGTCGGGGCACCCGCCGCGAGCGGGACGAAGCGGATGCCGCGGAGGTCAGGCCTCGCGCGTGATGGTCACCGTCACGTGCAGGGCGCTCTTGTAGGGCCCGGCGAACACTCCCCGCAGCGGCGGGACGTCGTTGTAGTCGCGGCCGCGACCGACCAGCACGTGACGATCGCTGATCTCGACGTTGTTGGTGGGGTCGAAGCCCTGCCAGTCGCCCGCGAACCACTCGATCCAGGCGTGCGACTCGCCCGTCACCGCGACGCCGACCTGGGCGTCGGGGTCGGGGTGCAGGTAGCCCGAGACGTAGCGCGCCGGGATGCCGACGCTGCGCAGTGCGCCGAGGGTGATGTGCGCGATGTCCTGGCACACGCCCTTGCGCTCCGGCCACGACTCCGCGGCGGTCGAGTGCACTCCGGTGACGCCGGGCATGTACTCGACGGCATCCCCGATCGCGATCGCGATGGCGTGCGCGGCCGGTCCCGGTTCGTCGTACGACGCCGCGATCTCGTGAGCGAGCTTCACGACCTCGGGATGCGGCGCGGTGCGGGCCGTCTGACCGAGCTGCTCGACCGTGTGGATCGAGCGTGCGGTCTCGTCGGCGAGCTCGTCCCACGAGGTCTGCCGGTGCTCGATCGGACGGGGGCGCACCTCGACGAGCGATCGGGCCGTGATTGCGAGCGAACGGTGCGCGGCGAGCACGTCGAACGCGGCGACCCGGGTGCCGAAGTAGTCGACGTAGTGGTTGACGGCCGTCGTCGGGTCGATGTCGAGCTGCGAGCTCAGCACGAACTGGCTGTCGGTCGAGCTCGGCAGCATCCGCGCCTCGTTGTACGACGCGGCGACGTCGCCGGGGTAGGTGAATCCGGTGGTGTGCTCGATGCGCAGGCGCTTCACGAGGTCTCTCCGATCCAGTTCGGCTCGGCCGCGGTGGGGAAGAAGCGGCTGCGGATCGCCTCGGACGCCTCGCGGGTCACCTTCTGCACGTTGTCCATGTGCTCGGGAAGCTCCGAGAGGATCTCGCCCAGCGGCCGGTACTCCAGGTCGTTTCGGATGCGGCCGAGGGCGCGCAGCACCGCGTTGGAGTGCCCCACGCGGTCGGCGACGGGATCGATGGCGCTCATGCACTCCTCCGCGCGCTGGATCGAGTGGATGATCGAACGCGGGAAGAGGCGGTCGAGCAGCAGGAACTCCGCCGCGTTGCGCGCGCTCGGCATGCCGCGGTAGGTGCGCAGGTACGCCTCGTACGCACCGCACGAGCGGAGGATCGTCGTCCAGGACGGGCCGGACTCCTCGGTCAGCGACCGGGTCGCGAGCAGCCGGGCCGTCATGTCCGTGCGTTCGATCGATCGTCCCAGCGTGAAGAACTGCCAGGCCTCGTCGCGGCTCGTCGACGAGTCGGTGACGCCGACGGCGAGCGCCGCGCGCTCGCGCACCCAGTGGAAGAACTCATGCACCTTCTCGGCGTTCAGACGCCGCGGCATCCGGGAGTAGGTCGTGTTGAGGGTCTCCCACAGCTCGGTCGAGACGATCTCGCGCGCGCGGCGGGCGTTCTCGCGGGCCGACTGCAGCGAGTAGGCGATGCTCGACGGGTTGGTGCGGTCGACCGCGAGCCGGGTCAGCACGTCCTGACGGGTCACGGTGTCGAGCCCTTCGGGCGGGAAGGAGCCCATGACCGACAGGAGCGACCGGCACGCGGTGTCCTCGTCGATCCACGGGTCCTCCAGCAGCAGCTGCAGGTGGACGTCGAGGATGCGGGCGGTGCCGTCGCTCCGCTCGATGTACCGTCCGATCCAGAAGAGGCTCTCGGCGATCCGGCTCAGCACGTCGCACCCCCTGTCGGCTGCTGCTCCTGTTGCTGCTGCTGCTCCTGCTGCTCGCTCAGGCCGCCCGGGTGGTCCTGCGGCGAGTGGGCCGGCTCATCCTGCTCGTCGTAGATGATGGGGATCGCCTGCGTCGACGCCTGGTCGGCGACGAGTCCGGCGAGGTTGCCCTGGCTGTACTCGGCCGTGCGCGGCGCATCGCCGCCGACGACCCAGGTGTCCTTCGAGCCGCCGCCCTGACTGGAGTTGACGACGAGCTGGCCCTCCGGCAGCGCGACGCGCGTGAGACCGCCCGGAAGCACCCAGACCTCTTCGCCGTTGTTGACGGCGAACGGCCGCAGATCGGCGTGGCGGGGGCGCATGCCGTCCTCGACGAGGGTGGGGATCGTCGAGAGCATGACGACGGGCTGCGCGATCCACCCGCGCGGGTCGGCGAGCAGCTTCTTGCGGAGCTTCTCGAGCTCGGCCGGAGAGGCGTCGGGGCCCACGACGAGCCCCTTGCCGCCCGAGCCGTCGACCGGCTTCACGACGAGCTCGTCGAGGCGGTCGAGCACCTCTTCGAGCGCCCCCGGGTCTTCGAGCCGCCAGGTGTCGACGTTCTTGAGGATGGGCTCCTCCGCGAGGTAGTAGCGGATGAGGTCGGGAACGTAGGTGTAGAGCAGCTTGTCGTCGGCGACGCCGTTGCCCACGGCGTTGGCGATCGTGACGTTACCCAGGCGCGCAGCGAGCATGAGGCCCGGGGCACCGAGCATGGAGTCGGCGCGGAACTGCAGCGGATCGAGGAAGTCGTCGTCGACCCGGCGGTAGATGACATCGACGCGCTGCGGGCCGCGCGTCGTGCGCATGAACACCTTGCCGCCCGAGCAGACCAGGTCGCGGCCCTCGACGAGCTCGACGCCCATGAGGCGCGCGAGCAGCGTGTGCTCGAAGTAGGCGGAGTTGTAGACGCCCGGGGTCAGCACGACGACGTTGGGGTCGTCGACTCCGGGCGGGGCGGAGGCACGCAGCGCCTGAAGAAGCTTGTTCGGGTAGTCGCCGACGGGACGCACCCGCATCGAGACGAACAGCTCGGGCAGGGTCTGCGCCATCACGCGTCGGTTCGAGATGACGTAGCTGACACCCGAGGGCACGCGGACGTTGTCTTCGAGCACGCGCATCTCGCCGTGCTCGTCGCGGATGAGATCGATGCCCGAGACCTGGATGCGCACGCCGTTGGCGGAGCGAATGCCGGCGGCCTGCCGGTAGTAGTACTGCGACGAGGCGATGAGCTTCGCGGGCAGCACGCCGTCGCGGACGCAGAACTGGTGGCCGTAGGCGTCGTCGAGGAACGCCTCGAGCGCGCGCACGCGCTGCTTCACGCCCGACTCGACGTGCGACCATTCGTCGTAGTCGATCACGCGGGGCACGGCATCCAGCGGGAAGGGCCGCTCCTCGCCCGCGAAGTCGAAGGTCACGCCCTGCGCGAGGTACGAGCTCGCGAGCGACTCGGTACGTCCGCGGAGCTCCTCCTGGGTCATCTGCGCGAGCGCCTGATACAGCTCGCGGTACGCCGCGCGCGAGCTTCCCGGGGCCGGCATGGTGCCCGAGACCTCGAACATCTCGTCGTACGGCGGCACCCCCGTCACGGTCTTGCGCGGCGTCAGCGTCGAGCCGTATCCGTCGAAGAGGTCACCCATGGATGCGAGCCTAATCCGGGCTGTGTTGCGTCAGTATTTCCCGCTCGGTTTCGTTCGCCGTGTTGACATCCGACGCGTCGGTCGGGGATACATCGGTCGGACCTGTGGTGCTGGTGTCGTCCCGCCCGGGGCGGGAGCACACACCAGCACCACCGGTCCTGCAGGTGTATCGCGGAGGCGTGTCAGCCGCGCACGGCGAGCTCGTAGACGCGAGCGATCTTGGCCTCGGTGGTCGAGGCCGAGGGGTTCGTGACCACGAGACGCACCGCCTCGACCCCGTCGACGCCGATCGCGACCTCGCGCGCAGCCTGCGTGTTGCCGGTGACGGCGGCGACCTGCTGCCAGCCCGCCGCGGTGCGGACCTCGACCGTGAAGTCGACGAGCACGACGCCGGTTCCGGCCCCGCCGCCGAACCCGCTGTACACGCCGAGCGAGCTCACCCGCTGCGGCGCGGCCAGCTCGATCGTCGCCGTCGGCGTCGCGTCGCCCACCGCTGAGAGCCACCGGCCGGCGTCGGTGCAGTCACCGTCGACGAGGCGCGAGCCCGGATACGCCGCGGAGTACGTCGACGACACCGTGACCGCGGCCCCGAGGCCGTCGTGCGAAGCGCACGGCGAGACGTTGGGCAGACCGCCCAGCCAGTCCTTCACGAACTGCCCCTGGTGCTCGCCGCCGAGGATGTTCCAGTCGTAGTCGAACATCTGCGGCTTCCAGAAGTTGTCGAGGATCCATGCCTGCCACCCGATCCACGGGCGCGCGTCGAGGTAGGCGCGGAACGGGACACCCCAGTTCGTCGTGGTTCCCGCCGTGATGCTGTCGGAGAACTCCCCCGGCGGGTTCCATCCGAACTCGGTGATCACGACGGGAATCTGCTGGGCCGCGTTGCCGAACTTGCTGTCGAGCAGCGCCGTCGTGGGCGCCCCCTGGTTGGGGTAGATGTGGAAGACATAGGCGATGTTGCCGCCCGCGATGGGGTCGCTGACGGCGCCGTTGACGAACGTGCTCCACTGGGGCGAGCCCATCAGCAGCAGGGTGTCGGGCGCCGTCTCCCGGATGCCGTCGACGACGGGCTGGATGTAGGCCTTCCACGTCGCCCAGCTCGCGGGGTTGATCGGCTCGTTGAACACTTCGAAGACGACGTTGGTCACGTCGCCGTACTGCGGCGCGATGTAGTCCCAGAAGCGCTCGACCGTCGAGCGCGGCACGGCGCCCGCCCCGTCGCCGTAGTCGCGGACGAGGTGCAGGTCGATGATGAGGTAGATGCCGAGGTCGACGGCCTGCTGGACGTACGGCGCGATGTACTCGGCGTCGTAGGCGGCGAGGTCGGTGGTCACGGAGATCTCGGTGACGGGCAGGCGCACGACCTTCGATCCCCAGGCCGCGGCGAGATCGATCATCTCGGAGGTCGGCCGCGAGTCGCAGTAGTCGCAGAGGTCGTTCTGCTCGGGAGCGAGCACCGACACTCCGCGCAGGGCGACGTCTGCTCCGGTGGCGTCGACGACGCGGTTCCCCTGCGTCGACAGCGCGGGGAGCGATCCGTCGGCGACGGCCGCGGGGGGCGCGACCCACGCGAGGCCGGCGATGAGCGCGACCGCCGAGACGACGGCGCCGAGACGGCGTCGCAGGCGCCCGCGTCGACGCGCGACGGGATGGGGCGGGTGGGAGAGAGGGGGCATGGATCCGTCCTTCCTGACACGTGCGCCGGCCTCGTCGCCGACGTACGATCCCGACGCGTCAGCGCGACGGGACGATTTCGCGGGCTCGTTCCCGCGGCTTCCAGTGGTGCGTGCGCACCTCTTCCGGCCAGCGCAGCGTGATGCCGAGACGGTCGGTCAGCACCCGGCGCAGATCGTCGAGCAGTCGCGGCTGGGCCCGGACGGCGCGTGGGGGCACCCGCTCGGCGAGTGCGACGGCCGCGAGTGCGGCGACGGCCTCGCCGATGCTCCATTCGACCGGATGCAGGCGGTAGCAGCCGTTGGTGATGTGGGTCGAGCCGATGTTCTTCGCGGCCGGCAGCAGGTTGTCGACGCGCACCGGCAGCAGTGCGCCCAGCGGGATCTGGAACGGGTACGACTCGATGTCGACGTAGGTGCGCCCCGCCGTCGAGGGATGCAGATCGATGCGGTAATGCCCGAGCCCGACGCTGTCGTCGAACACGGCGCTTCCCGCTCCCGCGCCGCGGGCCTGCACGCCGACGTGCTGCTCGAGCACGCGGAACTCGGTCACCGCTCGCCGCGCCTCGCGGATGTAGACGCGGTCGGCGTATCCGTCGGCGGTGCCGGTGACGTCGCCGCGCAGGCGGAGACCGGGGTACCCGGTGCCGCCGTCGTGCCGCGGCGCCTCGGTCTGCATCCAGTAGAGGAACGACTGCGACAGCTCGCGGCTCGCCGCCCGCGCCCGATCCGCCGCGGCCGCGTCGACGCCGAGAAGGGGCGCCTCCCAGTAGTCGATCTGCGGCCAGTTGACGAGCGTCACGTCGGAGATGCCGCCCGTAAAGTTCTCGGCGGCGAGCACGCGGCGATACCGCCAGAGATCGAAGGGCACGTCGGGGGTGTCGACCTCCTGGAAGAGCGGGCGGGTCCGTTCGTGCAGCCCGATCGGCTCGATGTCGGTCCACGACAGCTGCGGTCCCGGCCAGAAGGAGTCGACGTGCGTCCGCCAGTGCTCGTAGCGCGCGGGGCGATCGCCTACATGGTCCTCGCCCTCGCGGTGCTCGATCGCGAAGCACCACGAGACCGCCTGCTGATCCATCGGGTCGGCGACCGCGGGGGCGTGCAGCTCACCGGTGTCGTCGACTCCCTCGGCGCCGATGACGTGCTCGACCCGTGCGAGCTCGAGCAGGTCGCCGAGCTCGGTGGCATCCACCACGATCGGCGCCGTCAGCACCGTCTCCTCCCCGGTCCGGCTGCGGACGACCACGCCCTCGACCCGATCGCCCACGACGTCGACTGCGACGGGCTCGTGGTCTCGGAGCACCCGAAGTCGCCCGGTCGCGAGCCACGGCGCGAGCATCTCGTCGATGACCGCGTCGGCGACGCGCGGCTCGTGGCAGAGGCGGCTGACGATGCCGCGTCCGGGGTTGAAGATCGGCTCGGCGGCGGCCGCGGGCGTGACCGGATAGTTGCGGCGGTAGTAGTCGCGGACCCGGCGACGGAACTCGGCGTAGCTCGGCGATGTCGTCGGCTGCTCGATCCAGGCGTGCTCGTCGGGCGGCACCGCCTGCGAGGTGAGCTGCCCGCCGAGCCGACCGGACTCCTCGGTCATCACGACCCGCAGGCCCAGACGCGTCGCGGTGATCGCCGCGGCCACCCCGCCGACGCCGCCTCCGATGATCAGCAGGTCGATCGACTCGGTCATGCTCGTTCCTCCCTGACGCGGGCGGCCGTGCCGCCTGCGACCACCTCGCACGCGACGAACGTGCTCTCCCTGGCGGCATCCGGATCGTCCACCATCTCGATGAGGCGGTCGACGGCGAGCCGGCCGATCTCCTGGCGCGGGATGCGGAGATCGTCCCACCGCAGGTCCGCGGCGCTCGTGTCCTCGAGGACGGCGACCGAGACGTCGCCCGGGATGTCGACCCCGAGCTCGGTCAGTCGGCTGCGGAGCTCGACCGCCACCCGCTCGCTCTCGGCGACGGCGGCGGTGCAGCGTCCGGCGGCGAGAGCCGCGACGACCTCGTCGGGAACGCCCGCGCGGCCCTCGCGGAATCCGGGTGACGCGTCGGCGATACCGAGGCGGGTGACCGCCTCCGCATAGCCGGCCCGGCGGTCCTCGTACGGTTCGACGTCGATCGAGTCGCGCAGGTACGCGAGGTCGCGATGCCCGAGGGCGTGCAGACGCTCAACGATCTCGGATGCCGCCGCACGGTAGTCGGGGATGATGCACGGGATCGCGGCTCCGGGGACGTCGCGACGACCGATGTGGATGAAGGGGTATCCCTCGCGCCAGAGCTTCGCAAGCTCGTCGCGGTCGGGCGAGACGCCCAGGAGGACGCTGCCGTCGGCGATGCGCAACCGGTTCGTCTCGTCGCGGTAGATCCGCCGTCCGCCGGCACCGTCGCCCGTCGAGCTGAACAGCACGAGGTCGTGGCCCGTCTCCTCGGCCCGCTGCTCGATGCCGAGCAGGAACTCGACGTAGAAGCCTTCGCGGGCGTTCGGGAAGAGCGGCTCGAACGTGTGCACACCGAGCAGTTGCGTGCGTGAGCCACGGAGATTGCGCGCGACGGGGTTGGGCACGTAGCCGAGCTCGGCGATCGCCTCGTGGATGCGCTGACGCGTCTCGTCGGGGATGCGCGCGGCGTCGCCGCTGATCACGCGCGACACCGCCGACTGCGAGACGCCGGCGAGGCGGGCGACGTCGGACTGGCGGATCGAGCGCGGGCGGGTGCTGGGCGTGGTCACGAGACCTCCTCGGTCAGGGTGCGGGAGACGAGCTGCGTCATCGACGAACCGGCGAGCTCGTGCCCGCGACCGACGTCGTGCAGCCAGCAGTCTGCGCCATGGTCGGGCCCCACGACGATCCGAGGCGGACGCGTCGTGCGGCACTGCTCCATCGCGAACGGGCACCGCGGGTGGAAGCGGCATCCGCTCGGCGGGTCGATGAGGCTGGGCGGCTCGCCGAGGTCGTCGGCCGACCCGAAGACGGCGTCGCGATCGCGATCGGCATCGCCCTGCGGGTCGGGCGACGACTCGATGAGCAGCTTCGTGTACGGATGCTGCGGGTCGGCGATCACCGCCTCCTTCGGGCCCATCTCGACGATGCGGCCCGCGTACATCACGACGATGTCGTCACAGAGGTAACGGGCGCTCGCGATGTCGTGGGTGATGTACAGCAGCGCGAGACCGTCCTCGCGGCGGAGCCGGTCGAGGAGGTTGAGCATCTCGAGCCGGATCGAGACGTCGAGCATCGAGATCGGCTCGTCGCCGAGGAGGACGCGCGGCTCGACGGCGAGGGCGCGAGCGATCACGACGCGCTGGCGCTGGCCGCCCGACAGTTCGTGCGGGAACTTCTCGAGGTAGTCGTCGGCGGGCGTGAGCGCGACGCGTTCCAGCAGCTCCCGCGCGCGGCCGAGCCGCTCGGCGCGGGAGAGCCCGCGGTGGTGCAGCCGGATCGCCCGGTCGATGTTGTGCCGCACGCGGTGCAGCGGGTTGAGCGACCCGAAGGGGTCTTGGAAGATCAGCTGCACGGCCTTGCGATAGGCGAGCTCGGCCTGGCCGGTCGGGCGTTCGACGGGTCTCCCCTCGAGGCGGATGCTGCCCGAGGTGGGTTCGTAGAAGCGCGCGAGCAGCCGCGCGAGCGTCGTCTTGCCGCTGCCGCTCTCGCCGACGACGGCCGTGACCCGCCCGGGGACGAGCCGGAGGGTGATGTCCTCGACCGCGTGGACGGTCGCCTTGGCGCCGAGCCCCGAGGTGACCGTGAAGTGCTTGGTGACATCGACGGCCTCGAGCACGGGCGCGGATCCGATGGGCTTCGTCGTCGTGGTCTCGGTCATGAGCCGACCTCCTCGGGTTCGCGCAGATGGCAGGCGACGGACCGCTCGCCGTGCGGGGTGAGCTGCGGCAGCTCCGACCGGCAGCGGTCGAACGCGTGGGCGCAGCGCGGCGCGAACGGGCAGCCCGCGGGGAGCAGACGCAGGTCGGGAGGCGTTCCCGGGATGCCCTCCAGACGCTCGATCGGAGCATGCAACGGCGGGAAGGAGTCGCGGAGACCCTGCGTGTACGGATGCAGCGGTGAGCGGTAGATCTCGCGCGACGCCGCGAGCTCGACGATGCGACCGGCGTACATGACGGCGATGCGGTCGGCGAGCTCCAGGAGCAGTGACAGGTCGTGCGTGACGAAGACGACGGCGAACCCGAGCTCGCGCCGCAGCCGGAGCACCTGCGCGAGGATCTGCCGCTGCATGACGACGTCGACCGCCGTCGTCGGCTCGTCCATGACGACGAGCTCGGGCCGGCAGGCGAGAGCCAGCGCGATCGTCGCGCGCTGCCGCATCCCGCCCGACAGCTCGTGCGGGAAGCTGCGCGCCCGGTCGGCCGAGATGCCGACGAGCCCGAGCAGCCGCCGCGCCTCGTCCCAGGCCGCGGCCCGGCTCATCGAACGGTCGTGCGTGCGCAGCACGTCGACGAACTGCTCTCCGACGCGGGTGACCGGGTTGAGCGCGTCCATCGCGCTCTGCAGCACGATCGACAGCCGGGTCCAGCGGAGCCCCCGCAGCCGCCGCGGGGTGAGCCGCACCAGATCGATGCCCGCGCCGCCCTCGCGGGGGTGGTAGACGACGCTTCCCGCCGTCGTCACGGCCGGCGGCCGTTGCAGCCGGGTGAGCGCCGTGATGAGCGTCGACTTGCCCGACCCCGACTCGCCGACGACCCCGAGGATCTCGCCCCGCTGCAGGTCGAAGGTCACGTCGGCGCACGCGCGCACCGCGCCCGTCGCACCGGCGTACTCGACCGCGAGTCCCCGCACTTCGAGCAGCACGTCCGAGCCCGCGGCATCCGAGGGCGCGTCCGGTCGTCTCTCCTGGATCATCGTCATGTCATGCCCTCTCTGCACCGGTCGTCTCGAGCACGGCGGCCTCGCGGCGCACCGAGGCGGTGCGCTTGGCGACCCGCCGGCTCGCCGCCCGCAGCTTGGGGTTGGCGAGCTCGTCCACGCCGAAGTTGATGAGCGCGGCGGCCGTGCCGACGAGCGCGATGCACAGCCCCGGCGGCACGAACCACCACCAGAGCCCGCGCAGCACGGCGCTCTGCTGCTGCGCGGCCTGGATCATCGTTCCCCAGCTGATCGCCGACGAGTCGGAGACTCCGAGGAAGGCGAGGCCCGCCTCGGCCATGACGGCGCCGATGAGGCCGCCGAGGAACATCGAGGCGATCCAGCCGTACAGGTGCGGCAGCACCTCGACGAAGATGAGGCGGCGATGCGGCTCGCCCAGCATCCGCATGGCCTGGACGAAGTCGCGGTTGCGCACGCTCATCGCCTGCGCCCGCAAGGTGCGCGCACCGCCGGCCCAGCCGAACACCCCGATGATGATCGCGATCATGACCAGGCCCGTGCCCTGCAGGTAGCCGGCGACCACGAAGATCAGTGGCAGCACCGGCATGACGAGGAAGATGTTGGTGAGGAAGTTCAGCAGGTTGCCCGTCGTGCCGCCGAAGTAGCCCGCCGGCACGCCGACGACGATCGCGATCGCGGTGCCGATGGCCGCACCGAGGAACCCGACGAACATCGAGCCCCGGGCGCCTTCGATGACCTGGGCGAGCACGTCCTGGCCGAACTGGGTCGTACCCAGCGGATGCGCGGCGCTCGGCGGCGCGGCGATCGCCGAGATGTCGTTGGCGCGGGCGTCGAGACCCAGCGCCGACAGGAGCACGGGGCCCAGCAGCGCGAGCAGCACGAAGAACGCCAGCACCACGACTCCGAAGAGCACCTTGCCGTTGCGGAGCAGGGAGGCGCGCATGTCAGCTCTCCTCTCGGACGCGCGGATCGAGCCACACGTACAGCGAGTCGGCGATGAGGTTCGCCAGCAGGACGGTGAGGGTCACGAGCAGGAACACGCCCTGCATGACCGGATAGTCGCGCTTCTGCAACGCCGAGAACAGCAGGTATCCGATGCCCGGGTAGCTGAAGACGATCTCGGTCAGCAGCGCCCCGCCGACCACGCCGCCGAGCGCCATCGCGAAGCCGGTGAACTGCGGCAGCATCGCGTTGCGCGCTGCATAACGCCAGCGCACGCGCGCGGGAGAGAGGCCCTTGGCCTGCGCGAGGAGCACGTAGTCCTCGCGCACCGTCGTGACGGTCATGTTGCGCATGCCCAGCATCCATCCGCCGAACGCCGAGAAGATGATCGTCAGTGCGGGCAGCGCCCCGTATTGCATGACGCTCAGCAGGAAGGCCGGATCGAGCGAGATCGGCAGGTTCGGGTCGTATCCGCCCGAGAGCGGGAACCAGCCGAAGACGAAGCCGAACAGCCACAGGGCCAGCAGCGCGATCCAGAAGTAGGGCACCGACGAGACGAACGTGATGAACGGCGTCATGATCGAGTCGAACCGCGACCCGGCCCGCCATCCGACCGCGACTCCGAGCATCGTGCCGAGCACGAACGAGATGACCGTCGTCGTGCCTACGAGCAGGAGCGTCCAGGGCAGGCCCGCGCCGACGAGGTCGGCGACCGGCACCGGGAAGTTCGAGATCGACACCCCGAGGTCGAATCGCGCCAGCTGGCCGATGTAGGCGCCGTACTGCTCGAACAGGTTCTGATCGGGATTGCCGAAGAGCCCGCGGATCGACACCAGCGCCTCCGGCGCCAGCGCCTGACCGCTCACCCGTTCGAGCTGGTCGATGATCGCCGCCGACGGGTCGCCGGGCATGAGACGCGGGATCACGAAGTTCAGCGTGATCGCCGACCAGGCGGCCACCAGGTAGAACCCGAGGCGCTTGAGGAGGAAGGCACCGCTGCGCCGGCGGGGCTTCCGGCGCGCCGAGACCTCGGCCAGGGCCGTCGTCGTCGTGGGCGTGGGAGCCCCGCCGAGCGCGGTCATGACGCCGGCTTCAGCGAGAGCAGGGTGCGGACGGTGTCGGGCCCGAGGCTCGGGAAGGGCACGGCGTCAAAGTCGTCGGGCGTCGGCCAGCCGGTCCAGTGCGTCGCGTTGATGTCGACGAACCAGTACGAGTTGTACAGCGGGCTGAAGGGCACCTCGTCGACGACGATCCGCTGCATCTCCTGTCCGAGAGAACGCAGGGTGTCCTCATCGGCCGCCCGGGTCATGTCCGCCAGGATGCGGTCGGTCTCGGGATCGTTCCAGCGCCCGACGTTCGTCGCGGCGGCCGTGCCGAGGGGCTCGACGTACCGGCTGTCGAGGAACCCGTAGACGCCGTAGACCCCCGCGCCTCCGGTCGTGGCGATCGTCAGGTCGAAGTCGCCCGTCTTCTGCTGGTCGTAGAGAGTCGCACCCGGGGCCCCCGCCGGAGCGACCGAGATGCCCAGCACCGACTTCCAGCCGTTGATCATGATGTCGGCGTACGCGTTCCATCCGAAGTCCTGGTTGAACGACAGGCGGGGCGAGTACCGCTGCCCGTCCTTCTCGAGGGCGCCGTCGACGACCGTGAAGCCGGATGCCGCGAGTGCGGCCTGCGCCGCGGCGGCATCCACGTCCTGCACGACACCGCGGTACTCCGGCGCGATCCAGTCGGCGTAGATCTGGTCGACGAGGCCCGTGGGGCCGGCCTCGGTGCCCGGCCGGTTGAGCGTCGCGGTGATGTCCGATCGCGGGATCGAGAGGGCGAGCGCGCGCCGCAGGTCGGCGTTGTCGAAGGGCGGCTGCGCGGTGTTGTACATCATCGAGTAGGCCCCGCCGGTGGCGTAGAGCTGGTACAGATTGGTCTCGGGGCTCTGCGCGACGAACTCCTCCTCCGCACCCGCCCACGAGGCCGGCGCCCAGTCGACGTCGCCGCGGAGCAACTGGGCCTTGACGGCCTCGACGTTCGTCGCGAGCACCTTGAGATAGGTCATGGGCATCTGCCCGCCCCAGTAGTCGTCTCGCGCCTTGAGCGTCACCTGCTGGGCCGCGAACGCGTCGACCGTGAAGGGACCCGTGCCCACGGGGTCGGGGTTCGTCCAGCTCATGAGGTCCTGGTCGCGCCAGATGTGCTCGGGGACGACGGGCAGCGAGCTCGATGCGAACTGGTTGAGAGCGGCGAACGAAGGCTCGGCGAAGTCGACCTGGACCGTGTCGTCGTCGATCTTGCTCACCGCCTCGTAGGTCACGCCGGCGAGGTTGAGCTCGGGGCGTTCGAGCGGGAGCGAGAGCGAGTAGACGACATCGTCGGCATCCATCGTCTCGCCGTCCGAGAACGTCACATCGGAGCGCAGCTCGATCGTGAGCGCGGTGCCGGCCTCGTCGAACTGCAGCGATTCGGCGAGCCACGGCTCGACGACGGCGCCGTTGGCGTAGTCGATGCGGGCGAGCGGCTCGTAGATCAGCTCGGCGTTGGGGGCCTTCTCGGTCGCGGGGCCGAGGACGTTGTAGTTGCGGACGTAGGTCGTGCCGCCGTCCGACTTGCCGTAGATCAGCGTCTCGGCGCGGGCGGCGGTGTTCGTGGCGGTGCCCGGCGTGCAGGCGGCGAGAGCGAGCGCCGCCGTCGCGAGGGCGGCGGTGGCGGCGATTCGGGAAGTGCGCATTCCGGTCTCCTGTGACGTGGCGTGCGATTCCGACGGTCATACGTATGAGCGTCGGTCCGTAGAAGAACGACGATGTGCTTCTACGTATGACCAGCACGGTAGCGGGCGCAGGGCGACGGTGTCAACGGTCATTTCCGGCTCAGTGGCGATACACCTGTCGGAGCCGTGGGGCGGGTGTCGCTCACCGAGCACCGCGAGCCATCACCAGCACCGCCGGTCCTGCAGATGTATCGCGATGTGACCCGGGGGGGGCAGGCGCGGGGGTCAGGCGGTGAGGACGACGCGCAGCTGCTCGACCACCCAGTCGAGCTCGGTCGCACGAATGACGAGCGGCGGAGACAGCACGACCGTCGTCTCGCCGACCACGTCGACGAGGACACCGCGCGCGACGAGGCGCCGGGCGACCTCCGCGGCCGTCATCACGGCCGGGTCGACGTCGATGCCCGCCCAGACTCCCGCGGAGCGCACGGCGACGGCCCCTGCCCCCGCGAGCACCTCGATCCGGCCGGCGAGGTGTTCGGCGAGCGCACGGGCCCGGGTCTGCAGCTCGCCTGCCTCGAGCATCTCGACCACGCGGTGCGCGAGGGCGCTCGCGAGCGGAGAGGGGGATGCCGCACCGGGGGCGGCGTCGAGCAGCGCACGGCTCCCGACGACGGCGGCGACGGGAACGATGCCTCCGCCGAGGGCCGGGCCGAGCACGCGGAGATCGGGCGCCTCCCCGTCCCCGGCGAGCGCGACGGTGTCTCCGAGCCGGCCGAGCCCGCTGCGCGTCTCGTCGAGGATCAGCGCGACCCCGCGGTCGGCGCACGCCTGCCGCGCGCCCTCGAGGTACCCCGCGGGTGCGGCGATGACTCCCGCTGCGACCTGCACGGGCTCGAGGACGACGGCGGCGACCGTGTCGTCGAGCGCCGCGGCGAGCGCGTCGATGTCGCCGAACGGCACCGTGACAGCACCCGACGCCGCGAGCTCGGGGTGCGAGCCCGCCGCGACCACGACGGTCGTCCGGGGCGCCGCGCCGAGTGCCGCCTCGACGGCGGCGCGAAGAGCGTCGGGCCCGGTGGCGGCCGGCAGCACCGCCTCGGCGCCGATCAGCGCGGCGAGGGCATCAGCGAAGCCGTCGGCGCGGTCGTCCGCGACGACGGCGCTCGAGGCGGTCAACCGTCCGAGCTGCTCCGTCGCGACGGCGAGCAGGGCGGGATGCCGGTGCCCGAAGGTGAGCGCCGGGTCGGCGGTGAGGTCGAGGTAGCGACGCCCCTCGACGTCCGTCACCCACGCGCCCTCGCCCGTTGCGGCCATGACCGGCAGCAGGGGCCGCCTCCCGGCCAGGGCATGCGCCCTCGTCTCACCGCCGTCGGGCATCGGGTGGTTGTCGGCGATCGTCATTCGAGCTCCTGGCGTTCGGCGGTCGCGCACACGGCGGCGGGTCGCCGGGTGGCCGGCATCCATTCTCCCCCGAGTGCCCATCGGACCCCGCTGGGAACGTCGGCCCGATCGCGAGGTGAGTGGCCCCGGGCGATTGCGCAAGGTGCTGCCGGATCCTGGCGGCGGCTGCCAGGCTGGGTTCACACCACCGCGAATCGTCGAAGGAGACCCATGCAGCAGCGCACCCTCGGACCGTTCACCGTCTCGGCCATCGGCCTGGGCGGAATGCCCGTCTCGATGAACAACGACAAGCAGATCCCCGACCGCGCCGACGCGGTCGCCACGGTTCACGCCGCCCTCGACGCGGGCGTCACTCTGCTCGACACGGCCGACATCTACGCCCCGAGCTGGGACACGATGGGCCACAACGAGGAGATCATGGCCGAGGCCCTGGCCACCTGGGGCGGCGATCGGTCTCAGATCATCGTCGCGACGAAGGGCGGGATCACCCGCAGCGAGGGCGAGACGTGGGGCCGGGACGGCTCGATCGACTACCTCAGGAAGGCGGTGGAGGCCTCGCTCCGCGCGCTCCGGGTCGACGTCATCGACCTCTACCAGTACCACCGACCCGACCGCTGGATGGTCTACGGCGAGGTCATGGAGAACCTCAAGACGCTGCAGCAGGAGGGCAAGATCCGCGCGGTCGGCATCTCGAACGCGAGCGTCGAGGAGATCGAGATCGCCGAGCAGGTGCTGGGCGAGGGCAACCTCGCGAGCGTGCAGAACGAGTTCTCGCCGCGGCATCCGGGCAGCTACGACGAGCTGCGGCACTGCGCCGACCGCGGCATCGCGTTCCTCCCCTGGAGCCCGCTGGGCGGCACGGGCGGCGGGGCCCGATCGATCGGCGACCGCTTCGCCGTCTTCGGCGAGGTCGCGCGCGCCCACGACGTCAGCCCGCAGCAGGTCGTGCTGGCCTGGGAGCTCGGACTGGGCGACACCGTCATCCCCATCCCGGGAGCCCGACGGGCCGAGTCGATCATCGACAGTGCGAAGGCCGTCGACCTCGAGCTCTCGGGCGACGAGCACGCACGCCTGTCACACTCGGTCGGCATCGACGCCTGACCCGGCGCACACCCCTCGCGGCCCGCTCCCGGTTCTCCCGGGGCGGGCCGCCGCGCGTCCGGCGGAATAGTGGCTCAGGCGGACAGTGGGTGCTCGCCGACGACGACGTCCGCGTTCATCGGGATGGGTCCGTGGATGCGGGGGCGCCCGTCGACCCTCGTGACCGCGACGCCGTTGCGGGCGAGGCCGTCGATGCTGCAGTCGATCCGCAGCAGCGGCAGTCGCACATCCGCGTAGACGGCCGCGACGACTGCGGCGACGTCGGCAGGGTCGCAGGCGTGGATGTACTCACCGGGCTCCCACGGCACGCCGCGCGTCGCGACCTCGTACTCGCCGAACTTGCGACTCATCCCCCAGTCGTCGGCGATCGCGATGTGACAGACGATCTCGTCCATGGCTCCTCCTTAATGAAACGTCACCGTATCATTCTGGTAGCCTGTCGGCATGACCGCGCCCTCGACCTCGACCGCGACCGCGAATCGACCGAACGGGCGCCGCGGCCGGCCGCCCGCCCACGAGCAGGCCGCGCGCGACGACCGCATCGTCGCCGTGGCCGCGCGGCTGTTCGTCGAGGCCGGGTTCCACGCCGCTTCGCTCGACGCGATCGCCCACGAGGCAGGCGTGACCAAGCGCACCATCTACGACCGGATCGGCGACAAGTCGTCGCTCCTCCGCGCCGCCGTGACCGACGTCCACGACTACCTCGGCATCACCGCGCGCGACCTGCGTCACGCCTGCATGCTGATCGCGACCGCGCTCTTCGCCGACCGGGCCATCGGCCTGCACCGCGCGGCCGTGGCCGTCGCTCTCGACGACCCCGCGATCTCACGGGCGTTCTACGATGCCGGCCCCCTCGCGGCCCAGCGCTACCTCGCCGCTCATCTGGACGGCGACGAGCGCCGCGCCGCGCACCTGTTCGCGGGACTCCTCGGCGAGCCGCACCGTCGACGCCTCCTCGGGCTCGATCCCGAGCCGACGTCTTCGGCGCTCGATGCCCACGTCACCGAGGTGCTCGACGCCTTCTCCTGAGAACCGCGCTCAGCGAGAGGCGACGGCGGAGGCCGACTCGAGCCGGTCGAGCGCGGCCGCGGCCCGGGCGGCGGCAGAACGTCGCAGGATGCCGTGCACGAGCAGCACCGCACCCGCGCCGACGCCCACGAGCACCGGCAGGCTGAGCGACGGCGAGAACGCCAGCGCGATGACCGCGATGGCGAGCCCCACCGCCCCGAGCCCGATGAACATGGCCCCGAGGAGCGACTCGCGCTCGATCGACAGGCGGGCGAGGATCAGGGTGGGCGCGGCGGCTGCGTCATCCGTCATCCCGCCACGCTACCGAGACGGCACCGCCGCAGCCACTCGCGACCGCCCGCACCGATTCAGATGACCGCCTCGGACCAGTCGTCGGGGTTGCCGAAGCGGTGCGCCGTGATCGTGATCGACTGCTCGTGCACGAACGGCAGCAGCTCGATGCGCCCCGCCGTCGTGACCTCGTCGGCGTAGACGGCGACATCCGGATCGCCCTCGGTGGCTCCCCCGACGGCGCTCCGCAGCTCGGCCACCGCGTCACGCGACCCGACCAGGCGGATGCGGCCGGGGCGACGATCCGCCGCGGCGATACGCTGCAGCCACTCGCCGTCCGTCTCGACCGACACCGAGATGTCCACGTCGCCGAGCGCACGTCGCACCTCAGCGGGAAGACCCACCGGCGAGCTCAACGTCACCCCCGACCCGGCTCGCACGGCCGCCACGATCACGCGGAGCACCGCCTGCCAGGTCGCATCCGATGCCGCTCTCACCGCGACGTCGACCGGGCGGTACCGGAAGAGGTTCCGCTCGACGCCCAGGCCCGAGACGTCGCGCACCTGACCGAACTCGCGGTCCCAGGCGACGGCATCCGAGAGTGCGCCCCGCCGCAGCCATTCGAACGACTCGTAGTCGAGCGTGGGCTGGGCCGACTCGATGATCGTCGTGATGCGCGAGTCGAGACCGCGCAGGTGCAGCGTGCTGGACGCCGACCCGCTCGAGGCGCGCCAGGAACCGAGACCGATCAGGTAGTTCGGTCCCCCGGCCTTCGTGCCCGCGCCCACCGACGACCGCTTCCAGCCGCCGAAGGGCTGGCGCTGGACGATGGCGCCCGTGATGCCGCGGTTGACGTACAGGTTGCCGGCCTCGACCCGGTCGAGCCACGTCGCGAGGTCGGCGGCATCCTGCGTGTGAAGGCCCGCGGTCAGGCCGTAGGCGACCGCGTTCTGAAGCTCGATCGCGTCCTCGAGCGTGCGGGCGTGCATGACGCCGAGCACCGGCCCGAAGAACTCCTCGAGATGCGTCCGCGACCCGGGGCTCACCCCGACCTTGACGCCCGGAGACCAGAAGCGGCCCGCGGTGTCGTCACCGAGGTCGAGACGACGCGGCTCTACGAGCCATCGCTCGCCGTCGTCGAGAGAGGTGAGCGCCCATTCGAGCTTGCCCTGCGGCGGCTCGATCACGGGCCCGACCTCGCTGCGCGGGTCGGTCGGCGGGCCGACACGCAGCGAACGCGTGGCATCGACGAGCTGGCGGGCGAACCGCTTCGACCGCCCCACCGGCCCGACGAGGATGGCGAGCGACGCGGCGGAGCACTTCTGTCCCGCATGGCCGAACGCGCTCTTGATCAGGTCGGCGGCCGCCAGGTCGAGGTCGGCCGACGGCATGACGATGATCGCGTTCTTGCCGCTCGTCTCGGCCAGCAGCGGCAGCTCGGGCCGCCACGACCGGAACAGCGACGCGGTCTCCCACGAGCCCGTCAGGATGACGCGGTCGACCGACGGGTGAGTGATGAGGCGTCGGCCCAGATCGCCTTCGTCGATGTCGACGAGCATGAGGAGATCACGGGGCACTCCGGCATCCCAGAGCGCCTCCGCCACGACGGCCGCGCACCGCCGGGCCTGCGGAGCGGGCTTGAAGACGACTCCCGATCCGGCCGCGAGGGCTGCCAGCACGCCGCCGGCGGGGATCGCGAGCGGGAAGTTCCACGGCGGGGTGACCACCGTCACCGACGCCGGCTGGAACACGGCACCGCTCACGCGGTCGAGCTCGCGCGCCGTCGCCGCATAGTAGGCGGCGAAGTCGACCGCTTCGCTGACCTCGACGTCTGCTTCGGCGAGCACCTTGCCCGTCTCGGACGCCGCGACCTCGATCAGCTCGACCCGGCGCGACTCGAGCGCGCGCGAGGCCGCGAGCAGAACGGCGCTGCGATCGGCGGCGGCCAGGGCGCCCCACGAGGATGCGGCCGAGCCGACGCGCGCCACGATCTCGTCGAGCGTCTCGGCGTCGTCGACCCGGGCCGCGGCGATCGTCTCGTCACCGGCCGTGCTGCCGGCGATGCGCGAGAGGATGCCTCGGGCCCACTCCCGGTTGACCGCGAGCGCGGGGTCGGAGTCGGGCGTGTTGGCGAATCCCGGCGCGCCGAGCGCGGGGGCCCGACGGGTCTCACGCGGCGCGTACACCGCCGTCTCGACGAAGCGCTCACCGCCGAACAGGACATCGTCGTGCTCGCCGAGGGCCGTCGTGTCGTCCGAGCGCCCCGCGGCGTCGGCGATGCCCAGCACGGCCTGCGTGAGACCGTCCTCACCCTCGGCGGGGTCGCGTGTGATGCGCTGCGGCGCGATGGGCCGCAGCGCCAGGGTGCGGTCCTGCGTGCGGTTGGGGCCGCTCGGCAGGGCGGGGTCGGCTGCGCGTTCGAGGGAAGCGAGGAACCGGTCGCGTTCGCGGTCGAACAGGCTCGCATCGGTGGCGAGGTCGAATGCGGCCGAGAGGAAGTTCTCGCTCGAGGCGTTCTCCTCGAGCCGACGGACGAGGTAGCTGATGGCGACGTCGAACTCGTCGGGCCGGACGACCGGCACGTAGAGCAGCACGTGGCCGACGTCTCGCGTCACCGCCGCCACCTGGCCCTGAGCCATGCCGAGGAGCATCTCGATCTCGATGTCCTCTCGCACTCCGCGCTCGCCGGCGAGCAGCCAGGCGTACGCGATGTCGAACAGGTTGTGGCCGGCGACGCCGAGGCGCACCGCCGCGCTGCGCTCGGGCCGGAGGGCGCGGTCGAGGCAGCGGAGGTACATCGCGTCGGCGTCGAGCTTGCTCGCGTGGGTCGCCAGCGGCCAGCCGTGGATCGTGGCGTCGACCCGCTCCATGGCGAGGTTCGCGCCCTTGACCAGCCGCACCTTGATGCGGCTTCCGCCCGCGCTGACGCGGGCCTGCGCCCAGGCCGTCAGTTCGTCGAGCGCGTCGGCGGCGTCGGGCAGGTATGCCTGCAGCACGATGCCGGCTTCGAGCCCCCGCAGCCGCTCGTCCTCGAGGATGCGAGTGAAGACGGCGATCGTGAGGTCGAGGTCTCGGTACTCCTCCATGTCGAGGTTGATGAAGGTGCCGTCCTCTGCCGCGCTCAGATACAGCGGAAGCAGGCGTTCGACGACGTCGGCGACGACTTCGTCGAACGCCCACATCGAGATGCGGCTGACGATCGCCGACACCTTGACCGAGACGTAGTCGACGTCGGATCGGCGGATCAGCTCGTGGATGCCCTCGAGCCGTCGCCGGGCCTCGTCCTCGCCGAGCACCGCCTCGCCGAGGAGGTTGAGGTTGAGGCGGGCCCCGGACTCGCGGATGCGGGCGATGGCGGGACCCAGCTTGTGCGGCCGCGCGTCGACGACGAGGTGTCCGACCATCTCACGCAGGGCCGTGCGGGCGATCGGCACGACGGGGGTCGGGAGCACCGGGGCGACGGCACCGCCGACGCGCACAGCGCCGCGCAGGTACCAGGGAAGGAACTCCGGCACGAGCGGCGCGACGTGGTGCAGGCGGGTCGCCGCCGCGGTCACGCTCTCGGGACGCATCACGCCGTCGACGAAGCCGATCGTGAACGGCAGCCCGTTCGGATCGCGCAGCACGCCGGCGAGGCGCTGAGCCGCGGCATCCGCGGGGAAGTCCGCCGACGTGTGCACCCAGGTGCGGGCCAGTTCCACCGCCTGCTGGGCGAGGGGATCGTCGGCGGGGAAGCCCGGCGGGGTGGTGCCGGACGATGCGGTGTCGGACATGCCGTCAGCCTATGTCTCGGACACCCTCCCGGCGCGGCGCCTCGCCCGGGCTCAGAAGCCCACGGGTCACTCCCAGACGCTGGGCGCCTCGGCGCGCGTCGACGGCAGAGCGGTCGCCGCAGCCCACTCGGTCATCCAGGGCTCGAGCTGGGGCAGGTCGTCGCGACGTCCGAGCACGGCGAACAGCTCGTCGAGGGGCACGATGCCGCCGGAACGCCGCAGGAACCGCGACCGCACGAGCATCTCGGCGTACACCTCGCCGCGGACGACCGCGCGATGCACCATGTACACCGACTTGTCGTCGTGCCCGTGCAGCCGCGTCTCGATCGTGAAGCGCTGCCAGAGGTTCAGCGACTTCCGGAAGGTGATCGTGCTGCTCGCGACGACGCCGTACCAGCCCTTCTCCTGGAAGGTGTCCCAGATGCCGTTGCGCACCAGCAGGTCGAACCGCCCCAGGTCGAACAGCGAGGCGTACCGGCCGTTGTTCATGTGTCCGAGCAGGTCGATGTCGGTGGGCAGCGTACGCAGCCGCACCCGGCCGACCGCCATGAGCGGCCGCGGGCCGTTCCTGCGCAGCTGTCGCTTCGCTCGCCAGATCGTCAGCAGGGTCCGGAGCCACACGTTCACGAGGGCCGACGCTATCGGACACCCCATGCCGCCACCCGCATCCGTTGTGCACCTCCCACAACCTGCGCGCCCGCCGACGTGCACGAGCGGAGAATCGCGCGAACATCGGAGGATCTCGCGGGATCCGTCCGACGTACGCGCGATTCTCCGACGTGCGCGCGGCGCGCGGTCAGGCGCGCGCGGTGTCGAGCACGATCACCGCCCACGACAGCGCGGGCAGGGTCGCTCGCAGCACGCCCTCGTCGAGGCCGACGCCAGGCAGGGGCACGAGGCCGACGGCATCCTGGTCCTGCTCGGTGTTCGCCGATAGCCGGTCTCCGCCCTCGGGCACCGTCAGCACTTCGGCCGACACGACGCTCGACGCGCCCAACCCGCGCAGCTCGAGCGACACCTCCGTCTCGGAGTCGAGAGACCGGTTCGCGACGAAGAGAGCGACGCGACCGGTCGACTCGTCCCAGGTGGCGGCAGCGTCGACGACATCCACATCGCCGAACTTCGCCGTCGGGGTCTGGTCGGAGTCGATCGCGAGCCGGAGCACGCGGCCCTGGGCGAGCTGCGACATGCGGGCGAACGGCCAGAAGATCGACTGACGCCACGCCGGACCACCCTCCTCCGACCGGATCGGGGCGATGACGTTGACCAGCTGCGCCTGATTGGCGATGCGCACGCGGTCGCCGTGCCGCAGCAGGCTGTGCAGGAATGTCCCGACCACGACGGCGTCGGTGACGTTGTACGTGTCCTCGATGAGACGCGGGTGGGCGCGCCACTCCTTCGACGCCGAGACGATGTGCGGCTGGTCCTCGGTGTCGAGGCCCCGCTGGTACCAGACGTTCCACTTGTCGAACGAGATGTCGACCTGCTTGCGGTGCTTTCCGGCGGCCTTGACGGCGTCGATCGTCGAGACGACGCCGTCGATGAAGGCGTCCATGTCGACGGCCTCGGCGAGGAAGGATGCCGCATCCCCCTCGTCCTCCTGGTAATAGGCGTGCATCGAGATGTAGTCGACCTCGTCGTAGGCGTGCGTGAGCACGGTGTGCTCCCACGTGCCGAAGGTCGGCATCTGCCGATTCGACGAGCCCACCGCGACGAGCTCGATGTCGGGGTCGACCAGACGCATCGCCTTCGCCGTCTCCTGCGCGAGCCGGCCGTACTCGTGCGCGGTCTTGTGACCGATCTGCCACGGGCCGTCGAGCTCGTTGCCGAGGCACCACAGCCGGATGTCGAACGGGTCTGCGGCACCGTTGCGGCGACGCAGGTCCGACCAGTACGTGCCGCCGGCGTGGTTGGCGTACTCGACGAGCGCCCGCGCCTCGTCGACACCGCGCGTACCGAGGTTCACCGCCTCCATGACCTCGACCTCGGCCTCGCGGGCCCAGTCGACGAACTCGTGGAGCCCGAACGCGTTGGTCTCGACGGTGTGCCAGGCGCCGTCGAGTCGGTGCGGCCGGTCGGCCACGGGACCGACGCCGTCCTCCCAGTTGTAGCCCGAGACGAAGTTGCCGCCGGGGTAGCGGACGACCGTGGCGCCGAGCTCCTTCACGAGCGAGAGGACGTCGCGCCGGAAGCCGCGTTCGTCGGCCTGCGGGTGGCCGGGCTCGTAGATGCCGGTGTAGACGCAGCGGCCCATGTGCTCGACGAACGAGCCGAAGAGGCGGCGCGGCACGTCGGCCACGGTGAAGTCGCGATCGAGGACGATGCGGGCGCGGGGCATGATGCTCCTGTTCTGTGCGGGGTGCGGGATGCGGGTGGGGATGTCGGGACGGTCGGCGGCGTGGCAGTGCCGGTCACTGACCGCCGAAGCCGGTCGTGGCGACGCCGCGGACGATCTGCTTCTGGAACACCAGGAAGACGATGATCAGCGGCACGGAGGCGAGCACCGCCTGGGCCATGACCTGCGCGTACTGCACGCCGTAGGCGCTGATGACGGTCTGGAGCCCGACCGGCAGGGTCATGAGGGTCGTGTCGTTGATGATGAGGAACGGCCACAGGAAGTTGTTCCACGCGCCGATGAACACGAAGATCGCGACGGCGCCGAGGATCGGCCGCGACAGCGGCACCACGATCGACCAGAACACCCGGAAGCGTCCGGCACCGTCGACGCGCGCGGCATCCTCGAGCTCGATCGGCACCTGGTCGAAGAACTTCTTGAGGATGAACACCATCGCCGGTGCGACGACCTGCGGCAGGATCAGGCCCCACGGGGTGTCGACGAGATTGAAGGCGAGCATCTCGTAGAACAGCGGGATGATCAGCACCTGCGGCGGGATGACGATCGAGGCGATCACCGCGCCGTACAGCAACTTCTTGCCGCGGAACTCCAGCCGCGAGAACGCGTATGCGGCGACGGCCGAGATCGCGACCGTCAGCAGGGTGATCACAGCGGAGGTCCAGAGGCTGTTCCCGGCCCAGATCCAGACGTTCCCCTGCGACAGGATCGAGGTGAACGCCTCGGCCGTGGGGCCGCTCTCGCCCACCCATCCGCCGGCGCCCGATGCGGCATCCGTCTCGGTCTTGAAGGCGGTGGCGACCGCCCACAGGAACGGCAGCAGCCAGCCGACCGCCATGAGGGCGAGGGCGACGAAGGCGACGACGTTGATCGCGCTGAACCGGCGCTCGCCGGGCTTGCGTCCCCGCGGGTCGGGAGCGACCCCGGGGGCGACGACGGCGCGCGTGGCCGTCGAGCTGGCGGTGGCGGCGCTCATGAGTGCTCCTTCCGGCGACGGGTGGCCAGGGCCTGGATGACGCCGATCAGAACGATGACGGCGAAGAAGACGTACGAGATGGCGGCCGAGTAGCCGAAGCGGTAGCCGACGAATCCGGACTCGTAGATGTACTGGACGATCGAGCGGGTGGTCTCGCTCGCGATGCCGCCGAGCATCTGATACGCCTGATCGAACAGCTTGAGCGAGGCCAGCACCTGAAGGATGACGATGAGCACGGTGACCTGGCCGAGCTGCGGGATCGTGATCGAGAAGAGCTTGCGCCACTCCCCCGCGCCGTCGATCGACGCGGCTTCGTACTGGGTCTCGGGGATGTTCTGCAACGCCGCGAGATACAGCAGGAAGTTGAACCCGATCGTCCACCACACCGTCGCGACGACGATCGCGAGCATGTTGGTGTCGGGGTTCTGCAGCCAGGCGATCGGCTCGAGCCCGAACGCCTCGAGGATGCCGTTGGCCGCGCCGATCTGCGGGTTGAAGATCCACACCCAGATCTGCGAGATCACGGTCGAGGCGAGCAGATACGGCATGAAGAACGACAGGCGCCACAGCCACTGCCCGGGCAGGCCGCGCTGCACGAGCAGCGCCATGACGAGAGCGAGAACGACGAGGGGCACGGTCGAGAGCACCGTGAACCAGGCCGTGTTGCCGAGCGACTGCCACATGACGGGGTCGCCAAGGGCCTCGACGTAGTTCGCGATGCCGATGAACGAGCCGCCGGCACCCGTCAGCGACTGGTCGGTGAAGCTGAGGTAGAGCCCATGCAGCAGCGGCCACACGAGGAAGAGCAGGAAGGCGGCGAGGAACGGCGCGAGGAAGGTCCAGGCGATGCGCTGCTCACCGCGGTCGCCGACGTGGCGGTGCCGCCCTGTGCTGTCGCCGGTGACGATCGTGCGCGTCGCCGCGGTGTCGGCGAGGCCGGCGCGGCCGGATCCGGTGTCGAGGGTCATGCGCGGGCTCCTTCCGGTGCGGCCGGGTTCGGCGTCTGCAGGCGCTGGTCCACGCCCGCGCGGAAGCGGGCGACCGCGGCCGCCGGATCGGCGCCCTGGAGCAGGACGTTCTGCACGGCGGCGCCGAAGTCGGCCTGGAACCGCGATCCCGAGCCGGTGAACCAGGCCGGCGGGTCGTAGCGGACGAGCTCGGCGGCCTCGGCGTAGTGCGCCTGCGGCAGCAGGTCGGCGTAGGCGGCGGACTGCGTCACGGGGAGATACGCGGGGATGTGGCCGGCGCCGGCCCAGTCGAACGACCCCTTCAGGATGTCGGCGACGAAGCGGTAGACGAGATCGCGGGTCTCCTCGTCGGGCGCGCTCTGATGGGGCAGCGTGAACGAGTGCGAGTCGGCGTAGACCGACGGGGTGCCGAACACGGCCGGGATGACCGCGGCGTCGATCGGCAGGTTCTGCTGCTGCATCGAGCGCAGCTCCCAGACACCGGTGAGGAAGAGCCCGCTGCGCCCGGTGGCGAACTCGGCGATCGCGCTCTGATAGTCGGCGCTGCGCGAGGCGATCTCGTCGTCGAGCAGCTGCTGCATGAAGCTGAGCGCCGCGACCGCGGCATCCTCGTCGATCTCGGCCTTGCCGCCCTCGGGAAGCTGGATCTCGAGCCCGTGCTGCGTGTAGAGCGTGTAGAAGAGGCGCCACATCTGCGCACCGTCGCCGAGGTAGCCGAATGACAGCCCGTGCGATTCCGACACCGCGGCCACCGCGCGTCCGAGCTCGAGGAAGTCTTCGGGCGAGGTGATCGGCAGCAGCTTGCCGTCGCTGTCGAGCACGCCCGCCTCGCCGCAGATGTCGGTGTTGTACATGAGGATGAACGGATGCGCGTCGAGCGCGACGCTGTAGAGGTCGTCGCCGATGAACCCCTTGCGCCAGATCGCGTCGGTGAAGGTGCTCGCGTCGACGCCGAGGTCGGCCAGACGCCCCGTGTCCCACGTGTCGAGCAGCCCGCCCGGCGCGTACCCGACGACGCGCGAGGCGTGCATGACCGAGACGTCCGGCGCCCGGCCGCCGGCGGCCGCCATCGCGAGCTTCGTGTAATACGGCTCGCCCCAGGCGAGCACCGTCGGACGGACGCGGTAGTCGGACTGCGCGGCGTTGACGCCGTCGATGAGGCCCGACATCGTCACCCCGTCGGCACCCGAGAGCAGGTGCCAGAACTGGAGCGTGCGAGCGTGGGCGCCGCCGGGCAACCCCGCGCATGAGGCGAGGAAGGCGGTTCCGGCGAGAGCGGCGGCTCCGGTGAGGAACCGGCGCCGACTGAGTTCGAGGGGTGGGGCCATCGGTCACTCCTTTGTGACGGCACGACATCGTGACAACCAAGGACCCTCACACTTTTACATCGATGTA
The DNA here is from genome assembly GCF_047302165.1 of Microbacterium pratiae. Classification (NCBI taxonomy): domain Bacteria; kingdom Bacillati; phylum Actinomycetota; class Actinomycetes; order Micrococcales; family Microbacteriaceae; genus Microbacterium; species Microbacterium pratiae. Next base: position 1,123,070 of record NZ_CP154843.1, on the reverse strand, counting down.
ATCAATGCGCAAGGAAAATGCCGGATGCTGCCCCCGATGGCATCCGGACCGCCGACGGCGACGCCTCACCGTCGCGCGGAGATGCCCCGGGGCGCCGCAGCCGTGCTGGCCCGGACGACGACGCGGTGCCCGATCGCGACCGCACGCACCGGGATGTCGCGTGCCGCGATGCGCTCCTCCAGGAGAGCGACGGTCGCGCGCGCGAACTCGTCGCGATCGAACGACACCGTCGTGAGCTCGGGCGTCGTGTACCTCGACTGCTCGATGTCGTCGAAGCCGCACACGAGCACGTCGTCGGGAACCCGGACGCCGGCTCCGGCGAGCGCGTGCAGCGCGCCCACCGCGATCGAGTCGGTGAAGCACAGGACGGCGTCGAAGTCGACCCGGCGCTCCAGCAGCGTCCGGACGCCGATCGCCCCCGCCTCGAGGTTCCAGGGCAACGCGTTGATCTCGCGACGCCGATCGTGCGCGAGACCGGCTTCGTCGAGCGCGTCGCGCATCCCGGCGAGGCGCAAGCGGCTCGTCGCCGTGGCGAGACCGGCCTGCTCGTCCCCGCCGATCGCAGCGATGCGTCGCGCACCCTGAGCCACCAGATGGGCGACGGCGTCGCGCGCCCCGGCGCGGCTGTCCACGAGGACCCGGTCGGTCACGTGCTGCTCGACCTCTCCGATCAGCACGACGGGCGGGAGGCGGTCGTCGCGGTCGACCACGCTGTCCTCGATGCGGATCGGATTGAGGACGACACCGTCGACGAGGTGCTGCCGCGCCCGCGAGACGAGGTCTTGCTCACGCTCGGGCTCGAGCGCCGTCTCCTCGATCTGAACCGCGAAACCGCGCCGATGCGCCGCATTGACGAGGTGATGCAGCATCTCGGCCGAGTACGCCGTCGCGAGATCCGGCAGCGCGATGGCGATCACGCCGGAGCGGCCGTTACGCAGGCCTCGAGCGCTCAGGTTGGGCACGAAGTCGAGCTCGCGCATGGCCGATTCCACGCGCTGCTGCGTCTCGGGACGGACGGCCGCGGTGCCCGTCAGCACGTTGGAGACCGTTTTCGCCGAGACTCCGGCGAGCGCCGCCACATCCTTCATGGTGGCTCGGCCGGACCGCTGCTTCGGCATGAGCACAGACTAGGGCGTGTCTGACAGTGCGTGCGCGCGCGGCACTTCGGCCTCGCCGTCACCGAGCTAGGAGGCCTGCGTGGTGCCGGATGGCCGCAGCAATCGCTGCTGGGTCTTCCCAAGCTGTGAAGTGACCGCTCCTCTCCAGACGCTCGAAGCACCGGATGTCGGTGTAGCTCTTCTCAGCGAGGGATTCGGGGTAGCCGGACTCGTGCGTGTTGACGAGGATGGACGCGGGCACGGAGATGATCGGGTGATCGTCGAAGTCGTCGGGCTCGGCGTAGCTGCGGAAGCTCGTGCCGATCGATCGCGTGTGCCAGTACAGCGAGACCACGTTCAGAACATCGTCATCGCTGAGATTCGAGAATTCGGTCGCGTGTCCGCCGTGACTCCAGGCTGCGATCTTCTCGGCGATCCAGGCGAGAAGGCCCAGTGGGGAGTCCAGCAACGCTGCAGCCAGAGTGTCGGGCCGGGTGCCTTGCTGGTGGGCATATCCGCTTTCGGCTGAGTTCCTCGTCTGAAGGAGGAACTCGCGTTCGGCGGTTGTCAGGACGGTCCCGGGCCTCGCTTGCGCGGAGAACGACGGGTGTGAGGCAACGATCCCTGCGACCGAGCCCGGATACAGCCCTGCGATCCAGTCTGCGACGGGCGCACCCATGTCTTCGCCGTAGACGATGTAGCGCTTGTGACCGAGGCCATCGACCATCAGGTGATGAAACGCTTCGGCGATACGGCGCGCACTGTACGGCTGCGTTGACGCCGGTGAATGACCGAACCCGGGAAGGGACGGCGCGATCACGGCATGCGCGCCGTTCAGAGCATCTGCCATCGGGAGAAGCTGCGCGTACGAGTACGGCCAGCCGTGTATGGCGAGCACGGGCAGAGCCTCCGCGTCACCGCGGCGATGAACGTAATGGATGGGCCCGATCTCGCTGGGATGGAAGCTGTGCTCCTCGCGGTTCAGCGCCTGCTCATAGGGGCGCCAGTCGTAGCCGGAGGACCATCTTTTCCGCAGCCGGTCGAGCACGAGCGACGGGATTCCCCGGGACCAATCTTCTCCCGGGGATTGATGTGGGAGTTCGGCGTCGTGAAGTCTTTGGCGCAGCCGCTCGAGGTCGGCTTGCGGGATGTCCATGAAGGGGTCGGCAAGGGTCGTCATATCCGCTCAGGTCCATCGATTCGACGGGAGGTGGGTCTTCTCGTGGTTTCCCACAAGGGTCTGGGGCTTTGCCCGCAAGCCTGCATGGCTGTCGTCATCGATTCGCTCTTTCCGCTCGGTGCCGGCGAACTCGCGCCCGCGTCGCGCATCGGGCGCAGCAGTACTCCTGGCCACCACCCTGCGAGTTGATGAATGGAGTCACACACGGCGCGCTGGCGCAGCGCTTGGTGCGACCGCGCACCCCCGACACGACCCCAGAGAGCAGCGGTTCCGCCATCTGCGCCCACAGCGCGCTGACGGCATCCGCGTGCTTCGAGCGATACCTCAAGCCGGCTTGATCGACCGACGGCGTCACCGCTCGATCCGCCATGACGCGGTTCAAGATCGCGTAGGCGTGGGTGTCGGTTCCGTCCAGCAGGATCGCCCCGATCGTGTCGCGCACCTGCCTCGCCGTGCCGACATCACGAACATCGCGGCTCGCCGGCGCCATCTCCCCGAGGATGCGGTGGAACCGGTCCAGATCCAGTTGCTCCGGCCACTCACCTTCGGGGCGCGTGGCCGCCAACTCGACAAGCGGTCGGATGAGGTCGTCTGGCATGACTCGACCGTAGCAGAGTGGTAACGGCTTGTGGGGACACGCACCGTTACATCATTCCGGAGGGCGCGGAGGTGACTCGTGGCGCCATGGACCAGCCCGCGGAGCCGTCCGCCCGCACTCTACGATCCGTCAGACGCGTTCAGTGTGGAGCAGCGTCTGCAGCAGTGATCGCGCCCTCGCGTGTCGGCTGCGCACCGTAGCGGTGTTCATTCCCAGGTGTTGCGCGACGTCCACCAGTGAGAAGCCGTCCCAATAGACGAGGCGGATGATCTCCTGATCGACCGCCTGGAGCCGTGTGATCGCAGCGCGGACATCGGCGGCATGATCCTGCTCCTCGGGAACGTTGCACGAGAGGAAGAAGACGTCGTGCGGTAGCCGGGCGAGACGACCGCCTACTGCACGACGGGGGCGTCGAAGAAGGCGAGCTCGTGGCGCATCGATCGCTCGAACGCGACGCTCATACGCTCGCGCTCGAGCGCCGAGGCGTCTGCGGCGGCCCGTTCCACGATGTCGATCGCTGCGCGCGTCGACGCCGCGAAGGAGGGATCGGCATACGTCGAAAGCCAGTCGCGATAGGGATGCTGCGCGTGCGCGGCCTGCGCGAATCGTCCACCCAGGTCGGAGTACAGCCAGAAGCACGGCAGCAGGGCGGCGACCAGTTCGCCGTACGAGCACCGAGCCGACGCCGCATGCAGATGGTCGGTGTACGCGAGCGTCGTGGGCGCCGGGGCTGCGGCATCCGCGTCGACCCGCGAGCGATGCAACTCGGACTCGACCGCGATCGCCGTGGCGGCGGCTTCCGCCCAGAACACCTGTTCGTCACTCCGCGGCGCGAGAGCGCTGGCGCGGGCGAGCACGCGGGCGTACTCCGACAGATAGAGCGCATCCTGTCGGAGGTACCACGAGAACACGGACTCGTCGAGGGTTCCCGTCCGTAGCTCGTCGACGAAGGCGCACTCGTCGACGGCTGCCCGGAGCGGAGCGGCATCGGACCACGCTCGCGCCGTCCACGACGCCGGCGACACCGACGCCGATGCAGATGCCGATGCCGGCGGCAGAAGGTGCGGGCGCAGCTCGTGCAGGTGGTCGACGGGTCCCGCGCCGCGCCCGACCTCGAGCGCCGCGCCCGCCGCGATCGCACCGGCCAACCACGCGGTCGCTCGCGGCAGAGCATCGGACCAGTCGACGCCGCTCGCGCCGAGAGTCGCCATGGCCGCCGACAGGGAGCATCCGGTGCCGTGCGTGTTGGTCGAGACGATGCGCCGCCGCGACACCTCTCCCGCCACGCCCTCCGGCGTCACGATGGCGTCGGGGCAATCACCGCCGTCGAGGTGCCCGCCCTTGACGAGAACGGTCGCACCCGACGAACGGGCGAACCGCAGCGCTTGGGCGAGCGCGTCGGGCCAGGTGCCCGCGACCGGCTCGTCCGCCAGCACCGCGAGCTCGGGCAGGTTCGGCGTCACGAGGTCGACACGCGCGCAGAGGGCACGGATCGCCGCCTCCGCCGCGTGATCGAGCAGGCGGTCCCCGCTCGTGGCGACCATGACGGGATCCAGCACGACGAGGTCGCCGCGTCGACGCGCGAGCCAGTCGTCGACGACCGCGATGAGCGGCTCGGAGTGCAGCATCCCGATCTTCACCGCATCGATCTCGACGTCGTCGCCCACAGCGTCGAGCTGCGCACGCAGAAAGTCAGCGGGCGGCACGTGCACCGCCCGCACACCGCAGGTGTTCTGCGCCACGAGAGCCGTCACGACGGCCATCCCGTAGCCGCCCATCGCGGCGATCGACTTCAGATCAGCCTGGATGCCGGCGCCGCCCGAGGGATCGGTGCCGGCGATGCTCAGCACGCGAGGCACGCATGCGCCCGCCGTCACCGCACCGCTCCGTCCGTCGCCGCGACGGCGTCACGGCCGGTCGCTGCGGCGAAAGCACGGGCCGCGGCGGCGGGATCCGCGGCGCCGCAGATCGCCGACACGACGGCGACCCCGGCCGCACCCGCACGGCGAAGCGGAGCGACGTCCTCGGCGACGATGCCACCGATCGCGACACAGCCCAGGGGCGTCGCCGCGGACAGCGCGGCGAACCCGTCGATGCCGAGAGCCGGGGGGTGATCGGGCTTCGTGGAGGTCGGCCGGATCACCCCGACACCGAGGTAGTCGAGGGTCCCGACCGGCATCTCATGAGCGGCCCGCAGGTGCGCCTCGGTGTTCGCCGTCCACCCGATGACGGCGTCCGACCCGAGGACACGCCGTGCGGTCGTGGGCGGGATGTCGTTCTGACCGAGGTGCACGCCGTCCACGCGCACGCCCGCGTCGAGGGCGGCGAGGACGACGTCGACACGGTCGTCGATGAGCAGCGGAACCCGCCCGGCGATCACCTCCGACAGCATCCGCGCCCGCCGGATCAGCTCCCTCGCCGTCACCCTCTTGTCTCGCAGCTGCACCACCGTCACCCCACCGTCGACGGCGGCGTCGACGATCGACGGCAACGCGTCGGCGTCGAGCCGGTCGTCGGTGACGAGGTGAAGCGCGAGGTCGACCCGCCGGGTCACCGCGTCGCCTTCGCGGACATGAGGCGCGTCTCGACCCGGGACGCGTCGAGACCGTCGGGGGTCAGCGCGGCGAGCGCATCGAGGAAGGCGACGGCGAACGAGCCGGGACCGGATGCGACGGACGCTGCGGTCTCGCTCGCCCGTTTGTGCACGACCGATGCGGCGACCGCCGCCGAGAAGGGCTCCACCACACCGAGGAAGGCGGCCATCGTCGCGCCGAGCGAACACCCTCCGCCGGTGACGCGTGTCAGCAGGGGGTCTCCCCCGTGCACTCGGGCGACACGGTCGCCGTCGGTGATGAGATCGACCGCGCCCGACACCGCGACGACCGCTCCGGTCCGGTGAGCGAGGGCGAGGGCCGCCGCGTGCACCGTGTCGGGAACGTCGAGACTGTCGACGCCGCGACCGCCGGAGCCGCTGCCGGCGACGGCCGCGACCTCGGAGGCGTTGCCGCGGATGATCGCGGGCCGGGCCGACACGAGCTCGGCCGCGAGCGCCGTCCGGACCGGAAGCGTCCCCACCGCGACCGGGTCGAGCACCCAGCGCCGCGTCACCCGGACGACTTCTCGCGCGCTGGCCTGCTGCTGCGGCGTGGGGGTTCCGAGGTTCAGCAGAACGCCGTCGGCGACTCCCGCGAAGACGCCCGCCTCGCCTTCGATGTCGACCATGGCGGGACTCGCGCCGAGCGCCAGCAACGCGTTCGCGGTGAACCCGGTGACGACGGAGTTGGTCACGCAGTGCGTCAGCGGAGCAGCATCCCGTAGCGCTCGGAGCGCCGCTTCCGGGCCTCGGACGGTGGGCACGACATCGCGCATCTCGACATCCCTTCGCCAGCATTGCACTGGAGCAGGTTCGACGGGTCTGATCTCAGCTCGCGGTCGCGGGCACCCCGTGTCGGGACCCGACCATAGCAGGCCGGTTTCCCCGCCGCGTTACGGTGACGCTTTTCTCCCGGGGCCGTGTGCGCGTAGGTTGCGAGTGAGCGCGCTCACGGGCCGGTGCGCGAGGGGGTGGGGGCCGTGCTGACAGCAGGCGTCGTACTGGTCTGCGCGTGCCTGGCGACCATCGCAGGACTGTTCTACCTGTTCGTGGTGCGGCCGAGCTGGCGCCGCCGCGGCGGTGTTCTGCGCTTCGGCATCGTCGGGACGCTGTCGGCGATGACGTCGAGCCTGCTGTATCTCGTGCACACGCAGACGGGCGACCCCGCCACACTCGTCATCAGCGACGTCGCGATGGTCCTGGGGCCGGGCCTGGTGTTCACCGGCCTGGGCTCGTTCACCGGCAGCGTCCTGACCCGCGCCGGCATCACCGCATCCCTCGCGGCCCTGGTCGGCGTCGTCTCCGCCGCTGTCGGGATGCCCGCCTCTCTCACCGCGAAGGTCCTGGTCGTGGCGGTCGTCTGCTGGCTGACGTCCGCGGCGGCGAGACACCCCGCGATCGCCGCACGGCGCGGGTCATGGCTGCTCGCTGTCGCGATGGCGGCGTACGGCCTCTTCTCCGCGGCCCGCGCCGTCGTCGGGCTCACAGCGGGGTGGGACTCGCCGTTCTACCTCTCGGCGATGTCGGTCGTGCCGACGACCGCCGCCGGAGCCGTGCTGGTCCTGCTGACCGGCACCGCACTGGTGATGATCCTGTCGGACCGGAGGGCGATCACGGCCGCGCAGCATCCGCCCGCCGGCGCGACGTTGGAAATCGGCCTCGGAGCGATGTGGTCGGTCACGCTGGACTCGTTCGACATCGTGCGCGCCGCGCTCGGCCCCGCCCGCGCGGACCGGATGAAGGAAGATCTGATCGCCGCGGTACGGACGCTCGCCCCCGAGGCGGCCCACGACGCACCGGACACGGCGACCCGCGCGCGCGTCGGGGGCGAGCAGGCGGCGGTCGAGGAGGCGCTCCGCGACAGCCTCGCCGCGGCGGGGTGGAGCCCGGGCGAGGTCAGCCTGCTCTCTGTCGAGGCCACGAGCGCCGACGTGGTGGCGGATGCCGCGGGCTGCCGAGGCGAGGACGGCATGGGCGACGACGTCGAGGTCGACGTGCGATGACCGGCTTCGCAACCCGCGTCCCCCGATTTCACGCCTTCGCCGGCCGCGCGTAGAGTCTGGCCATGGAAGCCGAACTGCAGACCGACATCGTCGTCCGTCCGGTGCGGGATGTCGACGCCGAAGCCCTCGGGCGCGTGCACGCCACCTGCTGGCACGAGACTTACGACCACCTCATCAGCACCGCCGCGCTCCAGAGCGTCTCGCCCCGCCGCCTCGCGGAGCTGTGGACCCACTGGGCTGCGCAGGGCGAGGACTTCCGGATGCACGCCGCGCTCGTCCGCGGCGAGATCGTCGGATTCGTGGGATCAGGCCCCGCCCGCGACCGCGACGCACCTCGCATGCGCGAGCTCTACTTCATCTACCTGCTCGACGCCTGGCACGGCACCGGCATCGGCCAGCGCCTGTTCGACGCGGCGGTCGAGAAGGATGAGGGCATCTACCTGTGGGTCGCGGAGGACAACCCCCGAGCGCACCGTTTCTACGAGCGCAACGGCTTCACGCTCGACGGCCAGACCCACACCGAGCCGTTCCTCGGCGAGACGCTGACCGAAGTCCGCTTCGTTCGCTGAGCAGGAATCGGCCGGGCCGCTCGGCCGCCCCTCCTCCCCCACGGTGAACTTCGACGAGCTATCGCCAGGCGAAGATATGTTCTAACTCAGTGTCGTACCCCACTGTCATGATGGGAACATGGCAGCGAATGGCGAGGGTGGCGAGGCAGGACGCGATGACGTCGTGCCCTCGCAGGCGCTCGCTTTCTCGCGGTATGCGAAGGCGCTCGAGCTCACCCATTCCGCCGATATCGCGCGGATACGGGCGTTGGCCGACCTCGGCCACGCCGCGTTGCGCGATGCGCGTCGTGACGGTGTGCGCGGCATGGCGTCGGACATGGAGCTGCGGTCGGTCGCGGCCGAAGCAGCGGGAATGGCGCGGCTCACGGACCGGCGGTTGCAGGGTGAGATCGATCACGCGATGACGGTCATCGACGACTACCCCGCGGTGTTCGAGGCGTGGGCGTCACGGCGGATCGAGCGCGGACACGTGGATGTGGTCGTGCGGGTCGGCACCGGGGTGCCGGCCGAGGTGCGGGGCGAATTCGAGGCGGCGGCGATCGGCGTGTGCGAGCGGGACGTGCCCTCACGGGTGCGAGGTTCGCTGGAAGCTCTCGCGGCCAGGCTGCATCCGCGGGACTTCACCGAGCGACACAAGACCGCGGCGGCGGAACGGTGCGTACGGGTATTCCATGGGACGGACGGGATGTCGAACCTCGTCGCGAACCTCCCGACCGTGATCGCCGCGGGAATGCTCGACCGGCTGACCCAGATGGGACAGTCCGTGAAGGACTCCCGGGTCGCGGGCGCTGGCGGGGCGGATGCCGCCGGGGTTGTCGGAGTGCACGCTGACGCGGTTGCCGGCGCGGCGGAAACGGACGCCGCGGGCGCGGATGCCGCACCGGATATCCGGACAATGGATCAACTGCGCGCGGACATCCTCGGTGACCTCGTGCTCGGAGGAGCGCCCGTCGTCGATCCGACCTACGGGGCCGACCGGGCCGGCGGGCTCGGCGCGATCCGCGCACGCGTGCAGGTCGCGGTTACCGCCGAGACCCTGACGGGCACGGATGAGCACCCCGCCGAGGCCATCGGGGCCGGGCTCATCGACGCCGGAACAGCACGACAGCTCGCGGGGCAGGTGTCGGAGTGGGGCCGGCTCTTCATCGACCCCGTCACCCGCACCCCGGTCGAGATCGACACCTACCGACCCACCGTGGCCATGAAGAAGCTGCTTGCCGCGAGAGACCAGCACTGCCGGTTCCCCGGATGCCGACGAGCCGCGATCCGCTGCGAACTCGACCACACCATCGACTACGCCCTCGGCGGCCACACCCACGTCAACAACCTCGCGCACCTCTGCCAGCGACACCACTCGATGAAGCAATTCACCAAATGGGAAGTCAGACAACTCGGCGGCGGAGTCCTGGAATGGACCTCACCCCGCGGCCGGGTCTACCGCGAAGACGTCCCGAAGCCCGCGGTCTGCTTCACGATCGACACGGGCGACGCCATCGACACGGCGAACCCACCACCGGCTCCTGCACCCGGTGGAGCCCCACCCGACGAACCGCCACCCTTCTGATCCGGGGCTGACTCCGGGTGCCCGAGAGGGCCGCAGTTTCGGAGTCCTCAGAGCGCGTGACGGCATCCCGCACCCACGCGGTCAGCGGCTGGTGGTCGTGCCGAACAGCTGCGCGACCGGTACGAGCACGGCGGGGCGAGCGGCGGCGCATGCCCCGACGATGACACCGAGCGACAGCACGAACAGCCAGAAGCCGGCCCAGTTGTCAGCGAAGGCCGCCGGGTCCGCCGACCCTTCCGCGGCATACATGTGATTGAGGTTGCGGAGCGCTCCCGTCGCCAGGACGAGAGCGACATGGGTCACGATGAAGACGACGAAGAAGAGCATCACCAGCACGTGCAGGCGGCGCGCCGACTCCCAGGGGAACAACCGGTTCAGACGCGCGTCACCCCGCGGCCAGAGAGTGCTGAGCCGCAGCCCAGTCGCCACCGCGAGCGGGGCCGCGACGAACACCGTCGTGGCGTAAGCGAGCTGCTGCAGGCTGTTGTAGTTGACCCAGCCGTTCTCGGTCGGCCAGTCGAGCGAGACGTACTGCAGCACCGCCGACGCCGCATTCGGCAGCACGTCCCAGCTCGTCGGGACGATCCGCATCCACTGCCCCGTCGCGAACAGCAGGATCACGAACGCCACCCCGTTGACGACCCAGACGACGTCGAGCGCCTGATGGAACCAGATCGTCAGGCTCGTCCGCCGCTTCGGCCGGCCGCGCGGCGACCAGAACACCCTCGGACGCTTCTCCCTGCGAACCTGCAGCCCCGACCGGATGATCAGCACCATCAGGAACGCGTTGAAGAAGTGCTGCCAGGCGAGCCACGCCGGAAACCCCACGGGTGCACCGGCGGGCAGCGGGTACGCCCCCGGGTACCGGTCGAGAAACCCGCGCACCGCATCGAGACCCAGCGCCCATCGGGCCGACACCACCGCCCCCGCAGCCGCGAGCACCAGCACCGCCCCGAGAACTAATACGATCACCGCCCGGCGACGCACGGCGGACCCGCGTTCGACCAGCACCGCGACGGGTCAGCGGTGCCGGAACTCGGGACTGCGCTTCTCGGCGAACGCCGCCATGCCTTCCTTCTGATCGTCGAGGGCGAACAGCGACGCGAAGAGCGTCCGCTCGAGGCGGAGCCCTTCGGCAGCGGTCGTCTCCTGCGAGGCACGCAGCGCCTGCTTGGCAGCGTAGGCGACCGGCAGAGACCGCGACGCGATCCGCTCAGCGACCGCACCGGCCTCGGCGAGCAGCTGATCGGCAGGCACGACGCGCGACACCAACCCGGCACGCTCGGCCTCCTCAGCCGGCATCCGCCGACCGGTCAGCACCAGCTCGGCCGCCTTATAGTACCCGATCGCACGCGCCAGGCGCTGGGTGCCCCCGATGCCCGGGATCACGCCCAGATCGATCTCGGGCTGCCCGAAGACCGCGGTATCGGCCGCCAGCACGATGTCGCACATCATCGCCAGCTCGCACCCGCCGCCGAGCGCGAACCCGGCGACCGCCGCGACGACGGGGGTGCGCACGCGCGCGAAATCCTCGAGCGCCGCGAACGGGTTGTCCATCGACATGTCTCGGGCGCTCTTGCCCGCCATCTCCTTGATGTCCGCACCCGCAGCGAACGCCCGCTCCGAGCCCGTCACGACGATCGCGCCGATCGACTCGTCGCGATCGAACGCCGTCGCCGCATCCGCGAGCTCGGCCACGAGCGTCGAGTTCAGGGCGTTCAGCGCCTCGGGTCGGTTCAGGGTCAGCCAGCCGACGCGCCCTCGCGTCTCGCTGACGATCGTCGTGTAGTCGCTCATACCCTCATCGTGCCACGCAGCCCGTCGGGCGTCTCCGGCCGGTTGCCGGGCATTCACATGCCGGACACGTGCGCGGAGTAGTCACGACACGCACCCGTTCACCCGACCAGAGGACACCCATGCCTTCGCCTGCCCGGAACCGCACGGTTCCCCGCACGCTCGCCGCCGTCGCGACGGCCGCGCTCACCTGCACGCTCGCGCTGACCCCGCTCGCCCCGGCATCCGCTGCGATCGTCGCCGCCCCGATCACCGACTCGGCTCCCGGAGCGACGCTCTCGCTCACACCGACCGGCACCCACGAGACCGGCGTCTTCGACGCTTCGGCCGCCGAGATCGTCCAGTCGTACCGCGACCGCCTGTACGTCGTCAACGCGCAAGCGGGCTCGGTGACCGTACTCGACAACAGCGACCCCACCACGCCGGTCGAGCTGTTCACGATCTCGGATGCCGGCACGGCGAACTCCCTCGCGATCCGCGACGACGGCCTCGGCGTCGTCGCCTTCGAGGCGGAGGACAAGACCGCGAACGGAACGCTCGTGTTCTTCGACGCGAACGCCGACGACGTCGCATCCACGCGCCTGGGCTCGGTCACCGTCGGACCACTGCCCGACATGGTCACGATCTCGAAGGACGGCGCCTACGCGGTCGTCGCCAACGAGGGCGAGCCCGCCGACGACTTCTCGACCGACCCGGAAGGCTCGATCGGCGTCGTCTCCCTCCCCAAGACGGTGTCCGCCCCCGCACAGTCGGCCGTGCGCGTCGCGGGCTTCGGTGCCTTCGAAGCGGGCGGGTCGAAGGCGCTGCCCGCCGGCGTCCGCGTGTTCGGGCCCGACGTCGCCGCACCCGACCAGGGCGACAAGCCCCTCACCGCCAACCGTGTGAGCCGCAACCTCGAGCCGGAGTACATCACCGTCGACGGCACGACCGCCTACGCCGCGCTCCAGGAAGCCAACGCGGTCGCCGTCGTCGACCTCGCGAAGTCGGAGGTCACCAAGATCCTCCCGCTGGGGGTCAAGGATCACGGCGCCGCCGGCAACGAGCTCGACGCGAGCGACAAGGATGGCGCGATCAACATCACCACGTACGCCGGGTTGAAGGGCATGTACATGCCCGACGGCATCCAGTCGTACTCCGCCGCCGTCGGCGGCAAGAGCAGCACCTACCTCGTCACCGCCAACGAGGGCGACGCCCGCGAATGGGGAGACTACGCCGAAGCCGTCCGCGTGAAGGACCTCGGCAAGAAGAGCCTCCCTGCCGTCTGCGCGGACTCGCCGCTCGCGACGCAGCTCGGCGACGCAGCCCTCGGCCGCCTCAACGTCTCGATCGAGGACGGGCTTCGTGCCGATGGCAGCTGCTACGACGAGCTGCACTCCTTCGGAGGACGCTCCTTCTCGATCTGGGGCACCGACGGCACGCTCGTGTTCGACTCGGGCGACCAGTTCGAACGGATCCTCGCCCGTGTGGCACCCGAGTACTTCAACTCCAACCACACCGAGGCGAACCTCGAGGGCCGCAGCGACGACAAGGGCCCCGAGCCCGAGAACCTCTCGATCGGCACCGTCGGCGGTCGCACGTACGCCTTCATCGGCTTCGAGCGCGTGGGCGGCGTCATCGTCTACGACATCACCGACCCGACGGCGGCGACCTACGTCACGTACGTCAACAACCGCGACTTCAGCGCCGCCGCCGATTCGCCGGCTGCCGGCGACCTCGGGCCCGAGGGCATCCAGTTCATCCCGGCGCACCGATCGCCCTCGGGGCAGGCCCTGCTCGTCGTGGGCAACGAGGTGTCGGGCAGCACGACGGTCTACGGCATCGAGCAGCTCGTCGACGGTGCATCCGCGGCTCAGCCCGACATCCGCATCCTGACGATCAACGACTTCCACGGCCGCCTCGTCGCCGAATCGAACGGCGTCGCCGGCGCCGCCGTGCTCGCGGGCGCGGTCCAGTCGTTCCGCCAGCAGAACCCGAACACGCTGTTCGTCTCCGCGGGCGACAACATCGGTGCGTCGGCATTCGAGTCGTTCATCGACGCCGACAACCCCTCGATCGACGCCCTGCGCACCGTGGGGCTCGACGCGAGCGCAGTCGGCAACCACGAGTTCGACCGGGGCTTCGCCGACCTCACCGATCGCGTCATCCCCCGCTACGAGGGCGATGAGGATGCCGACGCGTTCAGCGACCTCGCGCTCGGTGCGAACGTCTTCGTGAAGGGCACCGACGAGCACGCGCTCCAGCCGTACACGATCTCGGAGGTCGACGGCACGAGAGTCGCCTTCGTCGGCACGGTGACGCAGCAGACCGCCGGCATGGTGAGCCCGCAGGGCATCGCCGGCATCGAGTTCCGCGACCAGGTCGCCTCGGCCAACGATGCCGCGGCAGACGCGGTCGCCGCGGGCGCCGACGTCGTCGTGCTCCTCGCCCATGAGGGGTCGGCCGGCTCGGACTGCACGGCGATCGCGACAGAGTCGGGCGACTTCGGCGACCTCGTCCGCGGCGCCTCCGACGACATCGACGCCATCGTCTCGGCGCACACGCACCAGAAGTACGCGTGCGAGATCGGTGGCCGTCCGGTGATTCAGGCCCACCAGTACGGCACGACCCTCGGCTCGCTCGACATCGAACTGACGGATGCCGGCGACCTCGAGTCCATCACGGGCAGCACCGTGGCGCTCATCGACCCGACCCTCGCCCAGCCCATCGCCTACCCCGACGTCGACACGCGTGCGGTCGTCGACGCGGCGGTGCGAGTCGCTGACGAGAAGGGGCGCCTCCAGGTCGGATCCATCACGGCCGACATCCTGCGCGGCAAGACCGCGGCGGGAGCGGAGGACCGCGGCGTTCACTCGACGCTCGGCAACACCGTCGCCGACGTCTACCTCTGGGCCACGACGCAGAACCCGGGGTACGGCGGAGCGAAGGCCGAGATCGCGTTCATGAACCCCGGCGGCCTGCGCACCGACCTGCTGTACGGCGACGACGGCGGATCGGTGTCGTACCGCGAGGTCGCGAACGTCCAACCCTTCGCCAACACACTCGTGACCCTCGAGCTGACGCCCGCGCAGATCAAGCAGGTGCTCGAGGAGCAGTGGCAGCCCGCCGGGGCCTCCCGCCCCAAGCTCGCGATGGGCGTGTCGAAGGGCTTCTCCTTCGAATACGACCCGGCCGCACCCGCGGGCTCGCACATCCGCTCGATGCAGCTGAACGGCGAGCAGCTCGCGCTCGACGACTCGGCGACGACGATCCGCGTCGTCACCAACTCGTTCCTCGCGGGCGGCGGCGACAACTTCGGCACCTTCGCGACGGGCACCGGCGCAGCCGACTCCGGTCAGGTCGACCTGCAGGCGACGGTGGAGTTCTTCGCCGCCGTCGGCCCGGTGTCACCCGCGCCGGTGAACCGCGCCTACGTCACCGGCGAGCAGCCGCCCGTCGAGCAGCCGGGCTTCCCCGGCCCCGGCGCACCGGGCGAGCCGGGCGAGCCGGGAGAGCCGGGAGAACCGACGCAGCCGTGGGCGACGGTCGAGCTCGCGAGCGACACGGTCGTGCAGGGCGGCACGCTCGAGGTCGCGGTGTCCGGGCTCGAGCCCGGTCAGCGGATCGCCGCGACGCTGTTCAGCGACCCCGTCGTGGTCACGGGCATCCCCGCGGCAGACGACGCCGGCCGGACCACGTTCACGGTCGCCGTTCCTCGCGACTTCGCGACCGGCGCGCACCGCCTCGTCGTGACGTCGGGCGCGCTCGAGCCCATCGAGGTCGCGGTGACGGTGACCGCGGCAGCCCCCGCGGGCACGATCGCCGTGACGGGCGGGACCGCACCGATCGAGTTCGCGTTGGCGGGCGTGCTGGCCCTCGCCCTGGGCGGCCTGCTGGTCGCCGCGCGTCGCCGGAGCGCCGACCGCCGGAACGCCTGACCCGCACGAGGTCGATCGGCCCGCTGCATCCCCGAGAGGCGGGGCAGCGGGCCGATCGCTCAGCCGGCGGCTTCCTCCGGACGCTCCGCCACGTCGACCTCGGCTTCGTCGGCGACGTAGCCCGCGATGTGACGCTCGTCGGGCCCGTCGTACGCCGACAGCGGCCGGATGAGCGCGTTGGCGGCGTACTGCTCCATGATGTGAGCCGTCCACCCGACCACGCGCGCCGCAACGAACAGCGGCGTGAAGGTGACCGTGTCGAACCCGATGAGGTTGTAGGCGGGCCCCGACGGGTAGTCGAGGTTCGGGTAGATGCCCTTGCGCTCCGTGAACTCACGCTCGAGGGCGCCGTAGAGCTCGGCGACATCCGGACGGTCGTAGTGCTCGACCAGAGCGTCGAGCGCAGCTTTCATCGTCGGCACGCGCGAGTCGCCGCGCTTGTAGACGCGGTGGCCGAACCCCATGATCTTGCGCTTCTCGGCGAGCGCCCGGTCGAGCCACGCCTCGACGCCGGCGGCGTCCCCGATCTCGTCGAAGACGTGCATGACGGCCTCGTTCGCACCGCCGTGCAGCGGCCCCTTCAGGGCGCCGATCGCACCGACGACGGCCGAGTACAGGTCGCTCAGGGTCGAGGCGATGACGCGAGCGGTGAACGTCGAGGCGTTGAACGAGTGCTCGGCGTACAGGATCAGCGACCGGTTGAACGCGTCGGCGACGACCGGATCGGGCTCCTCGCCGAAGGTCATCCACAGGAAGTTGGCCGCGTCGTCGAGATCGTCGCGGGGCTCCACCAGCCCGAGCCCGCGACGGCGCCGCTGCCCGTACGCGACGATGGCCGGCAGCACGGCGAACAGGCGCAGGCTCCGTTCGAGGTTGCGCTCGGGCGTCCCGACCGCGTCGAGCACGGATGCCGCGCCGGCGGTGTCGAGCG
Source organism: Microbacterium pratiae (assembly GCF_047302165.1). Taxonomy (NCBI): domain Bacteria; kingdom Bacillati; phylum Actinomycetota; class Actinomycetes; order Micrococcales; family Microbacteriaceae; genus Microbacterium; species Microbacterium pratiae. The sequence continues at coordinate 1,106,827 of NZ_CP154843.1, read as the reverse complement.
CGCCGAGCACGCTGACGGCGGTCCGCACCTCGTCCATGGGGTGCGCGTCCACCGGCATCCGGTCGATCGCCTCGCGCAGCTCCCGCGGCAGGGCACGATGGGCGCGGGCCTGTCGTCGCTGCTCGGCGAGCTGGTCAGCGGTCGGCAGCTCGCCATGCCACAGCAGGTGAGCGACCGCGTCGACCGGCTGCGTCGCGGCGAGCTCCTGCACCGGGTAGCCCCGGTAGAGCAGCGAGTTCGTCTCGGGGTTCACCTTCGAGATCGCCGTCACGTCCGCGACGACCCCCACGAGCCCCTTGCGGACATCGTGCCCGCTGCCGGTGTCTTGCTGGTTCATGTTCTGTTCCCTCTCCGTCGAGTAGCCAGAATCTGCGGGTCTCAGCCCCGGTCGATCGACTCATTCTGGCGAGTCGACAGGGTGAAGTCGAAGACCGACGAGTCGAAACGCGTGTAGCCCTCGTAGTCGACGAGGTCGTACAGGTCGGCGCGGTGCTGCATCTCGCCGAGCTTCGCCGTCAGATTCCCCGCCGTCGTGAGCTCCTCGAGCGCACGGCCCGCCGCGCCCATCGCGATGCGCAGCAGCGAGACGGGCCAGATCACGATCCGCACGCCCGCGTCGCGCAACTGGTCGACGGTGAACAGCTCCGACTTCCCGAACTCCGTCATGTTCGCCAGGATCGGCACGTCGACGGCGGCGGCCATCGCCTCGAACTCGGCGAGGTCGCGCATCGCCTCGGGGAAGATCGCGTCCGCGCCGGCATCGACGAGCGCGCGGGCGCGGTCGACGGCGGCATCCATCCCCTCGATCGCCCGCACGTCGGTGCGCGCCATGATGAGGAAGTCCGGGTCGCGCCGGGCATCGACGGCAGCCCGGATGCGGCCCACGGCGGTGTTCTCGTCGACGACGCTCTTCCCATCGAGATGCCCGCATCGCTTGGGGTTGACCTGGTCCTCGATGTGGCAGCCGGCGAGCCCGGCATCCTCGAGCGTCTGGATCGTACGGGCCACGTTCATCGGCTCGCCGAACCCCGTGTCGGCGTCGATGATCGCCGGAAGCTCCGTCATCCGCGCGATCTGCTGGCCGCGCCCGGCGACTTCGCTGAGCGTCGTGAGCCCGACATCGGGCAGGCCGAGATCGGCCGCGATGACCGCGCCCGAGACGTACACGCCGTCGAAGCCGTGCCGCTCGATGAGCCGGGCCGAGAGGGGGTTGAACGCCCCCGGGAATCGCAGGGTCTCACCGCTCGCGAGCCGCTCCCGGAGGATGCGGCGCTTCTCGGCCGCCGTCGTCTGCGAGTACAGCATCAGAACAGCCCCCGCGGGTTCGGCGCCGACGCGATGACGCCCGCGCGCGCGACGATGTTCAGCTCGCGCACCTCGTCTGCGGTGAGCTCGGGCAGACGCTGCGCGAGGTCGAGGAAGCGCTCGATCTCGGCAGCATCGAGTACGGGCTCGGCGAGGATCCGGAACTTGCGGATGTAGTCCTCGCGCGCGAACGGGCGGGCACCGAGCGGGTGGGCGTCGGCGACGGCGATCTCGTCGACCAGCGTGGAGCCGTCGGCCATCCGGATCTCGACGCGTCCGCCGAAGGCCTTCTCGGCCGGATCCTCCGAGTGATAGCGCCGCGTCCATTCGGCGTCCTCGGCCGTCGTGACCTTCTGCCAGAGCGCGACGGTGTCGGGGCGCGCGGCCCGCTCGGGCGTGTACGAGTCGACGTGGTGCCAGCCGCCGTCCTGCAGCGCGACCGCGAAGATGTACGGGATCGAGTGGTCGAGCGTCTCGCGCGACGCGGTCGGGTCGTACTTCTGCGGATCGTTCGCGCCCGAGCCGATGACGTAGTGCGTGTGGTGGCTCGTGTGCAGCACGATGCTCTCGATGTTGGCCGGATCGACGAGCTCGGGGTGCTCGCCGTGGAGCTTCCGCGCGAGGTCGATCCAGGCCTGAGCCTGATACTCCGCCGAGTGCTCCTTGGTGTACGAATCGAGGATGCCGCGCTTGGCCTCGCCCGGCGCGGGGAGCGGCACCGTGTAGGCGGCATCCGGCCCGTCGAGCAGCCACGCGATGACCCCGTCCTCGCCCTCGTAGATCGGGTTCGGGCTCGTCTCGCCGCGCATCGCCCGGTCGACGGCCTCGACCGCGAGCTTCCCGGCGAAGGCGGGGGCGTGCGCCTTCCAGGTGGAGATCTCGCCCTTGCGTGACTGGCGCGTCGCGGTCGTCGTGTGCAGCGCCTGCCCGACCGCCTGGTAGATCGTGGCGGCGTCGAGGCCGAGCAGCGTGCCGATGCCCGCAGCGGCCGAGGGCCCGAGGTGGGCGACGTGGTCGATCTTGTGCTTGTGCAGGCAGATGGCCCGCACGAGGTCGATCTGGATCTCATACCCGGTCGCGAGGCCTCGCACGAGCGCCGCGCCGTCGGCACCGACGTGCTGCGCGACCGCGAGGATCGGCGGGATGTTGTCGCCGGGGTGCGAGTAGTCGGCCGCGAGGAAGGTGTCGTGGTAGTCGAGCTCGCGCACCGCGACGCCGTTCGCCCACGCGGCCCACTCGGGGCTCGTGAGGTCGGTGACGCCGAACACGCTCGCCCCGGCGCCGCCGCGCGAGACGGGGTGATCGAGCGCCTGCGCGCGCGCCGAGCTGACGGGAGCCCGCGTGAGGGATGCCGCCGCGACGGCGGCGTTGTCGATGATGCGGTTGACGATCATCCCGACGACGTCGGGCTCGACCGCGACGGGGTCGACGGCGACCTCCGCGATCTTCCACGCGAGCTGGTCCTCGCGGGCGAGCTCCTCATCGCTCCGATGGACGCGGACGTGATGGCTGACGGTCATGCGGATGCCTCCAGGGAGTCGAGGATGCTGGTCAGGGCGTTGTGCAGGTGGATGTGGGTCGCGTGCGCGGCGAGGTCGGCGTCGCGCGCGGCGATCGCGCTCGCGATGAGCCGGTGCTCCCCGATCGACGCGGCGAGTCGCGCGGGATTGTCGCGCGCGAGGCGGCGGACCCGCACGAGGTGGGCGCGGACCTTCGTGAGCGCGGATGTCAGGTAGGCGTTGCCGGCAGCGTCGTCGAGGGCGGTGTCGAAGCGTGCGATGAGCGCGTAGTACGCGTCGGGGTCGCCCGCAGCGGGCGCATCGGACTGCGCCGTGCGCTCGAACGCCGCGGCGAGCTCGGCGAACAGCGCCGCGTTGCCCCGGGATGCCGCGAGCCGTGCGGCGGTCTCCTCCAGTGCGCGCCGCACCTCGAAGAGCGACCGGATGTCGTCGCGGTCGATGTCGGCGACGACGGTCACGCGCGGCGAGGCCTGGCGCACGAGGCCGTCGGCCGCGAGCCGTCGAAGCGCCTCGCGCAGCGGCGTGCGGCTGACGCCCAGTCGGGTCGACTGCTCGACTTCCGCGAGCACGGCACCGGGCGCGAGGTCGCCGTTCTGGATCTCGGTCAGCAGAGCGGCGTAGGCGCGCTCTCCCGCCCGTGCTCCACCCTCGGCCACCATGCAGCGATTGTATACACAACGGCAAGCTCACCGGGTGAAATCACGTGAATCTGACGCGAACGTATACAGAAACCGCATCCAGCCGGGCCCCGGTACCCTTGCCCGAGTGAGTTCCGACCGATACACCGTGGCCACCGACGGCGCCTGCAAGGGCAATCCCGGACCGACCGGCTGGGCCTGGGTCGGCGAGGACGGCCATTGGGCCGCCGGAGCGATCCCGCAGGGCACGAACAATATCGGCGAGCTGCTCGGTCTGCTGAAGGCGATCGAAGACCACCCCGACGTCCGCGAGCTCGTGGTCCAGGCCGACTCCAAATACGCGATCGACACGTACGCGTCATGGATGGACGGCCACCGTCGCCGCGGCTGGAAGACCTCGACCGGGGCGCCCACGAAGAACCGCGACATCCTCGAGCAGCTCATCGCCGCCCGCGACGCCCGCCGTGCGCGCGGCCTGCCCGATGTCGTCCTCGAGCACGTCCGCGGACACCGCGGCCACGTCCTGAACGAGTGGGCCGACGAGCGAGCCGTGCGCGGCGCCGAGCACGCTGCGAAGGGCACCGCGAGCGCGTGGTCGTCGCTCGGCGGACTGCACGAGAAGCTCGACGTCTCGGAAGCGCCGAAGAAGAAGCGCTGACGGGACGACGAGACCGGTCAGCCGTCCCGGTTGTCGGGATGCCGCGGATCGTCGGCGGTGTACGCCGACCGTGCCAGCCCCGCCGGCAGCCAGGTGAGCGGATCGGCCAGATCCGCGATGATCACCCCGCCCGCGGCGTGCGCGTCACCGTGCCGCGCCAGTCGCCGACGGGCCGGTTCGGGCACGCGCTCGTCGTCCCGTAGCCGCTCGAAGACGGCGGTGCGGGCGCGTTCGACGAATCGTGCTCGCTCCGGCGGCAACGCAGCGCTCGTCTCGCGCTCGAGACGCTCGACATGGGCGGGGAGGTCCGCGATGACCTCCCGGTAAGCGGCGGTCAGACTCTCATCCACCTCACGCGCCTGTTGCGGCCTGCCACGCCGGATGACTATGCCGGCGATCAGCGAGGTGCCGACGATGATCGGTGCGCCCACCAACACGGCCATCGCGGGTGCTGTGGCGCCGCCGCCGACGAGGACGACGGCAACCGCCGTCCCGACGAGGGCGAAAGCCTGCGGCCGCCACAGCCCACGATCGAGCGGGCGCCCTCGCGCACCCACGGCCGCCACCAGCACGGCCATCGCCGTCGCGGCGGAGAACGCGGCCGTGATCAGCACGTTCTTCGTCTGCAGCGCGGCGGCGAAGGCGAGCCCACCCGTGAGAGCGGCGAGCACGAGCACCCACCCGATCCAGCCGATGCTCGAGGTGCGACCGCCGAAGCGGAGCCGAGCCGACGACCGGGCGCGCGCGTTGGCTGATTCACCCAACCGGCGGGCGGCGCGCCAGATACGCACGCCGTCCGCGCTCATACCGGACGCGTCGAAGATGACCATCTCCGCCTGCCGCGGCGTGAAGTCGGTGGCGGCGGAGGCTCGGACGATGCGATCCGTGGCGACGGGGACGACGCGCGCGAGATGCTCGTCGGAGAACGGCTCCCATCGGTCGGCGGGGATGATGCGATGCTGCACCACCCTCGGCTACCCGCCGCTCGCTCGAACGAGCTCGTCGAGCCGGTCGAGGGCCGGTCGCTGGCCCTTCACGAGCAGCTCGCGAGCGCGGCCGAGGTCGACCCACTCGACGCGGTCGACCTCCGGAAAGGATGCCGTACGACCCGACCGCGGCGGCCACTCCATCTCGAACTCGCCGAACACCGCATCCGAGACGTCGAGATCGGCGCCGTCGACGACGAACACCGTGATGCGCTTGCCCGACGCGTACGAGAAGGTGCCGAGCTCGGCGTACTCGCCGTCGGGTGGCTCGAGCCCGAGCTCCTCACGGAACTCGCGACGCGCAGCATCCAGCGCCGCCTCCCCGTCGGGGTCGTACTCGCCTTTGACGATCGACCATGCGCCGGCATCTTTGGCCGACCAGTACGGCCCACCCATGTGCGCGACGAGCGCCGACACCGTGCCGTCCGCAGCGATGCGGTAGGGCAGGATGCCGGCGCTCGTCGTGACCACGATCAGCCCGGATCAGGCCGGGCGCGTCTTCGGCGAGACCTTGTCGGTCTCGGCCGGGTCGGTCACCGCGACGCCGGCGAGGGCGTCGTTGATCGCGTCGTACGCCGACTGCTCGAGCTTGACGCCCGAGGCCTTGACGGTGTCTTCGAGCTGCTCCGGTCGCGAGGCGCCGACGAGGGCCGCCGCGATGTTGTCGTTGTGCAGCACCCAGGCCAGCGACAGCTGCGCGACGGTGAGGCCCGCTTCGTCGGCGATCGGCTTGAGCTTCTGGACGGCGGTGAGCACCTCGTCGTTCAGGAAGCGCTTGATAAAGTTCGCGCCGCTCTTCTCGTCGGTCGCGCGCGAGCCCTCGGGCACGGGCTGACCCGGCTGGTACTTGCCCGTCAGCACGCCCTGCGCGAGCGGCGACCAGACGATCTGCGAGATGCCGAGCTCCTGCGAGGCGGGGATGACCTTGCCCTCGATGACGCGCCAGAGCGCCGAGTACTGCGGCTGGTTCGACACGAGCTGGAACCCGAGCTTCGTCGCGAGGGCGTGGCCCTCGCGCAGCTGCTCGGCGGTCCACTCGCTGACGCCGATGTAGAGCGCCTTGCCCTGGCGGACGATGTCGGCGAAAGCCTGCATCGTCTCTTCCAGCGGCGTCTCGTAGTCGTAGCGGTGCGCCTGATAGAGGTCGACGTAGTCGACGCCGAGCCGACGGAGCGACCCGTTGATGCTGTCGAAGATGTGCTTGCGCGAGAGACCCTGGTCGTTCGGTCCCTTGCGGCCGGTCGGCCAGTACACCTTCGTGAAGATCTCGAGCGTTTCGCGGGGCTGACCCTTCAGCGCCTCGCCGAGCACGACCTCCGCGGCCGTGTTGGCGTAGGCGTCCGCGGTGTCGAACGACGTGATGCCGAGATCCAGCGCCTTGTGGACGGTCGCGATGGCCGCGTCGTTCTCCACCTGCGACGCATGCGTCACCCAGTTGCCGTACGTGATCTCCGAGACCTTGAATCCACTGTTGCCGAGGTAGCGATACTCAACCATGGGAAAACGCTACCTCGCGGCGAGCGCGGACGGGCCGGAGTTGCGTCTTATGACCTCAACCCGCAGGAACGGTGTCGGCCGCGCGCTGGTCGTCCTCGGTCGCCACGAGCTGACCGCAGGCCCCGTCGATCTCTTTGCCGCGGGTGTCGCGGAGGGTCGTCGGGATGCCGGCCTCGTTCAGCCGACGCACGAACTCGTCCTGCACCTCGGGCTCGGAGGACGTCCAGATCGAACCGGGCGTCGGGTTCAGGGGGATGGGGTTGACGTGCACCCAGCCGCGACCGCGCGCGTTCAGCTTCTCGGCGAGCAGGTCCGCGCGCCACGCGTGATCGTTCATGTCCTTGATGAGGGCGTACTCGATCGACACCCGCCGACCCGTCTGGTCGAAGTAGGCCTTGGCGGCGTCGAGCGCCTCGTCGACCTTCCAGCGTGAGTTGACGGGGATGAGCTCGTCGCGCAGCTGGTCGTCCGGGGCGTGCAGCGAGAGCGCGAAGGTGACGGGGATGTCCTCCTTCGTCAGCTTCTGGATCGCCGGCACGAGGCCCACCGTCGACACCGTGATGCCGCGCGCGCTCATCCCGATGCCGTGGTCCTTATCGACCATGGTGCGTACGGCCTGCATGACGCGGGCGTAGTTCGCGAGCGGCTCGCCCATGCCCATGAAGACGATGTTCGTGACGCGTTCGCCTTCGTGACCCACCTTGCGGGGATCGCCCAGGCCGCCGTCGGCGATGAGCCGGTTGGCGCGGACGACCTGCTCGATGATCTCGGCGGCCGACATGTTGCGGGTCAGGCCCGCTTGGCCCGTGGCGCAGAACGGGCAGTTCATGCCGCAGCCGGCCTGGCTCGACACGCACAGCGTGATGCGGCCGGTGTAGCGCATGAGCACCGACTCGACGAGGGCTCCGTCATGGAGCTTCCACAGGAACTTGATCGTGTCGCCGCGATCGGTCTCGAGCCGTCGAACTTCGGTCAGGAGCGGCGGCAGCAGACCCGCGACGAGCTCGTCGCGGCCCGCGGCGGGCAGGTCGGTCATCTCGGCGGCATCCGAGGTGAAGTGGCGGAAGTAGTGCTTCTCGAGCTGCTTGGCACGGAAACCGGGCATGCCCAGCTCCTTCACCTTCTCGACGCGCTGCTCGGGTGTGAGATCGGCGAGGTGCACCGGCGGCTTGCCGCGCTTGGGGCTCGCGAACTGCAGGAGGGGGCGACCCGACTCGTCCTTCTGCTGCGACCACCCCTCGGTCGCCGGACGCACCTGGCGCGGCTTGGTGGAGCGCACGGGCGACGCGGTCTCGCGCACGGACGACGCGGTCTCGCGCGCGGGATCTGAATCGGTCATATGATCCAGGGTACCGGCGCCGCCTGCAGGAAGGCTGGCTGCCGGTCCTCGCTGCGCCCGGCGGCCCCCATCGCCTCCGCTCTAGACTTCAGCCATGGACCTCGACGACGTCGCCCCGCCCCCGCGCGGCACCGTCGTGCACAAGGTGCTGAACAACAACGTCGTGATCACCGTCGACGAGCACGGCCGTGAGCGCGTGCTCATGGGACGGGGACTCGGGTTCCAGCTCAAGCCGTCCGACACCCTCGACCCCGACAAGGTCGAGAAGACCTTCATCCTCGACGCCGGGGATGCCGGCGACCGTGAGCGCCAGCTCCTCACGGATGTGCCCTACCCGGTCGTCGAAGCCGTGACCCGGGCCGTCGACGAGGCCGAGCGCCGCCTCGGCCACCACCTCGACCGGTTCTTCACGATGGCGGTCATCGATCACATCCAGTTCGTGCTCGAACGCCTCGACAACGGCATCCGCATCCCGGCCACGAACATGCCAGAGCTGCGCGTGCTGCACCCGCACGAGTTCTCCGCCGCGCAGCGCATGGCCACGGCGATCTCCGAGTCGCTCGACCGTGAGCTGCCCGCCGAAGAGTCGGTGTTCCTCACGATGCACCTGCTCAACGCGACCCGCGACGAGCCGAACGGCACAGCGGCGCTGCTGTTCCGCCGGCTGCAGCACGTCGTCATGACGGTCGAGAACGGCCTCGGCGTCAAGCTCGACACCGACAGTCCCGACTACGCCCGCTTCATCCTGCACATCCAGTTCCTGCTGCAGCGCCTGGTCTCGAAGACCATGCTGCGCAGCGCCGACACGTCGTTCTTCGAGTTCGCCAAGCACAGCTACCCGCGCTCGTACGCGATCGCGGAGGAGGTCAAGGCGTACGTGCGCGCCGCGACCGAGTCGGAGCTGACCGACGAGGAGCTGCTCTACGTCATCGTCCACGTCGAGCGCCTCGCGACACAGGTCGGAGCAAACGCCGCTGGCGGAGACCCGCCACCCGTGGTACCGTGACCCTCGCAGGGCGTCGCTGCCCTGCGGAAGTCTCCGGATTGTTACCGCGGCAGCGGGCAAAACCTGAACTCACATCGCTTTGAACGGCGGTGAACGAGTTCAGGTTTTTTTGTTGCCCGGAAACAGGATGCGGGGGCCTCCTCCACCCGAGTGCCGCGATGCTGCGGCAGAAAGCGAGCAGTCCCGATGGATTACTCGAAGACCGCGGCCGGCGTCCTGGAGGGCGTCGGCGGCGAGGAGAACGTGAACTCCCTCGTCCACTGCGCGACGCGTCTGCGTTTCGTGCTGAAGGACGAGTCGAAGGCGAACACCGCCGCCGTCAAGGCCGTGCCCGGTGTCGTCACCGTCGCCCAGGCCGGCGGTCAGTACCAGGTCGTCATCGGCAACGACGTCCCCGACGTGTTCGCCGAGATCGGCAAGATCTCGAAGTTCGGCGCCGGCGCCGACGCCGCGGCATCCGAGGGCCCGAAGGGCAATCTCTTCAACCGCTTCATCTCGATGATCTCGGCGATCTTCACGCCGTTGCTGTGGGCCCTGGCGGGCACCGGTCTGCTCAAGGCGTTCCTCGCAGCCGCGGTCACCTTCGGGTGGATCGGCACCGACAACTCGACCTACGCGGTGCTGAACGCCCTGTCTGACGGTCTCATCAACTTCCTGCCGATGGCGCTCGCCTTCACCGCGGCGCGCTACTTCAAGGCGAACGAGTTCACCGCCTTCGCGATCGCCGCGGCGCTCCTCTATCCGACCATCACCCCGCTCGTCGGGGTCGAGGGCCTGACCTTCTTCGGCATCCCCTTCACGATGGTCACCTACGTCTCGAGCGTCATCCCGATCATCGTGATCGTCTGGCTGCAGAGCCACGCCGAGAAGTTCCTCTACGCGAAGCTCCCGGGCGCGGTGCGCCGCTTCGTCACCCCGATGATCGTCGTCCTGATCGCCGTCCCGATCGTCTTCGTCGTCATCGGTCCGATCTCCGCGATCCTCAGCGGCGCGCTCGGCAACGGCATCGGCTGGGTCTTCGAGAACGCGCCGTGGGCCGGCGGCGCCATCATGGGCGGTTTCTGGCAGGTCTTCGTCATCTTCGGTCTGCACTGGGGTCTCGTGCCGCTGTTCACGCTGGAGTACCAGACCACCGGTCAGATCCTGCTCATCGGCCCCGTGTTCGCAGCCGTCCTCGCGCAGGCCGCTGCCGTCGCCGGTGTCTGGGTGCGCGCACGCAACAAGAACCTCAAGTCGCTCGCAGCCCCCGCGACGCTCTCGGGCTTCCTCGCCGGCATCACCGAGCCCGCCATCTACGGCATCAACCTGCCGCTCAAGCGCCCGTTCGCCTTCGGCATCGTGGGCGGTGTCGTCGGTGGCGCGATCATCGCGATGGGCGGCGTCTTCTCGACCGCGTTCGTCGTTCCGTCGGGCCTCGCGCTTCCGGCGCTGTTCGGCAACGGCAACATGGTCATGCTCATCATCGGCCTGGCCGCCGCGATCGTCATCCCGTTCCTGCTCACCGCCATCATCGGATTCACGGAGCCCGAGGAGGATGCCGCGCCGGCAGCCGCCCCCGCGGCATCCGGCAACGACGTCGTCGTGCTGAGCCCCGTCGACGGCACCGTCGTGCCGCTGAGCGAGACCCCCGACGCCGCTTTCGCCGAGGGCAGCCTCGGCGACGGTGTCGCGATCAAGCCGCGTTCCGGCGCGGTCTACGCCCCGTTCGACGCGACCGTCGCGGCCGCGTTCCCCACCGGTCACGCGATCGGCCTGCGCCACGCGGACGGCGCCGAGCTGCTCATCCACATCGGCATCGACACGGTCAAGCTCGCCGGCGCGCACTTCGACGTCAAGGTCACCACCGGCCAGGAGGTCAAGGCCGGCGATCTGCTCGTCGAGTTCGACGGCGACGCGATCGAGCGTGCCGGCTACGACCTCACCACGCCGGTCATCGTCACCAACGGCGAGCTGTACCCGGCCCTGACCGGCCAGGCCGCCGGCCCGATCGCGCACGGCGAGCCGCTGTTCACGGCGGTCTCGGTCGAGTCCGCGCTCGCGAGCTGACCGCCCCACCCCGAACGGAGGGGGTGCGGACCCGACCGCGCCCCCTCCCCCACCCGTCCCGCCACCCGCGGGACCAGCGATACACCGTCCCGTCACCATCGGGACGAGCGACACGAAACGAGAGAGAGCCATGAGCACCACCACCTTCCCCGACGGATTCCTCTGGGGCGGCGCGACCGCCGCCAACCAGCTCGAGGGCGCCTACGACGAAGGCGGCAAGGGGCTCTCGGTGCAGGACGTCATGCCCCGCGGCATCGTCGGCGCCCGCACCGACGAGCCGACCCCCGACAACCTCAAGCTCGTGGGCATCGACTTCTACCACCGCTACGCCGAGGACATCGCCCTCTTCGCCAAGATGGGCTTCAAGACGTTCCGCTTCTCGATCGCCTGGAGCCGCATCTTCCCGAAGGGCGACGAGACCGAGCCGAACGAGGAAGGCCTCGCCTTCTACGACCGCGTGCTCGACGAGCTCGAGAAGCACGGCATCGAGCCGCTCGTCACGATCTCGCACTACGAGACGCCGCTCCACCTCGCCGAGACCTACGACGGATGGACCGACCGCCGTCTCATCGGCTTCTACGAGAACTACGCGCGCACGCTCTTCGAGCGCTATGGCGCACGGGTGAAGTACTGGCTGACCTTCAACGAGATCAACTCGCTGCTGCACGCCCCCTTCATGTCGGGCGGCATCAACACCCCGAAGGACGAGCTGACCGAGCAGCAGCTGTACCAGGCGATGCACCACGAGCTCGTGGCATCCTCCCGCGCGACGCGCATCGCTCGTGAGGTCGCCCCGAGCGCCCAGATCGGCTGCATGGTGCTCTCGATGCCCGTGTACCCGCTCTCGCCCTCGCCCGCCGACGCGCTCGAGGTCATGTCGTTCGATCACTCGAACCTCGTCTACGGCGACGTCCACACACGCGGCGCCTACCCCGGGTACTTCCTGCGCACGCTCGCCGAGAAGGGCATCGAGCTCGACATCACCGATGAGGATCGCGACGACCTCACGAACACCGTCGACTTCGTGTCGTTCAGCTACTACATGTCGGTCGCCGCGACCGCCGACCCGGCGAAGAAGGTCACCGGCGAGGGCAACATCATGGGCGGGGTTCCGAACCCGACCCTCGAGGCGAGCGAGTGGGGCTGGCAGATCGATCCCGTCGGCCTGCGCCTCGTGCTCAACCAGTTCTGGGACCGCTGGCAGAAGCCGCTGTTCATCGTCGAGAACGGCCTCGGCGCGAAGGACCAGCTCGTCGAGGTCGACGGCGTCAAGACGGTCGTCGACGACTACCGCATCGCCTATCTCAACGACCACCTCGTGCAGGTCGGCGAGGCGATCGCCGACGGCGTCGAGGTGCTCGGCTACACCTCATGGGGCTGCATCGACCTCGTCAGCGCCTCGACCGCGCAGCTGAGCAAGCGATACGGCTTCATCTACGTCGACCGCAACGACGACGGCTCGGGCACGCTCGAGCGCTACGAGAAGAAGTCGTTCGGCTGGTACGCCGAGGTCATCCGCACGAACGGCGCCTCCCTCACCCGCTGAGACGCCGACCCGACCGGGCGCGGTCGCGGGGCCCTCCTTCTGGCCCGCGACCGCGCCCTTTCTCCGCATCCGAGAGGGGATCGCATGACCTCGTCCGACTTCCGCCGCCGCGCCGTCTTCCTCGACGTCGACGGCACCCTGCTGCAGGACGGCACCCATCTTCCCGACTCCGCCGTCACCGCCGTCCGCCGTGCCCGCGAGAACGGGCACCTCGTCCTGCTGAGCACCGGACGCGGCATGGCCGAGCTGCGCGGCCGCATCCTCGACATCGGGTTCGACGGCGCCGTCACCAACGGCGGCGCGTTCGCGGCGGTCGGCGACGAGCTGATCGTGTCGCGGCTCATGACCGCCGACGAGGTCGCGCGGCTCAGTGCGGCGTTCGAGGCCCGCGGCATCCATTGGTATTACCAGTCGTTCGACCGCATGTTCGCGAGCCCGGGCCTGCCGGCCCTGCTCGCGGACCGGCTCGAGCGCGACCGCGCCCGCCACGCCGACGAGGCGCGGGCCGCCGGGGTCGATCCCGACGCGCTCGAGTTCTTCAGCGTCGGGATGAAGACCTTCGACGACGAGGTCCATTTCTCCGACGCCGAGGTCGCCAAGGCCGTCATCCTCGGACAGGATGCGGATGCCGTCGCCGACCTGCTCGAGCAGCTCGCCCCCGACTTCGCCGTCGTCTCGGGCACCATCCCGCTCCCCGAGGGCAGCTCGGGCGAAGTGGCGCCGCGCGGGGTGAACAAGGGCGCCGCGATCCTCGAGGTGCTCGCCCACCTGGGGATCGACCCGGCCGACGCGATCGGCGTCGGCGACAACGGGAACGACGCCGAGATGTTCGAGGTCTGCGGCACCGCGATCGCGATGGGCAATGCCGCGCCCGAGGTCCAGGCCCTCGCCGACGAGGTCACCACCGCGATCGACGACCACGGCATCCACAACGCCTTCGCCCGGCACGGCCTGCTGTGAGCGCCTCGCATTACGCTGGAGGGGTGACGTCGGAATCTCGCATCATCTTCCTGGACGTCGACGGCACCATCCTCGCGCACGGCGAGACGATCGCCCCCTCGACGGTCGCAGCGGTTCGCGCCGCCCGCGAACGCGGGCATCTCGTCTACCTCTGCACGGGACGCGCCGCCGGCGACATCAACCCTCGCGTCCTCGACATCGGCTTCGACGGCGCGATCTCCAACGGCGGCGCCCTCGCGGTCTCCGGCGACGAGACGGTGCTGGCGGAGCTGATGCCCCGCGCCGCCGTCGAGCGGGTCATGGCCTACTTCGACGAGCAGGGCACGCGGTACTTCATCCAGTCGCACGACGGGGTGTACGCGAGCGAGGGCGTCCGGTCGTTCATCGCCGACTTCATCAGCGAGCGTCGCCGCCGCCACGCCGACGACCTCTCCACCGTCGCCCTCGCCGAGGATGTCGTGGCGGCGCCGCGCTTCGCTCCGGTCGAGGAGGCCGATCTCGATCACATCGCGAAGGCGGTCTTCGTCAGCGCCGATCCCGACGCCGTCGAGAAGACCCAGCAGGCGCTCGGCGACGAGTTCCACGTCATCCCGGGCAGCATGCCCCTTCCGGCGGGATCGAACGGCGAGGTCGGCATGCGCGGCACCAACAAGGGCACCGGCATCGAGGCGATGCTGACGCACCTCGGCCGCGATGCGGCGGATGCCGTCGGCATCGGCGACAGCTGGAACGACGTCGAGATGTTCGAGGTCTGCGGCACCGCGATCGCGATGGCCGAGGCCGACCCGAAGCTGCAGCGGATCGCCGGTGAGGTCACCACCGGTGTGCTCGACGACGGCATCTGGAACGCTTTCGTCCGCCACGGCATCATCGACCCCGAGACGGCCGCCTGATGTCGGCCGACGCTGACGGCGCCGACGACCGCGACATCCGACCCATCGAGCCGACCGACGCGGGCGAGGTGCTGACCCTCCAGCGCGCCGCGTTCGTGTCGGAGGCGCTCATCTACGACGCCGCCGACATGCCGCCGCTCACGCAGACCCTCGACGAGCTGCGTGCGGAGCTGCAGGAGAACCTCGGCTGCGTCGCGATCGACGACGGCCGCATCGTCGGAGCCGCTCGCGCGCGCCTCGACGGTGAACTGCTGCTGATCGGCCGCATCGCGATCGCCCCCGACCAGCAGGGATCCGGCCTCGGCACGGCGCTCCTCGCCGCGGTCGAGGAGCGGGGCCGCGAAGCCGGGGCACGGCAGGCCGAACTGTTCACCGGCTCGCTCAGCGAAGCGAACCTGCGCCTGTACGAACGTGAGGGGTACGTCGAGTCCGAGCGGATCCCCCAGGGCGACGGCACCTTCCAGATCTTCCTGCGCAAGCCGCTCGCCTGACCGCGGATCCGCGGTCAGCGCGTCGCAGCACGGCGCCGGCGGCGTCGCACCGGTTCGGCCGGAAGCCGCTCCGCCAGGCGGGGCATCGACTCGACTCGCCCCCGCTCGACGTGGGCGGCAGCGAGCGCGAACGCGAGGTCCGCGTGCCCGCCCAGGATGGCCTCGACGATCTCGTCGTGCTCGTCCCACCGGCGCTCCGTGTCCCGCTCCGGCGTGAGTCGGAACAGCCACCGCGTGCGGCCCGTCAGCTGTCCGCTCATCCGCAGCAGCAGCCGGTGTCCGGCGAGCGCGAAGATCTCCTCGTGCAGATCGGAGTTGCGGGTCGACGCCGGTGCGTCCTCGTCGTGCGCGACATGAGCGACCTCGAGCGCAGCGACCAGATGGGTCGTGTCGGCGCCGGCGGCGGCGCTCCGAGCGGCGAGCGAAGCCGCGAAGGGCTCGAGCTGCATCCGCATGTCGAAGAGCTCGACCGCGTCGTCGAGAGTGAACGTGTGCACGATCGCGGCTCGGCGATGGGAGGACGACACGAACCCCTCGGACTCGAGCAGTTGGAGCGCTTCACGCACGGGCACCCGCGACACCCCGAGCTGCAGGGCGACATCGCGCTCACCGAGCTTGTCGCCCATCGCGATGTCACCCGTGATGATCCGCTCGCGGAGGGCGTGCGCGATGCGCCGTCCGGCAGCATCCGTCTCGTCGTCCACCCGACCATCCTGACAGGTCGGACGGGCGGAGCGAGAATCCCCGTTTGGTATTCCGAATAACGTCTTGAAGTCGATTTCACGGCCCCAAACGGCCATTCGGTACGCCAAAGTGACGCAAGCGTAAGAGTTGTGTTGCGTGTTCGTTACGCGGGCCGATCCGCGAGCCGACGTGCCATAGCGTCCTGCTCGTGCTCCCCTTCCTCCTCCGCCGCCTCGGCCTCGCCGTCGCCACGATCTTCCTGGTGGTGACCGTGGGCTTCGTCCTCGGTCGTCTGACCGGGGCGCCCGGGGCGCTGCTCCTGCCCGACAACGCCTCAGCGGCCGACGTCGACGCACTCAACGCCGGCCTCGGTTTCGACCGGCCGGTGATCGTGCAGTACCTCGACTACCTCGGCGGCCTCTTCGTGGGCGACTTCGGCGACTCGTACCGTCGCCACGAATCCGCCCTGGGCCTCGTCCTCGAGCGCGTCCCCGCGACCATCGAGCTCGCGTTCTGGGCGTTCATCGCCGGTTTCGCCCTCGCGCTCGTCGCGGCGCTCGCCATCCAGCTGACCGGCAGCCGCCTGTTGCGCGCGGTCGTCGGGTGGAGTGGCGCGGTGCGCCAGTCGGTGCCCGACTTCTTCTTCGCGCTGCTCCTCGTCCTGGTCTTCTCGGTGCTGCTCGGGCTCCTCCCCTCGCTGGGCCGGACGAGCCCGGCCAGCCTGGTGCTTCCCGTCATCACCCTCGCGACCGGCCAGTTCGTGATGTACCTGCGCCTCCTCGACGCCGCGCTCAGCGAGCAGGCCGAGCAGGACTACGTGCGCACCGCGTTCGCCCAGGGACACAGCCGGGTCAGCATCCTGCTCACGCAGATGCTGCCGAACGCCCTGGCGCCCGTCCTCGGGATGGCGGGCCTGAACCTCGGCGGGCTTCTCGGCGGCACGGTCGTCGTCGAGGTCGTGTTCGCCTGGCCCGGCCTCGGCAGCCTCCTGACCGACGCGGTCAGCCAGCGAGACTTCCCGATCGTGCAGGCCGGCCTGCTCTTCGTGGCCCTGATGTTCGTGCTCGTGAACACCATGGTCGACATCCTCGTCTCCCGCATCGACACCCGGACGGCTCACTCATGACACTCACGCCCGTCGCTCCCGCGCCCGTCGCAGCGTCACCCGCGGCCGGTCTCCGCGCGCCGCGCCTGCGGCTGCGTCCCTCCGCCGTGGTCGGGTTCGTCATGATCGGGCTCGTCGTCGCCCTCTCGGCGCTGCGCCCGATCCTGCCCGGCTTCGATCCGATGGGGCAGGACCTCTCCCGCGCACTGCTGCCGCCGTTCACCGACCCGGCGCATCCGCTCGGCACCGACCCGCTCGGCCGCGACCTGTTCAGCCGGGTGGCGCTCGCGTCGTCGGTGACGCTCGGCATCACGCTCGCCATCGTCGCCCTCAACGCGCTCATCGGGACGACGGCCGGAATCGTGTCCGGCTACTTCGGGGGCAAGATCGAGGCCGGGCTCTCCGTCCTGTCGAACACCGTCCTGGCGATGCCCGTGGTCCTGTTGCTCATCGCCATCTGCGCCGTCGTCTCGCCGAGCGCCGGCCTGACGATCCTCGTCGTCGGCTGCACCTGGTGGGTCGGGTACGCCCGTGTGACGCGCAACATCACGGCGGCGCTGCGGCGCCAGGACTTCGTGGTCGCGCCGCTCACGCAGGGCGCCGACACGTTCTGGACCATCACCCGCCACGTCGTGCCCAACGTCTGGCCCCACACCCTCATCATCGCGGCGACCGACATCGCCACCATCGTCCTCATCGAGGCTTCCCTCGAGTACCTCGGCCTGGGCGTGCAGCCGCCCACGCCGAGCTGGGGCGCGATGATCTTCGACGGCCAGAAGTACCTCTCGACCGATCCGTGGCTGGTCATCCTGCCCGGCCTCGTCATGTTCCTCGCGGTCGCGGGGGCCCAGTTCGTCAGTCAGCAGTTCACCGCGGAGGCGCGCGGCGCCCTGCTGCGCAAGGGAGGCCGGCGATGACCGCATCGGTTCTGACCGTCGAGGACCTGTCGCTCGAGGCCGTCACCCCCAGCGGCCCGCGACCGCTCGTGACCGGCGTCTCGCTCGACATCGCACGGGGCCGCGCGCTCGGGATCGTGGGCGAGTCCGGGTCGGGCAAGAGCCTCACGATGCTCGCGACCATGGGGCTGCTGCCCGAGGGCGTGCGGGTGACGAGCGGGCGCATCATCCTCGACGGGCGCGACGTCACGGCGCTCGGCGACCGCGAGCTGCGGTCGAGCCGCGGGCGCGTCGCGGCCATGATCTTCCAGGACCCGATGTCGTCGCTCAACCCGCTGCGCGCGGTCGGCGCCCAGGTCGCGAGCGCTGTCCGCGTCCACGCGCCGAGCCTCGGGCGCACCGCCGCCCGGCGCCGCGCGGTCGAGCTGCTCGAGTCGGTCGGCGTCCGGAACGCGGCCGAGCGCGCCGCGGCCCGGCCCCACCAGTGGTCGGGCGGGATGCGGCAGCGCGCGATGATCGCGATGGCGATCGCCCACGACCCGCTGCTGCTCATCGCCGACGAGCCGACGACGGCCCTCGACGTGACCGTGCAGGCCCAGGTCATGGCCCTCCTCGACGAGGTGCGGGAGCGGACCGGATCCGCGCTCGCGCTCATCACGCACGACCTCGGGCTCGTGGGCGAGCACACCGACGACATCGCCGTCATGCGCTCCGGCACCGTCGTCGAACGGGGCACGACCTCGGATGTGCTCGCCGCTCCGCGCGAGGACTACACGCGGATGCTGCTCGCGGCGGTCCCCTCGGCGCACGAGCCGCCCGCGCGCGCGGCGGCCGCAGCAACCGCAGCGGCCGACCATGCCGCGGAGATCGCGCTGGAGGTCACCGACCTCGTCGTCGAGTACCCCGGTCGACGCGGGCGCACCGTGCGCGCCGTCGACGGCGTCTCGCTGCAGATCCGGGCGGGCGAGACCCTCGCCGTGGTCGGCGAGTCCGGATGCGGCAAGTCGTCGCTGCTGCGCGCGATCCTCGGCCTGACCCCCGCCACCGCGGGCAGCATCGCGATCGCCGGCACGAACGCCGCCCCCGCCATCGCCGGACGCTCCGCGGCCGAACGCGCCCGCACGCAGATCGTCTTCCAGGACCCGTCGTCGGCCCTCGACCCACGGGTGAGCGTCGCCGGATCCGTCGCCGAGCCGCTGCGCGTGCGGCACTCCTACAGCCCCGCCCGCGTCCGCGAGCTCCTCGCGGGTGTCGGCCTCGACCCGTCCTTCGACGATCGCCTGCCTCGCCGGCTCTCCGGCGGGCAGCGGCAGCGCGTCGGGATCGCCCGCGCGCTCGCGCTCGACCCGGCGCTCGTGCTGCTCGACGAGCCCGTCTCCGCACTCGACGTCTCGATCCAGGCCCAGGTGCTCGACCTCCTGCGCGACCTGCAGCGCGACCGCGGGCTCGCATACCTCTTCGTCTCGCACGACCTCGGCGTCGTCCGCGGCATCGCCGATCGGGTCGTCGTGATGGAGAGCGGTCGCATCGTCGAGCACGGCCTCACCGAAGACGTCTTCACCGACCCGCAGCATCCCTATACCCGCACCCTCCTCGACGCCATCCCGCACCTGACCCCTCGAAAGGCCCTCTCATGACCCGACACACCTCCCGGCGCGCTCTCGCCGGCGGATCTCTCCTCGCCCTCGGCGCGCTCGTGCTCGCCGGCTGCGCCGGGGGGTTCGATTCGCCGTCCGGCGGCTCCGCCTCCGGCTCCGGTTCGGCACAGACCTCGATCACCGCCGCCCTGCCGACCGATCCGACCTCGATGGACCCCATCCGCTCGGGCGCGCTCGTGGTGCTGTCGGTGTTCTTCCACACGCACGACCAGCTCGTGAAGATCACCGCCGACGGCGAGATGGTCCCCAAGCTCGCGACCGAGTGGACGTCCAACGCCGACCTGACCGAGTGGGAGTTCACCCTCCAGCCCGACGTCACGGCGAGCAACGGCGAGGAGATCACAGCCGACGACGTCGTGTTCTCGTACGAGACGATCCTCGGCGACCCGACGGGTGAGAACTACGCCTACCTCTCGTCGGTCGACCGCGTCGAGAAGGTCGACGACCTGACGGTGCGCTTCGTCCTGAAGCAGCCGTTCTCGGCGTTCCCCCGCAACACCTCGCTCATCTCCATCGTGCCGGCCGACACCTACCAGGAGATGGGTGCCGACGCCTACGCCCGTGAGCCGATCGGCTCGGGCCCCTACGTCTTCGACCGCATCACCGCGGGGGTCTCGTACGACCTCGTGCGCAACGACGACTACTGGGGCGAGGCGCCCGCCATCGAGACCATCTCGCTGCAGCCGGTCTCGTCGGCGGAGTCGCGGGCGAGCGGCGTCCTCTCGGGCGACCTCGACGTGGCGCAGATCGGCCCGACCCAGGTGTCTAGCATCGAGTCGGCCGGCAACGCGCAGGTGTTCTCGGCGCTGTCGAACGGCGTGGTCTTCCTCGGCGCGAACTCGACCGCCGGCCCCCTGCAGGACGTCCGCGTGCGCGAGGCCATCGGTCACGCGATCGACACGGAGGCGATCGTCGACTCGCTGCTGGCCGGACTCGCCGAACCGGCGAAGGCGATGCTCGCCCCCGCCGTCGAGGGCTACTCCGACGACGTCGAGGCGATCGGCTACGACCCCGAGGCGGCGCGCGCGCTGCTCGCCGAGGCCGGATACGACGGCACGCCCATCCCCTTCGACTACGCCACCGACGGCCGCATCCCGCTCTCGAGCGAGGTCGCCCAGAGCATCCAGGGCTACCTCGAGACGGTCGGCATCGCCGTCGACATGCGCGGCGCCGATCAGCAGAGCCACACGCTGAAGGTCCGCGGCAAGGAGATGCAGGGCATCTACCTGAACACGTGGGCGCCCTCGACCCTCGACGGCGACCTGCCGCTGACCGACTTCTACGAGCCGGCCGGCAACAACAACTACGCGCTCGACCCGACCACGACCGAGCTCGCCGAGCGGCAGCGCGGCGTCGAGGGCGCGGAGCGCGAGGACGTCTTCGCCGAGCTCCTCGGCTACAGCAACGAGCAGGTCTACTTCGTCCCGCTCTACGTGCCCGCCAACAACTTCGCCGCCGGATCGTCGCTGCAGTGGACGCCCCGCGCCGACGGCCTCTACGACTTCACCGAGACGAGCTTCGAATGACCCGCACCATCCTCAGCCGCGTCCGCCCCTGGGGCGGTGCGACCACCGACGTGATCGTGGACGGCGGTGTCATCACCGGCACCGCCGCCCCCGGCACGGTGGACACCACCGCCGCAGACGTCGTGGACGGACGCGACCGCATCCTGATCCCCTCGTTCGCCGACGTCCACGTCCACCTGGACTCGACCCGCGTCGGCCTGCCCTTCCGCCCCCACACGGGATCACCCGGGGTGTGGAACATGATGCTCAACGACCGTCGCAACTGGCGCGAGGCCGAGGCGTCGATCGAGGCACGCGTCGCGACGACGCTCGAGCGGGCGATCGCGCGCGGCACGACCGCCGTCCGCACCTACGCCCAGGTCGACGTCGACGCCCGGCACGAACGTCTCGACGCGGTCGTGGCGGCCCGGGAGGCCAACGCCGGGCGCTGCGACGTCGAGATCATCGCGTTCCCGCAGGCGGGCCTGCTGCGCGAGAAGGGGTCCGCCGACGTCCTGGACGAGGCGATGGCCCGCGGTGCCGACGTCGCCGGCGGGATCGACCCGTGCGCGCTCGACCGCGACCCCGTGCGCCACCTCGACATCGTCTTCGGCATCGCCGAGAAGCACGGCGCCCCCATCGACATCCACCTGCACGAACCCGACCAGCTGGCGAAGTTCTCGACCGAGCTGATCATCGAGCGGACGCGCGCCACCGGGATGCAGGGCCGGGTCACCATCTCGCACGGGTACGGCCTCGGCCGCCTGCCCGAGGCGCAGCTGCGGCCGCTCCTCGACGAGATGCGCGAGCTCGACATCTCGATGGCGACGATCGCGCCGCCGACGCCGCTCCCGACGCTGATGCTCGCCGAGTACGGCGTCCGGCTCGGCCTCGGCCAGGACGGCCAACGCGACTACTGGTCGCCGTACGGCAACACCGACATGCTCGACCGCACCTGGCAGCTCGCCTTCACCAACGGCTTCCGCCGCGACGAGGACATCGAGCACTGCGTCGCGATCGCGACGGCGGGCGGGCGATCCGTCATGGGACGCGCGGCGGCTCTGGACGGTGCCGCCGACCGCCCGGGGCTCGCCGTCGGAGACCCGGCCGACCTCGTGCTCGTGTCGGGCGACACCGTCACCGCGGCGGTCATGGACCGGTCCCCCGACCGGACCGTGCTCTACCGCGGCGTCGTCGTCGCCGACGGGCTCGAGCTCACCGGCGGGGTGGCCGCGTGACGCTGCTGCTCGGCGCCTCCGAGCTGGAGTCCCTCGTCGACCGCGAAGCCGTCCTCGACGCCGTCTCACGCGCTTTCGCGGAGATCGCCGACGGCGGCGCGCACCAGCCCGGCCCCACCTCGATGGCGACGCCGGGCGACACCGGCCGGTTCATCCTCATGGCGGCGGTCTCGGACGCGGCGGGCCTGGCCGGGGTCAAACTCCTCGCCGACGTCCCCGACAACGCCGCGCGCGACCTGCCGACGCAGCGATCGATGATCCTCGTCGTCGATCGCACCGACGGCGCGCCCGTGGCCCTGCTGCACGGTCGCGTCCCGACGCGCGTGCGCACGGCGGCGGCGAGCGCCGTCGCCACCCGCGCGCTCGCCCGCGACGACAGCCGGTCGCTCGGCCTGCTCGGGGCCGGAGCGCTGGCACGCGAGCACGTGCGGGCGCTGCGGAACGTGCGCCCGTTCGAACGCCTCACCGTCTGGTCGCGCTCGGCCGACACCGTGGCGCGTTTCACGGCCGAACTCGAACGCGCGGGCGACTGGGACGGCGAGATCGTCGCCGCGTCGTCGCCCCGCGACGCCGTCGACGCCTCCGACGTCGTCTGCACGCTCACCCCCTCGGTCGAGCCGATCCTCGAGGGCGCATGGCTTCGCGCAGGTCAGCACCTCAACGTCGTCGGAGCGCGCCCGCGTCCCGACGAGCGCGAGGTCGACGGTGCCGCGCTCGCCCGCGCCTCCGTGTGGGTCGACGACCGCGCGACGGCGGAGACGAAATCGGGCGACCTCCTCCTCGCCGTGTCCGACGGCGCCGTCACCCTGGACGACGTCGTGGGCACTCTCGGCGAAGTGCTCACGGGTCGGGTCCGCGGCCGGTCGCGCGCCGACGAGATCACCCTGTTCGACTCGGTCGGCATCGGCGCGCAGGATGTCGCGGTCGCCGCCGTCCTGCTCGACGCGGCGCAGGAGCGCGGCATCGGGATGCGCGTCGACCTCAACGCCTGAGCGGGGCCGGCCGGACCCTGGAGCGGGGCCGGCCGGTTCCGCCTCAGTCGAGGAAGACGTCGGGGAACAGCGCCTCGTCCGGGGTGCCCGGCACGGCGGCGTAGCCCGAGAAGTCGGTCACGCCCGACGCCTCGAGCACGTCCTCGACGATGAGCGTCTGCCCGCTGTACCCGCGCGCCGGTTGTACCAGCACCTCGTAGGCGGCATCCGCGTAGATCTCCGGGGTACGGCTCGCCGCCATCATCCGGTCACCGCCGAGGGAGTACTGCACCGCCGCCGTCGCGATCGTGGTGCGCGGCCACAGCGTGTTCGCGGCGATCCCCTCGCCGGCGAACTCGGCGGCGATCCCGAGGGTCGCCATCGTCATGCCGTACTTCGCGAGCGTGTACCCGGTGTGGGCACCGAGCCACTTCGGCGAGAGGTTGAGCGGCGGTGACAGCGAGAGGATGTGCGGGTTCTCGGCCTCGCGCAGGATCGGAAGCGCAGCCCGCGAAAGCAGGAAGGTTCCGCGCACGTTCACGGCCTGCATCAGATCGAAGCGCTTCGCCGACAGCTCGAGCGTGCCCGACAGGTCGATCGCCGAGGCGTTGTTCACGACGATGTCGATACCGCCGAACTCGCCCTGCGTCTTCAGCACGGCCTCGGTGATGGAGTCCTCGTCGCGGACATCGCCGACGATCGGCAGGGCGCGTCCGCCCGCCGCGATGATCTCCGCGGCGGCGGTGTGGACGGTGCCCTCGAGCTTCGGGTGCGGCTGATCCGTCTTCGCGAGCAGGGCGATGTTCGCGCCGTCGCGCGCGGCACGGAGCGCGATCGCCAGGCCGATGCCGCGGCTCCCGCCCGACATCAGCAGGGTCTTGCCGGCGAGGGGCTTCGCGTCGGTCATGAGGTCTCCTCGGTTCGGGTGCGGCGGGCGGATGCGGCGGCGAACGCGTCGATGCGGACACGCGCCTCGTCGGTGTCGAAACGCGACCCGATGGTCCGCGCCTCGGCGTCGAGGTTCTCGGCGAAGGTGCGGCCGGCGCCATCGCGGACGAGCCGCTTGGCCTGACCGAAAGCCGTCGTCGCACCCGTGAGCCACGAGTCGGCGAGGGCCCGCGCCCGGGCGGCGGGGTCGTCGACGACCTCGGCGATCAGCCCCCAGTCGAGCGCCGTCGCGGCGTCGAGTGTCGTGTCGTGGAGCAGCAGTTGCAGCGCCCGGCGCTGCCCGATCGCTGCGGGCAGCAGAGTCGAGACGCCGAGGTCGGGGGTGAGGCCGATGTTGGCGTACTTGCTGACGAACACCGCCGTCGGCGACGCGACGATGTAGTCGGCGACGAGCATGATGCCGAGCCCTCCCCCGGCGACCGCGCCCTGCACCGCGGCGACGACCGGCACGGCGGCGCCGGTCAGCGACGTGATGCCGTCGTGGATGATGCGGGCGGTCTCCGTGACCGCCGCGCCGCCCATGCCCGACGTCGACATCGACACGACGTCGCCGCCCGCGCAGAAGGCCCGGCCCGCGGCATCCAGGATCACAGCGCCGATCGACGGATCGGCCGCGACGTCGGCGGTCACCTCCCGCCAACGGGACGCCATCTCGGCGTCGACGGCGTTGAGCGACGCCGGACGGTTCAGTGTGATGCGGGCGAGTCCCCCTTCGCGGCGGAGGAGGACGGTCTCGCTCGTCGGTGTGTCGTGGCTCATCTCGGGGGTGCTCTCGCTCATCGTGGGGCCATCCTGATCGCGCCGTCGAGACGGATCGTCTCGCCGTTGAGGTAGTCGTTGTCGACGATGTGGGCGGCGAGGGCGGCGAACTCCTCCGGCGCGCCCAGCCGCTGCGGGTACGGCACCTGCTCGCCGAGCGAGCGCTGCGCGGCATCCGGCAGCCCCGCCATCATCGGCGTCTGCATGATCCCGGGGGCGATCGTGCAGACGCGGATGCCGTGACGCGCGAGCTCGCGCGCGATCGGCAGGGTCATCGCGTGCACCGCGCCCTTCGACGCCGCGTAGGCGGGCTGACCGATCTGTCCGTCGAACGCCGCGACCGAGGCCGTGTTGACGATGACGCCGCGCGCACCGGTCTCCGTCGGGTCGGTCCGCGCGATCGCCGCCGAGGCCTGGGCCACGACGTTGTAGGTGCCGACGAGGTTGATCCGGACGACGCGCTCGAAGTCGGCGAGCGGCGTCGGCGCACCCGAGCGATCGAGCACCTTCGCGGGTGGCGCGATGCCGGCGCAGGTGACGACGATGCGCAGGGGCGCTGCCCGGCCGGCCGTCTCGACCGCCGCAGCGACCTCGTCCGGGTCGGTGACGTCGGCGGCGGCGAAGGTGCCGTCCAACTGCTCGGCGACATCCCGGCCCGCCGATCCCGGCAGGTCGAGGATCGTGACCCGCGCGCCGTCGGCGGCGAGGCGCCGCGCCGTGGCCGCTCCCAATCCGCTCGCACCGCCCGTGACGAGGGCCGAGACTCCCGCGATCTGCATGTGTTCTCCTTCGAACTCGCCCCTCCACCCTAGAACGCCCGCGCCCCGGGCCGGTGCCCGCGTCCGTGCCGTCAACAGGCTGAGCCACGGTGCCGCCGCCGTCCACCAGCGGGAGATGCCGCCCAACCTGTCGACGGCACAGCTCCCGGGCGCGCCGCGGGACGGCGACGGACGCCGATGGGCAGGATGGTCGCGTGCCCCTTCCGCCGCCCGACTTCGACGCGCCCGTGCGCGCAGACATCTCGGAGCGCCTGGGCCTGCTCACCGCCGGCGCGACGCTCACGCCGCTCTGGCGCAACGCGATCGGCGGCGTGACGTTCGGCACCGACGACGGCCGCGTCGTGAAGGTGGGCCCGCGCAACGCGGAGACGTCGATGAGCGCCGAGTCCGGGCGGCTGCGATGGGCCGCGCCGTACACGCCGGTGCCCGAGGTGCTGGAGGCGGGCGAGGACGGCGACGTCGAGTGGCTCGTCACGCGCACCCTCCCCGGCCTGTCGGCGGTCGATCCCCGGTGGATCGCCGATCCGGCGACCGCGGTGCGCGCGGTCGGCGAAGGGCTCCGTGCTTTCCACGACGCCCTCCCCGTCGCCGACTGCCCCTACGACTGGGGCGTCGCGCAGCGGCTGCGCAACGCGGCGGTCCGGGGCATCGCCGTGCCGGCATCCCTCCACGACGCACCCGAGCCCGACCTCCTCGTCGTCTGTCACGGTGACGCGTGCTGTCCGAACACCCTGGTCGGCGACGACGGACGGTGGCTCGCGCACGTCGACCTGGGCGCGCTGGGTGTCGCCGACCGCTGGGCCGACATCGCGGTGGCCTCGATGAGCACCGAGTGGAACTACGGTCCGGGCTGGGAGGACGAGCTCATCGCCGCCTACGGGATCACCCCCGACTCCGACCGGCTGGCCTACTATCGGTCGCTGTGGAACGAGACCTGACCTGGCGGATCATCGACGTCGCCTATGACGACCCCCGCGCACGAGAGCTGCGACGGCAGCTCGACGACGATCTCGGCGCTCGATACGACGGCTTCCACGGCGACGAGCCCGACGAGCGGCGCCGCGCCCGTGCCCGCGCGCTCGCGACGCACCCCGACGAGATCGTCACGACCCTCATCGCCATGGCGGCGGAAACCGGGGCCGAAGCCGCCGCGGAAGCCACCCCCGCGGGACACGTCATCGTCCGCCGGCTCGGCGATGACCGGGAGATCAAGCGCCTCGTCGTCCTGCCCGGGTTCCGCGGTATCGGCATCGCCCGCGCACTCGTGTCGGCAGCGCTCGATGCCGCCCGCGCGGACGGCGCGGAGCGCGTGATCCTGCAGACCGGGCTCCAGCAGCCGGAGTCGATCGCGCTCTACACGTCGATGGGATTCAGCCGCATCCCGGTCTACGAGCCCTACGTCGAGACGATGCCGCGGTCGGTCTGCTTCGCGCTCGCGCTCCCGCGAACGCTCTGACGAGACGCGGCCCCCGATCCGGAAGGATGCGGGGGCCGCGCCGGGCCTCAGACGCAGGCCTCAGACTCGAGCCTCAGCGGACGTCGTCGTCGACCCAGTCCATCGACTTCGTCACGGCCTTCTTCCACAGCCGCAGCTGACGCTCGCGCTCCTCGACGTCGTCGTTCGGCGTCCAGCGCTTGTCCTCCTGCCAGTTGGCCCGGAGCTCGTCGAGGTCGCTCCAGAACCCGACGGCGAGACCGGCGGCGTAGGCGGCACCGAGGGCGGTGGTCTCGGCGACGACCGGCCGCACGACCGGGACGCCGAGGATGTCGGCCTGGAACTGCATCAGCGTGTCGTTGGCGATCATGCCGCCGTCGACCTTCAGCTCGGCGAGGTCGACGCCCGAGTCGGCGTTGACGGCATCCAGCACTTCGCGCGTCTGGAAGGCCGTCGCCTCGAGCGCGGCGCGCGAGAGGTGGCCGCGGTTGGCGTAGCGCGTGAGGCCGACGATCGCGCCGCGGGCGTCGGGCCGCCAGTACGGCGCGTACAGTCCCGAGAACGCCGGCACGAAGTAGACGCCGCCGTTGTCCTCGACCGACAGCGCGAGCTGCTCGACCTCCGGCGCCGTCGAGATGATCCCGAGCTGATCGCGCAGCCACTGGATGAGCGATCCGGTGACGGCGATCGAGCCCTCGAGCGCGTAGTGGGTGGGACCATCGCCGAGCTTGTACCCGACCGTCGTGAGCAGGCCGTTCTCGGACTTCACGATCTCGGTCCCCGTCTGGAAGATCAGGAAGTTGCCGGTGCCGTAGGTGTTCTTGCTCTCGCCGGCGTCGAAGGCTGCCTGACCGAAGGTCGCCGCCTGCTGGTCGCCCAGGATGCCGGCGACCGGCGTCTCACGCAGCAGCGAGGTGTCTCGCGCCTCGCCGTAGACCTCGCTGGAGGAGCGGATCTCGGGCATCATCGAGCGCGGCACACCGAAGTCGGCGAGGATGTCGTCACGCCATTCGAGGGTCTCGAGGTCCATGAAGAGCGTGCGCGACGCGTTCGTGACGTCGGTGGCGTGGATGCCGCCCGTCGGGCCGCCGGTGAGGTTCCACAGCACCCAGGTGTCGGTCGTGCCGAAGATGAGGTCGCCGGCCTCGGCCTTCTCGCGCGCGCCCTCGACGTTCTCGAGGATCCAGACGATCTTCGTGCCCGAGAAGTAGGTCGCGAGCGGCAGGCCGACGATGTCCTTGTACCGCTCGACCCCTTCGTCGCCGGCCAGGCGATTGACGATGGACTGCGTGCGGGTGTCCTGCCACACGATCGCGTTGTACACGGGGATGCCGGTGTTCTTGTCCCACACGACGGCGGTCTCGCGCTGGTTGGTGATGCCGATCGCGGCAATGTCGTGGCGGGTCAGGTTGGCCCGGCCGAGCGCGATGCCGATGACTTCGCGCATGTTGTCGCGGATCTCGATCGGGTCGTGCTCGACCCAGCCGGCCCGCGGCATGATCTGCTCGTGCTCCTTCTGCCCGACGGAGATGATCGAGCCCTTCTTGTCGAAGATGATCGCGCGGCTCGAGGTCGTGCCCTGGTCGAGGGCGATGATGTAGTCGGTCATGATGTGACGTCCTTGTCTGTCAGCGTTGGCGGTTCGGGGTGGACGGATCAGGCGAAGCCGAGCAGTGCGCCGGCAGCGAGTGCCGCGAGCGTACCGCCGATGAGGGGTCCGACGACGGGCACCCACGCGTACGACCAGTCGCTCGAGCCCTTGCCCTTGATGGGGAGCACGGCGTGCGCGATGCGGGGTCCGAGGTCGCGGGCGGGGTTGATCGCGTAGCCGGTGGGGCCGCCGAGCGAAGCGCCGATGCCGACCACGAGGAGGGCCACCGGCACGGCGGTCAGGGGTCCGAGCGAGCCCGGGGTGCCGATCTCGATGTCGCCGTAGTCGGCGAAGCCGAAGATGACGAACACGAGCACGAAGGTCGCGATGATCTCGGTGACGAGGTTCCAGCCGTAGGCGCGGATGCCGGGGCCGGTCGAGAACACGCCGAGCTTGTTGGCCGGGTCGGGCTCGGCGTCGAAGTGGTCGTGGTAGGCCAGCCAGCACAGCACGGCGCCCAGGAACGCGCCGACGAACTGGGCGGCGATGGCGACGAGGAACTGGACGAACTCGATCTTCCCGCCCACGAGGAGCCCGATCGACACGGCGGGGTTGAGCTGAGCGCCCGAGTACGACGACACGAGCACACCCGCGAACACCGCCAGACCCCAGCCCCAGTTGATCATCAATGTCCCGCCGCCGAGGCCCTTCGACTTGGCGAGGATGACGTTGGCGACCACGCCACCGCCGAGCAGGAGCAGCATCGCCGTTCCCACGAGCTCTGACACGAAGTAGAGCCCGAGATTGATGTCGTGCATGTCAGCGTCGACCTTTCTGCAGAATCATCGCGGGCGACGTCGCCGCGCGAGAGGGTGGCCCGAGGGTGATCCGGCGTCGGGCCTCGCCGGGTCGATCGGCTCAGGCGTCGAGCGGCGCCAGGTGCGACGTGCGCACGTCGATGCGGTGAGCGTCCTCGAGCGCCTGCGCGGCCTCATCGGCCTGGCTGCGCACGGTCTCGGCGTCCCAGCCGAGGACGGGCGCGGCCGCTTCGGCGACCTCCGCGAGCGTCTCCATCGAGACGCCCCCGACGAAGGCGATCGAGGTGCGGCGCAGCAGCAGATCCATGAGCGTGACGACCTCTTCGCGCTCGGCGAGGAACGCGATCTCCTCGACCGAGTAGCCCGGGGCGTGGGCGAGCTCCTGCTGCGCGACGGGGAGAGCGGCCAGCACCTCCTGCGCGTAGGTGCCGTAGCGCTCCAGCATCCGATCGGCGAACTCCGCGGAGTGCGCGCCGCGGTGGGCCTCGATCCAGCGCCGACGCTGGGCGACGCTGCGGGGGTACCCGGCACCGCCCCCGATCGCGAGGTCGGTTGTGGCGACCCGGCGCGGACGCCGCATCAGGCCGAGCACGTCGGTGGCGAGGTGCTCCGCGAGCGCGCGGAACGTCGTCCACTTGCCGCCGACGAGGCTGAGGACGGGGATGTCGCCGAGCCGGTCCTTCTCGATCCGGTAGTCGCGCGAGACGAACCCGGGGGCGAGGTCGTCATGTCGCGGAAGGGGTCGGATGCCGGAGAACGTGTAGACGATCTGCGACCGGTCGACGGCGATGTCGGGGAAGACCTGCGCGATCAGATCGAAGAAGTAGTCGATCTCGTCGTCGGTGCAGACCGTGGGGCGGCTCGGGTCGGCGTCGATGTCGGTCGTCCCGACCATGACCCGGCCCTTGAGCGGGTAGATGAGGACGATGCGGCCGTCGGCGGCCTCGAAGAAGATCTCGTTGCCGCCGGTGGCCTCGAGCAGCGACGTGTTGTCGAGGACGATGTGCGACCCCTTGGTGCCGCCCATGAAGCGCGTCGGCGAGCCGAGCGCGGTGTTGGTCAGGTCGGTCCAGGGTCCGCTCGTGTTCACGACGACGTCGGCCGTGAACGGGAACTCCTCGCCCGTGACGTCGTCGCGGATGATGACCGACGACCCGTCCGCCCCGACGACGGGGGCGTAGTTGGCCGCCCGCGCCGAATCCTCGCGGACGCCGTCGCGCAGGACGTCGAGAGCGAGGCGCTCGGGGTCGTGCATGGAGGCGTCGTAGTAGGTGGCGGTGTAGCGGAACCGCTCGTCGAGGTCGGGGAACTGCGCCCGCGAGCTGCGACGCCCGCGGAAGCGATGACGCGGCACCGCTCCGCCGTCGCGCGAGAAGGTGTCGTACATGATGAGGCCGACCTTGATCAGCAGGGCGCCGCGCTCGCGCGGCTTGCCGCGGCCGTGCGTGACGAGGAGGCGGAACGGCGCCGCGAGGATGCCGGAGAAGGTGCGGTGGATCGGGATGGTCGTCGGCAGCGGCTTGACGAAGTGGGGAGCGTTGCGCACGAGCCGGTTGCGCTCGGTCACCGACTCCTTTACGAGGCGGAACTCGCCGTTCTCGAGGTAGCGGACCCCGCCGTGGATCATGTGGCTCGAGGCGGAGGAAGCCCCGCTGACGTAGTCGCCGCGCTCGACGAGGGCGACGTCGACCCCCTGCAGGGCGAGGTCGCGGAACGTCGCGATTCCGTTGATGCCACCGCCGATAACGAGCACCTCGGCATGGGGGCGCTCACGCAGGGCTCGGATGTTCGCTCGGGTGGTCGGCGTCGACTCGGTCATCATGCATCCTTTTCCACGGCTGTCCCGATCTACACTGGGGTCCACCGCACGAATGCGCAACGGTTATGCACGAACGTGCACCGACGACGCGGGGATGCACGAACGTGCAGGACGGATGACGATGAGCGCGGACGCCGAGGCCGAGGCACGGACACGCGACGCGCTGCGCGCCGCCCAGCTGTACTACGTGCAGGACCGCACGATGGACCAGATCGCGGCCGAGATGACGCTCTCGCGCTCGTCGGTCTCGCGGCTGCTCGCCCACGCCCGCGAGATCGGGCTCGTCGAGATCACCGTGCACTCCCCCCACGAGGCGAACTCGGTCGTCGCCCGCCGCCTGTCCGAGCGCTTCGGCATCTCCGTTCACGTCGTCAGCACGCCGCCGCGCACGAACGACGCGGAGCGACTCGAGCGCACCGCGCGGACGGCGGCCCACGTCCTGTCGTCGACGCTCGATCCCGACGCCAGCATCGGCATCGCGTGGGGGGCGACGGTGTCGGCGATCGCCCGCCACCTGCCGACGAAACGGCTGCACGACTCGCAGATCGTGCAGATGAACGGCGCCGCGAACGAATCGACCTCCGGCATCTCGTACTCCGGCGCGATCCTCGAACGGTTCGGGCAGGCGTTCGGCACCGACGTGCAGCAGTTCCCCGTCCCGGCCCTGTTCGACGACCCGCTGACGAAGCAGCTGCTCTGGCGCGAGCGGTCGATCCGCCGCGTCCTCGACGCGCAGTCCCGCGTGCAGGTGTTCGTCTTCGGGCTCGGCTCTCCCCACGCCGACGTCCCGTCGCACGTCTACGCCGGTGGGTACCTCACGGGCGAGGATCTGCGCTCGCTGCTGCGCGACGGCGTCGTCGGCGACTGCGCGACGGTGTTCTACCGCATCGACGGCTCCGCGACCGGCATCGAACTCAACGCGCGCTCGAGCGGGCCGTCGCTCGAAGCGATCCGCCGCATCCCGCGTCGCCTGTGCGCGGTGTCGAGCCTGACCAAGCTCGACGCGCTGCGCGGCGCCCTCGCAGCCGGCCTCATCACCGAGCTCGTCGTGGAAGAGGCCCTCGCCCGCCGCTTGGCGGAGACGACGGTCGGAGCCGCCTGATCCTCGAGCTCAGGACGGGCCGAAGATCGGGTGGAAGGCGCCGACCGCGACCGACACCGCGATCGCCGTCGCTGAGATCGCGAGCCCGCCGACGATGATCGCGACGTCGGATGCCGCGAGCCGCGACTCTCGCGCCCACGTGCGGCGACCGGGCGCGCCGAAGGCCCGAGCCTCCATCGCGGTCGCGAGCGCGGAGCCACGCCGGATCGCCAACACGAGGAGGGCGAACGCCATGCCCAGCGTGCGCCGGAGCCGACCCGCGTCGGCGACGCCACGGGCACGGCGCGCGAGCGCGAGCGCACGCCAGTCCTCGGCGAGCAGGCCGAGCATCCGCATCCCCGCGAGCCCGCCGATGACGAACCGTGCCGGCAGCCTCAGGATCTGCGCGAGCCCGTCGGCGAGGTCGGTCGGGTCGACGGTGATGAACAGCACCACGGCGGGCAGGCCGATCGCCAGGACGCGGAGCGCCGCCGCGAGGCCGAGCGCGAGCGACCCTTCGCTGACATGCACGAACGCCCAGGAGAAGACCTCGGCTCCGCTCCGCTCCCCGTAGAGCGAGATCGTCACCGCGGCGGCGGGGGCGGCGATCCACAGCGGCAGTGTCCGCGCCCAGAACCGCCGCCACCCGACGCCCGACGCGAGCAGAATCGGCAGTTCGAGAAGCAGCGCGACGCCCGCGGAGACCGGGTCGATCGTGATGACGAGCGGCAACGCGATGAGGAGGGCCGCCAGCAGCTTCGCGACGGGATTGAGCGTGGCGACGCCGCGGGTCGGCGTCGCCACCGGCGCTGCCGACGTCATGCCGTCACCCCGGCCGGGGCCGCCAGCGAGAATCGGCGGGCCGCGAGCGCATCGAGCACGCCCTCGTCGTGGGTGATCGTGACGACACCGAGGGGCCCGCGGTCGTCGACGCCGTCGCGGAGGGCGGCGATGATCGCGACGAGCTCCGCCCACGTACGTGCGTCCTGCCCGTAGGTCGGCTCGTCGAGGACCACGATCCGGGGACGTGCCGCGAGCATGGCCGCGACGGTCAGGCGACGCTTCTCACCACCGGACAGCGTGTACGGATTGGCCGCGGCGAGCGAGGCGAGCCGCAGCCGCTCGAGCAGCTCGTCGACGCGCCCGGCGATCTCGCCCGCCGGCACCCCCAGGGCTCGGGGCCCGACCTCGAGCTCGTCGCGCACCGTGGAGCGGAGGATCTGATGCTCGGGCTCCTGCAGAACGGTTCCGATGCGCGTCAGCAGAGCGGTCGAGGTCCACGCCGCGGGGTCGCTGCGTCGCCGTCGCCGCGACCGACCCGCGAGCGAAGCGCCTGCCGTCAGGCCGTCCGCCGCGCTCACGGCGCCGCCCTGCGCGGGCAGCAGCCCGGCGAGCGTGAGCCCGAGTGTCGACTTGCCGGCGCCGTTCGGCCCGACGACACCGAGCACTTCACCCGCGCGCACATCGAGGTCGAGCGGTCCCGCGGCGGGCGAGGCGGCGGCGCGTCCGACGACGAGGCTGTCGGCCGACAGCAGGGTGTCGCCGGGCGAGGCCACCGGGCGCAGCGGGAGAAGCGGACGGATGCCGGGCACCCACACACCTGCCGCCGCGAGTTCCGGGCCCCGTTCGGTCAGCACCGTCCGCGGATCGCCGTCCGCGACGACACCGCCGCCGGGGGCGAGCACGATCACGCGGTCGACGAGCGGGAGCCACGCGTCGATCCGGTGCTCGATCACGACGAGGGTGGCCCCCGTGGCGTCGAGCGCTCGGGCGACGGCATCCCGCACGTCGATCACGCCCTCGGGATCGAGGTTCGCCGTGGGCTCGTCCAGGAGCACGGCGCCCGGCTGCATCGCGACGACGCCGGCGAGCGCGAGGCGCTGCTTCTGCCCACCCGACAGGGCCGCGGTCGAGCGATCGAGGGGAACATCGAGCCCGACGGCGTCGAGAGCAGCGCGCACCCGACGCCAGATCTCGTCGCGGGGCACACCGAGGTTCTCGCACCCGAAGGCGACGTCGTCACCCACCCGCGCGAGGATCGTCTGGCTGTCCGGGTCCTGGAGGACCAGCCCGACACGGCCCCGGGCATCGGATGCCGGCCGGCCGTCGACGAGGAGCGCACCCTCCTGTTCGCCCTCGTCCGCCCCCCCGAGGACGCCCGCGAGGCCCTGCAGCAGCGTCGACTTGCCCGACCCCGATGCCCCGAGCAGCAGGACGCGTTCACCGGCCTCGATCCGGAACGAGGTCTCACGCGCCGCCCACGCACGACGTGTCGCGTAGCGCCACCCCCATCCGCGGGCCTCGAGGGCCGCGGATCGCACCCCGGCGTCGCCCACCGTCAGACGCGGGTGGCGGCTTCGCGTCCGGCCGCGAATCGGCTGAGGGCTCCCGTCCGCGCGAGGGCGCGCGTGATGAGCCAGCCGCCGAGGCCGGCGATGACCGCTCCCGAGACCGTGGTCGAGGCGATGTAGACCGACGTGAACAGCGTGTCGGCACCGGGGTACCAGAGGATGCGGTCGTTGATGCCGCCCGCGAGACCGGCGCCGGCGCCCGCGAGGAGCGCGACCGGGAGACGCCACGACGCGTAGAGGAAGACCAGGAAGATCAGCTCCGCGCCGAGACCCTGGACGAGACCGGAGACGATCGTCAAGGGCCCCCACTGATTGCCGACGAGCGCGGAGATCACGGCAGCGAGCAGTTCGGTGTACAGCGCCGCGCCGGGCTTGCGGATGATGAGGCCGCCGAGCACGCCGGCGATGAGCCACGGCCCCGCGAGCAGGCCCTGCAGGCCGGGAAGCAGCGGCGTCAGCGCGGCCGACGGCCCCTGGTAGGCGACGTTCCACAGCAGGAACACCGCGGCGCACGCGACGCCGATGACGCTCGCGATGACGATGTCGACGACGCGCCAGCGGAAACGGCCGGGCGCTCGCCCCGGTCGACGACCGGTGGACTCGGTGGTGGACGCAGCAGTGTGCATTCTCTCTCCTCCCTGCGCCGGCATGATCCGGATCAGGTTCGACGGTCGAAGCGTGGATCGCTTCCTCTCAGCCCGGCTCACCGGACTCCCGTGGTTGTCGATGAAGTATATCGGCGCGCACGCGCTGTACGTTGGGCGGGTGACATCTCCCGACTCGCGCGTCGCCCTCGCGTGGGTCGACGACGATGCCGTTGCGAGCGGAAGCGGTCGTCGTGAGGCCGCCGCCTCCGCCGGCCCCTACGCGCTCGCTCACGCCGAGCTGCTCACCGAGCGCCCCCGACGCTCCGCGGCGCCGGCCGTGATCTCGACGCTGGCGGTGGTCCTCCTCGCCGCGGGCGGGTACACCGGCGCGACGCTGCTGTGGCCGCTGGATGCCGTCGCCCCCGACGTCCTGCCCGCCGCCATCACGGCTCCCGCCGCAGGCATCGCTCAGCCGGCCTGGCCCGCCGAGGGCGCCGGCGCCACCGCCGTCGGCGGCTTCTCGGCCGTGTCGGCGTCGTCGGGCGAACCGGAGTCGATCGCGAGCATCACCAAGCTCGTCACCGCGCTCGTGGTCCTCGACCGGATGCCGCTCGCCGAAGGCGATCAGGGACCGGAGTTCGCCTTCACCGCGGCCGACCGACGGGAGTACCGCGCGTACCTGGCCGACGACCAGTCGGCACTCGACGTGCCCGTCGACGGAGTGCTGACCCAGTACCAGCTGCTGCAGGGCGTGCTGATCGGTTCGGCCAACAACTACGCCGACCGTCTCGTGTTCGACCTCTGGCCCGACGAGGAGGCCTACGTCGAGGCGGCGAACGCCTGGCTGCAGGCGCACGACCTCGGCGGCGTCATCGTCGTCGATTCGAGCGGCATCGATCCGGAGAACACAGCCTCACCGGCATCCGTCATCGCCCTCGCCGAGACCGCGATGTCGAACCCGGTCATCGCGGGCATCGTGGCCCAGCGCTCCGTCGAGCTGCCGGGTGCCGGGTTCGTCGAGAACACGAACGCCCTGCTCGCCGATCCCGCCGTCGTCGGGGTGAAGACGGGCAGCCTGTTCGGCTCGTACAACCTCGTCGCAGCCGAAGACACCGACGTCGACGGGATCAACGTCCGCGTGTACGCGACCGCCCTCGACCAGCCCGACGACGAGACCCGCCACTCGGCGACGGCTGCGCTGCTCGATCGCACGATCGCCGAGATCGCTGCCTCCCCGTCCCTGCCCGCGGGAACCGTCGCCGGCACCGCGACGACCCTGTGGGGGGCGACGTCCGAGATCGTCACCGAGTCGGACGTCCGTGTGGCGCTCTGGAACACCCAGTCGTCTCAGGCTGCGGCGAGCGTCGAGGTCGGCGACGCGCGCGACGCGGGCGACCGAGCGGGCGAGCTGACCCTCACCGGACCGCTCGGCTCGGCGACGACGACGCTGCGCCTGACCGCGGACATCCCGGATCCCGACGTCTGGTGGCGCCTCAGCCACCCGCTGCAGCTGTGGGGCCTTGCGGGCTGACCCCCCGCCGCGCGAGCACGAACATCACACGAATCGCACCGTCTGCTGCAGGCGGGTGCGGACGTCGAAGAGCTCGTTGCCGCCGATCTCGCGTGCGCCGGCGACCCCGCGACGGAGCACCGTGGCCAACGCCGAACGTCCCACCACTGCGACCGCGAGACCGCGCACCCGGCCGAGCTCCTCAATGGCCTGCACGACGTCGTCGTCGGGCAGCACCACGATCGCGCCGCTGAACTTCACCCGGGCCGCGCGACTGAGGGCCCGCGCCCGATGCACGAGCGTCGCGATCGGCGAGTCGACGCCCTCGCCGATCAGCTCGCCGCGCCGCGTGCGGACGGGGGCGCCGAAGTCCTCCGACAGCACGGCGTACAGGCCCGAGGGACCGAGCACGACGTGGTCGAGCTTCACGTCGGGGTCGCGGGGGTCGGCGGCGACGTCGTGCCAGACCGTGTAGCCCATCCCGAGGTCGGCGACCACGCGCGCCGTCGCCTCCTCGGCGAGCGCATCGGCCAGCAGGCGTCTGATCTCGTGCGGCGCCGTGCGGACGAGGGCGGGGTCGTACGGATCGTCGAGAGGTGCGCCGCGGCCGACCCACTCCCGGATGAGGGTCAGATAGCGCTCACGGCGCCATCCGCCGGGCTGACCGAAGGAACGCGCCCGCGGTCGCGTGTCGGTGGGACGCTGCGGCGGCCGCCACGTCGCGGCGTCGGGCGAGAACGACGGGGCATCCGTGAAACCGTGACCGCGGTCGTACGCGGCGCGCGCCGCAGCGGTGCCCACGAGGTCCCAGGCGCGCTGCACCTGAACGAATTCCGCGGCATCCCCGCCGGTGTCGGGATGGGTCTGCCGGAGCCGCAGCCGGTAGGCGCGGCGAAGCTCCTCGTCGTCGGCGTCGGGCGCCACCCCGAGCACGTCGTACGCCGAGGCGGACAGCGGACTGTCGAACACGAACCCTCCCTCGCGCGTCGCGGCCCCGGGACGGCGCGGACGCACAGCATCCCGAGACTATTACCTCGCCGCGCACCGCGGCCCGGGCGGCCGGGGGAACTCAGTCAGTCCATAGGACGGGTGCGGGCTCGAAGGCGAAGGCCCGCGTGACGATGTCGGGGTCGAGCTCGTCGCGCGACGCCGGCGACCACGACGGCGCCCCGTCCTTGTCGACGAGTCGCGCCCGGATGCCCTCGACGAGGTCGGGCTGCGTCGTGGCGAACCACAGCACCAAGCCGTACTCCTGCGCCAGGACGGCTCGGAGCTCGTCGCGCTCGCGCGCCGCGCGGACGGCCGCGAGCGTCACGGCGAGAGCGGTCGGCGGGAGGGAGTCGAGCAGGTCGGCCGTGGCGCGGGCGTCCGCCTCGTCGCGCTCGCGCAGCCGCCCGATGATCTCCGCGACGGAGTCGGCGGAGAAGGCATCGTCGATCCACGCCCGCGCCGCCTCCAGCCGGGCGGGCCCCGCGGTCTCGTCGAACAGCAGGACGAGCTCGGTCGCCGTCTGCGGATCGGCACGGCTGACGAGGGCGTCGCGCAGGTCGTCGAGCCGGTCCGAGGGAACGAGGTGGTCGGCGAACCCGGCGTAGATCGCGTCGGCGGCGTCCATCGACTCGCCGGTCAGAGCGAGGTACTCCCCCACGCGTCCCGGCGCGCGGGCGAGCAGCAGGCTGCCGCCCACGTCGGGCGTGAAGCCGATCCGCACCTCGGGCATCGCGAGGCGCGACCGTTCGGTCACCACCCGCACCGCGGCATGACCGGCGAGCCCGATGCCGCCGCCCATGGTGACACCGTCGGCGAACACGACGACCGGCTTCGGGTACGACGCGATACGGGCGTTGAGCGCGTACTCGGCCCGGAAGAAGTGCGCGGTCTCGGCCACGTCGCCCGCGACGATCTGGTCGTACAGGCCGCGGACGTCGCCGCCGGCGCACAGCCCGCGCTCACCCGCCCCGTCGAGCAGGACGGCATCCACACCGGGGTCGCGCTCCCACGCGTCGAGAGCCGCGGAGAGGCTCTGGATCATGCCGAGGTCGAGCGCGTTGATGGCTCGCGGCCGGTCGAGCGTGAGGTGTCCGAGGGCGCGATCGACACGGGCCCGGACACGCGAATCGGATGCAGCGGCGTCGGTCACCCTCGCCACGCTACCGCCCGGAGTTCGCGGTGAACGCGGCGTGTCGGGCAGGATGGGAGCCGAACCACCCGGCGAGAGGGGGCGCGATGGCGGACGGACAGGTGCTGGAGTTCACCGACGTGGCCAAACGTTTCGGTCCCGTCGCGGCGGTCGACGGCCTGACGGCACGGGTCGAACCGGGCGTGGTCACGGGCTTCCTGGGCCCCAACGGCGCCGGCAAGACCACGACGCTGCGCATGCTCCTCGGCCTCATCTCGCCCACGTCGGGCTCCGCGACGATCGGCGGACAGCGCTACCGCGACCTGGAGCACCCGCTGCAGACCGTCGGCGCCGTCCTCGAGTCGTCGAGCTTCCACCCCGGCCGATCGGCTGCGGCGCACCTGCGGGTCTACGCCCACGCGGCGGGCATCGCCGCCTCCCGCGTCGACGATGCGCTCGGCATCGTCGGTCTCGGCGATGTCGCCGGGCGCAAGGTCGGCGGGTTCTCGCTCGGGATGCGGCAGCGCCTGGGTCTCGCTTACGCCCTGCTGGGCGACCCCGGGGTGCTGGTCCTCGACGAGCCGACGAACGGGCTCGACCCCGAAGGCATCCGCTGGATCCGCCGCTTCCTCCGCGACCTCGCCGCCGAGGGCCGCACCGTGCTGGTCTCGTCGCACCTGCTCGCCGAGGTCCAGCAGTCGGTCGACTCGCTCATGATCATCACGCGCGGACGCCTCGTCTACCAGGGCGGCATCGAGCACGTCGTCCCGCAGGACGAGATCGCGACCGTCGTCGACGCGGAGGACCGCGACGCGCTTCGTCGGGCCCTCTCCGAGGCGGGGTACGAGAGCGACGAACGTCGCACGGGTCTCGCCGTACGCGGTGCCGATGCCCCGACGGTCGGACGCATCGCCGCCGACGCCGGCATCGCTCTGATCGCCCTGCAGCGCAAGGGTCCGGCGTTCGAGGAGGTCTTCCTCGAGCTCGTCAGCGGTGCGCGCGTCCACCCGTCGGCCGAGAGCAGCGAGGAGACGCGATGAACCTCGTGAACGCGACCCGATCGGAACTGACGAAGCAGTTCTCCACCTCGGTCTGGTGGGTGCTCCTGATCGTCCTCGTCCTGTACATCGGCGGAACGGCCGGCGGCATGGCCGCCGTCTTCGCGGCGGGCGAGAACGGTTCCCTTCCCGGCACGACGTCGCTGCCCACCGGGCTCGGCGACCGGCTGCCGAGCCTCATCTACGGACTCGCGACCGCGATGGGATACGTCTTCCCCCTGGTCGTGGGGTCGCTGCTCGTGACCGGCGAGTATCGCCACAAGACCCTCACACCGACCTTCCTGGCCACGCCCCGACGCGGCGTCGCATTGTCGGCGAAGATGCTCGCGGGCGTCGTCATGGGCCTCGTCTTCGGCGTCGCGGCCGTCGGCTCGACGGTCGCCGCGGGCGGCGGGATGCTGGCGCTGTTCGGCGTCGACCCGCAACTGGGACGTCCCGAGACCTGGGCCTTCCTCGCGCGCATGCTGCTCGCCCTCGTGCTCTGGGTGCTCGTGGGCATCGCGCTCGGCACCCTCATCCGCAACCAGATCGCCGCGGTGGTCGGCATCCTCGCGTTCACCCAGTTCGTCGAGCCGATCGCTCGCGTGGGCGCGAGCATGGTCGAGGGACTCGCCGACGTCGTGCGCTTCCTCCCGGGGGCGGCGTCGGATGCGCTCGCGGGTGACAGCATCTACGCCGCGATGGGCGGAAGCGCCGGCCAGCCCCTGGAATGGTGGGCGGGCGGACTCGTGCTCGCCGGCTACGCGGTGGTGTTCGCCGTGATCGGCTACGCCGTGTCGTGGCGGCGCGACGTCGCCTGATCGACCAGGTCGACGACGTCGGCGGGCTCGTCCTCGACGTCGAGCCGCAGCGCCCGAACGAGCGCGACCCCGTGCCGGGTCGTCAGGATCAGGCGCTGGAACTCGTCGTCGCCCTCGAGGTCGACGACCACCGACGGCCGGCGACGTCGCACGAGCACGAAGTCGGTACCGCCCGCCGACTCGAAGGAGCCCGCCGCGATGACGGCGGGCACGAGAAGGCCCGGACGAGGCACACCGCGCAGCCACGACCACGCGTCGTCCGTCAGCTGGACGCGGACGATGTTCTCTCGCGAGACCGAGACATTCCGCTGCCGGAATGCCGCAGCACGCTCGGTCGCCAAGAGCACGACCTCGAGCTGTGCGGAGTCGAGCAGCAGGGTGACCATGCGATCCAGTCTGCCAGTCGCACACTCACGAAATGCTTACAGACCGGCAACGATCGTGGCCGGGGTCGTGTGCGGGTCTCGTCACGACGCGGGAGCGTCGGGTGCCGGTGACGGCTGACGTGCGATCGCCTCGATGAGCGAGGAGATGGTGGTCTCCGCGGCGACCACATCGACGCTGAGACCGAGCTTGCGCGCGTCGCGCGCCGTGCGCGGGCCGATAGCCGCGATCAGGGTCGTCGGCGGGAGCTCGGGGAACTGCTCGCTCACCTGCTCGGCGACCGAGCCGCTGGTGACGAGCACCGCGTTGATGCGCCCGCTCGCGACGTCCGCGGCGATGCGGTCGGTGACCGGGACGCCGACGGTCCGGTAGGCCACGACGCTGCGGACGTCGTGTCCGGCCTCGACGAGCATGCGCGTCAGCACGGGCTTGGCGACCTCGCTGCGCAGCGCGAGCACGCGCGTGGGTTCGGCCTCGATCGCGAGGATCTGCTCGGCGAGTCCCGCGGCCGAGTCGTCCTCGTCGGGAACCAGGTCGACGCGGTACCCGACGGCCGTCAGCGCGGCCGCCGTGGTCTCGCCGACGGCCGCCACACGCGTCTGCGCCGGGATCTCGGCGCGATAGGCGTACAGGACGTCGACGGTCGTCGCGCTGGTCAGGGTGATCCAGTCGAAGGCTCCGGCCGCGAGTTCGGCGAGTGCTCCCTCGAGGTCGGCCACGTCGGTCGTGGGCGCGAAATTCACGAGCGGCGCGATGACCGGCGTGGCTCCGTGGGAGCGGAGGAGAGCTGCGACCTGGTCGCCCCAGGGGCCCCCGCGGGGCACGAGCACACGCCACCCCCGAAGGGGCTTCTGCGGCTCGGCGGGGCCGGGATCGACATGCATATGGTGGCTCTCGTGAGGCGCGACCGCCCCCGGAAGAGCGGCCGACGCACGTTCCTTGTCCGGGCGGTGCAGGCCCGGATCCGCAACATCGGCAGCATCCGCTCCATTGCCGCTGCCTCGAGTCCGAGCATACTCCGCTACGGACGCGAGGCGGCGGCGGGAGGTATCGATCCGGACTCGGTTGACCGAGAACGGATCACCGCTCGCGCGATGTGCGAGCGGACGGGGTCAGCGGGCGATCAGCCGCGCGATGCCCCAGACCACGGCGCCCACGGCG
This sequence comes from Microbacterium pratiae, assembly GCF_047302165.1. Lineage (NCBI taxonomy): Bacteria > Bacillati > Actinomycetota > Actinomycetes > Micrococcales > Microbacteriaceae > Microbacterium > Microbacterium pratiae. Next base: position 1,064,685 of record NZ_CP154843.1, on the reverse strand, counting down.
ACGGCGACGCCCACGGCTGCCGCGGTGGCACCGGCCGGGTTGCGCTGCGCATACGCACGCGCCTCGCGGCTTGCGCGGTCGGTCGCGATGACGGCCCGCTTGGGGAGGTTCGCCTTGTGCTCGATCGCGGCGAGCGCAGCCTTCAATTCAGCGCGCGCCTTCTCGACCGGGTCGGTGATGCCCAGCGGCACGGCGGTGTCGGGGACCTCAGAACTCATCGGCCACTTCCTTCACGATCTTGGCGTCGGTGGAGATCGCCTGAGCGGGGTTCTGTCGCGAGCTCAACCGCTTGAAGCGGAGGAGCCCGAGCACGGCGAACACGGCCGCGATGACGAGCAGAATGCCGATCACGATGAGCGACGCGGCCCACGCGGGCAGCCACGACGACAGACCGATGATCGCGAAGGCGCCGATCGCGGGGATGGTCCAGAAGAGGAAGAACAGGGCGACGATGAACCAGACGCCGCCGAGGCCGGCATCCTTTCCGGTCTTCTTCGCCCACGCCTTGGCCGAGTCGATCTCGGCGACGACGAGGTTGCGGACCAGTTCGGGAATCTCACCGATCAGGGTGAACAGGCTGTCGTCGGCGCGGTCGCGGAATCCGCGGGGCGTGCTCATCTCAGCTGTCCGCCACGGCGCTCGCGTCGGCGACCTTGCGTGCGTCACGCTCGGCGGCCTTGCGCACGTCGCCGGCAGCCTTCTCGCCCTCGGCGACAGCCGCGTCGAGCTTCTCACCGGGGGTACCGCTCTTGCTCGCGGCCTTCACGACCTTCTTCGCGCTGTCCCAGACGACGCTGGGGACGGCGAGAGCGGCGGACTTGCCGAGCTCGGTGACCTTGCCCACCTGCTTCTGCACGGGGTCGAGCTCCCAGACCTGCTGGGCCTTCTCTTTGATCTGCTCGTAGCGCTGACGCCCGGCGCGTGCCCCGAGCACGTAGCCCGCGGCGAGTCCGACGGCGATGCCAATCTTGCCCCTCATGGGGTCTCCTCACGTTCGACGTTGCTGCGTGGTCCCAGGCTATCGCCGTATGCCGCCTCAGGTATCCACTCCCGTAACCCGGCGGAGCCGACTATCATGCCGGATCGACCCCGTGCCACAGCACCGCGTGACGGGCGCGATCGGCCTCGGTGGCGGCGTCGGATGCGACACGCTCGAGGCTGTTTCCCGAGAGCCAGCCGCCGACGAGGGCGAGGCCGGGCAGCGACCGGGCTCGCTCGCGCACGGCATCCGCCGCCTCGGCGTGGCCGAGCAGCGTCCCGGGAGCCGCACGCGAGTAGGTCACGCGGGCTGCGGCGCGCACGGCATCCGCATCGACCGCGACGCCGAGCAGATCGGATGCCGCCTGACGCGCCGATGCGACGACCGCACCGTCATCCGCGTCCGTGTACGGCAGCGTGACGCGCAGCACCTCGTCGCCTTCGGGCAGCTGCTCGCGAAGCCCGCGCCACGTCTGCGAGACCGGACGCACCGAGGCCGGCGCCTCTCCTCCGCCGATCACGAGCGATCCGCGCGCGGGCAGCGTGACGCCGCGGAGGCGCAGCATGACCACATCGAGCGGGGCGGGGCGCGGCTCCGCGCTCGGCGGCAGATCGACGTGCGGGGCGAGCAGGGAGCGCGCGGCATCTTCGTCACACGCCATCACCAGCAGGTCGGCGGAGAGCGGGGCGGTCTCCTCGCCCGCGGCCTCGACGATCCAGGTCCGGCCGTCGCGGCCGATCGTGATGACGCGGGCGCCCGTGCGCACGTCCACGTCGTAGTCGGCGAGCCGGGCGACGAGACCGTCGATCAGCCGGTGGAGCCCGCCGCGCGGGGCGCGGCGCTCGGGTGGGGCCGATCGCACCGTCTGGGCGACGGCGCCGCTGAGCGAGCCGGTGCGCGTGAGGGCGGGGTTCAGGCCTGGAGCCGCGGCGTCGACGTCGATGAACTCCGGGGCGACGCCGTGAACGGCGAGGACGTAGGGCGCGACGAGCCGGTCGCGCACGCGCTCTCCCATGCGCGACTCGACGAGCTCGCCGAGGCTGCGGCGGCGGCCGACGGTGAGCGGCGGCCGCAGGCGGTCGAGGTACGCCCGCCACGCCCCGCGCATCTCGATGTGGCGACGCACGTCTTCGGCCCACGGATTCGCGGGGATGCCGAGCACGGTCTCGGCGGGAGCGGGCGCCGCGCCCTTCGGACCCGCGGCGAGCCAGAGCCGGTCGTCGCGCGCCGTCTCGACCTCGCCGGCCAGCCCGACCTCGTCGATGAGTGCAGCTATGGTCTTCGACGTCGCCGGGTACGCATCCGCCGCGGCGTCCACCGTGATGTCGCCGAGGACGACCCGGTCGAGCGAACCGCCCGCGTGCGGGCCGGCCTCGAGCAGCGTCACCGTCAGACCGAGCCGCGCGCACTCCAGCGCGGCGACGAGCCCGGCGATGCCCCCGCCCACCACGACGACGCGGGTGTCCTGGGCGTGCGTCACGAGATCCGTCATCCCTCCATCCTGCCGCCTCGCGGTCGATGAGAGCATGGATGCCATGAGCCTGCGCCGGCCGCCCCGAGACCCGCGATGGGACGACGACGTCCGTGAGGCGATGAAAGGTCGATCGAACTTCACCGTGAACGCACCGATCACGCTGATCGCCGCCTGCCTCTGGGACTGCGGCGAGGACGAGCTCGCCGATCGTGCGCTCGCGATGAGCCCCGACGACCACGCGGCCATTCTGCGCATCGCCGCCGTCTACGAGGATCCGCGCTACCCGCTTCCGGTCGAAGGACAGAACATCACGCACCGGCATGTCAACGCCCTCGCGGCGATCGCCTATTTCGAGGGCCGACTGCGGCCGCTCGCGCGCAACCGGAGCCGCCCGCGCAGCGCACGACCGGCCCGGTTCGACACGCATCCCCCCGCCCCGCACCACGAAGGAGAGGCATGAGCCTGCACATCACCGACGACGCCGACGCCGATCGGCTGCTGACCGAGAATCCGCTCGCCCTCCTGATCGGGATGCTGCTCGACCAGCAGATCGCGATGGAGACGGCCTTCACGGGACCGCTGAAGATCCGCGAGCGAGCGGGCGCCGTCGACGCCGCGACGATCGCCGGCTACGACCCCGAGGAGTTCGTCGAGGTCTTCCGGCAGACGCCGGCCGTTCACCGGTTCCCCGGGTCGATGGCGGGCCGCGTCCAGACCCTCTGCCAGACGATCGTCGACGACTGGGGCGGCGATGCCGCGGCGATCTGGACCTCCGGCGACCCGGATGGAGCGACCGTGCTGAAGCGGCTCAAGGCGTTGCCCGGGTTCGGAGAGCAGAAGGCGAAGATCTTCCTCGCTCTGCTCGGCAAGCAGTACGGCTTCACCGGATCCGGTTGGCGCGAGGCGGCCGGCTCCTACGGTGACGAGGGCTCGTTCCGCTCGGTGGCCGACATCGTCTCTCCCGAGTCGCTGACGAAGGTGCGCGAGTACAAGCGCGCCGCGAAGGCGGCCGCGAAGGGCGCAGCGAGCTCCTGATCAGCGCGGTTTTCGAAAAAGCTGGCGGAAAGCGGCGGATATGTTTGAGTAGTCGACATTCCGTTCCCCCGGTCTGCGCAAAGGAGCGCTTGAACCATGCGAATTCGTCGACCCCGAATACTGGCAGCCGCGGCGACCGCGGCCCTCGCCGCACCGTTACTCGTCGCGACGGGAGCCACCGCCGCCCCCACCGCAACACGCACCGTCGTCGCCAACGACTTCTCCGCGCCGACGCTCGGCGACGCGCTCACGCAGAGCGGCGGTGACGGCTCGACCCTCGACTTCGCCGACGGAGCCCTCGTGGTGCAAGGCCGCGACGCCGACTACGTCGGCATTCAGACGGCGCCGGGGGTCCTCGAACCCGAGACGACCTACACCGTGAGCGCCCGCGTCCGGCTCGCGCCCGGCACACCCGACACCCAGGCGCGCTGGGTCGGAGTGCCCGGGTACACGTGGATCGGTGACACGACGGTCTCCGCCGACGACTGGACGACGGTCACCGGCACCTGGACGTCGCCCGCGACCACGGAGGCCGTCAGGCTCTACCTCGGCACCGCCGACATCGCGGATGCCGCGCCCTACACGTACCTCGTGGACGACGTCACGATCACCGCCCCGGACGGCGACCCGGGCACGGATCCGGGCACGGCACCCCAGACCCCCGGCACCGTGCTGATCGAGAGCACGTTCGACGACGGCGCCCTCGGCGCCTGGCTGCCTCGCGTCGGTTCGAGCGGCGCCGGCCCGACCGTCCAGGTCGTGCCGGGCGGAGCCGACGAATCGTCGCACGCGGCTCTCGTCACCGACCGGACGCACGAAGGCGACGGCATCCTCCTGGATGCCACCGACACCCTGCTCGCAGGACAGACCTACGCGTTCTCGGCGGCCCTGCGCTTCGCGCCCGGCGCGGACCCCGGCCAGGGCCTCACCGTCTCGATGCGCACCGACGACGGCGGCACGGTCACCTACACCAACCTGCTGCAGGCCGAGAGCGTCTCGGCAACCGGATGGACGACCGTGGCCGGCAACATCACCATCCCCGGTTACGACGCCGCGGCCGAGCTCTACATCGAGGCCCGCTACAACTCGGGAAACACCTCACCCTTCCTCGTCGACCAGATCCGGATCGCGGTGCCCGAGACCGGCGCAGGCGACCTCGATCTCACGCCGCTGAAGGACACGACCGACTTCCCCGTCGGCGTCGCGGTCGACCAGCGCGAGACCAGCGGAGCGGCATCCGACCTGCTCCGGCACCACTTCGACCAGATCACGCCCGAGAACCACATGAAGGTCGAGGCCTGGTACGACGACCAGCAGCGGTTCCAGCGCCACCCGCAGGCCACCGCTCTGCTCGACTACGCGGCCGCGAACGACCTGCGCCTCTACGGGCACGTGCTGCTGTGGCACGCTCAGACCCCCGACTGGTTCTTCCAGGATGCGTCGGGGCGCGAGCTGACCGACGCCCCGGCCGACAAGCAGCTACTGCGCGACCGGCTCGCCACGCACATCGACGATGTCGCACGGTCGATCGCCGACGACTACGGCCTGTTCGGGTCCGAGACCAACCCGCTCGTCGCGTGGGACGTCGTCAACGAGGTCATCTCCGACCAGGCGACGCCCGACGGCCTGCGGACCAGCCGGTGGCACGACATCCTCGGCGAGGAGTTCATCCACCTCGCCTTCCAGCTCGCCGACCAGGCGTTCAACCGCGACTACGCGGCCCCGGGCTCGGATCGCCCCGTGAAGCTGTTCATCAACGACTACAACACCGAGCAGGACGCCAAAGGAACGCAGTACGAGGCCCTCATCCGCCGGATGCTGGATGCCGGGACGCCGCTCGACGGGGTGGGCCACCAGTTCCACGTCTCGATCAACACCCCCGTCAGCGCTCTCGAGAACACGCTCGACCGGTTCGCCGGTCTCGGCCTCATGCAGGCGGTCACCGAGCTCGACGTCACGGTCAACCCCGCCACGGACGCGAACATCGCACGGCAGGGCTACTACTACCACGACGCGTTCGAGATTTTCCGCGAGTACCACGCCGGGGCGCCGGCATCCGAGGGGCTCTACTCGGTCACCGTCTGGGGTCTCACCGACGCGCGCTCGTGGCGCTCGGAGCAGGCGCCGCTCCTGTTCGCGAGCGACCTCGGCGCCAAGCCCGCGTTCTACGGCGCGATCGGCCAGGACGACGGCCTGCCGCCGCTCGTGACGACCGCGGATGTGTTCCGCGGCGACGTCGACCTCGACGGGGCGATCGTCGATTCCCCCGCGTGGCGCAACCTGCCCGAGCATCCGCTCACCGGCGACGCCGGCGGCTTCCAGACGCGCTGGAGCGACGACCATCTCACGCTGCTCGTCCGGTCGAACGTACGGCCGGAACGGATCGAGTTCACGTACGGCGACGACCAGGCCGTCTTCGGCACCGGCGGCGACCTCGCAGGACGGACCGTCGAGGCCGAGGGCGCGTTCTCCTCCGTCGTCCGGCTGCCGCACCCGGCGACCCCGACCGTCGGATCCACCGCCGCATTCGACGTCCGCGTATTCGGTGCCGACGGCCTCGCCGGATCGTGGAACTCGGCGGGAGCGACGGGCCAGCTGACCTTCTACGAGGAGCTGTCGTACCTCGAGATCCCCCGGACCGACGAGATCACGGCCGACACGGTCGACGCGGTCGTGGACGACGCCTGGGCGGCCGCTCCGCGGATCGCGACCGCCAAGCGGGTCGAGGGCGACGCCGCCGGCGCCACCGCGACGGTTCGCGCGCTCTGGCGCGACAACGTGCTCCACACGCTGTTCGAGGTCGTCGACCCCGAGATCGACACGTCGAACAGCGATCCGTGGAACCGCGACGGCGTCGAGATCTTCCTCGACCTCGGCAACACGAAGAGCGGCGCTTACGGCCCCAACGACACGCAGATCCGCATCACGGTCGACGGCGACGTCACCTTCGGGACCGGCAACGAGGCACTCCAGCGCTCACGGCTGCTGGCGAGCGCGACCACCCGCACCGACGACGGCTACATCGTCGAGGCGGCGATCGACCTCGTCGGCCAGTCGGGCGGACAGAGCGACGTTCCGCTCGGTGGCGCGGGCACCTTCCAGGGCTTCGACGCGCAGGTCAACGACGCCCGCGGCGGCTCGCGCTTCGCCGTGCACACGTGGGCCGAGCCGACCGGCACCGGCTACCAGACCACGTCGCGATGGGGTGTCATCCGCCTCGCAGAGGCCGCGACCGAGCCCGGAGAGCCCGGAGAACCGGGTGAGCCCGGTGTGTGGGCGACGGTCGACATCGGCGACGGCCGCGTCGCGCAGGGCGGCTCGCTGCCCGTACGGGTCACCGGCCTCGAGCCGCAGCAGCAGATCGGAGCCACGCTCTACAGCGATCCCATCGTCGTCAGCGGCATCCCCGCGGCCGACGCTTCGGGCGACGTGCGCTTCGCCGTCTCGATCCCCCGCGACCTCCCGACCGGAGAGCACACGCTCGTGGTCACGTCGCCCGGGTTCGACGACATCCGCGTGGCCGTGACGGTCGTGAGCGCGGCCGGCGGCGCCGCGGGCGGCACGGCCAGCCGCGGCGGCCTCAGCGCGACCGGCGGCGAGCTGCCGTGGGGCGCCGCGCTCGCGGCCGCGGTGCTTCTGACGGCGGGCGGGCTGTTCATGGCGCTGCGGCGACGACGCACCCCCTGACCCGCGAGCGCGAACCTCGGAGAAAAGCGCGAACCTCGGAGTCCATCGCAGGATGGCTCCGAGGTTCGCGTCGTTCTCCGCCCGCAGGCGCGTCAGGCGCGTCAGGCGCCGCGCAGGCGCTCGGCGAGGTAGCCCTCGAGCGCGTCGAGCGCGATGCGCTCCTGCGCCATCGTGTCGCGGTCGCGCACGGTGACGGCGCGGTCGTCGAGCGAGTCGAAGTCGACGGTGACGCAGAACGGCGTGCCGACCTCGTCCTGACGACGGTAGCGACGGCCGATCGCGCCCGCATCGTCGAAGTCGATGTTCCAGCCGCGGCCGCGCAGCGTGTCGGCGACCTCGCGCGCCAGCGGCGAGAGACGCTCGTTGCGGCTGAGGGGCAGCACGGCTACCTTGACGGGCGCCAGGCGCGGGTCGAGGCGCAGCACGGTGCGGGTGTCGACGCCGCCCTTCGCGTTGGGCACCTCTTCTTCGTCGTACGCGTCGACGAGGAAGGCCATCATGGCCCGCGTCAGACCGAACGAGGGCTCGATGACGTACGGCGTGTACTTCTCGCCGGATGCCTGGTCGAAGTAGGTCAGCGACTGACCGGATGCCTCGGAGTGGCTGCCCAGGTCGTAGTCGGTGCGGTTCGCGACGCCCATGAGCTCGCCCCACTCCTTGCCCGGGAACCCGAAGCGGTACTCGACGTCGATCGTGCCGGCGGAGTAGTGGGCACGGTCGTCCTCCGGAACGTCGAAGCGCCGCATGTTGTCGGCGTCGATGCCCAGCTCGGTGAACCAGTTCCAGCAGGCCTCGACCCAGTGCTCGAACCACTCCTGCGCCTCGGCGGGCGGCGTGAAGAACTCGATCTCCATCTGCTCGAACTCGCGGGTGCGGAAGATGAAGTTGCCCGGCGTGATCTCGTTGCGGAACGCCTTGCCGACCTGGCCGATGCCGAACGGCGGCTTCTTGCGGCTCGCCGTCAGCACGTTCGAGAAGTTGACGAAGATGCCCTGCGCGGTCTCGGGGCGGAGGAAGTACAGGCCGGTCTCGTCGTCGACGACACCGAGGTAGGTCTTCACGAGGCCCGAGAACGACTTGGGCTCGGTGTACTGGCCCTTCGTGCCGCAGTTCGGGCACGGGACGTCGCCGAGGCCGTTCTCGGCCTTGCGTCCCTTGCGCGCCTCGAAGTCCTCGATGAGGGTGTCCTCGCGGAAGCGCTTGTGGCACTGCAGGCACTCGACCAGGGGGTCGGTGAAGGTCGCGACGTGGCCGGAGGCCTCCCAGACGCGCTTGGGCAGGATGATCGACGAGTCGAGACCGACCATGTCGCCGCGGCCGCGCACGAACGTCTGCCACCACTGGCGACGGATGTTCTCCTTGAGCTCGGTGCCGAGGGGGCCGTAGTCCCACGCGGAGCGCGAACCGCCGTAGATCTCCCCCGCCTGGAAGACGAACCCGCGATGGCGGGCGAGGGCGATGACTTTGTCGAGGCGGGACTGCTCGGCCACAGGTGGCTCCTCATGGTCGTTTTCGGGATGCGCGAACGGCGCGGATGCCGCAGACAACGGCATCCTCGATTCTAGTCGCGCCGGGCGGGCCGACCCCGATACGGTCGAAGCACACATCGTTACGCACGGGAAAGGTCAGCATGGAAGCTCTATTCGCCGGAGGCGCGCTCGTGATCGGCGGCATCGCCGTGGTCGCCGTCATCATCCTTCTGATCTTCCTGCTGATCATGGTGCGGGCCTGGTACAAGGTCGCCAAGGCCGACCAGGCGCTCGTCGTCGTCGGACGCAACCAGAAGAACGCGGCGGGCGACTCCTCGCGCATCTCGATCATCACGGGCGGCGGTGCCCTCGTGAACCCGCTGACGCAGCGCGCCGAGATGATCTCGCTGCGCGCGCGGCAGATCAAGATGGAGCCCACGGCGCAGGCATCCAACGGCGTCACCGTCTCGGTGGCGGGCGTCGCTCTCGTGAAGATCGGCTCGGACCCCGAGTTCGTCCGCCGCGCCGCCGAGCGCTTCCTGTCGCAGGACGGCGCCATCGAGCAGTTCACGACCGAGCAGCTCGAGGGCGCGCTCCGCGGCGTCGTCGCGACCCTGACCGTCGAGCAGCTCATGAAGGACCGGCAGAAGCTGTCGGACCAGATCGCCGAAGGCATCAAGAGCGACCTGCTCGCCCAGGGCCTCATCCTCGACTCGTTCCAGATCCAGGGCATCACCGACAAGAACGGCTACATCGACGCCCTCGGCGCGACCGAGGTCGAGCGTGTGCGTCGCGAGGCGGACGTCGCCCGCATCAACGCCGCCCGCGAGGTGCGCGCCCGTCAGCTCGCGACCGACGAGGCGAACCTGATCGAGCAGACCGCGTACGACAAGAACTCCGCCGCCGCCTCCGCCGAGGTCGGCCGTGCGCGCGCCGAGGCCGAGCAGGCCGAGGCCCTCGCCCGCGCGCAGCGCGAGCAGGACGTGCTGCTGCAGGCCGCCGAGAACCGGCAGGCCCAGCTCGACGCCGACATCAAGAAGGTCGCCGACGCCTCGCTCTACGAGCGCCAGCGCAAGGCCGACGCCGACGCGTACGCCGAGGTGAAGGCCGCAGAGGCCCGCGCGCAGATCGCCGCCCAGGAGGCCGAGGCCACCCGCCTGCGCGCCCAGGCCGAGGCCGACGCCGTGCGCCTGGCCGGTGAGGCCCGCGCCGAGGCGATCGAGGCCGAGGCCGCCGCCATCGCCCAGAACCAGGAGGCGCTGCTCGCCCAGCGCGCGATCGAGGCTCTCGTGCCGCTCATGACCGAGTTCGCCCGCGGCTTCGACAAGGTCGGGTCGATCACGGTGCTCGGCGGCGACGGCGCGTCGAGCCACATCGCCTCGGAGAGCGCGTCGAGCATGCGCGCCACCTTCGACGCGGTGCAGGCGACGACCGGCATCGACCTGCGTCAGATCATCCAGGGTCAGGCAACCGGCCGCGGCGTCGCCCAGGGCCTGCGCGCCGACGACGCCGCCGCGGCGCCGGCGCCGACTCCGGCTGCTGCTCCGGCTCCGGCTCCGGAGGGCACCTCCGCGGAGTGACGCCGCGCTAACTCCTCAGATCCGACGACGCCCCGTCTCACCTCTCACGTGAAGACGGGGCGTCGTCGTTCGCGGGCCCGCGGATCCGAGGAGTTGCCGCGCGGGCTTGTCAACCGGGTGCGGCGCGGTGGCGCCGGTTCGTAGCGTCAGGGCATGACGTTCACTCCTCGCCGTGCCATCGTGACCGCTTCCGACTCGGGGATCGGCCGCGCGACCGCCCTCGCCCTCGCCGACGCCGGCATGGACGTCGGCGTCACGTGGCATTCCGACGAGGAGGGCGCCAACGAGACCGCTGAAGGTGTGCGCGCCCGCGGACGCAAGGCCGTCGTCGCGCAGTTCGACGCGACCGAGTTCGACCAGGTCCCGGGCGTCATCGAGCACCTCGCCTCGGAGCTCGGCGGCCTCGACGTATTCGTCAACAACGCCGGCGGCGGCACCGGCGGCCCCGTGCTCGACCTCGACCTCGACGGCTGGCGCACGGTCGTCGCGCTCAACCTCGACGGCGCCTTCCTCGGCATGCAGACCGCCGCGAAGCTCATGGCGGATGCCGGCGACGGCGGCCGCATCATCGCGGTCACGAGCGTCCACGGGTCGCAGCCGCGCGTCGGCTCGGCCGCCTACGTCGCCTCGAAGCACGGCCTCGAGGGGCTCGTGAAGACGATGGCGCAGGAGCTCGGACCTCGCGACATCACCGTCAACTCCGTCGCCCCCGGCGAGATCGCGACGCCCATCAACGACATGGAGGGCGACGAGGCCGAGAAGACGCACCGCCCTGGCATCCCGATCCCGCGTCCGGGCAAGCCCGAGGAGATCGCCGCGGTCGTGGCGTTCCTCGCGTCGCCGGCCTCGTCGTACGTCACCGGCGCGACGTGGGTCGTCGACGGCGGGATGCTTCAGATGGGGCCGCAGGCCGGCTCGCACATGGAGTCCGACGACTGGCGCGACGCCGGCGCCGAGTAACCGCGCCCACACACCCCGAGCGGGGTTTCAGCGGCGCGGGGCGCGGGTCAGGCGCGGACGAGGAGGTAGCCGCGCTCGTCGTCGAAGCCGCCGACGGTGAGGCCGGCCGCGAAGTGCTCGAGGAACTGCTGGCGCACGCGGTCGCGCCACGCATCGGCCTCGGCCGGTGAGGCCGCACGGATGGCGTGGATGTCGTCGGGGACAGCGATCGTCGCGACGATCCGGTCGTCGGACGGGCGCTCCTGCGGCGGCGCGGCGAGCGGCCACGTCACCATGAGCCGGTCGGTGACCTCGCCGCGATTGATGCCGTCGTCCATGAGGCCGTACTGATCGACGAGGTAGTCGCTGATGCGGGCGCCGAGCACCTGCAGGTTGAAGTGCGCGTTGCGTGCGAACAGCGGGTCGAACGTCCAGGTGATGGTTCCGACCTCGCGGGCGAAGGCCCACGCCCGCTGGTGCTGCTTGAGCACCCGCCCCAGCCCCTGCTGCTGGTACTCGGGCAGCACGCCGGTGACGTGCGAGTGCATCGACCGCGCTCCCGGCTCGGCGAAGAAGGCCACCGACGCGCCGACGACCCGGTCGCCGTCGAAGAGGCCGACCACGTAGTTGCCGGAGTACGCCAGCGCGCGCATGAGGTTCGTGGGCACCGAATCGCGGTCGCCGCCCCACACCTCGCGCAGCACCGCAGCGCCGGCGAAGATGTCGGCGACGGTCTCGAGGGGGCGGATGTCGATCCCCGCGGGCACGTCGGCTGGGGTCGGGGGAACGCTCTCGCTCATGAGCCCACCCTACGCCGCCGCGGATAGCCTGAAGGGATGGCATCGGGCGACGACGGACGACGAAGACTCACCCGGATGCCGCGGCAGGGCGCGATCGTCGCCGTGCTGGCGATCGCGGGACTGGCGTCGTCGTTCATGTTCACGCTCGTGGTGCCGATCCAGTCGAAGCTGCCCGAGCTGCTCGACGCGAGCCGCGAGGACACCGCGTGGGTCGTCACGGCCACCCTCCTCGCCGCCGCAGTCTTCACCCCCATCGCGGGCCGGCTCGGCGACATGTACGGCAAACGCCGCATCGTGCTCGTCCTCCTCGGGCTGCTCATCGTCGGGTCGGTCGTCGCGGCGCTGTCGACGGACATCGTCGGGGTCATCGTCGGGCGCGCCCTCCAGGGCGCGGTGACGGGCGTCGTGCCGCTCGGGATCTCGATCATGCGCGACGTGCTGCACGAGAACCGGGTCGACGCGGCGATCGCCCTGATGTCGGCGACCCTCGGCGTCGGCGGCGCCGTCGGCATGCCGGTGAGCGCGCTCATCACCGAGACGAGCGACTGGCACGTGCTGTTCTGGATGTCGGCGGGGCTCGGCGCCGTCGTCCTGGTCCTCGTCGTGCTCATCGTGCCGCCGAGCGTGCTGCGGACGCCCGGCCGCTTCGACGTCGTCGGAGCGATCGGACTCGCCATCGGTCTGACGGGAGTGCTCCTCGCGGTCTCGCGCGGCAACACGTGGGGCTGGACGTCGGCGGCGACTCTCGCGTGCGGCCTCGGCGGCCTCGTCGTGCTGCTCGTGTGGGGCTGGTTCGAGCTGCGGATCGCCGATCCGCTGCTCGATCTGCGCGTCGCGGCCCGCCCGGCGGTGCTGCTGACGAACCTCGCGTCGGTCGCGATCGGCTTCTCGCTGTTCGCGTCGAACGTCTCGTATCCCCAGATGCTCGAGCTCCCCGAGGCCGTCGGCGGCTTCGGCCTGACGCTGCTGCAGGCGAGCCTCATCGTGATGCCCGCGGGTCTCGTGATGATGGTGCTGTCCCCCTTCTCAGGGCGACTCGCCCGGACGGTCGGCCCGCGCCTGCTGCTCGTCCTCGGCTCTGTCGCGCTGATCCTCGCCTACGGCTTCTCGCTGCTGTGGGCCTCAGAGGTGTGGCACCTGCTGGTGGCGAACCTCCTCATCGGCGTCGGCATCGGGTTCGGGTACGCCGGCATGCCGATGCTCATCATGCGCTCCGTACCGCCGACCGAGACCGGGGCGTCGAACGGGCTCAACGCCCTCTTCCGTTCACTCGGGACGAGCACCGCGGCCGCACTGATCGGCGCCGTGCTCGCCGCGTTCTCCCTCGAACGCGACGGCGTGGCGGTGCCGACACCCGCCGCGTTCCAGGTCTCGTTCGCGCTCGGCCTGGGAGCCGCCGTCATCGCCCTGGCCGTGGCACTGTGCATACCGCAACGCCGCGATCCGCACGAGACGCGCCCTTCGCTCCCCTGAGCGGCGTATCGTCGGCGTCCATGAGCCACGAGGACGCAGCCACCACCGCATCCCGCACCCGTCCCTCCGACGACGGCCGGAACGACCGCCGCTTCTTCGGGCAGCCGTGGGCGCTCACGCACATCTTCGGCGTCGAGCTGTGGGAGCGGTTCAGCTTCTACGGCATGCAGATCGTGCTGGTCTACTACCTGTACTTCTCGGTCTCCGACGGCGGTGCGGGCCTGCCGCAGGCGACCGCGGTCGGCATCGTCGGTGCCTACGGCGGGGCGGTCTACCTCTCCACGATCCTCGGGGCCTGGGTCGCCGACCGCCTGCTGGGCTCCGAGCGCGTGCTGTTCTTCAGCGCGATGATCATCGTCGCCGGCCACGTCGCTCTCGCTGTGCTCCCCGGGCTGCTCTCGGTCGCGGTCGGACTCGTGCTCGTCGCCCTCGGCTCGGGCGGGCTGAAGGCCAACGCCACGGCGGTCGTCGGGACCCTCTACTCCGAGCACGATCCCCGGCGCGACGCCGGGTTCTCGCTGTTCTATCTCGGCATCAACCTCGGCGCCTTCGCGGGTCCGCTGCTGACCGGTTTCCTGCGCACGAGCCTCGGGTTCCACTGGGCCTTCGGCGCTGCCGCGGTCGGCATGACCATCGGCCTGATCCAGTACGCGATCGGGCGTCGGTCGCTGCCCGAGGCGGCCCGCCGCGTTCCCAACCCGCTGCCGCGGTCGCGCTACCCGATGGTCATCGGCATCACGGTCGCGGCCGTCGCGGCCACCGCGCTCCTCATCGCCCTCGGGGTCATCCGGGCCGACAACCTCTCGCTCGCCGTCGTCATCGTCGTCATCGCGGCGACGATCGCCTACTTCGCCGTGATCATCTCGAGCTCCCGCATCACTGCGACCGAGCGGTCGCGGGTGTTCGGCTTCATCCCGCTGTTCATCGTGAGCGTCGCGTTCTGGTCGCTGTACCAGCAGCAGTTCACCGTCATCCCGATCTACGCCGAGAAGCGGCTCGACCTGAACCTCCTCGGGTGGCAGATGCCGCCCGACTGGGTGCAGTCCATCAATCCGGTGTTCATCATCATCCTCTCGGGCGTCTTCGCGGCCCTGTGGACGAAGCTCGGAACGCGGCAGCCCTCGACGCCGATCAAGTTCGCCGCCGGTGTCGTCGTGATGGGTCTGGCCTTCCTGCTCTTCCTGCCGTTCGCCGCCGACGGCCCGTCGGCCACCCCGCTGCTCGGCATCGTCGGCATCCTGTTCGTCTTCACCGTCGCCGAGCTGCTGATCTCACCCGTCGGGCTGTCAGCGGCGACGAAGCTCGCCCCGGCCAGGTTCCAGACGCAGATGGTCGCGCTCTTCTTCCTCTCGGTGTCGCTGGGAACGGCCATCTCGGGACTGCTCGCACCTCTCTACGACCCCGAGAACGAGGTGCCCTACTTCTCGATCCTCGGCGCCATCGCGATCGTCCTCGGTCTCGCCCTGGTCGCTGCCCGGAAGCCTGTGCTCGCGCTCATGCGAGACGTCCGCTGACACACGCGAGAGGATGGAGGCATGTCCTCCTCCGCCGTGCGTCGTTCCAACCCCACCGCCTGGGCCGCCTTCTGGGTCGGTCTCCTCGGGCTCATCCTCATGCCGATCCCGCTGTTCATCGGCTTCGTCCTCGGCGGCGGCCTCTCGCTCGTGGCGGCCGTGCTGGTGGTCATCGCCCTG
Organism: Microbacterium pratiae; assembly: GCF_047302165.1. Classification (NCBI taxonomy): domain Bacteria; kingdom Bacillati; phylum Actinomycetota; class Actinomycetes; order Micrococcales; family Microbacteriaceae; genus Microbacterium; species Microbacterium pratiae. Next base: position 1,049,555 of record NZ_CP154843.1, on the reverse strand, counting down.
CTCAAGGGCCTCGCGCGGGGCGGCGCGGGTATCGCTCCCGTCGTCTTCGCGGCGATCTTCGTGCTGCTCACCTGGGGAGGCATCTCGCTCGGCGGCGGCATCGTCTGGTGATCCGCCCGGCGGGTGGCAGCGTCACACGATGACGGACGGATGCCGGGCCGACGCGGGCCCGGCGCTAGAGTCGCGGGCGCACCCGATGAGAAAGCGACGCTCATGACCGAGATCACCACGACCACCGCCGGCAGCCTCCCCCGCACCCCGGCGCTCATCGACGCGAACCGCGTGCGCTCGTTCGCCGACGACGGGTTCACGCTGCAGTCGACGCCCGAGTTCGCGGAGCTCACCGCCCAGGCGGTCGCCGATGTGGTCGAACGCCAGCGTCAGGCCGGCGTGACGCAGGTCGGCGACGGCGAGTTCGGCAAGGCGATGTCGAACGCCGTCGACTACGGCGCCTGGTGGTCGTACTCCTTCCAGCGGGCGAGCGGCCTGTCGCTGACCGAGGTGAACGCGTTCAACGAGCCGCCCGTGCGGTCGGAGCCGGGCCGCATCCGGCTGACCTCGTTCCTCGACCGGCGCGACCGGCAGCTCTTCCCCGACGTGTACGCCGAGGCGGTCGAGGCCGGCGCGACCGCGACCGCGTTCCCCACCACGACCGGACCGATCTCCTACCGAGGTCACGCGGCCGTGGCCTCCGACATCGCCCACCTGAAGGCGACGCTGCGCGAGGGCGAGCAGGGGTTCCTCACCGCCATCGCACCCGGCTCGGCCTCCCGCGTGCGCAACGAGTACTACGCCACCGACGAGGAGCACATCTTCGCCTGGGCCGAGGCCCTGCGCGAGGAGTACAAGGCCATCACCGGCGCGGGGCTCATCGTGCAGCTCGACGACCCGTCGCTCGCCGAGAACTTCGACCAGATCAACCCGGAGCCCGCGATCGCCGACTACCAGGCGTTCACCCGCATCCGGGTCGAGGCGATCAACCACGCCATCGCGGGACTCCCGAAGGAGCTCGTGCGACTGCACGTGTGCTGGGGCTCGTGGCACGGACCGCACACGACCGACGTCGCGCTGGCCGACATCCTGCCGGTCGTCCTCGAGGCGAACGTCGGGTCGATCTCGTTCGAGGCGGGCAACGTGCGGCACGAGCATGAGTCGGGCGTGTGGGCGGATGCCGCCGTGCCGGACGACCTCGTGCTCGTACCCGGCGTGGTCAGCCACGCGACCAACGTCGTCGAGCACCCCGAGCTCGTCGCGCAGCGCATCGAACGCTTCGCGAGCATCGTCGGGGCCGACCGGGTCATCGCCTCGACCGACTGCGGTCTCGGCGGCCGCATCCACCCCGACATCGCGTGGGCCAAGCTCGCCTCGCTCGGCGAGGGCGCCCGCATCGCCGCCTCGCGCGCCTGACTCTCCCCCGCGGGCGGGCAGCCCGCGATGCAAGGGATCGTCGCCGACACCCCGGTTCGCGGCATCCACCCACGGGGTGTCGAGCGGGATCCATTGCACCCGCGACCGCGCCCGCTCAGCGGATTCGACTAGCGTGAAAGACCGCAGGACACCGCGAGAGGGAGACATGACCGACACACAGCCGCAGATCTTCGAGCCCGAGGGCCGCGCCATCCCCTACGTCGAGGATGCCGGCAGCGAGCCCGTCCTGGTGCTGATCCCGGGATACAGCAACGTCGCGGCGCTCGGCACGCTCGCGCACGTGCTGGCCGAGGAGGACTTCCGCATCCTGCGGGTCGGCTACCGCACGGCGCAGACCGAGGGCGTCACGCTTCACGATCTGGCGCAGGATGTCGTCGACGTCATGGACCACGTCGGACTCGGCGACGCGTGGGTCGGCGGGCACGCCTTCGGCGGCGCCGTCGCGCGCACCGTGTCGATCGACCACACCGAGCGCGTCGACGGCGTGCTGCTGCTCGGCGCCGAGGGCGACGAGCCCCGCACTGACCTCGAGCCGCTGCAGGCCGCCGCCGCGGCATCCGTCTCGGCCGATGAGTGGCGTGCGCTGGCACCGACGGTCCCCGTCATGCTCATCCAGGGCGCCGACGACGACGTGCTGCCGCCCGCGAACGGCGAACACCTGAGGGCGGCTGCGCCCGGTCTGGTCAGCCTCGTGACCCTCGAGGGCGGCGGGCACCTCTTCCCGGCGACGCACGCCGGCGAGGCCGCCTTCGTCATCGAGGACTACCTAGACGTCGACTGACCCCCCTTCCCCCCTCCCCCCTCCCCCTTTCCCCGTCGACTCGCCAAGAAACGCGGATGCCGCCCCTGCCGCATCCGCAGAATCTGGCGAGTCGACCGGGTGAGCGTGCCGGCACCGCCCGGCGGACAGGGCAGAATCGAAGGATGACCGACTCTGCGCTCCACCCCGCCCACGCCTGCCTCATCGTGCACGGGCAGGACCAGCCGGGCATCATCGCCGCGCTGTCGGCGATGGTCACCCGCGTGGGCGGCAACATCGTCGCGTTCGACCAGTACTCGGACGACCCGACGGGCGGCGCCTACTTCTGCCGCGTCGTGTTCCACCGGCCGAACTTCGCGGTCGACCGGCCGTCGATCGAAGCCGAGATCGGCGAGACCCTCGCGGGGTTCGATCTGCAGTGGTCGCTCACCGATCAGTCGGTGCCCAAGCGCATGGCGATCCTGTCGTCGAAGCAGGACCACTGCCTGCTCGACCTGCTCTGGCGCCACCGCCGTGGCGACCTGCCCGTGACGGTGCCGATGGTCGTATCGAACCACACCACCTCGGCCGAGGACGTGAGGTCGTTCAACGTCCCGTTCTTCCACGTCCCCTCGACGCCCGGCCCCGACAAGTCGGCGTCCGAGGCCGAGATCCTGAAGCTGCTCGTCGGCAACGTCGACTTCGTCGTCCTCGCCCGCTACATGCAGATCCTGTCGTCCGACTTCCTCGAGAAGCTCGGCGTACCCGTGATCAACATCCACCACTCGTTCCTCCCCGCCTTCATCGGCGCCGAGCCCTACAAGAAGGCCAAGGAACGGGGCGTCAAGCTGATCGGCGCGACGAGCCACTACGTCACGACCGACCTCGATGAGGGACCGATCATCGAGCAGGACACGATCCGGGTCACCCACGCCGAGACGGCCACGGAACTCGCCCGCCGCGGCGCCGACGTCGAACGTCAGGTGCTCTCGCGCGCCGTGCTGTGGCACGCACAGGACCGTGTCATCCGGCACGGCAACCACACGATCGTCTTCTGACCGCGCGCGCCCGCCCGGCCTCGCCCGGATGTACGGGCGCTCAGCTCGCGGGCTGCACCGGCTCGAAGTCGTCGGGACCCGTCGCGCCCGTCGGCGACAGGAAGATGCGCGTCGTGTCACCGGGGTCGGCGGGATCGAAGACGAGCGGGCGCGTGTCACCGACCGCCGGCACCTCACGGGGCGCGATGAGCACCATGGTCGTGACCCACCGATCCGTGCCGACGGCGTCGGTGAATCTCGCGACGAGCGAGGCGGCCATGCGCGACGCGTCATGGGCGGGCAACGGCGCCTGCACGATCTCCGCGTCGACGCGCGACCCCGAGGCGAGAAGGCGCGCGACGACCGCGGAGTTGCGGCGACGCGTCGCAAGTGATCGCACGCGCGCGATGTAGCTGAACACGGCGAGCAGCGCGAAGAGGCCGGGAAGCCACCACTGTCCGGCGTACAGGATCCACTCACCGACCCCCCAGGGCTCGCTGCCGCCGAACGTCGGGTCGACGGCGACGCCGACCGCGTCGGGCGCGTTCCACATCGTCGTCGCCGCCCACGTGCCGAGGGCCAGCCCGGCGAGGGTGATCGTGAGCGGCCCGACCGCCGAATAGCCCTTCTCCCGGGCGCTGAACCGGTGGTTCCACTTGCCGTACTGCCCGATGCAGACCAGCAGTACGAGGATGCCGACGGGCAGGCCCCAGCCGCGGACGGCCACCGGGATACCGGTGTCCCAGGTGCCGAAGACGCTGTTGATGTTCACGGCCCGGAGCTGCTCGAAGATGCCGCCGACCGCGAACCCGACGACACCCGCGGCGGCGACCGAGAGGATGCCCCAGATCAGGCTCGCGACCAGAGCCGAGGTGGTCCCCCGATACTTGGCTTGCTCACGTCGTGCGGCTTCTCGGGGGTCCAGCAAACTCACCCTTCCAGGCTAGCGCGGCCCGGGAGAAGGCTCAGGACACGGGCTGCTGCAGATCGACGATCCACCGGTCGCCGTCGTAGGGCGTCTGCAGGTAGATCTCGCGGCACGCGCCGTCGGACTGCAACCCCCGCCGCTCCGCCTCGGCGACGAGCGCCTGCCACGCGCTCTGGATGCCGGCGAGATCGTCGGACTCGTAGCGGAGGGTGAGCGCTCGCGGTTCGGCCGCCACGACGGTGCGCTCGAGGCCCTCGGGCACCGGGGCGTCACCGATCTGTTCGGCCGCGGCGGCGATCATGCCGTCGTCTGTCGTCGTGTAGACCGCGACGCCGGGCCCGACCCGCTGCGCGCCCGCGGCCTCGATGAGGTCGTTCACGCTCTGGAACATGACGCTGATCTCGTCTTCGATCTGGGCCATCTCGTCGATGCGGACCGAAAGCTGGGTGAGGGTCAGCTCGGGCAGCGCGGTCTCGATGAATGTGGACACGGGTATCTCCTTCTCGATCGATCGGAGTCTCGCCTCGACCTCGTTCAACCGCCGACCGTCAGCGGCGATCTGGCCGCTCAGCTCAGCCCTCCGCTCCCGCAGGAGCGCGGCCACCGATGCCGACGACATTCCGTCGTCGAGCAGTCGGCCGACCTGTTCGAGGGTGAAGCCGAGGTCCTTCAGCGCGATCAGCCGATTCGCCCGATCGAGCTGCGACGCGGCGTACGAGCGGTAGCCCGAGGCCGGATCGACCCGATGCGGACGCAGCAGACCGAGCTGGTCGTAATGGCGCAGCATCCGCACCGATACGCCGGCCAGCCGGGCGAACTCTCCGATACTCAACATGGTGATCCCAGCCGACAGCCTGACACGGTGTGAGGGTCAAGCGCACGGCCGGATCGGATCAGAAGACGTACTCCATGAGGTCGAGCCCGAACGCCCGGAACGCCTCGTGGGCGCGCAGGCGGTCGCTCATCGACAGGTCGTCGAACCCGACCAGCAGCGCGTACGAGACGCCGGCGCGCGGACCGGCGAGCACGCCCGCCTCGGCACGGATGCCGTCAGCCCGGCCGGTCTTGTTCACGAAGAGCAGTTCGTGCTTGTCGTCGTCGTGTGCGAACGGATCGAGGCCGGTCACCGATCCGACGAGCGACAGATCGTGGTTGAGGCTCAGCCATTCGGACACCTGGGCGCTCACGCCGGGTGAGACGACGTCGGTGTTGACGAGCGCCGCGAACATCGCCGCGAGTTCGCGAGCCGTGCCGAGGGCGTAGTGCGGTGCGTCGTCGGGTCCGCGGCTGTCTCGGAATCGGTCGAGCAGCGCCGTGCGCGGCATCCCGAGGCTCCCGAGCCGTGCGCGCACGGCGTCGAGGCCGACGCGGCCGAGCAGGGCATTGGCGGCGAGGGCGTCTCCCGTCGACGCGGCGAGCACCGCGAGGTCGCCGAGCGGCAGGGCCGGGGCCACGAGATGACGCCAGATGCCGGCGACCGAGACCTCGCCGACGGTCGACCGGTCGACGATCTCGAGCGGGTCGAGGGTTCCGGCATCGAACCGCGCCGCCACCTCGATCAGCAGCGGGACGATGCCCATGCCCGCGACCGGCAGCGTGACGAAGTCGTCGCCCGCCAGCACGGGCGTTCCGCGATCGAGGTCGCTGACCCGCACCGACACCCGCGCGCCGGATGCGGCGAGGGCGTCGAGCGCCTTCTCGGTCGATGCGAACCCTCGACGCTGCGTACCGGAACGACGACGCGGACGCGCGGCACCCCGCCGCTCCGCACGCGAGCGGGCGGTCTCGGAGGAGGACTCGGATCCATCCACCGTCATGTTCTCGTCTCCGTCGGAGTCAGTCTGAGCGATTCGGTTCGGGTGGTCACCAGATCGTGACGCGGCGCTCGGGCGCGAGCCAGAGCTCGTCCGCCTCGGTGACCCCGAATGCGTCGTAGAACGCATCGATGTTACGGACGATCTGGTTGCAGCGGAACTCGTTCGGAGCGTGCGGGTCGATCGTCAGAAGCCGGATGGTCTCGGCGTCGCGTCCCTTCTGCTGCCAGATCTGTCCCCAGCTGAGCAGGAGGCGCTGCACACCCGTGAAACCGTCGATGACCGGGCCGTCGGGCGCCCCGGCGAGCTCGTCCGCCGACATCGTGGCGGCGAGGTGCAGCCGGTACGCCTTCAGGGCGATGCCGAGACCGCCCAGGTCGCCGATGTTCTCGCCGATCGTGAGCGCTCCGTTGACCGTGTGCTCGTCGCCGAGGCCCCGCGGCACCAGCGCGTTGTACTGATCGATCAGCGCACCCGTGCGCTCCTCGAACGCGGCGCGGTCGGCGTCGGTCCACCAGTCGTTGAGCGCCCCGGTGCCGTCGTAGGCGCTGCCCTGGTCGTCGAATCCGTGGCCGATCTCGTGGCCGATGACCGCGCCGATACCCCCGTAGTTCGCTGCCGCGTCGCGCTCGGACGAGAAGAAGGGCAGCTGCAGGATGGCCGCGGGGAAGACGATCTCGTTCATCAGCGGGTTGTAGTACGCGTTGACCGTCTGCGGTGTCATGTGCCACTCGTCGCGGTCGATCGGCTGACCGAGCTTCGCCAGCTGGCGCTCGTACTCCCACTCGGTCGAGCGCAGGACGTTGCCGAGCAGGTCTGTGGGGTCGATCTCGAGCGCCGAGTAGTCCTTCCAGCGGTCGGGGTAGCCGATCTTCGGGGTGAAGGCCGCGAGCTTCTCGAGGGCGCGCTCGCGCGTGGCCGGGGTCATCCACTCGAGCCCCGTGATCGACTGCCGGTACGCCTCGATGAGGTTCTCGACCAGCGCGTCCATCTCGACCTTGGCCTGCGGCGGGAAGTGGCGCTCGACGTAGATCTCGCCGACCGCTTCGCCGAGAGCGGCCTGCACGATGCTCACGCCGCGCTTCCAGCGCTCGCGGTTCACGGGCACGCCCGTGAGCTGGGTGCCGTAGAAGGCGAAGTTCTCGGCGACGAAGGCCTCGGGCAGGAACGGAGCAGACGCGCGGACGACCTGCAGCCGCAGCCAGGCCTTCCAGTCGTCGAGGTGCTCGTCGGTCAGCAGCTGCCCGAGCCCGGCGAGGAAGCTCGGCTGGTTGACGTTGATCTCGGCGAAGCCGTCGCGGTGCCGGGGTGCGAGGCCGTCGAGCCACGGGTCGAGGTCGACACCGGCGAGCGTCCGCACCTCGTCCCAGGTGTGCAGGTTGTAGGTCGCGACCGCGTCGCGGTTGCGGACGTTGTCCCAGTGATGCGCGGCGAGCTCGGTCTCGAGCCGCACGATGCCGTCGGCCTGGTCCGCCGCGTTCTCGACACCGGCGAGCTCGAGCATGCGCTCGGCGTAACCGTGGAACGCGTCGCGCGTCGCGGCGAAGCCGTCGAGGCGGTAGTAGCTCTCGTCGGGCAGCGACAGGCCTCCCTGCACGAAGAACACCACGTAGCGCTCGGGGTTGCCGGGGTCGGGCTCGATGAACGTGCCGATCATGCCGCCGATGCCCTCGCGCTCGAGCTCGCCGACCGTGCTCAGCAGCGCGGGGATCGAATCGATCGCGTCGACCCGTGCCAGCTGGGGACGAAGCGGCTCGGCGCCGAGCTCGTCGATGCGAGCCGTGTCCATGAAGCTCGTGAACAGGTCGCCGATCTTGCGCTGCACCGTGCCGGGCTCGGCGGTCGTGGCCTCGTCGATGATCGCGCGGACGTCGCTCTCGGCCTGCTCGGCGATGAGGTGGAACGAGCCCCACCGCGCCTTGTCGTCGGGGATCTCGGTGCGCTCGAGCCAGCTGCCGTTGACGTGTCGGAACAGGTCGTCCTGCGGTCGGATCTCGGGGCTCAGCTCGGCGATGTCGATACCGGAGGGGAGGACGGGGTCGGTCATGGCACCCATGCTAGGCCGACCGGACGACACGAACTTCCGAGCGCATTCAGCGTTCCGTGGTGGTACATCCCTCGGCAACCGGAATGCCGGCGAAGCGGTCCCTCGTCCAGTCGAACAGCTCGTCGATGAGGGGCGACGGACGCTCGACGACACCGGCGTGCTCGAACCCCGCGTACGTGCGGAAATCGACGTCCTGGCCCGCCGCGCACATCCGGTCGACGAAGGCGGCCTGGGTCTGGACGGGTATGACGCTGTCGGCTCCGCCGTGCGCGAGCAGCACGGGCGCGGTGGAGCGCAGCGGCGCCGTGTTCTCGCGCAGATGGCGACCGAGCACCCCGGATGCCGGCGAGCGTGAGAACAGCGCCGGATCGCGACTCATGCCGAGCGCCGCGGCGACCGAGAGCACGATCGTCGGATCGGACAGGCACCGCTCCGACATCTGCCGCAGCACCGTCTCAGCGCCCGGTCGCACGTAGTCGCGGTACTCGATCTCGGGGTAGATCGCCGAGAACGAGGCGAACGCGTAGGAGGCGAAGATACTGCCGCCGGTGACGCTCGAGATGCCCTGCACGAGGGCGGCGGGGTCGCTCGCGGGAGCGAGGGCCGCGACGCCGCGAACCCAGACCTCGGGTGCGTACTCGCGAGCGATCGCGCCCGTCCACAGTGCCGCCGCGCCGCCTTGCGAGTGTCCCCACACGACGGTCCGCGCACCGAGGTCGGCCTCGTCGAGCTCGCGGGCCGCGCGCACGGCGTCGAGCGAGGCGTGCGCGCTCGGCAGACCCACGAGGTACGGATGCGGGCCCTCGGTGCCGAGACCGATGTAGTCGGTGCCGACGACGGCCCAGCCCTCTTTGATCGCGCGCGGCAGCATGTAGAACGCGCCCGCCCACAGTCCCCGCGGCTGCAGCGACGGGGCGCAGTGCTGAGCGAACCCGGTGGTGCCGTGATTCCAGTCGATCACCGGCCACTGCCCGTCTCCCTCGCGCGGCACCGCCACGATGGCGCTCGCGACGCGGACCTCCCCCTCGACTCCCGTCGTGGTGTAGAGGATGCGCCATCCCTGGGCGCTCGCCGGGATGCCCGCCTCGAACGGCTCGGCGCGCACGAGTCGTCCGGGCTCGTCGGGCAGGTCGCGCGGTGCCGCGTAGAAGTCGTCGACGACCGTCGAACCGTCGCGCAGCGGCGCGGTCACGATCGTCGTCGTGACCGCGAGCGCGACGGAGGCGATCGCGACCACCGTGCGACCCCATCGCCGGCGCGGGCGCCCGTCGGCCCCCAGCCGTTCGGCCGTGCGGTCGTCGCGGCGACGGCGCAACCGCGTCCAGAGGTCGACCACGCCGCTCATGATCAACCGCGCGCCGAAGACGACGGCGGTCACGAGCAGGGTGATGTCGGGCCAGAACAGTGCGAGCGCGCCGAAGATGACCCCCGATGCGCCGAATGCCGCATCGGCGATCCGCGCGTCCCACGTGCGCCCGCGTCCGAACGCGGCGATGACGCCGAGGATGCCGCCGCCGAGAAGGAGGATGCCGACGACGATCGCGACCACGCGGACCGTCAGTCCCGGCGCGAGGAGGACGATCGCGCCGCCGACCAGCCAGGCGACGCCGGTCGCCGTGCGCCAGCGCGGGCGGTGCGACTCCCCCTCCCGCCCGGTGAGCTCGAGCAGTCCCGTCAGCGCCATGCCGCCGCCGATCAGCCAGGCGAGGACGTCGAGGGCGGTCGTGGGCCGGATGACGATGACGACGCCGAGCACGACGGCCGCCACGGCCACGACGATGCGGACCCACGTCGGCAGCCGCGCGTGCAGGCGCGCGATCGCCAGGCGTTTCAGCAGCCGCATCCCCGTCCTTTCCCTCCGGTCGATGATCAACGCTAGTCGGGGACGCGGTGCTGCTCCGCGCGCTCGACAGCGACCCGGCCCGCGTGCAAGGCCGGCCCGGCGGCGGTCCGCCTCTAGGCTCGACTCATGGCGCCCACGCTCAACCGCGAGATCCTGCGGCTGGCCGTTCCCGCGCTCGGAGCGCTCATCGCGGAGCCGATGTTCCTCATCGTCGACGCCGCCCTCATCGGCCACCTCGGGGTCGTGCCGCTCGCGGCCCTCGGCATCGCCGGCGCGGTGCTGCAGACGATCGTGGGCCTGATGGTCTTCCTCGCGTATGCGACGACGCCCGCCGTGGCGCGCCGCTTCGGCGCTGGCGACTCCACGAGCGCGGTGAGCGCGGGGATCGACGGGTTGTGGCTCGCGCTCGGCCTCGGCGCCGTGCTCGCGGCCGTGGGCTCGCTCACGACCCCGCTGCTGATCGGCATGTTCGGCGCCGGCGAGGCCGTCGCGACCGACGCCGAGACCTACCTGCGGCTGTCGATGTGGGGTCTGCCGGCGATGCTCATCGTCTTCGCGGCGACCGGACTGCTGCGCGGGATGCAGGACACCGTCACCCCGTTGTGGATCGCCGGTCTCGGATTCGGCGCCAACGCTCTGCTGAACGTCCTCTTCATCTACGGCTTCGGCTGGGGTATCGCCGGATCGGCCCTCGGCACCGTGATCGCCCAGTGGGGCATGGTCGGCGCCTTCGTGGTCGTCATCGGTCGTCTCGCCCGGCGCCACTCTGCCTCGCTCCGGCCGCGCGCCGACGGCATGCGCGGGTCGGCGCGGCTGGGCGGCTGGCTGTTCCTGCGCACGGTCTCGCTGCGTGCGGCTCTCCTGGCGACGGTCGCGGTGGCGACGGGGCTCGGCACGAGCGAGCTCGCCGGCTGGCAGGTCGCGTTCACGATCTTCTCGACCGCGGCCTTCGCGCTCGACGCCCTGGCGATCGCGGCGCAGGCATTGATCGGCCGCGGGCTCGGCGCCGGCGACAAGGGGTTCGTCCGCCGCGTCCTCGGGCGGACCGTCGCGTGGGGCGCGTGGTTCGGTGTACTCGTCGGAGGACTGATCGCGGCGACCTCGGGGGTCATCGGGCTGCTGTTCACCGGCGACCCCGACGTCGCCGCGCTGGTGCAGCCCGCCCTGCTCGTCCTCGCGATCGCCCAGCCCGTGTGCGGCGTCGTGTTCGTCCTCGACGGCGTCCTGATGGGCGCCGGCGATGCGCGCTACCTCGCCTTCGCGGGCGGGCTCAACCTCGTGCCCTTCGTCCCCGCGCTGCTCGTGATCGGCTCGCTGCACCCCGGCGGCGCGGCCGGACTGGCCTGGCTCTCGGCCGCGTTCTTCGGCGTCTACATGATCGCCCGGCTGCTGACGCTCGGCTGGCGCGTCCGCCGGGGCGCATGGCTGCGCATCGACGTCTGAACCGAATCCGTCGCGAGACGGACTGTGATCGGGTCGAAACCCCTTTCACGTGCGAACCACAGCCTCGGCCCGTACGGTGGCGTCATGCCGAAGCCCACCTCGTTCGCCGCCGCCGGCATCGCCGTGCTCGCGGTCGGGATGCTCGCTTCCGGCTGCGCGGAGCGGACTCCGCCGGTCGAGATCCCGACCCCGTCTGACGATGCGCGCACGCTGCCGCGTCCCACCGCCGACGACGCCCAGCGGTGGGCCGACACCGTCATCCCCGAGAACGCGCTCGGCGGGGCGTCGTGGACCCAGCGCGAGGCGGGCGTGCTCCAGCCCGGCGGCGAGCCGATCATCTCGGTCGCGGCGGGCGAGGCTCCCGCCCTCGTGAGCATCGCCTGCGTCACCGGGTCGGGCAGCCGGATGACCTACACCGTCACCGCCGGCGGCGAGGCCGTCGACAGCGGCGACGTGGCATGCGCCGCGGTCGACGAGAACGCCGAGGTGCACAGCATCCACGACGTCCCCGCCGACGCCACGGTCGAGCTCAGCGCGTCGGCGACCGGCCTGTTCGTCTACGCCGTCACGCCGGACCGGCATCCGGAGCGATGACGGCGAGACGGTCCCCGCTCAGCGAGCCCAGCGCCGGCACCACTCGTACATGACGACGGCGCCCGCGGCCGACGCGTTGATCGACCGCGTCGAGCCGTACTGGGTGATCTCGACGATGACGGATGCCGCGGCCACCGCCTCGGCCGAGAGACCCGGACCCTCCTGGCCGAACATCAGCACGGCTCGCTCGGGCAGGTCGGCACGATCGACCGGGACCGACCCCGCGACGTTGTCGACCGCCACGATCGGGAGGTCGTTCTCGCGTGCCCAGGCGGCGAACGAGGCCACATCCTCGTGGTGACGGACGTGCTGGTAGCGGTCGGTCACCATCGCGCCGCGTCGGTTCCATCGCCGGCGTCCGACGATGTGCACCTCGGCCGCCCCGAACGCGTTCGCGCTGCGGACGATCGATCCGATGTTCATGTCGTGCTGCCAGTTCTCGATCGCGACGTGGAACGGATGCCGGTGCTCGTCGAGGTCCGCCACGATCGCCTCGAGGCGCCAGTAGCGGTAGTGGTCGACGACATTCCGCCGGTCGCCGTCGGCGAGGAGCTCCGGGTCGTACCGGGGATCGTCGGGCCAGGCCTCCGGACCGCCCGGCCACGGCCCCACGCCCACCGGCAGCTGCGGTTCCGCGTCGGCGGGGTCGGGGCGAGTCACCGGGACAGGCTATCCCGCCGCCGCGGATAACCTGGAGTGTGCCCTCACCCGCCGTCGACGACTACCTGAAGACGATCTACCACCACACCGAGTGGCAGCCGGCGCCCATCACCCCGTCGCAGCTCGCGGCGATGCTCGGACTCGCACCGTCGACCGTCACCGAGATGGTGCGCAAGCTCGCCGCGCAGGACCTCGTGTCACATCGTCCCTACGGTCCGGTCGCACTGACCGAGACGGGCCGCCGCCGCGCGGCATCCATCATCCGGCGCCACCGGCTCATCGAGACGTGGCTCGTGCGCGAGTTCGGATACGCCTGGGACGAGGTGCACGACGAGGCCGAGGTGCTCGAGCACACGATCAGCGACCGGCTGCTCGCGGGCATCGCCGAGCGGCTCGGCGACCCGCGCTTCGACCCGCACGGCGACGCGATCCCCGACGTCGACGGCGAGGTCCATCGCGAGCCCTTCGTCCTGCTCGCCGAGGCCACGATCGGCCACGAGGGCCGCATCCTCCGCGTGAGCGACCGCGACCCAGCGCTCCTGCGAGCGCTCGAGGAGCGCGGCATCGACGTCGGCCACACCCTGATCGTCAGCGGACGCGACAGCGTGCAGCTCGACGGCGGCGGCTCCGTCGTACTGCCGCCCGGTGCTGCCGCCGCGATCTGGGTCACCGCCTGAGCGCGATCAGCTCTTCGCGCGCGTCCGACTCGCCTTCAGGTACGGCCACGGCGTGCGGGTCGTGTGCTCGCAGTACGTCCACAGGCGTGCCGCGACCTCCGGATCGCGGGTGATCGACGCAGGGGTCGCGACGCGCGGCCCGCCCCGCAGGACGCCCGAGGGCCCGTAGAACTCGCCGCCCGCGGCATCCGGATCCACCAGAGCACGGACGAGCGGCCAAGCGCCGCGCTCCTTCGACTGCGTCACGGCGACCTGCAGGTTGTCGGTGAACCGCGTCATGCGGGTGGGCTCGTTGATGCCCACGATGCCGCGGGTGCGACCGCTCGTGGAGTAGCCGGGATGGGCCACGAGGCTCGAGACGGGCACGCTCGCCGCCCGCAGCCTCTCGTCGGCCTCGAGGCCGAGCGAGGTCGTCGCGACCTTCGACTGCACGTACGCACGCCAGGGCGAGTAGTCGCTCTCGAGCTCGATGTCGACCGGGTCGTACTTCCAGATCGAGGTCGACACCGACCCGACCCACACCATGCGGCCGCGGCCGGCCGCCAGCGCGATGAGCAGCTCACCGGCGAGCGCGTAGTGACCGAGCACGTTGGTCGCGAACACCAGCTCGTGGCCGTCGGGCGTCGTGCGCCGCTGACGCGGCGGGTGGACGACGCCGGCGTTCAGGAGCAGCCCGTGGAGGGGCTTGCGTCCCCGCGCGGTCGCCGCGGCCGCACGCACGGAACCGAGGTTGCTGGTGTCGAGCAGCAGCGTCTCGATCGATCCGACGCCCTCGGGCAGGGCGCGATCCACCGAAGCACGCGCGGTCGCGAGCCGCTGCGGGCTGCGGCCGGTCATGATGACGTGAGCCCCGGCGGAGGCGAGCTGGAGCGTCGAGAAGTAGCCAAGACCCGCGTTGGAACCCGTGACGAGATACCGCCTGCCCGAGAGGTCGGGCAGCTTGCGGGGATTCCAGTCGTCGTGGGCCACGAGTGAAGACTACGGCTGGATCGCCGCAGCTAGGCTGGGACCATGCGGACACGCGCCGATATCGAGTGCTGGCTCACGGACATGGACGGCGTTCTCGTCCACGAGAACCACCCCATCCCGGGTGCGGCGGAACTGCTCGCGCAGTGGCGCGAGACGGGTACGCCGTTCCTCGTGCTGACCAACAACCCCTTCTTCACGCCTCGCGACCTCAGCGCGCGGCTCGCGCGGTCGGGACTCGAGGTGCCGGAGGACCGCATCTGGACGTCGGCGCTCGCGACGGCCGACTTCCTGCGCTCGCAGCATCCGGGCGGCTCGGCGTTCGTCATCGGCGAGGCGGGCCTCACCACCGCGCTCCACGAGGCCGGCTACATCATGACCGAGACCGACCCCGACTACGTCGTCGTGGGCGAGACCCGGAACTACTCGTTCGACGCCATCACGAAGGCGATCCGGTTCATCAACGCCGGCGCGCGGTTCATCATCACGAACCCGGATGCCACGGGCCCGACCCCCGAGGGCGTCGTTCCGGCGACCGGGTCGTTCGCGGCCCTCATCTCGCACGCGACCGGCAAGAGCCCGTACGTCGTCGGCAAGCCGAACCCCATGATGTTCCGTTCGGCGATGAACCGCATCGGGGCCCACTCCGAGAACACCGGGATGATCGGCGACCGTATGGACACCGACGTCGTGGCGGGCATCGAGGCGGGGCTGCACACCGTCCTCGTGCGGACCGGCATCTCGGACGACGCCGAGATCGAGCGCTACCCGTTCCGCCCCGACGAGATCCTCGACTCCGTCGCCGACCTGCTCGAGGCGGAGCCGTACGAGGCCGAGGACCCGGGCATCCTGTGAACGAGTTCGAGCAGAACCTGCTGCTGATCAGCGTCGCGCTCATGCTGACGACGAGCCTCGTCGTCGTCGTCGTGCAGATGGTGCGGCGACGCCGGGGCGGGGACGACGACTGATGTCGATCGTGCTGGCGCTGACGGGGCTCGCGGTGCTGCTGATCGCCCTCGTCATCTTCGTGCGCAACCAGCGGATCGGCGCCGACGGAACCAACCGCGGGTCGACTCGCCGCGGCATCATCCTGCTGATGTTCTTCGGGCTGCTGCTCGGACTCGCCTCTCAGCTGCCCGTCTTCCGCGGCTGACCTCCGGGGCCGAGCCGGGTCGGACGCAGGAGTCAGTCGAGGATCGCGGTCGCCTCGACCTCGACGAGGACGTCGGGCTCGAAGAGGTAGTCGACCCCGATGAGCGATGCCGGCGGCATCGGTGCGGGCAGGCCGATCTCCTCGGCCACCTCCTGGACACCCGCCATGAAGTCGGCGATGCGCTCGGGGGCCCACCCCGTCACGTAGAACGTCAAGCGGACGACGTCGCCGAGCCCCGCGCCCGCGCTGGCCAGCCCGGCATGGGTATTGCGCAGGGCGTGGGCGACCTGACCGGCGAGATCGCCCGGAGCGACGCGCCTGCCGTCGGCGGTGCGGGCGATCTGGCCCGCGACGTGGACGTGGCGGGTCCCCGTGGCGACGGCGACATGGTGGTACGGAACGGGCTGCATCAGCGAGTCGGGGGACGACAGGTGGACGGTCATGTGTGGCTCCTTGCATCGACGCGGGTATCTCATGGATACCTGGTGGCCGGAGGTCACTTCAACGAGACTGGGTAGCGTGACCGATACCGCCCGCGCCGCCCTGGATCGATTCGAGATCACGGCCCCGCATCGCGAGCTGCTCGACCAGGTGCTCGACCGGTGGTCGCTCGCGGTGCTGAACGAGCTGTGCGAGGCGCCCGCCCGGTTCAGCACCCTCAGGCGGGCGATCCCGGCCGTGACGCAGAAGTCGCTCACCGCGACCCTCCGGCGCCTCGAGCGCAACGGGATCGTCGAGCGCGTGGTCCTCAGCACCCGACCTGTCGCCGTGGAGTACCGGATCACGCCGCTCGGCAAGACGCTGCGTCCGCCCGTCGACGTCATCCTCGCCTGGGCGCACGAGCACATGCCCCGCATCGAGGCCGCACGTCGGCGCTTCGACGACGAGATGGACGAAACACCCCGGGCCGAGGCCGGGGCCGAGGCCTAGGCCGAGGCCGGGGCCGGGGCCGGGGCCTAGGCCGGGGACGGGACCCCGGAGCGCGATGGCCGTGCCGCCGACAGGCTCAGCGGCGATAAGCCTGGGCCGGGGCGGGCCTCCCCCGGTTCATCCTGTCGACGGGACGGAGCCGACCGGCGGGCACAGCGTCGGGTCGGACCGCGACGCGACGTCGGCACGGGGCCGAGCCGCCGACTGTTCGTCCCGCGGACAGGCTCGGCGGCACCCGGGACGGCCCCAGCCACGCCGCCTCGCGGGTGAGCCTGCGCACGGGACGGGTCCGGCTCGGGCATCCGGTGCGCCCGCGAACCGGAGAGTCCGGGCAGCCCGCGCCCCGAGGGGGCCGGGTCAGACCACGCCCGCGCGCACCTCGTCCAGGAACGGGTAGTCGATGTATCCCTCGGCGGTCGAACCGTAGAACAGCTCGGGCCGCGCCTCGTTCAGCTCGGCCCGCTGTTCCCACCGCGCCACCAGGTCGGGGTTGGCGATGACGGGGCGGCCGACGGCGACGGCATCCGCCCAGTCCGCCGTGACGAGCGTCTCGGCCTCTTCGCGAGTCGTGGGCGATCCGAAGCCCGAGTTCAGGATGAAAGGCGCCGCGGCCGTGCGACGGATGTGCTGCACGAGATCGCCCGTCGGGTCGGCGCTCAGCACGTCGACGAACGCGAGCCCCAACGGGGCGAGCCCCTCCGCCACCGCCGTGTAGGTGGCACGCGCATCGACGTCGTCGTGTTCGAGCACTCCCTGGATGTTGTGCTGCGGCGACAGCCGGATGCCGGTACGGTCGGCTCCCACGGCAGCGGCAACGGCCCGCGTGACCTCGATCGCGAACCGCGCGCGGTTCTCGGGCGATCCGCCGTACGCGTCCTCGCGCACGTTCGAGACGGGCGAGAGGAACTCGTGCACGAGATATCCGTTCGCGCCGTGCACCTCGACGCCGTCGAGCCCGGCGGCGAGGGCGTTCCGCGCGGCCTGCGCGAACTGCTCGACGACCTCGGGGATCTCGGCCTCGGTGAGGGCGTGCGCGATCGGCATGTCGACCTTGCCGTGGGGAGTGCGGGTCTGCCCGGGTGCGGCCAGGGCGCTCGGTCCGACCACCCGATCGGCGCCGGTGATGTCGGGGTGCGACACGCGCCCGCCGTGCATGAGCTGCATGACGATGGTTCCGCCCGCTTCGTGGACGGCGTCGGCGATGCGCCGCCATCCCGCGATCTGCTCGTCGGTCTGGATGCCGGGCTGCCCGGGGTACGACTTGCCTTCGACAACGGGCCACGTGCCCTCCGTCACGATGAGACCCTGCCCCGCACGCTGGCGGTAGTACTCGACCATGACGTCGGTGGGAACGCCGTCCTCGCCCGCGCGGGTGCGGGTGAGCGGCGCCATGACGACACGGTTCGAGAGGTTCAGGGCACCGAAGACGGCGGGTTCGTACAGGCTCATACCCCAGCGCAACCGCCCCGACCCCGCACGCTATTCCCCCCGGCGTTGTCGACGGCGTTTCTCGAAGGCGGCGGTTCGCTTGGCAGCTCGCGCCCACTCACGTGCGCGGAAGCGGCGGATGCTGCCAACCCGGGCCCGACGACCGGCGCGAAGCGCGCCGGGTACGACTACTGCGGGGCGAGGCCCAGGTCGTCGAGGTCGATCGCGGCGAGCCACTGCAGACCGGCCTCCTCGACGGCCGCCTGCGCACCGGTCTTGCGGTCGACGATGACGGCCACCGCGACGGGCTCGGCGCCCTCGCGCCGCAACGCCTCGACGGCCTTGAGCGCGGACTGCCCGGTGGTCGAGGTGTCCTCGACGACGACGACCCGCTTGCCCGCGACATCCGCGCCCTCGATCTGACGGCCGCGGCCGTGGTCCTTCGGCTCCTTGCGCACGACGAACGCGTCGAGGGGGGTCCCCGTGCGCACCGACTCGTGCATCACGGCGTTCGCGATCGGGTCGGCGCCGAGGGTGAGCCCGCCGACGGCGACGATGCCATTGATGTCGGAGATGAGGTCGAGCATGATGCGGCCGATCGCGGGCGCGGCGCGGTGATCGAGCGTCAGCCGGCGCATGTCGACGTAGTAGGTCGCCTTCTTGCCGCTCGAGAGGGTGAAGTCGCCGTGGAACACCGCCTCGTCCTGGATCAGCCGGATGAGGTCCTGGCGGTCGGCTTCGAGCTCGGGCGTGCCTGCGACGGTCATGCCCCGATTCTACGAGCGCGTCGCCCGCGCCCCGCGCCGCGCATCCCGGTCGTTCACACCACGACGAGCTCGACGTCGCGCAGCTCGCCCGCGTCGACCGTGAGCGTGAGCAGGGTCTTGTGCGGCTGGCGGCGCCGGTCGGTCGGCGAGCCGGGGTTCAGCAGCCGGAGTCCGCGCGGGGTCGTCGTGTCCCAGGGGATGTGGCTGTGACCGAAGACGAGCACGTCGTCGTCGGGGTATGCGGCATCCATCCGTCGCTCGCGTCCCGTGGCGGCGCCGGTCTCGTGCACGACTGCGAACCGCACCCCCTCGATCGTGCGGCGCGCCACCTCGGGCAGCCGGGACCTCAGGTCGGCTCCGTCGTTGTTGCCCCACACGCCCAGCACCTCGCCGTGCCGTTCGAGCTCGTCGAGAACGGATGCCGCGACCCAGTCGCCGGCGTGCACGATGAGATCGGCCGCATCGGCGGCGGCGAGCACGGCCTCCGGCAGCATCCGCGCCCGCCCGGGAACGTGGGTGTCTGCGATGAGCAGCAGTCGCGTGGCCATCCCCCGACGGTATCGCCCTATCCGCCCGGCATCCCGGATGCCGCGGCGGTCGCGGCGGTCGCGGATGCAAGGGATCGTGGGCGACGGGCCGCGGCGCGGGCCGCCTCGCCGGGGTGTCGGACACGATCCCTTGCATCGCGGCACGGGGCCAGGCGCGGGCCCAGGCCCGGACCGGGGCGCGGGGACGTCGGGGGCGCCGAATAGGCTGGGGGCATGCGTCTTGCCACCTGGAACGTCAACTCGGTCCGCGCTCGCGTCGACCGCATCGTGGGCTTCGCTGTGAACGAGGACGTCGACGTCCTGGCGATGCAGGAGATCAAGTGCAAGCCCGAGCAGTTCCCGATGGAGCAGTTCGAGGCCGCCGGCTACCACGTCGAGCTCCACGGCCTGAACCAGTGGAACGGCGTCGCGATCGCCAGCCGCGAGCCGATGACCGACGTCCAGATCGGGTTCCCCGGCATGCCGGGCTTCCTGAAGGGCCACGAGGGCCCCGACGCCCCCCAGGAGGCACGGGCCATCGCCGCGACGGTCGGCGGCGTGCGCGTCTGGAGCCTGTACGTCCCGAACGGCCGGTCGCTCGACGACCCGCACTACGTCTACAAGCTGCACTGGCTGCAAGCGCTCGAACAGTACACGCGCGACACGCTCGCCGCCTCGCCGGGCCTGCCCCTCGCCCTCACGGGTGACTTCAACATCTGCCCCACACCCGAGGATGTCGGCGACCCGACCCTCGTCGAGGGCGTCACGACGCACGTCTCGCCGCCCGAGCGCGCCGCCTTCCAGGCGCTGCTCGACGCCGGGCTGACCGACACGGTCCGACCGCTGGTGCCCACCGGTTTCACCTACTGGGACTACAAGCAGCTCCGGTTCCCCCGCAACGAGGGGCTGCGCATCGACTTCATCCTCGGCTCGCCGGCCTTCGCCGACGCCGTCGCCGGCGCCGCGATCCACCGCGATCAGCGCAAGGGCGAGGCACCGAGCGATCACGTTCCCGTCGTCGTCGACCTCGACCTGGACGGCGACGACGACGACGATCGCCCGATGATCTTCTGACCCTCGCGCCGGCCGTCCGGCTCCCCCGCACGGGGGATGCCGCACCCCCGGCGCGCGCCGTAGCGTGGAGGGCATGTCCGTGGCCTCCCCCGTACCCGACGAGCGTCTCGCCGCGACCCCCGAACAGCTGCGCAACGACGTGTGGCTCGCCGCCGCGCTGCTCGTGAGCGCGATCCTCAGCACCTGGCTCGGCAGCGTCGCCCAGGTCTGGGGCGACGACTCGCCCCACCTCGGCTGGGGCCTGCTGTACTGCGTGGCGCTGACGGTGCCCCTCGCGGTTCGTCGTCGCATCCCGGAGGTCGCGCTGATCGTCGTCGCGATCGTCTACTTCGTCGGCATGTCCGTGCACATCCCCGAGATGTACGTCGGCAGCATCGCCCTCTTCATCGCGATGTACTCGGTCGGCGCATGGGTGGTCGACCGCCGCCGGGCCATGATCGTCCGCGTCGTGGTGATCATCGGCATGTTCATGTGGCTGCTGGCGGCGATGTTCCAGGCGGCGAGCGAGCAGGGGAGCGACAGCGCCGCGGAGTTCTCGCTGTTCTCGCCCGTCGCGGCGATGATGATGCTGCAGTTCCTCTTCAACGTCGTCTTCTTCGCGGGCGCCTTCGCCTTCGGTGAGCGGGCCTACGCCGGCGCGCTCAGCCGTGAGGAGCTCGAACAGCGCACCCGCGAACTCGAGCACGAGCGCGAGATCACCGCTGCCCAGGCGGTCGCGCTCGACCGCGTGCGGATCGCACGCGAGCTGCACGACGTCGTCGCCCACCATGTCTCGGCGATGGGCGTGCAGGCCGGCGCCGCCCGCACGGTGCTCGACCGAGATCCCGACGCGGCGCGACGCGCGCTCACCGTCGTCGAAGAGTCGGCACGGGCGTCGTTGACCGAGCTGCGCCAGCTGCTCGAGACGCTGCGGACACCGGATGCCGCGGCCCCGCACGACTCCACGCTGCGACTGGAAGCGATCGCCGAGCTCGTCCGCTACGCGCAGGAGAACGGGATGCCGACGACCTTCAGCGTCGTGGGTGAGCCGGTCGCGGCATCCGAGGTCGCCCAGGTGAACCTCTACCGCATCGCGCAGGAGGCGCTCACGAACGCTCGCCGCCACGGTGGACCCGATGCCCGTGCCGATGTCCGCCTGCGGTTCGACGGCGACGAGATCGAGCTGGAGGTCGCCAACGACGGTCGCGTGCGGTTCGGGGCGACGCCGGGACTCGGCCTCGTGGGCATGCGTGAGCGAGCGGCGGCATCGGGCGGCTGGCTCGAGGCAGCGCCGCGGCCGCGCGGGGGCTTCCTCGTCCGCGCGCGCGTTCCCGTGGGCTCGCGGACCGCGCAGCCCGCCACCGCGGAGGCTCTCGCATGACCACGGCGTCCTCCCCCACCTCGGTCGTGCTCGTCGACGACCATGCCGTCATGCGTGCGGGTTTCCGCATGATCCTCGAGGCCAGCGGCGACATCGTCGTCGTCGGAGAGGCCGGCGACGGCGCGGAGGCCGTCGACACGGTCGCCCGGCTGCAGCCCGACGTCGTCTTCATGGACGTCCAGATGCCGGTCCTCGACGGCCTGGAGGCGACCCGTCGTATCGTCGCCGACCCCCGGAACTCCAGCGCGGTCGTCGTCGTGACCACCTTCGACCGTGACGACTACCTGTTCCAGGCGCTGCAGGCGGGCGCGAGCGGCTTCCTGCTGAAGAACGCCGGCCCCGAGGAGCTGGCCGCCGCCGTCCGGGTGGCGGCCGCCGGCGACGCCCTCCTCGCCCCGGAGGTGACGCGCCGGGTGATCGAGCGCTTCGCGGTGCGCCCGGACGACGCGGATGCCGCCCCGGCCGAAGCGCCCGCCGCACCGCCGTCCTCTCCCGCTGATCATGGCCTGACGGAGCGCGAGGCCGAGGTGCTCCGCCTGCTGGCGCGGGCGCTCAGCAACGCCGAGATCGCCCGCGAGCTGTTCATCGGCGACGCGACGGTGAAGACGCACGTGTCGAACATCCTCGTCAAGCTGGGCGCGCGCGACCGCGTGGCGGCCGTCGTCCTGGCGCACCGCAACGGGTGGGCCTGACCAGCTGTCTCAGGCCGGGTCGGAGACGGGCGAGAGCGTAGGCCGCGGCACCGGCACCGAGATGTCCCGCGCCGCGCGCGGCACGGCGACACGCCACAGCGCCTGGATGCTCCAGACGAACAGGGCGACGAGCAGCACGTTCCGCGCGAGGAGCAGACTCGCCGCGAACGGATCCGCGTGCACGAGCGGCATGTAAAAGATCGGGAAGACGAGGGTCGTCAGGAAGCTCGTCACCGCCATCCACTTCGCCGGCGTCCGCCACCTGTCGGGGTCGACGAGCAGCCCGACGACGACGATCGGGGCGAGCCACAGCATGTACTGCGGCGAGCCGACCTTGTTGAAGACGATGAGGGCAGCGGTGAGGGCGAAGGCCCCGAGCACCGCGAGGCGCCCCTCCGCGAGCTCGGTGCGCTGCGCGCCGGCGACCCAGGTCATCCGGGCACGCACCAGCAGGAGGGCGATCGCCACGAACGCCGCGATCATGAGCCACCCGACGATCTCGCCGGCGGCCATGGCCCCGTGTCCGATGACCTCGCGCGTCGCGAGCTCGTAGTTCTGCTGGATGCGCGCGCCCGGGATCTCCCAGATCGTCGCCCAGACCCAGGGCGTCGCGACGGGCGCTTCGAGCTGCGGCGCTCGTGTCCCCTGGATCGTCAGGAAGCTGAAGAGGTTCGAGGCACCGCCGGCGAGGACGACGGCGACCATGATGACGACGCTCGCCGCGATGCCGCCCAGGGCGACCCGCCAGCGACGGCGGCTCACCGCGACCACGGCGGCGGCGATCGCGGCGGGCCAGACCTTGATCCAGGTGGCCAGCGCGATGAGCGCTCCGGCGACGACGGGCCGCCGCGAGACCCAGACGAGCCCGGCGATGGCCAGGGGCGCGGCGAAGCCCTCGAGACGCAGCATCGACACGGGGGCGAGGAGGAGGATGCTGAGCAGCCAGTACCACGCCGCCGGATAGGCCGAACGCCGCTGCAGCCGGGCGCCGGCGATCGCGGCGAGCGCGAGCCAGTTGGCCCCCGCGAGCATGAGCAGCCAGACGAGCTGGTACAGGTAGGGCCCGAGCGCGATCGGCGCGACGATCGGCAACAGCGCACCGGCCGGGTACACCCATTCGAAGTCGATGATGGGCCAGGTGCCCTGCACGGCATCCTGCGCCCACTGCCGGTACAGCGGCAGATCGCCCTCCGTGCCGCCGGCGATGATGAGGGGCAGGAGGGCGAGGATGTAGGCCGCATGGAAGGCCACGAATCCGGTGACGAGACCTCGACGGGTCCGGCCGAAGGCCACGATCCGCTGGCGCCGGGTCGGGCGGGGGGATGCCGGAAGAGACGTCACCCGGGCATCATAGGCCCCGCGCATATCTGCGCGATGAACGCCGGGACGGCGCCCCGGGGTGCCGCCGCCCGGGTCAGCGACGGTGCGCTGCGCGCCCGCCGTGGCCGGCCAGCGCGTCGGCCGCCCCGACGAGCGCGAGGTGCGACAGCGCCTGGGGCGTGTTGCCTGCTTGCCGCCCGACGGTGACGTCGTACTCCTCCGACAGCAGCCCGACGTCGTTCGCGAGCCCGCACAGCCGGTCCATGAGGCGCGTGGCGTCGTCGATGCGTCCGGTCGCCGCGTACTGCTCGACGAGCCAGAAGGAGCATGCGAGGAAAGGGTGCTCGGCTCCGGCGATCCCATCGACGCCTGCTTCGGTGCGGTAGCGCATCACCAGGCCGTCGCGCAGCAGCGTGTCCTCGATACGCGCGACGGTCGCGAGCATGCGGGGGTCGTCGGGGGCGCAGAATCCGACGGCGGGGAGCAGCAGCAGCGAGGCGTCGACCTCGGCCGTGCGGAAGTGCTGCGTGAAGTGCCCGCCGGCGGCATCCACTCCCTGTTCGTCGATCTCGGCGTGCACACGGTCGCGCAGGGTACGCCAGACACCGGGGTCGCCGTCGAGTCCGTGCTCCTCGACGGCGCGGACCCCGCGGTCGAGCGCGGCCCAGATCATCGCGCGGGAATGAGTGAACATCTGCGGTTCGCCGCGTATCTCCCAGATGCCGTGATCGGGTCGGTCGAGCCAGGCGACGGCCTGATCGAGCAGCGCCCGCTGCAGTGCCCACGAGAACGCCGTCTCGGTGACGCCGGCCAGACGCGCGGCCTCGAGCGCGACCATCACCTCGCCGATGACGTCGGCCTGATACTGGTCCACCGCACCGTTGCCCACGCGTACCGGTGCGGATCCCGCGTAGCCGGGAAGGCTGTCGAGCTCGCGCTCGGGAAGGTCGCGCTCCCCCGCGATGCCGTACATGATCTGGACGTCGGCGGGGTCACCCGCCACCGCCCGCAGCAGCCAGTCGCGCCACCGTGCCGCGGCGTCGAGGTATCCGTGCGAGATGTACGCCTCGAGGGTGAGGGCGGCGTCGCGCAGCCAGACGTACCGGTAGTCCCAGTTGCGCGAGCCGCCGAAGTCCTCGGGCAGCGAGGTCGTCGCAGCGGCGACGATGCCGCCCGTCTCGGAGTGCGTGAGGGCGCGGAGAACAAGCATGGAGCGCAGCACGCGGTCGCCCCATCGGCCCCCGTCGCGGATGCGCCGCGCCCAGGTCGTCCACCACGTACGGGTGCGCTCGTGGGCGTCGTCGACGTCGAAGGGCTGGGGCACGTCGAGGTACGAGGGCTCCCACCGCAGGACCGAGTCGACGGTCCGCCCCGCCTCGACACGGAACTCGCCCCGGTGCATCGTGTCGTCGGCGACGAGCCGAGGGCCGCGCAGCGTGACGGCGTCCGGCCCGGCGACCGCGAGCAGCACGCCCGTCGGCAGGGCGTCGGAGCTGTTCGCCGCGCCGATCTGCCGCACCCATGGCACGGCCCGCGCGTAGTCGAACCGCAGCCGCACCTCGCTGACGAAGTCGAGCTCGCCGGCGACACCGACGACCCGGCGCACCACCGCCTCGACGCCGTCGAGGACGGGCATGAACTCGTGCACCTCGGCGATGCCGTCGGCGCACTCCCACCGCGTCACGAGCACGAACGTGTCGCCGTCGTAGCGCCGCGTCGCGGTGGCGCGCGGGTCGCGGGGGCGCAGGCTCCAGCATCCGTGCGAATGGTCGCCGAGCAGCGCGCCGAAGATCGAGCCCGAGTCGTAACGAGGAAGGCACAGCCAGTCGAGATCGCCTCCGTCGGAGACGAGGGCGGCGCTGCGGCAGTTGCTGAGAAGGGCGTAGCGCTCGATCGGTGCGGGCATCCTCGCATCATCGCGCCCGAGGGTCCGATCCGCCAACACCACGATCGGCGGATGCCGGTGATGTTCTCGCCCGCGCGGCTCCCCCATGCGGCTCCCCCACGGGGTGGGGCGCATCCCCACACGATCCGCCGTACGGGGGATCCGCCCGGCCCGGCCCGCTCCCTAGCGTGGAGTCATCGGCTAAGGAGGCGGAATGCTCGAACTGAGCGGCATCACCAAGAACTACGGCACGCACCGCGTGCTCGACGACGTGGGGTTCCGGGTGCCCGACGGGCGCCTGACCGGTTTCGTCGGCGGCAACGGGGCCGGCAAGACGACGACGATGCGCATCATGCTCGGCGTGCTGTCACGTGATCGCGGCGCCGTCACGCTGAACGGATCGCCGGTGACCGCAGCCGATCGCCGCCGCTTCGGCTACATGCCCGAGGAGCGCGGGCTGTACCCCAAGATGAAGGTGCTCGAGCAGATCGTCTATCTGGCACGGCTGCACGGCTTCTCCAAAGCGGATGCCGCGTCGCGCGCTCGCGCCCTGCTCGAGGAGCTCGGCCTCGGCGAGCGCCTGAACGACAACATCGAGACCCTGTCGCTCGGCAACCAGCAGCGCGCGCAGATCGCCGCCGCCCTCGTGCACGACCCCGAGGTGTTGATCCTCGACGAGCCGTTCTCGGGCCTCGACCCTCTCGCCGTCGACGTCGTGGCGGGCGTCCTGCAGACGCGGGCAGCCCAGGGCGTCGGCGTGCTGTTCTCGTCGCACCAGCTCGACGTCGTCGAGCGCCTCTGCGACGACCTCGTCATCATCGCGAACGGCACCATCCGCGCCGCCGGCACCCGCGAGGGGCTCCGCCGCGAGCACCAGGGTCACCGCTACGAGCTGGTCTCCACGGGAGACGCCGGCTGGATCCGCACCGAGCCCGGCGTCGAGGTCGTCGAGTTCGACGGCGGCTACGCCCTGTTCGACGTCGACGCCGACGAGACCGCGCAGCGTGTGCTGCGGCGCGCCGTCGAGCACGGCGATGTCGCGAGCTTCACGCCGCGGCATCCCTCCCTCGCCCAGATCTTCACCGAAGTCATCCAGGAGGTCGCTCCGTGAGCACCGCATCCCCCTCGTTCGCCCAGAGCACCTGGCTCGTCGCCGAGCGCGAGATCGGCTCGAAGCTGCGCAGCAAGTCGTTCGTCATCTCGTTCGCCATCCTCTTCCTCGGCGCCCTCGCGCTCGTGATCTGGGGCGGCTTCTCAGCCGGGAACGACAGCGGCTCGCCCGTCGCGGTGACCCCGGACGCGGCGGCGTTCGTGCAGAACGCGCCGGGCCTCGACGTGCAGGACGTCGCCGACCGAGCCGCCGCCGAGACCGCCGTGCGCGACGGCGACGTCGACGCCGCGGTCGTCGCCGACGCATCGGCGCCGAGCGGTTACGTCGTCATCGGCGACACGTCGGTGTCGAACAACATCCTCCTGTCGCTCGCCCAGCTGCCGACGGTCGAGCTGCTCGACCCGTCCGGCGACGCCGGATTCCTCGGCTACATCGTCGCCATCGGGTTCGGCGCAATCTTCTTCATCTCGGCGCAGACCTTCGGTGCGACGATCGCTCAGTCGGTGGTCGAGGAGAAGCAGACGCGCGTCGTCGAGCTGCTGATCTCCGCCGTGCCCGTCCGGGCGCTGCTCGCGGGCAAGGTGATCGGCAACACGGTGCTGGCGATGGGGCAGATCCTCATCCTCGCCGCGGTGGCCGTGATCGGCCTCACGGTCACCGATCAGACCGCGCTGCTCACCGGCATCGGAGCGCCCATTGCCTGGTTCGCGGTGTTCTTCCTGTTCGGCTTCGTGCTGCTCGCCGCGCTCTTCGCCGCCGCCGCCGCGATGGTCTCGCGGCAGGAGGACATCGGCGCGACCACGACGCCGCTCATCCTGCTCGTCATGGCGCCGTACTTCCTCGTGATCTTCGCCTGGAACAACCCGCTGATCCTCGGGATCATGTCGTACGTGCCGTTCTCGGCGCCCGTCGGCATGCCGATGCGGCTGTTCCTCGGCGACGCGCTGTGGTGGGAGCCCCTGCTGTCGCTGGCGATCCTGCTCGTGACCTGCGTCGGCGCCATCCTCGTCGGAGCGAAGATCTACGAGAACTCGCTCCTGCGCATGGGAGCCCGCGTCAAGCTCGGCGAGGCCCTGCGCCGCTGACCCGCCGCCGCCGCGCCCACCGCATCGCCGTCCTCCCGGTTCACGCCTGGAGGACGGCGATGACGTTTCCGGCAGGGTCTCGGAACCAGGCGATGTCGGGCCCGCCGCCACCGCCGCGCACGATGCCCCGTTCATCCGAGGGGAATGTCTCGTCGGGGTAGATCTTCGTGTCGACGCCGCGCCCGCGCAGCTCGTCGACGGCGGCGTCGATGTCGGCGACGGGGAAGTTCAGGATCGTGAAGCTCGCCGGCGTGTGGTCGGGTTTGCCGTAGACCAGGATGCCGCCGCCCGACGTCAGTCGGATCTCGAGGAACCCCATGGCGTTGGTCTCGACGTCGAGACCGAGGGTGTCGGCGTAGAACGATCGGGCCGCGTCGATGTCGTCGACGCTGAACCCGCTGAAGGCCCCGTCGGGGGTGAATGCGCTCATGCCGACAGGTTCACCCCGACCGGATGCCGGCGCAAGAGGTTTCTCGTGACGGGGAATGTCGGCGGGCGCGCCGTGGTTCGCACGTGGCGGGACGATGGAGTCCGACGCTGTCCGAACGAACCCCGGGAGAATCCCATGTCCCTCATCGAAGAGCGCGTCGCCGAGACCGACGCCCCCGTCCTCGACATCCTCGCCGCCCGCTGGAGCACGCGCCTGTACGACGAGGTCTCCCCCGTCGACGAGGACGCCCTCGCCAGCGCCCTCGAAGCGGCACGCTGGGCCCCGTCGGCCTTCAACGCGCAGCCCTGGCGTTTCGTCGTCGCCCGACGCGGCACCGAGACCCACGAGAAGGTCGTCTCGACGCTCGTCGAGTTCAACCAGGCGTGGGCCGGCCCCGCGGGCGCTCTCGTCGTCTTCATCGCCCAGACCGAGAACGACGGCAAGCCCGTGCCGACCGCCCTCTACGACCTCGGCCAGGCGGCCGCGCACTTCACCGTCCAGGCGCACGCCGACGGCCTCTACACCCACCAGATGACCGGGTTCGACGCCGCCGCCCTCGCCGCGGAGCTCGGCATCGAGGCCCCGTTCGTCCCCGTCACCGTCATGGCCGTCGGCGACCTCGGCGACGTCGACGCCGCCCCCGCCGCCGTCCGGGAGCGCGAGCTCTCGCCCCGCACCCGCCGGCCCGTGGCCGATTCGGTCGTCATCGACGACTGAGTCCCCGCACACCTGAGCGCCCCGCCGTGCCCCGCGCCGGCGGGGCGCCGCCGTACCCCGCGCCGGCGGGGCGCCGCCGTACCCGCCGGCGGGGCACCGCACCATAGACGAGCCCTGTGAGGTGCGACACCCCCGCGCCTCGCGAGGCATCCGCCGGTTATCGTCAAGCATGACCGCCCGCATCCTGTCGATCGGCACCGCCGTGCCGCCGGCCGTGCTCCATCAGAACTCCGTGCGCGACCTCTTCGCCGCGCAGCCCGGCATCGGACGCCTGTCGCAGCGACTGGTCCGCGCGGCGTTCGACGCGTCGGCGATCGAGACCCGGCACACGGTGCTGACCGAGCTCGCCGATGCGCTCTCACCCGAGCGCGAGCCTGAGCGCGAGGATGCCGCGACGTCGGCGCCGGCCGAGCCGGCATCCCTCCCCGTCATCTCCGCCGACCGGGCCCTGCTCTCCCCCTCGACGGGCACGCGCAACGACGCCTACATCGCGCTCGCGCCCGAGCTGTCGGCGCGCGCGGCTCGCGACGCTCTCTCCGCCGCATCGGTCGACCCGGCGGAGGTCACGCACGTCGTGACCGTCTCGTGCACCGGGATGTACGCCCCCGGTCCCGACTACCGACTCGTCCGAGACCTCGGACTGCCGACATCCGTCGAGCGCTACCACCTCGGATTCATCGGGTGCGCGGCCGCCGTTCCGGGGCTGCGGGCGGCGGCGCGCATCTGCGCCGCCCAGCCCGACGCCGTCGTGCTCGTGGTCTGCGCCGAGCTCTGCACCCTGCACTTCCGCGTCGCCGACGACCCGGATCAGATCCTCGCAGCATCGCTCTTCGCCGACGGCGCGGCCGCCGCAGTCGTGAGCGCCGATCCCGATCGCCGCGGCGACCGGTGGCTCGATCTCGACCGTTTCGCGACGGCGGTGACCGACGACGGCGAGCGCGACATGACCTGGACGATCGGGGATGCCGGCTTCGAGATGGTGCTCACGGCCGAGGTGCCGCGCATCATCGGCCGTGAGATCCGAGCCGCAGTGGCCGACGTCGTCGGCGACACCCGCGTCGACACGTGGGCCGTGCACCCGGGAGGCCGCGCCGTCCTCGACCGGGTCGAGTCGGGCCTCGATCTGCCGCCCGACGCCCTCGAGGCGTCGCGGGCCGTGCTGCGGGACTACGGCAACATGTCGAGCGCGACGATCCTCTTCATCCTCCGTTCGCTTCTCGATGGCGATGCGCTGCGCGACGGTCAGACGATCGCGACACTCGCGTTCGGACCGGGTCTCACGATGGAGGCCGCGCTCCTCACCGCCGGCACGGCTGCCGGTCAGCGGGCGGCACGAGACGCCGACCGAGCGGAACCCGTCGCATCGTGGACCTGAGCCGACGCGACGTCGGGCTGCGCGAGCTGATGGACGATCCCGACTGCGATCCGGTCGCCCTCGCGCAGACGCTCCGGCGGTTCGACGTCGTCAATCGCGCCGTGAGCGGGTGGGGCACGGTGTGGCGGCGCCATTTGCGGCCCGCCCTCGCGCGCCTGGACCGCCCGGCGCGCGTGCTCGACATCGGGTCGGGCGGCGGCGATGTCACCGCCCGGCTGGCACGGCTCGCCGAACGCGACGGCCTCGACGTCAGCTGGGTCGGCATCGACCCCGACCCACGCGCTCTCGCCGTCGCCCGCGAGCGCGGCCGACCCGACCTCGAGTTCCGCAGCACCGATTCGACCGCGCTGCGCGCGAGCGGCGAACGCTTCGACGCCGTCATCTCGAACCACGTGCTGCATCACCTCGGCGAGCCCGAGCTCGAAGCCTTCGTCGACGAATCGCTCGCGCTGTCTCGGGGCATCGTCCTGCACGCCGACATCGAACGCGGACGCGCGGCCTACGCGCTCTACGCCGCGGGGATCGTGCCGCTGCAGCACGGGACGTTCCTGCGAACCGACGGGCTGCGCTCGATCCGACGCAGCTACCGTGCCGCCGAGCTGCGGACGACGCTCGCCGATCGAGGCGAATGGCACGTCATCCGGCCGGCGCCGTTCCGCGTGCTCGCCGTGGGAGCAGGGCGTGCCTGACGTCATCGTCGTCGGTGCCGGACCGGTCGGGATGCTGCTGGCCGCCGAGCTCACACGACGTGGCGTCGACGTCACCGTGCTCGAACGACGAGAGCGCAGCGGCGACGGATCACGGGCGATCGGACTGCACGCTCCGGTCCTCGCGGCGCTCGAGGACGGCGGCGCGACCGACCGCATCCTCGCGGACGCCGTCCGCGTCTCACGGGGCGAAGCGCGCAGTGACGGGAAGCTGCTGGGCGTCGTCCGCTTCGACCGCCTGTCGGTGCGGCATCCGTATGTCGCGACGCTTCCGCAGGCAGCCACCGAGCGCGCCCTCGCCTTCGGTGCGCCGTCCCCGCTGCGCGGAATCGCGGTCACCGGCGTGCACCCCGGCACCGCCGACGTGCGGCTCGAGACGTCCGGGACACGCCGCGACGGCGAGATCTCGGCGCCGCTCGTCGTGATCGCGGGAGGCGTCGGCGCGCGCGAGCTCGTGTTCCGGCCCGGCGCCGTGCGGCGGACGAGCTATCCCGACCGCTACCTCATGAGCGACGCCGACGTGCCGGGGAGGCCCGACTCCGACGTCGCGGTCGTGCACCTCGCGGCATCCGGCGTGCTCGAGTCCTTCCCGCTGCCGGGCGCCCGCCGTCGCTTCGTCGCCTGGGATGCCCCGCCCGCAGGCGAAGACGGCGGATTCGACGAACCGGAGGCGCGACTGCACCGGCTGCGCGCGGCGATGCGCGACCGCGGCGAGACGGATGCCGCGGACGCGGTCACCGGCGCGACGGGCTTCCGCGTACGGCGGGTGCTGGCCCCGGCCCTGCGGCGCGGCCGGGTCATCGCCATCGGCGACAGCGCACACGAGATCAGCCCGATCGGCGGGCAGGGCATGAACCTCGGTCTCCTCGACGCCGCGACCCTCGCTCCCCTGCTCGCGCACTGGATCCGCAGCGGGACCGAGCCCGACGCCGCCCTCGCTGCATGGGAGGGCGACCGCCTCCGCTCAGCCCGCACCGCGGGCCGACTCGCCGCGATCAACATGCGGCTCGGGCGCCCGGTGAGCGCCGTGACGCACGCCGTTCGCACCCGGATGCTCGGGCGCGCGCTGACCGCGACCGGCTCGATCGTCCCGAACGCCTACGCGATGGGCCTCGACGCCGCCGCCCGGTGACGGCTCAGCGCAGCGAGCCCGCCGCCACCACCAGCTGAGCCGCGAGCACGAGGGCTGCGGCCATGACGAGGCGGAACCCGGTGCGATCGGGTCCGCGCAGCCGCATCCGCACCACGACGGCGACAGCCAGCGCGAGCACCGCGATGAAGAACAACCATGCGAGGACGCCGTGGCTCCCCGCGCCCGCGAGCACGGCGATGGCCGCGACGACGATCCCGGCGACCGCGACGATGACCGAGACGGGCGCCCCGAGCCGATGCGGCAGACCCCGGACGCCCGTGTCACGGTCGTCATCGAGGTCGGGCAGGACGTTGGTCAGGTGCACCGCGGCCCCGAGAGCCGCACCCGCCACGGCGGCGAAGGGCGCCGCGAAGGCGGGGTCGGGAGCCGAGAGCGTCGCCAGCGACGGGAAGAGCCCGAAGCTCACGAGGAACGGCACGACCGACACCGGCGTCGACTTCAGCCCCAGGTTGTACGACCAGGCCGACACGATCGTCACGGCGTGGACGAGCAGCATCCCCCATCCGAGCACCGCCGAGAGGCCGAGCGCCACGACGACCGAGCCCGCTGCCGCGATCCACGCCGCGCGCTCCGAGACCTCACCTCGGACGAGCGGCTTGTCGGTGCGGCCGACCGCACGGTCGCGCTCGCGGTCGATCGCGTCGTTGGAGATGCCGATCGAGAGCTGGCCGAACAGCACGGAGACCACGAGGAAGGCCAGCCGCCACGCCTCCAGCCCCGTCGCGAGGCCGAGCGCCAGGGCGAGGGCCGTGACCACGACGGAAGGCCCGGGGTGTGAAGCGCCCCACAGGGCCCGGACCGCGCGCATGCCCCCCACACTCTCACGCCGGCGCCCCCTGCCCCGCGGGGCTTGCGCTCCGCGGCCCGCCCGGTCGCCACCCGCCGCGCCGCGCCGCGCCGTGCCGTGCCGTGCCGTTCCGGGCCGCACCGTGCCGTGCCGTGCCGCACCGTGCCGCGCCGCGAACAGGCTGAACAGTGCCACCAGGCCATCCGAACCCAACCGAGGGCCGCTCAGCCTGTCGACGGCACAGCAACCGCCCCGGCCTATGCCCAGGCTCACCGCACGGCTCACACCCGCCGCACCGGCCCGCACCCCCGCCACGCGCTGCGCCGCGCCGTGCCGCGCCGTGCCGCGGACAGGCTGAACAGTGCCACCTGGAGGGCCGAACCCACGGGAGGGCCGCTCAGCCTGTCGACGGCACAGCAACCACCGCGGCCTGTGGCCCGGCTCACACCCGCCGCGCCGGCCCGTACCCCTGCCACGCGCCGCACCGCGCCGTGCCGCGAACAGGCTGAACCGTGACACCAGGCCCCCGAACCCACGGGAGGGCCGCTCAGCCTGTCGACGGCACAGCAATCGCCCCGGCCTGTGCCCGGCTCACCGTACGGCTCACACCCGCCGCGCCGGCCCGCACCCCTGCCACGCGCCGCGCCGCGCCGCGCCGTGCCGTGCCGCGAACAGGCTGAACCGTGCCACCCCGAGGGCCGAACCCACGGGGGGCCGCTCAGCCTGTCGACGGCACAGCAATCGCCCCGGCCTATGCCCAGGCTCACCGCACGGCTCACACCCGCCGCGCCGGCCCGCACCCCCGCCACGCGCCGCGCCGCGCTGCGCCGCACCGTGCCGTGCCGTGCCGTGCGGGGCCGCGAACAGGCTGAACAGTGCCATCAGGCCACCCGAACCCAACCGACGGCCGCTCAGCCTGTCGACGGCACAGCACCCACCGCGGCCTGTGGCCCGGCTCACCGCGCGGACGCCGCCCGGATCTGCCGTGCCGCCAACAGGTTTCGGCGGGTTGGACCACTCGGGCAGGCCTTGAGCGCGAGACTCAGCCTGTCGACGGCACGCACGGACGGCACGCACCGACGGCGCCCCAGGGCGAAAATACCGACCCGGTCAGTCGTCGAGCAGCTCTGCCTCGATCACGTCGTCATCACCAGCGGCCCCGGCCCCGGCCCCGGCAGGCTCCGCCGCGGGACCGGCGCTCGTGAGCACGAGCGCAGAACCGTCGGCGGCGACGTCGACCCGCACGATGTCGCCGTCGCGCACCCCGCCCGAGAGGATGGCCATCGCGAGACGGTCCTGGATCTCGGACTGGATGAGGCGGCGCAGCGGCCGGGCACCGAACACCGGGTCGTAGCCGCGCTCGGCGAGCCAGGCGCGCGCGTCGGGCGTGACGGCGAGCGAGAGGCGCCGGTCCTTGAGGCGCCGCTGCAGCGCATCGACGGAGAGCTCCACGATCTGCGCGAGGTCGTCCTGGCTGAGCGCCTCGAACATGACGGTGTCGTCGAGGCGGTTGAGGAACTCGGGGCGAAATGCCTGCCGCAACAGGATCTGCACCTGCTCGCGCTTCTGCTCGAGGCTCAGCGTCGGGTCGATGAGGATCGGCGATCCGAGGTTGGACGTGAGGATCAGGATGACGTTGCGGAAGTCGACCGTCCGGCCCTGGCCGTCGGTGAGGCGGCCGTCGTCCATGACCTGGAGCAGCACGTCGAACACCTCGGGGTGCGCCTTCTCGACCTCGTCGAGCAGCACGACCGAGTACGGGCGCCGCCGCACGGCCTCGGTGAGCTGGCCGCCCTGCTCGTATCCGATGTATCCCGGAGGGGCTCCGACCAGCCGCGAGACGGAGTGCTTCTCGCCGTACTCCGACATGTCGATGCGCACCATGGCGTGCTCGTCGTCGAACAGGAACTCGGCGAGCGCCTTGGCGAGCTCGGTCTTGCCGACGCCGGTCGGGCCGAGGAAGAGGAACGAGCCCGTCGGGCGGTTGGGGTCGCTGATGCCCGCGCGCGAGCGGCGCACCGCGTCGGCCACGGCCTTGACGGCAGTCTTCTGCCCGATGATGCGCTTGCCGAGCTCGGACTCCAGCCGCACGAGCTTCTCGGTCTCGCCTTGCAGCAGACGTCCGACGGGGATGCCGGTCCACGCGGCGATCACGGCGGCGATGTCTTCGTCGGTGACCTGCTCGTTGACCATCCGCTCGGGACCGTCGACGGCGGTCTCGGCGCGCTCCGCCTCGATGACCTCACGTTCGAGCGCAGGGATCTCGGCATAGAGCAGGCGCGACGCCTTCTCGAGGTTGCCCTCGCGCTGCGCACGCTCGGCTTCGACACGAGCCGCATCGAGACGCGTCTTGAGGTCGCCGACACGGTTCAGGGATGCCCGTTCCCGCTCCCACCGCGCCTGCAGCTCGTCGAGCTTCTGCTGCTCGTCCTTCAGGGTCGCGCGAAGGGCATCGAGACGCTCGCGCGACGCGGCATCCTTCTCCTTTTTCAGCGCGAGCTCCTCGAGCTTGAGCCGGTCGACGTGGCGGCGTAGCTCGTCGATCTCGAGCGGCGCCGAGTCGATCTCCATGCGCAGGCGCGAG
This sequence comes from Microbacterium pratiae, assembly GCF_047302165.1. Classification (NCBI taxonomy): domain Bacteria; kingdom Bacillati; phylum Actinomycetota; class Actinomycetes; order Micrococcales; family Microbacteriaceae; genus Microbacterium; species Microbacterium pratiae. The sequence goes on along the minus strand of NZ_CP154843.1, from coordinate 1,014,294 downwards.
GCGGCCTCGTCGATCAGGTCGATCGCCTTGTCGGGCAGCTGGCGTGCCGGGATGTAGCGGTTCGAGAGGGATGCCGCGGCGACGAGTGCGCCGTCGGCGATGGCCACCTTGTGGTGCGCCTCGTAGCGCTCCTTGAGCCCGCGGAGGATCGCGATCGTGTCCTCGACGCTCGGCTCGCCGACGTACACCTGCTGGAAGCGGCGTTCGAGGGCGGCATCCTTCTCGATGAACTCGCGGTACTCGTCGAGGGTGGTCGCGCCGATGAGTCGGAGCTCACCGCGGGCGAGCATGGGCTTGAGCATGTTGGATGCCGCGACCGATCCTTCGCCGCCGCCCGCGCCCATGAGCACGTGCAGCTCGTCGATGAAGGTGATGATCCGGCCGTCGGACTCGGTGATCTCCTTGAGCACGCTCTTCAGCCGCTCCTCGAACTGGCCGCGGTACATCGCGCCGGCGACGAGCGCGGAGATGTCGAGCGAGACGAGCTCCTTGTTCTTGAGGCTCTCGGCGACGTCTCCCGCGACGATGCGCTGCGCGAGGCCCTCGACGACGGCGGTCTTGCCGACGCCGGGCTCGCCGATGAGGACGGGGTTGTTCTTCGTGCGCCGCGTGAGCACCTGGCTGACGCGGCGGATCTCGCTGTCGCGCCCGATGACGGGGTCGAGCTTTCCCTGACGGGCACGGTCGGTGAGGTTGATGCCGAACTGTTCGAGGGCGCTCTGCGCCTCCTCCTGTCCGGGCTGTTGTGTGGCGTTCATGTCTCTCCTGAAATCTCTCGGCTCAAACTTGAGCCTGTGTGACTCAAGTTTATCACCGTGTCGCTCAGGACGCTACGACCTCCGGCGCGACGCCGGACACCGACGCGGCCTCGGGAGTGCAGGCGAAGCGAGCGCGGTACGCCGACGGGCTGAGCCCCAACGCACGGGCGAAGTTCTGCCGCAGGACGGACGCCGACCCGAACCCGCTGTCGGCCGCGATCTGGTCGAGCCCGAGATCGGTCCGTTCGAGCAGCCGCTGCGCACGCAGGATCCGCTGACGCCCGAGCCACGCCGCCGGCGTCGTGCCGTAGTCGGCCTTGAACCGCCGGGCGAACGTCCGCGGCGACATGTGCGCGCGCGACGCGAGCAGATCGACGGAGAGGTCGAGGTCGAGGTTCGCGATCATCCAGTCGGTGATGGGCGCGAGCGACAGTGACGCCGCCTCGGGCAGCGGACGAGCGATGAACTGAGCCTGTCCGCCGTCGCGGAGGGGCGGGACGACCATCCGCCGCGCGATCGTGTTCGCCGCCTCGGCGCCGAGCTCGATCCGCAGCAGATGCAGGCAGGCGTCGAGCCCGGCCGCGGTTCCCGCCGAGGTGATGATCCGGTCCGACTGCACGTACAGCACGTCGGGGTCGACCTCGATGCGCGGGTACATGCGGGCCATGGTGTCGGCGTAACGCCAGTGGGTCGTGGCGCGCTTGCCGTCGAGCACACCGGATGCCGCGACCACGAACGCTCCGCTGCAGACGGTGAGCACCCACGCGCCACGCTCGACCGCACGTCGGACGACTCCCGCGACGCGCTCGTCGACCGCGTCCCAGGTCTCGCGCGGGATGGGCGTGATGACGACCAGATCGGCCTCGTCGGCGAACTCGAGCCCCGCGTCGACGTTCAGCGAGAACGCGAGGTTGGCGGGAACGACACCGGGATCGGGCGCCACGACCCGGAAGTCGAAGTTCGGGATGCCCTCATCGCTGCGGTCGAGGCCGAACGCCTCGCAGGCGAGACCGAACTCGAATGGCGCGAACCCGGGCTGGACGACGCAGGCGACCGTGTGCATGGCAGGATTCCTCCGATGACCGTCTTATCCGCCAGTGTCGGCAGGATGACGACCATCGTAGCGTTTCTGCCATGAGTTCCGACCTGCTTCTTCTCACCCTCGTCGTCGTCGTGATCGCGGCGGTCACGGGCACGCTGGCCGTCGTCGCACGCGACGGCTATCGCCGGGTGCCGACCGACGCGACGCGCGTGCCGTCGCGGGAAGCCGCGAGCCCGTCGCAGCGTCCCGGAAAGCGCCGCCTGAGCGCGAGCGCGACGGACCTCAGCGAACGCGAACCGCGACGGCGCGACGGGATGCCGCAAGCAGTCGCGACGCCGACTCTGCCCAGGTGAACCGCGCGATGTGCGCGCGGCCCGCCGCGACCAGATCCGCACGAGCGGCATCGTCGTCGAGCGACACGACGGCTTGCGCGAAGGCCCGGGGATCGCGCGGCGGCACGTAGAGCGCGCCGGTTCCGCCGACCTCGTGGAAGATCTCCATGTCGCTGACCACCGCGGGCACCCCGAGCGCGAGCGCCTCGGCGATCGGCAGCCCGTATCCCTCGTCGAGGCTCAGCGTCGCGAGCATTCCGGCGTCGGCGAGGAGCGCCGCGTACTCGGCATCCGTCACCCCGCCGTGGAAGACGATGCGGGCACCGGCGGGCGCGAGCCTCTCGAGCTCGGCGCGCCGGGTGTCGGAGATCCGGCTGAGCAGGTGCAGCGTGCGACCCGGCAGCCACTGCATCGCGCGCACGAGCGTCTCGACGTTCTTGTAGGGCATGAACGAGCCCATGTAGACGATGTTCCGCGGCTTCGCGGCTCCCGGCATCGCCGTCGCCGGTGCGAGATCGGCCAGACGCTGCGGAGCGTTGGGGAGCACGACCACCTCGCGCTTCGTCAGCTTCACGTCGGCGAACTGCCGCTTGCTCGTCTCGCTCACCGTCGCGACGAGATCGGCGGCGTTGAGCGTCGCCCGCTGCGGCGCGTACGAGAGGTGGAAGAGACGCCACCCCAGGCGCACGAACCACGGGAGGTCGCGCGGCGGCGTGCGGTGCCGGTAGTAGATGGTGTCGTGGAGGGTCAGGATGAGCGCGAACCGCCGACCGAGCGCGCCGATGGTCTGCATCGGCGAATAGACCACGTCGGGGCGGTGCCGGTTCAGCGCGAGCGCGGCGAACGGCTCGAGCACCGAGGTCGGCGCGTGCAGCATGACGTGCGGGGCGCCGTCGGGCAGGAACGCGACCTGCGCGGGGTCGTGCACGATGAAGGTGACCTCGACGTCCTCGGCGGGAGCCGCCGCGAAGAGGGCATGCGCGAGCTCGTGCGAGAAGCGGCTGATGCCGTCGTGGAAGTCGGTGCGGATGTAACGCGCGTCGAAGAAGAGCCGCATCGTCACGCGTCGAGCGGCTCGCCGCGGTAGAGCTTCTCGAAGGTGTCGAGGGTGCGCTCGATGTCGTGGATCTCGACGCCGTCGAGCGAGGCCTGCTGCATCCGCAGGTACTCCTCGGGCGAGGCGGTGAGCACCCGGCGCAGCTTGTCAGCGAGATCGTCGACGTTGCCGGGCTCGAAGAGGTATCCGTTGACACCCGACTGCACGAGGTGCGGCAGGGCGACGGCATCCGCTGCCACGACCGGCAGCCCCGAGGCCATGGCCTCCATCGTCGCGATCGACTGCAGCTCGGCGATCGACGCGATCGCGAACACATCGGCCCGCGTGTAGGCGGCGCGAAGATCGGCCTCGTCGGTGCGCCCGAAGAACGTGACCCGGTCGGTGATGCCGAGCTGCTGCGCGGTCTGCTCGAGGTTCCGGCGCTGGTCTCCGCCGCCGACGATGTCGAAGTGGACATCGAGCTCGGGGGCGAGCTTGGCGACGGCCTTGAGGGTCACCTCGACATGCTTCTCGGTCGTGAGGCGGCCGACGAACAGGATGCGGCGATGCTCGCGCGGTGTGAGATCGGGGGTGTAGTTGCGCTTGTCGATGCCGCAGCTGATGGGGATGACGCCCGAGATGTCGATCGTGTCCTCGAGGAACTCGGCCGCCTTGCGCGTCGGCGTCGTCACGGCGCGCGACATGTCGAAGGTGCGCTTGGCGTCGTCCCAGCAGAGCTTGATGATGATCTTGTCGAGGAAGGGCGGGAGCGTCGTGAAGTCGATGACGTTCTCGGCCATGACGTGGTTGGTCGCGACGACCGGGATGCCGCGCTTCCTCGCCTCGCGGGTGAGCCCGCGACCGATGACGATGTGCGACTGGCTGTGGACGACGTCGGGCTTGACCGAGTCGAGGATGCCCCGTGCGTAGTGCTTAGCGCGCCACGGCAGCACGAAGCGCAGCCAATCGTGGGGGTACCAGCGCCACCCGGGAAGGCGGTGGACGGTGAGATCGGCGCCCTCGATGGTCTCGGTGAAGACGCCCGACTGCGAGTGCTTCACGCTCGGCGTCACGACGTGCACGTCGTGTCCGCGGGCGGCGAGGCCGGCGGAGAGCCGCTCGGCGAAACGGGCGGCTCCGTTGACGTCGGGCGCGAAGGTGTCGGCGCCCATCACGATGGTCAGAGGCGCGCGCGAGCTGTCGGCGGGAACACCCTCGTTCGTCGTGGATTCGGTCACGGGTCAGGCCCAATCTGTACGGCGGAGTGCCGCCGGCTGTGGCCGACGCGGCGGCCCCGAGCTTACCCGAGCGGCCTCAGCGCTTCCGGGAGGCGGCCCGGCGTTGGGGCAAACCGGCCGCGCCCGGACTGCACGGAAGACGGGGGCGAGCACCCAGGCGGCATCCCTAGGCTGGGGTCATGGCCCGACTCGAAGCCGATGCCGATCCCGCCCGCTGGGTACCCGTCACCGAATCCTTCGGATTCTCCGGACGCCGCGCTCGCAAGCGCGCGATCGGGATGCTGCTGAGCCAGGCGAACGCCGCGATGGGAGCCGCGCCGCGCCCCGGTGGGCGCTTCGCCGCGTGGGCCGCCAGTCAGGCGGTGCCGATGCTGATGCGGCGTGCCAACGGCCGGGTGCGGGCCTGGATGTGGAAGGCCGACCCGGAGCTGCTCGTCGTGCTCGCGCAGATGCAGGAGGCGACCCCGCAGGTGCGGGCGGCGCGAGCGATGATGCCGATGGAGTACGACGACACCGAGGACTTCCGCTCGCCCTACCTCGGGGCGGGCGAGAAGCTCGTCATGACGCTGCCGCCGGACCCGCGGACTCCCCCGTTCGTCTCCTACACCTGGGACACGGGAACGCACCTCGTCACACTGTCGGCCGTCTGCAGCGACCGCGAGCGCGTGGGGACGGTGCTCGATGAGCTCGACCACCTCGCCCGCTCGCTGCGGGTCGTCGACGACCTGACCCTCGACGAGTCCGCCAACACGCTGCGCCTCCCGCCCGCCTGACCCCCGCACACCACGTCGACTCGCCAGAAACGGCGGATGCCGGGGCAACCGGATCCGCGTTTCGTGGCGAGTCGACGGGTGGGGCCGGGGCCGGGGGGGGTCACTCCCCGGCAGGTGGGTCGGAGGGACGCCGGTACAGCACGACCTCCGTCGCGCGGCGGACGCGAGCGCCATGACGCAGAGTCACGACGGCACCGGTCGCACCGGCGGCGAACACGCGCGCGCCGGGGCGCTGCTGCATCTCATCGCGTAGCCGCTGCTCGAGGTCGCGCACGTCGTGGCGGAGGCCCGCGACCTCGTTCTCGAGCTCGAGGATGCGCGCGATGGCGGGCAGGCTGATGCCTTCCGCCGACATCCGTGCCACCTCTCGCAGCTGGCGGATGTGTCGCAGCGAGTACCGTCGCGACCCGCCCTGCGTGCGTCCGGGCACCACGAGCCCCAGCCGGTCGTACTGCCGGAGGGTCTGCGCGTGCATGGCGGCGAGCTCCGCCGCGGCAGCGATCGCGAAGATCGGGGCGTCCTCGTCGATGTCGTCTTCAGCCATGTTCGGTCACCTCCTGGGCGTCGAGAGTGCCGTCGTGCGATCCGCCGCGTCCGTCCCCGGGGATCGGATGCGGCGGATCTCACGAGGCGGATGTCAGCCGCGCGCCTTGTTCATCAGGTCGGCACGGGGATTCTCGCGGGGCTCGACCTCCGCGAAGCGCTCGAGGGCCGCGCGGGCTTCCTCGTCGAGGTGTGCGGGCACGGCGACCTGGACCTCGGCCAGCAGATCCCCCGTGCCCTTGGACGTGCTCACGCCGCGCCCCTTGACCCGCAGCACACGCCCCGACGGAGTGCCGGGTGCGACCCGCAGCTTGACGGGATCACCGCCCAGCGTCGGCACCTCGATCGTCGCGCCGAGCGCCGCCTCGGTGAACGTCACCGGCACCACGACCCGCAGGTTCAGCCCGTCGCGGGTGAACACCGGATGCGGCCGGACGGTCACGCTCACGACGATGTCGCCCGGCTCCCCGCCATCGGGCGAGGGACGCCCGCGACCGCGCAGCCGGATCTTCTGCCCATCCTTGACTCCTGCCGGGATCTTCACCTTGAACGGCTTGCCGTCCTCGCCCTGGAGCGTGACGGTGTCACCGCGGACCGCGGTCGCGAAGTCGAGCGTCGTCCGAGCGGTGACGTCGGCGCCGCGCTGCGGTCCGCCGAAGCCCTGGAACCCTCCGGTCGAGCGGCCGAAGCCGCCCGACCCGAATCGGCTCCCCCGGCCGCCGCTCTGCTGGTTGAACATCGCGAAGATGTCGTCGAAGTCCGCACCGCGGGCTCCGGCGCCGCCTCGCGCACCCTGGTTGAAGGCGCTGAAGACGTCTTCGAAGCCGCCGGCGCCCTGGCCACCCGCGGTGAAGCGGGCACTGCCCGCCCCCATCGCCCGGATCTGGTCGTACTCGGCGCGCTGCTCCTTGTCGGAGAGCACGGAGTACGCCTCGCTGATCTCCTTGAACTTCGCCTCGGCCGCAGGGTCTCCCTGCGTCGAGTCGGGGTGGTATTGACGCGCGAGCTTGCGGTAGGTCTTCTTCAGGTCGGTGTCCGAGACATCTTTCGAGACGCCCAGCACCTTGTAGAAGTCCTTGTCGAACCAGTCCTGACTGGCCATGTGGGTGCCTCCTATTCGGCCGGCACGGCGACGACGACCTTCGCCGGACGCAGCTCGATGCCGCCGAGGCGGTAGCCGACCTCGACGACCTCGAGGATCGTCGGCTCGGCCGTGCCCGGAGTGGGCGCCTGGAAGATCGCCTCGTGCTGCTGCGGGTCGAACGCGTCGCCGGCGGCACCGTAGGACTCGACGCCCAGTCGGGCCACGACTCCGCGCAGCTTGTCCGCGATCGCCGCGAGCGGCGATCCCTCGACGAGGTCGCCGTGCTTGTCGGCACGGTCGAGATCGTCGAGCACGGGCAGCAGCCCCTTGGCGACCGAGCCCTTGGCACGCTCGATCTCGGCCTCGCGCTGCTCCTCGGTGCGCCGACGGTAGTTGGCGTACTCGGCCTGCACCCGCTTGAGATCGAGCAGCAGGTCGTGCTCCTCAGCCGGCGCCTCGGCGACGGCGGCCTCGTCGGACTGCGTCGCACCGAGGATGTCGTCGATGGTCAGTTCGTCGTCCGCGGCCGCGGCGTCCGCGGCATCCGATGCTCCGGAGGCCTCGTGCGCGTCGGGGCCGGACGCCTGGGCGTCCGACCCCTTCCCGCCGAGGACCTCGTCTTCGCCGTGCGGCTCTTCGAAGTCCTTATTGGTCATGATTACTTCTTCTCGTCCTCGTCTTCGACGACCTCGGCGTCGACGACATCCTCATCGGATGCCGTCGCACCGGTGTCACCGGTGGGAGCGTCGGTCGGGGCGCCCTGCGCCTGATCGGCCTGACCCTGCGCGTAGATCGCCTCGCCGAGCTTGCCCTGCGATGCGTTGAGCTTCTCGAACGCGGTCTTCACGGCCTCGTCGTCGTCGCCCGCGAGCGCGGTCTTCAGCGCGTCGACGTCGCCCTGGACCTCGGTCTTGACGTCCTCGGGCAGCTTGTCGGCGTTGTCGGCGATCAGCTTCTCGATCGAGTACGACAGGGTCTCGGCCTGGTTGCGGACCTCGGCGGCCTCGCGGCGCTTCTTGTCCTCTGCGGCGTGCTCCTCGGCCTCGCGCACCATGCGCTCGATGTCGTCCTTCGGCAGCGACGAGCCGCCGGTGATCGTCATCGACTGCTCCTTGCCGGTGCCCTTGTCCTTCGCCGAGACGTGAACGATGCCGTTCGCGTCGATGTCGAAGGTGACCTCGACCTGCGGGATGCCGCGGGGCGCCGGTGCGATGCCCGTGAGCTCGAACGTGCCGAGCGGCTTGTTGTCGCGGGTGAAGTCGCGCTCGCCCTGGAATACCTGGATGGCGACCGACGGCTGGTTGTCGTCGGCGGTCGTGAAGGTCTCGCTGCGCTTGGTGGGGATCGCGGTGTTGCGCTCGATGAGCTTTGTCATGATGCCGCCCTTGGTCTCGATCCCGAGGCTCAGGGGGGTCACGTCGATGAGGAGGACGTCCTTGCGCTCGCCCTTGAGGACACCGGCCTGCAGGGCGGCGCCGACGGCGACGACCTCGTCCGGGTTCACGCCCTTGTTGGGCTCCTTGCCGGCTTCCTTCTTCACCAGCTCCGACACGGCGGGCATACGGGTGGAACCACCCACGAGCACGACGTGGTCGATGTCGCCGACCTTGATGCCGGCCTCGCGGATGACGTCCTCGAAGGGCTTCTTCGTGCGGTCGAGCAGGTCCTTGGTGAGGTCCTCGAACTTCGCGCGCGAGAGGGTCTCGGAGAGCGAGACGGGGCCCGAGTCGGTCAGCGACAGGTACGGCAGGTTGATCGACGTCGACTGCGAGCTCGAGAGCTCCTTCTTCGCCTGCTCGGCGGCCTCCTTGAGGCGCTGCAGGGCGATCTTGTCACCCGAGACGTCGACACCCGTGGTGTCCTTGAACTGCTTGATCAGGTACTCGACGATGCGCTGGTCCCAGTCGTCGCCGCCGAGGCGGTTGTCACCGGCGGTCGCGCGCACCTGGATGGTCGAGAAGTCGTCGTCCTTGCCCACCTCGAGCAGAGAGACGTCGAAGGTTCCGCCACCGAGGTCGAAGACGAGGATGAGCTCGTCCTCCTTGCCCTTGTCGAGGCCGTAGGCCAGCGCAGCGGCGGTCGGCTCGTTGATGATGCGCAGGACGTTGAGGCCCGCGATCTCACCGGCCTCCTTCGTGGCCTGGCGCTCGGCGTCGTTGAAGTAGGCGGGGACGGTGATGACGGCATCCGTCACCGTGTCGCCCAGGTACTGCTCGGCGTCGCGCTTGAGCTTCTGGAGGATACGGGCCGAGATCTCCTGCGGCGTGTACGCCTTGCCGTCGATCGCCTGGGTCTTCCAGTCGGTGCCCATGTGACGCTTGACCGAGGTCAGCGTGCGGTCGACGTTCGTGACGGCCTGGCGCTTGGCGGTCTCACCGACGAGCACCTCGCCGTCCTTGGTGAATGCGACGACCGAGGGGGTCGTCCGGAGCCCTTCGGCGTTGGCGATGACCTTGGGCTCGCCGCCCTCGAGGACGGCCACGACGGAGTTCGTCGTGCCCAGGTCGATACCCACTGCACGTGCCATGAGTTGTCTCCTTACTTGCGGTTCTGATGGATCTGAAGTCTGCGGCGGCCCAACCTGAGCCGCGATGACTCAACTGTACTCCGACCCCGAAATCGTGTCAAGAGAAGTTGAGCCTGGTCGTATCAAGTTCAGGGGCGGCGTTCCGTGGTGAACGGCATGCACCTGAGGCAAATCTGAGCAACCCTGAGGCGCGATCATCGGATCCTCCCAGGGGCGCGCTATATGTTGAGTCCACCCATGACAAGAAGCGTGAACCCGAACTCGCCTCTCGTCGACATCGAGCCCGCGATGGGCGGTCGTCGAGCGTTCCTGCGTGCGCGGAGGCGACCGTGACCCGCAGTGCCGTCGTCATCGAGGATGACGACGACCTCCGCAGCCTCCTCCGGCAGACCCTCGAGCAGCACGGATTCGCCGTCCACGCCTTCGCCGACGGTCCCGCCGGTGTCGACGCCGTTCGCCAGCTGCGTCCGGATCTGACGACCGTCGACGTCAAACTCGACGGCATCGACGGGTTCGAGGCGGTACGCCGCATCCGCGCCTTCCACGACGGGTACGTGCTGATCATCAGCGCCGTCGACGATGAGACCGCGACGGTCGAGGGATTCCGCAGCGGCGCCGACGACTACGTCATCAAACCCTGGCGGCCGTATGAGCTGCGCGCTCGCATCGACGCCCTGATGCGCCGCCCCCGCACCCTGCAGTCCACGGACGTCGGCTCCGGCTCCTGGCTCGAATCCGGCGGCCTCCGGCTGAGCCCCGGCTCGCGCCGCGTCGAGCTCGACGGCACCTCCCTCGATCTGACGCGTTCCGAGTTCGACGTCCTGCAAGCGCTGATGCAGCGCCCCGGAGACGTCGTCGAGAAGGCCTGGATCGCGCTCATGCTCCGTCGGCAGAGCGGCGCGCACGGGGAACACGTGAGCCCCCACGATCTTCACGCGGTCGAGGTCCACCTCATGAACCTGCGCCGCAAGCTCGGCGACGACGGCCGGACCGGCCGCTGGATCGAGACGGTGCGCGGCATCGGCTACCGGTTCGCGCGTCGCGACTGAAAAGCGCGTCGGCCCCCTCCCCGACGGATACGCTGACCCCGTCGCGATGACGCGGCACGCCGCCGACCGGCGGCACCGAGTGTTCACGGAGAGGTCGTAGCGTGCCCGGCATGTCACCCGAGACCGACCCGCCCGGCGGCGACCGCACCGCCCAGGCATCCGCACCGGGCGTGCCCGCACCCCCCACCGCCGCAGACACGCAGGCGTTGGGGCGCATCGCGGCGATGCGGACCCGAGACGCGGCCGAGCAGCCCGCCTCTCGCAAGGCCGTCGTCTCGTGGGCGCTGTGGGACTGGGCGACGCAGCCGTTCAACTCCGTCATCCTGACCTTCGTCTTCGCGTCGTTGTTCCTCGTCTCCGACTCGTTCCTCCCCGCCGACATCGCCGCGCTGCCCGACACCGACCCGGTCAAGGAGGCCGCACTCGCCGAGCTCGCGAGCGGCTACGGCGTCGCCTCGACGGCCGCCGGCATCCTGATCCTGCTCCTCGCACCGGTCCTGGGACAGACCGCCGACCGCTCGGGTCGGAAGAAGCGGTGGCTCGGGGTGTTCACGGTCGTCCTCGCCCTGCTGCAGTTCGCGCTGTTCTTCACCTTCGCCGACCCGGCCTTCTTCTGGTACGGCGCGATCGTCCTCTCCCTCGGCGCCGTCGTCTCGGAGATCGCGGGCGTGAACTACAACGCGATGCTCGTCGAGGTGTCGACCCCGCGCACGATCGGGCGGGTCAGCGGCCTCGGCTGGGGTCTCGGCTACATCGGCGGCATCATCGCGCTCACCCTCGTGGTGGCGCTCACCTTCGCCGACTGGTTCGGCATGGACACCGGCAACGGTCTCGCCTACCGCCTCATCGCCGTCGGTTGCGGTGTCTGGACCATCGTCTTCGCCATCCCGCTGATGCTGAACGTGCCCGAGCGCTCCGCGCCCCACACCACGGAGAACGTCGGCTTCTTCGCGGCGTACGCGCACCTGGTCGCCGACATCGTCCGCCTGTACCGCACGGAACGCCCGACGTTCTGGTTCCTCCTGGCGAGCGCGGTGTACCGCGACGGCCTGGCGGGCGTCTTCGCCTTCGGCGGCGTCCTGGCGGCACGCGCGTTCGGGTTCTCGGCGACGGAGGTCATGATCTTCGGCATCGCGGCGAACCTCGTCGCCGGCGCCTCCACCATCGTCGCGGGACGCTTCGACGACCGCTTCGGAGCCCGCGCCGTCATCATCGCGACGCTGTCGGGCCTCATCGCCGTGGCGGTGCTGCTCTTCGTCCTGCAGGACGCCGGCTCGATCGTGTTCTGGATCGCCGGACTCATCCTCTCGGGGTGCGTCGGCCCCGCCCAGGCCGCGAGCCGCTCGCTGCTGGCCCGCGTGACGCCTCCCGGCATGCAGGGCGAGATCTTCGGGCTCTACGCCACGACCGGTCGCGTCGCGAGCTTCCTCTCCCCCGCCATGTGGGCCCTGTTCATCGCGTGGTTCGGCAGCATCATCTGGGGCGTGCTGGGCATCGCCGTGGTGCTGCTCCTCGGGCTCGTGCTGCTGCTGTTCGTGCGACTGCCGAGACAGGCCGGCATCCGCTGAGCAGGTTCAGGCGGGACGCCGCATGGGGACGTGCGGGATGTCGTCCTCGGAGAACTCCGATCCGCTGATCACGAACCCGAACCGGCCGTACCAGTCGGCGAGGTGCTTCTGCGCGTCGAGATCGATCGCCGCGCCGGGCCACCGCTCGCCGGCGCGGTCGACCGCCGCCCGCATGAGCTGCGCCGAGAGGCCGCGGCCGCGCGCGTCTGCGGCGGTCGCGACTCGGCCGATGCGGGCGTTCCCCGAGGCATCGCGAAGCAGCCGGAGCGTCGCGAGCACGTGCCCGTCGTCCTCGACCCAGAAGAGCTCGGTGTCGGGTTCGAGGTCTCGGCCGTCGAGCTCGGGGTAGGCCGCGGCCTGCTCGACGACGAAGACGCTGACGCGCAGCCAGAGCAGACGGTAGAGGGTCTCGGCGGGAACATCGGTCAGACGGGCGGAAGACACCGGGAGCATCCGCCCAGCGTACGACGAAGGCGCCGGGCTGTCGGGCCCGGCGCCTTCGAGTCGATGCGCGTCAGCCGCGCCTGCCGACGATCCACGGGAAGCGCACTCCCCGCTCGTTCGGCTCCTCGACCTCGAGACCGTAGTGGTCGCCGATGCGTTCGATGAACTGCGCCCGTTCCGCACGGGCGTACGCGCGGCGTTCACGTTGGAACGCCAGCACCGTCGACCAGCACATCAGGAGCATGACGATCGAGAACGGCAACGCGATGAGGATCGCCGCGGTCTGCAGCGCCTGCAGGCCACCGGCGAGCAGGAGCGCGCTCGCGAGGGTGGCGGTGATGACGACGAAGAAGGTGCGGACCCAGCGCGGCGGCTCGGGGTTGCCCCCCGTCGCGATCATGCCCATCACGAGCGCGCCCGAGTCGGCCGAGGTGATGAAGAACACGGCGATCAGGACGATGGCCCCGATCGTCAGTACGCCGCCCGCCGGCAGCCCCTCGAGCAGCTGGAACAGGGCGCCCTGCAGGTTCACCGACCCGTCGGCGGCGAGCATCGAGCCCGGCTGCTCGAGCTCACGGTAGAGCGCCGAGCCGCCGAGCACGGCGAACCACAGGATGCCGATCAGCGTCGGCACCAGCAGCACGCCGGCGACGAACTGACGCACCGTGCGACCCTTGCTCACGCGAGCGATGAAGATGCCGACGAAGGGCGCCCACGAGATCCACCAGCCCCAGTAGAACGACGTCCACTGCGCCTGCCAGGCCTCGCCTGCCGCTCCCTGGAGAGCGCTGACGGTGAAGGAGAGGCCGATGAAGTCCTGGATGTATGCGCCGATCGACTGCACCCACTCTCGCAAGAGGAACTGCGTCGGCCCGGCGAAGAGGAGGAACAGAAGCAGCAGGCCGGCGACGATGAGGTTGAAGTTGGAGAGCCACTTCATCCCCTTCGTCACTCCCGACAGCACCGAGAACAGGACGAAGACGGAGACGATCGCGATGAGCCCGATGAGCATCACGTCGTTCAGGGGAGGGAGGCCGATGAACTCGAGCCCCGAGCCCATCTGCATGACACCGAGACCGAGCGAGGTCGCGACGCCGAACAGGGTGCCGACGAGAGCGACCGCGTCGATCACGTTGCCCGCGGCCCCGCGCACGCGGTTGCCCAGCAGCGGCTCGAGCGCCCAGCGGATCGAGATCGGCCGGCGGCGGCGGTGGATCGCGTACGCGAGCGCGAGCCCGACGACCACGTACATCGCCCAGGCGTGCACACCCCAGTGCAGGTACGTCTGCGTCAGCGCTCCCTGAGCCAGCTGCTGCTCGGTGCCGGTCACCCCGGGTCGCGGGTCGACGAAGTGGCTGAGCGGCTCGCTCACGCCGTAGAAGACGAGTCCGATGCCCATGCCCGCCGCGAAGAGGAGCGAGAACCACGAGCCGGTCGAGAACTCCGGCTCGTCGTCGTCGCGTCCGAGCTTGATGTCACCGAAACGACTGAAGCCGACGAAGATCGCGAAGCCGACGAAGAAGGCCGCGATGAGGACGTAGTACCAGTTGAACGAGTCGACGATCGACGTCTGGATGGCGCCGAAGAACGACTCGGCCGTGGTGGGGAAGATGATCGCGAAGGCGCTGAAGCCGACGATCACGACCGCGGCGGGCCAGAACACCCAACGGGCGATCGTGCCCGGGGTGGACACCGCGGCGATGCGTTCTGCGGGAGAGGGCTGATTCTCGGTGCTCACCGAACCAGGGTGGCAGGATACCGGCGCCACGCAAAGTGGAGAAGCCCAGTTGCCTGCATCCGCGACAGCGGGTATGCCTCAGCCGCGCGGCCAGGCGTCGGCGAGCTTGGCGAGCAGCCGTGCCAGTTCGGCCCGCTCGTCGGCGGTGAACCCGCCCAGCGCGCTGCCGAGCGCGGCGCGGCGCTCGCCCCGCACGCGCTGCGCGAATCCGCGGCCCTCGTCCGTCAATGCGATGCGGGTACGGCGGGCATCGTCGGGGTCGGCCTCACGACGCACCAGGTCGAGCTCGGCCGCCTGCTGCACCAGGCGCGAAGCACGCGGCTGGTCGACGCCGATCGCCTCGCCGATCTCGCTGACCGTGAGCGGATGGGATGCCGCGACGAGCGCCTCGAGCATGCGCAGGCGCGCGAGCCCGGCCATTCTGCCGCGGCCCTCGGCGAACGGGCCGCCGCGATGGCCGTGCGGACCGTGCCCCTCGGGAACGCCGAACGGGCCGTGCGGGTGAGGCCCGCGCTCGTGCCCGGGCCCGGGGCGCCGCAGTCCGCGCAGACGCGACAGGGCGTCTGCGATGGCGTCGATCTGCGGGTCGTCAGCGGCCGTCATGCCTCGAGAATACATGCGACTTGACATGGATAACCACTACATGTCATAGTGCATGTACATAACAAATGACATACATGAGGGTCCGGATGAGCCGGCCCACGAAGGGAACACCATGAACAACCACGACAACACCTCCCTCCCCGAGACGCCCGACACCCGCACGCGCTCACTGGCCTTCTGGATGCGCGCGGCCGGAGCGGCACTCGCCGCCGAGATGAACCGGACCCTCGCCGCAGAGGGACTCGACCGCCGGGACTGGGCCGTGCTCGATGTCCTCTCGGGCGAGCGCGACATCCCCGGGCTCGCCGAGCGCGTCCAGCGCGGCGGCAAGCGCGTTCGGGCCCTCGCCGCGCGCGGCTGGGCCGTCGAGCGCGACGGCGTCTGGACCATCACCGCGGAAGGACGTCGCGAGCGCGACCGCATCCACGGGCTCGTGAGCGGCGTCCGCGACCGCGCCCGCGGCGCGGTGACGGACGAGGACTACGCCACGACTCTGGCGTCGCTCGAGGCGATCGCCCGCGAGCTCGGCTGGGACGAGAGCTCACCCCGCCGATTCGGCCCGCGCGGCCGGCACGGCTTCGGTCACGGCTTCGGCCCGGGCCACGGCTCCGGTGCCGGACACGGCTGCGGCCGTCGCTCCGGCGAGCACCCCCACCGCGGTGAGCACCCCCACCGCGGCGAGCACCGCGGCGAGCGCGCCTTCGAGCGCGGCTTCACCGCGGGCTTCGCAGCCGGGCGCGACGCCGCCTGACCCGCAGCATCACGCACGACGGCCCCGAGGTTCGCGCCTCGGGGCCGTCGTGCGTCTCGGATCGTGCGTCAGGCGCCGCGCGATCCGGCGTCGATGGTGCCCACGTCGGTCCGGTGGAAGTTCTGGAACGAACGGGATGCGGTCGGGCCGCGCTGCCCCTGGTATCGGTTGCCGTACGGGCCTGAACCGTAGGAGTTCTCACTCGGCGAGGTGAGCTGGAAGAAGCAGAGCTGGCCGATCTTCATGCCCGGCCAGAGCTTGATCGGCAGGGTCGCGACATTGGCGAGCTCGAGCGTCACGTGGCCCGAGAAGCCGGGGTCGATGAAGCCGGCCGTCGAATGGGTGATCAGCCCCAGCCGACCGAGCGACGACTTGCCCTCCAGGCGTGCGGCGACGTCATCCCCCAGGCGGACCTGCTCGAACGTCGAGCCGAGCGCGAACTCGCCCGGGTGCAGGATGAACGGCTGATCCGCGTCGACCTCGATGAGTCGGGTCAGCTCGGGCTGGTCCTGCGCCGGGTCGATGAAGGGGTACTTGTGGTTGTCGAACAGCCGGAAGTACCGATCGAGTCGCACATCGACGCTCGAGGGCTGCACCATCGAGGCATCCCAGGGGTCGAGGCCGATACGGCCCTGATCGATTCCGGCGCGGATGTCGCGATCACTCAGCAGCACGGACACAGCCTAGAGCGCGAGAGGGGGCGCCGACGTCATCCGGCCCGGAGCCGCACGGGCGGCGCCGTGGTCTGCCGGGCGACCAGCTTAGTCGGAAGCCGCAGATGCGTGGTCGACGGCGTCTCGCCGCGCATGAGGGCCAGCAGCATCTGGACGGCGGCCGCTCCCAGCCGTCCCATCGGCTGTCGCACCGTCGTCAGCGGGACGGGGAGCCGCGTCGCCTCGGGGATGTCGTCGAAGCCGACGATCGACAGGTCGCGGGGAACCTCGAGCCCGAGCTCGGCGGCGACCTGCAGGAT
Organism: Microbacterium pratiae; assembly: GCF_047302165.1. Lineage (NCBI taxonomy): Bacteria > Bacillati > Actinomycetota > Actinomycetes > Micrococcales > Microbacteriaceae > Microbacterium > Microbacterium pratiae. The sequence continues at coordinate 997,835 of NZ_CP154843.1, read as the reverse complement.
CGCGATGGCCGACACGTCGTTCGCCGCGAACACGGCGGTCGGCCGGTTGGCCGCCGAGAGCATGTCGATCGCCACCTCGCGCACCGTCGCTTCGCGATAGCGCCCTGCCCCGACGTAGGTCGCATCGAAGGGGATGCCGGCGTCGGCGAGCGCACGGCGGTATCCGGCGTCGCGTGCGATCGACGATCGGAGGTCGGCGCGTCCCGCGATGTACCCGATGCGGGTGTGGCCCATGCGGATGAGGTACGCCGTCGCCTCGCGGGCGCCGCCGTAGCTGTCGCTCTCGACGATGGGCACGTCGGCCGGCCCGGTGTGCGGGTCGATCGCCACGAGCGGGACATCGGCGCTCGCCTTGACGACCGTGGGCGTGACCATGATCGCGCCGTCGATCAGCGTTCCGCTCAGGCGCGACAGCGAGCGGCGCTCCCAGCCCTCCTCGTCGCCGCGCGAGCCCGAGTAGGCGAGCAGGTCGTAGCTGGTGTCGCGCAGCGCTTCGCCCACGCCCTTGAGGATCTCGGCGCTGAACGGCTCGAAGTCGGCGACGAGGACGCCGATCACGCCCGTCGAGCGCGATCGCATGCTGCTGGCGATCAGGCTCGACTCGTAACCGAGCTCCGCGACTGCCGCCATCACGGCATCCACCGTCGCCGTCGCCACCCCGTAACGCCCGTTGACGGCCTTCGACACCGTCGAGACCGAGACGCCGGCGCGTTCGGCGACATCGTGGATGGTGGGTCGACGTCGGTCCATGGACGCATGCTAGCCCGGATGGAAACCGTTTTCGAAAACGTTTGACACCTCTTTGTTGTCCGCGCAAACTTTCGGTGTCCGACAGCACCAGCGAATGTCCGACGACACCGAGCATCGCCGCTCGGCGGTTCGAGCAGCCCCGCCCGGGCCCGGCCGCGGCGCGCTCACCGCAGATGTCCACTCAACGAAGAGAGAAGGAATCACATGGCACGCACCATCACGGCTCCCCGCAAGGCGGCCGTCACGGCAGCCGTTCTGGCGGTGGGGGCTCTCGCCCTCACCTCCTGCAGCGCCAACGGCGACGGAGGCAGCGCCGACGGCACCGTCGAGATGACGCTCTGGCAGAACTCGACCACCGGCCCCGGACAGCAGTTCTGGAAGGACGCGATCGCCGCGTTCGAGGCGGAGAACGAGAACGTGAAGATCTCGATGCAGTCCGTCCAGAACGAGGACATGGACGGCAAGCTCCAGACCGCGCTCAACGCGGGCGACCCGCCCGACATCTTCCTCCAGCGCGGTGGCGGCAAGATGGCCGCCATGGTGCAGGCCGGACAGCTGATGGACCTCACCGATCTCATCGGCGACACCGCCAAAGAGGAGATCTCGGAGGGCTCGTTCAAGGCGGAGACCTACCAGGACAAGGTGTGGGCGATGCCGCTCGCCGTGCTCCCCAGCGGCTTCTGGTACAGCTCCGATCTCTTCACGGACGCCGGAATCACCGAGACCCCCACGACGGTCGACGAGCTCGAGACCGTCGTCGGCCAGCTCAAGGACGCCGGTATCGCCCCCGTCGCGCTCGGCGCGAAGGATGCCTGGCCCGCCGCGCACTGGTTCTACAACTTCGCGCTGCGCGAGTGCAGCCCGGAGACGATCGAGAAGACCGGCGACTCGAAGGACTTCAGCGACGAGTGCTGGCTGAAGTCCGCCGAGGACCTGGCCGACTTCGCCGAGCTGCAGCCCTTCAACGACGGCTACCTCACCACCTCCGCGCAGCAGGGCGCCGGCAGCAGTGCGGGCCTCATCGCCAACCACCAGGCGGGCATGGAGCTCATGGGCGCCTGGAACCCGGGTGTCATCGCCTCGCTCACGCCCGACGAGCAGCCTCTGCCCGACCTGGCGTGGTTCCCCTTCCCCGAGCTGTCGGGTGGAGCGGGTGAGCCCGGCTCGATCATGGGTGGCGTCGACGGATACTCCTGCTCGGCCAAGGCCCCGAAGGAGTGCGCCGACTTCCTGAACTTCCTCGCCAGCGCCGAGCAGCAGGAGGCCTACTACAAGGCCTTCAACGCTCCGCCGGTCAACTCGGTCGCGCAGGGCGCGGTCGAGGAGGAGTACCTCCAGGAGGTCCTCGCCGCGTACAACAAGGCGCCCTTCGTGTCGCAGTGGCTCGACACCGTCCTCGGCCAGAACGTCGGCAACGCGCTCAACGTCGCCGTCGTCGACCTGCTGGCGGGCAAGAGCACGCCGGAGCAGATGATCCAGTCGGTCTCCGACGCGGCGAAGAAGGGCTGATCCGCATCATGTCGCTCAGCGAGACAGCCGTGGCGGGCAACGCCGACGGCGTGGATCTCGCGGCCCGGGGCGAGGGCGTCACCACGACGCCCTCGCCCTCCCGGCGCCGCCGAGGCCTCGGCTGGTCGGGTCGCCTCGAGATCGCGGTGCTCGTCGGACCCGCCCTGGTGATGTTCGTCGGGTTCGTCATCTTCCCCGTCGTGATGGCCGCGTACTACGGCTTCTTCCGCTGGCAGGGCTACGGGCCGCCCACCGAGTTCGTCGGCCTGCAGAACTACATCACGATCCTCACCGACCCGACCTTCGTCGAGGCGCTCAGCCACAACGCGATCATCGTCGTGGCATCCCTCGTGCTCCAGGGGCCGGTCGCGGTCCTCCTCGCTCTGTTGCTCAACCGCCGCATGCGGGGGCAGTCGCTCATCCGCGTGCTGATCTTCGTGCCGTACGTCATCGCCGAGGTCGTCGTCGGCACGGGCTTCGGACTCATGCTGCAGACCCAGGGCGCCCTCAACGGTGCGCTCGAGCAGCTCGGCCTGGGCGCGTTCACACGGGACTGGATCGCCGATCCCTCGATCGCCATCTGGACCCTCATGGGCATCCTGACGTGGAAGTACGTTGGCTTCGCCGTCATCCTCTTCCTCGCCGGCCTCCAGGGCATCCCCGACGAGCTCTACGAAGCCGCCGCTCTCGACGGCGCCGGCTACTGGCAGATGCACTGGCGGATCACCCTGCCGCTGCTCGCCCCGACGCTGCGCATCTGGGCGTTCCTCTCGATCATCGGCGCGCTGCAGCTGTTCGACCTCGTCTACATCATCTGGGGTCAGTACGTCGCCTCGACCGCCGGCACCTCGACGATGGCCACTTACATGGTCGTCAACGGGCGCAACGCCGGCAGCTACGGCTTCGGAAACGCCGTCGCCGTCGTGATCTTCCTCATCTCCCTCGTCGTCGCGATCGTCTACCAGCGCTACGTGCTGCGACGCGACACCGCGGGGGCCATCACCGAAGGGAAGCCGGAGCGATGACCGCCCTCACCTCCCCCGCCACCCGCGCGATCGTCGCGCCCGCCCCGACCGGTCGTCGCGGACGCCGCAAGGAGCGCCTGCCCTGGGGCAGCCCCGTCGTGTACTTCGTGGCTCTCGTCGTGATCGCACTGATGCTGGCACCGGTGCTCTACATCATCATCGGCGGCTTCCGCAGCAACGCGCAGATCACGGTGGACCCCGCCGGATGGCCGTCGCCGTGGAACATCGAGAACTACCTGACGGTGCTCACCGGCTCGCAGTTCTGGCAGCAGGTGCTCAACTCGACCATCGCCGCCGGCGCGACGACGATCGGTGCCGTGCTGCTCGGGCTCATGGCGAGCTACATCATCGCCCGCTACCAGTTCCGCGGTCGCGGGGTGCTGTACGCCGTCTTCGCCTCGGGCCTGATGTTCCCCATCACCGTCGCGATCACGCCGCTGTACATCGTCATCCGCGACCTCGGACTCATGAACTCCCTCGCGGGCATCATCCTCCCCCAGATCGCCTTCGCCCTGCCGATGACGATCATCATCCTGGTGCCGTTCCTGCGGGCGATCCCCGACGAGATCCAGGAGGCGGCGTTCATCGACGGATGCGGACGCCTGTCGTTCTTCTGGCGGATGGTGCTGCCCCTCTCGGTGCCCGGCGTCATCACGGTCGGCATCCTCGCCTTCATCGGCAGCTGGAACAGCTACCTGCTGCCGCTGTTCATCCTCAACAACGAGGCGACCTTCACCCTGCCGCTCGGCGTGCAGGCGTTCTCGTCGCAGTACTCGGTCGACACGGCGAAGGTGCTCGCCTTCACCTCCCTGTCGATGCTTCCCGCCCTGGCGTTCTTCAGCCTGTTCGAGCGCCGCATCGTCGGCGGTCTGACCGGCGCCGTCAAGGGCTGACCCCGCAGAGAAAGCACGAACCGTGACCCTCACCGATATCTCCGTCTCGACGCGCGTCGCCGACCTGATCGCTCGCATGACCCTCGACGAGAAGCTGGCCCAGCTGGTCGGCTTCTGGGTCGACCAGGGCGACGAGGTCGTCGCCCCGATGGCGGGCGAGATGGCCTCGTCGACCGCATACGCCGACGCCACCGTCCATGGCCTCGGCCAGCTCACCCGCGTCTACGGAACGCGACCGGTCGACCCGATCGAACGGGCCGCGTGGTTGTGGGACGAACAGCGCCGGCTCGTCCGCGAGACACGTCTGGGCATCCCCGCGCTCGTGCACGAGGAGTGCTTGACGGGCCTGGCTGCATGGCAGGCGGCGACCTTCCCCACTCCCCTCGCGTGGGGCGCGGCGTTCGACCCGGAGCTCGTCGAGGAGACGGGCGCGCTGATCGGCGAGTCGATGCGCGAGCTCGGCATCCACCAGGGACTCGCACCCGTGCTCGATGTGATCCGCGATCCGCGCTGGGGCCGCGTCGACGAGTGCATCTCCGAAGACCCGTACGTCGTCGGCGTCATCGGCACCGCATACGTGCGAGGGCTGCAGAGCACGGGGGTGCACGCGACACTGAAGCACTTCGTGGGCTACTCGGGCTCGCAGGCGGGCCGCAACCACGCGCCGGTCCACGCGGGGCCCCGTGAGATCGCCGACGTCTTCCTCCCGCCGTTCGAGATGGCCGTCCGCGACGGCGGGGTGCGGTCGGTCATGAACTCCTACGCCGAGATCGACGGAGTCCCGGTCGCGGCAACTCCCGCGTACCTCACCGACCTGCTGCGCGACACGTGGGGCTTCGACGGCACCGTCGTGTCGGACTACTTCTCCGTCGCCTTCCTCCAGACGATGCACGCCGTCGCGCGAGACCGCGGCGAGGCCGCGCAGCTCGCTCTCGAGGCCGGCATCGACGTCGAGCTGCCGACCGGCGACGCCTACGTCGGACCGCTCGCCGAGCGGGTCCGTGCCGGGCAGGTCGACGAGGCACTCATCGACCGCGCCGTCCGCCGCGTGCTGATCCAGAAGGAGGAGCTGGGTCTGCTCGACGAGACGTTCGAGACCCCGCCGACGAGCGTCGACCTCGACTCGCCCGCGCACCGCGCCCTCGCCCGCCGGCTGGCCGAGGAGTCGGTGGTGCTGCTGAGCAACGACGGCGTCCTGCCGCTCGCGTCACCCCGCCGTGTCGCCGTGATCGGCCCCAACGGCGACAGCTCGGAGGCCCTCATGGGCTGCTACTCGTTCGCCAATCACGTGCTGGCCCACCACCCGGGCGTGCCGATGGGATTCGAGATCCCCACGCTCGCGGCATCCGTCGCCGAAGCGCTGCCGGGCGCCGACGTCACCGTCGTGCGCGGCTGCGAGGCCGAGGGCGATGACCGGTCGGGCTTCACCGAGGCGGCGGATGCCGCGAGCGCGGCTGATGTCGCGATCGTCGCGGTCGGCGACCGGGCGGGCCTCTTCGGGCGGGGCACCGTCGGCGAAGGGAACGACGCCGACTCGCTCGAGCTGCCGGGCGTGCAGCGCGAGCTGGTCGAGCGTCTCGTCGCGACCGGCACCCCGGTCGTGCTCGTCGTCCTGTCGGGCCGTCCCTATGCGATCGACTGGGCTCTGTCGGGCGAGCACGCCGTCGCGGCCGCGCTGCAGACGTTCTTCCCCGGAGAAGAGGGCGGACCCGCGATCGCGGCCGTCCTGAGCGGCGAGGTCTCGCCGTCGGGCCACCTGCCGGTGTCGCTCCCCCGATCGTCGGGCTCGCAGCCCTACAGCTATCTGCATCCGATCCTCGGCGGACCGAACGACATCACGAGCGCCGACAGCACCCCGGCGCTGCCCTTCGGGCACGGGATGAGCTACACCACGTTCGAGCGCGACGGTCTGTCGGTGGCGGAGTCGGTCTCGGCCGGAGACGCGTTCACGGCGACTGTCCGTGTGCGGAACACGGGCGAGCGCGCGGGCACCGACCTCGTGCAGCTCTACGCCCGCGACGTCCACGGAAGCGTGACGCGTCCGGTCGCGCAGCTGCTCGGCTTCGTCCGCGTGCACCTGGATGCCGGCGCCGAGGCGACCGTCTCGTTCGACGTCCCGACCGCGCGGCTGGCGTTCACGGGACGCGAGGGCGTGCGCATCGTCGAGCCCGGCGACATCGAGCTGTGGGTCGGACCGTCGTGCGCGGAGCGCGAGACCGAGGCGGCGACCGAGATCGTCGGCGACGTGCACCGCGTGACCGCATCCGACCGGCGCATCGTAGAGGTCTCGATCGAGCGGTGACCGGGGGTCGTGCGCGGCGGGATCGAGCGATAGTGTGCGGGCCATGTACAACGACTACGCAGGGCCCGCGGCGGCCTTCGGCATCGGCTTCGTCGTGCTCGGCATCGCGATCTACCTCGGCACGATCGCGCTCATCCTGTGGGTGAGCTACCTGCTGATGCGCACGGCGGTGAAGAACGGCATGCTCCTCGCGATGCGCGAGAGCGGCGGACAGTTCCCGGGTGGTGGCGGTGCTGGTGTCAGTGGTTATGGTGCCGGTCCGCGGCCTGCGGCGCCGCCGTACCCGCAGGCTCCGCCCGCGCCCGGCGGCCACGGTGCGCCGGGCGCTCCGGGTGGGCCCGCTGCTCCCGGTGGGCCCGGTCTCGGTGGTCCGCCTGCGCCGGGCGCTCCCGGCGGCCCCTCTGCTCCGGGTACCCCGGGGGGTCCGGGCGCTCCCGGTGGGCCGACCGGGCCGAGCGGGCCGACTTCCGGTGGCTCGAGCCCCGTGGGGTAAGCTGACCGAGCACCTTCGGGTGCGTGGGGCTGTAGTTCAATGGCAGAACATCTGCTTCCCAAGCAGATAGCGCGGGTTCGATTCCCGTCAGCCCCTCCAATGCGGAAGGGACGCGGCCAGCGGTCGCGCCCCTTCCGCATTTGTGGTGTTGCCGTCGGAACCGCCCCGCCCCGGGTGGGGACGATTCCCGTCAGCCCCTCCACTACGCGGCCCGGTGCCGGGATGCAAGGGATCGGAACCGACACCCCGGGCCGCGGCATCCTGCACCAGGGTGTCGGCCGAGAACCCTTGCATCAGGGTGCCGCGCCTGCGCCGCCTGAGGCGCCTCGCCGTGCAGCGCGACCCGGTGCCGGGATGCAAGAGATCAGAACCGACACCCCGGGCCGCGGCATCCTGCACCAGGGTGTCGGCCGAGAACCCTTGCATCCGCGCCCGCGCGCCGCACCCCGGGCGCTGCGACGGGCCCGGTCAGACTCCCGCGGCCGCGCCGACGAGCATCGCGCCCGCCGAGGCGAGCATGAGGCCGGCATGCACCCGATGGCGGGGATGCGGCAGCAGCCGCATATGGCGAGCCGTCACGACGGCCCATCCGACGACGAGGCCGCCCAGCACGACGAGCAGCCCCGTCGGCGACGTGTGGTCGTGACCCCGGACACCGAAAGAACCGCCGACGACACCGGAGCCGTCGCCCGCGCCGCCCATCGCCGCGGCGCACGCGGCCATGACGACGAGGCCGAGCGCGGCGTGCACCGCGAGGGGGCAGACCGCGCCGCGCGATGCGCGTCCGTCGACGCCAGGGCGCGACCCGGCGCACCGAGCGACGACCGCCAGCACGACGGCGAGCGCCAGCTGCGCGGCGACCCACCACACCGCAGGCACGGCACGCCACAGGGTCAGGTCGGCCATCGCCGCAGCCATGACGACCGACGCCGCGACGGCTGCCAGCTGCGTCCCGCGGGGACGGACGAGCAGCACCGCCGTGCCGACGACCGCGGCCACGAGCGCGCTCAGGTGCAACGCAGCCGACACCGCGTCACCCCGCCGTGAACCGACGCCACGACAGGGATGCGATGTCGGCGGGCGCCCCGGCCGCGAACTCGAGCGCGGCGGCCGCGACGTCGAGCGCGACGGTGAGCTTGGTCTCCCAGCGCAGGTGGTCGGGTTGCTCGGCGCGCGGACGCACCGAGATCCCGTCGCCGGCCACCGCGCCGAACGCGAGGGCGCGCTCCCGCGCATCCGGGATGCCGGCGAGCTCGGCGTTGTCGACGAGGCAGGTGTAGCGCGGCACGCTGGTCGTCTCGTACGGCGAGTACTCCCCCGCGGCGAGGCCCGGGTCGAGGAAGTGGTTCGTGTGCGCGAAGGTCTCGCCGCGCGACACGGGCAGTAGGGCCACGCCCGCGGGGGCGACCTCGATCGCCGCCGCGGACTCCCGGTCGACGACGGTGATCACACTGGATGCCGCGAGCGGCACCGACCTCGCGATCGCGGCGGCCTCGGCCACGCTCGCGGCACGGTCGAGGATCATCCGCGACAGCACGTGCACGGGCACCCCGGCCTGCGAGCCGTCGGAGCGGTGGTGGAGGATGTTGAAGTGCACGCCGACCCCCCGGTCGTTGACGCCGATCTTGGCCGGCTGCCCGAACTCCGCGAAGGCTGCGACACGCACCCCGGAGGCGCTCCGCCACCGGCGCACGAGGGTCTCGTTCGAGAGCGTCTGATGCCAGTCCCAGGTCTGCAGCGTGCGAGGCGCGCCGGTCTCGGGCACGTGGACGATCGTCGAGCACTCCATCGACGGGATCGACGGGGTCATCCGCGCGAGGATCTCGGTGCGAGCCGTGAGCATCAGCACGTCGGCGACCTCGAGGCCGCTGCCGGCGGCGAGGCCCCGGAACTCGGCGGCCACCTCCGGCGCATGCTCGGTGACCGCGGCACCGCACGCGAGCGCGACGTCGACGGCATCCGCCGCCGGCACACCGGACTGCGCGAACAGCTCGCGGTACGACGCGTGCGCCGCGCGCAGCTGCGGCGCCCAGGCCGCCCCCAGACGGCGCCCTTCTGCCTCGGGGTCCGTCGACTCGGCCGACCACTCGTGAACGATCATGATCCGGCTCCGATCCGCTCGATGAGGGCGCCCACGTCGCCGTGCGGGCAGCCCCGGGCGCGCGCCGCGGCGACGACCCGCTCGCGCACGTCCGCCGGCTTGTCCTGGCTCAGCTTGAACACCGCGCGCTGGTCGGTCACGGCGAAGCGGAACGAGACGACGCCCCCGACGATGCGCTCGAAGGTCGGCAGCGATCCGGTCGGGTCCCACGCGGTGGACTCGAGCGCCTCGAGCTCGTGCACCGTCCGGGTGACGACGTGCATGCTCTCGCTCGGGTCGTCCAGCACCGTCACGCGTGCCGTCAGGTGCACCGCGGCGTAGTCCCACGTCGGGACGTTCGGGTCGTCGGCGTACGCGGTTGGCGAGACGTAGCCGTGCGGCCCCGAGAACACCAGCAGCACCGGCTGCCCATCGTGCAGCGAGCGCCACTGCGGGTTCTTGCGCGCGATGTGTCCGAGCATCTCGCCGCCGACGAGGCCGTCGTCGGCGGCCAGGCGCTCGATGATGACGGGCGTGTGGGTGGCGACCGGCGCCTCATCGGCCGATCCGCCCGAGACGATGAGAGCGAAGGGGTTCGCCCGCACGAGGTCGGTGACCTCGTGCTGCGACGGGGCGCGGTAAGCGGGGAACTCGTGCACGGGTCAGCCCGCCGCGCAGAGGATGGCGTCCCACGCGGCCTCGCCCGCGAGGGTCGCGACGGCGGTGGGGTTGAGCGACAGACGTCCGCGCGCCGTGGCCGGGTCGGCGGGCAGGTCGATCTCGTCGGTCGTCAGCGCGAACAGGGTGTCGCCGTCCATCGAGGTGTGGAACGGCTGGATGCCGCGGTGCATCGAGCTGTGCACCTGCAGGGCGAACTGCTGCAGATCGGTGTCGCTCAGGCGGACGTTCGTCACGACCGCGGTGATCGTGGTGTTGCCCGAGACCCCGGCCGTGAGCCGCGCGTCGGCGATCGCGGCCTCGTAATCCTCGGCCGGGTGCCGCCGTGCGCCGCTCGTCTCGTCGTAGTTGCCGCGGACGATACGACCCGAACGGTCGATGATGACGCCGTACGGATTCAGGACCGTCACCACGAGCACCTTCACGTCGCCGACCTGCCGGAACGCGGCGCCCTGCCCCGTGAACTCCACGCGGGCGGGATCGACCTTGCCCGCCGAGGCGGACGCACCCCCGCCGACGCGGCCCACCTCGATGACTCCGTCGCGCGCCGCGTCGTACGCCGCGCGCCCGAGGGCGGCATCCGGGAACACGCCGTTGTCGCGCACGGAGTAGTCGTAGATGATCGCGCCCGAGACGAGTTGCAGCTCGTCGAAGCCCGCCCGGTGCTCGACCGTGCCGAACAGGGCCTCCGAGACGCCGGCGACGGCGGACAGTCCGTAGACCGAACCGCCGGCGAGGCAGATCGCATGGTTGAAGCTGTAGAGACCGCTCGCCCCCACCGCACCGCCGCGCCGGTCGGCGTACGTGCGCGCGCCATTCGGGATCGACAGCACCGTGGCGCCGGTCGGTCCTTCGGCGTACTCGGCGGTGCCGACGCGCACACCCGGGAAGTCGTAGGCGACCTCCCCGCGATCGGTGCCGTGCGCGGGGAGCAGAGCGAAGTCTCCGTTCGAGAGCCGGGGCCCCTGCGTGCGGACGGGGGCGAGACGGGGCGAAGGGGTCACGATGAGAGCTCCTGGAACAGTTGGCGCGAGTAGGGATGGGCGGGCGATTCGTAGAAGACGTCGGTGGAGGCGAGCTCGACGATCTCGCCCCGGCGCATGACGGCGACACGATGGGAGATGTACCGGACGGCGGCGAGGTCGTGCGAGATGAACAGCGCCGCGAAGGCGTGCTCGCGCTGCAGGTCCTGGATGAGGTTGAGGATCTGCGCCTGCACCGAGACGTCCAGCGCACTGACGGCCTCGTCGAACACGACGAACGCCGGGTGGGTCACGAGCGCCCGCGCGACGCTCACCCGTTGCAGCTGTCCACCGGAGAGCTGGTGCGGGCGCCGCTGCTCGAACGACACCGGAAGGCCGACGGAATCGAGCATCGCCCGAGCCCGCGCCTCGGCGGCGGCGCTGCGGCGCTCGTGCACGAGCAGCGGTTCGAGCACGGCGTCGAGCACGCTCGATCGCGGGTCGATCGCCCACCGCGGGTGCTGCAGCACGGCCTGGATGCGGCCGGCCCGCGACCGCAGACTCCGGGCGAGCGGGGCGCCCTCGAACCGGACGACGCCGCTGTCGGGTCGTTGCAGCCCGAGCACGACGGCCCCGGTCGTCGATTTCCCCGATCCGGATTCGCCCACGAGCCCGAGCGTCTCGCCGGGCGCGATGTCGAACGAGATGCCCGCCATCGCCTGCACGGAACGCCGCGCGGGACCGAACCCCGATGTGAAGCGCACCGAGACGTCGTCGAGCTCGACGACGGGTCGCCGGTCATCGGTCATGCCGTCACCTCCTGGTCCTGGTCCCGCTGCTCGCTGTCGCGGCGCAGCAGCTCGTCGGTGCGGATGCACAGACTCGAACGCGCGGAGGTCGGCTGCGGCCGGGTCGTCGCGCACGCCGCGACGCTGACGGGACAGCGCGCGCTGAAGGCGCATCCGGCCGACTCGCCGTGCAGCACCGGCGGCGAGCCGGGGATGCTGGCGAGCCGATCGCCTCGTCGCACGCGCGAGGGATCGGTCGCGGCGAGCGCTCGCGAGTAGGGGTGCACGGGTGCGCCGAGCACGTCGGCGGCACGGCCACGCTCGACCACCCGGCCGGCGTACATCACGGCGACCTCGTCGCACCATCGTGCGACGGCGGGCAGGTCGTGGCTGAGCCACAGGATCGTCGTGCCCAGCGAGCGGGCCTGCTCGAACATGAGCCGCACGACCTCCTCGCGCACCTGCGAGTCGAGGGCCGCGGTCGGCTCGTCGGCGATGAGCAGACGGGGTCGCCGGCACATCGCGAGCGCGATCGCGACGCGCTGCGCCATCCCGCCCGAGACCTGGTGGGGGTACAGCTTCAGCACACGGTCGGGGTTCTCGATCTGCATGGCCTCGAGCAGCTCGAGCAGGCGCGGTGTCGACGCGTCCCGTCCCATCGAGCGCAGCACGAGCTGCAGCTGACGTCCGATGCGCATCGTGGGGTCGAGCGATCCGATCGGGTCCTGTGCGATGTACGCGAGCTGGTCTCGGCGGTACCGGCGCAACGCGGTGGTACCGAGCGCCAGCACATCGATGCCGGCGACGCGGATGTCGCCGCGCACGACGGTCGCCGACTTCGGCTGCATCCGCCCGAGGACGGACGCGAGGGTGGACTTGCCCGACCCCGACTCGCCGACGAGGGCGAGCGACGAGCCGACGCCGATCTCGAGGTCGACGCCGTCGAGGGCGCGCACGGTGGTCGCACCGACGAAGTCGAGGGCGAGGTCGCGGATGATGACGGCGCTCATGTCAGCGACCTCGTCTCTCGGGGTTCGAGTCGGTCTCGCAGGCTGTCGCCCACGATGTTGATGCAGAGGATCGATACCACCAGCACCGCTCCGGGGACGATGAGCAGGTGCGGGGCGAGGGTCATGTAGAGGGTTCCCTGCTGGATGAGCAGGCCGAGCGACGCCTCGGGCACCTGCACTCCGAAGCCGAGGAAGCTCAGCCCTCCCTCGACGAGGATGGCGACGGACAGGGCGTAGCTCGCCTGAACGATCACGGTGCCGGCGATGTTGGGGAGCAGCCGCCGCGCGAAGATGACCGGGGTGCGCACGCCGCTGATGCGCGCCGAGACGATGAAGTCGCGTTCGGCGACCGAGCGCGTCGCCAGGCGTACGACGCGTGTCATCAGCGGGATGGTGATCGCCACGATGCTGATGATGGCCGCGGGCCGGCCGGGCCCGATCAGCGCCGAGACGAGGATCGCGAGCACGAGGGCCGGGAACGCGTAGAGGATGTCGACGACACGCATGACGACCTCGTTCGCGGCCCCGCCGAAGTAGCCCGCCGTCATCCCGAGGAGCACGCTGACCGCGGCCGAGCAGAGGACCGCGACGATCGAGACCACGAGCGTCGTGCCGATCCCCTCGAACAGGCGGGGCAGGAACGACCGCCCCAGGTTGTCGGTGCCGAGAGGCGCGTCGAACGCGGGCGGCTGGAACCGTCCGCCGATGGTCGCGCTGGTCGACCCGGCGACGCCCGTGAGGGTCGCGACGACCGTGATGACGACGATCGCCGCGAGCACGAGCATCGCGGTACGGGTGAGCACGTCGATCTCGCTCCATGCGACGCGCGTGCGGCGACGCGCGCTCGACAGCCGCTGGGTGGTGGTCGGTGTGACGGTCATCGCCGGCTCCCCCCGGTGAGGCGCAGCCTCGGGTCGAGCGCGTTCGAGACGAGGTCGACGACGAGGGCGGCGAGGATGAACACGGTCGCGGCGAGCAGAACCGCGGCCTGGATGATGGCGTAGTCGCGACGTCCGAGGGCGGTCTGCAGGTACGACCCCATCCCCGGCACGTTGAACACGAACTCGACGATGACGGTGCCGCCGAGCAGGACGGCGACCAGAGCTCCGACGATCGTGAGGATGGGCGCCGCCGCGTTGCGCACGACATGGTGACGGACGATGGACATGGGCGTCTCCCCCCGGGCGACGGCCGCCTGGATGTGCGGCTCGACGAGGACGTTGAGGACGGCGTCGCGTGTGTTGCGCGCGACCACGGCCACGCATCCAACCGCCAGGACCGCGACGGGCAGGACGAGCGAGCCGAAGAAGCGGGCGGGATCGTCCGCGAAGGCGGCGTACTGTCCGACCGAGACCCCGAGCCCGAGCGTCGACACGGCGAACACGAGCAGCCCGGCGAGCAGGAACTCGGGGATGCTGATGCCGAGAGCGCTCAGCAGCTTGCCGGCCGCCCCCGCCGATCCGTCCGCCCGGAGGGCTGCGACGAAGCCGAGGGGGATGCCGACGAGCAGCGTGACGACGATGGTGATGGCCGCGATGGTCGCGGTCACGGGCAGCCGGGCGGCGAACTCCTCCGTCACCGACACGTTCGAGACGAAGGAGTAGCCGAGGTCGCCCGTGAGCACTCCCCCGACCCAACGGAAGTACTGCTCGACGACGGGTGCGTCGAGGCCGGACTCGCCCACGGCCTGGGCCCGCTGCGCCTCGGTGGCGAGCGGACCCAGGACGAGGTCGGTGTAGTCGCCGGGCATCAGTCGCACGGAGGCGAAGATGAGCACCGAGACTCCGGCGAGCGTGAGAAGGGCGGCCAGCACGCGCCGGATCGACCACAGGATGACGGTCATGTCAGCCGGCGCGGAATTCGGTGATGCGTCGGAGGAAGTCGCCGTAGCCCTCGTCGGCGCTCAGCGTGGGGCTGAGCGACGCGGTGTTCCACCCGATCGTCGACGGCCGCAGCACGAGCGGGACCATCTCGCTCTGCTCGTCAGCCAGCGAGCACAGGTCGGCGAAAGTGGCCGCCCGGTCGCTGCCGGGCTCGGTCGACGCGCCCGCCGCGATCAGCTCGCCGAGTTCGGGCGATCCCGACATGAAGACCGCCGAGAAGCCGGCGAGCTGCGGGTTCCACCAGGTCGTGACCATCGCCGGGTCGGCGTAGCCCGCGAACCAGCTCAGCGCGAGGTCGAAGTCGGACGGCGCACCGTACACGCGTCCCGAGTAGGTCGCGTAGTCGAGCTGCTCGATCGAGACGTCGACGCCGATCTCGGCGAGGTTCTGCTGGATGACCTGCGCGATCTGGGCCAGGACCGGCTCGTCGGTGTAGACGAGCAGGTTCAGCTCGAGCCCGCCGACGGCGTCGACGGCTGCCTTCGCCGCCGAGAGGTCGCGGGCTGCGGACGGGAGCGAGGTCGGGTCGCACGAGTCGGGCAGTCCGACGGGTGTGACGCCCGTCGCCGCGGTCGCCCCTCCGAAGACGAGCTCGTTGATCGCGTCGCGGTCGATCGCGGAGTTAATGGCGAAGCGCACGTCCTCGTCGGCCAGCGCGGGATCGCCTCCGAGCGAGTTGATCATCAGGTAGTGGAAGTCGGTGTTGCGCTGCGTGGCGACGCGGGCGTCGGCGGTTCCCGAGAGCAGCGAGGCCGAGTCGGTGGAGTTCAGGATGGCGAGGTCGGCCGATCCGTCGCGCAACGCGGCGGCGCGCGTGGCCTCGTCGCCGACGATGTCGATCGTCAGTGACGAGAAGCCGAGGTCGGCGGCATCCGGGTGGTTCTCGTTGGGCACGAAGGTCCACTGCTCGTCCTGACGATGGGCCGACGCGACGAGCGGTCCGGTGCCCAGCATCTCCTGAGTGATGTCGATGGCCCCCGACTCGATCTCGGCGATCGGCAGGACGGCTGCCGGGGTATTCGCGAGCGCCGCGAGGAAGGCGGTGTACGGCTCGGAGAGCGTGACGGTTACCTCGAGATCGCCCGTCGCCTCGATGGATGCGACCGGGCCGAGCTGACCGGTCCACGTCACCGGGTTGTCGATCAGGCGCTGGAGGCTGCCGACGACGTCCGCCGCGGTCATGGGGCGGCCGTTCGAGAACACGGCGTCATCGGCCAGGGTGAACACGTACTCGGTGTCACTTGGTGTCTCCCACGATGTCGCGAGACCGGGGGCGACGGCGAGGTCCTCGTCGATCGTGGTGAGGGTTTCGTACACGAGTCCTTCGAGCATCCACGACCGTGCAGTCGCAGCGCCCTGGGGGTCGAGGCCGCTGGCCTCGGCGGTGTCGTAGTCGACCTGGACGACGAGCTCGCCGCCCGCGGGGGCGTCGGCGTCGGCGACGGCGATGAAGCCGGGCGCGACCTCGTCGGATGTCGCGGCCGGATCGGGTGCGGATGCGGCGCTGCATCCGGTGACGGCGAGGAGGGCGATCGTGCTGATCGCCACTCCCATTCGGGTGCGTGTTCTCATGGCGGTTCCTCTCGAGGTGCCGGCCCGCGATTCAGTGCGCGTGGCTCGACGGCGAAACGGGGAGGTGGTGCGAGTGGGGCGTGTGGTGCGGGTCGCCTCCGTGCCCGGGCGCCTCGTGGGCGCATGAGCAGGAGGACGCGGACGCCGGGACGTCCAGGGTCGGGTTCCGGTCGAAGAAGTCGTGGGGTGTGAGGACGAAGCCGCAGGTGTCCACCGGCATGATCGGCCAGTCCTCGAGCCGCGGGAAGTGCGTCAGGCCGAAGGTGTGCCAGAGCACGAGATCGGCCGACTCGAGGGACGCGTCGTCGGCGATGAACGCGGGAAGCCCTTGCTCGCCGACACTCTGATTGACGATGGTGCCGGCGGGGTAGCGCTCCTCCGGGTCGTACTCGGTGACCCAGAGGTCGGCGGTCGCGAAGCGGGCGCGTGATGCGATGACCGACTCGGGGTGGGCCTGCAGCACGGGCGTCCCCTCGGGGGTCAGCACGTACGAGACCGGACGATCGAAACGGTTGGTCGCGGTCGCGCTGCTGACTCGCCACGTACGACCGACCGATGCGTTCGCACGGCGCACGGCGCCGGACTCGCTGGTCAGGCGCGTCGCGGTGAACCCGATCGCCGTGCCGTGCGGGTTGCCCTCGTCGATCGGGACCGTCGTCACGTCGATCTCGTCGATCACGGCCGGCCCCTCGTCGACGGCCATGTCGAGCCGTGCGCAGAAGAGGTGCTGGTGGTACGGCGCGGCCAGTCCGGGCGCGAGCTCGCTCGCGAAGCGGCTGGTGCGCTCGTCGTAGGCGGCGGTGAAGACCAGGCCGGTCGCCTTCGCCTCGAACTCGATCTTGCCGTCGAGGTAGAGGTACCAGTAGAAGCCGTAGTCGTAGTTGCCGACCGTGACGAAGAACGACACCACGAGGCGCCGCTGACGCCGAACGTCGCTCGTCCCGGTGAACTGCTCGGTGTGCTTCCAGAGCACGCCGGCGTCCTCCTCGTGGATGCAGATCGCGTTGGGCAGCACCTTCACACCGCCGCGCGCGTCGGCGATCGGCACGTCGAGGTAGGTGATGTCGCCCACGCAGTCGCAGCCGAGTTCCAGGCTGTTGACGAGCCGGCCGAGCAGGTATTCGCCGGTGTCGAAGTAGTTCTGCCAGAAACGCACGGGGCCGGGATCGCCGTACGGCACGAGCATCTCGGCGATGGAGGCACGGTGGACGATGGGCCGGACGCGACCGGCATCCTCGAAACCGATCCCGTGCAGGACGAGCCCTTCGCGCATGTCGTAGCCGATGCGCAGCGACCACTTCTCCCACGTCAGCACGTCGCCCTCGAATGAGAAGCTCGGCCCCTCGGGCTGCTGGATGACGATCGGCTTCTGCGTCGTGCGCTCGGGGCCGAACGTTCCCGGCACGTGATAGTCGGCCGTCTCCTGCGGAATGGGCATGACCCCGGCATCGACGACCTGCGCGACGCTCCGCGAGCCGAGGTCGACGTAGGCCACGAGACCGTCGATCGGGTGCGCCCACGGCATCGTCTGCGGAGTCGGCTGGTGGTGGGCGAGCACCCGGGCGAGCCGGCGGCCCGCCTCTCCCTCGATCGGGTAGCGCCCGGCCGACAGCCCGGCGAGCGCGACGGTAGCCGGGTCGGTGATGCCCCGCAGGCGCAGCGCCGCGAGCCAGTCCTCGTCGACGGCCAGCAGGTCGCGGATGAGCGCGTGCTCCTCCTGCAACAGCGGAACCTGGCCGCTGACGTCGTGCTCGATCGGCACGTCCAGCGCCAGCTCGCCGGCGGCGAGATCGACGGAGATGTCGCGGGCGAGCCCGGTGCCCACGTCGAGCAGCTGCACCCGGGCGCGGCGCGGCACGTCGGCTCCGGCAGCGACCTCGCGGCGGTCGGGCTCGTCGAGCCCGATGTAGGCGATGCGGTGGTCGTCGTCGAGCGCGCCGTGGGTCCGAAGGATCTCAGCGGCGCGCAACAGCTCGGTCTCGGACAGCGTCGCGTAGGGCGCTCCCGACTCGTCGCCGAGGCGCCGCGAGCGCTGGGTGTGCGTGCTGGGGGTGCAGGAGCAGTTCATCGCATCTCCGGTTCGGGGGCACTGTCTTGTTCGGGCACTGTCTTGTTCGGGACCTGTCGGGTTCAGTGCCGGAACGTTCCGGCAAAAGTATGCGAGACCCCTGTTACGACGCAAGACCCGAATTGTTGCGGGCGCATTACGGTCCGATCGGTGTGGTTAGACTCGCCGCATGCACGGGTCCGGCAGAGCACGCCTCATCGATGTCGCCCGTCGTGCGGGCGTGGCCAAGACCACGGCATCCGATGCGCTCAGCGGCAGCGGGCGGGTCTCACCCGCCACCCGCGAGGCCGTCCTGGCCGCCGCGGCGGAGCTCGGCTACACCGTCAACGCGGCCGCACGCCATCTGCGCACGGGGTCGGTCGGCACGATCGGCATCGTGCTGCCCGAAGTGGTGTCGCGCTCGTCGTACTACATGGCGTTCACCTTCGGCATCGTCACCCACGCGGCTGCGCACGACGTCGACGTGACGATCGTCAGCCCCTCGGTGTCGTCCGGACGGTCACGCCCGCTCCGCGCCGACGGTCTCGTCATCGGCGACCCGCTCGCCGGCGACCCCGCCCTGCCGGCGCTGTTCGCCTCGGGCATCCCGATCGTGACGCAGGAGCATCTGCCGCCCGACGTCGACGGCGAGCCGGTCGGCGTGGTCTGGTCGTCGCACGAGTCGGGGATGCTGCGCCTGTTCGACGAGATCGACCGCACCGGCGCCCGCCATCCGGCCCTCATCGTCGCACCCGACTCGTCGGACTGGGGTCGTCAGCTCGTCTCGGGCTATCGGCGCGCGTGCCGCGACCGCGGTCTCGACCCCGTCCTCGCGCCCGTGACGTTCGAGGCGCCGTGGGTCGAGGTGCGCAACCGCACCGAACAGCTGCTCGCCGAGCGGCCCGAGACCGACGTCATCGTGTGCGGCCCCGACTCGAGCGCGATCGAGGTGACCGCGACGCTCGAGCGCCTGGGGCGCGTCATCGGCGAGGACATCACGGTCGTCTCGTGCGTCGACCACCCCTCGCTGCCCTACCTGCGCCCGTCGATCACCTCGATCGACCTCCGGGCGCGCGAGTCGGGCGTGGCCTGCGCCACCCTGCTGCTCGACGTCCTCGAGGGACGCAGCCCCCGCGGCACCGACGTCGAGTTCCCCATCGCCGTCGTCGCCCGTGATTCGACCGCCCACGCCCTCGAACGGATGCGCGCATGAGCGCGCCGCTCGCGGGCGTCGTCGTCGCCGATTTCTCGCGCGTGCTCGCCGGTCCGCTCGCCACGATGATGCTCGCCGACCTCGGTGCGCGGGTCATCAAGATCGAGCGTCCCGGAGCGGGCGACGACACCCGGGCGTGGGGACCGCCGTATGCGGCGTCCGGCATGACGACGTATTTCGAGGCGGCGAATCGCGGCAAATCCTCGATCGCGCTCGACCTGACCGACCCGGCCGACCGCGAGCGGGCGGAGGCGATCATCGCGCGCAGCGACGTCGTCATCGAGAACTTCCGCCCCGGGCAGTTCGCCCGGCTCGGCTTCGACTGGGAGACGCTGGCGCAGCGGCATCCCGGCCTCATCTACGCGTCGGTCAGCGGCTTCGGCAGCGCCGGCGGCGCCGACCTGCCGGGCTACGACTTCGTCGCACAGGCCGTCGGCGGGCTCATGCACATCACCGGCGACCGTGACGGCGAGGCGATGAAGGCCGGCGTCGCCCTCGTCGACGTGCTCACCGGCAAGGACGCGGTCATCGCGGTCCTCGCCGCGCTGCGGCGACGTGAGCTCACGGGGCGTGGATCGCGCGTCGAGGTCAACCTGCTGTCGAGTCTGCAGGCGGGGCTCGTGAACCAGATGTCCGCGCATCTCGGAGCGGCGACCGAGCCGGGCCGCCTGGGCAACCGGCATCCCTCGATCGCCCCCTACGAGGTGCTGCGCTGCAGCGACGGCCCGCTCGCGGTCGCCTGCGGCAACGACGTCCAGTTCGCCCGCATGACCACCGTGCTCGGGGTTCCCGGCCTCGCCGCCGATGCGCGGTTCGCGACGAACACCCTGCGCGTGAGCAACCGCGACGACCTCGCCGCCTCTCTCGAGGCCGCCCTCGCCGCCGAGCCCGCGGCGACGTGGGCGGAACGGCTCAACGCCGTCGGCGTCGCCGCGGGCGTCGTCGCGACGATCGGCGAGGGCATCGCGCTGGCCGATCGTCTGGGGCTCGATCCGGTCTACGACGCGGTCGGCGCGGACGGCCGGACATCGCGCCAGGTGCGGTCTCCCATCACCTGGGCGCCGCCCGTCGAGAGTGCGCGCACCGCGCCGCCCCGGCTCGGCGAGCACACCGACGAGGTGCTGCGCTGGCTCGCGGCCTCGGCCGACGACCTCAGCGGCTGACGCGCAGCGCGAGCCACAGCTCCGCACCCACGTCCGGATCGGTCAGCGACGCCCCCATGGCCCGCTCCGCGGCGGCGATGCGCTGACGCACGGTGTTGCGATGCACGCCGAGCATCCGAGCGGTCTGCTCCATGCGCTGGCCCGCCGCGAGGTGCGCCCGCACCGCGTCGCGCAGTCCGGGCGACCCGTCGAGCGCATCGAGCCAGAGCTCGACGCGGCGCGGGTGCTCGGTCACCGCGCCCGCGCCGTCCGCCGAACGCCACAGCGCGATCGCCCGGGCCGCCGCGGCCGGGGCCTCGTCGACCGGCACCGGGGCGCTGACCGCGCCGGCGTCGGAGACGTCGTCGGCGTCGAGCAGGGCGAGCCGCATCCCGTCCTCGATCGCCGACAGCAGATGGGGCTCCCCGTCGACGCCCGTGACCGCCACCCGCACCGTGCGGGGCAACGCGATCCCGCTCGCGCGCGCGAGCGAGCGAGCCGCCGCGGTCTCGCCGTCGAGCGCGAGGCGCGCGACCCACTCCCCCGGCGACGCCGCGCCGGCGGGAGCCGTGACCATCCGCAGCAGCGCCACCGCCGTGAGCGCGAGCTGACGGTCGGTGCGGGACAGCGGTCGCCCCGAGCCGATCACGAGGGCGCCGCGCATCCGTCCGCCCGTGGTCACCGGAAAGGCCACGGCGACCGATCCGTGCGACGCGAAGGAGGCCGCGGCGGCGCCCGAGCGTCGCAGCGAGGCCTCGACATCGGCGATGACGGCAGGCAGCATCCCGGCGAGCGCCGGTGGATGCAGCAGTGCGGCGCCGTCGTGTCGCGACGCCGGCACCCACGCCGCCCAGCCGCCGACGGCCTCCGCGATCGCCCGGGCGATGGCGGGGCGGGGCTCGTCGCCCGTCGCGGCCTCCGCCAGTCGGGTGTGGGCCGACGCGGCGCGCAGACCCGCGTCGCGCTCGAGTCGGCGCTCGAGGGTCATGAGGGCGCGGGAGACCGCGAGGAACGGCACACCGTCGGGCACGACGAACAGTGCGACACCGGCATCCGCGCACCGCGCCGCGAACCCGGGCGGCGGTGCATCCCATCCCTCGCCGAGGCCCAGCCCGAGGGCTCCGACGTCGTGCGCCGCGAGCGAGGCGACGTACGCGGCGTCGCCGTCGTGCCCGGTGAGGGGGATGCCCGTGGTCAGCAGCAGCTCGCCGCCCGCGAGGTAGCGGCCGGGGGACGCGAGCTCGGAGACGTGCACGCCGCTGATGATCCGTGCGGGCGGGAACGGGGTGACAGGGGCGAGCGCGCCGTCGGCGGCATCGACGAGGGCGGCGAGAGACGGCACGGGTTCATTGTGCAGCATGCACAGGCGAGGAGATGATCCGTGCGAATCGCCCCGTTCCGGACGCGGGCCAGCACCTACAGTCGCCTCATGACCGTCCCCCACCTCGTGACCGAGATCCCCGGCCCGCGCTCGCGACGCCTCCACGACGAACGCAGCCAGGCCGTATCCGCGGGCTTCGGCGTGACGCTGCCCGTCTTCATCGCGGATGCGACGGAATCGACTCTCATCGACGTCGACGGCAACGAGCTCATCGATCTCGCGTCCGGGATCGCCGTCACGAGCGTGGGCGCATCCCACCCGCGTGTCCGCGAGCGGGTTGCGGCGCAGGTCGAACGATTCACCCACACGTGCTTCATGGTGACGGAGTACGAGGGATTCGTCCGGGTGGCCCAGTGGCTCAACGACCACGTGCCCGGTACGCACGAGAAGCGAACCGGCCTGTTCACGACGGGTGCCGAAGCCGTCGAGAACGCCGTCAAGATCGCTCGCGCCCACACCGGACGGGCGGGCGTGCTGGTCGTCGACGAGGCCTACCACGGCCGGTCGCTGCTGACGATGGCGATGACCGCCAAGGAGCACCCGTACAAGACCTCGTTCGGCCCGTTCCCCGCCGACGTCGTGCGCGTCCCGAACGCCAACCCCCTCCGCGGACGCCCGGTCGCCGAGGTGCTCGACGAGATCGACCGGACCATCGGCGAGCACGGCTCCGACGCCTTCGCGGCGCTCGTCGTCGAGCCGATCCAGGGCGAGGGCGGCTTCGTCGTCCCCGCCCCCGGCTTCCTGCCCGGCCTGCGCGAGATCGCCGACCGACACGGCATCGTGCTGGTCATCGACGAGATCCAGAGCGGTCTCGGCCGCACCGGTCAGCTCTTCGCGAGCGAGCACGAGGGGGTCGTTGCCGACCTCGTCCTCACGGCGAAGGCGCTCGGCGGCGGACTCCCCCTCAGCGCCGTCACGGGTCGCGCCGAGATCATGGACGCCGTGCACCCGGGCGGTCTGGGCGGCACCTACGCCGGCAACCCGCTCGCCTGCGAGGCCGCCCTCGCCGTGTTCGAGGTGCTCGAAGACCCCGACCTGCTCCCCCGCGTGGCGCGCATCGAGGCCGCGATCCGCGGCCGGCTCGAGCCGCTCCTCGCCGAGTTCGACGTCGTCGCCGAGGTCCGCGGGCGGGGCGCGATGATGGCGGTCGAGTTCGCCGACCCCGGCACCCTCGCTCCCCGGAGCGACCTCGCCCAGCGGGTGTCGGCCGCGTGCCACGCCGCCGGGGTTCTGACGCTGACGTGCGGCACCCACGGCAACGTCATCCGGCTCCTGCCGCCGCTCGTGATCGACGAGGCGGTGCTCGCGGCCGGACTCGACATCCTCGTCGACGCCATCCGCTCCGCCGTCGCATCCGCCGCATCCGAGGCATCCGAGGCATCCGAGGAGGACGCAGCATGAGCGCCACGACCGATCTGCTCGACTTCGACGGCCAGCTGAGCGAGGCCGAGCGCGACGTGCGCGACCGCGTCCGCGCCTTCGTCGACGCCCGCGTGAAGCCCGCGATCGCCGGCTGGTACGACGCCGGACGGTTCCCCGCCGAGCTCATCCCCGAGCTCGCCGACCTGGGCGTGCTCGGCATGCACCTGACCGGCTACGGCTGCCCCGGTCGCAGCGCCGTCGAGTACGGTCTCGCCGCGATGGAGCTCGAAGCGGGCGACTCGGGCCTGCGCACCTTCGTCTCGGTGCAGGGGTCGCTCGCGATGAGCGCCATCCACAAGCACGGCAGTGAGGCGCAGAAGCAGAAGTGGCTGCCGCCGATGGCGCGCGGCGAGGTCATCGGCTGCTTCGGGCTGACCGAGCCCGACTCGGGCTCCGACCCCGGCAGCATGACGACGTTCGCGCGCCGCGACGGCGACGAATGGGTCATCAACGGCGCCAAGCGCTGGATCGGCCTCGCCTCGATCGCGCACATCGCCGTGATCTGGGCGCAGACCGACGAAGGCGTCCGCGGTTTCGTCGTCCCCACCGACACAACGGGGTTCACGGCTACGCCCATCGCCCCGAAGATGTCGATGCGCGCGTCGATCCAGTGCGACATCGCCCTCGCCGACGTGCGGCTGCCGCTCGACGCGCAGCTGCCCGAGGCCCGCGGGCTGCGCGCGCCGTTCTCCTGCCTCAACGAGGCCCGCTACGGCATCGGCTGGGGCGTCATCGGCGCCGCGCGCGACAGCTACGAGACGGCGCTCGACTACGCCGGCCGCCGGATGCAGTTCAATCAGCCGATCGCGTCGTTCCAGCTCACCCAGAGCAAGCTCGTCGACATGGCGCTTGAGATCGAGAAGGCGCAGCTGGTCGCCCTGCGGCTGGGGCGACTGAAGGATGCCGGCCGGCTGCAGCCCCACCAGATCTCCGTCGCGAAGCTCGCGAACACCCGAGCGGCCATCGCCGTGGCGCGCGAGGCGCGGACGATCCTCGGTGGCAACGGCGTCACGGCCGACTACTCGCCGATGCGGCACGCCGCGAACCTCGAATCGGTGCGGACGTACGAGGGCACCGACGAGATCCACACGCTCGTCCTCGGAGCCCACCTCACCGGCATCCCCGCGTTCCGCACCGCCGCACCCCAGGAGGACCGATGACCACGACCATCGACCTGCGACACCTCATCGACGGCCGCTGGGTGACCGGCAGCGGCGACGAGCTCGTCGACGTCAACCCGAGCCGGCCGTCCGACATCGTCGCCTCCGGGCCGGGAGCATCGGACGACGACGTCGCCCGCGCGTTCGTCGCCGCGCGGGCCGCCGCCGAGGGATGGCGCCGCACGCCGGCCCGATCGCGCGCGGCCGTGCTGCTGCGCGCGGCGGACATCGTCGCGGCCCACAGCGAGGAGTGGGGCACCGAGCTCGCCCGCGAGGAGGGGAAGACGCGGGCCGAGGGTATCGCCGAGGTCGCCCACGGCGCCAACATCCTGCGATTCCACGCGCACGACGTCGAGCGGGCGTCGGGCGAGGTCTACGAGTCGCCCACCCCGGGCGAGCGCATCCTCGTGGTGCGCCGACCGGTCGGGGTCATCGGCGCGATCACGCCGTTCAACTTCCCCTTCTCCATCCCGGCGTGGAAGCTCGCCCCCGCTCTGGCGTGGGGCAACACGATCGTGTGGAAGCCGGCGACCTTCGTACCCGTCCTGGCAATGCGCTTCGCCGAGGCGCTGATGGAGGCCGGGCTCCCCGACGGGGTGCTCAACCTCGTCAACGGAACCGCCGCGGTCGGCGAGGCGATCGTCGCGCACCCCGATGTCGACGCCGTGACCTTCACCGGCTCGACCCGGGTCGGACGCCAGATCGCGTCCCGGCTCGCCGGCCGCGGCATCCCGTTCCAGGGCGAGCTGGGCGGCAAGAACGCCTCGCTGGTGCTCGAGGACGCCGACCTCGACCTCGCCGTCGAGCAGGTCGCGATCGGCGCCTTCCGCGCCGCGGGGCAGAAGTGCACCGCGACCTCGCGCGTCATCGTGCACGAAGCGGTCGCCGACCGCTTCCTCGCGGCCCTGGCCGAACGCACCCGCGCCGCTGTCGTGGGCGATGCTCTCGGTGACGGCGTCGAGGTCGGCCCCGTCGTCGACGCGGGCGCCCGCGACCGCATCAACGGCGCTCTCGACCGCGCGAGCCGCTACGCGACGCCCGTCGTCGCGCCGGGGCCCTACCGCGACGGCCCGCTCGCGGAGGGGTTCTTCATCCCGCCGTCGGTCTTCGAGCTGCCCGCGGCCGAGCCCGGCGAGCTGTGGCACGACGAGCTGTTCGGCCCCGTCGTCGGGGTCCGGCGGACGCGCTCCGCGGCCGAGGGCTTCGCGCTCGTCAACGACAGCGAGTACGGGCTGTCGACCGCGGTCTTCACGACCGACCTCGGGCGCGCACTCGCCGCGATCGACGACATCCGGGTCGGGGTCGTGCACATCAACTCCGCCTCGGCCGGAGCCGACCTGCACGTGCCCTTCGGCGGCACGCGCGGCAGCGCGCTGGGCCCGAAGGAGCAGGGATCCGTCGCCCGCGACTTCTTCACCGAGACCGCGACCGTCTACCTCCGCGGCTGACCCCCGCCCGGGGTCGGGGTCGGCGGCCGGGCCGGGCGGGCGTGGTGGTTCCGCGATGCAAGGGATCCGTCCCGACACCCCGCCCCCGCGGCATCCCTGCCGGCATGTCGTGCCCGATCCCTTGCATCCCGGCCCTCCCCTCCCCTGAGCAGACCTCCCGGTCACCGGCCCGCGATGCGATGGTTCGTGCCCGACACCCCGGGTTGCGGCATCCGCTCGCGGGGTGTCGGGCACGATCCCTTGCATCCGGGCATCGGGGCACCGGGCATCAGGGCACCGAGGCACCGAGGCACCGACGGACGGATGCCGCGGGCCGGCGTCACTGCTCGGCGGCGACCCGTTCGTGGGTGTGCTGGGTCGCCGTGGCCATGTCGTGGGCGACGCCGAGCGACTCGAGGTAGTCCGCGACGGCGGCCATCTCGTGCGCGCGGCGCGCCGCGTGGGTGCGCGTGCCCCGCTCGAGTCGCTCGACCACCGCGTGGCCGTCGCCGGCGAGCTGGCGGGCGATCTGGTCGCGGATCCACTGCTCCGACCCTGCTGCCCGCCCGGCCGCGAGCGCCTCGGTGATGATCGCTCCGAGTCCCTTCATCAGGATGCTGCGCAGGAGCTTGCGCGCCGACGCATCGCCGGCGACCTCGCCCCCGCCCTCGACCGACGCCCCGAACGATCGCAGGGTGTCGGTGGCGACGGCGCGCCCCGATCCCGACACGATCGCGTCGGTCGCGGCACCCCGCAGGGGGACGGGCCCGAGGATCGCGACATCCGCGAACGCCGGCCCGGCGGTCTCGATGACCTCGGCGACCCGGGCGAGCACCTCCGGAGAGGCGGTCGTGCAGTCGACGTAGGTCGCGTCGGTCCGAAGGTGGGGTGCAGCCTCTGCAGCGATCTGCTCCGAGAGCGATGCCGTCGTGAGAGTCAGCACGATCTCGGCCGCCGCGACGGCCTCCGCGAGCGTGGTCGCGCGCGTCACCCCCTCGGGAGTCTCGGGAGCGAACGGGTCGTACCCGGTCACGTCGTATCCCGCGGCGACGGCCCCCTGGGCATAGAGACGCCCGGCCTCGCCGAGGCCGATGACGGCGAGAGGGGTAGGACCCGCAGCGCGCTGCTGCGCAGTGTCGACGGCGCCCATCAGCTCTCCGCCGGCTTCTCACCGCGGATGTTGAACAGCGCATAGCCGAGCAACGAGACCAGGACTGCTCCGACGATGGCCGGCCCCTTGAAGAGCGTCTCGGCGGTGACGACGAGGTCGGGCAGCACGAAGACGATCCCGACGATCTGGGTGAGCACGAGCGCGCAGGCGAGCGCGAGGAACGCCATCATGGCGAGCGCGAACACTCCCGTGACGGTCTTGTCGAGCGTTTTCCGCATGAGGATGCCTCTCAGGTGATGGGGACGGGGACGATGCCGACGGCGATCAGGACGCCGAGGACGAAGAACGGCAGCACGTAGTAGATGACGAGCGGGATGAAGGTCTGCTCCGGCCTCGCGCCGGTGATGCCGCTCGCGACGAAGATCGCGCCGGATGCCGGCGGCGAGGCGCCCTCGGTCGAGGCGAACACGAGGATCGCGATGACGGCGAGCAGCGGGTCGACTCCCGCGGCGACGAGCGTCACGAGCGAGACCTGGCCGACGGCGCTGAGCGTCGCGGTCGACGACAGGGGGCCGGCGACCAGCACGACGAAGAATCCGACGAGCGTCACGAGCAGCCACACGGGGATGTCGAGGTTGCCGAGCAGAGCGTCGACGTCGTCGGCGAGGCCGAGCGATGCGAGCACCTCGCTCGCCGCGATCGCGAAGAAGAGCAGCGCGCCGATCGCGTAGTACTTCGACGCCGCGCCGCCGAAGAACTCCCACCAGCCGCGCGCGGAGCGCGGCAGCTGACGCCAGCCGACGGCAGCGCTGATGAGGATGATGAGGACGGGGATCCAGGTGATCAGCGAGACCGAGCCCATGGCGTCTGACAGGGGGGATGCGGCCAGGAAGTCGGCGAGCGGACCGATCGTGATCGAGACGGGGATGATCGCACCGAGGAAGATCAGCATCGAGGTCCAGTTGCGGCGAACGGCCGGCCCGACCGCGGGACGCTCTTCTCCGGCGACCCGGTGGATGCCGTCACGGTGGACGAACCACGCGATGAGGACCATCCGGATGAGGAACTGGTAGACACCGGCGACGAACAGGGCGAGATACACCGAGCTCGTGGTGACGAGGCTGCCGGCGAATCCGATCATGATGACCATCGACGCGCTCGGCGGCAGCGCTGCGCCGAGGCCGGCGTTGCCGGCGATGACCGTGGCGGCGCGGGCCTTGCTCCAGCCGGTCCGCGTCATCCACGGACCGGTGATGACACCGCTCGTGGCCGCGTTGCCGGTGTTGGAGCCTCCTGCGACCGCACCCATCGCCCCGGAGGCCACCGTGTCGACGATCGCCGGGCCCCCGCGGAGGCCGCCCAGCAGACTCGTGAGGATCTCGATCAGGCGGGCGATGGTTCCCGTCCGCTCGACGAGGTAGGTCATGAAGATGAACGCGATCGCCGCGTACATGACTTCGTTCGAGCTCGCGTCGACGATGGCGTCGCGAGCCACCTGCGGCGCCTGCAGTCCCGCGAAGAGCACGGTCGCGACGAAGCCGAGCACCATGGCCTCGGCCATGCTGCGCTTCACCACGACGTTCCACACGACGATGATCGCGAGGAAGACGAAGAGGGCGATGACGGCTACGGGCACGACGGCACCTCCGTCGTAGGGGTCGGATCGTCGTTGATCACTCGCAGCTCCTTTGCTCGCGATGGTGGTCACCTGGCGGCGACGGTGTTTCGTCAGACACAGTACGGTTGCGTCACGTGAAACGTCATTTCACAGGACGCGTGACGCGCTTGTCAAGCCGACCTCCCGATCCGACGACACCGCCGGCCACGCGGGCATGACGAGCACCCCCTCGCGATCGGGAGACCGGGCGAGCAGGATGACGCGAGATCGGCGGCTCAGGAAGCCGGAGCCGCCGCGTCCGCGCGGATCAGAGGGAGAGAGCGATGGCGTGCGCCGCGCGGCGCAGCTCCGGCGCCCATCCGCGGAGCGCCTCGCTGGTCGTGCTCTCGTCCGGACCGAGCACCGAGACCGCGGCCACGACGGCGCCCTCGCGGTCGAGGACGGGCACACTGACGGCCGCGACGCCGACATCCCGTTCGGACACGGAGATATGGAAGCCCGCCTCCCGGATGCCGTCGACCGACGCACGGAGCAGTTCGGGCGTCACCACCTCGCCACCGGCCGTGCGGAACTCGCGCGCGTGCCCGAGCACCCGTTCGCGTTCATCGTCCGGCAGGAACGCCAGCATCGTCCGGCCCGCGCCGACCAGCAGCGGCAGCCGGCGTCCGAGGGGCAGCTGGTACCGCAGCGGGTCGCGTCCGTCCACGCGAGCCGCGAGCACACGTGACTCGCCCGAACGGGCGTACAGCGAGGCGGTGAGGCCCGTGGTGCGCGCGAGCTCCTGCAGGTGCGGCCGCGACCGCACGACGAGCGGGTCGGACTGCAGATACCGGTGGGCCATCCCGAGGCCCGCGACGCCCAGGCGGTACTCGCCGCTGTCGTCGTGCTGGACGAAGCCGCGCCGCTGCAGCACGCCGACGAGCCGGAGGACGGTCGCCGCGTGCAGCTCGGTGCCTCGACTCAGATCGACCAGACGCAGCGGGCCGTCGGAGCGTTCGAGCATCTCGAGGATGTCCAACGCGCGCTCGACGCTGCGAACGGTCGGCTGGTTCGCGGCATCCGGGGTATCGGGCATGACCTCATTCTCGCAAGGTCGACACGATTCCCGGGGACCGGCTCAGCCCGCGACGATCGACGCCCGGATCCGCGACTCGTCGGCGTGCTTGGCCTCGGCCCGCACGAGGACCTCCTCCGCCTCCGCAGCCGGCACCACCACGACGCCGTCCGCATCGCCGAGGACGATGTCGCCGGGCGCGACGACGACACCGCCGAGGGCGACGGCGCGGTGATTTCGCCACGGGCCGTTCTTGTACGGGCCCGCGGGCGTGACCGATCGCGCGAAGGTCGGGAACCCGAGCTCGCCCAGTTCTTCGGCGTCGCGCACCGCGCCGTCGATGACGATCCCGACGCATCCGCGCACCCGCAGCCGCTCGGCGATGAGCTCGCCGATCAGCGCGCGGTTGCGGGCGCCGTGACCGTTGACGACGAGGACGTCGCCCGGGCCGATGTCGGGCAGCGTGCGATGGATGCCGAGGTTGTCGCCCTCGGCGACCTCGACGGTGACCGCGCGGCCGGCGAGGCGGGCACCGCGCCACACCGGGCCGATCTCGGCGTCGACGACGCCCAGCCGCTCCATCGCGTCTCCGACGTTGGCCGTCGGCAGCGCTCCCAGGCGCTCGATCAGGTTCGCGTTCTCGGTCATGTTCTCCTCCTTCGGCGCCGACAGCCGGCGCGTGCGTGGTCGGGGTGGTCGTGGCTATCGGGTGTTCGCGAGGGCGGGGGCATACGCGGTCAGCGGGCAGGAGCGTCGAGCCCGAAGCGGTCGGCGAGGGCCCCGAGACGGTCGTGATCGACGTCGGTGAGCCGGATGCCGTCGCGCTCCGCGCGTTCACGCTGCTCGTGCTCGATGAGGCCGGGGTAGTAGACGCGCTCACCGTCGGCCGCATGCATGTCCGCGACATCGGCGAGCGACTGCTCGACCAACCGGTCGAAGAGATCGGCACCGCCGAAGGCCTCGGGGTCGAGGGCGATGAGCAGGTGGGCGGTGCCCGACACCGCGGACGCGTCGGGCAGCCCGACGACGGAGCCCACCGGGCCGGTGCCCGAGAGGCTTCCGGCGAGCAGGTCGATCATGAGCGACAGCCCTGCACCCTTGGGACCGCCGAGCGGGGCGAGGTCGCCGTCGAGCGCGGCCGCGGGATCGGTCGTCGGCGCGCCGGTGGCGTCGGTGGCCCAGCCGGCGGGGATCTCGGTCTCACCGTTGTCGAAAGCGCGCCGGATCTTGCCGCGCGCCACCGTCGTCGACGACATGTCGAGGACGGCCAGGGGGCGGCGCCGCGAGGGCACCCCGATCGCGATGGGGTTGGTGCCGAGCAGCCGACGCGTGCCGTTGAAGGGCGGCATGGCGGGCGACGCGTTGGTCAACGCGATGCCGACGAGCCCGCTCTCGGCGGCAGCGCGGACGTAGTGTCCCGCGACGCCGAAATGATTGGAGCGGGCGACCGACACGACGCCCGCTCCGTACGCGCGCGCCCGCTCGATCGCGTGCACCACCGCGCGGCTCGCCGCGAGCTGCCCGAAACCGTTCGCCGCATCGAGCAGCGCGGTCGCACCGCGGTCGCGAATGAGCACCATCTCGGGATCGAGCGCCATCACTCCGGCATCGACACGGTCGAGGTACGTCGCGAGACGCGTGGTGCCATGAGAGTGGACACCGAGCAGATCGGCTCCGACCATCACCCCCGCGACCACGTCGGCGTTCTGCCGCCGCATCCCGGCCGCCGTCAGCACGTCGGTCGCGAACCGTCGCAGTTCGATGCCGGTCGTCGTCATAGCCGTCTCCCCGTTGAGATCGTGCAAGTTTCACTGGTTGCAATACCAGTGCGTCAAATGAAACTAGCACGCCGCGTGGGCAGCCGGAAGGCGCGGGCGTCGGGCCGCGATGTAAGGTTTCGCGCCTGGACACCCCGTGGCCCGGGTCACCCGGCCGGCGTGTCGCCCGGGATGTCTTGCGTCCGCGCACCGGCGTCACCGAACGCCGCCGGTCGGCGCGGCCGGCGGGTGCGAGGTGCGGGTACCCTCAGGAGCGCCGTGCGCGAGCCCGAGTGGCCGCCAGCGCGGTGGCACCGGCCGCCGCGACGAGCGCGCCGAGGAGCGCCGTGGTCGCGAGCGGCTGACCGGGGGCTCCGGATGCCGCGAGCCGGCCCGAGCCGGCTCCACCGGAGCCCGCGGGGACGACAGGCGGCGCGGCGTTCCCCGTCCCCGGCGCTCCGGGCTCCTCCGGCTGCCCCGGTCCGGCGACTCGCTCCACCGCGAAGGCGACGACGACGACCTCGCCGGCCCTCACCTCGACCTCCTGCGAGACATCACCGACGGCCGTGAACCCCTCGGGCGCCTCGAGCGCGACGGTGTAGACCCCCGGGGGCAGGTCGTCGACAGCGAAGACACCTGCTTCGGAGGTCTCGGCCTCGACCGCGACATCCGCTCCCACGACGGTGGCGACGGCCCCCGCGACGGGGGCTTCGTCCGCGTCGAGCACGACCCCGGCGATGCCGCCCGTGGGGACCGGCACGACGACCGGCGCGATCACGAAGTCCTGGTCGGTCACGGGCTCCTCCGAACCCGCCTCGACAGTGAACGGTGCAGGGGCGGACACGACCTCGAACCCATCGGGAGGCGTCAGACTCGCCTGATAGGCACCCGGGTCCACGTCGGTGAACTCGAACGCGCCCTCCGTCGTCGTGACCGCGGTGCGGTCTTCATCGAGAGACACGACCACGTCGGCGACCGGTTCGCCCGCGTCGTCGACCACGGTCCCCGTGACCGCCACCGACCTGACATCGCGGATGACGAAGTCGGCGACGGCATCCGACACGCTGAGGTCGACGATGGCGCTGGCGACATCGGCCGTCTGGCCCGTCGGCGGCACGATCGTGACGCTGTAGCCGTCCGACGCCTGTACGGCGGGGAACGCATACGTGCCGTCGGATGCGGATTCCGTCGTCGCGATCACCGAACCGGCGGGATCACGCAGTTCGAGCGTCGTCCCGCCGATCCGCTCGTCGGCCACGTCCGTCACGGTGCCGGTGATGCCGCGGCTCAGGGAGGCGAACCACGTCTGGTAGATCGGGGTGCCCGACCGGACCGAGAACTCGAACGTGAGCGTCGCCAGTGGGACCGACGGCTCGAACCATCCCGCAGCGCCGGAGGTGTCGAGTGCACCGTCGTTGCCGATGAGGATCTGCGTGTCGGCGTCCCACCGCGCGACGTCACCGGCGAGGATGACGCCGGAGCACGACGGCCGACCCGGGAGCCCCTGCTCGCAGTAGTTGAAGCCACCGCGGAAACCCAGCCCGGACGCCGGGACGGACGAGCCGTCGGGCGCCGTCGCCGTGACACGCACCTGGTCGGCGTCGATGTCGCCGAGGGCGAAGGCCCATCCCGTCGCGGGAGTGGGGCGGTCGAAGGTGTAGGTCGTGACGGACGGCGTCGAGCCGCGCGCGCCGATCGTGAGGTAGGGCTCGTCGCGGCTCGAGCCGTAGCGGGCGCCGATGGGCGTCCCCTCGCTCAGCCACGTGCTCGCGCCAGACGCGCGCTGCATCGTCGACGCGGTGCTGGCGATCGTGGCGTTCAGCGCGGGCAGCTCGGCGATCGCCACGCTGCCGGTGCGGGCTCCCGCGGTCCCCTGAGGTTCTGACGGCTGCCCCCACTGCGACGACTGCGCTGCGGAGGCGGGGGCGGCGCCGGCCCCCAGGACGGCCGTCATGGTCCACGCCGCCGCGACGACCAGTGCCGCCGCGGAGCGCCACCTGCGTCCGGTCGTCGAGGTCGTACCGAGGGGGGTCGCATCTGAGCGCATGGGGGTCATCCTCCGCCCGCGAGGGGGAGCCTGTCCAGAAGTTTTCCTGAGCAGATGAAGATGCTTATGCCACCAACCCAGGTCGGACCGGCCCGGGCCGCGATGCCAGAGTTCGAACGGGACATCCCGAGCCCGCGGCATCCTGACCGGGGTGTCAGGTCCGATTCATTGCATTCCGGCCCGGAACGGACGGATGCCGGCAACCCGGGTCAGGCGTCGAGAACGACCTCGTCGCCGATCCGAACGACACCGCCGCCATCGGCGGGGAGGAGCAGGATGCCGAGGGTCGGCTCGGCCTGGTCGAACTCGGTCGTCAGCACGCGCAGCAGCCGCGCGTCACGCTCCCCCGTGTCGGGATTGGCCATGATCGCGGCGCACCGGCCGATGGGGCGCTGCACGTCGAAGGCGACGTCGCCGATGCGGATGCGTCCGCTCCAGCCCAGCTCGTCCCACGCCGCGACACCCGAAACGACGATGTTCGAGCGGAACCGCCGGCTGTCGACGGGCGCGGCCACCGCGGCATCCACATCATCGACCGAGGCGGCGCCGTGCAGCGAGACGTAGCCGCGGGCACGGTCCTGGAACCGGGCGGTGACACCGTCGCCGACGAGCCGCAGCGGCAGCACGCCCTCCCGATCGAGCCGACGCGCATCGGGAGACGCCTGCACGAACGCGGTCGCCGCCGCTTCGAGCTCCCGCCGTCCCGCGTCGTCGAGCCCCGCCTCGGCGAGCACCACTCCGTCGGCGCTCAGCCTCAGCCGCTGCGCGTCGGCGTCGAACGCCAGTGCCACGCGCGCGAGCGCCGGGAAGTCCATGAGAGCGAGACCGCGGCTCTTCGGCCAGGACTCGAGGCCGTCGGCATCCTCCGGATCGACGGCGTCGGCGAACCGGAACGCGAGCACCCGGTCGCCGGCGATCCGCCCGTCGGCCTGCACGACGAGCTCGTCGCGCGTTTCGGGAGTGAATCCCTTGACGGGATAGCGGTAGAGAGCGGAGACGACGGGCACACCGATACTCTGCCGCACCGGACCCCGCGCCGCCGCACCCGACCCCGCGCCGCCGCAACGGACCCCGCACCCGATCAGCGGCCCGCGACCGCCCAAGCCGCGAGGGCCGCGACGAGCGTCCGGTGCCCGGAGGCCTCGAAGGCGCGTGCGTCGTGCCCGAGGACATCGACCGCGATGCGGCCGCCGCCGTACTCGCGCACCCACGCCGCCGCCTCTTTCGCGCCGTCGCCTTCGTGCCACGCGACGACGGTCCGATGCCCGAGCCGCTGCAGCGCGCAGTAGCGCTCGTCGTGCGTGTGGAAGGTGGTGGGCACCTCGACGGGCACGGCATCCGGTTCGACCTGGACCGTCATCTCGCCCGCCTCGGGGTGGAACGAGAGCTCCGGCAGCCAGATCGCACCCAGCGCGGGCGCCCATTCGGGATAGTCGCGCAGCGACGAGACCGCGGAATGCACGGCGAGCACGCCGATGCCGCGTTCGAGGGCTGCGGCGAATCCCGCCACCGACGACGGCGGCGCGCCCCGCGTCAGGCTGCTGCCACCGCGCCAGGGATCGCCTGCGCAAACCGCGACGAGGTCGTAGCCATCGAGGTTCGCCATGCCCTGGTCGACGTCGTCCGACACGGCGACATCCCAATCCCGGTGGCGGAGGATGTCGGCGACCTGCGCGCCCACCTCGGCGAACGGATGCCACGGGTCGGCGTACCGTCCCGATCCGGTCAGGACGAGTGCTCGATGTGCCATGGCTGCGCTCCCTCGCTCGCGTGCTCCCACCGTAGGGGTCGCCCGGCACCCGCGCCGACGGGTTGAGAATCGCCGTCGCCTGTGACAGCGATCGCGGTCAGACGGAGCCGAGCTCTCCCGCCCGGAGCCCGAGCAGAGCCTCGACGGCCGTCGACATCAGGCGGATGCGGGAGTCGGCGTCGCGCCACGACACCAGTGCGTGCGCATTGAGCCCGTCGATCATCCCGAGCACCTGGGCCGCGACGGCAGCGGCATCGTCGACGCGGAACGCCCCCGCGCGGACGCCGTCGCGGATGATGCCCTCGAGGAAGGCCGTCCACGCGTCCATCTGTGCCCGCACCCGCTCGGCGAGCGCTTCGTTGCGGCGACCGAGGGCCCACGACTGCACCCACACGAGCGTCACGTCGGAGCGGGTGCCGTCGAGGAGCGTGTGCAGAAGTTCGCGGACGAGCACGACGGCGTCGGGATCGCCCGTCCGCAGGTGCTCGAGGTCCGTCAGCTCGGCGGCGACGATCGTGTCGAACGCCGCGGCGACGACGTCGTCCATGCTGGGTGCGTGGTGGGCGACCAGGGCCGGTCCGACACCGACGGCGGCCGCGACGGCCCGCAGGGTGACCGCACTCAGGCCCTGCTCGCGGGCGATGCGCTCGGCGGCGGTGGCGATCTGCGCACGCCGCTGCTCTCCGCTCAGCCGCGCTCGCCCCGGGGATTCCTTTGACGCCATGCCCGCCAGTCTGTACGCTTCCGAGAAATTGATCAACTGATCAACTAGACCTCGGAGGACCGCGATGCCCTGGAGGA
This sequence comes from Microbacterium pratiae, assembly GCF_047302165.1. NCBI lineage: Bacteria > Bacillati > Actinomycetota > Actinomycetes > Micrococcales > Microbacteriaceae > Microbacterium > Microbacterium pratiae. The sequence continues at coordinate 961,960 of NZ_CP154843.1, read as the reverse complement.
TGCCGGCCGAGTCCGCGCCGCACGAGCGCACCTGGATGGCGTTCCCGCGCGTCGGGTTCACCCTGGGTGAGACCGACGCCGACCGCGCGGAGGGGTACGCAGCGTGGACCGCCGTCGCCCACGCCGTCGCCGAGTTCGAGCCGGTCACGATGCTGGTCGATCCGACCGAGACCGCGCGGGCGCGCAACCTCCTCGGCAGCGGGATCGAGCAGCACGAGACGCCGGTCGACGAGTTCTGGATGCGCGACCACGGCCCGACCTTCGTCGTCGACGACGACCGACCCGGCGTCCTCGGCGCGGTCGACTGGATCTTCAACGGATGGGGCGCCCCCGACTGGGCGGACTGGCGGCTCTCAGCCCAGCACGCCCGTACCGTCGCAGCCCACGTCGGAGCCGACCTGGTCAGCTCGATGCTCGTCAACGAGGGCGGCGGCATCCACGTCGACGGCGACGGCACCGTGCTGGTGACCGAGACCGTCCAGCTCGATCCGCGCCGCAACCCCTTCGCGGACCGGGCGCGCGTCGAGGCCGAGCTGCTCCGCACGCTCGGCACCGGCACCGCCATCTGGCTGCCGCGGGGACTCACGCGCGACTACGACGAGTTCGGCACGAACGGCCACGTCGACATCGTCGCGACGTTCGCGGCGCCCGGCCGGGTGCTGCTGCACGCTCAGCCCGACCCCGCGCATCCCGACCACGCGGTCATGCCCGAGATCCGTGCCGCTCTCGAGACCGCGACGGATGCCGCGGGCCGGCGCCTCGAGATCATCGACCTGCCCGGTCCGGCGCAGCTGCGCGACGACGAGGGCTTCGTCGACTTCAGCTACGTCAATCACCTCGTCGTCAACGGCGGGGTCATCGCGTGCGGGTTCGGTGATCCTGTGGCCGACGACCGCGCCCGCGGCATCCTCTCCGACGCCTACCCCGGCCGCCGGGTCGTGACGGTCGATGCCCGTCCCCTGTTCGCCCGCGGCGGCGGCATCCACTGCATCACGCAGCAGCAGCCCGCCCTGCCCGCGCAACCCCCCGTCGACTCGCCACGAATTGCGGATGCCGCCCCCTCGGGATCCGCACTCTCTGGCGAGTCGACGGTGAGCAGAACAGAGACCGACCGGTGACCGAGGTCTGGGAGGCCTCCATCGCCGAGCTCGGGGCGGCGCTCACGAGCGGCGAGACCACCGCGGTCGAGCTCGTCGAGGCCTACCTCGCCCGCATCGACGCCTACGACGGCGCCGACACCGCCACGGCTCTGAACGCGGTCGTCGTGCGCAATCCCGACGCCCTCGCCGAGGCGCAGGCGTCGGACGAGCGTCGCGCCCGCGGCGAGAGCCGGGGCCCGCTCGACGGCATCCCGTACACGGCGAAGAACAGCTACCTGGTCCGCGGCCTCACCGCCGCCGCGGGAAGCCCCGCGTTCGCGGACCTCGTCGCGCAGCGCGACGCCTTCACGATCGAACGACTGCGGGATGCCGGGGCCATCTGCCTCGGGCTGACCAACATGCCCCCGATGGCCAACGGCGGCATGCAGCGCGGTCTGTACGGGCGCGCCGAGAGCCCCTACAACCCCGATCGGCTGACCGCCCCGTTCGCTTCGGGGTCATCGAACGGATCGGGCACCGCCACCGCCGCGAGCTTCGCCGCGTTCGGTCTCGGCGAGGAGACCTGGTCGAGCGGGCGCGGCCCGGCCTCGTACAACGCCCTCTGCGCGTACACGCCCTCGCGTGGCGTGATCTCGGTGCGCGGCAACTGGCCGCTCGTCCCGACGATGGATGTCGTCGTGCCGCACACCCGCACGATGGCCGATCTGCTGGCCGTGCTCGATGTCGTCGTCGCCGATGATCCCGACAGCCGCGGCGACTTCTGGCGCATGCAGCCCTGGGTCGAGCTCCCGGCGGCCTCGACCGTCCGGCCGCCGAGCTACCGCGACCTCGCGGTCGCGGACCCCGTCGACGCCCGCGCCGTCCTGGCCCGCCAGCGCATCGGCATCCCGCGGATGTACATCGGCGCCGACGGGGATGCCGGCACCGCGACCGATCCCGGTATCGGCGGGCCCACGGGGCGGCGCATCCAGACACGGCCGGGCGTGATCGCGCTGTGGCGCGCACTCCGCGACGATCTCGAAGCCGCCGGAGCCGAGGTCGTCGAGACCGACTTCCCCGTCGTGTCGCGCTACGAGAACGACCGCCCGGGCGCGGGGTCCATCGCGACGAACGGACGGGTGAGTCCCGCGTACCTGCGCCGCGAGATCACCGACCTGTCGGCATGGGCATGGGACGACTTCCTCCGCGCCAACGGCGACCCCGCCTTCCCCGGCCTCGCGGGCATCGACGGCGCGCGGATCTTCCCGCATCCCGACGGCGCCCTGCCCGACCGCTACGACGGCTTCGACGACGACATCGCCGAGTACCCCGAGTGGGTCCGCACCCACCCGGACGTCGAGCTCATCGACATCCCGCACCTCGAGGGCGGGCTCCGCGGTCTCGAGGACACCCGACGCATCGACCTCGAGGAGTGGATGGATGCCGCCGGCCTCGACGCCGTCGTCTTCCCCGCTGTCGCCGACGTCGCTCCCGCCGACATGGACGTGAACCCCGCCTCGGCCGACCTCGGCTGGCGCAACGGCACCTGGATCGCCAACGGGAACCTCGCCATCCGCCACCTCGGTATCCCGACCGTGACGGTTCCGATGGGGCTCCTGCCCGACATCGGGATGCCGGTGGGCCTGACGATCGCCGGACGCGCGTACGACGACAGCGCGTTGCTGCGCCTCGGCGCCGCCGTCGAGGCGCTCGCTCCGCGCCGGGTCGCGCCACCGCGCACCCCGCCGCTCTCCTGAACCGCTCCTCCCGGCCCCGGCCCGCCCCGACAGAACTACCCTCGACGCAAGGAGGACCCCATGACCGAGCGCTTCCCCGCCCGCATGCACGATGTCACCGATGAGACACGGGCGATCGTCGATCTCGTGCTGGAGTACTCGCGCGGCCGGCTCCTCGCCGAAGACACCCCGCTCGACAAGCCCCTGCCGCCGTCCGAGCTGCGCCGGCTCGCCGGACGCACGATCGAGGCCGAGGGCATCGGCGCCCGCAAGGCGATCGGCGTCTTCGAGCACATCCTCGCCCCGTCGTGCATCTCGACCGACGACCCCCGCTACCTCTCTTTCATCCCAAGCGCGCCGTCGAAGGCCGCCGCCGCGTTCGACCTCGTGGTCTCGGCGAGCGCGCTCTACGGCGGGTCGTGGCTCGAGGGCGCCGGAGCGGTGCACGCCGAGAACGAGGTGCTGCGCTGGCTCGCCGACGAGTTCGGGCTTCCCGCGGGCGCCGGCGGCGTGTTCGTGCAGGGCGGCACGCTGGGCAACCTCTCGGCGCTCGTCGCCGCTCGCGAGACCGCCCGCGCGCGCGGCATCCGTCCCGACCGGTGGCGCGTCGTGTGCAGCGCGGAGGCCCACTCGTCGATCGCGTCGGCCGCGCGGGTCATGGATGTCGAGGTCGTGGCGGTGCCCGTCGCGGACGACGGTGTGCTTCGAGGAGAAGCTGTGCGCGCCGCGCTCGCGGAGCACGGCGAGAGCGTGTTCGCCGTCGTCGCGACCGCCGGGTCGACCAACTTCGGCATCGTCGACGACATCGCGTCGGTGTCGGCCGTGACGCGCGAGCACGGGGTGTGGCTGCATGTCGACGGCGCGTACGGTCTCGCCGCGATGCTCTCCCCCGTCGCACGCCATCGGTTCGCCGGCGTGGAGAACGCCGACTCGGTCATCGTCGACCCGCACAAGTGGCTGTTCGCCCCGTTCGACGCGTGCGCGCTGATCTACCGCGATCCCGAGCTGGGACGGCGAGCGCATACCCAGCACGCCGAGTACCTCGACACCCTCACCGAGACCTCCGACTGGAGCCCCTCCGACTACGCCGTGCACCTCACGCGTCGACCGCGCGGCCTTCCCCTGTGGTTCTCGCTCGCGACCTACGGCACCGACGTGTACCGCGACGCCATCACCCGCTCGATCGAGCTCGCCGAGCGCATCGCCGCCGAGATCGAACGCCGCCCGGAGCTGACGCTGGTGCGCCGCCCGCAGCTCGGCGTCGTCGTCTTCGAGCGGGTCGGCTGGGAGCGTGCCGACTACGCGCGCTGGTCGTCGGACCTGCTCGAGCGCCAGCACGCCTTCGTCACCCCGAGCAGTCACGCGGGGCGGACGAACGCCCGGTTCGCGATCCTCAACCCGCGGACGACGTACGACGACCTCACCGGCATCCTCGACACGATGGCCTGACAGGCACGGCGGCGCTCGGCCTCACGCCGCGCAGGACGAGGTGAGCCCGAGCGCGACGGAGACGAAGCCGATCGTCGCGGTGTTCGTGGCGGCACGCTCCCACCCGCCGGGGCCGACGGCATACAGGGTGAAGACCGACGAGCCGAGCTCGACGAGACTGGGCGCGAGCGACACTGAGGTGGCCGTGGCGGGCAGGGTTCCGGATCGGTTCGCCGCCCCGACGAGCGTCCACCGGTACCCGGTGAGGTTGCCTCCCGCCGGCGCGGCGTTCCACCCGACGATCGCAGGAACCAGGAGCCCGGACTGCACGCACCGCACCGCGCCGGGCGAGGTCACCGTCACAGCGGAGAAAGTTCCCGACGAGGCGACCTCGGCATCGACCCACGCCGCATCGGTCGCGATCGGCGCGGACAGACCCGCGGCGATGCACCCGGCGAGCACGAGGGCGGCGGCGGCGGATCGGCCACGGGCACGATGCGGGCGCGGCCTCACGACGTCCTCCTCGACGGAGCTGCCCGTCGCCGTCGAGGCCCTCTCCGACGTCGCCGCGGCCAGAAGACCGCCACGACGAGCACCGTCGCCGCCAGGGTCACCGCGACCATGACGGGCGGCGTCGCGCCGGCGGCGATCAGTGGCGCGACCCCCGGAATGGAGAACACGACGATGCGAACGCGTTCCACGTCGTAGGGGAAGGGGTCCTCGACCGCGTTAGCGTCGCCGCGCATCGTGATCCGCCGCGCATCGAGAGCGCCGCCCGGGGCAGGGGCGACGCTCGTCACCCGGTGGGTGATCGGCAGCTTGCCCGCCCGGTCGACGGTCACGACGTCACCGACGCGGACCTCGGATGCCGGGATGCCGCGAGCCACCGCGGCCGCCCCGGCCGGGATCGTCGGCGACATCGAGCCCGTGCTGAAGAGCGTCACCCGCACGTCGAACACGGCCGCCGCGATGGCCAGCACGATGCAGATCGCTCCTGCTGCCGCAGCCAGCACGAGCATCGCGTCACCGATGCGCGCGAGACGCCCGCGCCGCGGGGCGTCGGCCCGCGCATCCCGGGCCTCGGCACGGGTCGACGGCTGCGTCGGCATCGGCACGGTCGGCGACGTCATGCCGGGCTCAACTCGCCGATGTTCCGGTGAAGGTCCACGTGACCGTTCCGGATGTTCCCTGGAAGGAGTTCGCGGCACCCGGCTGGATGCGCACCTCGACGCAGAAGCCGAGCTGGGCTCCCGCTGCGTCGATCGGGTTCGCGACGGCGCTGCCCGGAACGGTGGTGACCGGGATGTAGGTCGTCGCACCGCCCGCCACGAAGACCGGTGTGCCCGACGTGAAGGCGGCCGCGTTGCACGTCGCCGTGGGAACGGCGGCGCTCAGCCGCACCGCGCGGTACTCGAGGGCCGAGGCCAGCCCGCCGGTCGCCGACGCGGACGTCAGCGAGATCGTGCCCCCGACCGTCGAGGCCGGCGTTGTGCGCACGTTGATCCAGGCCTGGGCGAGCGCACCCGGCGAGAGGGCCCCGCCGGAGAACGTGAGGGTCGCCGCGTTCGGGGACGTCGCGTGGCTCGCGTAGGTCGGCGACCCGGCCGTCTGCGACTGCGTGTCGAAGACGCTCGCGACGAAGGAGCCCGTCGCCACCTCGCTGTCGGTCCAGGCCGCGATGGTCGATGCCGTGCCGACCCCCAGCACGGTCCCCGCCGCGAGCACCGCCAGGAGGCGTCGACGCCGCCACCGGCGCCGCACATCGCGTCTCGTCTGCATCCGCGGACTCAGGGCAACGTGTCGCCCGAGGTGCCCGCGAACTCCCACGTGATCGTTCCGGCCTCGCCCTGCCCGATCGCTCCGGCTGTCACGACGAAGCAGAGGCTGACGGGCTCCCCGGCTGCGGTGAGGTCGAATACGTCGACGGTTCCCGTCGCGTCGGCGGCACGGTCCGCGACCACCTCGGCACCCGCCGGCGGCGTGGCCGCAGAGCACGTCGCGCCGAAGTCGTCCTCGATGAACAGCGAATAGGTGAGGTCATCGCCGATGGTCCCACCGATGACGTTCTCGATCGTGACCGCGGCCTCGTTCGTCGAGGTGTCGGAGAGCTGCACGGCGAACGGCGCGTAGACCACGTCGTCGGGGGCGAGGGTGTCGGCGTCGAGCGTGAAGGTCAGGGTCTTGCCGGGTGCGGCGGCGTCACTCGTGAACGCTGCGCCGTCGGTGCTGCCCTGCAGGTCGAACGAGCCCGCCCCGAATGTGCCCGTGGCGAACTCCGAGTCGTTCCAGACGGCGAGGGTGACGATCGCGCCGACGCCGAGGACCAGGCCGCCCGCTGCGAGCGCCAGCGCCATCCGGCGGCGGCGGTGCGGCTCGGCGGGTCCGTCCGTCCGGGATCGTTCGGTTCGTGCGGGTGCGGATGTCATCGGTGAGGCTCCTCGGACGCGACGCGGACGGTTCAGGTCCTGAGGACTGTAGCCGCGGGGCAGACGCGCGCGAGAGCGTCGGGGACGGAACCCGGTACGCGGGGATTCCGCCCCAGCGGTCCCTCAGTAGTCAGCCTGACGCACTACCGAGAAACCGCGCGAGGCGCCGACCTCACCCGATGACGGCGATGCGCTGCTCGTCACCCGCGGAGGAGACGAGCACGATCTCGCCCGGCCGCGCGTCGTCCGAGACGCCCTCGACCGCGAGCACGCTCAGCCGGGGCGCGTAGTCCATCGTGCAGACCTGGTCGGCGGCTGCCGCGGCCTCGGTCGCGCGCACGGCGCCGCCCTCGTCGATGGCGACGGTCTCGAACACCGGCGGGCAGCTCGACGAGCCCCATGTGAGCAGGACGAGGCCCGCGTCGTCGAACCAGCCGGCGCTCGGCAGCATCTCGTCGTTCACCGCGCCCGTCGGACCCTCGAGGCCCGCGACCCCGTCGAGATCGGCGTCGCCGGTGTACCCGCCGGTCACGATGATCTCGACGTCCTGCGCGGGGTCGATGCCCACCGGCAGTCCGACGTACGACGCCCGCGGCACGTAGTCGCGCGTGCACGCCGCGCCCTCGGGGTCGTTGAGCTCGACCGTGACCGTCTGTCCCGAGGCCGACACCTCTCCGACGACGGGCTGACACGACGAGCTGCCGTAGGTCACGAGGCCGACGGACCGCCCGCCGTCGAGCCACGCGGCCTCGACGTCGGCGTCCTGCGCCGGCGCCGACGAACCGGCATCCGCCCCGCCGGAACCGGTGCTCTCCGGAGTGGCCCCGCCGGGGGTCGTGGCGCAGCCGGCGAGGGCGAGTGCCGCCAGGAGCAGCAGAGCGGATGCTGCGGTCGTGCGTGTCGTCGTCATGGTCTCATCCTTCCGTCATCCCGAGAGTGTCGCGTCACCGCGCATCGTCTCACTGCAGGGCAGAGGTCAAGCGCGCGAGGTTGTCGAGCACCGTCGATCGGAGGGGCTGCTTCATCCACTCCTCGAGGGTCAGCTCGCGGGAGAGCGACCGGTACTGGTCCTCGACCGCACGCAGCTGGGCGATGAACTCCTCGCCCCGCACGAGCATAGAGATCTCGAGGTTCAGACCGAACGACCTCATGTCCATGTTGCTCGATCCGATGATGGCGACGTCGTCGTCGATCGTCAGGCTCTTCGTGTGCAGGATGTACGGCTTGCGGTACATCCAGATCTTCACGCCCGCTCGCAGCAGCGCCTCGTAGTAGCTGCGCTGGGCGTGGTAGACCATCGCCTGATCGCCTTCTTCCGAGACGAACAGCTCGACCTGCAGGCCCCGCTGGCAGGCCGTCTGCACCGCCAGCAGCAGCCCTTCGTCGGGCACGAAGTACGGACTGACGATGATCACGCGCTTCTGAGCGGCGAACAGAAGGGCGGTGAAGAGCTTGAGGTTGTTCTGGAACTCGAAGCCAGGTCCGGACGGGACGATCTGGCAGTCCAGGTCGCCCGGCCCGCTCTCGAGCTCGAACAGGCCGACGTCCTCCGAAGGCGCCGATCCGGTCTCGCTGTACCAGTCCGAGAGGAACACCGCGTCGATGCTCGCCACCACGGGCCCCTGCACCCGCACCATCAGATCGACCCAGTGCAGACCGCGCTTGATGTTCTTCTTCAGGTTGTAGGTCGAGTCGGTCATGTTCTGCGACCCGGTGAACGCCACCGTGCCGTCCACGACGATGAGCTTGCGGTGGTTGCGGAGATCGGGACGCTGATACTTCCCGCGCAGCGGCTGCACCGGGAGCATGTGGTGCCAGTCCGCCCCCATGGCCGTGAGGCGTTTGACCGTGTCGCGATAGAACGGCTTGCCGCGGTTGGCCCAGTAGTCCAGAAGCACCCGCACGGTCACCCCGCGGGCGGCGACCTCTTCGAGCGCGGCGAAGAACACCTCGGTCGTCTTGTCGGACTGGAGGATGTAGAACTCGACGTGCACGTACCGTTCGGCCTTGCGGACCTCCTCCGCCATCCGACGGATGCTCTCCTCGTAGTCGGAGATGATCTCGGCGCCGTTGTCGCCCGCGAGCGGCATCGCGCCGAGGTTGCGGTTGAGCGTGACGACCGACGTGAACCACGCCGGCGCGTCGGGACGCAGGGTGCCGAAGTCGAGCCCCTCGCTGGTCTCACGGATGTACTGGTTGATCTCCCGCTGCATCCGGCGCCGCTTGCGCGGAAGGCGCGGGTTGCCGATGAGCAGGAAGAGCAGCACGCCGACGAACGGGATGAAGTAGATCGCGAGCAGCCACGCCATCGCGGCGGTGGGACGCCGGTTGCGGGGCACGACGATGATCGCCGTGATGCGGATGATGAGGTCGGCGATGAAGACCAGGACGAGCCACCAACCGGGGAACTCGAACGCGGTGAACTCGATCGTCACGCCGCCCCTCCGATCTCCTCGGAATCAGCGTATCGGGCCAGACCGCTCATCCCACGGGGTCAGGGGGTCGAGCTATCGGGCGTCGGCGCGGCGAGCCCGCGGGCCGCACGCTCCTCCGCCTCGATCTTCGCGTACGCCCGGCGCTCGGTGCGATCCATGCGCAGGATGCCGCGGAGGACGAAGACGAAGAGCACCGAGACCACCAGGGTCGGCAGCAGCGACCAGATGACCGCGCTCACGTATTCGTCCATGCCCCCTATCGTACGTGTCCCCGCTGATGAAAGGCCCAGTCGGGCAGGTGGCCGATCTGCGCGAACGACAGCAGGATCTCGGCGAGCCCGTGATCGGGATCGATCTCCAGGGCGCGCTCGGCATACGACGCCGCATGCGTGGATCGCCCCAGTGCCCAGGCGAGCCAGGCGCACAGCGCGAGCGGCCCGGGCCGTAACCGGCGCGGAGCGAGCGCGGCGACCTCGCGCACCACCGCGAGTGCTGCGAGCAGTCGCTCAGGGTCGGGCCTGTCACCGTCGCCCCACATGATGCGACCGAGCCGCTCGGGATACTCCTCGCCCTCCTCCCACCGACGCTGCGCATCGAGGGCGTCGTCGCCGCGACCCGCGTCCGTAGCCCACTGCACGAGGGCGACATCGCGCAGCGAGGGACGCGACAGGCACCACACCAGCAGAGCGACGGCGAGCGGCTCGAGCTCGGCGGGATCGCCGTCGAGGACCCGTTCGAACAACCGCGGCGGATCGTCGAGCTCGCACGCGGCCTCGAGGGCAGCCGGATCCACGTTCCCGTCGCCGCCCGGCTTCGCTGCGCGTGACGGGCGCCGGCCGCCACCCACCCGCGGAATGCCGCACACCACCGTGAGCGCCGTCTCGAGCGAGCGGAGCGCTCCGCCCACGACGCGGCGTTCCGCGGCGCTGCGTCGCGGGAGCTCGGCTCCTGACTCGTGATCGCGATCGATCGCGGGGCCGGGCACCGGATCGCCGTGATCCGCGGCGGCGCGCTCGATCTCGGCGAGCGACCTCCCGCCCGCCGGGCACGCGGCGTCGAGATGCGAACCCCAGCCGTCGGCCGCGACGGCGAGCAGGTCGACGACCCGCACACCGCAGACGTCGGCCGCGCGACTGACGGCCGCCAGGACGGGCACGCCGGGAAGCCCCTCGGCCGCGGACTCCGCCGTGTACGCGATCGCCGTCAGCGCGTCGGCATCCGGAATGCGGCACACCATTCCGACGATCGTCGCGGCGGCGCTGTCGAGGTCGCCGAGCGCGCCGGTCGGCAGATCGACACGCATCGCACCGAGACTGCGTGACCCGGCGAACGGCACGACGACGAGACTCCGGCTGGGCGCGAACCCGAGCAGATGAGGGACGAGGGAGAGGAAGTGCGCGGCATCCGCTGCGCGAACAGTCGTGGTCATGCAGACCAGGCTGGCGGCGGGCGCACCGCTGCGGAGACGGTCCGGAGGAGGATGTGGAAACCGCGCCGACCGCTCCTCCTTCGCAGGAATCGACGGTTACTTGACGAGCGGGAAGAGGATCGTCTCGCGGATGCCGAGGCCCGTGATCGCCATCAGCAGGCGGTCGATCCCCATGCCCATGCCACCGGTGGGCGGCATCCCGTGCTCGAGGGCACGCAGGAACTCCTCGTCGACGCGCATCGCCTCGTCGTCGCCGCGGGCGGCGAGCTTCGCCTGCTCGACGAAGCGCTCGCGCTGGATGACGGGATCGACCAGCTCGGAATAGCCGGTCGCCAGCTCGAAGCCGCGGACGTACAGGTCCCACTTCTCCACGACGCCCGCGATCGTGCGGTGCTCGCGGACGAGCGGCGATGTGTCGACGGGGAAGTCCATGACGAACGTCGGGCGCTCGAGACCGCCCTTGACGAAGTGTTCCCAGAGCTCTTCGACGAGCTTGCCGTGGGTGGCGACCTTCTCGGGCACGACGACGCCGACCTCGGCCGCGAGAGCCTGGAGCTCGTCGAGCGAGGTGGCGGGGGTGATCGCACGCCCCGCGGCGGCCGAGAGGGAGTCGTACATCGAGATGCGGTCCCACTCGCCGCCGAGGTCGAACTCGGTGCCGTCGGCCCACGTGACGGTCGTCGATCCCGCGACGGCGATGGCCGCGTTCTGGATGAGCTCCTGCGTCAGATCGGCGATGCCGTTGTAGTCGCTGTACGCCTGATACGCCTCGAGCATCGCGAACTCGGGGCTGTGGGTCGAGTCGGCGCCCTCGTTGCGAAAGTTGCGGTTGATCTCGAAGACCCGGTCGATTCCGCCCACGACCGCCCGCTTGAGGAACAGCTCGGGCGCGATGCGCAGGAACAGCTCGGTGTCGAAAGCGTTCGAGTGCGTGATGAACGGCCGCGCGGCCGCGCCGCCGTGCTGCACCTGCAGCATCGGGGTCTCTACCTCGAGGAAGCCGTGCTCGTCGAACGTGCGGCGGAGCGAAGCGTTGACCTTCGCCCGCGCGACGACCGTCTCACGGGCCGTGTCGCGCACGATGAGATCGAGGAAGCGCGAGCGCACGCGGCTCTCCTCGCTCAGCTCCGAGTGCAGGTTCGGCAGCGGCAGCAGCGCCTTCGACGCGATCTGCCACGTGGTCACCATGATCGACAGCTCACCGCGGCGGCTGGAGATGACCTGGCCCGTGACCGAGACGTGGTCGCCCAGGTCGACGAGCTCCTTCCACGCCTGCAGCGACTCGTCGCCGACCTCGGCGAGCGAGACCATCGCCTGGACACGGCTGCCGTCGCCGGCCTGCAGCGATGCGAAGCACAGCTTGCCGGTGTTGCGGCTGAACACGACGCGCCCCGCGACCGATGCGACGACCCCGGTCTCGGCGCCGGCCTCGAGATCGGCGTAGCGCTCGCGCAGCGCGGGGATGGTGTCGGTGACGGCCACGGCGACGGGATAGGCGCCGCCCGCGGCATCCTCTCGCTCGCTCAGCAGCCGCTCGCGCTTGGCGAGGCGCACGGCCTTCTGTTCGATGACGTCGTCGGCGTCGTCGGCGGGGGGCACGGGCGCGTCGCTCATGGCAGAAGAACTCCTCGGGATTCGACAGGCCAGTCTACCGAGCGCGCCGCGGCTGCTTGGCGATACACCCGTCGGACCGCTGGTGCTGGTGTCGCCTCGTCGGCGCGGTGGCGTCACTCCAGCACCGCCGGTCCGACGAATGTGCACCCGGCGAGCGGCCGGCGGCGCCGATCCGGCCTGCTATGCGACGGGCCCGCGAGCGACCCGCAGCCCGATGTCGTCGTGCGCGCTGTCGGGGCGGGCCCCGCGGCGCGTTCCCGCCCGCACGGACGTCGCGGCGTCGGCGAACCCGCCACCGCGGAACACGCGATCGCGCGAACCCGTGTCGGGCGCGAACAGATCCCAGCACCACTCCGAGACGTTGCCGAGCATGTCGAACAGACCGAAGAGGTTGGGATGCCGTCCGCCCACGTGCTGCGGCGACGAGAGGTTGTCGGCGGCGGTCCAGGCGATCTCGGCGAGCGGTCCGTACTGCGCGGCCCGCGAACCGGCGCGACAGGCGTACTCCCACTCGAGCTCGGTCGGCAGTCGGTAGCCGTCGGAGTCGTCGTACCAGCGCACCTCATCGCCGTCGACCGCGTAGGCCGTGTCGAGCCCCTCCCACTCCGACAGCGCGTTGCAGAACCGCACCGCCCGCAGCCACGACAGCTCCACGGCCGGCCGCCGCGGGTGCACGGCCGTCACCCCGAGCACCTCGCCGAGCTGCTCCTCGGTCACGGGATACACGCCGATCTCGAAGGACTCGACCCGCGGTCCCCGGGCAGCGCCCGCGACCGGCAGGTGACCCGCGGGGATGCGGGCGAGCTCGACGTCGCTCACAGCAGTTCGTCGTCGGGGGTCGCGCCCCGACCCGCAGCGGTCAGCGCACGCTCGACGGTCGAGTGCACGAGGGTCGAGAGGAAGCGGCCCGGGGCGGGGACGCCGGCATCCTCGAGCAGGGATGCCGACTGCTGCACGATCGACGCGGCGAACTGCGTCGCCGTCGCGATCGCCTCGCCGTAGGCCGGCCGGTCGGCGTCGGCGACGACGACGGGCTCGCAGCCCAGCTCGACGGCGAGCGCCTGCCCGATCGGCAGGACGGCGGCCGGCGCGGTCACGGCGGCGTAGGCGCCAGTGAGCTGACGCAGGTCGAGCGTCGATCCCGTGAAGGCGATGGCCGGGTGGACGGCGAGCGGGATGGCTCCCCGCGAGGCGGCCGGTGCGAGCACGTCGAGGCCGTGGCCGGGGTCGGTGTGCAGCACGAGCTGTCCGACCTGCCACGCGCCGAGCTCGGCGAGACCGCTGACCAGCGGACCCAGCTCGTCGTGAGGCACCGCGATGACGACGAGCTCGCTGCGACGCACGACCTCGTCGGCGTCGAGCACGGGAACCCCGGGGATCACCGCGTCGACGCGCTCGCGGTCGGATCCCGCGGTGACGCCCGTCAGCGCGTGACCGGCGCCCGCGAGTGCGGCACCGATCACGGGTCCGACCCGGCCGGCTCCGATGATGCCGACGCCGAGGCGCGAGCTCGCGGTCATCGCCCGTCCTCCGACGACGTTTCGCCCGTACCCGGCGGCACGTACGGCGGCGGCGGAACCGCACCCGGCGGCAGCTCCGTCACGCCCGGGGGAACCGCGCCCGGCGGGGGCGGCAACGGCACCGCCGTCCCCGCCGGCGGCCGCGTCTCGAGGCTTGGGGCGAGAAGCGCGGGCTGCGCGTCATCCGTCAGCTCGGCCCAGCGGTGCGAGCGGTCCGACGCGGCAGCCGAGACGGCCAGCCGGGCGACCCGGTCGAATGACGCGATCGCGTCGTCGCGGTCGATCGCCGCGACCGAGGTGAGGACGGGTCCGGCGACGGTGTGCGCCCGCAGGGTCGCGACGCGCAGACGACGGGCGATCGGCCCCTGGTGCAGCGCGACCGACTGCAGCCGGGCGAGCGGCACCACCGCGAGCATGCGCCAGATCAAGCCACGCCGCAGCATGAGCAGGTCGCCCGTGATGGCGAGGCCGTTCCGCCGCCACGACAGCAGGCGCAGGATGCGGGCCCGCCGAGGCGTCGTGACGTATCCCCCGGCGGACGATCCCCCGAGCACGCCGTCGCGGACGATCGCGGAGCGCGCCTCCTCGCCCACCGACGGCAGGATGAGGGCGAGCACCCGCTCGACGTCGCCGAGCGTGCCGACGGGCAGGACGGTCGTGAACTGGTCGGTCGTCGTATCGGACGCGCTGCGGCCGGTCATGCGGTTGATCCGGACCGTCCACCACCCGAACCCGCGCCAGAGGATCGACTGCGTGACCTCGACCGCGTGGATGCGTCCGGGGGGCAGGATCTCCGACACGGTCGTGAGCAGGCCGAACGTCACGCGGACGCCGTCGCGGGTCGGCGCGATGGAGTACCGCAAGGACTTCACGATCGTGCGCACCCAGTATGCGCCGAAGCCGAGCAGCGCCGGGAAGTAGGCGAAGAGCACCCAGAACACACCCTGCGACAAGGCGATCGCGAGGGCCGTCGCGCCCGCCAGGATCACGACCGTGCCCCAGCTGGCGAGCTGCGAGCCGATGAGCCGCCCGGGCGGGATGCGCACGACGGACTCGGGCTCCGCGGCATCCGCGTCGTCACCCTCGATGAGGCCGGTGATGCCGCGGGCGACGGTGTCGGCGACGGCGACGCGTCCTCCGCCGGCGGCCGCCGCGGCCGCGCGCTGTTCGGCGAGGCGCTGCCCCGAGGCCAGCCGCAGGATATCGGCGCGGATCGTCTCGGCATTGCCGGTCGAGAGGTACTCGAGCTTGACGTTCGCGTCAGCGCCCGCGCCGACGATCTCGAGCTTCGCCGCGCCCAGAAGTCGCGCGACCGCCGGACGGGTGAGGTTGACGCCCTGCACCCGGTCGAGCGGTGCACGCCGTTGCGTGCGCGAGAGGATGCCGCTGCGCACCTCGACGTCGTCGTCGGTGATGCGGAAGGTGTGGAAACGCCACGAGAGGTAGAACGCTCCGATGATGACGGCGAGCACACCGGCGGTGATGAGCAGCGCGATGAGGAGGAGGTTGTTCGCCAGCACCCACCCGATCGGGTCGCCGGCGGCCTCGTACTCCTCCCACTCGTCGATGGGAGCGTCGGGAGCGAAGGCCGGCACGAAGATGCTGATCAGCCGGTCGCGCATGTTCGCGACGACGATGCCGAGCACCACGAGCAGCGCCAGGCCGCCGCGCAGCAGCGGTGTGAGCGGGTGCAGCCGGTGCCACTCGCCGTCGCTCAGGGGCGATCGGACGAGAGCGGCGGGCGGGGCGGAGACGCCCGCGTCGGCCGGAGGCGGAGTCGGAACGGGATCGGTCACAGCCCGGTCCGCCGCGATTCGGCCACCGACATCAGGTGATCGCGCAGGGCTTCGGCGGCCTGCTGCGTGAGGCCCGGGATCACAACCCCCGTCGCTGCGGCGGCGGTGACGAACTTCAGCTGCGCGATGCCGAAGCCGCGGTCGAGCGGCCCGTGCGTGATGTCGACGAGCTGCATCCGGCCGTACGGCACCGCCACCATGCGCTGCCACAGGATGCCGCGGCGGAAGACGAGGTCGTCCTCGCGGAGCTGGTAGCCGATCGAGCGCACCTGGCGCGGCAGGATCGCCATGCCTGCCAGGGTCAGCACGATCAGGATGACGCCGGGGATGAGCGCCCACGACTGCTCGGCCACCAGGAACAGCACGAGCATCACCGCGACGATGATCGCCAGGATGAAACCGTTGCTGATCAGCTGTACGGCGAGGTACTTGCGCGAGATCTGGTGCCACACGCCCTGCTCGAGGGCGAGACGTCCGGCGCCGCGCGGCTCGCGGATGCGGTCGTAGGTTCCGGCGTCGAGGGTCGCACCGATCGCGCCCGGCTCCGCGGCGTCAGTGGTGGGAGGGAGTGGCGTCGGGCTCGGGTGGTCCGGGCTGGTCGTCATCGTCGTCCTTCCGAATGGTGCAGAGCTGTTCTGCGATCACGCCGGCCGCCACGAGCAGCACGGCTCCGACGATCGCGGCGACGACCGCTCCCGATGAGCCTACTGACGGCGGGACGGGCCGTGTGAGGAGGAAAAGCAGGAGGCCGACGCCGACGCCGCCGACGAGCGCTCCGACGATGCTCGAGGCTTTCGCCAGCATCGCGACGCGAACCGCTCGGAACGGGTCGACCCGCGGAGCCTGTCCGCGCGTCGCGCGACGGATCGGCAGGGCGAGGGCGATGACCGAGACACCCAGCAGCACGAACAGCACGGGCAGCATGATCGACGGCGTGAAGGTCGCACGCCCCGCGCCGGTGAGCACCTGGTCGATGACGAAGCCCGCGGCGATGCCGAGCACCGCCGAGACGACGAGGGTCGCGGGCGACGTCCGTCTCACGGCGTGCTCCCGGGCAGAGCAGTCAGCAGCGCGTCGACGCGCCCCCGTCCGGGAAGCACGGCGTCGGCGTCGACGGCCAGCCACGGCCGCAGCACGAAGTCGCGCTCGTGCGCGCGCGGATGCGGCAGCACGAGCGTCGGGGTCTCGCAGACGACGTCACCGTGAGCGATGAGGTCGAGGTCGAGCGTCCGATCCTGCCACCGGGCCTGGTCGGCCGAGCGCGGGGCTCGGCCGTGCCGCTCCTCGATCGCATGCAGGTAGCCGAGGAGCACGCTGGGGGCGAGCCGCGTGTCGACGAGGGCGACGGTGTTGAGATAGGCCGGGGCGGCGGCATCCGGGCCGTCGAGGGTGATCGCGACCGTCTCGATCGGGTCGGCGGCGCGCACGACCCGCGTCAGCGGCAGCCGGTCGAGCTCGGCGATCGCCTGATCGACCGTCTCGGCCCGGTCGCCGAGGTTCGCACCGATCGCGATGACGGCTCGTCGCGCGGGTGCGGTGTCGGCGGGACGGGGCTCGGGCGATTCCTGGGCGAGGCGGCGGCTCATCGGTTCTCCCGTCGTCGGATGAGGGTCACGCTGACGTCGCCGAAGGGCATCGCGATGGGCGCCTGCGGCTTGTGCACGGTCACGGCGACGGCATCCACGCGATCGAAGGCGAGCGCCGCTCGCGCGATGCGATCGGCGACGGTCTCGACGAGGTTCGCCGGGTCGCCCGAGAGGATCGCGGCGACCCGCTCGGCCAGCTCGCCGTAGTGCACCGTGTCGGTGACGTCATCGCTCGCGGCGGCGTCGGCCAGCGACAGTTCGAGCTCGACGTCGGCGACGAACTCCTGCCCCTCGCGTCGTTCGTGCTCGTAGACGCCGTGGTACCCCACGGCCCGGATGCCGCGCAGCGTGATGCGATCGCTCATGAGGCCTCCCGCCACCGCGAGCGCACCGTGAGGGCGTCGCGGGTCGTTGCGACATCGTGCACGCGCACGCCCCACGCTCCCGCGTCGGCCGCCAGCACGCTCGTGACGGCGGTCGCGAGGTCGCGCCGGGCGAGGTCGGGTTCGCCCGCTGCAGGGCTGCCGGCGCCGGCGTCAGCGCCGAACGGGGTGTCTCCGATCGCCTCGCGCAGGAAGCCTTTGCGGCTCGTGCCGACGAGCACCCGCTTGCCGAGCCCGACGATGCGGTCGAGGCGGTTCAGCACCGCCCAGTTCTGGTCGCCGCGCTTGCCGAAGCCGATGCCCGGGTCGAGCACGATGCGCGAGGGGGCGATTCCGGCCGCGGCCGCCGCGCTCACGCGCTCCTGGAGTTCGGCGACCACTTCGCCGACGACGTCGTCGTACCGCGCAGTCGCATACATGTCGGTCGAGTGCCCGCGCCAGTGCCCGATGGCGACATCCGCATCGGATGCCGCGACCGCGGCGAACATATCGGGATCAGCGAGCCCGCCCGAGACGTCGTTGACGATCCGGGCTCCCGCCGCGACCGCGGCCGAGGCGGTGGCGGCGTTCATGGTGTCCACGCTCACCACGACGCCTCGCGCCGCGAGTGCCTCGATCACCGGGACGACGCGTCCGCGCTCGACATCGGGGTCGACGCGCTCCGCGCCCGGACGGGTCGACTCGCCGCCGACATCGACGATGTGCGCGCCGGCGCGGCGCAGGGCCTCGGCGTGACCGATCGCGACGTCGAGGTCGAGGTACCGACCGCCGTCGCTGAACGAATCGGGCGTGATGTTGAGGATGCCCATGATCAGCGTCACGGGGCACCGCCCGAGATCAACGCGATCAGCTCGGCCCGGTCGGCGGGCTCGGTGTAGACGCCGCGGGCGGCGACCGTCACGGTCGAGGCGTCCGTCTGGCGTCCGCCGCGCATCGTGACGCATTCGTGGGCGGCATCCAGCACGACCAGCACGCCGCGCGCGTCGAGCGCGCCGGCGATCGTGTCGGCGATCTGCTCGCCCAGGCGCTCCTGCACCTGCGGTCGCGCCGCGAGCGTGTCGACCACACGCGGCAGCGCGCCGAGCCCGACCACCTGCTCACCCGGCAGGTAAGCGATGTGCGCGTGCCCGGCGAAGGGCAGCAGGTGGTGCTCGCAGAACGAGCGGAACCGGATGCCGCGCACCATGACGGCGCCCGACGGCAACGTGTCGGGCGCCGGCCCGCGAGCCACCGAGATCGTGTGCGCGAGCGGTTCCGCGGCGTCCGCGCCGACCCCCGAGAAGAACTCGGCGTACGCGTCGGCGACCCGCTGCGGGGTCTGCTTCAGCCCGGGACGGTCGGGGTCCTCCCCGATCGCCTCGAGCAGGTCGCGCACGAGGGCGGCGACGCGTTCGCGATCGACGGCCACGCCCCGAGCCTACGCGGTCGCGGGTCGCGCCTGCCCCGAGGGGCGACGGTGCGGAGCACGCTCGGCGGCCGCCTCGGCCTCCGCATCGGCGACGGTGGATGCCGCGAGCCCGGCCTCCTCGCGACGCTTGGGAACGTCGATCGGGGGCAGAGTCGACACCGGACGGTCCTGGCTCGAGAGCCACTGCGGGCGCGGCGGGAGCTTCTTGATGTCCTTGAAGATCTCGGCGAGCTGCAGGTGGTCGAGGGTCTCCTCCTCGAGGAGGGCGAGCGCGAGCTTGTCGAGCACGTCACGGTTCGCGTTGATGACCTCGTACGCCTCGTTGTGAGCCTGCTCGATCAGCAGCCGCACCTCGGCGTCGACGCGCTCGGCGATGCGCTCCGAGAAGTCGCGTCCGTGGCCCATGTCGCGTCCCATGAACACTTCGCCCGACGACGACCCGAGCTTCACGGGGCCGACCTCGGTCGTCATCCCGTACTCGGTCACCATCTTGCGGGCGATGCCCGTCGCCTTCTCGATGTCGTTGGAGGCACCCGTCGTGGGGTCGTGGAACACGACCTCCTCGGCGACGCGTCCGCCCATCGCGTAGGTGAGCTGGTCCTGGAGCTCGTTGCGCGTCACGGAGTACTTGTCCTCGAGCGGCAGCACCATCGTGTAGCCGAGCGCCTTGCCGCGCGGGAGGATCGTGACCTTCGTGACCGGGTCGGAGTGGTTCATCGCCGCGGCGGCGAGAGCGTGGCCGCCCTCGTGGTACGCCGTGATGAGCTTCTCCTTGTCCTTCATGACGCGCGTACGACGCTGCGGACCGGCGATGACACGGTCGATCGCCTCGTCAAGGGCGCGCATGTCGATCAGCTGCGCGTTCGAGCGCGCGGTCAACAGCGCGGCCTCGTTCAGCACGTTCGCCAGGTCGGCACCGGTGAAGCCCGGGGTCTTGCGGGCGATGACGGCGAGGTCGACCGAGGGCGAGAGCGGCTTGCCTCGCCCGTGCACCTCGAGGATCTTCTGCCGGCCCTTCAGGTCGGGGGCGTCGACGCCGATCTGGCGGTCGAAGCGGCCCGGGCGCAGCAGCGCCGGGTCGAGGATGTCGGGACGGTTGGTCGCCGCGATGACGAGCACCGACACCTTCGGGTCGAAGCCGTCCATCTCGACGAGCATCTGGTTCAGCGTCTGCTCGCGCTCGTCGTGACCGCCGCCCATGCCGGCGCCGCGGTGACGGCCGACGGCGTCGATCTCGTCGATGAAGATGATGGCGGGAGAGTTCTCCTTCGCCTCCTTGAAGAGGTCGCGCACACGGCTCGCGCCGACGCCGACGAACATCTCCACGAAGTCCGAACCCGAGATCGAGTAGAACGGCACGCCGGCCTCGCCCGCGACGGCACGCGCCAGGAGGGTCTTACCGGTTCCGGGAGGGCCGTACAGCAGCACGCCCTTCGGGATGCGGGCGCCGACGGCCTGGAACTTCGTCGGATCCTTCAGGAAGTCCTTGATCTCCTGCATCTCCTCGATGGCCTCGTCGGAACCCGCCACGTCGCCGAAGGTGACCGTCGGGGTCTCCTTCGTGACGAGCTTCGCCTTCGACTTGCCGAACTGCATGACACGGCTTCCGCCGCCCTGCGCGCTCGACATCAGGAACCAGAAGAGCAGGCCCAGCAGCACCAGCGGCAGCATGAGCGAGAGGAAGCCGTCGAACCACGTGGCCCGCGGCACGACGTCGTTGTACCCGTCGGCGGGGTTCGCCGCGTCGACGGCCGCCACGACCTCGTCGGCACGTGCGGAGGTGTAGTAGAACTGCACCTGCGTCGAGCCCTCGAAGTCGTCGGAGAGCGTCAGATCGACGCGCTGATCGCCGTCCGTGGTCTGCACCTTCGTGACGGTGTCGCCCTTGAGCAGCTCGAAGCCCTGCTGGGTCGTGATCTGCTTCGCGCCGGTGAGGCTGGAGATCAGCATGAAGCCGATCAGCAGCAGCGCGCCGATGAGCAACACGTACATCAGCGGGTTGCGCGTGACTTTCTTGACGTCCATGGTGCGATCAGGCTACCCCGCGCCGACTATGCGGGCTCTGTGCGTTCGTTTTGGGCGTACCGGGAGCCGCCACGCGAAGCGGGTTCAGCTGTAGACGTGGGGCGCGAGGATCGCGACATCCCGCAGGTTGCGGTACTTCTCCGCGTAGTCGAGGCCGTAGCCCACGACGAAGTCGTTCGGGATGTCGAAGCCGACGTAACGGCAGTCGATCTCGACCTTCGCGGCCTCGGGCTTGCGCAGGAGGGCGAGCACCTCGAGCGACTCGGCGCCGCGCGACTGGAAGTTCTCGAGCAGCCAGCTGAGGGTGAGGCCCGAGTCGATGATGTCCTCGACGATCAGGACGTGCTTTCCGTGCAGGTCGGCGTCGAGGTCCTTCCGGATCTGGACGACACCGCTCGACTTCGTGCTCGCGCCGTACGACGACACCGCCATCCAGTCCATCGTGATGTCGCGCTTGAGCGCGCGGGCGAAGTCGGCCATGACCATCACCGCGCCCTTGAGGACGCCGACGAGGATCAGCTCCTTGCCCTCGTAGTCGGCCTCGACCCGGGCGGCGAGCTCGGCGAGCTTGGCCTGGATCTCCTCCTCCGTGACGAGGACGTCGGTGAGCTGGTCGGCGATCTCGGCAGCACGCATGCGACGAGTTTAGGCGCCGGTCCCGCCCGCCGAGAACTCGACGAGTCGGCCGACGCGGCGGGCGCGGCATCCGGGAAGGTCGATCGGCCCCTGGCCGGAGAAGTCGGTGACGAGCCGGGCGACCTCGAGCGTCTGGCTGCGTGTCAGGCTCTCGTGGAACTCGCTCTGCACGACGTGACGGATGATGCGATGCCGCAGCGCCGGCGGGTTCGCCGCGAGCGCCGCGACCGAGATGGCGATGCCCGCCTCCGCCGGCTCGACGATGTCTTCGATCGTCTCGGCGATCATGTCGTCGAAGGCCTGCGCGTCCTCGCGCAACTGCTCGGCGGTACGCGCGAGCGCCTCGGCCACGCCCGGGCCGAGCTCGGCCTCGAGGAGTGGCAGCACGCGCTCGCGGACCCGCACCCGGCTGAAGCGGTCGTCGCGATTGTGCGGGTCGAGCCAGGGATCGAGCCCGGCCGCGGCGCAAGCGGCGACGGTGGTCTCTCGGCGCACCGTCAGCATCGGGCGAAGCCAGCGCACGCCCGAATCGTCGTCGGTGCGGTCGGGGGCCATGCCCGCGAGGCTCGTCGCTCCGGAACCTCGAGCGAGCCCGAGCAGCACCGTCTCGGCCTGGTCGTCGAGCGTGTGGCCGAGCATCACGGCGGCGGCGCCCGCGTCGCGCGCGGCATCCCGCAGCACTCCGTATCGCGCGTCGCGGGCCGCGGCTTCGGGGCCACCCGTCGTGCCGACCTCGACGCGCACGACGAGCGGATCGAGCCCGAGGCCCGCAGCGGCGCGGGCGGCGGCGAGCGCGACCTCGTCGGAGCCGGGCTGCAGTCCGTGGTCGACCGTCACCGAGGCGGCGCGCAGGCCGAGCTTCGGAGCCTCGAAAGCCGTCGCCGCGGCCAGGGCCAGCGAGTCGGGCCCGCCCGAGAGTGCGACGATCACCGTGCTGCCGGCGGGCAGCGCGGACAGTGACGCGCGCACGGCGCGACGGACCTCGGCGATGGCAGGGCTGAGCGACGGCACGCCCCTACGGTATCCGGGCTCGCGCCGCCCGGCGGCGGCCCGTGCCGTCGACAGGCTTAGCTCGCGTTGCGACCGCATCGGCAGCCCGAACACCGGGCTGAGCCTGCTGACGGCACAGCACGACGCGGGGAGGCGCACCGGCCAACCCCGCCCGCCATACGACGGGGCTCGCACCGTCGACAGGCTGGGGTTCCCTGGCAGCTCGGCGTCAGACTCAGAACCCGGGTTCAGCCTGTATACGGCACGGCGGGCGGCGCAAGTAGGCTGGACGGCGGCATCCCACCGTCATATCGAAGGAGCACACGTATGGGCGCGTACGACGCCGTCATCGAGATCCCCCGCGGCAGCCGCGTGAAGTACGAAGTCGACCACGGCACCGGCCGGGTCTTCCTCGACCGCGTGCTGTTCACGCCGATGGGGTACCCCAGCAACTACGGCTTCTTCGAGAACACCCTCGGCGAAGACGGCGACCCGCTCGACGTGCTCGTGCTGCTCGACCGCGACATCTACCCCGGCGTCCTCGCGAAGGTCCGCCCCGTCGCCGTGCTGAAGATGAGCGACGAGGCCGGCGGCGACGACAAGGTCGTGGCCGTGCTCGCGAAGGACCCGCGCTGGGCGCACATCCAGGATGTCGGCGACATCGACGACTGGACCAAGAACGAGATCGGCCACTTCTTCGAGCACTACAAGGACCTCGAGCCCAACAAGTGGGTCAAGGTCGACGAGTGGGCCGGAGCGGCCGAGGCCGAGCGTCTCGTCTCCGAGGCGTTCGAGCGCTTCGAGGAGCACGAGGGCCAGACGAAGACGCAGGGTGAGGGCGAAGCCCCCAACTCGCTCTGAGTCTCAGACGACCGAAAGGAGGGGCGGATGCTGCGGCATCCGCCCCTCCTGCGTCGTTCGGGCTCGTGAGCGCTGAGGCTCAGACCGAGATGCCGCGGTTGCGCAGGAAGGGCGCCGGGTCGATGCGGACGCCGCCCTGGTAGATCTCGAAGTGCAGGTGGCATCCCTGCGAGATGCCGGTGTTGCCGGCGTATGCGATGACCTGTCCGGCTGAGACGCGCTGTCCGTATCCGACGTTGTAGCCGCCGTTCTGGATGTGCGCGTAGCCCGAGATGATGCCACCGCCGTGGTCGATCTTGATGTAGTTGCCCCAGTCGCCGGTGTAGGAGGCGTGGACGACCGTCCCGGATGCTGCCGCGTAGATCGGCGCGCCGCAACCGCCGGCGAAATCGATGCCGCGGTGGCCCGTGGTGCAGTATCCGTTCGAGCAGATCGTGCCGCGGTTGCCGAACCACGAGCTGATGTAGCCGGGGCCGGGGCGGACCCATCCGGAGGGCTGGACCTGACCGGCGCCGCCGCCCCCGCCACCGCCGCTGTTACCGCCGCCACCGCCGCCGCCACCACCGCCACCGCCGCTGTTGCCGGCGTTGGCTGCAGCTTCCTGACGGCGACGCTCCTCCTCGGCGGCACGGCGGGCTGCTTCTTCGCGCTCGCGCTGCTTGCGGGCCTCTTCGCGGCGTCGCTCTTCCTCGACACCCGCCTGGTAGCCGGCGACCGTGGCCGCCGTCTCGTCCTTGAGCGCCGCGAGCTGAGCCTGCAGGGTCGCCATGTTGGCGGTCTGCTCCTCGAGAGCGGCCTGCGCGACGGCGGCGGCTTCCTGAGCGGCAGCGAGCTTCTGCTCGGCCTCCTTCTGCAGGCGGTCGCGCTCGTCACGCGCCACACCGGCTTGATCGCTCAGGCTCTGGGCGGTCTCGCGGGCGGTGACGGCATCCGTGTAGACGCCGCGGTTCGCCTGCAGCAGCTTGTCCATCGTGCCGAGTCGGGCGAGCAGGTCATCGGCGCTCGCTGCGGAGTCAGAGAAGAAGAGTTTGAGGCTCGTGTCGTCTCCACCGTTGCGATAGAGCTGGGCCGCGAGCTTTCCCGCTCGACGAGCGGCCTCGAGTGCCGCGGCCGACTGCGCGTCTGCCTGCTCCTGGAGCGAGGTGGCTCGGTACGCGGCATCCTCGAAGTCGGCCTGCGCCTT
This sequence comes from Microbacterium pratiae, assembly GCF_047302165.1. NCBI lineage: Bacteria > Bacillati > Actinomycetota > Actinomycetes > Micrococcales > Microbacteriaceae > Microbacterium > Microbacterium pratiae. The sequence continues at coordinate 937,425 of NZ_CP154843.1, read as the reverse complement.
GGCGTACTCGGCTCCCAGGCGTTCGGCCTCGGCCTGCTTATACGCGACGTCGGCGGTGAGGTCGGCGATCAGCTTCTCGATACGCGAGATCTCGGCCGCCTTCGCCGCTTCGTTGCCCTTGGCGCGCTGCACGTCGTCCCACGACGGATAGCCCTCGATACCGAAGGCGGAGGGGATGCCGGGGGCGAGGAACGCCGTCGCTGCGACGAAGCCGACGGCGCCGAGGCCGAGGGCGCCGCGGCGCGAGATCAGCTGGGAGAGCTTCTTGCTCTCTGCGGGCGTCGGGGCGCAACCGCAGTCTTCCGGGGAGTCGAGGCTCTCGTATCGCACGCGGGTGATCCTCCATATCGCGTGAGCAACTTCGTTCACAGTAGCAACACACGTCACATCACCGGAAGCGTCGCGAACGACGTCCGGCCCGTGCGAACCCGGCCATTGTGCCCCGCAGACACGCCCGGGCTGCGGACGCCACGCCCCCGATTCGCACATCGGCGGCGGATCGCATATGCTTGTCCCTCGGTAAGCGTGAACGTTTGACTCCCGGGTCTGGGTTCGCTCGGCCCCATCGTTTAGCGGCCTAGGACGCCGCCCTTTCACGGCGGTAGCACGGGTTCGAATCCCGTTGGGGTCACTCCCACAACTTAATAAGCATGGCCCTGTAGCGCAGTTGGTTAGCGTGCCGCCCTGTCACGGCGGAGGTCGCGGGTTCAAGTCCCGTCAGGGTCGCTCTAAAGCGACGGGCCCTTTGGTTTCCAGAGGGCCTTTCGTCTAGGACATGGCATCCTCTGACGCCATGCGGCTCTGTAGCTCAGTTGGTAGAGCGCACGACTGAAAATCGTGAGGTCACGGGATCGACGCCCGTCGGAGCCACACGGACCGTCATTACAACGGCCCTAGAAACCCTCGCCTAGCTTCTACATGGCGGGGGTTTTGCTTTGCCCCGCGGCCGCGGCGCGGTCCTCCGATCGACCGCGAGGCCCTATGGTCAAGGCATGAACGCGTCTCCGCGACCGCAGAGCCCCCGCACGAGGCGTCTGCGCCGGTGGGCGGTGGCGTTGGGCGCATTGAGTGCCGCCGCGTTCATCACGTCGATCGTCTTCGCGGGTCTGCTTCCGGATGCCCCGGCACTGGTCTACCCGGCATTGCACTTCGTCGGGCTCGCGACCGCACTCGCCGGATACCTCCTGTGGCAGCGGTCGGACCCCGTGTACGACTACCGGCAGGAACCGACTGCCGACGAATGACGTCGCCGGACGGCGCGCCGACGAGATATCGCTCCCCTCAACTCGCCCCAGCGGGGCGAATGACAGCCGTCGAGTCGGCGTCGACGGCACGCCCGTCCGAGTCCGCCGGCCTCATCTCTGCGAGCACATGCCCGTCCGCATCGACAAGCACTGAGCGCGGCTCGCCATCCTCGAACGCGTGACGCTCACCCCACTGCCGGAGCGCAACGATCACCGTGAAGAAGTCGCGCCCCGCCTCGGTGAGGACGTAGTGCTGGCGGCGACCGGATGCCGCGGCCTTACGCCGCAGGAGTCCGCGATCAACGAGGCGCCGCAGCCTCTCCGTGAGAATGTTGCGCGCGACGCCGGTGCGCTGCTGGAAGTCCGTGAAAGACCGGGCGCCGTCCATCGCGTCGCGGATGATCAGCAGGCTCCACCGGTCGCCGACGAGGTCGACCGTCCGAGCGACCGGGCAGGTCGGGTCGGTCCAGGTCACGTCCTCGATGTCTCCGACCACTCGCTCGGCTCCTCCCGCTGAGTTGCGAATTGCCACTATCCTGACATACTGCGATAAGTTGCAAATAACTACCATTGGGGGCTCGTGAACGGGATCGGTGGAGCGAGGATGCTGCTCGCAACGGTGTGCGCGGTCGCTGTCTCGACGATCTACGTCGCCCAGCCGATGCTCGCTCACATCGGCCGAGACGTCGGCATCGCGACATCCGAATGGGGATGGGTGATCGCTGCCGGGCAGGTCGGCTACCTCATCGGGCTGATCGGCCTCGTGCCCCTCGGTGACGTGATCGATCGGCGGCGGCTCATCGCGCTCCACCTCGTTCTCTGCGCCGCCGGCACCCTGGTCACGGCATCGGCCACGGGTGCCGTACTCCTGGTCGTCGGGCTCGCGACGACGGGACTCTTCGCCGTCGTCGTCCAGACGGCCGTCGCCTTCGCCGCGGATCTCTCCGCTCCCGCCGAACGCGGCCGTTCGCTCGGTGTCGTCACCTCCGGGGTGGTGCTGGGAATCCTCGGCGGACGCGTCGTCGCCGGGGTTCTGACCGATCTCTGGGGCTGGCGAGCCGTCTACCTCGCACTCGCAGCGATGCTCGTCGCGCTTGCGGTCGCTGTCCTCACCCGGTTACCGACGGAAGAGCGAATGAGTCGCAGAACTTACGGTGACGTGCTCGGCTCGCTCGTCCGCATGTTCGCCGCACCGTTCTTCGTCTCCCGTGGTGTGATCGCGTTCTTCCTCTTCGCGTCGTTCGGCACGCTCTGGAGCGGACTGGCCCTGCCCCTGGAGGCCGGACCCTGGCATCTGGATGCCACGCAGGTCGGGCTGTTCGGCATCGCCGGGCTGGCCGGCGCGCTCGGGGCAGCCCGGGCCGGCCGGTGGGCGGACAACGGTCGAGCGAGCCGCGTGACCGGGACGGCGCTCGTCGTCCTGGCGCTGTCGTGGATCGCGTCTGCTCAGGCCACATGGTCGCTCTGGCTCGTGATCATCGGCGTCATCGTTCTGGACTTCGCCGTCCAGGCGGTTCACGTCAGCAACCAGTCGCTGCTCACCGAGGCCTACCCCGAACAGACCAGCAGCGCGATCGGTGGCTACATGGTCTTCTACTCGCTCGGATCCATTCTGGGCGCGACCGCCACGACCGCCGTCTACGCGGCGTCGGGGTGGGCGGGATGCGCGTTACTCGGCGCAAGCTTCGCGCTCTGCGGGCTGCTCACGTGGGCGCTCAGCCTGCCCAGGGCAGAGCGGCCGGCGGAGCTCGAGGCGCTACCCGCGGCCCGATGACGCGGGCCCGAAGGGCCGGTCAAGCCACCGGGTCCAGCAGCGTCGGGTCGGCGGGATCGACCGTGCGGGAGTTGCTGACCTTGCGATCGACGACGTGCTCGCGGATCGTCGAGGCGACCTGACCGGACGTGTGCTCGAGCATCGCTAGCGTCTCGGCCTTGCGCTCGCCGGTGAGCTTCTCGGGGGTCAGCCAGGCATCCCAGGTGTCCGGCGTCAGGAAGGCCGGCATCCGGTCGTGCACCTGTCCGCTCGCATCGCGAGCCTCGCGGGTGATGACGACGAAGCAACGCGTCTTCTCCCCGGTCGGCAGTTCCATCGACCAGGTGAGCCCGGCCGCCGAGAGCAACCCGTCGCCGTGGAGGAAGTGCGGGGTCTTCGGGGTCTTGTCGCCGGTCCACTCGAAGTAGCCCCGCATCGGAACGATGCATCGAGCCGCGCTGAACGCCGGCGCCCAGAAGCCCTGGCCGAGCTTCTCCATGCGCGCGTTGATGATCGGAGCGCCCCGCGGGCGATTCGCCGGCTTCTGCCAGTCCCATCGGACGAGTTCCAGCACCCGGCCCTCGCCCCGGTCGCGGAGGATCGGCGCGTCCTCGGTCGGCGCGATCGAGTAGGCGCCGGCCCAGGAGTTCACCCAGTCCTCGGGGTTGCCGCCCTCGGCGACGTACTCCCGGATCAGCTCGTCCGTCTTGGCGTCGTTCGCGAATCGCCCGCACATGGGAGTGACCCTACGGCGCAGGGTGACCGGCGTCGAGCGGTCAACGTTAGGCGGATGCCGGAACTGACCGAGCGCGGCGACGTCCGCTGGAGCACGCCGGATGGCGGGGGTACTTTTGCCGTCAAAGCGAAGCAGCGAGGCAGTCGGAGAGGAGGATGATGCTCACACGACTCAGCGCCGATGCCGTGGCGGTGCTCCGAACGGCTCTGAAACACGTGCCCGACGATCTCGCGCACCCGAATGACCTGCTCGCGGCGTTGCGGTCGTCCGACACTCCGACCGGGCGGCTCCTCCGCCAGCGGATTCCAGCCGACGAGCGTCGCCCGGTCGAGCGGGCATCGCCTGCCAGCGCGTCGCTCGCTCTCGCCGACGCGCTCCGCCGGGCGTCGCAGCTCGCGCCGAGCGACCGCCCGATCACGACCCGCGACCTCCTCGCCGCGCTGGTGCCGGCATCCGAGTTCTCTGCCGAACTGAGCTCATGCGTCGCCGTGATCGACGCGCAGCGGTCGGGGGCACCCGAGCAGCCGCAACGACGCGCGTCCCAGTTGACGGTGACATCCGCAGCACGTCCCGCGAACAACGCGGAGGCGTAGGGGGCAGACCCTGTCGCGTAGAGCCTGGGCTCACACGACCCAGGCTCAGGCCGGCTCGGTGACGCGGACGAGTCCGCAGTTCAGGCACGACCACGCCACGAGGAACGCCTCGTCGTCGAGGATCTCGAAGCGCAACGGATCGCCGCAGGTCGGGCAGACCCACGGTGCCGGCTGCGCGCTCACGCGCCATCCCGATCGGTCACCCGCCGAGCCTAAACGCCGTATCGCACCGTCGGGCGAGAGCGACGGCATCGTGCGGTGCCCTCCCCCGCACGTCGTTGTCGAAGTACACCCACACGTCGCGCGGACGACCATCGGATGCCGCCGAGCCGTCGGCCCATCCGCGGATGCGGTCCGCCCACTCGTCGAGCTCGGCGTCGGTGTACCCGCTGGCGTACAGGTCGGTCGCGCCGTGGAGCCGCACGTACACGTGCCCCGCGGTCGTGACCTCTTCGAAACAGGGGAAGCGTCCAGCGGTGTCGGCGACCACGAGAGCGGTGTCGTGCGAACGGAGCAGCGCGAGCGCGGCATCCGTCCCGAACCCGGCCGATCTCGGCTCGAGGGCGTGCCGGATCGGCCGGTCCTCCTCGATCTCGAGCCACGCGCGCCCGTCGAGGCGTTCGTCGTGCCGCTCGGCGAGCGCGAGGGCTTCGCCGGTCGTCCGCGGCAGGAGCGCCAAGAACTCTGCGAGCACGTCGGCGTCGAACTCCTCGCGTTCGGGCAGCTGCCAGAGCACCGGACCGAGCTGCCGCCCGAGCGCGAGCACTCCCGAGGCGAAGAAGTTCGCCAGCGCCGTCTCGACACCGCGCAGGCGCAGCATGTGCGTGACGTAGCGCGAGCCCTTGACCGCGAAGACGAACGACGCGGGCACTTCGCTCCGCCAGCGCTGGTAGCTCGACGGGCGCTGCAGCGAATAGAACGACCCGTTCAGCTCGGCCGTCGACATCCGCTGCCCCACGTATTCGAGCTCCCGCCGCTGCGCGAGGCCCGTCGGGTAGAAGTCGCCGCGCCATCCGGCGTATCGCCACCCCGAGATGCCGACGCGCACCCGGCCCGGGGTGGCGGGAGCTGCGTGCGCGTTCATGGTCCGGCAGTCTTCGCCGCACCCGCCGGACGCGGAAGGGGGTTGCTCTCGGCGCGGCATCCGGGAACGCGGCCCTGCGTCCTCAGCCGCGCACCCTAGGATTCGACGGACGCACCGGGCACCACAGGGGGAGTATCGATGGCCGCAACGCGACGTTCGAACGCGCGGCGACAGCGCAAGCGCCGGGCCGTCGGCATCAGCGCGGCTCTCACCGGAGTCCTTCTCGTCGCAGCGGTCGGCGGCTGGTTCACCGTCGCCGCGATGCACCGGTCGAGCACGGACCCCGACCCGGCGGCATCCGCGGGCACCCCCACCCCCGGGCCCGAGACCCCGACGCCCGAACCGCTGTCGCCGGCGGAACAGCTGATCGCCGACGCGAACGATCCGAACGCGTGCGCCGTGTCGTTCACGGGCGACGCGATCGACATCGCCCCCGTCCTCGAGACGCAGGGAGAGCCTTACTCCTCGCTGCCGATCCCCTCGCGAGACGGCATGGTGTTCGCCGGCTGGTACGACACGGCCGAGGATGCCGCCGGGCTCGCGATCCCCGGACGACTCAACGGCGCGGATGCGGTCGCCTGCGACGCTCAGCAACGCACGGTGCACGCCGCGTGGATGAGCGCCGCCGACAACGCCGCCGCGAAGACGCGCATCCCGATCCTGATGTACCACCAGTTCACGACGAAGCCGGAAGGCGAGTCGGGGTGGCTGCGCGGCAACTACGCCTACGTCGGCGACTGGGAAGCGCACCTGAGGTACATCTCCGAGCAGCGGTTCTACCTGCCGACCTGGCCCGAGCTGAGCGCCTTCATCGACGACGAGCTGTTCCTGCCCGACCACTCGGTCATCATCACCGACGACGATGCCGACCCGTCGTGGCTCGAGCTCGCCGTGCCGCTCGTGGAGAAATACGGGGTGATGACGACATCCTTCGTCATCACGGTGAACGGCGCCGGACCCGACCTCACCCCTTACGTGCTCAAACGCTCGCACACGCACGACATGCACTCCGCGGGAGCCGACGGCCAGGGCCGCATCGTCACGTGGACGCACGACCAGATCGTCGCCGACCTCGACACTTCTGCGGGTGTCCTCGGCGGAACGAAAGAAGTCGTCGCCTACCCGTTCGGCCACTACAACGACGCCGCCAAGCAGGCGGTCGCCGACGCGGGCTTCGAGATGGCGCGCACCATCGAGCCCGGCTACGTCTCGATAGGGAGCGACAAGCTGGCCCTGCCCGTCGTGCGCGTCAACTACGGGATGACCGTGGATGACATCAAGAAGGCCATCGGGTGAATCTCAGGCGATATCCAAAGAGTCAACCGCTTGTACGCGTATGAATCCTCAGTACTGTGTGAATTCCCCCGTCCCTTTCGACTTGCGAGCGTTCCATGGACCTGACGATCGTCGTCCCGACCTTCAACGAAGGTCCGAACGTCGTGGAGCTGCTGCGACGGATCGGTGACGCGGTCGACGACCGGATGATCGAGGTCGTCTTCGTCGACGATTCGACCGACGACACCCCCGCGATCATCGAGCAGGCCGCGAAGACGGCCGACTTCCCGGTGCGGCTGGTCCACCGCGACGAACCGGTCGCGGGACTCGGCGGGGCCGTGGTCGAAGGCATACGGGCCGCGAACTCCTCGTGGTGCCTCGTGATGGACGGCGACCTGCAGCATCCGCCCGAGGACATCCCGCGCCTGCTCGCGCGCGCCGACCGTGGCGATGTGGATGTCGTCGTCGCCTCGCGCTACATCGCGGGCGGCGACTCGAAGGGACTGGCCGACGCGACGCGTACGACCGTCTCGCGCGCGTCGACCCTGCTCACCAAGGCGATGTTCCCCCGCAAGCTCGGCGAATGCAGCGACCCGATGACCGGGTTCTTCCTCGTCGACCGCGACACGATCGACATCGACGCGCTGCGCCCCCGCGGCTTCAAGATCCTGCTCGAGATCCTCGCCCGCCGCCATATGCGCGTCGCCGAGGTGCCGTTCGCGTTCGCGCCGCGATACGCCGGCGCGTCGAAGGCGACCTTCACGCAGGGCATCCGGTTCCTCACGCAGCTGCTGATGCTGCGCTTCGGACGGATGTCGGCCTTCGCGCTCGTCGGCGGCGTCGGCGCCATCGCGAACCTCGTGATCATGTGGGGCCTGATCCGGCTCGGAATGGACTACCTGCCGGCATCCATCATCGCCAGCGAGATCACGATCATCGGCAACTTCCTGTTGCTGGAGTACCTCGTGTTCTCCGACATGCGCTCGGAATCGGGCAGCATGACGCAGCGGTTCGTGAAATCGTTCGCGTTCAACAATGCCGAGGCCGTCATCCGCATCCCCGTGCTGTGGGTTCTCGTCGAGAACGCACATATCCCGAGCGTCATCGCCGCCGGGCTGACCCTGATCGCGGCGTTCGTCGTGCGGTTCGTGTTCCATGCGCTCGTCGTCTACGCACCCAAGAAGCAGCGGGTACCGGCGATGCTCGAGGCCGCGCCGGAGCGCGCTCGGGCCGCCGAGTACTGAGCCCTTCGCGCCGAGAACGCACCACCCCGTCGAGAGTGCTCGCGGGGCGGTGCGTTCTCGCGTGCACGGTACACGCTGAGGGAATGGAGGCAATCGCCTCCGGTCCTCGTCGCGGACGTACCCTGGAATCATGACCGCTTCCACCGACACGATCACGATGTTCGGCGCCGACTGGTGCCGTGACTGCCGACGCACCAAGGCTCAGCTCGACGAGCTCGGCGTCGACTACACCTACATCGACCTCGAGGCGGAGCCTGCTGCAGCCGACGTCGCGCGCGAGATCTCGGGACGCACCCAGATCCCCGTCGTGGTGTACCCCGACGCGACCCACCACGTCGAGCCGAGCAACGACGACGTCGCGTCCAAGCTGCGCGAGCTCTCGCTCATCTGACCTGGCGCCGGGCGCGCCTACGCGCGCGTGGCAGGCCGGATTGCAAGACATCCGGGCCCACTGGCGTCCGTGGGAATGGCCGGAATGCAAGAGTTCCGGCCCGACACCCTGTGACGGATGCCGTTCGGCCGGGGTGTCGGGGCGAATCCCTTGCATCGCGGCGCGAGGGCCCGAACCGGGCCCGGACCGACGGGAAGGCGCGCACTGGTAGACTGGGAGTTCTTGTGGCGCGCTCGCGCCGCACGCGTCGTAGAACGCCTTCCGCCTACCGGGTCACGACCGGCATCCCGCGGACTCTTTCGTACGGCGACCCCGCATGCGCACCCGCATCCGGGCCACCGACCAGGGCGCCGACGTGCGCCCGGAGACACACTCCCTCATGACTGACACCACTTTCCGCACGCTCGGCGTGCCCGCTCCCCTCGTCGAAGCCCTCGCGAAGGACGGCAAGACCACGGCCTTCCCGATCCAGGTCGACACCCTGCCCGACACGCTCGCCGGTCGCGACGTGCTCGGCCGCGGCAAGACCGGCTCGGGCAAGACGCTCGCCTTCTCGATCCCGATGGCCGCGCGCCTCGGCGGCGAGCTGGCCGGCGGTAGCCGCCGCGCCGCCCGCATCCTGGGTCTCGTGCTCGCCCCGACCCGCGAGCTCGCGACGCAGATCAACGCGACCCTCGAACCGCTCGCAGCCGCCTACGGCATGAAGACGACGACCATCTTTGGCGGCGTCAACCAGAACCGCCAGGTGCAGGCGCTCAACGCCGGCGTCGACATCGTCGTCGCCTGCCCGGGTCGCCTCGAAGACCTGCTGCAGCAGCGCCACCTGACCCTCGACTCGGTCGAGATCACGGTGATCGACGAGGCCGACCACATGGCCGACCTCGGCTTCCTGCCGGCCGTCACGCGCATCCTCGACAAGACCCCGCGCGACGGACAGCGGATGCTGTTCAGCGCGACCCTCGACAACGGTGTGGACAAGCTCGTCAAGCGCTTCCTGCAGAACGAGGTGCTCCACTCGGTCGACGAGGCGCACTCCCCCGTCGCGGCGATGACGCACCACGTGTTCCACCTCGCCGGTGCCGAGGAGAAGAAGGATGTCGTCAAGGCGCTCGCCTCGGGCATGGGCCGCCGCATCCTGTTCACCCGCACCAAGCACGCCGCGAAGAAGCTCGCCAAGCAGCTGACCTCGCAGGGCATCCCCTCGGTCGATCTGCACGGCAACCTCTCGCAGCCGCAGCGCGACCGCAACCTCGCCGCGTTCTCGTCGGGCGCCGCGAAGGTGCTCGTCGCGACGGACGTCGCCGCGCGCGGTGTGCACGTCGACGACGTCGAGCTCGTCGTCCACGTCGACCCGCCCATGGAGCACAAGGCGTACCTGCACCGCTCGGGCCGCACCGCCCGCGCGGGCGCCGAGGGTGCCGTCGTCACCCTCGTGATGCCGGGCCAGGAGCGCGACGTCAAGGATCTGCTCCGCAAGGCAGCCATCGCGGTCACCCCGGTCTCGGTCACGGCCGAGTCGCCTGAGGTCACCGCTCTCGTCGGCAAGGTCGCGCCCTATGTGACTCCGGCTCCGGTCGAGGTCGCACCGCGCGGCACGAGCCAGGGCGCCAACGCTCAGCGCAAGCGCGCTGCGCGCGACGCTCGCGAGGGCGGGTCGGCGAACGGCGGCGGCCGCTCCGGCGGTGGCAACGGCCGTGGCCGCGGCGGACGCGGCCAGGGTCAGAGCCAGGGCACTGCCGGTGGCCGCGACGGTCAGGGCGCACGCTCGGGCGGTCAGCGCGACCAGCAGCAGGCCCGCGGTGGACAGCAGTCCTCGCGCGGCGGCCAGACCGCTGACCGCGCACCCCGCGAGACGCGTGACGCCGCACCCGCGGGCAACCCGCGCCGCACCGGCCGCCGCGCGTCGTCGAACGGCGGCGCCTCCGGCGGCAAGCTCATGGTCGGCTCGGTCGTGCGCCAGAACAGCGCCGGCCGCCGCAGCGGTCGCTGACCCGCAGCATCCGCCTCGCCCCGGCATCCGCGAACGACTGAGCCGCCGCAGCCTGCCGTCTCCCGTCACGGGATGACGCAGGCCGCGGCGGCTTTCGTCATGGCACCCGGCGCTGCTCGCCGGGGCCTATCGCCGAGAACGCACGCTCGCCGCGAAAACGCACCCTCGACCGTGCGTTCTCGCCGCGACGGTGCGTGCTCGGCGCGCGCCGCGCGTCTATCTCGCGATGACCTCGGCAACGCGACGGAGAGCACCACCCGGCGCGGACCACCCCACCGAGAACGCACGCTCGCCGCGAGAACGCACCCTCAACCGTGCGTTCTCGCGGCGACGGTGCGTTCTCGGCGCGCGGTGCGCGCGCGGCGCGCGGGTCAGACCGTGAGCGCGAACTCGGCGTCGAGCGCGTCGAGTTCGGCGGTGACCTCGGCGACGCGACGGGCGCGCTGCTCGGCGGGCAGCCAGGATGCCTCGAACGACGAGACCGCCATGCGGCGGACCTGCTCGTGGGTCGCCCCGATCTGCTCCGACACGATGCCGTACTCCGCTGCGAGCGTCGTGGGGAACATGCCGGGATCGTCGGAGCACGGGATGACGTTGAGCCCGGCCTCGAGCATCGCGCCGATCGACGCGCGACGCCAGGGCCGCCACGAGCGACGCGACGTGGTCGACGCGACCGTGAACGCGACCTGCTCCTCGCGCATCCGCTCGACGACGGCGTCGTCTTCGAGCACGTAGTACCCGTGGTCGATGCGGTCGCAGCCGAGCAGATCGAGACACGTGATCGTGTTGACGGCGGTCGGCGCGTGCTCGGACGAGTGCGCCGTACGGCCGAGCCCGGCCTCGCCGGCCAGACGGTACGCGTCGACGAAGCGCTCGGGCGGACCGGCCGTCTCGAGGTTGTCGAGGCCGATGCCCGCGACGTACGGGTGCGGGTTGTCGACGACGCGGCGGACGACCGCGAGGGCCTCCTCGCCGCTGCGGCTGCGGTCGATGCCCTGGATCATCAGCCCGGTCATGCCGAAGTCGCGCTCGGCCATGCGGATGCCCTCGGCGTACGCCTCGACGGCGCCCATATATCCGAGGGACTCGAGGTGCGGCGGCAGGGCGTCGAAGAAGAGCTCGAGGTGGCGCGTACCGCTGCGGCGATGAGCATCCTCGAACGCCTCGTAGACGATGCGCGTCAGGTCGTCGGCATCCCGGAGCACCTCGACAACCCAGTTCGACACCTGGAAGAGCGAGTACGACACCTCGGGCTCATCTGCGGCTCGCTGCTGAGGGACGGGGATGCGCGTGTCGCGATACAGCGCCGGGTCGGGCGGCAGCGAGTTGATGTCGGCGAAGATGCGCTCGGGGTCGGCCGGCAGTTCGAGCGACTCGCGACGGGCCAGCTCCGCGAACGTGGACGCTCGCACGGTGCCGATGAGATGGCAGTGCAGGTCGGCCTTCGGCAGACGCTGCAGGTAGTCGACGGGGAGGGATGCTGCGGAGGTCATGGTGCCGTTCGTACTCGTGGAGCGGTGCGGTCCGGGAACCGCGAGAAGAGGCCCGGCCGTCGAGGATGGGGGATGCTCGACGGCCGGGCGGTCTGGATCAGCGCGAGGCGACCTCGCGCGCGAACCGCTCGACCCACTGCGCACGGTTCGGGACGACCTCGGCGGGGTCGAGCGTCGCGTAGCCGGCTGCGATCGGGTCGGTGGCGATGTCGCCGACCACCGCGGTGATCTCGGCGGGGATCGTCGCGTCGAGGGCGACGGGCAGGTCGCCGACGATCTCGGCCGACGACGTCTGCGCCTCGACGGAGAGCAGGTAGTCGATGAAGGCGTACGCGCCCTCGAGGTTCTTCGCGCCGCTGGGGATCATGGCCCGGTTGGTCGCCATGTAGCGACCCTCGGCCGGCGCGGTCCAGGCGACGGGCTCGCCCGAGGCGACGAGCGTCGTGGCGAAGCCGCTGAGCGCGTCGGCGGCGACGATCTCGCCCTGGGTCAGGAGGTTGGTGACCTCGGTCGACGACGAGTAGAACTGCAGGATGTTCGGCGCCCACTCGCCGATCGTCGTGTAGGCGGTGTCGATGTCGTACGGGCCGTCGCCGAAGGTCGAGGCGACACCCGAGACCGCGAGCTGGCCGGCCGTCACGGCGATGTCGGGGAAGGCGAGACGTCCGCTGTAGGCGGAGTCGGCGTAGAGCGACCAGTCGGCGGCCTGCGCGGCATCCAGCTCGTCGGTGTTGTAGAGCGTGCCGTTGAGCTGGTAGCTGTAGGCGGGGCCGTCGTAGCCCTCCTCGACCGCGAAGTCGGCGATCGTCGCGAGGTTGGGGACGTCGGACTCGTCGAATTCCTGGAACAGCCCCTGCTCCTGCCCGGATGCCGCGAAGGTGTCGGAGATCAGCATGACGTCGATCCCGGCGTCACCGCCGGCGAGCTGCAGCTGCGAGAGACGGTCGGCGTTCGAGCCGGTCTCGATCTCGACCGTGATGCCCGTCTTCTCGGTGAAGGGATCGACGATCGCCTCCTGGAACTGCTCGACGCCGAACGGGAACGCGCTGACGACGATCGAGTCGCTCGAGTCGCCGTCGCCGGCATCCCCCGAGCCGCCGGAGCAGCCGGTGACGACGAGGGCCGTGGCCGCGACGGCGGCGGATGCCGCGAGGATGCGGCTGGTGCGGGTGCGGATCATGCGGGTTCCTCTCGGTGCTCTGCGGGCGGGCCGCAGGGGCGCGGGTGCTGGTGCTAGTGCTGGTGGAGCGGGATGTCGGCGGAGGTCAGGCCGCGAGACGGATGAGTCGGGCGGTGGGGGCGGTGACGGTCACTCGGTCGCCGGGGCGCGCGGCGACGGCCTCGTCGCGGACGTCGGCGACGAGACGCACGACCGCGCCGGTGGCGTCGGCGGTCTCGACGGTCACGAGGCGATCGACGCCGCGGTAGGCGACATCCAGCACGAGTCCGTCGAGCGCGAGTCCGGTGCCGTCCGCGGGGCGTCCGAGAGCGAGATGCTCGGGCCGCACGGTCGTGAGCGTCCCGTCCGCTCCGGCGAGGAAGTTCTCATACCCGAGGAACTCCGCGACGAAACGGTTGGCCGGAGCGGTGAACACCTCGGTCGGAGCACCCTCCTGCATGATGCGGCCGTCGCGCATGAGGACCATGCGGTCCGACATCTCGAGGGCCTCATCCTGATCGTGCGTGACGAGCACGACGGTCAGGCCGGTCTCGGACTGGATGCGGCGGATCTCCGCGCGCATCTGCACGCGCAGGCGTGCGTCGAGGTTCGACAGCGGCTCGTCGAGCAGGAGCAGGGTCGGCCGGATCGCGATGGCGCGGGCGAGAGCCACGCGCTGCTGCTGTCCGCCGGAGAGCTTCTTGGGCCGGCTCGCCGCGAGGTGCCCGAGGCCGACGAGGTCGAGCGATTCCTTGACACGACGCCGACGCTCGGCCGCCGGAACCTTGCGCAGCTTCAGGCCGTAGCCGACGTTCTCGGCCACGGTCATGTGCGGGAACAGGGCGTACGACTGGAACACCATCCCGAGACCCCGCCGCTCGGGCGGCGTGCGGGTCGCGTCCGTGCCCGCGATCATGATGCGCCCCGACGTGGGCTGCGTGTAGCCCGCGAGCATCCGCAGCGAGGTGGTCTTGCCGCATCCGCTCGGGCCGAGCAGCGTCGTGAGCTGCCCCGACGGGATGGCGAGGTCGATGTCGTCGACGGCGGTGAAGTCGCCGAAGCTCTGGGTCACCCCGACGAACTCTGCTGCGGTGGTCATCGGTTGATCCCTCCGAAGATGCGGGCGAAGCCGACCGTGCGCTCGGCGATGACGGCGATGACGACGGTGCCCGCGAGGATGATGGTGCTCGTGGCCGCGACCATCGGGTCGTAGCTCTGCTGGACGTAGTCGAGCATGGTGACGGGAAGCGTGCGGAAGTCGCGGCTCTGCAGCAGCAGCGACAGCGGCACGTTGTTGAACGAGGTGACGAAGCTCAGCAGCCCCGCCGAGAAGATGCCGGGTCGCAGCAACGGCAGCGTGACGGAGAAGAACGCGCGCAGCGGCGAGGCGCCGAGGCCCCGGGCGGCCTCCTCGATGCCGGGATCGGCGAGAGCGAGCGACGCTCCGGTGACCCGCACCGCGTAAGGCAGCATCAGCACCGTGTGGCCGATCAGCAGCACGGGGAAGTTGTCGAGTCGCAGGCCGATCATGAGCTGCTGGTAGAGCGCGAGGCCCACGACGAGCTCGGGGACGATGAGCGGCGAGAGGAAGAGACCCTCGACGAGTCCCTTGCCCGGCAGCTTGCCACGGTGGATCGCGAGCGTCACCGGGACACCGATCAGCAGCGCGAGGACCGTCGCGATCAGGGCGAGCTGCAGGCTCGACAGCAGGGCGCTGATGAACGGGTCGTAGTTCAGTGCCGCCTCGAACCACTGCAGCGAGAACCCCTCGGGCGGGAAGCGCAGGGTGCGTCCGCCCGTGAACGCCGTGGCGACCACGAAGAGGATCGGCACGATCATGATGATGTAGCCGGCGACGGCGAGGGATGCCGCGACGGGACGACTCGTCTTCACGCGGTGGCCCCCCGTCGTCCGACGACGGCGGACAGGCCAGACACGGCGAAGACGAGGACGGTCATGATGATGGCCGTCGCACTGGCCGCCGCCCAGTCGATCGTGACGCTCGAGTACGAGTAGAGCTGGGTCGACAGCATCCGCTGGCTCGAACCGCCGAGCAGGTACGGCGTCGTGTAGGCGGTGACGCTCCCCGCGAAGACGAGCGTCGACGCGACGACCATGCCCGGCGCCGAGAGCGGCACCACGATGCCCCAGAACGTCCGGGTGCGGCTCGCGCCCAGACCCCGGGCGGCGTCGTCGAGACCCGGGTCGACCTGGGCGACGGCGGAGTAGCACGAGATGATCGCGAGCGGCAGGAAGAGCTGCGTCAGACCCAGCACGATCGCGAGCTCGGTGTAGAGCAGCTGCGGTGCACGGTCGACGAGGCCGAGGCCGGTGAGGAGCTGCCCGATTGCGCCGTTCGAGCCCAGCAGCACGAGCCAGCCGAACGTGCGGACGACGTTGCTCAGCAGCAGCGGGAAGATCGCGAGCGCGAGCAGCACTCCCGACCAGCGCGAGGTCGAGCGGGCGAGCAGGTAGGCGATCGGGAACCCCAGCACGATGCAGATGACGGTGACGATGAGGCCGAGGCCGACCGTGCGCCCGATGATCGCGAGATCGAACGGGTCGGTCAGCATCCGGCCGAGGCGTTCGAGGATGTCGACCAGGCTGACGCCGGGAGGGGCGAACAGCATCGCGATCGACGGGATGAGGAACCCCGCCAGCAGGAGCGCGAGCCCGGGGAGGGCCAGCAGTCCGGTGCGGCGTGAAACCACGAGCGAACTCCGTTCGTGCGAGGGGGGTGCGGGTGCAACCGGTTGCGCAACCGGTTGTTCCTACCGTAGAGCCCATGCGGCGAGGCCCGCGACCATTCGTGTTAACACCGTGTAAAACCGCCGATCAGCGGCGGTGCAACCGGTTGCTTCGGCTCAGTAGGATGAGCGGACCGTCGCGGCACGCGGCGGCGGGACGAAGCGGCGCGACGAAAGGGGCACGGTGACGACACTCGCCGACGTCGCCGCGCATGCGGGTGTATCGAAGTCGACGGCATCCCGTGCGCTCAGCCGCCCCGACCTCGTCGCGCCCGAGACGGTCGCGCGCGTGCGCGCCGCGGCCGAGACGCTCGGCTTCATCCCCAACCGGGCCGCGAGCCACCTCGCCCGGGGACGCAGCGGCATCGTCGCTCTCGTCGTGCCGACCCTCGACAACGCGTTCTTCACCCCGATCATCGCGGGTGCTCAAGAGCGCGCCCGCGAGTCGGATCTGCAGCTCACGGTCGCGGTGCACCGGCTCGACGACGTCGACGGACTCGACGAGCTCGAACGGCTCGCGCGGCAGGTCGACGGCTGCATCCTCGTCGCCCCGCGCGGCCCCGACGACATCGTCCGTGCCGCCGGCGCCTTCGGTCCGACGGTCCTCGTCGATCGCGAGATCGAGGGCATGACCTCGATCGTGGCCGACACCGCGAGCGCCTTCGCCGAGCTCGCGACGCGCCTCGCCGACGCCGGTCATCGCGGGATCGTGTACCTCGGCGGCCCCGAGGGGTCGTGGCAGGACCGGCAGCGCTCCGCCGCGATCGAGGCCGCGGTCGGCGAGCGCGTCGAGCTGACGGCGCTCGGTCCGTTCCCGGCGACCTTCGCGGCGGGCGTCGCGACCGCCGACGCGGTCATCGACTCGGGCGCGACGGCGGTCGTGCCCTACGCGACATCCATCGGCCTCGGTCTCGTCTTCGCGCTTCGCGCTCGCGGCGTCGCCTCGCCCGGTGAGATCGTCGTCAGCGCGGAACGCCTGGTGGCCGAGGCGATCGGGGCCGACGACGTGCCCGCGATCGACGTCGACGGTGACGAGCTGGGCCGCGAGGCGATGGCCGCGCTCATCCCGATGCTCGCCACCCCGCCGTCCGCCCCCACCCGGCGTCGCCTCGACGTGTCGGTGCACTGGCCCGCGGCGAGCCCCGCCGAGAACGCACTCTCGCCCCGATAACGCACCGTTCGCGGTGCGTTATCGCGGCAACGGTGCGTGCTCGGCGCACGCCGGCGGGGCGCGGGGTCAGCGTGCGAAGCGATCGGTCGCGGCGACGAGGGCTGCGGCGATGCCGGGCTCGCCGGCCGAGTGGCCGGCATCGTCGACCATGACGAACTCGGCCTCGGGCCAGGCCCGGTGCAGGTCCCACGCCGTCATGGGCGGGGTGCATGCGTCGTAGCGGCCCTGCACGATCACGCCCGGGATGCCGCGGAGCCGGCCCGACGCGGCATCCTCGATCAACTGCCCCTCGCGCAGCCACCCGCCGTGGAGGAAGTAGTGGTTCTCGATGCGCGCGAAGGCCGTCGCCGACTCGGCCCCCGTCATGCCCGCCACCAGCTCGGGATCGGGTCGAAGCGTCACCGTCGACGCCTCCCAGCGGGTCCAGGCCTGCGCCGCGGGAACGTGAACCTCCGGATCGGGGTCGGTGAGCAGGCGGTGGTACGCCTCGATCAGCCGGCTGCGTTCGATGACCGGGACCGGAGCGAGGTAGTCCTCCCACAGGTCGGGGAACAGCGCCGCCGCGCCGCCCTCGTAGAACCATTCGAGCTCGTGGCGCCGCAGCGTGAAGATGCCGCGGAGGACCAGCTCGGAGACGGCATCCGGATGCGCCTGCGCATAGGCGAGCGCGAGCGTCGAGCCCCACGAGCCGCCGAACACCTGCCACCGGTCGATGCCGAGATTGCGCCGCAGCAGCTCGATGTCGGCGACGAGGTGCCACGTGGTGTTGTAGCGGAGGTCGGCGGCGGGGTCGCTCGCGTGCGGCGTCGACTTCCCGCAGCCGCGCTGGTCGAACAGGATGATGCGGTACGCCTCGGGATCGAAGAAGCGCCGGTGCCAGGGCGAGGTCCCGCCGCCGGGGCCGCCGTGCAGGAACACGACCGGCTTGCCCTCGGGGTTGCCCGACTGCTCCCAGTAGACGCGCTGACCGTCGCCGGCGAGCAGGAAGCCCGTCTCGTAGGGCTCGATCTCGGGATACAGGATGTCGGCCAGCGCGGCCGACACGCTCACCGTGCGGCTCCGCGGTCGTGTTCGTTCATGCGATTCACCGTACCTGCGGCGCGTCGCCCGCCATGTCACCGCACGACGACGAGCCGGGATCCGCCGCGGCGGGCCGGTCCGCCATGCCGCGATACAAGGGATCGGCCGCGACACCCCGGCCGTGCGGCATCCATCACGGGGTGTCGGCCCGGATCCCTTGCACCGGCGCACGCGTCGCACTCCGCCCAGCGCCCCGAGCGGCGGCAGGAATAGGCTCGGCTCATGGACGCCACCACCGTCACCGTCACCGGCGCGGCCGGTCAGATCGGCTACGCCCTGCTGTTCCGCATCGCCTCCGGCGAGATGCTCGGCCCCGACCGGCCCGTGAACCTCCGCCTCCTCGAGATTCCCGACGGCGTCCGCGCCGCGGAAGGGACGGCGCTCGAGCTGCAGGACGGCGCGTTCCCCCTGTTGCGCTCGGTCGAGGTCACGGATGACGCGCGGACGGGGTTCGCGGGCGCCAACATCGCGATGCTCGTGGGCGCACGGCCCCGGTCGGCCGGCATGGAGCGCGGCGACCTGCTCGCCGCCAACGCGGGCATCTTCGGGCCGCAGGGCGCGGCCATCGCCGCATCAGCGGCATCCGACGTCCGCGTGCTCGTCGTGGGCAACCCCGCGAACACGAACGCGCTGATCGCGGCGTCGGCTGCCGAGGGCGTGCCGGCCGAGCGCTTCAGCGCGATGACCCGCCTCGACCACGAGCGCGCCGTCGCCCAGCTCGCTGCGCGCCTCGAGGTCCCGGTCACCGACATCGAGGGCGTCGTCATCTGGGGCAACCACTCCGCGACGCAGTTCCCCGACGTCGCGTCCGCGACGATCGCCGGTCGCCCTGCGATCGACGTGCTCGCCGACCGCCTGGGCGGAACGGATGCCGCTCACGCCTGGCTCGACGACGAGTTCGTGCCCCGCGTGGCGAAGCGGGGCGCCGAGATCATCGCCGTGCGCGGCGCGTCGTCGGCGGCGTCGGCCGCCAACGCCGCACTGCGTCACGTGCGCGACGACGTGCTCGGCACCGAGGGCCGGCGCACCTCGGCCGCGGTCGTCTCGCGCGGCGAGTACGGCGTTCCCGTGGGGCTGGTCTGCTCCTTCCCCGTCACGAGCGACGGCTCGGGCTATCGCGTCGTCACGGGGCTCGACCTCGACGAACGCGGCAGGTCGCGCCTCGACGCATCGGTCGCGGAGCTCGTCGACGAGCGCGACGCCGTCCGGGCACTCGGCATCCTCTGACGGGCAGCCGGACGCATGGAGCTGCTGCCCGGACTCATCCTCGGTGTCGTCGCGATCGCGCTCTCGACCTCGTTGTCGAAACGCCTGGGGGTCGCCGGCCCCCTGATCCTCGTCGCCGTCGGCCTGACCGCGTCCTGGCTGCCGATCCTCGACGACTTCGAGGTCGATCCCGAGCTGATCCTCGTCGGGGTGCTGCCGCCCCTGCTCTACGCGGCGGCGGTCCGCCTTCCCGCGGTCGAGTTCCGACGTGACCTGCCGTCGATCTCGGGGCTCGCCGTCGCCCTCGTCGTCGTCAGCGCGCTCGCGATCGGCGGGTTCCTCACGCTCGTGCTGCCACAGCTCGGGTTCCCGCTGGCGGTGGCGCTGGGTGCGGTGCTGAGCCCGAGCGACGCTGTCGCCACCTCGATCGTCAAACGATTGGGCATATCGCCGCGGGTCGTGACGATCCTCGAGGGCGAGAGCCTCATCAACGACGCCACCGCCCTCGTGCTGCTGCGCAGCGCGATCGCCGCGGTCGCGGGCGGGTTCGCCTTCGCCGACACGGTCGGCACCTTCGTCTGGGGCATCGTCGCCGCCGTGATCGTCGGCGTCGTCGTGGGCGGCCTGAACCTGCGCGTCCGGGCACGCATGAACACCGTCGCTGCCACCGCGCTCGGGTTCATCGTGCCCTTCGTGGCGTACCTGCCCACCGAGCACCTCGGCGGCTCGGGACTGGTCGCCGCGGTCGCAGCCGGGATCACGACCGGCCAAGGCGCGGCCCGGCGGTTCACCGCGGAGCAGCGGGTCTCGGACGAGATCAACTGGCGCACCGTCGAGCTCGTGCTCGAGGGCGGGGTGTTCCTGGTGATGGGGCTCGAGCTGCGCGGCATCCTCGACGACAACTTCCGGCAGCAGAGCGGTCCGGGCAAGGCGATCCTCCTCGCCCTGGGCTCGCTCGCGATCCTGCTCCTCATCCGCGCCGCCTACGTCGCCGGGCTCATCTTCGTGCAGGGCCGCCGCGCGCGCCTGCGTCAGCGCGACCGGCTCGAGCAGATCTCGGAACGGCTCGACAACCTGCCGCCCGACTTCGCGGGGCGCGGACGCAATCCAGGTGCGACACGCAGACGCTTGGAAAGCATGCGCAGCCGCGTCACCCGGGCGTTCAACGACCTCGACTACTACGAGGCGTCACCGCTGGGGTGGAAGCACGGCACCATCATCGTCTGGGCCGGCATGCGGGGTGTCGTGACGCTCGCCGCCGCGCAGACCCTCCCCCGCGACACGCCGGAGCGTGAGCTCCTCATCCTCACCGCCTTCCTCGTCGCCGTCATCAGCCTGCTGCTCCAGGGGCTCACCCTGCCGGGCCTTGTGCGGGCGCTGCGCATTCCGAACACCGCGGCCGACGCCTCGCTGCTGCGCGAGGAGGAGGAAGCGCTCGACGCCGAGCTGCGCACGGCGGCGATGGATCGTCTGGCAGACCCGACGCTCGCCGTCGAGGAGGGCGGCAGATGGGATGCCCGAACCCTGACGATCGCGCGTCGCCGGCTGGAGCATGCCGCCGATGAGGATGCCGGAGCCCTTGCGCGCGAGCTGCAGCTGCTGCTGATCGGCGCCATGCGCGCGCGGCTGCTCGAGCTGTCGAGTGAGGGCGCGTTCTCGTCCGAGGTGCTGCGCGAGTCTCAGCGACGGCTCGATTCGCAGCAGGTGAGCCTCGAGATGCGTCAGAACGACATCTGACGCGAACTCGTGCTGAAAACCGTTCTCGCGTCGGCGACAATGAGAGGGTGAGCACCCCGACCGACGACGACCGGACCACGCGCCCGGCGGCGGACTACGCCGAGACGCGTACGATCGCGCTGCCCGATTCCCCCGTCGACGAGCTGCCCGACAGCTTCGCGGCTCTGCAGCCGAGCCCCGAGTGGTGGGCCGCCCGCCCCGCGGGAGCCCGCCTCGTCGGCCTCGTCGTCTCGCGCGACGACATGCCGAGCATCGTGGCTCAGCGCGACGCCCTGGCCCAGTTCGGCGTTCCGATCGAGGGCTTCCGGCATCCGGCCCCCGAGACCGGCGAGAGCTGGCAGGAGCGCCTGTCGCGACTGTTCGGTCACCTGACGGCGGGCGACGTCGTCGTGGTCTCCGACGTTCACGCGCTCGGCCGCGACGCCGACGAGGAGACCCGGACGATCGCCGAGCTGCGCCGACGGTCCGTCATCGTGAAGGTGCTCGGGTCGCGCCAAGCCTGATGCCGGTCAGGCCGGTCAGGCCGCGGTCAGGCGGTCGGCACCGCCGTCGACTCCCCCGCGACGAGGTCGCCCGCGAGACGGTGGAGTCCCGGCTCGTACGGCTGACCGTCGATGACATCGGCGAGGTGCGCAGCCGCCCGGGCGCCGAGGTCGGCGAGGCGGAAGTCGATCGTCGTGAGGCTCTCGTCGTCTTGCCCGGTGAGGCCCGACAGGTTGTCCATCCCGGTGATGGCGACATCCTCCGGTACACGGACGCCCGCTTCGGAGAGCGCGGCGATCACGGCTCGGGCGATCGTGTCGTTGCCGCAGCACACGGCGTCGAACGACTCGCCCGACACGATCAGCCGCTCGGCGGCCTCGCGGCCCCAGCCCCGTGACCAATCCCCGCGCAGCACGAGCTCGGGCGCGAGGTC
The DNA here is from genome assembly GCF_047302165.1 of Microbacterium pratiae. NCBI lineage: Bacteria > Bacillati > Actinomycetota > Actinomycetes > Micrococcales > Microbacteriaceae > Microbacterium > Microbacterium pratiae. Next base: position 915,606 of record NZ_CP154843.1, on the reverse strand, counting down.
GGCACCGGCCGCTGCGAGGGCCGCGGCGAGGCCGTCCGCCCGCTCGCGCGCCGAATGGTCTTCGGCGGAAGCCGTGATGTGCGCGATGCGGCGACGGCCGGCGGCGAGGAGGTGTTCGCCGGCACGCCTTCCGGCGGCGTAGCCGTCGTGCACGAATGACGCGTCGGCGGCGTCGTCGGAGATGCCGTAGACGTAGACCACCGGCGCGGGGAACCCGGCGGTCACCGAGCGGATCTCCGATCCGGATCCATCGCCGACGACGAGCAGACCGTCGATGCTGCGCGCGCGCAGCTTGCGGACCGTCGCCGCGAGGAGCGTGCGGTCGAGGTGCGCGTCGGTCACGAGCACCGACAGGTCGCGGGTGCCGAGCGTCGTCGTCGCACCGGTGAGGACCGGCATCGTGAAGGCGCCGGGCGCGTTCATCGTGAGCACCCCGACGGTGGCGCTGCGCCCCTGAACGAGGAACTGGCCGAGCGCGTTGGGCTGGAAGTCGAGTCGCTCGGCCGCCTCGAAGATGCGCTCGCGCGTCGCGTCCGATGCTTTGCCCTGGCCCCGCAGGACCTTCGACACGGTCGACACCGAGACGCCGGCGACAGCCGCTACGTCACGGAGGGAAATCGCTTTTCTCGCCATCTCGCTCCGAGTCTATGACCTCGTCTCCGGCGCGACATCGCCCGATCGGTCGACACGCAGCGAGATGACGGACTCCCGGGTCTCCCCGGGACCCAGGCTCAGGGTTCCGAGCGCGTCGAGAGGCGTGCCGTAGGGGTCGGCGGCGGGTTCGAGCCCGACGGCATCCATCGAGCCCCACCAGGGGAAACCGGTGCTCCCCCGCTGCTCCTGCCACACGTACAGTCGGGGCAGCAGCTCCGCATCCCAGTCGAGCGCGACCTCGACCCCGGCGTCGGGCGCGGTGATCGTCACGGCGCCCGCGGGCGCGGCGACGTCCGCGAAGGATGCCGCCGGCGCCGGGTCGAGCGGCACGACGCGGTCGCCCGAGCGAACCGTCGAGGCCGGACCGAACAGGTCGCCGGCGAACGCCGGGTGCTCCGCCCACCCGTAGCTGACCGGCTCGCTCCCCACGTTTCGCACGGCGGTCTCGATCACGAGCATGTTCGCGCGCACCGACATCCATCGGTCGATCGCGAGCGGGACGGTCCGCAGGACGACCGACGCGCGGCAGGCGTTGCGGCTGCCGGTGAGTCGCCAGGTGCGCCATGCGGCTTCACCGTGGAACGGCTGGGGCGGGGACGCCGCCGCTGGGCTGTCACCTGCGCGCGGCAGCAGCAGATGCCAGCCGCCGCGATAGGCGCGATGCCACTGCGCGCTGGAGTCGGCCATCACGAACCCGTCGGCGGGGTCGTCCGACCAGGGCGTCGAGGCCAGCAGCTCACGGCCGGTGGGCATGTGACGGAGCGACGAGATGCGAGCCCCGTCCGACTCCACCACCGCGACGAGGTCTTCCGACCCGATGCGCACCCGCATCACGGCGTCCGCCGGAGCGATTCGACCAGCCGGCGCACCCTGTCGACCGGCTCGCGGAAGAGCCCGCCGCCGATCCCGACGGCCACGGCGCCCGCGGCGATCCAGTCGGCGGCATCGTCCACTCCGATGCCGCCGGTCGGCATGATGGCGACATCGGGGAGCACGTCTCGAACCGCCCGCAGGTGACCGAGACCGCCGCTCGCGGCCGGGAAGAGCTTCGCCATGCCGCTGGTCCCGGCGGCGGCGCGCAGCTCGGTCGGCGTGAAACCGCCCGCGATGAAGACGGCCGGACCGGCGGCGGCACGCACGGCATCGTCCACGACCGTGGGAGACACGAGGAAACGCGCCCCGGCATCCCGCGCCGTCTCAGCCTGGGCGACCGACGTGACGGTTCCCGCGCCGAGCAGGATGCGGTCGAAGGCGGAGTCGTCGGCGATCTCCGCGAGCACGCGATCCCACCCCGGGGTGGTCGTCGTGATCTCGAGCACCGGCAGACCGGTCTCGAGGGCGAAGTCGATCTGCCGGCGCAGCTCGGCCTCCGACGGCGCACGCAGGACGGCGACGACGGCAGCGGCCCCGAGCGCGGCGCGCACGTCCCCCGTCATCGTCCCGCCTCCGCGAGCTCGCGCTGCCCCGCCTCGAAGGCGTCGAGCTCGGCTCGCCGCGGGAAGCCGTCGTGGTCCCCGGGGTCGGCGACCACGCGGGCCGCGCACCACGCCGCGACCGGCAGCGCTTCGTCGACGGTGTAGCCGCGCAGGGTGCACGAGATCCATGCCGCCGCGAAGGCGTCGCCGGCGCCGACGGGGTTCGTCGGCTCACCGACGGCGGAGGCGGGAGTGAATCGCCGGCGATCCGCGTCTCCGGCCATCGCGCCGCGACCGCCGAGCTTGACCACGACGACGCGGGGGCCTCGCCGAGCGAGCTCCTCGACCGCGGCATCCGTCGATGTCGAGCCGGTGAGGATGCGGGCCTCGTCCTCGTTGCAGAAGAACGTGTCGACCACCTCCAGCCAATCGTCGACGACGGCACGCAGCTCGTCTTCCGACATGAGCTGCGGTCGATGGTTGGCGTCGAGCGAGATCGGGATGCCGCGCATCGAGGCCTCGTGCAGGACGTTCTCGAACAGCCCCTTCGGGCCGGATCCCAGTGCCGGCGTGATGCACGTGGCGTGCAGCCAGCCGGCACCGTCGAGCGCCGCCGCCGGGAGGTCGTCGGAGCGCAGCCGACTCGCCGCGCTCGTTGCGCGGTAGTGCTCCGAGCGGATGTCGTCGCCGCCGAGACGCTGCTTGACGATCAGGCCCGTCTGCTCGCCGGGAGCAGCCACCAGGAGGCGGTCATCGATGCCCTCGGCGCGCAGGGTCTCGCGCACGAGTCCGGCGAAGGCGTCGTCGCCGAGCCGAGACGCCCACGCGACGTCGTGCCCAAGCCGCGCGAGACCGACCGCCGTGTTCAGCTCGGCGCCGGCGACGGTGGCGCGCGTCAGCGATCCCGTCACGTCGACCGACGCGGTGGCGAGGGCCTCGCCGAAGGTCACGATCCGGCCGGTCATCGTTCCCCCTCGTGGGGAGCGGGACGAAGCACGAACAGTGCGTCGCCGGTGAACTCGGGCTGCTCGAGCCGGATGCCGCCCTCGACCGCGGACCACCGTGCGGCGTCGGGCCGCCGCGCCGACAGGTCGTGGACGGTCACCTCGAGGCCGTCGGCCTCCCCCTCGCGCAGGGCGAGCGTGAGGGCGAACGGCGTCGGCGCGTAGACGGCGATCACGCCCTCGGGAGTGCGGCCGGCGACCGCCCCGGACGGCTCGGGGACGATCAGATCGGGAGCCTCATCGAGGCCCCAGAGCCGCTCCGCGTCGACGACCCGGCGGAGGTAGGCGACATCCTCGGCACCGGGGAAGGCCGCTGCCACGGAGAACGGGAAGGGGGCGCCGTGCACGTCTTCGGCCGAGAAGCCCTCGCCGCGGCGGTGCCACGACCAGACCCCGTGGGCGCCGTAGCCGAGGCCTGCGGCTGCGCCCGCGACGACTCCGGTCCAGCTCGCGCGGCGGACGTCGGCGGCCGAATGCCGGGCGGCGCCGCGGAAGCGCCCGAGTCCCTCGTAGCAGGGCTCGAGGTTGATGATCGGCCGCGCGACGTCGAGCGCGCGGTAGTAGCGGGTGAGGTCGGCGGGCAAGGTCTCCCACGCCTCGTTGTGGCCCGATTGGAGCGCGTGAAAATCGACGAGCGCGCTGTCGGCCAACGGCTGCGGCATCCGCGCGGTCGGGGTGTCGTGCCATGTGACGAGCTGGCCGGGTGCGACCTCGCGGAGCAACGCCGCCACCGAGCTGTACCGCTCAAGCGCGACGTCGTCGTCGAGGTCGTCGTCGCCCGACACGATCCAGATCGGATCGAATCGGCGGAACCTCGCCACCGTCTCGCGCACGTACGTCTCGGTCTGCTGCGCGCTGAGCACGTGCTCGGGGGTGAGGCGCGAGCCCCACGTGCCCGGGACGAAGTTGTTCCACAGCAGCACGAGCATCGGCGTGAAGCCGCGTTCGCGGGCCTGCTCGAGCATGCGCTCCGCGACGGTCCAGTAGTCGGGATCGCCGGCCGCGAAGTCGACGGCGCCGTCACGCAGCGCGTACGGCGAGCGCGTGCCCGTCGACCGGTCGTGCTCGATCGGCAGCACGCTGATCAGCAGTGCGTTGAAGCCCTGCCGTCGGCGGAGCTCGAGATGATCGAGCCATTCGTTCTCGGTGGGGCCGCCGAAGGCCGCCCAGACGGTGTCGGCGAGGAGGAACGTCGGTTCGCCGCCGTTCAGCAGCCAGCGCCCCGAGGGCGCGATCGACCACGTGGTCATGGATCTCTTTCGGGTTCGAGGTTCGAGGTTCGAGGTTCGGGTGGGCGCGGAGGCGCGGAGCGCCGCGCGATCAGGGTGCGATGAGGGCGCCGTCGGGAGCCCGCACGCCTGCGGCCCACGCGTCGTGCCCGGAGAGGCCGGCGGGGAAGCGGGCGGCGGCGGACTCGTCCAGCTCGATGCCCCACCCGGGGGCGTCGTTCGGCGTCAGCCACCCGTCGACGATGTCGATCATCCCGGGGAAGACCTCGTGCGTCTCGTCGTTGTAGACGTGGCCCTCCTGGATGCCGAACGCGGGCGAGGACACGTCCAGGGCGACCGCGGCTGCGACGGCGAACGGCGAGGCATCGCCGGGCGAATGCCAGGCCGTGCGCACGCCCTCGATGTCGGCGAGGACGGCGAGCCGGCGCGCGGCGCTGACACCCCCGACATCCGAGAGGTGGCTGCGGATGTAGTCCACCTGATGCTCGCGGATGAGACGGGCGGCGTCGGTGAAGGATGTCGCGAGCTCGCCGACGGCGATCGGCACCGGCGACGCCGCGCGCACCTCCGCGAGACGGTGCCAGTGCTCGGGCGCCAGCACGTCTTCGAGGAAGAAGGGCCGGTAGGGCTCGAGCGACCGAGCGAGGGCGATCGCCGTCGCCGGGGTCAGTCGTGAGTGCACGTCGTGCAGCAGCTCGACCCCGTCGCCCAGCGCTTCACGCACGTGGGCGAACAGCTGCGGCGTGCGGACGAGATAGTCCTCGACGCGCCAGCCCGCCGGGTTCTTCGCCCACGCGAAAGATCCGGCGACGGGCGGGGCGCCGTAGTGCCCGACCCCCTGCTGGCCGGTCTGGATGCGCACGTGGCGCTGCCCCGCGGCGACGAGCTCGCGCGCGTGCGCCGTGGTCTCGTCGAGATCGGCGCCCTCGGCGTGCAGATACGTGTCGGCGGCGGCCCGCACCCGACCGCCGAAGAGCTCGTACACCGGCATCCCGGCGCGTTTGCCGGCGATGTCCCACAGCGCCATGTCGATGCCCGAGAGCGCGTTGTTGCCGACCGGCCCCTCGCGCCAGTATCCGGTGAACCGCACGAGGCGCAGCAGGTCCTCGATGTCGCCGGGATACCGCCCGACGAGGAGCGGCCGCAGGTGATCGAGGAAGGCGACGACGGCCTGCCAGCGCTGCGTGAACGTGGCACAGCCGTATCCCCACAGTCCGTCCTGGTCGGTGTCGATGCGGACGACCACCAGCGGAATGCCCTCGGGCGCCGTCACGATCGCCCGCACATCCGTGATGCGCACGTTCTCGCGCGGCATCCAGGGCTGATCGAAGGTCGGGGGCTCTGTCGTCATCGGTCGCTCCTCACGAGTGCCGGATAGGGGGTGGCCGTGCCGTCGTGGATCGACTCCTGCGGTTCGAATCCGAGCAGCGTCCGGGCAGCCGTCAGATCGACGAGCGTCTCGTGACCGGCCAGGTCGGGGGGCGGCTCGGCGGCGGGCGCGTAGCGACGCAGCAGCTCGGCTGTGGGTTCGTCGAGCAGGGTGTCGCGTGCGCTCAGCGGAACGACCACGGCGCCCGCGACATCCGCCCGCAGTCCCTGTTCGACGGCGCGGACGGCGTCGGTCATCGTCAGGTACGCCCACCCCTCGCGGGCCATCCGCACGGGGTCCGCCCGCACCTCGTCGGCGACGTCGTGCAGGACGTGCGGCCACTTCACGAGCGGGAATCGCAGCGCGACCACGTCGATGCCGTACCGACGATGGGCGTATCGGGCCGTCGCCTTGTCGGCGAGTTTCGAGAGCGAATAGGCGTCGGCGATGTCGGGCGCGGTGTCGGCGTCGAGCGGGAACGCCGCCGGGAACGTGTCATGCGGATTGTTCGGGTAGCCGATGGCGTTGATACTGCTCGCGATGACCGCGCGCTTCACCCCCGCCTCGGCAGCGCGCGTGAGCACGTTGAACGTCGCCGACGTGTTGACCCGGAAGACGTCGTACGGGGCGCCGAGACTCGGGTGCGGAATCGCGGCGAAGTGCGCCACCGCGTCGGCGTCGCGCATCGCCTCCTCGACGTCGACCCGCGACGTCGCATCGCCCGTGATCTGCCGATCGGCGGGGTGTTCTCCGCCGAACGCGAGCGAGAGGGCCGTGACCTGATGGCCGCTCGCGACGAGGTGGTCGCTGACGGCGCGACCGATCTCGCCGTCGGCGCCGGTGACGAGGATGCGGCTCATCCCTTCACCCCGCCCGCCATGCTCGCGCCCCGGAGGAACTGGCGCTGGAAGATCAGGAACAGGGCCACGGGGATGATCAGCGAGAGGAACAACGCGGCCATCTGCACGCTCAGCTCGGTCTGGTCCGCGAGCCGGGGCAGGGCCACCGAAACGGGTTGCTTGTCGGGATCCGGCAGCACGAGGAGGGGCCACAGGTAGTCCTTCCACGACGCGACGACCGTCAGAAGGCCCACCACGCCGAGGATCGGTCGCGACAGCGGAAGGACGATGCTCCAGAGGATGCGGAGCGGGCCGGCACCGTCGATGCGTGCCGCCTCGTACAGGTCGGCGGGGATCGCCTCGAGGAAGCGGGCGATGATGAGGACGTTGAACGCCGCAGCCCCCGCGGGGAGCCACACGGCCCACCAGGTGTTGATCAGCGAGACACCCAGCACCGGCAGCTCGCGCACCGTCAGGTAGAGCGGCACGAGCGAGACGATCGACGGGATGAACAGCGTCGCGAGGATGGCTCCCGAGAACACCTTTCCCCACCGCGGCCGGAGCACGGTGATGACGAAGGCCGCCGTCGTCGAGACGACGAGGGTCACGACGACCGACCCCGCCGCGAGGATCGCGGTGTTGGTGAGGTAGTGGCCGATGCGGCCGCGCTCCCACGCGATGGCGAGGTTCTCCCACTGCACGGTCCCGCTGGCGAAGAACGAGAACGGACCGCGGATGAGATCCTGCGTCGGCGAGATCGCCGCCAGCGCGAGCCAGATGAGCGGGCCGAGCCCGGCGATGATCAGGCCGGCGAGCACGACGACCTGGCCGATGCCCAGCCAGACGCGCACCGAAGGACGCTGACGGTCGCTGTCCGAGATGTTCGTCCGCGACAGCGGTTCGGGGGTCACGTCACGACGCCGCGCGAGACGCCGGGTGGGAAGAAGGGCGCTCATGCTCGGCTCCAGCGTCGGGTCAGTCGGAAGTAGAGGAGCGACAGCAGGCCCAGGGATGCCGCGAGCAGCACGCTGAGCGCGGTCGCGGCGCCGTAGTCGACGCGCACGAAGGCGTAGTCGTAGATCGTCATGAGCAGTGTCTTGGTGGCGCCCTGCGGCCCGCCGCCGGTGAAGAGGAACGGCTCGGTGAAGATCTGCATCGTGCCGATGACCTGCAGGAGCAGCATCGTGGCGATGATCCCGCGCATCTGCGGGAGGGTCACGTGCCAGACGCGGCGCCAGATGCCGGCGCCGTCGAGCTCGGCGGCTTCGTAGAGCTCGGAGGGGATGCTCGTGAGGGCCGCGATGTAGATGATGATCGCCGTGCCCGCGCCCGCCCACGTCGTCTCGAGGACGATCGACGGCATGGCCGTCGCGGTGGAGTTGAGCCACGGCAGGGGCCCGATCCCGACCCATCCGAGCACCGTGTTGAAGAGGCCGTCGGCGTCGGGGGCGTAGAAGAACTTCCACAGCAGGATCGCGACGACCGGCGGCACCATGACCGGCAGGTACGCGAGCGCGCTGAAGTACCAGCTGCGGGAGCGCATCTCGGAGATGAAGACCGCGAGGGCCAGCGGCACCGGGAACCCGAAGAGGACCGCCAGCAGCGTGTAGTAGATCGTGTTCAGCGTCGCCTGCGGCAGCCCGGGGTCGGAGAGGACGTAAGCGAAGTTCTCCCACCCGACGAAGCTGCTCTCGCCGCCGATGACGACGCGCTGCACGCTCATGGCGAGCGAGCTGACGATCGGCCCCCACGAGAAGTAGAGGAAGACGAGGATCGCGGGCGCCGCGATCGCGAGTGCCGTCAGGCCGGGGCGCCAGCGGCGGCGCCTCCGCGGCGGCGCCGCCTCAGGGGATGCAGGCGCGGATGCCGTCATCCGGGTCCGCGGTCTCACGTCGGTCATGGGGTCCTCCGGTCGGGGGCGGGCCGAGGTCGTCGGCCCGCCCCGTCGGGTCAGCGGCTCAGGCGGGACTGGACGTCGCTCTGAGCGGTGGCGAGCAGAGCGGGGATGTCGGCGCTCTTGTCGGTGAGCACCGTCTGGACGACGGTGTCGAGCGCGCCGTACACCTCCTGCGCGTTGTTCACGGGCTCGGGCACGATCGGGATGTCGGCCGACGCCTCGAGGTAGGGCGTGAAGTTCTCGCTCGGCACGTTGATGTAGTCGGCGATCCACGTGAAGTACTCGGAGTACTTGTCGGCGTTCACGACGGGCAGACCGGGCAGACCGGTCACCGACCCGGCTTCGTTCGACGCGCGCGCATCGTCGACGGCGGTGTCCTCATCGAGGAAGCGCTGCAGGTAGAAGAACTCGACCCACTTCACGGCCGCCGTCTTCTCGGCGTCGCTCGCGTTCGGGTTGACGATCTGCACGGTGCCGCCGCTGAGAGTGCCCTGCACTCCCTCGGCCTGGGGCATGCCGCCGATGCCGAACTGCTCGGCGGGCAGCTTCAGGTTCTGGACGACGTTGTAGTACGAGTCGCTCGCGCCGAGGATCATGCCGATCTTGCCGGCGGCGAAGTCCTGCCCCTGCGACTGGACGTCGTAGAGGGTGTTCTCGGGCAGCGTGCCGTCCTCCCAGCGCATCGTCTGGAGCAGATCGAGCGCGTCGGTCGACGGGGCGTCGTCGAAGGTGGCCTTCGAGCCGTCCTCGTTCTCGACCGTCCCGCCGAACGAGTAGGTCATCCCCGTGAACTGCCATCCGCCCGTGTTGGCGGTCGTCAGCACGGAGAAGCCGGCGGCATCGGTCGCGTCGCTGATCTTCTTCGCCGCTTCACGGACCTCGTCCCAGGTCTTCGGCGGGTTCTCGGGGTCGAGACCGGCCTGCGCGAAGAGATCGCGGTTGTAGACGAGCCCGAAGGAGTACGCGTTCGTCGGGATCGCGAAGACGCGGTCGTCGCTGTTCTTCGTCAGGGCGAGGATGGTCGGGTTCAACGCATCGAGCAACCCCTCGCTCTCGAGCGCATCGGTGATGTCCGCTGCCTGATTCCGCTTGATGAGCCCCTGCGGCTCGGTGAGCGGAACGCTCATGACGTCGGGCAGGCTGCCGCCGGCGGCGAGCGCCTGGAACGTCGAGGCGTCGTAGCCCGTCTCGACCGGCTGCAGGTCGATGTCGGGGTTCGCCTTCTCGAACGCGGCGACGCGCTCGTCGTAGTACGCGCGGTCCTCAGGCCGATCGGCGGTCGGGCGATCGCCGATCTCGATCGTGACGGTGCCGTCGGCGGGAGCCGATGCATCGCTGCTGCAGCCGGCGAGGGCGGCGACGGACAGTCCGCCGACGGCGATGGCGGCCGCGACGGAACGGAAACGTTTCGTCATTGAAACTCCTTGATGTGAGTGGCAAGCAGGAAAAACGATTGCTCTCCGATGTCTAGCACCTCTCGGCCCACGACGTCAAAACAAAACTGATTGAGCGTGTCGTGGCCGGGAAGTTCGACGGTCCGTATCGGCGCGAGTGTTGACAGACCGATCTTCAGCCCGCCAGACTGCCCGCTGGACAAACGATTTTCCTACCCGTCCACCACCCGCGCCCACTCGATGAGGAGCACCGCGTGCCGAAGCATCCTTCCCCCCGTCCCGTCCGGCGGCTCGCCTCCGCGACCGCCGCACTCGCACTCAGCGTCACCGCCGGTGTCGCACTGGCAGCACCGGCGTCCGCAGACCCGCCCGCGCTCTCTATCGAGCCCGAAGCCTGGGGCAATCTGTTCCACACCGGCGACACCGTCTCGTTCCGATACGAGACGACGTCGCCGACGGTGACGTGGCGGATCATCGACGGCTGGGGCGAGGTCGTCGACGACGGCACGGAACCGGCCGACGGCGCTCTGGCACCCGAAGTCACCGAAGGCGGGTGGTACCGCCTCGAGGTGACCGCAGCCGGCGACGGAGGAACGAGCGCGGCGACCACGTTCGCGATCCTCCCGGACGCGGATGCCGCAGCCTCGGCGACCGGCCGTTTCGGTGCGGCGACCCATTACGGGCAGTCCTGGGACCCCGCGTCGATGCAGGCGCTGACCGCCGGCGGCTTCGCGCAGCTGCGCGACGAGGTCTATTGGAGCGAGGTCGAGACGCAGCCGGGCGTCTACGACTGGTCGCGCGCCCGCGCCGAGTTCCTCGACCCCGCCCGCGAGCAGGGGATCCGCCCGCTCCTGCTGGCCGGTTACGGAAACCCCCTGTACGACGCGGGCAACGGCCCGGTCAGTCCTGAAGCGGTCGCCGCATATGCCGACTACGCCGCGGCGATGGCCGCCGAGTTCGGCGACATGTCCACGGGTATCGAGGTCTGGAACGAGTGGGACCTCGGGCTCGGCGGCAACACCAACGTCTCCCCCGAGGACTACGTCGGTCTGCTCTCGGCCGCAGCGCCCGCGATCGAGGCGGCCGCGCCCGACCTGCCGATCATCGGGCCGGCGGTGGCGAATCTGAACACCGACTGGCTCGAGCGGACCTTCCAGCTCGGAGCACTCGACCACCTCGACGGCATCGTGCTGCACCCCTACAGCTACCCGGTCGGTGCGGATGCCCTCGACGAGACCCTGACGCGCATCGATGCCCTGGTGCGGCGCTACAACGACGGTCAAACGAAGCCGCTGTGGATCACCGAGCACGGCTGGCCCACCGGCACCAACGCGCGGGCCGTCTCCGAACGGCAGCAGGCCGCCGACATCGCGAAGTCGGCCGTCATCGCCGCGGCCCACGACGCCGCCCGGTACTACGTGTACGACCTCGTCAACGACGGCGTCGACGACGCCGAGACGGAAGAGAACTTCGGTCTGCTGCACCACCCCGACGACGCTCTCGGCGCCTTCACGCCGAAGCCCTCGTTCGCGGCATACTCCGTGGCCGCAGATGCCCTCGCGACGGCGACGTACGCCGAGCGCGACGAGCCGCTCCCGGGCCTGCGCCAGGTTCGATTCGACACCGCCGACGGACCGCTGCACGTCCTGTGGTCCGATACCCCGCAGACCGTGGCGCTCGAAGTGGCCGGTTCCGCTGAGCTGACGACGATGTTCGGCGCGGCCGAGACCGTCGCCGGTGGCGGCCCGGTGCTGGCGCAGACCGGCACGGAACCGCTGTACGTCCGCGGCGATGTGACGGCGATCACGCAGACCGGCACCGACCTGACCCTCGACCCCGGGGTCGTCGGCGCCCCCGTCACGGGTGAGTGGACCGCAGAGGGTCGCGCGGATGCCGCTTCGTCGTGGCGTCTCGTCCTGCCGGACGGCTCGGAGGCGACGCAGACGACCGGCCCCGGCGCGACCGCGAGCACGACGGTCTCGTTCCCGGCCCCCGCGGCCGCGGGGACATACGAGACGAGCGCCCGTGTCTACGAGGGCGATCGCTACGTCGGCACCCTGCGCGCCGCCACGTCGGTGAGCGAGCCCGTGACGCTCCAGGCGGCGCAGGCGCTCACGGACGAGGGCGCGTCGGTGCTCCGCATCCGTATCGCCAATGCGTCCGCCGCGCCCCGCACGCTCGACTCGCTGTCGTACGCGGTCGGTGACGCCGGCGGGCAGCCGGAGACTCCGGCCGTGATCGATGCCGAGGCGGATGTCGTCGTCGACATCCCGCTCGATACGCTGACCGGCCCGGCGTCCTTCACGGCGACCGCGGTCGTCGACGGGTCGACGCTGACCGCCTCGGGGCGTGTCGCGCCCGTCGACGCGGCATCCGTCCTGCCGGCGGCTCACCGCACGATCACCGTCGACGGCTCGCTCGACGATCTCGAGGGGGTCGCACCGATCGCGTTCGCCGCCAACCCCGACGCCGACGACGACGCCGACCAGTCCGCCGTCGCCTGGATCACGTGGGACGAGGAGTACCTGTACCTCTCGGCCGATGTCTCGGACGACGTGCACGACCAGCCCGCGCAGGGCGCGAACATCTGGCAGGGCGATTCGATCCAGTTCACCGTCGCGGGCGGCGCCCCGGGCGCGGCGACGACGTGGCACGAGTTCGGCATGGCGCTCACGAGCGCCGGTCCCCAGCTGTACCGATGGCTCTCCGTCAACGCCGGAGCCGGGCCGGTGCCGGGCGCTCCGGTGGCCATCTCGCGCGACGACGCCGCCGGGCGAACGGTGTACGAGACGGCGATCCCCTGGACCCTGCTGCGCGGCGTCGACCCGACGACGTCGCTCCTGAGCAGCGCCGCGATCGTCAACGAGGCAGACGGGAGCGGGCGTGCCGGCTACCTCTCCTGGGGCGGCGGCATCGCGGGAGAGAAGGATTCCGGCGCGTTCACCGCCGTGCGGCTGCTCCCGGCCCCGGTCGTCGAGCCGCCCTCCGAACCCGCCCAGCCCGCGACACCGGGCGACGACGGTTCGGTGGCGCCCGGCGCCGCGGGAGGGAGCGGGACGGCGGCAGGATCCGCCGAGGCCCGAACCCTCGCGAGCACGGGCGGATCACCGATGTTCGGATGGCTCGGCGCAGCGGTAATGGCCGGAGCCGCCGGTATCGCGCTCCTGACGGCGCAGCGCGCGGCGCGGCGGTCGTGAGCCTCGCTCGCTCGCCTCGGGTCGTCGGCCTGCGCGTGGGGCGGCGGCGGGATCTCGCCGTCGCCGCCTCGCCGCAGCCACCCGTGTCGTGGCTCGTCGAAGCACCCGCCGCGTGGGAGGCGGCCCGAGCCGAGCTCCGCCTCGACGGGTCCACGACCGCGACCATGCGCCCCTACGGCATCCTCGAGGAGTGGCCGTTCGCACCGCTTCGAGCCGGCGCATCGCATCGGCTCGAAGCCCGCGTCGTCGGCGTCGACGGCACAGCGAGCGCCTGGTCGGAGCCCTGCGAGATCCGCCCCGGATTCACCGAGGCGGTGTGGACCGCGCCCTTCCTGCGCCTCGCGAGCCCCGGCCGCGTCGCTCAGCCGTTCTTCGCACGGCGCGAATTCTCCATCGCCGAGACGGTCGTCGCCGCCGAGCTCCACGTGGCGACGCACGGCGTCCATCACGCTCGCATCAACGGCATCGACGTCGACGACGCCGTGCTGAGTCCCGGCTGGACGGCTTACCAGCACCGGCTCCCCCTGCACCTGACCGATGTCACCGCCCTCGTGCGGGTCGGCGCGACGAACGCCCTCACGATCGAGGTCGCCGGCGGCTGGTACACCGAGGCGTACGGTTTCGGCGAGACGGCCGAACGCTTCTACGGCGACCAGCCCGCCGTCGCGCCGCTTCTGCGTCTGCGGCACCGCGACGGCCACGTCGACGAGATCAGCCCCGACGACCGGTGGCGGCTCTACGGCGACGGCGAACTCGTCTCGAGCGGCATCTACGCCGGCGAGGAGGTCGATCTCCGCCGGCATCCGTCCGGCTGGGAATCCGCGGGCTTCGACGACAGCGCGTGGGAGCTCCCCGCCCGGACAGAGCCCGACCGGCAGCCCGAGGTCATCGACGTCGAGCCGGTGCGGCGCATCCGATCCGTGCCGGTCCGGGCCCTGCTCGAGAGCGCTGATCCGGGGCGCGTGCTGCTGGACTTCGGGCAGAACCTCGTCGGACGTGTGAGGTTCCGGGTCTCCGGCCCCGCCGGCACCCGGATCGTGCTGCGGCACGCCGAGGCGCTCGACGATGGACGGCTCGACACCCGCTCGCTCCGGGCAGCCGCTGCGACCGACACCTTCGTCCTCGACGGCGCCGCCGACACCGTCTGCGAAGCACGGTTCACCTTCCATGGGTTCCGCTACGTCGAGGTCGCCGGCTACCCCGGGGAGCTCGACCCCGCCGACTTCGCCGCCGTCGTCCTCCATTCCGATCTGACGCGCACCGGCTGGTTCTCGTGCTCCGACGAGCGACTCACGCGTCTGCACGAGAACATCGTGTGGAGCTTCGCCGGCAACGCCCTCGCGCTGCCCACCGACTGCCCCCAGCGCGACGAGCGACTCGGGTGGACGGGCGACGCCCAGGTGTTCGCCCCGACGGCGGCATCCCTCTTCGATGCGAACGCGTTCTTCGCCTCCTGGCTCGACGACGTCGCCGCCGAGCAGCGCGCGCGAGGCGGCCGGGTGCCGACGGTCGTGCCGCAGACGATCGGGAGGCTGGGCGAGACGATGGCGGCCGGATGGGGCGACGCCATCACCGTCATCCCCTCCGTGATGCACAAGCGGTTCGGCGATCGGGGCCTGCTCGATCGGATGACGGGACCGATGCGGGCATGGGTCGACGCCGTCGCGGATGCCGCGGGACCCGAACGTCTGTGGGAGCGCGGGTTCCAGTACGGCGACTGGCTCGACCCGACCTCCGCCCGGCCCGACAAGGCCAAGACCGACCCGGGCCTCGTCGCCACGGCCTACTTCGCCCGCTCGGCCCAGCTGACCGCGGATGCGCTCGCCCGCTCAGGCGAAGCACCGGCGTCCGTCCGCTACGCCGAGCTCGCCGCCGAGGTGCGCGACGCGTTCGTCGCCGCGTACCTCACCCCGCGGGGCCGCCTCGCCTCGGATGCCCCGACGGCGTACGCGCTCGCCCTCGAGTTCGATCTGCTCCCCGCTCCGCTGCGCGCCGCGGCGGCCGAGCGGCTCGCCTCCCTCCTCCGGGCCGGCGGGTACCGCATGGCGACCGGGTTCCTCGGCACCCCGCTCGTCCTCGATGCGCTCCTGTCGAACGGGCAGGAATGGGCGGCCGAGCGGCTGCTGCTGCAGACGATGTGTCCGTCCTGGCTCTACCCGCTGTCGCAGGGAGCGACGACGGTGTGGGAGCGGTGGGATGCCGTCCGTCCCGACGGCTCGCTGCATCCCTCCGGCATGACGTCCCTCAACCACTACGCGCTCGGCTCCGTCGGCGACGTGTTGCATCGCCGCGTCGGCGGGCTCGCGTGCGCGGAACCCGGCTGGGCCCGTCTACGGATCCAGCCGTGGTTCGTGTCGGCGCTGGATCACGCGAGCGTCGCGCACGACACCCCGCGGGGACGCGCCTCGGTGTCGTGGGAGCGGGATGCCGGCACCCGCGAGCAGGTCCGCGTCCGGGCGCAGGTTCCGCACGGGGTGACGGCAGTCGTCGAGCTCCCCGGTCGCGCGCTGTTCGAGGTGGGCGCCGGAACGCACTCGTGGGAAGCGACCGCCCCGGTCCCCACCGTCCTCGCGGTCGGGGTCGAGTCCGACCTCGCGACGATCGCGGACACGCCGGATGCCTGCGCCGTGGTGTCGCGCACGATCGCCGGCCATTCCCCCGAGATGGCGGAGGAATTCGACGCGTACATCCGGTGGGTTCCCGGCAGTCGGCTGCGCGATGAGCTCGCGGCCGTCTCGGCGCCCGACGCGCTCGTCACCCGCATCGATCGAGCGCTCGCGGCGCTCGCACGCTGACCCGAGGCAGTCGCCCCGCTCCGCTCCTCGGTGTCAAGACCCTGGTGCGCGGGGTCGCTGGCTCTACCGATGAGCCTGGCCGATCCGACCCGGGGATGCGGCCGCAGGGAGACGCCATGGTCACGAACGAACCTCCGCCGACGGAAGCGATGCTCGACGGTCGCTACCTGCTGGGAGAGTGCGTCGGCCAGGGCGGCATGGCCCGTGTGCACCGCGCCGAGGACGTGCTGCTGGGACGTACCGTCGCGGTCAAGCTCCTGCGCCCCGAGCTGGAAGGTGCGAGCACCTCGTCCCGCGCCCGCAGCGAGATGACCGTGCTCGCCTCTCTCAACCACCCCGCCCTCGTGACCCTCTACGACGCGCAACTGGCCCCGGGCCGGGCCGAGTACCTGGTCATGGAGTTCGTCGACGGCCCCACGCTGGCCGCACGTCTCGCCGGCGGTCCGCTGCCGGCTCGGCAGGCCGCCGTCCTCGTCGCCGACCTCGCCGAAGCGCTCCATGTCGTCCACGACGCCGGGATCGTGCACCGCGACATCAAGCCCTCGAACGTCCTCATGGCGCCCGTGCCGCCGCTCGGCGACCGGTCGGGCGCCAAGCTCGCCGATTTCGGGATCTCGGTACTGGTGGACGCCGCACGGCTCACCCAACCCGGTACGGTCGTCGGAACGGCGGCGTACCTCGCACCCGAGCAGCTCACCGGCGCGCCGCCGGCCCCGCCCTCCGACATCTATGCGCTCGGCCTGGTCGCACTCGAAGCGCTCACCGGCCGGCGCGGCTTCCCGAGCGCCGAGGGATTCGGCGAGGCGCTCGCCCGGCTCACCGTCGCACCCGAGATCCCCGACACTCTCGATCCCGCCTGGGCCGCTCTGCTTCGGGACATGACCGCGATGGATCCCGACGACCGGCCGAGCGCGGCAGAGGTCTTCGCGGCGGCGAGGGCTCTCGCGGAACGCCCGGCAGCCCCCGCTCTGCCTCCTGTCCCCGCAGCGGTCGCGGCCGCGACGCCTCCCGCGACGGCCGCGACGACGACCCGCGTCCTCCCCGCGGCGGCTCCCGGGCAGACGACGGCGGTGGCCGCGCGCCGCCGACCCTCGCGGGCGCGGGCCGGACTCGTCGGCGGGCTGGCTGCCGCGGCGCTCGCGGCCACGGCGATCGGCGGTATGTGGCTCGCGGGCTCGACCGGCGAGCCCGCCCCCCGCACACCCGCCGACACGGAGCAGTCCGCCGTTCCCGAACCCGCACCTGCCGAGACGACCGAGCAGGTGACCGTCGTGGACGAGCAGACCGGAGGGCCGGACGAACAGCCGGCCGCGCCCGTGGAGGACACGACGACGCAGGACGGACCGCAATCGGAAGCAGACCGCAAAGCCGCTGAGGACGCAGCGAAGAAGGCCGAGCGAGAAGCCGAGAAGGCCGCGGACGAGCAGAAGAAGGCCGAACAGCGAGAGAACAAGCGCGATCAGGACAAGCCCGGTCAGGACAAACCCGGTCGCGACTGACGGCGCGGCGTCAGGGCGTACAGCCCCGCACGGCATCCCCTGCCCCGCCGTTGGCGCGCACGAGCTGCACCTCGATGCACGTGCGGCCCGACGGGTCGGCAGGCACGGTGACCGTCTCGTCCTCGACCCGCTGCGGTGCGCTCGCGCCGTCGAGCGTGACGGGGTACCAGAGGTACGAATCGCCCTCGGCGGGATTCGGGTTCGTCCAGGTGAACGTCACGTCGGCGCCCGCCACGGCACCCGCGAGATCGCCGACACGCGGGACGAAGCCGGCGAGCGGGTCCTGCGGAGCGCTGGAGGGCGACGCGCTCGCCTGGGGCTCGGCCGGAGCGGTCGGTTGGAGCATGCTCGCGACGACCACGACGGCAACCACCAGCGCCGCGGCGACACCGCCGAGGGCGATCCACAGCCAGGAACGAGAGCGCGCGGGAGCGGCGTCCGCGGACGTACCGGTGTCGGAGTGCTCGGCTGACTCGGGTTGCAAGACGTCCGGGGCCGTCGTGTTCGCGGAGTCGGATGCCGCAGCACGCCGTTGCACCGTGTGATCCGCGACCGGCTCGACCGTGCGCGGACGGCGGACGGTGGCCTCCTGCCCCGCGCGCGCGGAGGGACGCAGCACGGTCTCGTCGGGAGCGGACGGCGCGAACGGCGAACCGGCCGCAGACGGGGCGAACGGCGACGTTGCGTCCGAGCCGCCCTTGCGGCGCGTGGACCCGGCAGGCGGCGCGGTGGTCGGTTCGATGCTCACGATGCCGCGGACGCGAGTCAGCTCGCCGTCGGCATCCTCTTCCTCCTCCGCGTCGGGAGAATCGTCGAGGATGTCGATCGGCGTCACCGAGTGCGCGAGCTCGATCTGCACCCGCTGCAGCGCGCGGGCGAACGCCACCGCACTGTCGAAGCGCGCCGCGGGGCTCTTGGCCATCGCACGCCCGAGCGCCTGCTGCAGCGACGGCGGCACGTCGGCGCGATCGAGCGGTTCGAGCGGCGCGGTCTCGATGCGCTGGATGAGATCGGCGGCTCCGTTACGACCGCCCGGCTGCTCGAAGGGCGAACGCCCCGCGAGGAGGGTGTAGATCGTGGCGCCGAGCGCGTAGACGTCCGAGCGCACGCCGGAGTCGGGCCCATCGGCGAAGGCCTCGGGCGGCGACCACGGAATCGACATGCCGGCGGTCTCGTCGGCGCCGTCGGTCGTCGTCGCGATCCCGAAGTCGGTGAGCGCCGGCCGGTTGTACTCCGTCACGAGGATGTTGGCCGGCTTGATGTCGCGATGGAGGATGCCGGCCCGGTGCGCCGTCTCGACGGCGGCAGCCACCTGGATGCCGACGCGCAGCGCCTCGGCCACCGAGAACGCCGCCGCCCGATAGCGCACCTGCAGGTTCGGCCGCGGACAGTTCTCCATCACGAGATACGGCCGCTGGTCGTCAGCGAGGCCGGCCTGGTAGATCGTGACGATCGCCGGGTGCGTCGACAGCATGGCCATCACGTTCGCCTCGGCGGTGAACTGCTCGACGGAACCACCGGCCATCCGGTCCGGCAGCAGCACCTTCACCGCGACCTTGCGTCGAGGCAGGTGCTGTTCGTAGAGGTAGACGTCGGCGAAGCCGCCCGAGCCGAGCAGTTCGAGGTACGTGAAGCCGGGCAGCTCGGGCGGCGGCGCCGGGGGCCGCTTCGCGCTCACGGGAGATCCTCGAAGGCGATCGTCACGCCGTCGCCGATGTCGAGCACATCGCCCGAGACGACCATCGTCGGCTCGTTCGGGTGCAGCCGCACCGGGTCGTTGCCACCGCGCAGCAGGACCGAGCCGTTCGTCGTGTCTAGGTCGACGACGAGCACGTGCTCGCCCTCGGCACGGATCTCGACGTGGTTGCGCGAGATGTCCTGCTCGGGGCTCTCGACCGCGATGAGCGTCGGCAGCATGTCGCCCGTCGAACGCGACGAACGCGGACGCCGGCCGACGATGACGGTGGTGTCGAGCTCGACGACCTGTCCGTCCGATACGCGGATGCGGCCCCGCGTCAGGCGGCGAGCGGGGACGATCTCCGTCGACTCGTAGACCACGGGCTCGTTCCGCCGAGCGCTGCGGATGTCGGCGACGGCGATGGTCTCGCCGTCGTGATCACCCGCCGGCTCGGGCGGGGACGACACGACGGTGGCATCGTCGGCGGGGGATGCCGGCTCCGCCGCTTCGGGCTGATCGGCCGGAAGCGTCGGGCGCACGACCGTCTCGCCCCAGATCATCGCGTGCTCTTCGGCGGCGGCCGTGTCGCCGAGCGGGACGAACGTCTGCGCACCGGGCGATTCGTCGAACGGGATGTCGTTCTCGTCGTCCGACGGGTCGCTCGGAGTCGCCGACCCGGTGACCGGCGCAGCCGGCTCCTCGGGCTCGGGCGTGGGCTCTGGTTCGGGCTCGGGCGTGGGCTCGGGTTCGGGCTCGGGCGTGGGCTCGGGTTCGGGCGTGGGCTCGGGTTCGGGCGTGGGCTCGGGTGCGCGCTGCACAGGCGCCGGTGCGGCGGGTGCCGGCGCACCGGGTGCCGACGCGCCGGCGACGAACGGGCTCGCGGGCCGGACGCCGGGACGCGCCCCCGTGAGGTCGACGGTGATCGAGTCCGCCGCGACGACGCCCTCGACGAAGGGAAGCGACGCGGTCTCGTCCGCCGCGGCGGCGAACAGCGCCGACGCCCGGTGCACCCCCGGGATGTGACGCTCGACCCAGGTCGAGACGCCCTGACCCGAGACCGAGAGCGGGCCCGACTCGGCCTCGACGACGAGCTCGACCGGCCCGCGTACGGCGACGCGGAGCCCATCGCCTTCCACGATGGCCAGGATGAAGTCGGGAATGGCCGCGAGCGAGGTGCCGAACGCGCCGGTGAGAGCCTCGATGACCGCTCCGATGCCCCGCTCCTCCAGGCGGCGCCAGACGGCCTCGACCGTCGGGATCGACACGTTCGCGGGCAGAGCGACGGCAGCCGCGGGCGCGAGGGCGACGCGCCAGTGCTCCGCGCCCGTCGCCGGGACGTACCGGACCTCGACCATCAGGCTCTCCCCCCTGCGGCCGCTGCGCGCGGCCGGGTGTCTATGTCTGCGTCATCCGGCTGGGCGGACGGCACGGTGTCGTACACATCGTCGCCGCCCTCGCCCGACGCGTCGACGACGATGACCGTGACGTTGTCACGACCACCGTGCAGCAAGGCTTCGTGGACGAGTCGTTGGGCGGCTTCCTGCGGCTCGGCTTCCTCGTCGAGGATACGGGCGATCCGCTCGTCGTCGAGCTCTGTCGACAGCCCGTCCGAGCAGACGAGGATGCGGTCGCCGCTCTCCGCGGGCAGCATCCAGAAGTCGGCCTGGCCGACGCTGCCCGCCCCGAGCGCACGTGTGATCTCGTTGCGCCGCGCATGACGGGCCGCCGTCTCGGCATCCATCTGTCCCGAGTCGACGAGCTCTTGCACGACGGAATGGTCGACGCTGATCTGCTCGAGCCGGCCGCGGGCCCACCGGTACGTCCGCGAGTCGCCGATGTTGAGCGTCAGCCAGTAGCCGGCATCGCCGACACGGGTCAGCACGACCCCGGTGAGAGTCGTGCCTGCCGCGCGCTGACCGGTCGCGAGGGCATCGATGTTCGTGCGGGCTCGTTCGATGGCGGCCCGCACGTCTTGGTGCGACACCGCCGCGACACCCACCAGCGACGCGAACTCGGCGACCGCGGCAGCGCTCGCCCGTGCACCGGCCTCGTGACCGCCCATGCCGTCGGCCACGACGAAGACGGGCTCGTCGGCGAGGTAGGAGTCCTCGTTCGCGCGGCCGCGCAGCCCGGCATGCGTCGCCGCACCGTGTCCGACCCGGAGAGACATCGACGTCACCGCATGACCTCGATGACGAGCCATCGATCGCCGAGGTCGAGCCTGTCTCCGCTGCGCAGCACGGTCTGAACCCCGGGCACCACCGGAACACGGTCGGTTCCGCGGGTCACGACGACCCCGTTCATCGACGCACGATCGATGACGACGAGACCGCCGGGCTCCTGGGGCACGAGCTCGAAGTGCGTGCGCGACAGCGTCAGCGTCTCATCGCGCAGCACGACCGCATCGGTGCCGGCGATGCGCGACGGGTCTCGGCCGAAGACGGTCCGACCGTAGACGGCCGTGCGCGTGCCGTCATCCCACAGCAGCAGCGCACGCGCCCCGCTCCGGATGTCGGGCACCCCTGAGAGCGGTTCCGTGTCGAAGATCATCGCGCTCATGCCCCACCTCCGCGAGCTCGGCGGGTTCGGCCCCGCAGGAGCGAGCGCAGGCTCAGCCGTGCCCGCAGGCGGCGCCAGACCGACACCCGACCGCTCATGCCCACGACGATCGCGTCGACCTCCCGCCAGAAGGCGTCGACGTCCTCCGCGGTCGGTTCGCCCGGTCCGAACACGCGGGCATCGGCGGACGTCGCGAGGGCGGTCACGTCGGGCTGCTCCATCGTCGCGGCCACGACCTGTGCGCTCTCGGTGCGGGTCGCACCCGATGCGACGGGGGCGTTCAGGTCGACAGCACGGTCGATCAGCTCGTCCCACCCGCCGGAGATGCGGTCGGCGGGTTTCTCGGCGTTGCGCCGCTTGGTGCGTCGGGCCGTCTTGACGGCACCCATGATCACGAACGGAGCGAAGATGATCGCGAGCACGCCGATGCCGATGCCGACCGGGGCGAGGATGGCGCCGATCCAGTCGAAGCCGGGATCGTCCTCCTCCTCCTGGTCGCGGTCGTTCGCGATCGCGGGAGGCAGGTCCGCCGGCTCCTGGGCGGGCGGCGGCGGCTGCAGCACCTGCGGCTTGGGATTGGCTCGCGGGGTCGTCGTCTGCTCGTTCGGCTCATTGTCCTCGTCGGGGGTCGGATCGAACGGGACCCATCCGTACCCCTCGAAGGCGACCTCGACCCAGGCATGGACGTTGTCGCCCGTCGCCGTGAACTCGCCGGCGGTGTCACCTTCTTCGGGGTGCCACCCCATCACCACGCGCGCCGGGATGCCCAGCTGCGCCGACAGCAGCGCCATCGCGACGGCGTACTGCTCGTCGTCGCCGATGATCTCGTCGCCGCCGAAGAAGCTCGTGATGCGGGCGGCACCGTGGCCGGATGGCGAATACGGGTCGTCCTCGAGTCCGTGACTGAAGTATCCGTCGGTCGAGAGCCAGTCGGCCAGGGCGCGGACCTGCTTGATCGGCGTCTCCGCATCGCCCACGGCATCCGTCGCGATCTGAGACAGCCCGTCGGGGATGCCCTCCTGCTTCGGCATCTTCAGCGGCGCGAAAGCCGCGTCGGCGAGCGCTTGGTCGGTGGGCAGGACGGGGAACACGGTGTCGACCGTGTAGGTCGTCCCGGGCGCGAGTCCCGCGGTGACGGCTGCCGTGCCCGTGGCGTCGTTGTAGTGGGCGGTGCGGCGCAGTTCGTCGGCGCGTTCGCCCTCGAACTCGATCGACCGCACGGCGCCGGCGTCAGGGAGCCACACGCCGCGCAGCTCGTCGATCTCGAACTGCAGCTCGCCGGGCACGCCCTCGGCGTCGGGCGACATGTTCGACCGCAGGGGCGTGAACGAGCTCGACGAACCGGCCCCCTCGTCCGACACGTTGAAGACGATGCCGTTGTACGCGTCCATCGTCGCGAGGCGGATGCGTCCGTCGTCCGGAAGTCCCTGCACCGTGAACAGCGGCGTCTCGGCGTCGTCACGCACGAGGCCGCGGAAGGCCTGCAACGGGCTCGGGTACTGCTTGACGTCGAAGGGCGGGATGACGATGTCGCGCAGCACGTATCGCGTCGACGGGGGGCTCGCGACGGCGGCGGTCGCGACGCCGGCGCCCACGGCGACGGCGACGACGGCCGTTCCCGAGATCAGGCGGCGCAAGCGCGTGTGCCGGAGGGTCGCGGCATCCGATGTCGCCGTGGGTTCGATGCGCACGGCCGCGTTGTCGGGATCCCACGCCTGTCGCAGCGCGAGCCATACCGCCGCGACGACGGCGAAGACGACGCCCTGCAGGACGGGCACGGCCGGCTCGGTCATCCCGAGCAGGATCTGCGTCACGAGGAAGGCCGTCACCGGGATCAACGCCCACGCCGCCTGTCGCAGTCGCAGCGCGAGAGACGCCGTGAGCACCGCCGCGACGAGCGTCAGCAGGAACGGCACGATCAGATGCCCGTCGTACGGCGCCACCGGGGCGACGGTCGTGAGCAGGCGCTTCCACGACTGGACGGAGCCCAGGGCGAGCTGCGTCCAGGTGTCGAGCGTGGGGATGACGCCGAACAACGCGGTCTGCGGCAGCGCCAGCGCGCCGCCGAAGATGAAGTAGGCCGCGACGGTGAGTCCCGCCGTCGGCAGCACTCCCCAGCGGCGACGAGCGCACAGCCAGGCGATGCCGACCCCGATGACGAGCGCGCCGAACCCCGCCACGAGGTAGGCGCCGCCGTCGAAGGTCGGCCCGAATCCGACGATCGCGACGGCGAGCAGCAGTGCGACGGCGACGAGGTCGAGGACGAGTCGACGGCGCGCGGGCGACATCACGAGAGCACCTTCCGCATGGCGGGCGCGAGCTGGTCGAGCGCGCTGATCGAGATGACGTCGGCATCGCCGACGCGACGCAGCAACGGCACCTCGACCGAGCGATCGGCGACGACGGCGAGCACGCGGACCCCCTGCGGCAGTCGCGAGCAGGCGAGCTTGAGCTCGGCCGAGTCCGTTCCCGAGCCGCAGAACAGCACGACGATCGCGATGCCGTGGGAGTTGATCGCGATCGTTCCCGAAAGAGCGACGATGCCGCCGTCCCGCTGACGCGAGTGCTCGAGAGCCGACAGGTTGTCGAGCAGACGACGCGGTCCCTGCGTGCGCAGCGGGCCGCGCTGCGTGCGAGCCTCGAGCACGCGCGAGTCGCGCAGGGCGCGCAGACCGATCGATCCGGCCGCCGAGATCGCGAGCTCGAACTCGTCGGGGTCGGCGTAGTCGCCGGCGTAGGTGGACAGCCCGAGCACGAAGTGCGACCGGCGGGTCTCCTCGTACTGACGCATCATGAGGTTGCCGACGCGTGCTGTGGACTTCCAGTGCACGTGGCGCAGGTCGTCTCCCGGCTGATACTCCCGCAGCGCGTGGAACGACACGTCGTCGCGGGCCAGCTGCGTCGAGGGAAGCCCTTCGAGGTCGCGCAGACGCCCGAGCGAGAGCCCCTCGAGGGGAACGGTACGCGGGTGCACGTAGAGGTCGACGGCCTGCCGGCGGTCGCTGCTGCGTTCGAAGAGTCCCAGCGGATCGCCGCGCAACACACTGACCGGACCCACCGCCAGCACACCGCGCGCGGTGGTGGGGATGGCGAACAGCTCTTCGTGGGTGGCCTGCGGCGCAAGCCGCGGCACGTCGAACTCGCCGCGGCCGGAGCCGACCGGCAGGACGACT
Organism: Microbacterium pratiae; assembly: GCF_047302165.1. Taxonomy (NCBI): domain Bacteria; kingdom Bacillati; phylum Actinomycetota; class Actinomycetes; order Micrococcales; family Microbacteriaceae; genus Microbacterium; species Microbacterium pratiae. The sequence continues at coordinate 890,904 of NZ_CP154843.1, read as the reverse complement.
CGCGACGGCAGAATCGACCGCGATGTCCCGTTGACGAGGGTCAGCCCGCCGATCGCGCGCTCACCGACGACGACGTGCGTGCGCGTGAGATCGAGATCGACGTCGTAGGCCGTGCCGCCGAAGAGGAACGGCACGCTGACGACGACGATGACCGTGAGGATGACGGCCGCGATGACCATCTCCTGCCAGCCGAAGCTGAGGGCGACGACCCAGAGCAGCACGGTCGCGAACAGCATGACCCACCCGAGCGGGCGGATGGTGCGGGTGACGAGGCGGATGCCGCGCCGCGCGACCGCCCACCACGATTCGAGCCGTTCGCGCCAGACGACCAGCCGCGACGGGGCTTCCGCGTTGACGGGAGCGGCGTGGGCCGACAGGGTCGTCGTCCCCACCTGGACGGTGGCATCGGCGTCGCGCGTCGTCTCCCCGACGGTCCGCGTGTCGGCGGTGGCTCCTGCCGTGCGGTCGGCACCCCCCTCACCGGCGGCAGCACCGCGGCCCCGGCGCGTGCGACGCGTCGGGTTCGGGGCGGCAGGGGGTGTGGCCATCAAGCGTCCGCTCGTGCGAGGGGTGCCTCGACGTCGGCGAGGGCGTTGTTCATGACGGTCTCGGCGGTCGTGCCGGTGAACTCCGCTTCGGGGTCGAGAACCAGACGGTGAGCCCACACCGGCAACGCGAGCAGCTTGATGTCGTCGGGCACGACGTAGTGACGCCCCTGCGCGGCGGCGTAGACCTTGGCGATGCGGATCATGGCGATCGCGCCGCGCACCGAGACGCCCAGTCGCGTCGCCGACGCCTCACGGGTGGCCTCGACGATCTGCGCCGCGTAGCGGGCGACGACCGGATCGATGTGGACGGTCGCGGCCAGATCGGCCATCTCACCCACGGCACGCGTCGTGATCACGGGCTTGAGGCTCGCCGACGGGTTGCGGTCGACCGCGCCGACGAGGATGCGCTCCGAGACCGCCAGGGTCGGATATCCGATCGACGTCTTGATCATGAAGCGGTCGAGCTGAGCCTCGGGCAGCTTGTAGGTACCGGCCTGCTCGATCGGGTTCTGGGTCGCGATGACGAGGAACGGGCGGCCCACCTCGTGCGCGACGCCGTCGACGGTCACGCGCGACTCCTCCATGACCTCCAGCAGTGCCGACTGGGTCTTGGGCGACGCACGGTTGATCTCGTCGGCGAGCACGATCGAGGCGAACACGGGGCCACGGTGGAACTCGAAGCGCTTGTTCGCCTGGTCGTAGATCGTGACGCCGGTGACATCCGAGGGCAGCAGGTCCGGCGTGAACTGGATGCGCGTCGAGGTGCCCTGCACGCTCGCCGCGATCGCCTTCGCGAGGCTCGTCTTGCCCGTTCCCGGCGCATCTTCCAGCAGCACGTGTCCCTCGGCGATCATCGCCGACAGCACGAGGGCCACGACCTCGCGCTTGCCGAGGAGGGCGGCGTCGACGTTGTCGATCAGGCGCGTGAAGGTGTCGCGGAACCACGCTGCCTGCTCGGGTGTCATGCTCATTCGTTCGTTCTCATTCCTCGTGATGAATGGATGCCGGTGGTCATGGCGCCGGGGCTACCAGCGCGTGTGCTCGGTCTCGCCCCAGCCGCGGATCACGGCCCAGGCCTCGTTGCCGTCCGCACCGAGGTGGCACGTGATCTGGGTCGCCCCGTTCGCCTCGAGTCGGAAGGGCCCCTTGTAGTCGTTGAAGGCCCGGCCGTTCGAGACGCAATCGATCTGGTAGTCACCGGCGGGGAAGTTCTGCGTGTTGATCACGAAGTAGTAGCAGCCGTTGACGCATCCGCCGACGGGAGAGCCCTTCGTCAGGTACGCGCGCGGCTGGGGCGGCGGCGGCGCATCAGGCGTGCGTACCTCGGCGCGCGCAGTGGTGGTGCTGCTGCCCGGTGCCGATGTGCGCACATCGATCGTCTGCGTGCTGCTGTAGCCCACATCGCCCCGCGGGCTCGATCCGCTCGCGTCGACGCGCTGCCAGCCGCCGCCGTTGATGCTGATCTCCGTGGTGATGTCGCGGCCGTTGCGTGCCGGCGACGACCACGACAGCGTGACGCGGTTGCCGTCGCGCGTAGCGCTAGCCGACGGGTTGCCGATCTGGCCGTAGGGCGCGACCTGGTTCGAGGCAGCCGAGGGCTCGCCCTCGTACGTCGACCCGTCGGCGGTCGCGACAGCCCGGACGCGCACGGTGTAGGTGCCGTTGTTGTTCACCTGACCGTTGCCGATCGTCCCCGACCCGCCGTTGCCGCCGCCGACCCAGTCACTGCGCCAGGCGCCGTTGTTCACGGAGTACTGGTAGGTGACCTCACCGGGGTTCGCACCGTTGAGCGACCCGGCCGTCCACGAGACGGTGACGCGGTTGTCGCCTTCGCTTGCGCTGATGCCGGTGGGGGCACCGGGCGGGGTGAACGCGCGGCGCGGTGCGGACGCCGCACTCCATTCGCCCCAGCCCGCCTTGTTCTGCGCCCGGACGACGAACGTGTAGTCGGTCGTCGAGGTGTCGACGGTCACCGCTTGGCTCGTCTGGCCCGCGGGGACGCTGATGGTGTCGACGGTCGCTCCGCCGCGGCGCACCTGCAGCTGGTAGCCCGCGATCGCGTCGCCGTTGTTCGCCGGCTGGTTCCAGCTCACCTGCATCTGCGAGCGGTTGCCCACCGGGTTGAGCCGCTGGGTCGACGGCGCGCCGGGGGCGTCCGGCTTGCCCGCGGGCACCATGGCCTGCGACCAGACGCTCCAGCTCGACGGCTCGGGCGCGCGGTTGTGGGCACGCACGCGCACCTGATACTGCACGCCGTTCTGCAGACCGTCCCACGTGATGGGACTGCCGGTCACACCGGTCTTCTCCGCCACGCCGGAGGGCGGTGCGGGCGAGATCTGCAAGCTGTAGCTCTCGACGGGCGAGCCCTCGGTGCGGGGTGCCGTCCAGCTCACGTCGAGGCTCCGATCGCCGAACGCGAGGGTCGGCGGGTTCGGAGTGTCGGGACGCTGGTCGGGACGCGCGGTCTCCGACGGCAGCGACGGGTCGGACTCGCCGACGCGGTTCGTCGCCGTCACGACGAAGTTGTACTCGACGTTGTTCGTCAGTCCGTCGAGCGTGCAGGTCGTCGACCGGCACTCGCGGGTGTACGAACCCGAGGTCGAGCGCACCGTGTAGCCGGTGATCGACGCACCGTTGTCGACGGGCGGCGACCAAGACATCACGACGGTGCGGCTCTCGACGCTCGTCACCGTCGGCTTGCCCGGCGCGTCGGGGCGTCCCTGCACCGTGACACGGATCTGACCGTCGACCTGACGATCGGGGTCGCCGGTCGCGTCCTGCACCCGGTAGCGCACGACCAGGGTGCCGACGAAGTCAGCGCGGCTGGTGACCTCGACACGGTCTCCCGCCACCCGCGCATCACCGCCCGTGGACTCGCTGAACGCGCCGACGATCTGCAGCGGCGTCTCGGGGAACGGGTTCACATCGTTGTCGAGCACGGCAACCGAGATGGTATTGCCCTGGTCTGCCTGCTCGATGACGTCGGCGTTCGCCGTCGCGAGGGGCCGCGTCGAGGCCGTGACGGTGACGGTGATCGTCGCCGTCACCGGGTCGGACTCGCCGTCGGTGACGCTCACCTGGACGGGCAGCGACGTGCCCTTCGCGACGTCGGTGCTCGCCTGCACCGACAGCACCGAGTCGTCGACACGTGCGGTGAGCCCGTCGGGCGCGCTACCGACGATCGCGAACCGGAGCTTCTCGGCGTCGCCCGGGTCGGGATCGGTCGCGAGGGCGGCGAGATCGAGTGTTCGCGCATCCTCGCCCTGTGCGACATCCATCTGCGCACCGATCATGGTCGGCGGCCGGTTGTCGGGAGGCGTGACGGTGATGGGGATCATCAGGGTCGCCTTGCGCCCCGCGGGATCGTCGGGCCCGGAGCCGTCGGTGACCTCGAAGGTGAGGGCGTCCTGGCCGAAGTAGTCGGCGGCCGAGGTGTAGACCAGCGTCCGCTCATCCTTGACGAGGGATGCGCCGTCGGAGTGGGCCGCGGTGACCTTCTCAGCCTCTGTGACGACGACGTCGCGTCCGCCCGAGGCCCGCACGTACTCCGAGAGCGGCAGGTCGACGGTCTCGCCGCTCTGGACCACGAGCGCCTCGGTCGAGATCAGGCTCGGAGGAAGCTCGGCGAGGGAGGGGACGTGGATGAAGGCGGCTGCCGTCAGCTCGTCCTCGTCGGTGATGAAGTAGGTGATGAGCTGCCGCTCGTCGGTCAGCTGCACCGACACCGTGCCGTTGGGGCGCACCGTGGCGTTCTCGCCGCCGACGCCGAGCGTCACGCGCAGCGCACTGCGGGTGCCGTCGGGGTCGTCGTCGTTGTCGAGCACCGCGACCTCGGCGACGCCGTTCTCGTCGACGTCCTCGGCCCGGACCCGGTCGTCACGGGCGATGGGGCGCTGCAGCGGCACGTCGGGGTCGACGGTGATCTGCACGGGAGCCGTGGCCTTCAGACCGCGTGCATCCTCGATCGTGTACTGGATGCTGGTGTTCATCGGCACGTCGGGCGCGGTGATGATGACCTGCTCACCCGACACCTCGGCCGCGAGACCGTCGACGTCCGGCACTTCGAGAGCGTCGGCCGCGAAGCCGAACAGATCGCCGTCGGGGTCGGAATCGTTCAACAGCACCGAGACCGCCACCTGGCGTCCCGGCCGCATGATGACGGCATCCTTCACGGCGTACGGCGCCTGGTTGGTCGTCTCGGGAGGCGCGATGCCGACCTGGATGCGCGCGGTCCCTTCCTTGCCGAGACGGTCGCGCACGCGATAGGTGAACGAGTCCGAGCCGACGCTCGTGTCGAAGGCCTCGTAGACGAAGGTGTTCGATCCCGTCTCGACGATGCGGCCCTTGCTCGGCGAGCTCGCGATGCCGATCAGCTCGACCGAGTCGCCGTCCTCGTCGATGCCGTCGAGCGGCACCGGGATCGTGACCTTCGAGCCGCTGAGCGTGCGCGCCGTGAGGTCGCGCGGTCGCGGTGCGGCATTCGCGTCGTCCTGCCGCGGCAGGATCTGGATCGTCACGTAGGCGCCGGCGCGCTGGCCCGAGCTGTCGACCGCCTCGTATGTCGCGTTGACGGTCTTGGGCTCGTCGCCCGCGCGGAACCGGAGCTTGTCCTCCGAGACGAAGACCTGGCCGTCGGCCTCGTCGATGAGCGGGGGCACGAGCTCGGGCGAGACGTGCAGAGTGTCGCCGTTGGGGTGGGTGTCGTTCGCGAGCACGTCGATCGTCACGACGTCGCCGACGCGCACGACCGCCGTGTCGTTGTTGGCGACCGGTGGCCGCAGCCGGTCGGGCGCCGGAATCGGGATGACGACGATCTCACCGGTGGCCGATTGATCGCCGTTGGAGATGGTGTACGACACCCGGGTCTGCTCGCTGAGCGAGCCCTGGTCGGTGATGCGGACAGTCTCGTGGCCGAGCACGGCCGCGGTGACGCCTCCGTCGGGGTCGGCGGTCACCGACTGGACGACGAGGATGCCGCCGGCGGGGTCGGTGTCGTTGCCCAGGACGTTCACGAGCACGTCACCGCCGGTCGGCAGCAGCGCGACGTCGCGCACCGCGACGGGCGGCAGATTCGTGTCGGCCGCCGGGAGGACGTCGACACGAACGAGGCCGGGGACGCTGTTGGGCCCCGCTGAGACGAGGTAGTCGACGTAGTAGGTGTTCACGACGTCGGAGGTGAAGGTGAAGGTCTGCTCGGCGAAGTCGGGCTGGATCGTCGCGCCCTCGACCTCGTCGACGCGCGTCAGACGCAACGGCTCGCGGCCGGCGCTCGTGTCGTTCGTGAGGGGCGAGACGGTGACGGACTGTCCGACGCGGGTCACGACGTGGTCGGCGTTGGTCACGGGCACCGTCGTGCCGGGAGGACGGACGTCGATGCGGAGCACCCCGGCGCCGTCGTCCGTTCCGTCGGACACGATGATGGGCACGTCCTTGCGACCCTGCACGGCTCCGATCGCACGGTAGGTGATCTGACCGTCGGAGGTGAAGTCGGCCTCGTCGCCGCCGTCGGGCTGGACCGACTTGAGGAAGATGTCGTCGCCGTCCGGATCGATCCACTCACTGAGGACGTTGTACGACGTCGTGCCCCCGGCCTCGACGGTCACGGGGGTGACGCGCTGCTGGACCGGCGGCGAGTTCTCATCGTCGCCTCGCACCGACAGCCGGACGGTGGCCGATGCCTCGCCGCCCCGGCCGTCATCGGCCTTGTAGGTGAACGACGTCGAGCCCGACGCGTCGTCGGGTACCGCGATCTGGAGGGCGCCGCCGTTCTGGATCGGCGAGATCTCGCCGAACGCGGGATCGCTCGTCGCCTCGGCGACCAGCACGTCGCCGTCGGCATCGGTGTCGTTGAAGAGGACGGGGAGGACCGTCGTGCGCCCCGGCCGCACGCCGAACGAGTCGTCGACCGCGATGGGCGGCGTGTTCTCCTCCGTGCGCTCGGGCAGCGCCGTCTCCACCGTCTCCTCGGTGGTCTCCTGCTCCTCGTCACCGGTGCCCTCGGGCGGGGTGATGTCGGTCCAGTTGTCGACCCGCTGCATGTTCTCGCTCGCGAGCCAGGCGGCCCCGCCGAACACGTCGTTCAGCACGACGACATCCCGGTTCACGCGGAACTCAAGTTTCGCGGCGGGATCGATGCCCTCGATCTCCTGCACTACGTCGTCGGCGTCGTTCGCACAGTCGCGCACGAAGACTCCCGATCCCGACCAGGCGCCGTAGGCACAGCCCCCGACGTAGACGGGGTCGGCGGGGGTGCCCTCGGCACCGGCCTCGATCGTCGTGATCTGCCCGCCCGGCTGCACCCGGAGCAACGCGCTGGGCGTGCTCACGGTGAGCGTCTCGGCAGAGTTGGACGGACGCTGCAAGAGCGCGTCTGCGGGGAGATCGGTCTGCGTGCCGTCGCCGCCGTAGAGCACGTTCGTCGTCCGGTCGAGGACGAACGGCGTCTGCCCGAGCGAGGTGATCGCGAGCTCGTGGTCTTCGGCGATGCCGTCGAGGCTGCGCTCAGCGGTCTGCGCGACCGTGCCGTCGCCGATCGGCGCATAAGCATAGAGAGAGGCACCGGCCGCGGACGCGGCGTAGATCGTGCCATCGGTGCCGACGGTCGCGGTCGCGTTCTCGCCGAGCTCGGCGATCGGCTCGTTGCCCTCGAGGCTGAAGCCGTTCACGCCCGCGAACTGGACGGTGCGCAGGTTGCCGGCCGCGTCGAGCACCGAGACGGTGTCGGAGCCCAGACTGATCTGCGCGCCCGGCTGCACCTCCGCCGTGCCCGAGAGCACGACCTTCGCCGGATCGACGGCCGACATCGCCGACCCGTCGGCGTCGACCACGACGACGCGGGGGCCCGATTGGAGGACGTCGTATTCCGCGGACGTCGTGCGCAGGCTGCCGTCGAGCACCCGGGACTCGTTGTTGTAGTGCCCCACGAGCAGGCTCGACTGCTTCGTCACCCAGACGCCGCCGTCGTGGAGGTCGACCTCGGTCGTGGGCTCGCCCTCATAGGCGACGGCGAGGGTCCCGATGGTGAGGGCCGCGACGGTGACGATACCGGCGGAGATGAGCGTTCGCGGGCGTGCCCGCAGCCACGAGGTCGACTTCATTGGGCTCGGCTCCCCCCGGGGCGACGATCATCGGCCCGGCTCCCGGGCTCGCACTGGTTGAACTGCGGAACCACCCTATGTCAAGCGGGGTGCCGGATTTGTCTGTTGACATGGGGAGTTCTCCCCATGTCAACCATCGCGAGGGTGTGCATCAGCGCTCCGATCCCGCGCTCGTCCCGATGTAGCGACGCAGATGGTGCGCCGTCAGCGTGTCTGCCGTCGCGACGAGGTCGGCCGGTGCCCCTGCGAACACGACCCGCCCGCCGTCGCGCCCGGCACCGGGCCCGATGTCGATGAGGTGATCGGCATGCGCCATGACCGCCTGATGGTGCTCGATGACGATGACGGAGTTGCCCGCGTCGACGAGACGGTCGAGCAGGGCGAGGAGCTTGTCGACGTCGGCGAGATGCAGTCCGGTCGTCGGCTCGTCGAGGATGTACACCGAGCCTGCCGTGGCCATCGAGATCGCGAGCTTCAGCCGCTGCCGCTCGCCTCCCGAGAGGGTGCTGAGCGCCTGGCCGAGCGTGATGTATCCGAGGCCGACATCGATCAGGCGCGACAGGATGCCGCCGGCCGCTCGCGCCGGCAGCGCCTCCGCGGCCTCCGCAGCGCTCAGCGCGAGCACGTCCGCGATGGTGCGCCCGTCGAGGGTGTACTGGAGGACGTCGGGGCTGAAGCCGGACCCCTGGCACACGTCGCACTCGGTCTCGACCGATGCCGTGATGCCGAGCTTGGTGACGATGACCCCGAGCCCTGCGCAGGCCGGGCATGCGCCCTGCGAATTCGAGCTGAACAGGGCGGGCTTGACCCCGTTGGCTTTCGCGAACGCGGAGCGGATCGGATCGAGCAGACCCGTGTACGTCGCGGGGCTGCTGCGGCGATTGCCTCGGATCGGCGACTGGTCGACGACGACGACCCCCTCCCGCCCGGCGAGGCTGCCGTGGATCAGCGACGACTTGCCCGAGCCCGCCACGCCGGTGACGACGGTGAGGGTCCCGAGCGGGATGTCGACATCCACCGATTTGAGGTTGTTGGCGGTCGCACCCCGGATCTCGAGGACGCCGGTGGCAGCGCGCACCGCCGGCTTCAGCTGTGCGCGGTGGTCGAGATGCCGGCCCGTCAGCGTGCCGGATGTCCTGAGCTCGGCGACCGACCCGGTGAACTGGACCCTGCCGCCGTGGCGCCCTGCCCCGGGCCCGAGGTCGATGACATGATCGGCGACCTCGATGACCTCGGGCTTGTGCTCGACGACGAGCACCGTGTTGCCCTTGTCACGGAGACCGCGCAGCAGGTCGTTCATGCGCTGGACATCGTGCGGGTGGAGCCCCGCGGTCGGCTCGTCGAAGACGTATGTCACGTCCGTCAGGCTCGACCCGAGGTGCCGGATCATCTTCGTCCGCTGAGCCTCACCACCCGACAGCGTTCCCGACGCGCGGTCGAGCGAGAGGTAACCGAGGCCGATGTCGATGAACGACTGCACGGTCGCCCGTAGTCCGGCGAGCAGGGGCTCGACGGTGGGATCGTCGATGGAACGGAGCCAGCCGGCGAGATCGGTGATCTGCATCGCCGCGGCGTCGGCGATGCTCGCGCCGGCGATCTTCGCGGAGCGAGCGCCCGCGTTGAGCCGCGTTCCCTCGCATGCCGAACAGGGCATGAACTTGACCGCGCGATCGACGAAGGCTCGGACGTGAGGCTGCAGCGCGTCGCGGTCTTTCTGCAACATCGACTTCGTGATGCGGGGCACGAGGCCCTCGTAAGTCATGTTGATGCTCTGGATCTTGACCTTGACGGGCTCCTTGTAGAGGAGGTCCGCGAGCTCTGCATCCGAGTACTCGGCGATCGGCTTGTCGGGGTCGAGCAGACCAGACTCGCTGTACCCGCGCACCATCCAGCCGTCGGCGCTGTAGCCCGGCACCCGGATGGCGCCCTCGTTGAGCGACTTCGACCGATCGATCAGCTCGTCGATGTCGATGTCCCTGACCTCGCCGAGACCCTCGCAGGTGGGACACATCCCTCCGGTCACCTGGAACGATCGTCGCTCGGCGCGGCCTTCCTCGCCTCCGACGGCGACCGTGATCTCACCGGCGCCCGACACCGACGGCACGTTGAACGAGAACGCCTGCGGCGACCCGACGAACGGCTCGCCGATGCGACTGAACAGGACGCGCAGCATGGCGTGCACGTCGGTCGCCGTACCCACGGTCGAGCGGGCATTCGCCCCCATCCGTTCCTGATCGACGATGATCGCGGGACTGATGTTCTCGAGCGCGTCGACATCGGGGCGCCCGATCTGCGCCATGAACTGCTGGACGAACGTGGGATAGGTCTCGTTGATGAGACGCCGCGACTCGGCCGCGATCGTGCCGAACACGAGCGAGGACTTGCCCGACCCGCTCACTCCCGTGAAGACCGTGAGACGACGCTTCGGGATGTCGACATCGACACCCGTCAGATTGTTCTCGCGGGCACCGCGGACGCGGATGACCTCGTGCGCGTCGGCGACGATCTCAGCGGATGCGGCGGCCATCGGACATCCTCTCGGTGCGGACCTCCCCATTGTGGGGCTTCGCCACGTCGAGGGCGAGGGTTCGGTGGCATCCCTCGACGTGGTCGTCGACCATGCCGGCCGATTGCATGAGCGCGTACATCGTCGTCGGCCCGACGAATCGGAAGCCACGGCGGCGAAGGGCCTTGCTCATCGCCTCGGATTCCGCCGTCACGGGCGGCACGTCAGCCAGCGTCGCGGGGCGGGGCCGACCCGGCTCGGGGGCGAACGACCACATGAGCTCATCGAACTCGCCGTCGGCGAAGTCGAGCAGCAGCCTCGCGTTCGAGATGGTGGCCTCGATCTTCGCGCGATTGCGGATGATGCCGGCATCCGCCATGAGGGCCGCGACCTCGGTCGCACCGAAGGCGGCGACCCGCACCGGCTCGAAACCCGCGAAGACCTCGCGGAAGCGCGGGCGCTTGCGCAGGATCGTGATCCAGCTCAGCCCCGCCTGGAACCCCTCGAGACTCAGCTTCTCGAACAGCGCGCGGTCGCCGTGAAGCGGGCGGCCCCATTCTTCGTCGTGATAGCGCCGGTACTCGGCGTCGCCACCCACCCAGCCGCAGCGGTCGAGGCCGTCGGGTCCGGTGATGAGGTCGAGCGCCATTCCGTCAGGCTAGCGAGCGGCTGCGACATCGCCGGAACGCGGGGCCCGGGCGGCATCCCGTCAGGCGTCACGCTTGCCCGACTTCGCCAACGTCTTCTCCGAGACGGGCGCGTTGCCCGACGCGGCGAGGTCGGCGAAGTACTCGTGCGCCTCGCGCTGCCGCTCCGCCTCCGCGCCGGACGCGATGGGAGCGCGGACGTGCTCGGGCGCGAAACCGAAGGCGTCGACGAGATCTTGGGCGTGCGGGCGCAGGCGCGCGCAGAGCCGGTCGATGTAGCTCGTGACGGCGGCTGCCCGCTGGGTCGAGAGGCGACCGTTGATCAGGTACCAGGCGAGGTGTCGCTCGATGAGCGTCAGGCCGAAGAGGTCGCGCAGCCACACGAGCACCTGGCGGGTCCCCTCGTCGCCGACGCGCTCGACACCCTGTGCGAACGCCTCCCACTGCAGCAGCTCACCGTGGGCGCGTGCGGCCTCGATCAGTTCCGACTGGTGCTGGTTGAAGACGGCGGCGGCATCCTGCTGCGACATCTTCGACGCGGGACGTAGAGCGGCGGCGATGTCGGCGATCATCTGCTCGACGCGGCCCGTCAGCAGTTCGTGCTGCTGCTCGGCCCGGAGCCCGAGCTCGACCGACCGCGCCATCTGCCCGAAGTCGGCGACCGACTGACCGAGCCGGCGAAGACCGGCACCGTGGAACACGCGCTCGGCCGTCGAGACAGCGGCGAACTTCGCGAGGGCCCGCGCGTCGGCGCCCTTGAACTGCTTGGCGTAGTCGCTGAGCAGACGCTTCCCGACCAGCTGCAGGAGCACGTTGTTGTCACCCTCGAATGTGGCGAAGACGTCGAGGTCGTGGTGCAGGTCGACCATGCGGTTCTCGGCGAGGAAGCCCTGACCGCCGCACGCCTCGCGACACTCCTGGATCGTGTCGAGCGCGTTCCACGTCGACAGGGGCTTGAGGGCGGCGGCGAGCGTCTCGAGGTTCTCGCGTCCCTCCGGGGTGTCGGTGCGTCCCGAGAACACGCCGTCGAAGGCCTGCAGCAGCTCGTCGTGCGAGAAGAACTGCGCATAGGTCTGCGCGATCCGCGGCAGCAGGCGGCGCTGATGCCGCCCGTAATCGAGCAGGGTCACCTCGTCGGTGCCCGCACCGGAGTCGAACTGACGACGCTGGTTGGCATACGTCACCGCGATGTACTCCGCGAGCGCCGAGGCGGTCGTGGCGGAGCCGTCGAGCGACACACGCCCCTGCACGAGCGCGCCGAGCATCGTGAAGAACCGGCGGCCGGGGCTGGCGATGTCGGAGCTGTAGGTGCCGTCCGCAGCGACGTCGCCGTACCGGTTGAGGAGGTTCGTACGCGGGATCCGGACGTGGTCGAAGTGGAGACGGCCGTTGTCGATGCCGTTGAGCCCGCCCTTGACGCCGTCGTCCTCGCCGCCGACGCCGGGCAGGAAGTCGCCCTCGTCGTCGCGGAGCGGCACGAAGAAGCAGTGGACGCCGTAGTTCACGCCGCCCGTGATCAGCTGCGCGAAGAGGGTGGCCGCCTTGCCGTGCACCGCCGCGTTGCCCAGGTAGTCCTTCCACGCGCCGCGGAACGGCGTATGGATGACGAACTCCTCGGTCTCGGGGTCGTAGGTGGCGGTCGTGCCGATGGCCGCGACATCCGATCCGTGCCCGGTCTCGGTCATCGCGAACGCACCGGGCAGGCGCATCTCCATCGCGTCGCGAAGCCACGCGTCGTGGTGGGGCTTCGTGCCGAGCTGGTGGATGGCCGAGCCGAACAGGCCCCACTGCACGCCGGACTTGATCTGCAGGCTCGGATCGGCGAGCACGAGCTCCTGGAAGCCCGCGAGGTTCGCGCCGTTGTCGCCGTCGCCGCCGTACTCCTTCGGGTAGCCGCGCCCCGAGGCGCCCCGCTCGACGAGGAGGTGGAGCTGCTTGAGCACGCGTTCACGGTGCTCCGCCATCGGCTCGCCCGGGATCTGCCAGAACACGGGGTCCTTGATCATCTCGCGCGCCTCGCGACGCGTCGCCGCCCAGGTTCCGAGCAGCATGTCGGTGACCGCGTCGATGTCGATGCGCGCCTCGTGCGCCTCTTCCGCGGTGTGGGGCGCGGTCGGAGCTCCCCCGGCGGGGGTGCGGTCTGCGGTTGCGGGCTTGTGGGGACGAACAGCGGCGTCGGTCATCGCGTGCCTTTCGACGTCGGAAGGATCGGAGTCAATAGTCACGGTAGGACTTCCACAACGCCTCGCCAAGCGGGTTGGACGATGAGCACAACAGGATGCCGGTACGTCGGCGACCCGCGTTGTGCGACCGCGACATCCGGCCGGTCAGTGCGACGCGACGACGGCCAGCACGGCGTCGCCGTAGGCCTCGCGCTTCTTGGCGCCGATGCCCGTGATGCCCTCCAGATCGGCCGAGGTGCGGGGCCGGCGATCGGCGAGGGCGCGCAAGGTCGCGTCGCCGAAGACGATGTAGGCAGGCACCCCCTGCTCGCGCGCCTGTTCGGCACGCCACGCCCGCAGCGCCTCGAAGAGGTCGCGGTCGCCCTCGGCCACCTGCTCGGCGGCCGCCGCCTTGCGCACCCGTGAGCCGCCGCTGTTCTGACCCCGGCCGAGCACGTCGCGCCGCAGCGGTACGCCGGACTCGCCCTTGAGCACGGGGGCTCCGGCGTCGCCGACCGCGAGCACGCCGTACTCACCGCGAGCGACGAGGATGCCGCGGGCGAGCAGCTGGCGGATGACGCTCCGCCAGTCCTGATCGGAGAGATCGGAGCCGAGGCCGTACGTCGCCAACTCGTCATGGCGCTGCTGACGGATGCGCTCGGTCGACGCGCCGCGCAGGATGTCGACGAGATGACCGGCGCCGAACGACTGGTTGCGTTCGCGCTGGAGTCGCACGATCGTCGACAGCAGCTTCTGGGCCGGGACGAGGCCGTCCCAGGTGTCGGGCGGGGTGAGACACGTGTCGCAGTTGCCGCAGGGCTCGGACTCCTGTCCGAAGTAGCCGAGCAGGTTCTGGCGTCGGCAGGCGACCGTCTCGCACAGGGCGAGCATCGCGTCGAGGTGCTGACCCATCCGCATCTTGAAGGTGCGGTCGCCCGGGCTCTGATCGATGAGACGCCGCTGCTGGACGACATCGCCCAGGCCGTACGCCATCCAGGCGATCGACGCCTCGCCGTCGCGGCCGGCGCGCCCCGTTTCCTGGTAGTAGCCCTCGACCGACTTCGGCAGGTCGATGTGGGCGACGAACCGCACGTCGGGCTTGTCGATGCCCATTCCGAACGCGATCGTGGCGACCATGACGACACCGTCCTCGCGGAGGAACCGCGACTGGTGCTTGGCGCGCATCTCGGCGGGAAGACCCGCGTGGTACGGCAGCGCGTCGAGGCCTTGCGCGGCGAGATAGTCGGCGGTCTGCTCGACCGACTTGCGGCTGAGGGCGTAGACGATGCCGGCCGAGCCCTCGGGCATCGAGCGGATGAACGTGACGAGCTGCCGCCGCGGGTCGACCTTGGGCTCGATGCGGTACTGGATGTTGGGCCGGTCGAAGCTCGCGACGAAGTGTCGCGCCTGCGGCAGGCGCAGCCGCTCGGTGAGCTCCTGGTGGGTGGCCCGGGTGGCGGTCGCGGTGAGCGCCATGCGCGGCACCCCGGGGAACCGCTCGTCGAGGTCGCCAAGGGCGAGGTAGTCGGGTCGGAAGTCGTGACCCCATTGCGAGACGCAGTGAGCCTCGTCGATCGCGATGACGCTCAGGGTTCCTCGCTGGAGCAGCTGCGTCGTCTGCGGCACGCTCAAGCGCTCGGGGGCGACGTACAGCAGGTCGAGCTCGCCCGCGAGATACGCCTGCTCGACGCCCGCCCGCTCGCCCGCCGACTGGGTCGAGTTGAGGTAGGCGGCTCGCACGCCGTTGGCGATCAGGGCGTCGACCTGATCGTGCATGAGCGCGATGAGAGGGCTGACGACGAGGCCCGTGCCCGGGCGCACGAGCGCGGGCACCTGGTAGGTGATCGACTTGCCGCCACCGGTGGGCATGAGCACGACGGCATCCCCGCCGCCGACCACGTGCGAGACGATGTCGCCCTGGTCGCCGCGGAAGTCGTCGTATCCGAAGACCTCCTTGAGCACCGCACGCGGGTCGGCGTCTGTGAAGTCGCGGCGCGCGAGGGAGAGGACGGCGGCGGGAGCTGCGGCCGGAGCCGCGGTGCGTGGTGGTGCGGCTCGGGTCGGGGCTGCGGCGCGGGCCGGGGGCGCGGTGCGGCGGGCTGCGGCGGGGGCATCGCCGGGCGCGGGGGCCGCAGCGCGATCGCGGGTGGCGCGGGCGACGGCGGCGCCGTAGCCGTCGAACTCGGGCGGCGGCGGCGCGTCGAAATCCTCGGGCGGGGCGAACTCGTCGGGGTTCCAGTCGAGGTCGGCGTAGGGATCGGCATCCCAGGACTGCTGCTCTCGACTCACCCGATTCACGATAGCCGCGGCATCCGACATCCCGCTCCGTGCGTTCACAGGCGCGGGATCGATTCCCGCCTCGTCAGCACCATCGTTCGGCGAGCGTCACGACGACGTTGAGGTTGCGGTTGGTCGCGATGCCGAGGAGCTTCGCCGCGCCCAGGGGGTCGACCGTCCCGTCCTGATACCCGGGTTGCAGGAGCGCGTGGACCGCGCGGCCGCGGACCAGCATGCGACCCGCGGATGTCGCGAGGGCCTCGACCCGATCGATGGTGTCGGCGTCGAGCTCGTCCTTGAGCAGATACACGTAGTGCCGGGCGAGGCCCGGGTTCGCGTCGCTCACCGCGAGCGCCTCGGCGGCGAGCGCGGCGAACTCATCGGTGCGGAACGTGATCGTCGGCACCTCGAACCCTCGATCGGCCGCATACGCCGCCTCGAGGGTGCGCTCGATCTTGGCGCGCGAGCGCAGGCGCGTGCCGAAGCGGATGTTGCCGGTGTTGATATGCGTCGCGACATCCTCGAAGCCCGCGGCCTCGGTCACCCGGCGGATGTCGTCCTTCGGGAACACCCGCGTCGCGCCGAGGTTGATCGCCCGCAGGAACCCGAGATGTGTGGCCACGCCCTCATCATGCCCCGGGCCTGCGACATCCGCGCCGGGCCTCGCCTTCCGCTCACGTCCCGCGAACAGGCTCAGCCGCCGCATCCGCCCTCAGACCGGCCCCGAGACCACGCTCAGCCTGTCGGCGGCACGGTAGGGGCGTCGGCTCCGCCGTCGCGCCTCGCCCTCGCCCTCGCCCTCGCCCTCGCCCTCGCCCTCGGGAGAAGCCGAGCTCCCCCTTGAAGCCGCGGGTGCCGGCCTCCGCGCGTCCCGCGAGCAGGCTCAGCCCCGGCAACTCAGCCGAAGTCGGCCCAGAAACCGCTCTCAGCCTGTCCACGGCACGCGGCAACCCGTGACGACGGGCGCGGAGTCAGAGGCGGACGACCTCGACGACCCGCACAACCGCCGTGCCGGCCTCGACGGACTGCTCGAGGTCGACCTCGGCCCGGATGCGCCAGTCGTGGTCGCCGGCGGGGTCGTCGATGATCTGCTCGACGCGCCAGAGGCCGTCGCGGGCCGCGGACTCGTCGATGACGCACAGCGACGGCGACCGCGCGGCGCCGCCGGTGAGCACCTCGTCGTGGTCGTCGTAATACCGGTCGAGGACCTCGGGCCAGTCGATCTCCGGGTCGAGGGCCTCGAGCGCCTCGTCGTCCTGAAGGGCGGCGAGCTGAACGCGGCGGAACAGCTCGTTGCGCACGAGCACCGTGAACGCGCGTCGGTTCGTCAGCACCGACGGCGGGGCGGGCGGCACGACGGGGGCATCGGGGTCGCCGGTCGGGTTCGCGAGCGACTCCCACTCGTCGACGAGGCTCGAGTCGACCTGCCGTACGAGCTCGCCGAGCCACTCGATGAGGTCCATGAGGTCGTCGGTGCGCGCCTCGGCGGGCACCGTCTGCCGGATCGCGCGATACGCGTCGCTCAGGTAGCGCAGCACGAGCCCTTCGCTCCGGCCGAGCTGGTAGAACGAGACGAACTCGCCGAACGACATCGCCCGCTCGAACATGTCGCGCACGACCGACTTCGGAGACAGCTCGAAGTCGCGCACCCACGGCTGACTCGACGCGAAGGTCTCGAAGGCCTGGGCGAGCAGGTCGGCCAAGGGCTTGGGCCAGGTGATCTCCTCGAGCAGCGCCATGCGCTCGTCGTACTCGATGCCGTCGCGCTTCATGGCGCCGACCGCCTCGCCCCGGGCCTTGTACTCCTGCTGCGACAGGATGGCGCGCGGGTCGTCGAGCGTCGCCTCGATCACGCTCACGACGTCCAGGGCGTAGTGCCCGGTGCCCGTCTCGGCGTCGTCCGGCGACAGCAGCTCGATCGCCGCGAGCGCGAAGGGCGACAACGGCTGGTTGAGCGCGAAGTTCGGCTGGAGGTCGACGGTGAGCCTGATCGTCGACTCGCCAGAGACTGCGGATGCCGCACCCCCCGCATCCGCATTCTGTGGCGAGTCGACGGCAAGAGCCGCGGCAGCGGGGCGCACCACCTCGACGATGTCGGCGGCGACCAGCGTGCGGAAGATCGCGAGAGCCCGGCGGGCGAAGGCGTACTGCCGGGCGCGGGGCTCGTGGTTGTCGAAGACGAGCGAGCGGACGTTGCCGAACACGTCGCCGCCGCGACCGATGACGTTGAGCAGCATCGCGGCGGTGAGCTGCAGCTGCGGCGTGAGGGGCTCCGGCTGCGCCTCGACGAGCCGCTCGAACGACCCCTCACCCCAGTTGACGACGCCGGTCGGAGCCTTCTTGCGCACGATCTTCTTGCGCTTGGCGGCGTCGTCGCCGGCTTTCGCGAGCGCGACGGCGTTCTCGATCTCCCACTCGGGCGCCATGACGACGACGTTGCCGTGCGGGTCGAAGCCGGCGCGTCCGGCGCGGCCCGCGACCTGATGAAACTCGCGGGCGCTGAGCTGCCGCATCCGGGTCCCGTCGTACTTCGACAGCGCCGTGATGACGACCGTGCGGATCGGGACGTTGATGCCCACCCCGAGGGTGTCGGTACCGCAGATGACCTTGAGCAGCCCGCGCTGGGCGAGCGTCTCGACGAGCCGCCGGTAGCGCGGCAGCATCCCGGCGTGGTGCACGCCGATGCCTGCCCGCACGAGGCGCGACAGAGTCTTGCCGAAGCCGGTCGTGAACCGGAATCCGCCGATCGCCTCGGCGATGGCATCCCGCTGCTCGCGGGTGGTGATCTTCACGCTCGACAGCGCCTGCGCGCGCTCGAGCGCAGCGGCCTGCGAGAAATGCACGATGTAGACCGGGGTCTCGCGTTCCTCGAGCAGCCGCTCGAGCACGTCGTGCACGGGGCGCCGCTCGTACGAGAAGTGCAGCGGCACGGGACGCTCGACGCCGGTGACGAGGGCCGTCCGCCTGCCCGTGCGGCGCGAGAGGTCGTCGGCGAGGTCGGTGACGTCGCCGAGCGTGGCCGACATCAGCAGGAACTGCGCCCGGGGCAGGGTCAGCAGCGGCACCTGCCAGGCCCAGCCGCGATCGGGGTCGCCGTAGAAGTGGAACTCGTCCATGACGACCTGATCGACGTCGGCGTCGGCTCCCTCGCGCAGCGCCAGGTTCGCGAGGATCTCGGCCGTGCAGCAGATGATCGGCGCCTCGGGGTTGACCGACGAGTCACCCGTCACCATGCCGACCCTCTCGGCTCCGAAGATCTCGACGAGGGCGAAGAACTTCTCGCTCACGAGCGCCTTGATCGGGGCGGTGTAGTACGTCCGTCCGCCGCGGGAGACGGATGCCGCGTGCGCGGCGACCGCGACGAGCGACTTGCCCGTGCCGGTCGGCGTGGCCAGCACCACGTTGGCCCCCGAGACGAGCTCGATGACCGCCTCGTCCTGCGCCGGGTAGAGCGTGAGACCTCGGCCCTCGGCCCAGGTCGTGAAGGCGTCGTAGATCGCGTCGTCGGAGGGATCCGGGCCGATGAGGTCGAGCAACGGCGCGGAGGTCATCCCTCGAGTCTGCCCTACGCCTGCGGAACGGCGGCCGCCGCGTCGACCTGTCGCACCGATGCCCGTACGCGCAGAGGCAGGGGCAGCAGCGCGGGGGCGACCGGCGCGTCGACCGCAGCGGTGTCGCCCTTCGACGCCTCGACGCGGTCGATGAGCAGTTCGACGGCTCGCTTGCCCATCGCCCGGTGGGGCAGGGCGAAGGTCGTCAGCCCCGGCCGCAGCCATTGCGCGAACGAGACATCGTCGAACGACACGACCGAGACGTCATCGGGCACCGCGAGGCCTCGCTCGCCGAGCGCCTGATACGCGCCCATCGCCAAGCGGTCGTTGAAGCAGATCAGCGCCTGCGGCACGGTTCCCCGGTCGAGCAGCTGCGAGGTCAGCCGGAAGCCCTCGGGCGGCAGCCACTGGATGACGGGACTTCCGGAGGCCGGTTCCAGCCCGGCGTCCCGCAGCGCATCGAGGATGCCGCGCAGTCGCTGCTGCGCGCCGAGCGAGAACGGCGGTGCGTCGTCTCCGGTCGGACCGGCGCCGATGAGGTGGATGTCGCGGTGTCCGCGTTCGAGCAGGTGCCCGACGGCCTCGCGCCCGGCGGCGTACTCGTCGGGAAGCACCCGCGGCACATCCGTCGCCCCGTCGACCTCGAGGTTCAGCAGCACGGCGGGGCTGCGCGTCGCCTCGGGCGGCAGCGCCCGGCGGTGCGTGATCATCGACGCCAGGACGAGGCCGTCGACCTGCCGGTCGAACATCGCGTTGAGCAGCTGACGCTCGAGCTGGACGTCACCCCCGGTCTCGCCGACGAAGACCAGGAATCCCCGGGCACGGGCGGCGTCGATGGCGCCCTTGATCATCTCGCCCGCGAGTCTCGACGAGGCGACGGAGTCGGAGATGAAGGCGAGCGTCGACGTGCTCCCCGTGCGCAGTCCGACCGAGACGGCGTTGGGACGGTAGCCGAGCCGCTCGGCGGCGGAGCGCACCCGCTCCTGCAGCGACTGCGAGAGCCGCAGCTCGCTGCCGCGCCCGGCGAGGACGAGGGATGCCGTCGATGCCGCGACCCCGGCCTCGACGGCGACCTGTGCCAGCGTCACGCGTTTGCGGTTCATCCCTCCCCCTTTCGCTCCGGTGCAGCTTCAGTATGCCGCGATTGCGAAGAAGCGCGACAAGCTAGTACGTTTTAGCCCAGGTGCTATTTCGTGTTAGCAGCACCTACTCCTCCACCACCCACAGAAGGTAGACGATGATGTCGACACGAATGCGACGACGTGTTCTCACCACCGCGGCGACCGGCTTCGCCGTCGCGGTCACCCTTTCGGCGTGCGCTCCGCCAAGCGCCGCCCCCGCCGGCGGCGGCGCGGCATCCGGCGGTCCGATCGAGACGACCTGCGGAACGGACGACGTCACCCTCGACGCCTACGTCGAGACGGGCTTCCCGGTCTTCAGCGACCTCGCCACCGAGTTCGAGAAGCAGTTCCCGAACGTCACCGTGAACCTGCGCGAAGACCAGTTCGCCGTGATCACCCAGAACGCGCCCCGCGTGCTGGTCGACTCGCCGCCGGACATCATGCGCCTCCCCACGATCGTCGACCTGGTCGACAGCGACCTCCTCTACGACCTCGATCCCTACGCCGAGGCCTACGGCTGGGACCAGTGGCCGTCGTCGCAGCTCGAGCAGCTGCGGGTCGACGAGAACGGGCAGCGCGGCGATGGCCCGCTGTACGGCATGGGCATCAACTACTCCGTCACCGGCGTGTTCTACAACAAGACCCTGGCCGCGCAGGCGGGCATGACCGAGCCGCCCGCGACCCTCGCCGAGCTCGACGGCTACCTGCAGGCCGCGAAGGATGCCGGGCTCACGCCCGTCGCACAGTTCAACGGCGGCGCGACCGGCGGCCTGGCCTTCCCGCTGCAGGCCCTCATGGCCTCGTACGGCGAGCCCAGCAAGATCAACGACTGGATCTTCCTCAAGGACGACGCCTCGATCGACACCCCCGAGAACCTCGAGGCGGCCGAGCACCTGAAGGGCTGGATCGACGCCGGCTACTTCGCTCCCGACATCAACTCGATGGACTACTCGCAGATGATGAGCCGCTTCATCGGCGGCGAGAGCGTCTTCATCTTCAACGGCGACTGGGAGTCGGGCAACCTCGACGCGCAGATGCCCGACAACGTCGGCTTCTTCCTGATGCCCCCGGTCGAGACCGGCGGCCAGGTCGGCGCGATGTCCGCTCCGACGACGTACGGCGTCTCGGCCTACGCCGACGAGCCCGACTGCGCGGCGTTCTTCTTCAACTGGGTCGCCACCGACGAGACGGCGCGCACCATCGCCGTCGAATCCGGCGGGTCTCACCCCATGGGTCCGGCCGACGCGTTCATGCCCGAGATCGCCGAGGGCAGCGTGACCGCTGAGACCCTCGCCGCGGGCGCCGAACTCTCGGCCAACAACGGCTCGATGGACTTCATCGCCAACGCGACCGGGTCGATCTACGCCAAGACGCTGACCCCGAACCTCCAGGAGCTGTTCGCGGGCAAGCAGACCGCCGACGGCCTGCTGACCAAGGTGCAGTCCGACTACCTCAGCCAGAAGAAGGAGTAGGCCGCTCCGATGACCGTCACCGGACAGCTCGGCGACCGCCGGGCATCCCGGGACTCATCGGCCTCTCGGCCGCGCAGGCGCCGCGTCTCCCCGCGGCGCCTGCGCGAGAGGTCGATCGGTCTCGCCCTGATCGCTCCCGCACTCATCGCCTACGCGATGTTCGTGCTCATCCCGCTCAGCTCGACCGTGCAGTACTCGTTCTACGACTGGGACGGCATCACCACGGCGACGTGGGCGGGCTTCGACAACTACATCCGAATCTTCACCGACTCGGCGCTGCTCGTCCCGATCCTCAACGCGCTGAAGCTCATCCTGTACTTCTCCATCGTGCCGGTGATCCTCGGGCTCGTCTCGGCTGCGCTGATCCGCAAGCTCGGCGGCAGCCGTCTCGCCGGGGTCTCGCGCACCGTGCTGTTCCTCCCGCAGGTGATCCCCCTGGTCGCCGCGGGCATCATGTGGACGTGGCTGCTCGCCGCCGACGGTCTGGTCAACCAGGCGCTGCGCCTGGTGGGACTCGGCGGCGTCACGCGCGCGTGGCTCGGCGACTTCGACACCGCCCTCCCCGCCGTGGGCGTCATCGGAGCCTGGGTCTCGCTCGGCCTCTGCATGCTGCTCATGCTCTCGGGCATGACCAAGATCGACCCGGCGCTCTACGAGGCCGTCCGCATCGACGGCGCCGGCCCGATTTGCGAATTCTTCACGGTGACACTACCCGCGGTGCGCCAGGAGCTCGGCGTCGCGATCCTCATCACGGTGATCAACGCTCTCCGCAGCTTCGACATCATCTACATCTCCACGCAGGGCGGCCCCGGCGGCTCGACCACCGTGCCGGGTCTCGAGATCTACTACCTCGCGTTCTTCCAGCGCGAGGTCGGCCAGGCCTCCGCGCTCGCCGTCGTGCTGACGGTGCTCGTCCTGGTGATCGTCCTGCCCCTGAACCGCATCACGCGCGGAAGCGAGAAAGACGCATGAGAACCTCCGCCGTCGAGGCCTGGACGGGCCGCATCGTCCTGATCGTGGTGATGGCGTTCACGATCATCCCGTTCATCACGCTCTTCGTCACCGCACTCCACGAGCCCGGCACGTACCCGAAGGGCCTGTCGTGGCCCGAGACCCCGCACTGGGACAACTTCGCGCTCGCGTTCCAGTCGGCCGACATGCTCAAGATGCTCGGATCGAGCGCTCTCATCGAGCTCGGCGTCGTGCCGATCTCGCTCGTCATCGCGACGCTCGCCGGTTTCGCCCTCGGGCACCTGCGCGTGCCGTTCGCCCGTGCGATCTTTGTGCTGTTCGTGCTCGGCCTGACGCTGCCCTTCGAGGGCATCATCGTGCCGATCTACTACCAGATGAAGGGATACGGCCTCCTCAACACACAGCTGGCGATCGTCCTGCCGCTGATCGGTCTGTTCATGCCGTTCGCCGTGATGTGGATGCGGGCTCACTTCGTGAACATGCCGCACGAGCTGACCGAGGCCGCGCGCATCGACGGGGCGACGACATGGCAGCTGTTCTGGCGCATCCACGTGCCCCTGTCGGGCCCGGCGATCTCGTCGCTGGCGATCCTGCTGTTCCTGTGGACGTGGAACCAGTTCCTGCTGGCGATCGTCCTCGTCGACGATCCCACCAAGCGGACGATGGCCGGCGCGCTCGGCGCGTTCCAGGGACAGTGGGGCACCGACATCCCGCTGCTGTGCGCGGGGTCGATCCTCATCCTGCTGCCGACGCTCCTGGTGTTCCTGATCTTCCAGCGTCAGTTCGTCGCGGCTCTGCTGCAGGGGGCGGTGAAGGGATGACGGATGTCGCACGCCCTCCCTTCGACGCCGCCGTCGCCCGCGCTCTCGTCGAGTTCGACGACCTCGTCGTCGTGTCGATGACGAGCGACGAGATTCCGCGTGTGCGCGAATCCGGCATCGCGGCTCCGCTCGCCGAACTCACCGCGCACGGCGCCTTCGAGCGCGACGAGCTGCTCATCCCCGGGTGGCGTGAGGACGACCCGCCCGTCGGCGTCGTCGTCTACACGCCCGTCATGGTGCGCCGACCGGTCCCGGTCATCCTGCACCTGCACGGCGGCGGGCTGATCGCGGGCACCGCCGACTCGGACATGCCCGCGACGGCCGAGCTCGCCGAGCGCACCGGGTGCGCGGTCGTCTCGGTCGAGTACCGGCTCGCTCCCGAGCATCCGTATCCCGCAGCTCTGGAAGATGCCTCGGCCGCCCTCCGCTGGCTGGCCGGCCCCGATGCGCCCGACGCCCTCGACGGCGACCGGGTCATCGTCGCGGGAGTCAGTGCCGGGGGCGGCCTCGCCGCGGCCGCGGCCCTGTTCGCCCGCGATCGGGGCGGTCCGCGCATCGCGGGGCTCGTGCTGCTCTGCCCGATGCTCGACCACCGGTCGGACTCGGAGTCGGCGCGGCAGATGGCGGGTCACGGTTCGTGGGACCGCGACGCCAACGCGACCGCGTGGGCCGCCTACCTCGCCGGTGTCGACGGCGAGGTGCCGGCGTATGCGTCACCCGCTGCGGCCGACTCGCTCGCGGGACTTCCTCCTACCTTCATCGACGTCGGCTCGGCGGAGACGTTCCGCGACGAGTGCGTGGCTTTCGCCCGGCGGATGTGGGCCGACGGCGGCGACGCCGAACTGCACGTCTGGCCCGGCGGGGCGCACGCCTTCGACTTCCTCGCACCGTGGACCGTTCTCGCTCGCGATGCGCGGCGCGCCCGTGAAGACTGGCTGCGCCGCCTCCTCCACCGCATCTGACCCCCGGAAGAACTCCCGACCCATGAACCCTGATTCCCCCCAGCTCATCACCTACGTCGACCGTCTCGGCGGCACCGTGACCGGCATCCGCGACCTGCTCGCGACCCGACTCTCCGGTGCCTTCGGCGGCGTGCACCTGCTGCCCTACTTCACCCCGTTCGACGGGGCGGACGCCGGCTTCGACCCGGTCGACCACGCCGCGATCGATCCCCGATTGGGCACATGGGACGACGTCCGCGCGCTGAGCGAGACGCACACGGTCATGAGCGACCTGATCGTCAACCACGTCTCCGCCGACTCCGCCGCGTTCGCCGACGTTCGCCGCCGCGGCGACGCCTCGCCGTTCGCGCCGATGTTCCTCACGCTGGGCTCCGTCTTCCCGGACGGCGTCACCGAGGCCGACCTCACCCGCATCTACCGCCCCCGCCCGGGTCTCCCGTTCACCGCGATGGTGCTCGGCGATCGGCTGCGGCTCGTGTGGACCACGTTCACGTCCGAGCAGATCGACATCGACCTCCGCACCGACGCCGCCTGGGACTACCTGACCGAGGTCATCGACGCCCTCATCGCGGGCGGCACGTCGATGCTGCGGCTCGATGCCGTCGGCTACACGGGCAAGGAGGCCGGCACGAGCTGCTTCATGACGGAGGCGACCGAGCGCTACACGCAGCGCATCCTCGAGCTCGCCCACGACCGGGGCGCCCGGGTACTTCTCGAGATCCACGGCCACCACACGCAGCAGATCGCCATCGCGCAGACGGTGGACTACGTCTACGACTTCGCCCTGCCGCCCCTCGTGCTGCACGCGCTGCACGCGCACGACTCACGGCCGCTCGAGCGCTGGCTCGAGATCCGGCCCGCCAACTCCATCACGGTCCTCGACACCCACGACGGCATCGGGATCATCGACGTCGGCGTCAGCGACCTCGCCCCCGGCGAGCCGGGACTGCTCGAACCCGGGCAGATCGACGCGCTCGTCGAGGCGATCCACGACGCCAGCGGCGGCACCAGCCGGCAGGCCACCGGGGCGGCAGCATCCAACCTCGATCTGTACCAGGTCAACTGCACGTTCTACGACGCCCTCGGACGCGACGACCGGCGGTACGCGCTCGCCCGGCTACTGCAGCTCATGGCCCCGGGCATCCCGCAGGTGTACTACGTCGGGCTCCTCGCCGGCGAGAACGACATGGAGCTGCTGAAGGCCACCGGCGTCGGCCGCGACGTCAACCGGCATCACTACACACCCGACGAGATCGACGCCGCGCTCGCGCGACCGGTCGTCGGGCTGCAACTCGACGCGCTCCGGCTGCGCGCCACCCACCCCGCCTTCACCGGAACGTTCACGCACGACCTGCGAGACACGCACGGTGAGCTGCGGTGGGATGCCGCCGACGCGTCGGTCACGCTCGGCTTCGACCTCGACGACGCGTCGTTCCAGCTGACGGCGACCGACGGCTCGGCGACGAGCACCTGGTCCCACACGCTCCTCGTCGGGAACTGAGCCGAGGCGGGTGGGGCGGGCCACCGCCCCACCCGCAGCATCAGCCGGCCGTGCCGGCATCCTTCGCCGACAGCACCCGGCCGCATGCCTCGTCGATGCGCTCGGCAAACGCCGGGTCGGACTGCGCCTGAGCGAGCACCGCGTCGTACATCGCGGGAAGCACCGTCGGGTCGGCCGACGCCAGCACGATGTCCACCCCGGCCGACAGCGCTTCGACGGCCCGATCACCCGGGGCGACGATCTCTGCTGCGGCCGCCGCCGAGAGGTCGTCGGTGATGACGACGCCGTCGAAACCGACACGGTCGCGCAGCAGATCGAGCACCGCGGACGAGAATGCGGCCGGGTGGTCGGGATCGATGTTCTGATATCGCGCGGTGCCGACCATGACGAGCGAGGCACCGGATGCCGTCAGCTCGCGGTACACGTCGACGTCCGGCGAGTCCGCGGACACCACTGTGTCGAGGACCTCGGCGGTGTAGTCGGTGTTCGCGTCGACTCGACCGAGCCCCGGGAAGTGCTTGAACGTCGGCACGACGCCGGACGCGCGCATCCCGTCGGCGAACGCTTCGGCGCCCGCGGCCACCGTCTGCTCGTCGTAGCCGTACTGCCGGCCGAGCGCCCCGATGGGCGGATTGTCCAAGCGGGTCTCGGCGCTCGTGACGATGTCGGCGACGGGGGCGAGATTGACGTCGATGCCCGCGGCGGCCAGCTGCGCGCCCCAGGCGGTCGCGGCTGAGCGGAGCGCATCGGGGCCGAGGTCGGCCTGCCGGATGGCGTAGGGAATCTCGTCGAACCCGGGGCCGCTCAGCACCTGAACCTCGCCGCCCTCCTGGTCGGTCGCGACCCAAAGCTTCGGCGACCCTTGGGGCGCGAGGTCGCGGAACTGCGCGACGAGGGCCGCCGTGGCCTCGACGCCCGAGCTCGAGCGGCCATGGAGGAACAGCCCGCCCACGCCGCGGTCACGGATCGCGGCTGCGGCATCCGGCGAGACCGTGTCGACCGGCGTCCCGACCATGAGCACCTGGCCGACACAGCCGTCGAGCCCGAGAGCCGCGGCCGGGTCGGGTGAGCCTGTGGGGGTCGGGGTCGCCGGAACCGTCGCGGTCGGGCTCTCGGCGAAGGTCGACGGGTCGGCCGGTCCGGGCTCGGGGGCGCAGCCGACGGCGAGCGCCAGCACCCCGGCCAGTCCGGCGGCGAACGCGGAACGGGCGGCGCGCGAGGAGGAGGAAGTGCGGGTCACTTCTCCATGGTCACCCGGTCAGCAGCAGCGCGCACCCGGGTTGCGGTCCTGGTCGTCCATGCGCTGGCGCCAGAACTGCCGCTCGGTGAGGGGCGGGGTGTCCGGGTGCGTCCGGCGCTGGTGGGCGAGGTACGTCGCGTACGCGTTGTCACCCATGAGCGATGTGACGTACCAGTGCACCGCGCGGGCGGCACGGAGGACGGCCCGACCGGTGCGCGCGCACAACTCCTTCGATCCGGTGCGCTGCGGCGCGGAAACCGCGGTTCCCGCGCCGAGGGGCGCCGATTCTGAGGAGTTGTGCGCGAGCACCATCGGTCAGTGCCCCCGGCGGGCGGTCTCGGCCCGCTCCTCGGCGAGCAGCGGCTCCCACTCCTTCTCGAGCTCGCGCTCGGGGGACGTGGGGATGAAGCCGGCGGGCGCGAAGCGGCGAGAAGGCACCGCGGGGTCCTCGGTCTCGTCTCCCCCGCCCCGCACGATCGCCCGGACGGCGACGACGACGGCCGAGACGATGACGATGATCGCGAGGACGACGAAGATGATCGACAGCGTGCCCTGCACCCCCGTGTTGCGGATGACCGCTTCGACGGTCGCGACCGGGCCGAGGCTCTCGTCGCCCGAGGCGAGCGCGTCGCGGTAGCGGAAGTGGTTCGCCCAGTAGCCGATCGCGGGCACCGGCGAGAAGATCTTGTACGCCGAGGCGGTGATCGTCACGACGGCCGTGAAGGCGAGCGGCACCGCGATGATCCAGATCCACTTCACGTACGACCGGCCGCGCTTGGCGACGATCGCGAGCACGACGGCGAGCGCGATCGCGGCCAGCAGCTGGTTGGCGATGCCGAACAGCGGGAAGAACGTGTTGATGCCGCCGAGCGGGTCGGTGACGCCGAGGATCAGGATGGCACCCCAGCCGGCGACCATGATCGCGGTCGTGATCCAGACACCCGGGCGCCACGACACGTCGCGGAACTTCGGGATCCAGGCGCCGATCGAGTCCTGCAGCATGAAGCGGGCGACGCGGGTTCCGGCATCCACCGCCGTCAGGATGAACAGCGCCTCGAACATGATCGCGAAGTGGTACCAGAACGACATCATCGCCTGGCCGCCGAGGACCTGCTGCATGATGTGCGCGAGCCCGAGGGCGAGGGTCGGCGCCCCGCCGGTGCGCGAGACGATCGATTCCTCGCCGACGTCGGCGGCGGTGGAGATGAGAAGGTCGGGCGTGATCTCCACCCCGGCGAGGCCGAGCGAGTTGACGAACGCGACCGCTCCCTCGACGGTGCCGCCGGTCGCGGCCGACGGAGCGTTCATGGCGAAGTAGATGCCCTGGTCGATCGAGATCGCGGCGACGAGAGCCATGATCGCGACGAACGACTCCATGAGCATGCCGCCGTATCCGATGAAGCGCGTCTGGCGCTCCTTCTCGACGAGCTTCGGTGTCGTCCCCGAGGCGATGAGCGCGTGGAAGCCCGACAGCGCGCCGCAGGCGATCGTGACGAACAGGAACGGGAAGAGGGGACCGGCGAACACCGGACCGAGTCCGTTCTCACCGAAGATCGTGACCGCGGGCACCGAGATCTCGGGGCGGACGAGCACGATCGCGCCGGCGAGCATGACGATGACGCCGATCTTCATGAACGTCGAGAGGTAGTCGCGGGGAGCGAGCAGCAGCCACACCGGCAGCACCGCCGCGATGAAGCCGTACACGATGATGCCCCACGCGATGACGGTGCGGTCGAGGTGGAAGATCTCCTGGCCCCAGGCCGTGTCGGCCACCCAGCCGCCGGCGATGATCGCACCCATCAGCAGCACGAATCCGATGATCGACACCTCGGTGACCTTGCCGGGCCGGAGGTAGCGCAGGTAGACGCCCATGAAGAGGGCGATGGGGATCGTCATCGAGACCGAGAAGACGCCCCATGGGCTCTCGCCGAGCGCGTTGACGACGACGAGCGCGAGGATCGCGACGATGATGAGCATGATGAGCAGGGATGCCACGATGGCGGCGGTCCCGCCGATGCGCCCCAGCTCTTGGCGGGCCATCTGGCCGATCGTCCGTCCACCGCGGCGCATCGAGAAGAAGAGCACGGTGTAGTCCTGCACGGCGCCTGCGACGACGACGCCGACGATGATCCAGATCGTGCCCGGCAGGAAGCCCATCTGCGCCGCGAGCACGGGACCGACGAGCGGACCGGCGCCGGCGATCGCGGCGAAGTGGTGACCGTAGAGCACACGGCGGTCGGTGGGGACGTAGTCCTTGCCGTCCTGCTTGACCTCGGCGGGCGTGGCCCGTCGGTCGTCGGGTCGCAGCAGGTAGCGCTCGATGACCTTCGAGTAGAACCGGTAGCCGATCAGGTACGTGCAGACGGCGGCGAAGACGAACCAGATCGCATTGACCGTCTCGCCGCGAACCACGGCGAGCATGACCCACGCGAGCCCGCCGAGCAGGGCGATCGCGATCCAGATGATTACCTTCAGCGGCGTCCAGCGGGCGGCGGCACGGTGCTGCTCGTCGGAGACGGCGACCGGCGGCAGTTTCGGATCGGTGACGATGTCGGACGAGGATCGAGGCATCGGTTCTCCTGGGGGAAGGCGCTTCATTGCGTTTTCCCAGCTTAGGCGGACGCTCCGCGGCACGACCGGTATTTGGTCGTAATGGTCTCGACCGGCCTTACCGTGGAGGGGATCGAGAGGAGATCACCATGACCGACGAGACCCCCACCGTGATCCGCAACGACGAGCACGACCGCTACGACCTCCACGTCGGCGACGTGGTCGCGGGCTTCGCCGCCTTCCGGCGCGACGACGAGGGACGCCTGGTGTTCGATCACACCGAGGTCGACAAGGCCTTCGGGGGACGCGGTCTCGGCAAGGCGCTGGCCGCCGATGCCCTCGCCGACGTCGCGCGCCGCGGCGAGACCGTCGTTCCCGAGTGCCCGTTCATCGTGAAGTTCCTGCGCGAGAACGAGGTTCCCGGCCTGCAGGTCGACTGGCGCGACGAGGATGCCGCCGACGCCGCTGCCCCGGCGGAACCGTCGGCGTGACCCGCTTCGACGCCGAGACGGCGCCCGTCGACGAAGACCCGGGGGAAGGCTCCCCCGGCCGGCGACGGGTGCTGCTCGAGGGGCGCGAGGTTCCGCTCGGCGGCGTGCGCGCGATGTCGGTGCACCGCTTCCTGCCACAGCGCGATCTGCCGCTCGTCGGCGCGTGGTGCTTCCTCGACCGGTTCGGCCCGCAGCGCACGCGGATGCGCGTCGAGCCGCATCCGCACATCGGACTGCAGACCGTCACCTGGCCGCTCGCCGGCGAGGTGCACCACCGCGACACGCTCGGCAGCGATGTCGTCATCGAGCGCGGTGCGCTGAACATCATGACCAGCGGTGCCGGCATCGCCCACTCCGAGTATTCGGTCGGCGATGAGCCGATCCCGCTCGACGCCCTGCAGCTGTGGGTGGCCCTCCCCGAGGAGCGCCGCCACGGCGCCCCCGACTTCGAGCGTCACGTCGACCTGCCCGAGCTCGACCTCGGTGGCGGGGCCACGGCGACCGTCGTCGTCGGCGAACTCGCCGGAAGCGTCTCGCCCGCGACGATGCACACGCCGATCGTCGGCGCCGAGCTGCGGCTGCCCGCCGGGGCGGTCGTCGACCTACCCCTCGAGACCGCGTGGGAGTACGCCGTCGTGCCGGTCTTCGGGTCGGTCCGGGTCGACGGCACGGATGCCGCGGCCGAGGCCGAGGCCGACGCGGATGCTGGGGCGCAGGATGCCGTCGCACCCGGCGCCCTGCTCTACCTCGGTGACGGTCGTCGTGGCATCCGCCTGACCGCCGGCGAGGAGGAGGCGACGGTGTTCCTCCTGGGCGGCGAGCCGTTCGGCGATGAGATCGTCATGTGGTGGAACTTCGTCGGCCGCAGCCACGACGAGATCGAGGTCGCGCGCGAGGAGTGGGAAGCGGCATCCGATCGATTCGGTCACGTCGCCGGCCACGGCGACGAGCGCATCCCCGCGCCGCCGCTCCCGCACGTGCGGCTGACGCCCCGCCGCCGGCGGCTTTGACCCATCCGCTGATGGAGGCGTGGCCCGGTTCGAGCCACGCCCCCGACCCGACGCGGCCCGTCAGACGCGTTCGGTGTGCAGGAGCGTCTGCAGGATCGACCTCGCCCTCGCGTGTCGGCTGCGCACCGTGGCGGCGTTCATTCCCAGGTGCCGCGCGGCCTCCACCAGCGTGAATCCATCCCAGTAGACGAGGCGGATGATCTCCTGATCGACCACCTGGAGCTTGGTGACCGCGGCGCGCACATCGGCGGCATGATCCTGCTCCTCGACCGGCGCCAACTCTGCGAGGTGTCGTGCGAGCTTGTTCGTGAGCGCATGCCGACGTGCATGCGACCGCCAGCCTTGGGAAAGAACGCGGCGAGCGATACCGAACATCCACATCCGCGCCTCGACGGCATCGGAAGGAACCGACCGCGCCTTGCGCCACACGACGACGAGGGTTTCACCCAGGAGGTCTGCGGCATCTTCGCGATCGGGCACACGCCGGACGAAGTAGTCCAGGAGTGCACCGGCGTGATCCTTCACGAGCCGGGCGACGCGCTCGTCGTTGGTCACGGCGGGCTCAGGTGCCCCCGTCAATGCAGCTGTCCCGTGCAGTCGGTGTCGGTGCCGACACCACCGTCGCCGGGCAGGATGTGAACGTCGGCCCCGGCGAAGATCACATCCTGCGCCGCCCCGAAGAACGGCGCGAAGTCACCGGCCGCGTCGCGCTTGAGGGCCTCCTCGTAGATCCGCTGTCCCACACCCTCCCAGTTCTGAGACGCGATGTGCTCGACGGCGTTCGCGTTGGTCTCGACGTGGTCGAGTTCGCCGTTGAAGAGCTCGATCGAGCAAGAGATCTCACGACCGGTGTCGGTAACGTATGAGACGGGGATCTCGAAGTCTGGGATCATTCGCGGGTCGGTGCCGGCTGTAGACGCGAGCGCGATTCCCGGCAAGGCGAGCACCGGCACAGCGACCCACGACAGCCGGCGCACACGCCGCCGGCGCGCCGCATGAACGCGCGCTGCGATCCCGACGCGATCTACTTCCGCTGCGACCATCCCGTCCGTTGATACGCGGCGCGGGGCACTTGCCCGCAACAGGTCATCAATCGATGTGTCCATGAAGTCCTCCTCGGTGCTCACCACGTACATGGCCGGACCTCGGTCGAACGTTGCACTGGAGCGAGAAGTCATGAAAGACCCGCGTGGTCAGCCTCGCTCATCACCCCGTCCGCGGAACATCGCGATAGGCGCGACCTGAGACCATCCGAGGCTCTCGTAGAGCTTGCGGCCGTCGGCGCTCGCCACGAGGATTCCCGTCGTCGCACGCTGCTCGGCGGCCCAAGCGGCGAGGCCGGTCATGATCAGGCGCCCGAGCCCTCGGCGTTGGAATGCCGACATCGTCCTGATGCGATCGAACACCGCGTCGCCCGCAGCCACGGCGACCTGCCCGTGAGCGGCCAGCTCGCCGTCCATGTGGATCCGTGCGTAAGCCACCCGCCCGTCCTGCTCGATTTCGACCTCGGCCGGCACGATGCCCGGCCGGATCGGCGCGCTCATCATGCACTCGCTCGTGTTCGCGGGATCGAGAACAGCGACAGCGTCACGCATCGACGCGTCGAGTTCACCGATGAGAGTCAGCCGCACATCGGGCGCGCTCGTCACTGCGACCAAACGGTCGATTTCTGTCAGCGACGCCGTCGACGCGATGCGTTCCTGGGAACGGTCGTCTGCCCCGACCTCCACGAGCCAGCTGTCGCCGTCGCGGCATCGTTGCATCTGCCGCGAATTGCACCACCCCGTGACCCATCGGTCTACCCAGGCACTCGTCATGATCGTCCTCACTGGCCGCCGTACCCGACGGCCACTCCCCGTCGAGGCACTGACACGAATCCGCCTCTCGTCGCAGGCTACCGACCTCGATGCTTCACCCCGTGCTCACTCCTCGGGGCAACCGACGGACGGCGGCGAGGACCTCCTGCTCCTCGTCCGTCGTCAGCCCGGAGCGCCGGGGCCGGTCGATGCCGCGCGAGATCTCGTTTGTGAGCACACGGGTCAGGGTGTCAGCGAGCGGTCGCGACCGACCTCCGGTGGCAATGAAGGCGCTTCCAGCTCGCTGAGCGAAGCCCACGGCCTCGATCGGCAGCCACGACGGGAGAGACCGGGGGCCGGCCCAATAGTGCACGTCGAGAGCGAGGAGCTCTTCGTCGTCAACCGTGATGAGTTCGCCGTCGAACCCGGCGACCGACCGCGCGGCACGAAAGAAGTCATGCATCGTGTGGGCCTCACCGACGGCGTTGACGACGCCGGTGATCCCGGCCGCACCCGCGCTGACGATCCAGCCCGCGAGGTCCTCGACGTCGATGAACTGCACGAATCGCTGGCTCATCGTTGGAGCGAGTACGTTGCCACCGCTGTGCAGCCGAGCCGGCCAGTAGCCGAGGCGGTCGCTCGGATCACCCGGACCCGCGATCAAACCGGGCCGGGCGATGAGCAGGCGGTCACCGAGCGCTGCCGCGGAGGCCCGTTCGGCGGCCACTTTCGCGTCGGGATACTCGGCGAGGTTCTGCGGTTCGACCAGCTGCGCCGTTTCGTCGGCGCCCGGCGTGCTGTTGTCCGCGTACACCGACACGGTCGAGACGAGAGTCCAGTGCGCCGCTCGGGCGGCGAGCGCCTTCAGAGCGGACCCGACGAGCTGCGGCTCGGAGGCGAGCTCGACAACGTCATCCCATTCACCCCCGAGACCCTCGTAAGCCCCGGCGAGCGATCGGTCGGCACGCACGAGCTGCACACCATCCGGCGCCGATCCCGACTCGCCGCGCGCCAGGCAGACCACCTCGACTCCGCTGTCGCGCGCCTGTCGCGCGATCTCGCGCCCCAGCCATCCGGTTCCGCCCAGCACCAGAGTCCGTCTCATGCCCGCCAGTCAACAGGCACCGGCCGGCGCGAAGGGGTCACCTTCGCTGTGGGCGCAAACTGCGCCCGGGTGCCCGCGGGCGAAGCGCGGTTGTTGAATGGTCGGATGAGCGCTCTCACCGATTACATCGAGGCCTGGAAGACGAACGAGACGGAGCGGATCGTCGAGACCGTCACCGAGGATGTCGTGATCACCGAGAGCTTCGGACCGGTGTACTACGGCCGTGAACGCGTGCGGGAGTGGTGCGAGAAGTGGAACGACGAGGGGTCGCGCGTCCTGGACTGGACGATCACGAACGAGTCCCAGACGGGCGATCTGCTCGTGGCCGAGTGGCGGTTCGAGTACCACCAGGGCGGTGAGGACCGGACGCTTCTGGGGGCGACGATCGCTACTCAGCGCGACGGCAAGATCGCCGAGCTTCGCGAGTACGCCGTCACCGACGATCTCTACACCTGGGAAGGCGAGTGGAAGTGAGGCGACGCCCTCGCGGCAGGTGTCCGGGCGCTACATCATCCGCGAGGCGGATGCGTCTCATCCAACCGAGCGACGACGCAGACGGCTGGTGTTCGTAGCGTCGTTGGCATGACGAAGCACCGCCTCCCCCGCGACATCCCACCCGGCGCCGCCGCCCTCGGCATGGCAGCCATCCTGCTGACGTTGTCGGGCTGTGCAGCCGTCGACAATGTGGCCTACGGCCGGGCCGAGACCACCTACGACACCGCGAAGGAACTCGTGCAGGCGCGCGGCGAGGCTCCTGCGTGGCTGCCCGCCGATGCACGCGAGCTCACGCGCGTCGTCTCGACCCGAGCTGACGCCGAATCGATCGTCTTCTCGAGCGACACGGGCCTCGCCGCAGACTGCGCTGAGGTCGAGCGGCTCTCGGCACCCACCATGGAGATCACGTCGGGCCCCGATGTCTATGCGATCGACCGTGTCGCCGTCTGCGGCGAGTGGGCGGTGGCGGAGAACGACGGCACCTACTACGCCTGGACCCCGGCGACGGAGGCCGATCAGGACTGAGCCGGTGGCGGCGCTCGTGCTCAGCGCCGCGTGAGGTTGCCGTCGGCCCACTCGCCGAGCTGGCTGAGGATCGGCACCAGGCGCGACCCGGCATCCGTCAGCGCGTAGGTGACCGCGACGGGCGGCCCCGCCTCGACCCGTCGGACGACCAGCCCGACGTCGGAGAGCTCGGTGAGTCGGTCGGAGAGAACCGCATCGCTGATACCGGCGACGGCCCGACGCAGACCGACGAACGAGAGCTCGCCCTGTCCGAGCACGTCGACGATCATGCCGTTCCACCGCTTGCCGAGAACCGAGAACGCGTGCGACACCGCGGCGTCGCACTGTCGCGCATCGTGGGGCTCGGTCATGCCTCCATCGTACGTGTGCTAGCGTTCCCGAAGCCGCTTTGTTTTTCATAGTCCCTCTGATCGGAGAAGCGCATGACCCTCTTCCGCCTGGATGCCAGCATCCTCCCCGCCACCTCGGCCAGCCGCGCGCTGGGCGATCTCGTCGAGGCCGAGTGGCTCGCCGCCCACCCCGCGAGCGACGTCGTCCGGCGTGACATCGCCGCCGACCCGGTGCCGGCGACCGCGTGGCGGGATGCCGTCACCGCCGGCTTCACGCCCGCCGAGCAGCAGACCGATGGTCAGCGCGACGCGATCGCCTTGCGCGAGCAGCTGGCCGACGAGCTCGTCGCCGCCGACGCCCTGCTCTTCACCGTGCCGCTCTACAACTACGGCGTATCGCAGCACGTGAAGACCTGGTTCGACCTCGCTTACACCGATCCGCGCATCGACCCGCAGGGCACGGCGCTGCGCGGCAAGCCGGCGACTCTGGTCACGGTCCTCGGCGGCAACTACGAGCCCGGCAGCCCGAAGGAGGGCTGGGACCACTCGACCGGTTGGCTTCGGCGGGTCTTCGAAGACGTGTGGGGCCTCGACCTCACGGTGGTCCACCGCCCCTTCACGCTCGTCGGCGTGAACCCGGCGCTCGACGCCTTCACCGAGGCGGCGGCCGAGCTGCGGGCCAACGCCGAACGCGACGCCGTCACCGCCGGCCGCACGCTCGCGGCATCTCGCACCGCCTGAACCATGACGACGGGGCGCCCGGACCGAAGTCCGAGCGCCCCGCGCATCCGCGCCGCAGCGCGTCAGCCGATCATCACCACAGCACGAGGAAGCCGCTGAGCCCCAGCGATCCCTCGACCGTGTCACTGCCGCTGTACGTGGCGACGATGACCTTCAGGCCGCGCGACTGCCGGGGCAGCTCGACACGGGCCGTGCCGTCGACGACATCCGCGCTGTATCGAGTCGAGTTCACCCAGATGTCGACCGTGCCCGTCGCGGGGGCGCCCCCGGTCGGGGTGACCTTCACCGACACGACGTAGGGCTGCGAAGCCGTTCCGACGTAACGGTTGAGCGACACGGTCGTCGCCGAGGTGAACTTCACGAACACCTCGTTCGACACCGCGGTGCCGGCCTGCGGGTTTCCCTCCGCCGTCGCCGTGACCTGCACCGACAGAGCGGTGCCGACGTCGGCGCGCGTCACCTTGTACGACGCCGAGGTGGCACCCTCGATGGGCTCACCGCCGCGCAGCCACTGGTACGCGACGCTCACCTCCGCGGGATCCCACTCGCCGGCCGTCGCCTTCAGCGTGCCGCCGACCTTGGCCGAGCCGGTGACCTCGGGCGCCACGACGGCGACCGGGGCTCCCTGGCCCGACTCGACCTCGACGATCGTCCGGATGGACGAGTCGCCGTAGCGGACCACGCCGAGGTACGACGTCTCGGGCTCGAGACCGGCCCACGACAGGGTGTAGGTCGCCTTCTCGCCCTGCACCGTCGGCAGCGGGTCGGGGCTGGCGGTGAACTCGCCGCCCGATGCCCCGGCGGCGACGACCGCGGTGGTGAGGTCGTAGGTGAACGGCTCGCTGAACGAGTACCGGTTGACCACGACCAGGTAGGTGCCCGCGGTGGGCGTGGTGAGCGAGACGGCCTCGTTGGCGGATGCCGTCGCCGACGACCACTGCTCGTAGTAGCGCAGGTCGTCGGGGCTGACCACGCGGTACACGGTCATGTCGAGGTCGGTGGTCTCGGTCGCCTCGGTCTCGACGGCGAAGCGCGCGTACTCCGTGCCCTCCGGGACGTCGACGATCTCGTACGTGTTGAACCCCGCCGCACCCTCGTCGTAGAACGAGTCCTGGTCACCGGAGTGTCCGGGCACCTCGGGGAAGTCCGGGTTCACGCGCAGTTCCTGCGCGACGAGCCCCGAAAGACCGAGGTCGATCTCACCCGTCAGCGACGGTGCGACCGTGACGTCGACGGAACCGGTCGTCCCGGTGCCCGACACGGACTCGGGAGCATCGACCGGCACGGGGAACACCGCGATCGGCGAGCGGACCTCGTTCGCGCCACCCGTCCAGGTGAGGAAGCCGGTGGCCCACTCGCCCATCGGGGCGTCGACGCGCGACAGCGTGATCTCGACCGTGGCCGAATCACCCGCCCCGAGCGTGACCGACGACGGGGAGACCTGCACGTCGACACCGGGAACGGATGCCTGCGCCTCGTAGGTCCCGGCCTCGGTGGCCGTGATCGTGCGGGTCACCGTCTGCGGCGCCCCGAGAGCCCCGACCCCGATGCTCGGGAGGTTGAGGTCGCTCGGATCGATCGGGTCGACCCCGAAGTCGCGCAGCCCGAGGCCCTGCAGGTAGGCGGCCCAATCGGCCGGACCATTCAGGTAGAGCAGTCCGGGCTCGAAGTACTTCGTCGGGTCGGTCTGACCGGCACCCTGCGTGAACGGGTCGGTGACGGTGCCGCCGGCGGCATCCACGGTGTCGTACGCGGTGGTCATCATCGCGGACTTCACCTCGGCGGGAGTCGCCAGAGGGTGCTCGCCGAAGTAGAGCGCAGCGAGGCCCGCGACGTGGGGCGACGACATCGAGGTGCCCGAGAGGATGCCGAACGTCGGGTCCTCATCGATGCCGTTCTCGGTGGCCGCGAGGATCGCGACGCCGGGAGCGGTGATGTCGGGCTTGATCACGTCACTGCCGTCGGCGAGCATCGGTCCACGGCTGGAGAAGCCCGCCACCTGCGGGACCGGAGTCTCGGTGCCGGTGACGTTCTCGCCGATGAGCGTGACGACGCGGTCGGTGCCGCCCTGCACGTACTCGAGCACAGCCGGACGGGCGGTGTCGGCGACGTGCACGGTGGGGACCGAGTGGAAGTCGTTGTCGAGCGAGGCGGGCGTGACGTTCGTCAGGATCATGCCGATGCCGCCGGCCTCCTCGACCGCTTGCGACTTCTCGATGCGCGCGTTCGATCCGCGGTCGCAGACGACGATCTTGCCGGTGACCTTCGCCGGATCGAGCGATCCGAGCAGGCAGAGCTCGGGCGTCGCGGCACCGGCCAGGCCGGCATCGCCCGCGAAGACCGAGGGGCCGGAGATCGTCTCACCGAAGCCGACCGAGACGGAGGCTCCCGCGAACTGGGCTGCGGAGGTGTCGCCCTCCTCGCCGAGGCGGACGGTGCCCTCCCACGTGGGGATGGTGGACGCCGCCACCGTCGCGTACCACGGCGACGCGTGGTCGGCCGTGACCGGGTCGGGGCCGGAGTTGCCGGCGCTCGTCGCGACGAAGACGCCCGCCGCGGCCGCGTTGAAGAACGAGATGTCTTCGGGCGCGAGCACGGTCGTGGCCGAGCCGCCGCCGATCGAGTAGTTGATGACGTCCACGCCGTCGGCGACGGCCTGGTCGATCGCTGCCAGCAGGTCGCTGAGGGCGCAGATGTCGTCGGTCGTGACGAGCGGGTCGGGCCCAACGTAGCAGGCCTTGTACGAGGCGACCTTGGCCGCCGGCGCGACGCCCGAGATCGACCCGAAGTCGATTCCCTCGACATTCGCCTCGACGCCGTTGTTGCCCGCGGCGGTGCTCGCCGTGTGCGAACCGTGTCCGTCGCCGTCACGCGGCGAGAGGTGGTCGTCGGCGAACGAGAACCCATTGGCCGCGGCACCGTCGCCGAAGTAGTGCGCTGCGATGAGCTTGGTGTTCAGGAGCGACGGGTCCCAGGCATCCTTCGTTCCCGCACCCTGGTCGACGACCGTGCTGCGGAACTCGCCGCCGTCTGCCTTGGTGAACACGACGTCGTCGCCGTCGCGGTAGGGCTGGTCGCCCGCCGAGGTCCCGAGCGCGTCGCCGGCGAACGCCGGGTTCTCCGGCGCGATGCCCGTGTCGACGACGCCCACGACGACGCCTTCGCCGGCAGCGTCGATGCCGCCGACCCTCTCCCAGACGCCGCCGGCGCCTTCGAGACCGAGGAACTCGGTCGACGGGACGGCGTCGACATGACGGATCTCGTCGGGGAAGACGCCGAGGACGCCCTTCTTCGCGGCGAGCTTGCCCGCCTGGTCGGCGGTCAGCTGAGCCGCGAACCCGTTGAGGGTGGTCTGGTAGGTCGCGTCGGGCGTCGCGCCGACCTCGCTCGCGACCTCTTCTTGACGCTGTTCGAGGAAGCCGGAGTAGTCGGTGACGGCACGCGACTGAGCGTCGAGTCGTTCGCCCTCGTCGGGCTTGGTCGGCGCGAGGCCGGCCTCGCCGCCCTCATAGGTCGCGACGGGTGCCTCGTCGAGCAGGACGATGTAGCGCCCGCTCTCGCTCTCGATCGGAACCGGGATGTTCACCCCCTCTCCCGTTGCAGCAAAGGATGCCGTTGCGGCAGAGCTCGTGAACAGTGCAGCCAGGGATACAGCCGCGACTGTTCGCAGGGTGGTGCGAACCATGTGCGCTCCAGTGGGGGGATGGATGAGCAGTCCGCACGGCGTCGTCGGCGCGCGGTGAAGTCAACCTAGCTCACAGTTCGGGCACAAGGAACCCTCGGCTTTCATTCAGGTCACGGAGATCGCGCCGGGCGCGGCGTATTTCTCACGGCCGGGGGCAGAGCCGCCCCGCGCGCGTCCCATAGGCTGGGCGGGTGGCCCCGGCATCCCGTCTCTCCACGCGCGTTCTGCTCGTCTGCGCTGCCATCGGGGTCGCCACGGGTCTGCTCGGCGGCATCGAGGGATGGCTCGCCATCCCCGTCATCACGGGCCTTCCGATCCTCTACGGCTTCCTCCTCGGCATCCACGTGCTGCCCGGGATCGTCGCGCAGGAGACCCTGCGCCTGCCGTGGGTCGCGCTCATCACGCACCTGATCGCGGCGCTCGCGTCGTCGGCCGTCGCGCCGCCGTACACGTTCCAGTTCCTCGGAACCGCCCTGCTGTTCGGCGGCCTGCAGGAAGGGGTCGCCGCCCTCGTCCGCTACCGCTCGTGGGCGCCCTGGCGGTTCTTCGTCTCGGGCCTGGTCATCGGGGTCGTCGTCGCTCTCGCGGTGTTCTTCGCGGCCCATCTCAGCGCCCTCCCGCTCTGGGCTCAGGTGACGTATCTCGCTCTCGCCGTGCTCGGCCCCGTGATCTGGACGGCGATCGGGCTATGGATCGGCGTCGGCCTCCGGCGTGCCGGCGTCGCCCGCCGCTGACCCACCCACCGCACCTTTCGGCACGAAGTTAGGGTCGGCTAAGCTAAGCGCATCCGATCCGATCCGAGGACGCCCGTGACATCCGCCGCATCCGGTGCCGCCACGGCGGGGACGCCGGTCGCCGCGACCGCATCCACGCCGCTGCTCGCCGTCCGCGATCTCGCCGTGACTTACGAGGGATCGGATGCGGCCGCGACCCGAGGCGCCTCGTTCTCGGTCACCCCCGGCGAGGTCGTGCTGCTCCTCGGACCGAGCGGCTCCGGCAAGTCGACGGTCGCGCTGACGCTCAACGGTCTGATCCCGCAGTCGATCCCCGCGGCGACCGAGGGAACGGTCCTCGTCTCGGGGGAGGATGCCGCGACCACCCCGCTCCCCCGGCTCAGCACGCGCATCGGCATGGTCTTCCAGGATCCCGACGCGCAGCTGGTCACCGGCACCCTGCTCGACGAGGTCGCCTTCGGCCCCGAGAACCTGCGGCTGCCCGTAGACGAGGTCCTCGCCCGGAGCGAGCGCGCGCTGCGCCGGATGGGGCTCTGGGAGCGGCGGCACGAGAACCCCGACCGCCTCTCCGGAGGCGGACGCCAGCGCCTCGCGATCGCGTGCGCGCTCGCGATGGACTCGCCCCTGCTCGTGCTCGACGAGCCCACGGCGAACCTCGACCCCGAGGGCATCGAGGACGTCTATGCCGCCCTGGGCGAGATCGCCGCCGTCGGCGACCGGGCGATCCTGCTGGTCGAGCACAACCTCGACGCGGCGATCGGCTTCACCGACCGTGTCGTCGTGCTCGACCATGGCGGTCGCACGATCGCCGACGGTCCGATCGACGCGGTGCTGCGCGAACGGGCGGCCGAGCTGCACGAGATCGGCGTATGGCTGCCGGTGTCGACCATCGCGGCCCTCCATCTGCGCGATGCGGGCTATCCGCTCGATCCGCTCCCCCTGACGCCGGACGAGCTGCGCGCGGGGCTCGAGGCCGCGGCATCCGGTGGCGAGAATCGGAGGATCGCGGCATCGTCGGAGGCGACCTCCGATTCGGTCCGAGTTTCGCGCGATTCTCCGGCGCACGCGCACGCGCACGCGCCGGCGCCGGCGCCGGCGGTCTCGGTGCGCGGCCTGACCCTTCGGCGTGGCCGGGCGACGGTGCTCGACGACGTCGACCTGGAGGTCGCACCCGGTGAGTTCGTCGCCGTCGTCGGCGCCAACGGGGCGGGAAAGACGAGTCTCGTCCAGGCGATCGCCGGCGTCGTCCGGGGTCCGCGCGGGCGCATCGACATCGGCGGCCTCGACCCGAGCCGCGCGGACCCCCGGGCGATCGCCGCACGCGTCGGGTTCGTCTTCCAGAACCCCGAGCACCAGTTCGTCGCCCACACGGTCTTCGACGAGCTCGCCCACGGGCTGCGCCGCCAGCGGGTTCCCGACGACGAGATCCGAGAGCGCGTCGATCGGATGCTGCGCCGATTCGGCCTCGAGGCGCACGCCGAGCGGCATCCGTTCCTGCTGTCCGGCGGCCAGAAGCGCCGCCTGTCGGTCGGCACGGCACTCATCGCCGGCGCCCCCGTGCTCGCCCTCGACGAACCGACGTTCGGCCAGGACCGCGCCCGCGCCGACGAGCTGCTGCACGTGCTGCGCGACCTCAACCGCGACGGCACGACGATCATCGTCGTCACCCACGACATGCAGCTGGTGAGCGAGTACGCCGAGCGCTGCGTCGTCGTCGGCGCCGGCCGTATCGTGGCGAATGGCTCGACCGCCGAGATCCTCGGCGACGACGAGCTGCTGCGCTCCGCCGCCCTTCGGATGCCCCCGCTGCGTCGAGCGCTGCACGGGCTCGAGGCATTCCCGGAACTGTCGGGCATCGCGCGCCTGCGCGACCTCCCGCGAGACCCGCGAGAGACGCGATGAGCGCGACGACCGACACCGCGCTCGATCCCTACGCGGCAGCGCCGGCATCGCGTCGGCTGCTGTTCGGGCTCAATCCGCTGGCGAAGCTCGCGGCGCCCGTCCCCGCGATGGTCGCACTCATCTTCACGCGCGATCTCGTCACGCCTCTCGCGATCCTCGCGCTCGCTTACGCGGTGCTGATCGTCGGCGCGCGCTGGACGCTGCGCACAGCCGCGCTGCTCGCGGTCGCCCTCCCCCTCGGCATCCTGCTCGTCGGGGCCGGGATGTCGCTGTGGGTCGACGCCGCGCGGGTGGCGGACACACCGGTGCTCCTGCGGCTGGGCGGCTGGAGCCTGCACGCGGGAGCGTTGCAGATCGGGATGGCGACCGGGTTGCGACTGGGAGCGATCGCCGCGCTGGCCTTCATCGCGGGCCTCACCACGACCGGGCCGGATCTCGTCCGCGCCACCGTCCAGCAGCTGCGGGTGCCGTATCGCGTCGGCTACACGGCGCTCGCGGCGTTCCGGTTCGTGCCGCGGTTCGGCTACGAGCTCGAGCTCATCCGGCAGGCCCACCGCGTGCGCGGCGCCCATGGCGGTCGAGGCCCGTTCGCGGCGGTCGCCCGATGGGGCGGGTATGTCGTCCCGCTGCTGGCCGGAGCCATCCGGCACGCCGAGCGGGTCGCCCTCGCGATGGACTCGCGCGCCTTCGGCGCCCACCGCGACCGCACCGAGCGGCACCTCGTGCCCTTCCGACCTCGTGATGTCGTCTTTGTCGCAGGTTTCTGGCTCGTCTCGGCGGCGATCCTCATCGCCCTCTTCCCCTGGACCGCATGATGCCGGCCACACCCCGTCGACTCGCCACGTATCGCGGATGCGGGAGCGCCGGCATCCGCATTTGTCGGCGAGTCGACGGGCTGCGGCGGGCCCGGAAAGGATGCTGCGCATGACCCGCAACCTCGTCAAGCCCAGGACGCCCGGACTGGTGCGTCTGGAGGTGCTGCGCGCCGAGCGCCTCGCCCCGCACTGGATGCGGGTGA
Source organism: Microbacterium pratiae (assembly GCF_047302165.1). NCBI lineage: Bacteria > Bacillati > Actinomycetota > Actinomycetes > Micrococcales > Microbacteriaceae > Microbacterium > Microbacterium pratiae. The sequence goes on along the minus strand of NZ_CP154843.1, from coordinate 847,646 downwards.
CGCTGGGCCGCGGCGACATCGACCGGTTCGTGCCGCTGGGCTACGACCAGTGGTTCCGTCTCTTCCTGCCGCTCGGCGGCGATGAGGCCCTCGACCGCATCCCGGCCAAGGCCAACAAGCTGTTCGGCTACCTGAAGTACCTCCGCATCCCCGAGGGCGAACGGCCGGTCATGCGCAACTACTCGGTGCGGGCGTACCGCCCGGCGGGGCCGGCGGGCGGCGCCGAGATCGACGTCGACTTCGTGCTGCACGGCTCGGGGCCGACCGCCGGACCCGCCTCCCGCTGGGCGTCGCAGGCCCATGCGGGAGAGAGCGTCGTCGTCATCGACGAGGGGCTGCGCTTCAACCCCGAGCGGGGCGTCGATCATGTGCTCCTCGTCGCCGACGAGACGGGGGCGCCGGCCGTCGCCTCCATCTGCGCGTCGCTTCCGGAAACGGCATCCGGAACCGCATTCATCGAAGCCCCGTCGAGCGACGACGTGCTCGAGATCGAGGCACCTCCGGGCGTCGAGGTCCGCTGGCTCGTTCGGGCGCCCGACGCGAAGCCGGGGTCAGCCGCCCTCGCGGCGCTGAGCTCGTTGGCGCCGGGCGCATCATCCGCGCAGCCCCTGCACGCTTTCGTGGTCGGCGAGCAGTCGCTTCCGACCACCGCCCGGCGGATGCTCATCGCCGACCACGGCATCCCGAAAGAACAGATCAGCTTTATCGGCTACTGGCGGGAGGGCGTGAGCTCGCCGACCCCGAAGCCCTCGGCGGAACCCGAGCACAGCGCGGTCGATGAGCGCCGAATCGAGCCGGAACAGGAGACCCGGGCATGACCACCACACCTCGATCGCGCGCAGCGCGTGTCTCGACGGCTTATCTGCTGACCTGCGCAGCGATCGGCGTCGCGGCGAGCGCATTGCTCGCGCCTGCGTGGGTCGCGTCGACGACCCTGTTCCTCACGGTGCCGTTCGCGACGGTGGCGGTCGCCGGGCTGTGGGTTCTGCCCGCCGTCACCGCCCTCAGGCTGCTGCAACGCCCGGGAGCGGGGCTGCTCGTGGGGCTGATCTCGGGACTCGTGCTTGCGCCGTTCTTCACGATCGGATCGGTCGCGACGATGCTCTACTGGTCGTTCTTCCCCGAGCTGCCGTTCCTCGCGACGCTCTACCGACGCTGGAACACCTGGCTGCACTACGCGGGGGCCGCGATCATCGGCGCGACGTACCCCGTGTTCGCAGCGCAGTCGTTCGATCTGTGGAGCATGACCGCGCCCGTGCTCATCGGGTTCGTCGCACTGTGCATCGCCAGCTGCGTCGGAGCGACGTGGCTCGGCATCCTGATCGGCGACCGCCTGCGTGCCGCGGGCGTCGCGACCCTGGCCCGCCGCCGCACCCCCGCCTGACCCCCCCTCTCCCTTCCGTCGACTCGCCAGAGAATGCGGATGCGGGGGGTGCGGCATCCGCAGAACCTGGCGAGTCGACGAGCGGGCGCGGGCGCGGGCGCCGGGCCGGGTCAGTCGGCGTAGGTCGGGGCCGGAGGCATCCCGAAGAAGTCTTCGAGGGTGCGGTAACCACCCTCGGCGTAGAGTGCGGCGAGCTCGGGGCCGATGTAGCGCAGGTGCCAGGGCTCATACTCGTAGCCCGTGGTGTCGGTGAGTCCGTCGGGATAGCGAATGATGAAACCGAAGCGGTGCGCGTTCGCGGTGACCCAGTCGGATTGCGCGGTGCCGCCGAACTGCTCGATTGCTCCGCACCCGCCGTCGCAGGCGACGACGTCGACGGCGAGGCCGGTCTGATGCTCGCTGTGACCGGGGCGGGCGCTGGTGAGGTCGGCGTTGCTCTGTCCGAGCTGACCGACGTAGTTGCGGTACGTCGACACCTGGGAGTCGTACGAGCGGAATCCGCTGTTGACCCCGATCGTGCCCGCGCCCTCGTCTCGAGCAGCGGCCACGAGCTGCGCGAGCGCGAGCGCCACATCCGCCCGCATGTGCCCGCCGCTCGTCCGCTCCACGCCCTCGGCCCGCGCTTGCGGCTCAGGCCAGTAGTCGATCGGATCGAGCGCGTTCAGCTTGTTGACGACGACCCAGGTGCGCCCCGCCTCGTGCAGGTCGACGCAGGGGGCGGCACCGGCCGCGACGGCAGCGCGGAAAGGCTCCGCGCCGCCCGCCGCGGCGAAGACCTCCGCATCGGATCCCGATGCCACAGCCTGCGTGAAGGCCTGCGCGGAGCAGATGTCGGCCGTGCCGGCGGCATCCTTCGCCGCGTCGTCAACGGCGTGGTCCCCGGCAGCGTCGCCGGACTGCGCGGGCGCGGGAATCGACGACGCGTTGGGCACGACAGCTGCGCGGTCGCCGAGAAGAGCGGCGACCGGGTCGGTGGGAGCGTCGTTCGATCCGCTGAGCGCCGACGTGATGCCGGCGGTGCCGGCGACGACGAGTCCGACGAAGGCGAGCGCGGCAACGGCCGCGACAGCGCGGCGGCGGACGTAGACGGATGCCGGCAGGCGCACGGATGCCGGCAGGGCATCGGCCTCGGCCGATCCGGGCTCAGGTGATCGGCTGTGCGGTGATCGACCTGTCGGCGCCGGTGCGAGGTCGTCGCGCGGGCGGGCGGTCGCAGACCCCGAAGCGGCGGCCCGCTCACGCAGCTCGCGCCGCGAGGGAAGGGGTCGCGCCTCCGTCGACCGCTCGCGTCGCGAGCGACGCGTCTCGGAGTCGGTCGGGTGCACCACGACCCCCATTCTGCCCTGCAGGTTCGGTGCGGCTCCGATCTCAGCGCGGTTCATCCGCGAGCCGGGGTGCTCCTGCCGTCGAACAGGGCTCGGAGTCCGTCAGGCGCGATCGCCGTGCTCACGCTTCCGCGCGACCCTTCGTCGCCGCCGCGGCAGCCGGTGCGAGCAATTCGCGCGCGATCGCCTTCACGGAGGGGAACGCGTCGAGCTCGTCGATCTCGACGCTCGAGAACCAGCCCGCGTCGTGAACCTCTCCGGCCGCGGGCATCAGGGCGCCGCGCTCCGACGTGTGCAGCACGAAGGCCATGTCCATATGGATGTGCGCGGGTTCGCCGGGGCGCTCGGGGATGAGCTGATAGCTCATGCTGATCGGGAGGCCGAGCTGCGCTTCGGTGCGACCGTCCGCAGAGAGGTCGATGCCCGTGTGCGGGCGCAGCACGGCTGCCACGCCGGTCTCCTCGAACACTTCTCTGACGACCGCCGCCTGGGGCGTCTCGTCCTCGTCGACATGACCCCCCGGCGGAAGCCACTTCGCGAGCTTTCTGTGATGGATGAGGAGGATCCGGTCCTCGGCGGGATCGAGCACGTAGCCACTGACGGTGAACTGTTTGGCGTACGACGCGGTGCGATCGATGATCGTCATCGTGCGGCACCGTTCACGCTGGCGCTGACGACACGTCGGATTTCATCCTCTCGGACGAACCGCGGACGCATCGTCGTCATCAGCGCGCGGCCTCGATCCGGCGCGCAGGCGCCACCCACCCCGGCGTATCGCGCCCTCGTCGCCCCTGACGTCGATGTCACTTCACACTCCCCCATCCGCTCGCGGCCTCGGCGATTCCGGCGCGGCGACCTGATCGTCGCCTCACCGGCACCCGAGCATACGAGTGTTCGGGTGTTCATGTTTGACAACGCTTCGAATCTCTGTTCGAATCTTCTCATGCGATGGCAGGGGCAGCAGATGGGCGTGGCGGATGCCGCTGCGCTGCCCGGCCTCGAAACGCTCAACGGCCTGGTGCGCTCGGTGACGACGCCCGAGTTCGCAGGAGTGACCTTCCACGAGGTCATGTCGCGCTCGGCTCTCAACCGGGTCCCGGGCCCGTCGGCGATGCCGTTCGACTGGACGGTCAATCCCTACCGGGGGTGCACGCACGCCTGTGTCTACTGCTTCGCCCGCGGCACGCACGAGTACCTCGACATGGACGCGGGAGCCGACTTCGACTCGCAGATCGTCGTCAAGCTGAACGTCGCCGACGTACTTCGCCGCGAGCTCTCGAAACCGACCTGGGCGCGCGAGCAGGTCGCTCTCGGCACGAACACCGACCCCTACCAGCGTGCGGAGGGCCGCTATCGGCTGATGCCCGGCATCATCACGGGACTGGTCGACAGCGGCACACCGTTCTCGGTGCTGACGAAAGGCACCCTGCTGCGCCGTGACCTGCCGCTGCTTGCCGAGGCGGCACGCTCGGTGCCCGTCGACCTCGCGATGTCGATCGCGGTACTCGACGAGCCTCTCCGGCAGCTGCTCGAACCCGGCGCGCCGACATTCGCAGCTCGCCTCGACACCGTTCGGGCCGCCAGCGCCGCCGGCTTCCGCGTCACCGTCTTCCTCATGCCGATCGTGCCGCACCTCACCGATTCGACCGAGGTGCTCGACGACGCCCTCGACCAGATCGCGGATGCCGGTGCCGCCCGCGTCGTGTACGGCGCGATGCACCTGCGGCCCGGCGTCAAGCCCTGGTTCCAGCAGTGGCTCGCGCGTGAACGCCCAGACCTCGTGCCGGTGTACCGAGGCCTGTACCCCGGGGCCTCGGTGCAGGCGCCGCAGGGCTACCGGCGAATGCTCGCGGCGCGAGTCCGTCCGCTGCTCGCACGGCATCGCCTTCGGGGCGGGCTCGAGGAGGAAGAGGCCCAGCCGAGCACCCGGCGATTCCGTCCCGGACCGGTGGTCACGACCTCGCGCGGCCGCGCCGCCGCGGCATCCGCTCCCACGCTCTTCTGACAGAAGCAGCACAGCGGCCCGGGTTTCGCGCTGCGGGGCGCTGCGGATCGGAGCCGGGAGTGCGAGCCAGGACACTCTCCCGCGCTGCCGGGGTGTGGTCCCGAGATCAGGCTCAACCCGCGGGCGGCTCCCACCGCTCAGCCTCTCAGGGCCCTCAGCCTGCGCACGGCACGCGAACCGCGAGCGACCCGCCGACGGAAACGCCCCGCCGACCGCCACGACCGTCGGGTCGCAGCGCTCGGCGGGGCGTCTACGGGGCGTCAGCTCAGGCGTCGACGTTCGACAGTTGGCGGCCCGAGACCTCCTCGAGGATGTCGTCGCCAGGGCGGACATCGTCGAACGGCGCGTCGATCTCGGCACGCTCGAGCATCTCGGTCATGCGACGGCGACGCTGACGCGTGATCAAGGTCACGACCGATCCCGAACGACCGGCGCGGCCCGTGCGGCCTGCGCGGTGCAGGTAGGTCTTGTACTCGTCGGGCGCGTCGGCCTGGATGACCAGATCGATGTCGTCGACGTGGATGCCGCGGGCTGCGACATCCGTCGCGACCAACACTCGCACCTTGCCGTCGGTCAGGCGCTGCAGGTTGCGCGTGCGCTTGCCCTGGTTGAGGTCGCCGTGGAGCGCGACCGCCGCGATCCCGGCATCCTCGAACTGCTCGGCGAGCATCTCCGTGTAGGCACGGGTGCGCGCGAAGACGAGGGTCTTGCCGTCGCGGTCGACGAGCGAGTTGAGGATCTCGGCCTTGTCGCGGTGATCGAGGACGAGCACGCGGTGGTCGATCGTGGAGGTGTCCTGGCTCTCGCCCGCGACCTCGTAGACGGCGGGCTCGACGAGGAACTCGTCGACCAGAGCCGCGACCTCACGGTCGAGCGTCGCCGAGAACAGCAGCTTCTGCGCGCCGTCCTGCACGAGGCGGAGGATGCGCTGCATCGGCTCGAGGAAGCCCAGCTCGCTCATGTGGTCGGCCTCGTCGAGGACGACGATGCCCACCTCGGACAGGTCGAGCTTGCCCTGGTTCTGCAGATCCTCGATGCGACCGGGGGTGCCGATGATGATGTCGACGCCCTTCTTGAGGGCTCCGACCTGACGCGCCTGCGGCACTCCGCCGTAGATCTGCGTCGTGAACAGGCCGACGCTGCGCGCGATCGCCTGGACGGTGCGGTCGATCTGCAGCGCGAGCTCGCGCGTCGGGGCGAGGATCAGGGCCTTGGGTGAACGCCCGAACTCACGGCGCTTGCCTGCCTGGCTGCGCAGGATCGACTCGACGAGCGGCGCACCGAACGCGATGGTCTTGCCCGAGCCGGTGCGGCCGCGGGCGAGGACGTCCTTGCCCTCGAGGATCGGCGGAATGGTGGCCGCCTGGATCGGGAACGGGGATGCCGCACCGAGCGCCTCGAGCTGACGCACGATGTTGTCGCCGAGACCGAGGTCGGCGAACGACGACTGGGCGACGGATGCCGCGTCGACGGCCTCCGCCTGCAGACGCTCGTGGACGGTGTCGACGTGGTCCTGGTGGGCCTTCGACTTCGTCTCGGCGTTCCAGTCCGACCGGTTCGGGCGGTCGCCGAAGTCACGGCGGGGTCGGTCGTCGCGGTTGGGACGGTCCGAGAAGTCACGACGCGGACGGTCGTCGAACGAACGCGCGGGACGATCACCGAAGTCACGACGCGGACGGTCGTCACGGTTGGGACGGTCCGAGAAGTCACGACGGGGCCGGTCGTCGAACGAACGAGCAGGACGGTCGCCGAAGTCACGACGCGGACGGTCGTCACGGTTCGGGCGATCACCGAAATCGCGACGGGGGCGATCGTCGAACGAACGAGCGGGACGATCGCCGAAGTCACGGCGGGGCCGGTCGTCACGGTTGGGGCGGTCCGAGAAGCCACGACGGGGACGGTCGTCGAACGAACGAGCCGGACGGTCATCACGACGCGGACGGTCATCGCGGTTCGGACGGTCCGAGAAATCACGACGCGGACGGTCATCGAACGAACGAGCCGGACGGTCATCACGACGCGGACGATCGTCACGGTTCGGACGGTCCGAGAAGTCGCGACGCGGACGGTCGCCGAACGAACGCGCCGGGCGGTCGCCGAAGTCACGGCGGGGACGGTCGTCACGGTTGGGACGGTCCGAGAAGTCGCGACGCGGACGGTCGTCGAACGAACGCGCCGGACGATCGTCACGACGGGGACGGTCATCACGGAACGAGGGCCGCGCGTCGCCGAATGTGCGACGGTCATCGCGGGGCTGCGCCTCGTAGGGACGCCGGCCACCGGCATCCGATCGCCGGTCGTTGCCGTAGCCGCGCTGCTCGCGAGACGCGCGGTCGTCACGACCGCCGCGGTCATCGCGGGCCTGCGAGCGGATGCTACGGGCTTCGTCGCGACCGGCCCGCTCCTGCGAGGACCAGCGGTTCTTGCGACCGGTGTCTTCGGTCTCCGCGCGATAACCGCGGTGCCCGGGGCTCTTGCTGCCGGGGGTCCCCGCCGACGACTGTCCGGGGCGACGCTTCGCGTCCTGGAACGAGGTCTTCTTGCCGTACCGGGGCTCGAAGTTCTGAGCGCGGCCGCCGGCCGGCTTCTTGTTCTTGGGCATGGGTGTGTCCTTCTGGGTTCTCTGCACGAGAACAGCGCCCGCGCGCACGCGAGCAAACCCGGACATCCGTCGGCCGGGGGCCATTCACATGATGGTCATGCGCGCCGATCGGCGCTCACCATCGGCCCCATGGACTCACAAAACCTGTCGCGATCACGCGCTGCCCAGAGCCGACGGCCCCACGATACGGCATCCGCCTGAGAATCCGCCCGCACCGGCCAATGCTCCGGTACCGGCCGGCGAATGCCGCGCTGAGCCTGACGACAAGACGGCCCGGCGAGAACCGGCTCGGGCAGCGCGGGCTCGAGGCGCGCCCCTCGCCAGCCCGAGGCGTGCCGCGAACATGCCAGGCAGTCGTTACCTGGCCCGTGGCGAGATTCGGGATGGACTGAGCCTGTCGACGGGACGACTCGAGCCCCGCAACCCTGGCCGCCGCGCCCGCAGCAGGTCAGCGCGGCGCGGCTCTGGCGCAGGCCGAGCCCGGCCCGAGGCCCGAGGCCCGAGGCTCGAGTGTGCCGCGATCAGGCCAAACGGCGGCGACGGGGTCCGCGAGACGGTCCGGGGATGCGCTGAGCCTGTCGACGGGACGGCCCAGTCCCCGGCTCACCGGAATCCACCGACTCACCGGCACCCGCACCGGCACCCGCACCGGCACCAGCACCCGCACCGGCACCGGCACCGGCACCGGCGACCTCATCGTCATCCGGCGCGACCGGGATGACGAGGTGCGTCGGCGCGTCGGGCGAGCCGTCGACCGGCACGACGAGGTGGGTGGGTTCGGCCGTCGCCGCTTCGGCGAGACGTCGTTCACGGCGGGTCATCGGCGTGGCGGACGCCTCATCCCCGTCGGCCCCGGCGACCCCGGCAGCACCAGCCCCGGCAGCACCAGCCCCGACAGCACCAGTCCCAGCCCCAGCACCAGCCCCCGCGTCACGGCGACGCCGCGCCGCGCGGCGCTCGCGCGCACCCTCGACGAGGTTGTAGAGGGTCGGCAGCACGAGCAGGGTCAGCAGCGTCGACGAGATGAGTCCGCCGATGACGACGATCGCGAGGGGCTGCGAGATGAATCCGCCGTGACCGGTGATTCCGAGGCCCATGGGCGTCAGGGCGAAGATCGTCGCGAGCGCGGTCATGAGGATCGGCCGCAGACGACGCGATCCGCCGGCGATCGTCGCGTCGTGGGCCGACAGCCCCTTCTCGCGATACTGGTTGACCAGGTCGATGAGCACGATCGCGTTGGTCACGACGATGCCGATGAGCATCAGCACGCCGATGAGCGACGCGACGCCGAGCGGCACGCCCGTCGCGATCTGCAGCAGAATCGCGCCGGTCGCGGCGAACGGCACCGAGATGAGCAGCAGCAGCGGCTGCCGCAGCGACTTGAAGGTCGCGACCATCACGATGTAGACGATGAGGATGGCGGCGAGCGCGGCGAGTCCGAGCTGCGCGAAGGCGTCCTGCTGCTGCGTGAGAACACCGCCGATCTCAGCGTCCGCGCCCTGCGGCAGCTCGACCGTGTCGAGGGCATCGGCGACCGTCGCGGATGCCGCGTTGAGGTCGTCACCCGAGGGCGTCACCGTGACCGTCGCGGTGCGCTGACCGCGCTGCGTCGTGATGGAGGTCGGGCCCTCGCTCTGCTCGACGGTGGCGACGTCCTGCAGCGGGATGGGGCCGCCGGCCGTGGGGATCGTCAGCTGCCGCAGCTCGTCGATCGACGCGGGCGCCTGCGACGCCGCGAGATAGACGGTGAGCGAGGTGTCGTCGATCTCGACGGTTCCGATCGACTGAGGCTGCATCGTGCCCGAGACGATGCCGCCCACCGCGACCTCCGACAGGCCGCGGGATGCCGCCGCGTCGCGGTCGACGGTCACGGCGATGTACGGCAGCGAGGCCGAGAGGTTCGACGTGACCTGGCTGACGCCGTCGGCATCCTGCAGCGACGCCACGACGGCGTCGGTCGCTTCGCGCAGCGCGGTCTGGTCGGGCGCGGTGACATCGATCTCGATGTCGCTCGAGCCGAAGCCGCCTCCGCCCGCGGCGATCTGGATGTCGCCGACGCCCTCAAGGTCGGCGACGGCGCGCTGCACGCGGTCGCGCACGTCGAGCTGGTCTGCCGAGCTGTCGGTCGTGATGGAGTAGGTGACTCCGCCGCCGCCGCCCGAGAAGGCGTCGCGCAGCTGCGATCCGGACGAGCCGATCGACACCTGCACGGCGTCGATGCCGTCGAGTCCGGTGATCGCGTCTTCGACGCGCTGCGCGGCGGCATCCTCCGCCTCGAGGGATGCTGCGGGCCCGAGCGTCTGCGTCATGGTGAAGGTGTTCTGACCGGAGTCGCCGAGGAAGTTCGTCTTCATCAGCGGCACGGCGGCGAGGGTGCCGCCGAGCACGAGGACCGCGAGCACGAGGGTGACGGCCGAGTGACGCAGGGTCCAGCGCAGGATCGGCAGGTAGGCCTTCTGCAGTCGCGACGGCGGGGCCTCGGGGTCTTCGGGGTCGATGCGCCGGCCGTCGGGGGTGACGACGGGCTTGCCGGGACGCAGGAACCAGTACGCGAGCACCGGCACGATCGTCAGCGAGACGAACAGCGAGGCCGACATCGCGATGGTGACGGTGAGGGCGAAGGGCCGGAACAGCTCGCCGGTCAGGTCGCCGACGAAGGCGATCGGCAGGAACACCGCGACGGTGGTGATGGTCGACGCCGTGATGGCGGCGGCCACCTCGCGGACGGCCAGGGTGATGGCCGCGAGTTTGTCGGCACCCTCGACGTAGTGCCGCTTGATGTTCTCGATGACGACGATCGAGTCGTCGACGACACGGCCGATGGCGATCGTGAGGGCGCCGAGGGTGAGGATGTTGAGCGAGTAGCCGAACGCCTGGATGCCGACGAAGGTGATGAGCACGCTCGTGGGGATCGAGATCGCGGTGACGATCGTCGAGCGGACCGAGAGCAGGAAGACGAGGATCACGAGCACCGCGAAGACGAGGCCGAGCAGACCCTCCTGCGCGAGCGCCTCGATCGACTGCTCGATGAAGGGGGCCTGGTCGAAGACGACCGTGAACTGCGCTTCACCGCCGAGGTCGTCCTCGAGCGTCGGCAGGGCGTCGAGCACACCGCGTGACACGTCGACGGTGTTGGCGGCGGGCAGCTTGGTGACCGCGATGGTGAGGGCCGGCTCGCCATCGACGCGTGAGATGGAGGTGATCGGCGAGGGTTCCTGCGTGACGGTGGCGACGTCGCCGATCGTGGTCGTGCCGTCGGCGAGCTGCGCGGCATCCGTGGGCACAAGCGGGAGCGCCGACAGCTCGTCGACCGAGGCGATCTTCGCGCCGGTCTGCACCGTCAGCGACTGGTCGCCCTCGGTGATCTCGCCGCCGGGGAAGAGCACGCCGTTCTGGTCGAGCGCGTCGCGGATGGCCTGCTGCGTGAAGCCCGCCTCGGCGAGCGCGGTCTGGTCGGGAGTGATCGTGATGCGCTCGACGCGGCCGCCGACGACCTGGGCGGCGTTGACACCGTCGACGTCTTCGAGGTCGGGGATGACGGTGCTCTCGAGCCGCGCCTGCACCGATTCCGCGTCGTCGTATCCGGTCACGGCGAGCTGGATCACGGGAAGGTCGTCGAGCGAGAAGCTCAGCACGTTCGGCGTGACGCCGTCGGGGAGCTGGCTGTCGATGCGGTTGATCGCCTGCAGGATCTTCTGCTCTGCGGTGGCCAGGTCGGTGCCGTACGTGAAGGACGCCTGGATGATCGAGGCGTTCGTCGAGCTCGTCGCGGTCGTCGACTCGAGCCCGGGCACGCCCTGGATCGCGGTCTCGATCGGGGTCGACACATCTGTGTTGACGACCTCGGGCGACGCGCCGGGGTACGTCGTGACGACGGAGAGCTGAGGCAGCTCGATCGACGGGATGAGCTCCTGCTTGAGGTTCGTGAGCGCGAGGCCGCCGAACACCGCGGCGACGATCGTGATGAGCGCGATGAGAGCGCGGTTCTTCAGGCTCAGGACGGCGAGTTTCGACACGGGTTCCCTCGGGCGCACCGGACCGGCGCAGGTAGGTGTGATGCAGGCGAACGCGATGCGCTCGTCGATACATGGATGTATCGACTTCAGTATCCCACGGGGTCACCGACGCAGCGTGGGCTCAGCCTGGGAGCAATCCCCCGATGACGATGCCGATCGCCGCGGCGACGACAGCCATGGCGAAGGTGCCGACGAGGTTGACGATCGCCCAGTCGCGCCGGCCTCGCCGCATCAACTGGATCGTCTCGACCGACACCGTGCTGAACGTCGTGTAGCCGCCGAGCAGGCCGATGCCGAGGACGGCGAGCCAGTCCGGCGCGACGAGCGTTCCGAGTCCCGTCAGGAGCCCGAGCAGTCCGGATCCGGTGACGTTGATCACGAGGATGCCGATGGGGAAGGCATCGCGGCGCCCCGGTGTGAGCAGGGCGTCGATGACGTACCGGATGCCGGCGCCTGCTCCGCCCGCGACGATGAGCGCCACGAGCATCCCGCCGCTCACCCCGTTCACGCGGCATCCGTTTCGGGGCGGGTGCCGAGGGCCAGTCCGAGGGAGGCGGCGACGAGCCCACCGGCGAGACTGACGGCGATGAGCGCGAGTCCGACGATCGGCGCGGCGGTGGCGACCTGGATCGATTGCACGGCGAAGGCGCTGTAGGTCGTGAACCCGCCGAGCACGCCGGTGCCGGCGAAAGCACGGAGCCGCGGCCGGGTGGCAGCCCACCGCCCGACGACGACGCCGAGCAGGAGCGATCCGAGCAGATTGCATCCGAGCGTGACCGCGGGCACCACGAGGGGGTGGGTCCATCCGGTGACCGGAAGAGTGAACGCGGCTCGCACGGCGACGCCGACCGCACCGCCGATCACGACGAGGACCAGCGTGAGCGGCGAGATGCGCACCCGCTCGACCACGTCGCCACCGTAGACCCGGCGAGCGGTCGGCGGAGGCCGCCACTCCGGGTCGCACATCGGCTCATTTCCTATAGGATCGACGAAAGGTTCACTCCCCCATCGCAGAGGAGAGCGCAATGACGCGTCTGTTCAACGACCCCGACGAGTTCGTCGAGGATTCCGTCGCCGGCTTCGTCGCGGCATCCGCCCGATGGGTCCGCCCGGTCACGGGAGGCGTCGTCCGTTCGACCCGCGGCTCGGAGCCGACGGTCGCTGTCGTCGTGGGGGGCGGCAGCGGCCACTACCCCGCGTTCGCCGGCCTCGTCGGTCCCGGCCTCGCGCACGGCGCGGTGATGGGCAACGTGTTCGCGTCGCCGTCGGCGCACCAGGTGCGATCCGTCGCGAAGGCGGCGCACGAGGGCCGCGGTGTGCTGCTCAGCTACGGCAACTACGCCGGCGACGTCCTGCACTTCACCCAGGCGCAGGATCGCCTTCGCGAAGCGGGCGTCGACTGCCGCACCGTGACGGTCACCGACGACATCTCCAGCGCGCCCGCGGGCGAGCGCGAGAAGCGGCGCGGCATCGCCGGCGACCTCGTCGTGTTCAAGATCGCCGGCGCCGCCGCTGAGGAGGGCCTCGACCTCGACGACGTCGAGCGCCTCGCACGGCTTGCCAACGACCGCACCCGCTCGCTCGGCGTCGCCTTCGGCGGCTGCACTCTCCCGGGCGCCACCGAGCCGCTCTTCACCGTGCCCGAGGGACGCATGGCCGTCGGCCTCGGCATCCACGGCGAGCCCGGCATCGACGAGGTCGACATTCCGACCGCGGCCGATCTCGCGCGACTGCTGGTCGAACGACTGCTCGCGGAGCGCCCCGACGGCGCCGCTCCGACCGGCCGCGTGGTGCCGATCCTCAACGGCCTGGGCTCCGTGAAGTACGAGGAGCTCTACGTCGTGTACGCCGCGGTCGATCGTCTGCTGGCCGAAGCGGGAGTCGAGGTCGTCTCGCCCGAAGTCGGCGAGTTCTGCACGAGCTTCGACATGGCGGGTGTCTCGCTCACCCTGCTGTGGCTCGACGACGAGCTCGACCGGCTGTGGCACGCGTCGTGCGACACCCCCGCGTTCCGACGCGGCTCGGTCGACGGACGCGTCGCAGTGACGGCCGTCGCCGACGACGACGACGAGACCGAGGCGATCGGGCCGGCGGGAGAAGAGTCGCGACGCGCGGCCACCGTCGTCGCCCGCGCGCTCGACGCCGTCGCGGCGATGCTCGACACCGAGGCCGACGAGCTGGGCCGCATCGACCGCATCGCGGGCGACGGTGACCACGGCATCGGCATGCAGCGCGGCAGCCGCGCGGCAGCGGCCGCCGCATCGCGGGCCGTCACCGCCGGCGCCGGCGCTCGAACGGCGCTGCAGCACGCCGGCGACGCCTGGGCCGACAAGGGCGGCGGCACGTCGGGCGCGATCTGGGGCGAGATGCTCGTCGACCTCGGTGCGGCGCTCGGCGATGACGACGCGGTCGATGCCGAAGCCCTGTCCGCGGGCGTCGGGCGCATGAAGGATGCCGTGATGTCGTTCGGTAAGGCCACGGTCGGCGACAAGACGATGATCGACGCGATCGTGCCCTTCGCCGACACGCTCCGCGACCGACTCGCCCAGGGCGATCCCCTGCTCGAAGCCTGGGCCACCGCCGCCGATGCGGCGCACGCGGCCGCGCAGGCCACGGCCCAGCTCACCGCCCGACTCGGACGCGCCCGCACGCACGGCGACCGCAGTCTCGGCACCCCCGACCCCGGCGCGGTCTCGTTCGCGCTGGTCACCCGCACGGTTCTCGATGTCCTGAAGGAGGACGCCTGACATGGCACTGCGACTGATCGTCGGCTCGGATGACGCCGGCTTCGAGTACAAGGAACGCATCAAGGCCGACCTGGAGGCGAACCCCCTCGTCGCCGAGGTGATCGACGTCGGCGTCGATGCCGACAGCCACACCAACTACCCGGCGGTCGCGACGGCCGCCGCGGAGCGCGTACGCGACGGTGAGGCCGACCGCGCGATCCTCATCTGCGGCACGGGCCTCGGAGTCGCGATCGCGGCGAACAAGGTCACCGGCATCCGCGCCGTCACGGCGCACGACTCGTACTCGGTCGAGCGATCGATCCTGTCGAACGACGCCCAGGTGCTGTGCATGGGCCAGCGCGTCGTGGGGATCGAGCTGGCGCGGCGCCTCGCGGCGGAGTGGTTGACCTACACCTTCGACACCTCGAGCGCCTCGGCCGACAAAGTGCGCGAGATCTGCGCCTACGAAGAGGGGTGAGGACCGCCCGATGCTCATCGGCGCGAGCCTCAAGACCTACTTCTCGCACGCCCGCACGCTGACCTGGGTGTCGGCGGTCGCGGCGATCCTCGACGACCACCCCGCGCGCGACCGGGTCACGGCCTTCGTCGCGCCGCAGTTCCCCTCGATCCCCGGCGCCCTCGAACGCGCCGGGCGTCTGGCGGTCGGAGCGCAGGACCTCGCCGTCCACGACGCGGGCGCCTTCACGGGCGAGGTCTCGGGTGCAGTCCTGGCCGAGCTCGGATGCCGCTACGCCGAGGTCGGCCATGCCGAACGGCGCCGGATGTTCGGCGAGACCGAGACTGTGGTGTCCGCCAAAACCCACGCAGCTCTCCGGAACGGCCTCATCCCGGTCGTCTGCGTCGGCGAGAACGACGAAGCGGGGATCGACGCCGCGATCGCCACATGCGCGGACCAGGTGCGCAGCGCCCTCGCGGACGCCGACGATGCGGGCGTGCGCGGGACGGTCGTCATCGCCTACGAGCCGCTGTGGGCGATCGGCGCCCCGGCACCTGCGACGCCCGACCACATCCGCGCGGTCTGCTCGGGGCTGCGAGCCCAGTCTGGCTTTGCCGATCGCGAGGTCTCGATCATCTACGGCGGCAGCGCGGGACCGGGTCTGCTGTCGACGATCTCCGACGACGTCGACGGCCTGTTCCTCGGCCGGTTCGCGCACGACCCGCGCGCAGTTCGTGACATCCTCGATGAGGTGGACGCCCTCTCGGGGTGAGGCGCGCTCCGTGCGAACCGGAAGAGGGACGATGACCGCATCACGGGACGGCAGCCTGCGGGGACTCGATGCGACGATCGAGCGTCGCGGCCTGCGCGACCACGTCTACGAACGGATCCTCCAGCTGCTGCTCAGCGGCGAGGCCGTCCCGGGACGCCGTCTCTCGATCGACACGATCGCGCGCCAGCTCGACGTGTCGCAGACGCCGGTGCGCGAGGCGCTCGTCCAGCTCGAGCGCACGGGTCTCGTCACCCGCGAGGCGCTGCGGGGCTACCGCGTGGCGCCGCCGCTCGGACTCGATCAGCTGCGCGAGCTGTTCGACGCGCGGATCATGCTCGAGACGCACGCCACGCGTCTCGCCACCCCCGCCTCCGCCGAGATGATCGGTGAGCTCCGCGCCGCCGAGGAGGAGCACCGCAGCATCGGCAAGCGCGTCATCGAGGCCCTGAACGCCGGTGCCGCCGATCTCGAGCTGACCGCCTCGTACTTCGTCGCGGACGCGGCTTTCCACCGCGTCGTCTTCGATCACTGCGGCAACCGATACCTGACGGAGATGTCCGAGACGCTCGGAGCCCAGCTCCACCGGATGCGCCAGTCGGTGCGCCACGGCGTGACCGACGTGCGTGAGGCGATCGCCGAGCACGAGGCCCTCGTCGACGCCTTCGCCACCGACGACCCCGACGCTCCGGAGCGGTCGATGCTCCATCACCTCGAGCAGGTGCGCCAGCGATCGCTCGGGCTCGAACAAGCCTGACTTCGTCGCCCGGAATTTACTCTTGCAGCGTTCTCTATTTCCTATAGGATCTACGGGAGTCCTCGACCGGACCCGCTCGCCAATGGAGTCGTCATGAATGCACCGTCGCACCCGTCCGCCCCTACGCCCGGCCCGATCGCCGTCTGCATGCACGGTTTCGCACCGGTCGCTGCAGACGGGACGCGTCTGCACGACGCCGACGCCGAGACCTGGAACGACGTGTTCTCGCAGGTCGAGCGGCTCGGTTTCACCGCGATCGAGATCGCGGACAGCCATATCCGCCCGTCCGAACTGACCGCATCCCGCCGCGCGGAGCTGAAGTCGATCGCGGCGAGTCACGGCGTCGAGCTCGTCTCGGTGCACGTGCAGCGACAGAGCGTCATCCAGCCGGGCAAGGGTGAGGAGAATCTCGCTTACGCGCACCGCGCCATCGATGCGGCCGCCGAGCTCGGCATGAGCGTGTTCTCGACCGGACTCCACCAGCCCTTCAGCGAGGCGCAGCGCGCTGCCCTGTGGTTCTGGACCGCCCCGGGCCCCGTCGACCCCGACGACGCCGACACCCGGGCGCTCGCGGTCCGGCGTCTGCGCGAACTGGGCGAGCACGCGGCATCCGTCGGGCTGCCGATGTCGCTCGAGATGTACGAGGACACCTACCTCGGCACAGCCGACAGCGCGGTTCGCCTCATCGAGGAGATCGGTCTCGACAACGTCGGCCTCAACCCCGACATCGGCAACCTCGTGCGCCTGCACCGCCCCATCGAGGACTGGCGCGAGATGCACGAGAAGACGCTCCCCTACGCCAACTACTGGCACATGAAGAACTACGCGCGCGACGAGGCGGCCGACGGCAGTTGGCAGACCTCGACGCCGACGAGCATGGAGCTCGGCCTCATCAACTACCGGGCGATGGTCGCCCGCGCGCTCGAGCTCGGGTTCCGCGGCCCCTTCCTCATGGAGCAGTACGGCGGCGACAGCCTCGGTGTCTGCGCCCGCAATCGCGACTACCTGACCTCCCTGCTTCCGGCGCCCGCCGGAGCCTGACCGACACCGACGAGGAGAACGTCATGACCGAGAACGAACGCCCCGTGTACGCGGTGGTGGGCAGCGGCTACATGGGCGGCGGCATCGCGCAGTCGCTCGCCCTGTCCGGCGCCGACGTGCGCATCGCCGACGTCGACATCGAAGTCGCCCGCGGCAACCGCGACCGCCTCATCGCCGAGGCCGCGCAGTTCACCGCCGACGGCCTGTTCCCCGCCGACGCCAGTGCCGTCATCGCGGAGCGCATCACGGCGATGACGATCGAGGATGCCGTCGCCGGCGCCTCTTTCATCGAGGAGGCCGTGCCCGAGAAGATCGAGATCAAGCACGCGACCCTCCGCCGCATCTCGGCGGCGGCCGCTCCCGACGCGATCATCGGCAGCAACACGTCGACGATCCTCATCGGCCGCCTCGCTGAAGCCGTGACGAACCCCGGCCGGTTCCTCGGCGTGCACTTCTCCAACCCCGCCCCCTTCATCCCCGGCGTCGAGCTGATCCCCCACGCCGGCACCGACGAGTCGGTCCTCCCCGTGGTCGAGGCCATCGTCGCCGCGACGGGCAAGGAGACCGCCCGGGTGAAGGATGCGACCGGGTTCGTGCTGAACCGCCTGCAGTACGCGCTCTTCCACGAGGCGACGCAACTGGTCGAGGAGGGGGTGGCCACGCCGGAGGACATCGACACCATCGTCCGCACGACCTTCGGCTTCCGCCTGCCGTTCTTCGGGCCGTTCGCGATCGCCGACATGGCCGGGCTCGACGTCTACGCGTTCTGCTACGCCTCGCTGCAGACCGAGTTCCCCGAGCGGTTCGCGACGCCGCCCATCCTCGATCAGCTCGTGTCGGCCGGCAAGCTCGGCACGAAATCCGGCGCCGGCTTCCTCGACGTGCCCGCCGAGCGCACGCCCGAGCTCATCGCGTACCGCAACAAGGCGTACGTCGCGATGAAGAAACTCGTCGACGAGCTCGGCCCCGCCCCCATCCACCCCGCACAGGACTGAGAGAACCCGCTATGGCATCCGTCTTCCCCGCTGAGCGCACCGTCATCCTGACCGGCGCCGCGAGCCCCCGGGGCATCGGCCGCACGACCGCCTTCCACCTGGCCGAGCGCGGCTGGCACGTGGGCATCGTCGACGTCGACGCCGAGGCGGCCGAGCGCACCGCCGCCGAGGTCGCCGAGGCCCACGGCGTTCGCGCGGTCGGTGTCGGTGCGAACGTGGCCGACCGTGAGCAGGCCGTCGCCGCGATCGACGCACTCGAGGCGTCGCTGCCGCAGATCGTCGCACTCGTGAACTTCGCGGGCGTCTCGTCACCCGTGCCGTACCTCGACGTCACCCCCGAGGAGTGGCACCGCGTCGAGTCGATCAACCTCGACGGCGTGCACTGGGTCACTCAGCGCGTCGCACGCACCCTCGTCACCAACGGCGTCGGCCGCCTGGTGGGCATCTCGTCCGTCTCGGCGCAGCGCGGCGGCGGAACCTTCTCGAAGACGCCCTACTCGGCGGCGAAGGCGGGAGTGATCGGACTGATGCGCTCCGTCGCACGCGAGCTCGGACCGCTCGGCATCACGGCGAACGTGATCTCTCCGGGTCCGATCGACACCGACATCATGGGCGGGACGCTGACAGAGGAGCGCAAAACGGCGATGGCCGCCGACGGCGTCCTGCCGCGCATCGGCACCCCCACCGACATCGCCGCAGCCGTGGCCTACCTGATCAGCGAGGACGCCGGATTCGTGACGGGCCAGACCCTGAACGTCGACGGCGGCCTCTACATGCACTGAGGCTGTCGTGAACCGCAACTGGACGCGCGGACGCCTCGGGTTCCTGGCCATCGGGGTGATCTGCGTGGTCGTCGGCCTCGTCCTGATCATCCCCTCACTCGGCGGCTGAGCCGCCACTTCGTCACCCCGTCACACCTCACACGAACTCGAAGGAGAGTCACTGTGTCCTCATCGGACTACGGTCCCGCGACGCGGGCCAACGTCACGGTCGCGAATGAGCTGCTGAGCAGCCCGCACCTGGCGAGCGGCATCAAGAAGGCCACCTACCGGCTCATGCCGATGCTCATCATCCTGTACTTCGTCGCGTTCCTCGACCGCACGAACGTCGGGTTCGCCGAATCCGCTCTCGAAGTCGACCGGGGCATCTCCGCGGGCGCGTACGCTCTCGGAGCCGGCATCTTCTTCATCGGATACGCCCTCTTCGAGATCCCCTCGAACCTGCTGCTCGACAAGTTCGGCGCGCGCTTCTGGCTCGCCCGCATCGCCGTCACCTGGGGCATCGTCGCCTCGCTGTTCGCCTTCGTCAACGGCGAGACGATGTTCATCGTCCTGCGCTTCCTGCTGGGCGTCACGGAGGCCGGTCTGTTCCCCGGCGTCATCATGTTCCTCGCGCAGTGGTTCCCCAACAAGCGCCGCGTGCAGATGTTCGCCCTGTTCTACCTCGCGCAGCCCTTCTCGCAGATGCTCGGCGCCCCGCTCTCGGGCGGCCTGATCAGCATCGGCGACCAGGTCACCCCGTGGGCGGGATGGCAGGTGATGTTCTTCGTCGAGGGCATGATGGCGGTCGTCGCCGGTATCGCGGCGCTGTTCTTCCTCGTCGACTCGCCGCAGAAGGCGAAGTTCCTCGACGACGATGAGAAGGCCGCGCTGAAGGCGGTCATGGAGCACGAGGACAGCGTGAAGGAATCCGATGGACCCCGCGGCATCGGCGCGGCGCTCATCAGCTGGAAGGTCTGGTACTTCACCGTCATCTACTTCTGCCTGCAGATCGCTGTCTACGGCACGACGTTCTACCTGCCCCAGCAGGTGTCGAGCCTCATCGGCGAGTCCGTCGGCTGGCAGGTCGGGCTCGTGTCCGCCATCCCGTGGGCCGTCGGTCTGTTCGCCTGCTACTACGTCGGCAAGCACGCCGACACCGTGCGCCGTCGCCGCGTCTGGGGTGCCCTGTTCTTCCTCGTGACGGGCTCGGCCATCCTCGTGTCGGCCTGGGCCGGGGCCAACGGACAGGGACTGCTCGGCATCATCGCGATCACCGTCGCCGTCGCCGCGTTCCTGTCGGCGGGGCCCATCACCTGGTCGTTCCCGACCTCGTTCCTCACGGGCGCGGCGGCCGCCGCCGGCATCGGCCTCATCAACTCGCTCGGCAACCTGGGCGGTTTCGTCGCCCCGATCATGCGAACGGGAATCAACGAGGCCGTTCCCACCGACAGCGGAGCGTGGGGCGTGGTGTCGCTCGGACTGTTCGCCTTCCTGGCCGCCGTCATGATGTGGGCCACCCGGTTCTTCAGCTCGAAGGCCGACGCCCTCCTCACCTCGGGGGAGAGCAAGCGCCGCTGACGCGTCGCGCTTCTCGAACGGCCCGGTGTCGCCTCGTGCGGCCCGGGCCGTTTCGACGTTGTGCGCCCGCGCCGGCGCCGTCGTTGCTCGGAAGCTGCGCCGTCAGCCGAGGACGAGCGAACGGATGGCGGACTCGGGCGAGACCGTCGTGTCGAGCAGCATCCCCGAGCGGTAGCGTTCGAACACGCGCGGGTCGATGTACGAGCTGCGGGCCACCGCGGGCGTGTTCCCCAGTGCCGTCGCGGCGGCGCGCACCGCTTCGACCTCCGCCTGATGCACAGCCCGGGCGGTCTCGGCGATGCCGATGCGCGCGAGGGCGTCGGCCGCGACGACGGTGCCGCGGAGGGTGCGGAAGTCCTTGGCGGTGAACGGACCGCCCGTCAGCGCGCGCACGTATGCGTTGACATCGTTCGGGGTGAGCGGCACGCGCCGACGCTGCCGCTGCCACGCGAGCAACGGCGACGCGGGCCGCCCCTCGATCAGAAGCATGATGGCCGTCGCGAGATCCGGGTCGGGGATCTCCAGCGCCTGCCGCTGCCCGCTCTTGCCCGAGAAGGCCAGGCTGACGACGGCGTCGGCCACCGAGGCATCGCGACGCCTCAGCGTCGTCAGGCCGCGGCTGCCATGCTGCAGAAGGTAGCGCTGCGATCCGATCCGGAGCGCCGAGCGGTCGAGCAGCCGGAACGCCGCGGCAAGCACGCGCTCGCGGTCGAGGTCGGAGCGCCGCAACGAGGCGGTCGCCCGTGACCGGGCGCGAGGCAGCGATTCGGCGAGCTGCAAGGCACGGGCGTACTTGCCCTTGTCGCGACTGCGCGTCCAGTCCGGGTGATAGATGTACTGTCGGCGACCCGCGTCGTCGGTTCCGACGACCTGGATGTGGCCCTGCGGGTCCGCGCAGATCCAGACGTCCTGCCAGGCCGGCGGGATGACGATGGTCCGGATGCGGGCGAGGTCGCGGCGTGCGACGGCCGCGCCGGCGGCATCGGTGTACCGGAACCCTTTGCCCGAGCGGATGCGGCGGATGCCGGCATCCACGTCGGGCCGGACCCGGACGAGCCGCGCCACCTCAGTGGTCGCGCAGCATCGAGATGATCTGCGCCTTCTTCTTACCCGAGTAGCCCGAGATGCCGAGCTCCTTGGCGCGCTTCTTCAGGTCGTCGACGGTCCAGTCCTCGTAGTCGCCGGACTTTCCGCCTCGACTGCCGACCTTCTTCCGACCGTCGCGGGCTGCGGCGTTCGAGATGCGGGCGGCCTTCTCTTTCGAAGCGCCGTCCTCGCGCAGCTCCTCGTAGAGGTCGGGGTCTTTGAGACTGTTCGATCCGCGTCCCTGTGGCATGGCGGTCTCCCCTCTTCGTCAGGCCGAGGCTACGACCGTCGCGAGGGTCGCCGCAGGTGCTTGACAGGCGTTCGCGCGAGGGCGTAGCCGGGCGTTCCGCGGCTGTGGACGGTCACGGGACGCGGGTTCGGCGTAGTGCGCATCGCGTGCGGGCAGCTACCACCGCGGAGAATCCCTCGTCAAGGCCTCGGCACTTACGCTCGGCATTCTCTAACGTTGCGGTCAGCCCTTCACGGGGTCGGAACGTCTCGCAGTGGGACGGACATTGGGAGACAGACAAGGAGCCCCCATGAACATCTTCCTCATCATCATCATCGTCGTTGCGATCGTGCTCGCGATCGTCAGTGGCCTGAACAGCGCACTGAGCTGGCTGCTCTGGGTTGCCCTGATCGTCGGTGTGATCGCGCTCATCGCGTTCCTCTTCCGAGTGATCAGCGGTAACAAGCGCGTCTGACCGCCGCGCTGCTCGAACGCCTCCGCCTCCGGGCGGGGGCGTTCTGCATTCCTCCGCCCTCCCCTGGACGACTCACGATATATCGTGTTACCGTCAGCTCACGCGATATATCGCGAACCGTTCGCGGCACGCATCGCTTGAGAAGAGGGAACGCCATGACACTGCAGAAATGGATCGTCCACCCGGATGAGACCAGAGTCATCGACATCGACGACATCCGCAAGCTCAAGGTGAGCATGGTCGGGGGCCAGATCGACATCGTCGCCCACGATGAGCCCGGCGTCCGCATCGAGGTGCACGCCGTCACCGGCAAGGACTTGCGCATCGAGGCGACCGGCGACGTCGTCGAGATCGACCACCCGCAGCTGCGCTGGGACAACTTCACGCAGGTGTTCCGCAACTTCGGCTCGTCCGGCCCGAAGGCCGAGATCAGCGTCGCCGTTCCGCGCGGAACCGACCTCACGCTCGGCGTCGTCAGCGCGAGCGCGCTGGTCTCGGGGCTCGAGGCCGACGCACGCGTGAACACCGTCTCGGGAGACATCATCATCGACGGGATCACCGGCGATGTGAACGCGAACGCGGTCTCGGGCGACGTGCAGGCCCGCGAGCTGACCGGCGCACTCACCGCGAAGTCCGTCTCGGGCGACGTGTCCGCGGTCGGCGCCCTGCGCGCGGCCGACATCGACACCGTCTCGGGCGCCATGCTCGTCGACTCGTCGGGTCCGATCCAGTCGATCACGCTGCACACCGTCGGCGGCGACGCGACCGTGCGCCTCGACGAGAGCCTTCCCGCCAACTATCAGGTGCGCAGCGTCAGCGGACGCGTGCTCATCGACGGCGTCGTACGCTCCGGGCAGGGCGCCGGCCCGCTCACGAGCTTCACCGGCTCGACCGGTGAGCTGAGCGGCTCCTTCGTCGATGTCCGCACTAACTCGGTCTCGGGCGACCTGACCGTTCTGCGGCGCTCCGCACCCGCGGCGACCGACGTCACCGCCACCACCGCATCCACCCTCTCGAGCGAGACGACACCCGAGGCGCCGGTCGACTCCACGCCGCCGACGACGGCCATCCCCTCGGCGGCGAACCCGGGCGAGACGGGGACCGCCGAGGACGACGCGGACCGCCACGAGGAGCGCTGACGATGCCGCCCGTCTTCTCCCACGGCGACCTGCGCCTGTACCTGCTGTCGCTCCTCGACGAGTCGCCGCGCCACGGGTACGACCTCATGCAGGCCCTCACCGAACGCACCGGAGGCACGTACTCGCCGAGCGCGGGCACGATCTACCCCCGCCTCGCGAAACTCGAGGACGAGGGGCTCGTGACCAAGACCGTCGACGGCCGCAAGACCGTCTACGAGATCACGGATGCCGGGCGCGACGAGCTCTCGGCCCGGCGGCACGATCTCGACGGCATCCAGGCCGGCCTGGCCGACAGCATCCGTCTCATCGCCGACGAGGTGCGCGGCAGCGTGCGCGCGGCGATGAAGAGCCTGCAGGCCGACCTCGCCGCCGCGGCGAACGTCGATCACGAGACGGCCACGCGCCCCGCCCCACCGGAGAACCCGAGAGCCGAGGCGCGGGCTCAAGCGCAGCGAGCGGATGCCGCGATCGCAGAGTTCCGCGCGAACCTGAAGGCCGATCTGCGGTCGCACATCGCACGAGACGGCGACGTCACGGCATCCGCCGTCGATGACCTCGTCGAGGCCCTGAATCGAGCCCGCGACGAGGTGCTCCGGACGCTGCGAAGCTGACGGAACGCGGCGTCCGAGACGCGACGAGGACCTCTGCCCGCCCAGCTCAGGGCTCGGGCCAGAGGTCCTCGTCGTCTGCGGCGTTCTGCCCCTGGGGCACCACGAGGACAGGGCGCTGCTGACGATGCGCGAGCCGCGCGGCCACCGAACCGGTGAAGAACTCGCGAATCGACTCGCCGATGCCACGTCGACGCGTGCCCACGACGAGCAGCTTCGCGTCGAGGCGGTCCGCCAGGTGCTTGATCGCGAGAGCCGGATCGCCGACCAGCTGATGCACGGTCCAGTCGACCGACGACGACGCGAGAGCCTCGGCCGCGGTCGCGCGGATCTGTTCGAGCTGCGCCGCGCTCGATACCGCCCCGAGGTCGATCGGAGCCGTGTGCACGTAGCCGTCAGGGTCCTCATAGGTCACGAACCGCGTGACATCGACGTGCACGACGACGAGTCCGACGCCGAGCATCGATGCGTACCGGGCCGCTTCGACCACCACGCGGGGCGACTGTCCGGGAATGACTCCCGCGATGACAGGTGTCTCCGGAAGGCGGCTCTCGTCGCCTGCGGAGTGCTGATCGGCCATGGTCGCCCCCTGTCTCAGCGGCGGCACCGGCGATGGCTCGGGGCCCCCGTGTTATTCTTGATGCTACTCTTCCCCGGCGCAGCGCCGGATCGTGAAATGCTCCGGGCACCGCTGAATAGCCCGTGACTCAGAAATGAGGGGGTCTCGCATGGGGCGTGGCCGTCAAAAGGCGAAGCACACCAAGATCGCGCGTGAGCTGAAGTACGACACCTACAATGTCAACTTCTCCTCGCTCGAGAAGGAGCTCGCTCATTCCGACGACGATCAGTACGTCGACAAGTGGGCCGACCAGTACTCCGACGAGTACGAGGACGAGAAGGCCTGACCGGGCTCATCACCAAGCGCCGTGGCGCTGCTCCCACTCGTCTTCGATCGTGTGGGGGCGCGTGACCACGATCCCCGCGGGGATCGCTGCGAGCATCAGCACACCGATCATGATGAGCGGGGCCGTCCAGTCCCCCGTCGCTTCGTGCAGCAGCGCGAACGAGATGGGGAACACCGCGGCCACGGCGTAGCCGACGCTCTGGGCGAATCCGCTGAGGGCGACCGTGCCCTCATGCGTCCTCGTCTTCCGCTGGATGAACACCAGCGCGGCCGGGAACAGCATCTGCGGCGTGCCCAGCAGCACGACCCACAGCACGACCGCCGACCCCGGCGCGATGAGCAGCCCCGCGACGGCGACGAGTCCGGCCGAAGCCGCGACAGCGTAGATCGCGCCGAGCCGCTGCCACCGAGTGATGACGAGGGGAACCAGGATCGACCACGGCAACCCCATCGCGCCGAACAGCGCGAGCAGCGAGCCCGCGGCGGCGTGCGAGACGCCGGCGAGGTCGACGAGGATGATCGGCAGCCACGCGAACGACGCGTAGACGCTGGATGCCGACACCGCGAAGGTCACGGCGATCGCCCAGGCCATCGGCAGGCGTACGAGCCGTCCGAGCACGTTCGGAGACGGAGCAGGCGGCGCCGCGGCATCCCCCATGGCCGCCGCTATGCGCGAGCGGCGCAGGGTCACGAGCCACGGGATGACCGCCAGCACCGCGAACACCGACCACAGGCCCAGGGAGAACCGCCATCCGGCCGTGTCGGCGATGGGCACCGCCACGAGCGGCGGCACGAAAGCGGCGACGGCGAGCATCGTCGAGTACACCGCCGTCATGGTCCCGACGCGGTCGGGGAAGTACGTCTTGATCAGGGGAGGCAGCACGACGTTGCCGGTGCTGATCGCGGCGAACAGGACGGTCGTGGCGATCAGCAGGACCCCCGCGTCCGGCGCGAGCGCGCGGCCGAGGAGCGCCGCCGCAGCGACGACCATGGCCGCGACAGCGAGCCGCTGCAGGCCGAACCGTCGCTCGAGGACCGGGGTGACGACGCCGAAGACCGCGAAACACACCGGCGGCGCAGCCCCGATGAGCCCCGCCACCCACGACGGGACACCGAGGTCGGCGTCGATCTCGGTGAGGATCGGCGACAGCGATGCGACAGCCGACCGCAACGAGAAGGCGACGAGGACGACGCCGAGGAACGCGAGGACGCGTCCCCGCCAGAGCGAAGTCACGACTGCTGGGTGCCCTCGACCCAGTTCAGATACTCCTCGCTCACCGTTCCGGTGACGTAGCGTCCGTCGAAGCAGCTCATATCGAGGTCGACGATGTCGGTGCCCTCCACGATCGCCGCCTTGAGGTCGTCGATCTCCTGGTACACGAGGTAGTCGCAGCCGAGCTCCTCGGCGATCTCGGGGATCGTCCGGTCGTGGGCGATGAGCTCGTGGCGCGAGGGCATGTTGATGCCGTACACGTGCGGGTAGCGCACGGGAGGCGCGGCCGAGGCGAACGTGACGCTCTTGGCACCGGCATCCCGGGCCATCTGGATGATCTCCTTCGACGTCGTGCCGCGGACGATCGAATCGTCGATGAGCAGGACGTTCTTACCCTTGAACTCGCTCGACATGGCGTTGAGCTTCTGGCGCACACTCTTCTTGCGCACCGCCTGCCCCGGCATGATGAACGTCCGACCGACGTAGCGGTTCTTGTAGAAGCCCTCGCGGTACTCGATGCCGAGCTTGCGCGCGACCTGCATCGCCGCGGGACGCGACGAGTCGGGGATCGGCATCACGACGTCGATCGCACCCTGCGGGGTGTACTTGGCGATCGTGTCGGCGAGGCGTTCCCCCATGCGCAGACGCGCCTCGTAGACCGAGATGCCGTTCATGATCGAGTCGGGTCGGGCGAGGTAGACGTACTCGAACGAGCACGGCGCGAGCTGCGTCTGCTGCGCGCACTGCCGCGTGTGCAGGGTGCCGTCGGCGTCGATGAAGACCGCCTCGCCGGGCTCGACGTCGCGGACGACCTCGAAGCCGCCGTTCTCGAGCACGAGCGACTCGGATGCGACGGTCCACTCGTCGCGGCCGTTCTCGGCCCGGCGCGTGCCGAGGATGAGCGGACGGATGCCGAACGGGTCGCGGAACGCGAGCAGCCCGTGACCGGCGATCAGGGCGATCGCCGCGTACGAGCCCTCGACGCGCTCGTGCACGCGCTCGACGGCCTGGAACACCTGGTCGGGGTCGAGGTCGAGCCCGGAGATGGTCGCCTGCAGCTCGTTCGCGAGCACGTTGACCAGCAGCTCGGTGTCGGAGCTGGTGTTGAGGTGACGGCGGTCCTTGCGGAACAGCTCGTCGGTCAGCTCGCGCGTGTTGGTGAGGTTGCCGTTGTGCACCAGCACGATGCCGTACGGAGCGTTGACGTAGAAGGGCTGCGCCTCCTCCTCGCTCGACGCGGTGCCCTTCGTGGCGTAGCGGACGTGGCCGAGCCCGATGTTGCCGAGCAGCGACCGCATGTCACGCGTGCGGACCGCCTCGCGCACCTGGCCGTTCGCCTTGAAGATGTGGAAGACGCCGCTGTTCTCAGCGGTCGCGATCCCCGTCGAGTCCTGGCCGCGGTGCTGCAGCAGCAGGAGGGCGTCGTAGATCTCCTGGTTCGCCGGGGACTGCCCGACGATTCCGACGATTCCGCACATAGGGGGTTAGTTCGCTCCTGCTTCGCGGTAACCGCCGACGAGACGCACGGCACCGCCGTCGACGCCCTTGGCGCCTTGTTCGTAGTGTCCGTCGGGGCGCGGACCGGTCGAGACGACGCCGACCTGCCACGTGTCGATGCCGTCCGCGCGGAGCGCCGCGATCGCGGCATCCGCTGCAGCCGGCGACACGACGGCGAAGAAGCCGATGCCGAGGTTCCAGGTACCCTCGGTGCGCTCGATCTCGAGGCCGCCGAGGTCGGCGAGGACCCGGAAGACCGGGGAGGGCGACCACGTCGTGCGGTCGACGTCGACCCAGGTGTCCTTCGGCAGGACGCGCGCGAGGTTCGCCGCGATGCCACCGCCCGTGACGTGGCTGAGCGAGTGGATGCCGTCGCCGAGCTCGGCGATCAGACGGAGCAGCGGCGAGGTGTAGAGGCGCGTGGGCTCGAGCAGCTGCTCGCCCCACGTGCGACCGAAGTCGGCGGCCTGGTCGCCGTAGCCGATGCCCGCACCCGTGATGATGTGTCGGATCAGCGAATAGCCGTTGGAGTGCGGGCCGCTCGAAGCCAGCGCGAGCACGACGTCGCCGTCCTGGACCCGGTCGGCTCCCAGAACCTGCGCGGACTCGACGACACCCGTCGCGGCACCCGCGACGTCGTAGTCGTTCACGCCCAGAAGACCGGGGTGCTCGGCCGTCTCGCCGCCGACCAGGGCCGTGCCGGTGGCCGAGCAGCCGTCGGCGATGCCGCGGACGATGTCGGCGATGCGCTCGGGCACGACCTTGCCGCATGCGATGTAGTCGGTCATGAACAGCGGCTTCGCACCGACCACGACAATGTCGTCGACGACCATGCCGACCAGGTCCTGCCCGATCGTGTCGTGCTTGTCGATGGCCTGCGCGATCGCGACCTTCGTGCCGACGCCGTCGGTCGAGGTCGCCAGCAGCGGCTTGGTGTAGCCGAGCAGCGCGCTCGCATCGAAGAGGCCGGCGAAGCCGCCGACACCTCCGAGGACTTCGTCGCCGTGGGTTCGCCGGACTGCCGACTTCATCAGTTCGACGGCGAGGTCTCCCGCCGCGGTGTCGACGCCGGCTTGGGTATAGGGATCAGTGGGACTCGAGGCCACGGCATCCAGAGTACCGGCACACGGAGGGGCTGAGCGCCGGGCGTGTCTCGCGAGGCCGAATCGGCCGGCGGCGTGCCGCAAACAGGCTCAGGTGAGCCGAGGGTCGCCCGCGGGGCGGTGGGGCGCAGTTCAGCCTGTTCGCGGAATCGCGAGCTGGGCGAACCCGCCGTCCCGCCGACCGGCGCAGCGAGATCGGCGAGGGTGCGCGGGCGTGCCGTCAACAGGCTCAGGTGTGCCGAACCCCGCCCGGCGGGCGACGTTGCACCGCTCAGCCTGTTCGCGGCACAGCGCAGGGGTTCGACGGGGCGGGTCTACGCCCGCCCGCGGGTCAGATGCCCTGCCAGGCGGGCTTGTTGGCCCACGCGTGGCGGTAGTAGGGCGTCTGGGTGAGGGCGCTCGCGGCCGCCTCGTCGACGACGACGGTCACGTGCGGATGCAGCTGCACGGCCGATCCCGGCGCCGATGTGCTGACCGGTCCCTCGACGGCGGCGGCGACGGCATCCGCTTTGGCCTCGCCGAAGGCCAGCAGCACGAGGTGCCGGGCGCGCAGGATGGTGCCGATGCCCTGGGTGATGCAGTGCATCGGGACGTCATCGGGCGAGTCGAAGAAGCGCGCGTTGTCGGCCCGGGTCTCCTCGGTGAGCGTCTTGACGCGCGTCAGCGAGGCGAGCGAGCTGCCGGGCTCGTTGAATCCGATGTGCCCGGTGCGTCCGATCCCGAGGATCTGCAGGTCGACCCCGCCCGCCGCGCGGATCGCGGCCTCGTACTGGTCGCCGGCGGTCTCGATGCCGTCGAGGTCTCCGTGCGGCACCTCGATGCGCCCCGGGTCGAACCCGACGGGCTCGACGACCTCGCGCTCGATGACGCTGCGGTAGCTCTCCGGGTGCCCTGCGGGCAGTCCGACGTACTCGTCGAGCGCGAACCCGCGCACGTGCGACACGTCGATGTCCTCACCGCGAACGCGCTCCGCCAGATGCCGGTATACGGCGAGCGGGGTCGACCCGGTCGCCAACCCGAGCACGGCGTCCGGGCGTCGACGGACGAGGTCGACGATCGCGTCGCCGACGAGTCGGCCCGCTTCCTGCTCGCTGGGGACGATGACGACTTCGGCCATGGCTCTTCCTTCTTTCAGGTGTGGTCTGGAGGGCGGATTTCGCGCCGCGGGTCAGGTCAGGCCGAGGGTCTCCGACAGCACGAGGGCCGCCGCGCCCCGCAGCCGGAGATCGCCGTGGGTCTCGGCGAGGCGCACGGTCAGGTCGTCGAAGAGGATCGGCAGAACGCGGACCGCGATCGCTTCGCTCGCGGCGTCGATGAGCGGCCCCTCGATCAGCTCCGCCGGCCCGCTCAGCACGACATCCGTCAGTCCGAGCGTCGCGACGAGCGGCGACAGCGCGATTCCGAGGCACCGCCCGGCCTCGCGGCGGACGAGCTGAGCGGCCTCGTCGTCGGGCGCCGCGGCGAGCCGCGCCTCAAGCTTCGGCACCGACAGCCAGGCCTCGAGGCATCCGGTCCGGCCGCACGCGCAGACGGGACCCGCGCCTTCCGTCACGACGACGTGACCGATCTCGCCCGCGGCCCAGTTGCGGCCGTGGACGACCGCGCCGTTGATGATGACCGCGGCGCCGACGCCGGCGCCGATCCGGACGAGCAGCAGGTCGTGGTCGACCTTGCCGAAGCTCAGCTCGCCCATCCCCGCAGCGTTGAGGCCGTTGGTGACCGAGACCGGCAGACCGGTGCGGTCGGACAGGATGCCGCGGAGCGCGACGTCGTGCCAGTCGAGGTGCGACGACTCGCGGACGACGCCCGCGCCGTCGACGACGCCCGGCGTCGAGACGCCGATCCCGAGGATCGGAGCCTCCGCCTCACGCACGAGCCGGTCGATGAGGTCGCCGAGCACCGTGAGCGCCTCCGACCCGGTCGCGCCGCGCCGCTCGACGACCTCGCGGGCGATGACGGTTCCGCCGAGGTCGACGACCGCGCCCTCGATCGTGTCGCCGCTCGAGATCGACACGGCGACGACATTGCGCGACGACCGCGCCAGAGCGAGTGCCCGAGAGGGCGCGCCCGGACCCGACCGGTGCCCCCGGCCGCTCTCGACCACCAGCTGCTCGTCGACGAGCTCGCCGACAAGATCGGAGATCGTCACGCGCGAGAGTCCCGTCGCGCGTGCGATGTCCGCACGCGACAGTCCTTCCTCGCGGTGGAGCGCCTGCAGGACGAGGCGGCGGTTGTTGCTGCGCGCGTCTTCGGGACGGATGCGGCGGCCGCGCGCCCTCCGTGAAGCCGTGCCGTCCGCTGACGTCGTAGTCATACGCTCCCCGATCGAGTACAGTTCCCGAGAAATAATTCGGAAACGTTCTTAACCAATACTGTCAGAACCCCGTTCCCCCGCGCACATCGGAGTGACCCGTGAAATTCTTCCAACGACTCGGCCGGTCGATCATGCTGCCGGTCGCCGTCCTTCCCGTCGCCGCCATCCTCATGGGGATCGGCAACTGGATCGTCGCCGCCGCCGGCGAGAACATCGCCTCGACGTTCCTCCTCGCGGCCGGCGGCGCCGTCCTCGACAACATGGCCCTGCTCTTCGCCATCGGCATCTCGATCGGCATGGCCAACAAGTCCGACGGCACCTCGGCCCTCGCAGGCCTCGTCTCGTGGCTCACCGTCACGACGCTCCTCGCCCCGGCCACGGTCGGTCAGTTCTTCGGCATTGCCGACGTCGCCGACGTCGATCCCGCGTTCACCAACATCAAGAACGTCTTCGTCGGGATCATCTGCGGCCTCATCGGCGCGTGGGCCTACAACCGCTTCAAGGACGTCAAGCTGCCGGACGCGCTCTCGTTCTTCTCCGGCAAGCGATCCGTCGCGATCGTCACGGCGGGCATATCCCTCGTCGTGGCCCTGGTGCTGCTGTTCGTGTGGCCCTTCGTCTACGGCGGTCTGGTGACCTTCGGCGAGTGGATCGCGACCCTCGGCCCCGTCGGCGCCGGGCTCTACGGATTCCTCAACCGACTGCTCATCCCGTTCGGCCTCCACCACGCCCTGAACTCGGTGTTCTGGTTCGACGTCGCCGGGATCAACGACCTCAACAACTTCCTCGGCGGCGCGAACGGCGATGGCGTCTACGGCGTCACCGGCCAGTACATGACCGGGTTCTTCCCGATCATGATGTTCGGCCTGCCGGGAGCCGCCCTCGCGATGTACGTGACCGCGAAGGACAAGCGCAAGAAGGTCGTGGCCGGCATCCTGCTCTCGTCGGCCGTCGCCGCGTTCTTCGTCGGCATCACCGAGCCCCTCGAGTTCTCGTTCATGTTCCTGGCGCCGTGGCTCTACCTCGTCCACGCCGTCTTCACCGGCATCTCGGTCTTCATCGCCGCACTGCTGCCGACCCGCATGGGCTTCGGCTTCTCGGCCGGCTTCATCGATCTCGTCCTCGGCTGGTTCAACCCGCTGGCGCAGAACCCCTGGATGATCCCCGTGATGGGCGTGTTCTGGTTCGTCGTCTACTTCCTGGTGTTCCGGTTCCTCATCCTGAAGTTCCGGCTCAAGACGCCGGGCCGCGAAGACGACGACGCGCTCGACGCGGATGCCGCCACCTCGGGCCGCGACGCGGGCTACGGCCCCACCGCGGAGAAGATGATCGCGGGTCTCGGCGGCAAGGAGAACATCGTCCAGCTCGACAACTGCGCGACCCGCCTCCGCCTCGAGGTGGCCGACACGTCGCGCGTCGACAGCGACGCGCTCAAGCGCGCCGGCGCCGCGGGCACCATGATCTCCGGCGCCAAGTCGGTGCAGGTGGTCTACGGACTCAACGTGCAGTTCGTGAAGGATGCGATGGACGACGTGCTCGCCGGACGCGAGGTCGAGCCGCCCGCGGCATCCTCGGCGCCGCAGGGTGCGGGCGCCGTGACGACCACCGCTCCCGCCGTCGTCCGACTGCGTCAGCCCGTCGCGGGCAGGGTCGTGCCGCTCGCGGAGGTTCCCGATCCGATGTTCTCGCAGGGGACGATGGGCCCGGGCCTCGCGATCGATCCGACCGGCGACACCGTCGTCGCGCCCGCCGACGGGACCGTGACCACGGTGTTCCCCACGGGGCACGCCGTGGGGATGACCCTCGACGACGGCACCGAGCTGCTGATCCACGTGGGCATCGACACCGTCGATCTGAAGGGTCGCGGGTTCCAGGCACTCGTCCAGCAGGGCGAGGGCGTGCACGCGGGGCATCCGCTGCTCCGCATCGACACCGCCGTGATCCGCGGGGCGGGCTACTCCCCCATCACACCGGTCATCGTGCTGAACAACGAGCGCGCGACGGTCGAGTTCGAGTGACACCTCGGCCGGTGTCGGGCATCATCGCCTCGGCACCGGCCGCGACCCGCCACCCCAGCTCTAAACTGGCGCCATGAGTGCGGCGAAGACTCCCGAATGGGTGGTGCGGGAGGATGCCGCGCCCTCGGTCGTCGTCGCGCTGTACCTGCGTCAGGTGCTCGGCATCCGCTCTCCCGACGAGCTGCCGCACCTGCGCGGTGTCGAGGCGGCCCCGATCGAACGCGCCCCCGAGACGCAGGCCGAGCTCGAACAGCAGTGGCGGGCGTACTGGGAGATGACGGTCGAGCCGCTCGCGCATCCCTCGCCCGTGCCGCTCGACCTGGTCGACGGGTTCGACACGCTCGTCGCCCTGCCCACCGAGGGATTCGAGCGGCTCGAGATCGAGATGCGCCCGCACGCGGCCGAGGCGGTCGCTTTCGCGCGTGACGTGCACGGCCGGTACACGGCGCGCTCGTCGGGGGCCGGCGCCGTCGCCTACCGCGCCTACGCCGGGGCGCTCGCCCAGCACGAGCGCCGCATCGGCCGACGCGCGCACTCGTTCGAGCTGAACGTGCAGGTTCTGCCGCTGAGCCAGCGCGGGGTGTGGTGGATCGGCGCGCTCACGATCGCCGTGACCGACGGGCTGCGCAGCGACGTCGTGGCCTTCGACGCCGCGATCGCCCCGATCATCGCCGAGATCGCCTGACCCGCGGCATCCCGCCCGGCGCCCGCGCCCGCGCAAGAAGCGCACGTGCGTGGATGAGGCGCGGTTGAAGCTGCGGCCGACGCACGGAAGTGCGCCTGACTCGCGGTCGAGCCCGCGTCAGGCGTCGTCGAGGGTGCGTACGCGCTCGTGCAGGATGCGCACCTCGCGCGTGCGTCGGCGCGCGGCGCGGTCGAGCACGAGGGCGATGATGGCCGCGATCGCCATGCACGCCGGGATGGCGCCGAGCGCGATGAAGCCGAAGACCTGACCCGCGGAGTACTGCAGGCCGGTGTTGGTGCTGACTCCCTCATCCGGGATGCCGAACGTCAGGGCCAACGCCACGATGATGCCCGCAGCGGCGCCGAGCAGGAGGAACACGCTGTACTTGGGCACCCGACGCACGCGCGCCGACTCGACCCGTTCGGTGATCTCCTCAGCCATGAGTCCATTGTCGCACCGCCCGAGCGATGCCCGGGCGGTGCGACAAGACGGGACTCAACGACGCGTCACGTCGTCAGTCGTCAGACCGTGCTGCGACGGCGACGCGTGAACGACACGGCGAGCGCGCCGATCAGCAGCATTCCGGCACCCAGCCACAGGGTGTCGACGGGAGCCTGTCCACCGGTCGCGGCGAGGGTCGCATCGGTCGAGGCGTCGCACGGCACCTCGGCCCCGAGCGGGAACGTGATGCTCACCGGGTCGAGTGCTTCGCCGGCCGAGTAGAAGCCCGCGAAGGCCTCTGCCCCCGCGGCCGTCAGCGTCGCCGATGCGCCCGTCCAGCTGATCCGGTCGGCCGTCGTCGTGGCGGCGGGCAGCGAGAGCGTCGCGAAGACGACGCCGTTCGCGTTCACGTCGGGCGAGCCGTTGTAGCCCTTCGACTGCACGTTCACGATCAGTGAGGCGGTGTTCGCGCCGGTGATCTGAACCCGCGGGTTCGACAGGGTCATGTCGAGCAGGCCGCTGTGGCCGGTGTAGTGCACCGATCCGCCGAAGCTGACGCGACCGCGATCGTTCTTGGGGCTGTACGCACCCGAACCGCTGCCCCAGCCGCCGGAGATCTCGCCCTTGGCGATCGGGCCGGTGATGTACGAGCGGTACGACTCCTTCACACCCCACTGGATCGTCGCGCCCGACACCGACCGTGCGACGCACGACGGTTCGGCGGGCGACTCGACGGCTGCGGCGACGGCGGCAGCCGTGACACGGAAGGGCGCGGATGCCGCGACGGCGCCGCCGACGCTGAGCTCGAGCGTGTGGTCGCCCGTCGCGAATCCGGCCGGGACCGCCCACGAGAACGACAAGCGTCCGCCGGCATCCGCCGTCGCCGTGCCGATCGTGACCGGCTCGGAGTGCGCGACGGCCGTGACGACGTCACCGGGCGCGAAGCCACCGCCGGTGAATTCGAGCACTCCACCCTGGGCGACCGTCGCCGAGCCCGCGAACGCGACGAACGGGGCCGTCGGCTGAGCGACGGTGACGTCGGCGAAGGTGTCGAGCGTCCGGTCGGTGATCGACAGCGCGTGCGCTGCCGAGGTCGCGACGTGGTAGCTCTTCGTCGGGTCGAGCGAGCCTGCGGGGACCGTCAGCTCGACGGTGAACGCGCCGCCCACGATCGAGCCCGGGCGCACCCAGGCCAGCTGCACCCAGCCCTCGGCGGGCAGCGGTCCGGCGCCTGCCCAGAGCGACTTCTCGCCGAAGACGACGTACGCGCCGTTGGCGGCGCTGTCGCCCACGAAACCGGTGCCCGAGACCGTGAGCGTGTTGGTCACGGCCGGGTCGAGGTCGGCGCTCGGGGTCACCGTGATTCTCGGGCTCTTCGTCGGCTCGGGCTGGGGTGCGACCTCGGCCCACGTCACGGGGACGAAGATCTCGTTGTCGGGCTGCAGGCCTTGCGACACCTTGTTGCCGAAGGTGAACACGCCGAGTCGGTAGTCATCGCCGGGGCGCTTGTCGTTCGCGGACTTCTCATCGACCTGGACGGTCCACGTGAAGTCGACCGTGCCGTCGGCGTTCTCGCTCCACTGGAGGTTGGTGCCTCCGGTCGGCTCGTCGGAGACCCGGACGTACGAGATCGACGGACGCGCCGCATCCGCTGCCCCGTCGGTGGGCTTCCACGTCTCGGCGACCCAGCCGAAGCGCAGCGCGAATCCGGCGCCGACCTCGCTCTGGCGGTAGTTGCGCCCCTCGACGGTCAGCGTGGCGCCGCTCGGGTCGACATCCGTGTTCGGGGTGACCGTGAGCGTCGGCGCGGGGAGCGGCTCGGCCGGGGCGGTCGCGAACGACACCACCGCCTTCGCGTCCTGCGTGCGGTTGGTCATGCCGGTGTGGTTGGCGATCGTGTACACCGCCGTCGTCTCGCCCTTCGGCGCGACCGTCAGCGTGGTCTCGAACGATCCGTCCTCCGTGAACTTCACCATCGTCGCCGTGGTCGGGTTCGAGGTGACGACCTTCGCGCCGCTGGTGCACCCCGCCGCGATGAAGGCGAAGTCGACCTCTGCGAGGGGGCGGTCGGTGCACGTCGTGAGGTAGATCGGCTGAGCCGGGTCGTAGCCCGTGCCCGTGACCGTGATCTGCTCGCCCGCGGGGTCGAGCCCGGTCGACTTCGACAGCGTGAGGGTGGGGACCCGCACCGGGGTCTCGGGCTCGGTCGCCTTCGCGGTGACCGTGTAGCTCAGCGCCGGTGCGGTCGAGGCGGAGTAGGCCGTGGCGTCGGCCGGGGTGAACGCGGCCGCGATGGTGTGCGCGCCGACGGCGAGCGACGAGGTGACGATGCTCGCGACGCCCCCGTCGACCGGAGCCGATCCGAGCGATGCGTCACCGGCCGTGAAGGACACCGACCCGGATGCCGCGGGCGAGACCGTCGCCGTCAGGGTGACGTCGGCGCCCTCGACGGCTGTGCCGTCGGGTGAGGCCGACAGGGTCGTCGTGGTCGATTCGGCGACGGCCGGGAAGAGGGCAGCCCAGTCGATCGAGACGTCGGCGCGGGCGAGGAGGTTCGCCTCGGTGGGGAACGAGCGAGACGGCCACGAGATGATCTCGTACGCCTTCGTGGGGTCGAGCTCCGCGGCGACCTGCTCGAGGCTGCCGTTGATCTCCCCCGAGGCCGAGACGTCGAGCGCGGCGTTCGGCGTGCTCGACTGGTCGACCGTCAGATCACCCTTCTCGACGAGGGCGACATAGGCGTGCCGGGTCGGCTGACCCGGGTACTGCGGGGCGACCTCGAAGCCGGTGCCGGCGATGGCGACCGTGATCTTCTCGTTCGCGACGACGGTGGTCGACGTCGTCAGGGCGGGGCCGGCGGCGGATGCCGGGGCGGCGACGCCGACGACGGCGGCCATGGCTATGAGCGCGCCGGTCAGCACGCTCGCGAGCGGACGCTGCAGCGCCGCCCTCCTGGTTCTCATCATGGGAACCCTCCGAATCTCGATGCAGGTGAAGCTCGCGCGTCGGGCACGCGACATCAGTTAGCTTAGCCTTACCTAATCTCTATTTGTGAAAGAGCTGGCAATCAGGGCTCGGCATGACGGCGCGGGAGGATGACCGGGCGGCCGGTGTCCGGATCGTCCAGCACCCTCACCGGGGTGCCGTAGACCGCCGCTACCCGCTCGGCGGTCAGGACGGAACGCGCATCACCGCGGGCGACGAGCCGGCCACCGTCGATCATCGCGATCTCATCGGCGTAGGCCGCGGCGAGCGA
The DNA here is from genome assembly GCF_047302165.1 of Microbacterium pratiae. Lineage (NCBI taxonomy): Bacteria > Bacillati > Actinomycetota > Actinomycetes > Micrococcales > Microbacteriaceae > Microbacterium > Microbacterium pratiae. The sequence goes on along the minus strand of NZ_CP154843.1, from coordinate 810,262 downwards.
CAGGTCGTGAAGCACGACGACGACCGCTCTCCCCTCCCGCGCGAGCCCGCGCGCGACGCGGAGGACGTCCTCCTGGTGTCGGAGATCGAGGGCCGCGGTCGGCTCGTCGAGCAGCACGACGGGGGTGTCCTGCGCGAGCACCCGCGCCAACGAGACGCGCGCCTTCTCGCCGCCGGAGAGAGAGGGGTAGTCGCGATGCAGGAGGTGCGCGACATCCGCCCGTGCCACGGCATCGGCGATGCGCGCGTCGTCGACGGCCGCATGCTCGGTGCCGATCCAGGGCGTCCGGCCCATCGAGACGACCTGACCCGCGGAGAACGAGAACGCGACCTGGTTCGACTGCAGCAGCACAGATCGCCGCCGGGAGAGTTCCCGGGCCGACCACTCGCCCACCCGGCGCCCGTCGAGACGGACATCCCCCGAGGAGGGTGCGCGATCCCCCGTCAGCAGCGACAGCAGGCTGGACTTACCGGCACCGTTGGGTCCGACGAGCGCGATCAGTCGGCCGTAGTCGACATCCATGTCCACGTCGTCGAGGATCGTCGCGTCACCCAGCCGAAGGCTCGCATGCCGCAGCTCGACGGCCGCGCCCGTCACGACCAGCCCCCGGCGGTGCGCCGCGTGCGGCGGATGAGCCAGAAGAAGAACGGACCGCCGACGAGCGACGTGAGGATGCCGATCGGCAGGTCGGCCGACACGACGAGGGTCCGGGCCAGGAGGTCGGCGTAGACGAGCACGACCCCGCCACCGAGGGCCGAGAGGACGATGAGCCGGCGATGTGCGGGCCCCACCAGCATGCGGACGATGTGCGGCACGACGAGACCGACGAACGCGATGATGCCGACGAACGCGACGGCGACCCCCGTCAGCAGCGCCACGAGCACGATCGACCCGATGCGGAGCGCCTCGACGCGCACGCCGAGGTGCGCTGCAGTGCGGTCACCCAGCGCGAGGAGGTCGTAGCGACGCGCGAGAGCAATGGATGCCGCTGCGCCGAGCGCCCCGATGACCGCGACGATCGCCACCTCCGACCAGCGCGAGCCGTTCATCGAGCCGAGCTGCCAGAACACGATCTGCTCGCGTGACGCGGTGTCGCCGACGAACATCAGCAGTGCCAGCGCGGCACCCGCGAAGGCGTTCACGGCGATGCCCGTCAGGATGAGCGTTATCGACTCGGTACGCCCGTGCGCGCGTGCGGCGGCGTAGACCACGAGGGTCGCGACGAGGCCGCCCGCGAATGCGCAGACCGCGATCGACCACGGGCCGAGGAACGAGACGCCCAGCGTGATGGCGGCGGCCGCGCCGACCGCTGCGCCCGAGGAGACGCCGACGACCCCCGGCTCGGCGAGCGGGTTGGCGAAGATCGCCTGCATGACGGCACCGGCGACCGCCAGCAGCGCGCCGACGAGCAGCGACATCGCGACACGGGGGAACCGGATCTGCCACAGCGTCTGCTCGATCAGCGGCGCGGTCGGCGCCCACGGATTGGACAGGCCAATCGCCCGGAGCAGCGAGCCGACGACCTCGGCAGGACCGACGGGCAGCTGGCCGAGGCCGGCCGAGAGGACGACCCCCACCACGAGCAGCGCCACGGTCACGGCCGCGACGACCGCGACGCGGCGCCCTGCGGCGAGCGGGGTCACGAGGCGGGAGCGGGCGCGTAGACGGCGCGTGCCAGCGCGTCGAGCACCCCCGCGCTGCGCGGTCCGAACGACAGGATCTGCCCGTCGGCCATGTCGACGAAGCGGCGGTGCTGGCCGGCCGTTGTCAGCGCGATCGCGGGCTTGTCGGCGAGCAGGCCGTCGACGCCGCCGACCGACTCGATCCCGCCGGTCATCACGAGGATGAGGTCGGGATCGGCAGCCACCATGGCCTCGTCCGTGAGGGGCTGCATCCCGTTCCACCCGAGCTCACCGGCGACGTCGACGCCGCCGAGGGCGGTGATGAGCTGGTCGGCACCGGACTCGGACCCGAACAGGTAGTAGACACCCGCGGTGCCGCGCAGGTAGAGGAAGACCATTCGCAGACGCTCGCTCGCGGCCTCCGGTGCGAGCGCGGCGATCTGCGCACGCGTCTCGTCGACCTCGCTCACGATCCGCTGAGCGAGCTGCTCTCCCGCCTCGGCGACGCCGAGCACCTCGCCGACCGAGCGCGCCAGGTCGGCGGCGCCGTCGAACGATGCCGAACGCTCGACGAAGACGACCGTGATGCCGACATCCCGCAGCTGCTGCACGACGTCGACCGGCCCGATGCTTCCGTCGGTGATGACCAGCGTGGGGGCGAGGCCGATGATCGACTCGGCGTTGACCGTGTGGCCGCTTCCGGTGACCACCGGCAGGTCGGCAGCACCGGGGAACGTCGTCGAGACGTCGCGCCCCACGAGGTCGCCGCCGAGACCGAGCCCCCAGACGGTCGCGGCCAACGAGCCGGAGAGGTCCATCGCGATGATGCGCGACGTGTCCACCACCGTCACCTCGACGTCGCCCGTGAGGTCGTGAGAGGTCACGGTGACCGGCAGACTCTGGGCGGGGTCGGTGACGACCGGCTCGACCGCGGCGTCGGCGAGGACGGCGGTCGACGGGCCCTCGATCGAGTGCGGGTCCCCCGCCGTCGCGAGCTCGCTCAGCGGCGGACGCTCCGCCGCGACCTCGATGCCGCCATCCTCGGGAGAGCTCGTCGCCGGCGCGCAGGCGGTCAGCGAGAGGGCCGCAGCGGCGAGCGCCGCGACGACGAGCCGCCGCATGCTCACGCGGCCGTCCCGTCGTCGGGGCGGCCCTCGCCGGAGGCCTCACGGCGCTTACGACGCGAAGCCGCGATCGCTGCCGTGGTGCCGGCCGCCGTCGCGACCAGCGCACCGCCGACGGCGGCCAGGATCGCGGGGAGCGCGCTGCCCGATCCGCTCTCGCCGTCGCCCGTTTCAGCGGCATCCGCGGCGGGTGACGGAGCATCCGCGGTCGGTGACGGCTCGGCCGTCGGCGTGGGGGTCGCGCAGACCCCGCTCGCGGTGAACGAGAGCGGGTCGAAGGCGGTTCCGGTCTCGTAGTTACCGAAAGCGGCGTACCCCTCCTCGGTGATCGCGGTGGCGGCATCCGTCGCGGCGAGGGTCAGCGCCTCACCCGACACCGTGGTCTCGAGACCCGCGAGGTCGAGGGACACGAGCGGCACCTGGGCCGTCGTGACGACGGTGTCGTCCCCGGCCAGCGCGCTCTCCATCGACACACCGGACAGGTCGACGATGACCCGACCCGACGCCGGTGCCAGCTCGAGCGTGGCGTTCTGCACCGTCGAGTCGAGCAGGCCGCCGTGGCCCGTGAAGCGGATGCCGCCGGGGAAGGCGATCGTGCCGCTGCCGGTCTCGGGGTCGTAGCTGCCCGTGCCGCCGCTCCAGGTGAACGCGGGCGTCTCGTAGCCGACGCCGCCGAACGGCTCCCACGCCCCCTTCGCGATGGAGCCGGAGATGTACGAGCGGAACGACTCCTTGAAGCCCCACGTGATGGTCGCGTCGGTGATGGTGCAGGCAGACTGCGACCCGGATTCGGCAGCGCCGACCGCCGAGGCGGCAGACGCGCCCCCGAGGGAGAGCGACGCAACGACGAGGGCTCCGAGGGACGCTCGGGCGAGGACAACAGGAAGGCGCACGTGAAACTCCGGGTAAGGTCAGGCTCACCTAACCCTATCGAAGTCCGCGTCAGGGACGGAGCGGCAGCAACGCCCCGAGGTCGGCACGGGTGCCCGAGGCGCGCAGTCGGCCCGCCGTCGCGGCATCCGCCCATGCCAGCTCGCCGAGGGCGAGCGCGATCCACGTGGCGGCGTCGGTCTCCACGACGTTGGGCGGAGTGCCGCGGGTATGACGGGGCCCCTCGACCACCTGCACGGCGCCGAACGGCGGCACGCGCATCTCGACCGAGTTGCCGGGCGCCTTCTCGACGAGCAGCTGCAGCAGGTAGCGCACGGCGGTCGCCAGGTCGGTGCGGGCGGGCTTCTCGCCGGAGGCATCGGCGGCGGCGACGGCGGCGAGCGCGGCGCGGCCATCGGCGGTGAGGATGCTGCGGGCCATGGGTTCCACGCTAGCCCGGTCGGTAGGCTGGCCGGGTGAAGATCCTGGTCCTCGGCTCGGGCGCGCGCGAGCACGCCATCATCCTCGCTCTCGCCGCGGAAGGCGCCGGCCACGAGCTGCTCGCGGCGCCGGGCAACGCCGGCATCGCCCGCGATGCCGAGATCGTCCCCGGCCTCGATCAGAACGACCCGGTCGCGGTGACCGAGTTCGCCGGCAGCGCCAACGTCGATCTCGTCGTCGTCGGCCCGGAGGCGCCGCTCATCGCCGGCGTCGCAGACGCACTGCGCGAGCGCGGCATCCCGGTCTTCGGCCCCGGCAGGGTCGCCGCGCAGCTCGAAGGGTCGAAGGCCTTCGCGAAGCGCGTCATGGATGAGGCGGGAGTGCCCACCGGCCGCGCGGTCCGCGCGAGGACGCGCGCCGAGGTCGAGACCGCGCTCGACGAGCTCGGGGCGCCGCACGTGGTCAAGGCCGACGGCCTGGCCGCAGGCAAGGGCGTCATCGTCACCGACGACCGCGAGGCGGCGCTCGCCCACGCCGACACCTACCTGCCGAGCGGACCGGTGCTGATCGAGGAGTTCCTCGCCGGCCCCGAGGTGTCGCTCTTCTTCGTCTCGGACGGCGACACCGTGCGCGCCCTCAGCCCCGCGCAGGACTATAAGCGCGCCTACGACGGCGACGCCGGCCCCAACACGGGCGGGATGGGGGCCTACTCGCCGCTGCCCTGGCTCGCCGACCGGTTCGGCAGCGAGGCGGAGTTCGTCGCCGAGGTCACGCGCGACGTGGCCGAGCCCGTCATCCGCCACCTCGACGCCGAGGGCACGCCGTTCATCGGCCTCCTCTACGCGGGCCTCATCCTCACCGAGTCGGGCATCAAGGTCATCGAGTTCAACGCGCGGTTCGGCGACCCCGAGACGCAGGTCGTGCTCGCGCGGCTGACCTCGCCGCTCTCGGAGCTGCTGATGGCCGCGGCGAGCGGGCGACTGGAGTCCGAGCCCGATCCGACGTTCTCGGGCGATGCCGCCGTCACCGTCGTGCTCGCGAGCGAGGGGTACCCCGAGAACCCGGTGACCGGCCGGGCACTGACGGGGCTCGACGCCGCGGCATCCGTCGAGGGCGTGCACCTCGCGCACGCCGCGACCGCCAAGTCGGTCGACGGGCTCGTCGCCACCGGTGGGCGCGTGCTCAACGTCGTCGCCCGCGGCACCGACTTCGCCCAGGCCCGCGACCGCGCCTACCGCGCCCTCGCGGAGATCAGCCTCGAGGGCTCGCACCACCGCACCGACATCGCCGCCCGCGTCGCGGACTAGGCGGCCGCGGCCCGCCGCAACTCCTCAATCTCGGGCCGTCTCCAGCCCGACGTCGGCTGCGACGTCCGAGCTGAACGTGTTCTTGAGGAGTTACGGCAGGCCACCGGTCAACCAGCTCAGCGCTTCGCGAGGTGCGCGGGGCGCTTGAGGAAGATCACGACGATCACCGCGACCCCGATGACGATCGCAGGCAGGATCATGGCCTGCGCCATCGCGGCGGAGAAGCCCTCGGCGATCGCGGGAGGCATCGTGCCGCCCCCGCCGCCGAAGTCGCCGCTCGCGGCATCCCCGGCACCAGGCAGGTTCGCCGTCAGCCGCGACTGCATGTACGCCGCGATGGCCGCCGAGCCGATGACCGAGCCGACCGTTCGGGTCGTGTTGTAGATGCCCGAGCCGGCGCCGGCCTGACGCGGCGGCAGGTTGCGGGTCGCCGTCGTAGCGAGCGGCCCCCACATGCCGGCGTTGGCGATACCGATGATCGCGGCGGGGATGAGCAGCAGCAGGACGGGCGCCTCGGTGTTCATCAGCAGCGCGTAGCCGACGAGGCCCACGACCATCAGCGTCAGGCCGGGGACGAGCAGCAGACGCGGGTCGACCCGGTCGAGGATGCGGCCGGCGAGCGGCGCGAGCGCTCCCGAGAGCACCGCCATCGGCACGAGCAGCAGCGCAGACTGCGTCGGCGTCAGGCCGCGCGCGAGCTGCGTGAAGAAGGCCATCGGCAGGGCCATGCTCGTCACCGTGAACCCGACCGCGGCGATCGCGAGGTTCGAGATCGCGAAGTTGCGGTCGCGGAACAGCTCGAGCGGCACGAGCGGCTCGCTCTTGGTGCGTCCCTGCGTCCAGATGAAGACCGCCATCACGACGACGCCCGCCGCGATCGTCACCCAGATGCCGGCGGCCCACTCGTAGTGCTCGCCTTCCTGCAGACCGAAGACGATGAGGAAGAGTCCGATCGCGCTGAGCACGACGCCCACGACGTCGAAGCGGTGCGGGTGCGTCTCGAGCTGCGGCACGAGGCGCCACGCCAGCACGAATGCCACGACGCCGACGGGGATGTTGACGAAGAAGATCCACTCCCACCCGAAGCCGTCGACGAGGAGGCCGCCCGCAAGGGGGCCGACGAGGGTGGCGACACCGGCCGTCGCGCCCCACAGGCCCATGGCCGCGCCGCGACGCTCGGCGGGGAAGGTGCGGGTGATGACCGCCATCGTCTGCGGGGTCATCAGCGCAGCGCCGAGACCCTGCACGGCCCGGGCGACGATGAGCACGGCGAGAGAGCCCGACAGCCCGCAGGCGAGCGAGGCGACCGTGAAGATCGCGAGCCCGATCAGGTAGATGTTCTTCGGTCCGAACCGGTCGCCCAGACGGCCGGTGACCAGAAGGGGCACGGCGTAGGCGAGCAGGTACGACGACGTGACCCACACGACGTTGTCGAGGTTGCCCGTCGACGGGTCGAGCGCGGCCTTGATCGCGGGGTTCGCGACTGAGACGATCGTGGTGTCGACGAGGATCATGAAGAATCCGATGACCATCGCCCACAGGGCGGGCCACGGGTTGACGGTGGGCGCGGCGCCTCCGGGGACGCGGACGGTGCTGGTTCTCTCGCTCATGCGCGGGCGGCTTCTCTCTGTGCCAGGTAGCGGTCGGTCGGTGAGAGGTCGGAGACCCCCCACACGGTGTCGGGACGACGGATGTACTCGACCGCTTCGTCGAGCCAGGCGACATCCGCCGACAGCAGAGCCGTCTCGCGGTGCACCTCGATCCAGAACTGGGGATATGAGCCGCGTTCGATGGCATGGTCGCGCGCCTGACGGTGCGCCTCGAGGGATGCCGCCAGGGCGTCCCGTCGCTCGCTGAGGAGCGCCACCACTTCGGCGCGGTCGAGGTTGTGCGACTCGGCCAGCGCGACGCGGAATCGGTCGGGGCGGTCGACCGCGGGCAGCTCGCGCCGCACCCACGCGATCATCATGTCGGCGCCGGCGCTGGTGAGCGTGTACGTCGTCCGCTCCGGGCGGTTGCCGTCGCGATCCGTGCCGACCTCGGCGATGAGGCCCTGCCGTTCGAGGCGCGCGACTGTGTGATAGATCGTGCCGTGGGTGAGGGCGACCAGTCGGTCGGCCTTGCGCTCGCGCAGCAGACGGACCATCTCGTAGGCATGCATGTCGTCCTCGTGCAGCAGCGCGAGCAGCATCAGCCCCAGCGGGGTGAGTCGGTCGACGGCATCCGGCATGGCATCCCCCTCTCGATTAGTCCATGTGGACTATACGCCTTTTCTCACGGCCCACGCGACATCGTTCACCACCCGCCGAACCGCACCCGGCGCCAATGGGCACACGGCTGTGCGGAGCCGTGCCCGACCGAGGCGCAGGGGCGCAGCTCGGCGGGCGAGCCGCTGCTTTCGGCGTCCGCACGCGCGTCGAGATCGGGCGCGGCGATCGCCAGCCCCGGCAGGCTCAGCGGACGGGCTGGCGTATAGACCTTGAAGAACACACGGCAATCGCACTCGCCGCCCCGCGCCACCAGTCGGCGCTCGAGCGTCGTCGCCCGCGGCGTGCGGAGGTCGCGATAGTGACGCATGAATCGGAGCGTGTCGGCACAGCCGAACGCGAGCAGCATCCGCTGCAGGTAGCAGACCAGGCATTCGCGGGTCGTGGGCGCGAGCAACGACGCCTCGAGGTCGCGCAGGTAGTGCTCCGCCTCGTCGGCAATCGTGGTTTCCATGCCGACATGATCGTGCGGGCCTCCGACATCGAACCCGCGGCCCACGCCACCCCCCCACGCTCCGGGATAATGGCCGGGTGAGCGCCCTCGATCTGCCCGGCTGGAAGCACGTCTACTCCGGCAAGGTCCGCGACCTGTACCGCCCGGAAGAAGGACCCGCCGACCGGATGCTGGTGGTCGCGAGCGACCGTGTGAGCGCGTTCGACCACGTCCTCGAGCCCGGCATCCCCGGCAAGGGCGAGCTGCTGACGCGCTTGAGCCTGTGGTGGTTCGCGCAGCTCGCCGGCCATGACGGCGGCCGGCCGATCCCCAACCACGTGCTCGGGCTCCAGCCCCCGGCCGAGGTCGCGGCCCGGGCCATGGTCGTGCGCGAGCTCGACATGCAGCCGATCGAGTGCGTCGTGCGCGGCTACCTGACCGGCTCGGGCTGGGCCGAGTATCGCGAAAACGGCACGGTGTGCGGCATCCCGCTTCCCGACGGCTTGCAGAACGGCGATCGGCTCCCCGAGCCGATCTACACGCCGGCCTACAAGGCCCCCCTCGGCGAGCACGACGAGAACATCTCGTTCGAGCGCTCCGTCGAGCTCGTCGGCGCCGAGACCGCCGCGGCGCTCCGCGACGCGTCGCTCGAGATCTATCGGCGCGCGGCGGCCCTCGCCGAGAGCAAGGGGCTCGTCCTCGCCGACACGAAGTTCGAGTTCGGCCTCGACTCCGACGGTGTGCTGACATTGGCCGACGAGGTGCTGACGAGCGACTCGTCGCGCTACTGGGATGCCGAGGCCTGGCGCACCGGCTCGACGCCCGCCGAGCGCATGGCCAGCTACGACAAGCAGATCGTGCGCGACTGGCTCGCGGGCGCCTGGGACAAGACCGGCACTCCCCCGGCCCTCCCCGCCGACGTCGTCGAGCGCACCGCGGCGAAGTACCGCGAGCTCCTCGAGACGCTCGCCGGCTGACGACCGGCCGCACACACGCTCTGCGGAGCGCCGACGCGGCATCCAGGGATCTCACAGGTAGGGTAGGGCCGCTCTCGCGCTCCATCCCGAATCCCTCATCATCCCGAGGAGCCCCATGCCCATCTGGTCCCTCCACGGCGACGGTCGCACCGTCGCGCGCGGCGCCGTCGTCAAGCCCGGCGAGCGCCTGAACTGGCCCGGCACCATCGCGATCGGCGCACAGCACGTCGTCGCGATGTTCGGCGCGACGTTCCTCGTGCCGATCATCACCGGCTTCCCCGTCTCGACGACCCTGCTGTTCTCGGGTCTCGGCACGCTCGTCTTCCTGCTGATCACGCGCAACAAGCTGCCCAGCTACCTCGGATCGTCGTTCGCCTTCATCGCGCCGATCACCGCACTCAACGGCGGCAATCGCCTCGAGACCGCCGAGCAGATCACCCAGGCTCTCCTCGGCGTCGTCGTCGCGGGTCTGCTCCTCGCGGCCGTCGGCTTCGTCGTGCAGGCGTTCGGCACGGGCTGGATCGAGAAGCTCATGCCGCCCGTGGTCGCCGGCGCGATCGTCGCGCTGATCGGCTTCAACCTCGCACCCGCCGCGTGGAACAACTTTCAGCTGCAGCCCGAGATCGCGACGGTGACCCTGTGTGCCGTCATCCTGTTCAGCGTGCTGTTCCGCGGGTTCCTCGGCCGCATCTCGATCTTCCTCGGCGTCATCGTCGGGTACGTCGTCGCCGCCGTCACCGGACAGGTGCAGTTCGAGGCCGTCGAGGCCGCCGACTGGTTCGGCCTGCCCGACTTCCATCTCGTGGCGATCGGGGATGCCGCGGCGTGGTCGATCGTCCCGATGTTCCTGCCCGTCGTGCTCGTGCTGATCGCCGAGAACGTCGGTCACGTGCGCGGTGTCGCCACCATGACCGACGACCCGTCGATCAACAAGCACACCGGCCGCGCCCTCATCGCCGACGGTGTCGCGACGACGCTCGCGGGCGGCTTCGGCGGCTCGGGCACCACGACCTACGGCGAGAACATCGGCGTCATGGCCGCGACCCGCGTCTACTCGACCGCCGCGTACTGGGTGGCGGGCATCGTGGCGATCCTGCTGGCGTTCTCGCCCAAGGTCGGCGCCGTGTTCAACACCATCCCGGCAGGCGTGCTCGGCGGCGTCACGACGGCGCTCTACGGTCTGATCGGCGTCATCGGCATCAAGATCTGGGTCGACAACCGCGTCGACTTCTCGCGCCCGGTGAACCAGTACACCGTCGCGGTGTCGTTCGTCATCGCGATCGCGGGATTCGCGATGAACTTCGGCTCGCTGCAGTTCGGCGCGATCGTCCTCGGCACCATCGCGGCCCTCGTGATCTACCACGCGGGCAACGCGATCGCCCGCTGGCGCAAGACCGGCGCCGACGACGGCGGCCCCATCCCCGCCGTAGGCCCCCTGGGTGGAGACCCCCAGTAGCGAAAATTCGAGTGCACGGCATCCCGTCCAGAGGACGACTTTCAGACGCGAGGATGCCGTGCACTCGGCGTTTCACCGTGCACTCGGCGCCGCCCGCGGGGAATGACCATGGGGGGTGGGGGGTTGTGTATGTGTGTGAATGAGAAATTGGCGGATGCCACCACCATGGGCGCCGTCACCCTGCTGGTCGGCGACCTCGACGGGATGACGCGGTACTACCGCGATGTCGTCACACTGCAGGTGCTCGCGGCCGAGGGTGACACCGTCACGCTCGGGCGCGCGGGGCGGCCGATCGTGATCCTGCGGCATGAGCCCGCGCTCCGCCACGCGGCCGCCGGCTCGGCGGGCCTCTTCCACACGGCCATCCTGTTCGAGACGCAGGCAGCCCTCGCTGCCGCGCTCTACAGCGTCGCCCGCCACGCGCCCTCGACCTTCACCGGCAGCGCCGACCACCTCGTCAGCCAGGCGTTCTACTTCACCGACCCCGAGGGCAACGGCATCGAGCTCTACTGGGACCGCGACCGCAGCACCTGGTCGTGGACCCACGGACAGGTCGAGATGGACACACTCCTGCTCGACCCCAACGCCTTCCTGCGCGAGCACCTCGACCCCGCCGCCCTCGACGGCTCAACCGCGACCGGCTCCACACCGTCCGATCCCGCCCGGGTCGGGCACGTGCACCTCTCGGTCGGCGACGTGGCGACCGCCCGCGCCTTCTACATCGACGCGCTCGGCTTCGACACGACCGCGGCGCTCGGCAATCAGGCCCTCTTCGTCAGCGCGGGCGGCTATCACCACCACATGGCGATGAACGTATGGAACTCGCGAGGCGCGGGGCCGCGCATGCCGGCACTCGGGCTCGGCCGCGTCGACCTCGCCCTGCCGACATCCGACGACCTCGGCGCCCTCGCCGAACGTCTGCGCCACCACGGCGTCGAGGTGCGCGACGACGGGCGGACGGTCGTGTTCGACGACCCCTGGAACAACACGCTCCACGCCGCCCTGGCCTGAGCGTCAGGCCGAGCCGCGGACGATGAGCTCGGTGTCGAGGATGGTCACCTCGGGCGGCGACAGCCCCGCGAGCCGCGCGAGCAGAACGTCGGCCATGCACTCGCCCTGGGTGAACGAGGGCTGCCTCATCGTCGTCAGCTGAGGCTCGGTCGTCAGCGCGACCGGCGAATCGTCGAAGCCCACGACCGCGACCTCGTCGGGGATCCGGATGCCTTCGGACGCGAGCACCTGCATGGCGCCGCGCGCCATGAGGTCGCTGGCCACGAAGAGTCCGTCGAGCGGCTCGCCCGCCGCGAGGATCGCACGCATCGCCACCGCGCCGGACTCGGTCGTGAAGTCGCCCTGCACGACGGGAGCCGGCGTCAGGCCCGACTCCGCGAGCGCCACGCGATGGCCCTCGGCACGGTCGACACCCGCGGGCATGGACGGCGGCCCCGTGATGGCGCCGATGTGGCGGCATCCACGACCGATGAGGTAGGCCGTGGCATCCCGCGCACCGGCGACGTTGTCGACGTCGATGTAGTAGTCGCCGGCCCGCGATCGGACGGGGCGCCCGCCGTAGACCACGGGGATCGCGGCGGCGATGCGCTCGATGAAGGTGTCGCTCGTATGGTGCGACACGATGATCGCGCCGTCGACGGCGCCGCTGCGCACGTACTGAGCGGTCTTGTCGCCGGGGTCGGCGCTGGCCATGATCAGGTTCAGCACGTAGTCGCTGCGGCTGATGCGCGAGTTGATGCCCGATACGACCGACGCGAAGAACGGGTCGCCGAACACGCGACTGGTGTCTTCGGGGACGACGAGCGCGATCGCCATCGTCGACCGGCTGGCTAGCGAACGGGCGGCGCGATTGGGCACGTAGTTCAGCTCGTCGATCGCGCGGCGCACCGACTCGAGGGCTGCCGGGCTGACCGCGGTCGAGCCGTTGACGACGCGCGACACGGTGGAGCGCGACACACCGGCGACGGCCGCGACCTCTTCGATGGTCGCGGCCGTCCGGTTCTGGTCGGAGATCACAGGTGGGCTACCTCGGGACGGCGGTCCGGGCGGCGTCCGCCGCAGCGGGAACGTCGATCGCACGATCTGCGATGACCCGACGATACTCCTTCGCGCTGTCCTTCAATGTCCGCTCCTGCGTGTGGTAATCCACGTGCACGATGCCGAAACGCTTCTCGTAGCCCCAGGCCCATTCGAAGTTGTCGAGCAGCGACCAGTAGAAGTAGCCGCGCACGTCGACACCGGCATCCTGAGCGTCGAGGATCGCGCCCAGGTGAACCCGCAGGAACTCGGCCCGCTCGGCGTCGGGCACGGTCTTCTCGCCGTCGACCTCGACGAGCTCGTCGTCGTAGGCGGCGCCGTTCTCGGTGACGTAGAGGATCGTGCCCACCGGCTGCGCGTACTCGGTCCACACACGCTCGAGCAGCTGCGTCAGTCCCGCCGGCTGCACCTCCCAGTGCATCGACGTTCGCAGCAGCCCGCGCTCGTGCCAGTAGATGTCGTGACCGGCGGGCCATGGCGTACCGGTCTTCCGATCGGTCGGCGCGTCTCCCGGCGTCGGCGGGTGAGGGTCGGGACGACCGCCCACGAACTCGCCGTGGTAGTAGTTCACCCCGAGGGCGTCGAGCGGCTGGGCGATGATCGCCTCGTCGCCCGGACGCACGGCCTCGCGCCAGCGTTCGACCGCCGCGGCATCCACTCTCTCGATGTCGGCGACGATGTCGCCCGGGTACGCGGCCCGGAAGATCGGGTCGAGGAACCAGCGGTTGAACTGTCCGTCGATCCGTCGCGCGGCGTCGACGTCGGCGGCATCGTTCGGGTCGGCCGGTTCGGCGACCGTCAGGTTCAGCGTGATACCCAGCGACAGCGAGGCATCGCGCTCGCGCAGGGCTGCGACCGTCTGTCCGTGGCCGAGCAGCAGGTGGTGCGCAGCGAGCATGCCGTCGCCGATGTCGAACCGTCCGGGGGCGTGGATGCCCGCGGTGTAGCTGAGGAACGACGAGCACCACGGCTCGTTGAGCGTCGTCCAGTGGTGCACGCGGTCGCCGAGCGCGTCGTGCATGTCGAGGGCGTACTCCGTGAAGCGGTCGGCCGTCTCGCGCAGGGTCCACCCGCCCCGCTCCTCGATCGCCTGCGGCAGATCCCAGTGGTAGAGCGTCAGCCACGGGATGATGCCGGCGCCGAGCAGTTCGTCGACGAGCCGCTCGTAGAAGTCGACGCCCTTCGGGTTGAGCGGACCGCCGTCGGGACGCACGCGCGACCACGAGGTGGAGAACCGGTACGTGTCGAGGCCGAGCTTCTTCATGAGCGCGACGTCGTCGCGGTAGCGGTGGTAGTGGTCGCACGCGACATCGCCGTTGTCGGCGTTGATCACGGCACCGGGAACACGCGCGAACGCATCCCAGATCGATGCCGTGCGTCCGTCCTCGAAGGCCGCGCCCTCGATCTGGTACGCCGCGGTGGCTGCCCCGAAGAGGAAGTTGGTGGGGAAACTGCGCGAAGCGTTCATGTTCTCCTGCTGAATACGGTCGAGGTTCAGGGTCATCCCTTCACCGCCCCGGCCATGATGCCACTGACGAGCTGCTTGCCCGCGAAGATGAACAGCAGCAGCAGCGGGATGGTCGCGAGGATGACGCCGGCGAGCACGACCGAGTAGTCGACGAAGTAGTTCGACTGCAGCAGCGACAGCGCCACGGGCAGCGTCGGGTTCTGCCGGTCGAGCACGATGAACGGCCAGAAGAAGTTGTTCCAGGCCCCGACGAAGGTGAAGAGGAACAGCATCGCCGCCGCGGGGCGCGCCGCGGTCATGCCGACGGTCCAGAACGTGCGGATCATCGAGGCGCCGTCGACGCGCGCGGCCTCGATCAGCTCATCGGGCACCGCCTGACGCAGGTACTGCGTCATCCAGAACACCCCGAACGCGCTCGTGAGCGCGGGGATGATGATGGCGCCGATCTGTCCCGTCCAGCCGAGCTCGGAGAACAGGATGTAGAGCGGCACGACGCCGAGCTGCTGCGGCACGGCCATCGTGGCGATGACGAAGACCAGCAGCGCCGGACCGCCGTGGAAGCGCAGCTTCGCGAAGGCCCAGCCGGCGAGCGTCGAGGTGATCACGACGGCGGCGGCGATGAGGAACGAGCTGTAGATCGAGTTCCACAGCGCCGGCCAGAAGTTGACGGCCGGGTTGGAGATGACCGACAGGGCGTTCTCGATGAAGTTGCCGCCGGGGATCCACGGGAAATCCCCGCGCAAAGTGGTGGAGTCACCCGAACCGATCACGAAGGACCAGTACAGAGGGAACACCGCCGAGAGGAAGACGGCCCCGAGGATGCCGTAGGTCCAGATCCCGGGCCGGCTGCCGCGGATGCGGCGGGCGCGGGCTCCGCGACGCTGCTCGCGAGCGGTCGGGATTCCTTCTTCCACCGTGGCGAGAGGGGCGGGAGTGCCGATGGTGCTCATGCCTGGTTCTCCTTCAGCGCGCGCTGCGCCTGCTTGGCCTGCTGCTTCTGCTGCCGTTTGCTGAGCTCGCGCCTCAGCCCCTCGTCTCGGACAAGGGTCCGGGTGACCACGAGGTTCACCAGACCGATCAGCACGATGATGAGGAAGAGGATCCACGCCATGGCGGCGGCGCGGCCGAAGTTCCACTGCCCCCAGCCCACGTCGTAGAGGTAGAGCGTGATGGTCAGCCACTGCTGCGCCGAGCCGCCACGGCCCGCCTGGTCGAACACGCGCGGCTCATCGAAGATCTGCAGACCGCCGATCGTGGCGGTGATGATGACGAAGATGAGCGTGGGCTTGAGCGAAGGCAGCGTGATCGAGAAGAACTGGCGCACGGGGCCCGCGCCGTCGACAGTGGCGGCCTCGTAGAAGTCGCGGTTCACGGCCTGCATGGCCGCGAGCAGGATGAGGGTGTTGTAGCCCATCCAGCGGTAGTTCACCATCGTCGCGATCGCGACGTGGCTCCAGAACGGCTCGACGTGCCAGGGGACGGCTCCGATGCCGATCGACTGGAGGATGCCGTTGATGAAGCCCGACTGGTCGGCGAACATCGCGTTGAAGATGAGGCCGACGGCGATGGGCGCGACGACGTAGGGGACGAGCACCGCCATGCGCCAGAAGGTCTTGGCGCGGATGTTGCGGTCGAGCACGGCGGCGATGAAGATCGCGAGCACGAGCTGCGGAACGCTCGAGAGCAGGAAGATGCTGAAGGTGTTGCGCAGCGCCGTCCAGAAGTGGGGCTGCGACAGGATCCAGATGTACTGGTCGAATCCGATGAACTCACCCTCGCCGCGGATGAGATCCCAGTCCATGAACGAGATCACCGCGGTGTACGCGATGGGGAAGAGCCCCACGATCGCGAACATGATGAAGAAGGGTGAGATGTAGAGGTACGGCGAGAAGCGGATGTCCCACTTGCTGAGCTTCTGCGAGAACGAGATCACTCGCGGAGGACGACCGCCGTCGTCGTTTCGGGGGGCGCGCGTCGCCGGGCGCTGCTGAGTCGTGGTCACGATCGTCCTTCGGGTGCGAGGGGGGACGCCGGGGCGCACCGGCGATGCGGTGCGCCCCGGCAGGGCGGGTCAGAAGCTTCCGACCTCGTTCACCCAGGTCTTCCAGGAGGTCTCCTTGTCCTCGATGCCGTCGAAGACACGCGTGATCGCGTTGCCGAGGGCGTCGTGGAACTGGAAGTACTTCGGGCCCTTGAAGGTCGTCACGGTGATCGCATTGGCGCGGTCGATACCGATCTCACCCGTGGGCGCGTTGTTGAAGTACTCGCTGACGAACCCGGTCAGGTCGGGGCTCGACTGCGCCTCGGGCTGGCTCGGGAAGGTACCGGCGTTGTTGAAGGCCTTGATCTGCGTCTCGGGCGAGGTCAGCCAGTCGGCGAGCTTCTGCGCGTTGGTGAGGTTCTTGCCGTTCGCGGGAACGACGAGGTACGAACCGCCCCAGTTGCCGCCGCCCTCGGGGAACGCGTTGGCGATGTCCCAGCCGGCGATGTCGGGCGCTTCGCCCTCGATGATGCCGTGCATCCACGGCGGGCACAGCATCGCGGCGAACTTGCCGCTCGCCATGGCGGCGTACCAGTCGTCGGTCCACTGTCCCGGGTAGGCGGAGATCGGGATCGCCTTGTCGACGACGGTGTCGTAGGCCTCGCGGATGTCGGGGTTCTCGGTCGCGATGACCGTGCCGTCCGGCTCTTCGTAGGCGACCTCGAGCTGGTTCACGACGCCCTGGAGGACGGAGTTGGCCGAGTCGATGAAGGGCTGACCGGTCTTGGCGACGTAGTCGCTGCCGACCTGGAAGAACGCGTCCCACGTCGGGAACAGCTGGGCGACCTCTTCGCGGTCGGTGGGCAGGCCGGCGGCCTCGAACAGGTCGGCGCGGTAGCAGATGGCCTGCGGTCCGACATCGGTGCCGTACGCGACGAGGTTGCCCTCGGCATCCGTGGCGGCCTTCTCCTTCCAGTCGAGCCAGCGGCCCGCGAGCTCGTCGGGGACCGGCGCGACGAGGTCGGAGTACTGCATCATCTCGGGGAACCAGTCGACCTCGACGCCCTCGACGTCGGCGAGACCGGTCTTGCCGAGCTTCTGGAAGAAGTTCGTGCGGGCATCGTTCGAGGTCGCCGCCTTGGTGTGGACGACCTTGATGCCGGTCTCCTCGGTGAACTCCGCGAGCAGCTCGTCGGTGTATCCGAAGTCGTTGAACGTCGCGAGGGTGACGGTGTCGGAGTCGCCACCGGATGCGGCCTGGTCACCTCCGCCCGAACATCCGGCGAGGACGATGGCCGAGGTGGTTGCGACGCCGGCCACGAGGCCGATCCGCCGCAGTGCGCGTGAGTTCACGTGTCACTCCTTCGTGATTGCGGGTATCTGGTGCGCGGCGGTTCGCACCCGTCTATGGGAGCGCTCTCACCGATTGACCATGACCATACGGGAGCGCTCCCAGGATCACAAGAGAGCGCTCCCAAAGCCAATGGTCACGATCCGGTCACGAGACCGGCCGGATGCGGCGAACGAGGCGCGCATCCCACCCGTAGACTGGTCGCGCACCCATCCCGCGACCTCCGGAGCGAGCAATGCCCACCATCGTCGTCGACGTCATGCCCAAGGCCGAGCTGCTGGATCCGCAGGGCAAGGCCGTATCGGGCGCGCTGACCCGCCTCGGCGTCGCCGGGTTCTCCGACGTCCGCATCGGCAAGCGCTTCGAGCTCACCGTCGACCGCGCCGACGAGGCGACCCTCGAGACCGCTCGCCGCATCGCCGACGAGATCCTGTCGAACTCGGTCATCGAGGACGTCGTGAACATCGAGGTCGTGGAGTGACCGCGCGCATCGGAGTCATCACCTTCCCCGGCTCGCTCGACGACCGCGACGCTCAGCGCGCCGTCCGCCTCGCCGGTGCCAAGCCCGTCGCGCTCTGGCACGGCTCGCACGACCTCGACGGCGTCGACGCGCTCGTGCTGCCCGGCGGCTTCAGCTACGGCGACTACCTCCGCGCCGGCGCGATCGCCGCGCTCGCGCCGATCATGTCCGAGGTGAAGGATGCCGCAGACAAGGGCATGCCGATCCTCGGCATCTGCAACGGCTTCCAGATGCTCGTCGAGGCGCACCTGCTGCCCGGCGGTCTCATCCGCAACGCCCACCAGCAGTTCATCCGCCGCGACCAGCGGCTCGTGGTCGAGAACGCCGACACCGCCTGGACGAGCGGCTTCGAGGTCGGCCAGGAGATCGTCATCCCGCTGAAGAACGCCGACGGCGGCTTCACCTGCTCGGCCGAGACGCTCGAGCGGATCGAAGGCGAGGGCCTCGTCGCCTTCCGCTACCGCGGCGTCAACCCCAACGGCTCGCTCGACGACATCGCCGGCCTCACGAACGAGCGCGGGAACGTCGTGGGTCTGATGCCCCACCCCGAGCACGCCGTCGAGCCGGGCTTCGGTCCGAACACCACCGATGCGATGCGCTCCGGCACCGACGGGCTCACCTTCTTCACGTCGGCCGTCGCGGCGGTGCTCGCCCGCGTCTGAGCACCGGGTCGGTAGCGTGGGGGCATGAGCGAATCCCCCCGCAGTGTCGTCGTCAGCGTTCCCACCGATGAGCTGGCGGCCGACATCGGCGCCCTGCCCGACGGTGTCGAGCTGGTCGTCTGGGACCTCCGCTCTCCCGCGCCCCGCGATTCGTTCGACCTGGTGGTGCCGCCCTACATGTCGGGCAAGCGACTGCTCCGCGCTCTCGAGGGCGTCCGGGTCGGGCTCCTGCAGAGCCAGTCCATCGGTTACGAGGGGATGGGCGCATACCTGCCCGAGGGCGCCCGTCTCGCGAACGCGTCGAGCGTGCACGAGACCGCCACGGCCGAGATCGCCGTCGGCCTCACGATCGCCGCGCAGCGCGACCTGGCGGACTACGTCCGCAATCAGGAATCGGCCCGCTGGGCGCCGCAGTTCAGCCGCAGCGTCGCCGACCGCACGGTCCTCGTGCTCGGCTACGGCGGTGTGGGCAAAGCCGTGGCATCCCGACTGCTGCCGTTCGAGACGACGATCGTGCCGGTCGCATCCCGGGCCCGCGACAAGGACGGGGTCCACGTCCACGGCATCGACGAGCTCGACGACCTGCTGCCGCGCACCGACATCCTCATCATCACGCTGCCCGGCGGCGAGCCGACGAAGGGCCTCATCGGCGCACGCGAGCTCGCGCTCCTCCCCGACGGAGCGCTCGTCGTCAACGTCGGTCGCGGCACCGTGCTCGACACCGACGCGCTCGTGGCCGAGCTGCAGTCCGAGCGGCTGCGCGCCGCGCTCGACGTCGTCGACCCCGAGCCGCTGCCCGAGGACCACCCGCTGTGGCGTGCTCCCGGAGTGATCGTCGTGCCTCACGTGGGTGGCGCGGCCGACGCCATGCGTCCGCGGATCGCGAAGCTCGTCCGCACGCAGATCGAGCGCCTCGCCGCCGGCGAAGAGCCGGTCAACGTCGTCGACGGCTGACGACGCCCGGCGTCATCCGGCGGGTGCCCGGCCGTCATCCGCCCGTCCGGCATCCGGCACGTGGTCGACGTCGCGGCCGTGCCACAGATCGGAGCACTCCACGCCGACAGCACCGATGCGCCCGAGGTACGCACCCGCCCCCTCATCGCCGGAGACCGCGCGCGCGGCGGCGTCCCAGTGCGCCCGGCCGAGGACGACGGGATGGCCGGGACGTCCGCCGAAGACGGCGCGGTGACGCGCGCGAGCATCACCGGCGGCGGCGGTCAGCAGCCGGGCCACCGCGCGGGCGGGCAGGTCGGGGACGTCGACCGGCACGATGACCGCGACCGCGGCGTCGGTGCCGGACGCCGCCGCGAGCGCCGCGCGCACGGTCGCCGACAGGCCGTCGCGCCAGTCCTCGACCACGCACGCGCGTGCCTCCGCGGGGATAGGCGCCGCCGGCGCGGCACCGAGCATCACGAGGATCGGCTCGCACCCGGCCGCAGCGAGCGCCGCCACCACGCCGTCCAGCCAGGCGCGCCCCCCGGGCGCGACCGCCAGCGCCTTCGGCATGCCGTAGCGCGTGCCGGCTCCGGCAGCGAGAACGATCCCGACGGGCGGAGTGCGACGCCGCGCGACGTCGTCCGTCACGCGAGCAGGTGGTCGACGCGGCATCCCTCCGGCGCCGTGTCTCGATGGATCGGGCCCGATCCGACGCGCAGCGGCGCGCCCGTTCCGCCGCGCCGCGCGGCCACGACCTCGGCCAGGATCGAGAGCGCCACCTCGGCCGCGCTCGTACCGCCCAGGTCGAGCCCGATCGGCGAGCGCAGCCGGTCGACGAGCGCTGCCGGCACCCCGTCTTCGACGAGCCGACGGACGCGGTCCGCGCACGTCGCGCGGCTGCCCATCGCACCGACGTACGCGGCCGGCGACACGAGCGCGGCGGCGAGTGCGGGCACGTCAAACTTCGGGTCGTGGGTGAGCACGCAGACGGCGGTGTGCACGTCGAGGCCGGCGGCTGCGAGATAGCGACCGGGCTGGTCGACGACGACCTCCGCGCCCGGGAAGCGGTCGGGGCGAGCGAAGACGTCGCGCGGGTCGACGACGACGACGTGGAATCCCGTTGCCGTCCCGAGCGCGACCAAGGCCACCGCGACCTCGACGGCGCCCACCACGATGAGCCGCGGCGGTGCGCCGAACTGCAGGTCGACGCTCCCAGCGGGCGCGGGGGCGGGAGCCGTGCCCGCGTCGACGATCGACGCCGATCCGATCCCATCGCCGGCCGTCCGCAGCCGGAGCACGGTGGCGACCCCGCCGTGGTCGCGCGCCGCGAGAAGAGCGAGCGTGGCAGCCTCGGGCGACCCGGGCACGAGCGCGCGCACGAGCACCTCGATCGTGCCGCCGCACGAGAGTCCGACCGCGACGGCGTCGTCATCGGCGATGCCGAAGCGGTCGACCACCGCGTCGTCGCCGGCGAGCACCTCGACGCACCGCTCGTAGACGGCTCCGTCGACGCATCCGGCCGAGACGTTGCCGAACGCCCGCCCGTCGGCCGCGACCAGCATCGAGGCACCGATCTCGCGCGGCGAACTGCCGGAGGCCGCGACGACGGTCGCCACCGCGACGGGTCGGCCGGCGGCCAGCTCGTCGCGGGCGACAGCGAGGATCTCGCGCATCGGGCCTCCTCGGGGCGGGAACAGGACTCCTCCGCACGTTAGGCGTCACGTGTTGCCGGTTCGTTGCGGCTCGTTGCGGCGACGTGAAACACGGGCGAAATGCGGGGCTGATTCACTCATGCGACGTCCGAGCCGAGAGGAACCCCGATGGACATCACGACCGTCACCGGCTTCCGCGCCGCCCGGACGCGCGACGATCTCGTGCTGGCGCCGGGCGAGAGGTTCATCGCCGGAGGCACCTGGCTGATGTCGGAGCCGCAGCCGGAGACGACCGGCTTCGTCGACCTCACGACGATGGGCTGGCCCGAGCTCGAGGTCGATGAGAACGGCCTGCGCATCGCCGCGACGTGCACCATCGCGCGGCTCGTCGCCTTCGCAGCCGGGCGCCTCGAGATGACCGCGCCCGCCGACTGGACCGCGCTCGACCTCGTACCGGCCGCAGCGAACGCCCTCCTCGCGAGCTTCAAGATCTGGAACACCGCCACGGTCGGCGGAAACCTCTGCCGCGCCTTCGCCGCGGGGGCCATGATCAGCCTGTGCGCTGCGCTCGACGGCGTCGCGGTGATCTGGCACGCCGACGGCGGGGAGACGCGGATGCCGGTGGCCGAGCTCGTCGTCGACGATGGCGCGACCTGCCTCGCGCCGGGCGACCTGCTGCGGGCGATCGAGCTGCCCGCCGCGACGCTGCGCTCGCGCGCGGTGCTCCACAAGATCGCCCTCGCCGAGCTCGGCCGGTCGGGGGCCGTCGTCACCGGGCGCCTCGACGACGACGGGTCGGCCACGTTCACGATCACAGCCGCCGTCCGGCGCCCGGTCGTGCTGCGCTTCTCGGGGATCCCGTCCGACGCGGCGCTGGTCGCGGCCGCCGAGGCGGCACCCGGCTACTACAGCGACCCGCTCGGTGCCGCGGACTGGCGCCGCGCCGTCAGCTCCGTGCTCGCTCGTCGAGCCGCCGCCGACCTGCGGCGCGGGACCGACCGGAGGGAGTCCGCATGAGCGCCGACGCCGTCAGGTTCGAGGTCGACGGGGTGGCGGTCGAGGCCGCGCCCCGCGCCGGGCAGTGCCTGCGCACGATGCTCCGCGAGACGGGCCGCCTCGAGGTCAAGAAGGGCTGCGACGCGGGCGACTGCGGTGCCTGCTCGGTGCTGCTCGACGGCGAGCCGGTGCATTCCTGCCTCATCCCGGCGGCGCGGCTCGACGGTCGCAGCGTGACGACCGCGGCCGGTCTCGCGCCCGGCGACGACCTGCATCCGGTGCAGGAGGCCCTCGTCGAGCACTTCGGCTTCCAATGCGGGTTCTGCTCGCCGGGTCTGAGCGTGACCGCCTCGACGCTGTGCGCCGACGATCTCGACGACCTCGACCGGCGACTCAAGGGCAACTTGTGCCGGTGCACCGGCTACCGCCCGATCCGAGAGGCCGTCCGCGCCTCGGTGCTCGGCCCCGTGCGCGAGACCGGCGTGCCCGCCTCGGCCGAAGGCGCTTCCTCGGCCCCGCGCGGAGTCGGCCGTTCGGTCTCGCCCGAGGCCGCGCGACGCGTGGTGCAGGGCCGTGAGCCCTACACGTTCGACATCGCCGACACCCCGGCCGGTCCGCCGCTCGTGCTGCGCGTGGTCGGATCGCCGCACGCGCACGCCCGCATCCTCGCGATCGACACGGATGCGGCGCGGGCCGTGCCCGGCGTCGTCGCCGTCCTCACTCCGGCCGACGTCCCCCGCATCCGCTATTCGACGGGCCGGCACGAGCACCGCGAGGACGACCCCGACGACACCCTCATGCTCGACGAGGTCGTGCGCCACGTGGGACAGCGGGTCGTCGCGGTGGTCGCCGAGACCGCCGAGGCCGCCGACGCCGCCCGGCGTCTCGTACGTGTGGAGTACGAGGTGCTGCCGGCGGTCTTCGACCCCGACGAGGCACGGAGCGCCGGCGCCCCGCTGCTGCATCCCGACCGCACGCCCGCCGACCGCGTCGACGACGCCGGCCGCAACGTGATCGCGGGACTCCACCGCGAGACGGGCGACACCGCGGCCGCTCTGGCGGCGAGCGCCGCCGTCGTCAGCGGTACCTGGTCGACGCAACGCGTCTCGCACGCGCAGCTCGAGACGCACGGCTCCGTGGGATGGCTCGACGACGCGGGACGCCTCGTCATCCGCTCCTCCACCCAGGTGCCGTTCCTCGCCCGCGACGAGATCGCCCGGCTCTTCGACCTGCCCGCCGACCGGGTGCGGGTGTTCACGGCGCGCGTGGGCGGCGGCTTCGGGGGCAAGCAGGAGATCTTCACCGAGGACCTGGTCGCGCTGGCGGTACTGCGCACGGGCCGACCGGTGGCCTACGAGTTCTCGCGGACGGAGCAGTTCCAGCGCGCGTCACTGCGGCATCCGATGCGCGTGTCGGTGACCCTCGGCGCGGATGCCGACGGCCGACTGACCGCGATGACGGTGGATCTGCTGAGCGACACCGGAGCCTACGGGAACCATTCGCGCGGGGTCATGTTCCACTCGCTCGCCGAGTCGGTCGCGCTGTACCGCTGCGACGCCGTGCGCCTCGACGCCGAGGTCGTCTACACGAACAACGTCCCGTCGGGCGCCTTCCGCGGATACGGGCTCGGCCAGGTCATCCTCGGCGTCGAGTCGGCGATGGACATGCTCGCCGAGAAGCTCGGCATCGACCCGTTCGAGCTGCGCCGTCGCAATGCGGTCGGACCGGCGGATGCGACGCACGAGCACGACCTCGTCTGGGGCAGCTACGGCTTCGACCAGTGCCTCGACCTCGCCGAGGCCGCGCTGCGACGCGGCAACGGCTCCACCGCACCCGACGGCTGGCTCGTCGGCGAAGGCATGGCGGCGGCCATGATCGCGACGATGGCACCGTTCGGCCACATCGCCCACACGACCGCGACGCTGCGTCCCGACGGCTCGTACCTCCTGCGCACCGGCACGGTCGAGTTCGGCAACGGCACGAGCACGGTGCACCGGCAGATCGCGTCGTCGGTGCTGGGCAGCGAGCACCTCGAGGTGCGCAGCGCCGACACCGACGCCGTGCGTCACGACACGGGCGCCTTCGCCTCAGCCGGCATCACCGTCGCCGGGAAGGCCCTGCACGCCGCCTGCTTCACGCTGGCCGATCGGATGCGTCGGGCCGCGGCCGCGCTCACAGAGACCTCCCCGGCCGACGCGGTGCTGCAGCCCGACGGCTCGGTGCGCACCCCGGTGCGGCTCGTCGGCCCCGCTGAGCTGATCGCCGCCGCCGATCCGGCGCACCGCGACGAGCACGGGCTCACCGCCGACGGCAGCGAACTCGGCGAACAGCGATCGCTCGCGTTCAACGTCCACGCCGTCCGCGTCGCGGTCGACCCCGAGACCGGATCGGTGCGCATCCTCCAGTCCATCCAGTCGGCGGACGCGGGGGTCGTGCTCAACCCGGCCCAGTGCCGCGGACAGGTCGAGGGCGGAGTCGCGCAGGGCATCGGCAGCGCCCTGTACGAAGAGGTGATGATCGACGACGGCGGGCGCGTGATGAACCCCGTGTTCCGCACCTACCGCGTGCCGCAGTCGGCCGACATCCCCGACACGGAGGTGTTCTTCGCCGAGACCGACGACGCGCTCGGACCGTTCGGCGCGAAGTCGATGAGCGAGTCGCCCTACAACCCCGTCGCGCCCGCGATCGGCAACGCGATCGCCCGTGCCCTCGGCCGACGAGCCTACGAGCAGCCCTTCAGCCGCGATCGGATCTGGCGGCTGGCTCAGCGCGACGCCCGCTGAGCCGCGACGCATCGGAAGCCGTCACAGCATCGAAACACGAGCGCGACGGTGACCGAAATATT
This sequence comes from Microbacterium pratiae, assembly GCF_047302165.1. Taxonomy (NCBI): domain Bacteria; kingdom Bacillati; phylum Actinomycetota; class Actinomycetes; order Micrococcales; family Microbacteriaceae; genus Microbacterium; species Microbacterium pratiae. The sequence goes on along the minus strand of NZ_CP154843.1, from coordinate 785,305 downwards.
CAAGCAATAGCTTCAAGCCAGCACCTCCCCGCAGCGGCATCCGTGCACCCGCGCTGCGTTCCTGCACCCGCACACCCGAAGGAGAACCGATGCCCGCACCGCGCATCCGGAAACACCGCCTCGCCGCGACCCTGGCCACCGCCGCCGTCGCAGCCCTCGCCCTCTCGGCCTGCTCGTCGAGCTCCGCCGAGCCCGGCGCATCGGGCTCCGACGACTCCGCGTCGTTCGGCGAGATCAGCGTGCAGTACTCGTGGATCAAGAACGAGGAGTTCGCCGGCGAGTTCTACGCCTACGAGAACGGCTACTACGACGAGGCCGGCTTCGACGAGGTCATCGGCATCTCCGGGCCCGACACGGGCGTGGCGAAGCTGCTGTCGGGAACCGTGCAGGTCGCGCTCTCGGACGCCGCCTCGGTGGGCGCCGCCGTCGCCGAGGAGGATGCGCCGCTGAAGATCATCGGCGCGACCTTCCAGAAGAACCCGTTCACGATCCTCTCGCTCGCCGACGGCGGCAACATCGCGACCCCGCAGGACCTCATCGGCAAGACGATCGGCGTCCAGGACTCCAACGCCTCGGTGTTCGCCGCCCTGCTGAACGCCAACGACATCGACCCGAGCGAGGTCACCGTCGTTCCGGTCGACTTCGACCCGACCCCGCTCATGGACGGCCAGGTCGACGGCTTCATGGCCTACCTCACCAACGAGGCGCTGACCGTCGAGCTCGCGGGCTACGACATCACCAACCTCTCGTACGCCGAGAACGGCGTGCCCTACGTGGCCGAGACGTTCACCGTCACCGACCAGTACCTCGCCGAGAACAAGGAGCTGCTCAAGGAGTTCCTCATCGCTGAGATCAAGGGCTGGACCCAGGTGTTCCAGCAGCCCGTCGACGACACCGTCAGCCTGGTGCAGAAGTACTACAACCAGGCCGCCGAGGAGTCGGAGGACGGCCTCGAGGCCGTGTTCGGCGCTCTCGACCCCGCGAAGACGACCGCCGGCATCGCCGCCCAGAACCTGCTCATCTCGACCGAGGAGACCGAGGCCAACGGCCTCTTCACGATCTCGGACGACCTGAAGCAGCAGACGGTCGACTCGCTCGCCGCCGCAGGCTGGAAGGTCTCGGTCGACGACCTGTTCGACACCACCATCATCGACGAGATCTACGACGAGAACCCGGAGCTGCTGGACTACCTCCCGTAAGTTCGGACGCTTCCCGCCATCACATGACACACGACGACACCCGGGATGCCGGTGCCCCTCGCGGCACCGGCATCCTGATCGACGGCCTCAGCAAGACCTTCCACACCGGCCGCGGCCGGACAGTGACGGCCCTGCAGGACACCCACCTCCACACCGACAAGGGCTCGTTCCTCGCCCTGCTCGGCCCCTCGGGATGCGGCAAGTCCACCATCCTGCGCATCCTCGCCGACCTCGAGAACCCGACCGCGGGCGAGGTCCGCGTCGACGGCAAGACTCCCCATGAGCTGCGTCGCGACCACGAGCTGGGCATCGCCTTCCAGGACCACGCCCTGCTCCCCTGGCGCAGCGTGCTGGCCAACATCCGGCTGCCCTTCGAGATCGCGGGCCGCACGCCCGACAAGGCCTACATCGACGAGCTCATCGCGCTCGTCGGGCTCACTGGCTTCGAGAAGGCGAAGCCCGCGCAGCTGTCGGGCGGCATGCGGCAGCGCGTCTCGATCGCCCGCGCGCTGGCCCTGAAGCCCTCGGTGCTACTGCTCGACGAGCCGTTCGGCGCCCTCGACGACATGACGCGGCAGAACCTCAACCTCGAGCTCCTGCGCATCTGGACCGAGAAGCCCGCGACGACGCTGCTCGTCACCCACGGCATCTCCGAGGCGATCTTCCTCTCCGACCGTGTCGCGGTCATGTCGCCGCGGCCCGGACGCGTGGTCGAGATCATCGACGTCGACCTGCCGCGCCCGCGGACGCCCGAGATGATGCGGACCCCGGAGTTCCACGCGCTGGTCGACCGCGCGTCCGAGCTGCTCTTCGGCAGCGACGGTCGCGCCGACGCGGAGTCGTGATGCGCCGCGCCGGAATGCCGACCTGGCTCGCGGGCGTCATCGGCGCCGTCGTGCTGATCGCGGCATGGTGGCTGCTGTCGGTCACGGCGTTCTCGCCGCCCGAGGGCACGACCTTCACCCCCGTGCCATCCCCGTTCACCGTGTTCGAGACCATCGTCCGCGACGGCCTCGCGCCGTACTGGACGGTGTTCCAGGTCACGATCGGCGAAGCGATGATCGGCTACGTCTGGGGCAACGCGATCGCGCTCCTCCTCGCGTCGACGGTGCTGCTCCTCCCCCGCCTCGAAGTCGTCGTCACCCAGATCGCCGTCGTCAGCTACTGCCTGCCCGTCGTCGCCGTCGGCGGCATCGCGATCGTCGTGCTCGGCGGGGCCAAGCGCGCGGGCGACCCGAGCGCGACCGCGATCTTCCTCGCGGCGCTCGCGGTCTTCTTCACCACCGTCGTCGGCGCGCTGCTCGGGTTCAAGGCGGCCGACAAGGCGTCGCTCGACGTCGTGCGCGTCTACGGCGGGTCGCGGTGGACGCAGCTGCGCAAAGTGCGCCTGATCGCCGCCACCCCCGCCATCCTGAACGCGCTGCAGATCGCGGTGCCGAGCGCCTTCCTCGGCGCCATCCTCGGTGAGTACATGGGCGCCATCGACCGAGGCGTGGGCATCACCCTCATCAAGCTGCAGGGCGACCTCGACTCGCCCCGCGTATGGGCGGTGTTCCTGCTGTCGGCGATCGTCGCCCTCATCGGATACGCGGCCCTCGGCCTCGTCGCGCGTCTCGTCACGCCGTGGGTCTCGGGAAGGTCGGCCGCATGATCGTCGCCCTCCGCCGCTCCGTCGGCCGCTCGCTGATCAACGCCCTCGCGACCGTGATCATCGTGCTCGCGCTGTGGTGGGCCGTCGTCAACCTCACGGGCATCTCGACCTACGTCGCCAAGGGCCCCGCCGAAGTGTGGGAATTCCTGTTCACCGCCGACGACGCCGCCGAGAACCGCATGGACCTGTGGCCGCTCATCGGTCAGACGGTGCAGGATGCCGCCCTCGGGTTCGGCGTCGGCATGCTCGTCGCGCTCCTGCTCGCCGTGGCGTTCTCGCTGTCGAAGGCGATCGAGGCGGGCGTCATGCCGCTCGCGCTGCTGCTGCGCTCGGTGCCGCTCGTGGCCATCGCGCCGGTCATCATCCTGATCACGGGCCGCGGCACCGCGGCATCCGTCGCCGTCATCGGCTCGATCGTCGTGCTCTTCCCCGCCCTCGCATCGATCCTGTTCGGCCTGAGCCGCGCGACGAAGGAGAGCCTCGACCTCGTGCACGTGTACGGCGGCGGACGCCTCGCGCAGCTGCGCAAGGTCAGCGTGCCGGGCGCGCTGCCCTCGCTCTTCGCCGCCGCCCGCGTCTCGGTGCCGGGCGCCGTCACCGGCGCCCTCCTCGCCGAGTGGCTGTCGACGGGGCAGGGCATCGGCGGCATGATCGTGAAGTTCACCGCGACCGCGCGCTTCGACGACCTGTGGGCGTCAGTGGCGATCATCACCCTGCTGACCCTCGTGCTCTACAACCTCGTGCAGATCGCCGAGACCTTCGTCCTCACCCGCATGGGCATGACGACCTCCGTGGCCTGACGGGTCTGTCGACCCGAGCCGCGAGACGACATATGCAGCTGTCGTCTCGCGGCTCGGGGGCGGGCGGGCCGAGGGTCAGTGAGGGTGGGTGGGGCGGCGACGCGCGACCTCGGCGAGGCTCTCGTGCAGACGCGCAGACGCCTCGGCGGCCAGGGGGTTCGCCGACGTGCCGCGATCGTCGACCAGGACGCCGCCGACGTACACGCGCGTCAGGTTGCGGGGACTCATCGCGAGCACGTAGCTGCGCACCGGATGCCACAGCGGACCCACATCGGGACGCCGGGGGTCGACCACCACGAAGTCGGCCAGCTTGCCCACCTCGAGCGAACCGACCCGGTCGGCGACGCCCATGATCTCGGCCGCGCCGAGAGTGTGCAGCCGCAGCACCTGCTCGGGCATCATCGCGAGCGGATCCTGCAGACGCGCCCGCTGCTGATAGATACCCATGCGCATGTTCTGCCAGGGATCCGAGACATCCGTGCACGCCTGGTCATCGAGTCCGATGCCGACCTTCATCCCCTTCGCCAGCATCTCGGGAACCTGCGCGGTCCCCGACGCGAGCCGCCCGTTCGAGGCGGGCTGCCATGACATCGCGGCACCGCCCGCGACGGCTTCGTCGATGATCTCGGGGGTCGTCTGGATGAAGTGGCCGAAGACGAGACCGAGACCGAGCGCCCCGGCATCCCGATACTGCGCGAACTTCGACCGCTGGTGCTCCACCGCCTCGGGCGACTCCAGGAAGTGCGCCTGGTTGGTCACGCCGTATCGGCGCATCGCCTCGACCTCGAGCCACGCCGCTTCCTCGCGGGGCGACCACTGCACCTGGCCCATGATCGACGCGCCGAGCGCGAAATCGGGGTCCATCGTGCGGGTGTGCGCGACCGACGCGGCGAACCGCGCGAAGATCTCGTCGTCGGAACCGACGGTGACATCCATGCCGATCGAATCGACGAACCGGATGCCGGCGTCGCGCGTCGCGTCGGCCTGACGCGTGTGGTACTCGAGCTCGCGCATCCGGGCGTCGCCCACGCGCTTGCCGTCGACCATCGACTCCCAGGACTGCAGCGGGTCGGTGAAGTTGTAGGCGGTGGTCACGCCGTTCGAGAGGAAGTCCAGGGCGCCGTGGAGCGTCGACCAGTAGACGTCGTCGGCGGTCATGTGGGCGGTGGTCCCGAGCATCGCGTCGCACCAGCCGTAGAGCGTCTCGGCGACCCCGAGTCCGCGCAGACCCGAGGTGAACAGGTGCGAGTGGCTCGAGACGAACCCGGGAGCCACGAACGACCCTCCGGCGTCGAGGGTCTCGTCGGCGGTGGTGCCCGCGGGCGGATCCCCGGCGCCGATGGCGGCGATGCGCCCGTCGTCGCCGACGAGCATCCATCCCTCCTCGATGTAGCCGGGGTCGTCGGTGCCGGCGGGCACCGTGATGAGGCGGGCGTGGGTCACGAGCAGGCGCATACCCGCACGCTACCGAGCCCATGTTTCGCCCTCGGGTCAGGGGTATTGCGCCCGCGCGGTGAGGATCGGGCGGGTCGCAGGTGCGGCGACGCCGGCCATCCCCGATCGGGTCGCGGGTCATGTGCCGTCGACAGGATGAGCGCCCCGGATCCGGCCCCGACGGCCGCTCGAAGCACCCTCAGCCTGTTCGCGGGACCGCGCCGCCCCGCGCCGGTGAGGACGACGACCCGCACCGCCCCGCGCCGGGACCGAGCACCGTCCCGGGAGGGTCGGGCCGACCAGACCTGGCCGCCTACGTGCCGCGCACAGGATGAGGCCGCCGAAACCGCCGTGCCGGACCGGCCACGCGGCTCTCAGCCTGTGGACGGCACGGGGACAGACCGAAGGGCCCGGCACGGGACGACCCCGACGGCCGGGGACAGGGCCGGGCGGGTCAGGCGGCGGCGCGGCGGTCGGCGGCGAGGTGCAGGACGGATTCGGCGAGGGCGCGGATGCCGCGGGCGACATCGGCGGTGGAGACGTCCTCGTCGGGGTGATGGCTGATGCCGTCGGGGTTGCGCAGGAACAGCATCCCGATGTCGGTGAGACCGCCGAGAGCCATGCCGTCGTGCCCCGCCCGGCTGAAGATCGCGGGCGGCTCGTCGGTCACCTCGCCCGCCGTCGCACGGATGCCCTCGCGCACGACGTCCTGCAGGAGGGGCGCGCAGGCGACCGCCGCGGCATTGTGGATCTCGCGGTGCTGCCACCGCAGTCCCCGGCGTCCCATGATCTCGTCGAGCTCGGCCGCAAGATGGCGCCAGACCCGGTCGCGCTCACCGTCGAACTCGCCGCGCAGATCGAGGGAGAACTGCACCTCGCCGGGCACGATGTTCACGCCGCCCGGGAACGCCTCGAACTGGCCGACCGTGCCGATGATGTGGTGCTCGGCCCGGCAGATCCGCTCGACCGCGAGAGCCGCCTCGGACGCGCCGAGCAGTGCGTCGCGTCGCATGTCGTAGGGCGTGCCGCCGGCATGGCGCGCCTCGCCCTCGACCGACAGCAGGAAGCGTCGGGCCGAGGCGATCGACGAGACGACGGCGAGCGATTCGCCGCGCCGGTGCAGCTCCGGACCCTGTTCGATGTGCGCCTCGAGGTACCCGACGAGCTCGTCCGGGCGGCGCGCCGCCTCGCCGATCCGACCGGGGTCGAGCCCGAACTCGCGGAAGGCCTCCACGAGCGTCGTGCCCTCGGCGTCGGCGAGGTCCCACCAGGCGTCGTCCCAGACGCCGCCGACCGCCGACGATCCGAGCAGCGCCTTGCCGAAGCGCGTGCCCTCCTCGTCCCAGAACGCGGCGACCTCGAGGGCGAACGGCAGGGGCGACCGCCACGACGAGCCGTCGTCGTCGGCGGGCTCGCGCAGCATCCGCACGACCTCGATCCCCATGAGGACACCCACGATGCCGTCGTAGCGCCCGGCGTCGGCCACCGTGTCGAGATGCGAGCCGATCATGAGCGCGGGCTCGTCGCCGGCGGTGCCGAGCCGGCCGATCTGGTTGCCGGCGGCATCCTGGCGCGTGGTCATGCCGACCTCCCGCATCCACTCCGCGGCCAAGCGGTTGACGCGGGCGTGCTCGGGCGAGAGGTAGACGCGCTCGATGCGGTCGGGGGCGGCGCTGATGCGCGCGAGGTCGTCGCAACGCGACATCACCCGGCGTGCCGCGTCGGCGATGCGTTCGGGCGACACGGGGAGCAGAGCGGATGCCACGGCTCAACGCCCCCGATAGACGTCTGCCGCCGCCTCGACCCCGCCGGCGACCGGCACCGCGACGCCGTACCGCCGCAGCACCGCTTCGAGCGCGGCGAGCGTGGTGAGCACGGCGTCCTGCCGGGCGTTGTAGCCCATCGTGCCGATGCGCCACACCCGACCGTGGAGCGGGCCGAACGACGTGCCGATCTCGATGCCGAAGTCGGTGAGCAGTGCGGCGCGGGCTTCATCGCCGGGCACCCCGTCGGGGATCTCGACGGCCACGACGTTGTTCATCTTGTGCGCGACGTCGCCGAAGACCGTGAGCCCGAGGCCCTGCACGCCGGCGAGCATGGCGGCGCCGGCGAGGCGGTGGCGCGCGATGACCTCGTCGCGCCCTTCGAGCAGCAGCACGCGGGCGCATTCGCGCGCCCCGTAGAGCATCGACGTCGCCTCGGTGTGGTGGTTGAGCCGGCGCGGCCCCCAGTAGTCGAGGATCATGCCGAGGTCGAAGTAGTTCGACCGCACGAAGTCGCTCGCGTCCGGATCGCCGGGCTCGCGGATGCCGGCTTCGATGCGCGCCCGCGACCGCACGACCTCGACGGCGCGCTCGCTCAGGGTGATGGGCGCCGAGCCGCTGGGACCGCCCAGGCACTTCTGGAGCCCCGCGGTGGCGGCATCCAGGCCCCAGTCGTCGGCGTCGAACTCGTTGCCGCCGAGCGAGGCGGTCGCGTCGGAGTAGAACAGCACCCCGTGCTTCGCGCAGATCGCTCCGATCTCGTCGAGCGGCTGATTCATGGTCGTCGACGTGTCGCCCTGCACGAGCGCGAGCAGCGTGGGCTTGACCCGCACGACGGCCTCTTCGATCGCGGCGGGCGTGAAGACCTGTCCCCACTCGGTCTCGATCGTGTGCACCTCGGCGAGCGCGCGCTCCGCGATCTCGGCGAGAAGGTGCCCGAAGCGTCCGAAGATCGGCACGAGCACGCGGTCGCCGGGCCGGACGAGCGAGACGATCGCCGCCTCGATGCCGGCGCGGCTCGTGCCGTCGACGAGCATCGTGGCGTCGTTGCGCGTGTTCCAGACGGCGCGGTAGAGCTCCTGCGTCTCGGTCATCGTCCGCGTCATGAACGGGTCGTACTGGCCGACGAGTGCGGCCGACATCGCGGTGAGGACGCTGGGGTACGCCGAGATCGGGCCGGGGCCCATGAGCAGGCGGGCGGGCGGGTCGATGGGTCCGGGGATGTGAACGGTCGGGTTCGTCATGGCGTGTCCATCCGGGGGTCGAGGAGCGAGAAGAGGCGGCGGGCGAGCCGCACGAGGGCGAGGTCGGTGCCGGCCCGCGAGACGAGGCTGACGCCGACGGGCGCCGGTCCCAGCGGCGACGGCACAGTGAGCAGCGGCACCGAGATCGCGGGGAGCCCGGCCACGGCGGCCGGCGTCGTCATCCGCAGTGTGTCACGGCGCAGCAGGTCGAGCGCCTCGCCGCCGGCGGTGCGCGCGGGTGCGGCTCCCGGCACGGTCGGCAGCAGCAGCACCGCGTCCTCGACGACGGCACGCAGGCGGTCGGCGAGGGGCGCGAGCGCGGCGCGCGCCCGCTTCTCATCGTCGGGTGTCACGGCGGCGGCGGCGCGGAAGCGGTCGGCGACGGCGGCGCCCACCGCGCCGGGATGCTGCGTGAGCCAGTCGCCGTTGTTGCGCCAGGCCTCCGCGCCCTGCACGGTGCGGAAAGCGTCGAGGTAGGCGTCGAGGTCGCCGATCGACACGCGGCCCACCGAGACCGCGGCTCCCGTGGCCGTGACGCGGTCGAGCAGGTCGGCGAACGCGCGTCGGGTGTCGGGCTCGGCGGCGTCGAGGATCTCATCGGGCACGAGGAGGCGCGTCGGCAGCTCGTCGTCCGGCTCGCCGTGCGCGCTCTCGGTCGATTCCGACCCGGCGTAGCCGAGGCACCATTCGGCGACCCGCTCGAGCGTCGCGCCGTCGCGGGTCAGCCAGCCGACGGTGTCGAAGCTCTGCGCGAGGGGCAGCATGCCCTGCCGGGGCACGAGGTCGTGCGTGGTCCGCAAGCCCCAGAGCCCCTGGTACGAGGCGGGTACCCGCACCGATCCGGCGGTGTCGGTGGCGAGGCCGACGTCGGCGTGCCCGGCGGCGACGGCGGATGCCGGCCCGCTCGACGAGCCGCCGGGAAGCGCCCCGGGCAGCGCGGCGTTCGGCGGGGTGCCGTAGTGGGCGTTGTCTCCGGCGACGGAGTAGGCGAACTCGTCGGTCCGCGCGATCCCGCGCAGCGACGCTCCGCCGCGCAGCAGATCGCCGACCGCGGGCGCCGTGGTCGTCTCGGCGCGAGCGGAGTCGAGATAGGCCGGGTTGCCGGCCCCGATGCGGTAGCCGCGGATCGCGAAGAGGTCCTTGACCGCGACGGCCAGTCCGGCGAGCGGCCCCTCCCAGGCGCCCTGATAGAGCGGGTCGCCCACGGTGCGCCAGATCGACCGGTCGAACGCCTGCGGACGCGGGGTCACGTGCGCCGCGGTGATGAGCCAGCGGCCGTCGACGCGCTGCCAGAGCTGCGTCTGCAGGCCGGTGCCGCCCGCGACGTAGCGCGAGACCGAGATCAGCAGCGCGACGTCGGGGGCGAGCGGCCGGTACTCGATCGTCTCGATCGCGCGGGCCGCGACCCCGCCGCGCGCACCGCGGAAGGCGCTGATCGCGTCATGGCCGACGAGCAGGCCGGCGGCGTCCGCACGCATCGTGTCTGGTCCCGGTGCGAACGCCGCGTCGAGCGCCGCGAGGTCGTTCTCGACGATGGCGCGCTCGTAGTCGGCGAACGCCGCCGCGAGATCGGCGGGGATCACCTCGGCGGGGTCGGTCACGATGCGTCCTCGCCGACGGCGACGAGAGCACCGCTGCGCGCGAGCAGGCGCCCGCCCGGAACGCCGCCGGCATCCGCGGCATCCACGCCGGCCTCGAACACGACCTCGCCCCGCAGCCAGGTGCGGCGCACGCGGCCGGTGAGCACCCGGCCGTCGTAGGCCGAGATCGGGTTGCGGTGACGCAGCTCGCGCGCGTCGACGTGCACGACGTCGTCGGGGGCGAAGACGGCGAGGTGCGCGGGCGCGCCCACGGCGATGCGCCCCACGACGGCGAGGCCCGCGACGGCAGCGGGTCCCGTCGTGAACAGCGGCAGGATCGTCTCGAGGGGGATGCCGCGCTCGCGGGCCTCGGTCCACACCGCCGACAGCCCGACCTGGAGGCCGGAGATGCCACCCCAGGCGAGCCCGAAGTCGCCATCGCCCGCACGCTTGAGATCGACGGTCGAGGGCGAGTGGTCGCTGACGATCGCGTCGATCGTGCCGTCGACGATCCCCTGCCAGAGGAGGTCGCGATTGGATGCCTCGCGGATGGGCGGGCAGCACTTGAACTCGGAGGCGCCGTCGGGGATCTCCTCGGCGATGATCGTCAGGTAGTGCGGACACGTCTCGACCGTGATGTCGACACCGTCGGCACGCGCCGCCCGGATCGCGGGCAGCGACCGCGCGTCGCTCAGGTGGAGGATGTGGGCTCGGGCACCGGTCTCGCGGGCGGCGTCGATGACGGCGTCGATCGCCGACGCCTCGCTCGTGGCCGGGCGCGACGCCAGGAAGGCGTCGTATCCGCGGCCGAGCGCGCCGTCGGCGCCGAGCAGCTCGGGGTCCTCGGCGTGCACGATGAGGCGCGAGTCGAGCGCAGCGATCTCGCCCATGGCCCGGCGCAGCTGAGCACGGTCGAGGTGACCGAACTCCTCGACGCCTGACGGTGCGAGGAAGCACTTGAACCCGTAGACGCCGGCCTCGTGCAGGGCGCCGAGCTCCCCCAGGTTCTCGGGCACAGCCCCTCCCCAGAACCCGACGTCGACATGCGCGGATGCCGCGGCGGCGGCGCGCTTGACCTCCAGGGCTGCGGCGGTCGTGGTCGGCGGGATGGAGTTCAGCGGCATGTCGACGATCGTCGTGACACCGCCCGCCGCCGCGGCCCGCGTCGCCGAGCCGAAGCCCTCCCACTCGGTGCGTCCGGGCTCGTTGACGTGCACGTGCGAGTCGACGAGCCCCGGCAGCAGCACGGCGTCGGGGGCGACGCGCACCTCGGCGGCGTCGGCGACGGCGGCGTCTTCGTCGAGCATCGCGACGACGAGGCCGTTCTCGACGACGACGGCTGCGGGGACGAAGGCCGTGCCGTCGAAGACGCGGCCGGCGCGCACGACGAAGCGGGACGGGGACGATGCGGTCACGAGATCTCCGGACGGGGTCGGGGCGAGGATCGACGGCGGGCGAGCGGTGAGCAGAGCCCGATGTCAATATAAAGCTATGGGTTAACGCAGCCGCGGCGGTTACCCCGATGTAACGCTCTCGTGACGACGCGGCGGGGCGGCGTACTCCTCGCGCTTGCTCGTCCCCACCCGCATCCGCACCATGGCCGACGCGAGCCCGACCGCGGCGCCGACCCCGTCGACCACGGGAACGCCGACGCGCTCTGTCAGGGCGTGGCAGAGATCGGCCATCCCGGCGCAGCCGAGCACGATGACGTCGGCTCCGCCCGCGACCTCGGCGGCGCACAGCGCCGCGATGCGCTCGAAGGCATCCGAGCCGGTGTCCTCGAGATCGAGCACCGGGATGCCGGACGCCACGAGCGAGGCGCAGGACGACGTCATCCCATAGCGGGCGAGCAGGTCGCGCGCCCGGCCGAGGGTGCGGCCCAGCGTCGTGACGACCGCGAATCGGCGCCCCGAGAGGGTCGCGACGTGCATCGCGGCCTCGGCGATCCCGATGACCGGGACGTCGACGAGCTCGCGCACGGCGTCGAGCCCCGGGTCGCCGAAGCACGCGATGACGTACGCGTCGCTTCCGCCGACGGCGAGGTCGGCTTCGACGATGTCGACGACCGAGCGGGCGGCGGCGATCTCGTCGAGATGGCTCTCGATCGCGGCGGCGCCGTCGGTCGGATGCACGGCGACCACCTCGACCCCGGGCCCGGCGACCTCCCGGGCGGCGACGGCGATCTTGTCCGTCATCGCCCGGGAGGTGTTGGGATTGATCAGCGTGATCCTCACGCGGCGCCCTCCGGCGCGGGCTCGGGCAGAGTGCCGTCCGAGATGCCCTCGGTCTCGCCCGCGAACGTCGGGACCTGCGGGTCGAGCCGCTCGAACACCACGAACGCGGCGAACGCGAGGCCGCATCCGATGAACCAGGTGAAGTTCCCGATCCACGAGACGTCGAACAGCCCCATGTCGGCGAACGTCTTCGGCAGGATCGCCAGCAGGATCGTGGGCACACCCGCGACGACGAGCGTCTTCATCGCGTTCGGGTTGTAGCCCTTGCGGTACCAGTACGCCCCCGTCTCGCTCATCGTGAACATGTCGTCGGTGCGGATCCGCTGCTTCGCCGCGATGTAATACCCCGCGATGAGCAGACCGAACAGCGGGCCGATGAGGGCCGCGAGGATGCCGAGCGAGTAGTGGATGGCGGTGGCGTCGGAGTACCAGTTCCACGGCGTGAGGAACACCGAGCCGACGGCGGCGATCATGCCGCCCATCCGCCACGAGATCTTCTGCGGCGCGACGTTCGAGAAGTCGAAGGCGGGCGCGATGAAGTTGGCGACGATGTTGATGCCGACCGTCGCGGTGACGAACGTCAGTCCGCCCAGCAGGATCGCGAACGGCGTGTCGATCGCCTCGACGGTGTGGATGGGGTCGAGCAGCAGCTCGCCGAACACCGGCACGGTCGCCGCCGCGGTGAGCACGGTCAGGATCGAGAAGAACAGGAAGTTCACCGGGAGCCCCCAGAAGTTGCCCTTCTTGACCTGGCTGAACGAACGACCGTAGCGCGCGAAGTCGCCGAAGTTGAGCATCGGACCGGCGAAGTAGGCCACCACGATGCCGATCGCCATGGCCATGAGCCCGAGGGTGCCCCACACGTCGTGCGGTGCCGCGGCGGGGTCGGAGAGGTTCAGGTCGATGTTCTCCCACCCGGCCTGGCTGACGAGGTACACGGCGAGCACGATCATCACGACGTAGACGGCCGGTCCGGCCCAGTCGATGAAGCGTCGGATGACCTCCATGCCGTTCCAGAACAGCGCGACCTGGGCGACCCAGAGGATCGAGAACGAGATCCACCCGAGCGCCGACAGGCCGAGGAAGCTCACGTCGAGCAGTGCCGCCGAGCCGGGGATGAACTTCAGGAAGATGATGTTCAGCGACTGCGCCGCGAGGAAGGTCTGCACGCCGTACCAGGCGATCGCGATGATGCCCCGGATGATGGCGGGGATGTTCGCGCCGCGCACCCCGAAGATGGCGCGGTTGACCACGGGATACGGCACGCCCGTCTTCTGGCTGGGCTTGGCGACCATGTTCGCGAAGACCTGCACGATCACGATGCCGACCACGAGTGCCACGAGCACCTGCCAGGCGGCGATGCCGAGGGCGAAGAGCGACCCCGCCGTGACGTACCCGCCGACGGAGTGAACGTCCGACATCCAGAAGGCGAAGATGTTGTACCAGGTCCACTTCTGCTTGCGGAGCGGGGCGAGGTCCTCGTTCGACAGTCGGGGGTCGTAGCCCCGATCGGGAACCGTCGTCTCGGCGGGCAGGATGTTCGGAGGAGCGGTCATGGCGTCGGAACCTTCCAGGAGGGGATCTGGAAAGTGAAGCTATGGGTTAATCGGCCCCGGCGGGTTTCGCTGATGTAACGACGGTGTGAAGTTGGAGCTTCACACTGGTCGCGCCCGGTCGCCGTTGCCGCCCGTTTAGACTCGGCGGCATGTCAGAGCTCGCGCTGGGTACCGGGACCGAGGTGGGCGTCCGGTTGCGCGAGCTGCGGCGGCAGCGAGGGATGTCGGCACGTGCCGTCGCCGCCGCACTGGGCATCAGCCCCAGCGCGATATCGCAGATCGAGCGCGGCGTGCTGCAGCCGAGCGTCTCGCGGCTGCTCGCCATCACCGACGCGCTCGGGGTTCCCCTCGCCGCCGTCTTCGAGAGCGGTGGCGATGCCCCCGCCGCGGCGCTCGCGGCGGAGATCGACGGGTTCTCGCTGGTCCGCGCCGCCCAGGCCACGACGGTCGAGCTCGGCGACGGAGTGACCTTCCGCCGCCTGTCTCCCGGACCGAGCCCGGGGATCGACTACTTCCAGTCGACCTATCCGCCGGGGTCGTCGGCCCACCGCGACACCGACCTCTTCCGGCACGACGGGTACGAGGTCGGCACCATGCTCTCGGGCGAGCTGACGGTCGATTTCACCGACGAGCGCGTCGTGCTGCGTCCCGGCGACACGATCAGCTACCCGTGCTCGCGACCGCACCGCATCCACAACGACGGCGACGAGATTGCCGTCGCGACCTGGCTGATCGTCCACGGGCCCGCGTGAGCACGGTCGAACGCCGGCGCGTGCGAGGCGCCGCGTCTCAGCGCCCGGTCGCGTCGTCGACCGGGCCTGTCGACCCGACGACCGTGAGCCACGTCGCGACCGCGACGCTGTCGGTACGGTTCGCGACGCGGTGCGGTCGGGATGCCGCGAACGAGAGCGACTCGCCCGGGCCGAGCTCGACCTCGCCGTCGGCGAACTCGAAGGTGAGGGTCCCTGCCACGACGAGTCCGCTCTCGTAGCCCGCGTGGACGAGGAGGCCGCCGTCGGCGCTCGAGCTCGCTCCCGGCGGGTAGGTCGACTCGAAGTGCTCCACGCCGCTGATGGGCACGGGCGTCAGCCGCCGGTAGGTGACGCCGCCGCCGAGGTGCGCCGTGGTCTCGGTGCCGACGCGGGCGACGAAGACGCCGGGGACAGGCTCGTTCAGCTCGCCGGGGGCGTCGGCATCGGGGATCATCGCGACGGCGTGATCGTCGAAGATGACCGACACCGGAGCTCCCAGCACCCCGACGAGCTCGACGAGCCGGTGAACCGACGGCTGCATCGCACCCGTCTCGATCTGCGACAGGGCGCTGGCCGAGATGCCCATCTCCTGCGCGACCGAGGCGAGCGAGCGCCCCGTCCGGGTGCGCAGCGCCCGCAGGCGCCGCCCGATCGACGCGGGAAGGTCGGGCTCAGCGCGCTGCGGTTCCACGGCACGATGATATGTAACGCGGGGGAAACGCGGTGACAGTACCGTGACGCGCATGCACCTCGACGAGTTCCACGCCCTCAGCGCGGACGAAGCCCGACGCGTCGTCGCCGTCTGGGCCCCCATCCCCCGCTGGGTCGAGACCCTGGTCGCAGCACGGCCGTACCGCGACGTCGCGGAGCTGGGCGCCCGGGCGCGGGCCGAGGCGGCGCACTGGAACGAGGACGACCTCGATGCCGCGCTCGCGCACCATCCGCGCATCGGCGCCCGCGTCGACGAGCCGGGCGCCGAGGGCGACGCGTCGCGATCCGAGCAGGCCGCCATGCGGTCGGCATCCGATGACGACGCCGCCGCGATCGCGGCGGGCAATCGGCGCTACGAGGAGCGGTTCGACCGTGTCTTCCTCATCCGGGCGGCCGGCCGGACTCCGGGCGAGATGCGCGCCGAGCTCGAGCGGCGCCTCGGCAACGACGACCGCACCGAGACGGCCGAGGCCCTCGGCCAGCTGGCCGAGATCGCGCTGCTCCGCCTGTCGCAGACCGTCACCGTGGAGGCGCCCGCATGACCCACCTGACCACCCACGTGCTGGACGCCGCGACCGGCACTCCCGCTGTCGGCGTCGCGATCGAGCTCGCCGACGCCCGCGGAACCGTCATCGCGACGGCCTCGACCGATGCCGACGGACGGCTCGCCCTCGGACCCGACCGGCTCGAGCCCGGGATCTACGCGCTGACGTTCGACACGGGCGGGCACTTCGCCCGGTCCGGCACGGCGACCTTCTACCCGTCGGCGACCGTCAGCTTCACCGTCGGCGACGAGACCCACCTGCACGTGCCGCTGCTGCTGAGCCCGTTCGCGTACTCGACCTACCGCGGCAGCTGAACCCCGCGCTCACGCACCTTAAGCGCTGGCTTAACAAGGTCGTTACACGGCCTTCACCTCGCGAGCGATCGGAAACCGTTGAATGACGGCAGTCCCCTGCACCGCCGTCCTCCTCCGATCGGAACCCCATGCGCGCACGTTCACCCCGCGTCGTCCTCCTGGCCGCCGTCTCCCTCGCCGCCCTCGTCCTCGCCGGCTGCAGCTCCGCCGGCGACGACGCCGCGGGCGGTGACGGCGTCGAGACCGTCAAGATCGGCACCCTGCGTGGCCAGCCGCACTTCTACCAGCCGTTCCTCTACGCCGACCACGCTGTCGACGGCGTCGAGTTCGAGGTCGTGACGCTCGACACCACCCCGGCACTTTCCGACGCGCTCGTCTCGGGCAGCATCGACTTCGCGATCACCGGCGTCACCCCGACCATCTCGTCGATCTCGCAGAACCGCGACCTGCGCATCGTCGCGAGCGCCGCCGACGGCGGGTCGGGCTTCATCGGCAACGGCGAGACCTCCCTCGCCGAGCTCGAGGGCTCGCAGATCGGCATCGTCCAGGGCTCGGCGCAGGAGGTCGCGCTGCGGCTGCTGATCGACGAGGCCGGTATGACACCCGACGACTTCGAGCTCACCCCGATCCCCGTCCCCGAGATGGCCTCGGCCTTCGCGAGCGGAGACATCGACGCCTTCATGGGCGTCGAGATCGGCGTCTCGATCGCCAAGGCCGCCGGCGGCACCGAGGTCGTCGACCCCTACTCCACCCCCATCGGGCGCGTGAACATCGGACTCGTCACGACCGGCGAGCTGATCGAGGAGAACCCCGAGCTGGTGCAGCGGGTCGTCGACACCCACGCCGCGACGACGGCCTACATGGCCGACAACATCGACGAGTGGCTGCCCGGCATGGTCGAGGAGTTCGGCGGCGACGAGGAGGTCTTCACCTCGGCGCTCGAGAACTTCTGGCTGCGGTCGGACCTCTCGGACGAGTACGTCGGCCAGCTCGAGGCCCTCGCCGGAGCCATGGCCTCGATCGGGCTGATCACCTCGACGCCCACCGCCGACACGATCGTCGACACGAGCTTCGCCGACTGACCCGAGGGGAGGAGCACCATGACCGACACCGTCCCGTCCGGGCGCACCGACGACGCAGCCGTCGTCGCCGGTGCGCCGGCGAGCGCACCCGTCCGGCGCCGCCCGCCGGCACGCCGACCCAACCAGCGGGCGGCTCTCTACCGGTTCCTGCTCGGCCTGCCGGTGCCGTTCCTCTTCGTCGTCCTGTGGCAGATCGGCCGCGACCAGGAGTGGGAGATCCCGCTCGTCGGCATCCGGATGGCGTTCCTGCCGACGCCCGCCGAGGTCGTGACGTCGCTGTGGGATTACGGGTTCGGCGGCGTGAACGACGACGCCTTCTCGGGGGACCTGTGGGTCAACCTCGGCACGTCGGCGCTGCGCGTGCTGGTCGGCTTCGCGATCGCCGCGGCGATCGCGATCCCCCTCGGTATCGTCATGGGCCGCTCGTACACGATGGACGGCCTCTTCGACCCCTTCATCAACCTCTTCCGCCCCATCCCCGCGACGGCGTGGGTCCCGCTGGTCGGGCTGCTGATCGGCTGGGGCGACCAGGCGACGATCTTCCTCATCGCCCTCTCGGCGTTCTTCCCGATCGTGCTGGGAGCCATCAGCGGGTCGAAGGAGATGCCGCAGCGGCTGGTCGAAGCCGGCCGGATGCTGGGCGCCCGGCGCAGCGAGATCCTGACGCAGGTGGTCGTCCCCGCATCCGCACCGTCGATCATGAACGGCCTGCGGGTCGGCCTCGGCATCGCCTGGGTCGTGCTCGTGCTCGGCGAGTCGGTGGGGGTGAACGTCGGCCTCGGGTCGGCCATCATCCTCGCGCGCGATGTCGTGCGCACCGACATGGTCGTCGTGGGAATGGTGACGATCGGCGCCGCCGGCTTCCTCTCCGACCGCATCCTCGTCGGGGTCTTCCGTCTCGCGACGCGCGGCCGACCCCTCATCAAGTGACTGGAGCGACGATGACCGACATCATCTCCCCCGCGGCGGATCCCGCCGCCGACACCTCGGCCTCGGTCGAGATCGTGGGTCTGGGCAAGCGCTACGGGCCGGAATGGGCGAGCACCCAGGCGGTCGCCGGCGTCGACCTGAGCATCGCCTCGGGCGAGTTCGTCGCGATCGTCGGGGCCTCCGGATGCGGCAAGAGCACGGTGCTGCGCATCCTCGCCGGCTTCGAGGACGCGAGCAGCGGCTCGGTCTCGGTCGGCGGCGCCGCGGTCACGCGTCCCGGGCCGGATCGCGGAGTGGTCTTCCAGGACTACGGGCTGTTCCCGTGGCTCACCGTGCGCGAGAACATCGCGTACGGCCCTCGGCGCCGGCGCCTCCCCCGTGGGCGGGTGACCGAGCTGGTCGATCGCTTCGTCGCAGCCGTCGGGCTGACGCGCTTCGCGGGGAGATACCCGGGGCAGTTGTCGGGCGGGATGCAGCAGCGCGTCGCGATCGCACGTGTGCTGGCCAACGAACCCCGCGTGCTGCTCATGGATGAGCCGTTCGGCGCCCTCGACGCGCTGACGCGTTCCGACCTGCAGGCCGAGCTCAAGCGCATCCACCTCGAGACGCGCACGACCGTCGTCTTCATCACCCACTCGATCGAGGAGGCCGTCTTCCTCGCCGACCGGGTCGTCGTGATGACCGGCGGCGCGTCGCACGGGGTGCCGGGGCACATCAGCCGCATCGTCGAGATCGACCTGCCCCCGCAGCGCGACATCCTCTCGCCGGCGTTCACCGAGTACAAGCGCGTGATCTCCGACCTCGTGCACGAGCCGGTGGCGGCGGCATGAAGGTCATCGTGATCGGCGCCGGGATCGGCGGCACGAGCGCCGGCATCGCCCTGCAGCGGCTCGGGCACGACGTCGTCGTCTACGACCGGATGCGCGAGAACCGCCCGGTCGGCGCGGCGCTGTCGCTCTGGTCGAACGGCGTGAAGGTGCTCAACTGGCTGGGGGTGGGACCGGAGGTCGCAGCACTCGGCGGGGCGCTCGATCACATGGCCTACCGCGACGGCATCACCGGCGAGGAGCTGTGCCGGTTCTCGCTCGCGCCGGTCGAACAGCAGACCGGACAGCGCGCGTACCCCGTCGCTCGTACAGACCTGCAGAACCTGCTGATGGAGCGGTTCGGCACCGACCGGATCCGGCTCGGCATGCAGCTCGTCGGCATCGACGACGACGGCACGACCGTCACCGCGACCTTCGCCGACGGCACCACGGATACCGCCGACATGCTCATCGGTGCCGACGGCGCCCGGTCGTTCACGCGCGGCTACATCACCGGCGCCGACGCGCCGCCGATCGAGCGGACGTACGCCGGGTACACGAACTACAACGGACTCGTCGCGTTCGACGGACGCATCGGGCCCGACGACCAGTGGACCACCTACGTCGCCGAAGGCAAGCGGGCGGCCGTCATGCCGATCGCCGGCGACCGCTTCTACTACTGGTTCGACATCCCGCGCCCCTCCGGCGAGGACGGCGACGCCCTCACCGAGCTGCGCGAGGCGTTCACGCACTGGGCCCCCGGCACGCGGGCGCTGATCGAGGCGATCGAGCGCGAGGGCTCGCTGAACCGCGTCGAGATCTGGGACATCGACCCCTTCGACACCTGGACCCGCGGACGCGTCGCGATCCTCGGCGACGCGGCGCACAACACGACGCCCGACATCGGGCAGGGCGCGTGCTCGGCACTGGAGGATGCCTTCGCCCTCGGCATCGCGGTCGCGACCGACACCGTGTCGGTCGAGGACACCCTGCGGCGCTACGCCGCGTCGCGCGTCGAGCGGGCGGGCGACCTCGTGCTGCGGGCCCGCGCCCGCGCGGCCGAGACGCACGGCGCCGACCCGGAGGTCACCGAGAACTGGTACCGCAGCCTGCGCGGTACCGACGGGGCCGGCATCATCCGCGGCATCGTGGGCAACATCGTGGGCAGCCCGATCAACCTGGGCGCCGGCGTGCTCTGACGGCGCCTCGCCCGCGAAGGCGCGCGCGAGGTCAGACGCGGAAGATCGTGTGGACCGGGCCGCACACGTCCTGGCCGCCGAGCTCGGTGAGCTCCATGAGCACGGCGGTCCCGACCGTCCGGTGGCCGAGGCCTTCGAGCAGGCGCTGAGCGGCACGCAGCGTTCCACCGGTGGCCAGCACATCGTCGACGAGCAGCACGCGGGTGCCTCGCGGCAGGTCGTCCGCCATCTCGATGGTCGCCTGACCGTATTCGAGGTCGTACGACACGGATGCCGCGGGGCGCGGCAGCTTGCCTGCTTTGCGGATCGGCACCATGCCCACACCGCTCGCCGCGGCGACGGCTCCGGCGATGAGGAATCCGCGTGCCTCGACGCCGGCGACGACGTCGAACTCGCGGGCGAAGGGCGCGATGATCGCGTCGATGACGGTACGCAACGCGGTCGCGTCGGCGAGCAGCGGCGAGATGTCGCGGAAGAGGATGCCCGGCTCGGGGAAGTCGGGGATGAGCGCGATGAGCGACTCGGCGTGCTCGAGGGGGTCGGAAGTCACCGAACCACCCTAGGCCCGTTTCACCGGACCGATGACGGAGCGACCACGACTGCAAGCGCTTGCACTAGAGTGAGCGCCATGACCTCCTCCTCCGCGGAAACGGCGGCATCCACCCTCGCCCCGATCGGGATCTCCCGGCCCGGCGCCGAGTGGTGGCGCACCGCTGTCATCTATCAGATCTATCCCCGCTCGTTCGCCGACGCGTCGGGCGACGGCATCGGCGACCTCGCCGGCATCACCTCGCGCCTGGGCGACCTCGCCGACCTCGGCGTCGACGCCGTCTGGCTGAGCCCGTTCTTCCGGTCGCCGCAGAAGGATGCCGGATACGACGTCTCCGACTACTGCGACGTCGACCCCCTCTTCGGCACCCTCGCCGACTTCGACACGATGCTCGACGAGGCGCACGCCCGCGGCATCCGGGTCATCGTCGACCTCGTCCCGAACCACTCCTCCGACCAGCACGCATGGTTCCAGTCCGCGCTCGCGGCCGAGCCCGGCAGCGCCGAGCGCGCGCGATACATCTTCCGCGACGGGAAGGGCGAGAACGGCGACGAGACTCCCAACAACTGGGAGTCGGTCTTCGGCGGTCCCGCCTGGACCCGCACGACCAACCCCGACGGCACGCCGGGCCAGTGGTACCTGCACCTGTTCGACTCGACGCAGCCCGATTTCGACTGGGCCAACCCCGAGGTCGGCGACGAGTTCGAGCGCATCCTGCGGTTCTGGCTCGACCGGGGCGTGGACGGATTCCGCGTCGACGTCGCCCACGGCCTCGTGAAGTCCGACGGCCTGCCCGACTTCGTGCCGGCCGAGGACGCCGGCTCGATGGGCGGCGACAGCCTCGACGTTCCCTACTGGGGCCAGGAGGGCGTGCACGACATCTACCGCCGGTGGAACCGCATCCTCGCCGAGTACGAGGGCGACCGTGCCCTGTGCGCCGAGGCGTGGCTGCCGACGGTCGACGAGACCGCCCTGTGGGTGCGCCAGGACGAGATGCACCAGGCGTTCAACTTCCCCTACCTGCAGACCGAGTGGGACGCCGATCACCTCACCGAGGTGATCTCCGAGTCGCTGCGCGCCTTCCCGGCCGTCGGCGCGCCCGCCACCTGGGTGCTGTCGAACCACGACGTCGTCCGCCACGCATCGCGTCTGGCGCTGACAGCGGAGAACCCGCAGGGTCACGGCCTGGGGCCCGACTCCCCCGGTCAGCCGGACGCCATCGTGGGACTCGCCCGCGCCCGCGCCGCGACGACGCTCATGCTCGCCCTCCCCGGCTCGGCCTACCTCTACCAGGGCGAGGAGCTCGGGCTGCCCGAGGTCGTGCACCTGCCCGACGAGGCCCGGCAGGACCCGACCTGGTTCCGCACGGACGGCGAGCGCTACGGCCGCGACGGATGCCGCGTCCCGATCCCGTGGGAGGCCGACGCGCCCGGCTACGGGTTCAGCCCGACCGGTGCCTCGTGGCTGCCGCAGCCCGAGGAATGGCACGGCCTCGCACGGTCGGTCCAGGACGGCGATCCGGCCTCGACCCTGACGCTGTACCGCGAACTGCTCGACGCCCGTCGCCGGCACGACCTCGGCGCCGGCTCGCTCGAGTGGGTCGACCTGCACCTCGGTGACGACGTCGTCGCGTTCCGCAACGGCGACGTGCTGGTCGTCGCCAACACCGGCACGGCCGCGGTCGCGCTGCCCGCCGGTGAGATCCTGGTGTCGAGCGTCGCCGATCTCGTCGGAAGCGCCGACGGCGGCTCCGAGCTGCCCGTCGACGCGGCGGTCTGGATCCGCACGAGCTGACGAAGGAGCGGGAGATGGTCGGCATCGACGACGTCGCGCGACGCGCGGAGGTCTCGACGGCGACCGTCTCCCGCACCCTCAGCGGCCGGGGCCCGGTGTCGCCGGCGACACGCGAGCGCGTGCTGCGTGCGGCATCCGATCTCGGCTACGTCGTCTCATCGGCCGCGTCGAGCCTCGCATCCGGGCGCACCCGCAACATCGGGGTGCTCGTGCCGATCCTCGACCGCTGGTTCTTCTCGCGCGTCCTCACGGGTATCGCCGCGACCCTCCAGCGCGACGGCTACGACGTCGCGCTCTACGCCCTGACCGCCGAGGCCGACGAGCGCCGACGGGTGTTCGCGACCTCGCTCCGGCGTCAGCGCGTCGACGGGGTCATCGTGGTGTCGATGGCCCTCGCGCACGACGAGATCGCACAGCTCGGCGAGCTCGGCCTGCCCGTCATCGCGATGGGCGGTCAGCTCGCGGGTCTGCGGTCGCTCACCGTCGACGAGATCGAGGTCGCGCGGACGGCGACCGAGCACCTGCTGGGACTCGGTCACCGCGACATCGCCCACATCGGTCTGCATCCGCAGTTCGAGGGCGACTTCCACATCCCGTCGCAGCGCCGTCGCGGTTTCGAGACCGCGCTGGCCGAGGCCGGTGTCGCCCCACACCCCGACCGCTTCGCGGCCGCGGACTTCACGATGGCCGGCGGGCACGATGCCGCGACGCGACTGCTTCACGACGCGGAGGCACGCCCGACGGCGATCTTCGCCGCCTCGGACGAGATGGCGATCGGCGCGATGCTCGCCGCGCGCGAGCTCGGGCTGCGTGTGCCGGAGGACGTGTCGATCATCGGGGTCGACGGCCACGACCTCGGCGCGTTCTTCGGCCTCACGACGGTCGACCAGTTCCCGGGGCGACAGGGCGAGCGCGTGGCCTCGGCGATGATCGCGGCGCTGCGCGGGACGGCATCCGAGCCGCCGGCCGATCTCGACTTCGCCCTCGTCGAGCGCTCGAGCACGGCCCCGCCCGCCTGAGTCGTCAAGCGCCGATACATTCGTCGGACCCGCGGGGCTGGTGGGGCGCCGAGCCGGCGCGCGGACGACACCAGCACCGCCCGTCCTGCAGGTGTATCGCCCGAGCAGTTCGTCATATCCCCGGGCGGCGCGCAGGCGCCCTCCCGTAGGCTCGATGCATGGCCTTGGACCTCGACGCCCTCTACATCGATCTGCACCGACACCCGGAACTGTCGTTCCAGGAGACGCGGACCGCCGCTGTCATCGCGGCCCGGCTGAGCGAGCTCGGCCTCGAGTACGAGGAGGGCGTCGGCCGCACCGGCGTCGCGACCGCGATCCGCAACGGGGACGGCCCCGTCGTGTGGCTGCGCGCCGACATGGACGGACTGCCCGTGCCCGAGCAGACGGGCCTCGACTACGCCTCGACGGCGCGCGGCGTCGACCCGGCCGGCAACGACGTGCCCGTCATGCACGCGTGCGGCCACGACATGCACGTCACGGCACTCCTCGGCGCGCTCGAGCAGCTCATCGCGACACGCGATGAGTGGTCGGGAACCGTGGTCGCCGTCTTCCAGCCCGCCGAGGAGTACGGCGCCGGCTCGCAGGCGATGATCGCCGACGGCGTGCTCGACCGCTTCCCGAAGCCCGACATCGTGCTGGGCCAGCACGTGACCCCTCTGCCCGCCGGTGTCATCGGCGTGCGCCCCGGCACGCAGATGGCCGCATCTGACGGACTCACCGTCGTCATGCACGGCCGCGGCGGACACGGCTCGCGCCCGCACTCCACGATCGATCCTGTCGTGATGGCGGCGGCGACCGTGATGCGCCTGCAGACGATCGTCTCGCGCGAGGTCGACCCCCGCGACGTTGCCGTCGTGACGGTCGGCTCGATCCACGCCGGCCTGAAGAACAACATCATCCCGGCCGAGGCCAAGCTCGAGCTCAGCCTGCGTTACCCCGACGACGAGGCCCGCGAGCGCGTCCTGTCGAAGGTGGAACGCATCGTGCGGGCCGAGGCGGCGGCATCCGGCGCCGAGATCGAGCCGACCATCACCACCGACCACACCCTGCCGCCGACGATCAACGACCACACCGCCACGGCGCGGCTGACGTCCGCGTTCGAGCGTGCCTTCGGCGAGGGCAGCGTCGTGGATCCCGGCATGTTCACGGGCAGCGAGGACGTCTCATGGTTCGCGCGCGAGGCCGGCGTCCCCCTCGTGTTCTGGTTCTGGGGCGGCGTCGACCCGCAGAAGTTCGCGGATGCCGTCGCGGCGGGCACCGTCGAGCGCGACATCCCCACCAACCACTCCCCCTACTTCGCGCCCGTCATGCACCCGACGATCGAGCGCGGTGTCGAGAACCTCGTCGTCGCGGCCCGGGAGTTCCTCGGATGAGCGATCCCAACGACCCGTTCGCCGATTTCGAGCCGTACGAGCCTCCGGCCAAGCCTGAGCGCGCCAAGCGCGAGAAGGCGCCCCGCGAACCCCGCGAACCCCGCGAACCCCGCCAGCCGCGTGAGCCGCGCGAGAAGAAGCCCCGCGCGTCGCGTGAGCCCGGACCCAAGCGCGAGAAGGCGTCGGGGAAGCCCTCCGTCATGGCCGGCTGGCCCGACGAGCCCCTCGCGCCGCGTCCGGCGGAGCGGGGCGACGACGACGGCGGCGGCGGTGACCGTCGCCTGCTCGTCATCCTCTCCAGCATCGCCGGCCTGCTCGTGGTCGCCGTCGTGGTGGTGTTCGTGATCTACCTGACGCAGCAGTCGCAGCGGCAGGAGCCCGCGGCCGACCCGGTGCCGACGGCTCCGGCGACACAGTCGATCCCGCAGCCGTCGGGGACTCCGCAGCCGTCCGAGAGCCCGAGCGCACCGGCCGCGACATCGGGTGTCGCCGTGACCGCGGACGGGTTCACCATCGCCGACGAGAGCGGCACGACCACGTTCACCCACGCGTGGGCGGATGACGCGGCCCCGGCCGTGGCGGCTCTCACCGAGCTCTTCGGCGCGGCGCCGGCGGAGGACTTCCAGAACGGCGACGCCGAGAACTACGCGTACAAGATCTACGCGTGGGAGGGCTTCCGCCTGTACGACGTCTTCCTCAGCGAGGGCAACCGTCCGCGTGCCGAGGTGCCCGCACCGACCTTCATCTCGTTCGACTCCGACATCGACATCCCCGTGACCGACGACTTCGGCGTCGAGCTCGACATGTCGGCGGATGAGGTCGCGGCGCTCGGCCCCGACTCGGGCCAGCGCGGCTCGTTCGTCTTCGGATCCGACCGCAACACCTTCTACCAGGACGGTCAGCGCCGCTTCGGGGCAGCCGTCACGGTCGAGGGCAGCAAGGTCACCGTCACCTACACCTTCCGCGCCGGTCGCTGACCCGGCGCGCCCCGGTTCGGGGATGCAAGGGATCGTCGCCGACACGCCGCGGCGCGGCATCCGTCCCCCGCGCGTCGTGACCGATTCGTTGCATCCGTGCTCGGCGAGCGGATGCAACGGACAACGACGAGACCGCGGTTCGACAACGCTCTGGTGACGCTCGGCGCGGCGAGATTGCGCAGGATGCCGCGCCAGGCGTAATGTCGCCCGCCGTGACCACTGACAGTCGCGAGCCGGGCGAGGATTCGACGCCCATCGCCAAGCGCATCCTCATCGGCGACCCGCTCGATTCCGAGAAGCTCGACGACCAGCTGCTGCCCAAGCGTCGGGCGCTGCCCATCTTCGCGTCCGATGCCCTGTCGTCGGTGGCTTACGCCCCGCAGGAACTGCTGATGATCCTGGCGATCGGCGGCACGGCGATGCTCGCCTTCAGCCCCTGGGTCGCGCTCGCGGTGGTGGCCCTGCTCATCGTCGTCGTGCTGAGCTATCGGCAGCTGATCAAGGCCTACCCCTCGGGCGGCGGCGACTACGAGGTGGCGCGCACGAACCTCGGCGAGCGCGCCGGGGTCGTGGTGGCGGCCGCGCTGCTGGTCGACTACATCCTGACGGTCGCGGTGTCGGTGGCATCCGGCGTCGACAACATCATCTCGGCGCTGCCCGGTCTCGCCCCCTGGCGGGTGGAACTGGCGGTCGGCTTCGTCGTCCTCATCATCATCGTCAACCTCCGCGGGGTGCGCGAGGCCTCGTCGGCGTTCGCCGTGCCGACCTACATCTTCATCGGCTCGGTCGGGGTCATGGTGGTGACGGGACTCGTCCGCACGTTCCTCGGCGACGCCCCCGTGGCATCGAGCGCGCAGTTCGCGATGGAGGCCGAAAACCTGAGCCAGGTCGCGCTCATCCTGCTCATCCTGCGCGCGTTCTCGAGCGGCTGCTCGGCCCTGACCGGTGTCGAGGCGGTCTCGAACGGTGTGCCTGCCTTCCGCGCCCCGAAGATCGCGAACGCGCAGAAGACCCTCGTCATGATGGGCACGATCGCCATCCTGCTGTTCTCGGGCCTGACGGCTCTCGGACTCATCGCGGGCGTCCACTACGCCGAGGACCCCTGCGCCCTCGTCGGCTTCGACTGCGTCAACCAACCGCAGCCGAGCCTCATGGCGCAGATCGCGGCAGCGACGTTCGGCATGGGATCGATCCCGTTCTTCATCATCCAGGCGGCGACCGCGTGCGTCCTGCTGCTCGCCGCGAACACGGCGTTCAACGGGTTCCCCCTGCTGGGCGCCGTGCTCGCCCGCGACGGCTACGCGCCGAAGTCGCTCAACACCCGCGGCGACAGGCTCGTCTTCTCCAACGGCATGATCATCCTCGGGCTCGCGGCGATCCTCGTTCTCGTGGTGTTCCAGGCCGACCTGACGACGCTCATCCAGCTGTACATCATCGGCGTGTTCGTGTCGTTCTCGCTCGGTCAGGTCGGCATGGTCAAGCACTGGCGACGAGAGCTGCGGCTGCTGCATCCGTCGGCATCGGCCGATCGCGCCGAAGCGCGCCGCGGTCTCGTCATCAACGGCATCGGCGCCACCTTCACCGTCGCCGTGCTCGTCATCGTGACCGTGACGAAGTTCACGCACGGCGCGTGGCTCGTGTTCATCGCGATCCCGATCCTGGCGTTCCTCATGGTCGGAGTCAGCCGCTACTACCGCGACGTCGAGCACGAGATCGCGATGGACGACGACGTGCACTTCGGGTCGAGCGGAGACGTCGCGCTCGTGCTGGTCAACCGCCTGCAGAAGCCGGTCGCGAAGGCCGTGGACTACGCCCTGTCGGCCAAGCACGACAAGACGATCGCGGTGCATGTGGCGGTGTCGAAGGAGTCGGCGCAGGACGTGCAGACCGATTGGGAAGTGCACGGGATGCCGGTACCGCTGGTCATCATCGAGTCGCCCTACCGCCAGTACGCCGCTCCCCTCGCGGCGTTCATCCGCAAGTACCGCGAGAAACACGGCTCGTCGGTCGTGACGGTCTACCTGCCGCAGTACATCGTCGGGCACTGGTGGGAGACCTTCCTGCACAACCGGCGCGCCCGCCGCATCGCGCAGCAGCTCATGATGGTGCACGGCGTGCAGATCACCCTCGTGCCGTGGCTGCTCGACTCGTCCGAGATCGTCTACGGCCGCCGCTCCCGCCCGATGCCGGGCGACGACCGCGCCGGCCGCGCCTCCGCGACCTACGGCCTGGTGGCCCACACCGAGCCCGACGAGCGCTGAGCCGGGCCCGGGGCGCTGCCAGCTCCGCGTCGAGTCCACGCCAACTCCTCAGAACCGGCGCCTCCGACTGCCCCTCAGGCCGGATCCGGGGTCGGGCGGCCCGGATATGAGGAGTTGGCGCACCGCAGCCGCGCGATCCCGCCCGCCGGCCCGGGCCCGAGCCGGGCCGGCGGGGGCGGGCGTAGCCTAGAGGGGTGAGCTCTCCCGCCGTTCCCGCCGCTTCGCCGCGCGTCAGTCCGCTCGACGCGGTGACCCTGCGCGCCGACTTCCCGATCCTGTCGGAGCAGGTCAACGGGCACCGGCTCGTGTACCTCGACTCCGCCGCGACGAGCCAGAAGCCGACCGCGGTCCTCGACGCCGAACGCGACTTCCTGACGCACGCCAACTCCGCCGTCCACCGCGGCGCGCACACCCTCGCCGCCGAGGCGACCGATCTGTTCGAAGACGCCCGTGCCGCAGTGGCCGGGTTCGTCGGCGCGCAGCCCGAACACCTAGTCTGGACCAGCGGCGCGACGGCCGGCCTCAACCTCGTCGCCTACGCGATCGGCAACGCCACGCTCGGCCGCGGCGCGCCCGCATCCGCGCCCTACGCGCTGGCCCCCGGCGACGAGATCGTCACGACGGCGATCGAGCACCACGCCAACCTGATCCCCTGGCAGGAGCTCGCCGCGCGCACCGGCGCGGTGCTGCGCCACATCCCGGCGCGTGCGGACGGCACGCTCGATCTGGATGCCGCGGCATCCATCATCGGCGAACGCACGCGGGTCGTCGCCTTCACCCACGTCTCGAACGTGCTCGGCATCGTCAACCCGGTCGCCGAGATCGTCGCGCTCGCGCAGGCGGTGGGAGCCACGACCGTGCTCGACGCGTGCCAGTCGGCCCCGCACCTGCCGCTCGACCTCCCGGCGCTCG
The DNA here is from genome assembly GCF_047302165.1 of Microbacterium pratiae. Classification (NCBI taxonomy): domain Bacteria; kingdom Bacillati; phylum Actinomycetota; class Actinomycetes; order Micrococcales; family Microbacteriaceae; genus Microbacterium; species Microbacterium pratiae. The sequence continues at coordinate 756,619 of NZ_CP154843.1, read as the reverse complement.
GCGTCGACCTCGCCGTCTTCAGCGGCCACAAGATGCTCGGCCCCTACGCGATCGGCGGACTGTACGGCCGCGCCGAGGTGCTCGACGCGCTGCCGCCGTTCCTCACCGGCGGATCGATGATCACCACCGTGACGCTCGACCACGCCGAGTACCTGCCGGCTCCGCAGAAGTTCGAGGCGGGAACGCAGGCCGTCGGACCGGCGATCGGTCTCGCCGCGGCCGTCCGCTACCTGCAGGGGGTCGGACCCGAGAACATCCACGCGCACGAGGTCGCGCTGGCCGAGCGCATGGGCGCGGGCCTCCGCGAGATCCCCGGCGTCCGCCTGCTCGGCGACGCGCCGGGCGCCGACCGCGTCGGCCTGTGGTCGTTCGACGTCACCGGCGTCCACGCGCACGACGCGGGACAGTTCCTCGACGCCCAGGGCATCGCGGTGCGGGTCGGGCACCACTGCGCCGCTCCGCTGCACCGGCAGTTCGGGATGACGGCATCCGTCCGCGCCTCGACGGCGCTGTACAACACCGAGGACGACGTCGACCTGTTCCTCGACGCGGTGCGCGGCATCCGCGGCTTCTTCGGCGTCACCGACGAGGCCGAAGGGGCACACGCATGACCGGGCTCGATTCGCTGTACCAGGAGCTCATCCTCGACCACTCGAAGCACCCGGTCGGCAACCCGCTTCACGATGTCGGCGACGCGGCGCACGCCGACTCGCACCAGAAGAACCCGGTCTGCGGCGACGAGATCACCCTGCGCGTCGCCGTCGACGGCGACCGCATCACCGAAGTCTCGTGGGAGGGCACCGGCTGCTCGATCTCGCAGGCCTCGGCCTCGATGCTCGCCGCGCTGGTCGAGGAAGAGGTCGAGGGCGACGGGATGACGCGGGCCGACGCGGCCGCGCTCATCGAGGGCTTCCGTGTGGCGCTGCGCTCGCGCGGCACCATCCCCCTCGACGAGGAGACCTTCGGCGACGCCGCGGCCCTGTCGGGCGTCTCGAAGTTCTCCGCGCGCGTCAAGTGCGCGATGCTCGCCTGGGTCGCCCTCGAAGACGGTCTCGGCCGGGCCTGAACCGCGTCGCGTCCGGGCAGGCCGAGGGCCGGTCGCCGGTCGCCGGTCAGGCCGAGGGCCAGGCGACGGATGCCGCGGGCCAGTCCGATCGCTGCAACTCGGCGAGCGTCTCGCGCTGGCGCTGCACCGACTCGAGCGAATCCGTGCGGAACGCCGTCGCGATGACGACCTCGCGCCAGTACTCGTCGCGATCGCGGTACGTGGTGAACGCGCGCGTCGCCAGCGGCTCGAGCAGCGCCCACGCTTCGTCGGCGCTCAGGTAGCCGGCGACGTAGGCGTATCGGACGCCGCCGATCGCGCGCTCGATGTCTGCGGCAAGCAGCAGCCGCGGCGCGCTCCCCTCGTCGCCGCGGGCGAGGTCGTGGATGTCGAAGACCGGCAGATCGGTGAGCGCCGCGATGCGCGACATCATGTGCTCCGCCGCGTCGCTCCTCGCGACCTCGGCGAACCGGGTGGACAGCACGCCGCGCGCCAGGGTGTCGGCGACGAGCAGCTCGGCGTCGGAGCGCGAGACGATCTTGAACTGCTCGTCGAGCGCCGCACGGAGCTGCTGCATGCCCGGCAGCGGCATCGCGAACCACGGCGATCCGTCGGCCCCGTCACGATGCTTGGCGCGCAGCTCCTGCGGCAGCTCGGCGAAGGTCGGCGTGAAGGCGAGCGATGAGTTCCAGCCGCGCATCGCGAAGTCGCTTGCGGCGTCGAGCGCCAGGATCTGCTGCCGTCGCGGTGTCAGCGGGCTGCGCGCGGCGAGCGCGAGGTACTGCCGCTGCGCGTCACGCGGCGCGCGGGCGTCACGCGATGCAAGGACGATCGAGGCGACGAGCAGGCCCGCGCACAGACCCAGGAAGAGACCGAACAGATTGTTCCCGAAATCCTCGCCGCCCACCCACACGTACGACAGGACGAAACCCAGGATGGCGATGGGAACCGCGATCGCCGTCACGGGCAGGGCCCGCTTGCGCATCGCCTGGGGGTCGGCCTTGCGCCGCGCGTCCAGCATCCGCGTGTACCGCCGTCGCGGACGGACGGGGAACTCCACGTCGCCGGGATGATTCTGCAGGGCGATCACGGGATCCGTCACCCCATCATTTTGACAGCACCTCCGCCTCGAGGCGGGCGTAGGAGTCCTCCATGCCGTCGGCCATGCCGGTGGCGAGGATCATGTCACGGGTCTCCTTGTCGGGATACTCGATGAGGAGCGTGAGGAGAGTGGCGCCGGCCTCTTCGTACAGCTGCAGATCGTTGACCGTGCCGGGCCCGTCGGCTCCCGTCATCCGTTCGGTCGTCACCTCGCGGCGCGGCTCGTCGAGCTGCAGCAGCTCGCCTTCGAAACCGAACGCCGTCTCGGGGGCGCCGTCCTGCTCCCACGCATAGCGATACGTGCTGCCGACCTGGGCCGCGGGCTCGGCGACCGTCATGGTCCAGCCGTCGGGGCCCAGCATCCACTTCTTCAGCAGCTCGGTCTCGTGGTGCGCACGCCAGACGAGCTCACGCGGACCCTCGATGAAGCGGGTGATGCGCACGTGCGTGTCGTCGAGCAGTTCGACGCGGGTGCCCTGCCCTTGTGCGTAGGCGCGGAGGTCCTGCACGACCGCGTCGAGCTGCCCCATCGCGAGGCGCGAGCCCTCGATAGCGCCCATCGCGATGACCTGCTCGAGGCCCTCGGCGGACGTGAAGTAGGTGACGTTCGTCAGGCGCGAGCCGGTCTCGGTCGGGTCGAAGGTGAACACCATCCGCATCGCCGGGAATTGCTCCATCGGCTCGCCGTTCTCGTCGGCGAACGCGTCGAGCACCTCGAAGCTGCGGCCCTCGTCGATCGCGATGAACTCCCAGGTCCCGCGCGACTTCTCGCCCTGCGGGCTCGCCATGGCGTACTGCGCGCGCCCACCCGGGCTGAAGTCGAACCGCGTGAAGGTCGCAGGCCAGCCGGGAGGGCCCCAGAACCGCTCGAGCTGCGCGGGCTGCGTGAACGCGCGCCAGAGGCGGTCGACGGGTGCGGCGACATCCACCACGAGCGTCATCGTGAGGTTGTCGGCATCGGTGGTGATGTCGGTGACGGGCATCGGATTCTCCTTCGAACGGATGGTGCGCGTGGGGGTGGGTGCGGGCTGCGGGGCTGGGGGGGGTTCAGGCTTCGGGCTCGGCGAGCAGGGCGTCGAGCCGGTCGACGCGGGCACGCCAGAGGTCTTCGTAGCGGGCGAGCAGGGCCCGGGCGTGGGCGATCATGGCAGGGTCGGCGCGGACGAGGCGCTCGCGCCCCTCCGCCCGCTTGACGATGAGGCCGGCCGTCTCGAGGACGCCGACGTGCTTCTGCACCGCGGCGAACGACATGTCGTAGTCGGCAGCGAGCGCCGACACCGACTGCTCGTGCTCGATCGTGCGACGGAGGATGTCGCGACGCGTCGCAGCGGCCAGCGCGTGGAAGAGACGGTCGATGTCGTCATCGCTCAGCTCGTTTCGCTCGCTCGGCCGGGTTTCATTTCGTGCAACCATTTGGTTGTACGTTAGGACTCGGGTTGGCGAGTGTCAATACCCCTCGTCGATCGAACTTCGGAGATCGGCGCGAAACTCGGACCGGGATGCCGCATCCCTCCGGATCTCGCGTGATTCTCCGACATTCGGGCGGATGCGGGCGCGGTCGCACCTACGCGCGCGGCGAGCGCGAAGCGCAGGCGACGCACATCGTCGCGTGGGGGCGCACCTCGAGGCGCTCGGCCGGGATGTCGCGGCCGCAGCTCGCGCAGATGCCATACGTGCCCGCGGCGACGCGGGCGAGGGAGGCCTCGACCTCGGCGAGCTCGGCCCGTGCCGCGCGGCGCAGCGCCTCGACGCGCTGCCATTCCCCCGACAGGGTCGAGCCCTCGGGGTCGTGCTCGTCGTCGGCGGTCGCGTCGGCTCGGTCGTGACGAAGGCTGTCGTCGTCGGCATCCAGCCGGTCGAGCTGCACGATGAGCTCGCGCTTGCGCTCGTGCAGTCGCGCTTCCGGGTCCATCCCGCGACCCTACGCCCGCAGGAGGTCGTCGCGGCGACGCGGCTCGCGCCCTCTGTCTCTCACGACGACACCGGCCAGGATGACGGTGACAGCGAGCGCATGGAGCGCGATGATCGACGGCCCGAAACTCGGCGGTACGAACACCGACTCCCCGGTGGGCGCCGTGTAGCGGCATCCGACGCCGAGGGGGAAGAGCTGCCAGGCACCGTGGGCCGCGACGGACTCGGGCACCACGGACAGGTCGAACACGAGACGGTTGCCCGCGGCCTGCGCACAGGCGCCGCTCGGCCCGTCGTTGATGCCGGCGGGCATCGCTGCCAGCAGGGCTCCCGCCCACAGCACCACGGCCACGAAGGCGAACAACAGTGTCAGCGCGCGGGTGCCGGTCCGGGACGTCATGCGGGAACCCTATCGACGGACCCTCCCGGCACGCTTCAGCCACACGAGCCGCTACGTCAAGCCGGTGACATGGTCGGCCGGATCGGCGCACGCTGGGGGTGGAAGGGAGTACGACATGACCGAACACCACGACAACGAGGCCGAGCACGCCGACGAGCACGCCCACGGGGGCGCCCAGCACGCGCCCGACGAGACGCCCTCGACGGAGGAGCTCGAGGAGCCCAGCGTCGCGAAGGAGCCGGGCGAAGAGCCCAAGGCGCCCGAGACGAAGGACGAGGAGCCGAGCCACCACGCCGTCGGCATCGGGGTCATCGACGACGAGTCCTCGCCGCTCGCACCCTGACCCCACCCCTGATCCGGCCGCTAGGCCCCGCCTGGCCACCCGGCCTGGCGATACATCTGCAGGACCGGTGGTGCTGGTGTCGTCTCGGCGCAGGTGCGAGGCGACACCAGCACCGGCCGTCCGACGGATGTATCGCCACCCGGCGACGAGCCCGGCGCCGAGCTGGCACCAAAACCGTGAGGGCGGCGTGAGGAGCGAGCGCGGGGCCGTATGGATTCCGTGAGGACCGCGGGCGCGGCACCCGACGGGGTGTTGCATCGGATCTCGTGCTCGACCTCATCTATCTCGCCGCGATCCTCGCGCTCTTCGCCGTCGCCGCCCTCATCGCCCGGGGGGTCGAGAAGCTGTGATGGTCTTCTCGCTCCTCGCGGCGGTGCTGGCCGTCGCCGCCATCGTCTACCTCGTCGTCGCCCTCGTGCGGCCCGAACGGTTCTGACGTGGATGCCGCGCAGATCGGGTTCGCGTCGCTGCAGATCGCGACCCTCGTCCTCATCCTCGTTCTGCTGTACCGGCCCGTCGGCGACTACATCGCCCGCGTCTACACGTCGCCGCGCGACCTCGCCGTCGAACGGGGCGTCTATCGCCTGATCGGGGTCGACCCGCGCGCCGAACAGACCTGGCAGGCATACGCCCGCGGCGTGCTCCTGTTCTCGCTGGTAGGGGTCGTGATCGTCTACGGGCTGCAGCGCCTTCAGCCGATCCTGCCGTTCAGCCTCGGCCTGCCCGCACCGAGCGAGCATCTCGCGTTCAACACCGCCATCTCGTTCGTGGCCAACACGAACTGGCAGTCGTACTCGCCCGATACGACGCTCGGCTACACCGTGCAGTTCGCGGGTCTCGCCGTGCAGAACTTCGTCTCGGCCGCGGTCGGCATGGCCGTCGCCATCGCCCTCGTGCGCGGGTTCGCCTATCGCCGCTCGGGCACGATCGGCAACTTCTGGGTCGACCTCGTGCGCGGGCTCGGCCGCATCCTCCTGCCGATGGCGATCGTCGCGGCGGTCGTGCTGCTCGCGGGCGGCGTGATCCAGAACTTCGCGGGCTTCACCGATGTGCAGACGATCGCCGGCGGGGCGCAGTCGATCCCGGGCGGACCGGTCGCCAGTCAGGAGGCCATCAAGCTGCTCGGCACGAACGGCGGCGGGTTCTTCAACGCGAACTCCGCCCACCCGTTCGAGAACCCGACGCCGTGGACCAACCTGTTCGAGATCCTGCTGCTCCTCGTCATCCCGTTCGCCATGCCGCGCGCCTTCGGCCGCATCGTCGGGGACGACCGCCAGGGCTACGCGATCGTCGCGGTCATGGGCGGGATCTTCCTCGCCTCGATCGCCCTCGGCTCGTGGGCCGAGGCATCGGGCGGCGGCACGGCGACGCAGCTCGCGGGCGCCGCGATGGAGGGCAAGGAGACGCGCTTCGGCGTCGCCGCGTCGGCCCTGTTCGGCGGCGCGTCGACGCTCACCTCGACCGGCGCGGTCAACGCGATGCACGACAGCTTCACGCCGCTCGGCGGCATGATGCCGATGCTCAACATGATGCTCGGCGAGATCGCTCCCGGCGGGGTCGGCTCGGGCCTGTACGGGATGCTGGTGCTCGCGATCCTCGCCGTCTTCGTCGGGGGCCTGCTGATCGGACGCACGCCCGAATACCTCGGCAAGAAGATCGGGCCGCGCGAGATCAAGCTCGCGAGCCTGTACATCCTCGTGACGCCGATGCTCGTGCTCGCCGGAACGGCGCTGAGCTTCGCCATCCCGGCGGTGCGCGCCGATGTCGAGGGCACCTCGATCTGGAACCCGGGCGTCCACGGCCTGAGCGAGGTCCTCTACGCGTTCACCTCCGCGGCGAACAACAACGGATCCGCGTTCGCCGGTCTCACGGCCAATACCCCCTGGCTCAACACGACCCTGGGTGTCGCGATGCTGCTCGGCCGGTTCGTCCCGATCGTGCTCGTCCTCGCTCTCGCGGGCTCCCTCGCCGCACAGGACGCGGTCCCCTCCAGCGCCGGCACCCTGCCGACGCATCGGCCGCAGTTCGCGGGCCTGCTCGCGGGCGTGGTCGTCATCATCACCGCGCTCACCTACTTCCCGGTCCTCACTCTGGGCCCCCTCGCCGAAGGACTCTCCTGATGTCTGCCCCTCTGACCGAAACCCGGCCCTCGTCCGACCCGTCGCCCGTCGCGCCGCCGACCACCGGCTCTCCCCGCCGGCGCAGCGCCTTCGGCCTGTCGCAGGTCGGCGCGGCCATGCCCGGCGCCCTCCGCAAGCTCAACCCCGCCGCCCAGTGGCGGAACCCCGTCATGTTCCTCGTCTGGGTCGGCGCGGCCCTCACGACGGCGATCGCGATCGCGGAGCCGTTCCTCGGCGGACCCGAATCCTCGGGCGGCACGACCGTCCCGGCCGGGTTCACGTGGGGGATCGCGGTCTGGCTGTGGCTCACCGTGTTCTTCGCGAACGTGGCGGAGTCGGTCGCCGAGGGCCGCGGCAAGGCGCAGGCGCAGGCGCTGCGCAAGACCCGCACGACGACGACCGCGCGCCGGGTGGTCTCGTACGACGAGCGGACGGATGCCGCGGCCCGCGGCTCCGCGACCGAGGAAGTGCCCTCCGCCGACCTCCGGCTCGGCGATGTCGTGCTGGTCGAGGCCGGCGAGCTGATCCCGGGCGACGGCGACATCGTCGACGGCATCGCGACGGTCGACGAGTCGGCGATCACCGGCGAATCGGCTCCCGTCGTCCGCGAGTCGGGCGGCGACCGGAGCGCCGTCACCGGCGGCACCCGGGTGCTCTCCGACCGCATCGTCGTGCGGATCACGTCGAAGCCCGGCGAGACCTTCGTCGACCGGATGATCGCCCTCGTCGAGGGCGCCGCACGGCAGCGCACCCCGAACGAGATCGCCCTCAACATCCTGCTCGCGAGCCTGTCGATCGTCTTCGTCGTGGTCGTGCTGGCGATGAACCCCATCGCGTCGTACAGCGCATCACCCGTCAGCATCCCGGTGCTCGTTGCGCTGCTGGTCTGCCTGATCCCGACCACGATCGGCGCGCTGCTGTCGGCCATCGGCATCGCGGGGATGGATCGCCTCGTGCAGCGGAACGTCCTGGCCATGTCGGGACGCGCGGTCGAGGCGGCCGGGGATGTGACGACGCTGCTGCTCGACAAGACCGGCACGATCACCTACGGCAACCGTCGCGCATCGGAGTTCGTCGCGATTACCGGGATCGACGGTGTCGAGCTCGCGCGCGCGGCATCCCTCTCTTCGCTGTCCGACCCGACCCCCGAGGGCACCTCGGTCGTCGAGCTCGCGGCCGCGCAGCACGTCGTAGCCGAGCTGCCGCGCGACGCGACGGCGGTGGCCTTCACGGCGCAGACGCGCATGAGCGGCGTCGATCTGCCCGACGGCACGCAGGTGCGCAAGGGCGCATCGGGATCGGTGCTCGCCTGGCTCGACGCCTCGGCGCGGCCGGTGACGGCCGATGCGCGGGCCGAGCTGCTTCACCATGCCGACGCGATCGCGCAGTCCGGCGGCACACCGCTCGCCGTCGCGACCCTCGACACCTCGGGCGCCGGGACGCTGCTCGGCGTCATCCATCTGAAGGACGTCGTCAAGGACGGGCTGCGCGAGCGCTTCGAGGAGCTGCGTTCGATGGGCATCCGCACCGTCATGATCACGGGCGACAACCCGCTGACCGCCGCTGCGATCGCACAGGAGGCGGGCGTCGACGACTTCCTCGCCGAGGCGACGCCCGAAGACAAGCTCGCCCTCATCCGCAAGGAGCAGGAGGGTGGGCACCTCGTCGCGATGACCGGCGACGGCACGAACGACGCGCCCGCCCTCGCGCAGGCCGACGTCGGTGTCGCGATGAACACGGGCACGTCGGCGGCGAAGGAGGCCGGCAACATGGTCGACCTCGACTCGGATCCGACGAAGCTCATCGACATCGTCCGCATCGGCAAGCAGCTGCTCATCACGCGCGGGGCGCTCACGACGTTCTCGCTCGCGAACGACATCGCCAAGTACTTCGCGATCATCCCCGCGATGTTCATGGGTGTGTTCCCGGGGCTCGCGGCGCTCAACATCATGCAGCTGTCGTCACCGGCATCCGCCGTCACGAGCGCGATCGTCTTCAACGCGATCGTCATCATCGTGCTCATCCCGCTCGCGCTGCGCGGCGTGAGATACCGCGCCGCGAGCGCCTCGTCGATCCTGAGCCGGAATCTCGTCGTGTACGGGCTCGGCGGCGTCGTGGCCCCGTTCGTCGGCATCAAGCTGATCGACCTCGTCGTCAGCCTCATCCCGGGCTTCTGAGCCCCCCCCTCCTGGAGACCTGTCATGTCCACCGCTCGCGCCTCGTTGCGCACCTCCGCCGTCGCCGTCCGCGCGATGATCGTCCTCACCCTCGTCCTCGGCGTCGGATACACCCTGCTGATCTCACTGGTCGGGCTCGCGCTGCCGTCGCAGGCGAACGGCTCGCTGCTGCGCGATGCGGAGGGCGAGGTCGTCGGCTCGTCGCTCATCGGGCAGTCCTTCACGGATGCCGACGGCGAAGCGCTGCCGCAGTACTTCCAGTCACGCCCCTCGGCGGCCGGCGACGGCTACGACGCGGCGGCGTCGAGCGGGTCGAACCTCGGCCCGAACAACGCCGACCTCGTGACCGCGATCGAGGAGCGCCGCACGGCGATCGCCGACCGCGAGGGCATCGACGTCGCCGACGTGCCCGCGGATGCCGTCACCGCCTCGGGCTCGGGCCTCGACCCGCACATCTCGCCCGCCTACGCCGCGCTGCAGGTGGCCCGCGTGGCTGCCGAGCGCGGGCTGCCCGAGGCGGAGGTGCGCGACCTCGTCGCCGCGCACACGGCGGGCCGCGACCTCGGGTTCCTGGGCGAGCCGCGTGTCGACGTCGTCGAGCTGAACCTGGCGCTGGACGGTCTCGCGCCGTGAGCTTCCGACCGGGCGCGGATGCAAGGGGTGCGGGGCGGCTCGCCGGGGATCGTGGCCTCTCGGCGGGGTGTCATGCCCGATCCCTTGCATCGCGGCGCACACGAGCGGGGCGAGCGGGGCGAGCGGGCGGGGAGAACTAGGGTGATGCCGTGAAGCGGGGACGGCTGCGGGTGCTGCTGGGCGCGGCGCCGGGCGTGGGCAAGACATACGAGATGCTCGAAGAAGGGCGCCGGTTGCAGGATGCCGGGGTCGACGTCGTCGTCGCGATCGTCGAGACCCATGGCCGGGCTGCGACCGCCGCGATGACCGCCGGCCTGCCGCTCGTGCCGCGCCGTCGCCTCGAGCACCGGGGCGTCACCCTCGATGAGATGGACCTCGAGGCCGTGCTGGCCCGGGCTCCGCGCGTCGCGCTCGTCGACGAGCTCGCCCACACGAACGTCGGCGGCTCGCGCAACGAGAAGCGCTGGCAGGACGTCGAAGAGCTCCGGGATGCCGGCATCGACGTCGTCACGACCGTCAACGTCCAGCACATCGAGTCGCTCGGAGACGTCGTCGAGCAGATCACGGGCGTCGCCCAGCGCGAGACCGTGCCGGATGCCGTCGTGCGCTCGGCCGACCCGATCGAGCTCGTCGACCTCGCACCGCCGTCGCTCCGCGATCGTCTCGCCGCCGGGCTGGTCTATCCCGCCGAGCGCATCGACGCCGCCCTCTCGAACTACTTCCGGCTCGGCAACCTCACCGCCCTGCGCGAGCTCGCGCTGCTGTGGCTCGCCGACGAGGTCGACAGCGCCCTGCAGGATTACCGCGCCGAGCACGGCATCCGGGGCACGTGGCAGGCGCGCGAGCGCGTCGTCGTCGCTCTCACCGGCGGGCCCGAGGGCGAGACGCTCATCCGTCGCGGGGCGCGCATCGTCGACCGGTCGGCGGGCGGCGAGCTGCTCGCCGTGCACGTCTCGGGGCAGGACGGGCTGCGCACCGCCGACCCGGCGGCTCTCGCCGCGCAGCGCGCGCTCGTCGAGTCGCTGGGCGGCAGTTACCACCAGGTCGTCGGCGACGACATCCCCGCCGCCCTCGTCGAGTTCGCCCGCTCGGTCAACGCGTCGCAGCTCGTCGTCGGAGTGAGCCGGCGCGGCCGCCTCGCGGCAGCGCTGAGCGGTCCCGGAATCGGTGCGACCGTCATCCGCGAATCGGGCGACATCGACGTCCACGTCGTGACTCACGCCGCGGCCGGCGGCCGCTTCACCCTGCCCCGCGTCGCAGGCGGGGCGCTCAGCGTGCGGCGCCGCGTGCTCGGTTTCGTAGTGGCGCTGACCGGCGGTCCGCTGCTGACCTGGCTGCTCGTCGCACTGCGCAGCCCCGAATCGATCACGAGCGACGTGCTCGCGTATCAGCTGCTCGTCGTCGTGGTCGCGCTCGTCGGCGGACTGTGGCCGGCCGTCTTCGCGGCGGTGATGTCGGGAGTGACCCTCGACTTCTTCTTCGTCGCGCCGCTCTACACCGTGACCGTCGCCGACCCCCTGCACACGTGGGCGCTCGCGCTCTACGTCGTGATCGCGCTGCTCGTGAGCGTGATCGTCGACCGAGCGGCCCGGGGCACGCGGGCCGCACGGCGAGCGGCCGCGGAGGCCGAGCTGCTCGCGGCGGTCGCCGGAAGCGTCCTGCGGGGCGACGGCTCGATCCCGGCGCTCGTCGCGCGGGCGCGCGAGGCGTTCGGGATGTCGGGTGCCCGCCTCGTCGCGGCGGACGGAACCGTCATCGCCGCCGACGGCGAGCCCGTGCGCGACGAGCGTCATCTGCGGGTCGATGTCGGACGCGAGGCCGTCCTCGAGCTCCACGGCAGCGAGTCGGAGCAGCTCGACGGCTCGGAGCGACGGCTGCTGGATGTCGTCGTCGCGCAGCTCGCCGCCGCGATGGAGCAGGCCGACCTGCAGCGGGCGGCCAGCTCCGCCTCGGTGCTCGCCGAGACCGACCGGGTGCGCAGCGCCCTCCTGTCGGCGGCGAGCCATGACCTGAGGCGCCCCCTCGCCGCCGCCGTCGCCGCGCTCGGCGGGCTCCGGGCGGCGGGTCCCGCACTCGACGACGCAGACCGCGACGAACTCCTCGCCACCGCCGACGAGAGCCTCGGCACCCTGACCTCGCTCGTGACCGACCTGCTCGACGTGAGCCGCATCGAGGCCGGCGCTCTCGCCGTCGCGCTGCAGCCGGTCGACACCGCCGATGCCGTGCTCGCCGCCGTCGACGAGCTCGGCCTCGGTCCGGCCGCGGTCGAGCTGGCCCTCGACGACGCGATCGAGCCGGTGCTCGCAGACCCGGTGCTGCTGCAGCGCGTGATGGTCAACGTGCTGGCCAACGCCCACCGCCATTCACCTTCCGGGACGCCGGCGCGCATCAGCACGAGCTCGCTGGGCGGGCTCGCGCAGATCCGGGTGATCGACCATGGGCCCGGCATCCCGCCCGACCGTCATGCCGACGTCTTCGCGCCGTTCCAACGGCTGGGCGACACCGACAACACGACCGGCCTCGGGCTGGGGCTGGCGCTGTCGAAGGGCTTCACCGAGGGGATGCAGGGTCAGCTCCTGCCCGAGCAGACTCCGGGAGGCGGCCTCACCATGGTGATCGAGCTGCCCATGGCGTCTCCGGCCGCGCAAGAGGGCAGGATCGAGGGGTGAAGGTCCTCCTCGCCGACGACGACCCGCAGCTCGTGCGGGCGCTGCGCATCACGCTCGCGGCGCACGGGTACGACGTCGTCTCGGTGGCCGACGGAGCCGGCGCGGTCGCCGCCGCGGCATCGGAGCATCCCGACGTCATCGTCCTCGACCTGGGGATGCCACGGCTCGACGGTGTCTCCGTGATCGAAGCGGTACGCGGCTGGAGCGGGGTGCCCATCATCGTCGTCTCCGGTCGCACCGGGTCGGCCGACAAGGTCGCGGCCCTCGACGCGGGCGCCGACGACTACGTCACCAAGCCCTTCCAGATCGACGAGCTGCTCGCGCGGCTGCGTGCGCTGACCCGGCGCGCGGGCGGCGCGGCATCCGTCGCCCTCGTGCGGTTCGCCGACGTCGAGATCGATCGGGCGACCAAGACCGTCACCCGCGGCGGCGAGCGCGTGCATCTCACCCCCACGGAATGGCGGATGCTCGACTTCCTGGCGCGGAGCCCGGGAGCCCTCGTGACGCGGCAGGACCTGCTGAAGGAGCTGTGGGGCACCGAGCAGGTGAACGACACCGGTTACCTGCGGCTCTACGTCTCGCAGCTGCGGAAGAAGCTCGAGGCCGACCCGGCGCGTCCCGAGCATCTGCTGACGGAGTCGGGCATGGGCTACCGGCTCGTCATCGACTGACCGCCGCTCGCTACGATCTGGTCGTGCCCATCGACATCCGCCCGCCGAGACCTGACGAGCTGAGCCTCCTCGAAGACATCGAGAACGACGCCGACGCCCTGCTCCGCGACCTTCTCGACCCGCCGACCTGGTGGCCGGCGCCGACCGGCGCGTCGCGTGCCGACGAGGCCGGCTTCCTGCTGGTCGCCGATGTCGGCGAGGGCGGTGCGGGCGGCGCCGGCGTGATCGCCGGTTTCGTCCATGTGCTCGAGGCCGACGGCCACGCTCACCTCGAACAGCTGTCGGTGTCGCCCGAGCATGGGCGCCGAGGGTACGGCGGCAAGCTCGTCGAGGCGGCGATGACGTTCGCCCGCGACCGCGGCCACGACCGGATGTCGCTCCGCACCTTCGCCGACGTGCCCTGGAACGCCCCGTTCTACGAGCGCCTCGGCTTCGTGGTGACCGAACCGCGTTCGGAGTTCGAGCTCATGCTCGTCGAGACCGAGGAGCGCATGGGGCTCGACGCCCTCGGCCCGCGCGTGCAGATGACCGCGGATCTGCGGTCGTAGCGAGCCTCGCCACGACCGGCGGATTTCGACCACCAACCCTGTAGATTAAATATAAGAATTCCAGCCGGAGGAGGATCGGGATGCTGTACAAGCGCGTGTACGAATCGTTGCGTCTGGCGATCACCAACGGCACCTACCCCGTCGGCGAGCGCCTGCCCTCCGAGGCCGAGCTGTCCAAGCAGTTCGACGTGAGCGCCATCACGGTCAAGCGGGCACTCGAGCTGCTGCGCAGCGAGGGGATGATCATGCGTCGTCCGCGCATCGGCACGGTGGTGACGAGCGCGACCGCGACGACCGTCCCGGCCGCGGGGTCGGAGGTCTCGACCCGCCTGCTGGGCTGCGTCCTCACGAGCTTCGACGACACGTTCGGCAACAAGATCATCGAGGGGATCCTCGCCGCGGCGGGCGCCGACACCCACGTCATCTTCAAACGGTCGGGCGGCGACCTGGCCGAGGAGGACGCGTGCATCCGCTCCCTCGTCGACGCCGGCGTCGAGGGGCTCGTGCTGCTCCCGAGCTCGTCGGAGTACATCCCGCCCGCCGCCCTCGAGCTCGTCGCGCGGCGGTTCCCGCTCGTCATCCTCGACCGCCTGTTCGACGGCATCCCGGTCTCGGCCGTCTGCTCCGACAACCTCGGCGGGGGACGCGCGGCGACGGAGCACCTGCTCGAGCTCGGGCACCGCACCGTCGGGTTCGTAGGACCGTCGAGCCACGTGTCGTCGAGCGACGACCGTCGCAACGGGTACATCCACGCCCACGCCATGAACCACCTGCCCCTGGAGAACCGCGCGGAGCTGCAGACGCTCGAGTCGACGGTGCCCGGCAGCACCGACACCGTCGAGGACGACATCGAGCGGCTCATCGCCTTCGTCGGCGAGCATCCCGACATCACCGGCTACGTCGCGGCCGAGTACAACATCGCGCTCATGCTGCGCGAGGCCTGCTCGCGGCTCGGACTCAGCATCCCGGGCGACGTGTCGGTCGTCTGCTTCGACCACCCCGACGCGTTCTTCGACACAGGCCTGTTCCGCTTCACCCACATTCGGCAGGCGCAGACGGAGCTCGGCGGCCGCGGCATCGCCTCGCTGCAGCAGCAGATCGCGCGCCCCCTGGCGGTCGAGAAGGTCGTGCTGCCCACCGAGCTCGTGCTGGGCGCGTCGACGGCGCCCCCTCGCGACTGAGGGGGCGCCGTCGGGCACGGAGCGGATCGCGGCGGCGCGGCTGATCGGGCCTAGGCGCCGACGACGGAGCCGACTGCCGCGGCGGGGCCCGCGGCTACCGTCTCACCCGCGGACTCGGCGCTCTCCCGTCGCGCGCGCTGCTCGATCGCGAAGATCGCGCTGACAGCGGTGGAGTACGGGATCCACTCCCCCGCCGACTCCGACCAGTCGTTGCCGGGACGCAGCCGACCGTCGACGACGCCGGTTCGCCAGAGCTCGTCGGTGCTCGCCCGCAGGAACGCCTCGAGCAGCGCCCGCTCGTCGGCGAAGCCCGGCTCGTCGGCGAGGACCGCGAGCACCTCGCCCAGGTAGCGGTAGTAGACGCCCTTGAACAGGCCCTCGTCGCCGCCGTCGCCCTCGTCGCGGAACACCGAGCCGTCGCTCAGCTCGCGGACGGCGGTGACGGCCGTCCGCACGGCACGCTCGAGGAACGCGCGGTCGCCCGTCAGCCGGAACAGCTCGACCGCCGCTCCCGCGTAGAGCCCCTGGTTGTAGGTGAAGCGCCACTGCGTGTCGACGGCGCCGTCATCGTTGCGATTGACACCGTCCTCGACGAACCCGTCGGGTCCGACGAGGTTCGCCGTGAGCCAGTCGAACGCCCGATGGGCGTAGTCGAGGTGGTCACCGGACGCGTCGAGCGCGTTCAGCCTCGCGCCGAGGATCACGAGCGGCCCGTTGGCCGGCGTGTTCTTGTACGCCAGCTGCTGCTTCCGCCACGCGAGGCTCCACCCGAGCGTCTCATTCCAGCCGTGCTCGATGACGTGGTCCCAGATCGCACGGGCGTCGTCGAGGTGGCGCTGCTCGCCCGTCGCGGCGTGGAGCCGTTCGAGCGCGAGGCCGAACCAGAGCATGTCGTCGAAGTAGTCGTTGAACAGCGAGCCGCCGTTGCGTCCGACGATGTTGTCGCGCGCGGCGACGGCCGCATCAAGCCACTGCTGGTCGCCCGTCCGCAGCCAGGCGTCGAGGCGGGCGTCGATGACATGCGCCAGCCACCAGTAGTTGAACACCTCGGTGTCACCGCGGTCATGCGGGTGGCTGTTGGCGAGGAACTGGATGCCGGGGACGCCGAAGAAGTGGTCGAGGCTCTCCTGGGCGACATCCGCTCGGGACGACCAGACGATCGCTGCGGGACGGGTCATGCGTGCTCTTCTCTCTGGATGGGGATGTCGGCGGCCTCTCGGGCCGAGACGAGGGAGGGTCGCGTCATCGGTTCTTCGCGAGGATCTGATCGCCCTGCTCCCGCGCGTCTTTGAGCGCCTGCTCGGCGGAGATCTCGCCGGACATGAACCGCTCGAGAGCAGGCACCAGCGCCTTGCCCTCGACGTCCGAGAAGCCCTGCACGTTCGGCCGGGCCCCGGCGTAGTTCATGGTCTCGATGAAGGCCGCGTAGTGCTCGTCGTCGGTGAAGTAGGGATCGTTCGCGGCCTCGATGTTCGCGGGGATCCAGCCGGAGATCTCGCCGAAGGCGACGCCGTTCTCCGCCTCGGTCGTCCACCACTTCATGAACTCCCAGGCGCCCTCGGCGTTCTTGGCGCCCTCGGGGATGACGAGCCCGAAGCCGCCCATGTACGCGCCGGAGTCGCCGTCGGGACCGGCGGGCGGCTGCGCGACGCCGTAGGTCAGCCCGTCGACCTTGTCGAGCGTCGAGAGCGCCCAGGGGCCGTCGAGCTTCATCGCGGTGCGCCCCTCGGCGAAGGCGTCACCCGTATCGCCGAATCCCTGTGCGTAGACGCCGTCGTCGAGCAGGCTCTGCCAGAACTCGAGCACCTCGAGGCCCTCCGGGCTGTTGAAGGCGGTCTTCGTCTCGTCGTCGTTGAGCAGCTCACCGCCCGCTTGCGCGAGGTACATGCTGAACAGGCCGGGGTCGCTCAGGTCGAAGCCCGACTGCACGAGCTTGCTGCCGTCGCGCTTGGTCAGCGCCTGGGCTGCCGCCTGGAGCTCGTTCCAGTTCGTCGGCGCCGCGACGCCGGCTTCGTCGAGCAGTGCCCGGTTGTAGACGAGCGAACGGTTGTCGACGAGCAGGGGAAGGCCGTAGAGCTTGTCGTCGACCTCCATCTCGCCGAGTGCCGGCTCGTAGAAGACGCTGGTGTCGACGGAATCCTCGGCGATGAAGTCGTCGATGGGAGCGAGCGCTCCCTTCGGGGCGTAGAGCGAGGTCTGATAGCGGTCCCACAGCACGATGTCCGGCACCTGGCCCCCGGCAAGGGCCGTGAGGAGCTTCTCCTCGACGAGCTCCTGCGGCACGTAACTGACCTCGTAGTCGTCCTGCGCCTCGTTGAAGCGGGCGGCCTGAGCCTCGAGCTGGGCGACCTGATCGCCCGACCACGAGCCCCACATGACGACGGGCTCGGGTCCGTCGCCGCCGTTGCCGGCGTCGGAGCCGCCGCAGGCGGCGAGGGTCATGGTCAGGGTCGCGACGCCCAGCAGGGCGAGCGAGCGCACGGTGTTCTTCATCGGAATCTCCTGTGATCGGATGGTGTGGTTGCGGGTGGGAGAGTGTCGTCTACTTGGTGCCGACGTGCGCGACGCCCTCGATGATGTATCGCTGGGCGAAGAGGAACACGAGCAGCACGGGCAGGCTCGCGACCACGGTGCCGGCCATGAGCGGGCCGAACGCGGTCTCGTAGTTGTTGACGAACGACGCGAGCCCGACCTGGACCGTCATCATGTCCTGGCTGTTCAGGACGATGAGCGGCCACAGGAAGTTGTTCCAACCGGCCTGGAAGCTGATGATGCCGAGCACGGCGAGCCCGGCCTTCGCGAGCGGGAAGTAGATGAGCGCGAAGATGCGGAACTCGCCGGCGCCGTCGATGCGCGCCGCCTCGCCGAGCTCGTCGGGCAGGGTCTCGAAGAACTGCTTCATGAAGAAGACCGCGAACGCGCCCGCGGCGCCCGGGATGATGACGGCCCAGTAGGTGTTGATGAGACCGAGGCCGCCCTGCCCCAGGATGTCGTTTCCTCCCGCGAACGGGATCGACCGCAGGATCAGGAACGACGGGATCATCGTGATGATGCCGGGGATCATGAGCGACGACAGGAAGACCGCGAACACCGCCGTGCGGCCGCGGAACCGCAGCTTGGCGAGGGCGTAGCCGCCGAGCGCGCCGAAGAAGATGTTCGTCGCCGCGCCGCCGATGCCGAGCACGAGCGAGTTCACGAAGTACCGCCCGAACGGCACCTCGTCGAACACCCGGACGTAGTTCTCGATCGTGGGGTTGTCGGGGATGAGCGACAGGGCGCCGGAGAGGATCTCGGAGGCCGGCTTGATCGACGTCGAGATCGTCCAGACGAGCGGTGCGACCGTGACGATGCTGACGAGGATCACTCCGACGTACCAGGCGACCGTCCCCGCGCGCTGCCGCGGCGTCCGTGGACGGGCGGTCGGAGCCGCCGCGACCGGCGTCCGTGCCGCGAGGGCGGTCTGGACGGCGCTGCCGCCGTCCACGGAGCCGTTGAGCGTGTTCGTCATCGGACGCCTCCCCGATTCGTGAGTCGCGCGTTCACGAGGGAGAACACGAGGATGATGAGGAAGAGGATGAACGACAGCGCCGAGGCATAGCCCATCTCGAGGGCCCCGAACCCCTTGTTGTAGATGTAATAGACCATCGTCACGGTGGAGTTGCCCGGCCCACCCTTGGTGAGGACGTAGGCCTGGTCGAAGACCTGGAACGCGCCGATGATCAGCAGCGTCGATACGAGGAACGTCGTGCGCGTGAGAGACGGCAGAGTGACGTACCGGAACTGCTGCCAGGCGTTCGCGCCGTCGAGACGAGCGGCCTCGTAGAGCTCGCCGGGAACGCCCTGCAGTCCGCCCAGGAAGATGATCATGTTGGCGCCGAAGCCGGCCCACACGCTCATCATGACGATCGCGATCATGGCCCACTGCGACTCGTAGAGCCACGCGGGGCCGTCGATGCCGAACCAGCTCAGCACGACGTTGAGGAGGCCGTTCTGCGGGTTCAGCATCCAGAACCAGATGGTCGCCGTCGCCACCGTCGACGCGACGACGGGGATGTAGAAGAGCGTGCGGAAGATGCGGACGGCCCGCTGCCGCCGGTTGAGGAGCAGGGCCGTGCCGAGCGCGACGACCAGACCCGCCGGCACGTAGAGCACCGTGTAGTACGCGGTGTTGCGCAGCGCGATCCAGAAGAACGGATCGACGGCGATCTCGGCGTAGTTCTGCAGGCCGAGCCAGTCGAAGTCTCCGACGATGGCGTAATCGGTCAGGCTCAGCACGAGCGCGATCGCGATGGGCAGCGCCATGAAGACGAGGAAGAGCACACCCGGCACCAGCAGGAACAGCCAGGCGCTCCGGGTCATCTGCCGGGCCGACGGGTTGCCGGGGCGGTGCGCACGACGAGGGGCGGGTGCCTGTTCGGCCGAGCTCGGCCGCACGGCGGTCGACGCGCTCATGACCGCCGCGCCCCGGCGACGGCGCCGCGGGTCAGCACGCGCAGACCCGCGAGGTCGAGCACGAACTCGCAGAACATCGCGTTCGCCCACGAGAACCACTCGCGCGTGAACGTCTGGGGGTCGGTCGCGAGGAACGACTCGTGCATGAGCCCGGTGCCGGCGTCGGTGTCGAGGAGCAGCCGCAGGATGCGGCTCCGCTCCTCCTCGTCGGAGGTCGTGAGCCCCTCGATGCAGAGGCCGATGGGCCAGATGTGACCGGCGGGCGTGTGCGGGCTGCCCAGGCCGCGCACGTCGCCGCCGTCCGGCAGGACACCGCGGACGAACGTCGGGTTCGCGTCGCTGAGGATGAAGCGGCGGGTCGCGAGATACCGGTCGTCGTCCGGCCGACACCACCCGATGAGCGGCAGGGAGAGCAGACTCGGCACGTTCGCGTCGTCGAGGAGCAGCGTTCCGCCGCGACCGTCGACCTCGTAGGCGTACAGCTCGCCGTGCTCGGAGTCGACGACCAGACCGTGCGCAGCGACCCCGCGCTCGATGTCGTCCCGCAGGTCGCGCGCGGTGCGGGCGAGCTCCGGATCGGCGAGCACGCTCTCGGCGATCTCGGCGATGTGGCCGAGCTCGACCGCGGCGAACATGTTGCCGGGGACGTTGTAGCCGTATGCGCACGCGTCGTCGCTCGGGCGGAACGCCGACCACGTCATGCCGGTCGGCACCGTCTCGGGGCCGCGGCCGTCGCGCACGAGCGTGTCGCTCGACGGGCAGTCGAACCGCTGGAACCGGTACGGCGATGCCGACTCGTGATCCTGCTCGACACGCCACAGCTCGATGATCCGGCGTGCGGCCTCGGCGAAGTCCGCCCCGAGATGATCCGTCCGACCGCTCACCGTCCACAGGTCGTGCGCGAGCTGGATCGGGTAGCAGAGCGAGTCGACCTCGTACTTGCGCTCCCACACCCAGGGCGAGCCGTCCGTGAGGTCGTCCTGGTGGCCGTTGCCGTTGGCCGCGGCATTGAAGGCGTTGGCGTACGGGTCGATGAGGACGAAGGCGATCTGTCTCCTCGAGACGGCGGCGATCATGTCGGAGATCGCGGTGTCCTCGGCGGCGAAGTGCAGGTAGGGCGCGAGCTGTGCCGTGGAGTCGCGCAGCCACATGGCGGGGATGTCGCCCGTGAGCATGAAGAGCGTCCCGTCGGGCATCGCCGTGAGCGTCGTGCCGAGGGTGTTCTCGAAGCAGCGCTCGAAGGTGTCGGCGACCTCGTCGTCGAGACGTTCCCGCACGCGATCGGAGACGGAACGGATGAAGGCCGAATGCACGTGAGCCACGTTGCTCCTTGGGTGGTGTCGGGCCCGCCCGGCGGTGGACGGTAGGCCCGAGTATAGGTCGGATCTCGCAATCCGTCTATTAAAACGTATAAATATGTGCAACGCTGTGTCCCGCGCGACCCGAGACGTCGAAGCCATGAGAAGGCGGCGTTGACCGGTCGGCAATCAATATGTTTTTTCAGCGAGGAGAGAACGATGAAGAGATCCATGACCATCCTCGGGGCCACGCTGCTCGCAGCGGCCCTGCTGGTCCCCCAACCGGCGCACGCGCTGACCTCGACCCAGTCCGAGACGGCCTTCGACGACTTCGTCGACGTGTTCTGGGACGACTCCGCGAACTACTTCTTCACATACAGCGACCATCAGATCCACCCTGAGCACGCGCACGGCCCGCAAGGCGGCCTGTACACGGACTACTGGTGGGAGGCGCAGCTGTGGGAGACGATCATGGACGTCTACGAACGCACCGGCAGCACCGACGCCCGCCAGATGATCGATGACGTCTACGACGGCTTCCAGGCGCAGTATCCGGACTTCCGCGACAACGACTGGAACGACGACATCGGCTGGTGGGCCCGCGGCGCCATCCGTGCGTACGAGCTCACCGGCGACGTCGAGTACCGCGACGATGCGATCGAGATGTTCGACTTCATCACGCAGTACGCCGACTCGACGTACGGCGGCGGCATCTGGTGGAAGAACGTCGACATCGGCGACGGCGAGCGCAACGAGAAGAACGTCGCCACCAACGCGACGGCCGTCTACACGGCGATGCGCATCTATGCCGCCACAGGCGACGTCTCGTACCGCGACCAGGCGCGGACCCTCTTCTCCTGGCTCGACGCGAACTTCTACGTCGGCGGCAAACTGCGCGACCACATCGAGGGCACCGGCCAGTTCGTCGACTGGGACTGGACCTACAACCAGGGCAACTACGCCGGCGCCGCCCTCGAGATGTACCTCGACTCGGGTGATCCCGCGGAGCTCTCGCGCGCGGTGGCCGCGGTCGACTGGGCCGTGGCGAACATGACCTCGTCGGGGACCTTCCTCTTCGAGGGTGTCGACGACACGGGCGGTTTCAAAGCCATCCTCACGCGTAACATCCGCGCGCTCATCGACGATGCCGGGCAGACGCAGTACGAGCAGCTGCTCACCGACAACGCGACCCAGGCAGCCAACCACCTCAACTCCGCGGGCATCGGGGCCTACGACTGGACCGCCCCCGCACCCGAGCTCGGCACGACCGCCATCCAGAGTCTCGCCGCGGCTGCGAGCGTCGCGGTCATGAGCCAGGCGACTCCCGACGGCTACACCGGCCCCGTGGAGGGCACCCGCGTCTATGAGGCCGAGAACACCGAGCGCTCAGGGGTGATCTCCGAGAGCGGGCAGTCGGGCTACAGCGGGCGCGGATACATCGGCGGCTGGATCGGCGACGGCACCGGGGCGACCTTCCACGTCAACGTGGCGGCCGCGGGCACCTACGAGCTGCAGTTCCATTACGCCGCCGCGGCTGGTGTCGCCTCGCGGGCCCTGACCGTCAACGGCGCGGCGACCCCGCTGTCGTTCCCCGCGACGTCCGGCTGGGGTGACTGGCAGACGCGTACGGTGACCGTCTCGCTCGATGAGGGGTACAACCGCGTGGACCTGCGTGTCGACAGCGCGTCGGGCAGCGCGAACTACATCAACCTCGATCGCATGACGGTCGCGGACTGACCCAGCGCTACCGGATCGAGTGGTGGTCGGCGGACCCGGCAGGTTCGAGGAGCCGATTGCCCCACGCGAAGGCGATGAGCTCGCTCCGCGACGAGAGCCCGAGCTTCTTCAGGATGCTGCCGACATGGGTCTTCACCGTCGTTTCACTGATGAACGCGTGGGCAGCCACCTCCGCATTGGACCGGCCCCGGGCGACGAGGTCGAACACTTCGCGCTCGCGAGTCGAGAGCGTGGCGAGCGCCTCGTCGGCGGGGTCGGCGGTCTCGGGGCGGGTGGGCGAAGACGTGCGCACCCGCCCGAGCCGCCAGCTGAGCCAGGCGCCGACCACGCTGAGCGTCACGCATAGTGCGATGGCGTCGAGACCGCCCGCCAGTTCCTTGCCGCTGATGGTCCCCCACCGGCCCGAGAGCGAGAGCGCGGGCACGGCCAGCAGCCCGCCGACGACGACCGCGGAGGCGAGCACCGCGGCCAGGGTCAGCCGTCGGCTGCGGATATCCGAGTTCCGCGAGAGGAACGCGGGCAGGGGCAGCAGGAGGACATAGCCGATCCAGCTCAGCTGGCTGAACCGGGCGGGCCAGAAGAGCACCTGCACGATGAGCAAGACGACCAGGAGCACCGTCGACCAGCCCGGACGGATGCGCGCGAGCGCGATCGCGCCGGCGAAGCCGACCATGACCGCGACGCCGTAAGCCGAGGTCGCGAAGGTGTCATCGCGCCCGAGCACGACGTCGAGACGATCGAGCTGCGCCATGCCGATCCAGATCGCGAGAGCGAGGAGCCCGGTGATCGGCTCGAGGGCGGGTCCGGCGACGGACCGCAGGCGCAGGGGCCACGTGGTGAGGCGTGTCATGGGGCGATGCTAAGGCACCGAGGCGGCTCGCTCGGGGTGAATCCGGCCACTCGGGCGCGAGATCATCCGA
The DNA here is from genome assembly GCF_047302165.1 of Microbacterium pratiae. NCBI lineage: Bacteria > Bacillati > Actinomycetota > Actinomycetes > Micrococcales > Microbacteriaceae > Microbacterium > Microbacterium pratiae. Next base: position 733,413 of record NZ_CP154843.1, on the reverse strand, counting down.
AGGTCGGACCCTCCTCCCGAGGTAGCACCCGCCTCGCGTCAGTAGTCGCGCGCCTCGTCGAACCAGCGCAACGCGTCGTCCGCGGTGACGCCGAGCTGGGCGGGACATCCCTGGGCTTGCAGCTGCAGCACCGCGTCGCCGACATCCTCGCGTTCGGTCGTCTCGATGCCGGGCACGCTGTTGAAGCGTTCGACGAAGGCGATGATCGCCGCGCGAGCGGCGCTGACGTCCTCTGCATCGGCGAGCGACGCGAGGGCGGCGTCGTACGCGGCATCGGCGATCTTCGCGCGGCGCACGTCCCACCCGGCGAACGGGCGGCCGTACTCCTGCTGCCACCACTCGGGCTTACGCAGCTTCACGACCGATGCGTAGTCGGCCCGCGGCCGCGTCTTCGCCCGTGCACGCATCTGCGATCGGAGGATCTTCCCGCCCGCTTCGTCGACGTTGAACGCGATGAACCGCTCCAGCGACGGCCAGGTGTCGAGCGACGGCATCCCGTCGAGGTCCGGTGCGAAGCGGATCTCGAGTCCGCGGAGCCCGTCGAGCTCGCTCAGCACCTCCCAGTCGGTGAAGCTCCCGTGCAGCGAGAGAGTCTCGATCCGGGTGAACTGTCGGAGCGAGGTCAGCGATATCGGACGACCGAACGGCGCGCCCGACAGCGTCACCGCGTCGACGTCTCGCAGCGGGCCGACGTCAGGGACGACGACGGGCTCGCTCGTCGTGCGTCCGAGCGCCGGGAGCAGCGCGAGCGCCCGCGGGAGCACCCCGTCCGTCCGAAGTCGGCCGAGGTCGCCCGCGACGCTGAGGTGGTAGACGTTCGGCATCGTCAGACGCAACGAGCCGCGCAGGTCACCCAGACGGAGGAAGAGGCTGTGGATGTCGGCGCCCGCAGCATCCACGTCGCGGTCGCCGGTGAACTCGGGCGTCCAGGAGAAGTTCTCGATGGGGCGGCGGCGCGCCCAGGCGAAGAAGCCGGAGTCGTTGCCGCGATAGGCGATGTGACGCGGCCACGGAGAGCCCGCAGGAGTCGCGAAGGGGTCGAACGCCGACCAGTCGATCACGTCGTCTGGTCCGACCTGCAGGTCTACCGGCTTCCCCCCACCCGGCCCCAGAGAGAGGTCCCCCCGCCCGGGCTGGATCGTGAGCACATGGCTGCCGGGACCGGTGAGATGTATTCGATACGACCCCCACTCGCTGACGGAACCCCGCCGCAGCATAGCCACCGCGGGACGAGGATGTCGGGCCGCTGCGCCAGACTGGACCCATGGCCGGTTTCCATCACGTCGAGCTCTGGGTCGGCGACATCGAGAGCGCGCGCACCGAGTGGGGCTGGCTGCTGCGACGCGTCGGCTTCGAGCTCGAGAGCACGTGGCCGCAGGGTGAGTCGTGGGCCGCAGGCGGCGCCTACCTGACGCTCACCACCTCACCGAACACGGTCGGCGCCGAGCACGATCGTCGGCGCCCGGGCCTGAACCATCTGGCGTTCCACGGCGGCTCCCCCGCCGAGGTCCACGCGATCATGACCGACGCCCCCGGTGCCGGCTGGACTCCGCTGTACGCGGAGCGCTACCCGCACGCGGGGGGCCCGCAGCATTACGCCGGCTGGCTCGAGAACGCCGCGGGCTTCAAGGTCGAGGTCGTCGGCGAGGTCTGATCAGCCCCGGAAACACCGCGACGCTCCTCCCATCCGGAGAAGTCTCGACGTTTCGCGTCACGTTCTGCGCCCATCGGCGTCCCACATGCATGACCACCATGATGATCGCCGATGAACCGAGACGCGGACGCCCCACCCGTGGCGAATCGCCCAGCATGCCGGTGACCGTGCGCCTCACGCACGAAGAGCGCGACGCCGCCATCCGTCACGGCTGGGAAGAGGGGATGGTGCTGTCCGAGACGATCCGCGCGGCTCTCCTCTACTGGATCTCGGCGCCGCTGGACGAGCGTCGCCGCTCCCGCACGTGACTTCCCGATCCCGCTGCGGCAATCCGGAATGCCGCGAGCTACCAAGACTCTGTGCACTTGCGCACAGCGCGCGCACCCAAAGGGGGGAGCAGCCATGCAGGCGTCGCCGCTGAACGAGCCGAGACGCGGACGCCCCACCCGCGGCGACTCGGCCAGCATCCCCGTCACCGTGCGCCTGACACCGGAGGAACGGGATGCCGTCGTCGCGCGCGGCTGGCAGGAAGGCCTGGTGCTGTCGGAAGCGATCCGCACCGCCCTTCTCTCCTGGGTCTCCTCGCCTCCCGGGAAGACGCGCTCCACGCCTGACGACGCCTGACCTCCCGCCGCCGACTGCTCACCCTCCCACCGATAATGGGCGGATGGAGCCGTGGGAGATGCACGCCTGGTACGCCGACTACCTCGAGGCCTGCAACCGCCACGACCTCGACGCCATCCGCTCCTTCGTCGACCCGGACGTGCGGCGAGCGCACCTTCCGGGCGGAGCCGACGCCTGGATGACCGATGTCGTCGAGGTGCTCGATGCCTTCCCCGACTGGCAGGTGCGCCGCATCCAACTGGTCGTCGAGGACGACCGCATCGCCGCGCACGTGCGCGCGAGCGGCACGCACACCGGTCCGTTCCGCGGCATCCGACCCACCCGACGTCACGTCAATGTCGCGGAGTTCGGGTTCCTGCGGCTGGCGGGAGGCCGCATCGTCGAGTTCGCCGGCACCACTGATCACGCCGCGCTGCTGACCCAGCTGCGCGTAGCGTGAGGGACACCGTCGATCGGAGATAGGACGCGCATGACCGACATCGAATGGTCCGAGGGCGAGTGGACCAACAAGCCCGCGCAGGCGGTGCGCGACGGCGACGAGCTGCTCGTCACGGCACACGAGGGAAGCGACGCGTGGCGCGTCACGTCGTACGGGTTCGTGCACGACGACGAGCACGCCCTGCTCGCACCGATGGCACCCGATACCGCAGTCGAGGTCGCGTTCGTGCTCGACTTCACCGATCAGTTCGATCAGGCGGGCGTCTTCCTGCGTGTCGACGACGAGACCTGGATCAAAGCCGGAATCGAGCACAGCGACGGCGCCGACAGTCTGGGCGCGGTCGTGACCCGGGGGATGTCGGACTGGTCGCTCTCCCCCGTCGCCGATTGGGCGGGTCGGATCGTCACGGTGCGCGCCAGCCGGTCGGGCGATGCCGTCACGATCAGGGCCCGGGTCGACGACGAGGACTGGCGTCTCGTGCGGGTGGCGCCTCTCGACCCGGATGCAGACGTCGCGGCCGGACCGTTCTGCTGCGCGCCGACGCGCGCCGGGCTCACGGTTCGCTTCGTGTCGTGGCGGAGCGCGCCCGCCGACGCGTCGCTGCATCCCGATCACTGAAGCGCCGTCGCGCCCACCGGTCGATGGCGACCGACGCCCACACGGCGGCGAGCCCTCCGACGATGACGATGCCCTGCATCGCCAGCGCGTAACCGCCGCTCGTGACGTTCGCCTCGACCAGTCGCGGACCGATGATCGGCGGCACGAGAGCGACGATCACGACGACCCACGACAGCGGATGCCGCCCCCGGGCGACCACCCAGCCGCCCACCCCGGCCAGCAGCGCGATGAACCCCTGATTGAGCACGACCTCCCACAGCGGGTCGAGGTGCGCGAGATGGCCGGCTCCGCGGAGCAGCCCGAAGGTCGCCCACAGGAACAGCGCGACGCAGGCGAGCGTCACTCCTCCGACGCGACGCATCGGCGAGGTGGGCAGCAGCGCGAACGCGGCGACGAGCGTCGCGACGACGAGCACGAACTGGAGCGTGTCGACGTAGGGCATGTCGTTCGTGATGGTGCCGGCGTACATCTCGGCCTGGACGATCGCGGAGAAGTCGGATGCGACGGCGAGGTAGGTCGCGAACATCGCCGCGACGACCGCGGCACCGTACCGGGCTCCTCGATCGAGACGCAGGCCGTCGTCCATGCTGTGAGAGTAGCCTGATCGCCGAGCACCGAGCGAGGGAGGGGACCCGTGGCCGACGCCGACAGCGACGAGACGGATGCCTCCTGGTCGAGCCGCCGACCGTCGCGTCGCGACTTCCTCCGACGTGCGGGCCTGGGCGCCGCCGGCCTCGCCGTCGGAGGCTCGGCCGGGGCTGCGGTGACGGCGGCGATGACGGCGCATCCCCCCGAGTTCGCGCCGCTCGCCGCGCGGAGCGTGGCCGGGTTCGACCACGTCGTGGTGCTCATGTTCGAGAACCGGAGCTTCGACAACCTGCTCGGCCACCTGTACACGGCCGAGGAGAAGAGCGCGGCCGACTTCGACGGCATCCTGCAAGGCGACCACGCCAACACGGCCCCCGACGGCACGGTCGTCCCCGCGCACGTCTACACGGGCGCGACCGACCACATCATGCAGCAGCCGCAGCCCGACCCCGGCGAGACCTACCCCCACGTCAACACGCAGCTGTTCGGGACGATCGACCCACCCGCGAACGCCGACATCGCCCGCAACGGACTGCAGCCGCCGTACAACGCGCCCGGGACCGGGAGCGCGCCGCGCAACGACGGGTTCGTGCACGACTACATCGTCAACTACCGCCTCGCGAAGAAGCGCGAACCGACCGCCGACGAGTACGCCACCGTCATGGGCGGCTTCTCGCCCGAGATGCTGCCGGTCGTGTCGACGCTCGCCCGCGAGTTCGCCGTCTACGATCGCTGGTTCGCCGGGGTGCCCTCGCAGACCTTCTGCAACCGCAGCTTCTTCCACGCCTCCACGTCGCACGGCTACGTGGTCAACCACACCGGCGACAACTACGACAAGTGGATCGACGCGCCCGCGGCTCCCACAATCTTCAACCGCCTCGAGGACGCCGGCCTGTCGTGGCGCGTCTACTACGACGCGACGCAGCTCGTATCCCTCACCGGCATGCTCCACGCGCCGGTGCTCGAGCGGTACTGGAAGACCAACTTCCGCGTCATGGAGCAGTTCTACGAGGATGCCGCCAACGGCGACCTTCCCGACTACGCCTTCATCGAGCCGCGCATGGTCTTCAACCACAACGACATGCATCCGCCGTGGGGCGCGACCCGCGAAGGCGAGCTCGAACTGCCCGACGGCAGCCGCATCCGCATCACCAACAGCGCCGACAGCGACGTCCGCGCCGGTGACAAGCTCGCACAGGACGTGTACGACGCGATCCGCACGAGCGCGTCGACATCCGGCTCGAACGCCATGAACACCGCGCTCGTCATCACCTTCGACGAGCACGGCGGCACCTTCGACCACGTCGCCCCACCGGCCGCACCGCCGCCCGATGCGAGCGGCCCCGGCGAGATGGGCTTCACCTTCGACCGCCTCGGCCTGCGGGTGCCGGCCATCGTGGTGAGCGCGTACACCGCCGCGGGAACCGTGATCCACGACGAGATGCACCACGGTTCGGTGACCAACACGCTCTGCCGGCTGCATGGGCTGCGGCCGCTCAACGTGCGCGACGAGACGGCGAACCCGATCTTCAACGCGGTCAATCTCACGACGCCGCGCCAGCCGTACACGTGGCCGCAGCCGCAGTCGCTGTACGTGCCGGCGAACCCCGAGAAGGGGGCGACGAAGGCCCCGGACGAGAAGCACCACAAGCGGCCGCTCACGCCACCCGCGCGCGGGCTGCTCGGTCTGCTGACCTCGCGCTTCGACCCCGGCAGCACGCTGCCCGCGACCTACGGCGAGGCGTACGACGCCCTCGTCGAGCACGGCACCGGCCTCTTCGGCGCATACGACGCGCCCTCCTGAGCGTCGACTCGCCAGAAAGTGCGGATGCCGGACCGCCCGCATCCGCATTTCCTGGCGACTCGACGGTTCGGCGGGACAACTAGACTGATCGCGTCCGGCATCCCGAGTCCTGGAGTCCAGCCGCGTGAGCACCCCTGTCGCAGATACCGTCGAGAACGCCACCGCCACTCCGGAGCGTGATCAGCCCTACGGAGCCCTGGGCCTCAAGCCCGACGAGTACGCGAAGATCCGCGAGATCCTCGGCCGACGTCCCACTTCGGGCGAGCTGGCGATGTACTCGGTCATGTGGAGCGAGCACTGCTCCTACAAGTCGAGCAAGAACTACCTGCGCCGCTTCGGCCAGAAGGTCTCCGACGAGATGAAGACCCGCCTCATGGTCGGCATGGGTCAGAACGCGGGCGTCGTCGACGTCGGCGAGGGCTGGGCGGTGACCTTCAAGGTCGAGTCGCACAACCACCCGAGCTACATCGAGCCGTTCCAGGGTGCCGCGACCGGCGTCGGCGGCATCGTCCGCGACATCATCTCGATGGGGGCGCGCCCCGTCGCCGTCATGGACCAGCTGCGCTTCGGCGCCATCGACCACCCCGACACCGCCCGCGTGGTGCACGGCGTCGTGAGCGGCATCTCGTTCTACGGCAACTGTCTGGGCCTCCCGAACATCGGCGGCGAGACGGTCTTCGACTCGGTCTACCAGGGCAACCCGCTCGTCAACGCCCTCGCGGTGGGCGTCATGCGCCACGAGGACATCAAGCTGGCCAACGCCACCGGCGCCGGCAACAAGGTCGTGCTGTTCGGAGCCCGCACGGGCGGCGACGGCATCGGCGGCGCGTCGATCCTCGCGTCCGACACCTTCGCCGACGGCGGACCCACCAAGCGCCCCGCGGTGCAGGTCGGCGACCCGTTCGCCGAGAAGGTGCTGATCGAGTGCTGCCTCGAGCTGTACGCGGGCGAGCTCGTCGAGGCCATCCAGGACCTCGGGGCCGCGGGCATCTCATGCGCCACGAGCGAGCTCGCCGCCAACGGCGGCTCGGGCATGCGGGTCGACCTCGAGAACGTGCTGCTGCGCGACCCCTCGCTCACGCCCGAGGAGATCCTCATGAGCGAGAGCCAGGAGCGGATGATGGCGATCGTCGCGCCCGAGAAGCTCGACGCCTTCCTCGCCGTCGTCGGCAAGTGGGACGTCGAGACGAGCGTGCTCGGCGAGGTGACCGGCGACGGCCGCCTGCAGATCTTCTGGCACGGCGAGCAGATCGTCGACGTCGACCCCTCGACCGTCGCGGTCGACGGCCCCGTCTACGACCGCCCGGTCGCCTACCCGACCTGGATCGACGGCCTGCAGGCCGACTCGGCGGCATCCCTCCCCCGCGCCGCCGACGGCGACGCGCTGCGCGACGAGTTCCTGCAGCTCGTGGCGAGCCCGAACCTCGCCGACACGTCGTGGATCACGAACCAGTACGACTACTACGTGCTCGGCAACACGGCGCTGAGCTTCCCTGACGACGCCGGAATGATCCGCGTCGACGAGGAGTCGGGCCTCGGTTTCGCGATCGCCACCGACTGCAACGGGCGCTACTGCCAGCTCGACCCGTACGCGGGCGCACAGCTGGCCCTCGCCGAGGCCTACCGCAACGTCGCCGTGACCGGCGCGAACCCCACCGCCGTCACCGACTGCCTCAACTTCGGCAGCCCCGAGAACCCCGAGGTCATGTGGCAGTTCGGTCAGGCCGTCGACGGCCTCTCCGACGCGTGCCTCGAGCTCGGCGTCCCGGTCACGGGCGGCAACGTGTCGTTCTACAACCAGACCGGCGACCAGCCGATCTTCCCGACCCCCGTCGTGGGCGTGCTCGGCATCGTCGACGACGTCGCCCGCCGCATCCCGTCGGGCTGGCAGGATGCCGGCGAGAACATCTACCTGCTCGGCACGACCGCCGAGGAGCTCGACGGATCGGCCTGGGCCGACACCATCCACGGCCACCTCGGCGGACGCCCCCCGAAGGTCGACCTCGCGGGAGAGAAGCGGCTCGCGGGCCTCATCCAGGCGGCGTCGCAGCAGGGTCTGATCTCGGCTGCGCACGACCTGTCGACGGGCGGCCTCGGCCAGGCCCTCGCCGAGGCGACCACCCGCTTCGGCGTCGGCGCCCGCGTGTGGCTCAGCGAGATCGTCGAGCGCGACGGCGTGGATGTCTCGACGGCGCTGTTCAGCGAGTCGACCGGTCGCGTGATCGTCTCGGTCCCGCGCGAGGAGGACGTGAAGTTCCGCGGCCTCTGCGAAGGCCGCAACTACCCCGTGATCCGCATCGGCGTGACGGATGCCGCCGAGGGCGTCGAATCCGTGCTCGACATCCAGGGTCTGTTCTCGGTGCCCGTCGCCGAGATCCGCGCCACGTCGCGCGCGACCCTGCCCGCCGCCTTCGGCGACATCGTCGACGAGGTGCCCGCGTCATGAGCCGGTCATGAGCGGTCGCGACCTGACGCCGCCGGGCGACGACGACGAGTACGCCGGCTTCGCCCGCGGGCGCTCGCGTCGCATGCGGGTGACCGCGTGGGTCGCGATCGTCTCGCTGATCGTGGTCGGCGGGGGCTCGACCGTCTTCGCGCTGCTCTTCGGCTGATACAGCTGCAGGACTCGTGGGGCTGGTGCGGCCTCACGGCGGGTTCGACCGTGCACCAGCACCGCCGATCCGACAGGTGTATCCCCAGCCGGCACGAAGACTGCACGCGGCGAGGTGCGTAGGCTGAAGTCGTGGATCCGATCCTCGCGCTCGCGGCCGAGTGGTGGTGGATCGCGCCGGCGGGAGCCAGCGCGGGCGCCCTCGGCTGGGCCGGCCTGCGCCGCAGCCGACCGTCGCAGCGTCGACTCGAGCTCGATGCCGCGCAGCTCGACCTCCGCCGCGCGCAGCAGGGCGTGACGCACGCCCGCGCACAGCTGAAGGTTGCGCGGGCCGAGCTGATGCGAGCGCAGGCCGAGAAGTCGACGCCGAGGGCCACCGCAGGAGCCGTGCCGGAGGCGCGACGACGCCTGCAGATCGCCGAGCGCCAGGCGCGCGCCGCCGTCGCCGAACTCAAAGCACGTCGCGCGGGCGTGCAGGCTGCACGCGCAATGATGCCCGGTTCCCGCAAGGAGATCGACCGGATGCCGCTCGCTCGGCTGATGGCGGAGCACGACGCTCTCCTGGCGCGGTGGATGGACTACGAGACCGATGCCGCGAAGGCGATCGGGTTCCCGATGATGCTCGACGCCCGCTGGCCTCCGATGGACCTCTTCCTGCGCGAGCACCAGCAGGCGTCATGGCTGCGGCCGGCCTCGCGCGATGCGCGCATGGCGCCGGCCGACTACAGCGCCTATCGCGAGGCCGTCCGTCGCGCGACCCATGCCTTCGACGCGGCCGAGCGCGCAGCCCGGCAGGGAACCCCCCGCGAGCTTCCCGAGCCCGACGATCGTTCACCCGATTGGGCGGAGGTCGCGCAGGACCTCCTCGACAACGCTCAGCGCGCGATCACGCGGTCGACCGAGATGTGGAATCGGATGCGGCGCGACCGCCCGTCACGTCCGGAACGCGGCGACCGGCAGGAGTGACGGAACCCCCAGGGCACGCCCCGGGGGTTCCGTTCTGCATCAGGCGAGATCAGCTGGTCTGCAGACCCTCGACCTGGCTGCCGTACTCCTCGAGCCAGGCGGTGATCGCCTCGGCTTCCTTGCCCTCGCCGTATTGGTTGACGACCATGTCCTCGAGCGCGGCGTACTGCTCGTCGTCCAGCTGGATCTTCGCGATCAGCTCGGCCGCCTCGGGGTACTCGTCGGCGAAGCCGGACGTCGCGAGGAAGTGCAGCGCCTCGGTGTCGCCCATCGCGCCGCGCGGGTCCTCGAGGTCCTTCAGGCCGTAGCGCTCGTTGGCCCAGAACGGACGCCACGACGTCACGACGATGTCGCGCTGAGCGGCGATCGCCGTGTCGAGCTCGGTGAGCATCGCGGCGGTCGACGAGGTGACGAGCTCGTACGTGCCGTCGAGGCCGTACTCGGGGATCATCGACTCCTGCGTCTGCTTCGTGAGGCCCGCGCCCGGCTCGATGCCGTAGATCTGCCCGCCGAAGCGGTCGGCGTTGGCGGCGAGGTCTTCGATCGAGGTGATGTCGACATACTCGGGCACCGCGATCGTGAGCTTGGCGTTGTCGTAGTAGGCGCCGAGATCGTCGATCTGGTCGCCGTAGCGCTCCATGTACGAGGCGTGGGTGAGCTCGGGCCATGCCGACGGGTAGATGTCGACGTCGCCCTGCGCGAGGCCGGCGTAGAGCGGTCCCGCCTCGGTGAGCTCCTGCATCTCGACGGTGTAGCCGAGCTGCTCGAGCTGGTTCTCGAGCAGGTATGCGGTGCTGAGGCCGTCGGTCCACGAGGGCAGGTAGCCCAGCGTGATGGTGCCCTTGCTGTCGCCGTTCTCGCCAGAGCCGCCTTCGGCCTGGTTACCGCTCGCGCATCCGGCGAGGGCGAGGGATGCCGCGGCGCCGAGCGCCACGATCCCGGTGAGGTGTCGCTTGTTCATCGTGTGCCTTCCGTATGGATTCATTCGTTCCGTATGGGTGGTGCAGGGAGGATACGTTCGGGATGCCGCGGCTCAGGCGGCCGTGGCGAGCTCGCGCTTCTCCGCGGCGGTGGCAGCCGCCGCGGCTGTGCGCCGTCGGCTGAGCACGCCGAGGATCGAGCCCTTCTGGCCTTTCATGTCGCCGAGGGCGGACGTCAGCCGATCGAGGTAGATCGCGAGGATCACGACGCTGAGGCCGGCCTCGACACCGGTGCCGATGTTGACCGTCGACATCGCCTGCACGATCTCCTTGCCGAGCCCGGGGGCACCGGCGATGCCGGCGATGACGGCCATCGAGAGCGCGAGCATGATCACCTGGTTGACGCCGGTCATGATCGTCGGCATCGCGAGCGGCAGCTGAACGCCGCGCAGGATCTGGCCCGGCGTCGCGCCGAACGCGTGACCGGCCTCGACGGTCTCGGAGTCGACGCTGCGGATGCCGAGCTCGGTGAGACGCACGCCCGGGGGCAGCGCGAAGATGACGGTCGCGACGAGACCCGGCACGAAGCCGATGCTGAAGAACACGATCGCGGGGATCAGGTACACGAACCCGGGCATCGCCTGCATCAGGTCGAGCACGGGCTTGATGACCGCGCTGAAGCGGTCGCTGCGCGCGGCGAGGATGCCGAGCGGCACGGCGATGACGACGGCGATGATCGTGGCGATCAGCACGAGCGCGAGTGTCTGCATCGCGGTGACCCACTGACCGACGCCGAGGATGATCGCAAATGAGATGGCGGTGCCGATCGCGAACTTCCACGACCGCAGGAACCAGCCGAGCAACGCGGCGACGATGATGACCACGACGATCGGTGCGCTCAGCAGCAGGTCGGCGAGCGAGCCGACGAGCCAGCCGACCGCCGTCGAGATCGCGCCGAGCAGCCACGAGACGTTGTCGCGGATCCAGTCGACCGCGACCTCGGCCCACTGGCCGAGCGGAATACGGAAACCATCCATCAGCGCACCTCCCCGTTCTGGAGGGTTGCGCCGTCGACGGCGGTCGCCTCCGCGAGCACCTCATCGATCGCGGCCTGCGGCATCGGCTGCAGGGGGATCGTGATCTCCTCCGTCGCACCGGGGCCGGGGCCGAGAGCGGCGAGCAGGGTGATGCGGGGGATGACGCCGACGAGGCGTCCGTCCGCGTCGGTGACGGCGAGCGGCAGCGGCGACTCGACGGCCGGGACGAAGAGGTTCATGAGCACCTTGTCCTGGCTGACGGTCTGCGGCGCGGGCTTGATCACCGACGACAGCGCCGACTCGCCGCGGCGGACGAGCTTGACGGCGTCACGGTCGGTGACGACGCCGAGCAGCTTGCGGTCGCGGCCCACGACGTAGGCGGCCGACATGAAGGCATCCCGCATCTGCTTGAGGGCGACGCGCGGTCCGGCGGATTCGGCGACGACGGGCCGCGGGCGCTCCATGACGTTCGCGGCGGTGAGGACGCGCGCGCGGTCGACGTCCTGCACGAACTGCTCGACGTAGTCGTTGGCCGGATCGGTGAGGATGTCTTCGGGCGTGCCGATCTGCACGATGCGACCGTCGCGCATGACGGCGATGCGGTCTCCGAGGAACATCGCCTCGTTGAGGTCGTGCGTGATGAAGATGATGGTCTTCTGCAGCTTCTGCTGCAGCTCGAGCAGCTGCTCCTGCATCTCGCGTCGGATGAGGGGGTCGAGCGCGCTGAAGGCCTCGTCCATGAGCAGGATGTCGCTGTCGGCGGCGAGCGCGCGGGCGATGCCGACGCGCTGCTGCATTCCGCCGGAGAGAGCCGACGGCAGCTTGTCGCCCCAGCCTTCGAGCCCGACGAGGGCGAGGATCTCCTCCGCCCTGGCGAGGCGCTCGGCTTTGCCGACGCCGCGCAGCTCGAGCGGATAGGCGACGTTGGCGGCGACGGTCCGGTGCGGGAGCAGAGCGAAATGCTGGAAGACCATCGCGATGCGCTCGCGACGGATGCTGCGCAGCCGGGCGGGCGCGACGTCCGTGATCGAGTCGCCCTTCACCGTGATCGTTCCGGCGGTGGCGTCATGGAGACCGTTGAGCATGCGGATCAGGGTCGACTTGCCCGAACCGGAGAGGCCCATGATGACGAAAATCTCACCGGGCTGAACGGTGAAGGACGCGTCGATGACGGCGGCGGTCCCGGCGTCGGAGATCTCGTTCCGCTGGGCTCCCGCCCGCAGCTTCTCGACGACGGACTTCGGGTTGCGCCCGAAGACCTTGTACAGATTCTTGGCTTCCAAAGCGGGGGAGGTCGTTTCCCCCGAAGAAGACGGACTGGTCACAGGTCACCTCGGCAGCCGGTGCAGGCTGCATCGGTTACGCCCGGGTGGCGACCTCTCGGCGCGTCTCGCGACGGCGTCTCGGCTGCGGATGTCGGACCCACGAGCACAGGCCGCCGACCATACGCTCGCCGGTCTGGCACCTCAGGAGATTGCCACCAGCGACCGCGGACTGGTCGGGTAGTGGCCCGCGGAGGGCCTCATCCAACGTTTCACGTTCACGGGGAGGTCGCAAATCGGATCCGAGATTTGACCCCTGATCGGCCATTCCGCTATCACGCGCGCGTGCGACGAGAAAATCGTGTGATTCCCGTTGCAGCGCTCCGCCGTCGAGCGCTTGATCCGGCAGCTCGCGGATGCGGGCGGCTGAGCGTCAGTCCGCGATGTCCTCGGCTGCGATCCGGTGGTGCCGGATCACTTCGGCGACAACGAACCCGAACCACTTCTGAGCGAACTCGGGATCGAGGTCGGCCTCTTCCGCGAGGCGGCGCAAGCGGGCGATCTGTCGCTCCTCGCGACCGGGGTCGGAGGCGGGCATCCCGTGCGTCGCCTTGAGCTCACCGACCTGCTTCGTGCACCGGAACCGTTCGGCCAGCATGAAGACGAGCGCGGCGTCGATGTTGTCGATGCTCGCGCGCAGGCGGTGGAGTTCTGTCGTGGCGTCGGTCATGGTGGCTCCTTCCCCCGCCGACCCTATCTTCTCGGCGGGTGCTCGCCGGCCCGCCGCGGGCGCGGATGCCCCGGCTCTAGAGTGTGACCATGACGAAGCCTCGCTCGACCGGCACCGCGCCCGCCGGCCCCATCGCCCCGGTCGCCGAGCCGGCGACACGCGACCAGCCCATCTGGGGCGCGCTCTCCCGGCCGTTCGCCGCGGGCTTCTTCCTGGCCCTCGGCGCTCTCGCGGCCATCGTGCTCGGCCTGGCGATCTCCAGTCTGTCGACGGTCCTCATCTATGTGGCGATCGCGCTGTTCGTCGCGCTCGCCCTCGACCCCGTCGTCCGGTTCCTCGTGCGCCGCGGCATCGCGCGGGCGTGGGGCATCGTCATCACGTTCGCCGCGCTGGCGCTGATCATCGCCGGCATCCTGTGGGTCGTCCTCCCGCCGGTCGTCCATCAGATCGAGCAGTTCGCGAAAGACGTGCCGAACATCGTCAGCGACGTACTGAAGAGCGACACCGTGCGATGGGCCGAGGACACCTTCGGCGACAGCCTGAGCGACGTTCTCAACGAGGTGCAGAGCTTCGTCACCAACCCGTCGAACATCGCGGCGATCGGCGGCGGCCTGCTGCAGGTCGGCGTCAACGTCGTCACCGCCATCTCGGGCTCGATCATCGTGCTCGTCCTGAGCCTCTACTTCCTCGCTTCGCTCCCCCGCATGAAGAACGCGCTCGTTCGCATCTCGCCGGCACGCTCGCGCGCCACGGTGGCCGACATGACGCGGCAGATCACCGAATCGATCGGTGGCTACCTCTCGGGCATGGTCGTCCTGGCTCTGATGAACGCGACGTTCGCTTTCATCCTGTTGACGATCCTCGGCGTTCCGTTCGCGGCGCTGATGGCCGTGCTGGCGTTCGCGATCACGCTCATCCCGCTCGTCGGAACGGTGATCTTCTGGGTGGGTGCGTCGGTCATCACCCTGCTGACGAACCCGACTGCTCCGGTGCCGGCCATCATCTTCGCTGCCGCCTATCTGCTGTACATGCAGGTCGAGGCATACATCCTCACACCACGCGTCATGAACCGCACCGTCTCGGTTCCCGGATCGCTCGTCGTCATCGGTGCGCTCGTCGGCGGGACGCTGCTGGGCCTGCTGGGCGCGCTCGTCGCGATCCCCGTCACCGCGTCGATCCTGCTGATCATCAACCAGATCGTGATCCCGCGTCAGGACGCGAAGAAGCTGCCGCACTGAGTCCGATGCCGCGTCCCGTTCGCGGGACCCGGCATCACGCGACCGGCAGGATGCAGGTCGGGCTCGGCGCCGCGACGCGGTGGCGCGCCCGCCCGGGGACACCGGTGCGCGGGTCGCGCGTCATCGAGACGACCTCGTTCGAGAGCTGCCCGGCGACGAGCAGGGTGTCGCGGACGACGACGTGGTGCCGCGGCCAATCGACACCGGCATCGACGAGCGCGAGCTGCTCGAGCTGGTCGCCGGCTCCCCGAACGCGCAGCACCCCGAGGGTGTTGCTGCCGCGGACTCCGGCGTAGACGGTCTCGCCGTCGGGAGTCATGGCGACCTCGGCCGCCGTGTCGTCGTCGAGCGCCCCGAGGATCCCGGTCGCCGACAGCATCCGCCAGTCGCCGGCACGATCGGGGCCGAGCACGAACACCTCGCGCGAGAGCTCCGTGAGCACGTAGAGGTGACCGCTGGGGTGCCAGAGGGTGTGACGCGGGCCGCTGCCGAGCGGCAGTGCGACCTGCTGCACGAGGCGGAGCCCGCGGGGGCGGTCGCGCCAGAAGCGCACGAGGTCGAGGCCCATGTCGGTCGTGACGATCAGACCGCCGGGCAGGTATCGCGCCTGGTGCGACCGGGATGGGCGTGCAGCCGCGGCATCCTGATCGGGACCGGGACGGGGCGGCGCGGGCACGTCGGAACCGGGCACGAGATGCGCGAACTCGGGACCCGCCGCCTCGCGCAGCGCCCGAGCGGCGGCGGCGAGGTCGAGGTCCTCCGCCGTCGGCTCGGCGGAGGCGTCGGGTCCATAGGGGTCGACGGCGGCGGGGGCGATCACCGGGGCCGACGGGACACCGGCGGCATCGACCGTCATCCGCACGACGCGACCGTCGCTCCAGCAGCTCGCGATGAGCGACGCTCCGTCGGGGGCGACCGCGACGTGGCACACGGCCTCGCCGGCCGGGACCGGACCTCCGAGCGGTGTCCACGTGTCGGGGCCGGTGCGCCGGTAGGCCTGCACCTCGCCGCGGAACTCGAGCGCCGCGTAGACGACATCCAGGCGCGGATGACGGGCCACCCACGACGGCGACGACGCAGTCACGACCTCCGTGCGCAACGAGAGCTGGCCGTCGGCGGTCGGCCCGTCGGCGTCGCCCGCGTGCAGCAGGCCGATGCCCGCGGCTTCGCCACCCATGTCGGCGGTGTAGCCGCCGAGCAGCAGGCGCACGTCAGTCGACGAGGTCGTGGCGGACGATGACGGCGTCGCGGGCGGGCCCGACACCGATCACCGAGATGCGCGTGCCGCTCATCTTCTCGAGCGCCAGCACGTACTCCTGAGCCGCGGAGGGGAGGTCGTCGAACGTGCGCGCCGTCGAGATGTCCTCCTTCCAGCCGGGGAAGTACTCGAGGACCGGCTTGGCGTGGTGGAAGTCGGACTGGTTGACCGGCACCTCGTCGAACCGCTCGCCGTCGACGTCGTAGGCGACGCAGACCGGGATGCGGTCGAGCCCGGTGAGGATGTCGAGCTTCGTGAGCACCAGGTCGGTGATGCCGTTGATGCGCGTCGCGTACCGCGTGATCGGGGCGTCGTACCAGCCGACACGGCGGGGGCGGCCGGTCGTCGTGCCGAACTCGAAGCCCCGCGAGCGGAGGAAGTCGCCGTTCTCGTCGAACAGCTCGGTCGGGAACGGACCGGAGCCGACGCGCGTCGTGTACGCCTTCACGATGCCGACGATGCGGTCGAGCCGGTTGGGACCGACCCCCGATCCGGTCGCGGCGCCACCGGCGGTGGCCGACGACGAGGTGACGAAGGGGTACGTGCCGTGATCGACGTCGAGCATGGTGGCCTGCCCGCCCTCGAACACGACGACGTCGCCGTTGTCGAGCGCGTTGCTCAGCAGCAGGCCGGTGTCGCAGACCATCGGCCGCAGGCGATCGGCATAGGAGAGCAGGTCGTCGACGATCTCGTCGGCGGTGATCGCGCGGCGGTTGAAGACCTTGACCAGAAGGTGGTTCTTCTGGTCGAGGGCGCCCTCGACCTTCTGCCGCAGGATGTTCTCGTCGAACAGATCCTGCACCCGGATGCCGACGCGGTTGATCTTGTCGGCGTAGGCCGGTCCGATGCCGCGGCCCGTGGTGCCGATCTGACGCTTGCCGAGGAAGCGCTCGGTCACCTTGTCGAGCGTGCGGTGGTACTGCGTGATGAGGTGCGCGTTGGCGCTCACCTTCAGACGCGAGATGTCGAGCCCGCGCGCCGACAGCGCCTCGAGCTCGGCGAAGAGCACCTCGAGGTCGACGACGACGCCGTTGCCGATGACGGCGTTGACGCCCGGCGAGAGGATGCCGCTGGGCAGCAGATGCAGGGCGTACTTCTCGTCACCGATGACGACGGTGTGCCCGGCGTTGTTGCCGCCGTTGAACTTGACGACCCAGTCGGTGCGGTCGCCCAACAGGTCGGTGG
Source organism: Microbacterium pratiae (assembly GCF_047302165.1). Taxonomy (NCBI): domain Bacteria; kingdom Bacillati; phylum Actinomycetota; class Actinomycetes; order Micrococcales; family Microbacteriaceae; genus Microbacterium; species Microbacterium pratiae. The sequence continues at coordinate 716,479 of NZ_CP154843.1, read as the reverse complement.
CCTTGCCCTTGCCCTCGTCGCCCCACTGGACGCCGACGATGACGATTCCCGGCATGCGGATCTCCCTTTCTGTCGAGGAGGGATTGCACCCCATCCTATCGACACGGACGCAACGCCCCCCGGTCGAGGCCGGTGGCGTCAATCCGCCGGACGAATTCCCGCCCGGATGACCTCGAAGAGTCGCCGGCCGGGCGGACTCACGGCCGTCACACCGAGCGTGCGGGCCGAGTACGCCAGCCCGCAGAGCAGCGCGAGCAGTTCGGCGGAGGTCAGTCCAGGCGTCAGAGTGCCGGCGTCGACCTGTTTCCGCATGAGGTGACCCAGCCCGTCGATGAGGTCGTCTCGCAAGAGCGTCGTCTGGTCCAGTGCCGGGTCTGGACGGGAGGTCACAGCCGCGAACAGCGGATCGCTCACCATGAGCTCGTAGTACCGCTCGAGGAGACCGGCGAACCCCGCAGCCCCCTCGACCTGGGCCATCGCGGCATGCAGCTCGCGGAAACGCTCCCCGACGAGCGACTCCTCGAGCGCCTCGACGGAAGGGAAATGCCGATACACGGTCGCCACCCCCACACCGGCGGCGTGCGCCACGGAGTTCAGCGTCAGCGCATCACCACGCGCGACCGAGCCGCGAGCCGCATCCAGGATCCGCACCCGGTTCTGCTCTGCGTTGCTCTTCCGCGACCCCATCCGTCGAGGCTAGCCCTTTCGGCTTTAGCGGATAGATTATCCGCATGACGCAGACTCGCTATGACAAGCCGGCCGGGAGCCACGCTCCTCGGCCCGTCGCCCTGATCCTCGGGGCGAGCTCCGGCATCGGCCGGGAATTCGCCCGTCGCTACGCACGGGAGGGTTTCGACGTGATCCTCGTCGCCCGCTCGCGCGATGCCCTCGCCGAGCTCGCTCTCGAAATCTCCGAAACGCACACTGTCGAGGCTCAGGTCCGCGTCGCCGACCTGTCCCGGCGGGACGATGTCAGCTCGATCGCGGCCGTCATCGACAGCCTCCCGAGGCTCGACCACATGGTCTTCAGCGCGGGCTCAGCGCCCGAGGGCGACCTGACGCGGTCCGACCCCGTTTCGCTCCGCTCTATGGTCGATCTCAACATCACCGCGCTCACGCTTCTGGGTCGCGCCGCGGTCATCCGGATGCGGCGGTCGGGGCGCGGGACGATCATCAACATCGCCAGCGTCGCCGGATATCAGCCAACCCCCTACCTCGCCGCTTACGGTGCGTCGAAGTCCTACGTTCGCACCTTCAGCGAAGCGCTCTACGAGGAGAACCGCCGCCACGGAGTTCGTGTCATCGCCGTCTCGCCCGGAGATACAGACACCCCGATGAACCCCGGCGCTGCCCGAGGCAAGCGGCAGCCGGAGGACGTCGTGGACACGGCTTGGAGAGCCCTGTCCGGACGCGCGCCGGCGGTCATCGACGGAGCACGCAACCGGGCGCTCGCGGGCCTCGCACGGCTGCTGCCCACGCGTGCGACGCTCCTCATCGCGGAACGGATGTTCCGTTCCCAGGCGTGAACGAGAATGCATGCGGTTCGAGCGCGTCGGAGCAACCCCCTTACGGAGATCGCGGCGCGCGCGCCAGGGTGATGGCGCAGATCGGATGTATCGATCGGACACGCACGGAGGAGGGTCTCATGCACCACCGGCTCGCCGCAGCGGTCGGCGCGGTCCTGTTGCTGCTGACGTCGTCGTTCGCACTCGCGGGGTGCGGGCTGACGATCCCGACCGACCCGTCGGGCACGCTCGCCTCGGTCGAGGGCGGCACGCTCCGGGCCGGTGTCTCGCCGGACGGCGACTGGGTGCAGGTCGACGACGAGGAACCGCAGGGCACCGAGCCCGATGCGATCCGCGCATTCGCCGAGTCGCTCGATGCCGACGTGGAATGGACCGTCGGCTCGGAGGAGGCGCTGGTGCGCGAGCTCGAGAACGGCGGGCTCGACCTCATCGCGGGCGGCATCTCCGACCAGACGCCGTGGACCGACAAGGCGGGAGTCACGCGCCCGTACGCCGAGGCGACGGCGAAGGACGGCAGCACGCTGAAGATCGTCATGCTCGTGCCGCTCGGCGAGAACGCGTTCCTTTCGCGCCTGGAGACGTTCCTCCCGGAGCGGGCGGAGGCGGGTGGGCTATGACCCGGTCGGAAGTGCGATTCGGCCAGACGGAGCTGCCGGAACGCCAGGTCGAGGTGCTGCGACGGGCGGTGCGGCTCGAATGGATCACGATCGCGTTCCTGGCGGTCACCGTGACCCTCGTCTTCCTCGTGCTCGGCAACTCGCAGGCGATGAAGGCGGCGTGGATCGAGGACCTGCTGTCGTTCATCCCACCTCTCGCGTTCCTCATCGCGATCCGCGTCAACCGGCGGCGGCCGACGCTCACACATCCCTACGGCTATCACCGCTCGGTCGGCGTCGGCCACCTGGTCGCCGCCGTCGCACTGTCGACGATGGGCACCTACCTCATCGTGGAGTCGGGGATCGGCCTGCTGAGCGGCGAGCACCCGACCATCGGAACCGTCGAGCTCTTCGGGGTGTCGATCTGGCTCGGGTGGCTCATGATCGGCGTCATGGCGCTGACGGCCGTGCCGCCGGTGCTGCTCGGACGGGCGAAGATCCGGCTGGCGCGCGAGCTGCACAACAAGGTGCTCTACGCCGACGCCGACATGAACAAGGCCGACTGGATGACGGCGGTCGGCTCGATCGTCGGCGTCACGGGGATCGGCCTCGGCCTGTGGTGGCTGGATGCCGCGGCCGCACTGTTCATCGCGGCGGGCATTCTGCGCGACGGGCTGAAGAACCTGCGGGCCGCGATCGTCGACCTCATGGATGCTCGGGCGACGACCTTCGACGACGCGGAGCCGCATCCGCTCGCGGGCGAGATCGACGCGTACCTCGCCGGCCTGCCGTGGGTGTCGGCGGCGGGAAGCCGGGTGCGCGACGAGGGCCATGTGTTCCACGTCGAGTCGTTCGTCGTGCCGCACGACGGCCGCATGCCGAGCCTCGACGAGCTCGAGGCCGCCCGCGAGGGCTGTGTCGAGCTCGACTGGAAGGTGCAGGACATCGTGCTGGTGCCCGTCCGCGAGCTGCCGATCATCGTGCCGGTCGCCGAGTCGCCGGCATGAATCCCCGGGGGCGAGGCGTCTCCGACTGTGTCGGCGTGTGAACACGCTCGGGCCCCGGGTGGATCGGGCATGGCTAGCGTGAAGTCGTGACCGGTCGACTGCGCAAGCTGGGGTTCCTCCACATCGTCCCCTTTCGCCGGGACGACCCGGCGACGGGTCTCGAGGAAGCGTTGCAGCTGTTCTCGTACGGCGAGGAGCTGGGCCTCGACGGCGGCTGGATCCGCACGCGGCACCTGCAGTACGGCGTTCCCTCGTCGGCCGTGTTCCTCGCCGCGGCGGCGCAGCGCACGCGCCGCATCGACCTCGGCGTCGCGGTGATCCCGACCGCCTACGAGTCACCGCTGCGACTGGCCGAGGACCTCGCGACGGCCGACCTGCTCTCGGGCGGCCGACTGCAGCCGGGACTGAGCGTCGGGGCTCCCCGGCTCCCCGACGACGTCGCCGATCGCGTGCTGGGCGAGCGCTGGCGCGAGGAGGACATCAGCTACGGCCGCATCGAGCGCATCCTCGGGTTCATCCGCGGCGACGCCGTCGATCGCGAGCGCGAGATCGGGCTCGGCGGGGTCACCGAGCTCTCGTCCGACCGCGTCGAGCCGCACAGCCCCGGCCTCGCATCGCGCCTCTGGTACGGCGGCGGATCCCTGCGTTCGGCCGGATGGGCGGGAGGCGCGGGGCTGAATCTGCTCGTCAGCAACATCTCCACCGCAGAGGACTCGGAGGTCTTCTCCGAGGTGCAGCGACAGCAGATCGACCTCTTCCGGTCGCGGCATCCGCTCGGCGACGCCGCGACGGTCGGAAAAGGCCACGTCATCCTGCCGACCGACAACGCCACTCCCGAGCAGCGCGAACGCTTCGCTGCTTACGTCGAGACGCGGACGCCTCGCACGCTCGCGCCGCAGGGACCGGGCCGCACCCTGATCGCCCGCGACATCATCGGCTCGACCGCCGAGATCGTCGACACGATCGCGAACGATCCGGCGTTCACCGCTGTCGACGACCTGTTGCTCGAGCTGCCCTTCTCGTTCAGCGCCGAGGACCAGCGGCATATCGTGCGCGAGCTCGCGACGAACCTCGGCCCGGCACTGGGCTGGACCGCGAAGGTGTGAGCAGACAGGATGAGGCATGAGACCTCTCCGATACTCGATCAACGTGACGCTCGACGGCTGCTGCCACCACGAAGCGGGGCTGCCGCCCGACGAGGAGTCGATGGACTTCTGGACGGCTCAGATGGCCGGGGTCGACGCGCTGCTGCTCGGCCGGGTGACGTACGAGATGATGGCGGCCGCCTGGCGTCGCCCCGCATCGGGCGAGTGGCCCGCGTGGATGGACGAGGCGGAGGTCCGCTTCGCCGAGGCGATCGACGGCGCGCGGAAGTACGTCGTGTCGTCGACCCTCAGCGACCCCGACTGGAACGCCGAGCTCCTCACGGGTGACCTGGAGACGGCCGTCCGGGCGCTGAAGGCCGAGCCGGGTGCCGGCCTCTGGGTGGGCGGCGTGGCGCTGCCGACGGCCCTCGCGAACCTGGGGCTGATCGACGAGTTCGAGTTCCTCGTGCAGCCGGTCGTCGCGGGGCGCGGACCGACTCTGCTCGCGGGCCTGGACCGGCAGATCGACCTCCACCCCGTCGACCGCACGCCGTTCCGGTCCGGGGCCGTGGCGACGCGATATCGGCTCCGCAGCGCCTGACCCGGGCTCCCGCCGCGAACTCCGGTTACGACAGGTGTCGCCGAATGACGCGCGCCCTTGGCAGCGCCGAGGGTGAGGTCGACAGTGGGCTCATGTCTCACCGCATCCATCTCGCCGTCGCTCTCGAGCGGGCCGGCTGGCACCCCGCCGCGTGGCGCGCCGCGGGCCTCTCGCCACGCGCGCTCACCACTCCGCGTCACTGGGCCGACCAGGTGCGCGTCCTCGACCGGGCGGGCGTCACCTTCGCGACCATCGAAGACGCGCTCACCCTGACCGATCGCTCCGAGAACGCCGACGCCCCCGACCCGCAGCGCCTGCACGGCCGCGTCGATGCGGTGCTGCTGGCCGCTGCGCTCGCGCCTCTCACCCACCGGATCGGCCTGATCCCGACGGTCACGACGACGCACACCGAGCCGTTCCATGTGGCCACCGGCATCCAGACGCTCGACTTCGCCAGCCGCGGCCGCGCGGGCGTGCGCCTCGTCGTCGGCGGCTCGGCCGCCGAGCGGGCGAACTTCGGGCGCCGCGACGAGCTCGACCTCGAGACCGGGTTCCGCGAGGCGGGCGAGGTCGCCGACGCGCTCGGACGGCTGTGGGACTCGTGGCAGGACGACGCGATCATCCGGGATGCCGCGAGCGGCCGATTCGTCGACGCCGACCGCATCCACAACATCGAGTTCACGGGCGAGTTCTTCTCGATCACCGGCGCCTCGATCGTGCCGCGGTCGCCCCAGGGCCGCCCGATCATCTCGGTGCTCGCGCACCAGACGGTGCCGTTCCGACTCGCAGCCGAGCACGCCGACGTCGTGTTCGTCACGCCGCACGATGCGTCCGCGGCCACCGGGATCCTAGCCGAGCTCGACGGGGCCGCCACCGAGCTGCGCCGCTCTCCCGACCGGCTGCGCGTCTTCGCCGACGTGATCGTGCTGATCGAGGAGACCTCGGCCGGCGCGCGCGACGCGCTCGCGCGGCTCGACGACCTCGCGGGAGCCGAGTTCCGCTCCGACGCGCGGGTCGTCGCAGGCACGGCCACGGAGGTCGCGGAGCACATCCGCGCCCTCGCCGAGACCGGAATCGACGGCGTGCGGCTGCGGCCCGCGCGCCAGCCCGACGACGTCGTCGCGATCGCCGAGCGGCTCACCCCGCTGCTGCGCGCGACCCGCGTGCTGCGAGACGACGACGCCGCCACCCTGCGCGGCCGCCTCGGCCTGCCGCGTCCCGCGAGCAGGTACGCCGCCCCCACGCAAGACTCCGCCCCGGCACGAGAGAAGGTCGCCCTGTGAGCCGTTCACCCCGCCAGATCCACCTGGCCGCACACTTCCCCGGCGTGAACAGCACGACCGTCTGGACCGATCCCACGTCGGGCAGCCAGATCGACTTCGCGGCCTTCGAGTACTTCGCCCGCACCGCCGAGCGCGGCTTCTTCGACTACGTGTTCCTCGCCGAGGGCCTGCGGCTTCGGGAGCACAAGGGCCGCGTGCACGAGCTCGACGTGCTCGGCCGCCCCAACACCCTCGCGATCCTCGCGGCGCTCACGGCGGTCACCGACCACGTGGGTCTCGTCGGCACCCTGAGCACGACGTTCAACGAGCCGTACGAGCTCGCCCGTCAGCTCGCCTCGCTCGACCACCTGTCCGGCGGCCGCGCCGGGTGGAACGCCGTGACGAGCTCCGACGCCTTCCACGGCGCGAACTTCCGCCGCGGCGGGTTCCTCGACCACGCCGACCGCTATGAGCGCGCGAAGGAGTTCGCCGCCCTGTCGAAGAAGCTCTGGGATTCGTGGGACGAGGACGAGGCGCTGCCCCGCCGCATCCGCCACGCGGGTCCGCAGTTCGACGTCGACGCCCTTTTCGATGTCCCGCGCTCGCCGCAGGGGCGCCCGGTGATCGTGCAGGCCGGCGACTCCGCCGACGGGCGCGACTTCGGAGCCGAGCACGCCGAGGTCATCTTCTCGCTGCACCAGGACTTCGACGCGGCCCGCGTGTTCTACGACGACGTCAAGGGCCGCCTGGCCGCGTGGGGTCGTGACGAGGACTCGCTGAAGATCCTGCCCGCCGCGACGTTCGTCATCGGCGACACGGATGCCGAGGCGCGCGAGCGGTCGCGCGAGATCGCGCTTCAGCAGGTGCGGCCCGAGCAGGCGCTGACCTACCTCGAGCAGGTCTGGGGTCGCGACCTCAGCGGCTACGACCCCGACGGTCCGCTGCCCGACGTCGAACCCGACACCGGGTCGGAGACGGCACGCGGCTGGGCCAACCGCCACAAGGCCGTGCAAGCCCGCATCGCCTCGTTGCGCGACCTGTCCGCGGCGGAGGGTCTGAGCGTGCGCGAGCTCGTCATCCGGCTGACGGCGAAGCACACGTTCGTCGGCACGCCCGAGCACATCGCGGGCGAGATCGACCGCTACGTGCAGGAGCGGGCGACCGACGGCTTCACCGTCGTCGGCCATCTGACGCCGAACGGGCTCGACGAGTTCGCCACCCGCATCGTCCCCCTCCTGCAGGAGCGCGGGTCGTACCGCGACACGTACGACAAGGGTGCGACGCTGCGCGACCTGCTCGGGCTGCCAGCCGCGGTTCCGGCCCCCGCATCCGTACCGGCGTGAGCGTCCACCGGCTCGTCTTCGTGGGCGCCGGCCCGCGCGCGATCATGCTCCTCGAGCGGATCGTCGCGCGGTTCGGCGCCGCGGCGGGCACGGCGGACGCTCGTACCGTGGGTGCACCGCGGCTGCACGTCGAGCTGATCGACCCGCATCCCCCCGGTGCCGGCCGCATCTGGCGGCGAGCGCAGTCGCCGCTGCTGAAGCTCAATTCGATGGCGCGCGACGTGACGGTCTTCACCGACGACAGCTGCACGATCGACGGTCCGATCCGGCCGGGGCCCTCGCTGATCGAGTGGGCTGAGCTCTGGCGCAGCGGCGAGCTGACCGCGACCGGCCGGGGCATCGAGATCGACGACGAGGTTGCCGCGGCCGAGGCACGTGGGCTGCGCGGCGACAGCTTTCCCACGCGGCGGCTGCACAGCTACTACCTGGAGTGGTTCTACCGTCGCACGGTCGCCGAGGCGCCGACCGGCGTCACGGTGCGCTGGCGGCCCGACACCGTCGCGAGCGTGGGCCCGGAGAATCGCGTGACCCTATCGAGCGGCCTCGAGCTCGAGGCCGACGGCGTCGTGTTCGCGCTGGGTCACACCGGTCGCGAACCGGATGCCGCCACCGCCGACCTCATCGCGGGAGCCCACCGCGGACGGCTGCAGTACGTGCCGCCGGCTTTCACCGCCGATGCCGACCTCTCCCATCTCGGGGCCGGCGACGACGTCATCGTGCGCGGTATGGGGCTGGCCGCAGTCGATCTCGTCGTGCTGCTCACGCAGGGGCGTGGTGGACGCTTCGTCGACGACGACGGCACCCTGCGGTACGTCGCCTCGGGCCGCGAGCCCCGCCTGCATCTCGGGTCGCGCCGGGGTGTGCCCTACCGTTCCAAGGTGTCGTCGGCGATACAGGGCGACGCGCCGCAGCGCGAGGTGCTGACGCCCACGGCGATCGCCGAGCTGGTGGCCCGCCCCGGTCTCATCGACTTCGAGGCCGATGTCTGGCCGCTCATCGCGGGCGAGCTGCTGCACGGCCACTACCGCGAGCTGTTCACGGGCCACCCCGACCGTGTCGTGGGCGACTGGTCGACCTTCCGTGCGGTGCTGCAGTCGCACGCGTGGGACGACCCGGCGCTTCTGGAGGCGATCGCGGCGACGGTGCCCGACCCGCTCGACCGGTTCGACGTCGCGTCGCTCGACCGTCCCCTGGCCGCGACGACCTTCACCGATCGCGACGACGCGCACGACCGCGTGCGCGCCCACATCGTCACCGACCTGCATCTGCGCACGTCACCGAAGCGCAGTGCCGCGCAGGGCGTCTTCCTGGCCGCCTTGTTGTCGTTCCTCGCGCTTGCCGAGATCCCTGCGGCGCGGTGGAACGAGCGCTCGCGCACGCAGTCGCTGCCGGGGCGGTGGCACACCTTCTTCAGCTATGTCGCGAGCGGCCCGCCGGCACATCGCCTCGAGGAGCTCCTCGCCCTCGCGGATGCCGGGGTCGTCCGCTTCCTCGGACCCGAGATCGATGTCCGCATCGATCCGCAGCGCGGCTTCGTCGCCTCGAGCACCCGGGTCCCGGGCGAGACGGTCGCCCGCAGCCTCGTCGACGCGTGGCTCCCCGGACCCGGCGCCGCCCTCAGCGAGAACCCCGTGCTGCGCGCGCTCGCCCGGCAGCAGGGCTCGGAGGCGCGGGTGCTGACCGACGCCGACGGCCGCGTGCTGACGGCGGGCGGCGTGCCGGCGCCATCCGTCTTCGCGCTCGGACCGTTCACGTCGCTGCCCGAGAGCGGCGCCTTCACCCGCCCGGGGTCGAACGCGCTCTCGATCCGCCAGACGGATCGCACCGCCGGCGCCATCGTCGCCACCGTTCTCGACGCAGCCGTGCCGCTGGTTAGGGTAACCTAACGTGCGACCGGATCACCGGTCGCACAACCCTCTCCAGCCAGGATCCTCATGCACACCGCTCTCTCACGTCCGGCGGGCCGCGCCGCCGCGGCCGTCGCCGCCCTCATCATCACCGGAGCCGGCCTCGTCGCCTGCTCCGCCCCCACGGACCAGAACGCGAGCACGGCACCCGCCGCGGACGGCTCCGACGCTGCCGGCTTCCCCGTCACCGTCACGTCCGCCCTGGGCGACGCGGTGATCCCCGAGAAGCCCGAGCGCATCGCGACATGGGGCTGGTCGACGCAGGACGCGGTGCTCGCGCTCGGCGTCGTCCCGGTCGCCATGCCCGCGTTCGCCTACGGCGGCGTCGACGGCGTGCTCCCCTGGGATGCCGACGCGATCGAGGACCTCGGCGGCGAGACCCCCACGCTCCTGACGGGCGGCGACACGGGCGAGCCGAACATCGAAGAGTTCGTCGAAGCCCGCCCCGACGTCATCCTCGCGCCCTACTCGGGGCTGACACAGGAGCAGTACGACGCCCTCAGCAAGGTGGCGCCCGTCGTCGCGTACCCCGACCAGCGCTGGGCGACCTCGTGGGAGGACCAGACCGCCATCGTCGGCCAGGCGCTGGGCCTGACGGATGCGGCCGCCGACCTCGTCGCTCAGGTCGACGCCGACATCGCCGACCTCGCCGCCGAGTATCCGGCGCTCGCAGGCACGTCCTTCGCCTACGGAGCGAACAACCAGCCCGAGATCTTCAACGTCTTCCGCGATGACGACCCGCGCGTACAGCTGCTCACCCAGCTGGGCATGACGGTCGCCCCCTCGGTCGAGACGCTCGCCCCCGACGACGACAGCTACTTCTACCAGCTCGGCTTCGAGAACCTGAACGCCCTCGAGTCCGACGTGCTCGTGGCCTACTTCGGCACACAGGCAGACGTGGACGCGTTCGTCGCCGACCCGCTCGTCGCCGCCATGCCGCAGGTGAAGGAGGACCGCTTCGCCCCGATCGTCGGCGAGTCGTTCGTCATGGCCTCGAGCGCGCCCACGGTGCTGTCGATCCCGTGGATGCTCGACCAGTACGTTCCGCAGCTCGCCGCCGTCGCCGAGCGTGTCGGCTGACACCCTCGCGCTTCCCCGGGGCAGGGGCCGCTCGCCGCGGTCGCTGCCCCGTCGGCGCGTCTGGGCGGGGGCGGCGGTCGCGCTCGCGCTCGGGGGCGTCGTCGTCGCGAGCCTCGCGGTCGGGACGTCCGAGATTCCTCTCGGCACCGTCTGGCATGCGCTGACGGCCTACGACCCCGCCGATCCGGAGCACATCGCGATCGTCGAGAAACGTCTGCCGCGCACGGTCGTCGGCATCATCGTCGGCGCCGCGCTCGGACTGTCGGGCACCCTCGCCCAGGGGGTGACCCGGAACCCGCTCGCCGACCCCGGCATCCTCGGCGTCAATCAGGGAGCCGCCCTCGCTGTGGTCGCAGCCATCACGGTCTTCGGTGCGACCGGGCCGAGCTCGTATCTCTGGTTCGCGATCGTCGGCGCGGCGATCGCCGCCGCCATCGTCTGGGTGCTGTCGTCGCGAGGTCGCGACGGGGCCACCCCGGGCAAGCTGGCCCTCGCGGGAGCGGCCGTGTCCGCCGCGCTGTTCTCGCTCGTCTCGGCGGTGCTCATCGTCAGCCGCGAGGCGCTCGACGCCATGCGCTTCTGGCAGGTCGGCGCCCTGGCGGGACGTGGTCTCGACGTCCTCGTTCCGGTGCTGCCGGTGCTGATCGTCGCGGCCGCCGTCGCGCTGGCGTCGGGTCGGACGCTGAACCTCTTCGCCCTCGGGGATGAGACCGCCGCGGCCCTCGGCCTGCGGGTGAACCGCGCGCGCCTGCTTCTGGCGATCGCGCTGGTCGTTCTCGCTGCCGGCGCGACGGCGGTCGCGGGTCCCATCGCCTTCGTCGGTCTGATCGTGCCGCACGCCGTGCGCAGCATCGCGGGCCCGGATTATCGGTGGATCCTGCTCTTCGCGGCGCCGACCGCCGCCGTCCTCCTCGTCGCGGCGGACGTCGTCGCCCGGATCGTCGCGCGACCGGGCGAGCTGCAGGTCGGCATCGTGGTCGCGGCGGTCGGCGCGCCGTTCTTCATCGCGCTCGTGCGGCGGGGTCGGATGGCGGGGCTGTGACGGGCGCGGTTCCCGCAGCTCTCGCTCAGCCGCTCCGCCGAGCAGCTGCCCGCCGGGTCGTGATCGTCTCGGCGAGCGCCGCCGTCGCGGTCGCCGTCCTGTTCGCCGTGGCGCTGCTGCTGGGACCGGCGGCGCTCTCGCCGGCTGAGGTCATCGAGGCGATCACGGGCCGCGCCCAGCCGGTCGTGTCACTCGTCGTCTGGGAGCTCCGGATGCCGCGCGCCCTCGCTGCCGTCGTCGTCGGCGCCTGCCTCGGCGCCGCGGGGGCCGTCTTCCAGTCGGTGCTGCGCAACCCGCTCGCGAGCCCCGACGTGCTGGGGGTCACGGCGTCCGCCGGGACGGTCGGTGTGGCCGCCGTGCTCGGTCTCGGTGTCAGCGGCATCGCACTGACCGGTCTCGTCGCCGGCGGGTCGGTCGTCGCCGCGGCGCTCATCGGCGTCCTGGCCTGGAACCGCGGGCTGCACGGCATGAGGCTCATCCTCGTCGGCGTCGGGTTCTCCGCCTTCGCGACGGCGCTCACCGGAACCGTGCTGACCCGTGCGGAGATCCGCGATGTCAGCGTCGCGTACACGTGGCTCGTCGGCAGCCTGAGTGGCTCGTCGTGGGCCGTCGTCGGGACGAGCGGGGTCGTCGCGGTCATCGTGTTCGCCCTGCTGGTCCTGCAGGTGCGGGGTCTGCGTGGGCTCGAGCTCGACGACGCGACCGCCGCGGCCCTGGGCGTGCGCGTGCAGCGGGTCCGGATCGGTGTGCTGCTCACCGCCGTCGTCCTCGCCGCGATCGCCGTCGGAGCGAGCGGACCGATCGGCTTCGTCGCCCTGATGGCGCCGCAGATCGCGCGACGCCTCGTGGGTCCGGGGTCGATCTCGCTCGTGGCCTCGGCCGCCGTCGGCGCCGCCCTCGTCAGCGCGGCGGATCTCATCGCGCAGTACGCGGTACCCGGCATCCCCTTTCCCGTCGGGGTCGTGACGGGAGCGATCGGCGCGCCCTACCTCGCCTGGCTGCTGACACGTTCCGACCCCACCCGACCGGGAGGCACCCGATGACCACCGCCGACCACCGACTCAGCGCCGAGGCGATCACGCTCGGCTACGACGGAGTCACGATCGTCGACGGCCTGTCGCTCGCCGTGCCACCCGGGCGGATCACCGTGATCGTCGGAGCGAACGCGTGCGGGAAGTCGACGCTGCTGCGGGCTCTCGCCCGGCTGCTCACGCCCACCGCGGGCGCGGTGCTGCTCGACGGCGCCGACATCCGTTCGCGGCCGACCGCGGAGGTCGCGCGTGTGCTGGGGCTGCTGCCGCAATCGCCGGTCGCTCCGGAGTCGATCCTGGTGGCCGACCTCATCGCCCGCGGACGGTATCCGCATCAGAGCTGGCTGCGGCGACGCGCATCCGAAGACGACGCGATCGTCGACGCTGCGATGCGCACGGCAGGGGTCGCCGAGCTCGCCGACCGCTCCGTCGATACCCTCTCGGGCGGTCAGCGCCAGCGCGTCTGGATCGCGATGGCCCTCGCGCAGCAGACCGATGTCATGCTGCTCGACGAACCGACGACCTACCTCGACATCAGCCACCAGATCGACGTGCTGGACCTGCTCGTCGACCTCAACCACCAGCGCGGCACCACGATCGTGATGGTGCTGCACGAGCTGTCGCTCGCGTGCCGTTACGCCGACCATCTCGTTGCCATGTCGGGCGGGCGCATCGTCGCGGAGGGCGCTCCAGCCGATGTCGTCACAGCCGACCTCGTGCGCGAGGTGTTCGGCATCGACGCGATCGTCATCCCCGACCCCGCTTCCGGGGCGCCGCTCGTCTCGCCCCTCGGCCGCCACCACCGCGCCTGAGGTGCGCCTCCCCCTCCCCCCCCCCCCCCGGAGGTCGACTCGCCACGTATTGCGGATGAGGGGGCGTCAGCATCCGCATTCTCTGGCGACTCGACGCAAGGCGGGAGGGGATAACCCTGCGCTGGATGACGCTGCGTGACGGGGTGTGAAGCTGGGTGTCGGGGTCTTCCGCTGTGTGACGGGGGCGCGCGCGGGCCGCGTCGACGGTCGCGAGCCTGGGACGCATGCCTCTCCTCCACGCCCGTTCCCGCGCCCGCACTCGTTCTCGTGCGCTCCGCGTCACCGCACCGACCGCGCTCCTCGTCGGCGCGGCGGCCGGGGCCCTCCTCCTGTCCGCCTGCAGCTCGACGACCGCCGGCGCGAGCCCCTCGCCGTCGGGCGAACCCGTCTCGGGCGGCACGCTGACCTTCGCGATCTCCGTCGACAGCCAGTGCATCGATCCGCAGCAGGTCGGGAACAACGACGCGATCGCGATCGCCCGGCAGACCGTCGCGTCGCTGACCACGCAGGATGCCGAGACGGGCGAGATCCTGCCCTGGCTCGCCGAGGACTACGAGGTCAACGCCGACGCCACGAGCTTCACGTTCACGCTGCGCGACGGCGCGACCTACGCCGACGGCGCTCCGATCGACGCCGCCTCGGTGAAGACGAACTTCGAGGCGATCCAGGCGCTCGGCGCGAAGGCGCCGCTCGGGTCGTCGTACCTGGCCGATCTCGCGAGCATCGACGTCGTCGACGACAGCACCGTGACGATCGCGTTCTCGCGTCCGAGCGCGCAGTTCCTGCAGGCGACGTCGACGTTCAGCCTCGGGCTGCTCTCGCCCGCGACCGCCGCGGTGAGCCAGGCCGACCGCTGCCTCGGCGACTACGTCGGCTCGGGCCCGTTCTCGGTCGAGAACTACACGCCGAACCAGGGCGCGACCCTCGTGCGTCGCGAGGGCTACGACTGGGGCCCCTCGACCAACGATCACACCGGCGAGGCCTACCTCGACGCGATCGAGTACGTCGTCGTTCCCGAAGCAGGCAACCGCACCGGCAGCCTGCAGTCGGGGCAGATCGACGCGACCACCGGTATCTCCGCGACCGACGCCGTGCTGTTCGAGGGCGACGGCTTCTGGAGCGAGAACCGCGCCAACCCCGGCGTCGTCTACAACCTCTACGCGAACCAGTCGACCCCGAAGCTCGCCGACCCCGACGTGCGCCTGGCGATCCAGAAGGGCATCGATCGCGAGGAGATCACCGCGACCCTGCTCGGACCCGACGACAAGCCGGCGGTGTCGCCGCTCGCCTCCTCCACGCCGTACTTCACCGACCTGAGCGACGTGCTCGAGTACGATCCGGATGCCGCGGGCGACCTGCTCGACGAGGCCGGGTGGACGGTCGGCGCCGACGGCATCCGTGAGAAGGACGGCGAGAAGCTCAGCTTCCTCGTCACGTACTGGCAGTCGCCCAAGGAGGTGCTCGAGCTCGTCCAGCAGCAGCTGCGCGAGATCGGCGTCGACCTGCAGCTGAAGTTCGCCAGCATCGCCGACTCGCAGGCGGCATCCGCCGACGGCACCTACGACTTCGTCTACGGCAACCTGACCCGGTCCGACCCCGACGTGCTGCGTACGGTCTTCACGGCCGACAACCCGACCGGCAACACCCGGCGCACCACACGCACCGCCGTCGACGACCTGCTCGACGAGCAGTCGGCGATCACGGATGCCGCCCAGCGTCAGACCGTCGTCGACGACGCGGCACGCGCGCTCGTGACCGAGGGCATCACCATCCCGATCTACGAACTGTCGACCACCATCACCGCGTCGTCCAAGGTGCGGGGTCTCACGTTCGAGGCGTCGAGCCGTCTCGACTTCTACGACGCCTGGATCACCGAGTAAGCGCGCCGAACGGACGGGGAACGGATCATCATGTGGCTGGCATACATCGCGCGACGCGTCGGACAGGGCCTGGTCGTGCTCTGGGCGGCGTACACGATCTCGTTCCTCGTCCTCTATCTGCTGCCCGGTGACGCCGCGGCGTTGTTCGCCGGCGGTGCCGACCAGGAAGCGGTCGACCCCGAGCTCGTGGCGCGGCTGCGCGCCGAGCTCGGGCTCGACCGGCCCCTGTGGGAGCAGTACCTCACGGCGCTCGGCCGGGCCCTGGTCGGCGACTTCGGCACCTCGACGCAGACCGGTCGTCCCGCCGCCGACCTGCTCGGTGAGGCGCTGCCTCCGACGCTCGCCCTGACCGGCTTCGCCTTCGTCCTGTCGATCGTCCTCGGCGCGGTCCTCGCCCTCGGGGCCTCGCTCACGCGCACCCCGTGGCTGCGCAACCTGCTGTTCTCGCTCCCCCCGATCGGCGTCTCCATCCCGGTGTTCTGGATCGGTCTCCTGCTGCTGCAGGCGTTCTCGTTCCAGCTGCGACTGTTCCCGGCGATGGGCGACGACGGCTTCGTGAGCCTCGTGCTGCCCGCCGTGACGATCGCGATCCCCTCGGGGGCGTTCATCGCCCAGCTGCTCTCGCGCAGCCTGCGTTCCACCCTCGCGCAGCCCTACGTCGAGGTCGTCCGCGCGAAGGGCGCCGGCGAGGCCCGCGTGCAGTTCGGCCACGCGCTGCGCAACGCCGTCATCCCGACCCTCACGATGGGCGGCGTTCTCGTGGGCGGGCTGCTCTCGGGCGCCGTCGTGACCGAGACCGTCTTCTCGCGCCTCGGCATCGGTCGGCTGGTGGTGACCGCCGTCAACAACCGGGACGTGCCCGTCGTGCAGATCGTCGTGGTGTTCGCCGCCCTCGTGTTCGTCATCGCCAACCTGCTCGTCGATCTCGTCTACCCGCTCGTCGACCGCCGCATCACGCTCGCGCGCACGGCGTTCGTCGCCGCCTGAGCCGGAGGAACCATGGCCATCATCCTCGACGCACCCGCCCGTCCCGCCGACCCCGCCGACCCCACCGGCCCGGGGCCGAGCGGCAGCCGCCGACCGCCCCGTGCCGGAGCGGATCGGACGCGCGCCGCGCGCGGCATCCGGTCGTTCCTGCGCCAGCCGACGCTCGTGCTCGCCGTCGCGGTGCTCGCCCTGGTCGTGCTGTGGGCATTGGTGCCGACCTGGTTCACGTCGTGGGACCCGATCGAGGGGGTGGCCCGCGACCGGCTGCAGCCGCCGTCGGCCGAGCACCTGTTCGGCACCGACAACCTCGGCCGCGACCTGTTCGCCCGGGTCGTGCACGGCTCGGCCACCTCGCTCGCCGCGACGAGCGTCGCCGTCGTCGTGGGGCTCACGGTGGGCTCGGTGTTCGGGCTGCTCGCCGGCTTCCTGCGCGGATTCGTCGACGACGCGATCATGCGCTTCATGGACGTGCTGCTGGCGATTCCGAGCCTGCTGCTCTCGCTCGCTCTCATCACAGCGCTGGGCTTCGGGACGATCAACGTCGCTATCGCGGTCGGACTCGCGAGCGTCGCGTCGTTCTCGCGCGTCATGCGCGCCGAGGTGCTGCAGGTCGCGACGGCCGTCTACGTCGAGGCCGCCCGGGTGTCGGGCGTGCGGTGGTACACGATCCTGGCGCGCCACGTGCTGCCGAACGCATCGGGACCGGTCGTCGCCCTCGCCGCCCTCGAGTTCGGCGTCATGGTGCTGGCGATCTCGTCGCTGTCGTTCCTCGGGTTCGGCGCACCGCCGCCGACACCCGAGTGGGGATCGCTCGTGTCGGGCGGCCGTGACTACCTCGCGGTCGCCTGGTGGCTGACGACGCTTCCGGGACTCGTGATCGTCGCCGTCGTACTGTCCGCCAACCGCATCTCACGCGCTCTCGAACGCAACGGAGGAACCCGATGACCGCCCCGCGCACCCCCCTGCTCGAGGTCGACGGACTGGCCGTGTCGTACACGGTCGACGGCGAGACACGCACGGCCGTGACGGATGTCTCGTTCTCGGTCGACCGTGGAGAGGTCGTCGCCATCGTCGGCGAGTCGGGTTCGGGAAAGAGCACGACCGCGCATGCCGTCATCCATCTGCTCGCACGCAATGCCCGCGTCGACGCCGGTGCCATCCGGTTCGACGGCGAAGACCTCACCGGGCTGTCGTCCCGGGCCTGGCGCGAGGTGCGCGGTCGCAAGATCGGTCTGATCCCGCAGGACCCGGGAACGAGCCTGAACCCGGTGAAGCGCGTGGGTCGCCAGGTCGGCGAACCGCTCGTGATCCACGGACGCGCCTCGCGCCGCGCAGCCGACCGGCAGGCGGTGCAGTTGCTCGGGCTCGCCGGCATCCCCGAGCCCGAGGCCCGGGCGCAGCAGTTCCCGCACCAGTTCTCGGGCGGGATGCGGCAGCGCGCTCTCATCGCCGCGGCGCTCGCGGCCGAGCCGCAGCTCGTGATCGCCGACGAGCCGACGAGCGCCCTCGACGTCACGGTGCAGAAGCAGATCCTCGACCACATCGACACGCTCGCCGACACCCTCGGCACCGCCGTACTGCTCATCACGCACGACCTCGGCGTGGCCGCCGACCGGGCCGACCGCATCATCGTGATGCAGCACGGGCGCATCGTCGAGCAGGGACCGGCGAGCGCCGTGCTCGGCGACCCGCAGCATCCCTATACGCGCGCGCTCATCGCGGCGGCGCCGGGGCTGCGGGCGACCGGTCTGCGAACGGCGGATGTGCAGCCTGCAGCGCATGTGCAGCCTGAAGCGGATGTGCAGCCCGCCCCTCTCCTCGAGGTCTCCGGGCTGCGCAAGGAGTTCGCGCTTCCCGGACGTCGCCGCCTCGTCGCGGTCGACGACGTGACGTTCACGGTCGGACGGGGCGAGACCCTCGCGGTCGTGGGCGAGTCGGGGTCGGGCAAGAGCACGACGGCGCGGCTCGCGCTGCGGCTCGAGCAGCCCACGGACGGCGGCATCCGCTTCGACGGGGTCGATCTCGTGAGCGCCGGCCGCGAGCAGCTGCGGTCGCTCCGCCGTCGGTTCCAGCTCGTGTACCAAAGCCCGTACGCCTCGCTCGACCCGCGGTTCACGATCGCGGACGTCATCGACGAGCCGCTGCGCGCGTTCGGCATCGGTGACCGGACACGACGCGCAGCCCGCGTCCGGGAGCTGCTCGATCGGGTCGCACTGCCCGCCGACACCGCGCGGCGCCGACCCGCCGAGCTGTCGGGCGGGCAGCGCCAGCGCGTCGCGATCGCCCGCGCTCTCGCGACGGATCCCGACCTCGTCGTCCTCGACGAGGCGGTCTCGGCCCTCGACGTCTCGGTGCAGGCGCAGATCCTCGATCTGCTCGTCGAGCTGCAGCAGCAGCTGGGGGTGTCGTACCTCTTCATCAGCCACGACCTCGCCGTCGTACGCGAGATCTCGGACCGTGTCGCGGTGATGCAGAAGGGGCGCATCGTCGAACAGGGGGCGACCGCCACGGTGCTGACGTACCCGCGCGAGGAGTACACGCGCCGCCTGATCAACGCCATCCCCGGACGCGCACGAGAGGCCGTCGCATGAGCGGCATTCCGGGGCTCGCCGAGCAGACGACCGAGCTGCTGCGGCAGCTGATCCGAAACGCCGCGGTCAACGACGGCACCCCCGACTCGGGGCAGGAGTGGCGCCAGGTGCACACGCTGCAGGAGTTCTTCGCCGGCTCGGGCGTCGAAGGCGTCGTCGTGGAACCGCATCCGGGACGTCAGTCGCTGATCGTCCGGATCGAGGGCACCGACCGCGGCGCTCCGTCGCTCGCGCTCGTCGGCCACACGGATGTCGTGCCCGTCGAGCCGGCCGGCTGGGAGCGCGATCCCTTCGGCGCCGAGATCGTCGACGGTGTGCTGTGGGGACGCGGAGCGATCGACATGCTCAACCTCACCGCGGCCTACGCCGTCGTCACCCGGGCGATCGCGACGAGCGGCTTCCGTCCGCGCGGCGACCTCGTGTTCGCGGCCGTCGCGGACGAGGAGAGCGGCAGCAGGTTCGGTGTCGGTTGGCTCACCGAGCACCGACTCGACCTCATCGACGCCGACTACGTCCTGACCGAGTCGGGTGGCGCGCACGCCGGCTCCACGCCGTCGCTCGGAGTCATGGTGGGAGAGAAGGGCGGAGCCGGCCGCCTGCTGCGGGTGCGGGGCGTGCCGGGCCACGGCTCCGCGCCGTGGGGGACCCGTAACGCCGGCGTGATCGCAGCGGAGGCGGTGACGCGGCTCGCGCGATTCCGCGGCCCCACGGTCATCACACCGCAGTGGCGCGCCTACGCGGAGGCCCTCGAGCTCGACCCCGACGTGAGTGCGGCGGTCACCGATCCTGCGCGGTTCTTCGAGGGCGTCGACGCGCTCGGAGACCTCAACGGCTTCGCGCACGCATCGACGCACACGACCATCTCGCCCAACGTGGTGCGCGCGGGCGAGAAGGCCAACGTCATCCCTGGCGAGGCGACCGTGCAGCTCGACATCAGGATCTTGCCGGGTGTGACGCGCGATGACGTCCACGGCTACCTGCGCGAGGCGCTCGGCGATCTGCTCGAGCACGTCGAGATCGAGGGCGACTGGTTCGGCGAGTCGACGATCTCGCCGACGGACACGCCGCTGTTCGCCGCGCTCGGAAGCGCCGTGCGCCGGGCCTACCCCGGCGCGGAGCTGCTTCCGATGCTCGGCATCGGCGGCACCGACGGCCGGTTCTACCGGCGGCGCGGCATCCCGGCCTACGGGTTCGGCGTGCTCAGCGAACGCTGGGACTACGGCACCTTCCGCCGGCTGTTCCACGGCCACAACGAGCGCATCGACCTGGCCTCGCTCGACCTCACCGTCCACGCGCTCGACCACGTCGTGCGCACCTTCCACGATCAGGAGAACACATGAGCACGACGATCGACGACAGTATCCCCGGGGGCACCATCGACCGCGCGGCCTTCGGGCGCGACTGGGAGACGTGGCACCGCGAGCACGAGGCGCGGCGGGCCGACCCGCACGGTTTCCTCGCGGTGACGGGGCTGCACTGGCTCGGCGATACCGCCGTCACGCTGCCCGACGCACCCGGCACGTGGACGCTCGGGCCCGACGGGCCGGTCGTGAGCCTGGCCGACGGCGAGACGCTCGACCTCGACGGCGAGACGCTGCGCGGCGAGCACGCCTTCGGCGAGATCCCCGAGCGCGGCGGTGTGAACCTCGGCTTCGCGGACGGCGATGTCACCGGGGTGATCGAGCTCGCGCAGCGAGGCGGTCACACGATCGCGCGTCCGCGGCGCGACGATCATCCCTTCCTGGCGTCGTACACCGGCACGCCCACGTACGTTCCCAATCCGCGCTGGCGGGTCGCGGCGCGGTTCCGGGCGTTCGACGAGCCCCGTCCGACCGAGGTCGGCGCGGCCGTCGACGGCCTCACGCACGTTTACGACGCTCCGGGAGTGCTGGAGTTCTCGTGGCGCGGTGAGACGTTCTCGCTGACCGCTTTCCCGGGCCACGCCGGGCCGGGAAGCCTGCTCGTCCTCTTCACCGACGCGACGAGCGGACTCACGACGTACGCCGCGAACCGGTCGGTCTCGGTCGCGGCGCCCGACGACGACGGCTGGACGGTCATCGACTTCAACCGCGCCGTGAACCTGCCGTGCGCCTACACCGACCACGCGACGTGTCCCCTGCCCCCGGCGGAGAACCGGCTGCCTATCGGCATCGAGGCGGGCGAGAAGACCCCGCTCGCCCGCGTCAGCGCCGACACGGAGGTGTCACGATGAGGTTCCAGCTGCTCGACATCGTGCCCTACCGCCCCGATCCCGTCACCGGCCGCCAGGTGTCACCGGCCGACCGGTTCGCCGAGACCGTCGAGCAGGCGGTCCGGGCCGAGGAGTGGGGGCTGGATGCCGTCGCCGTAGGCGAACGCCACGCGGGCCACTTCATCTCGTCGTCGCCGACCGTGCTGCTCGCGGCGATCGCGGCGCGCACCAGCCGCATCCGACTCAATTCGGGTGTCACCGTGCTGTCGGTCCTGGATCCCGTGCGGGTCGCCGAGGACTACGCGACGATCGACCAGCTCTCCCGCGGCCGCCTCGACATCACGATCGGGAAGGGCAACGAGGTCGCGCAGTTCCCGTTGTTCGGCCTCGACATCGACGATCAGTGGGAGCTGCTGGCCGACAAGTACGCGCTGCTACGCACGCTCTGGCGCCATGAGGACGTGTCGTGGCCGGGCTCGCGCTACACGCGACCGCTGACGGGCGTCACGACCCTCCCCCGCCCGTTCGCCGGTGCGCCCCGGGTCTGGCACGGCTCGGCCACCACCCTGTTCTCGGCGGCGCTGGCCGCGCAGTACGGCGATCCGCTCTTCAGCGCCAACGCCATCCAGCCGCTCGAGAACTACGGTGTGCTCGTCGACCACTACCGCGCCGAGTTCGCCCGGCACGGGCACGATCCCCGCGGCGCGTTCGTCGGGGCGGGGTCGGGTGCGCTGTTCATCGCGGACACGACCCAGGAGGCCATCGCGGCCTACGGCCCGGTGTACAACGCGCTCGTCGCGGCGACGAACGTGCCCGGCAACAACACCCCGTTCCGCGACATCGAGCACGCGGTCGCCGAGGGGCCGGCACTGGTCGGCACGCCGCAGCAGGTGATCGACAAGATCGCGCGCTTCCACGGCCGGCTGGGGCACGACCTGCAGTCGATCAGCCTTCCCACGACTGTGCCGTTCTCGCACCAACTGGAGATCCTGCACCGCTTCGCCACGGAGGTCGCCCCGGTGCTGCGGCGCGAGCTGCCGACGGATCTGTGGACCGAGCTCGACCCCGCCGCGGATCGGGCGCGGGCCGCCGCCGCCCAGGTGCCCGTGCCCGCGTGAGTTCGCGGGGCGGCGCTGTGGGCATGCCTGGCGGCCGGCTTCGCGACGCTGTTCGACGCGACCGTCATCACGTACGCGGCGCCGGATGTCGCCGCATCCCTCGACGCGTCGACCGCCGGCGTGCAGTGGCTGCTCGCATCGTTCTCGCTCACGTTCGGCCTGGGGCTGATCCCCTCAGGCCGACTGGGCGACGTCTACGGGCGGCGCCGGCTGTTCCTGCTCGGCCTGGCGGTCTTCCTCGTCGGCGGGATCGCGGCGGTGACGGCTCCGTCGATCGGGCTGCTGGTGGCGGCGCGCTTCGTCCAGGGCCTCGGTGCGGGTGTCATCAGCGCGCAGGTGCTCGGCACGATCCAGGACCTCTTCACCGGGGCAGCCCGCTTGCGGGCGCTCGGCGCCTATACGGCGACGGGAGCCCTCGCGGGACTGCTCGGGCCGGTGGCGGCGGCCCTCGTGTCGACCGCGGCACGCGCAGACGGAGCCTGGCCCGACGGAGGGTGGACGGACGGGGCCTGGCGCATCGTGCTGCTGATGCCGCTGCCGTTCGTGCTCGCGGCGCTCGCGCTCGGGGCTCGCGGACTGCCCGGTCCCGTCCGTCTCGGTCCGTCGGACGGTCGCCGCGTCGCCCTCGACCTGCCCGGCATCGTGCTGCTCTGCGCGATCGTCGTGGCGGCCACCCTGCCGGTCGTCGAACCCGGCCTCTCGGGAGTCGCCGGGATCATCGTGGCGGCCGCCGCCGGCGTGCTGATCGTGGCCCTCGTCGCATGGGAGCGTCACTACGGCCGGCGGGGACGGCTGTCGCTGTTCGCGCCGGCTCTCGTGCGCTCGCGCGGCTTCGTCGCAGGCAACGTCTCGGCGCTGCTGTGGTTCGGCAGCGGCATGGCCTTCGCCTCGGCGGTGACCCTGTACTTCCTGCAGCGTCCCGGGCTGACGCCGTTCGCGATCGCCCTGCTCTTCGCCCCGGGAGCGGTGGCCAGGCTCGTGGCCTCCCTGCTGAGCCAGCGGGTGTTCGCGAGGATCGGCATGGCGACCGTGTCGCTCGGGCTGACGATCCAGCTCCTGTTGCTGGCGCTGATCGCGGTGGCCGCGCCGCTCGTCGACGACGGCGCGCTGCTGGTCGTCGCGGCTGCGGCCCAGGTCGGCCTCGGGTTCGCCGGCGGTCTGGTCGAGCCGCCGATCCGCGCGCTCACGCTGTCGTTCGCGTCGGCGCGACTGCACGGCGTCGCGGCATCCTTCCTGCAGCTGACGCAGCGGCTGGCGGCGACGTTCCTCGTGGCGCTGACGACCGGCATCCTGCTGACCGCCAGCGGTCAGGCGACGGCCGGTTCGCTGCAGGCCGCGGTCGCCGTCTGCGCCCTCGCGAGCGCGCTGTCTCTCGCCGTTGCGCTGCACCCCGCGCTCCGCGGCACCCCTGTCGAGTCGCCAGGAACTGCGGATGCGGCGGGTCCAGGATCCGCAGTTTGTGGCGAGTCGACGGGGGGTGTCGCAGCGGCAGCGGGGGTCAGGCGCTGACGGTGACGAGCACCCGCTGCCAGCCGCTCGAGCCGTCGGGGGCGATGGGCGCGCGCTCCTCGACCTGCGTGTCGCCGTTCTTGTTGACGGCGCGCACCTCGACGTAATGGGTGCCGGCCTCGGCCTGCCACTCGAGCATCCACTGGACCCAGGTGTCGGCATTGATCGGGGTGGAGATCGTCGCGGCCTGCCAGTCGCCGTCGTCGATACGCACCTCGACCCGGTCGATTCCCACCGTCTGCGCCCATGCCATTCCGGCGATGGCGACGGTGCCGGCCGCGACCGGCGTGCCCGTCCGGGGCGTGTCGATGCGCGACGAGAACTTGATCGGCGCTTCGGCCGCGTATCCGCGCGGGGTCCAGTACGCCTCGTCGGCCTCGAACGTCGTGACCTTGAGCTCGGTGACCCACTTCGTCGCCGAGACGTAGCCGTACAGCCCGGGGACGACCATCCGCACCGGGAAGCCGTGCTCGAGAGGCAGCGGCTCACCGTTCATCGCGACCGCTAAGATCGCATCCCGCGCGTCGTCGGTCAGGGCTTCGAGCGGAGTGGATGCCGTGTACCCGTCGACGCTCTTCGACAGCACCATGTCGGCGCCCGACTGCGGGCCGGCCATGCGCAGGATGTCGCGGATCGGAACGCCCTGCCAGATGGCGTTGCCCACCAGTCCTCCGCCGACCTCGTTCGACACGCAGGTCAGCGTGACCGCGTACTCGTCCAGGCCCATGCCGACGAGGTCGTCGAAGCTCAGCTCGACGCGCTGGTCGACCATGCCGTCGATGACGAGGCGCCACGTGGTCGGGTCGACCGACGGCACCGTGAGCGCCGTGTCGACGCGATAGAAGTCGGCGTTCGGGGTGATCAGCGGCGAGATGCCCTCGACGTCGAGCTCGGCGCCATCGGGGATCGTGACCGTCGTCCGGGGCTCGGGGATGCGCAGCTCACGCCGGAGCGCGTCGACCGATGCGGACGTCGCGTTGAGCAGGCGTGCGCCGACTCCGACGATGACAGCTGCGAGGCCCACGCCTCCCGTGGCGACGAGGAACGATCGACGACCGAGCCCGCGCTGCTCGGCGGCCGGGGCCGCGGGAGTGTCGGCATCCGCGGCATCCGCAGCGCCCGCCCATCGGCGGAGGCGAGTGATGAGGAACACGAGCACGATCACCCCGACCAGCGTCCCGATCACGGGAGGGACGAACGCGAGTGGGCTGGCACCGGTGCGCGTGACGATGGCGGCGGTCGAGATCACCCCGGCGAGAGCGATGACGATGACCCCGAACGGCCGAGCGAAGAACTGCAGGATGCCGGCGATCGCAGCGGCGATCACGACGGCGAGCGCCAAGCTGCCGAGCAGGACGATCTTGTCGGCCGAGCCGAAGGTCGCGATCGCGAACTCCTTGAGCGGCTGCGGCACGATGTCGATGACGAAGGCCCCGACGGCGAGGATCGGGCTGCTCTCGCGTGCGACGAGCAGTGCGATCAGCTCGGCGACGGCGAGGAAGGCAGCCGCGCTGACGACGCCCGCGAGCGCGCTCCAGAGGCCCCAGACCCAGCGCCTGCCCTTCGGCTGGTCCGTGGATGCGGTCGATTTCGCCATCGCTGTCGCCTCTCGATCGGCAGATCACTCCTACCGTGCATAGTGTCTTCGTGGCCGAGCCCGCAATGGATGGAAATCCGGCGCGATTGATGCCGCGAGAACGTACCGTCGTCGCGAGAACCTACGGTGCGACGTGCGTTCTCGCTGAAACGGTGCGTGCTCGGCGGCGGCAGCGCGGCAGCGCGGCCTACAGGGGCTTGGCGAAGCAGCGAGAGAACGCGTAGTCGGTGTATGGCGCGTAGATCGGGATCGGGGTGTAGCCGAGGCGCTCATACAGGACGACGGCGTCGTGCTGGCGGTCGCCGGTCTGCAGGATGACGCGTGCCGCGCCCCGATCGCGCGCGATGCGTTCGAGCTCGGCGAGCAGCGCACGGCTCGCACCGAGGCCGCGAGCCCGGGGGTGCACGTACACGCGCTTGATCTCGAGGTCGCGGATGCCGTCGTGCGCGAGGTCTCGCAGTGCGCCGTGGCCGACGGGCTCGCCCGCGGCATCCGTCACGAGCACCGTCGCCACGATCGTCGCGGGATCGAGGGCGAACGCTCGTGCCGACCGGGCGGCGGCCTCGGGGTCGGTCTCGTCGAAGCGGTCGGCGTAACGCGGGCCGACCTCGCGGTCCATCTCAGCCCGGAGGGCGGCTGCGCGCGGGTCGTCGTAGTCGATGTGCTGGAGCACCCACGTCGGCGCCGGTCCCCCGGCATCCGCCGCCGGGGCGCCCGACGGCTCGAGGTCGTACCCGAAGGCGAGCAGCTCGATGAAGCGGCCCGGCTCGACCTCGATGCGGCCCTCCCGTTCGGGCAGGCGCGAGAAGCCGAGCTTGGCGTACAGCGCGTGCGCGGCGGTCATCTCGGGCCCGCTGTTCATGACGACGCGGTGCGAGCCGCGCTCTCGGGCGAGTTCGATGACGTGCCGCGTGAGGGCCTCGCCGACGCCGCGTCCGCGGGCCTCGGGAGCGACCGCGAGCTGTCGGAAGTCGGTCTCGCCCGGCTGCGCGATGCCGGCCAGCGGCCGGTTGGGTCGGGCCACCCAGACGGTCCCGAGGATCTCGCCCCCGCCGTCAGGAGCCCTCTCCCCGCCGTCGCCCGTGTCCCCGCTACCGTCCCGGTCGCCGCCGTCGTCCACGGCCACCCAGACGTCGCCGCTCCGCACGCGGCCGGCGACGTCGCGCAGCGAGGCGAGGTACTGCTCCGAGAGCCCGCCGTAGCTGTGCTGGTAGGCGCGAGCGGTCAGCTCGCCCGCCCGAGCGAACTCCTCGGTGCGGACGAGCCGGATGGTGAGCGCTGTCGCGGTCGAAGTCACGAGGTGACGCTACCTCTCACCGAGACCCGATCATGACGCCGGCAGGCCGGGAGGGTTGATCTCGCTCTTCTCGATGCGCTCCGACTCGAGGCCCCACGTTTCGAGGACCTCGTCGTACTGGCCGCCCTCGATGATGGCGTTGATCGCGATCGACACGGGCTCGATCAGGCCGTTGCCCTTCGCCGTCGCCGCGGCGATGTTCGCGGTCTGCGGCCAGCCGCCCGGCACGAGGCCGACGAGCTTGGTGTCGCCGGTCTCGCGCGCCGACCAGGCCGAGGTGGCGTTGGGACCGAAGGTGGCGTCGACGCGCCCCGACTGCAGCGCGAGCACGGCGGCGGCGTTGTCGTCGTAGTACTGCAGCTCCGCCGGCGCCTCACCGGCGGCCTCGAGCTCCTCGTTCCAGGCGAGCAGCACCTGCTCCTGGTTGGTGCCCGAGCCGACGACGATCTTCAGACCGGAGATGTCGGCGGCCTCTTCGATCTTGTCGATGTCGCTGTCGGCGCGGACGTAGAAGCCGAGCAGGTCCTCGCGGTAGCTCGCGAAGTCGTAGAGCTCCTTGCGCTCTTCCGTGACGGTGACGTTCGAGGTGATGAGGTCGTATTTGCCCGACTGGATGCCGAGGGGCCAATCGGCCCACGCGACGACGACGGGGTTGTACTCGAGCCCGAGCGCTTCGGCGATGAGTGATCCGATGTTGGGCTCGGTTCCGGCGGCCTCGGTCTCGCCCTCGGGGATGTAGCCGAGCGGGGGCAGGTACGCGGAATGGGCGACGGTCAGCTTCCCCTCCTCGACGGGCTGGAAGCCGCTCGCCTCGAGGGCCGCGACGGCCTCGGCGACAGGCTCGTCGAGGTGCACCCAGTGGATGTCGTCGGTCGCGACGTTCGCCGTGGTCGCCGCGGGCGCGGCGGCCTCGGCCTCGGCGGGCCGGTTGAGGTTCACGGCGGTGACGATGCCGCCGACGATCGCCGCTACCGCGACGACGCCGAGTCCGGCGGCGATGCCCTGCTTCTTGCTGATGGCCATGCTGTGGGTCTTTCTCGAAAGGGTGGGGTGCGGGTGGGGATTGCGGGGGAACGGGAGGAGGCGCTCAGGCGAGGACCTTGGCGAGGAACTCCTGCACGCGCGGGTGCTTCGGTGCGACGAGCACCTCGGTCGGCGGGCCCTGCTCGATGATCCGGCCGCCGTCGAGGAACACGACGCGGTCGGCGACCTCACGGGCGAAGCCGATCTCGTGAGTGACGATGATGAGCGTCGTGCCGAGCTGCGCGAGGTCGCGGATGACGTCGAGCACCTCGCCGACGAGCTCGGGGTCGAGGGCGCTCGTCGGCTCGTCGAACAGGATCACCTTCGGCTTGAGAGCCAGCGCACGAGCGATCGCGACCCGTTGCTGCTGGCCGCCGGACAGCTGCCGCGGGTAGTGGCCGGCCTTGTCGCCGAGACCCACGCGGTCGAGCAGCCCGAGGGCGAGTTCGCGGGCGTCGTCCTTCGACAGGCGCCCGAGGGCGACGGGCGCCTCGGTGACGTTCTCGAGGGCGGTGAGGTGCGGGAAGAGGTTGAAGTTCTGGAAGACGATCCCGATCTGGGTGCGGCGCTCGAGCACGGCCTTCTCGCGCAGCTCGTAGAGCTTGCCGTTCCGCTGCTCGTAGCCGATGAACTCGCCGTCGACCGTGACCGATCCGCGGTCGACCGTCTCAAGGTGGTTGATGGTGCGCAGCAGCGTGGACTTGCCCGAGCCGCTGGCACCGAGGATCGCGACGACCTCGCCCGGCTCGACCGTGAGGTCGATGCCGCCGAGCACCTCGACGCCCCCGTAGCTCTTGTGGACGTTGTGGATCTCGACGAGACCGATGGTCATGACTCTCCTCCGGGGGCGAGCGGGCGGGGCGCCGGTGCGTCGTCGCCGAGGCGGGCCCACTGCACGGCGATCCAGTGACGCGCGCGCTGCACGGGAGTGGGCGGCAGCACCCGCACGGATCCCCGCGCGTAGTGATGCTCGATGTAGTACTGCAGGATGCTGAGCACCGTGGTGATGATCGTGTACCAGACCACCGCGACGAGCAGCAGCGGGATGACGCGGCTGTTGCGGTTGTAGATGACCTGCACCGCGTAGAACAGCTCGGGGATCGCGATGACGAACAGCACCGAGGTGCCCTTGACGAGCCCGATCACCTCGTTGGTGGCGTTGGGGACGATCGATCGCATGGCCTGCGGCAGCACGATGCGGCTGAGCCGCCGACGCGGCGGGATGCCGAGCGCCGCGGCCGCCTCGAGCTGACCCTGGTCGACCGACAGCAGACCGCCGCGGATGATCTCGGCGGAGTAGGCCGCCTGGTGCAGGCTCAGACCGAGCACGCCCGCCGCGAAGGCGCTGATGAGCTGGACAGTGGGGAACTCCACGATCCAGAAGTCGGTCGTGAACGGCGTGCCGAGCCCGAGCGTCGGATAGAGGTAGCCGAGGTTGTACCAGACCACGAGCTGCACGACGAGGGGAACGGAGCGGAAGAACCAGATGAAGCTCCACGACGCCGCGTTCAGCAGCGGCGACTTGGCGAGCCGCGCGAGCGCGAGCACCGTTCCGAGCAGGAATCCGATCGTCGCCGACACCGCCGTGTAGACGAGGGTGAGGCCGAGTCCCTGCAGCACCGGGTCGGAGAAGAAGTACTGCGCGAAGTAGCCCCACTCGTAGTTCTCGTTCGTCACGAGCGACCACAGGAACTGCGCCACGACGAACACGATGATCGCGGCGATGGCCCAGCGGAACCAGTGCCGCGTGCGCACGACGGGGATGTCGCCGAGGTCGACGCGCTGCGCGGTCGACGCGGGATCGTCGACGGTGCGGTCGACGCGCGAGACGGTGTCGGTCATGCGGATCTCCTCGGGACGTCGCGGATGCAGCGGAGGCTGCGGATCGCACGACAGTAGGACTCGGAGGAGCCCGGTGTCGCGGCATCCGCTCACACGACGACACGAAGAGAGATACGGCGTAACACGAGGAACCGGCCCCCAGTGAGAGAGCTGGGGGCCGGTTCCGAGAGCGCTTCGGGCTACTGCGCCGCCTGCACGATCTCGAGGAGGCTCGGGACGTTGGCGTACGCCTCTGCCGCGTTCTCCTTCGTGACGATCACGGGCTCGAGCAGGTAAGCCGGAACGACCTTCACGCCGTTGTCGTATTGCTCGGTGTCGTTGACCTCGGCATCCTTGCCCTGCTGCAGCTCGCCGATCATCTTGACCGTCTGCTCGACCAGCAGCGTCGTGTCCTTGTTGATGGTCGAGTACTGCTCGCCGGCCATGATCGACTTCACCGACTCGACCTCCGAGTCCTGACCGGTGACCGTGAAGGTCGCGACATCCTTGCCCGCCTGCTTCACCGAGGTGAGGATGGCACGGGCCAGGGTGTCGTTCGGCGAGAGCACGCCGTCGAGCGTGTCGGTGCTGTAGGTCGACGTGAGGATCGAGTCCATGCGGCTCTGCGCGTTCTCGGCCTTCCAGCCCTGCGTCGCCGTCTGGGCGATCTCGTCCTGACCCGACTTCACGACGAGGGTGCCGTCGTCGATCTTCGGCTGCAGCACGTCCATCGCGCCGTTGAAGAACACCGCCGAGTTCGCGTCGTCGGGCGACCCGGAGAACAGCTCGATGTTCCAGGGCGCGCCATGGCCCGACCGAGCTTCGAGCCCGTCGAGCAGCGCCTGCCCCTGCAGCTGTCCGACCTTGAAGTTGTCGAACGCCACGTAGTAGTCGACGTTCTCGCTGTTCTCGAGCAGCCGGTCGTACGCGATGATCGTCACGCCCGCGTCGGCGGCCTGCTGGAGCTGAGTACCCAGCTGCTTGCCGTCCTTCGCGCCGATGACGATGACCTTCGCACCGTTCGTGATCATCGCGGAGATCTGGTTCTGCTGCTCGGCGACCGTGTTCGATGCCGGCGCGTACTGCACGTCGGCCTTGAAGCCGGCGGCCTCGAGGTCCTTCGTGAACAGGTCGCCCGCGAGCACCCAGTTCTCGCTGGTCTTGTCGGGCAGGGCGACGCCGATCGTCGCGTCGGCCGCGAAGCCCGCCGCAGCGGAGGCGTCGCCGCCGGCGCCCGCGTCGGTGCGCGCGTTGGAGCACGCCGACAGGGCCAGCGCCGTGACCGCGAGCGCGGTGACGGCGAGAGCGATCTTCTTCATTGCATTCATCTCTTTTCTTCGGTGCGGAGAGCCATCAGCGAGCGGTGTCGTCATCGACGACCGGCATCGACGGGCTGACTGGTCTCATTGGTTCCGGCGGTCGGCAAGACAGTCGGAGGTGTGGGGGCGTCGGCGCGGGCTCGGCGGCGTGCCGACCAGAGGCCGATGATCGACGGGCGCCCGGTCGCCTTGCTCAGCACGTCGATGCCGACGGCGAGCAGCAGCACGAGGCCCTTGATGACCGATACGAGGTCGGCGCCGGTGCCCACGAGCTGCAACCCGTTGTTGAGGAAGGCCATCACGAGTCCACCGATGATCGCGCCGATGACGGTGCCGATGCCGCCCGAGACCGCCGCGCCGCCGATGAACACCGCCGCGATGGCGTCGAGCTCCCAGCCGTTGCCGTCCTGCGGGCCGGACGCGCCCGATCGGGCGACGAAGATCATGCCGGCGAGCGACGCCAGTACCGACATGTTCATCATCACGAAGAAGTCGACGCGCCGATCCTTCACCCCCGACAGCGTCGCGGCGAGACGGTTGCCGCCGACGGCGTAGATGCGCCGGCCGAACGTCGTGTTGTTGGTGATGAACGAGTACAGGATGACGAGGGCGACGAGGATGACGCCCGAGATCGGGAACCCGGTGCCCGGTCGCCCGGTCGCGAAGAGGTAGGCGGCGACGAGGATGACGCCGCCCACGACGACGACCTTGAGGATCGAGACCCACAGCGGGGCCGACTCGGCTCCGGTCTTGACCTGACGCCGGCGCAGGCGGATCTCGTTGACGACGATCCAGAGCGCACCGAGGATGCCGAGCGCGAGGGTCAGTACGTTGAACGGCAACGGGATGAAGGGGAGCTCGGGCAGGTACCCGGCACCGATCACCTGGAAGTCGGCGGGCACGGCGAGGGTCGTCGACTGCCCGACGATCTGGTTCAGGCCCCGGAAGATCAGCATCCCGGCGAGCGTGACGATGAACGCCGGCACGCCGACGTAGGCGACCCAGAACCCCTGCCAGGCGCCGATGAGCACGCCGACGACGAGTCCGAGCACGATCGCGAGGTACGACGGCAGGTTCCAGTCGGCCATCGACTTGGCGACGACGATGCCGGTGAAGGCGGCGACCGACCCGACCGAGAGGTCGATGTGGCCCATGATGATGACCATCACCATGCCGATCGCGAGGATCAGGATGTAGGAGTTCTGATTGATCGCGTTGATGAGGTTGCCCGACGACAGCGTCAGGCCGTTGGTCCAGATCTGGAAGACGAGGATGATCAGCACGAGCGATCCGAGGATGCCGAACTGCCGCAGCGTGGATTGTCCGCCACCGAACGCTTTGCGGATGTCGGCCAGCCCGCCGGTGCGGACGGGGGCGGTGTCGGGCTGAGTCATGCGGTCACTTTCTTTCCACGGTCTGCGGTCATGCTCCGCATCAGTTCCTCGGGTGTGGCTCTGCGTGCGTCGATCTCGTCGGTGATGCGCCCCTCGAAGACCGTGTAGATGCGGTCTGCCATGCCCAGCAGCTCGGGCAGCTCGCTCGAGATGAGGAGCACGCCCTTCCCCTGAGCGGCGAGGTCGTTGATGATCGAGTAGATCTCGTACTTCGCCCCGACGTCGATGCCGCGAGTGGGCTCGTCGAGGATGAGCAGGTCGGGATCGGTGAACATCCATTTGGCGAGGACGACCTTCTGCTGGTTGCCGCCCGACAGCTTCGAGACGCCATTGTCGACGTTCGACGTCTTGATGCGCAGCCTCCCCCGGTAGTCGTCGGCGACGGCGCGCTCCTCGTCCTTGTGCAGCACGCCGTGCGGCGCGATCTTGCGGAGCTTCGCGGACACCACCGATCGCCGGATCGGGTCGAGCAGGTTGAGCCCGAGCACCTTGCGGTCCTCGCTGACGTAGGCGAGCCCGTGCGAGATCGCCGACGGCACATCCTTGAGCGTCACGGGCTTGCCGTCGATGAGGATCTGACCGCCCTCGTAGAGGCCGTACGAGCGGCCGAACAGGCTCATCGCGAGCTCGGTGCGGCCGGCTCCCATGAGGCCCGCGAGACCGACGACCTCGCCGCGGCGGACGGTGAGGTGCGACGACTTCGCGACGAGCCGGTCGGCGTTCAGCGGATGCCGCACCGTCCAGTCGCGCACCTCGAAGAAGACCTCTCCGATCTTCGCGTCGCGCGGCGGGAACCGGTTCTCGAGCGAGCGCCCGACCATGCCGCGGATGATGCGGTCCTCGTCGACGTCGCCGGCGTGGACGTCGAGCGTCTCGATCGTCCGACCGTCGCGGATGATCGTGATCGAGTCGGCGATCTGGGCGATCTCGTTGAGCTTGTGGCTGATGATGATCGAGGTCACGCCGCGGTCTCGCAGATCGGTGATGAGGCCGAGCAGGTGCTGCGAGTCGTTCTCGTTCAGCGCGGCGGTCGGCTCGTCGAGGATGAGCAGCTTGACGTTCTTCGACAGGGCCTTGGCGATCTCGACGAGCTGCTGCTTGCCGACGCCGAGCTGCTTGATGGGGGTGGCCGGGTCATCGCGCAGGCCGACCCGTTCGAGTAGCTCGCGTGCCCGGGCTCGCGAGGCGTCCCAGTCGATGCGGCCGAAACGCGAGATCTCGTTGCCGATGAAGATGTTCTCCGCGATCGACAGCTCGGGGATGAGGGCGAGTTCCTGATGGATGATCGCGATGCCGGCATCCTCGCTCGCCCGGATGTCGCGGAACTGGGCCGCCTGCCCGTCGAAGACGATGTCGCCCTCATAGGTCCCGTACGGGTAGACCCCCGAGAGCACCTTCATGAGCGTCGACTTGCCGGCGCCGTTCTCGCCGCAGATCGCGTGGATCTCTCCGGCCTGCACCGTGAGCGACACGTCGGCGAGAGCGATGACGCCGGGGAAGCGCTTCGTGATGGAGCGCATCTCGAGCAGGGGCCGTCCGGACGCACCGGATCCTGAATCGATCACCAAAGCTCCTCTGCCCCAGCTCATCGGATGTCAACGTTGTCATTGAGCGACGTCACTCTACGCTCCACCCTGCGATGTGTGAAGTATCGCCGCACAGATAGAATGTCCACCGTTGTCATCGGAGGGAGCAGGGATGCCGAATCCGACGCGGGCGACGATTCAGGATGTCGCCCGACTCGCGGGGGTGAGCGCGAAAACCGTCTCGCGCGTCTTCCACGGTTCGGACCAGGTGCGTCCGGACACGCGCGAGCGGGTGAAGGCGGCGGCGGAACGTCTGCGATTCCGTCCGAACCGCGTCGCGCGCGATCTGCGCCGCGGCGGGGTGACCAGCACCGTGGGCTTCGTGATCGGCGACATCCAGAACCCGTTCTACTTCTCCGTCGCCGGGGGCATCGAGTACGAGCTGGCACAGCACGGGTACACGATGCTGCTGGCCACGACGGATGACTCGGCCGAGACCGAGCGCCGCGTGGTCGACGCGGTCCTGTCACAGGGCGTGCGGGCGCTGCTGCTGATCCCCGTCGCGGACGATCAGTCGTACCTCGAGGGCGAGCGCCACTTCGGCACGCCGATCGTCGGGGTCGACAGGCCTCTCGAGAACCTGCTGTCCGACACGGTGCTGCTCACCAATCGCGCCGGGATGGCAGAGGCCGTGCGATCGCTGACCGCCCTCGGACACCGCCGTATTGCGTTCGTCGCGAATCCCGCGTCGGTGCACACGGTGCGGGAGCGACTGGCGGGGTACCGCGACGCGCTCGCGGAGGTGGGGGTGAGCCCGACCGATCGCTGGTTGAGCCTCGGCGACGACCCGTCGGCGAGCACGCGCGACGCCGTCGTCGAGCTGATGCGTTCGAGTGAGCCGCCGACCGCGATCGTGACGGGGAACAACCGGGCGACGACGGCGACGCTGCAGGCGCTGCGCGACCTGGATTCGCCGTGCGCGCTGATCGGCTTCGATGATTTCGAGCTCGCGGAGATGTTGGGGATCTCCGTCGTCGCGCACGATGCGCACGCGCTCGGCCGAGCCGCGGCGCTGCTTGCGATCGATCGGATCGACCGCCCCACGGCGCCGCCGCGACGTGTCGAGATCGCGACCTCGCTGGTGCAGCGCGGGTCGGGCGAGCGCCCGCCGCACGGCTGAAACATCGAGGGAGTAGCGTTCGCTCGTGATCCCGTTCGAGAACCTGCTGGCCTTCCTGCTCACCGCGGTCGTCATCATCGTGATTCCCGGGCCGAGCGTGCTGTTCGTCATCGGGCGGTCGATCGCGTTGGGACGCCGGGCCGGGGTGCTGAGTGTCATCGGCAACGCGCTCGGCACCGTGCCCGCTGTGATCGCGGTGGCGTTCGGCGTCGGCGCGATCGTCGCGTCGTCGGTCGCGGCGTTCACCGTGATCAAACTCGTGGGCGCCGCCTACCTGGTGTGGTTGGGTGTGCAGGCGATCCGCCATCGCCATGTGCGGGTCGACGCTCCGGGAGGCGAACGGACCTCGCCGATGCGTCTGCTCGCCCAAGGGTTCATCATCGGCATGACCAACCCGAAGACGATCGCGTTCTTCGTGGCGGTGCTGCCGCAGTTCGTCGCCCCCGAAGCTGGTCCGATCTGGATGCAGCTCCTCGCGCTCGGCCTCCTCTTCCAGGTGCTCGCGGTCGCGTGCGACAGCTTGTGGGCGCTGGCTGCGGGAACGGCCCGCGCCTGGTTCGCCGACTCGCCGCGGCGCATGTCGACGCTCACGGGGACGGGCGGCGTCATGATGATCGGTCTCGGCGGCACCCTTGCGTTCGCCGGCTCGAGGAGCTGACCCAGCACGCGCGCGCGGGTGCGTGTTCGCGCGTTCGCGCCGGAGCAGAGCGTGCGCCGTCGAGCCAACGGCGTGCCCGTTAGCGTCGGCAACGCACCCGGAGAGCATCGCGATGAACGCGGCCCGCGTCGAGCACGGCCGGGAGCATCAGGCACGGCCGGGAGCATCAAGCACGGCTGGCGCCCGAAGGCCAGCGCCAGAAGGCCAGCGTCAGAAGGCGGAGCTTCAGAAGGCCGACGTCGGTGGGCTGGCGTCAAAAGGGGTGGCGTCGAGCGCGGATGGCGTCAGATGGCCGGCGTCGGATGGTCGGCGTCGAGCGCGGCTGACGTTGGAGGGCTGGCGTCAGAAGGGTGGCGGTTCGTCGAGTGGGGCTTGACCGGGTGCGGGGTCCGGTGGTGGGTTCGCCGTGTCGATGGCGTCGCCCGTGTCGATCGTGAAGCACACCGCCGGTATCGGTACGTCTTCGCGGTAGACCCGCCCGAGGGGTGAGGTCCATTCCAGAACTCCGCCGCCGAGTTGTCTGACTTCCCATTTGGTGAATTGCTTCATCGAGTGGTGTCTTTGGCAGAGGTGCGCGAGGTTGTAGATGTGGGTGTGCCCACCCAGGGCGTAATCGATCGTGTGATCGAGTTCGCAGCGGATCGCGGCTCGTCGGCATCCGGGGAACCGGCAGTGCTGGTCTCTCGCGGTGAGGAGTTTCTTCATCGCCGCAGTGGGCCGGTAGGTGTCGATCTCGACGGGGGTGCGGGTGACCGGGTCGATGAACAGCCGGTCCCACTCCGATACCTGCCCGGCGAGCTGTCGTGCCGTTTCGGCGTCGATGAGCCCGGCGCCGACGGCCTCGGCGGGGTGCTCATCCCGACCCGTCAGGGTCTCGGCGGTCACGGCGACCTGCACGCGTGCGCGGATCGCGCCGAGCCCACCGGCCCGGTCGACCCCGTAGGTCGGGTCGACCACCGGCGCCCCGCCGAGGACGAGGTCACTGAGGATGTCCGCGCGCAGCTGATCCATCGAGCGAACATCCGATGCGGCATCCGCATGGACACTCGCGCCCGGGGCATCCAGCCTCTGAGCGCTCGGCTCTGCCACGGCGCCGGCCGCCTCAGCCCGGGCGTCCTTCACGGACTGTCCCATCTGCGTGAGGCGGTCGAGGATTCCGGCGGCGATGACGGTGGGGAGGGTGGCGATGAGGTCCGACATCCCGTCGGCACCGTGCGATACCCGAACGCACCTGCCTGCGGCGGCTTCTCGGTGCCGGTCGGTGAAGGTGCGTTCGTGCAGTTGCTCGGCCAGGGCCCGCAGGGCGGGTTTGACCCGCGTCGCGATGTCGCGCTCGCAGACCGCGATCGCGGCGACCTCGAACTCGCCCCGCACCTCATCGGGCAGCCCGGTTCCCGCTTTGACGACCACCTCGATGTGGTCGCGGGTGATCCGCCGCTGCTCCCACGCCTCGAACACGGCCGGGTAGTCATCGACGATCGTCAACGCATGGTCGATGTCGGCCTGCAGGCGCCGGTCGCTGCGCCGTGCCAGGCCGGCCGCTTCGGCCGCGACCGAGCGCAGCTCCATGTCCGACGCCATCCCGCGCACACCCTCACGGCGCGCTTCACGCAACGCCGACCGGCCCAGTTCAGCCAGAGCCCGCACCGACGCGACATCCGCGTCATGCACCAGCGCGAGCGCCTCGCCGTACGCCGCGATCGCGGGGCCGTGCGGCGAGACCTCGCCACCGTCCGCACCACCGCTGCCGTTCGCTGCCATGTTCCCATCGTGACAGCAGGATCAGACATTCGAGTCGAACAAAGGTACGAAGAATGAGAACTCATCCGACCCGCCACGTGGGGAGGAAGCCCCGGACAGCGTGAACGCCCCGGACAGCGACCGCCCTCGTCAGGGAACTCGCACGCCCGTGAAGTTCGTCCGCTGCCGCAGCTCGAAGCCGAGCTTCTCGTAGCCGGCGATCGCGTTCACGTTCGACGCGGCCGCATGCATCAGCGCGCGTCCGCCTCGCTGCTGGATGTGGAACGCGACATCCAGCACCAGCCGCGACGCCAGCCCCTGCCGGCGATACGCCTCGTCGGTCGCGACGGCGCTGATCTCGGTCCACTCGCCCGGCTGCAGGCGCTCCCCCGCCATGGCGATCAACCGCCCCTCACGGCGGATGCCGATGTACCGGCCGAGCAGGTGGGTGCGCGGCCGGAACGGACCGGGCCGATTCCGCTCGACGAGCGCGAGCATGTCGGCGACATCCGCCTCTCCGAGCTCGATCGCCTCGTCGTCCGGCCGCGGGCGAAGACGGTCCGTCTCGACAAGCTGCACTCCCGCTCCGCCGAACGTGCGGTCCCACCCCTCCGGCAGTTCCGGCACAGAGGCGGTGCCGAGCGCGTCCGCACGGTCGGGCGTGCTGATGCTGAACTCGTTGCCCGAGCCGACGACCGCGGCGAGCGAGTCCCAGACCGCCGGGTCATCCCATGTGCGCACGCCCACGAAGCCGGCGACGTCGTCGGGATACCGCCGGACGAGGTCGTCGCCGATCGCGAGATGGGCATGCGCCCCGATCAGCGAATGCCAAGCAGCGTTATCGCGGACGTCAGCGACTTCCAGAACGGGTGGGGTGGTGATGGTCATCGGGTTCGTCCTCTCACGTGCCGCGTGTTGCCTTCGTCACGGCCGCCGTCGGAGCCAACGCGTCGAGGCGTCGATCCATGCCCGCGGATGCCGCACGGCGACGCTAGTGGTCCGGACCCGCGACATCCCGCACGGGCGCCACATGCGTTCACGTTGACCCTGCGAGCGATAGGGTGCCCACGTGCAGAGCTCGAGACAGGCGACGGGATGGGCGGTCCTGCGGTTGGCGATGGCGATCGTCATCGTCGCAGCCGTCATCACCCAGCTGACCGTGTCGCTGACTCGCACGGCCGAGACCGGCGGCGACGTCGCGACTGTATTCGCGAACTTCTTCAGCTTCTTCACGATCCTCTCGAACGTCATCGCGGCGGTCGTCCTCGCGACGGCGGGCATCCGCACGCTGACTCGGCCCGACGCCGCCCTCTCGTCACTCGGGCTCTCGGCCGCGCTCGCCTGCGCGACGACGTACATGGTCATCACCGGCGTCGTCTACAACACACTCCTGCGCGGGATCACGCTGCCGCAGGGCTCGGAGCCCGTCCCGTGGTCGAACGAGGTGCTGCACCTGATCGGCCCGATCTTCCTGCTGCTGGATCTGCTGATCGGCACTCGCCGGCGAGCACTGCGGTGGCAGACGGTGTGGGTCGTGATCGCGTTCCCGCTGCTCTGGGTGGCGTATACGCTCATCCGCGGCCCGCTCGTCACCAACCCGGCCAATGGCCAGCCGTACTGGTACCCCTACCCGTTCCTCAACCCGAACAATCCGGGCGGCTGGGGCATGGTCGCCGCCTACGTCGTCGTCATCGCGATCGCCTTCGTCGCGGTAGGTTTCTTCACCGTCTGGATCACCCGGCGTCGCGAGCGCGCCGTCGACGCAGCATCCGGTCGCCCGTCGGCCTGACCTCCCGCATCCGCGTCAGCGCGGCAGCGTCAGGATCTCGGCAGCGCCCTCGGTGACGGCGATCGTGTGCTCGGTGTGGGCGGTGAGGCATCCGGTCGAGCTGCGCAGCGTCCACCCGTCGGCGTCGGTGACGAGCACCTTGGTGTCGGTCATCACCCATGGCTCGATCGCGATCAGCAGGCCCGGGCGCAGCGTGTAGCCCCGCCCCGGCCGCCCGCTGTTGGGGATGTGGAGGTCGCCGTGCATGACCGACCCGATGCTGTGTCCGCCGAACTCGGTGTTGATCGAGTAGCCGGCACCCGACAGCACGTTGCCGATCGCGCGCGAGATGTCGCCGACCCGGTTGCCCGGCCGGGCGACCTCGATCGCCGCAGCGAGCGCACGCTCGGTCGCGTCGATGAGGGCGAGGGCTTCGGCGTCGCGGGGCGTGCCGACGACGAAGCTGATGGCGGCATCCGCGGCGATCCCGTTCTTGATCACCGCGAGGTCGAGCGTGAGCAGATCTCCGTCCGCGAGGCGGTAGTCGTGAGGGAGCCCGTGCAGCACGGCGTCGTTCACGGCCGTGCAGATGTAGTGGCCGAACGGCCCGCGCCCGAACGACGGGGCGTAGTCGACGTAGCAGGAGGTCGCGCCGTTCTCGACGATGAGCCGGCGGGCCCACTCGTCGATCTCGAGGAGGTTGACGCCGACGCGCGCTCGCGACTTCAGCTCGTTCAGGATGCTGCCGACGATCGCACCCGTCTCGCGGGCTCGGTCGATCTCGTGCGGTGCGAAGATCTCGATCATCGACCGTCCTTCCGGTGCGGTATACAAATACCGGTCAAACTATACCGCTACGATGGGCGCATGATGGTCCGTCGGGCATTGACCCCGGAAGCACGCGACCGCGGCCGCCGCCTCGGAACCGTCCTGCGGCGCGCCCGCGGCGATCGGTCGATCACGCAGATCGCGAGCGCCGCCGGCGTCTCGCCCGAGACTCTCCGCAAGATCGAGACCGGCCGCCTCGCGACGCCGTCCTTCGCGATCGTCGCAGCCGTCGCTACCAGCCTCGACCTCTCCCTCGACGCCGTCGCCGCCGAGGCCTTCGCGCCCGCCACTGCGGTCGCCGACTCGCCGCACTGACGGAAGGGGACCGTCGCGCTCGTCTCGTGACGGGGCGACGCGCGGGCTCGCGGCGCGGCGGCTGTGGAGTCAGCCCATGCCCGACATCCGGTCCCACCTGATCGAGCGGTACTGGAGGTAGATGCACAGCTCCGACGCGATGCGCATCTCGGCGGCGAAGCGGGCGAGCTGCCATCCATCGATCCGGAGGTCCTCGTCGCGCGCGGTCAGCGTGACCTTCCAATCGGACCGGTCGAGACCGGCCGGCTCCATGTAGACCTCGATCGGGGTGTTGATCGGGATCATGGTGACCAGGCCCGTATCCCGCCCCAGGGAGCCGTCCTGTTCGGCCACCTTGAACGCCGAGGCGGTGCGAACGCCCTCCGTCTCGAGGAAGTCCGCAAGCCACTGCTCGAGCAACTCCTTGGAGCGGACCGGGAAGCGGGGCAGCAGGGCGTCGATCTCCGTCCACACGCTCTCGAGCCGGGCTTTGAGGGGCTGCGGTTGCGCTTCGCGCACCCTGTCGGTCTGCAGAACCCATCTCACCTGCATGAGGATCTCGGTGCCCGTCGCGCCCGTCAGGACCGCGTCCCGGAGCTGACCCGCGACGTCTCCGTAGCCGTTGTCGTCAAGCTCCGCCTCGAGGATGCGCAGACGTGCGTACAGGTCTTCCATCGCACCATCCTGCCGTTCTTCAGGGCAACGCAGGGGCGATCAGCGCGGTGCTCCCCCGGAGCAGGTGTTCACGCCCCGGTCGCGGAGACCCAGTCCTCGATGACGACGCCCGTCTTGAAGGAGCAGGTACGGGCCAGTGAGAACGGGCGCGGCTCGTACGCTGCGCCGCCGAAGATCCGGATGCCGGCACCGAAGACGACAGGGTGGCGCTTGACGACGACACGGTCGATCTCCGGCAGCAGCGCCCCGGCGAGCTGCCCGCCACCGCATAGCCAGACGTCGAGACCGTCCTCGCCCTTCAGGCTGCGGACCGTGGCGAGGGGGTCTGCCGTCAGGGTGATGCTCGCGTCGACCTCGCGAGCCTGCCGGCTCGCGACTATCTGACGGAGATGAGGGTAAGGACTGGCGATACCGGCATCGAGCGCGGGCGTGAGCGTGTTCCACCCCATGACGACCGTGTCGAATCGGGTCCTCGGGGGTTCGATTCCCAGCGCGGCGTGGGCGTGGGCGGGCAGCGCGTCCGCGTACTCGCCGAGCACCACCGAGTCGTGCTCACCCGTGGTGGCGAACGCGTCGAATCCGCCGTCCGGGTCGGCGATGAACCCGTCGATGCTGGCAGCGACGTAGTAGACGAGGTCTCTCATGGCTTCTCCGATCACGACGGGTGTCGTAGTTAAAGTACTACAGAAGCCGTGGTTCGAATAGCATGAGCGCCATGGTCCGCAACGACGAACGACGCTCCGCACTCGCCGACGCCGGCATCCGGGTGCTCGCCCGAGAGGGGGCCCGCGGCCTCACTCACCGTGCCGTCGACGCCGCGGCCGGTACGCCGCGCGGCACGACCTCGAACTACTTCTCGACGCGCGACGACCTGATCTCCGCACTCGTCGACCGCATCGGCGAGCGTCTCACGCCCGACCCCGACACGATCGCTTCGCGCGCTGCGCTGGTGCCGGACCGAGCGCTGTTCGCCGAGTACATGCGCGACATCGTGCGACGGCTCAGCGCCGACCCGGAGGTGCCGCTCGCCCTCTTCGAGCTTCGGCTCGAAGCCGCACGGCGCCCCGCTGTCGCCCTGGCCCTGACGGCCTGGCGACAGCGGGCGTTCCACGACGACGTCGCGTTCCACAGGGCTGCCGGTCTGCCTGGGGAGCGCACCGAGATCGCTCTCTTCCATTACGCGATCGATGGGCTGATGCTCGATCACCTCACCGCGCCGATCGACACAGGGCTGTCAGCCGACACGGCGATCGACGAATTCGTCGATCGGTTGCTCCCATGACACCGCGACGTCGGTCAGCTGCGTTCCCTCACTGTCCGTCACGAAGGTCGCGGAAGAACGCGTCGACGTTGGTCTGCAGCATCGCGATGCGTCGATCACGCGCTGCTGCGGCGTCGAACCCGAGATAGGGCGGCGGGTCGAGACGGCGGACGTTCCGCGAGCATTCGAACCCGGAGCACAGGAGGGTCCCGACGGTGTTGCCTGCGCGTCCGGCCTTGCCCGCACGCTTCGCGGCGAAGAAGACGACCTCGTTGGGGAGGGTGACGTCGCAGCACCACGAGCACTGTGGACGCGTGCGCGTGGCCTGGTCGGCCTGGCGAAGCTGCAGGCCGACGGCCTCGCCGTCTATCTCGGCGACGACGAAACCGAGCAGCGGGGTCTTCGGGTCGCGCCATCCGTAATAGTCACGCGTCGACCAGTCGACGTCGCCGAGATCGGCGGGGACGACGAGGGAGTTGCGCTCGCGGAGCGAGACGTTGATGAACGAGGAGCGGATGGCTTTGGCCGTGAGGGCGAACATGGAAGGGTCCTGTCTGAATACGCGTTCGCGCACCACCGCCGCGTCGACGCCCGGAACGGGCAGCGAGCGGACGATCGTGAGCGGATCATCCCGGGACGACGGAGCCGTCGCCCGGGACCGGGAGAGCGCATCGCGGACGAGAGTCGACGCGACGCGCGCCGGATCAACCGGCGAGGAGGACGAAGGATGCCGCGCCTGTGCCACCGGCGCTGAGCGCGCCGGAGACCCCCTCACGCCCAGAGGGCATCGGCAGACGGACGGTACTCACACGCCCAGGCTACTCCCTGCCCGCCCGGGCGTCGCCGGCGATAGCCCCATCGCTGGCCCAGCGCAGCTCAGCGGTAACGGACGACCGCCTCGCGGATCGCATCAGCGTGCTCGTAAATATCATCGAGGCCGTCGATCGGGTGGCGCGTTTCAATCTTGTCTACATCGAGCAGGCCGATGTACTTCTGGCGTGAGTTAAAGTGCAGCCGGGCAATGGGCTTCCGGTTGTTGTCATCCAGGAGCACGGCGAAGTAGCTCTTCGCGTCACGGTGGGTCACCCGCTGCGGCTTCGTCTCACCACACGCAATCGCCTTGACGATCTGGTAACCCTCCAACTCCTCGAGCGTCGTCTCGATCTCCGTGTCGCGATCCAGATCGTCCTGTACCGCAACCTCGCTCGTGGGGATGGGGGCATCCTGCTCGGGAACCTTGACTGCCACACCGGCGCCGAGCGCGGTTTTCAGGCGGTCGTTGACGCTCTCAGTGAGGAACTGACGCGCAGCCTTCGCCACAAGGGCCGTGAACTGCTCGCGAACGCGTGCGGTGTAGGAGCCTTCGTAGACGCGCTGGGCGAAGAACTTGATCCACTCATCGCTCGGGTCACGAAACTGGCCCGCGATCTCACGCTTCAGCGCACCGACGTACTTCAGCTCTTCAGCGGCATTGATGATCGACTCGAGGTCGAAGCTGTCCTTGCTGAGCTTCTGGACCTCGGCGATCAGGGTGTCGTCGATATCGAGCAGGTCCAGTACGAGGAAGGGCTTCGCATCCATGCGATTCGGAGCATCGAGGTCGGTAAAGAACTGCCAGATGACCCCGTTGGTGAGCGCCGCGATCCGCGCGTTCGTCGTCGAGAAGTAGCGGAAGAGCTGTGAAGCGTGCTCGATTTTTGGCACACCAGAAGAAGCCTTGCATTCGATGAGGATCTGGACCTCCCCGTCGCGCATGATGGCGTAGTCGACCTTCTCACCCTTCTTGATGCCAACGTCCGCGGTGAACTCAGGCACCACTTCTAGGGGATCGAAAACGTCGTAGCCGAGGATCGAGGAGATGAACGGCATGACGAATGCGTTCTTCG
The DNA here is from genome assembly GCF_047302165.1 of Microbacterium pratiae. Lineage (NCBI taxonomy): Bacteria > Bacillati > Actinomycetota > Actinomycetes > Micrococcales > Microbacteriaceae > Microbacterium > Microbacterium pratiae. The sequence continues at coordinate 672,644 of NZ_CP154843.1, read as the reverse complement.
TCGCCTCTTCGGTGCCGATAATCGACGCCTGATTCGACACCTTGTTTGCGAGCGCGGCAAGACGGTCCTGAAAATCCACTGTTCCCCCGAGGATGATTTATCTTCTGTGACCTTATCCGCATCAACGCCCGAGCGCGCAACCCCCGGGTCCATCTACGCCTAACTCCGCGCATTCTGTCTCCGCCGCGTATCCCCACACCGGCGATACCACCGCCCGGGCGTCGCCGGCGATAGCATCCACCCGTGACGACGAACGATCGGGGACGACGCCTCGTCGAGCGAGCCGGGGCTCGGCTGGAGGAGCACCATCCCTCGTTCCTCACGGCGCACCCCACGGCTCTCGGTCTGGTGTGGATGATGACCGTGGTCGTCGTGCTCATCGTCTGCGACCTCCTCGGCGGCCCGCACTGGCTGCGCGCGACCCTCACCCTCACGGCCGCGCTGCCTCCGCTGGTGGCGACGCTCATCGTCCTGTCGCAGACGCCGAGGTCGCACCTCGAGTACGAGCCGTCGATCCTGACCCACTTCTTCGCGCGGTTCCTCGCCCTCTTCAGCGCCTTCGTGTTCTGGCTCGGCTCGGTCGTGATCGGCGGCGCGATCGCCGTGCAGCTCGCCGATGAGAGCGGCACGAACATCGAGACGGCCTGGCTCACCGCCGCCGACCTCTTCGCGCGCATCGTTCCGCCGGTGACCGTGCTGCTGTACTGCGTGCTGATCATCCGGTACGCCGGCTATCTCGTGCGGTTGCGCGGCTGGTCAGCCGTGCCCACCCGCCACCGCATCCCGGAGCACTTCCTCGCCGAGGCGCCGCGCACCCGCCAGATCGTGATCGGCCTCGCGCATCCGGGACTGCTGCTCGCCTCGGGTCTGCTGTCGACCCTCGTCGCGATCGCGCTCACCCTGCGCGCCGAGGCCCTGCTCTCCTGAGCGAGGAATACACCTCCCGGAGGATGCACGTGCATCTGAGAGCGGATGCCGCCGGCCGGCCCGCTTTCTAGCGTTGCTGAGGTGAGCACCGCCATCCCTCGATCGTCGATACTCCCGCTGTCCGCCGTCGCCGCCGTCGCCGCGGCCGTCCTGCTCATCCCCTGGTGGGGCGCGAGCCTCAGCGTCCTGGTGACACGCGAGGCGATGACCACCGGGCTCGCCCTGCCGGCGACCGCGTACCTATCGGACGTCTTCCTGTCGCTCCTCGCCGTCGGCACGGTCGTGTCGTTGGTCTTCGCCGTCCGGGACGGATCACGGCACCGCATCGTCTCGCTCGCCGCAGCCGGCGGCGTGGTCATCGCCTACGCGACCAGCGAGATGGTGAAGGTGGTCCTGATGCAGGCGCGCCCGTGCACCCGCTGGGCCGCGCTGACGGCCTGCGATGCGACGGACTACTCCTTCCCCTCCAACCACTCGGTACTCGCACTGGGCGCGGTCTGGGTCATCGCCGTCGCCGCGCGACGGACGTGGGCCACGTGGGCGGCCGTGGGAGCGGCGCTCATCGTGCTCTCGGGTCGGCTGTTCGAGGGCGCGCACTACCTGCACGACGTCGCCGCCGGGGCCCTGCTCGGCCTCGCCGTACCCGCACTGCTGACGATCGTCGCGGTCGGCGTGACGCGCGAACCTCGGACGACGCGGTCGGCGCCGGAGATCAGTCGATCGCGGCGCGGACCAGCTGCCGCACGCGACTCTCGACCTCGGGAGTGACCTCGACGATCGCGAACGAGGTCGGCCACATCGACCCGTCGTCCAGGGTGGCCGTCTCGTCGAAGTTCAGCGTCGGGTAGCGGGTGTCGAACTTCGACTTGGGCTGCACGAAGATGACGACCTTGCCGGCTCGCGCGTAGGCCGGGAAACCGTAGAACGTCTTCGGGTCGAGGTCGGATGCCTCCTCCGACACGATCCGGTGAACCATGCGGGCGACCTCGCCGTCGATGGACGCGAGCGCATCGATCGCGTCCATGCAGGCCTCGAGCTCCTTGGCGAGCTTGGCCGCGCCCTTCAGGCCTTTCGTCGAACGGAGCTCGTCGCCCCGCTGCTTCATCGCCGCCTTCTCCTCGTCGGAGAACCCGGCACCGCTCGCCGTGCTGTCAGCCATCGCCATCCCTTCCGCGGCCCGCGACGCGGGCATCACGGTCTGATCGTGCCACTCGCGGCGCGCGCGGACCAGGCCCGGCATCCCGACACCGCCCTGAGGCCGAATCGCGTCGATCCCGGTATCCGTCAGGCGGCATCCGAGACCGTAGGCTCGGACCATGCGCGCTCGCCTCGGTTCCGCCCTCCTCGTCCTCTCGGCCCTCGCTCTCGCCGGATGCGCATCGTCGCCCGCGCCGGCCGACCCCGACACGATGCCGACCGCCGAGACCGTGCCGGATGGCGCCTGCGCCTACGTCGAGGCCGCCGGCGGAGTGCGCGACGTCGAGCTCCCGCCCGCCGAGGCCGAGGTGACGGGCCAGGTCTCCGCCGTGCTGCAGACGTCGGCCGGCGACATCCCCATGACCCTCGACGCCGACCGCACGCCGTGCACGGTGGGCAGCTTCGTCTCGCTCGCCGAACAGGGCTACTACGACGACTCCCCCTGCCACCGCCTGACCACCTCGGGGATCTTCGTGCTGCAGTGCGGCGACCCGTCGGGAACCGGCCGCGGCGGCCCCGGGTACAACTACGCCGACGAGCTCGACGGCAGTGAGACCTACCCGGCCGGCACGGTCGCGATGGCCAACGCCGGACCGAACACGAACGGCTCGCAGTTCTTCCTCGTCTACGAGGAGACCCCGCTGCCCGCCAAGTACACCGTCTTCGGCACGCTCGACGAAGCGGGCCTCGCCGTGGTGCGCGAGGTCGCCGCCGCAGGCGCCGAGGGCGGCGCGGCCGACGGCGCCCCCGCGACCCCCGTGACGATCACCGGCATCTCGCTGGGCTGAGCCCGGGGCCCGCCCGCGCCCGCCGAGAACGTACCGTCGCGGCGAGAGCGCACCGTTCGGGGTGCGTGCTCACGGCGGCGGTACGTTCTCGGCGCGGCGGCGCGGCCGGCGCGGCGGCGCGGCGGAATGAGCCCGCCCCGCGCGGCGTTGGGAGCAGCGTGATCGCGCTCGAACAGGCCCTGGCATCCCTCGAGATCCGCCCGGGCACGGCCCACCGGGCCGGCCTCGAACCCGGTGCATCGCTGCACCTCGGCACGGGCGACGCGACGCTGGTCTACGTGCTGTCGGGCGAGATCACCGGAGATCCGGCATCCGGCACGAGTTGCACCGTCGCCGGGCCGTCGGGCGATGCCGCGGCGGCGTCGGGCGCACGCACCCTCCTCGCCGGCGACGCCTTCCTGAGCCTCGGATGCCGTCCGATCTCGCTGACCTCGCAATCGGGGGCGCAGCTCACGGTCGTGCCGGCCGATGTCTCCCTCGCTGCCGTGACCCCGTTGCCGCCCTTCGTCTTCGTCGGAGGCTTCGTCGGACTCGAGCCCGCCGCTGCGGCGCTCGCGAGCCATCTCGGCACCGGCACCCCCTCGGGACGATCCGGAGACGCGGTCATCTGCCAGATGATGATCAAGACCGTGCTGCTCGCGGCCATCCGCGCCTGGGCGGCCCCCACCACCGGCGCCTCGGCCTGGCCCGCGGCGGCGGTCGACCCGTTCCTCAGCCGCGCGGCCGAGGCCATCGCCGCCGATCCCGGCCGCGACTGGACCATCGACCAGCTCGCGAGCCTCAGCGCCATGTCACGGACGGTCTTCGCCGCGAGGTTCCGGCGCGCGTACGGCCGCCCTCCCGCGAGCTTCGTCGCCGAGATCCGGATGCAGCACGCCAAGGACATGCTCGAGTCGGGCGCGTCCGTCTCGGAGACCTCACGCGCCCTGGGCTACGGCTCAGACGAGGGCTTCAGCCGGGCCTTCCGCCGCCACACCGGGATGCCGCCGTCGCTGTGGCGATCCCGGGCGGCGGCGCCGTCGATGCACTGACGACGCCGCGCGCCCGGACCCGCATCGGCTCAGGACTCGCGCCGGGTCAGGAGTGCTGCATCCGGTCCGCCTCGTGCGTACGGACGACCCAGCCGAACAGCACGGCGCCGACCGCGAGCAGCGACAGGGCCACGATATCGACGGTGACGACGCCGGCGACATCGACCAGCAGCCCGCCGACGCCCGCCGCGAGCACGATCGCGAGCTGGAAGCCGGTGACGGTCAGGCTGCCGCCGGCCTCGAGGCGGTCGGGCATCCGGTGGCCCACCCACGTGTTGACGATGATGAGCCACGACGCGAAGAAGAAGCCCCACGCGAAGACCGCGAGGACGACGGCCGGAATCGACCCGGGCAGCACCACCAGGAGGGCGATCGCCGCGGCGATGACGACGGGCGCGGTCACGGCGAGCACGCGGAACGCCCGGTCGACGAGCAGCCCGATCACGAGGTTGCCGATGAGCCCGCCCGCGCCGAACACCGCCAGCAGCAGCACGATCGTCTCGGCACCGACATCCGGAACCCGCTCCAGCGCCAGCCGGATGTAGGTGTACGCGAGGAAATGGCCGAGGACGACGAGGACGTGGCCGATCATGCCCGCCGCGACGCCGGTGCGCCGGAGCGAGTCGACGAGCAGCCGCAGACTGGATGCCGCCGCGGCGGGCACCGCGGGCAGCGTGAAGCGCACGGCGATCGCGACGGCTGCGGTCGCGGCCCCGACGACGGCGAACGCGATGCGCCAGTCGAGCGTCTCGCTCAGGAGCACGCCGAGCGGAACGCCTGCCACAGTGGCGAGCGACACTCCGGCGGAGGTGAACATCATCGCCCGACCGATGCGTTCCGGGCCGGCCAGCCGCGCGGCGACCGTGATCGACATCGACCAGAAGGCGCTGATCGAGGCGCCGAGGAAGAAGCGCGCGACGAGGATCGTGACGAGGTGCGGTGAGAGAGCGACGACGATGCTCGACACGGATGCCGCCGCTGCGGCCCACACGAGCAGGGTGCGGCGATCGAGGCGCGGGAAGATGAGCCCGATCGTCGGGGCCACGAGGAGCCCGGCGAGCGCGGTGATCGTCACCGTCTGGCCCGCCTGGCCCGGGGTCACCCCGAGGCCCGCGGCCATCTCGGTCAGCACGCCGTTGGGGAGGAACTCCGCGGTGACCACGAGGAATCCCATGAGCATGACGACGATGAGGCCGCCGTATCTCATGGGCGCGGCGTTCTCGTGGGTGAGGGGGATCGATGCGGTCGAGGTCATGGTTCCGATGCTCCCTTGTTTGCCCGGGTCGGCGCCCGACCGAACGTCCGCGGCATCCGACCGTCCGGCCGCGGCACCGGCTCGCTGCCGCCAAAACGTACCTTCGTCGCGAGAGGGCACCGTGCAACGTGCGTTCTCGCGGCGGGGGTGCGCGCTCGCGCGGCAGGCCGCGACCGCGTGACCGCAAACCGCGGCGACATCCGGGGTAACGGGAATTCGTTTCGGCGGGCGAACACCGGGAAACTCGGGGATGACGCCGGCGACCCGACGGCGCACACCTCCGAAAGGCCCGACCGTGATCGCGCTCGAGCACGTATCGAAGACGTACGGCGGACTGACCGCCGTCGACGACGTCTCGCTGCAGATCCCCTCCGGGGAGATCTACGGCATCGTCGGCCAGTCCGGCGCGGGAAAGAGCACGCTCGCCCGCATGGTCAACCTCATCGAACGGCCGGATACAGGCCGAGTGGTCGTCGATGGCGTGGATCTGACCGCCCTCGACGCGAACAGCCTGCGCGCGGCACGCCGCCGCATCGGCATGGTGTTCCAGCGGTTCAACCTGCTCGGCAGCCGCTCGGTGCGGGGCAACGTCGAGCTCGCCCTCGAGCTCGACGGCAGCCCGCGCGCCCGGCGACGTGATCGGGCTCAGGAGATGCTCGACCTCGTCGGTCTCGGCCACCGCGGCGACGCCGCCGTGCACGAGCTGTCGGGTGGTCAGCAGCAGCGCGTCGGCATCGCCCGCGCCCTCGCGAGCGGCCCGAGCGTACTGCTCTCCGATGAGGCGACGAGCGCGCTCGACCCCGAGACCACGGCCTCGATCCTCGATCTCTACCGGCGCATCAACGCCGAGCTCGGACTCACCGTGCTCCTCATCACGCACGAGATGGATGTCGTGAAGTCGACGTGCGACTCGGCGGCGCTCATCGAGCACGGGCGAGTGATCGAGAGCGGCCGCCTGACCGACGTCATCCGCACACCCGGCTCGCGCCTGACCTCGCAGCTCTTCCCGCTCGGGCCGATCCCCGCCGGGGCCGACCCGAGCGCGACGGTCATCGACATCACCTTCGCCGGCGGCACCGCGGATCGACCCGTGATCGCGAGGATCGTCCGCGATCACGACGTCGACGTCTCGCTGCTCGGCGCCCTCGTCGAGCAGATCGCCGGCACGCAGGCCGGCCGCACCCGCCTCGAAGTGCCCGCGGCCGCGGCATCCGCCGTCATCGCCGACCTGCGCGGACAGGGTCTCCTCGTCGACGTCCTGCAGGGAGGGGATGCCGCGTGAACGAGCAACTCCTCAATCTGCTGCTGGTCGCCACCGGCCAGACGCTCTACATGGTCGGCGTCGCGCTTCTCGCGACGATCGTCATCGGCCTGCCCCTCGGCGTCGTGCTCGTCGGCACCGAGCAGGGGCGCTTCCTCGCGACCCCGTTCGGCTCGCGCCGCATCGGCATCGTCGTCAACCGTGTGCTCGACTTCATCGTCAACCTCGGCCGCTCGGTGCCGTTCATCATCCTGATGGTCGCGCTGATCCCGTTCACGCGTCTCATCGTCGGCACCTTCATCGGGCCGACCGCGGCGATCGTGCCGCTCTCTGTCGTCGCCATCCCGTTCTTCGCACGCATGGTCGAGATCGCGATCAAGGAGGTCGACGACGGCCTGCTCGAGGTCGCCGCCTCACTCGGGGCGAGCCGCTGGCAGCTCGTGACCAAGGTGCTGCTGCCCGAGGCCGCGCCCGCGATGCTGCTCGGTCTGTCGACGACCGTCACCTCGATCATCAACTTCTCGGCGATGGTCGGCACGGTCGCGGGAGGCGGCCTCGGCGACGTCGCCATCCGCTACGGCTACCAGCAGTACAGCTGGATCCACATCGTCAGCGTCATCGTCGTGATCTTCGCGATCGTCATGGTGCTGCAGGGCCTCGCGAGCTGGGGCGCCCGGCGCCTCGCCCGCCGTTCACCCCGAGCCCGCACGTCCGCGTCGAGCGCCCGGATGCAGCGGGCCGACGCCCGCAGCACCGCCTGACGCGCCCACCCGCACCACCCACGCACCGCCCGCACCGCCCGCTCAGCACCGCCAGCTCCGCCCGCACCCCGAGAGGAACCCACCATGTCCCGCACCGCACGCACCCCGCTCCTCCTCGCCGCCGTCGCCTCGGCTGCGCTCCTGCTCTCCGGATGCGCCGGCTCGCCGGCATCCGAGTCGGGCGGCGCCGACGGCGACAGCCTCGGCACGATCAAGGTCGGCGCGCTGCAGACGCCCGCCGGCGACATCCTCAACCACATCGCCGAGAACGGCGCCGCCGAGCTGGGACTCACGATCGAGTTCGTCCCGTTCACCGACTACAACACGCCCAACACCGCGCTGGTCGACGGCTCGATCGACGCGAACCTGTTCCAGAACACGACCTTCCTGGAGAACTTCAACACCAACACCGGCTCCGACCTGATCAGCGTCGGCGAGGCCTACCTGCCGTCTGCCGCGTTCTACTCGGACAAGGTCGACAGCCTCGACGAGCTCGAGGACGGCGCGACGATCGCCATCCCGAACGACCCGACGAACGAGGGCCGCGCGCTCAAGCTGCTCGCGCAGGAGGGCCTGATCGAGGTCTCCGACGACGTCGCCGACCTCACCGGCATCACCGACAACCCGCGCGACCTCCAGTTCCAGGAGATCGAGAACGCGACCCTGCCGCAGGCCGTGCCCGACGTCGACGCCGCCTTCGTCACAATCAGCTTCGCGCTGCCCGCCGGCCTCACCGCCGACCAGGCGATCCTCACCGAGGGCGAGGGCAGCCCGTACTACAACGTGCTCGCCACGCGCCCCGACCTGAAGGACGACCCCCGCATCGTCGCGCTCTACGACCTGCTGACCTCCGCCGAGGTCGCCGACTTCGAGAACGAGACCTGGGGCGGCCTCGTCGTCCCCGTCACCAAGAACTGAGCCGCGCCGCTCCACCTGCAGCAACTCCTCAGGTCCCGGCGCCCGCTCCCTCCATCGGCTCAACACCGGCCGATCGCGCCCGGATCTGAGGAGTTGGCGCGTGCCCATCGCCCCTCCCCTGGCGCCGGTCCGCACAACGGCCGCGCCCGCGCTCAGTAGGATTGTCCCCATGTCGAAGGTCCTCCAGTCCCTGCCCGTCGGCGAGCGCGTCGGCATCGCCTTCTCGGGGGGTCTCGACACCTCCGTCGCGGTCGCGTGGATGCGTGACAAGGGCGCCATCCCCTTCACCTACACCGGCGACCTCGGCCAGTACGACGAGGACGACATCGCCTCGATCCCGGGTCGCGCGCTGCAGTACGGCGCCGAGGGCTCGCGCCTGATCGACTGCAAGCCGATGATGGTCGAGGAGGGTCTCGTCGCCCTCGCGTGCGGCGCCTTCCACATCCGCTCGGGCGGCCGCACCTACTTCAACACGACGCCGATCGGCCGTGCCGTCACCGGCACGATGCTGGTCCGCGCCATGAAGGAGGACGGGGTCGACATCTGGGGCGACGGCTCCACCTACAAGGGCAACGACATCGAGCGGTTCTACCGCTACGGCCTGCTCGCCAACCCCGCGCTGCGGATCTACAAGCCGTGGCTCGACGCCGACTTCGTCACCGAGCTGGGCGGCCGCACCGAGATGAGCGAGTGGCTCGTCGCGCACGGCTTCCCGTACCGCGACTCCGTCGAGAAGGCCTACTCGACCGACGCCAACATCTGGGGTGCCACGCACGAGGCGAAGACCCTCGAGCACCTCGACGTCTCGCTCGAGATCGTCGAGCCGATCATGGGCGTCCGCTTCTGGGATCCTGCCGTCGAGATCGAGACGGAGGACGTGTCGATCACGTTCGAGGCCGGCCGGCCCGTCGCTGTCAACGGCGTCGAGTACTCCGACATCGTCGAGCTCGTCATGGCGGCGAACGCGATCGGTGGCCGCCACGGCCTCGGCATGAGCGACCAGATCGAGAACCGCATCATCGAGGCCAAGAGCCGCGGCATCTACGAGGCCCCGGGCATGGCGCTGCTGTTCATCGCCTACGAGCGTCTCGTCAACGGCATCCTCAACGAGGACACCCTCGCGACCTACCACGAGCAGGGTCGCCGCCTCGGCCGACTGATGTACGAGGGCCGCTGGCTCGAGCCGCAGTCGTTCATGCTGCGCGAATCGATCCAGCGCTGGGTGGGGTCCGCGATCAGCGGCACCGTCACGCTGCGCCTGCGCCGCGGCGAGGACTACACGATCCTCAACACCGAGAGCCGCAACCTGTCGTACTCGCCCGAGAAGCTCTCGATGGAGCGCGTCGGCGACTCGGCCTTCGGTCCCACCGACCGTATCGGCCAGCTCACGATGCGCAACCTCGACATCGCCGACTCGCGCTCGCGCCTCGAGCACTATGCCGGCATCGGCCTCATCGGCGGCCCGACGGCCGAGCTCGTCGGCGACCTCGAGCGGGGCGGCGCGGCCGAGATCACCGGCAACGTCGAGCCGACCGACCAGGATCTGGCCGACCGGGTGGATGCCGCAGGCGAGTCGGCCTCGTTCGACTTCGGCGCCGACTGACCCGGCGAACCGCCCCGACGCGACGCAACCCGCCGCATCCGATCGATCCGGACGCGGCGGGTTGCGTCATGTGCGGCGTGTGACGGCCGACACCGCGTCGCCAGTCAGTCGCGGTCGAGCAGCGCCCCGCGCGTGGTGATGAGCTCGCGGTACCAGGCGAAGCTCGCCTTCGGCGTGCGGCGCCCGGTGCCGTTCCCGTGGTCGTCGAGGTCGACGTGCACGAGCCCGTACCGCTTCGTCATCTGCGAGGTCGAGGCACTGACGATGTCGATGCCGCCCCAGCTCGTGTAGCCCATCAGCTCGACGCCGTCGGCGACCGCCTCGGCGACCTGGCGCAGGTGCTGACGCAGGTAGTCGATGCGGTAAGGATCGTCGACGGAGCCGTCGGCCGAGACGGTGTCGCTCGCGCCCAGCCCGTTCTCGACGATGAACAGCGGCACCTGGTAGCGCGTCCACAGGTCGGTCAGGGCAACGCGGATGCCGATGGGATCGAGGTGCCATCCCCATTCCGACGTCTCGAGGTGCGGGTTCTTGATCGTCGAGAAGAGGTTGCCGCCGGTCGCCCCGTACTTCTCGGGCTCGACGGCGGACACGAGGGTCATGTAGTAGCTGAACGACAGGAAGTCGACCGTTCCGTCCGCGAGCACCTGCTCGTCGCCCGGCTCCATGTGCACCTCGATGCCCTTCTCGCGCCAGAACCGCCGCACGACGCCCGGGTACGCGCCGCGCACCTGGACGTCGGTGTGCGACAGGTTCATGTCGTTGTCGTGCTGGGCCTGCTCGATGTCGCGCGGGTCGGACGACGCGGGGTAGTGCAGCATCCGGGCGAGCATGCACCCGACCTGCGCCTCCGGGTCGATCTCACGCACCAGCCGCACGGCGAGCGCACTCGCGACGTACTGGTGGTGCAGCGCCTGATGCGCGCGTCGGGTGCGGTCGCCGCGAGCAGGGTCGTCGACCACGCCGCCGCCGGTGTACGGCTCGATCGTCGTGGTATTGATCTCGTTGAACGTCAGCCAGTACTTCACGAGACCGCGGTAGCGCGTGACGATCGTGCGCGCATAGCGCTCGAAGTGGCCGATCACCTCGCGCCCCGCCCAGCCGTCGTACTCGGTCACGAGGTGCAGCGGCATCTCGTAGTGCGACATCGTGACGACGGGCTCGATGCCCCGGTCGCGCAGACGCGTGAAGAGCCGCTCGTAGAAGGCGAGACCCGCCTCGTTCGGCTCGGACTCGACCCCGTTGGGGAAGATCCGGGTCCACGCGATCGACATGCGCAGCGCCCGGATGCCGAGCTCGGCGAAGAGCTCGACATCGCCCTCCCAGTTGTCGTAGAAGAGCGATCCGTTGCGCTTGGGGTACCCCGCGGTGCCCGTCGTCGCGGCCGCGGCGCGGATGCGGTCGGGCGAGGGGCTCATCGCCTCGTGCAGGTCGACGTAGTCGAGGTCCTTGCCGAAGGGCACGACGTCGGCCTGCGAGAGCCCCTTGCCGTCGGCGTCGTAGGCGCCCTCGGCCTGATTCGCGGCGAAGGCGACGCCCCAGAGGAAGTCGTCGGGGAAGACGGTGCTCATCGCGTGGCCTCCGCGTTGACGGGCTGCATCGCGAAGAGCGGGTCGCCCGCGGTGACCGCACCCGTCCGGAGGTCGCGCAGGTCGGTGCCGGCAGCCTCGGTGACGACGACGATGACCGACGTGTCCTTCGTGCGTCCGACCTCGTCGAAGTCGACGGTCAGCACGCGCTGCCCGGCCTCGACGCAGTCGCCCTGCGCGATGTGGGCGGTGAAGCCGCGTCCTTCGAGTGCCACGGTGTCGATGCCGACGTGCACGAGCACCTCGACGCCGTCGTCGCCGCGGATGCCGAAGGCGTGGTTCGTCGGGAACAGCGCGACGACGGTGCCGGCTACGGGGGCGACGACGTCGGATGCCGCGGGCGCGATCGCGGCACCGGGGCCCATGACGCCGTCGGCGAAGACGCGGTCGGGAACGGACGAGAGGGGGACGATCTCCCCGTCGACCGGGGCGATGACCGGCACGGCCGCGCCCGCGACGCCGCCGGATGCGACGGACGACGACACGACGCCGGATGCGACGGACTCGCCGCCCGCGTCGACGGGTGCGTTGGTGGCCGCTGCCGCATACGCCGACTCGTCGAAGCCGAGCACGAGGGTCAGCACGGCGGCCACGACGAACGAGAGGACGATGCCGACGATCGCCCAGCCGAACGTCGCCCCCACGAGTCCGGGCAGGCCGGGGATGCCGCTGTTGCCCGCGAGCACGTATGCGTTGACGCCGAGACCGAGGCTCACCGCGCCACCGGCGGCGCTTCCGATCATGGTGGCGATCAGCGGGCGACGCAGCGGGACGATGAGGCCGTACAGCGCGGGCTCGGTCACGCCCATGAGCCCCGTGAAGGTCGTCGAGAAGGCGAGCGACTTCAGGGTCTTCGACTCCGCGCGGATCGCCACGCCGAGTGCCGCACCCGTGGTCGCGAAACTCTGCATGTAGGTGAGCGGTAGGAACTTGTCGGCACCGACCTGCGCGAGGTTGGTGAGGATGAACGGCACGAGGGCGTAGTGCATGCCGGTCATGATGATGAGCGGCAGGAGCGCGCCGATGACCACGCCGGCGAGCGGGCCGCCGTTCTCGAGGGCCCAGTTGATCCCGCCCGAGACGCCGTTGCCGACGAACGAGCCGAGGGGGCCCAGGACGATGAGCGTCACGGGGGCCACGACGACGAGCGTGATGAGCGGGACGACCATCATCCGCACCACGCGGGGGATGATGCGGTTGAGGCCGCGCTCGACCCACGACATCAGGTAGATCGCCAGCAGGCTGGGGATCACGGTGTACGAGTAGGTCGTCGCCGTGACCGGCATCCCGAGGAAGTCGACGGCTTCGCCCGAAGCGAGCGCCGTCACGAGCGCGGGATAGATGAGCACGCCGGCGATGGCGACGGCCACGTACTGGTTGGCGCCGAGCTTGCGGGCCGCGGTCATCGCGACGAGGACGGGCAGCAGGAAGAACACCGCGTCGCCGATCGCGCTGAGGACGAGCGCCGTGTCGGACGTGGGGTCGATCCACCCCGCGAATCCGAGCAGCGCCAGGATGCCCTTCAGCAGACCGGCGCCCGCGATCGCGGGCAGGAGCGGGGCGAAGACGCCGCCGATGAAGTCGAAGAAGCGCTGGCTGAGCTTCTGGCGCGGTGCGGGCGCCGCGCTCTCGCCGGCCAGACGGGGTTCGACGGCGGCGACGGCAGCGAAGACGTCGGGCACCTTGTCGCCGACGATGACCTGGTACTGGCCGCCGGTGTCGTTGACGCCGACGACGCTCGGGACGGCGGTCAGGGCCGTCGCATCGGCGAGCGTGTTGTCGCGCAGGGTGAAGCGCAGCCGGGTGATGCAGTGGTAGGCCGACACGATGTTGTCGGCACCGCCCACGCCGTCGATGATGGCGCGAGCATCCTTGTCGTAGGACATGAGGATCTTTCTCGGTGGTGATGAGCGGCTGACGCGGGGGTCCCTGAGCGCGCCGAGAACAGTCGGTTCAGACGAAGCGACTGACGTGCATGGCGATGTAGACCTTCTCGGTCGAGGTCATCGTGTGGTGGTGGGCTTCGCGGACGTAGGCCTCGATGCGGTCGATGGCCGCGAAGACGTGGGGCAGCTGACGGCGCAGCAGGGTCATCAGCTCGTCGTCGTCGCGCTCGATCACGGTGCCGGCGAGCACGCGCTGCGCGAAGTAGCGGACGTGCGTGGCGAACCGGGCGTACGCGGGGTCGTCATCGGCATAGACGATGCCGAAGTGCAGTCGGACGATGTCGAGGACGTCTTGCGTGAAGCTCGTCAGGGCCGCCGCCGATCCGTCACCGCCGCCCACCTCGGCGGTGATGAGGTGCAGTGCGATGTTCGCGGCCTCCGCCGCCGGCATCGCGACACCGGTCGCGGCCTCGATGAGCGGGAGCGCGTTGGTGGCGACCGCGTACTCCTTGGGGTAGAAGCGGCGCACATCGGCCTCGAGCGCCGACGCGAGGTCGATGTTCTCGCGCACACGATGCACCGCGAAGGCGATGTGGTCGGCGAGCGCGGCGTAGACCGAATCGCTGAGCTTCTCGGTGAGCTGCTCGCGCGCGAGCGTGACGATCTCGTCGGTCACCGCGAGGATCTCGGCGGGCACGTCGGCTGCGACCTGCGCCAGTCGGCTGCCCTGGGCGCTGTCGTCGAGGCGGAAGACCTTCTCGATCGCCGTCGCGTCGATCGTGTCGCCGGGCTGTGCGCGGAAGCCGATGCCGCGACCGAGCACGATGACTTCGCGCATCGCGTCATCGAGGGCGTCGACGACGCTGTTGTTGAGCACACGGCGGACGATCATGGGCAATACCTCTGGGACGATGAATCCGTCTACTCCGACGGATCGGTATTGCCCGGCGACCGGTAACAAGCCACGTTCAGCGTAGGCGAGGGCCGCTCGTCCCGCAAACGTGTTCGCCCGTTCGTCGCCGAAAGGCTTACTTGCACATGCGTGTGCAAGTTCGTATCATCGACGGGTGACCGACACCGTCTCCCCCCGTCGCCCGCGGAAGGATGCCGCCGCGAACCGCGCCGGCCTGCTCTCCGCCGCCGCACGCACGCTCGCGCTCGACCCGAGCGCTTCCGTCGACGCGATCGCCCGCGCCGCCGGCCTCAGCCGCCGCGCCCTCTACGGTCACTTCGACGACCGCGACGCGCTCGTGCGCGAGCTCGTCGCCTCGGGCGCGCAGCGCTTCAACGCGATCGCCACCGATCCCGCACTGCAGCTCGACACCGAGCCGGTCCCCGTCGCGCTCGCCCGCCTGACGGGTCGGCTGTGGGGCGAGGCATCCCACGTGCAGGTCGCCGCGGCCGTCGCCCTCGATGAACGGCACGTCGAAGACTCCGCCGCCGCCCTCGCCCCGCTTCGGCGAGCGCTGATGGAGCTCGTGCGTCGCGGGCAGCACGAGGGCACGCTCCGCACCGACGTCGCGGCACCGACGCTCGCGCGGCTCATCGAGGAGACGGCGCGAACGGTGATCGTGCGCCTCGACGCGTCGTCACCCGAGGCGCATTCGCTCGTCGTCCGTGCGGTCCTCTCGATCGCCGGGCTCTCGTGGCGCGACGCCGCCGCCCTCATCGAGTCCCACACCGACGTCGTCGAGACGGCATCCTGATGCGCGTCGAACTGCGCGAGGTGGCCAAGGGCCGGAAAGACCTGGCCCTGCCGCCCACGAGCCTGACGTTCCGCACCGGACGCGCGACGCTCGCGATCGCCGAGACCGAGCAGCGTCCGACCGTTCTGGGCCTGATCGCGAGCGGGCGGATGCGCCCCGACGGCGGCACCGTGCTTCTCGACGGCGCGCGTGCGTCGCGCACCCTGCGACACAAGACCGCGCTGATCGACGCGCCCGACGTCAGCGACCCGCCGCCGAACATCTCCACGGTCGGCGTCGTCAGCGAGGAGCTGATGTTCGCCGGCCGCCTCGCCGACCCGATCTCGGCACGGCGGTGGCTAGACGAGCACGACCTCCGCTCGTACTCGCGTGTCCCCATCGGCGATGTGCCGGCGACCGACCGCATCCGGATGCTGCTCGAGCTCGCGGTCCTGCGTCCGGGGGTCGAGGGCATCGTGCTCGTCTCCCCCGACCGCCACGGCGGCGATCCCCACGCCTGGTGGACGCTCGCCCGCGAGTTCGCGGGCCGCGGGCAGGCCGTGCTCGTGATCGCCGGGCAGGCCGCTGCGACCCTCCTCACCGAAACCGATCCCCTCGCGCCGCATCGGCGTCTGGTGCCCAGCGGCATCCGACTTCGCGGCACCCGTCCGAAGGCCTCCCGATGAAGATCCCCGCCCTGATCAGCGCGGAGCTGCGACGCCTGACGGCCACCCGGATGTCGGTGGTCGCCCTGATCGCGCTCATGCTCGTCCCCGTCCTGTACGGCGGCCTGTACCTCTGGGCCAATCAAGACCCGTACGGGAAGTTCGCCGACATCCCGGTCGCCCTCGTCGACCTCGACTCCGGTGCTCCGGCGAGCGACGGCGACGGCACGGTCAACTACGGGTCGGAGGTCGCCGACAAGCTCGTCGAGGGCGAAGACTTCGGCTGGAAGCAGATGGATGCCGCCGAGGCGCAGGAGGCACTGCGCACCGGTGAGGTCGACTTCTCGGTGACGCTTCCCGAGGACTTCTCGCTCGCCCTCACGAGCGCGGCGGGCGACGAGCCCCGACAGGCGACGCTGGTGCTCGCCACCAACGACGCGAACAACTACCTCGCGTCGTCCATCGGCTCGCAGGCGGTCGAACGCATCCGTTCGTCGGTCGCCGAACTCGTCGGCCGTGAGGCCGCATCGCGCCTGCTCACCGGCATCGCCGACATCCGCGTGCAGCTGCAGAACGCCACCGACGGCGCGAACCAGCTCGTCGACGGCGCGGGTCAGGCCCTCGACGGGGCCAACCAGCTCGCCGACGGAACGGGCCAGCTCTCGGCCGGCGCAGTGCAGCTGCGCGACGGAGCGAACCAGCTCGCCGGAGGCGCATCGCAACTCGCCGACGGCACGCGCACGCTGGCACAGGGCTCATCCGACCTGGCTTCCGGCGCGGCGCAGGTCTCGGACGGCACCGCAGAACTCGCCGGATACGCTGATCGGGTTCGCTCGGTCGTCAACGATGCGGCGGGCCAGCTCCCGCAGGTCCGGGCGGACATCGCCGCCCTGCTCGCCGACGGCGGACTCGACCAGGCGCAGGTCGCCGAGGTCCTGGCCCGGCTCGATCCGATCGGCGAACGCCTGCAGTCGGGCGTGACGCGCGTCGACGAGGCGACCGGTCAGATCGATCGCCTCGCCGCGGGGGCGGCCCAGGTCAGCTCGGGCGCCGCTCAGCTCGCGAGCGGTGCCGCGCAGGCGGCCGACGGTGCCGCATCCGTGTCGTCGGGAGCGGGCCAGCTCGCCTCGGCCACGGATGAGGCCGCGAGCGGCGCCGCTCAGCTCGACGACGGTGCACGCCAGCTCGCCTCGGGGCTCGGGACGCTCGACGGCGGCCTCGTCGAGCTGCGCGACGGGCTGAGCTCGGGCGTCGCTCAGCTGCCCGACTCGACGCCCGAGCTGCGCGACCAGCAGGCGCAGACGATCGCCGACCCCGTGTCGGTCGATTCCGGGAACATCGCGAAGGCCGGCGACTACGGTGCAGGCCTGGCCCCCTTCTTCGCAGCTCTCGCCGGATGGATCGGCATCTACGCCCTGTTCCTCATCGTCAAGCCGGTGTCGCGCCGCGCCGTGACCGCGCTGCGCTCACCGCTGCGGGTGACCCTCGCCGGATGGCTGACACCGGCGATGCTCGGCGGGATCGGCATGATCGTCCTGTTCGGCGTGCTGTCGATCGCGCTGGGGTTCAACTTCTCGAGCCCTGTCGGCACGCTCGGGATGCTCATCACGGCATCGTTCACGTACGCGGCCATCATCCTCGCGCTCAACGTGTGGCTGGGATCGGTCGGGCAGTTCATCGGACTCGTGCTGATGGTGCTCCAGCTCGTCACGGCGGGCGGGACGTTCCCGTGGCAGACCCTGCCTGCCCCACTCGCGGCCCTGCACCACGTGCTGCCCATGGGTTACGTCGTCGACGGTATGCGGCAGTGGATGTACGGGGGCGATCTCAGCCGGGTCAGTCTCGACCTGGCGGTGCTCTTCACGTGGATGGTCGGCGCCCTCGTGCTCGCCGCGATCGGCGTGGCCCGGATGACGCACGGCCGAACGCTGCGCGATCTGCAGCCGAGCCTCATCGGGTGAGCTCGACAGGCCCGATTCGCTAGAACACCGGTCGGGCATGTTCGGGCGGTTCCCCCACCTCCGCGACGGTGTGACCCGTGCACACCGTCGCGGTGACGGAGGCGCGCTCGACGCGGTGCACGGCGAACCACCGCATCGCGTCGCGCAGGCGGCACCATCCGATGAGGTACCAACGACCGCCGTTCGAGGCGAACAGCACCGGTTCGACGTCTCGCGTCGTCGTCGAACCATCGTCCGCCGTGTACCGGATGCGCACGACACGCTGCTCGACCATCGCCTGTTCGAGCGCTGATCTGACGGCGCGCGAGGTGCCGGGCGAGCCATCCACCCAGACTCTTCCGGCCAGGTCCACCGCGCGCTCCCGGGTGCGGGGGTCGAGCACATCGACGATCTTGCGCACCGCGGCCGATGCGAGGTCGGCGTACGGCGCGTCCGCGGCCGCCGCGACCGCCGCCATCAGCGCGACAGCCTGAGGGGGCGACAGGCTGATCGGCGGGAGCGAGGAGCCGGCGGCGAGCCCGTAACCACCACCGGGGCCGGGCCGCGACCAGATCGGGGCACCGGCACGTTCGAGTGCGTCGAGATCGCGCTTGACCGTCCGGACCGAGACCTCGAACTCCCGTGCCAGGCGGTCCGCTGAAACACCCCTCGCCCCGCTGCGGCGCAGTGCCTCGGACAGGGCGTGCAGGCGCTCCGCCCGCTTCATCCTCGAAACCGCGGTGAATTCATGACATAGATGATGACACACAGGTGTCCACGGCGGGGCGGATGCTGATGTCATGAACGATCAGCTCGCCTCTCCCCCGCTCCTCCTCGTCCCCGGCCACTGGCTCGGCGCGTGGGCGTGGGACGAGGTCCTCGCCCATCTCCCCTCCGCCGACGCTCGAACGCTGGCGATCACCCTTCCCGGCCTCGACGGCGACGACGCGGAGCGCGCGACGCGCACGCTCGCCGATCAGGTCGACGCGATCCGGAACGCGCTCGCCTCGCTCGGCGCCTCGTCGGACGACCCGGCGGTCATCGCGGCTCACAGCGGGGCGAACGCTCCGGTGAGCATCGTCCTCGACCGGCACCCGGAACTCGTCCGGCGCGTGGTGTGGGTCGATTCGGGCCCGATGGCGAGCGGCATGGCGTTCGCCCCCGGACTGCCCGCGGCCGTCTCGGAACTGCCGCTCCCGCCCTTCGACGAACTCGCGCAGCAGGCGAGCCTCGAGGGCATCGAGCCGGAGGGCCTGGCGCGGTTCCGCGCCCGGGCGGTCGCCGAACCCGCGCCCGTGGTGCGGGAACCGGTGATCCTCACGAACGACGCCCGCCTCGCCGTGCCGACGACCCTGGTGTGCTGCTCGATCTCCGGGGAGCAGGTCATGCAGATGGCCGAGAGCGGGCACCCCATGTTCGCCGAGGTCGCACGGCTTCAGCAGGTCGACGTCATCGACTTGCCCACGGGCCACTGGCCGATGTGGAGCACCCCGCGCGCTCTCGCTGAGATCATCCGGGCGGAGGCGGACCGACCCGCTGACGAGCGCGCGGCATCCCGATAGTCTCGGGGCACGTCTCGAGGGAGGTCTGTCGTGCGACGCATTCTCGGTGTCTTCTCGGCCGTTGCGGCGGTGCTCGCGCTCGCGGGTGCCGCCGGGATCGCCCACGCTGCGCCCGCGAACGCTCACGAGGAGAGCCGCCGCGGCGCACCCTCCGCCACCTCGACGTCGGGCTCGAATCCCCTCGCCCGCGGGGCCGCCCTGCCGACCGACTCGGCCGCAGCCCGAGCGGCGGCCGACGCTCGAGCCCAGGGGCGGACGGCTGAGGCCGACGCTTTCGACGTCATCGCGCGTATGCCCACCGCCACCTGGCTCGGCGAGTGGTACAGCGACGACGAGCTCGTCAGGGTGCTCCGGGCCGAGACCGCCGCCGCAGCCGCACAGAACAAGGTCGCGACGTTCGTCATGTACGCGATCCCCGCGCGGGACTGCTCGGCGTACTCCTCGGGCGGCCTCACGATCGAACGCTATACGGAGTGGGCGCAGCTCATCGCGCGAACACTGCGCGGAACCGCGTCAGCCGTCATCGTCGAACCCGACGCCCTGGCGATGCTCGGGGAGTGCGCCGGCCAAGGTCCGCGCACGACACTGATCCGCGACGCCGTCCGCGCCCTCGCTGCGGCCGGCGTCGCCGCCTACGTCGACGCGGGGAACGCGAACTGGGTGCCGGCCGAGACGATGGCCGAGCGCTTGCGGGATGCCGGGGTGCGGGAAGGCCGCGGATTCTCCACCAACGTGTCGAACTTCTCGCCGACGGCGGACGAGCAGCGGTACGCGGAGCGTCTGCGATCCCTTCTGGGCGGTGGCCCGCACTACGTCATCGACACGTCGCGCAACGGCCGCGGATGGCAGGGCACGTGGTGCAACCCGAGCGGCGCGGGCCTCGGCTCGCCGCCGCGCGCCGGCGTGGACGGCTCCGGCCTGGATGCGCTGCTGTGGATCAAGCGCCCCGGAGAGAGCGACGGGACCTGCAACGGCGGGCCCGCGGCGGGCAGCTGGTTCGAGCAGGCTGCGCTCGAGCTGGTCCGCAATCGCGCGTTCTGAGCATCGAGCTCGTCAGCGCCAAGCCCGCGTCACGCCGATCCCCAGCTCACGGCGAGCACCGTCACGTCGTCCTCTTGCTCACTCTGTCCGGCACGCGCGGCGAGCTCGCTGACGACGGCGTCGATGTCGTCGCTGCCGCTGACGAAGTCCCGGTAGCGATCGATCGAATCGAGCGACCCGCCGAAGAGGTCGAGCACGCCGTCGCTGACGCTGATGACGCTGTCGCCGGGCCGCAGTGAGATCTCGTCACTGCTCCAGCTGGAGCCCACACCGATCGGGAGCTGGCCCGAACGAAGGAACACGCTCGTGCCATCGGCGCTGCGCACGATCGTGAGGCCGTGCCCCGCATCGACCCATCGCAACGTGCCGTCCACGCTGATCCGCGCGTGGAAGCACGTCGTGAACTGGGCGCCGATCGCGTCGGTCGGGCCCGTGTTCAGACCCACCGCGGCACGGCGCACCGCCACCGCGGGATCGGGTTCATCGACGCTGCTCCGGATCACCGTGCGGACCGCGGCGGCGATCATCCCGGGTCCGACTCCCTTGCCCATGACATCGCCGAGGGTGAAGGCCGTGCCGCCGTCGGGCGTCGCATACCAGTCGTAGAAGTCGCCGCCCACCGTGCGTGCCGGCACGCAGGCTCCGGCCACGCGGAACCGCGGCGGAAGCTCCGATCCGTCGACGGGCTGCAACGACCGCTGCACGACGGCCGCCTGCGATACCTCGGCTTCGGCCAGGCGCCGGTGCCACTGCGACGCCGTGAGTTGCCGCAGCGCCCGTCGCGACAGCTCGTTCACCACCGTGCCCGCCGCCGCGTAGACCAGGACGGCGATCACGAGGCGCACGAACTCGCTGACGGTGAGCGCCTGACCCGGGGCGAGCGCCAGTGGCAGAAGCAGCGTGACGCACACCCCGGCGAGCGGGACGACGATGCGCCAGCGCCCCGGTCCGGCGGCGATCCAGATCACCGGGAGCACGACGATCGCGAGGAACACCGACTGGGCTTCACCTGTGCCGAAACGCAACAGACCGATCGCGACGAAGTCACCGAGCGGGATGACGAGCTCGGCTCGCCGCAGCGCCGGCCAGCGCACCATGAGCGCTCCCACGCCCAGGAGCAGCGTCGCGATCGCGACTCCCTGCCACATCCGGGCCGCGTCGGTGACCGGCAACCAGGGAACCGTCGCGCTGGCGATGGCGGCACCGACGACGAACACGGCGACGATGGTCTGCCGGGCGCAGGGCTCCCACGATCGGCGGGCCGACGCCACGACGACCGGTGCCGTGGCGAGCGAGCGGGCCCGGGTGCCGGTCGGGGCGTGCGTCATGACTCCAGTCAATACGAATCGCCGACCCGACGGGCCGGTGTGCGCGAGATTCTGGACAGGTTCGTCGCCGAACCGCGCCAACGCGTCAGTCGCGGGTGTCGCTCGGTGCCGGCGCGTCGGCGAACTCGTCGACGAAGAGCGAGTCGCCGTCGAGCTTCTTGTTGCGGTACGCCTGACGCCCGACCATGTGCGCCGACAGCGGCGCCGTCGCGAGCTGGATCAGCGCCACCGGGACGAGGAAGGCCACGACCGGCCATGACTGGAGAGACACCCCGACGGCGATGCAGATCAGGATGAAGCCGAGCACCTGCGGCTTCGTGGCCGCGTGAAGGCGGGTCGGCACGTCGCGGAAGCGCAATAGGCCGATCGCCGCGGTGAGGCACAGCAGCGCCCCGATGAGGACGAGCACGAGGGCGATGACATCGGTGATGGTCATGATGCGTCCGTGTTGTCCTTCCTCGCGACGAAGCGCGCGATCGAGATCGATCCGAACACTCCGACGGCGGCGACGATCAGCAGCACGGGCAGGGTGCGGGTGTGATGGTTGATCGCCATCTCGGCGCCGAGCGCGCAGATCACGAGGGTCAGGAGCACATCCGATGCGACGGCGCGGTCGAGGATCGACGGCCCGACGATGATCCGCCACAGCGTCAGCAGAGCCGACACGGCGAAGACGGCCGAGATGAGGACGATGAGCCAGGTCACGAGCGCTCCCTCCGCAGGTCCGACAGCTGGTGAGACTGCTCCTTCGATCCGACTGCGCGGACGATGCGCTCTTCCCAGTGCTGGATCTCGCGCCGCTGATGCTCGAGCTGCTCCTGCGAACGGATGCCGATGGCGTGCACGTAGAGGATGCGGCGGTCGCGGTCGATGTCGATGATCAGCGATCCGGGGATGAGGGATGCCGTGACCGCGACGTGCGTCATGATCAGGTCATCATCGGTACGGAGCGGCACGGCGATGATCGCGGCGCCCGGCTGATGCCTCGGGTCGATGACCTGCCAGGCCACCAGCAGCGAACCTTTGACCAGGGAGAGCAGGAATTCGAGGAAGAAGACCGCACCCCACCAGAGGTTGACCCGACCCGACAGCTCGACCGGCGGCAGCCGGAACACACGAGTGACGAAGAGGGCCACCACGATCCCGGTGAGCGCCGCGAGCACCGTGAACTGACCCCACAGCAGCATCCAGAGGGCGACCAGCCAGACGAAGAACGGCAGCTGGCGCCACAGGGCCGTCGCGGCGTTCCGTTTCGCCTCGCCCATCATCACTGCACCTCCTGCTCGAGCTGGCTGATCGTGACCGGCTGCAGGAGCGATTCTCCGATGGCTGCGCACAGGTCGTACAGGGGGCCGGCGAAGACGGTCAGCGCGACCGTGACAGCGACCATTCCTGCCGTCGCCGTCGTCATGATGCGGGGGATGACGCGCTTCTCAGTCTGCACGTCGGCACCCTCGGCATCCCCGAGGTAGGCGATACGCGAGTCGGTCTCGCTCTCGCCCTCACCGATCTCGTCCTTCTCGCGCCAGAACGAGAGGTTCCATGCACGCATCAGCGCGTAGAGGGTGAGGAGCGACGTGATGATGCCCGCGACGATCAGCACGTACATCAGCGGGCTGCCCTCGTCGGCGGCCGCGTCGAACAGCGCGTACTTCCCGATGAAGCCCGAGAAGGGCGGCAGGCCGCCGAGGTTGATGGCCGGGATGAAGTAGAGCACGGCCAGCAGCGGCGCCGCGCGCATGAGGCCCTTCACCTTGAGGATCGAGGTCGAGCCGGCCCGTCGTTCCACGAGCCCCACCGCGAGGAAGAGGGTCGTCTGAACCACGATGTGGTGGACGATGTAGTAGATCGTCGCGCCCACGGCCGCCGGCGTCGCGATGGCGAGGCCGAAGATCATGTAGCCGATATGGCTCACGAGAGTGAACGACAGGATGCGTTTGAGCTCGGCCTGCGCGACCGCGCCGAGCACCCCGACGATCATCGTCGCGAGGGCGACGATCAGCAGCAGCGTGTTGACGTCGTTGTCCTGGAAGATCTCCGTCTCGGTGCGGATGATCGCGTAGACGCCGACCTTCGTCAGCAGGCCCGCGAACACCGCCGTGACGGGCGCGGGAGCCGTCGGGTACGAGTCGGGCAGCCAGAACGACAGGGGGAAGACGGCGGCCTTGATGCTGAAGGCGAGCAGCAGCAGCAGATGCAGGACGAGCTGGGTCTCCTGCGGCAGCTCGGTCATCCGCTGCGACAGCTGCACCATGTTGACGGTGCCCAGCGCGCCGTAGATCGCGGCGATCGCCGACAGGAACAGGATCGACGACACGAGCGAGACGACGATGTAGACGACGCCCGTGCGGATACGCGACTCGGTCGAGCCGAGCGTGATCAGCACGTACGACGCGACGAGCAGGATCTCGAACCCGACGTACAGGTTGAACAGGTCGCCCGCGATGAAGGCGTTGAAGATACCCGCCGACAGGATGAGGTACGACGGGTGGAAGATCGAGACCGGTGTCTCATCGTCGCCGTCGGCGGCACCCTGGCCGACCGAGAAGAGCAGCACCGCGAGCAGGACGACGCTCGAGACGACCACCAGCAGCGCAGCCAGCCGGTCGACGTAGAGGACGATGCCGAACGGGATCGGCCATCCGCCGACCGAGACCGCGATCGGCACACCGGTGGCGTTGATGACGTTCAGCAGCACGGCGGCGATCACGAGCGTCGCGGTGAGCGTGACGATCGAGACGCCGACCTGGATGCGGCGACGGCGGCCGAAGATCAGCGCGACGGCAGCCCCCAGCAGGGGCAGCGTCACGAGGAGGGGAACCAGGGCGCTCATCGGTCTCCTCCGGGGCGATCGGTGGGCGCGTCGTCGCGCAGCGCGTCGAAGTCGCGCGAGTGCAGCACGGTGATGGGCGAGGTCTGATCGCCGACGAAGTCGGTGGTCGCGTCGTCGTCCTCATCGGTGATCTCCTGCTCCATGGCCTCGTCGTCCTCGGCGACGCGATCACGCACGGCGAGGTCGGCCTCGTCGTCCTCGACCGTGTCGGCCTGACCGAGCTGCCAGGAGCGGTAGATCAGGGCCAGCAGGAACGCCGATACGGCGAAGGTGATGACGATCGCCGTGAGCGTCAGCGCCTGCGGAAGCGGGTCGCTGAACTCGGCGGGGTCGTCGGCCGACCCGTAGAACGGCGCGACACCGGGCGCCCCCATCACGACGAGGAGGAACAGGTTGGCCGCATTGCCGAGCAGCAGGAATCCGATCAGCACGCGGGTCAGACTGCGCTCGAGCATGGCGTAGACGCCGGCCGCGAAGAGCGCGCCCATGATGATGATCAGAACCAGTGAGACGTTCATCGGGCGAGCTCCTCTCGCTCCTTGCGCTGCCGGTCGACTTCTGCGCCCAGCGAGCGGAGCACGTCGAGGACGAGACCGATCACCACGAGGTAGACGCCGACGTCGAAGATCGTCGACGTGACGAACTCGACATGGCCGAGGACCGGCAACTCCGCCTCCCAGAACGTACTCGTGAGAGCCGGCGCCCCGAAGAAGAGGGGCACGACCGCGGTTCCGACCGCGAGAGCCATCCCGACGCCGAGCAGGCGACCCGCGTCGGTCGGCGCAGCGGCACCGAGCTCGTACGGCCCGCCGGCGACGTAGCGCATGACGAGCGCCATGCCCGCGACGAGTCCGCCGGCGAAGCCGCCGCCCGGCAGATTGTGGCCGGCGAAGAGCAGATACAGCGAGACGACGATGATCGTGTGGAAGAGGATGCGGACGATCACCTCGAGCATGATCGAACGCGTCTCGGGATGGAGTTTCTGACCGCCCACGAGCCAGGCCTGTCGTGACGATCCGGACCCGGCGCGGGGCCGCGGCCCCTCCGCCGTCTCGACGAGCGGACGGCGGGTACGGAGCGCACCCGTGGGCAGAGACGAGATCGCACGCGAGAGCGTGTCGGAGCGATGCGTCACGAAGACGAGCGAGGCCACACCCGTCGCCGCCAGGATCAGCACCGACAGCTCGCCCATCGTGTCCCACCCGCGCAGATCGACGAGGGTGACGTTGACGACGTTCTTGCCGTGACCGATCTCGTAGGCGAGATCGGGGAACGCCGTCGAGATCGGCTCGGCGACGCGCGCGCTGGTCGCGACGATCGCCACGAGCGCCATCGTCGCCCCGACGCCGATGCCGAGCAGCGCGCGGCCGATCGGCCAGACCGAGGCGTTGTGATCGCCCATCCGCGAGGGGATGCGCCGCAGCACCAGCGCGAAGGCGATGAGCGTCACGGTCTCGACGAGGATCTGCGTCAGCGCGAGGTCGGGTGCGCCGGCCGACGCGAAGAGCGCGACCATGCCGAGCCCCGTGACCGACACGAGCACGACACCCGTGTAACGCTTACGGGCGCGCACGGCGATGATGCCCGCGATGATCATGATCGGCGCGACGAACACCTGCATCGGCGAGTGCCAGGCCGCGAGGTCGGCCTGCCAGCCGCCGTGCGCGATGAGCGCCGTGCCCTCGGCCGCGACGAACACGACGAAGATCGTGCCCACGTAGACCGGAAGCGAACCGCGCTGCGTCAGAGACGTCGTCCAGACCGAGGTCCGCACGATGGCGCGGACTGTTCCGTTGTAGGCGTCGACGGCGGTGAAAGGCAGCCAGCGACGCTGCGTGCCGGGGCGCCGGCCGACGAACCAGAACAGCACGAGACCGGCGAGGATGCTGCCGACCGAGAGGAACAGCGCGGGCTCGAGGCCGTGCCAGAGAGCCAGATGGTAGTCGTATCCGTCTGCGCCGGCAGCCTCGGGCATCGTGTCGGCGTAGCCCGAGAACGCGGCGTCGAGCACGGGCGCAGCGATACCGCCGACGATGGTCAGGCCGCTCAGCAGCACCGGAGCGGCGAGGAAGCCCATCGGAGGATCGGGCCACTCGGTACGCGGCAGGTTCTCGCCCGCGGCATCCTTCTTGGTGAAGAACGCACCCCACACGAAACGTGCGCCGTAGGCCGTCGTGAGCAGCGATCCGAGCACGATGCCGATCAAGGGTGCGAGGGCGAGCGGGTCGGTGCCCCCTTCGAGAAGCGACGTGAGCGCCGCCTCCTTCGCGACGAAGCCGATCGTCGGCGCGACGCCGACCATCGAGGCGATCGCGATGATCGAGAAGACCGCGAGCGTCGGGGCCTGCCGTCCCACGCCGGACAGCTCACGGATGTCGCGGGTCGACAGCTGCCGGTCGATGACGCCGACCACGAGGAACAGCGACGACTTGAAGAGGGCGTGGCCGACGAGCAGAGCCAGGCCCGCGAGAGCGGAGTTTCGCTCTCCGTAGCCGAGCACGACGGTCAGCATGCCGAGCTGGCTGACGGTGCCGAAGGCGAGGATGCGCTTGAGGTCGGACTCGCGCAGCGCCTGCAGGCCGCCGAGCAGCATCGTGAACACACCGAGGCCGATGACCATCGGCCGCCACGGGTCCTCGTGCGCGAAGGCCGGGGCGAGCCGGGCGATCAGGTAGATGCCGGCCTTCACCATCGCGGCGGCGTGGAGGTAGGCGCTCACGGGCGTCGGTGCGGCCATCGCACCGGGCAGCCAGAAGTGGAAGGGGAAGATCGCCGACTTGCTCAGCGCGCCGACGAGGGTCAGCGCGATCGCGACATTGAGCAGCACACCCTCGGGTGCCGGGGAGGCGATGATCGTGCTGAGGCTCGTCGTGCCGTAGAGCACGACGAGCATCACGACGCCGATCAGCATCACGAGGCCGCCGAGAGTCGTGACGAGCAGGGCTTGCAGCGCCGCGCGACGGCTCGCGCCACGCGCGTTGTAGAAGCCGATCAGCAGGTACGACAGGACGCTCGTGATCTCCCAGAACATCACCAGCACGACGATGTCGTCGGTGAGGACCAGGCCGTACATGGCGCCGGCGAAGGCCAGCAGCACGGCGGCGAACTGCCCGACACCGACCTTCTTGCCGTCGAAGTACCAGCGGCAGTAGATCATCACGAGCGCACCGACGCCGGTGACGATGAGCGTCATGATCCACGCGAGGGTGTCCATCCGCATCGACAGTGCGATGTCGAGCTGCGGGATCCAGGCGTATGACTCGAACGGAATGCCGCCGCTCAGAACCTCAGGAGCACGCCGGGCCGCATCGATGAATGCGGCGATCGGCAGCAGGGCTGCGACGAAGAATGCGCGGGCGCCGATCCGCTTGATCAACCACGGCAGAACCAACGGAAGAACCGCGAACGCACCGAGGAAGATCAGCAACAGGCCTCCTCTGGGCGTGGGGGGTCGTGTCATCCATCTTACCGACACGACGGCGGTCCGCGCCCCGCGATCTAAGACTTGACAGCGACCGGGCCCGTCGTGTTCCCGATCCGGAACGTACTGGTGAACCATTGCGAGTCGGGCGTGTCGCCGCCCAGCAGAGCCGCGACCGCCTCGCCGGCGGCCCGCCCCTTCTGCCACGCGGGCTGCACGAGGGTGGTCAGCTCGTACGGCGAGAGACCATCGACGACGATCCCGTCGAAGCCCGTGATGCTGACGTCATCGGGAACCCTGAGCCCGGCCTCCTCCGCCGCGCGGAGCACTCCGACGGCGAGCAGATCGCTCTGCGCGACGATCGCCGTCGGGTGGGGTCCGTCTCCCGCGAAGAGCGCACGACCGACCGCAGCACCGGCGTCGATCGAGCTGTCGACGGCGGCGTAGGCAGCGGCATCCGGGAAGACGTCGCGGAATCCGGCGAGCCGATCGGCCACCACGTCGACCGATGTCGTGCGCTCGTCATCGCTGGAGAGCCAGCCCGACTCGGATCCCCACCGCACCGGCATCGTCACCGCGACGACGTCCGTATGTCCGAGATCGCGCACGTGCTCGGCGGCGAGGCGCTGGGCCTCGCGGTTGTCGAGCGCGATCCGGGGCACCCCCTCTCCCCCGTCGCCCTCGATGACGACGACCGGGATGCCGCGGGCGCGAACGCTCGCGAGGTGATCGCGCAGCAGCGCGCTGCATCCGATCAGCACGGCGGCGTCGATGGGCGCCGTCATGAGCGTCGGCTCGCCCGCGACGACACTGCCCTCGCGCAGCAGCAGCAGTCCCGCGCCGATGGGGGCGACCGCGTCGGCGAGCGCATCCATCGTGGTGCGCATGACGGGGTCGCCGAAGACGCTGCCGAGCCTCCCACCGCTGACGACGCCGATGATGCCGCTGCGTCCGCGCCGGAGCGACGCCGCGCGCGGATCGGGTCCGAGGTACCCGAGCTCGGCGGCGGCCGCGAGGACCTTCGCCCGGGTCGCGTCGCTCACGGGCGTCTTGCCGCTGAAGACGACGGATGCCGTCGACGGCGAGACACCGGCCGCATGCGCGACATCCGAGATGGTGGGCCGACGTGCGTTCACGCCCTGATCGTACCCGGCCATGGCGCGACGTCGAATCGATTCGGTACGCTGACCCGGTGACCGATGTGCTCTCCCGCCCCGTCTACCTGCGCTGGCGCAACGCCGTCTTCGCGATCTTCGCCGCGAGCGGTCTGAGCATCGCGACCTGGGCGGCACGCGTGCCCACGATCAAGGAAGACCTCGGCATCGAGAACCGCGAGATCGGCCTGGCGCTGCTCGCGATGGGAATCGCATCGATCCTCGGGCTCTCGGCGAGCTCGGTCATCATCGCCCGGCTCGGCACACGCACCGGCATGTTCGGGGTGCTGATCACCCTGTCGATCGGCCTCGCGATCCTCGGGCTCGGCAGCGGGTTCTTCCACTCGTACGCGATGCTCATCGTCGGCCTCGCGCTGTTCGGCTTCGGGAACGGCTGCCTCGACGTCATGATGAACGTCGACGGGGCCGCGATCGAGACGCAGTCGGGCAAGACGATCCTGCCGCTGTTCCACGCCTTCTTCAGCTTCGGGACCGTGATCGGAGCGGGGCTCGGCGCGATCGCCGCCGGCCTGCGCATCGGCGTCGCCATCCACGCGGTCACGATCGCCGCGTTCATCGTCGTGCTCGCGATCGTCGCGATCGCGAACGTCCCCCGCCGCGCGGTCACCGATGCCGTCGCCGCCGACACCGCGCCCGAAGCGGCATCCACCGACGGTCCCGCGCCCGGCTGGCGTCAGCGACTCGCCGTGTCGCTTTCGGCCTGGCGAGAGCCGCGGACCTACACGCTCGGCATCATCATGCTGGGCATGGCGTTCGCCGAAGGCGGCGCGAACGACTGGCTCGCGCTCGGCGTGGTCGAGCACGAGGGCGGAACCGCCGCCATCGGCGCCGCTGCCCTCACCGTCTTCAGCGTCTCGATGACCGTGGTGCGCGTCTTCGGCGGCCCCCTCGTCGACCGCTTCGGCCGCGTCGCGACGCTGCGCGTTCTCGCGGTCGCCGCGACTGCCGGCATCCTGCTGTTCATCCTCGCCCCGAACCTGCCGCTCGTCTTCGTGGGCGCCGCGCTGTGGGGGATCGGAGCGTCGCTCGGCTTCCCGCTCGGCATGTCGGCCGCAGCCGACGACCCGGCGCGCGCGGCCGCCCGCGTGAGCGCCGCCGCGACGATCGGCTACGTCGCGTTCCTCTGTGGCCCGCCGATCCTCGGATTCATCAGCGACCACATCGGCCTGCTGCCGACGCTGTTCATCCTGGTGGTGCTCGTCGCAGCATCCGGTCTCGCCTCGTCCGCGGCGAAGCCCCTGCCCGGGGCCAAGGTCGGCGCCGGCCGCCACTGACCCGTTGCCCGCAGGCCCCGGGGGTTTGCGCCGCGAGGTCCCAGCTCGGCGGTGCGCGCGGGCGGGGCAGCTGGTCTGGCGGAGTCAGCCAGGGTCCGGTTGCGTGGACGGATGACGTCGCGGTCGGTGTTCGAATCGGTGCCCGCGGAGAATCGGGTCGCCGAGACCGACTCGCCTTCGCGGTGCGCGATGCGAACCCGGTGTCGCCCGGGCACACGCTGGTCGTCCCGAAGCGGCCGATCGCGAGCTGGTTCGACGCGACGGCGGACGAGCTCCGCGACGCGATGCGCCTCATCAGCCTGATCAAGACGCAGCTCGACGAGAGCCACCACCCCGACGGCTACAACGTCGGGTTCAACGACGGCGTGGCTGCGGGGCAGACGGTCTTCCACGCGCATATCCACGTCATTCCGCGGTTCGCCGGCGATGTCGCGGATCCGCGCGGCGGAGTGCGGCACGCCGTGATCGGCAGGGGTCACTACTAACTCGTGCCGTTGACTCGTGCCGTTAACTCGTGCCGTCGACAGGCTCAGCCGGGTCTGCGGGTCGATTTCCGTGCCTCAACAGCCGCTCAGCCTGTCGACGGGACGATGAGTCCGGGAGCGACGAGGCTCGTGGGTCGCGGGTCGCGGGTCGCGGGTCTCGGGTCGCGGGTCGCGGGGGGCGAAGCCACCCCTGTCCCGTCGACAGGCTCAGCCGCGACCGCAGCCGGCGCGCGGCACCCTCGCGTCCGCTGAGCCTGGCGACGGCACCGCGGAGGGACGAGATCCCGGCGCGTGGGACGCCGCCACAGCGAACCAGACGAACGGCCGAGCGCGCCCGCGACATCGCGGCGCGGGCCGCTTTCGGAGCCACTTCGTCCCGTCTACAGGTTCAACCGTGATTCCGGACGTCAAGCGGCGCCTCGACGGCGGTTGAGCCTGTCGGCGGGACAACGGACGGACGACGGGCACAGCCGGCCACGACGGAAACAGCCAGTCACGACGGGACAGCCAGTCACGACGGGACAGCCAGCCACGACAGAACAGCCAGCCGCAGCGGGATAGCCAGCTCCAGCGGGACAGCCAGCCACGACGAAACAGCCAGCCACGACGGAAACAGCCAGCCCCAGCGGGACGACCGGCTGACGCCGGCCGGGCAGCTCAGAGTGGCGGCGGCACCCCCATGCCGTGGAGCAGAGCGTGTACCGCGTCGACGAGGGATCCGGGCGGGACGGGCGCGGCGAGCGCGTCGGCGGCGGCGCCGTCGAGGAGCCAGCGGATCGCGCGAGCCTGGCCGGCGCACATCGCCGCGTCCGCGTCGAGCGCCAGGGCGAGATGCCGCACGAGGAACTCGTCGATCGCCGCGGTCTCGGCGGCGAGCGCCGCGCGAACGGGCGCGAGCCGTTCGACGTCGCCGATAGCCCGGACGAGCCCGGGGTACAGCTCGTCGGCGAGCTCCGCCTCGACGTGCGCGGCATAGGCCAGCACGGCGTCCGTGCCTGTGGTTCCCGACGCGATCTCCGCGAGCGCTCGCGCCGTCTCCGCACGTCCCAGCTCCAGCACCCCGACCAGGAGGTCGAGCTTCGTCGGGAAGTAGTGGAACAGCGTGCCCGACGACACCCCCGCGCGGCGGTGGATCGACGCGGTGGTGGCGGCCGCATATCCGGATGCCGCGAACTCGGCCGCCGCGGCATCCAAGATCACCGCACGTCGTTCCTCGAAGCGTTCAGGATCGCGACGGCGTGGCACGGGAGCCACGATAGCCGTCGGACGGTTACTAGAGCATGCACTCTAGAGCAGCTACTCTGTCGACGTGGACTCAGAACCCGCCCCCCGCCCGGCACCGGCCGCGCTCGACACGTCGCCAGCACAGCCGCGCCGCCGCGCGCTCGCGTGGGCGACCGTCCTGGTCGGCATCGGCCTCGCGTGGTCGCCCATGTGGCTTCCCGAAGCCCTCCGTGCGGCGGGAGCCGATCCTCGCCCTCCGCTCGCGGCAGTCGGACTCACCGGGCCCGCGGCGGCGATCTTCTGGAATACGCTCGCGACCGCACTCGTCCTCGCCTGGGTTCTCGGGGTCGAGCGGCGGCGGCTGTCGTCGCTCCGGATCGTGCGACCGACGGGCAAGGACCTCGAGTGGGCGCTCATCCTCTTCGGCGGCGCTATGGCCTGGAGCTGGCTCGCGCAGCTGATCCGCCCGCAGGCGGCGCCCGACGCGGGCTCGGCGACCATCGCCGCACTCCCCGTCCTGACGGTCGCAGCGATGATCCTGAGCGCGGCGATCTGCGAGGAGATCCTGTTCCGCGGCTACCCGCTTGAGCGATTGACCGAACTCACCGGGCGGCGCTGGATCGCGGTCGCGGCGACGCTTCCGTTCTTCGTCGTGCCGCATCTGTTCACCTTCGGTTTCGAGTGGCTGCTGTACCACGCGAGCGGGACCGCGGCCATCTACGCGCTGTATCTGTGGCGCCGCAATCTCGTCGCCTGCATGGTGCTCCACGCCGCGGTGAACGCGCCGATCCTCATCCCGACGGTCGCCGCGCATCTGCGGTGAGCGCGCGGAACGCTTAGGCTCGACGGGTGCGTCTGGTCATCGCCCGCTGCTCCGTCCAATACACGGGGCGCCTCAATGCTCACCTTCCGCTCGCTACTCGGCTGCTGGTGCACAAGGGCGACGGCAGCCTCCTCGTGCACTCCGACGGCGGGTCGTACAAGCCCCTCAACTGGATGAGCCCGCCGTGCACGCTCACCGTCGAGACGCCGGAGGACGATCCGGATGTCGAGGAGCAGGTCGTCGAGCAGTGGCGGGTGAGTCACGCGAAGTCGGGTGACACCCTCGTCGTGCGCATCTACGAGATGCTCCATGACTCGTCGCACGAGCTCGGCGTCGACCCCGGTCTCATCAAGGACGGCGTCGAGGCCGACCTCCAGCGGCTGCTCGCCGAGCAGGTCGAGGTCATCGGCGAGGACCTGACGCTCGTCCGCCGCGAGTTCCCGACCGCGATCGGTCCCGTCGACCTGCTGCTGCGCGATCCCGCCGGCGGCACGATCGCGGTCGAGGTCAAGCGCCGCGGTGACATCGACGGCGTCGAGCAGCTCACGCGCTACCTCGAGCTGCTCGGCCGCGACCCGCACCTCGCGCCCGTGTCGGGTGTCTTCGCCGCGCAGGAGATCAAGCCGCAGGCGAAGGTGCTGGCCGCCGACCGCGGCATCCGCTGCGTCACCCTCGACTACGACGCCATGAAGGGCATCGAGTCGGGCGCACCCCGCCTGTTCTGACCCGTCCGCGCCGCGGACCCATCACTTCGCTCGCGCCGCCTAGGCTTCGCGCATGGAAGACGAATCCGACGCGGTCGATGAGTTCCGCCGGCAGGAGCTGCGCTTCGAGGGCGAGCTCGACGGGATCGTGGAGTACGGCTGCGACCTCTTCCGGGGCGAAGCGCGTGAACTCGGAATCTGGCTGAGCGGGCGGAATCGCGCGGACATCGACCGACGTGTGGTTCCACTCGCGGAGGACGTGCTGCGCCGCCTCCCAACGCTCGTCGCCCTCATCGGCCCGCGTCCGCCGTCCGAGCTCGCCTCCATCGCGATCTCGCCGGGTCGTGCCGCGCTGACGTTCTGGGAGGACGGCGTCAACAACGAGTTCACCGCCGTGTTCCTCGACCTCGGCCCGGATGCCGCAGAGCGGTGGTCTTTCGTCGGCTTCGACACCTGATCCGCGCCGCACCTGATCCCCGCCTGCGCCTGATCCCCCGCCGACGACGAAGGCGCACCCGGCCGATGTCGGTCCGGGTGCGCCTCGCTGTCATCTGTCAGGAGCCGAGCTTCGACAGCTCCTCGAACTCGTCGTCGGTCAGCTCGATCTCGGCACCGCGCAGGTTGTCCTCCAGGTGCGCGACGCTCGAGGTGCCCGGGATCGGCAGCATCACCGGCGAGCGCTTGAGCAGCCAGGCGAGAGCGATCTGCGCGGGCGTGGCGTCCTTGCGCTCGGCCAGTTCGCTGAGCGGCGAGTCGGCTCCGGTCAGGCCGCCGGTCGCGAGCGGGAACCACGGGATGAAGCCGATGCCCTGCTCCGTCGACCAGTCGAGCAGGTCCTCGGCATCCCGCTTCTGCAGGTTGTAGAGGTTCTGCACCGAGACGATCGTCGCGATCTGCTGCGCAGCCTTCACCTCATCGACGGTGACCTCGGAGAGTCCGATGTGGCGGATCTTGCCCTCGTCCTGGAGCTTTTTCAGCTCGCCGACCTGGTCCTCGAGGGGAACCTGCGGGTCGATGCGGTGGAGCTGGAAGAGGTCGATGCGGTCGAGACCGAGGCGGCGGAGGCTCATCTCGGCTTCCTGGCGCAGGTACTCGGGACGACCGAGCGGCGGCCACTCGTTGGGTCCGGTCCGGGTGAGACCGGCCTTCGTCGCGATCACGACGTCGTCGCCGTAGGGGTGCAGAGCCTTTTTGAGGAGCTCCTCCGCGACATAGGGCCCGTACGAGTCGGCGGTGTCGAAGAAGTTCACGCCGAGCTCGACGGCGCGCTTGAGCACGCGGATCGCCTCGTCGTGATCCTTCGGCGGGCCCCACACGCCGGGGCCGGTCAGCTGCATCGTGCCGTAGCCGAGGCGGTTGACCTCGAGATCGCCGCCGATGCGGAACGTTCCGGAGGCGTGGGCTGAGGACGTGCTGGATGTCGTCATGAGGATGTCAGCGCACAAAGGGGGCGAGACATTCCCGAGCGACGCGGACCGTAGGGTGGGAGCATGACCCGATCGCCGTTCTCCTGCGTCCTGTGGGACATCGACGGCACGGTCGTCGATGCTTCCGAGGGCATCCTCCGTCGCCTCACCATCACGCTCGCGCACTTCGGCCACCCCGCGCCGACGCACGATGAGCTCATCCACTGGATCGGCCCGCCGATGCACGAGTCGTTCCAGACGAACCTCGGAATGACGCCCGAGAAGGCGACCGAGGCGGTGTCGTTCTATCGAGTGCTCGGCAAGGCCGACGGCTACACGACGGGAGCGCGCCTCTACCCCGGCGTCGCCGACCTCATGGTCGAGCTGAATGAGGCGGGCGTGCCGCAGTCGACGGCGAGCTCGAAGCCCGAGATCCAGGTGCGCGCGCTGATGGAGCACTTCGGCCTCGCCCCGCGGCTGCGCGAGATCGTCGGAGCCACGAGCGACGAGAAGACACTCAGCTCGAAGTCGGACATCGTCGCCGAGGCTCTTCGCCGCCTCAGCGCCGACGGCGTGGATTTGTCACGGCCTGTCCTCATCGGAGATCGCCACCACGACGTCGAGGGCGGCGCGGCGAACAGCGTCCCCGTCATCTTCGTGTCCTGGGGTTTCAGCACCCCGGACGAGGCGAACGGCGCGATCGCTGTCGCAGCCGACATCGACGAGCTGCGGTCGCAGCTGCTGCCTGCGGGCTGAGCGTCGGGACAGTCCCCCATTCGACGCCCGGGCTGCGTGCGAGAGATGCAGCGCCCGGGCGTCGACGGATCCCCCCGGATACGTCACGCGATGCGTGACGGGATAACTGTACTGATCTTCGTCCCGCACCGATACCCGTAAATGAGACGGATTTCATCCGCGTAGCGTGCCGGTGTGACTCACGTGGATCTCCGCCCCTTCGACGATGACGACGCGGATGCCGTATTCGAGATGATGCGCGACCCGGATGCCGTCGCCCAGGCCGCGTTCACCGCCGACGATCCCACGGACCGCGACGCGTTCGACGCCTGGCTCGAGCGCCACCGCGCCGACGACCGGGTCTCGATGTTCGTCGTGACCGACGACGGCGGCTTCGCCGGCACGGCGGCGGCCTTCACCGTCGACGGCGACCGCGAGGTCACCTTCTGGATCACCCGAAACGCGCGGGGCCGCGGTGTCGCCTCCGCCGCCCTGCGTTTGCTCGTCGCCCGCGAGGCCGAGCGCCCGCTCTATGCGCGGGTCGCCGCGGACAACGCGGCATCCATCGCCGTCCTCACCAAGAACGGCTTCAGTGAGATCCGACGACAGCGCGCCTACGCCCCCGCCCGCGGCGAGGAGATCGACGAGCTCGTATTGGCCCTGCCGCCCACGCTCGACGGGATCTGACCCACGGTTCGATGTCGGCGAACCGTCAGGACCCGCAACGGTGACGGCGAGCGGGACCCAACATAATGGCGTCCGTCGCTGCTTGGCACGCCTTCGTTCATAGGCGGCTCCACGGCCACGGCGATCGCTGAGCCCCGTTCAGGCCGTGGTGGATACCTGCGACGCCTGTAGGTCGAACTGTTCTCGGAGGGATGCCGGAATCGAAGCGACCAGGTTGTCCCAATGACCGAGCACCACAATGATTGCTCGGGTCGTCGCTGGTTCTCCACGGGGAGACCTCCCCATGGAGACGGCGTCTCGAGCCCATGAAGGGGCACATATCAGCGGTAGGGGTCGCGACTCTCGCCGGGCGAACGCGCAGACTACGGCTCAGGTTCCGGATCGAGCGGCTGAGGGTCGCACGTGAGAACAGCGTTGGTGATCGCCTTCTCGGCAGTCGCGCGCTCGGACTCGGGCGGGTCGTAGCCCACGATGACGAGCCGCAGAGCCTCGTCCGACAGCTCGGAGTCGTACAGGTACTGCCCCACGCAGGGAAAGAAATCCGGCTTGTCATCGTATGTGGTGATGCCGCCGGCTCTGATGGTTGCGGCGAACTCCTCGGCGATCTCCTCCGGCGACGGTCGGCTGTCGC
The DNA here is from genome assembly GCF_047302165.1 of Microbacterium pratiae. NCBI lineage: Bacteria > Bacillati > Actinomycetota > Actinomycetes > Micrococcales > Microbacteriaceae > Microbacterium > Microbacterium pratiae. Next base: position 635,809 of record NZ_CP154843.1, on the reverse strand, counting down.
TCGCTCCGGTAGACGGCTCGGCCGAGGGCGTCGGCGCACTCGTGGCCGGTGCGGTGTCGATCGGCGGGGGGACGTTCGCGAGGAGCGAGACCACGAGCACGACGGTTCCGATCGCGCCGCCGATCACCGAGAAGATCATGCCGACGATCGCCGGCCACTTCGCGGCGCCCTTCTTCAAGAGACCGATCAGCGACACGACGAAGCCGGCCAGCAGCAGCACCACGCCAAGGCCGAAGAGAACGGGGATACAGGCGAGCACCGCGCCCAGCACAGCCAGACCCAGACCGATGTATCCGAGAACCGGCGTCGGCCGCGAGCCGGGCGGCGGGGCGGAAGTGGCCGGGGCGGAGGCCACCGGAGCGGAGAGCGCCTGCGGGTTCGCCAAAGGCTGCGGAGATCCTGCATCGGGGGCTGGCGCGTAGTAGTCGGTCCACCGCGCGCCGTCCCACCAGCGCTGCCGCCCTGAACCGTCGTCGTACCATCCAGCAGGAATGCTCATGCGCTCGCCCTCTTCGTCGCTGCGGTCCGCATCACGCGAACGCCCATCCTACGGCGGAGCGTTTCGCAATCGCGTTGCCCATTTTCGACGCCGGTAATTGACGTCATGTCAGCTTGGATCCAATCACACACCCGGCACAAACGCCGTCCCGGTCATCGGGGCTCCTACCCGCGGCGGCTCGGGTCGGTTACGCACCAGCGGAAAGCTAGGCGCGGCTCGATCTGTCACCTTGTTCATGCTCGAAGATTGCCGCATCCGATCGGATGGATTACGACCTGCACGTCTATTGGGTTGGCGTTCCTGATACCCCGTGTGAGGCCATTCGATTCACTTCCATGCATATGTGATGCCCGATGCAATGCCTAGAGAGGGCGGGTTACCCTCGGTGCTCGACGTGGGCGTGTCGCTCATCGGATCCGTGAGGCTCACGATGTTCACCTGGCGTGCGCCGAGACCCTGTCGCGTCTCAGTCAGGATGCGCTTACTGGCGGCGAGACGATCGAGCCGGCGCAGCCTGCCGGTCTCCCCCGACCTCAGGTACTTGAGGCACGCAGTCCACTACGGCCGGTCGGGCACGGCTCGGCGGCCTTGCGTCCGGGTTCTGCACCCGCTTCGAGACTCGGGCGTAGCCGACTTCATGTGCCATACCGAAAACGGTGCTGCCGAGCTTCCGGCGCGATTCGGTTTCGGTACACGGGATCGAACTCCTTGGGGTCCGCTAGCAGAGTCCATACCGTTACAGTCCAAGCATGGGAACGTGGGCGCGCATCATCCGCAGTTGGGCGAACATGCTCCTCATCACACTCGCCCTCGTTCTTACTCTCACCGCAGTGCGATGCTTCATCGCTGGAAGGTGGGTTCCGGGCCTGGTAGCCGTGGCCCTAGCGAGCGTCCTGGCAGTTTACTTCTGGCGAACAAGCCACCGAGCCCTCGCCGATGAGGCACTTCACGCGTTGGAGAAGCACGACGCCATCGACGACGGCACCTGACCGGCACATCGGGTACCCCACCAGAGCACTCGCCCCCCGCGTAGACCTAGCGTCGGCTGACGCGATCAGGCTGTGGAACCGTTTCTAGCAACCACCACTGATGCGGGAGGGCTGTTGGCCCCGCGAGCGCATGGCAGCTCCAGAAGCGCACCTCACCCATGTCGGGAGACACACCCCATCGCCAATCGGACGGCTGCCAGCCAGCGTAACTAGAGGCGATGCCGGATCTAGAGACCTACAAAGCCGATGACAGCAACGATGATCCCGATGAGGATTGCGAGCGCTACCAGCACCGTTGTGGTCCGGGTCGGTCGGGTTGCTCGCGTCCGGACCTGGGCGACGATCGCTGCAATCAGGAGGCAGAAGCCAAGAATTGCGCCCACGATCATGACAGCGATCATGTCAGCTCCCCCCTGCTACGTATCGTACGACGGCACCTGCGGCAAGGCCGGCGATGGACGACAGGGCCCCGGAGAGAGCCCCGGGCCTATACCGCTGAGGAACGCATCCTGGACCTCTGCTTCGGATCCGCCGTCAACAGCCGTGCCGATAGCGTTCCCAAGCGCGTTGCCGACAGCGCCATAGACAATCGACGCCACTACGCAACCAACACCGGGAGCGGCGGCACAGAGCAGCACACTGACTGTAGAAACTAGGGCGTTGGTAGCTACAGAGATGTAATCTCCAGCGGACAAGCCAGTGGGGTCCGCATAGCGGATGGAGTTGCTGTTGGCATAGTCGTATGGGGCCATGGATGAGCCCCATCCGAGTGCAAATGAGCCCGAGGTGGTCCCTGAACCGGTGAGGCTGTTGTAGTAGCGATCCAGCTGCAGGGCTTGCCCCGGCCCCGCGATCGTCACATCGGTCGCGGCGAAGAACATGTTGCCGTTCGCGACATTCACACGAATCACAGCGCGATCGAAGACCGGGAAATCCTGGAACGTGTAAAACGGCAGCACGCCCACGCCCGGTGCGTTGATCTTTGGCGCGGCACCGGCCTGAGCACTCATCCGCCGTGAAGAATCGGACGCCGCCAGGCCCGGCGGAGTCCATATCTCTTCGCTGACCTCTTTACTCGGCACATGCTCACTTGTCCGCGGCGATAGGAATCACGCCAGCAAACCTTGCCGTGCTTAAGAACGGTCGCGCGAAGGCCGTCCGCTTCTCCACGCTCTCTGCCCTCTGTGAGGCGCTCTGCTGCCAGCCCGGCGACATACTCCGCTACGACAACGCCCCGGCCCGCACGTAAGCACCCACCGGTGTTTTGCGTCCGGTCGCCGAACGCGCGGATGGCGAGATTCGCCCACGCTCGACGGGATCCGACCTGACGCTTCGATGTCGGCGCGCCGGATACTGTTGCATGGATGGGAAGTACTCGCGCCGAGGCCGCATATGTGCGTGCGCTGTCGGCGTTCCGTACCCCCACGCTCGATCTTCTCCACGGCCGTTACGCGCCCTTCGTGGTCGCGACGCTCTCGCTCGTCTTCTCCGTCGATCGCCCGGCCGTCGAGATCTCGGATGCGCATGCCGAGGTCGCCGAGATCCTCGACGAGCTGCGTGCGGCCGGATACGACGAGGACGATCGCGCACTCCCGGCGGGCACAGCCCGTGAGATCTGTCGCTACTGGGTGCGGGTGGGATGGCTCGTCCCCCAGATCGACGGCGATGTCGAGGTCTACCGGCTGACGGCCCACGCGGTGGGCGCGCTGGAGATCACCGGACGCACCACCGGCGGACGCACCCGCGTCTCGAACTCCCGTGTCCGCACCCTCCTGGAGGCCGTCGAGCGGCTCTCCGACCACGCTGAGACCGACCCTGAAGTGCGCCTCACGCGCCTCATCCGCGAACGCGATGCCCTCGACGCCGAGATCGCGCGCCTTCAGCTCGGGGAAGCCGAGCCGATCGACGATGAGCAGCTCCTCGAAGAGGCGGAGAACGTGCTGCATCTCGCGCGCGAGCTACCCGCCGACTTCACGCGCGTCGCGGAGTCGATCAAGGCCATGCAGCGCGACGTCATCGCCGACCTCCGGCGCGACGTGCGACCCACCGGCGAAGTGCTGCGCGAGTACCTGCAGCGCGGACAGTACGTCATGCAGTCGACGCCGGAAGGCCGGGCGTTCGCCGGCGCGCTCCGGCTGATCGGCGATCCCGAGCGCATCGACAGCCTCACAGACCAGCTGCACACCCTGCTCACGCAGCCCTTCGCGCGCCTCATGGACACGGAGCAGCGCGCCGAGCTCGACGCGATCTCGAGGCGCGTGGAGCTCGGCGTCGAAGAAGTTCTGACCGCCCAACGTCGCGCGTCGCGGGTCATCACGGGGCAGGTGCGCACGCACGACCCCATCCGCGATCGCCACGTCGATGACCTCCTGCGTGATGTCATGGCCGGCCTGCAGGCCTGGACGCACAGCACGTCGTCCGAGGCCACCGTCGACATGATCCGTAGCCTGCCCACGGCCGATATCCGCCACCTGCGGCAGTCGACCACCGACATCCGCCCGCCCCGTGCGCCGGCACCGCTGACGGAGTCCGACGAAGACGCCGAGATTCTGGATGCCGACACGCGGGCCTGGGGCGGTCCGCGCTATGCGGAGCTGGAAGCTCACGTCGCGGCGCTCGGCGAGGAGTTCGATCTGGGTGAGGCCTTCCTCGCCGCGGACGACGACGTGCGCCGTCCGGTCGACCTGGTGGGCCTTCTCGAGATCGCCCATCGCAACGGCATGCGGGAAGGCGATGACCTCTCGGTGGTCGAGGCGCGCCGCCCCGACGGGACGACCCGGCGCTTCGCCTTCGGATCCGTGACCGCCCGCACCTCGAAGGAGCCCGACGATGACTGACACCGCCACCCTCGGCACAGCCGAAGACGAGGCCCCGGGCGACGGTGCGTTCGTCGAGCCGGCCGCGATGGAGGACGACCTCGGCGAGCTCTTCCCCGGCGATCGCGGAGTTCTTGATCCCGCGGTGCGCCGCGTGCTCGTCCACCTGCTGCAGCGGCGGTTCGTGCTCGCTGACCGCAACCGCGAGGAGTGGACGGCCCTCCTCGACAATCAGCAGCTCGTCGAGTCACGCCTCAACGACCTGTTCGTCCGGCTCGTGATCGACCACGAGCGCGGCGTCGCCTATAAACAGCAGGTGCGCTCGGATGAGCTCGATGTTCCGATCCTGCTTCGGGATGCCGCTTACACGCGCTCCGAGACCCTCGTCCTCGTGCACTTGCGCACGGTCTACCAGCGGGAATCGGCGGCCGGTGAGCCGGCCGCCCGGGTCGACATCGAGGACGTCGAGCAGACCGTGATGAGCTATTTCGCGGATGCCGACGGCGACACCGCGAAGCGGCAGCGCCTCATCCGCAAGGCGATGGACCGGCTCGCTCGCGACGGCATCGTCGACGAGGAGACGACGGGACGCTTCCGCATCAGTCCGCTCGTCGAGATCGTCCTCAGCGCTGAGAAGCTGCGGGAGCTGCGTGATTGGCTGCGAGACCGGTCGGAGTCGAACGGCGCCGGTGAGGCCGCGGCCGACGAGGCCGATGAGCAAGACGAAGACGAAGAAGGCGACGACGAGCCTCAGGAGGAGGAGCTGTGACGATGCTCGAGACGCTGTTCGGGCTCATCCCGGCGGCATCCCGCGGCCAGCAATGGCTCGCCGAAGACCTTCAGCTCATCAACTGGGGCGGCTACGAGGGCGCCCATCGTGTGCGCTTCTCCCCCGGCGCCACGCTTCTGTGCGGCGGCTCGGGGTCGGGCAAATCGACGCTGATGGACGCGTACATCGCGCTCATGATGCCCCACACCACTCCCTTCAACGGCGCCTCGAACGGAGGCGTCACGGGGCGTCCGCGCGGCTCCGAGCAGCGCAACATCCTCTCCTATGGGCGCGGCAAGATCGACGAGTCGCGCACCGAGGACGGCACGAAGATGACGGTCCTCCGCGGTGACGGCGAAGACACCTGGACCGCCGTCTCGATGACGTGGATCGATCACGACGGGTCGCAGTTCACAGCGGTGCGAGCCTGGTACATCCCGGCCAGCGCGCGTGTGCTCGAAGACACCGTGCGCGTGCGGGCGACGACCGATCGGGCCTTCGACCTCCGTTCGCTCGAACCGGCCGCCGTGCAGCGCCTCTCCGACGCCGCCGTGCGCGAGGCCGGCCTGGACCCCGTCGGGACGGACCGCGAATTCTCCGCCCGCCTGCACGCCGTGCTGGGCATCGGAGCCGCGGGGGCCGGGGCCAAGGCGATGAGCCTGCTCGCGCGCATCCAGGCGGGCCAGCAGATCACGACCGTCGACGACCTCTACAAGCGTCTCGTGCTCGAAGAGCCCGAGACGATGGAGACCGCCGACGCCGTCGTCGCGCACTTCGATGGACTCGAGAGCACGCGCATGCGCATGTTGACGGCCCGGCAGCAGGTCACCGCGCTCACGCCCATCCCGCAGCTGCGCGCCAAGATGGCCGCCGCCGCCGAGCGGGTGAACCTGATCGACGAGGTCGGCTCCTTCTCGGATGCCGGGTCGCTCGCCACGCTCTGGCGCGCGGACAGGCGCCTCGGGATGCTGCGCGACGTCGAGACCGAGCTGCGCGAGCGCAAGAACGCGGCCGAGGTCACGCTGCGCGAGAAGCGTGCGCTCGCAGACGGCGCCGAGGCTGAACGCGACGGCCTGATCGACGTGCTCCGACTCTCGGGCGGTGACCGCCTGGCCACGGCGCAGCGCGAACTGCGCGAGGTGGAGCGGCGGCTCGCCGACGTGCGGCGTCACCGCGAGGTGTTCGACACCGCGGTCAAGAGTCTGGGCGTCGAGCTGTCGAACCGCGACGAGTTCACGGCGTTCATCTCCCGCGCCCGTGCAGAGCTCGCCGACTCCGATGCGAAGGCGCGTGCTCGGTCGGCCTTTGCTGAAGCCGCATCGACGGCGAAAGCCGCGCGGATCGAGTTCGCCGAACTCGAGGCGGAGGCTCAGCGCGTGGCCTCCCGCCACGGCAACATCCCGCCCGCTCTGCACGAGTCGCGCGAGCGGCTGGCGGAGGCCGCCGGACTCACGACCGCAGACCTTCCCTTCGTCGGCGAGCTCGTCGAGGTGCGCACCGAGTTCGAGCCGTGGCGCGAGGCGTTCAACCTCGCGCTCGGCGGCTTCGCGACCACGGTGCTGATCGACACCGCGCACCTGGGACGGTTCCGCGCGGCGATCGAATCGGTCCACACCCCCGTGCGGTTGCGCTTCGAGGGCGTGCACGCGGGCATGGAGCCGGTCGCCAACCTCGACCCGCAGACCCTCCCGGGGCGTCTCGACTACCAGAGCTCGCCGTTCACCGGTTGGCTGCAGGAGCGGCTCGAGACCCGTCACGGATACGTCTGCGTCGATTCCAGCGCCGAGCTGCCGAAGCATCGCATGGCGCTCACGATCACCGGACAGGTCGCGCAGGGCAACCGCGGCGCGCACGGTGGCCACGGTCGCGAGAACGTCCTCGGATTCTCGAACGAGCGACGCCGGCACGACGTGGCTCGGCTCGTCGAGGACGCTCGTCGCCGTCTCGATGACGCCCTGCGGGAGCGGAAGGTCGCCGAGACCGAGCTCGACACCGTTGACTCGCGCCTTGCCGTCTACGCCAAGATCACTGACCTGACCTGGGAAGAGGTTGACGTCGATGCGGTCACCGCAGAGCGGGATCGCTGGATCGGCGTTCAGAGCGACGTCACGGCCGCCAACCCGGAAATCGCCGATGTGCAGCGACGGATCTCCGATATCAAGGACCGGATCTCCCACCTGCGCGACGAGATCGCCCGCGTGTCGATCGAACGTGATCAGATCGAGGCGCAGTGGGCCGAGGTGATCGATGACGTCGATTCCGATCAGTCCGTGCTCGACGACGCCGAGCGGGCAGAGCGCGCTCTCACCGCCGCACAGTCCGCGTTCCTCGACGAGCGATTCCATCTCGATGGGCCGACCTCTGACGGCACTCCGTCCGAGGCGCTGAGCCGCTTCTCCGCAGCGCTCGCGACAGCCGCGCAGCGCCTCGCGGAAGACCGACGCGCGGCCGTCGACGCCCTCGACGAGAGCCGGGAGAGCCTGCGACGCATCATGGCGAGCTTCCTCGAGCGGTGGCCGAATCCGAATCTGCTGCCCGACCCCGACACGTCGATCGACGACTTCGAACGCGCTCTGAAAGCGCTCGAGACCAGCGGACTGCATGAGCTGGAGGCCGAGTGGCGCGACAGCCTGCTCAAGCTGTCGGGCAATGACCTCACGAACCTCGACTCGACGCTCAGCCGGTCGATCCGCGAGATCCGTGATCGCATCGACCCGATCAACCGCATCATGCAGGACCTCCCGTTCTACGACGACGACCATCGCCTGCAGATCACCACGCGCGAGAACCAGTCCGAGCCTCGCCGGCGCTTCCGACGCGAGCTGCGCGAGGTGCGCGGGCTCATCGAGAACGCCACGACGGATGACGAGCGCGAACACGCGTACCGCCGGATGTCGCGCCTCATCGGGCACATGCGCCGGTCGGCGCCCGACTTCGGCGACCTCATCGACGTACGCAACCACGTTCGCGTGAGCGCCGAGCGTGTGGATGCCGTGACGAAGAAGCACGTCGCGCTGTACGACCACATCGGCGAGAAGTCCGGCGGCGAGTCGCAGGAGCTCATCGCCTTCATCGTCGGCGCGGCCCTCCGCTACCAGCTCGGCGACGCCAGCGCCGAACGCCCCCGCTACGCCCCCGTCTTCATGGACGAAGCCCTCATCAAGGCCGACGCGCACTTCACCAAGCGTGCCATCGGAGCATGGCGCGGACTCGGCTTCCAGCTCGTGATCGGCGCCCCCAACGACAAGTACAGCGCCATCGAACCGCACGTCGACGTCGAGTACGACATCCTCAAGGACACGCGCGGCCGCTCATGGGCCAAGCCGAAGGTCGCCCTGGAGGCCCCGGCGCCCTGACGGCGCGCGATCCCGGCATCCGCCGAGGGCACGATCTCACTCATTTGTGCGAACACTCGGCACGCTTTGCTGACGTTTCGGATGGCGTTTCTCATTCGTTCGGCCCACTCGAGCGGCGTGAATGCGTCTCCACCGCCTGCGTAACGCGCCTTGCGGGGACGAACGTCTCTGCGGTGCATCGCGGTCCTGACCGGCAGGCGTTAGGTTTCGAGGTCAGGGCAGCGTCGGACGCACCGGTTTGAGGGCCACGCGGGTTGCGTCGAATGGCGGCGTCCATAGAGCGCAGCATCCGCGAGTCTGTGCATGCACAGGTCTCCGAGAAGATCGCGAAGGGTGAAGCCCTCGCCCGACGGATGAAGGCGCGAAAGACGCAGCAGCAGCACTCGAAGAAGCCGACCGCGAGGTCACAGCAGCGCGGCGCGAAGCGCTTGCGGCCGGCTGGACAAGCAGGGTGCGCTAGCCCCCGAACGCTTCGACGGAGAGGTCTAGACCAGCTTCATCTCCACAGCGCGAAGAGCGGACGGTACGCCGACGATCCATCCCGTCGCGGCATGAAGGTCCACCCGGTGCTGCGCCAGAACTCATCTGCTTGCTCTGAGAAGGCGTAGAGGGTGATTGCAGGGTGTAGCTGCTCGAGCGCACGCACCACCTGGGTGCCGATTCCCCTTCGCGGGTAGAGCAGATCTGTGCGCACCTCGAGGAAGTCGACAGCGATCGCATCAAAGGGAAACTCAACGCCAGCGCCGTCGAGGTCAGCGAAGCCAGCGCCTTCCCGTAGGAGGGCGCGAGCAACCTCGTCATCTCGCTCATCAACAAAGGAATACGGGAGAAGAGAAGCGGTTCGCCTGCGAACGAACGTGTCCAACCACCAGCTGTCGTCAAACCCTCGTGCGCCGTGATCGAACGGTGAGACGTGGTCCTGTTGCTGACGAAGGAGCCGAGGGGTGAGATCTGTCTCCATCTACATCTCTTTCTTGACCGCGAGCCCCGGGGTGACCCCAATCCTGGGAAGTTTATTCCATCAAACTACTCACCTAGGGCGGTGGGGGCGCGGAGGGCATGTAACCGGCACGGAGCTCGCGCATCCGGAGCAGCTCACCGAGCAGGTGAAGCGCTTGCAGGGGAAGCCAGAGCGATAGCTCGGTTCGCGGCATCAGCTCTTCGAGGTCGTGGCCGTTCGCGACCGTCAACCTTGTCCGCTTCAGCAGCCCCTGATAGGCCCACGGTCGGCCATGAGCAAACCCGGATGCCACAGACCATTCGAAGCGAACATCCATGTTAGTGAAGGGCTTTGCGCCGTCGATGGGTGTGGTGATTCTGTAGCCCCTTGCCACCTGTTCGCGCTCGAGGCCGAGGCTATCGGCGACGCTCAGCACGGTCTGGATGTTATCCCTCGCAGCGTCACCGACCAGGTGGCCAACGGTGCCATCCTCGTCCTGGTAGTTGCGAACGTGCCAGCGCAGCACACGCTCGAAGCGCTCGTCGCGTCGCGGAGGCCCCAGCATCCAGAGGGCAGTAGCAGTGTTCTCGATGGCAGCCCGCGCAAGAGTGAACCCGACTGCAAGATGTTCAGTACGCGCGACGACGACGAGTGTCTTGACGCCATGCAGCTGATCGACTGCAGCGTTAATAAGATGGCGCACGGCCTGCGACAACTCGAATGGGTGCAGTCGCTTGTCGTCTTCTGCAAGCGAACTGCCCGGAAGGACTCCAAAGTCATTCGGGTCGCGAATCCGCTCGGCGAGACGATCTACCGCGGCCGCATACTCGAGCCACTTCGCCCGGATCTCGTCATCATCGTGGCGGTGGGATGGCATGCCCTCATTGTGCCGCCAGAGGCTCCAGAACAGCGTTGCCCTGCAGGCACGCCCCTTCTCCTCGTGGTGCTTGCAGCAGAGTCGAAGAATCGTGGGTATACGCCGATCACCGCTAGCGCAGCTGCGGCCCTAGCAGCGAGAAGCGATGATGATCCGAAGCACCTCATCCGCTAGCTTGGGCAAGCCGCGCGCTGAACCGATACGCTGTCGCTCCACGAACTAAGACGGCAGGTGCGGTTTATGCAGGTGTTCATCAGCTGGTCGGGCGAACAAACCCGGGAGCTCGGCTACGCACTCAAACTGTTCCTTGACACAGCGTTCGCGGGCCACGTCAGCACGTTCCTATCCGACGCTGACATCGCTCCCGGAGAGCGGTTCCTCGCCGCTATCAACTCCGGCCTAGACGACGCTGAGTTGGGGATCTTGCTCGTCACGCACACGAATCAGCGCTCACCCTGGCTGCTATTCGAAGCCGGTGCGCTCGCCAGCAAGACTACTGCGGGGAGTGTCATCCCCATCCTGGTCGATGTCGACCGCGCCGAGCTCGACCCGCCGCTCAGCCAATTTCAGAATGTCATCGGTACCTCACGCGACTCCCTCGTGAAGCTCTGTGCACGCATCCTGAACGAGAGCACGACCGCCCCAGGTGAGACGGCACATCGGATCCTGTTTGAGCAGGCATGGCCTGCCCTCCACGACGCCGTTGAGCGTGCCAAGCAGTGGGAGCGGTCGAGTGCGACTCCTAGGCGAGACGTCAACGAGATGCTCGAGGAGATCCTTCTATCCGTCAATTCGCTTGTGCTGAGGAAGGCACCCGAATCGGCATTCGATCTCGGATGGCAGCCGCCGTCGAGCAGGGTCCGCAACAACACGTTCACGCTGCGGCCCGGCGACGAGATCGAGCACGAGCAATTTGGGCATGGCCGCGTATCTGAAGTGACTGGGGAAGGATCGAAGGCGGTTGCGCACGTGACCTTTGACCTCGCAGGGTTTAAGAAAATTCTCGTCAAGATCGCTCCCATCCGCGTGATCGAGCGATAGGACGCCACGCGGTGCCCGTGTTTCGTCTCACCCGAGGATATCGATCGCGTTCGCTGGTCCTCCCGCAAGGCCCTCAACCTCGACAACTGCGTCGGCGCGAGCACGAGAGACGCCGATCATCGACGGCATGTCAGATACGGATTCGCTACCACTTCCGCATTCGAGAGAGCACACCGGCTCCAACAGCGCAGGTCGACGTCAGGCGATCCGCTCCGCGACCCGCCACTTCGAGGCCCTCTGGCGCATGGCCCCGCCGAGGGTCGCGACTCACAGGATCAGAAGTGCGCCGAAACCCACCACGAACCAGACTTGAGTCGCTGCCCGTCTTACGATGAGGGCGCCCCCAGCCGGGAGATGGATTCCGGCCGAAGCGATGACGGCTTCGCGCCGACGTACTCCCCGACATCGCACTGTCCGCATGTGCTCGGGGGTGAGGTACTGCCACGAAGTCTCCCCCATTATCGAAGAATCGCGGACGACCGAACCGACACCCTCGCGCGGACCGGCGGGTGTGGGCGGGCTCCTACGAGCGCAACACCCGAGCTGATCGACGCCGTCTTGATGATCGATGCGCGGAGACGTGGGTCGACCTCGACACGAAACGCCGGGGCGCAGCGCCACACGGCGCACCAATCGCCAACACAACTACACAAACTGACGAGCGACGCTTCGGGTGAGCGGTGAGTAGGTGACGTCACCGGCGGTAGTCGTGACACAGCCCACGCTACCCGTCCAGTAAGCTCGCCCACACGCGATTCGACAACGAACGGAGACGCGCATGGCGAGTGCCAGCGAACTCGAGGTGGATTATCTAGCGGCTCAACGAGCGGCTGTGCTTGAGATCGCAGACCAGGGGCTGGTGTCACTGGCCCAACTTGTCCAGTCAGGCGCCATCGACGTCTCGCCAAAGTTTCAACGTCGGGATCGGTGGACGCCGGACAAGCAGTCGTCGGTCATTGAGTCCTTCCTCGTCAACATCCCGGTCCCCCCGGTCTACCTCGCAGAGGATGAGGGACGAATCGGACGCTACGCGGTTATCGACGGGAAGCAGAGGCTGACCGCAATTGAAGCGTTCTTCAGTGATCGGCTCGTCCTCCGAAACCTCACGCGCCTGCCGTCACTAAACGGGCTCCGCTACTCGACAATGCCTGAAGGTGTCCGCAACTCGCTCGGGATGAAGAATCTCCGCGTCACAACGTTACTACGACAGTCCGACGAGGGACTGAAGCACGAAGTGTTCCTCCGCCTCAATACAGGCGGCGAGATTCTGAATGCGCAGGAGATTCGCAATGTCGCATACCGCGGATCGCTGAATGATCTGATTTACTCTCTCGCCGAGAACCGATTCCTGAGGAATCAGTTCAAGGTCGTTCCCCCTTCCAGTCCGGCATATCGCAAGATGACCGATGCCGAGTTCGTTTTGCGCTTCTTCGCTCTCGCGGACCGCTGGCACAATTTCAGCGGCGACATCCGCATCACACTCGACTCCTACATGTCAGATAATCGCGAGCCCGGGGCGCATGAACTTCAGCAGTTCGAGCGTCGATTCGATAGTTGCATCACGGTCGCGGAGGCTGTTTGGGGAGTTGAGGCTTTTAAGTGGCCCGGACGCGACCAGGCATTGGCCGGCCTATTCGATGCGCAAATGATCGCTATCTCCGAAGTAGGCGCGAGCCGGCAGGACGAATTGATTGCCGCGGCGTCCAGGGTCCGCGCTAGCACTAATCAGCTCTTCAAGCAGCCGGAATTTGAGGAGGCGGTCCGGCAAGCGACGAACACTCCGACGCGACTGCGATTCCGTGTTGAGCAGCTGCGAGATGCAATCTCGCAGGTCGTCGGATGAATCCACGATGACGTCGAAGGCGCGGGAAGCCCTCACGCGCGGGATTGAAGGGCTGAGGGCCGCTTCATTATCGACTGAAGTGCGCGCGTCGGACCCGGCGGGTGAGATTTTGCGGCGCGGGATCGCAGTCAGCGCGTTCAACCTGCTCGAGACCTTCGTCGAGGGGCGCCTCGCTGAGATCACGGCGTTCGTCAATCAGGGAGCGCTTCATTTCGCGGACCTACCAGACCGGGTACAGAAGCAGGCGACACGCAATCTCCTGAACGTTGCGGCCTCTCGCGCCCGCCGCATGCAGGCCCCCGACGTTCGGCTCTTCGTCCAATCTATTGGCGAGAGCCTCTCCGCCGTCAGTGGCGCGGTGAACCTCTCCTCCCTGACCTGGATGTGGCCCGGGAGCAACATGGGTGCCGATGACTACGCAGGGATCCTGCGTGCATTTCACGTCGACAAGCCCTGGCCCTCGGTCGCTGCGCTGAGCAGTCGGATCGGGCTGGCTCCGGGAGATCCGCAACAAGATCTTGAGTCTTTCATCAGAGAGCGCCACCGCGCCGCTCACGATGCTTCTCACCAGGTCTCGAGCCTCTGGATTCCGTTAGCAATCGATATGGTCGTCAAGTTCGCCGTATCCGTAGATACCTATGCGTCGGTGGGCGCAGCAGCGTTGCGGCGCGGCGACGCGGCGTACATGGCAGATGCGAACTGGACCGCATCGGTGGTCGGACTCCGACGGGTGAATCAGCGCGCCACCGACTGGGCCGAGTTCAAGGAGACCGGGACCCGCGCCGTCCGCCGTCATTCGGATCGCCACGTCGTCACCATGCACGCCACGAACGATTGCTCTGATCGCGACCTGCTAATCGTCTCGGATACAGCGGGGCAGGTGATCGACTGGTCGGTGCCCGCTGTGGGCTAGCACCCGCTGCGCATGGTTCAGATGTGGACGTCAGCCTTGCTGTCGTGTCGGCCCCGCCGTTGCGCGCGGCCGCCCCAGAAACGTGGATTGGGGTGATCGTCTGCGCGGGCGCCCGTCTGACGGTCGCGGCTCCGACACCGACAATGCGGCCGATACTCTCCCAACTATGGTTCTCCGCGCGCAGCCTCTGCGCCGCAGCGACGCGCTCGGGTGTCATGACGTTTGGCTGACCACCGACGGGGCCATGCGCGCGGGCATACTCGAGGCCACGTTGCGTGTTTTCTCCGATTGCGCCCACGCGCAACTGCGCGAAGACCGCCACGATCCCAACCAGCGCGCGGCCCATCGGCGACGTCGTGTCGTCCATTGGCTCGGTGAGACTGACGATATTCACCTGGCGGGCGTCGAGATTCTGCAGCGTTTCAATCAAGACGCGCTCCCTACCTGTCAGACGGTCGAGCCGGCGCACCTTGAGCCGAAAGTCGTCTTGAAGACGCCGCCGGGCCCCACCGAAACCCGCATCGAGCAGGCCCACCGACGTCCGGGCCGATCGAGCATGCCAGACCCGCACGAACGCCGAAGGCCTCCGCCGGTTTCCCGGTCGGAGGCCTTCGTCTCACTGTGCGCGAGGGGGGACTTGAACCCCCACGCCCTTGCGGGCACTGGCACCTGAAGCCAGCGCGTCTACCTATTCCGCCACTCGCGCGAGACCGTGTTTCCACGAACTCAACTTCCCGAGGATATCACGCCACCGGCGGCCCCTGAGCCGCGATCCGAGGCCCAATGCATGCTCCGTTCAGCCTCGCTGACTACGATGAAGCAACCATCCGCCTGCCTGAGGAGCCCAGTGGGACTACTTGACAGCTTCGAGAAGGGTCTCGAGCGTGCCGTCAACGGCGCCTTCGCCAAGACCTTCCGCAGCGGCGTCCAGCCGGTGGAGATCGCCTCGGCCCTCCGCAGCGAACTCGACAAGAAGGCAGCGGTCGTCAGCCGCGACCGCATCCTTGTTCCGAACGCCTTCACGGTGCGCCTCTCCGACAACGACGCCGAGCGCATGAACGCCATCGGACCTGCCCTCCTCGACGAACTCCGCGGCCTGGTCGAGAAGCACGCGAAGGCTCAGGGCTACTCGTTCTCGGGTGCCGTCTCGGTCTCCTTGCAGGACGATCCGCAGCTCTCGACGGGCACGGTGCGCGTCGACTCCAACTCGGATGCGGGCACCCGCGTGTCGTGGCAGGCCGTGCTCGACATCGACGGGACGCGGCATCCGGTTGTTGCTGCGCGCACCGTCATCGGACGCGGTAGCGACGCCGACATCACCATCCCGGATGCCGGAACCAGCCGGAAGCACGTCGAGATCCTCTGGGACGGCGAGCGCGCCATGGTGCGCGACCTCGGTTCCACGAACGGCACCCAGCTCAACGGCGCGCGGGTCAGCGAGGCCGCCCTGCCATCAGACGGCGTCGTGCGGATCGGTCGCACCGACATCGTCTTCCGTGTCGTTCCGCAGGCTCAGGCTCCCGCGCGCCCCCGGATGTCGGCTGCCGACGCGACCCGCATGTACGACACCCGAGGTGAGGCCCGATGAGTCCGCTCACCCTCCTGCTGCTGCAGATCGGCTTCCTGGTCCTGCTGTGGTTCTTCGTCTTCGCCGTCGTGTACTCGCTGCGCGCCGACCTGTTCGGCGTGAAGGTGCGCAAGCTCCCCGAGCCGGCCGCCGCCGGTGCCGCGCCCGCGGCGAGCCCCTCAGTCACGCGGCCGCCCACGTCGTCTCCGGATGCCGCGACCGCAGCGGTCGGCGCCGTCGGCACGCCCGCGCCGGCAGGCAAGGGCGGCAAGGCGACGACCGACGCCGTGTCGCGCATCGTCATCACCAGCGGACCCAAGGCCGGTCTCGAGCTTCCGCTCGGCTCCGAGCCGCTGACCATCGGCCGCTCCAGCGAGTCGGGTCTCGTCATCCGCGACGACTACACGTCGAGCCACCACGCGCGTCTCGTGCTGTGGGGCAACCAGTGGATGATCCAGGATCTCGACTCGACCAACGGCACGTGGCATGACGGCGAGCGCGTCGCTTCTCCGGTTCCGGTCGTCGTGGGAGCGCCGATCAAGGTCGGCGCGACGACGTTCGAACTGCGGAAGTAGCCCGCACGCATGGTTTTCCAGGGCTCCAGCGCCGCCATCTCGCATACCGGGAAGGTGCGCTCGAACAACCAGGACTCGGGCTTCTGCGGCTCGAACCTGTTCGTCGTCGCCGACGGCATGGGCGGTCACGCCGGCGGTGACGTCGCGTCGAGCCTCGCGGTGCGGCGGCTCGAGAGCCTCGACCACGCGTTCTCGTCGACCACCGAGGCAGAAGCCGCACTCCGTGAGGCGCTGGCAGACACGGCAGCCGAACTGATCAGTACCGTCAAGGTGCGCCCCGAGCTCGCCGGCATGGGCACGACCGTCAGCGCGCTCGTCATGGTCGACGAATACGCCGTGATCGCGCACATCGGCGACTCGCGTCTGTACCTCTTCCGCGACGGGACGCTCACCCAGATCACCACGGACCACACGTTCGTGCAGCGTCTGGTCGACTCGGGTCGCATCACCCCGGAGGAGGCCCGGTATCACCCGCGCCGCTCGGTGCTGATGCGGGTGCTCGGCGACATGGACCCCGATCCCGAGATCGACACGTTCATCATGCCCACGCAGCCCGGTGACCGGTGGCTGCTGTGTTCCGACGGACTGTCGGGGGTCGTCGACGACGCGCACACCGCGAAGGCGCTCGGGCATGGCTGGGCCCCGGGTCGCACCGCCGACAGCCTCCTCAAGCAGGCCCTCGACGGCGGCGCTCCCGACAACGTCACGATCGTCATCGTCGACGTCGGCGGTCAGCACCCCCTCTTCAGCGGACCGCCGACCGTCGTCGGCTCGGCGTCGCACCCGCTCGGCATCGAGGTGCCCGCAGCGCGTCCGCAGCGCAGCAGCTGGCTGCATCCTGCTCGGCAGGCTGCGAACGAGCCCACGCACTTCGAGCCGGCCGCCGAGTTCCTCGAGGAGCTCATCGAGGAGGACCGCCGCCGCGCACGACGCCGCCGACTCGCCTGGTTCGCCGGTTTCATCGTCATCCTCGCGGCGATCGGCGTCGTGCTGTTCGGCGCCTACAGCTGGACGCAGACCCGCTACTTCGTGGGCGTCGACGAAGACACGGTCGTGATCTACCGCGGCATCCCGCCGAGCATCGGGCCGATCTCGCTCTCCTCCCCCGAGGAAGACACCGGGATCGCCCTCGACGACCTGGCGCCGTATCAGCTGCAGCTCGTGGAGCAGACCATCACGGCCGACTCCCTCGCGGATGCACGAGCCATCGTCGAGAACCTGCGCGTGGACGGAGGATCATCGTGACCGGCACCGCCGTCTCGGCCGACACCTCGGTCATCAAGGCGCTGCGCAAGCTGCGGATGCCGCAGACGCAGCGCAACCGCGAGCTCGGCTTGCTGCTCTTCGCGTTCACCATCAACGCCGCCGCGCTCGCGCTCGTTCAGCTCGGGAAGAACGGTGCGATCGACTCGTCGTTCCTGATCTACTGCGCCGTGCTCGATGCGCTCGCGTTGGCGATCCACGTGGTGCTGCGCCTGCGGGCGCGCGACGCCGATCCCTTCGTCGTCCCGATCGCGACGCTGCTGTCGGGCATCGGCATCGCCATGATCTACCGGATCGACCTCGAGGGCACATCCGAAGGCTGGGACATGCTGGCCGTGCGTCAGATCGTCTGGTGCGCGATCGCCCTCGTGGCCGCCCTCATCGTGGTCATCGCCCTGCGCAATTACCGGGTGCTGTTCCGGTACACCTACGTCTTCGGGTTCGCCGGCATCGCCCTGCTGCTCCTGCCGTTCATCCCCGGCCTGGGTGTCGAGGCCGGCGCCGACGTCTGGGTCTCGATCGGCGGCATCGTCTCGTTCCAGCCGGGAGAGCTGGCGAAGATCGCCCTGGCGATCTTCTTCGCCGGGTACCTGGTGCGCACTCGAGAATCACTCACGTCCGTCGGCACCCGTTTCCTCGGTGTGACCTGGCCGCGCGCTCGCGAGCTCGGCCCGGTGCTGGTCATCTGGGTGATCTCGCTCGGGATCATCGTGCTCCAGCGCGACCTCGGTACCGGAACCCTGATCTTCGGCATGTTCATCGCGATGCTGTACGTCGCGACCGGCAAGACCAGCTGGGTCATGATCGGCCTGAGCCTCGTGGTGGCCGGCGGTGCGATCGCCTCGCAGGTGCTCCCATACGTCAAGGGACGATTCCAGAACTGGCTGAACCCGTTCGATCCGGCGAACGTCGATGCCGCCGGCGGCAGCTTCCAGCTCGTCAACGGCCTCTACGGTCTCGCGAAGGGCGGGTTCATCGGCACGGGGCTCGGTCAGGGCCGCCCGTGGATGACGCCGCTCTCGCAGAGCGACTACATCTTCCCGAGCCTCGGCGAGGAGCTGGGCCTCATCGGCCTCTTCGCCCTGCTGTGCCTCTACATGGTGTTCACGAGCCGCGGCGTGCGCATCGGTCTCGCCGGTCAGGACGACTTCGGCAAGCTGCTCGCGACCGGCCTGTCGTTCACGATCGCCCTGCAGGTGTTCATCATGGTCGGCGGTGTGACGCGCGTCATCCCCCTCACGGGCCTGACCACGCCGTTCCTGGCTGCCGGCGGCTCGTCCCTCGTGGCCAACTGGATCATCGTGGCCCTCCTCCTCCGCATCTCGGATGCGGTTCGCTCTCGACCCCGGGTGGTGATCGGATGACCAAGGAACTGCGGCGCCTCAGCTTCGTGATGCTGGCGATGTTCCTCGCGCTGTTCATCTCGACCAGCTGGATCCAGGTGATCCAGGCCCAGGCGCTGAACGAGAACCCGGGCAACCGGCGAACGCTGTACGACTCGTTCGAGGTGCAGCGCGGGTCGATCATCGCGGGCGGCTCGGTCGTGGCGGCATCCGTGCCGAGCGGCGACATCTACTCGTGGCAGCGCCAGTACACGGATGCCGCCATGTGGGCGCCGATCACGGGCTGGATCAACCCCGTGCTCGGCTCACCTGCATCAGGGATCGAGCAGATCATGAACCAGTCGCTCTCGGGAACCGACGACACGCAGTTCCTCGCCCGCCTGGAGCAGATCATCTCGGGTGCACCCGCGCGCGGGTCGAACGTGCTGCTCACGATCGACCCCCAGATCCAGCAGGCCGCGTTCGACGCCCTGCAGGGGTACGAAGGCGCCGTCATCGCGAGCGACCCGTCCACCGGACGCATCCTCGCGATGGTGACGAGTCCGAGCTTCGACACCAACCTGCTGGCATCGCACGACTCCGCCGGTGTCAACGCCGCGTACGACGAGCTCGCAGCCGATCCGCTCAAACCGCTGTTCAACCGCGCCATCGGCGGTGACCTCAACCCGCCAGGGTCGACGTTCAAGCTCGTCGTGACCTCCGCCGCGCTGTCCTCGGGAAAGTACACGCCCGAGTCGACGTTCCCGAACCCCGCGACCTGGACGATCCCCGGTACGAGCAACACGCTCCATAACTTCGACCTCGGCACGTGCGGCCCCGGCGACACGGTCACCCTCGCGACCGCGCTCCGACTCAGCTGCAACATCCCGATGGCCGAGCTCGCCGTCGAGCTCGGAGACGACGCCATCCGCGAAGAGGCCGAGAAGTTCGGCTTCAACAGCGAGATGGAGATCCCGCTCCCGGCCGCCGCATCCGAGTACCCCCGCGGACTGAACGACGCCCGTACGGCGCTCTCCGGCTTCGGGCAGGGCGACGTCACCGCGACGCCGCTGCAGATCAACCAGGTCTCCGCGGGCATCGCGAACGGCGGAATGGTGATGAAGCCGCAGCTCCTCGACTCCGTCGTGGCACCCGATCTGACGGTGCAGGAGAAGTTCGAGCCGAGCGAGTTCGGCCGCGCCCTGAGCAAGGACGTCGCCGAGCAGATGCGGACCCTCATGGTGGCCAATGTGAGTGACGGTGCGGCGAGCGGTGCAAGAATAGACGGCGTCGATGTCGCCGGAAAAACGGGCACTGCGGAGCACGGTCCAGGCGATCCGTACACGTTGTGGTTCACCGGCTTCGCGCCGGCGGACAACCCCCAGGTGGCCGTCACAGTGATGGTCGAGAACGGGGGCGGCCAGGGGCAGGCCGGGACGAGCAGCGGGATCGCAGCCCCCATTGCGAAGAAGGTTATCGAGGCGGTGCTGAACAGATGAGACCCATGCAAGGCGTGAGCTTCGGCGGGCGTTACGAACTGGATTCGCGGATCGCGATCGGCGGTATGGGCGAGGTGTGGGAAGCCACCGACCACGTCATCGGCCGCACCGTCGCGATCAAGATCCTCAAAGACGAGTACATGGGCGACCCCGGGTTCCTCGAGCGCTTCCGCGCCGAGGCCCGCCACGCCGCACTCGTGAACCATGAAGGCATCGCGAGCGTCTTCGACTACGGCGAGGAGAACGGCAGCGCGTTCCTCGTGATGGAGCTCGTTCCCGGCGAGGCGCTGTCCACGATCCTCGAGCGCGAAGGCTCGCTGTCGTCGGACAAGACGCTCGACATCGTCGCCCAGACCGCCTCGGCTCTGCAGGCGGCGCACGCGGCTGGCCTCGTGCACCGCGACATCAAGCCCGGCAACCTGCTCATCACGCCCGACGGCCGTGTGAAGATCACCGACTTCGGCATCGCCCGTATCGCCGACCAGGTTCCGCTCACCGCGACCGGTCAGGTCATGGGCACGGTGCAGTACCTCTCCCCCGAGCAGGCCTCCGGGCACCCGGCATCCCCCGCGACCGACATCTACTCGCTCGGCATCGTCGCGTACGAATCCGTCGCGGGAAAGCGTCCGTTCACGGGTGAGTCGCAGGTCGCGATCGCCATGGCGCAGATCAACGAGCAGCCCCCGCCGCTCCCCGCGACCGTCTCCGACCCGGTGCAGAGGCTCATCCTCGCGATGATCGCCAAGAAGCCCGACGACCGTCCGGCCTCCGCATCGGCCGTCGCGCGCGCGGCATCCGCGCTGCGTCGCGGCGACCTGGCCGCCGCTCACGCCGCTGTTCCGGCGATCGCGGCCGGCGCGGGTACGAGCGATGTCACGCAGCTGCTTCCCGCCGAGGGAGGCGACACCGCGACGCTGCTGCTCCCGGCCGGAGCCGCCGCCGCAGGTGCCGGGCTGGCAGCAGCCGGCGCGGTGGGCGCTGCCCCCGACGCCGCAGCCGCGGACGAGAACCTCGCCGAGACCCCGAAGCGCAAGCGGAGCCGGTGGACCTGGCCGCTGGTCGCGCTCATCGCCCTGCTCGTCATCGTTCTCGGTGGCACGCTGTTCGCCCTGCTCTCCGGCGGCGGAGACCCCGAGCCCGATCCGTCGACTCCGACCAACGCGGCACCCTCCACTCCGGAGAACACCCCGTCCACGCCGCCGAGCCCGAGTACTCCGGCGTCGATCAACGTCGACGACCTCGGCCTCGTCGGCCGCTCGTGCGAAGACGCCCTCGCCGTCGCCGAACGGGCCGGCCTCGAGAACGTGACCTGCGCCCCCGGCAACGCCGCGCCCAGCGAGGACCAGGTCGGCCAGGTGTACGAGGTGGTGCCGCTCGGCAACGTGCAGCCCACCGATTCGGTGACCCTCACGTCGTACGCGGAGCAGAGCCCGCTCAACGCCCCCGCCGCTCCGACGATCCAGTCCAACGGCCAGACCGTCACCAGCGTGACCGCCGGCTCGACGGTTCAGGTCATGTGGTCGAGCTACTCGTGCCCCGCCGGCCTGACGCCGTCGGAGTACCGCTTCACGGTGTCGGGCGGAACCTTCGCCAACGGCCAGACCACGTCGAGCTTCAGCCTCAACCAGCGCCCCGCGCCCGTCACCGTCGGCGACTCCGGAGCCCTCTCGGTGACGTACACCGTCACCTGCGCCGGCGAGAACGGTGACCGCACGTCGCCCGCCTCCCCCGAGGCGGCCGCCACCATCCAGACCGCGCCCTCTCCGAACCCCAGCCAGAACGGGAACGGCGGCGGGAACGGCGGAGGAAGCGGGAACGGCAGCGGAAGCGACGACTGACCGGTTCGACCATGAGTCCCACATCCGAGTACGAGTCGAACGCAGGGAGTGACGTGTCGGCAGAGCAACGTGTGCTGTCAGGGCGCTACCGCATCGACGAGCCCATCGGGCGCGGCGGCATGGCGAGTGTCTACCGGGGCTACGACGTCACCCTCGGGCGAGACGTCGCGATCAAGGTGCTCAAGCGCGAGCTCGCCGACGACCCCGGCTTCCGGATGCGATTCCGCCTCGAAGCCCAGGCGGCGTCGCGGATGGCCCACCCCTCCATCGTGCGCGTCTTCGACGCCGGGGAGGACACCGAGACCGACCCCGATGGCAGCGAGCACTCCGTGCCGTACATCGTCATGGAGCTCGTGACCGGTCGCCTGCTGAAGGACATGGTCGACGCAGGCCCCATCGCCGAGGCGGACGCCGTGCGCTACGTCGACGGCATCCTCGAGGCGCTCGAGTATTCGCACCGTGCCGGGGTGGTGCACCGCGACATCAAGCCCGGGAACGTCATGATCACCGATGCCGGGACGGTCAAGGTGATGGACTTCGGTATCGCCCGCGCGGTCTCGGACTCCTCGTCGACGGTCGCCGAGACCACGGCGATCATCGGCACGGCCGCCTACTTCTCACCCGAGCAGGCCAAGGGAGAGCCGGTCGACGCGCGCGCCGACCTCTACTCGACCGGAGTCGTGCTCTACGAGCTGCTCACCGGGCGCGCCCCCTTCCGCGGCGAGACGCCGGTGGCGGTCGCGTATCAGCACGTCAGCGAGGCACCGCTCCCCCCGTCCGAGATCGTCGACGACGTGCCGCGAGCACTGGATGCCGTTGTGCTCCGTGCCCTCGCGAAGAGCCCGTTCCAGCGATACCAGGACGCGACCGAGTTCCGCGCCGCCCTCGACCAGGCCGTCGGCGGCAAGCAGCCGACGAAGCGTCAGATGGGTGCCCTGGCGAGCGAGCTGTACGGTCCGGATCCCCGCCACGCCGCCGAGACCGCGCGGTCGCTGCGCCAGCTCAGCACCGACAACACCATGCGGCGCACGCAGTCCGGTCCCCCGGTCAGCTGGATCTGGGCCGGCGTCGCCGTGCTCGCTGCGCTGCTGATCGCCGTGCTCATCTGGGTCCTCGCGTTCCGCGACACCACGACGACGGTACCCAGCACGTCGCGCGTCGTTCCCGAGGTCGCCGGCAACTCGTGGGATCTCGCCGAGAACCTGATCGAAGAGGCCGAGCTGAACCCCGTCCGCTCCGACCGCAGCGACGAGACGGTGCCCGCCGGAGACGTCATCGGCACCGAGCCGGCGGCGGGCATCACGCTCTCCCCCGGACAACGCGTCACGGTCTACGTCTCGACCGGCCAGGAGATGGCGACGGTGCCGCAGTTGCAGAATCTCTCCCGCGCGGAAGCGACCGAAGCGCTCCAGCGAGCCGGACTGCAACTGGGCACGGTGCGGTCACGCAACGATCCGACCCTGCCCGGCGGAACAGTCATCGAGGCGTCGGCTGCGGAGGGTTCGGCTCTCGCGATGGGATCGTCCGTGAACCTCGTCGTCGCGAGCGGCACGGTGACCCTGGTCGACCTGACCGGATACACCGTCGAGGCCGCCGAGCGCGAGCTGCAGCAGGAATCACGTCAGCTCGTCCCCGAGGTGGTCGAAGACCCCGGCTGCGCCGCGGCTGCCGGCGGACGCACCGTATCGTCGCAGTCGCTGGCACCCGGTGAGGTGCCGATCGGATCGACTGTCACCCTCCGGGTCTGCACCGGCAGCTGACACCCGCACGCCCGCGGCTCAGGTTGCGCCTGCATCCCGCCGATGCGGGTGCAACCGGGCACCGCGCTCGCGCGCTTCGTCCAGTCCGATCGACGCCAGCCAGTTGCCCAGCATCCGGTAGCCGCCCTCGGTCAGAACGGACTCGGGATGAAACTGCACCCCGACCACGGGCGCATCGCGATGGGAGATCGCCATCACGGTGCCGCCCGCCGCTCGAGCCGTGACGCGGAGCTCGGCAGGGAGAGTCGCCGCCGCCACGGCGAGCGAGTGGTAACGGCCCGCCGTGAAGGTCCGCGGCAGGCCGTCGAAGAGGAACGATCCGTCGTGCCGCACCTCGGACGTCATCCCGTGCATGAGCTCCGGCGCCTCCCCCACCGTCGCGCCGAAGGCGACCGCGATGGCCTGGTGTCCGAGACAGACCCCGAGCAGCGGAACAGCGGATGCCGCCGCCGCGCGCACGACGTCGATCGACGCGCCCGCCGCCTCGGGGGTACCCGGTCCGGGAGACACCAGGACCCCGTCGAAACCGTTCAGGGTGCGAGAAGGGTCGGAGACGGCATCCGATTCCACCATCTCGGTCTCGGCGCCGAGCTCGTGGAGGTAGCCGACCAGGGTGTGGATGAAGCTGTCGTGATTGTCGATCACGAGGACGGCGGTCACCCGACTGTCGACTCCTCGCCGGGGGCGAAGAACGGGGCGACGGCGGGGAACACCCAGAAGAACAGGGCATAGACGACCGCGGCCGCGAGGATGAGCAGGAAGACCACCCGGAGCCACCACGGCCCGGGGAGGACTCGCCACAGTGCGCCGTACATCAGGCGGGGACTCCCTCTGTCAGCGACGCCGGCGGACCCGCCGAGGTCGGGGTGAACTCGTCGAACACCGCATACGAGATGATGCGCTCGAGCATGTTGAGCTTGGGCGCGCAGCTCGTCAGGGTGAGGTACTTGCCGTTGGCGCTGACGTCGACCTGTTGCGGAACCGGGTTCAACACCTCGATCGCGGTGTCCTGCACGTACTCGACGTTCCGGAACCGGTAGGTGTACCAGCCGTCCTGCGTCTGGACGACGATCGCATCTCCGACCACGAGCCGGTCGACGGGGTCGAAAGGGGCACCGGAAGTCCATCGGTGTGCCGCGACGGCCATGTTGCCGTCCGCGCCCGGCATTGCCGATCCCTCGTAGTGACCGATGTGTCCCTTGTCGAGGATCGCCTTCTTCCCCGTGCCGTTCGCGATCGTGAACTGCCAGTCGGGGCCGAAACGCGGGATGTACATGACGCCGAACTCGGCGCCCTGCTCGGGCTCGGCGAGAACCGGGATGGCGGCGGGGTCGGGAGTCTCCGGGTCGCCTGCGGGAGTCTCGCTGGGCGTGGGCGACTCTTGCGCCTGCGCCTGCCACTGCTGCGAGAGCGCCTGCGCCTCGGCCTGCTTCTGCGAGCCGATGATCATGTCGCCGAACCACATCTGCCAGCTGACGAAGAGCAGCATCACGACGCCGGCCGTGAGGAGGAACTCACCGAACACGCTGACGACGCTCACACGACGTCGCGGGCGCGACGGTGAGCGACGTGAGCGTCTGGTCGACGTACGGGTGCTCTCCACAATCGCCGAGTTTATCCTTCGGCCCTGGGGGTGGTCGCAGAGAAGGCTTCGATTTCACCCGACCATCGACGGGCGGGTGAACCGGGCGAATCGTTGCCGTCGCGTCTCGGTTCGCTCCTGCGGTTCGGCGTGCTCGCTCGCCGTATCCCGGTTCGCGGTATCGGCATCGACGAGCCCGCGGACCGAACCCGGGGTCGGGAGATCGACCCAAAGCCGGATGCTGCCCGTTCTGACGCCTGCGCCGTTCACCACGGCCGCGCCGCCGATGTGGTCGAGCAGAGGATGCATCTCGGCCGCGACGGACTCGGGCAGATATCCGACGCCGCGACCGTTCGAGAAGACGGCGACGTTGCCGCGTCCGCGCGACGCGTCCGCCTCGGTGCGCAGAACGTAGGTACGCGGGCGACGGGTCTGGCGCTCCCGGTCGTTCACGAGGTAGTGGGTGCGCTCGAGTCTCACCGCGCGAGACGGTAGCTGTCGCAGATCAGGAAGATCGTCGTGCCGCCTCACTCGACCGGTGAATGCGTGTACGACCTGTTCCCACCATGCGGGCATGTCGGCCCCTCTCGATTCGGCATGCCATCACCGGAGCGGAGCACGCTCTCACTCTCCCACGGCGGCCTGTGGGAGACCTGACCGGCGGAGCCGGGGAGACTCGGGGTCCGACGGCTAGGATTCTCCCATGGCATCTTCGAGCGACCACGACGACCCGACCGTGGAACGACGCCCCGCAGATGACGCACCTAACCCGGTCTGGTTCAAGCCGATCATGCTGGGTCTGATGCTCATCGGACTCGTGTGGGTGCTCGTCTTCTACCTCAGCAACTCCACGCTGCCCGTTCCCGGCATCGGCGGCTGGAACCTGGTGATCGGCTTCGGCATCGCTTTCGTGGGCTTCCTCATGACGACGCGGTGGCGCTGAGCGGTTCTCCACATGGGTGAATCACACCGGTGTGATTCCATCCCCACCTGGGGATAGACCTGTGGATAACTTTTCTCAGTACAGCGCGAGCGGTACCGCGAGAAGAGCGATCAGCCCCGCGGCGGTCGCGCCGAGCAGCCAGATCTGAAGCTGCCGGCGGCGGATCGTCCGCGTCCGTGCGTAGATCAGACCGACCAGTGCTCCGACCGCGAGCCCGCCCACGTGGGCCTGCCAGGAGATCTGGACACCATTGCCACCGCCGAGCCCGCTCGTGAGCAGCGGCAGGAAGGTGATGACGAGGTTGATGCCCAGGACGACGGCGATACCGGTGATGTTGGCGCCGATGTGGCGGCCGATCACGAGCAGAGCACCGAAGAGTCCGAAGATGGCGCCCGATGCGCCCACGACGGCCGACGTGAATCCGAACAGCACGACGGCGACGGATCCCCCGAGACCGCTGAGCAGGTAGAGCCACAGGAAGCGACTGCGTCCGAGCATCGGTTCGAGGCTGCGTCCGAGCATCCAGAGGGCGAGCATGTTGAGCCCGACGTGCCAGAACCCGCTGTGCACGATCAACACCGTGAACAGGCGCCATGGCTGGAACGTGCCGCTGAAGTCGGGGTAGAGCAGCGGCGGGTACAGCGCCAGGGACGACTGCACCAACGCGCCCGCGCCCGGGATGAGCCCGACGACGAAGGCGAAGAACGTCACCGCGATGATCCCGTAGGTGACCAGGGGGCGCGAGTCGTCGGAGCGCACCGCGCGAAGGATGCGCGGTGCGCGACGGGGACGCGGCGCGCCCGAGCTCTTCTGCTGATCACGCAGACATTCGGGGCAGATCACACCGACGGGCATCTGCGTCTGGCATTCTGCGCAGATGGTGCGCAGGCACCGCTGGCACAGCACGAAGCTCTGCCGGTCGGGATGCCGGTAACAGAAGTTGTCGGGGTTGCTCCGCAGCTCGGACGCGCTCACGTACGGCTCAGACGGCCGCGACGTCGATCGACGAGATGACCACCGCGTCGACCGGGCGGTCCTGTGCGCCGGTCTTCACGGCGGCGATGGTGTCGACGACCTGACGCGACGCGTCGTCCGCGACCTCGCCGAAGATCGTGTGCTTGCCCTGGAGCCACGGGGTGGGGTCGGTCGTGATGAAGAACTGCGACCCGTTCGTGCCCTCCGCCTTGCCGGTGATGGCGTTGCGGCGCAGGCCGGCGTTCGCCATTGCGAGGATGTAGGGCTTCTGGAAGTCGAGCTCGGGGCTGATCTCATCGTCGAAGTTGTAGCCCGGACCGCCGATGCCCTGTCCGAGCGGGTCGCCGCCCTGGATCATGAAGTTCGGGATGATGCGGTGGAAGATGACGTCGGTGTAGAGCGGGCCCTCACCGGGCTTGCCCGTCGCGGGGTCGGTCCATTCCTGCGAACCGTCGGAGAGGCCGATGAAGTTCTTGACCGTGCGGGGGGCCTGGTCGCCGAAAAGGTTGACGACGATGTCGCCGTGGTTGGTGTGGATCGTCGCTACTGCAGTGTGCTGAGGCATGTGTGCCATTCTCGCACCTGTCAATGCCCTGCTGGCTGGGGCGCTCTCTGGCAAGATGAGGGAAAACGTCCCACGATGCAGGGAGGGCCCACGTGAGCCTCAGCCGCAAGCGCAAGAAGCAACTCCGCAAGCTCCAGAAGCAGGCGAACACCCTGTGGGAGTCGCAGCAGGTCCTGATGGGAGAGGCCGCCAAAGTCGCACGCGACGCCGGCCACCAGCTGGGCAACTACAACCGCGAGCACGTCAAGCCCGCCGTCCAGAACACCTACGAGCAGTACGCAGCGCCGTACGTCGACAAGAGCGTCCGCGCGACCCGCAAGGTCTACAACGGCGCTCTCATCCCGGCTGCCGGTGCCGTCGTGGGTGGCGCGCTGTCGGTCTGGGACTCGGCCAACGACACTCGTGAGCGCCTCGCCCACGGTCGCGGCGTCGACCTCGACCTCACGTCGGTGAAGAAGAAGGCGGCCAAGTACGGCAAGAAGGCGACGAAGAAGCTCCAGTCGCGTGCCGCACTGCCCGAGCCGAAGAAGAAGCGCAGCGCCGGTGGCGTCATCGCTCTGATCCTCGGGGTCGCTGCCGCAGCTGGTGTGCTCTACGCCGCCTGGCAGACGCTCCGCGCCGACGACGAGCTGTGGGTTGCCGACGACCCGCTGCGCGCGCCCGACGCCTGAGTCGAATGACTGAAGATCTCGAGCCCACGTCTCGGGTCCGCCTCGCGGCGGCCGAGCGTGGGCTCGATGTCGTCGTGCGCCCGCGCCCCGACGCCGGCAGCCTCGATGAGGCCGCAGCGCTCCTCGGCCTCGAGCCCGACGACATCGTGAAGACTCTCGTCGTGAAGCGCAGCGACGACACCTACCTGTTCGCGCTCGTCCCCGGAGACCGGGTGATCTCCTGGCCGAAGCTCCGCACCCTCGTCGGGGTGAACAAGCTCCGCCTGCCGGAGCCCGAGCTCGCCCTCGCCGCGACCGGTTACGAGCGGGGCACGATCGTGCCCATCGGAAGTACCCACGACTGGCCGGTGTTCGCCGATTCATCGATCGTGGGCCGCCGCATCGCGATGGGAGCCGGAGCCCACGGCTACAGCCTGTTCGTCAACGCCGACGCCCTGATCGCAGCCTACGGCGCCACCGTCGCCGACATCACGGAGCAGCGCTCGCGCTGATCTCGGGCACCATCCTGATTTTCCACGACTGTTTCGTCGTTTGTTACATTCCGTCCAACTTTCGGGGCGATCCCTACGCAGAACGCGCTGAGGGTGCTTTGATGCCAATGGGTACCCACCATTCATTCCCCCCGATGGAAGGACAACCCATGAGATCCATGACCCGTTCGGCTCTCGGCATCGCCGCCCTGAGTCTGGCGTTCACGAGCATCATGACGGCCCCGGCGATTGCTCAGACTCCCCCACCCGATGACGGCGGCGGCGCGGTCGATGCCGGGCTCCTCGCGGCGATGGCGGACGAGCTCGGTACCGACACCGCGGGGGCCCGCGATGTCCTGGCGTTCCAGGACGTGGCGAACGCGACGACCGCAACGCTCGCCGACGAGACCGGGCCCGCTTACGGCGGCTCCTGGCTCGACGAGTCGACGCGCACGGTCTACACCGCCGTCACATCCGCAGACGCACGTCAGGCCGCCGAGAACGCGGGCGCCGTCCCGGTCGAGGTCGCATACTCGATCGATGACCTGGAGGCGATCTCCGCTCGGCTGTCCGACACGGCGACCCGCGCAGCGGTCACCTCGTGGTGGATCGACGTGACCACCAATCAGGTGGTCGTCGAGGCGCTCGAGGATGCCGCGGCGTCCGACCTCGCTGCGCAGATCGGGGCCCCCGCGGATGCGATAAGGGTGGAGACGACTTCCCAGGCGCCCGAGACGTTCGCGACCATCCAGGGCGGGATCGCCTACACGATCGACGGCACCTCGCGCTGCTCGGTCGGCTTCGCCGTCGAGGGCGGATTCGTGACCGCCGGTCACTGCGGCCAGACGGGAGCATCGACGAACTACGGCACGTTCCGCGGATCGAGCTTCCCGGGCGACGACTACGCCTGGGTCGCGACCCCGTCGCACACCCCCGTCGGGACGGTCTCGGACTATGCGGGCAGCGCCGTCGCCGTCTCCGGATCCACGCCGGCGGCGGTGGGGGCGACCGTATGCCGGTCCGGCTCCACCACCGGCTGGCACTGCGGACAGGTGCAGGCCTACAACAGCAGCGTGCGCTATGCCGAGGGAACCGTGTCGGGCCTCATCCGAACCTCGGTCTGCGCCGAGCGCGGAGACTCCGGCGGCTCGCTGCTCGCGGGGAACCAGGCACAGGGCGTCACGTCCGGTGGATCGGGCAACTGCAGCACCGGCGGAACGACGTACTTCCAGCCGGTCAACGAGATCCTCCAGGCCTACGGTCTGAGGCTCCTCACCCGCTGAGACCAGCGCCAACACGACGAAGCCGGGTATCCGTTCTGAACGGATACCCGGCTTCTCGTCTGTGGAGCCTAGGAGATTCGAACTCCTGACATCCTGCTTGCAAAGCAGGCGCTCTACCAGCTGAGCTAAGGCCCCGAGGGGGTTCGGGGTGGGGCTACCAGGACTTGAACCTGGGACCTCTTCATTATCAGTGAAGCGCTCTAACCGCCTGAGCTATAGCCCCGTACCGACGCGCTTCACGCGCCGGCAACCTCCAAGACTTTACCCGATGAATCGGGAATCTACTAATTGGAGGTGAAGCCGACGAGCAGCCCGCCGGTGACCTTCACCATCACGTTGTAGATGCCGGCGACGACTGCTCCGAGCACCGTGATGACGATGAGGTTGAGGATGGCCACGACGGCCGCGAAGGCCATGACCTGCGGCAGGTTCAGGAACTGCTTGATCGAGAAGTCGCCGTTCGAGAACGCCACGAAGAGCTCGTCCACCCGGTCGATGAGACCGGTGGTGCTGAGCACCATGAACACGAGGAACGTCGCGACGACCGTGACGATCGCCAGCGCCACAGCAGCCAGGAACGACAGCTTCACGGCCGACCAGAAGTCGACGTAGACGAGGCGCAGGCGCACCTGCTTGGCGCTGGTCTTGCTCGTGGACTTCTTGGCGAGTTTGTCGGCGACCGTGCTCATGCGTCAGAACCACTCTCTTCGGTATCCGCGGACGGGGGTGCATCCGGGGCGGGGGCATCCTCGGATGCCGCGTCTTCGGTCAGTCCACGCTCGCCGTTCCGGGCGATGGCGAGGATGCGGTCGTCGTCACCGAACCGGGCGAAGACGACGCCCATGGTGTCGCGACCCTTGGCCGGGACCTCGGCCACGGAGGAGCGTACCACCTTGCCGCTGGCAAGAACCACGAGGACCTCGTCGGTCTCCGACACGATGAGACCGCCCGCGAGGACGCCCCGATCGTCGTTCAGCTTGGCCACCTTGATGCCCAGACCGCCGCGGCTCTGGGTGCGGTACTGGTCGACCGACGTGCGCTTCGCGTACCCGCCGTCGGTGACGACGAACACGTAGCCCTCGTCGCGCACGACCGAGGCGGACAGCAGGCTGTCGTCCTCGCGGAACGAGATGCCCTTCACGCCCTCGGTCGATCGCCCCATCGGTCGCAATGCGTCGTCGGTGGCCGCGAAGCGCAGCGACATCCCCTTGCGCGTGATGAGGAGGAGGTCGTCGCCCTCGTCGACGAGCAACGCGCTGACGAGCTCGTCGCCTCCGGTCTCATCGTCCTGGCCGCGGAGGCGGATCGCGATGACGCCGCCCTGACGGTTCGTGTCGTACTCGGTCAGCGCCGTCTTCTTCACCTTGCCGTCGCGGGTCGCGAGCACGAGGTACTGCGCGGCGGAGTAGTCGCGGATGTCGAGGATCTGCGCGATCTCCTCACCCGGCTGGAGGGCGAGCAGGTTCGCGACGTGCTGTCCCTTCGCGTCACGACCGGCCTCGGGCAGCTCGTAGGCCTTGGTGCGGTAGACGCGGCCCTTCGTCGTGAAGAACAGGAGCCAGTGGTGCGTCGTCGTGACGAAGAAGTGCTCGACGACGTCATCCGCTCGCAGCTGGGCGCCCTTGACGCCCTTGCCGCCACGGTGCTGCGAACGGTAGTTGTCGCTGCGCGTGCGCTTGATGTACCCATCGCGGGTGACCGTGACCACCATCTCCTCTTCGGGGATGAGGTCTTCCATCGACATGTCGCCGTCGAACCCGTGGAGGATGTGGGTACGCCGCTCGTCGCCGTACTTGTCGACGATCGCAGTGAGCTCCTCGGCGATGATCGAGCGCTGGCGCGCGGGCGTGGCGAGGATGTCGTTGAGATCGGCGATCTTCAGCTCGAGCTCGGTCGCCTCGTCGATGATCTTCTGACGCTCGAGCGCCGCCAGGCGGCGCAGCTGCATCGACAGGATCGCGTCGGCCTGCAGGTCGTCGATGTCGAGAAGGGTCTTCAGTCCCTCGCGTGCTTCGTCCACCGTGGGGGAGCGGCGGATGAGGGCGATGACCTCGTCGAGGGCGTCGAGAGCCTTGAGGTAGCCGCGCAGGATGTGCATGCGCTTCTCGGCCTCGTTGAGGCGGTAGCGCGTGCGGCGGACGATGACCTCGATCTGGTGGGTGATCCAGTGCGAGATGAAGCCGTCGAGGGGCAGGGTGCGCGGCACGCCGTCGACGATCGCCAGCATGTTGGCGCCGAAGTTCTCCTGCAGCTGCGTGTGCTTGTACAGGTTGTTCAGCACGACCTTCGCGACGGCGTCGCGCTTGAGCACGACCACGAGGCGCTGCCCGGTGCGGTCGCTGGTCTCGTCGCGGATGTCGGCGATGCCGGTGATCTTGCCGTCACGCGCGAGGTCGCGGATCTTCAGCGCGACGTTGTCGGGGTTCACCTGGTAGGGCAGCTCGGTGATCACGAGGCAGTTGCGGCCCTGGATCTCCTCGACCTCGATGACAGCGCGCATCGTGATCGAGCCGCGACCTGTGCGGTACGCCTCGCGGATGCCCTTCGTGCCGAGGATCTGCGCGCCCGTGGGGAAGTCGGGGCCGTGGATGCGCGACATCAGCGCTTCGAGGAGCTCCTCGCGCGTCGCCTCCGGGTTCTCGAGCGACCACAGGGCGCCCTCGGCGACCTCACGCAGGTTGTGCGGCGGGATGTTGGTCGCCATACCGACGGCGATACCGACCGAACCGTTGACGAGCAGGTTCGGGAAGCGCGAGGGCAGGACGACCGGCTCCTGGGTCTTGCCGTCGTAGTTGTCCTCGAAATCGACGGTGTCCTCGTCGATGTCGCGGACCATCTCCATGGCGAGAGCCGCCATCTTCGTCTCGGTGTACCGGGGGGCCGCAGCGCCCTGGTTGCCGGGGGAGCCGAAGTTGCCCTGGCCGTCGGCCAGCGGGTAGCGCAGCGACCAGGGCTGCACGAGACGGACGAGCGCATCGTAGATCGCGCTGTCACCGTGCGGGTGGTACTGACCCATGACCTCGCCGACGACGCGGGCGCACTTCGAGTAGCTCTTGTCGGGGCGGTATCCGCCGTCGTACATGCCGTAGATGACACGGCGGTGCACGGGCTTGAGGCCGTCCTCGACGCGGGGGAGGGCGCGCCCCACGATCACGCTCATCGCGTAGTCGAGGTAGCTCCGCTGCATCTCGACCTGCAGGTCGACCTGATCGATGTTGCCGTGGTTGTGGGCAGGAGTGAGGTCGGGACGTTCTTCGTCAGACATGCGTTCTCAGTTTCTCGATGTCGCTCGGCTCGATCAGATGTCGAGGAAGCGGACGTCCTTGGCGTTGCGCTGGATGAAGGTGCGGCGAGACTCGACGTCTTCGCCCATGAGCACCGAGAAGATCTCGTCGGCAGCTGCCGCGTCGTCGATCGTGACCTGGCGCAGGGTGCGCGTGCTGTGGTCCATCGTGGTCTCCCACAGCTCCTTCGGGTTCATCTCGCCGAGACCCTTGTAGCGCTGGATGCCCGATTCCTTCGGGATGCGCTTGCCGTTGGCGAGGCCGTCGGCGAGAAGCGCGTCGCGTTCCTTGTCGCTGAACACGTACTCGTGCTCGGCGTTGGTCCACTTCAGCCGGTACAGCGGCGGCATCGCGAGGTACACGTAGCCGGCTTCGATGAGCCCGCGCATGTAGCGGAACAGGAGGGTCAGCAGCAGCGTGGTGATGTGCTGACCGTCGACGTCGGCATCGGCCATCAGCACGATCTTGTGATAGCGGGCCTTCTCGACGGTGAAGTCCTCGCCGATGCCCGTGCCGAACGCCGAGATGATCGCCTGGATCTCGTTGTTGCCGAGTGCACGGTCGAGCCGCGCCTTCTCGACGTTGAGGACCTTGCCTCGCAGCGACAGGATGGCCTGCGTCTCGGGGTCGCGGCCGCGCACGGCGGAGCCGCCGGCCGAGTCGCCCTCGACGAGGAAGATCTCGGAGATCGACGGGTCCTTGCTCGTGCAGTCCTTGAGCTTGTCGGGCATCGAGGCCGACTCGAAGACGCTCTTGCGACGCGCGGTCTCGCGCGCCTTGCGCGCCGCGAGGCGCGCGGTCGCGGCATCCACGGCCTTCATGATGACGCGCTTGGCCTGAGCGGGGTTGCGGTCGAGCCAGTCGGTGAGCTGGTCGCCCACGATCTTCTGGACGAACGCCTTCGCCTCGGTGTTGCCGAGCTTCGTCTTGGTCTGTCCCTCGAACTGCGGTTCGGAGAGCTTGACGGAGATGACGGCGGTCAGACCCTCGCGGATGTCGTCACCCGTGAGGTTGTCGTCCTTCTCCTTGAGGAGCCCCTTGTCGCGCGCATACGCGTTGACGCGCGTCGTGAGCGCGGCCCGGAATCCCTCTTCGTGTGTACCGCCCTCGTGGGTGTTGATCGTGTTCGCGAAGGTGAACACGTTCTCGGTGTAGCTCGTGGTCCACTGCATCGCGAGCTCGAGCGAGATGTGGCGCACCGTGTCTTCGGACTCGATCTCGATGATCTCGTCGTTGACGACCTCGCTCTTACGCAGCTTGTTCAGGTACTCGACGTAGTCGACGAGTCCGCGCTCGTAGAGGAAGTCGTCGTGACGCTGCTGCGACTCGGACCCGCCCTCGTCGAGGTCGACGACGACGGACGCCTCGGGACGCTCGTCGGTCAGCGTGATGCGCAGCCCCTTGTTGAGGAACGCCGTCTGCTGGAAGCGCGTGCGGAGGGTGTCGTAGTCGAAGGCGATCGTCTCGAAGATGTCGCCGTCGGGCCAGAAGGTGACCGTCGTACCGGTGTCCTCACTGTCTTCGCCCTTCGCCAGCGGAGCCTGGGGCTTGCCGCCGTCGGCGAAGGTCTGACGCCACACCGATCCCTGTCGCTTGATCTCGACCTCGAAGCGCGTGGAGAGCGCGTTGACGACCGACGAGCCGACGCCGTGAAGTCCGCCGGAGACGGCGTAGCCGCCGCCACCGAACTTTCCACCGGCGTGCAGGACCGTCAGCACGACCTCGACGGTCGACTTCGTCGGGTCGGAGGCGTGCGGATCGACCGGGATGCCGCGGCCGTTGTCGACGACGCGGAGGCCGCCGTCTTCGAGGATCGTCACATGGATCGTGTCGCAGTAGCCGGCGAGTGCTTCGTCGACGGCGTTGTCGACGATCTCGTAGACGAGATGGTGCAGGCCGCGCTCACCCGTGGATCCGATGTACATTCCCGGACGCTTGCGAACCGCCTCGAGGCCCTCGAGCACCTGGATCGCATCCGCGCCGTACTCGTTGGGGACCTTGGCCGAGGTGGTCTCGGCCGTCTCGGGGGTTTCGGGGTCTTCGGGAACGCTGTCGGGATTCTGAGACGTCATAGGTTTCGAGCGCTCCACATCGGTTCGGTCAGTCCCGTCCAGTCTACCCTTTCGGCCGCTCTCACGCGGCGCTCAGCGCCCGTATGGCGAACGAAAGTCGGATTCGATGACTGGGGACGTGGCTCAACCGTAGGTATCGCGAGGGCCACGGCCTGGAACGGCTCTGGGGCCCCATTTCCAGGAGGGGACGTCCGGGCCCACGAAACGCACTGACTGGACGCCTGACTGTGGGAACGCTTTCACGAGCTGCGTCGTGATCGCCGTCCGCATGAGATGGAGGTTCTTCGCCCAGGCCGTCGAGTCGCACTGCACGGTGAGGACACCATCGGAGAGCGCCACGGGAGAAGCATGGCGAGCGGTCTCCTCGCCGGCGACCTCGGCCCAGCGCAGCACGAGGTCTTCGCGCGAGAGCTGAGCGTCCCACCCGGCCTGACGAGTGAGGTCGGCGATCACGTCGCCGAGCCCCTTCGGGTCGCGCCCCGAGGTGAAGGGCTGGTTCTCGTCGTCGTCGGTCCGCTGCCGCTTCCGCTTCTTCCACCGTCCGGACGGTTCGAGTCCGCGAAGACGGAGGTAGGTCGAGATCGTCTCGGGAGCCTCGTCAGATGGAAGCATCGTCGTCCTCATGGAGCGTTCCCGCCTCGACGCGGACCGTGCGGGCGCGCAGGTCGAGAGGAACATCCTCGGCGACCGCGGCCGTCACGATCACCTGCTCGTAATCGGCCACGATCCCGGCGAGGCGAGCCCGCCGGTCGGCATCGAGCTCGGCGAAGACGTCGTCGAGGATGACGATCGGGTCGCCGAGCGTCGATTCGGCGCGCAGGAGCTCGGCCGAAGCGAGCCGGAGCGACAGCGCGACCGACCACGACTCGCCG
The DNA here is from genome assembly GCF_047302165.1 of Microbacterium pratiae. Classification (NCBI taxonomy): domain Bacteria; kingdom Bacillati; phylum Actinomycetota; class Actinomycetes; order Micrococcales; family Microbacteriaceae; genus Microbacterium; species Microbacterium pratiae. Next base: position 599,225 of record NZ_CP154843.1, on the reverse strand, counting down.
TGCGATGCGTATCCCTTCACGGGCAGGTCGCGGATCCGCAGGATCAGATCATCACGGTGCGGTCCGACGAGAGTGATCCCGCGATCGAGCTCAGCGCTGCGGCGATCGGCGAGGGCCGCGCGGAACAGCTGCTCGATCGCTGCCGCATCGGCGACGCCGGCATCGGCGGGCGAGTCGTCCTCCTCGGGATCCGCGCCACCGACGGACAAGGCCCACTGCAGCTGCGGACGGTGATCGGCTCCGGCGATGGCTGCGTAGGCACGCGCTACCGGACCCGTCAGCTCCGCCGCGAGCCGGAGGCGAGCGCGGATGACGTCGGTGCCGAGCGTCACGAGCTTGTCGTCCCACACCTCGAGCGTCGCGAGCCCATCGCCTCGGATGCCGCGCGCCCGGGCCGATTTCAGCAGTGCGTTGCGCTGCTTGAGGACGCGGTCGTAGTCGCCGAGGACGCCCGCGAGGCGGGGCGCGCGCTGGATGAGGAGCTGATCCGCGAAACGACGCCGAGCAGACGGATCACCGCGGACGATCTGCAGATCTTCGGGAGCGAACAGCACCACCTGCGCGTAGCGGGGGAGCTCGGCGGTGCGCACCGGCGACCCGTTGACGCGCGCCTTGTTCGATCCCGTGCGGTTCAGTTGCGCCTCGAGCTGCACGCGCCGCTGGCCGTGGGCGAGCCGAGCGCGGACGAAGGCGGCATCCGCTCCATCGCGCACCATCGGGGCGTCCTGCGAGACGCGGTGCGATCCCAGCGTCGCGAAGTACCCGATCGCTTCGGCGAGGTTGGTCTTGCCCTGGCCGTTGCGCCCGACAAAGACGTTCGCCCCGGGAGCCAGGGAGAGCTCGGCGGCCGCGTAGTTGCGGAAATCCACCAGGCTCAACTGCTCCACGATCATCAGATCACCCTAGTTCTCGTCTCGGACAGTCCCACCGAGGTGGTCGTGCGCCCGACGATCAGCGAAGGAGGAGGTTCGGCTGCAGCAGGTACTTGAACGATTCCACGCCACCCGAGGTCTGCGGGGTGATGAGGATCGGGCTGAGCTTGTTCGCGTTCTCGCTCGAGGTGAACGTGACCCGCGTGAACTCGCTCTTCACGGCCGCGAGGGCTTCGAGCAGGTACTGCGGGTTGAGGCCGATGACGACTTCCTCCCCCGTCAGCGTCGCGTCGACCGACTCCGTCGCGCGTGCCTGCTCGGTGCCCGATGCGTCCATCGAGACCCCGTCGGCACCGAACGTGAAACGCAGCGGGGCGGAGCGGTCGAGGACGAGCGCGACGCGTCGGACGGCCTCGATCAGCTCGCCCGTGTTGACGACCGCATGGTGATCGGTCGCCTCGGGGAAGAGTCGCCGGACCGGCGGGAAATTGCCCTTGATCAGCAACGATGTGACGGTCTTGTTGCCGGCCGTGAAGGCGATGATCTCGCGGTCGCCCGAACCCGAGAACGAGACCGTGATGTCACCCGAGTGAGCGAAGGTCTTTCCCACCTCGGTCAGTGTCCGCGCCGGGACCAGGGCGGTCGTCGTGTTCTCGTCGGCGACGATGCCGCTGTCGAAGGGGATGTCACGAAGCGCGACGCGGTACCGGTCGGTGGCGACGAGGCTCAGCTGCGTGCCGCTCACCTCGAGCTGAACGCCGGTGAGAACGGGGGTGACGTCGTCGCGCGAGGCGGCGAAGGCGACCTGCGAGATCGCCGTGGCGAAATCCTCGGCCGGCACGACACCGGATTCGCCGGACACCTCGGGGATGGCGGGGTATTCCTGCACCGGCATCGACGCCAGGGTGAAGCGAGCCGATCCGCAGGTGAGGAGGATCCCGTCGTCATCGACGGCGATCTGGATCGGGGCGTTCGGCAGACGGCTGGCGATCTCGGACAGCAGGCGACCATGCACGAGGATCGTGCCCGGTTCGTCGATGGTGGCTTCGATCGTCGTTCGTGCCGAAGCCTCGTAGTCGAAAGCCGACAGCGACAGGCCGGCGTCGGTGGCCTCGATGAGCACACCCGCCAGGATCGGCTGCGGGTTGCGCTGGGGGAGGAGCTTCACGACGAACGACACAGCCTCGCTGAAGACGTCGCGATTGACCTGGAACTTCACTGGCGCTCCCTTGTCGTGGATGAAAGCTCTCCCATGCTAGTGCCCAAGTCGAGTCGTTCCCGAAGCACCCGTCCGGCCGGGCTCGGCGCCGTCGAGGTGATCGAATCGCAAATCTTCTAGATGTAACTGTCTTCTTCTTCACTGCTGTGGAAACTGTGGACAACTCTGGGGATGCCAGTCAGGACACGGGAACCACACGTCTGTAACTTGTGAGCCGGCTGCGGATGAGCTTGGGATGACAGCCGGCGGCCATCTCCCGCCGTCGAGCCGCGATCCACAGGAGATGTGTGATTCGCTCACAACTGTTCGACGACGAATCAGAGTTATCCACAGGTTTTCCACACTGTGCAGAACGGCATCATGGGCCGTCGTCCGGGCGCTGTCAAGCTGAGCCCGCAGGCGGGCGCGTCGCTGCTGTCGAGCCGCGTCAGTGAGGGGAACTCAGCGACGGCCGAGCTGCGAGGTGATCTCGGAGACCTGGTTGTAGATCGAGCGGCGCTCCTTCATGAGCTCGCTGATCTTCTTGTACGCGTACATCACGGTCGTGTGGTCGCGATTGCCGAACAGCTGACCGATCTTCGGCAGTGACAGGCTCGTGCGCTCACGGCAGAGGTACATCGCGATCTGTCGGGCGGTAGCGACGGCCTGCGACCGGCTCGATCCGTACAGATCGTCGACCGACAGGCGGAAGTACTGGGCCGTGGCGGTGATGATGTCGGTGGGCGAGATGACGTTCGCGTCATCCTGATCCACGATGTCGCGCAGCACGGTCTGTGCGAGGGAGATGTCGAGGTTGGAGCGATTGAGGCTCGCGAACGCGGACACGCGGATGAGGGCACCCTCGAGCTCGCGGATGTTCGACGAGACCTTGGTGGCGATGTACTCGAGCACGTCGTCGGGCACCAGGAGGCGTTCGGACTGCGCCTTCTTGCGCAGGATCGCGATACGGGTCTCGAGGTCGGGCGCCTGGACGTCGGTGATCAGGCCCCACTCGAAGCGGCTCCGCATGCGGTCCTCGAAGCCGGTGAGATGGCGCGGGGGGACATCGCTCGTGATCACGACCTGCTTGTCGTGGTCGTGCAGGGTGTTGAACGTGTGGAAGAACGCCTCCTGCGTCTCGGCGCGTCCCTGCAGGAACTGGATGTCGTCGATGAGCAGGATGTCGACCTCGCGATAACGCGCCTGGAAGGCGGATCCGCGGTTGTTCGCGATCGAGTTGATGAAGTCGTTGGTGAACTCTTCGCTCGAGACGTACCGGACGCGGATGCCGGTGTAGAGGTTGAGCGCGTAGTCGCCGATCGCGTGGAGGAGGTGGGTCTTGCCGAGACCCGAGTCGCCGTAGATGAACAGCGGGTTGTACGCCTTGGCCGGTGCCTCGGCCACGGCGACCGCGGCTGCGTGGGCGAAGCGGTTGGACTGGCCGATGACGAAGTTGTCGAACGTGTACTTGGGGTTCAGCCGGGTGTCGTGACGCGACGTCGAGACGGGCGCCTCGACGTATTCCTCGCCAGCGGGACGCAACGGCGCCGGCGCGGCCGCGGACTGGACGGGGATCGGTGCCGTCAGGTGGGCGTCGGCGAGCTCGGGGTTCACGACCACGCGGTAGCTCGAGGCGCCGGGGTCGACGTGAACGTGCGCGAGCGCTTCCATAATGGGCTGACGCAGCCGCTTGTTGAGCTGTGCGGCGGTGAGGTCGTTCGGAACGTCGAGGTAGAGCGTTCCGCCCATGACGCCCTGTGCGACGGCGAGACTCAGGAAGCCCTGCATCTGGGGCGTCACCCGGTCGTCGTCGGCGAGCAGGTCGAGGACCGCGTTCCACACCGGGACGTCCGGGAGATCGTGCTGAGCCAAGAGTTCCCCCGCGGATGATCGATGCTTGTCCACACAGCGATGGCCCAATCTGGGGATAGCTGTGGATAACTGCCCGTGACACGCTAGTCATGCGGTGTCGGGAGCGCCAAATCCACTGTAGTTCCGGCCCGCGTGTCGCCGCCAGAGCCTGTGTACAGCGGTGGATAATTGCGGGTTCCCATCGCTCCGGTTTGAGTTACAGGACGACGCGACGTACCCTTAGTCGGTTGACTTATGCCCGCAAGGGCAGTCCTGTACCCCCGTGTCCCCGGTCTGAAGCGTTCCGGTGACCGCCGATCCGGAGTGATCCCTATGAGCAAGCGCACGTTCCAGCCCAACAACCGCCGCCGCGCCAAGAAGCACGGCTTCCGCGCCCGCATGCGCACCCGCGCCGGTCGCGCCATCCTGTCGGCTCGCCGCGGCAAGGGCCGCACCGAGCTGTCGGCCTGACACAGCCTCTTCTGTGCTGGCGCGCGGAAACCGGATCACGCGCGGGGCGGATTACAAGGCCGTCGTCCGCGGGGGTGTTCGCTGTGCGGGTGCCCACACCGTGACCTATGTGGTGTCCACCGGCTCGAGCCGGCCACCGCGCTTCGGTTTCATCGTCAGCAAGCAAGTCGGATCAGCCGTCGTGCGCAATACAGTGCGCCGACGGCTGAAGGCCGTTTGCGCGCAGGCCCTTCCCGACGTCCGAGAGGGCGCCGACATCGTCATCCGAGCGCTCCCGTCCGCGGCGCGCTCGGATTTCGCGGATCTGAGAGACGAGGTGGAACGGTGTCTGCGACGACGTGCGGCGGTATGAGCTGGTCGACGCTGCCGACAGCATCCGTCGGCGATGGCCGCCTCTCGCCGGCATCGGTCGCTCGGGCCGTCCCCCTCGTTCCGCGCAATGCGGGGATCGCCCTGCTGCACGCCTACCGGTCTGTCGTCTCGCCCCTCTACGGCGACGTCTGCAAGTACTACCCGAGCTGCTCCGCGTATGCCGTGGGAGCCGTGCAGCAGCACGGCCTCGTGAAGGGCACCGCCCTCGCCGCTGCCCGGCTCGCCCGATGCCACCCGTGGGCGATGGGAGGCGTCGACGACGTCCCCGCCCATCGGGACTTCCGCCACACCCTGACCAGGCACGGCTTCGTCGTGCCGCCGAGAAAGGACTGATCCCGTGCTGGATCTCTTCCTCGCCACGCCGACTCCCGTCGTGCCGACCCCGACGACTCCTCCTCCCGGCGGTGCTGACTTCTTCAGCACGATCATGTGGCCGTTCAAGTTCCTCGTCGAGGCGATCCTGGTGTTCTGGCACTGGGTCCTCACCGCGGTGGGGATGCCGGCGGCAGCGGGTGCCACGTGGGTGATGTCGATCATCGGTCTGGTCATCGTGGTGCGTTCCGCCCTGATCCCGCTGTTCGTGCGGCAGATCAAGAGCCAGCGGAAGATGATGGAGCTCGCGCCCGAGATGCGCAAGATCCAGGAGAAGTACCGCGGCAAGCGCGACCAGCTCTCACGTGAGGCCATGAGCCGAGAGACGATGGCGCTCTACAAGAAGCACGGGACGACGCCGGTGTCGAGCTGTCTCCCGTTGCTCGTGCAGATGCCCATCCTCCTCGGCATGTTCTACACGCTCAGCGACGTCAAGAAGCACGCCGAATGGGGCGTCGGTGGTGTCGGCCTGCTCAACGTCGACCTGACCAAGCAGTTCTATGACGCACAGCTGTTCGACGTCGCACCCCTGCACACGAACATGATCGAGGCGATCAACCTCGGCCAGACCGCGACGGTCACCATCCTCGTGATCCTCGTCGTGCTCATGATCGCGTCGCAGTTCATCACGCAGCTGCAGATCATCTCGAAGAACCTGTCGCCCGAGGCCAAGACGGGCCAGGCGTACCAGATGCAGAAGATCATGCTCTACGTTCTGCCTCTCGCCTTCATCTTCTCCGGCGTCTTCTTCCCGCTCGGTGTCGTCATGTACTGGTTCACCTCGAACATCTGGACCATGGCGCAGCAGTTCATCGTCATCCGCAACCTGCCGACCCCCGGTTCCGAGGCAGCAAAGGCGCGCGAAGAGCGTCTCGCGCGCAAGGGGAAGGCGCTGGACGCGAAGGGCCGTGTGATCTCCATGGAGAAGTACGAGGCCGAGCAGCAGCGTCTGCTCGAAGAGGCGGAGCGTGCTCGCGCGGCTCAGCCGAAGCGCCAGCAGCCGATGAGCAAGCAGCGGGCCAAGAAGCAGTCGAATAAGGACGGCTCGCAGGGCTGACCCTGCCTGCCCTGTCAGCGCACAGATCGAACCACGCGAGGAATCATGACGAACCCCACCGAGACCCCGACGACCGAGCGCGCCGATGCGACGGTCGAAGAGCTCGAGCATGAAGGCGACATCGCAGCCGACTACATCGAGGGTCTGCTCGACATCGCCGACATCGACGGTGACCTGAACCTCGACGTGCGCGCCGGCCGTGCCTACGTGTCGGTCGAGGCGGACGACGCGAGCGCACTTCGAGTGCTGGCGGACCCGGATGTCGTGCAGGCTGTGCAGGAGCTGACGCGGATCGCGGTTCAGACGAAGACCGGGCGTTTCTCTCGTCTCATCCTCGACATCGGGGGATCGCGGGACGCGCGTCGGCGTGAGCTGGAGCGTCTCGTGGATCGGGCCGTCGAGCGACTGAACGACGGCGCATCACAGGCATCGCTGCCGGCGATGTCCAGCTACGAGCGCAAGCTCGTCCATGACATCGCGTCCGAGCGCGGTGTCGTCTCGGAGTCGTACGGCGAGGGCGCGGACCGACACACCGTCATCCGTCATGGCTGATGTTTCACGTGAAACAACCGTGATCGAGCAGGAGCCGACCGTTGCGGTCGAGGCGCTCTTCGGGCCCCGGGCGGATCTCGCTCGGCAGTACGCCGCTTCGCTGGCGGCTTACGGTGAAGAGCGAGGCCTGATCGGCCCGCTCGAGCTGCCGCGACTCTGGACGCGTCACGTGCTGAACTGTGCCGCGGCCGCGCCCCTCTTCTCCGGGCGAGTCGGCGATGTCGGCTCTGGCGCCGGTCTGCCGGGACTGGTGCTCGCGATTGCGCGCCCGGATGTCGAGTGGGTGCTCATCGAGACGATGGAACGCCGTGTCGCGTGGCTGGCAGAGCAGGTCCAGGACCTGGGTCTGGAGAACGTCGAGATCGTACGATCGCGTGCCGAAGACTGGATGGGCGCCGGCACTCTGGATGCCGTCACGGCGCGTGCCGTCAGCGCACTGCGAACCCTTATACCCCTGACCGCGCCGCTCGTGCGGGACGCCGGAGAGCTCATCCTGCTGAAGGGCGCGAACGCGCAAGCAGAGATCGCCGCTGCGGAAAAGGTCATCCGCCGATTCCGTCTCAGTGACGTGCGCGTCGAGACCGTGGGTGCTGCGCTTCTCGCGGAGCCGACTCGTGTCATCCGCGCCACCGTGAGGTGATGTTTCACGTGAAACGCCCGGCTGCCCGTTGCAACCGCCGTTTCACGTGAAACATCACGCCGCCCGTTTCACGTGAAACATGGAGAGGCGTCCGTAGAGTGATGAGATCACGAACCGAGGAGTTGAACGAATGGCAGAACCCGAGTCGGGCCGCACGTCGCTGACGTTCGACTCTCCGCTGGCGCGTGAGCTGGCCGACCTGTCGTCCCGCCGCCGTGCGCTGGATGCCGTATCCGTCGATTTCACCGGAGCAACCCGGGTCATCACCGTGTCGAACCAGAAAGGTGGCGTCGGAAAGACGACGACCGCCGTCAATCTGGCGGCATCGCTCGCGTCACTGGGGGCACGGGTGCTCGTCATCGACCTCGATCCTCAAGGCAACGCCTCCACCGCGCTCGGTGTGCCGCACAGTGCGGACGTCCCCAGCGTCTATGACGTGCTGATCGACCAGTTTCCGCTGTCGGACATCGTCCAGGTGAGCCCGGAATCACCCAACCTGTTGTGCGCACCGAGCACGATCCACCTGGCGGGGGCGGAGATCGAGCTGGTGTCGCAGGTTGCTCGGGAGCACCGCCTCCGTACTGCCGTCGAGGACTACCTCGCATCGGCCGAGGAGCGTATCGACTTCGTCGTGATCGACTGCCCGCCGTCGCTCGGACTCCTGACCATCAACGCGTTCACCGCGGCGCATGAGCTGTTGATCCCGATTCAGTGCGAGTACTACGCCCTCGAGGGCCTCAGCCAGCTTCTCGGCAGCGTGTCGATGATCCAGAAGCACCTGAACAGTCGCCTGCATTTGTCCACCATCCTTCTGACGATGTACGACGGGCGCACCCGGCTGGCGCAGCAGGTGGCGGAGGAGGTGCGATCGCACTTCCCGAACGAAGTGCTCCGCACGGTGATTCCGCGGTCCGTTCGCGTCTCGGAAGCGCCGAGCTTCGGACAGACCGTCATCGCTTACGATGGGCAGTCGGCCGGCGCTGTGGCATACCGCGAGGCGGCCGTCGAGATCGCTCAGCGAGCTTCTGCGACGACACGAGGAAACAAGGGAGAAGCCTGATGGCCAAGCGCACCGGACTGGGTCGAGGAATCGGCGCACTCATCCCGACGTCGGAGGCGACGGCGGCACGTCCCGTCGACGTCTTCTTCCCGGGCGGCTCGACCACGGCCACCACGGTCGAGGCGCCCGAGTCGGTGAAGCAGGATGACGCTCCCGAACTCGTCTCGATCCCCGGCACCGCACTCATTCAGGTCGATCCGAACGAGATCGTCCCCAACCCGCGGCAGCCGCGCACGCATTTCGACAGCGATGACCTCGCCGAGCTGGTGCACAGCGTTCGCGAGTTCGGTGTGCTGCAGCCCGTCGTCGTACGGACGAACGAGGACGGCAAGTACGAGCTGATCATGGGGGAGCGGCGCACCCGCGCTGCGCGGGAGGCCGGGCTCACCGCGATCCCCGCGGTCCTGCGTGACACCTCCGACGAGAACCTCCTCCGCGACGCCCTGCTCGAGAACCTCCACCGCTCGCAGCTGAATCCGTTGGAAGAGGCGTCTGCCTACCAGCAGTTGCTCGAAGATTTCGGCATCACGCAGGAAGAGCTCGCCACCCGCATCGGACGCTCACGCCCGCAGATCAGCAACACGATCCGCCTGCTGCGTCTGCCGGTGCCGGTACAGCAGCGTGTGGCCGCCGGCGTTCTCAGCGCCGGTCACGCTCGCGCGATCCTCTCCGTCGACGGTCCCGACGGCATGCAGCGCCTCGCTGACAAGATCGTCAACGAAGACCTGTCGGTTCGGGCCGCTGAGGCCGCTGCGAAGACCATCGAGACCGCGGGAACGCGGCGGCCGGCTCCGAAGGCCGGCGGGGTGCGTGCACACCTCGACGACGTCGCCGGACGGCTCGGCGATCGGCTCGACACCAAGGTGAAGATCTCGCTCGGTGCCCGCAAGGGTCAGATCGTGGTCGATTTCGCGACGATCCAGGACCTGAACCGGATCCTGGCCGAGCTGGGTGAGGACGCGTACGGCGCACGCTGACCCCGGTGTCGGTCGTGCGACGTAGGCTTGTTCGGTGAACGACGAGCAGAATCCCCGCCGAGCCAGCGTCGAGCTGCTGCGCGCCGAGGCGTCGGACGAGCTTTCGGTCCTCGTCGAGGAGCGCCTTCGCGCGGGAGAAGACCCGTGGGAGTTCATGGAGGAGCTGCCGTCGGTCGACGAGCTCGTGGTTCTGATGCTGCGTGCCGAGAACATCGCCGCCTACGGCGGGGGGCGCCCCAGCGCGGCACGCAACTACCGCGTGCTTCGCCAGATCGCGATGGATCATCCGGAACTGACACGTGCCGTGTGGCGGTTGCTCGGCAGTGAGCCCCACCGACGTTGGGATGCTGCGACGCGCGCAGACGCATCCTGACGCGCGGGATGCCCGCTCCCGGATACAGAAAAGCCCCGGTCAGATATATAATCTGACCGGGTCTTCGTGTGTCTGTGGAATCAGCCGATGTACGAGGCGAGATCCTGCTCGAGCGCGAATTTCGGCTTCGCGCCGATGATCGTCTTCTCGACCTCACCCTTATTGAACACCTTCATCGCCGGGATGGAGGTGATCTGGTACTGCATGGCGAGGTTGGGGTTCTCATCGACGTTCAGCTTGAGGACCGTGATCTTCTCGGGGTGCTCCGTGGCGATCTCGTCGAGGATGGGTCCGACCATGCGGCAGGGACCGCACCAGGCGGCCCAGAAGTCGACGAGGACGGGTCCATCGGCGTCGAGGACGTCCTGCTGCCAGGTGCTCTCGGTCGTGGCCTTGGCGGTCATGGTGATCTCCTTCGAAAGGGTGTCGCCTACGTCAACGACGCGGGCGGGTGAATTGTTCCGGGCGGCCGTCAGGCCGCATCGCTCTCTTCAGTCGTCTCGGTCTCGGCGACGAGCGACTCGAGGCCCTCATCAGGACGTCCGCGCAGGGGCGAGCTGTCGGCGGCGGGCTCGGACGCCTCACCGAGAGCGGCGAGATAGTGCTCCACGTCGAGGGCCGCGACCGTTCCGCTGCCGGCGGCGGTGACCGCCTGGCGATAGGTCGGGTCGATGACGTCGCCGGCGGCGAAGACGCCCGCCACGGAGGTGCGCGACGATCGTCCGTCGACCCACACGGTGCCGTGCTCGGTCAGGTCGAGCGATCCGTGCACCAGGTGCGTACGCGGGTCGTACCCGATCGCGACGAAGATGCCGTCGAGGGCCAGCTCGCGGGTGGAGCCGTCGACCGTATCGCGCAGGACGACACCCGTGACGGCATCCTCACCCAGGATGTCAGCGACCTCGCTGTTCCAGATGAACTCGATCTTGTCGTTGTTCATGGCGCGGTTCTGCATGATCTTCGACGCACGCAGCTCGTCACGGCGGTGGATGACGTACACCTTCGACGCGAACTTCGTCAGGAACGTCGCCTCTTCCATCGCGGAGTCGCCGCCGCCGACGACGGCGATCGTGCGCTCGCGGAAGAAGAAGCCGTCGCAGGTGGCGCAGTACGACACACCACGGCCCGACAGGCGGCTCTCGCCCTCGATGCCGATCTTGCGCGGGGCCGAGCCGGTCGCGAAGACCAGGCTGTCGGCCTCATGGGTCGCGCCGCTGCCGAGGGTGACCTTCTTGACGGGGCCGTCGATGTCGAGCTCGACGACGTCGTCGTAAAGGACCTCGGTGCCGAACTTCTCGGCCTGCTCCTGCATCTTGGTCATGAGGTCGGGCCCCATGATGCCCTCGGGGAAGCCGGGGAAGTTCTCGACCTCGGTGGTGTTCATCAGCTCGCCGCCCGCTTCGACGGAGCTCGCGATCAGCAGGGGCTTCAGGTTCGCGCGTGCCGCGTAGATCGCAGCCGTGTAGCCGGCGGGGCCGGATCCGATGATGATGACCTGTCGCACGTCGACATCCCTTTCTGGGGTCTGGAATCCGCGTCGCGGATACCCCGACACGTCCAACCCATGGTAGTCGCGGGGCATTCCCCGGCGGCGAGAGGCGGCGCGTCAGCGACCGAGGATGCGGCGTACGGTGCGGACGGCCGTGCCGAGCTCCGGCGCCCGGAGCAGCGCGAGGAGGAAGACGTACACGATGAGCGTCACGCCTCCGATCACGGCACCGCCCAGCAACGCCCCGACATACCCGCCGGCGACCCAGCCGGCACTGCCGCCCAGCCACGAGAAGACGAGCCAGCCGATGACCGCGGCCGGGACTCCGGCGACGATGAACCGCAGGACCGCACGCACAGCGCCGCCGAGGCCGAGCGGGCCGATCTTGCGGCGCAGCAGAACAACAGCGAGAGCGAGCTGCACGATGTTCGCCAGAGACTGTCCGAGGGCGATGCCCACGGCGAGGTGCTCGAGGGGGAGCACTGCTGCGGCGATGAGGGCGGTGACCACGACGAGCACGGCCTGGGCCAGCGTGAAGAAGAACGGCGTGCGCGTGTCTTGATGGGCGTAGAACGTCCGCTGCAGCACGAACTGGAACGACAGCGGCAGGAGGGCCACCAGATAGGCGGCAAGCACCCAGGCGAAGGCCTCCGCCGCATCCGGTGTCTTTGTGAAAACGCGTGAGATCGGGACGACCGCCGCCGCGATCGCCGCAAGTGCGCCGACCATGAAGATCCCGATGGTCCGGGTCGCCGTATCGAGGTCCGCGCGCAGAGCGTCGGGGCGGCCGGCGGAGACGTGCTCGCTGAGCCGAGTGAAGTAGGGGGTCCCGATCGACAGCACGATCACCGAGAACGGGAGCATGAAGACGAGCCACGCGTATGAGAGCACGGCGATCGACGGTCCACTCGATGATGCCGAGCCCACGATGTTGGTCTGGATGAGTCCCGCGACCTGGCCGACGACGACCATCAGGAAGGTCCAGCCGGCCAGCCGGCCGATGTGCCGGAGGCCGATGCCGCGCCAGTGGAAGTCGGGGCGGACGCGCAAGCCTGCTCGGCGCCAGAACAGCAGCAGCACGAGCGCCTGGAAGACGATGCCGAGCGTCGCCGTGCCACCCATGATCGCGACCATCGTGGGGGTCCACCCGGCCGCGTCCTCGCGGACGCCGAACATCCAGATGAAGACCAGGAAACCGGCGATGGAGACGACGTTGTTGATGATCGGCGACCAGGCGAAGGGGCCGAACACCCGCCGGGCGTTGAGGATCTCGCCGAGCAGCGCGTAGAGGCCGTAGAAGAGCAACTGGGGGAGGCACCAGTAGGCGAAGGCCAAGGCCAAGGCCTGCGTCTCGGGCGCGAGCCTCTCGCCGTAGGCGACCACCAGCAGGGGAGCGGCGACGACCGCGACAGCTGTCGTCACCGCCAGGGCGATCACCCCGAGCGTCAGCAGCTTCGACACGAACGCGCTGCCGCCGTCCCGGTGCTTCGCCGCCTGGATGATCTGGGGGACGATCACACCGGCGAGAAGGCCCGACGAGATGATCGCGTAGATGTTGTTCGGCAGCTGGGTGGCGAGCGTGAATGCGTCCGCCGCGCCGGCGCCCACCGTGCCGAGTGCCGCAGCGAGCACGATGTTGCGCACGAGACCCGTGACCCGGGAGACGAGTGTTCCCGCGGCGACGACCGCTCCTGCCCGGCCGATTCCGCTCACTCGGTGTTCTCCTGCTGTTCGGGGATGTCGTTCTGTGCCGACGCTCTGTCGTCCCGGCGGCGGCGCAGCTTCAGGATCGTACGGATGATGCCGCCCGCGATCAGCACGACGACGATGACGATGACGGCGGTGATCCCGACCGACTCCCATTCCGCGCGGACCGTGAGGCCGATGGCCTCGGGTGCGCCGATCGGCACGGCGGCCGTGCTGCGCAGCTGCAGGCTGAGCGTGGTCTCGCCGCTTCCGACACGAGCCTCGACCGGAACGTCGACGCGCGTGTTCTGCTGCGCCCCCGCCTCGACGACGGTCGTCTCCTGCACGATGAGGCGGGGGTCTCCGGTCTCGGCGAAGAGCACGAGGGACACCGGCCACGGCAGGTCGTTGCGCACGGTGACGGGTATCGGGGCGCTCGTGGCCAGGAAGTTGATCGTGCCGGGGTTGGCGATGCCCACGGCATCCAACGTGCTCTCGGTGTTCTCCTCGTGCTGCGCCACGGCCGCCGCCCACGCGGTCGGCTCGGTCAGCCAGGCGTCACCGATCAGCTGCAGGATGGCCGTGCGTTCGCGTGCGGTCAGCTGCGCGGGCTCGACCAGGGCGGTAGCGAAGGTCGCGAGCCGTTCCTCGTCGGCGAGGAAGCGCTGCAGGGCTCCGACGCGGTCTGCGTCGGCGGGGATGTCGGCGACGGTGACCTGAGCCGCTGCGGCGCTACGGAGGTCGATGAGAGAGGTCGCCGTCGCACCCGGACTCCCGGTCACCGCCGTGATGGCGGTCCTGATCGCGGTGCGCGAGCTCGTCGCGGGACGGTCGATCGTCGCGACGATCGGACCCTCGCCGCTCAGCGCGACCTGAGCCGTGGCAGCCGCGAGCTCGGCGCTGCGGACCGGAGCATCGTCGGATGCTGCAGCAACGCGGGCGAGCTCGGCGGAGACCGTGCGGTCGTACACGAGGAGACCGGCATCGCCTGCCGCCGCTCGAACGCCCCCGTCGCCGCCCGACACCGTGTCGGACGGAACGAGGGTGAGCGCATCGGCATCCGCTCCGGCCTGCGCATCGATCGTCGTGACGACATCCGGTCCTGCGGTTCCGCTCGCGGGCCAGAACACGTCGGCGACCGTGTTCGCAATGGTCCCGACGGCGAGCAGCTGCCGCAGATCGGGCACCGCCGCCGGGGCCGTGGAGCCCGCCGTGGCGCTGAAGTTCGCCGGATCGGCGTAGGGCGCGAGCGTCGTGGGTTCGAGCGGCGTCGTGAGGCCGGCATGCACCTGCGTCGCCAGGTCGGCGTCGCCGAACTGCAGAGCGAAGCGCTCGTTGGGGAGAGCCATGAGGCTCGCGAGCCACCCCGTGGCGGTGGCGGGCGCGCTCGAGCCGAGGACGCGGATCGACGCGACGATCGCGGGGTCGACGGCGAGCACGGCGGACGTTCCGGCGACGGCGTCGAGCGCCCCGCTGAGGGCACCGTCCTCACCGGTGAGCTCGCCGAGCTCGGTCGCCGTGAGGAGACCCGAGGTGCGGGCGCCGGCCGTGATCGGGACGACGACGGTGGCCGAGCGGGCTGGTGCGTCGCCACGGGGAACGGTGATGACGGTGCGCGACGACCCGCCCGGGGCCGACACCGATACCGGGTAGACACCGGGGGCCAGGCCGACGAGATCCTTCTCGGTGGCGGAGATCGACACGTTCGTGGCACGTTCGTCGCCCGCCGAGAGCTCGGCGACATCGGCGCGAGCGACCTCTTCGAAGACCGGCAGGCTCTCGTCCGTGTCGTCGCCGGGTCGCAGCCAGTCGGTGACGGCCTGCTGCGAGGTCAGGGCGGTGCGCGACAGGGCGACCGAGACGGTGCCTGCCGGCAGTGCGCGTGGGGACGCGTTGCGCTGATCGACCGAGATGACGGCATCGGCGCCGGTCTCGACGAGACCGCCGTTCGCGGGAGCGGCGATCAGCGAGGCGATCCCGGGCGTCGGGCTGCCGCTGGGGGACGGGCTCGCGCTGGGCGACGGGCTCGACGGCGTCTCGGCGAGAGCGAGTGCGGGAGAGGTCAGCGGGGCGATCACGATCGCCGCGGCAGCGAGCCAGCCGAGTACGCGGGCACCGCGACGACCGCGACGAGCGCGGGCGGTGGCAGGGGAAATGTCGGTCATGGCGGTTCTCGACACGCTGCGATACCCGACCGCAGGGTCGCACAGAGTCTAGAGCGGCCGTCCTGTGCGTCATCCGAGGCGGGCCGGGCCTGGGGCTTTTCGGGCGGACGCACGGTTGAATGGGGGAGTGACCCTGCATCCCGATGCCGACCTCTGCGCGGCGCTCCGTACCGATCTGGATGCCGCGGGCTACCGCGCCGACGCCGTGCGGGAGCTCTGGGGCGGGATGGTCGACACGGCCGTGGGCCACGGGCTCATCGAGCCCGCTCGCCGGGTGCTGGCCGGACGCACCGACGCTCTGGCGGTGCTGGCCGGTCTGCTGTTCCTGGGCGGATCGGCGCGGCACGCGTCGGTGGACGCCGCGTTGCCCTCGCTCGGCGCGGCGGGACTCGTCGACCTCGGTCTCGCTCACCTCGATGGCGACCTCGTCGTGCCCGATGCCCTCGTGCGGCCGCAGGACATTTCGGATGCCGCGGGCGAGGGCCACTGGTGGATCGCGAGCGACCTTGACGAGGCCGCCGTGGGCGGCCCGCTGCCCACCGGTCACGTCCTCGGGGTGGGCGGTGCCTCGCTGACGCTCGCGGGGCTGCAGCTCACGTCGCGGGTCGGACGCGTGCTCGACATCGGCACCGGGTGCGGCATCCAGGCGCTCCGTGCGCGCCGGGCCGGCGACACCGTCGTGGCGACGGACGTCTCGGAGCGCGCCCTCGCGTTCACGCGGCTGAATGCACTGCTGAATGACGTCGACGGCATCGAGACTCGTGCCGGCAGCCTGTTCGAGCCGGTGGCGGGTGAGCTGTTCGAGCGAGTCGTCTCCAACCCGCCGTTCGTCATCACGCCGCGCGTGGAGGGAGTGCCCGCGTATGAGTACCGGGACGGTGGGATGTCGGGCGACGACCTCGTCGCCGCCTTCGTGAGCCAGGTCGGCTCGGTGCTCGCGCCGGGCGGAGTCGCGCAGTTGCTCGGCAACTGGGAGTACCGCCCCGGTGAGGACGGGCTGGACCGGGTGCGGTCGTGGGTGTCGGGGTCGTCGGTCGCGCTCGATGCCTGGGTCGTCGAGCGCGAACAGCTCGATCCGCTCGCCTACGCCGAGCTGTGGGTCCGTGACGGGGGGACCGCGCCCGGTTCGCCCGCGTACGCACCGCTCGTGCAGGCGTGGCTCGACGACTTCGCCGCGCGCGGGGTCACCGCCGTGGGCTTCGGGTACATCACTCTGCACCGCCCCGCCGTCATCCCGACGCTCGCTCGCTATGAGCGGATCACGGGCAGCATTCCGGGAGCTCTCGGTCCTCATATCGGTGAGGCGCTGTCGGCCTGGCAGCGGCTCTCGAGCATGACGGATGCGAATCTGGGTGCCGCGGTGCTGCGGGTCGCACCGGATGTGACCGAAGCGCG
Organism: Microbacterium pratiae; assembly: GCF_047302165.1. NCBI lineage: Bacteria > Bacillati > Actinomycetota > Actinomycetes > Micrococcales > Microbacteriaceae > Microbacterium > Microbacterium pratiae. The sequence goes on along the minus strand of NZ_CP154843.1, from coordinate 582,695 downwards.
CCACCACGTTCCCGGAGCCGAGGACCCCCAGGTGATCGAACTGCGCCAGGGAGGGGGTTTCGGCCGTGTGCTCGACGTCGATCCGGCGCTCGCGGCCCTGGTCGGAGCCAGCGACGGCGACCTGCCGGTCGGTGTGCTCGTCTCGGCGATCGCCGATCTGCTCGAGGTCGACGCGGCAGCGCTCCGCGCCGATCTGCTGCCGCGTGTGCGCGAACTGCTGTTCACGGGGTTCCTGCACTTCGCCGACTGACCCCGCCCTCGGGAGCGCCGGGGGCGGGCCGGTAGGCTCGGAGTCATGCTGAACATGGCCGAGGGTGTCGCGCGCCTGGGCGCCCTGGCGGCATCCCCCGTCGTCTCGACGCTGGCCGATGCGTTCGCGCGTGCCGGCTTCGAGCTGGCGATCGTCGGCGGCCCCGTGCGGGATGCGCTGCTCGGACGCGCGACGAACGACCTCGACTTCACCACGAACGCCCGACCCGACGACATCCTGCGCGTCGTCGAGCCGCTCGCCACCGCGACCTGGGACATCGGTCGCGCCTTCGGCACGATCGGCGCCAAGGTGCGCGGCGAGCAGATCGAGATCACGACCTACCGCGCCGACAGTTACGACGGGGTCACCCGTAAGCCCACCGTCGAGTTCGGCGACACCCTCGAGCAGGACCTGGCTCGCCGCGACTTCACCGTCAACGCCATGGCGCTGCGTGTTCCGGGACCGGCCCTCGTCGACCCGACCGGCGGGGTCGAGGACCTCGTCGCCACGGCGCTGCGCACGCCGAGTGATCCTGCCGTGAGCTTCGGCGACGACCCGCTCCGGATGCTGCGCGCCGCGCGCTTCGCGTCGCAGCTGGGGTTCTCGGTCGATCCCGCCACCGAGCAGGCGATGACCGAGCTGCGCGAGACGCTCCCGATCGTGAGCCCCGAGCGGGTGCAGGGCGAGCTGGTGAAGCTGCTGCGCACCGACGACCCCGCCCGCGGCATCCGGCTGCTCGTCGACACCGGCCTCATGCAGCTCGTGCTGCCCGAGGTGCCCGCGCTGCGGCTCGAGATCGACGAGCACCATCATCACAAGGACGTGTACGAGCACTCCCTGACGGTCCTGCGTCAGGCGATCGAGCTCGAGCACGAGCGGCATCCGGGCGCAGCGCCCGACGTCGTGCTGCGACTGGCCGCACTGCTGCACGACATCGGCAAGCCCGCGACGCGCAAGCTCGAGCCCGGTGGGGGAGTGAGCTTCCACCATCACGACATCAAGGGCGCCCGGTTGGCGCGCAAGCGCCTGCAGGCCCTCCGCTTCGATTCCGACACCATTTCGTCGGTCAGCCGCCTGGTCGAACTGCACCTGCGCTTCTTCGGCTACTCGGAGGGCGCGTGGACGGATTCGGCGGTCCGCCGTTACGTCCGGGACGCGGGCGATGAGATGGACCGACTGCACATCCTCACTCGCGCCGACGTCACGACGCGGAACAAGCGCAAGGCTGCTCGTCTGAAGTCGGCGTACGACGACATCGAGCGACGCATCGATGAGTTGGCGGCGGCCGAAGAGCTCGGAGCGATGCGCCCGGAGCTCGACGGCAATCGCATCCAGGAGATCCTCGGGATCCGTCCCGGGCGCGAGGTGGGAGAGGCCTACCGGTACCTGCTCGACATCCGTCTCGACGAGGGGATGATCGGCGAGGAAGCCGCCGAGCAGCGCCTGCGCGAGTGGTGGTCGGCCCGCTCGGACGGCTGACCGCGACCAGCCCTACCGCGACGAGCCCGTCCGGCTTAGGCTGAGGGCGCTCCTTCACCGCCGATCGGAGTCGCCCGTGTCGTCATCGTGGTCCGCGCAGTGGGATGTCGCTCCCGAGTCGTCCCGTCTGCTCATCGAGCGCGCACACGACGAGCTGCTCGCCGGGGCCGATGCCGAGCGCCGTCTGAACGATGTGCGATCTCTCGTCCGCGACTCGTGGCGTCGATCGATGGCGAACCTCGTCGGAGCGGAGGCGCTCCCGCCGCTGGAGTTCGACGAGCGTGCTCTCGCCGCGTACCGCAGCGCTCACCCGCTCGCCGGCGTCATGGACATGGTGCGTGCCCTCCTCGTGCCGAGCACGGACTCCGGCGTGGTCGTCGCCGTCGGGGATGCGGCCGGCCGGCTGCTCTGGGTCGAAGGGGACACGAGCGTGCGGACCCTCACCGGCGACATGGGTTTCGTCGCGGGGGCGAACTGGTCGGAGCCCGCCGTCGGCACCTCGGCGCCGGGGACGGCACTGCAGCTCGACCGCTCGGTGCAGATCCGGGGTGCCGAGCACTTCAACCGTCTGGTTCAGCCCTGGTCGTGCACGGCAGCGCCCGTGCACGACCCCGAGACCCGGCGGCTGCTCGGCGTGATCGATGTGACCGGCCGCGCGGAGGCGGCCACCCCGCAGGCGCGACTCCTCGTCGACGCGACTGCCCGTGCGATCGAGAGCGAGGTGCTCGTCGCGCGGTTGCGCTCCCGCGCAGACCCCCCGCGCGGCTTCTCGCGATCGCGCAACCGCATCCGTTCCGCGCCGACCGCCTCGACGCTGCGGGTACTCGGGCGCGATCGGGCGCTTCTCGAGATCACCGGCCCCGATGGAGAGCGAGTCGTCGAGGTCTCGGCTCGGCATGCCGACATCCTGCTGATGCTCGCCACGCACCGTCAGGGCCTGTCGGCGGAGCGGCTGGCCGAGCTCGTGTACGGTCCCGACGCCACCGACACGCTCCGCCCCGAGATGGTGCGATTGCGGCGGACGCTCGAGCGAGCGGCTCCGCACCTCGTGCCGCTGTCGCGGCCCTACCGCCTTCCCGCGGACCTCGAGACCGACGCGCAGCAGGTGGCCTCGCTGCTCGATCGTGGAGCACACCGCGTGGCCCTTGCCGCTTATCCCGGTCCGGTGCTGCCGGATTCGTGCGCCCCGGGAACCGAGGAGGTGCGCGACCGCCTGCGCGGCTCGCTGCGTGAGGCGATGCTGTCCGAAGCATCGGTCGACGTACTGCTGACCTACATCGAGACCGACGAGGGGGCCGATGACGTGGAGGTACTGCGGTTGTGCCTCCGCTTGCTTCCCGCCCGTTCTCCGAAGCGGGCGGGCATCGTCGCACGGCTGACCTCGCTCGGCAACCCCGACGACTGACCGTTCCGTCGCAAGGAAGCCGCTGACAGGATGGCGTCGCGATGTTGCACGTGAAACATCGACGGGAGGCACGCGTGAGGACGACACGGATCTCGTGGACCGGCATCGGGTCGGCCGAGACGATCGAACGATGCACCACGGAATATTCCGATGAGGGAATCCGGATGGTCGGTGAGGTCGACGGCGGCGACGAGGGATGCCGGTATGCGATCCGGCTGGGCGTGGACGGTGGGTTCCGCCACGCGACGGTGGCTGCGGGGGAGCGCTCGATCGCGATCGAGAACATCGAGGGCACCTGGACCGTCGATGGCGAGCCGCGCCCTGACCTGGCCGGCGCGACGGACCTCGACATCACGGCGACACCCGCGACGAACGCGCTCCCGATCCGCCGGCTGCGTCTCGCCGTCGGCAGCCGCGACGATATCGAGGTGGCCTGGGTGCAGGTGCCGTCGCTCGAGGTCCGGCTCAGTCGGCAGCGATACACCCGCGTCGGGCCGCGAGCGTACTGCTTCGAATCGCGCGACCACGACTTCCGACGCACGCTCACCGTCGACGAGGACGGGTTCGTGCTCAGCTATCCCGGACTGTTCGAGCGGGTGACGGGGTCGTGACGGCGCTCGAGTACAGCGAGACGAGGAGACGACGATGAGCCGAGACAGCACCGCAGACGACATCCCCGACGCGACCCTCTCGTCGCTTGCCGAGGCCTACGGCATCTCTACCGAGTACTCGTCCTTCTCGGGCGAGCACGTGCGTGCTCCCGCCGCCACGCTGCGTGCCGTCCTCGGGGCGATGGGCGTCGACGCGTCCGACGACGCTGCGGTCGAGAACGCTCTCGCCGCTCGCACCGCCGAGCCGTGGCGGCGACTCGTGGCCGCGTCGACCGTCGTCCGACAGGGGGCCGGCGAGGTGGAGGTGCACGTGGCCGACGGATCCGATGTCGAGGTCGCGCTCGTCCTCGAGGACGGATCGGTCCGTCCGCTGCCGATACCCGTCCAACAACCCGTCGCTCGCACCGTCGACGGCCGGACACGTTGGCTGGTTCGCGTGCCCATACCCGATGACGTGCCGCTGGGCTGGCACACAGTCGAGGCCCGCCAGTACGGGGGAGGCGGCGATCTGCGCGACGGCGGCGCGCTCATCGTGACACCGCAGCGCTTGCCGCTCCCCTCGGCTGAGGCCGGGCGACGGTCATGGGGCCTCATGGCGCAGCTCTACTCGGTGCGTTCCCACCGGTCGTGGGGCATGGGAGATCTCGCCGACCTCGCCGATCTCGCGGCGATCGCCGGAGAGTCGGGAGCGGACTATCTCCTCATCAACCCGGTGCACGCAGCCGACGTCACGACTCCGATCGAGCCCTCTCCCTACCTGCCGTCGTCGCGGCGGTTCCTCGCACCGCTCTACGTCCGGCCCGAACTCATTCCCGAATCGGCATACTTGTCGGGGACTGCTCGGGATCGCTTCGACCGGCTGCGGCTGAGCGCGGCGGCGGCGAACACCGACGCCGAGAGGATCGGCCGCGATTCGGTGTGGACCGCGAAGCGTGAGGCGCTCGCGCTCATTCACGGCGTGCCCCTCTCGCCGGCGCGCCGCGCTCAGCGCGACGACTTCGCCCGGCGCGAAGGGACCACGCTCGCCGACTTCGCGCTGTGGTGCGCGATACGGGAACACGAGGCCGAGACCGGAGACCGGCTCCCGGAAGCAGCGGCGATCGACGATCCCGCCACCGCACGGCTGCGCGAGCAGCTCTCGGACCGCATCGCGTTTCACATCTGGCTGCAGTGGATCGTCGACGAGCAGCTTTCGGACGCCGCTGCCGCCGCCACGGCATCCGGGATGCGGATCGGCATCATGCACGACCTCGCGGTAGGCGTCTCGACGGCAGGGTCGGATGCCTGGTCGCTCCACGAGTTGTATGCGCCGGGTGTCGTCGTGGGCGCACCCCCCGACATGTACAACCAGCAGGGCCAGAACTGGAATCAGCCGCCGTGGCTGCCCCAGGCCCTCGCCGACCATGCGTACGCGCCGCTGCGCGACATGCTCCGCTCGCTCCTGCGTCACGCGGGCGCTTTGCGCATCGACCACATCCTCGGGTTCTTCCGACTGTGGTGGATCCCCGAGGGGCTCGGGCCGGGCGAGGGCACCTACGTCCGCTACGACCACGAGGCGATGATCGGAGTCCTTGCGCTCGAGGCCTACCGTGCCGGCGCCGTGATCATCGGCGAGGATCTCGGGCTCGTCGAGCCGTGGGTGCGCGACTACCTCGCCGAGCGCGGCATCCTCGGCACGTCGGTGCTCTGGTTCGAAAGCGACGACGACGGCGGACCGCTCGCCCCCGAGCGCTACCGGACCGATGTCCTCGCCACCGTCAACACGCACGACCTGCCGCCGACGGCCGGGTACCTCGAAGGCGAACATGTGGACCTCCGGGCGCGGCTCGGTCTGCTGACCCGCTCGGTCGATGACGAGCGCGCCGATTTCGAGCGCGAGCGCGAGCGGATGCTGTCGCAGTTGCGATCGCGCGGACTGATCGATGACATGTCGAGCGAGCAGGAGGTGGTCGAGGCCCTGCATGTGTTCCTCGCCGCGTCGCCGTCGCGCTTGATCGGCGTCTCGCTCGTCGATGCCGTCGGCGAGAAGCGGGTGCAGAATCAGCCCGGCACCGACGACGAGTATCCGAATTGGCGGGTGCCCTTGGCGGATGCGGACGGCGACGCGGTCATGCTCGACGACCTCGCGTCGCTTCCGCGTTACCGCGCGCTGGTCGACGCGCTCGAGCACGCGCTGCGCGGCTCTTCGTAGAGGTCAGCCGCCGGGCTTGTCAACCCGCTACGTGCCCGACCCGGGGTGGACCGTACGGTCAGGGCGTCGAACGAGAGGAGACGCCATGGTCGACACCGCACCGCTCACGCGGGCCAAGTACCCGCGGTCGCTCATTGCGGGGCCCTACGGGCATCCGTTCCACGCGATCGCCATCATCCTGCCGATCGGCGCGTGGGTGTCGGCATCCGTCTTCGACGTCATCGCCGTGACGAGTCCCGATGCGGCGGTGTTCGCTCTGGGGGCGCGCATCCTCATCGCCATCGGTCTTCTCGGTGCCGTGGTCGCCGCCGTGCTCGGGCTGATCGACTGGAGCAGCATCCCGAAGGACACCCCCGCGCGTGCGACGGGGCTGACCCACATGATCCTCAACCTCATCGCCATGGCGGTGTTCGCCGGCAGCCTCGCGCTGCGCGTCGACGAGCAGACGGTGCCGACCCTCGCGATGATCGCGAGCTTCGTCGGGCTCGCCCTGCTGTCGGTGTCGGGCTGGCTCGGCGGCAAGCTCGCCCACACCTTCGGCGTCCGCGTCGCGACCGAGACGACCCAGGCCGAGGGCCTGGAACCGCTGCCCTGACCGAGGAGAGACCATGACCGACCTGGACACCCGTCCCGACAAGCGGCCCGCGAACCCTCTGGCAGGCCCCTACGGACATCCGTTCCACCCGATCGCCGTCACGATTCCGATCGGAGCGTGGATCGCGAGCTTCGTCTTCGACATCATCGGCCTGATCGTCGCCGACCCCACCCCCTATGCCGTCGGGTCGCGGGTCCTCATCGGGATCGGGCTCGTCGGCAGTCTCGTGGCCATCGTCCTGGGGATCTTCGACTACCTCCGCATCCCCGATCGCACGCGCTCGTCAAGCACCGCGACGATCCACATGGGGCTGAACTTCGTGGTGTGCGGCGCTTACCTGTTCCAGTTGTTCCTGCGGACCTCGACCGACGACATCCCCGTCGCGGGCGTGATCTTCAGCGCCGTGAGTCTGCTGACCCTGAGTGCGTCCGGATGGCTCGGCGGCAAGCTCGCCTATCGCTACGGCGTGCGGGTCGCGCACGAGTCGAAGCAAGCCGAAGGTTTTGTCCCCCGCCGCACCCGGCGCTGAGCGCCCTCCCCCCACCCCCCATCTCGCGCCGAGAGCGCGCATCCGCAGGGTGCTGACCCCCGACAACCGTGCAGACGCGCATCCTCGCGGCGCCGGCCGGCCCGGCCGTGCAACGCGTTGCAACGTAGCGGCGCGTAGCGTGCCCGACACCACCGCAGCATCGGCGCTGCGGGGAGTCGAGGAGATGACATGACCATCGTCGAAGAGGGCGTCTCGAGCGTCTACGCCGCTCCGGGTCAGCGCGGAGCCGTCGCGGAGTACCGAGCCCGCTATGGGCACTACATCGGCGGCGAGTTCGTCGAACCCGTCAAGGGGCAGTACTTCGAGAACATCACGCCTGTTACCGGAAAGCCGTTCTGCGAGGTCGGTCGCGGCACCGTCGAAGACATCGATCGCGCCGTCGACGTCGCCTGGCAGGCGTTCGCGTCGTGGAAGAAGACGACGCCCGCCGAGCGTGCGGTGATCCTGAACAAGATCGCCGACCGCATGGAGCAGCACCTCGAGAAGATCGCGGTGGCCGAGACATGGGAGAACGGCAAGCCGGTGCGCGAGACGCTCGCCGCCGACATCCCGCTCGCGATCGACCACTTCCGATACTTCGCCGGGGTGCTCCGCGCCCAGGAGGGTTCGCTCAGCCAGATCGACGAAGACACCGTCGCGTACCACTTCCACGAGCCGCTCGGTGTGGTCGGGCAGATCATCCCGTGGAACTTCCCGATCCTGATGGCGACCTGGAAGCTCGCTCCCGCGCTCGCCGCCGGCAACTGCGTCGTGCTGAAGCCCGCCGAGCAGACGCCCGCATCGATCCTGTTCCTCTTCGAGCTGATCGGCGACCTGCTGCCGGCCGGCGTCGTGAACATCGTCAACGGTTTCGGCATCGAAGCGGGAGCCCCGCTCGCGCAGCACCGCCGCATCCGCAAGGTCGCTTTCACGGGCGAGACGACGACGGGGCGCCTGATCATGCAGTACGCCTCGCAGAACCTCATCCCGGTCACTCTCGAGCTCGGCGGCAAGAGCGCCAATGTGTTCTTCGAGGATGTCGCGCGCGAGCGCGACGACTACTACGACAAGGCGCTCGAAGGCTTCACGTTCTTCGCCCTGAACCAGGGAGAGGTGTGCACGTGTCCGTCGCGGGCGCTCATCCAGCGCTCGGTGTACGACTCGTTCCTCGGCGACGGCCTCGACCGCGTCGGCAAGATCGTGCAGGGCAACCCGCTCGACCCGGCGACGATGATCGGCGCGCAGGCATCCAACGACCAGCTGGAGAAGATCCTGTCGTACATCGACATCGGCAAGGCCGGGGGAGCGAAGCTGCTCGCGGGCGGCGAACGGGTCGACCTCGGCGGCGAACTGAGCGGCGGGTACTACGTCGCCCCCACGGTCTTCGAGGGCACGAACGACATGCGCATCTTCCAGGAGGAGATCTTCGGCCCCGTCGTCTCGGTGACGAGCTTCGACGACTTCGACGATGCGATCGGCATCGCGAACGACACCCTCTACGGGCTGGGTGCCGGCGTCTGGAGTCGGTCGGGTGACACCGCCTACCGGGCCGGCCGCGCGATCGAGGCCGGCCGCGTGTGGACGAACACCTACCACCAGTACCCCGCGCACGCCGCCTTCGGCGGGTACAAGCAGTCGGGCATCGGTCGCGAGAACCACCTCAAGATGCTCGACCACTACCAGCAGACGAAGAACCTCCTCGTGTCGTACGCCGAAGGCGCGATGGGCTTCTTCTGAGCCGCATCCACTCATCGACATGTCGAACGACACGTACAGCAGGGTCGCGGTGACCGACGCCGCCGCGGCCCTGCTGCGCGACCTCACCGCACAGCACGGTCCGTTGATGTTCCACCAGTCGGGCGGATGCTGCGACGGCTCCGCTCCCATGTGCTACCCCGTCGGGATGTTCCTGACCGGCCCCGCCGACGTGAGGCTCGGGGATCTCGACGTCGGCCTCGACGACCCGATGGAGGTGTTCATCTCGCTCGCGCAGTTCGAGTACTGGAAGTACACCCACATCACGATCGACGCCGTGCCGGGGCGCGGCGCCGGCTTCAGCGTCGAGGGACCGACGGGGATGCGGTTCATCATCCGCTCCCGCATGCTCGACGACGCCGAGCTGGCCGCGTTCGGGCTGGCTCCGGGCGCGCGTGTCAACGTCGCGGGAAGGTCCGCAGGAGAAGCGGAGCACTGAGCAGGGTGACAGCGGCTGCGGCGACTGCGGTTCCCGCGAGGGCGAGCCCGGGCGTCGCCGCGTCCGTGATGACGCCGTAGACGAGGGCTCCGATCGCTGCGCCAAAGTTGACGGCCGTGTTGATCCAGCTGCTCGCTTCGGTTCTCACCCGCGCGTCGGTCAGATCGTCCGCGGCGAGGTACCCGACGATCAGGATGGGCGCGAGACACAGTCCCGCCAGTGCGAAGCCGACGAGGCCGGCTGCTACCCCGCCGACGGCCCCCGCAGAAGCGGCGAACGCGATGAGGGTCGCGACGAGGACGAGCAGCTGGGTCGGGAGCGAGCCGGGCAGGCGGATGCTGCCGAACAGGAGCCCGCCGAGCGCGCTCGTTCCCGCGAACAGAGCCAGAAGCACACCCGCGAGCGCGGGTGCGTCGGCATCCACGGCCATCGCCGGGGCCGCGAGCTCCACCGCGCCCAGGATCAGACCCGGCGCGGTCATGACGAGCACGACGGGGATGAAGCCGCGCGTGCGCAGGGGAGTGACGGCGGCCGGCTCGAGGCGATCGAGGTGTCGCGATCCGAGCTCCGCGCGCGACCGTCCGCTCAGCACGAACAACGTGCTCCCCACGGAGACGCATGCGGCCGACAGGATGAGCGCAGCGAGTGGTCCCGAGGTCGCGACGAGAGCCGCGGCGGCGAGCGGTCCGACGGCGAAGGTCACCTCCTCGGCCACCGCATCGATACTGAACCCGCGCGTGCGCAGCGGTCCGGCCGGGAGGGCCGACGACCAGACGACGCGCATGGTCGCGCCGAAGGGCGGCGAGGATGCTCCCGCGACGACCGCCATCAGCAACAGCGCCGGGAGCGGGGCCCGGGGGAGAAGAGCCAGCGCGACCAGCGACATGGCGTGGACAGCGCCCAGCACCGAGAGGATGCGCAGCTGCCCGAAGCGATCGATGAGTCGTGATCGCCACGGCGTGGCGATCACATTGGCCAGCCCGAGGGCCGCGGTGATGGTGCCGGCGACGGCGAAGGACGCGGTCGCCTCCTCCAGGAGGAAGACGAGGGCGAGGCCGGATGTCGCCAGGGAGAGCCGCCCGATGATGCTGGGCACGAAAGCCGGGCGGATACCCGGCGTCCGCAGGACGACGCCGTATGACGGTCGGTGGTCGGACACAGATGCTCTCCGATGTTCAGCGATCGACGCGCGTATCAGCGCGGATCATCGTTCGTGGGTCGTGGACGGCGCCGAGGCGCGCGTGGACCCGCCCGGGGCCGGTCAGGAGCTGCGAGGGGCGGGGCGCAGGACCGTCAATGGAACGAAACGATGAAGCTGAACATCGCGGCCGACACTACCCGATCGACGGAGCCGCTGACGTCGCGCAGGCCCCCGGAGGAGCGAAGCATCTGCCAAAGTGAGACGCATGCGGACGATCACGGGGTCTCGATGGGTCGTCACCGGTGCTGCCGGCAACATCGGGGCGGCGCTTCGTCACAGACTGAGGGCCGACGGGGTCCAGCTCGTCTCGACCGATGTGCGAGAGGTGGAGCCCGTCGATGCCGCGGGCGATCGGGTGATCGTCGCCGACCTTGCCGACCTCGCAACGCTGACGGCGATCTTCGCGGGCGCCGACGGCATCATTCATCTGGGCGGCCTGTCCGATGAAGCCGACTTCCATGACCTTGCGCACGTGAACATCGTCGGTACCTACCACGTGCTCGAGGCGGCCCGCCGAGCCGGTGTGCCCCGCGTCGTGTACGCGAGCAGCAACCGTGTGACGGGGATGTACTCCACTCAGACGCTCGTCGGCCCGGACATGCCGCCTCGACCCGATGGCTTCTACGGCGTCTCGAAGGTGGCGGGCGAGGCGCTGTGCCGGTTGTACTCGGACAAGTTCGACATGAGTACGATCGCTCTCCGCATCGGGAGTTACGAGGAACAGCCCGGCAATCCACGGGAGCGCTCGACGTGGCTGAGCCCTCGAGACGCGATCGCGGCCTTCACGGCGGCGATGACGACTGAGGAGCACCACGCTGTTCTCTATGCGGTATCGGCCAACACCGACGTCTGGTGGGATCTCGCGGTCGGAGATCGAGTCGGTTTCCACCCCGTCGACGACGCCGCGGCCTGGGGGATAGCGGGTGACGCGCCCGAGCCGCAGGGTGGCCCTTTCGCAGACCGGTCCTACTCGCTCGACCGCATGCGCGACTGACGCGGACGCCGGACGCCGGACGCCGGAGGCCGGACGCCTGACGCCGGGGCGGCCTCCGCTGTCGTGGCCCGGTAGGGTCGTCCGCTACCCGCGATCGCTCCGCCGCGCTAGCATCCTCGGCATGAGCGGGGATGTCGCGCCGGAGCCCGGCATCCGGGCACTCAGTGCCGAGCGCACCAAGGCGTTCGTCGATGCGGTCGTCGCCATCGCGATGACGCTGCTGATCCTGCCGCTCATGGAGAGCGTGGGCGAGAGCGCGGGGAACGATCACACGACGTGGGAGTGGCTCGTCGATCAGCGCGATCAGCTGCAGAGCTTCCTCATCAGCTTCGTGCTCATCGCGATGTTCTGGATGCTGCACCACCGCCTCTTCGTCTCGGTGCAGCGCATCACCCCGGCTCTCATGTGGATCACGGTCGCGTGGATGCTCACGATCGTCTGGATGCCGGTCGTCACCGCCCTCACCGGTCAGGTCGCGGATGACGCGCTGCAGAAGGTGCTTTACATCGGCACGCTCGTCATCACGAGCGGGATGCTGCTCGTCACGCGGGTCTACCTGGCGCGGCATCCGGATCTGCACACCGCATCCCGGAGCGATCTGCGCCGGGGGATGTCGATCGATCTGTCGATGATCGTGCTGTTCCTCGTCGCGCTGGGGATCGCCCTCGTCTTCCCGGCCGTCGGCTACCTCGGCCTGTTCGTCATGTTCCTCACCGGCACGGTGCAGAAGCTGATGGCCCGGATGCTGCGCTGACCCGGTCGTCCGGTCGCGGCCGGTAGCGAGGACGCGCATACGCACGGTGCGGACCCCCTGCGACCGTGCGGATGCGCGCTCTCGCGGTTGCGAGACGAAGGGGTGAAGCGGAGAACTGGGGTTGACAGGGGGCGGGTGGGGGTGAGAACGTTTACAGCGTCCGATGTTGGAAACGTTTACAACCGCTCGAAGGAGAGCCATGGTCCGCGTCACGATCACGCAGGTCGCCGCCCGCGCCGGCGTCTCCGTCGCGAGTGCGTCGCGAGCGCTGAACGGACTCGTCGCGAGTCCTGAGACCGCGGCGAAGGTGCGCGACGCAGCGCGCGCGCTCGGCTACGTGGCCGATGCCACGGCTCAGTCGCTCAAACGGGGTCGCACGCTGCAGCTGGGCTTCGCCGTCGCCGACATCGGCAACCCGGTCTACGTCGAGATGATGGCCGCGGTCGAACAGGTGGTCTCGGCATCCGGCTACCGCCTGCTGCTGTCGTCGACCGGCACGTCGTCGTCTTCGGTGGATGTCGTCCGCGACCTCGGTCGGGGCTATGTCGACGGGCTGATCCTGTCGCCGCTGCGCGTCACCGACGAGCTGCTCACGTCGCTCGCCGCGGCTCCGATCCCGTTCGTCGTCCTCGGTCGGCTGCCCGCTTCGGCCGACTTCGACACCGTGCGCGCCGACTCGCCGACGGCGATGCGCCTCGTCGTCGACCACCTCGTCGACGAGGGGCGCCGCGACATCGCGTTCATCAACGGCCCGACCGACACCACCCCCGGTGTCATGCGACGCGACGGTTTCATCGCGGCGGCGGGCCAGTACGACGATGTGCGGACGCGACACGTCGACGCCGCCGACTTCACGATCGCCGCCGGCTACGACGCCGCGCTCCCGCTTCTCGATCGGCCCGACCGGCCGGCGGCGGTGGTCGCGGCGAACGACCTGATCGGCGTCGGAGTCCTGCGTGCCGCCGAAGACCTCGGCCTGCGGGTCCCGGCCGACCTCGCTGTGACCGGCCTCGACAACACCGAGCTCGCCGAGGTCGTCCGCCCCGGGCTCACGAGCGTCGACCTCGGAGCGAAGGAACGCGGTCGCGCCGCCGCCGAGATGCTTCTCGCACGGATCGCCGACGACACGCGGCCGGCCCGCACGGTCACGGTTCCGCCCGCGCTGGTCGTGCGCGGATCGACGTCGGCATCCGTCCCCGCGGCGCTCCGTCGCCCCGAGCCCATCGATGAAGAGAAGGCACACGGATGACCACGCTCGCAGAGACGAAGACGTCCTCGCGCCCGCCCCGCGTCCGGCAGATCGGACCGCGTGCCCGCGCCCAGCGCAAAGAGGCGATCGCGCTCGTCGCCCCCGCCCTGCTGCCGATCATCATCTTCTCGGTCATCCCGCTCGTCAGCGGAGTTCTCCTCGGATTCACGGACGCCACCCTCGCGCGCAACGCCGAGGTCTCGTTCATCGGGCTCGACAACTTCATCGAGCTCGCCGGTGATCGTCGGTTCTGGCAGTCGTTCGGCATCGGCATCGTCTGGGCCGGGTCTGTCGCGCTCCTCACCCTGGTGAGCGCGATGGGTCTCGCTCTGCTGCTCAACAGCAACCTGCGGCTGAAGGGTCTGACCCGCGTGCTCGCGCTGATCCCGTGGGCGATGCCGCCGGTGGTCATCGCGATCGTCTGGCGCATGATCTACAACCCCAACTCGGGACCGCTCAACGGCGTGCTCGGCTGGCTCGGCATCCCGGGTGTGAACTGGCTCGGCGACTTCTCGACCGCGCTGCCGGCCGTCATCGTCGTCGGCGTCTGGGCAGGCATTCCGCAGACGACCGTGCTGCTCCTCGCGGGCATGCAGTCGATCGCCCCCGAACAGCACGAGGCTGCGGCCGTCGATGGCGCGGGAGCTGCGCGCCGGTTCTGGCACGTCACGCTGCCCGCCCTGCGGCCCGTGATCATCGCGGTGACCGCGCTCGACTTCATCTGGCAGTTCAACTCGTTCGGCCTCATCTATGTGCTGACCGAGGGTGGCCCGGGCGGCCGCACGATGATCCCGCCGCTGTTCACCTACCTCGAGGCTTTCCGCAACCGCGAGATCGGATACGCATCGGCGATGGGCAACGTCCTCGTCGTGGCGATCCTGGTGATCCTCTCGCTCTACCTGATCAACCAGTTCCGACAGAACAAGGGGGTTCGCAAGTGACCACCAAGCGCCCCCTGTACGCGACCGTCCTGATGTACCTGGCCCTCGCGGGCTACCTGATCTTCCTCGGCTTTCCGTTGCTGTGGCTGCTGTCGGCGTCGTTCAAGTCGACGCGAGAGCTGAACTCGCTCGCGGTGAACCTCATCCCGCAGCAGTGGGACTTCGGCAACTACATCGCCGCACTCGAGCGGCAGAACCTGATCACCGCGGCCGGCAACTCGGTGCTCGTCTCGATCGTCACGATGGTCGTCGCCGTGCTCCTGTCGATGCCCATGGCGTACGCGCTGGCACGGCTGAAGGGCCGGCTGCGCGCTGCCGGCACGGTGTGGATCCTGGTCAGCCAGGTGTTCCCGACGATCCTCATCATCATCCCGCTGTTCCTCGTGCTGCGGAGCCTGCAGCTCAACGACACCCTCTTCGGCCTCATCCTCGTCTACGTCACCTTCACGATGCCGTTCACGCTGTGGATGCTGCAGGGATACGTCGCGGCGATCCCGCCCGAGCTCGAAGAGGCGGCCGAGATGGACGGCGCCGGCCGGTTCACCATCCTCCGCACCGTGATCCTGCCGCTGCTGGTGCCGGGCCTGGTCGCCACGGCGATGTTCACCTTCGTCTCGGCCTGGAACGAGTTCTTCCTCGCGCTCGTGCTCATCCAGAGCCCGGAGCTGTACACGCTGCCCATCGCGTTGCGCTCGTTCCTCGGCGCCGAGGGGCAGACCCAGCTGGGGCCGCTGGCCGCCGGCGCCATCCTCGCCACGATCCCGTCCCTCATCATCTTCGGGATCCTGCAGAAGAAGCTCACCGGCGGCATGCTCGCCGGTGCCGTCAAGGGCTGACCTCCCCGTGACGACGAAACCCGAAAACCAGAAAGGCCACACCATGAGAAGAATCCGCGGCATCGGCGCCGTCGCATTCGTGGGCATCGCAGCCGTCGCGCTGGCAGGGTGCCAGCAGGGCAGCGCGAACAACAGCGGGGGAGACGGCGACGTCGTGACCCTCCAGTTCCAGTCGCTGTCGGACCAGCCCGCGACCCAAGCGGCCATCAGCGAGATCGTCGACGCCTGGAACGCCGAGCACGACGACGTCCAGGTCAAGATCATCCAAGCCGGCTGGGACGGCACCTACGACAAGCTGATCACCCAGTTCTCGGGCGGCACAGCACCCGACATCATCCACTTCGAGGCAAGCTCGATCGTCTCCTTCGCGGCCGACGGCTACCTCGCCGATCTGACCGACCTCATCGACCCCGAGTTGAAGTCGGACATCTCCGACGGCATCTGGGAGTCGGTGACCCACGACGGTCAGATCGTCGCGTACCCCTCGACCCTCCAGTCGTACATGGCGTTCGCCAACGCCGATCTGCTGGCCGAGGCCGGGGTCGAGGTGCCCACGGGCGCCACGATGACCTGGGATCAGCTGCAGGAGATCGCGAAGGCGACGACCACGGCAGATCACTACGGCCTCGGCTGGGGTCTCGGTTCGCCCACCGCGACGATGATGAGCCTGTCGATGGGCTTCGACGGCGGTTACTTCGACGGTGAGGGCGATGACGTGACGATCGAGGTGGGCGACGACGAGCTCGCCGTGCCCGAGCGCATCCACGAGATGGCCTACACCGACCGGTCGATCGACCCGACCTCGCTCACGCAGTCGGGCTCGGACGTGCTGCCGTCGTTCTACGGCGGCAAGGTAGCGCTGACGGTGCAGGGCTCGTTCCAGGCGACGAACATCGCCGCGGATGCTCCCGCGGGCCTCAACTGGGTCGCGCTTCCTCCGCTCGAGGGATCGGCTGGCGCCATTCAGGCCGCGAACCCGCAGACGTACTCGGTGAATATCGACTCGGAGCACGTGGAGGAGTCGGCGGAGTTCCTGAACTTCTTCATGGACGGCGAGAACCTCGCGAAGATCGCCTACGCCGACGCGCTGATCCCCTCGTCGGGTGCCGCCCGCACGCAGGTCGCCGAGCTCGCCGGCGACGACGCCGCGTGGAAGCAGGTGCTCGCGTCGGGCGAGGGCCTGGAAGGTCCGCCGTTCCTGAAGGTGTCGAAGTACACCGAGTGGAAGGACACGATCGCGACGCCGGCGTTCCAGCAGTACCTGGCGGACCAGATCGATCGCGACCAGCTCGCCGCGCAGCTCAGCGACGGCTGGGCCGACGTCGCCGGTTGACGATCCGCGGGGGCGGGTCGACCCGATCCGCCCCCGCCTCACACGCTCGAACGAAGAGAGGGACGTAATGGACGTGTTGCACGATCGGGTGGCAGCAGTACTGGCGGGAGCCGCCGTGGGCGATGCGCTCGGCGGTGCGACGGAGGGCTGGACCCCTGAGCAGATCGAGGAGCGGCACGGTGGACGTGTCGAGGGGATCGTCGGTCCCTTCCTGCCCGATTGGCGCACGGCTCGCCCCATCGCGCCCTACCACAAGGGCGACGGGCACGTCACGGACGACACCCTCATGACCCACGCGCTCATCGAGGTGTACGCCAAGCAGCGCCGGCACCTCGACGCGTACGATGTCGCGAGCGATCTCGTGCCCCTCATGATGAGCGAGCGCCGCTGGATCCCCGAGCTCGAAGACGAAGCGCTCATCCTGCAGCGCGTCTTCCTCGCCGAGAAGTGGCTCGTCATGAAGCTGCACTACGGCCACGCCGACCCCCGTGAGGCGGGCGTCGGAAACGTCGTCAACTGCGGCGCGACGATGTACATGGCGCCCGTCGGCCTCGTCCACATCGGCGATCCGCGCGGCGCCTACGCCGAAGCCATCGACATCGCGGGCGCCCACCAGTGGTCGTACGGTCGCGAGGCCGCCGGTGTGTTCGCCGCGGCGGTCGCGGCATCTGCGACTCCCGGAGCGACGGTCGACGACGTTCGACGGGCGGCTCTGGATGTCGCGCACGACGGCACCGCCGCCGCCATCCGTGCCGTGTTCGAGGCCGTCGACGCCTTCCGCGCCGCCGGCGGATCCCACGATCCGCGCGAGCTCGGTCGCGTCGTACGCGAAGCGGTACGGCCCTTCGACACCGTGGGCGAGGCCTACCGTTCCCCGGCCATGGACGCGCGTCTCCCCTCGCGGACGAAGGCCATCGAAGAGCTCCCCGTCGCGCTCGGCTTCGTCGTCGCTCACGACGGCGACCTCCGCGCTGCCGTGCTGGACGCCGTGAACTACGGCCGTGACGCCGACTCGATCGCCACGATGGCGGGTGCGATCTGCGGTGGCCTCCACGGCAGCGCCGCGGTTCCCGAGGAGTGGCTGCGCGACGTCGTCACTGCGAGTCGCCTGGACCTCGACGGCGTCGTCACGACGATGGTCGAGGTCGTGCGCGACGTCGCCCGCACCGATGCCGAGCGCGCCGCGGCCCGTGCGGAGTCGCTGTCTTCGCTGCTGTCGGTGGGGGCCGGGGCGTGAGGCTGACCTGGG
Source organism: Microbacterium pratiae (assembly GCF_047302165.1). Lineage (NCBI taxonomy): Bacteria > Bacillati > Actinomycetota > Actinomycetes > Micrococcales > Microbacteriaceae > Microbacterium > Microbacterium pratiae. The sequence goes on along the minus strand of NZ_CP154843.1, from coordinate 564,884 downwards.
CTCAGCCCGAGGATCTCGTCCCCGCCGAGTTCGCAGCGCTGCGCGAACAGGGGGTGCCCGACGACGAGCTGTCCCCGATCGAGCGGCGGTGGGCGGAGGCCGGCGGCGCGACGGTGCTCGCTTCCTCGGGTGCGAGCGCGACACCGGCCCCACCTGCACTGCGGGCGGAGGCGCGTCGCGTGCTCGATGAGTTGCAGGCGTTGCAGCGCCCGAGTGTCGCCGAACCCGACGAGTGGGATGCGATCGTGGCGCTGCTTCCTGCGCAGCCCGACGCGAGCGCCGGCAGCGGCGCCGCGTTCGACCGCGTGCACGGCGCGTGGCTGGGGCGGTCCGCCGGCTGCCTCCTCGGCAAGCCGGTCGAGAAGATCCCCCGCGCGGGTATCGAGCAGATCGCGCGAGCCACCGGCAACTGGCCGATCCGCGGCTACTTCACCGCGCGGGGTCTCCCCGCCGAGGTGGCCGAGCGCTGGCCGTGGAACCGCCGCTCCGCGCCGACCTCGCTCGTCGAGAACATCGCGGGGATGCCCGAGGATGACGACCTGAACTTCCCGATCCTCGCGCTCGACCTGCTCGAGCAGCATGGCTCCGCGCTGACGACCGACCACATCGCCGAGGCCTGGCTCGCCGCCCTTCCGGCGGGGCGGGTGTTCACCGCGGAACGCGCGGCGTACCGCAACATCCTCGACGCCCGCCCGGTGCCCGAGACCGCGACGCACCGCAACCCGTTCCGCGAGTGGATCGGCGCCCTCATCCGCGCCGACGTGCACGGGTGGGCGCACCCCGGCGACGTGCGGGCAGCAGCGCATTCGGCGTGGATCGACGCGCGGCTCAGTCACACCCGCAACGGCCTGTACGGCGCTATGTGGGCGGCCGCCCTCTGCGCGGCATCCCTCGTCGCCGACGCGATGGACGACGTGCTGGATGCCGCAGACACCGTCCTGCCGCCGGAGTCGCGCCTCGCCGCGGCCGTGCGGTTCGGGCGCGAGACCGGTCGCGCGCTCGCCGCGGGTGAGCTCACGACCGCGAGTGCACTCGACGCCCTGCACGCGGAGTTCGCCGAGATGCACTGGGTGCACACACTGAACAACGCCGCGCTCACCGCGTGCGCGCTGCAGGCCCACGGTCGTGACTTCGGCGCCGCCGTGGCGCTCGCCGTCGCGGGCGGCTGGGACACCGACTCGGTCGGTGCCACGGTCGGCTCGGTGGTGGGCGGTCTCGTCGGGGCCGAGGGCATCGGGGGCGCCTGGACCGAGCCGTTGCGCGACAGCGTCGCGACCTCGATGCCCGGGGGGCCGCAGCGGTCGATCCGCCAGCTCGCCGAGCGGACGCTCGCCCTCGCGGGGGGAACCTCGTGAGCGTCGTCGTCGTCGGCAGCATCAATCAGGACGTCGTCGCCCGCGTCGACCGCATCCCGGCTCCGGGCGAGACGCTGCTCGCGTCGTCGCTCGTCCGGACCGGTGGAGGCAAAGGCGCCAATCAGGCTGTCGCCGCCCGCCGAGCCGGTGGCGCCGATGTCTCCTTCGTCGGGGCCGTGGGAACGGATGCCGCGGGCGAGACCCTGCGTTCGGCGCTCGCCGCCGACGGGATCGACGTCTCGGGTGTCGTGCAGGTCGACGACGTGACCGGAACGGCGCTCATCTCGGTCGATGCATCGGGCGAGAACGCGATCGTCGTCGCCGCCGGTGCCAACGCCGCGCGCGACGCCCTCACCGACGAGCAGCGGGCCGTCGTCGCGGCGGCGTCGGTTCTGCTCACTCAGCTCGAGATCCCGGTTGCCCTCGTCCGCGACGCCGCCGGTGCCCGGGGCGAAGGTGCCTGGCATGTGCTGAACGCCGCGCCGTCCGAGCCCTTCGCGTCCGCCCGCGACGCACTGCTCGCGGCCACCGACGTGCTGGTCGTGAACGAGCACGAGGCCCTCGAGGCGGCGGGCATCGACGATCTCGACGAGGCGGTCACCGCGCTCGCGCGTGCGGTGCCCGGACTCGTCGTCACACTGGGCTCTCGCGGATGCCTCGTCGTCTGCGGTGCGCAGCGCGCCGAGGTTCCGGCGCATGTCGTGACGCCGGTCGACACGACGGGTGCCGGCGATACCTTCTGCGGCGTGCTGGCTGCGGTGCTCGCCGCCTCCGGGCGCCGCCCCGACGCCATCGACCTGGATCTGCTCGTCGATGCCGCGCAGGCCGGGGCTGCGGCATCCGCTCTGGCCGTCACTCGCCCGGGCGCGCAGGACGCCGTGCCCACCGTCGACGAGGTCGCCGCCCTGCGAAAGGAGAATCAGCCGTGAGCGGTGGATTCGACCCCCTCGTCCCCCGTGAGATCGACCGCCCGACGCCGGTGCCCCTCGGCGTCGACGTCCGGTCGGGAGACGCGGCCGTCGTCCTCGACGACGCGAAGATCTTCGTCGCGCCGACCGATCCCGCCGACCTGGAGGCGTGGCGCGCACAGCTGACGGCGTGGCGCGAGGGCGCCCGCGAACGTCACGGCGCGCCGACCCGGTACGACCAGTCGGAGTCGGCGTGGGCGAGCCGGTGCTTCACCGTCGCCCAGGTATGGCTCTGGGATGAGCTGTTCTTCGACTTCGACGAGCAGCGCTTCACCCCCGAGCGCTTCCTCGCCGACGCGCAGCGGCGGTTCGGCGGCCTCGACGGGATCGTGCTGTGGCACGCCTATCCCGTCATCGGAATCGACGACCGCAACCAGTGGGACTTCTACGCCGTGCCGGGTCTCGTCGAAGCCGCCGAGGCTCTGCGCGCCGCCGGTGTGGCCGTCTTCGTCGACTACAACCCGTGGGATGTCGGCACGCGGCGCTCGGGGAGCGATGCGGCCGAGCTCGCCGCCACGGTGCGGCGCCTCGGTGCGGACGGGGTCTTCCTCGACACGCTGCGCAAGGCCGATCCCGATCTCGTCGCGGCCCTCGATGCCGCCCGCCCGGGTATCGGGCTCGAAGGCGAGTCGAAGCTCGCGACCGAGCGCATCGCCGACCACACCCTGTCGTGGGCGCAGTGGTTCGCCGACTCGGACGTGCCCGGTGTGCTGCGCGCACGCTGGTTCGAGCGTCGGCACATGCAGCACCACATCCGCCGATGGCACCGCGACCATGCCGAAGAGCTGCGGTCGGCGTGGCTCAACGGCGTCGGCGTGATGGTGTGGGAGGTCGTCTTCGGCGTCTGGGTCGGCTGGAACGACCGGGATGCCGCGACCCTGCGGCGGATGCTGCCCGTGCAGCGCGGGATGCACCGCTGGCTCGTCGAGGGGGAGTGGACGCCGCTGGCGGTGCACGACGCACCGGTCTTCGGGTCGGCGTTCGAGCTCGACGGCGTGACCCTGCTGTGCCTCGTCAACACGTCGGGGGCCGACGTCGACTTCGGACTCGAGACGCGGGGCCGGTGGGTGCCGCTGCACGAGCCCGGCGATCAGGTCTCGTCGGTGACGGTGCCGGCTGGCGGCGTCGCCGCCGTCGTGCGGCTGGCTGCGGATGCCGCGGATGGCGCTGATGCCGCCGTGCCTGCGGTCGTGGCTGAGGTGAAAGCCGCGCTGCGCGACGAGCGTCCGGTGGCGGATGCCTCTTTCCCGCATCGCCGAGCTCGGCGCCTCACCGCTCCGGCGTGGACCGGGCCGGTACGTGGCCCGGGCGCCGCAGGCGTCGAGAGCGGGCCTACGGTGACGGTGGTTCCGGGAACGCACGTGCTCACCGTGCGGTTCCGCGCGCGCGAGACCGGGATGTACGACGGTGCACCCTACGTCGACGAGTGGAAGCCCCTGCCGCCGCGGCTGCACGATCAGCGCACGCTCGAACGCGTCGTCGAGGTGCGGCATCCGGTCAGGGTCGGGGCGTCCGAGGTGACCGAGGCCGAGTACGCGGGGTTCCTCGATGCGATCGGCGAGCACACGGATGACCGTGACGCCGAGCGCCCCGCGACGGGTATGACGTTCGCGCGGGCTCGTGAGTACGCCGCGTGGGCGGGCGGACGCCTCCCCACCGAGGACGAGTGGCAGCTCGCGGCATCCGATCCGTCGTTCGGACGGCGCGCGCCGGAGGTGTGGAACTGGACGGAGTCGGAGCATTCCGACGGCCGCACGCGTTTCGTCATGCTCAAGGGCGGCAGCGCGCACCGCAGCGAGGGGTCGGACTGGTACGTCGACGGCGGTGTGCAGCGGCCGGAGTTCGCGCTCAAGCTGCTGTTGCCCGGTCTCGGCCAGGACGCGTCGCCCTCGATCGGATTCCGCGTCTGCTGGGAGGAGCGGCCGTGACCCCGCTCGACGGACTGCGCGTCATCGACGCCTCGACGCTGTTCGCGGGTCCCATGGCCGCGATGCACCTGGGCGACATGGGGGCCGAGGTCATCAAGGTCGAGCATCCGACCCGGCCCGATCCTGCGCGGGGCCACGGGCCGAGCAAGGACGGGCAGAACCTGTGGTGGAAGACGCTGGGCCGCAACAAGCGGACCGTTGCGATCGACCTGCACACCGGCGACGGGCGGGAAGCGTTCCTGCGCCTCGCCCGCACCGCGGATGTCGTCGTCGAGAACTTCCGCCCCGGGACTCTCGAGCGCTGGGGGCTCGGTTACGACGAGCTGTCGGCGGAGAATCCCGGGCTCGTGCTCGCCCGTGTCACCGGGTTCGGTCAGATCGGCCCGTACCGCAGCCGTCCGGGCTTCGGCACGCTCGCCGAGGCGATGAGCGGGTTCGCCGCCGCGACGGGCGAGCCCGACGGCCCGCCGACCCTGCCCCCGTTCGGACTCGCCGACGGCATCGCCTCGCTCGCCACCGCCTACGCGATCATGACCGCTCTGCACGCCCGCGAGCGAGATGGGCGCGGGCAGGTGGTCGATGTGGCGATCATCGAGCCCATCCTCGCCATGCTCGGCCCGCAGATCACGCGCTGGGATCAGCTCGCGACCGTGCAGCCCCGCACCGGCAACCGATCGGCGAACAACGCGCCCCGCAATACGTACCGCACGGCCGACGGTTCGTGGGTCGCCGTGTCGACGAGCGCGCAGTCGATCGCGGAGCGGGTCATGACCCTCGTCGGCCGTCCCGACCTCGCCGCCGAACCGTGGTTCGTGAGCGGATCGAGCCGGGCGCAGCACGCCGACGAGCTCGACGAGGCCGTCGGCAGCTGGATCGCCGAGCGCACGCGCGACGAGGTCGTCGAGGCGTTCGAGGCCGCGCACGCCGCCGTCGCCCCTGTGTACGACCCGTCGGACATCGTCGCGGACCCGCAGTTCCAGGCACTCGGCACGGTCCACCGCATCCATGATCCCGACCTCGGCGACATGGCGATGCAGGGACCGCTCTTCCGGATGTCGCGTGACGAGTCGACCATCGCGTTCACCGGCCGAGCCCACGGTGCCGACACCGCCGAGGTGCTGGCGTCGCTCGGTTACACGGCCGATGACATCGTCCGCATGCGCGCGGAAGGATCGATCGCATGACACGGGCGATCATGGTCGCGCTGTACGCGCCCGCCGACCGCCCGGAACGCTTCGCGAAAGCACTGGATGCCGAAGCCGACGCCGTCATCGTCGACCTCGAAGACGCCGTGGCGCCCTCGCGCAAGGCCTCGGCGCGGGCGGCGCTCGCCGAGTTCGCCGTGGCGTGGACGTCGCACGGGGCAGCGGGACATGCGACTCCGGCGGTGCAGGTACGGGTGAACGCTCGGGGTGCGCAGACACACGACGAGGATGTCGCCGCTGTGGCGGATCTGCCCGCGGCCTTCGGCATCCGTCTTCCCAAGACCGAGTCGGCGGATGACGTCGCGGCGGTCCGCGCCGCGGCACCGGGGCGCGAGGTCCATGCGCTGCTCGAGTCGGCGCTGGCGATCGAGCGCGCGTTCGAGATCGCGCAGGCCGGGGTCGCGTCGGTCGCCGTGGGTGAGGCTGACCTGCGAGCGGAGATCGGCGTGCCCGCGGGTCGTGCCGGAGAACCCGGGCTCGCGTGGTCGCGCGCGCGGGTCGTGAACGCCGCGGCTGCGGCCGGGCTGCCCCTTCCGCTCATGGCGGTATGGGCGGACGTCGCCGACCTCGACGGGTTGGAGCAGAGCTGCCGGGCCGGACGCGCGCTGGGCTACGCGGGCCGCACCGCCATCCACCCGCGGCAGATCGAGGTGATCCGGCGGGCCTTCACCCCCGGTCCGGACGAGGTCGAGCGAGCGCAGCGCATCGTCGAGCGGGTGCGTACCGCGTCCGCGGACGGCACGGGCGCGTTCGTGCTGGAGGACGGCACCTTCATCGATATCGCCATGGTCAAGGCCGCCCGCCGCATCCTCGCCGCCGTGCCTCCGTCTCGCTGACGCCGAGAGTGCGCACCTGCACGGTGCGGGCCGCTTCCGACCGTGCGGATGCGCACCCTCGCCACCGCGCCGCAGGGCGGCGCCGGGATCAGCGGGTGATGACGCGGTACGGCACCTGGTGGTGCACGCCGGTCTGCCTCGTCGCATCGCTCAGGATGTCGAGGATCGACGCCGCCGCCTGCTCGACACCGTGGTCGACGGTCGAGAACGCGGGGATGTGGAAGCGCCCCTCCTCGATGTCGTCGAAGCCCATGACCTGCACACGATCGGGTACCGAGACGCCGTGCGTGCCGAGGGTGTACAGCGCGCCGAGGGCGAGGCTGTCGCTGAAGCAGAACAGGGCATCGAAGTCGGTTCCGCTCGCGATGAGGCGCGCGACGGCGGTCGAGCCTTCGGCGCGGTTGAACTGGTCGACCGCGGCGTAGAGCGCGGGGTCGTCGGCGATGCCCGCTGCGGTCAGCGCTCGCCGGTACCCCTCGAACCGCAGCCGCGAGGTGGCGGTCGGCCCGGATTCCTGCACGCCCACCGCGGCGATGCGCCGTCGGCCCTGCTGGATGAGCTGCGTGGTGGCTGCCGCCGCCGCCGAGACGTTGTCGATGCCGACATGGTGCACGGAGGGGTTCAGGAGCTCTTCGGCCTGCTCTCCGATCAGCACGAGCGGAGGACTGCTCGGCCGGTCGCGCACATCGTCGGCCGTGAGGGCGAGCGGGCTCATCACGATCCCGTCGAGGGCGGGGAAGCCCTCGCCCGCCATCATCGCCAGCTCCGCGGCACGCGCGCCGCCCGTCTGCGCGATGAGAACCGTCAGTGATCGGGTCTGCGCGGTGGTGACGAACTGCGACGCGAACTCGGCGAAGTAGGGCTCTCGCAGATCGGGGAGGACGAGCGCGATCAGTCCGCTGCGCCCGTTCCGCAGTTGCCGTGCGGCGAGGTTCGGTCGGTATCCGAGCTCGTCGATCGCAGCGAGGATGCGCTGCCGCATCTCGTCGCCGACCCATCCCGTTCCGTTCACGACATTGGAGACGGACTTCGCGCTCACGCCGACGCGGGCGGCGACGTCGGCGAGTGTCACACGGGTCATGCGGGCTCCTGTCGACCGGCTCGGAGGGTCGCTGTTGACTCTAGTTCAGCGTGGAACTATCGTGTAGTTCAACGTGGAACGGAAAGCGGTTTCCGCGCCGTCCACGGGCGGATCAACGACGACGCCGGCATCGATGCCGGCAGAGGGAGTCATCGCAGTGGAGCAGGATGCCGGTCGACAGCCCGACACGACGCGTGCGAGCACGCTGGAACCGGCGCGGCCGCGCCCGCAGCTCGTGCGGGACTCGTTCCTGCTGCTCGACGGAGTGTGGGGGTTCGCTCACGACGACGAAGATCGCGGTGTCGCAGACCGGTGGTTCGACGGCCGGCAGCTGGGCGGCAGCATCCTCGTGCCGTTCCCGCCCGAGTCGCCGGCCTCCGAGGTCGGCGAGACAGGGTTCCACCCGATCGTCTGGTACCGCCGCACGCTGTCCGACGCCGACCTCGCCGCCGCCGGCCACCAGCCGCAGAGTCGAGCCGTCCTCCGTTTCGGTGCCGTCGACTATCGGGCCGCCGTCTGGGTCGACGGTCAGCTGGTCGGACGGCACGAGGGCGGGCACACCCCGTTCGCCGTCGACATCACCGACGCGCTCGACCCCGACGCGCGCGAGCACGTCGTCGTCGTCCGCGCCGAGGACGATCCGCACGACCTCGCGCAGCCTCGGGGCAAGCAGGACTGGGAGGAACAGCCCCACTCGATCTGGTACCACCGCACGACCGGGATCTGGCAGTCGGTGTGGCTCGAGTGCGTCGCCCCGCAGCACATCACCGGGCTCAACTGGACGAGCGACCTCACCGACGGGACGGTGACGCTCGAGCTGCGACTCAGCCGGCCCGGGGCCGCGAGCGCGAGCGTTCGCATCGCGCACGAGGGCCGGGAGCTCGCCGCCGCGACGATGCGGACGAGCGGCACGCGAGCGACGCTGACGATCGCTCTCGACGGACAGCGAAACGGCCAGAACTACGAACGTCTCCTTTGGAGCCCCGACCGGCCCACGCTGCTCGACGCCTGGATCGACGTGACCGACGACGACGGACGCCGGGATGCCGTGGCGAGCTACCTCGGGCTGCGCAGCGTCTCATGGGACCGTGGTGCGCTGTTGCTGAACGATCGGCCCGTGACCCTGCGGTCCGTTCTCAGCCAGGGATACTGGCCCGAGTCGCACCTCGCCGCGCCGTCGCCCGACGCGCTGCGACGCGAGGCCGAGCTGATCACCGAGCTCGGCTTCAACGCGGTGCGTGTTCACCAGAAGGTCGAGGATGACCGCTTCCTGTACTGGGCGGACCGGCTCGGGCTCCTGGTGTGGGGTGAGATGGCCGCGACGTACACGTTCGACGAGCGAGCCGTGCAGCGGACGACGACGGAGTGGACGGAGGCCGTCCTGCGCGATCGCGCGCATCCCAGCATCATCACGTGGGTGCCGCTCAACGAGAGCTGGGGCGTGCAGCACATCGCCTCGCGCGCCGATCAGCGGGCCTTCGCGGAAGCGCTGTTCCACCTGACCAAGGCCCTAGACCCCACCCGGCCCGTCATCTCCAACGACGGGTGGGAGCTCGGCACCTCCGACCTGTGGACCCTGCACGACTACGAGGCGGACGGCGGCGTCCTCGCTCGCCGCTACGACGTCGACGACGAGGCGCTGCGCGGCATCGTCTCGGGCATCGGCCCGGCCGGTCGCCGCGTACGACTGCCGGGGACGTCCGACAGCGGACAGCCGGTCATGCTCACCGAGTTCGGCGGCGTGAAGTGGGCGGCCGATGCGAGCCCCGACGACTCCTGGGGCTACTCCGAGGCGCGCGGCGCCGACGAGTACGGCCGGATGGTCGCGGCCATCCTCGGTGCGGTGCAGTCGGGCACACGGGGCACCGGCGGCCGACCCGACGGTCTCGCCGGCTGGTGCTGGACCCAGCTCACCGACACCATGCAGGAGCGGAACGGCCTGCTCACCGAGGCGCGCGAGCCCAAGCTGCCCGTCGAGACCATCCGGTCCCTCGTTCGCGGGACCGATACCGACTGAACCCCCGCCGGCTCTCGACCGGCCACCGACACCGACACCGACACCCCGGGCTCATGCCCGCTCAATGAGGAGAAAACATGTTCAAGAGACTGCCCGCATCGCTCGCCCTCGTCGGAGCCGCCGCTCTTCTGCTCGCCGGCTGCGGCGCGGGAGGCGGCTCGAGCGCCGCCCCCGAGGAGATCACGTTCGACGACGAGACCGCAGCCAAGATCAGCTTCTCGTGGTGGGGCAACGAAGACCGTGCCGCTCGCTTCGAAGAGGTCGTGGCGCTCTTCAACGAGCAGTACCCCAACGTCGAGGTCGTGCGGAACTTCAACGCCTGGGGCGACTACTGGACCGCGCGCAACACCGAGGCGGCGGGGAAGTCGCTTCCCGACGTCGTGATGATGGATGCCGGCTACCTCGGCGAATACGCCAGCAAGGGTCTGCTCGCCGATCTCTCGCCCTATCGCGACTCGCTGCTGCCGCTCGAGGGCATCAACGACCAGGTACTGGGATCCGGCACGGTCGACGACGAGCTCGTCGGCGTTCCGCTGGGCACGAACGCCTGGTCGATGATGTACAACAAGGACATCCTCGACTCGTTCGGCATCGACTATCCGACCGACGACATGACCTGGGACGAGTTCAACGACTTCGTCCTCGAGGTCAACGCGGCGGGAGCGTCATCCGAACCCCGGATCTACGGGGCGGAGGACTACACGGGCGGCCTCCCGAACTTCATCTACCACCTCATGCAGGACGGCAGCCCGGTCTTCGAGGAGAACGGCGCGCCCGCGTTCGACGAGAACGATGTGATCGAGTACCTCGACTCCGCCGCCGACCTCCGCGAGGACGGCGACTTCTACCCCGTCGAGCGCAGTGTGGCCCTCTCGCCCAGCGGTGGCTTCCTGGCCGGCGAGACCGCGATCTGGTTCAACTTCTCGACGACGGTGCTGCAGGGCATGACGGATGCCGGCACCGAGAACATCGGCATGGTGCAGCCGCCGCTCGAGAAGGGCCAGGACGAGCACGTTCTCGCCCCGAAGCCGAGCATGCTGCTGAGCGTGGCGAAGAACTCCGACCAGCAGCAGGCCGCTGCCGCCTTCGTGGACTTCCTCACCACCTCGCCCGAGGTCGCCGAGATCTTCGGCACCTCGCTCGGCACCCCGCCCACGGAGGCCGGGCGCGACGCGATCGATCAGACCGCCGCCGACACCGTCAACCTCGACTACCTCGCGTCGATCGACGACGAGCTGACCGCGAGCTACCCGATCCTGCCCGCGGGCTACGGCACCATCGAGGCCAAGTGGGGAGAGCTGCACGAGCAGCTGCGCTACGGCGACCTGACCACGAAGCAGTTCGCACAGGAGCTGTTCTCCGAGATCTCGTTGGTCCTCGGCTCCTGACCGCTCCGCACGACCCTGCCGCACGGCCGAGGCGCCGGTTCGCAGGAGAAAGGAACAAGCCATGACTGCTCCTGCAGCCGTCGTCCCGGTTCGTGCGGGCTCGACCGTGCGGGCTCGGCGCGAGACGCGCGCCGGCTATCTCTTCCTGAGCCCGTGGCTCGTCGGGTTCTTCGCCCTGACCGCGGGCCCGATGGTCGCCTCGCTCGTGCTGTCGTTCACGGACTACAACCTGTTCAACGATCCCGAGTTCATCGGGGTCGACAACTACACGCGCATGTTCTCCGACCCGAACTTCCTGCAGGCGGTGAAGGTGACCGGCATCTACGTGCTGGTCGGCACCCCGCTGAAGCTCGCCGCAGCGCTCGGAGTCGCGCTGCTGCTGAACGCGCCGCGGCGCGGCCAGGGGTTCTACCGGTCGGCGTTCTACCTGCCTTCGCTGATCGGCGGCAGCGTCTCGATCGCGATCGTGTGGAAGGCGATGTTCATCGACGACGGCATCGTCGCGCAGATCGGTTCGTTCTTCGGCGGACCGCCGGCGTCCGAGGGCGGGTGGGTCGGCGACCCGGCACGGACGCTCCCCCTGCTCATCCTGCTGACGGTGTGGCAGTTCGGCGCGCCGATGGTGATCTTCCTCGCGGGGCTGAAGCAGGTGCCGCCCGAGCTGTACGAGGCCGCCTCCGTCGACGGCGCGGGACCCGTGCGCCGATTCCTCTCGATCACGATCCCGATGCTGTCGCCGGTGCTGTTCTTCAACCTGCTCCTCGAGACGATCCACGCCTTCCAGGTGTTCAACTCGGCCTACATCATCTCCAACGGCAGCGGCGGTCCGGCCGGGTCGACGCTCTTCTACACGCTCTACCTCTACCTGCGGGGCTTCCGCGATTTCCAGATGGGTTACGCCTCGGCGATGGCCTGGGTGCTCGTGATCGCCGTCGGGCTGGTCACGCTCATGCTGTTCCGCACATCGCGGGCGTGGGTTCACTATGCGGGGGACGAACGATGACGAACACCATCACTCAGACGGAGCTCATCACGACCGACCCGTCGTCGCGGCGACACGGTCGCGGCGATGCGGGAGGGCGGGGTTGGCGCACGCGGGGGAGCGCAGTGGTCTTCCATGTGCTCGCGATCGCCGTGGTCGTCGTCATCCTCTACCCGGCGGCGTGGATGGTCATGTCGTCGTTCAAGCCGGGCAACGAGATCATCGGCTCGGTGAGTCTCGTGCCGGAGACCTTCTCACTCGACAACTACGCCACAGCGTTCGCCGGGATCGGGGGAGTCTCGTTCTGGACGTTCGTCGTGAACTCGCTCGTCCTCGCGGTCGCATCGGTCGTCGGCGTCGTGCTCTCGTGCTCGGTCACGGCGTACGCGTTCGCCCGCATCCGGTTCCGCGGCAGCAAGGTGTTCTTCCTGTGCATGATCGCGACGATGCTCCTGCCGTTCCACGTCGTGATCATTCCGCAGTACATCGTGTTCAACCAGCTCGACATGATCAACACGTACTGGCCGCTGCTGCTCGGCAAGTTCCTCGCGGCCGACGCCTTCTTCGTGTTCCTCATGATCCAGTTCATCCGCGGTCTGCCGCGCGATCTCGACGAGGCCGCCCGCATCGACGGAGCCGGTCACGCCCGCACGTTCACGGCCGTCATCCTGCCGCTCATGCGGCCCGCCCTGGTCACGAGCTCGATCTTCGCGTTCATCTGGTCGTGGAACGACTTCTTCGGTCCGCTGCTCTACCTGAAGGACCCGGGCATGTACACCATGCCGCTGGCGCTGCGCCTCTACGTCGATCAGACGTCGACGAGCGACTACGGCGCGCAGATGGCGATGGCGATCCTCGCGCTGGTGCCGGTGGTCCTCTTCTTCCTCGCCTTCCAGCGGTACCTGGTGGCGGGCGTCGCGACGGAGGGGCTCAAGGGATGACGTCCGCGCGCAAAGCAGGCGGATCGCCCGAGAGCCGCGCGGTCTTCGGCGGCTCGGGTGTCGCGGGGCTCGGCGAGATGTTCGTGGTCGGCATCGGGGTGACGCTCCTCTCGCTGCCGCTCGTGACGCTCGCTCCGGCCTTCGGTGCGGGGGTGCGGCACTTCCGCGCTCACCTCGACGACGAGCCCGACTCGATCCGGCTCTTCGCCGTCCGAGGGCTCCAGGCGGTGCGCTCGGGCTGGTGGTTCGGCACGGCCTGCGCCGCCGTCATCGCGCTCCTCGTCTTGAACGCGGTCGGCGCGGCGCTGGGCGCACTTCCCGGAGGGGTGACGTTCGCGGTCATCAGCGGCGGGCTGGCGGTGGTCGTGCTCGTCGCGATGCTGCGGACCGCGGCGCTGTGGACACCGGGCGCACGGTGGAGCGACCTCTGGCGAGAGGGACGCGCGGTCACGATCGACGACCCGGTCGGAACGTCGCTGGTGCTGGTGGGGATCGGTGTGGGGGCCACGGTCGTCTGGATGCTGCCGCCGCTCATCGTGATCGCGCCGGGGCTCGTCGTCGTGTCGCTCGTCGCTGCAGAACGCCGCCGCGCTGCGACATCATCGAGGAGAGCCGCGTAGGTGCGGCTCCGATCGGAGGAGAGCACGATGCAGTGGGATCTCGACGGCAAGGTCGTCGTCGTCACCGGCGCGGGCCGCGGCATCGGCCGCGCCATCGCCGAGACGTTCATGCGTGAGCGCGCCGTGGTCGTCGCGACGGACATCGCCGAGGACGCGGTCGGCTGGGCGGATGACGCACGCCGCGCCGCCGGCCTCGACGGCGCTTCCGTGGCGTGCGACGTGCGTTCGTCCGACTCGGTGCGGCAGGCCGTGGATGCCGCGCTGACCCGGTTCGGCCGCGTCGACGTGCTGGTCAACAACGCCGGCATCCTGGGTGACGGTCTCATCGAGGATGCCGACGCCGAGACGTGGAACCGCGTCTTCGACGTCAACGTCACGGGAACGTTCCGGACCTGCCAGGCGGTCATCCCCGCGATGAAGCGGCAGGGTGGCGGACGCATCGTCAACGCCGCCTCGTTCGCCGCCATCATCCCGAGTGTCGGCGGTGCGGCCTATGCGGCATCCAAGGCCGCTGTCGTCCAGTTCACGAGAACCCTCGCCGGCGAGCTGGGGCCGTGGGGGATCACCGCGAACGCGTACGCCCCCGGGATGATCCCGACCGACATGAACGGATTCGCGGACAAGCCGCACGACGAGCAGGGCCGATTGCTCGACACGCTCACGTTGCGCCGCTGGGGTGACCCGCGCGAGGTGGCGGACGCCGTGTGCTTCCTCGCAAGCGATGCCTCGCGCTACGTCACGGGCACGTTGCTCGATGTGAGCGGCGGCAAGTTCGCGACCCAGTTCCCGCAGCGCGCGTACGAGATGGCGGCGCGGTCATGACCGGGGCCCCCGCCTCCAGCGCCGCCGAGCGGCGCGTCGCGTGGATCACCGGTGCCGGCAGCGGGATGGGCCGCGCGGCCGCACTGGCCCTGGCCCCCGATCGACGCCTCGCGCTCAGCGGACGGCGTCCGGAGATGCTGGCCGAGACCGCGCGCGATGTGGCGGCGGCGGGCGGCGAGGCGATCGTCCTGCCGTTCGACACCGGTGACGCGGGCGCGGTGAGCGCGGCGCGCGACGAGATCCGCGGGCGATGGGGGCGTATCGACGACCTCGTCCTGGCCGCGGGTCTGAACTCGCCGCGGCGGACGTGGGGCACGCAGTCGGTCGGCGAGGTCGAGCAGGTCATCGACACGAACCTCCTCGGCGTCATCCATGTGATCGACGCGGCGTTGCCGGCGCTCCGGTCGTCGGGTTCGGCCTGTGTGGTCGTGGTGTCGTCGTTCGCGGCCTGGCGCTTCTCTCCCGTCGCGGGTGTCGCATACAGCGCCAGCAAGCGCGCGCTCGCGTCGGTCTGCGAGACCCTGAACGCGCAGGAGGCTGCCGCCGGCATCCGCGTCTGTCACCTGTGCCCGGGCGACGTCGACACGGAGTTCCTGCGTCTGCGTCCCGAGGTTCCCGATGCCGAAGCACGCGAGCGGATGCTGACTCCCGATGACATCGGCCGCACGGTGCGCTTCGTCGTCGATGCGCCCCCGCACGTGCGCATCGACGAGTTGGTGATCAGCCCGGTCGTGCGCCCCTGAGCCGCGAGGGTGCGCATCTGCACGGTGTGGGGGCTCCGGACCGTGCAGATGCGCACCCCGGGTGCGCCCGGAACTCGGTTACACACACGAAACACACCAGCAATTTCCGGCGCGGTCGCCCGGTATACGCTCTGCTTACTGACACCGATCAGAGTGATTACCGACACCCCAGGAGTGCGATGGACGACGCGAATCTCGGCCCCCGCGTGCGGGAACTGCGCGCCCTGCGCAAGATGTCGACGCGCGAGCTCGCGCGGCGCGCATCGATCAGCGCCGGCTACGTGAGCCAGATCGAGAACGGTCAGGCCAACACGAGCCTCGATGTCGTCCGCCGGATCGCCGGGGCGTTCAGCATCCCGTGGACCGAGCTCTTCAGCGCTCAGCCGACCCTCGGCACGATGCTCCGCAAGGAGGAGCGCCCCATGCTGGCCGCCGGCAACGACGTGCGGCACTTCCGCATCACGCAGCCCCCGCTCGGCAACGTCGAGGTGCTCGTGTCGGAGTACGAGCCCGGCCACGGTGAGGGAAGCGACAGCTACACGCACGGCGATTCGCAGGAGGTGTGCGTCATCCTCCGCGGCGACTTCCGGTTCCGGCTCGGCGATCAGGAGTTCGAGCTCACCGCCGGCGACAGCATCGACTACCGCACCTCCACGCCGCACAGCATCGTCAACGTCGGCGATGCGGTGGGCGAGGCCCTCTGGGTCGTGACGCCACCCTCGGAGAATCCGCCCCGGACGGACTGACCCCGTCCCTCAGCTTCCGGTGCCGTCCTGCTCCCGACGGACGGCACCGGTGTTCGGCCATGCCGAAAACGCCTGCGTGCAGGCATCGCACCACTGTCCCTGAGCTCCACCCCATCGCCGGATCGCCCCCGATCCGTGCACCACCCGCGCTAGGAGACACCATGAAGTTCACCCGTACCGCGGCGGTCACCGTGACCGCCGCCCTCGCTCTCACGCTCGCCGGCTGCGCCGGTGACGACGCCGGCTCCGCCGACGGCACGACCACCGTCGAGTTCGGCATCCCCACGAACATGGGCGCGAACAACTCGCCCATGGCCGTCGCCCAGGCGATGGGCTACTTCGAGGAGGAGGGGCTGAAGGTCGACATCGTCGTGACGGGCGATTCCACCTCGATCGTTCAGGGCATCGACTCCGGTTCGCTCGACATCGGGAGCACCCCGCCCGAGCCGATCTGGCAGGCGATGACGAAGGGCAGCCAGCTGCAGCTGGTCTACAACTACATCCGCAAGCAGACCGGATCGCTCGCCGTCCTCGACGACAGCCCCATCACCTCGCTCGGCGACTTCGAGGGTGCCGTCATCGGCCAGAGCAGCCTGGGCACGTCGAACATGCTGCTGTCCGAGGGCATCCTCGCGTCGGCCGACCTCACGCCCGACGTGGATTACAGCCACCTCGCGGTCGGGACGGGCGCCGCCGCGCTGCAGGCGCTCGCGACCGGCCAGGTCGACGCGCTGTCGCTGTGGGACACCGAGTACGCCGCGTTCGAGGCCCAGGGCACCCCGCTGCGCTACTTCACCACCGACGAAGCCGCATCGCTCTTCTCGACGACCTACTTCACGAGCAGCGACTACGCGGCCGACAACGCCGAGACGATCGAGGCCTTCGGCCGGGCGATGGCCAAGGCCACGCTCTTCACCGCGACGAACCCCGAGGCCGCCCTGCGGATCATGTACGAGGAGTACCCCGACACGCTCGTCGCCGGCAACTCGATCGACGACCAGCTGGCGATCGACCTCGTCGCGCTGAACCGCCGCCTCGAGCTGCTCACCGCCGACGACCCGCAGGACACCGCGTCGTGGGGCGCGTACAGCGAGTCGGCTCTCGCCGCGTGGGGCACCTTCGCGCTCGATTCGGGAATCATCGACTCCGAGGTCGACACGGTCGCGGCCGCCCCGAACACCTTCGTCGAGGCGTACAACGACTTCGACGCGGATGCCGTCGTCGCCGAGGCTCAGAACTGGAGCGCCGAATGACCTCCCTCACCTACACCGACGGCGTCCCGGCGATCGACCACCACTCCCACGCCGGCTATGTCCGGCCCGGTGAGGAGCTCGAAGGCATCGATGCGCTCGAACGCGAGAACGCGGCCGGCCATGTCGAGGCCAACCTCCCCGTCGGCGTGTTCGACGAGTTCGTCGCCGCCCGTGGACGAGGCGACCGCGACGAGCTCGCACGGCTCGACGCGGCCCACGGCATCGAGAAGCTCTTCGACGAGAGCATCCGATTCCAGTCGACGAGCGTGCACGGCGTATCGCTCGTGGAGGGCAGTCGCGCGCTCTACGGCGACCTGGGTCACGACGAGATCGTGTGGATCAGCCGCGATCGGCGACGAGCCGACTTCGCGGGTCTGTACGGCGAGGCGCTCGACATCTCGGGCACGGCCGCGGTGCTGACCGACCTGCCGTGGATCGACGCCGAGGCGTGGCCCCACGAGCGCTACAAGCCGATCGGCCGCATCGACCCCTACCTGTACCCGTTCGGTCACCCCGCCTTCCGCCGCCGCGGCTCCGACACGCCGCGCTTCCGGCGGGTGTTCGCCACGGTGCTCGCCGGGCTGCTCGAGACGGCGGGCCTCGATGCCCCGCCGGCGACGCTGGGCGAGTACGTCGCCTTCGTGCAGGACTCGATCATCCGTCGCCAGGAGTCGGGCTTCGTCGGCCTCAAGATCGCGTCGGCGTACGTGCGGTCGCTCGACTTCCGGCGTCGCTCGCGCGACGAGGCCGAGGCGGCCTACGCCGCACTACGGTCCGACCCGGCGTCGCTCGAGACGCCCGCGTACACGGCGCTCGCCGACTACCTCGTGTTCGCGATCGCCGAGCTCGCGGTGCAGCGCGAGCTGCCGGTGCAGATCCACACCGGCATGGGCCACGCCGAGCCGGGGCTGCTGCTCAGCGGCGCCGACCCGCGGCACCTCGAGCCCCTGCTGTCGGATCCGGCGCTCAACCGGCTGCGCATCATCCTCATCCACGGCGGCTACCCGTACACGTCGCTGCTCCCGGCGCTCAGCCAGGCGCACGGCAACGTCTTCCTCGACTACTCGTGGATGCCGTACCTCCACCACCACGCCCTCGAACGGATGCTGCAGGAGTGGCTCGAGCTGCTTCCCGCCGACCGCGTGATGTTCGGCACCGACACGGGACAGCCCGAGTTCCACGTTGCCTCGACCGCCCGCGGCCGGCTCGCGCTCGACCGGGCGCTCACCGCCGGGGTCGCCGATCGCCTGTGGACCACGTCGCAGGCCGAGTGGCTCGCCTCGCGCGTGCTCAACGAGAACCTCTGCCGCGTCTACGGACTGGAGAAGCCATGAGCCTGATCGAGATCTCCGACCTCTCGAAGACCTACCAGACCCGCACGGGCGACGTGACGGCGCTCTCTCACGTCGACCTCGGGATCGCCGAGGGCGAGTTCGTCTCGGTCCTGGGGCCGAGCGGATGCGGCAAGACGACCCTGCTCCGCATCCTCGCCGGGCTCGAGGGGCACACCGCCGGCACGGCCACGATCGCCGATGTGCCGATCGGCGCCCCGCGCGGCGAGGCCGGCATGGTGTTCCAGAAGGCGACCCTGCTGCCGTGGCTGAACATCCTCGACAACGTGCTGCTGCCGCTCAGCCTGCGCCGGCGGGTGACGGCGGCCGACCGCACGCACGCACGCACGCTGCTGACGATGGTGGGTCTCGAGGACTTCACCACCAAGCACCCGCACGAGCTGTCGGGAGGGATGCAGCAGCGCGCGGCGATCTGCCGGGCGCTGGTGCACGACCCCGCCGTGCTGCTGATGGACGAGCCCTTCGGGGCGCTGGACGCGATGACCCGCGACGCCCTGAACGTCGAGGTCAACCGCATCTGGCGCGAGACCGGCACGACCGCCGTGCTCATCACGCACAGCATCAGTGAAGCGGTCTTCCTCGCCGAGCGCGTCGTCGTCATGACCCCGCGGCCGGGACGGATCGCCGAGATCATCGACATCCCGTTCGGCAAGACGCGCACCCCCGAGCTGCTCGGCGATCCCGAGTTCGCGGCCCTCACCGCCCACATCCGTCGTCATTTCGAGGTGAACGCATGACCACTTCCGTCCGGACCCGCCCCGTCACGACCCGGGTCGTCACGCGACGCGTCGTGAACACGCCCGCGAAGCGGGTCATCGCGTCGCTGGCGCTGCTGGGCGTCCTCTTGCTCGCCTGGCAGTTCGTTCCCGGCTGGACCAACACCCCGGTCTACGTCGTGCCGCCGCTGAGCGACGTGCTGAAGGCGCTGTTCGACCCGAACGCCTTCCCGCGCTACCTCGAGAACACCGCATCCACGATGTCGATCGTGCTCACGGGCCTCGGGATCGGGGTGGTCGCCGGCCTCGTGCTCGCGATCGTGCTCGCGCAGTTCCCGACGGTCTACGCCGTGGTGTTCCCCTACATCGTCTCGATCGAGTCGATCCCGAAGGTCGCGGTGGCCCCGCTGTTCATCATCTGGTTCGGCTTCGGGATGCCGTCGAAGGTCGTCGTGGTCGTGCTGCTGGCGTTCTTCCCGATGCTCGTCAACGCGCTGCACGGCTTCCGCGGCGTCGACCGCGACCAGGTCGACCTGTTCCGCGTGAACGGCGCGAAGCCGCTGCAGATCCAGACGCGCCTGATGCTGCCCGCCGCGCTGCCGCAGATCTTCTCGGGGCTCGAGCTCGCCGTCGCCAACTCGATGATCGGCGCGATCGTCGCGGAGTTCGTCGGTGCGCAGAAGGGCCTCGGTGTGCTGATCCTGCAGGCCCAGGGCCGCATGGAGACGGCGGCGGTCTTCGCGCTGCTCATCATCCTGTCGGTGCTCGGCATCGTCCTGAACCTCGTCGTGCGGATCCTCCGCCGCGTGGTCATCCGCTGGGAAATGACGGCGCGCTGAGCGCCGGGAAGGAGAACACGATGACGTTCAGCATCATCGCCACCGATCCGAGCACGGGTGCGGTCGGGGTCTGCCAGGGCACGGGGTCGATCGCGCTCGCCTCGCGGTGCCCGCATGTCGCGGGAGGGGTCGCGGTCACAAGCCAGTGGCACTCCGACTGGCGGCTCGGCCAGCGCGCCCTCGACCTCGGGACGACGGGTCTGGCGCCCGAGACGATCATCAGGGCGCTCGCCGAGACCGACGAGTCGTTCCGGTACCGGCAGCTCGGGATCGTCCTCGACGACGGCCGCGTCGCGGCCCACACCGGTGACGTCGTGATCGAGTCGCAGTACGCGGGTCACCTCGTCGGCGACGGCTTCGCCGTGCTCGGGAACACCTTGATCGGCCCGGGCGTGCTCGAGGCGATGGCCGCGTCCTACGAGAATGACACCGCGGGACTATTGGAGGAGCGCCTCATGCGCGCGCTCGAGGCCGGGCTCGCCGCCGGTGGTGAGGGGCGCCGGCACCTGTCGTCTTCGATCATCACGACGGCCCGCGGTCAGCGTCGCCCGCACGTCGACCTGCGCGTCGACATTGCCCCCGAGGGGCTCGACGCGATCGCGGAGCTGCGCCGCATCCTCGATGAGTACCTGCCCTTCGCCGACTACTACGGCGACCACTGGCTCGACCACCCCGAGACCGGCATGGCCGACTGGCTCGCCCGCCAGCCCGCCGGATCTCCCTCTCGCTGACGCCGAGAACGCGCATCTGCATGGTGCGGGCCGCCCCGGACCGTGCAGATGCGCACCCTCGCCGCGGCGAGCCGGGGGTTACTGGAGTCTGGCGGTGGCGTCGCGGGCGGCGGTGAGAACGAGCTGCGCCAGGTCGTGGTGTTGGGTGTCGCCGAGTCGGTCGACCAGGTACGCGACGGAGAGCGACCCCGCGGGGCTGCCGTCGCGATCGAAGATGGGCGCCGCGACGCTGCTCGACATCCGCACGCGCTCGCCCGCAGTGTGCGCCCACCCGCGCTCGCGGGTCTCGGCCAGGCGGTCGCGGATCATCGTCTCGTCGATGACGGTCGCCTCGGTGTACGCGTGCCGCTCCTGGCTCAGGACGTAGTCGACGTCGACGGGGTCCATGAACGCCAGGATGCTGATGCCGCTCGCCCCCGACCACAACGGGACGTCGTCTCTCATGCGCACGCTGATGCGGATCGGGTTGATGCTCTCGACGAGGCCGATGTAGTGGCGTCCGTGCCCGCGACGGGCCGTCAGCGTCGTGGTCTCGCCGGTCTGGTTGGCCAGGTGCGAGATCGCCGGCATCCCCGCCGCGTACAGCCGGTTGCCCGCGGCCGCCGTCTGACCCAGCGCGATCGCGGCCGGACCGAGGCAGTAGCGGCGGGTGTCGGGCAGATAGTCGACGAGTCCCGACGCGACGAGCGACTGCAGGATGCGGTGGACCACCGCCTTGCTCAGGTCGCACGACCTCGCGATCTGCGAGACGCCCAGCGGCGCGGTCACGTCGGTGAACGCCATCAGCACCTCGGCGACCCGGGATGTCGTCGACGGGGCGGTATCGGCCATGGCGCACTCTCCTCGTGGTGGTGAGCGTCCGGCACGCTCTGGGCAGAAGCGTACGGGCCCGTTTCACTCAACGGAACGGCAGGCGCCCGATTCGGGCGAGACGAAACATTCCGGATACACGCGGGCAACTGGCGCCGCATATCGAGGGCATACGGTCGCTTACATCCCAGTCAGGGACTAACCCGAATGTTCCGGTCACCGAAACAGCTCCATCAGACGGAACACCACCCTCCAAGGAGTCGAGTTGAAAACCACGAGTCGCTTCACGCTCGCCGTGACCGCCCTCGCCGTCGGCAGCGTCACGCTCGCGGCCTGTGCCGGATCCGCCGTCGGAGCAAGCCAGGCAGCATCCTCGGGAGAGGCACCCGAGGAGATCGTCATCGGAGCACTCCACCCGCTCAGCGGATCGAACGCGGTCGACGGCCAGCAGATGAGCAACGCCGCCCAGATGGCCGTCGATGCGATCAACGAGGCCGGCGGCATCGAATCGCTCGGCGGCGCGAAGCTCGTCCTCGAGGCGGCCGACACCCGCGGCGAGCCCGAGACCGGCCAGAGCGAGGCCACACGCCTCATCCAGGAGGGGGCCGCTGCCCTCGTGGGCTCGTACCAGAGCGCGACGAGCGCGAACATCGCCTCGGTCGCCGAGCGCAACGGCGTGCCGTTCGTCATGGACGTCTCGGCGCTCGACTCGATCCTGGAGCAGGGATACAGCAACTCGTTCCGCATCCAGCCGTCGGCGAGCATGATGGGCGAGCAGAGCGCGACCTACCTGTCCGAGATCGCGGAGGCGGCGGGCAGCCCGGTGACGAAGGTCGGCTACCTCTACGAGCAGGGCAACTTCGGGGCCTCGGCCTACGAGGCGTTCGCGGCGAAGGCGCAGGAGTACGGCATCACGGTCGACCCGGCGATCAGCTACGACCCCTCGTCGAGCGACCTGTCGACCCAGGTGCAGCAGGTCGCCGCCGCCGGTGCCGACGTCCTCGCCGTGTCGGGCTACTACAACGACAGCCTCGCGATCGCGCGTGCCGTCAGCTCCATCGCGCCGGACCTCGACGCGGTGTTCGGCGTCGCCAACGGCGGCTACGACCAGGTGCAGTTCACGGCTGACGCCCCCAACGGCGGCGAGAACTACTTCGACGCCAACTACCGCTGGGATGCCACCAACGACGAGGCGGTTGCCGTCGCCGAGGCGTTCGAGGCCGAGTTCGGCGAGCCGATGCGCACCAGCGCGATGCTCACCTACGACGCCGTGACGCTCATCGCCGAGGCGATCGACGCTGCCGCGAGTGCCGATCCGGCCGACATCCGCGACGCGATCGCCGCGACGACCTACGAGCCGCACGTCGTCAACGACGGTCCGGTGTCGTTCGACGAGACGGGGCAGAACGTCAACGCGTCGGTCGTCACGATGCAGGTGCTCGGTGGTGCGGTGACGCAGGTCTACCCGGCGGCCCTGGCCCAGCAGGAGCTCGTCTACCCGGCCCCGGTCCGCTGACAGCGAGGAGTGAGTCTCATGACGATCCAGGCATCTCCGCCCACCACCCCGGCCGGTGAGAAGCCCGCGCGCACCCGCCGGTACAACGGCCCCTCGCCGCGTGCTCTGCTCGTGACGCTCGGCGTGCTCGCGCTCGCGGCCGTCGCCGCCGGAGTCATCTCGGGCAGCCCGACCGTGCTGGCCCAGGCTCTCGTGACGGGGCTGCTGACCGGAGGCATCTACAGCCTGATCGCCATGGGACTCACCCTCGTCTACGGCGTGCTCCACATCATCAACTTCGCCAACGGGGCCATGGTCGCCCTGGCGATGTACCTCACATACGTGCTGGTGAACGTCACCGGGATGCACCCGTACGCGACGCTGCTGATCACCGTCCCGACGATGTTCCTGCTCGGCGCGGTGACGCAGGCGGGTCTGCTGAACCCGATCATGCGGGCTCCGATCCACACGCAGCTGCTCATCACCATCGGCCTGGCGTTGGCCATCGAGAACATCCTGCTGCTCGTGTTCGGGCCCAACCCCCTCTCGGTCCAGCTGCCCGGCAACACCGGTGTCTCGATCTTCGGCGCGACGGTCGACCTGAGCCGCATCTACGCCTTCGCCGGCGCCCTGGTCCTCGTCGCTGCGCTCTGGCTGATCTTGCAGCGCACGCCGGTCGGCACGGCGGTCCGCTCGGTCGCGGCGAACCCCGAGGGAGCCCGCCTGGTGGGCATCGACATCAAGGCGATCTACGTCCTCACCTTCGCGCTCGGCGCCGCCGCAGCGGGAGCCGCCGGCACACTGGTGGCCCCCTTCACCACGATCGAGCCGACGGCCGGATCGGTGTTCAACCTGACCGCGTTCGTCGTGGTGGTGCTCGGCGGGATGGGCAACGTCCCCGGAGCGCTCGTCGGCGGACTGATCGTCGGACTCACCGAGCAGCTGGGCGGGCTGATCCTGCCCGGTCAGTCGCCGCTGCTGGCCGTGTTCGTCGTCTTCCTCATCGTGCTCTTCGCCAAGCCCCGCGGAATCTTCGGGAGGACCGCATGACCGTCGCCACCCCCACGCGCCCGACGGCGCCCGACTTCTCCACCGGTGCTCACCTGCTGGCGCCGCGCGTCCCGCTGCACCGTCGCACGACCTTCCGGCACTACGTCGCCCTCGGAGTGCTGGCCGTCGTCGGGATCGTCCTGCCCTTCGTCCTTCCCGCCGCGGAGCTCGCCGTCGCCATGCGCGTGCTGATCTTCGCCCTCATGGGGATCGGCTGGAACATGATGAGCGGCTTCGGCGGGATGTTCAGCTTCGGTCACGCCGCCTACTTCGGCATCGGCTCCTACGTCACGGCCGTGCTGCTCGTCGACTTCGGAGTGAGCCCGTGGATCGGCCTCATCGCCGGGATGGCGCTGGCGGCGGCGGCGGCCGTGGGCATCAGCTTCCTCGCCCTGCGCTACAAGCTGACCGGCGCGTACTACGCGCTGTCGACGTTCGCCTTCGCCGAGATGCTCCGTCTGTTCGTCGTCGGCAACGACGCGCTCAACCGCACGGTCGGCTTCACCGTCCCCGTGCTGCGCGGTGACGACTGGGCGATGTTCCAGTTCCCGGTCGGCTCGCCGAACTACTGGTGGATCGGCGTGGGCATGGTCGTGCTTGCGCTCGTCGTGGTCATCGAGTTCCTGCGTCGCCGCACGGGCCGTTTCACGCTCGCATCGCGCGACGACGACCTGGCGGCGGCAGCCATCGGCGTCAACGTGCTGCGGTACAAGCTGACCACGGTGGCCCTCTCCGCCGCGATCACGGCCGCGGCCGGCACGCTCTACCTGGAGTACTACATGTTCATCGATCCCGAGCTGGCGTTCGGCGCCCACGTCTCGAACAACGCCATCATCACGGCCGTCGTCGGCGGGGTCGCGACCGTCTGGGGCCCCGTCATCGGAGCAGTCGTGATGGCGCCGCTCTCGGATGCCGTCGCCGCGTTCCTCCGTCATCCTCCGGAGGCGCTGTCGTTCCTTCAGGGGCACGGCGGTCTCGACATCCTCATCTACGCCGTCATCCTCATCGCCTGCGTCCTGCTCCTCCCCAAGGGCGTGTACGGCACCGTCAAGAACTGGGTGGTGAAGAAGAAGTGACCCTTCTCGAGATTCAGGGCGTCAACAAGTCGTTCCGCGGGCTCCACGCGCTGCGCGACGTCGACATCTCCGTCGACGAAGGCGAGATCGTCGGGATCATCGGCGCGAACGGTGCCGGCAAGACCACGCTGTTCAACTGCGTGACGGGCGCCTTCCCACCCGACTCGGGTCGAGTCACCCTCGACGGACGCGACATCACCGGCGCGAGGATGCACACGCTCGCGCGTTCCGGTCTCGTCCGGACGTTCCAGCTGATGCGGCCCTTCCACACGATGACCACTCTCGAGAACGTCACGATCGCCGTGCAGAGCCGCGGTGTCCGCCCCGAGCGCGCGGCGCGCGACGAGGCGGCCACGCTCCTCGATCGCACCGGCCTGTGGGCCTGGGCGGACGCCGAGTCCGGCTCGCTGCCGACGGCCGTGCAGAAGCGGCTCGAACTCACCCGCGCCCTCGCGATGCGCCCGCGGGTGCTGCTGCTCGACGAGGTCCTCGCCGGTCTCGTGCCGTCGGAGCGGACCCCGGTGCTCGATCTGCTCGACGAGCTCCGGCGTGAGGAGGGCGTGACGATGCTCTTCATCGAGCACATCATGACGGCCGTCCGTCGCCTCAGCGACCGCGTCGTGATGATGGACCAGGGAGCCGTCATCGCGCGGGGCTCGGTCGACGACGTTCTGCAAGATCCCCGAGTCATCGAGGCCTACCTCGGTAAGGAGTACGGCGATGCTGCTTGAGATCGACGACCTGCGTGCGGGTTACCACGGACTGGAGATCCTCCACGGCGTCTCGCTCTCCGTCGACGCCGGAGAGGTCGTCGCGATCGTCGGAGCGAACGGCGCCGGCAAATCGACGACCCTCAAGACCATCGCGGGCGAGGTGAAGCAGCACGGCGGATCGGTCCGCTTCGACGGCGGTGCCGTCGGCTACGGACGGAGCCACCTCGTCGCGCAGCGCGGCCTGATGCTCGTGCCGGAGCATCGCGCCCTCTTCGGCTCGCTCACCGTCGAGGACAACCTGCGCATGGGTGCCTGGGGCAAGAAGGGCCGTTCGGGGTTCTCGGAGGACGAGATCCTCGACCTGTTCCCGATCCTGCGCGAGCGCCGCCAGCAGCTCGCCGAGACGATGTCGGGCGGTCAGCAGCAGATGCTCGCCATCGCGCGCGCTCTCATGGGAGCGCCGAGACTGCTGATGCTCGACGAACCCTCGACCGGGCTCTCGCCGAAGCTCACCTGGGACGTCTTCCACGCCGTCAACGCCATCCGCGACCGCGGTGTCGGGGTGCTGATCGTCGAGCAGAACGCCCACCAGGTGCTGCAGCTCGCCGACCGCGCCTACGTGCTCGAGTCGGGAAGCGTCGCGCTCGACGGCACCGCCTCGGTGCTCGCCTCGGACGCGCGCGTGCAGGCCGCCTACCTGGGTCACTGATCATGACGAGTCACCGCGAGGTGTCCCGCGTTCTCGGCGAGTGGGCGGTGTCGGAACCGTTCGCGCGGGCTTCCGATGCCGCGAGACGCTCGCTCGTCCGTGCCGTCGAGAACCTGCTCGCGGTCACCGTCGGAGCCGCCGCCCTGCCCGAGATGCAGCGTTTGCGGCTGGCCTGGGCCCCGGCTGCCGGGCCCGCGACCCTCCTCGGCACTTCGCAGCGCGTCGCCGTCGAATCAGCGGTCTGGCTCAACGGCGCGGCCGGAGTGTCGACCGAGCGCGACGAAGGCAACCGGTACAGCAAGGGACATCCCGCGGCTCAGACTGTGCCGGCCGTGCTCGCCCTCGCCGAGACGCGGGACATCGCGGGCGACCGGCTGTGGGACGCCCTCTACGTCGCCTACGAGGTCGCCGCGCGCATCGGGCGAGCCACGACCTTCCGACCCGACGTGCATACGCACGGGCCCCTGGGCGCGGTCGGCGCGGCGGCGGGCTGCGCCGTGCTCCTGGGCGCGGATGCCGACGAAGCCGCGCGCGCGATCGCGACCGGTGCCACGATGGCGCCGGCGGCATCGTGGCACCCCGTGCTGAGCGGTTCGGCGGTTCGCGATCAGTGGGTCGGACAGGGGGCCCTGGCCGGACTGGCCGCGGCGCGCTTCTCGGCGGCGGGCCTCGCTGCCGACCCCGGGGGGCTCCCCGCCGACCTCGGCGGCCTGGGGATCATCGACCCGGATGCCGTGGTCCGAGGCCTCGGTGACGAGAGCCTCGTCACCACGAGCTACCTCAAGCAGCACTCGGCGTGCGCCTACACCCACGGCCCGGCGGATGCGGCCCTGCACGTGCGCGCACGCATGGTCGCGGCCGGCGTCGATCTCGAAGACATCGTCTCCGTGCGTGTCGAGGGGGTCGCTTCGGCGGCATCCCTGACCGCCACCTCGTGGGATTCCCGGCACGGGGCGTACTTCTCGGTCCCCTTCGCCGTCGCCAGCGCACTGTGGTTCGGAGACGTGTCCGCCGAGCGGTCCGACGTGCCTCCTCACCCGCAACTGGCGCGTATCGCAGCGGTGGTGTCGGTGACGGATGCCACGGCCGAGCTGCGGCCCGACACCCCGACGTCGCGTCCCGCACGGGTCACCGTGCACCTCGCGGACGGCACCGCGCACTCGGCATCCGTTCGCCACCCCCAGGGCGACGCCGTCGACACCCCCTTCTCGGACGCGCGCGTCGACGAGCTGCTCACCGAGGCCCTGCGCCCGACGGGCCTGCGCGCCTCCGACATCCATCTCGCCGTCCATGACTTCACCGACCCCGACCCCGGAGCGATAACCCGCGCTCTCGGCCGACTCGCCCCACCCTCCGAAGGAGACCTCGCATGAACGACACGATCGACTGGAACGTGGAGATCGACACGATCCGAGACCTGCGCGCCCGGCGCACGAAGGTCGGACCGGGCACGTCTCCCGCCGTGATCGTCATCGACTTCCAGCGCGCGTTCACCGAGCACGAGAAGATCGGCCCCGGGACGGCGGTGGCGCTCGCGCACACCAACGAGCTGCTCGAGGCGGCGCGAGCCGCGGGCGTCCCCGTCATCTACGCCGTCATGATCCTCGACTCCCTCGACGACCGGATGCTGGCGCAGCGGGTGCGTTCGAGCCTGACCGAGCGGTGCGAACGCGGCAACCCGTGGACCGAGATCAGCGCTGCCGTCCCGCCGGCTCCGACCGACCACATCGTCGAGAAGACGGTGGCGTCGGCGTTCTACCGCACGCGCCTCGACGAGCTGCTGGCCGAGCTCGGCGTCGATGAGCTGATCTTCACCGGCACCTCCACCAGCGGGTGCGTCCGCGCGAGCGTCGTGGATGCCGCCTACCGCAGCTTCCACATCAGCATCGTCGAGGAGTGCTGCGACGACTTCCGCACGGTGTCGGGCGAGGTGTCGCTATGGGACATGCAGGACCGTTTCGGCGACGTCGTGACCAAGCGATGGGTGCTCGACCGTTTCGCGGCGATGCAGGCGGCGCGCACCACTGCGGGTGCCGCCGCGGAGCTCGCATGACGATCCGCAACAACGAGCGTCTCTGGTACGCCCCGATGGCGACCCGGCCACGCGTCGAGTGGCCGAGCGGCAAGCTGCTCGCGTTCTGGCATGCGCCGAACGTCGAGCACTACGACTGGATCGCGCCGGGCGGCGGCTCGCCGCAGGGCCGGATCGCGTTCCCCGACGCGCAGCACTACATGCACCGCGACAGCGGCAACCGCGTCGGCCTGTGGCGGATGCTGCGGATCGTCGACGAGTTCGAGATGCCCTCGACCGTGTCGCTCAGCCTTTCACTGCTCGAGGAGCAGCCGGAGGTGCGCGACGCCATGTTCGAGCGGGGGTGGGAGATCATGAGCCACGGCATCTCGAACCTGCGACCCCTCTACGACATGCCCTACGACGAGGAGGACGCGTTCTACGCGCTCTCGCAGCGGCTGAGCGAGACCTACTACGGCGGCCGGCGCATCAAGGGGATGCTGGGCCCGAAGATCTCGGGAACCGACAACACCGTCGACCTCATGGCCGCGCACGGCATGCAGTACTTCGCCGACTTCATCCACGACGAGCAGCCGCGCCCGCTGCGGACGGTCGGCGACACCCCGATCGTGTCGATGCCGTACAGCTTCATGCTCAACGACGTGCCCATGCTGCACGTGCGCAGCCTCTCGGCGGCCGATTTCGTCGCTCTGACGAAAGCCCAGATCGACCGGTCGCTCGCCGACAGCGAGCGCGACGGCCAGGGCCGCGTGGTGTGTCTCGCGACGCACCCGTTCCTCTCGGGCCAGCCGTGGTTCGCCGGGGCGCTGCGCGAGCTGTTCGCGTATGTGCGCGCCGACGAGCGCATCTGGGCCACGACGGCGGGAGCGATCAGCGACCACTACCTCGCTCACCACTATGACGAGCAGGTCGAGTTCGCGCGTTCCCTCGCCGACGAACACGCGGCTCTCGTGACGGAGGTCGGCGCATGAGCCTCATCCCTCACCCCGCCGACGCGATCGTCTTCGCCCCAGACCTGCCGCGCGCCTACGACACGCATCGTCCCGCGTGGGCGCTGCCGGGCGCGAAGAAGCTCGTGGTCTCAGTCCTGCTGCACGCTCCCTCGTATCAGGACGACCTCCCCGCCGGAGCGTTCTCGCCGAAGTCGATGCAGGGCGGTGTCGGCCGTGACACGTCGGAGCCCCGCCACGGTCAGGTCGCCCGCCTGTCGCAATGGGACTTCGGCCTGACGACCGGTATCTGGCGGCTGCTCGACATCGCCGACCGAGCGGGTGTCCCCGTCGCCGTCGCGCTCGACGAGTTCGGTGCCCGCACCGTGCCGGGGCTCGCCCGCGGCGTCGCGGCGCGTGCCGACGAGATCGTCGTGCGGGGAGCCGGCGCGAACGTCATCCTGTCGCCCGAGATGGATGCCGCCACCGAACGCGCGTACATCGGAAGAGCACGCGACGCGGTGCAGCGCCTGACCGGGCGCGAGGCCACCGGATGGTTCGGCCCCGAGCGCGCCGGCACCTCGCGGACCACCGCCCTGCTGCGCGAGGCGGGATTCGGATGGTTCGGCGACTGGCCGGTCGACGAGCGCCCGGTGGCGCTGACCGGCGCCTCCGACGGTCTCGTCGCCGTGCCGCATCCGCTCGAGACGGAGGACATGTTCGAGCTCTACGCGCGGGGGATCGTCGCCGCTGACTACGAGGAGCTGCTCACCGCGACGGTCGACCAGCTGATCGCCGATGCGGACGTCGTCGGTGCCCGCCACCTCGGACTCAGCCTCTTCGGCTGGGTGTCGGGTCAGGCGTGCTTCGCCGACGTCGTGGAGCGCACCTTCCGGATGCTCGCCGCCCACCCCGATGTGCTCCTCGCGACACCGGGCGGGGTGGCGGAGCTCGCCGAGTGACGCGGGAACCTGCCGCAGCGGGTGCCTCGGACGGCAGCCGCTCACTGCCGTTGCGGCTGCCGTGGTCGCTGGGCAGCGGCACGATCCTGCTCGGGCTGAACTCGTCGATCATCGCCGTCGCGCTCGTCCCGATGGTCGCCTCGTTCGGAGGGGATGCGGCGGTCGCGACGACCGCGACAGCGTGGATCATCAGCGCCCTCTACATCGCGGCGGCGGTCGGTTCGCCCACCGCCGGACGGCTCGCCGACCTGTATGGGCCACGACGCGTCTACCTCGTGGGGCTGGCGCTCATCCTGGTGGCCTCGGTCGCCGGCCCGTTCATCACCGACAGCGGCTGGATGATCGTCGACCGGGTCGTGCTCGGCCTGGGAGCCGCCGCGCAGTTCCCTGCCGCGATGGCGATCATCCGCCGCCAGGCCGACCTCGTCCGCGCTGCGCCCACCGGCGCGATCGGCATCATCGCGCTGTGCGGGCAGACGACGGCAGCTCTCGGCCCGACCGTCGGCGGTCTCGTCGTGGTGGCGTGGGGGTGGCCGGGCATCTTCTGGATCAACATCCCGATGGTGATCCTCTGCGCGACGCTCGTGCTGGTCTTCGTCCCGGCCGACGCCTCCGCCGACCCCGGTGCCGAGCGGGCGAGCGCGGCTCAGACCTGGCGCGTGCTCGACCCCGCCGGCATGGTCCTCATGATCGGCGCGCTGGTCGCGCTCATGGTGGCGCTGCTCAGCATCGACTCGGCGCCGGCGGTCGCGGCGGTCTCCGCTGCGGTGACGGTGCCCCTGGCCGCCGGGTTCGTCTGGCGCGAGCTGCGCGCGGAACGGCCTTTCGTCGACGTGCGCCTGCTGGGCCGGTACCCGCAGTTCGGCCTCACCTGCCTGCGGGCGATCGCGACGTTCATCTCGTTCTACGTCATCTTCTACGGACTACCGCAGTGGATGCAGGCGACCCGCGACCTCGGACCGGCGCTGACCGGACTCCTCATGCTGCCGGTCTTCGGGATCGGGGCGCTCTCCACCGTCCTCGCCACCCGCCTCGGGCGCGCCTGGCACCCGCGTGCCCTGCTCGCCGTCGGCACCTCGGCGATGGTCCTGGCCGGCAGCCTCCTCGCACTCACCGGTGCAGCGGACATGCCGCTCTGGGTGCTCGCGATCGTCTGCGCCCTGCTCGGCGTGCCCAACGGCTTCAACAACCTGGGCAACCAGCTCCTGCTCCATCACGCGGTGCCCGCGGGAGCAGCCGGCGCCTCCACCGGGATCTACCGCACCGCGCAGTACGTCGGCGCCGCGCTCGCCGCCGTCGTCGTGGCGCACCTGCTCGACGCGGGCGCCGTCGCCGGCGGCATCCGCGACATCGGGCTGACGATCGCCGGACTGGGGCTCGCCCTGCTGCTCGCGACCGTCGTAGCCGTCATCCGTCTCCGCCGAAAGGAAGCAGGATCGTGACCCTGACCTCCCCGCCCCCCGCTGCGATGAGCACCGCCGACGAGGCGGACGGCCCGGCCCTGCTGCGACCGTTGCGACTGCGCGAACTGACTCTGCGCAACCGCATCGGGGTCTCGCCGATGTGCATGTACGCGGCGCCGCTGCCCGACGGCGTCGTCGACGACTGGCACGTCGTCCACTACGGCCAGTTCGCTCTCGGGGGCGCGGGACTCATCATCACCGAGGCGACGGCGGTGTCGCCGTCGGGCCGGGTGACCCCCGACGACGCCGGCATGTGGGACGACCGACACATCGCCGCCTGGCGACGGGTCACCGATGCCGTGCACCGCACCGGTGGCCGCATCGCGGTGCAGCTCGCGCACGCCGGACGCAAGGGCAGCAAGTACGCCGCGTTGCCGGGTGACCCGCCGGAGCACCGTGGATCGGTTCCCGAGAGCGCCGGCGGATGGCGCACGCTCGGCGCATCGGGCGAGCCCTTCGGGCGCTTCGCCGAACCCGCGCGCCTCGATGCCGACGAGGTGGATGCCGTCGTCTCGGAGTTCGCCGCAGCCGCGCGTCGCTCGGTCGCCGCGGGGTTCGACGCGATCGAGCTCCACGGCGCGCACGGGTACCTGCTGCACGAGTTCCTGTCGCCGGTGACGAACCGTCGCGCGGACCGGTGGGGCGCCGACCGGTCGGCTTTCGTGCTCGCGACGGTCGCCGCGGTGCGGGCGGAGATGCCCGAGGGGATGCCGCTCATCGTGCGGCTGTCGGTCGACGACGTCGCTCCGGGCGGGTCGCAGGCCGCCGACAGTGCTGAGCTCGCGCTGCGGATGCACGCGGCCGGGGTCGATCTCGTCGACTGCTCGTCGGGCGGACTCGTGGCCGGTGCCGAGTACTCCCCATCGCCCGGCTACCAGGTGCCGGGATCAGCCGTCGTTCGGGCCGCCGGGGTTCCGACCGCCGCCGTCGGCCTCATCGCCGATCCGCTTCACGCCGATCGGATCGTCGCCGGCGGCGAGGCCGACCTCGTCCTCCTCGGCCGCGAGATGCTCCGCGACCCGCACTGGGCCCGCCGTGCCGAGCTCGCTCTCACGGGCGCGGCGTCGCTCGAGCCGCGCTACCACCGCGCCTACCTCTGACACCCGTCTCACCCGCCGGGGTCCCGGTTCGGCTGGGTATCGGGACGCTCATATGCGGGCCGTGTGCCGTCAACAGGCTGTCGGCTCGGATAGGGGCCTGGGTGTGCCGGAAGCGGCGGTTCAGACTGTTTGCAGCACCGCGCGGCGCGTTTCCCCGGCGCGTTTCCCCGGCTCGTTTCCCCGGCTCGTATGCGGGTTGTGTGCCGTCAACAGGCTGTCGGCTCGGAAAGGGGCCTGGGTGTGTCGAAATCGGCGGTTCAGCCTGTTTGCAGCACCGCGCGGCACGTTTCCCCCGCGCGTTTCCCCGGCTCGTATGTGGGCTGTGTGCCGTCAACAGGCTGTCGGCTCGGATAGGGGCCTGGGTGTGTCGAAAGCTGCGGTTCAGCCTGTTTGCGGCACCGCGCGGCGCATTTCGCCGGCTCGTCTCGCCCGGCTCGTATGCGGGCTGTGTGTCGGCTGTCTGCGGGCCGCTCGGGTGCGGGCTGTGTGCCGTCAACAGGCTGTGCGCCCTGATCGTGGCCGGCCGGGCTCGGATCGAGCAGCTCAGCCTGTCGGCGGAGGGGCATACGCCCCCGCATGGCCTTCAGCCGCCGGCCGAGGGCTTCATGTCGTACGTGACCCACGCCGTGGCGCTGGCCACGCTGTCGTAGACGCGTCGCGCGGCGGCGTTGTCGGCCGCGGTGATCCAGCGGACCACGCTGGCGCCCTCGGCGTCGGCGACGGCTGCGGCCTCGCGCAGGAGTGCCGTCGCGACGCCGGCACCGCGCGCCTCGGGCGCGGTGAACAGATCGTCGAGGTACAGGCCGATCGTCGCGGAGGACGGTCTCGCGAATCGACGGAGGTTGGCGAGTCCGACGATGGCACCATCGAGGATCGCGACCAGGCCGGCGAGACCGTGCTGTCCCTGTGACACCCACTCCCACGTGCGACTCACGGCCGACGCATCATCCTCGAGCAGGTAGAAGGCTCGGTAGCCGGCGTACAGCGCCGACCACTTCGCTTCATCGGCAGCGGTGACTCGTCTGATCTCCAGCGTCATCCGCTCAGGCTACGGCCCCGGACCTTCTCGCCAGTGCCCGCTGCCTGCCTCATTCGCGCCGCGGTGCCGCGGACAGGCTTGATGTCGTCGGAGGGCGACCGGGGCGGCGGATACGGCCGCTCAGCCTGTTCGCGGCACGCGCGCACGCTTGCACGCGCCCACCGGTCAGCGAGTGGCGGCGAAGATCCCGCCGATGAAGGCGATGACCGGACCGATGGCGCCGACCGTGACGATCACCAGCACCACGACCACGGCCATCCACGGAACGCTCTTCTTCAGGCGCTGGCCCGGTGCGGCGACACCGGGCGGCGGGCGCAGCAGCCCCGAAGGCGGAGTGACGGGCAGGGCGGATGCCGCGCCGGCCGAGCCAGGCGCAGCCATTCCGGGTCCGCCGACTCCGGGTCCGCCGGCCACCGACGCCCCCGACCCCGCAGCCCCGACCGGCCCCGCAGCCCCGACCGGCCCCGCACCCCCGGCCGGCCCCGCAGGCCCGGCCGGCGCACCCGGAACGGGTGCTGCCGGCGCCGCGAGCCGGTCGTCGCGCCAGCGCTCCCACTGCGCGAACTTGTCGATCATCGCGGCCACCGCGCCGAACAGCCACGACCACGTCGCCGGGTCGAGGGTCGAGAAGTCGCGCTTGCCGTAGAAGAAGAGCCAGTCGTCGACGATCTCGACATCCAGTGCAGCAGCGTTGTCGACGAAGCGCGCCATGATGTCGGGCGTGAAGAGGTACAGCGCGTCGCGCTCGTACCCGCGCGGGCAGTACAGCCGGAAGTACTTGTCGAAGTCGCCCTCGAGGCTCAGGTGCTGGTCGCGGTCGAATGCGACCGGCAGGTTCGAGCCGAACAGTCCGTTGTTGCCGAGGGCGTCGAGCACGATGTGGGGCAGCGGCGTCGACAGGTGCACGGCGACGTAGCCCCACGTGTGCGTCTGCTGGTTCTTGCCCGACCCGGTCGTGTAGCGGTAGTTCGCGAACTCCACGAAACGCGGCTGGTCGCCGCGGACGAGGTTGGATGCCATCCGCCCCGACCCCTGCGAGAAGATCATGCCCGGCAGCGGGGGCTGGGGGCGCTGCGGCTCGAAGCTCATGCCGTTGGCCCGCGCGAACCGGTCGAGCCGGTACCAGACCGCGGCTTGCGCTGCGCGCTGTCGACGGATGAAGAACGGGATGAGCGCCGCGAGCGCGATGAGGATGACGAGGGGGATGACGCTCGTCAACGACAACACCGCACCCGAGCCCGACTGCGTCCCGATGGCGAACACCAGCCCGCCGACGATGGCCGACAGGACGCCGCCGAACACGAGCACGACGAAGGCGATGACGACGATCGCGATGACCACGCCGGCGGTGCCCGAACCGCCCGGAAGCCGGCCGCTGTCGGCCAGGTGCTTGCGGAAGGCCCGCGCGGTAGCCGGGGAGACCGGCTCGAGCAGGGGCCGCGGGTCGAACGGCACGGTCATCGATTCACCTCGTCTGCGCCCCAGGACAGGGATGCGTCGGCCGGCAGGGGCAGGGCTTCGAGCTCCGGAGAGCGGCAGATCGCGTTCACGAGCTCGCGCGAGCCCCCGACGACCGTCGAGTCGAAGTCGACTTCCGAGACCATGACCCACGCGCGGTCCGCGGGCCAGAGCAGGCTCGGGCTCTGCGACGTCGGCACGGCTCCCATCGCCTCGGCGGCGAGGTCGCGCCACGGCATCCGCAGCTCCCAGTCGTCGTCCGCGAACTCGCCGACAGCGCCGCGGAAGACGACGAAGGAGCGCTCCGGCAGTCTCAGCCGCGGCCCTTCCGAGATCTCGCGCGACAGGATGCCGTCTTGCCAGGCGGGCTTGCGGAAGACGCTGTTGAAGCGGTCCGAGAACGACGACCCGAGCATGCGGTTGTGGCGGGCCAGGGTGGCATCGTCGGGGTCGCCGATCTGGAAGACCGTGCGTGAGGGATGCCGTCCCATGCGGCCGAGCAGGCCGCCGCGGCCTTCCCAGAGGCCCGCGGCCACGTCATCCGGTGTCGACGTGTGCCTGATCAGCTCACGCGCGAGAACCGCCAGGTGGTGCGGGTCGAGATCGCCCATCCCGGGCGCGGCGAACCACCGGCCGTCGGGCGCGCTGCGCTGGTTCGAGCCGAACTCGGGCGAGCGCACGATCGAATCCCACTGCGCCAGCGGGTGCAGCGTCGTCCCGAACGCGTCGGCGGTCTCGGCCCACGTGGCGGGATCGGTGACGAGGTCTGCGGTGACCCGCTGCGACTCCTGCCACGGCATCTCGACCCATTCGTCGAACGGGGGGAGACGCTCGCCGCTCGCGCGCGACTGGACGGATGCCGGGTGCAGCACCCGCGCGTACGCCTCGAAGCCTCGCGGCACGACGTCGTGGAACGTCCCCCGCCACGGATCGTCGATGCGCTCGCGCAGCCATTCGCCGGTCGAGACGTCCGCGATCCACTCCATGCGCCCACGCTACCGGGGACCGGTCGGCGGGATCACTCGCGATCAGGTAAGCTGTTGTGGTTGTCCGACCTCGGTCGGGCACGTGCTACACACCCTCCTGCTTCCGGGAAACGCCCGGGAGCCGTTCTAGTCCGAAGGAGGTGGGTCAGTGACGCACACGTACCAGTACGAGCTCATGGTGATTCTCCAGCCCGAGATCGATGAGCGTCAGGTTGCTCCCAACCTTGACAAGTTCCTCAAGGTCATCACGAATGACGGCGGAACCATCGAGAATGTCGACATCTGGGGTCGTCGCCGTCTGGCGTACGAGATCCAGAAGAAGAACGAGGGCATCTACGCCGTCGTCAACTTCACCGCGACGAGCGAGACCACGCAGGAGCTCGACCGCCAGCTGAAGCTGAGCGAGTCGATCATGCGCACCAAGGTCCTGCGCGCCGAGGAGGCCATCGCACAGGTTGCCGCCGAGAAGGCGCGCTCCGAGGCGAAGGCCGCCCGCAAGGCTGCTGCCCCCGCTAAGGCTGCGAAGGCGTAAGGCTCATGGCCGGCGAGACCGTCATCACCGTCGTGGGCAACCTCACGGCAGACCCCGAGCTGCGTTACACGCAGAACGGCCTGCCGGTGGCGAACTTCACGATCGCCTCGACTCCTCGCACCTTCGACCGCCAGGCGAACGAGTGGAAGGACGGCGAAGCGCTGTTCCTCCGTGCGTCCGTGTGGCGCGACTTCGCCGAGCACGTGGCGGGTTCGCTGACCAAGGGCATGCGGGTCGTCGCGACCGGCCGCCTGCGTCAGCGCTCCTACCAGGACCGTGAAGGCCAGAACCGCACCGCTATCGAGCTGGAGGTCGACGAGATCGGCCCCTCGCTGCGCTATGCGACCGCTCAGGTCACGCGCGCCGCATCCGGCTCCGGTGGTGGTGGCGGCGGAAGCTTCGGCGGCGGTCAGCAGTCGCGCCCGCAGCAGCAGGTGCAGGAGGAGCCGTGGGCGACCCCGGGTTCTTCGGCTCCCGACGCGTGGAGCGCACCGGGTACCAGCGGCGCCTCCTACGGCGACGACACCCCGTTCTGAATCGGATTCCGGATGCTGCTCGCAGCGGCATCCGATCATCACTCTCGTAAGGAAAAACAATGGCTGGAAAGGCAACCGGCGACCGCCGCAAGCCGCGGAAGGGCGCGAAGAACGCGGCCCCCGCGAAGGCGATCCGCGTCGGCGTCATCGACTACAAGGACGTTTCGACGCTCCGCAAGTTCATCTCGGAGCGTGGGAAGATCCGCGCCCGTCGTATCACCGGTGTCTCGGTGCAGGAGCAGCGTCTGATCGCCAAGGCGATCAAGAACGCGCGCGAAATGGCGCTCCTGCCTTACGCCGGCGCTGGCCGGTAAGGAGCACCGACATGGCAAAGCTGATTCTCACGAACGAGGTCGCCGGGCTCGGAAGCGCCGGTGACGTCATCGAGGTCAAGAACGGGTACGCCCGTAACTACCTCGTCCCCCAGGGCTACGCCGTGGCCTGGACCCGCGGTGGCGAGAAGCAGGTGGCGTCCATCCGCGCCGCCCGCGAAGCCCGCGCGATCCACGACCACGAAGAGGCCGTGGCCCTCAAGAACAACCTCGAGTCGAACAAGGTCAAGCTGTCGGTCAAGGCCGGCGCTGAAGGCCGTCTGTTCGGTGCCGTCAAGCCCGCCGACGTGGCCGACGCCGTCAAGGCTGCCGGTCTGGGCGACCTCGACAAGCGCAAGATCCACATCACCTCGCCGATCAAGGCCGTGGGCGAGCACGAGGCGACGATTCGCCTCCGTGACGACCTCACTGCTGTGATCACCCTGCAGGTGGTCGCCGCCAAGTAATACCTGGCGCACCGTACGGATGCCGCGGACCTTTGGGTTCGCGGCATCCGTCGTTTCTGGGTGTGTGTCGGTGTTCGCGCGTGCGTGCCGCGGGCGCGGATGCAAGGGTTCTGACCTGACACCCCGGCGGTGGGTGCCGAGGGGCGGGGTGTCGGTGGTGATCTATTGCATCCCGGTGCGGCGCGGTGCCGGTGGGTGCATGTGTGCCGTGGGCGCGGATGCAAGGGTTCTGAGGTGACACCCCGGCGGTGGATGCCGAGGGGCGGGGTGTCGGTGGTGATCTATTGCATCCCGGCGCGCCGCGAAGCCGGTTTACCGATGCGCCCCGAAGGCGCGCCGGAGCGGATGCCGCAGGCCGAGGCCCGCGGCATCCGCTGTTTCCGGATATCGGGCTGCCGGGATCAGACGGTCGCGCGGCGGCGCAGCGCGACGAGCACGAGGCCCATCAGCGTGAGCGCGAGCGCTCCGATTCCGAGGGCAACCGGGGTCTCGCCACCGGTCTTGGCGAGCACCAGCGGCCGTGCCGACGATGCCGAAGCCGACGTGCCGACCACGGCCGTGCCGTTCACGCTCGACGTTGTCGAACCCGCCGGGGTTCCGCCGTTGTCACCGGTGCCGGGGGTCGTTCCCGGGTCGGTGCCGGGGTCGGTTCCCGGGTCGGTGCCGGGGTCGGTGCCGGGGTCGGTTCCCGGGTCGGTGCCGGGGTCGGTGCCGGGGTCAGTACCCGGGTCGGTTCCGGGGTCGGTGCCGGGTCCTGCCGGGGTGACGACCTCGGTGGTCGAGTCGCCGATCACAGAGATCGCGGTGCCGGTCAGCGAGATCGGGGCAGTGATCGGGAGCACCAGCTGGGTGCCGCCGAGGATGCTGTCCGAGCCGCTGGTCGACGCGCCGGGCGCGGTGCCCGTGGTGCCGCCGTTGCCGGTGGTGGTGTCGGTGGTGGCGTCTCCGATGACCGAGATGGCGGTGCCGGTGAGGTCGATCGGTGCGGTGACCGGTGCGACGACCTGGGTGCCGCCGAGGAGGCTGTCGGTGCCGTCGGTGGTTGCCTCGGGCGTGGTGCCCGTGGTGCCGTTACCGCCGTTGTTGCCACCGGTGGTGGTGTCGGTGGTGGCGTCTCCGATGACGGAGATGGCGGTGCCGGTGAGGTCGATCGGTGCCGTCACGGGTGCGAGCACCTGGGTGCCGCCGAGGATCCCGTCGGTGCCGTCGGTGGTTGCCTCGGGCGCGGTGCCCGTGGTGCCGTTACCGTTGCCGGTGGTGGTGGTGTCGCTGGTGGCGTCTCCGATGACCGAGACGGCGGTGCCGGTGAGGTCGATCGGTGCCGTCACGGGTGCGAGCACCTGGGTGCCGCCGAGGATCCCGTCGGTGCCGTCGGTGGTTGCCTCGGGCGCGGTGCCCGTGGTGCCGTTACCGTTGCCAGCGGTGGTGGTGTCGCTGGTGGCGTCTCCGATGACCGAGATGGCGGTGCCGGTCAGGTCGATCGGTGCTGTCACGGGTGCGACGACCTGGGTGCCGCCGAGGATGCCGTTGTTGCCGTCGGTGCTTGCCTCGGGCGTGGTGCCCGTGGTGCCGCCGCCGTTACCGCCGTTGCCACCGGCGGTGGTGTCGCTGGTGGCGTCTCCGATGACCGAGATGGCGGTGCCGGTGAGGTCGATCGGTGCCGTCACGGGTGCGAGCACCTGGGTGCCGCCGAGGATCCCATCAGTGCCATCGGTGGTTGCCTCGGGTGTGGTGCCCGTGGTGCCGCCGGCGTTACCGGTGGTGGTGTCGGTGGTGGCGTCTCCGATGACCGAGACGGCGGTGCCAGAGAGGTCGATCGGTGCCGTCACCGGCGCGACGACCTGGGTGCCCGAGGCGACGCCATCCGATCCGTCCGTTTCGGCGGCCGGTGCCGGGGCGGGCTGCTCCGGCGCAGGAGCCGATTCGGCCGATCCCTTGCCGCTGTCGGTCGACGACGTGCTGTCGCCGATGACGGAGACCGAGGTGCCTTCGACGGTCACGGGCACGGAGACGCTGATGAGCGCCTGCGACCCCGACCCGACGCCATCCGAGCCGCTCGTCGAGCCGCTCGGCGCCGGTGCCGACTCCGGTGCGCTCGAACCAGCCGTGGAGCTGTCCGCGTCACCGACGACGGCGATGGAGGTTCCGCTCACCGTGATCGGGGCGTCCACCGAGATGATGCCTTGGGTGCCCGAGAGCAGCCCGTCCTCTCCCGAGGTGTCGGCCGCGTAGGCGACCGACGCGCCGAGGATCGTGATCCCCCCGGCGAGGAGCGTGCCCCAGACGGCACGCGAGACGATGGTGTTCATGATTGTTCTCTCCTTGAGAATGACG
Source organism: Microbacterium pratiae (assembly GCF_047302165.1). Lineage (NCBI taxonomy): Bacteria > Bacillati > Actinomycetota > Actinomycetes > Micrococcales > Microbacteriaceae > Microbacterium > Microbacterium pratiae. Next base: position 524,359 of record NZ_CP154843.1, on the reverse strand, counting down.
AATGGATGGCGCGTAGCGCCGGTGGTCGTGCCGCGTGAATGCGGCCGGCCGTTCGTCAGTCAGGAGAGACGTCGGTGGGGTAGACGGGCGAGATCGGTCCCGTCGAGTTCGTGAGGCGCCCGCGGCGGCTGGCCGTCAGACCGGCTGCGGCGACGAACGCGAAGAGAGCTGCGGCGATGCCGCCCGCGGCGGCGGCCCCGCCGGCAGAGGCCGAGCCGGGGACGTTGGCGGGCAGGCCGGGCGTCGCGAAGCCGAGTGTGACGACGTGCCCCACGATGTCGGATGCCGCGCCGGTGGCGGCCGAGACGACGCCGGACGCGGGCGCGAGGGCGTTCGCCGACGCAGCCATCGCACCGAGAAGTCCCGACGGATCTCCGACCGGGGTCGACAGGGCCGCATCACGCAGAAGCCCGGCCGCAACGGAGGCGACCGCCTCGAGCGGCGAGTTCGTCGGGGTGCCCGGCTCGGTCCCGGCGCCGATGCCGGGAATGAGCGGAAGCCCCGGCTGCGAGCCACCCGGCAGGACGGCATCCGTGATCGGGATGATGACCGGAGACAGCGCGCCGGTGACGGGAGCGAGTGCATCGGAGATCGGCGTGATCGCCGAGACGACGGGCGACAAGGCTCCGTCGACGATGCCGAGGACGGGGTCGAGCGATCCGCCGACCACGTCGGTCACCGGCGTCAGCGAGCCGAGCGCCGGCGCGACAGCTTCGGTGACGGGAGCCGCGATATCGGACACCGTCGCGACGACGGGAGCCACGGTCTCGGCGATGGGCTCGACCACATCCGCGACCGGCTGAACCACCGCAGCGACGTTCTGGGCGACGGGCTCGACCACGTCGCGAACGACGGGTTCGACGATCGGTGCGACCACGGGGGGCGCGGTCTGCACGGCGGGAGCGACCGCCTGCACGACGGGCTCCGCGACGCGGGCCACAGGCTGGACGACCGTGTCGAGCACCGGAGCGACGACCTCGTCCACTGCCCGATCGACCGGGTCGGTCACGGCGGAGACGATGCCCTGCAGCGGTCCCGGCTCGTCGTCGGCCGCGTAGGTCGCGGGCGCGAACGCGAGGGAGAGCGCCGTCCAGGCGAAGGCGAGCCCGACGCCGGTGCCGAGAATCGGCACCCAACGCGGTCTGCGGCGGTGCTGGGCCATGACGAGCGATCACCTCCCCCAAGAGCGTCGTCATCGTTCGCACGGGAGAACCCGTGCCATCGGGTACTGCTTGGCGAAGAAACATACTCCTGTCCCGCGCGCCTGTCTAGGGGCCCGCTGAGTTCGTATTGAGCCCGCGCTGAGGGTTGTTCGCACGGGACACGGCGCCGACTTGACAAGGCGGTCGTTTTACACAAGTGAGTCCCCAGATGAACAACCTTCAAGTGACACTTCAACCACGATCTTCATCCACAGGTTGGGGAAACTCAAAGCCCAGGTCAGGACGACATTACTAAGAAAGTTTCCATGTATCCCCGGGCGTTTTCCACAGGACTTCTGCACAAGCGTCGCGGCGTTTCCCGCATCCTGTCCACAGAGTTATCCACAGGTCGGTTTGCGGGTGTCGGACGCCCTCCATACCGTGTACTCCGGCTCGGTCACAGGCCAGGATGCGGGGGTGCGGATGTCGATCGCGGACATCTCTGACGACAGGCTCGGTGGACGGCGCGAACCCGATCGCACCCCACCGCACGACATGCTCGCCGAGCAGAGCACGCTCGGTGGAATGCTGCTGTCGAAGGATGCCGTCGCCGACGTCATCGAGACCCTGCGGGGGACCGACTTCTACGTCCCCAAGCACGAGCTGATCTACGAGGCGCTGCTCTCGCTGTACTCCCACGGTGAGCCGACCGACGTCGTGGCCGTCACGGATGAGCTCATCAAGAACGGTGAGCTGCAGCGTGCCGGCGGTGCCGACTATCTGCACACCCTCACCTCGATCGTGCCGACCGCGGCGAACGCCGGCTACTACGCGACGATCGTCAACGAACGCGCACTGCTGCGCCGCCTCGTCGAGGCCGGCACCCGCATCGTGCAGATGGGCTACAACGGCCAGGGCGACGCGGTCGACCTCGTCAACAACGCGCAGGCCGAGATCTACTCGGTCACCGGTGCCGAGAAGGCCGAGGACTACGTCCCCCTCGAGGTCGCCGTCACCGCGGCCATCGACGACATCGAGGCCGCCCGTGGTCGCGACGGTCAGATGACCGGCATCCCGACCGGCTTCTCGGGGCTCGACCAGCTGACCAACGGCCTGCATCCCGGTCAGATGATCGTCGTCGCGGCGCGTCCCGCCATGGGTAAGTCGACACTCGCGCTCGACTTCGCTCGAGCCGCCGCGATCAAGAACGACTCGCCGACGATCTTCTTCTCCCTCGAGATGGGGCGCAGCGAGATCGCGATGCGCCTGATGAGTGCCGAGGGCGCCGTGCCGCTGCAGTCGATGCGCAAGGGAACCCTCGACTCACGCGACTGGACCACCGTTGCCGCGACGCGTGGCCGCATCAACGACGCGCCCCTCTACATCGACGACAGCCCCAACATGACGCTCGTCGAGATCCGCGCGAAGTGCCGCCGGCTCAAGCAGCGCGTGGGCCTCAAGATGGTCGTGATCGACTACCTGCAGCTGATGACCAGCGGTAAGCGCGTGGAATCGCGTCAGCAGGAGGTCTCGGAGTTCTCGCGTGCGCTCAAGCTGCTCGCGAAGGAGCTCCAGGTTCCCGTCATCGCGCTGTCGCAGCTGAACCGTGGCGCCGAGCAGCGCGCCGACAAGAAGCCGGCGATCAGCGACCTGCGTGAGTCGGGCTCGATCGAGCAGGACGCCGACATCGTCATCCTGCTTCACCGTGAGGCCGCGTATGAGAAAGACAGCCCCCGTGCCGGCGAGGCCGACCTGATCGTCGCCAAGCACCGTAATGGACCGACCGACACGGTGACGGTGGCGTTCCAGGGCCACTTCTCGCGCTTCACGGATATGGCCGTCGGGATGGACTGACGCAGCGGGATGCTGCACCCCGAACGTACGTCGATGTGCCTTTTGTAGCGCCCACCGAAAGCACTCACAATGTGGTTACGAACCATAAGTGAGGTATCAATCATGTTCGATGACACAAAGACCTCGTCCCCGATCGTCATCGAGGTCTGGGCCGACCTCGGTTGTCCTTGGTGCTACGTCGGGAAGCACCGACTGCAGCGTGCCATCAACTCGCGGCCCGATGCCGACCGGTTCCGGATCAGGCTCCGCTCCTTCGAGTTGAACCCGGACGCGCCGCGCGAACCCGAGACGATCGAGAGCGCCTTCATGCGCTCGCATGGCGGGAACGCAGATGTCGTCATGCAGGCCGAGAAGCGGATTCGGGCTCTCGCCCAGCGTGAGGGACTGCCCTTCGCTCTCGAGCGTTGGAACGCGAACACGTTCGCTTTCCATCGCGTAGCGCATTACGCCGACGAGGCGGGCGCGGGGCTCGCGTTCTTCTCGCGGGTGCAGGATCGCTTCTTCGCGGGCGAGATCAACCCCTTCGACACCGATGTGCTCATTCGGATCGCGGACGAGGTGGGCCTGTCGGCCGAGCGTGTCCGCGAGGTGGTATCGAGCGACGAGTACGCCGACGCGGTGCGGGCGGATGCTGAGGAAGGCCGTGCTCTCGGCATCCAGGGCGTTCCGTTCACCGTATTCGATCGCCGGTTCGCCGCTTCGGGTGCGCAGTCCGTCGAGGCCTACGCCCGAGTGCTCGACTCCGTCGTCGGAGATACGACTGAGGAAGCAGTATGAGCGGCGGCAACACCGAGAAGCCCGCGCTGCAGTTCGTGGGCGACGCCGATGCCGCGGCGTGCGATCCCGACGGTGACGCGTGCGCTCTTCCCACGGACGTGAGTCCGTGACCACCGTGGTCTCAGAACAGCGCTCAGCGTGCCTTTGCTCGCCCGACCCCGCTGGCCTCATGGTCGCGGCGGCTGGTGGCGACAGCCTCGTGGTGGGTTGCCGCCCACCCGGCCAGCGCCATGACGGCGTCGAGCAGCGACCGCCCCAGGTCGGTCAGCTCGTACTCCACGCGAGGCGGCACCTCGGGGTAGGCCGTCCGAGTGAGGAGTCCGTCGCGTTCGAGCGCCTTCAGCGTGACGGTCAGCATGCGCTGGGATATGCCCGGGATGCTCGCGTGCAGGTCTGAGTAGCGGAGCGGCTCGCCGCCCAGGGTGCTCACGACCAGCACCGACCACTTGTCGCCGATGCGATCGAGCACCTCTCGGATGAACGAGCTCTCTGCCGGCCAGGCCCTACAGGGGCCGCTGATCGTCCTCGCTGACGCCATGCTCTTTCCTCTCCTCCGCTCTGCATACCGTAAAACATGTTGCCACACTCCGCGTGCGTGACACTGAAAGGACCCGACAATGACCACCCTCCTCGTCCTCGGCGGTAGCGGCCGCACGGGCACCCATGTCCTGACGCAAGCAGTCAATCGCGGCTACCGCGTGCGGGCGCTCGTCCGGCAGCCCCTCGCGCTGAACGCACCCGCCGGTGTGGAGCTGATCGCCGGGACGCCGGCGAACATCGATGACCTGCGGCGGGCGGCGGACGGCGCCGAGGCGGTCGTCAGCGCGCTGAACAACTCTCGCGCGAGCGATAACCCATGGGCCAGATCGGTCAGCCCGCCGACGTTCATGACGGATGCGACGCGCGACACGCTCACGGTGATGGCAGAGAACGGCATCCGGCGAATAGCCGTCGCATCCACCATCGGCGCCGGTGACTCGTGGCGAACCCTCAACCCGATGTTCAAGGCAATGATCATGGCGTCCGGCATCCGTCGCGGCTACAACGACCACCATGGCGTCGACGCCGTGGTCCGCGCGTCAGACGCGGAGTGGATCCTGGCCCGATCCGTCGCCCTGACCGATGCGCCGCCGCGCGGACCGCTTCGGTCGGCGTTGGCCGGGAGCGAGAAGCCCGGGTCGCGAGTCAGCCGATCCGAGGTTGCGCGCTTCCTCGTGGACGCCATCGAGGACGACACGTGGCTCCATCGCGCGCCGATCATCTGGAACGACCCCGCCGGCGCCTCATGATCAGCAGGGAGGATCGGATACGTTCGTGCCGCGACCGCCGACGGTCTCCGTGGTCCCTCGACGGCGTTGCGGCCTCGGTTCTCGATGCGGATGCCGGTTTCCTCCTTGACGGCCGCCGGACACCCGCGCCCGACGATGTGACAGTGGCGTCCCAGGGCGATCTTTCGCGCTTCACGGATGTGGCGGTGGGGATGGACTGAACGATCGAGCGGCGACCACCGTCGCTGCCGAGCTGTGCGCGTTCCTCGAGGCGAAGTCGATCGGTCACGAGGAAGACGACCGCGACGACTCGTGACGCCGCCCCCCGGATTCGCGTGAGGGCTGCACACCGGGCGCCGATACGCTCTCGGTCATGACCGATCGTCTGCTGTATCTCGCGCGGACGCTGTCGCGCACCAAGCGCAAGGATTACGAGAACTACGTCCTCGGGGCGGTGTGGAACCGGCTCTCGTCAGAGACCCGCGAGCACATCAAGCCCGTGTCGCAGCAGACGGTTCGCGGGAGCGATGGGCGGCTGTTCTACCTCGACCTCTACTTTCCGCAGCTGAACATCGCGGTCGAATGCGATGAGCTTCACCACCTCCGTCAGAAGGATGATGACATCCTGCGCGAGAGCAACGTGCGGGCGGCTCTGGACCCTGTCGACGATCCGGACGTCTTCGCCACCATCTCCGCCATCTCCGCCGACGCCGGCTGTCGGATCCTGCGGGTCCCGGTTCCGGAGGCGCCGAAGGCGGCAGGCAAGGACGCGGCGGAATCCGCGCCCGTCCACACGCTCACCCTCGAGACCTTCGAAGCCGCCATCAACACGCAGGTGGCAGAGATCGAGACCGCTTCGCGAGAGGCGCGGGAGCGAAGCGATTTCGTGAGCTGGAACGAGCTGGACGCCCGCGACGAGCCGGAACGCTTCTACCGCGAGCGCACCGAGTTCGCGATGGAGGATGCCGTCGTCTTCTCGACCATCGGCGAGATCTGCAACGTTCTGCTCGGTGCCGGCTACTCCGCGGACCTCAACCGCACCCGCGGGTACTTCACACCGCGGTCGCTGGCAGCGACGCGGCGGTCGTCGAACGACCTGTCGGACGTCAAGCTCTGGTGCCCCTCCGAGGTGCGTGTCTCGGGAGCCCGAGCCGCATGGGGCAACACCCTCTCTCCCGATGGTCAGGAGTTGCGGGAGCACGACCGACGGAGCGACGCGGAGAAGACGAAGGCCGGACGATCCGCGGCAGATCATCCGCGAATCACCTTCCTCAAGGTCAAGGACCCCGTGACCGGCCGCAGCGGCTACCGCTTCGTCGGTCTGTTCCAGCCCCACTCCATAGACGGTGACGTGCGCGTCTACCGGCGCTCCGACACCCGCTTTCCCATCGTCGGGCGATGATCCGTCGGCATCACCGTCCGCTCCGCGTCAGCTCAACGCGGAGCGGGCCTCGCAGCCACGAGTGAAAGCAGGCTGCGCAGCCCCGCGTCGGTCCCGGGCCAGTGCTGCTCGATCGCGGCCATGCCCGCATGCCTCACCGCGAACCGGAGCGCGATTGCGACGATGATCGCGTCATCCGCGTAGCCGAGGACCGGGATGACGTCGGGGACGAGGCCGATCGGCGACAGCAGGCATCGGCTCACGAGCCCCAGCCTCGGGGCGTGCACCCTCCCACCATCTGCCTCCCCGGGCCATGCTTCGCAGGCCCCGCTCGAGGAAACGGTCGTAGGCGAGGGCGACCGCATCGATCGCGGCGCGGAGCGCGCGCAGGCCGGACCGTCAGGATCGCTTCGTGCACATAGCCTTAGTAGGCTAATTGTTCCTGCGAGAAGGAGGGCGTCAGCATGTTCGTGCTGTTCCTGGTTCTGTTCCTCGGTGGCATCTACCTGATGGGTGCCGCTTTCAACGTCGCCGAGTTCCCCGGCCTCGTCTTCACCGGAGGGCTGCTGGTCACCTCGGCGGCCGTCGGCATCCCGTTCCTGATCGCCGCCGTCGAGCACCGTGGTGAGGAGCGCAGCGACGGCAGCACGCGCTGAGGCATTCGCGGCGCGTGCTGCCGGTGGCTACCGGTGCGACTCGCTGACGACGCCGGCCGCGAGCCGTAGCCGTCTGCCGGCGCGCGCGGCGACGGCGGAATCGTGCGTGACGACGATCAGGGTGAGGCCCTCAGCATGCAGCGAGTCGAGCACTCGAAGGATGTCGTCGCGCATCGATTCGTCGAGGTTGCCGGTGGGCTCGTCGGCCAGGAGGACGCGCGGACGCTTCGCGATGGCTCGCGCGATCGCCACGCGTTGCTGCTGACCGCCGGAGAGCTCGCCGGGCAGGTGGTCGGCGCGTTCCGCGAGGCCGACGCGGGCGAGCGCTTCGGCCACCCGCGTCCGCCGTTCCTCGCGCGGCAGGCCGAGAGGCTCGAGCCCCATGTCGACGTTCTCCGCCGCGGTCAGTGTCGGGATGAGGTTGAAGCCCTGGAAGACGAAGCCGATGTCACGAGCACGGATGGCTCCGAGAGCGCGGTCGGATGCCGATGCGAGGTCGGCGTCACCGAGCTGCACGGTGCCGCTCGTGGGGCGATCGAGTGCTCCCAGCAGTTGCAGCAGAGTCGACTTGCCTCCGCCCGTCGGACCCTGGATCGTCACGAAATCGCCTGCTTCGATCTCGAGGTTCACGCCGGCGAGAGCGCGGACAGAGCGCCCGCCGCGGGAATACTCCTTCGTCACGTTCTCGATCCGGTAGCCGGCGGTCCGCGGCGGCGTCGTGATGGGGGTGTCGTTCATGGTCTCTCCTTCGGGTGAACGCGGGTCGTCGATGCTCATGCGACAGCTCGCAGGGCCTCGGCGGGCCTGAGTCGCGCGGCACGCCAGCCGCCGAGGATCCCGGCGACGAGGCCGCCAGCCAGGGCCAGCGCGAGCGCGAGCAGCACGATCGACGGAGTGATCGGCGCCGTCAGCACGATGTCTCCTGCGACCGTCGCCTGCTCCGACATCGGCCCGGGGCCGCCCATTCCGCCCGGAAAGCCCGCCGTCTCTGCGGGGGCCGATTCGGCGGCTACGGAGATGGTGGGCGCGATGGCGGTGATGAGGAGTGCGCCGACGAGGCCCACCACGGTGCCGATGACACCGCCGATCGCACCCTGGACGAGCGACTCGCCGGCGACCTGTCCGACGACGCGACGGTTGGGCCATCCGATCGCCTTCAGCGTCCCGATCTCCCGGGTGCGACGCGAGACTCCGGAGATCGTGAAGAGGACCGCGAGGGCGACGGCGACGACGAGCAGGATGACCGAGAGCCACGTACCGAGCCCGGAGATGAGGGCGCTGGCGCTCGACAGGGAGGACGACACGCTCGAAGCCAGCTCCGACTGCGAATTGACGGTCGCGTCCGGCAGTTCGGACTCCAATGCGGTCTTCACCGCCTCGATCGAGTCCGCGGACTCCGCTTGGACGTAGACCGTCGAGACGACATCCCCCGCACCGGAGATCTCCTGCGCCGTCGTCAGAGGCAGGTACACGTCGGCCGCGGTGTCGGCATCGGCGGTGGCGGATGCGACGACGCCCACGATCTCGACACCCGTGCCGCCCACGTCGATCGTGTCTCCGACCGCCAGGTTCTCGCTGGTGGCGTAGGTGGCATCGACGAGGGCCCGCGTCTCGCCGTCATCGGATGCTGCCAGGGCTCGGCCGTCGGTGACCTCGACGGCCGACAGGGGGCCGATGCCCGATGAGTCGGCGGATACGCCGAGAACGGTGAAGGAATCGATGTCGAACGAGCCGCCGCCGAAGCCCCCGCCGGGCCCGCCCTGACCCTCGCCGGGAACGGGCTGCTGCGCCGAGGCTTCGCCGTCGCCCTGAACGTCGTCCGCAACGCCGTCGCTCGGAGCCTGCGGCAGCTCCCCGTCGAAGTTCGTGTTGGTGAGGCTCAGCGCGCCGGCGGCCGCCGCGACGCCCTCGGTTCCCGCAACGGCGTCGACCGTGCTGCCGTCGAGGGTGCCGCGCCGGAAGTCGGTCATCAGCCTCGACTGACTCAGGTTCGTGGCCCCGTCCTCGTCGGTCTGCGCGTCACCGCCGCCGAACTCGAAGCTCGGTCCGCCGCCCTGCCCCGGTTGCGATTCGGAACCGGAGACGGTCAGGTCGGTCCCGACCCCGTACACGCCTGCGAGGGCCGCCGACTGAGCGTCCTTCACGCCTGCTGCGAGGGCGTTGACGATGATGACCAGCGCGATCGCGATCGCGAGGCCGGCTGCGACGATGGCGGTCTGCTTCTTTCGGCCGGACAGCTCCCGGCGCAGATAAGTCAGGTACATGGGCTCTCCTTCGGGGCGCACGGAGCGCCGACGAACGAGAAACTAAGCGGCCCGCCGATGACGAGCGTTGGCTTTTCTTATCTACGACTTATGTAACAGAGACGGTGCGGCGGGGGACCGCGAGCGCGCTCAGGCCGGATGCCGCTTCAGCAGCTTCGACGCCACGATCATGGCGCCGCCGAGCACGGCAGGGATGCCGCCACCCGGGTGAACCGATGCGCCGACGCGCCAGAGCCAGGGCGCACGGAGGTCATGCTGTGAGGGCTGGTGCAGGGGACCACTCATCCACAGCGGTCGGGATGCTCCGTAGAGGGCGCCGTGGGGTTCGCCGAACGACCCGAAGTAGCGCGGGTCGAGGACGGTCGTCTCGGCCATCCCGTCGGTCAGCGGGCCGTCGAGACCCATGACGCGCGAGATGCGCTCGATCTCACGCGTCACGAACGGGTGGTCGAGGGAGTATCCCTCGCCGTCGGCGGGGCTCGTCAGCAGGATGGCGAGCGTGCTGCGGTCGTTCGGGTAGATCTCGCCGGCGCGGTAGTGGTTGACGAATGCCATCGTGTCGGCGGGCTCGTCGCCGGCGGCGAGACTGCGGTGCAGGGCATCCGGCTTCGTGGGCAGGATGACGCTGTGCGCGGCGATCCGCTCGGGGAGGGTCTTGTCGAGCACGCCGTAGATCGCGACGGCCGAGCACGACAGCGACGGCGAAGCGGGAGCGAGCCGGCGGCGGCCCAGCAGCGCGTCGAGTCGCGACGCGTCGAGACCGCTCACGACGACATCCGCCTCGTGCACGCCGCGCTCGGTCGTGACCCGCCCGCGCTCGATGCGGGTGACGCGCTCGCCGGTGCGGATCTCGACGCCTGCGGCATCCGCCAGCCGCTCCAGCGCCAGGACGATCTCGAACACGCCGCCGCGCGGCACCCATACGCCGTCCGCCGCCATGACGGCGGGCATGCTCGCATAGAGCGCGGGGGTGCGCGCGGGGGAGACGCCCGCGTTGAGGGTGTGGATCGCGATGATCTCGCGCAGGCCCTCGGGCATCCAGGTGAGGCTGTCGAGGTAGGCGCGGGTGCTGAGGCGCCGGCCGTACACCGCGAGCAGCCGCCGCAGCGCGGGGAGCGACGCGCGGTCGAGCGGATCGGCCACGAGCAGCGCCGCGACGTCATCCGCGAGCGGGGCATGCTCGTCGCTGAAGCGCTGCCACGCGGCGTGCCAGGGGTGTCCTTCCGGCACAGGCAGCGATACCTCTTCGCCGCGGTGGTAGTAGCGGCCGACCTCGGCGAGACGAACGAGATCGAGCCCACCGGCATCCGCGTCCAGCCGGCGTGACAGCTCGTCCCATACCGACGGGAAGGTGACGAGGGATGGTCCCGTGTCGATGCGCTCGCCGTCGAGCTCGATGCGCCGGCTCTTGCCGCCGACGGTGTCGGCCGCTTCGAGCAGGGTCACGCGGTGGCCGGCATGGGCGAGCAGAGCGGATGCCGCGAGCCCGCCGAGGCCCGCTCCGACGACGACGATACGGCTCATGGATAGACCCCGAGGAACATGGCGGCGAGTAGCAGACCGCTGGCGACCGAGCCCGCGATGTACGGGAACGCGATCGACAGCGGGTAGAGCCTGCGGCCCGTGTTGGGGGTCGGGCGCAGCAGCATCCACACGACGAGAGTTCCCGCGAGAGCGAGGTTGACCAGGGCGACGGGCAGGCTGACGAGCGCGAACAGCACCGTCGAGACCAGCCACCACGTCCCGCTCCACAGGGCCGTGCCCCGCGGGCCGAGCAGGACGGCGGTCGTGGTGATGCCGGCCTCGCGGTCTTCGTCGATGTCCTGGACGGCGTCGTAGGCGTGCTTCGCGACGCTCCAGGCGAGCAGCCCGACGACGGCCGGCCAGACCGGCGGCTCCCCGAGCGCGACGGGCAGGATCAGCAGCGGCAGACCGTAGGCGGCGTTGCTGAGCGAGTCGAGGAACGGGCGCGCCTTGAACCGCAGCGGGGGCGCCGAGTAGAACACGAACACGCCCGCGTACAGCAGGATCAGACCGACCGCGGCGATGGGCAGCGCGATGACGAAGAAGACGAGGAACGGGACGTTGGTGATCGCCACCGCCCACGCGATGAGCTTCACCTCGCGCGGATCGATGCGCGCGCCCTCGATCGACCCCTTGCGCGGGTTCAGCGCATCCGTGTCCTGGTCGAAGATGTCGTTCACGCCGTAGATCAGCAGGTTGAACGGCAGCGTCAGCCAGATCAGCAGCGGGATCGCGGCGACGTCGATCAGGTGGCCGGTCAACCACATGCCGAGCGCGCCGGTGCCGATCGTGTTGATCCACAGGACGGGCCGCGAGATGTGGATGAGGCGCGCCACGGTCGATGTCTGGCGGCTGATGGCGGCGCTCCTCGGGTCGGCTGTCGTCACTATCTCACCATCGGGCGGATGCTCGTGAATCGGTCACGTCGCCGCGCCGGATGGCGTCGGCGCGATCGCGGATCGCGGTGATCTCGTCATCGTCGAGACGGCCGAGGTTCTTCAGCTGGAACGCCATGCGATGGTTCGACGCGAGGGGCTCCTCGTGCCGGATGAGGTAGTCCCAGTACAGGGTCGTGAAGGGGCAGGCGTCCTCGCCGATCCGCTTCGCCGGGTCGAACGGGCACGTCTTGCAGTACGGGCTCATCCGGTCGATGTACTTGCCCGTCGCCGCGTAGGGCTTGCTGCCCATGAGCCCGCCGTCGGCGTACTGGCTCATGCCGAGGGTGTTCGGAAGCTCGGCCCATTCGACAGCGTCGACGTAGACGGCGAGGTACCAGGCGTGCACCTCGCGGGGGTCGACGCCGAGCAGCATCGCGTAGAGCCCCGTGACCATGAGGCGCTGGATGTGATGCGCATACCCGTTCTCGAGCGTCGTGCCGATAGCGTCCGCGAGGCATGCCATCGGGGTGTCGCCGGTCCAATACCAGTCGGGCAGCGGCTCGAAGGCCTCGAACGCGTTCCGCTGGATGTAGCCGGGCATCTGCGTCCAGTAGAGCCCGCGGACGTACTCGCGCCAGCCGAGTATCTGTCGGACGAACCCCTCGACCGCCGACAGCGGCGCGTGCTTCGACCGGTACGCCTCCTCGGCGGCGGCCACGACCTCGCGGGGATGCAGCAGCTTCAGGTTCATCGACGACGACAGGTGCGCGTGCCACAGCCAGGGTTCGCCCGGCCACATGGCGTCTTGAGCATCACCGAAGCCGGGCAGGCGCTCGTCGATGAACAGTTGCAGCGCCTCGAGCGCCTGCGCGCGGGTGACCGGCCACGCGAACGTGTCGAGCGAGCCCGGGTGCTCGCCGAACTCCCTCTCGACGAGCGCGATCACCTCGCTCGTGATCTCATCGGGCGGGAAGGTCGCGCGCGGCGGCACGAGGCCGGGGCCCTGCTTCGGGAACGCTCTGCGGTTGTCGGCGTCGTAGTTCCACTGGCCGCCGACGGGCTGGCCGCGGGTCGTCATGAGGATGCCGTGCCGCTTGCGCATCTCGCGGTAGAAGTACTCCATCCGCAGGGACGTCCGGCCCTCGGCGTGCGCGGCGAACTCGGCGACCGTCGAGAAGAAGTGCCGGTCGTCGCGGATCTCGAGGGGGATGCCCGCGGCATCCGCCGTCTGCTCCAGCGCCTCACGCACCCGCCATTCGCCGGGCTCGGTCATCACGAGCGCCTCGGGCTTCAGCGTCGTCAGGTCGGCGGCGAGCTGGTCGGCGAAGGTCCCCTTGTTCCCCCCTGCGTCGAGCTCCGTGTAGTGCAGCGTGTGTCCAGCGTCGCGCTGGTCCGCCGCGAAATGGCGCATCGCGGCGAGGAACACGGCGGTGCGGGGCTTCGAGCTCCACACGTGCGTCGACTCCTCGGCGACCTCCGCCATCCAGACGGCGTCCTGCGCCGGGTCGAAGTCGTCGAAAGCGCTCGCGTCGGGGTCGAGCTGGTCGCCCAGGACGATGACGAGGTTTCGGAGCACGGTGTCAGCGTAAGAACGGCCCCCGGCGCGTCCTATCGCTTGTGCCCGGGGCCGGGCTGCGCTAGCCGAGAAGGCCGAAGCGGCGGTGAAGCCGTGAGGATCCGCTCGCCCGTCGTATGGATGACGTGAGGGGAGCCGCCGGTGGAGCACGTCGAGCGTAGACCTGAGCCATGACCCTCACGTCTCTGCTCCCGACCCTGCGTCGCAGCATCCCGTCGCCTCATGCACGGGATGCGTGGCCGGCGCGCACCGTCGTCACGTGCGATGACGTCGTCGTCTGCGGCATCTCTGCGCAGCGCTTCGTCGAACTGTGCGGGCTGCCGGCCGTCATGACGGCTCCGGCGGTCATCCCCCTGTCGGGCGGTATGGCGTCAGCCACCGCCACGACGACCGTGCTGCTGCTGCGGGTGACTCTCGGGCCGGACGACGGCAGTCCGGCTCTCGTCGTCGACGCCGACCTCGATGCGGCCGCGCTCGCGGTGTGGGGCGAGGCGCGGCTGCTCGTCCGAGTATCGAGCGCGCACGACCAGCGGTTCGCGGTCGGCGGGGCCGACGGCGTGCGTCTGCCCGGCGCAGCCGTCGTGCTGCCCGCTGATGTCCGCGCCGGCGACGTCATCGCGGTGCCGTGCGCCGGCGCGCTCGGGGTCGGCGATGTGCGTCCCCACCCGGGTCTCGCTGCGCGCGCACACGCCGGGGGAGTGAAGTGACGGTGTACGCGACCGTCGTGTGGGCGAGTCGCTGTGCGCGCTACGAGGCGATGATCGCCGCGGCTCAGGCCGCGGAGAAGGAGGGCGAGAGCAGCCCGCCGAGGAAGCGGGCGATCTCGCCCGGCCCGGACGCGTGAGCCGAGGCCTCGACATCGGGGTTGTAGTTCGTGTTGGTGTTGACGTCGTAGGTCACGAGACGCCCGTCGATCGTCTCGACGAATTCGATCCCGGCGATGCGGATGTCGTTGGCCCGCAGGAAGGCGCGGTGCTGGGCCACGAGCGGGTGCCCGGCCGTGACCTCGTCGCGCAGCGCGAACGGCGGGAATACCTGCTCGAGCGAACCGGCCGCCCCGGGCTCGACGACGCACGCATCGGCGGGACAGAGCTCGAAGCTGCCCGCGCTCGTGTCGACCCGCACCGCGTAGACGAACTCTCCCGCCACGTACTCCGCGCGTGTGACGAACGGGTCGCGGGCGAACAGGAACTCCTGGATGAGCGTGATGCCGTCGGGAGATGCCTCGAACTCGGGGCCGTCGACCCACGCGTCGAATTCGTCGTAAGAATCCCAGCGGCGGACACCGAGGCCCTTGCCGCCCTGGTTGTGCTTGCTGATGAACGGCACCGGGAACTCGCGTGCGCGCTCCTTCAGGTCACCGGTGCCGAAGACGGCGACCGTACGCGGGACATCGATCCCGGCGGCCCGCAGCGCCGCGTGCTGAGCGACCTTGCTGACCTCGAACTCGAGCACGTGGCTGCCGCCGATCACGGTTCGGCCCCACGACTCGAGCCAGCGGAGCACGGCGCGACCGTACTCCTTCGACTGCGCGTGATCGCGGGTGTGCGCCGAGGCCGACAGCCGCGACCAGAAGACGCCCTGCGGCGGTTCGGCCGACAGGTCGATCGAGCCGTCGGTGAGCAGCCACTGCTCGGCGGGCACGTCCGCGGCCGCGAAGGCGGCGGCGAAGGGCGCCCACCATTCGGGGTTCTCGTGGATCACGTACACCTGGGGCGAAGTCGACATCCCGTCAGGCTAAGCCGAGCGAGCCGGGCCGCGGGCCGCGTGACGGACCGTGACGCGACATGGACCTCCGCGAGCCCGGCACGTACCGGGCGTGTGAGGATCGACGGGACCGACGGATGCTCCGCCGGAGAGGGAGCATCATGAGGTTCGGCTACTGGACCCCTACCTACGGCGGCTGGCTGCGCAACGTCGCAGACGAGCACACGCCCGCGACCTTCGAGCACATCGCACGCATCGCGCGGGCGGCGGAGGACGGCGGTTTCGACGTCACGCTCGTGCCTGAGCTGAACCTCAACGACATCAAGGGGCATGCCGGTCCCGCGCTCGACGCCTGGGCCATCGCGACCGCGACGGCCGCCGTGACATCCCGGCTGGAGATCATGGCCGCGCTGCGGCCGAGTTACCACCCCGTCGCGCTCGCCGCGAAGCAGGCCGCTACGATCCAGGAGATCGCCCAGGGCCGCTTCACACTCAACGTCGTCTCGGCGTGGTGGGCCGAGGAGGCGCGGCAGTACGGCATCTCGTTCGCCGATCACGACGACCGCTACGCCCTGACGACCGAGTACGTCGACGTGCTGCGGGGGCTGTGGTCGCAGACGCCTTTCAGCCACGAGGGGCGCCACTTCTCGCTCGCGGGCACCCATCTCGAACCCAAGCCCGTCACGGCGCCGCTGATCTACGCGGGCGGCGAGAGCGAGGCGGGCCGGGCAGCGATCGCGGGCTTCGCCGATGCCTACGTGACGCACGGGGGCACGGTCGACGAGCTCCGGACGAAGATCGCCGACATGCGCGAGCGCCGCGAGCGCGTCGGCAAGCCCGCGTTCCGGCACTTCGGCATGGCGGCGTTCGCGATCGTGCGCGACAGCGAGGAGGAGGCGCAGGCCGAGCTGGAGCGCATCACCGACGTGCGCTCCGGGGCGGCCTACGAGTCGTACCAGGACTTCGTGACCAAGTCGCAGCTCGACGTCGAGATCAGCCTGCGCGAGTACTCGGTATCGAATCGCGGCCTGCGCCCCGAGCTCGTCGGCACGCCGCAGCAGGTCGCCGACCGCATCCGGGAGTTCCAGGACGTCGGCGTCGACACGCTGCTGCTGCAGTTCTCGCCCGCTCTCGACGAACTGGAGCGCTTCGCCGAGCAGGTCATCCCGCTCGTCAACATCCGCGGATAGACGCCCGCACGGACAGAGGCGGGCCCGGATGGAACCGGACCCGCCTCGCCGATGACGGCTCAGCTCACCGCAGGGTGAACTCGACCGTCGTGGTGTTGCCGGCGACGTCGTGCACGACGAGCGTGTTCGCGCCCGACACGGCGCCGAACACCCCGGGCTTCACGAAGTTGACGTCCGACCAGCTGTTGTCCGTCAGGTCCTTCGTCACGCCGTTGAGCACGACCTTGTCGATCTTCCCCGCGTCGAACAACTTGAAGCTCACGAGCGTGTAGCCGTCGCCGTCGCGAGTCGTGAACGACGCGCCGTCCTTCACCGTCACCGTCGGCTTCACCGTGTCGGGCTCGGGCTCGGGCTCGGGCTGGGGTGCCTCTGCCGCGACGACCTGGACGTCGTCGACGAAGCCCGTGTTGTCGCCGTCGGTCGTCGTGGCGACGAACGAGATCGTGTGCTCGCCCTCCTCGACGGTGAACGGCTCGGACTCGAAGGCTGTGTACTTCCCGTCGCGCGTCGGCACGAAGTGTCCGAGCTTCTGGTCGTCGACGAGGACGTCGAACTCCTGCTGGCCGCCGAAGCCCACGCGATTGGCAGCCGCGAAGGTGATCGCGAAGGTACCGGCCGGGAAGCGCACGGTCTGGTCGATGCGGCTCGCGAGCCCGGAGTCGCTCTTGAGGTACGCCGTGCGCTCGCCCTGCGGGGCGGGGAAGGCGGGCTGGAAGACGCTGTTGTTGTGCTGGATGCCGGCACGTGCGCTGAACGTCCATCCGTTGACCATCGGTCCGTTCGACGTCCCTCCGGTGGCGGGCCGCTCGAAGCCGGCGTTGTAGATGGTGACGATCGGCTGCTCATCGGGAACATCGGGGTTCACGAAGCACCGGTTGTCGCCGCCCGGGTTCGGGTCGCCTCCGAAGCTCGCCGCGGTGCAGTCCACGCCGTCGGTGAACGTGCCGTAGCGGAACAGACCGTCGGACCCGAAGGCCACGCTGGCCTCGCCGTCGAAGGTGCACGCACCGCTGTCCTGGTACTGGCAGAAGACGTACCCGTCGGGCGCGTTCTGCACGTCGAGCACCTTGTACAGGCGCGAGGTCACGCCCGAGTCCTCGAGGTCGTCGCCCACCGCGATCGCTCGCAGATAGGTCGTCTTCAGGGGAGCGAGGACGATCTGGCCCGTGTACAGCGTCGATTCGGCGGTGGGGACGCTGCCGTCCGTCGTGTACCGGATCTCGGCGCCGGGAGTGCCGGTCGTGATGCTGACCGCCTCGACCGATTCGTAGAGCCCCGGCTCGAGGCTGAACACCGGAGCATCCGCCACTCCGGCCTTCGAGGCCGGCGTGACCAGCACCTGGGCGACGCCGTACACGCCGTCGTCGAGGGTCGCGCGGATAGCGACTGTGCGCTCGGTCGCGACATCCGGTGCCGTGAAGAGGCCGTCCGCGTCGACCGCGCCGTTGTCATCGCCGACGACGGACCAGGTCAGGTCGTCCGAGCCGTCGATGACACGCGCGTCGAGGTCGACCTGCTCGCCCCCGGCGACGGTCGATTCGACCGGGTCGACGGCCACCTGGGTCGCCGCAGGCGAGGTCGTGTAGATGGCGAAGGTGTTCTCGTCGCCGATCGCATCGTCGGTGAACGCGTTGCCCGCGGGCGTCAGCGTTCCCGACGAAGCCGGCAGCAGCGCGTTCTTCTCGGGCTCGGCGATCGAGTCGGAGTACGCCAGGCGCGTGAACGATTCGGTGACGTCGCCTCCGGTGAACTCCACGCGGACGTCCTTAGGCGAACCCGACTGCGTCTCGACGAGCACGGTGAGCTCGCCGTCGCGATCCCGGAACGCAGTGGCGCGCACGTCGTCATGCGAGGTCTCGGTGCCGAGCACCGTGCTGTGCTCGGGGATGTACCGCATGAGCAGGCCGGCCTCGTAGAACGCGGCCGTGGGCTCGAGGCCGAGGACGAGCGAGTCCCACAGGTTGTAGGAGCCGTTCGTGTCACCCGCCGGGTCGTGGGTCATGACGCCGTTGAGCTGCCACACGAGGTTGGAATGGATGCCGTTGTTGGCGCTGCCGATGATGTAGTTCGCGTAGCCGGTTTCCCACACGCTCGTGCCCGGGTTCGTCCACCCCATCTCGGAGAGGTTGAGGGGCGCGTCGCCGATCGTCGAACGTCGCTGATCGATCGCGTCGCCGAGGAACTCGTATGACTCCCCGTACAGGTGGAACGAGTACTGATCGAAGACATCGCCCGCGTTCTCGGCCATGTACTGGGTCCAGTCGGGGGCGTTGACCTCCTCCGGACCCCAGATCTGCACCTCGTCGCGCAGGCCGTCGGCGATCAGCTGGTCGTGGACCTTGCGCGCCATCTCGGCGTAGTACGCCTTCTGATCGGCGGGGCCCTCGAAGTCCCAGCTGCCGTTGGGCTCGTTGTAGAAGGTGAGGAAGTCGATGTTGTCGTAGCCGCGCGCGTTGATCAGCTCATCGAGAAGCGCGGATGCCGAGCGTCCGTAGGCGTCGAGGTCGCCCGGAGCGCTCTCGTAGGGCTTCGTCACGCCGGGGTAGAGGAACCAGTCGTGGACGCGCTCGCCGACCTTCCAGCCGAAGTTCAGCAGAACCTCGGTTCCCGCCTGCTCGAAGGCGTCGAGGTAACGGTAGAAGGCCCGCATCTCGGGGCTGTCGAAGTCGTACTGGCCCTTCTCCAGCTCCATCCAGTCGATCTGGAACCAGACACGAGCGACCTTCGGCTGCAGCGTCAGGATGCGTTCGACGTCGACCTCCCAGTCGGCGTCGTCGTAACCGAGGCGCGTGGTGCCCTCGAGCAGGCTCCACGGAATGACGTTCACGCCGATGCCGAGGTAGTCCTCCTGCACGGTCTCATCGAGTGCGACGGTGACCGTCCGCTGCTCTGCGGGCGCGGTGTCGTCGGCGGTGGCGGGAGAGACGGGTCCGAGCGCGCCGGCGGCCACAGAGCCGGCTATCACGGTGGCGGCCGCTGCGACCGCAGCGCCGATTCGTCGTTTCACGGGGGGATCTCCTATCTGCGTCGATGGAGCGCAGTCGCTTGCGGTTCGGGACCGTCGATGGCGACACCAGGTAGTGCGACTACGAACATCTGATGTCGAGCACCGTATATCAGGGCTGTTCCGACCCACAAGGGACCAGCTTGCGGACATTCTTTGTAGTCGGGCTACCGATCTGGGCTAATTTCAGGTACTTTACTTTTCACCGGGCAGCCCGGCCCCGAACCCGCACATCGACGTGTCGGAAAGGAACGACGATGATCCTCCGAACCCCTTGGTCCCGTGCCGCCGCGCCCCTTGCGGCGGGAGCCGTAGCCCTGCTGCTCGTGAGCGGCTGTGCACCGCAGAGCGGAGACGACCGCGGCATCTCGATCTCGACCGGCGCGATCGGCGACATCACCAAGAACTTCAACCCGTTCTCGCCGAACGTGCTGCAGCCCACGCTCGGGGCCATCTACGAGCCGCTGTTCTTCTACAACAACCTCGCCGTCGGCGAGCCGCAGCCGATGCTCGGCACCGAGTACTCGTGGAACGACGAGGCGACCGAGCTGACCATCCAGGTGCGCGACGGCGTCACCTGGTCGGACGGCGAGGATCTCACCGCCGACGACGTGGCGTTCACCTTCGACCTGATCGCCGACACCCCCGAGATCAACACCATCGGCTACACCGGCTCAGCCGAAGCGATCGACGACGACACCGTCGTCGTCACCTTCGACGAACCGTCGCTGCCGATCGGTCCCGAGCTCATCGGCCGGACCGCGATCGTGCCCGAACACCTCTGGTCGACCTTCGACGACGTCGCCAACTTCGTCAACGAGGAGCCTGTCGGAACCGGACCGTTCACCCTCTCGACCTTCACGCCGCAGAGCTATGTGCTGCAGAAGAACAGCTCGTACTGGCAGGAGGGCAAACCGGCGCTCGAGACGCTGCGCTACGTCTCCTTCGCCAGCGGCGACGCGGCCACCACCGCAATGGTCAACGGTCAGCTCGACTGGAACACCGGCCTGGTCCCCGACTTCGCCGACGAGGTCGAGTCGCACCCGACGCTGAACCAGATCAACACGCCCATCAATCAGACCGCGTGGATCTCGTGCGCCGACGTCTCGCTGGGTTGTTCCGGACCCCAGACCGACCCCGCGGTCCGGCTCGCCATCAGCCTCGGCCTCGACCGGCAGGAGATCATCGACATCGCGTTCGAGGGCCTCGGCGGTGCTGTCTCGCCGGCCATGCTGCTGCCGGAGCGCGACGCCGAGTACATCGCGTCGGACCTCGGTGACACGACGTCGCCATCGGCCGACCCGGCCGCTGCCGCGGCCGTGCTCGAGGAGGCCGGTTGGTCCCCGGGCGCCGACGGCATCTACGAGAAGGACGGCGAACGGCTGAGCGTGACCGTGCAGGTCCCGCAGGAATGGACCTCCTACGTCACCGCTGTCGAGGTCGCATCGCAGCAGCTCGCCGACATCGGCATCGACCTGAAGCCCGAGGCGCTCCCCGGGGCGCAGTGGAACGAGAACCGCTTCTCAGGCAAGTTCTCGTTCACGATGGACGGCGTCTACCAGGGGCCGTCGGCCGATCCGTACTACATCTACGCGAACTACTACACGACCGCCGCCACGGCACCGGTCGGCGAGCAGGCTCCCACGAGCTACTCGCGCTACACCGACCCCGAGGTCGATGCACTCGTCGATCAGGCCCGCGTCGAGGTCGACCCGGAGCGCCGCCGAGAGCTGTATTTCGAGATCCAGCGGATCATCGCGGCATCCATGCCCTACATCCCCGTGCTCGTCGTTCCGACGGTGACGTATTACAACACCGACGACGCGACCGGTTGGCCCACCGAGGATGACCTGTACGCGTTCCCCGCAGCCTGGTCGATCTGGAACCTCGGCGTCGTGGCGGCGAACCTGCAGCCGGTCGGGGAGTGAGCCGGCGGGGATGAAGTACTACGCAAAAAAGCTCGCGTTCTACGCCATCGCCCTCTGGGCCGCGGTGACCCTGAACTTCTTCATCCCGCGCCTGCTGCCGGGCAACCCGGTCGACATCATGCTCGCCAAGCTCGCGCAGAAGGGGCCGGTCAGCCCGGCTGCGCGGCAGAGCCTCGAGCTGCTGCTGGGCACCGGTACCGACGTCCCCGTGTGGGAGGCGTACCTCGGCTACCTCCGCAACGTCCTGACGTTCGACTTCGGCCCTTCGATCACGTACTACCCGACGCCGGTCGTCGACGTCATCTCGCAGGCGCTGCCCTGGACGATCGTGCTCGTGGGGGTGTCGACCGTGCTCTCGTTCGTGCTCGGCATCACCCTCGGCACGATCGCCGGGTGGCGCCGCGGCGGCTGGCTCGACAACCTCATCCCCATCACGACGATGCTCCAGGCGGTGCCGTACTTCTGGATGGCCATCATCCTGGTCTATCTCCTGGCCGTCATCTGGCCGGTCTTCCCGGCCTTCGGCGGCTATGACATCTACACCACGATGCCGGGCTGGTCGGCCGACTTCCTGGGCAGTGCCGTCTACCACGCGTTCCTGCCCGCCCTCACGATCGTCATCAGCTCGGTCGGCGGCTGGATGCTGGGCATGCGCAACATGATGGTCGCGACGCTGTCGGAGGACTACATCACCACGGCCGAGGCGAAGGGGCTCTCGCCGGTGCGGGTGCGGCAGCGGTACGCCGCGCGGAACGCCATCCTCCCCTCCGTCGCCGGCTTCGCCCTGTCGCTCGGCTTCGTCGTCTCGGGCTCGCTCGTCACCGAGCAGGTCTTCTCGTATCCGGGCATCGGATACGCCCTTCTGCAGTCGGTGAACAACAACGACTACGCGCTCATGCAGGGGCTCTTCCTCGTGATCACGCTGGCCGTGCTCGCCGCCAACCTCATCGTCGACCTCTTCTACGGAGTGATCGACCCCCGTACCCGGATCCGGAGGTAACGGATGTCGTCGCAATCGGTCACCGCCACCCTCGCGCAGCTGTCGCCGCGCCGTCGTCGCCGCCGCCAGGTCAGCACGAAGCTGGTCGTCGGCCTGTCGATCACGGGCGCCATCGTGCTGTTCGGTCTCGTCGCCCCGTTCTTCGTCGGCGACCCGTTCCGCATCCGGCCGATCGGGATCACCCCGCCGAGCCCCGAGTTCTGGCTCGGCACGACGCAGAAGGGGCAGGACATCTTCGCGCAGCTCGCCGTGTCGACGACGAACTCGCTGCTCATCGGTGTGGTCGTGGGGGTGCTCAGCCTCGTGCTGTCGGCGTTCTTCGGCATCGTCGGTGCGTATCTCGGGCGCTGGTTCGACGAGGGCTTCTCGCTCATCACGAACATCGCCCTCGTCATCCCCGGCCTGCCGCTCATCATCGTCGTCTCGAGCTACGTCGAGAGCCGCGGTCTCGGGGTCGTCGCGCTGATCCTGGCGCTCACCAGCTGGGCGGGCGGCGCGCGAGTGCTGCGCGCGGTGACGCTCAGTCTGCGCAACCGCGACTACGTGGCGGCCGCGCGCGTCGCGGGCGAACGGACCTTCCGCATCATCACGGTCGAGATCCTGCCGAATCTGCTGCCCATCCTCGCGTCGTCCTTCATCTTCGGCGTCGTGTCGGCGATCCTCGCCGAGGCGGGGCTGTCGTATCTCGGCCTCGGGGTGACGGGCGACTACACGTGGGGGCGCATGCTCTACGACGCGCAGATGAACTCGGCACTGCGGGCCGGGGCGTGGTGGTGGTTCGTGCCGCCGGGCCTGCTCATCGCGACGCTCGGCGCGGCGCTGTCGCTCGTGAACTTCGCGCTCGACGAGATCGTGAACCCCAAGCTGCGGCTGCCGGCCGCCGCACGTCCCCGTCGGAAGGCCGTCTCATGAACGACGTCGTGCTGAGCATCGAGGATCTGCGCATCGACTACGCATCCGACCCCGTCGTCCACGCCGTCGCGGGAGTGAGCTTCGACCTGCGGCGCGGGGAGATCCTCGGCATCGCGGGCGAGTCCGGATGCGGCAAGACGACCCTCGCGTACGGCATCACCCGGCTTCTCAAGCCGCCGGCCGAGGTCGTCGGCGGTGCCGTGCGGTTCCTGGGCGGGGACCGATCGGTGCGGGTCGACGAGCTCGAGGGAGCGGCACTGCGGGCGTTCCGCTGGGATCGCATCTCGATGGTCTTCCAGGGCGCGATGAACGCGCTCAACCCGGTCCTGCGCGTGCGCGCCCAGCTCGAGGACGTGCTGACCACGCACCGCCCGACGATGACGAAGCAGGAGCGTCGCGACCGCTGCGAGCACCTCATGCGCGTCGTGGGTGTGCCGGCCGAGCGACTCGACGCCTATGCGCACGAGCTGTCGGGCGGGATGCGTCAGCGCGTCATGATCGCGATGGCGCTGCTGCTCGACCCGCCCGTGATGATCATGGACGAACCGACCACCGCCCTCGACGTCGTCGTCCAGCGCGAGATCATCGCCGAGATCACGCGACTGCGCGACGAACTGGGCTTCGCCGTCATCTTCATCACGCACGACCTGCCGCTGCTGCTCGAGATCAGCGACCGCATCGCGATCATGCGGCGCGGCGAGATCGTCGAGCTCGCTTCGACGCGAGACATCTATCACCGACCGCGGGACCCGTACACGCGCGAGCTGCTCGCCGCGTTCCCGAGCCTGACGGGCGAACGCCTCGGGTACGCCGGAGCGACGGCGACGGCGACCACGACGGAGGAGGGCGCATGACCGCGATCGAGGCCATCGGGCTGCGCAAGACGTACGGCACGGGGCGCAGCGCCGTCGAGGCGGTGAGAGGAGTCGACCTCGCGATCGACTACGGGCAGACGGTCGCGCTCGTCGGCGAGAGCGGCAGCGGCAAGTCGACGATCGCCAAGATGCTGCTGCTGCTCGAACAGCCCAGCGGCGGCGAAATCCTGCTCGACGGCGAGAAGCCCCCGACCCGGGGACGCGCGGCGCGGGAGTACCGCACCGCGGTTCAGATGGTCTTCCAGGACCCGTTCGCCTCGCTCAACCCCTTCCACTCGATCTACCACCACATCGCCCGGCCGCTCGTGATGTCGGGGCGCGTACGGGGAAAGGCACAGGTGCAGCGGGCCGCCGCCGAGCTTCTCGAACGCGTCCAGCTCGACCCCGACGAGCACCTGCACCGCCGTCCGCACGAGCTGTCGGGTGGCCAGCGTCAGCGGGTCGCGATCGCTCGCGCCCTTGCGCCGGCACCGCGCGTGCTGATCGCCGACGAGCCGGTGTCGATGCTCGACGTCTCGATCCGTCTCGGCGTTCTGCGCCTGCTGGCCGACATCCAGCGCGAAGACGACCTCGCGGTGCTGTACATCACGCACGACCTCGCGACCGCTCGGCACTTCTCCGACGAGATCCTCGTGATGTACCACGGTGAGATCGTCGAACGCGGTCCGGCCGACGACGTCATCCTGCATCCGCAGCACGCGTACACGCAGCGGCTCGCGGATGCCGCGCCCGACCCGCACCGCCGGTTCGCGGAGACGGCATGACCGGCGAGACGCACCGCCCGCAACGGGCGCACACGTGGGTGACCCCGAAGATCTTCGCCGACGTCGCCGATCCGCAGCCCGGGGTCGCGGCGTTCTTCGAGCACTACGCCGGCTGGTTCGCACGCGTCGACGAGGTCGTCGTCACCTTCTGCGCGGGCAACGGCGACCACGTGCTCGCATACCCGGGCGCGGGGCACGAGACGACGAGGTTCGACTGGGGCCGCTACAACTCCTACGTCGGCACCAACGTCTCGACGCGCGACCACAACGGCCACTGGCTGCGCGTCGCGCGGGAGGATCGCGTCATCGCGGGGAACCCGTACCACGCCGGTCCGGCGTTCGTGCTGAGCGAGCAGCCGATGGACTACGCCGTCCTCCGTGCGATCTACCGCGCATTCCGCGACGAGGCGCGGGGCCGCGGCATCCCGCTCGTGCTGCTCGAGTACCTCGAACCGGGCTCCGAGTTCTGCGCGTGCGTGTGGAAGACGGAACGGCATCCCGAGGCGGCGTCCGGATGGGTGGATGCCGGCGGCAACATCGCCCCGGGTCTCCTCGACGTGGCCGCGGTGCTCGACGCCGACACCGAGACGTACGCGTCGTACCCGGACGGCATCCCTCCCGGCGAGCCGGTCGAGCGGTTCGCCGCACGCCAGATCGCGGCGTTCGTCGCCGACTTCGGGCTCGATGGGATCACCCTCGGCAACCAGTTCGGGCTCATCGGCATCTGGCATCCCGAGCACGCGGTGGAGTCGACGCCCGAGCGCCGTGCGTCGGTGACGCGGTTCTTCACGCGATTGCGCGAGCTGCTCGACGCGGCCGCGGGCGCGACAGCCGCGGGAGCGCGCATCTACTGGCAGGACTCGTTCTGGCCCGTCGAGCTGGAGCAGGACGTCTGGGGCATGACCGATGAGGCGTACGCGGCATTGAGCGGCATCGTCGTCTCGAACTTCGCCGTCCTCGCACGCGAGGAGAACATCGAGGCGTCCGCGCGCAGCAAGATCGCGCTGCGCGAGCGGCTGGGTGGCGGGCTCGAGGTCGTCTACTCGCTCGATTTCGTCGACCCCTGGTACTGGTACCGGGTGTACCTCGACTCGCCGCACTTCTGGCATCGGCAGCGGGCCGTATACGGCGAGCTGAGTGGGATGCTGGACGGCGTCATGTTCTTCGCCAACGACACGTTCGGGCACTTCGTGATGCCCGACCCGCTCGGCACGACCCTCGCACTGCTGCCGCGACGGGCCGCCGACGCGCGCGCCGATCCGGATGCCGATGCGTCCCGTCCCTGAACCGGATGCCGCACCCGTGCGGCGCCCGACCCGAGCGGTCGTGCTCGAGTTGATCCGTGTGGCGGGCCCGATCAGCCGCACCGAGCTCGCCGAGGTGACCGCGCTGACCCCTGCCACCATGACGACGGTCGTGCGCGACCTCATCGCCGACGGCCTCGTCGTCGAGACGGGGGTAGGCGAGCCGACCGGGGGCAAGCGCCGGACGCTGCTGGAGGCCCGACCCGATTCGCGCTACGCGATCGGCATCGTGCTGGGGTTCGCCGCGACCTCGTACGTGGTGGTGAACGTCTGGGGCGAGCTCGTCGCCGAGCGCACGGCGGCGGGGGCAGGCCGGCTCGAGCCGGCGGAGGTCGTCCGCCGCATCGCCGGCGAGGTCGACTCGATCATCGCCGAGGCGGGAATCGAGCGTGAGATCGTGGCCGGGGTGGGGATGGTCGTTCCGGGCCCGATCGACGTCATGAGTGGAGCCGCCGTGCAGCTGCCGTCATCGCTGCCCTGGTCGGACTTCAGCGTGCGCGACGCGCTCGCCGAAGCCCTCGGGCTGCCGGTGGTGATGGAGAACGACGCAACGGCCGCGGCGGCGGGGGAGTACTGGTCGCGCGCGACGAACGGCCAAGGGACGTTCGCCACGATCCACATGGGCATCGGTATCGGGGCCGGCATCATGATCGCGGGCGAGCTTCTCCGCGGCATCAGCGGCAACGCGGGCGAGATCGGCCACGTCTCGATCGATCTCGACGGTCCGCGCTGCCATTGCGGCAACCGCGGCTGCCTCGAGCTGTTCGCCGCGCCGCCGGCGGCGGAGGAGCGCTACCTCGCCTCGACGGGCGAGCATCGCGACTGGCCGGACATCGCGGCGCGTGCGGGTGCGGGCGACGACGCTGACGCGGTGGCCGCGGTGGCACGCTCGGCGGATGCGCTCGCCGTCGCGGTGACGAGCCTCGTCAACCTGCTCGACCTCGACCTCGTCGTGCTCACCGGGGCCGGTTTCGCGGGCGCCGCACCCGTGTTCGCCGAGCGGATCGGTGCCGTGCTCGCGGGCACGTTCTTCGCGCGCCGGTCTCACCCCGTGCGCGTCGTGGCCTCGGCCGACCCGAGCCGTTCGGCCGCTCTCGGGGGCGCCGCGATCGTGCTGCGCGAGGCGCTGGCGGGTCCGCGGGCTCAGCTCTGAGCGGCGCGGGAGAGACGCTCGACGGTGGCCCAGTCGCCGGTGCGCAGGGTGTCGGCGGGCACCATCCACGAGCCGCTGACCGCGAAGACCGCGGGATCGGCGAGGTACTCCGCGGCGTTGTCGGCCGAGACTCCGCCCGACGGCAGGAACCGCACGTCGGGGAACGGGCCGGCGAAGGCCCGCACCGCGGCGAGGCCGCCGACGAGTCCCGCGGGAAAGAGCTTCAGATAGCGGAGGCCGCGGCGCAGCGCCGCCTGGATGTCGCTCGCCGTGGCGACGCCGGGAACGATCGGCAGGCCGCGCTCGGCGCAACGGTCGACGACGTCGGCGTCGAAGCCCGGCGAGACGGCGAACGCGGCTCCCGCCTCGACGACCGCGTCGACCTGGTCGGGGACGACGACGGTGCCCGCGCCGACGAGGATGTCGTCACGATCGCGCAGCGCGCGGATCGCGTCGATGCCCGCAGGGGTGCGCAGCGTGATCTCGGCGCATCGGATGCCGCCGGCCACGAGCGCGTCGGCGAGAGGGTGCGCGTCGGCCGCATCGTGCAGCACCACGACCGGCACGATCGGTTCGCCGCGCAGCGGTCCGGCGCCGGCCGGCGGCTCGACCCCGGTCATACCGGGAACCCGACGCCCGCGGTGAGCAGGACGTTGGCGTACGGGGTGTCTTCGGCGGTGCGCACCGCGAAGCGGATGTCGCCCTCCCGCTTGAGGTCCGCGTGGGAGAGGGTCGTGGCGTCGGGCAGGTGGCGTTCCACCTCGCCGGCGATGCCGGGGTTGGCCGCAGCCAGCTCCTCGGCCACGACGGCGGCCTCCACCACGACCTCGGCGAGGATCGCGTCGAGCACGGGCGCGAAGCCGGGCAGCCCGTAGACGACCCGCAGGTCGACGACGGGCACCCCGGCGGGAACGGGGAAGCCGGAGTCGGTCACGAGGAACCGGTCGGTGTGGCCGAGCGCCGCGAGGCGGCCCGCGAGGTCGGCGTTGAGGATGCCGCGGCGCTTCATCAGGCGTCCTGCGACGTCGGGGCGACCACGATCTCGCGGAAGCTGATGTGCTGGGGCAGCTGGTAGGCGGCGAGGATCGCCTGCGCGATGTCGTCGGGACGCAGGCCTCCGCCGATGCTGCTCTTGTAGTCGAGGTAGCCGTCGAGCACGTCGCCCGCGCCGGTGTTGCCGAGCAGGCCGGTGTCGACCATGCCGGGGGCGACGAGCAGCACCCGCACGCCGTGCGCGGCGTTCTCGCGACGGAGCCCCTCGGTCATGGCGTGCACGGCGTACTTGGTGCCGTTGTAGACGGTGTGGTCGGTGTACAGCTGCTTGCCGGCGATCGAGCCGATGTTGACGATCGTGCCGCGGCGGCGGGCCTGCATCCCCGGCAGGACGAGCTGGCTGTTCTTCATGAGCGCGACGCAGTTGACGTCGAACTGCTCCTGCACGAGCGCAGGATCCTGCTCGGCGACCGACGACAGGGCCATCAGTCCCGCGTTGTTGACGAGCAGGTCGGCGGGACCGAACCGCTCCTCGGCACGGGCGAGCGCCTCCGCCACGGCCGCGGTGTCGGTGACGTCGACGGCGGCGAGCTCGGCGTTCTCGAGGCCCAGCTCGACCATGGGCTCGAGGCGGCGGGCGATGAGGAGGAGCGGGTGCCCGGCGTCGGCGAAGGCGCGCGCCGTGGCCGCGCCGATGCCGGAGCTCGCGCCGGTGATCACGACGAGGGGGAGGTCGGTCATGTGGGGTTCTCCTGTGTCGGGGTGAGGGAGGCGAGAGCCGAGGCGGCTGCGTCGAAACGCTCGCGAGCGCGGGCGTACGACCCGGGGGCGGTGGGCACGATCTCGTCGAGGCGGGCGTGGGCGGCATCCGCTCGCGCGTAGTCGTCCCAGATGCCGAGTCCGACGAGTGCGATCGTGGCGGCACCGAGCGTCGCGGCCTGCTGATCCACGGCCGAGCGCTGCAGGGGAGACCGCAGGATGTCGGCATAGATGCCGTTCCACAGGGGCGAACGGCTGCCGCCGCCGGTGATGAGCAGCGGCTCGTGCGAGCCGCTGAGCTCGCGCATCAGGGCGAGGCTGCGGTCGAGCGAGAAGGCGATGCCCTCCAGACAGGCGCGCACGAGGTCCGCCGGGCCGGCGCCGAGGTGCAGGCCCGTGAAACCGCCCCGCGCGCCGCTGCCGCCCTCGAGCGGAGTGCCACCCGCGAGGGTAGGGACGAAGCTGACGCCGCGGGCTCCGGGCGCACTGTCCGCCGCGAGGTCGATGATGGCCGCGGTGGCGGTGCCCGGGGCGAGGGTCGCGTGCAGCCATTCGAGGCTCGTGCCGCTGCTGAAGGTCGACAGGGCGCTGACGAACATGCCGGGGATCGCGTGTGCGAAGACGTAGGGTCGCGCGTTCTCGTCGATGACGGGCCGCGCCGAAGTGACGGTGATCCAGCTCGAAGAGCCCAGTGCCGCGTAGATGCGCCCCTCGGCGGTGCCGCGTGAGCCGAGCGCCATCGCCGCGTTGTCCACGGCGCCCGCGAAGACGGGGATGCCGGACGGCAGGCCGAGCGCTGCGGCGGCCTCTCGGGTGAGCGCGCCCACCCGCTCCGAGGACGGCACGATGCGGGGGAACACGTCGCGGGGCAGCTCCGCGGCGGCGAGGAGCTCGTCGTCGTATCCGCCCGTCGCGAGATCGTACGCGCCGCTGCCCGAGGCCATGGAGGGGTCGGTCGCGAGCTCGCCGGTCAGCCGCAGGTTGATCCAGTCCTTGGACCCGACGAGGTGCCGCGTGCGCGCCCAGGCGTCCGGGTCGTCGGCGCGGAACGCCGCGGCTTTCGTCAGCGGGTACAGCGCGGCCCCGAACCCGTTGCCGGTGCGGCGGTACCACTCCGCCTCGGAGACGTTGCCGCGGGCGCTGCCGGAGGCGCCGCCGAAGACGGCGTCGGGGCGTCCGCGGGTGTCGGACCAGATCGGGGTCGTGGGGGAGACCAGCTCGCTCCGCTCGTCGAGCTGCACCGCGCCGAGGCTCTGGCCCGACAGGGCGATGCCCGAGATACGGTCGCGCGCATCGGGCGCGCGTTCCAGCAGCCGCCGAGTCGACGCGGCGACGGCATCCCACCAGTCGGCGGGGCGCTGCTCGTTGCGTCCCGGCGCGGGATGCGTCGTCGGGTAGGGCACGACCGTCTCGGCGAGCATCGTCGCGGCAGGCGTCCACAGCGAGGCCTTGCAGCCCCCGGTGCCGAGGTCGTAGGCCAGGACGAGGTCTGGCGACGTGCCGAGGTCGGTCATCGTCAGCGCGTCGAGCCCGCGAGCTCGCCGAGCCGGTCGAACGAGGGCCCGGAGGTGGGGATGTCGACGTCGAACACCTCGGCGATCACCTGCGTCCAGCCGTGCACGAAGTAGATCCACCCGTCCTCGACCTGCAGGTTGCGCGGTCCCTGCTGCGCACGTGCCTGGTCGAGGAACACCAGGTCGCCTCGGTAGTTGAGGTCCCACGCGACGCCGTGCTCGGGGAAGACTCCGGCGTCCGTGAGCGGTGAGCCGGGCGCATCCTTGCCGAGACCGGTCGCGTTGACGACGAGCGAGCGCTGCGCGAGGCCGGCGAGCACGCGGTCGTTGTCTTCGGGGGTGGGGGTCAGGACGTAATCGAACACGGTGTCGGTGTCGAGCTCGGCATGGATCTCGCGGATGTGGTCGAGGCGCTGCGCGGATCGGTTGGTGACGACGATGCGCTCGGGGCGGTCGGTCCCGGACTCGGGACGCGAGAGGTACCAGCTGATCGCGATCGTCGATCCGCCGGCGCCCATGCAGAGCGCGTCGGCGCCCGAGCCCGCCCAGAATCCGCGAGGCAGGAAGGCGTCGAGGGCGAGACCGCTCGAGATCGGGTCCTTCGCGTGGCAGACGAGGCGCCCGTCGCGCTTGGAGATGCAGCTCGTCTCGCCCATGAGGCGGGCGAACGGGTCGATCTCGTCGAACATGTCGGCGCAGGCGGTGTACAGGTCGATCTTGTGGGTCGTGACGAGGGCGCCGAGGCTCAGCGGGTCGTTCGCGATGAAGTCGACGACCCGGCGGTAGTCCTCGCGCGGCGCGTGGAGGGGCAGATCGATGCCCTGCAGCACGGCACCGTCGAGCCCGAGCTCGTCGGCCCACCGGGGGAAGACCTGCTGGATCGACGACCGCCCGGTCGTCACGCCGATGAAGTAGAGCGTCGGCGTCTGCGCGGGGCGCAGTCCGGCGGCGCTCATGGTCTGGATGATGCTCATGCGTCGTCTCCCCGTGCGGCCGTCGCCGCCGCGACCGCTGCGACGGCCGAGTCGGCGTTCATGCCGAACCGCGTGACCCCGAGGGTCGCCATGGCTCGGATCGTCTCGATGTCGCGGATGCCGCCGGCGGCCTTGATCGCGGCTCGACCATCGACCTGGTCGGCGATGATCCGGATGTGGTCGATCGTCGTGGGGTGGCCCGACCACCCGGTGCCGGTCTTGATCCACGGGATGCCGGCCGCGACGGCGGCATCCACTCCGAGGCGGATCGCGGTCTCGTCGAGGTGGCCCACTTCGAGGATCGCCCGCAGCGGCACCCGGCCGCCGGCGACGTCCGCGACGGCGGCGAGTTCGTCGGTCACATAGCCGGTCTCGCCCGAGCGCAGGCGTCCGATCGCCACGACGACGTCGAGCTCCTGCGCCCCGAGATCGAGCAGCTCCCGCGCCTCTGCGACCTTCGTCGCCGTCGTCGCGCCGCCGCTGGGAAAGCCCACGGGCGACCCCGCGAGCACTCCGGTGCCGGCGAGCAGCTCGCGGATCACCGGCAGCCAGCCGGGCAGGACGTGCGCGCTGACGAACCGCCCGGCTGCCGCGCGTCGCGCGAGCTCCTCGAGGTCGGCGCGCGCGTGCTGCGCCTGGACGCAGCTGATGTCGATGTGGGCGGCGAGGTCGGCCAGGACGCTCTCGGCGCCCGCTGCGGTCGTGGTGTCAGGCACGGTAACCTCCGTGGTCCGGATTGGGACGGGTGGTCCAGCCGCCGGCGTCGTCGGCGACCACGAGCCGGCTCATTCCGCCCGCGCGTTCGATGATGCCGTAGTCCTGCCCGGCTTCGGTCGCATAGGCGAAGAGGGTCACCAGAAGCTCGTCGCCGACGTTGACGCTGCGGTGCACCCACCCGCCCGGCACATGGACCGCGACGCCGGGCGTGATCGGCACGGCCCGAGACTCGCCGTCGACGCTGTCGAGCAGCATGACGCCCGATCCCGAGATGCCGAAGTACAGCTCCGCGAACTCGGCCTGAGCGTGCAGGTGGCCGCGGGTCATCGCGAACTCGTCGCCGACGCGACCGGGGCGCAGGACGCTGAGGCCGATCGTCAGCGCGCCCCGGCCCGTGTCGGGGGTGCTGCTGTCGACCCAGTACACGGGAGACCCGTCGTCCGTCGCGAGAGCGGCCTGGAAGGCGTCGGCATCGCGGTACAGGCCCCGCAGGTCGCCGAGGTGCTTCTCGTACCGTTCGGTGGGGCCCGTGAGCGCTCCGGCGAGGGCCTCGACGGTGAGGGCGGCGGGTTCAGCCGGTCGTGCAGCGGCGCACATGCTCACATCCATTCGTCACGACCCGGGTCTCGGATCGGTAGTGATACTACGTGAATGGGTCAGCCGCGCGCAACGAAGGCGGCTTGCGGTGCCGCACAGCGCGGATTTTCGGTAGTTGTGCTACTTCTAGTGGGGTGACTTTCCATGCCCTGCATTCCGGCTGGCACCTCACGCACGTCGCTGGAGACGTGCCGGAGACCTTCGCCGAGACCACCCGTTCGAGCATTCCCGCGACGGTGCCCGGTGTCGTGCACACCGACCTGTTGGCGGCCGGCCTGATCCCCGACCCCTATGTCGACGACAACGAGTCGGCGCTGGCGTGGATCGGCCACTCCGACTGGGCGTACGAGACGACCTTCGTGTGGTCGGCCGACGGTCAGTCCGTCCATGACCTCGTCGCGCAGGGCCTCGACACCGTCGCCCGCGTCCTCCTGAACGGGCGCGAGCTCGGACGCACCGTCAATCAGCACCGCACCTACCGGTGGCGGCTCGGCGAACTGCTCCGCGAAGGCGAGAACATCCTGCGCGTCGAGTTCTCATCGCCGATCGCGTACGCCCGCGAGCGCGAGGCCGTCCTCGGCGAACGCCCGCACTCGTACGTCCACCCCTTCAACGCCATTCGGAAGTCGGCGTGCAACTTCGGGTGGGACTGGGGGCCGGCCGTCGTCACTGCCGGCATCTGGCGCGACATCGGGATCGAGAGCTGGAGCGACGTCCGCATCGCCGGCGTGCGTCCCGTCGTCGGCGTCGACGGTGACCCGAGACGTGTCGACGTGCACGTCGAGCTCGAGTGGCAGGCACTCGATCCGGATGCCGCTCGCACGGGCACCCGCGAGATCGTGGCCGAGGTCGCGGGGGAGCGGGTCGCGGCATCCGTGGATCGCGGCGACGTCGACGCGACGCTGTCGCTGCGCGCCGCCGACGCGGAGCTGTGGTGGCCTCGCGGCTACGGCGACCAGCCGCTCTACGACCTGCGCGTCGCGGTGGGCGCGGCCGAGGCCGGACGTCGCATCGGCTTCCGCTCGGTGACGCTCGATGTCGAGGCCGACGAGGACGGCAGCCCCTTCGCGCTCGCGGTCAACGGCCGTCCGGTGTACATCAAGGGCGCGAACTGGATCCCCGAGGACACCTTCTTCCCGCGCGTGACGCGCGAGCGCCTCGCCGAGCGCTTCGACGACGCCGCCGAGGCGAACATGAACCTGCTGCGCGTGTGGGGCGGCGGCATCTACGAGTCGGAGGACTTCTACGACCTCGCCGACGAGCGCGGCATCCTGGTCTGGCAGGACTTCCTGCTGGCATGCGCCGCCTACAGCGAGGACGCCGAGCTGTGGGACGAGTTCGCCGCCGAGGCGCGTGACAACGTCGCCCGCCTGACCGGCCGCGCGAGTCTCGTGATCTGGAACGGCGGCAACGAGAACATCTGGGGCTGGGTCGACTGGAACTGGCGTTCGCGGCTGCGCGGCGCGACCTGGGGCGACGGCTACTACCAGCGGCTCTTCCCCGAGATCGTGGCCGAGCTCGCGCCGACGACGCCGTACTCGCCCGGCAGTCCCTACGGGTTCAGCTCGTACGTGCACCCCAATGACCCCGCCCACGGCACGACCCACATCTGGGACGTCTGGAACCAGGTCGACTACGACGTCTACCGCACGTACCGGCCGCGGTTCGTGTCCGAGTTCGGCTTCCAGGGGCCGCCCGCCTGGTCGACGCTGTTCTCGGTCGTCCACGACGAGCCCGCTGACCCGTACGGTCCGCTCATGCTCGTGCACCAGAAGGCGCAGGACGGCAACGGCAAGCTCGAGCGCGGTCTCGGCGAACACATCTCCGCGCCGCGGATGATCGAGGACTGGCACTGGGCCACTCAGCTCAACCAGGCGCGCGCGGTGCGGTTCGGTATCGAGCACTTCCGATCGCTGCATCCCCTCAACCAGGGTGCGATCGTCTGGCAGCTCAACGACTGCTGGCCGGTCATCTCGTGGGCCGCGGTCGACGGGCACGGACATCGGAAGCCGCTCTGGCACGCGCTGCGCGCGGTGTACGCCGACCGCTTCGCGACGATCCAGCCGCGCAAGGACGGTCTGGCCGTCGTGCTTCACAACGACACGGACGCCGTCTGGGATGCCGCGCTGACGCTGCGGCGCACCGGCTTCGACGGGGCCGTGCGCGCCGACGAGTCGGCGACGGTCAGTATCGAGCCCCGAGAAGCGATGACGCTGCCGCTGCCCCAGGCGGTCGCGACGGCGGCGGATGCCTCCGCCGAGGTCGTCTCGGCCGAGCTGTCGACCGGTGAGCGTGCGCTCTGGTACTTCGCCGAGGACCCCGAGCTGGCGCTCGAGCCCGCCGGGTACGAGGCTTCCGGGGTCGTGACCGATGCGGGCTACGAGGTTCGCGTGACGGCTCGATCGCTCGTGAAGGACCTCGTGCTGCAGGTCGACCGCGTCGATCCTGCGGCGCGAGTGGATCGCGGCCTCGTGACGCTGCTTCCCGGAGAGAGCGAGACGTTCACCATCACGGCTCCTGCCGGGATCGATCCGCACGCATTCACGGCGCCCGGCATCATCCGCTCGGCCGGCGATCTGAATCCCGCTCGCGTCGGCGTCTGAGATGGCGGCGCACCTGCTAGGCGGCTAGACCTTTCAGGGTCTGAAATGGTGGCGTGTGGAGCATCGATCTTGAGTTGATCGAGGACTGGTTGATGGAGCTGGACGACGACACCTACGCACAGGTGATCGCAGCCATCGAGCTGTTGGCGGAGAACGGTCCTCAGCTGGGACGTCCCACCTGAACGACCTGAAGAACACGGAAGGAAGGTGATGGCGATGGCTCTCACCCCGGAGCAGCTGCTTGCTAAGCGCCCTGTCAACCGCGCGCACGTCGACGCACACAAGGAGCGGATGCTCAGCGAAGTGCGGGCGTACCGCCTGCGCGACCTCCGCGAGCAGCTTGGTCTCACACAGGAACAACTCGCCGAACGAATCGGCGTCGGACAACGACAGGTCTCGAAGATCGAAAACGGCGACCTCGACAGTGCGCGCCTCGGCACGCTCCGAAAGTACCTCGAGGCGGTCGGCGGCGAGCTCGTCGTCGAGTACGTCTCGGGCGACCAGCGGTTGCAGGTCGCGTGAGGCCTGGCCCCTCCTGCGCCTGTGGTTCGGCGCATGCAAACGGCTGGATCGGACTCGACGCTGGCTCGCGGCGTCAGCCGCGGCTGACGCGCCAGGCCAGCCAGGCGGCGGGGTTTCCTCGCAGGACGCGATCCACGACGTCGTCACCGGCGGCGTCGCGCAGGCGCGGCACGAAGCGGTCGCCGAGATAGCGCAGGCCCGGGATGCCGCCGTAGGCGCGATAACGCGTTGCGCGGGCCACATCGCCGCCGAGCAGCACGCGGTCGGCTCCGCCGCGCCGCGCGGTCTCGGTGAGGCAGTCGATCAGCACCGAGTCGGGCCAGTCGCGTGCTCGCGCCGCGCCGTCGTAGCCGAGGAACGCGCCGCGGGCGGCGAGCTCGGCGTGCAGACCCGGGTCGGGATTGCGGTCGATGTGGGCGAGCGCGACGCGATCAGCGGCGACGCCGACGGACGCGAGGGCGTCGAGGGCCTCGTGGGCGGCGGTGCCGTGCTCGAGGTGCACCATCACCGGGGCGCCGGTGTCGCGATGAGCGGCTCCGACCGCGGCGATCGCCCGGCGGGCGGCGTCGTCGATGCGCCAGTAGCCGAGGCCGACCTTGAGCACCCCGGCCCGTGGGGCGGCATCCCGAGCGGTAGCGAGCCCCTCGGCGGCACCGACCGTCAGGTCGCGGAGGAACGCGGCCGCGAGCTCGTCCTCGGATGCCGAGAGCAACGGGTGATCCGCGGCGTAATGCTCGCGGCGGTGAGCGCCCGTGGTCATGACAACGGTGAGGCGGGTCGCGCGCGAGATGCGACGGATCGCCTCGGGTCGCCGTCCGAGGCCGAGCGGGGTCGCGTCGACGAGCGTGGCGAAGCCCGACTCCCGCAGCTCCGCGGCCTCGCGCCCCGATGCGTCTTCGTCGTCGAGGTCGTCGCCGGGTAGCAGCGGGGAGCGCTGGAACAGGTGCTCGTGATAGTTCACGGTGCCGAGGGCGTCGGGCTCGATGTCGCCCGTCACCGTGCGGACCCGCCCGCGAGCATCGGTCACGGCACGACCGGATGCCGCGGCTGACGGCCCTCGAGCACGGCGCGCAGGTCGGCGGTGGCCATGCCGCCCATGCCGTCGACGCCCTCGCGGGTCTGGGCGGCGAGGTGCGGCGTGACGATGACGCGATCGGCGAGATCGGGGGCGAGCAGGGGCGAGGCGCCGTCGCCGTGGTTCTCGGTCGCGAGGGTGTCGGCGGCGTACGCCCAGACGCGGCCGGAGCGCATCGCGGCGGCCACGGCATCCTCGTCGATGAGATCCGCGCGGGCGGTGTTCACCAGCAGCACGGGGCGGTCGGATGCCGCGAGCCAGGCGTCGTCGACGACGGTCTGGCCGCCGGGGGCATGCAGGGTGACGACGTCGCACGAGCGGGCAAGGTCGTCCGCCGCCGCGCGCTCGACCGTCTCGAAGATCGGGTCGTCCGCCGGCACCCAGGGATCGGCCCCCAGCACGCGTGGGCGGAATCCGCTGAGGCGCTCGATGACGAGGCGTCCGATGCGCCCGAGCCCGAGCACTCCGACGGTGAGCGCCGACAGTTCACGGGCCTGCCAGCCCGACCAGTCGCCGTCCCGGACGCGGCGGTCTGCGGCGGGGACGCCGCGCAGCGCCGCGAGCACGAGGGCGACGGTGTGCTCGGCGACCGCGCTCGAGTTCGCGCCGGGGGTGTTGGTGACGACGATGCCGCGCGCGGCGGCTGCCGCGACGTCGACCTTGTCGACCCCGACGCCGTAGCGGGCGATCACGCGGAGATCGGGAGCCAGATCGAGGTGCGCCGCCGTGATCGGGCCGGTGCCCGCGATCCACCCGTCGACGCCGGGCAGGAGCGGCTCGAGGTCGTCGAGGGCGTGAGCGGGGCTCGCTCGCACGACCTCGTAACCGGCGGCGTCCAATTCGGCGGCGAAGTCGGTGCCACCGCCGCCGAACGACCGCGAGGTGACCAGCACGCGTCGCCGCGCGGGCCCGCTCACGACGCCGGCTCCTCCGCGTCGTCGCGGTGGCGCATGGACGCGAGCTCGCTCTTCATCCGGCGGATCGCCGCGGTGTGCTCGGGGCTGCGGCGCAGCGCGACGCCCGTCGCGAGGATGTCGATGACGACGAGGCCCGCCAGGCGGCTCGTCGATGGCGTGTAGACGTCGGTGTCCTCGAAGGTGCGCGCGATGAGCGGCACCGTGGCGACCTCGGACAGCGGGCTGGGTCGCCCCGTGATCGAGATGACCGAGGCGCCCGCCTTGCGTGCAGCCTCGGCGACGATCATCGTCTGCTCGGTGTGGCCGGTGTTCGAGATCGCGACGGTGACCGACCGCGGCCCGCTCATCGTCGCGGCGATGAACTGCTGGTGGAAGTCCTCGGGGGCCTGGCACGGGACGCCGAACAGGGGGAACTTCTGCTGCGCGTCCTGCGCAATGATGCCGCTCGCGCCGAAGCCGACGAACAGGATGTCGGACGCACCGAGGATGAGCGCGATGGCCTCCTCGACCGCCGCCGCGTCGAGCGTCCGGCGGGCCCGGTCGAGGCTCGAGATCGTGTGGTCGAAGATCTTCTCCGACAGATCCGCGCTCGAGTCCTCGGGAGTGATCGACGAGTGCGTCACGGGCAGGCCGAGCGCGAGGGTCTGGGCGAGCTGGATGCGGAAGTCCTGGAACCCCTCGCAGCCGACCGATGCGCAGAACCGCATGACCGTCGGCTCGCTGACCTCGGCGGCCTCGGCGAGTCCCGCCATCGTGAACTGCACCGCTCCGACGGGGTTGTCGAGCACGATGGCGGCGACCCGCTGCTCGGATCGTCGCAGGCTCGGCAGCTGCCGTGTGATGCGCTCCAGAAGCGTGTCGCTCGAGTCCTCCGTGGGCGCTGCGGTGGTGCCGGATGCGCCGGGTGCGGTGTCCGTGGTCACGGATCCCCCCTCCATGTAGTATCGCTACAAACCCTACCCCACGACCCCCGAAGGGCACAGAGATGTACCGCGAACGGCTCGAACTGGACGGCAGAGTGGCCGTCGTCACCGGCGGATCCCGGGGCATCGGACTCGCCTGCGTCACGGCGCTGCGCGAGTTCGGAGCGACCGTCGTCATCGCCGACCTCCTCGACGACGTCGGCCGCGCCGCGGCGGAGTCCTTCGGCGGGGGAGTCGAGTACGTCCACCTCGACGTGACCGACGCGGCGGGGGTCACCGAGGTGTTCGCGGGCGTCGCCGAACGACACGGCCGGCTCGACATCCTGGTGACATCGGCGGGCATCGCCAACCACCAGCCGTCGTCCGAGATCTCGCGCGAGGCGTGGGACGCCGT
Source organism: Microbacterium pratiae (assembly GCF_047302165.1). Taxonomy (NCBI): domain Bacteria; kingdom Bacillati; phylum Actinomycetota; class Actinomycetes; order Micrococcales; family Microbacteriaceae; genus Microbacterium; species Microbacterium pratiae. The sequence goes on along the minus strand of NZ_CP154843.1, from coordinate 485,214 downwards.
GCTCGCCGTCAACGCGACCGGAACATTCTGGTGCGCCCGCGAGGCCGCTCGTCACATGACCCGCGGCGCATCGATCGTCGCGATCGGGTCGATGTCGGGAGAGCTCGCGAACGCGCCGCAGCGGCAGGCCGCCTACAACGCGTCGAAGGGCGCGGTGCACCTGGCGGTGAAGTCGCTCGCCGTCGAGTACGTCGACGCCGGCATCCGGGTCAACGCCGTGGCGCCGGGGTATATCGGTACCGATCTGACGAAGGACGGCGTCCCGGGTGAGTGGTGGGACGACTGGATCCGGCGCACTCCGATGCAGCGGCTCGGTTCGCCCGAGGAGGTCGCATCGCTCGTGGCCTTCCTGGCCTCGGACGCCGCCTCCTACCTCACCGGGTCGATCGTTCTCGCCGACGGAGGCTACTCGGCCTGGTGACCGGGCCGGTGGCTCAGGCGTGACCGCGGATCGTGTGCACGCCTGAGCCGACCTCCCGTCGGACGCCCGGCAGCACGACCTCGGCGGTGACCCCGACGGGAACCTCGCAGGTGAGCTCCACCTCGTCCGGAGCGAGATCTTCGCCCCCACGTCGCCAGCGCACCGAGAGGTCGCCGTAGGGCGTTCGCACCGACCCTTCGGCCGAGGTCAGCGAGGTGGCGGTCACCCGCGGTTCGATACCGGCTCGACGCCAGCCCGCGGCGAGCGGACGCAGCCCGGCGACATCGCCGTAGAGCCAGTCGTCGATCGTGCCGAGGAAGTAGTGTCCGCGCGAGCGCGACTCCGGCTTCCAGTGCTCCCAGAGCGACGTGGCCCCGAGCTCGACCCAGTGGCCCCAGCTCGGGAAGGTCGTCTGCGTCGCGACCGCGACAGCGGCATCCGCGTGCCCGAACCGTGTCAGCACCGGCAGGATGTGCTTCGTCGCGAGCGCGCCGGTCCACAGGTGGTCGTCGCGGTCGCGCACGTCGGCGGCGAGACGATCGGCGGCGGGCTGCCGGGCGTCTTCGGGGAGGATGTCGAAGGCGAGGGCGAGAACGGCGTGCGCCTGCCGGTACCCGTCATCGCCGACGCCTCGCACCTCGGCGCGATCGGCATCCCAGAAGGTCGCGACGAACGCCTCGCGACTGCGCTGCGCGGCCGCGAGCCATTCGTCCGCGGGTTCGCCGAGCTCGACGGCGACACGGGCGGCGGTGTCGCACATGGCGATGAGGAAGGCGGTCGCGGCGACACGGGCGTCCTCGGGCGGGTTGCCGCCGCCGGCATCCGTGTCGGGCGCGACCCAGTCGCCGAGCGTCGTCTCGGCGATGCCGCCGGGCGATCGATCGATCTCGAAGCGGAGGTAGTCGCGGGCATCGGGCCACACCGCCGCGAGCACGTCTCGGTCGCCTCGCTGCAGGTGCACCTCCCACGGCACGAGCAGCAGCGCGGAGTGCCAGGTCGGCGCGGGCGACCAGTCCATGCGCCACCCGCCGTGCGGCGCGATCACCTGAGGGGCGCCCGAGCCGTGGCGGGAGTGGGCGATATCGGCCGACCATTTCGCCAACAGCTCGTGCGTATCGAGGTTCTGGAGCATCATCCGGGCGCCGACCATGCCGTCGCCGGTCCACCCGTTCTTCTCGTACTTCGGAGTGTCGGTCGGGATGCCGTGCAGGTTGCTCAGGATCGTCCGGACGGTGAGCTCGTGGATCGTGTTCAGCAGCGGATCGGAGGACGCGAACCGCCCGGTCCGCGGGGCACGCGTGTGGACGATCGCCGCCCGCAGCCGGGGGAGCCGCGGCGCGCGCACCTCGACGTAGCGGAATCCATGCCAGGTGAATCGGGGATGCCACCGCAGCGGACCGGTCTCGCGCGTGTCGTCGAGGGTGACCCGGTCGGTCTGGAACCTGCCGTCGAAGTAGCCCTTCTCGTCCTCGTAGTTCGGCGCCCCGTCGGGCTCGAGAGTCTCGCCGAAACGGAGCTCGATCACGTCACCCGCGGCACCATCGGCCTCGATCTCTACCCAGCCCGCGATCACCCGCTCGAAGCCCACGACCCAGCGCCCTGCGCCGAGCTCGACGACCGACGTCGGCTCGAGGTGCCCGGCGACCACGATGGGGGGCTGCCGCTGCGGCTCGGGCGCACCGGCGGGGCCCGACGCCACCCGCACGAGCGGCCAGTCGGAGACGTCGGTGTCGGCGGAACCGGCTCCGACGACACGACGCCGTGCGTCGAAGTCCTCGCCGGCGTAGAGGTCGTCGCTCGTGGTCGGCCCGTCGACGGCGCGCCAGGTGTCGTCCGTCACGACGACCTGTTCTCCGTCGGCTCCCCGGAGGAGGAGCAGCAGCCGGACGCACGGGTCGTCGTGCCAGGGAGCGGTCTCCCAGTTCCAGGTGTTGCGGCCGAGCATCCCGTAGAAGCCGCGGCCGAGCTCCGCCGTCAGCACGTGGGCGCCCGGGGCCAGCCGCCCGGTGACATCGATCACGGTGTACTGGGTGACGACGTCGTAATCCGTGAACCCCGGTCCGAGCACGGAGTCGTCGACGGGTCGTCCGTCGAGCTCGACGTGCGCCAGGCCTCCCGCGGCGACGACGAGGTAGGCCTCGACCGGCTCGACGTCGACCTCGAACGAGCCGCGCACGATCGGGGCCGCAGAGGTGGGTTCGGCCGCGCCGATCCAGCGCGCGCCGCGCCAGTCGGCATCCACCACGCCGGTGACGAACGTGCCGTCGTTCACGGCGTGCCCGGACGTGGTGTCGACCTCTACGCGCCAGTGATGGCGGGCGAGCGGCTGCAGGGGCGGGCCGTCGTAGCCGATGTCGACGGACCGGTCGTCGTCGACGATGCCCGAGTCCCAGACGACGCGTCCGGCGGAATCGCGCACCTCGATGCGCCGGGACCGCTGCCGGGTATCGGGCTCATCGCTCGCGATCTGCCAGCCGAAGACCGGCCGTGCGCCGGTTCCGACCGGGTCTGCGGAATGGTCTACCGTCAGCTCTCGCAACGCGGTCATGCGTCCTCCTTCAGGCGTGCCAGCTCGACGCTGCCGCCGTAGTGGTGCTCCACGGCGGCGTCGACCAACGGGTGCTCGGCGAGGAATCGGCGCAGCGGCACCGGCTCGTCCTGCGGGCGCGTGCGCTTCTGGTTGATCTCGCCGAGCAGGCTCCACCGTCGATCGCCGAGACCCGACGGCTCGACGGCCGTGCCGTCGTAGGCGGTGTAGTCGAACACCCGGACGCCGTCGGCGTCCGTGACGACGCCCAGGCGGAAGCCTGCCGTCATGAACCAGGTGACCGTCTCGCCGCGACGTGAGGCCTGGACGCCGCTGCCGCTCTGCTCGAGCAGATAGGCCAGTCCCTCGTTGTCGGGGTGCCGGGCGCGCCACTCCTCGCCGAACTCGGCGATCGTCGGCATCTGCAGATCGGGCCAGCGCTCGCGCAGGCCGCCGAGCCAACCGCCCCAGGCCTCGAGCGTCGACGGGTCGGTCTCGAGTCCGCGGGCGACCTCGCTGATCTCGTAGTTCAAGGTCAGCCAGCCGAGGCCGTTGCGCTCGACGTTCCGGTCGTTCAGGTGCGCCTCGCTCGTCGTGTCGAGCTCGCGGAGCGCCTCGTCGCGCGGCAGGCGGTGCAGCGTCTCGATGGGGCCGAGTCCGAGACGAGAGTTGTAGTCCGACGACATCCCGGCGGTGCGGGCGGCGACGAGATCGACCGTCCAGCCGTCGAGCTGGACGGCGTCGATGCGCTGATCGCCCATTCCCGGCACGAGGAAGTGGGATGACGACGGGTAGTAGGGGTAGGCGATCGAGCCGTCGCCGTCCTGGAGGTCGATGTCGAACTGGCTCCAGATGTTGCCCTGCACCGTCCGCATTCCGCGGGCGCGTGCGTCGGCGATGTTGTGCGCCGAGAGGAATCCGGCGACGAGCGATCGGGGGGCGCGGCCGAACTCCTGCGCGATGAGGTCGGCGGCGTCGGTGATATCGCGCGAGACGTCCTCGCGTGAGCCGTATAGGTTGGCGAAGAATCCCCCGGGCACGAAGGCGACGTCGTCGCCGTGCGCCTCGGCCGCGCGGCGGACCGCGGCGCGCACGTCGCGGTAGCGGGGCGACGCGTCGGTGAGCGCTCCCCATGACAGCGCCCAGGTGACGCGCGCATCCGGGATGGCCGCGCGCACGGTGTCGGAGAACCGCTCGACGAGCGCCGCGGAGTGGAGCTCGGATTCGTCCTCCCACAGTGAGCGGGTGCGGGTGGCCTCGATCTGGTGGCGCCGGACCACGGTGTTGACGGTGACGCGTCTGCCGATGGCGTCCGGCTGCTGGGAGGATTCCATGAGGCATCACCCTAGCCACGATCAGGGCTCAGAAAGTAGTGGCACTAGCGAAATTGGCGCGTTCAACGTCTCGATTCGGTAAACACGCGACGAAACGACCGTCCATGTGTAGTATCGCTACCAATACCCGGACGTCGCGCCTCCAGCGGGCGTCGACCATCGATGAAGACAGGGAGAAGCCATGAAGAAGTGGCTCAAGGGGACAGCATTCGTCGGAGTCGCGCTCGCGACCGTCGGCACTCTGGCCGGGTGCGCAGGTGACGCCGGCGGCGGGAAGACCGAGATCAGCTTCCTGATGTGGGGCGACGGCGGCGACACGCAGAAGGCGTACGAAGACGTCATCGCCTCCTTCGAGGACGCCAACCCCGACATCACCGTCAACGCGGAGTTCTTCAACACCAACGACTACGACAACATCCTCAAGACCCGCCTCTCCGGCGGTGCCGGTCCGGACGTCTACGGCTTCGACCTCGGCAACATCGACACCTTCGTCGCCGACGGCTTCGCCGCCGACCTCTCCGACGGCGGCGAGAGCTACCTGTCGAAGCTGACCCCCGAGGCGGCGGAGGACGCGCAGCGCGCGGGCGGTACTTACAACCTGCCGATCTCGCTCTCGGGCAACGGCATCATCTACAACAAGGCGCTGTTCGACCAGGCCGGCATCACCGAGGAGCCGACGACCTACACCGAGCTCCTCGCGGCCTCGGAGAAGCTCAAGGCCGCCGGTGTCACTCCCTTCGCGATGAGCGCGCAGGACAACTGGTGGCCGCAGTTCATCGTCTACTACCCGCTCGCCGAGCACGGGGCGAACGAGGAGCTGGGCGCCGAGATGGCCGCCGGCGAGACCACGTTCTCCGACAGCAAGGCATGGGCGGAGTCGCTCGACATCGTCCGCGAGCTCACGCCGTACTACATGCCCAACCCGGTCGGCACGAGCCAGACCGCCGCGCAGTCGGCGTTCCTCAGCGGCCAGGCGGCGATGTTCCCCGCCACGTGGATCCTCTCCGACGCCCGAGACGCCGATCTGGACGTCGAGTACATGAACTTCCCGACCACCGACGACGGCTCCGACTCGATCTGGGGCACCTACCAGGTGCGCTTCGGCCTCAACCCGAACAACGGCGACGCCAAGCTCGACGCGGGGCAGAAGTTCCTCGACTACTTCATGCAGGACGACGTCTACACGGAGTTCCTCGGCAAGGTGAAGCTCTTCCCGACCACGACCGGCATCGAGATCGGCGCCGACGTCGACCCGCTGTTCCCCGACATGCAGGCGTCGTGGGAGGGCAAGCAGTTCGTCGCGGCCTTCTCTCCGACCGACCCCAGCATCCAGGATGCGCTGCTCGTGGGCCTGCAGAACATCATCAGCGGCCAGCGCGACACCCAGCAGGTGCTCGCCGACCTCGACACCGCTCTCGCCCAGTACGTGGCGAACAACCGATGACGCACGGTCCCCGCGTCCGTCTCGCGAGCGCGGCCGGCGTGGCCGCGCTCGCGGCGGCGGCGCTCACCGGATGCGGCAGCGCGGGCGACGGCGGGACCGAGCTCAGCTTCCTGATGTGGGGCGACGGCGGCGACAACCAGAAGGCCTACGAGACGGTCATCGCCGCCTTCCAAGAAGCCAACCCCGACATCACCGTCAACGCGGAGTTCGTCAACACCAACGACTACGACAACGTGTTGAAGACGCGCCTTTCGGGCGGTGCGGGGCCGGATGTCTACGGATTCGACCCGAAGAACCTGACCGACTTCATCCAGGACGGCTTCGCCGCCGATCTGTCGTCGACCGACTTCCTCGGACGGCTGAACGAGGCCGCGGCGCTCGAGGCGACGCGCGACTCCGGCGGTGAAGGCGCCTACTACGTGCCCATCTCTCAGTCGGGCAACGGGATCATCTACAACACCGCGCTCTTCGAGCAGGCCGGTATCGACGAGGTCCCGCAGACCTACACCGAGCTGAAGGATGCCGCCGAGAAGCTGTCGGCGGCGGGGATCGTGCCGTTCGCCATGTCGGCGCAGGACAGCTGGTGGCCGCAGTTCATCGCCTACTACGCGATGGCGCAGCACGTGTTCCCCGATTCCCCGGACATCATCGATGAGCTGCTGGACGGCGAGACGACGTTCGCTGAGACTCCCGGGTACGAGAGTGCTCTGGATGTCGTGGAGGAGCTGGTGCCGTACTACATGCCCGACCCGGTCGGCACGAACCAGTCGGCCGCAAAGACGGCGTTCCTGTCGGGCAAGGCCGCGATGTTCCCCGCCACCTGGATCCTCTCCGACGCCCGCGCCGCGGGCGTGGAGCCGGGCTACATGAACTTCCCCACGCTCGACGCCGACGTCGCCGACATGTGGGGGAGCTACCTCGTCGCGTGGGGAATCAACCCCGGCAACGACAAGACGGATGCGGCGGAGCGCTTCATCGACTTCTTCTTCGAGGACGACGTCTACACCGAGTTCCTCACCGGGGTGAAGGCGTTCCCGGTGACCGAGGGCATCGACGTCTCGTCGGTCGATCCGCTCTTCGGCGACATGGAGGCCGCCTGGCAGGGCAAGACGTTCCGCCCGATGGTGCTCCCCGCCCACCCGCAGCTCCAGGAGACGCTGCTGGTCGGGATGCAGAACCTGATCGCCGGGCGGACGGACTCGGCGTCGGTCGTCACCGAGCTCGACGCGTCACTTGCGGAGATCCGCGCGGCTCGCTGAGCAGTCGGGTAGCCTCGCTACCCTGGGCCCCCGATATTTGCTCGAATCGAGCGATATCGGGGGTCTTATCCCGTCATTCGTGTAGTCTTGCTACACAACGCAACTCAAGGAAGTGTTCCGTGACCCAGCTCCTCACCCTCGAGGACCCGCATCTGTCGGTCGGCTTCGATGCCCGCACCGGTGGGCTCGTGCGATTCGATGATGGCAGGGTCGGCCCGTGGCTGGAAGAGGCGAGCGCCGGTTCGCTCTTCGTCATCGAGATCCCGCGCGGAGGCGACCGCACCGTCGTCGTCCAGACCGCGCAGCAGTCGCTGTCCGGTCACGAGTTCACCGCCGACCGCAACGCTGTGACGCTGCGCTGGACCGACCCGATCACGTCCGCCGGTGAGACGCTTCACGGCGACATCACGGTCATCGCGACGATCGACCAGGGCGCTCTCCGGCTCTCGCTCTCGGTCGCCTTCGCCGAGGGCGGGGTCGAAGCCGTGCGCTTCCCGTCCCTACGCGGCATCCGACCGGGGGCACGAGAGCTCGAGCTGCGCGGCGTGGACTACTCGACCGGCACGCGCGTCGGCCTGCTGCCCGTGTTCGACAGCAACGCACCGTACTGGGGCACCATGTTCCCGGACTACGCCAGCGGCAATCTGCGGCCCGAACTCGTCGGGAACCCGACCTCCCCGTTCGTCGCCCTGGCGACCGATGTCGGCGGTGTCGCGGTCATGCCGGCGAGGCCGACGCTCGACTTCATCGGCTGGCGGGCATCGCTCGAGCCCGGGTTCGCCGACAGCCTCGCTCGCACGGCGGGTCCCGATGCCGCTGTGACCCTCGACGCCATCCACTTCCCCGCGGCAATGGACCGCATCGAACTGCCCGAGATGTCGCTCGCTCCGTACGCGGGCGACTGGACCGGTTCGCTCGAGCCGTACCGCCGCCATCAGGCGCCCACCCGACACTCGCGCGCAGCCTGGCTCACCGAGCCCCGACTGTGGCTTCAGGTGCAGCTGATGTCGACCGAGGGCGAGCCGCGGTACGACTTCGACGACCTCGTCGACATCATCGAGGAGTGCGCGGCCGAGGGCATCGGGGCCATCCAGATCGTGGGCTGGAACGAGGGCGGTCAGGACGGGCTCGTACCGTGGCATCGCCCGGCGACGAAGCTCGGCGGCCCCGCGGCGCTGCAGCGCGCGCTCGACCGGGCGCGCGAGCTCGACGTCGCCACGGTGCTCTACGTCAAGTACGTGTGGGTCGAGAAGCCCGGCCCGAACTGGGACGAGCTCGAGCGGTTCGTGTCGCGCGACCCCCACGGGCAGCCCTACGCGCAGCCCGGACCCGTCTACCACTTGTCGCGCAAGCGATACGGCATCAGCACGCCCTGGTACGTGCCCCTGTGCTTCGGCGTGCGCGAGCTGCGCGACCGCATCGCCGACGAGGTAGCCGAGATGGCCTCGTGGGGCGCGGACGGCATCCTGGCGGACGAATCGCTCTATCACGGCCGCGCTCTGCTGTGCTTCGCCGACGACCACGGCCACCCTGTCGGGGCGAGCGCCTTCACGTGGGATGCGGCCTACATCGACGACATCCGTGCGCGACTCGGTGACGCGGCCGACACCTTCGTCATCGCCGCCGAGGGCGCGTATGACGCACAGTTCGAGGACTACGACGTGTCGTACTTCCGCAGTGCGTCGGCGCAGCACCGTCCGGTCGGCAGGATGCTGCGCCCCGACGCCCGCATCGTCACGGCGCTGACCGGTTTCGACGAGCACGGCATGATCGCACAGAGCCTGCTGGACGGATACGCGATGAGCCTCGAGCCCTTCAACTTCAAGGGACGCCCCCGTGACATGCCGGTCACCGTCGAGCGAGCGCGGCGCGCGGAGCAGGTGCGTGGCCGGTACGCCGACTGGCTGTGGAACGGCGAGCTCGTGACCGATGCCGCCGTGACGGTGGCGGCCGCGGACGGAGCCGGTTCCATCGGGCTCGTGCGTCACACCGTCTGGCGCCGCAGCCCTGACGACTCCTCGCGCGTCGTCGTCGTCGCGAACTTCGGTGACGCGCCCGTGCAGGTCCGCGTCGCCGGCGTCGCGCCCGACGCGCGCGTCGTACGCCTTGACGGCTCTGCCGGCACCGCCCTCGCCGCATCGGACGCCATCGTCACCATCGACCCCCGCGACGCCGCCGTCGTGGTTCCCCCGACCGACCCGATTGGAACGACATGAGCAGCACGCGCGTCGAAGATCCCCGCGTCCTCGCCTTGGACGACCCGGAGAACGTGGCCTCGCTCCGGAAGCGCACGACGCTCACCGAGCGTCTCTGGACCGGAAGGAGCGCCACCGGGAAGTTCTGGGTGGCCATCTCGCCGGCCCTCATCCTCTACCTCGTGTTCACGGTGTACCCGATGGGTCAGGTCGTCGTCGCGAGCTTCACCGACGCCCGCGGGTTCAACCGCGCCTGGGAGTTCCTGGGCCTCGACAACTTCGTGCGCATCTTCTCGGGCGACCCGGTGCTGATGGAGGCCGTCGGAAACACCGCGATCTACGGGTTCTTCAAGATCGTCGTCCAGACGGTGCTGGCGTTCCTCTTCGCGGTGCTGCTGCACCGCCAGCTGCGGCTCGGCAACATCTACCGGGCGATCTTCTTCGCACCGATGGTGATCTCGCCCGTCGCGATCGTGTTCGTGTGGAGCTTCATGTACGACCCGACGACCGGGACGTTCAACACCATCCTCCGCAGCCTCGGACTGGGCGGCCTGGCACAGGACTGGCTCGGCAACTACGACCTCGCCCTGTACAGCGTCATCCTCGTCGACCTGTGGAGCGGTCTCGGCTTCAACATCGTCATCTTCCTCGCCGGGCTGTCGACGATCCCCGGCGAGATCCTCGAGGCAGCCAAGGTCGACGGCGCTCGCGGCTGGAAGGCGCTGCGCTTCATCACGCTGCCGCTCATGATCCCCTCGATCGGCCTCGTGCTGGTGCTCTCGATCAACGGTGCGCTGCGTGCGTTCGACACCGTCTATCTGATGACCAGGGGAGGGCCAGGGAACTCGACGCAGCTGTACATGACCCAGGTCTTCCAGGAGGGCATGGTCAACAACAACTTCGGCTACGCCTCGGCCATGGCCGTGCTGGTCATCATCGTGCTGATCGCCATCGCCGCGGTGCAGAACCGCCTGAACAACCGCATCGCCGCAGAGGAGGAGGGTCGATGAACAGCCGCACTGCCACGCGTCTGCTGCGACGCGTTCCCGTCAACGTCCTGCTGATCGTCCTCAGCATCCTGATGATCTACCCGCTCGTGATCATCGTGATCACGGCGTTCAAGCCCAACCTCGAGGTGCTGACGAACCCGACGGGTCTGCCGATCTCGCCCACCCTCGACAACTTCGTCACGTCGTGGAACGAGGCGAACTTCACCAATCTGTTCGCGAACTCGATCCTGCTGACGCTCGTCAGCATGACGGTCGCGACCTTCGTGGCCGCCCTGGCCTCGTATGCGATCGTGCGCCAGGCGACCAAGATCGGTTCGGGGATCTACCTGCTGCTCGCGGCCGGGATCTTCCTGCCGATGCAGTTGGCGCTCGTGCCGCAGTTCCGGGTCGTGCGCGACCTCGGGCTGATCAACAGCTACGCCGGCGTCATCCTGCTCTACATCGCCGGTGCCCTGCCCTTCGGCGTCTTCCTCATGGCGGCGTTCATGCGGCAGGTGCCGCGCGAGATCGTGGAGGCCGCGATCATCGACGGCGCCGGCTACTTCCAGCTGTTCTGGCGCATCTTCTTCCCGCTCGCGCGGCCCGCCGTCGCGACGTTCTGGGTGCTGCAGGGTGTGGGCGTGTGGAATGACTACCTGGTGCCGCAGCTGCTGCTCACCGACCCCGGCAAACGGACGCTGACGACCGGTGTCCTGTACTTCAAGGCGCAGTACCTCGCCGACTGGGGGAACATCATGGCCGCCGTGCTCATCATGAGTCTGCCCATCCTGCTGCTGTTCGTCTTCGCCCAGCGCTACTTCGTCAGCGGTCTCTACGCGGGCGCGGTGAAGTAACCGGTGACCGTGTCGCTGGACGACATCGAACGTGCGCGCTGGCTGAGCTCGCCGCTGCTGGGCGACCGCTGGATCGAGCACCACGCGTCGGTTCCGTCTCGGGCGGCGCAGGCGGCGGACGAGGCGACGACCGACGAGGCTTCCACCGGTGGCGAGGCCGACGTGGTGTCTCTCGACGGCGACTGGCTGCTCGCGGGGTCGCTCCCGGGGCGGGAGTTCTCCATCGAGCGGTGGCTCGGCGATCGGTCGGATGCCGCGCGCCGCAGCCCCGTCGGCTGGCACCGGCCCGACACCGACCGGTCGACCTGGGTGACGGCGTCGGTCCCCGGCACGGTGCAGGGCGCGCTCGTCGCCGCGGGGGTCATCGCCGATCCACTCGTCGACGACAACACGTACGCCGAGCTCGTCGAGCACGGTGTGCCCGACGAATGGCCGTGGTACTTCCGCCGCACGCGCATCGAGCAGCAGGAGTGGTGGTACGCCCGCCGGTTCCGCGTCCCCGAGGGTTGGCGCGGCGGCCGCATCCGACTCTCGTTCGACGGCCTCGACTACGCGGGATCCGTGTTCGTGAACGGCCGTCCCGTCGCGCGGCACGTCGGCATGTACGGCGGACCGGATGTCGACGTGACCTCGATGCTCGACCTCGACGCCGAGAACGAGATCGTCGTGCGCATCGATCCGCCGCCCCACGACTGGCACGGCGTGATGAAGCCCTCTCCCGGCTGGGGCTGGCACTACGGGCACCTCATCTCGATGGGCATCTGGCGCGGCGTGCGTCTCGAGCGGGTGCCCGAGGTCGAGCTCGCCGACCTCGCGGTCGTGGTGACCGATGCCCGCGAGGGTGCGTCGCGCGTCCGCGTGCAGTGGGATGTCGTCGCGCCGCACGACCGCATGGAGGCGCTGCCGGCCTCGGTGACGATCCGCGACCCCGAGGGGGCGGTCGTCGCGGAGCTCGCGCTGTCGACCGCGATCGGTCCCGACCTGACCCGGCATCACGTCGAGGTCGACGTGCCGGACGCCCGGCTCTGGTGGCCCTTCGGCTACGGCGAGCAGCCGCTGTACACGGCCGAGGTGCGAGCCGCGGGCCAGGCGCGGGAGGCCCGCTTCGGCATCCGCTCCGTGCGTATGGAGCCCCTGGCCGGAAACCACGGCCCCGACACCTACGACTGGCGGTTCGTCGTCAACGGGCGGGAGCTCTTCCTCAAGGGCGCGAACTGGTGCTGGACCGATCCGATGGCCCGTCGCGGATTCGAGGTCGACCGGCACATCCTCGACCTCGTGCAGCGCGGCAATCTGCAGATGCTCCGAGCGTGGGGCGGCGGCACGATCGAGAGCGACGAGTTCTACGACGAGTGCGACCGTCGCGGCATCCTCGTGCTGCAGGAGTTCCCGCTCACGTTCGGCCTCGACGCGACCGGCGCCGACCTCGCGACGATCGACGATCAGGTCTCGCGCATCGTTCGCCGGCTGCGCAATCACCCCTCGCTCATCATGTGGGGCGGCGGGAACGAGAATCCAGCGACGATCACTTCGGACGATCTGCTGACGATCATCGGACGGCGCGTCGCCCAGTACGACCCCACGCGTCCGTTCCACCGCACCGACCCGTGGGGCGGCAGCGAGCACTTCTACGGCGTCTACCACGAAGGCATGCCCGTCGAGGCATACACCGGTCTGCTGCCGGCGGTGTTCGGCGAGTACGGCCTGTCGAGCCAGTGCGATCTCGACAGCATGGCGCACTTCCTCGACCCTGCGCTGCTCGAGGAGTGGCCGCCGCCCGAGCACGGCGCGATCGTGCAGCACCAGTCGCAGTTCTCGCTGTTCGACCTGTTCAAGCAGGCGCGATACGCCGCGTACGGCCCCATTCGCGACTGGCGCACCTTCATCGAGTACTCGCAGCTCGGACAGGGCGATGCGCTGAGGTTCGCGTCGGAGCGCATGCGCGCGCACAGCGGAGACGAGACCTCGGCGTACTGGTTCTACAAGATCGGCGAGGCCTTCCCCGGAGCGTCCTGGGCGATCATCGACTACTACGGCGTGCCGAAGCTCTCGTACTACCGGGCGAAGCAGTTCGGGGCGCCGGTGTCGGCATATGCGACCTACGAGAAGTTCGACTGGGCGGAGGGCGAGACGTTCCGTGCCCGCATCCACGTGTCGAACGACACCCCCGCACCCGTGTCGGACGCCCGCGTGCACGTGCGCCTGTACGACGCCGACCTTCGGGTCGTTGTCGAACAGGAATCCCCGGTAGACGTGCCGGCCGACGGGCGTGCCGATGTCACCGAGATCGTCGCGCCGCTCGTCGAGCGACCGATCGAGCCGCTCGTGCTCGTGGTGACGCTGCGGGATGCCGCGGGTGAGCGGGTCTCGTCGCAGTGGTACCCGTTCAACCACCAGCGCAAGGACGCCGCGCTGCGCGAGCTCGAAGGGCGGCCTCTCGACGACGCGGCTCGCACCCCCGTCGCCGAGCTGCTGCAGCCGTATGCGGAGCTGACGTCGCCGCTGTCCGAGCTGCCGCGAACATCGTTGTCGGCGCACGTGGACGACCGCGCGATCGTCGTGCGGAACAGCGGCGCGCACCCGGCGCCGATCGTCCTCATCGACGGTTTCCCCCACGGCGTGGGGGCGGTGCTCGACGACAACGCGTTCGGACTCGAGGCGGGAGAGGAGCGGCGTGTCGGCTTCGCACTGGCCGCCGGCTCGGATCGCACGGGGCTCGGCGGCGTTCGTGTGCGAGCCTGGAATGCACCGGAGGTGATGCTCTCGTGAGCACAGGACGCAAGATCCTCGCGACGTGCGGCGGCTGGAGCGCCGCACAGTGGGGCGATGTCGAGTTCAGCCCCCTGCAGCGCTACGCTCTCGACCTGACCGGTGTCACCGGCCGCCGGCCCCGGGTCGCGTTCGTCAACACCGCGGCGGGCGACCAGCGTGTCGACGAGGGGCGCGAGCTCGCTGCAGCACAGCAGCTCGGTGTGGATGCCGTCCACATCCGGCTCTTCGGGCGCAATCAGCCCGACCTCCGCGAGGCGGTGCTCGGGAGCGACCTCGTCTGGGTCGCCGGTGGCAGCGTCGCGAACCTGCTCGCCGTGTGGCGGGTGCATGGGCTGCCCGACGTGCTCGCTGAGGCGGCCGACCAGGGGACCGTGCTCGCCGGCACCTCGGCGGGTGCCATCTGCTGGCACGTCGGCGGGCCGACCACGACGTTCGGGCCGGTCGCGGTGATCGATGACGCGCTCGGCTTCGTCGACCGCTCGGTGGGCGTGCACTACGACTCGCAGCCCGATCGGCGCCCTGCTCTCCAGCGCGCGATCGCCGCCGGCACGCTTCCGAACGGGTTCGGCCTCGACGAGGGCGCGGCCGTGCTCTACGTCGACGGCGAGCCGGTCGAGATGCTCACCGAGTCGGCCGAGGGTGCGGTGTGGGCCGTCGAACGCGACGGCGACGGTGTCGCTGAGTCCCGCTGCGAGACGCGTCTGCTGGGCTGACGAGACGCCCGGCTGCTGTCAACTGCTCGCGTCGGTCTCGTTGTCGAAGCCGACCCCGGGGCGCGACTCCCGCTCTTGCGGGCCGTCAGCCTTGCCAGATCGGGAAGGTTTGCCAATCGGGCGGGAAACCCATGTCGCGGACGGACCGTTCGGGGAGGTCGGCGAGCGTGCTGATCAGGTGAGCGACACGTGAGGCCCATATGGAGCCGGGCGATGTGGTTTCGAGGCTCTTCGCGACGATAGTCAGCGCGCCGTAGACACGTTCACTCTGTCCTCGAGGCGAAGCGTCCAACCAGGAGGCCGTTCGTAGTGCGTTGGTTCCGACTGGAACCAACTTTCTGTTCCAGAGCCGGCCATGGTGCGCGGAGATGTTCCGCACGATAGTGAGCTGCTCGAGCCCTCGGGCGAGGGGATGGTTCGTCACAGCTTTCCGCCGTTGAAGCGGCCGGAGAGCGTCGAGATTCATGTGTATCCCAAGTTCCTCCGCGACTGCATATTGATCGCCCGTGGACATGCCGTCGAAGAGCATCGAGACATCAGAGAAGTCGAGAACGTCGACCAATACCCAGATCGGGATGACGCCACCGTACCTCTCGGCGTGATGACGGATGAACGGCGAAATCCGTGCGGCGCGATCGACGCGCGAGCGAGCTTTCGCGAGCCAGCGAGCGTGGTCGAAACTCTCAGGGAAGATCGTCAGGTCCTCGTGGGCGAGAAGGACGTCTCCGGAGAAAAGCGATCGGTGCGCACCGGATCGCCTCGGCCGTCGCGGCTGAGAACGCGGTAGATGTACCAGTATCCACTTAGCCGGTAGTAGTCGACGGCCCGCAACTACCGCTCGGGATCCCCGTCGATCGTCATGCCACGGGCCCTCAACATCTCGACCTGCTCGTCGATCGTGAGGTATGGCTTCACCTGAGGCGACACGATCCCATTGTCGCAGCCCGAAAAGAAATCCAGCCCACACCGGAAATCCGGGCGGGCTGAACGATTGATCCCAACCTGACACGTCTCGCTGACATTCGGCGGGGACTCTGTCAACAGCCCGTCCCGACGGCCGCAGCGTGCGCAGACTGGTCACATGTCCCGAGCTGCCACGGCGTCGACGCCCCCGCCGAAGACGTGCGCCTCGTGCGGGCGCGAGATGCAGTGGCGCGCGAAGTGGGCCCGGAACTGGGACGAGGTGCGCTACTGCTCGGACGCCTGCCGCCGTCGCGGCATCCGTCCTGTCGACACGCGACTGAGCGACAAGATCCTCGAATTGCTGAGCACTCGCGCGGCGGGGGCGACGATCTGCCCGTCCGAGGCGGCGCGCGCCGTCGGCGGTGAGGAGTGGCGCGAACTCATGGAGCCCGCGCGACGTGCCGCGCGACGGCTCGTCGCCGACGGCGAGGTCGAGATCACCCAGCGCGGCGCCGTCGTCGACCCGTCGACTGCGAAAGGCCCGATCCGGATCCGTCGCACCCGCCGGTAGCCGTGAGGAGCCACTCGCTTTAGCCTGTCGGCATGGCGGACGTCCTCGGTTGGGGCACCATCGTGCTCGTGCTCTCGGTGCCGGTGGTGTTCATCGGCTCCGCCTTCGCGACCCGTCGCCGTGACGATGCGTCTCAGCCGTCGTCGGGAGGGTTGCTCGGGTTCGACGAGCTTTTCCATCCCGCGGCGCACAATGCCCGGCTCACCTGGGAGGTCGAGCAGGAGCTGCCGATTCCCGCGCCATCCCCCGACGAGGGCCCTGGGGTGATCGACGCCGGCCGCCGGATCGTCATCGAGATCGACCCGCGAGCCTAGACGCTGCTCGAGTCTCCGGTGCGGCGGGGCACTCGGTCGAAGTCGGACTCGCGAATGCGCGCGTGGATGCCGCACACGATGTCGACGACCTGCGAGATGTCGAAGTCGGTCGCCGCGCTGAGGTAGGCGTAGGCCAGGTGCTCGTTCATGCCCCACCGGGCGGTGATGAGGTCGAGCGACGCGCGGACGCATGCGCGCATCGCCTCGGCGAGGTCGACGTCGAGCCCCATGGGCACGAGGAACTCGTCGGTGCGAGCGAGGGGACCGGCGATCTCGCCGAACTCGGCGAGGGCGGCCTCGCGAGCGACGACCTCGAACCGCAGTGTCGCGCGCAGCGAGGCCTCGAGGGCGGTCAGCGCGACTTCGCCGTCGCCCTGAGCGAAGTGCGGGTCGCCGACGTAGGCGAGGGCACCGGGCACCTGAACGGGAAGGTAGAGCGCGGCGCCTTCCGTCAGCAGCTTCACGTCGAGGTTGCCGCCGTGCGCTCCGGGCGGCACCGAATGGGGTCGCTCGTCGCCGGCGACGGCCACGCCCATCGTCCCGAGGAACGGCGCCAGGGGGAACTCCACGACGCGGTCGCCGTCATCGGTCAGCGGCATCGTGCCGACGAGCCCGTCCGGACGCTCCTCGACCGGGGTGAAGACGCTGACGGGATGCGGTCCGCGCGGGAGCACGCCGACGAGAGCACCCTTGCCGTGCCGGTTCGAGATGACGCCGTACGGCACGCGTGGCACCAGGCGCTCGACGGTGATCTTCAGCAGGTCGCCGGGTTGCGCGCCCTCGACGTGGATCGGGCCGGTGACGACGTGCGGTCCGTCGTGCGCCGGGTCGCGCGAGAGCGACGCGGCGATCGCGACCGCATCGTCGAGGACGTGTTCCGGGGCGACGCCGTGACGCCCGAAGTACGCGCGCGGGTCCTTGCCCTGATCTTCGAGGATCCCCTCGTGGCTCACGGTGTCGATCGTGACGGTCGCACCCGAGGCGATCGAGAGCACCGGCCTGTCGGCGGCGCACGGCAACCGGCCCCACAGCACCGTGTCGGGACCGGCTGCGAGGTAGTGCTCGCCGGGTCGGTCGCCCTCGCCGGGCTGCAGCACGCTCACGCGGCGACCGTCTCGCGTCGCGCCGGCGTGAACAGCCGCAGATGCCCGAGCACCACGACCGCCAGCGTCAGCAGCGCCGACAGCAGGAGCGGAACGCCGGGCGTGAGCGGAAGCAGGAGGGTGCCGAGCAGGGCGCCGAGGAAGAGCACCAGGATGGCGGCGACGCGGCGGTTCCACACGCCCCGGATGCCGTGGTCGACGAACGATTCGCTCGCCAGGGACGTGAGAGTCGAGGTGACGACGACGGTCGTCATGTCGGTGACGGCGAGGCTGCGGGCGACGGCGGCCTGCGTCCCCATGGCGGCGGCCGTCAGCGTCGATGCCGTGAGGATGACCGCGTCGGAGTCGGCGGCCCCGGGGATCAGGAACGTCACACCCAGGCCCGCGAGCACGACCGCGCCCGCGGCCAGCAGTCCCGTCACCGCTCCACCCCATTCCTTCCGTCGGCTGCGCAGGAACAGCCCCGCGGCGAACGCGGCGGCGGTGAACGCTGCCAGAGCGATCGCCGGGCCGAGGACCGGGAGGTCGTCGCCGCCGGCCACCGCCATGCCGAGGATGACGATGTTGCCGGTCATGTTGCCCACGAAGACGCGGTCGAGGGCGAGGTAGCCGACAGCGTCGACCAGGCCGGTCACGAAGGTCAGGAGCATGAGTGCGATGAGAGCGGTCCGGCGCTCGGCCGGGGCCACGTCGTGACGCGCGATACGTGGGGTCGAGGGGTTGCGGCGCACGTTCTGCCTTTCGCCACGGCCCCGGGTGGGCCGATTCGAGATGACAGTAGCGGATGATCGACGGATTGGTCCTACCGGCTTCCGCGGATCACGTGTCGTTCGCGGCATCCGTCCCGAGCTCGCCGGAGCGCTCGATCAGCTGTCGGATCTCGGCCAGATGGATGCGCATGGCGTACTCGGCGGCGTCGGGATCTCCCGCGACGAGGGCCGCGAGGATCCGGCTGTGGCCGTCGTGCGACAGGCGCCTGCCGTCGGCGTCGAGGTGCGAGTACACGCGGGCTGCGACCGTCCACGAGGCCGTGAGCTCGCCCAGCGCCGCCAGCAGCGGGTTGCCCGTCGCCTGCGCCACCGCGGTGTGGAACGCGATGTCGAGTGCCGCCGATACCTCCGCGTCGTCGTCGCCGCCGGAATCGAGCAGCTCGCTGAGGGCGTCGAGCTGGGCCGTATCGACGCGCGCCGCCGCGAGGCGCACGAGTTGCGGCTCGATGACGGCGCGGAACTCCGCCGCGTTTCGGAACTCCGCCGAGACCCCGTCCATTCGTCCCGCCAGTGCGGCCGTGAGCGGAACCGTGCGAGGGATGCGGTTGGCGCTGCCCTGGCGTCGATCGATCAGCCCCCGTCCCGCCAGGCGGGTCAGTGCCTCGCGGAGAGCGTTACGCGAGACGCCGAGGGTCTGGGCGAGCACGCGCTCGGGTGGCAGCGACGAGCCTGGAGCGAGCTCGCCCGTCACGATGAGGCGCTCGATGTGCTGGGAGATGTCGTCTGCAATCAGCGCGTGCGTGCGGGGGAGGGGGCCGAGGCTCGTTCCGGCGGAATCGGTCACAGCGCATACTCCTCGTCTCGCGGGCGGGCTCAGTCTGTCACGGTCGCGGGCTGTCGGGCCGACGTTCCGATCATGTAAACGAGCCGTTACGGTCCTACCAATTTCTCGAATCAGTGACGTGCGCCCGCTTAGCGTCGATCTCACCGCCGAGCGGCGGACAGGCCGGAGAAGGGCGGAAGACCGTGAAGAGAGCTCTGAGGAGCCCCGCGCTGCAGATCGGGTTGGCGGCCCTGTCGGGGATCGCGTTCGGGCTCGTCCTGGGCGACGCGGCGGCCGCGATCGCATTCGTCGGCGACATCTTCATCCGCCTCATCCAGATGTCCATCGTGCCGCTGGTGATGTCGTCGATCATCTTCGCGATCGGCTCGCTCCGCGGCTCGGGCACCGGTCGCCTCGCGACACGGACCTTCGCCTGGATGCTGGCGTTCGCGGCTGTCGCCGCGGTGGTGGCCTGGATCATCGGCTCCGTCCTGCAGCCCGGAGCAGGCGTCGACTTCTCAGGCGGCGTCGACCCGGCACTGGCGGATGCCGCCGGCGAAGCGACGGGTTGGCAGGACACGATCGTCGGCTTCGTCTCGACGAACATCTTCGACGCCATGTCCGGCGCTGCGATGGTTCCGATCATCGTCTTCTCGCTGCTGTTCGGTGCGGCCCTGAACGTCTACGTGACGACCAGCGGCAACCGTCTCGTTCTCGACTTCTTCGATCAGATCCAGCAGGTCGTCCTGACGATGATCCGGTTCGTGATGCTGATCGCTCCGATCGGGGTCTTCTGCCTCCTGGCCGACCTCGCGGGCACGGTGGGATTCGGGGTCGTCCTCGGCGCGCTCGGCTATCTCGGCTCGACCCTCCTGGGTGTGCTCGTGCTGCTCATCATCTTCGTCGCGGTGGTCTGGGCTCGCACGCGCGTGAACATCGCGTTGCTGCCCGCGAAGCTCGCGCAGCAGACATTGATCGCGGTCACCACCACGAGCTCCGCCGTGACCTACCCGACCGTGCTGAAGACCGCGATCGAGAAGGTCGGCGTCGACCGCACGGTGGCCAACTTCACGCTCTCCGTGGGTCTCACGATGGGCTCGTACGGCGCCGTCCTCAACTACGTAATCGTCGTCATGTTCCTCGCGCAGTCCGGGGGCGTGCATCTCGATGCGGGCACCCTCCTGCTGGGGATGGGGCTGGCGATCCTCCTCAACATGGGCACGATCACCGTGCCGGGCGGCTTCCCCGTCGTCGCGACGTTCCTCGCCACGTCACTCGGCCTGCCGTTCGAGGGGGTGGGGCTCCTGATCGCCGTCGACTGGTTCGCCGGCGTCCTGCGCACCTTCCTGAACGTCAACGGCGACACCTTCGTCGCGATGCTGGTGGCGGACGACCGTGACGAGCTCGACCGGGAGATCTACCAGGGCAGGGCGCGTCTCGTGACCGTGTGACTCCTGGCGATCGCGCCTCTTCGGCGATATCATCGCCATGTGACGATGAATACACCGACGCCGAGGCGTGAGACGGCGCAGCTCGACGAACGTGCGACCGAGATCTACGCGCACCTCTTCCAGGCCCTCGCGGACCCGACTCGCCTGGCTGTGCTGCAGCACCTGTCGTACGGCGAGCATCGCGTGCGCGACCTCGTCGAGCACGTCGGCCTCGCCCAGTCGACCGTGAGCAAGCACGTCGCCTTCCTGCTCGAGTGCGGGCTCGTGACTCTTCGGCCCGAGGGGCGGTCGTCCTGGTATGCGTTGGCCGAACCGGACGCGACGGCCGGATTGGTGGATGCCGCCGAGGCCCTGCTGCGTGCGACGGGCACTCGCGCGACCCTCTGCACGCACCTCCGCCGGCCGCGGCCGGTGACCGACGTCGCGGCGGCCGGCTGATGGGTGCGGGGCACGACCACGGTGGCGGCGTCGCGACAGGGGGCGGTCAGCCCGCCGACTACCGGGTGAAGCTCTGGATCGCCTTCGGCATCACGGCGGCGATCGTGGTCACCCAGGCGATCGGCTCGATCGTGACCGGCAGCCTTGCCCTGCTGACCGACACCGCCCACGCGCTCACCGACGCCTCGGGCCTGCTCGTGGCGCTCGTCGCCGCCAACCTCATGATGCGCCCTGCCGATGCCCGCCGGACGTGGGGCTTCCGCCGGATCGAGGTGATCGCCGCCTTCGCCCAGGCGGCTCTGCTCCTCGTCGTCGGCGTGTACGCGGCGATCGAGGGCATCCGTCGCCTGTTCGAGCCGCCGGAGGTGCCCGCGATCGAGCTGCTCGTCTTCGGCGTCGTGGGTCTCGTCGCCAACATCGTCGCGATCGCCGTGCTCTCGTCGAGCCGGGGTGCGAACTTCAACATGCGCGCGGCGTTCCTCGAGGTGCTCAACGACGCACTCGGCTCGGTCGGGGTCATCGTCGCGGCGATCGTCATCGCGACGACGGGCTTCGCCCAGGCGGATGCCGTAGCCGGACTGTTCATCGCGGCGCTCATCGTGCCCCGTGCGGTCAAGCTCATGCGCGAGACGGCGTCGGTCCTGATGGAGTTCACCCCGCAGGGGCTCGACCTCGACGATGTGCGTGCGCACATCCTGCGACTGGACCACGTGACGGACGTGCACGACCTGCACGCGTCGACCGTCGCCACGGGCCTGCCGACGATCACGGCTCACGTCGTCGTCGAGGATCGATGCTTCACCGACGGGCATGCCGCGGAGGTGTTGCAGGAGGTGCGGTCGTGCGTCGCCGAGCACTTCGACGTCTCGGTGCTCCACTCGACGTTCCAGATCGAGAACGAGCACATCCGAGACGAGGAGCCCGACTCGGTCCGGCACGACTGACGGTCAGTCGCGGCTGTCGAGCACCGTGCGGGCCAGCCGAGTCGACCCCGCGACGGCGGCCGGCATCGCGACGACGGCCCCCAGGGGAACGAGGAAGCAGAGCTGCGTCGCGACGCCGAAGCCCAGGAACCGGGCGCGGTCGGCTCGGCGCAGCCGACGACGCTCGGCCGCGAGGATGCCGCGGGCCGATAGCGCGCGCGAGGTCAGCTCGTCGGCGAGGAGCCAACCGGTGAGCGACACCGCCGTGACCGACCCCAGTACGCCGCCCACGACGGGGATGAGGCCGACGAGCGCCGCGATGACGGCCGCGAGCAGGCCGCGGGCGATGAGGCCGATCGCGTCGCCGAGGGACCGCCAGAACCCGCTCTCGCTGTCGGGCACCGCGCCGCCGAGGTCGGCTTCCGCGGCGCGCCAGATGCGGTCGTAGAACGGCTCGCCCACCATGAGGGTGAGTGCCGTGAACGACACCGCCACGAGCACGATGGCTCCGCCCAGGAGGGCTGTTCCCGCGGCGACGCGCACAAGCGTCGCCCAGAGCCCCGGCCAGGCGTCGGCGAACGGGGTGAGGGCGTCGACGATGCCCGGCAGGAACGCGCCGAGGGCGATGAGCCCGCCGAGGAGGACGAGCCCGACGATCGCGGCGGGGATGAGGCCGAGCGCCATGACCCCGGGCCGGCGCGACCAGAAGCCGAACCCGTGGGCGAGGTCGGCGGCGCCGCGGAGGAACGAGCGAGCGGGAGCATCGGACATGCTCACATCCTGCCTGTATCGATCGCCGAGTCGCGGCAGAGGCACAACCACAGATCGTGCGCCGGCGCCAGAGGTTGTCGGAATTCGCGACGAGACGCTGGAGTGTTGCGATGACCAACGACACCAGTGCGCCGATCACCGATGATCGGCCCGGGCTGAAACGGGCCATCGGAACCCCTCTCCTGTTCGCGTTCATCGTCGGCGACACTCTCGGCGCCGGCATCTACACCCTCGTCGGGACCATGGCGACCGACGTGGGCGGCGTCATCTGGCTGCCGCTGCTGATCGCGCTCGTCGTCGCGCTGCTCACGGCGGGGACGTACGCGGAACTGATCACGAAGTACCCGCACGCGGGCGGCGCCGCGCGTTACGTCGACCGGGCCTTCGGAATCCCGTTCCTGTCGTTCCTCGTGGGCTTCCTGATGATGGCCTCGGGCATCACGACGGCGGCGGCCCTCGCCAACGCGTTCGCCGGCGACTACTTCGCCGCGCTGTTCGACTTCCCGCCGATCCCCGTGGCGATCGCGTTCATCGCCGTCCTCACGCTCATCAACCTCCGCGGCGTGCGCGAGTCGCTCGCGACGAACTTCGTCGCGTCGATCATCGAGGTCTCGGGCCTGGTCATCGTCATCTTCGTCGCGGCGATGGTCTTCGCCGGGGGCGGCGGCGAGCCCGCGCGGGTCTTCGAGTTCGCCCCGGATGTGCCCCCGCTGCAGGGCGCTTTCGCGGCCTCCATCGTCGCCTTCTTCTCCTTCCTCGGATTCGAGGCCGCTGCCAACATGGCGGAAGAGGTGAAGAACCCGTCGAAGTCGTACCCGCGGGCGCTCTTCGGTGCGATCATCACCGCGGCGGTCGTCTATCTGCTCATCGCG
Source organism: Microbacterium pratiae (assembly GCF_047302165.1). Classification (NCBI taxonomy): domain Bacteria; kingdom Bacillati; phylum Actinomycetota; class Actinomycetes; order Micrococcales; family Microbacteriaceae; genus Microbacterium; species Microbacterium pratiae. The sequence goes on along the minus strand of NZ_CP154843.1, from coordinate 461,827 downwards.
ATCGGTGCCGTCATCGTCGTGCCGCCGGCGGAGCTCGCCGAATCGACCGGGCCGCTGCTGGATGTCGTCACAGCGAGCGGTGTTGCCGTGCCGCCGTGGCTGTTCAGCCTGATCGCCCTCGTGGCCATCGCGAACGGCGCCCTGCTGTTCATGGTCATGGCCAGCCGCGTCGGATACGGGCTCGCCGAGTCGGGTCTGCTGCCCCACGCCTTCGGTCGCGTGCTCTCGAAGCGCCGCACGCCGTGGGTCTCGATCCTTGTCGTCGCCGGCGCCACGATGCTCCTCACCGTGCTCGGTGACATCGGAACGCTCGCCGAGACGACGGTCCTGCTGCTCCTGCTGGTCTTCCTGTCGGCGAACGTGAGCGTCCTGGTGCTGAAGAAGGACAAGGTCGAGCACAAGCACTTCTCGGTGCCGCGGGTCGTGCCGGTGCTCGCGATCATCGCCAGCATCGTGCTGCTGACGCAGCAGACCGGGCCCGTGTGGCTCGGGACTGCCGGCTACATCGTCGTCGGCACGATCCTGTTCTTCATCGCGCGGGCGGGGCGTCGTCGCTCGGATCGCAAGGCTCAGGCCGGGCCCTGATAGCCCAGGCCCGAGCTGATGCGGTCGGCGGTCTCGACGACCGTGCGGCCGAGCTCGGCGCCACGCGACTCGAGGTCGATCGCCGTCAGCGGGCCGGAGATCGACACGGCCGCGACGATCTTCCCGCCGCGGTCGAGGATCGGCGCGGCGGTCGAGGCCCGTCCGAGCACGAACTCCTCGACCTCGATCGCGTAGCCGCGCCTCGCGGTCAGCGCGACCTCGCGGTCGAGCGCCTCGTGCGTCGTGATGGTGGCCTCCGTGAACCCGGGCAGCTCCGGCAGCAGTCGCAGGCGCTTCTCCCGATTGGTGCCGATGAGCGTGGCCTTGCCGATGCTCGTCGCATGCAGCGGCACGCGCTGCCCCATCAGCGTGTGCGACTTCGGTGAGAGCCGTCCCTCGAAGTTGCAGAGATAGACCAACTCCGCGCCACGGAGGAGGGCGATGTTGACGCCGAGGCCGATCTCGCCCGCCAGGCTCTGCGCGATCTGACGCCCGACCCGGTGCACCCGGTTCTGGTTGATGGCGATGCCGGCGAGAGTCATGAGCTCGGCGCCGAGGAAGTACAGCGAGGTCTGGGGGTCGCGCTCGACGAGCCCGCCCGCCTCGAGGGTCGCGAGCAGCCGTGACGCGGTCGATTGACCGATCCCTGCTTCGCGGGCGACGTCGCTCACGCGCATGGGCTCGCCGCTCGAGAAGGACTCGAGCACCGTGATCGCCTTCTCGACGCTCTGATTCGCGCCCTTCTCCGCAGCCATGCTTCCTCGCTTTCGCCGCTGATGTTCGTTCCCCCATTATGCACATAGTGCATGGCGGTTGCGCAGTATGCGCACGTCGTGCACTCTGAGTTCGGCGACACCGCTGGTCGCCACCCCGGGTGATCGCAGACGACGCCGCGGGACGACGAAACGAAGGACGACGATGACCTCTTCGAGCGTGACCGCTCACGAGAGCCCCGGGCGGGGGCGACTCGGCTCGCGGCTGAGCGAGCGGACCTTCCTGGTCTTCCTCCTGCTACCGGGGGTCGTGCTGCTCTGCGCGATCGTGCTGTACCCGCTGCTGCGGTCGCTCGTCTCGGCGTTCTTCGACGAGAACCTGCTCTACCCGGGTATGGAGTTCGTGGGGCTCGAGAACCTGTCCGCCGTCCTCGCGGACGACTTCGGCCGCCTCGTCTGGCAGACCCTCATCTTCACCGTCGGTGCGACGATCGCCCCCTTCCTCATCGGGCTCGCGCTCGCGCTCGTCCTGAACCAGCGCTTCCCCGGCCAGCGACTCCTGAGGGGCGCGTTCCTCATCCCGTGGCTGATCCCCGGCGTCGTCGTCTCGTTCCTCTGGATGTGGATCTTCGACGCCAACTACGGCGTGCTCAACGGCATCCTCATGAGCCTCGGCGCCATCGACAGCCCGGTCGCCTGGCTCTTCCAGACCGACACCGCTCGCGGCGCCCTCATCATCGCGAAGACGTGGAACACGTTCCCCTGGGTGATGGTCATGCTGCTGGCCGCGCTGCAGACGGTGCCCGGCGAGCTGCACGAGGCGGCCTCGATGGACGGAGCCGGCGTCGTCCGTCGCTTCTTCGCCGTCACGTGGCCGCACATCCGCGGTGTCGCAGCCCTCGTCGTCCTGCTCGAGTTCATCTGGAACTTCCAGCACTTCGACACGATCTTCGTGCTGACCGGCGGCGGCCCCGCCGGCACCACCAGCACCTTCGCGACCGAGGTGTACGACACCGCCTTCCGCGGCTACGACCTCGGCCACGCCGGCGCGCTCGGCATCGTCTGGATGGCGCTGCTGACGGTGCTGGTCGTGGTCTACGTCTGGCTCTCCGAGCGCGGCGAGAAGGAAGGCTCCCGATGAGCACCATCACCCCCGTCCCCGCGCCTGTCGTAACGAGGGCGACGGCCCCCGAGTCCCCGCGTCCGACCCGACGCCGACGCACCCGCATCCGCTGGGGCATGTGGACCGCGCTCGCCGTCATCGTCCTGTTCGGATTCGCCCCCGTGTACTGGCTCCTCGTGACGTCGCTCACGCCGAGCGACCGCGTGTTCGCCTTCCCGCCGGCCATCTTCCCGACGCAGGTGACGTTCGAGCACTACGCGACGGTCTTCGGCAACGAGCAGATCTTCGGCTACCTCCGCAACAGCGTGATCGTGTCGGTCATAACGGCCGTGCTGTCGGTCGTGGTGTCGATGTACATGGGATACGCCTTCTCGAAGTACCGCTTCGCGGGGCGCAAGTCGCTGATGTACTTCGTGCTCTCGAGCCAGATGTTCCCGCAGGCGCTGCTGCTCGTCACGCTCTACCTGGTCTTCGCGCAGTTCGGTCTCCTGAACACCTACCTCGCGCTGATCCTGTCCTTCACGACGTTCACGCTGCCGCTGTGCGTCTGGATGCTGAAGGGCTTCTTCGACGCGCTCCCCGACGACCTCATCGAGGCCGCGCGCATCGACGGTGCCGGTCCTTGGCGCATCTTCCACTCGGTCGTGTTCCCGCTGGCAGCCCCCGGTCTCGTCGCGGCCGGGCTGTTCGCCTTCGTTCGCGGGTGGAACGACTTCATCTTCGCGCTCACCCTCGCCGGCCCTGATCGGCAGACCCTGCCGCCCGGCCTCGTGAACACCTTCATCTCCGAGGCCAGCACCTCGTGGCCCGCGCTCATGGCGGCATCCCTGGTGGTGTCGGTGCCGGTCTGCGTCGCGTTCATCCTGCTTCAGCGCTTCCTCGTCGGCGGCATCACCGCCGGCGCGGTCAAGGGCTGACCCACCCACCCGATTCGAAGGAGAATTCATGGTCCAGGACATCTCGCGGCGCACGCTGCTGCGGTACTCGGTGTTCGGCATCGGCGGCGCCGCCGTGCTCGGGCTCGCCGGTTGCGCCCCGGGAGGCTCCGGTGCGCCGGCCGCGACACCGGGCGGCGGCACCGCCACCGACTTCACGTTCTCGTCGTGGAGCCTGTCGGAGGAAGCGGCGAAGCCGGCGATCGAGTCGGCTCTGTCGAGCTTCCGGCAGGCCGAGGGCATCGGAATCGACACGGTCGCCTACCCGTACAACGACTACCTCAACCAGCTGACGCTGCAGGTGCGGGGCGGTCAGTTCGCCGGTGCCGCCCAGCTCGACGTCGCCTGGCTGTCGGCGCTCGCCGCGCTGGGTAAGCTCACCGACCTCTCCGCGTTCGCGCAGGGCAAGGGATACACCGACGCCGCGCTGGGGGCAGGCACGTCAGACGGCAAGCAGCTCGGACTGCCGTGGACGATCGGCGCGGTGGGCCTCATCGGCAACGCCGAGCTGTACGACCGCGCCGGGGCGTCGCTCACCCCCACGACGATCGAGGAGTTCGAAGACGGCTTGCGAGCACTCAAGGGCATCGGCGTGATCCCCTACGCGGCGAGCACGAAGGCCGCGCAGCTCAAGGACATCGTCGTGTGGATGCAGACCTTCGGTTCGCCGATCGTCGACGGCGACGAGTCGGCGATCGGAGACGAAGCGTCGATCAAGGCCGTCGAGTGGTACAAGAAGCTCTACGACGAGGGACTCATCGCCCCCGACGTCGACCGGGCCGCCGCGCGCACCCTCTTCGCACAGGGTGCGACCGCGCTCTACGACGACGCGCCCGTGGGCAAGTCGGCCGTGCTGTCGCAGTCGCCCGACGCCTCGCTCAGCGACAAGATGACCCCGATCGCCCGGCCCGTGCTGAAGGCGGGCCAGACTCCGCAGCACGTCCTCTGGGGACACCTCGTCGTCGTCGTCGACGGCGAGGGATCGCAGACGGCGGCCGACTTCGCGTCGTGGCTCACCAGCGACACCGCGCAGAGCGAGGCGTACTTCACCGCGCTGGGCCTGCCGCCGACGACGGATGCCGCGCTGTCGTCGAACGCCGTCACCTCGAACGCTTTCGTCGAAGCCTTCACCTCGTCGATCACCGCGACCGCGAAGCCCAGTCCGCTGTGGAAGTACCCCGCCTACGGGCAGATGGAGACCGCGATCGCCGAGCAGGTGCAGGCGGTGCTCATCGGCCAGGCGCAGCCCGCCGCGGCGATGAAGAGCGCGGGGGAGGCGATCTCCCGCCTGCTCTGAGCCCGCCCGGGGGCGTGCCGTCCCCCTCCCGCTCGACCACACCGCCGTCCGACCGGCGGGAGCCGTCTCGCTCCCGCCGGTGATCCCCCCTGCCCCGAAGGAACCATGCGCACTCAGAACATCGAATCCGACATCACCGTCGTCGGCGGCGGCCTCGCCGGCGTTTGCGCGGCGATCAGCGCCGCACGGCTCGGGAAGCAGGTCGCGCTCGTCGGCAATCGGCCGGTGCTGGGCGGCAACTCGTCGTCGGAGGTGCGCGTCTGGGTCGTCGGAGCCACGTCGCACGGCATCCAGCGGTTCGCCCGTGAGAGCGGCGTGATCGGCGAGCTGTACGTCGAGAACCAGTACCGCAACCCGGAGGGGAACCCGATCATCTGGGACGAGGTCGTGCTCGACGCGGTGCGGGCCGAGCCCAACATCCGGTTGTTCCTCAACACGGACGTGCGCGAGATCGACACCGACGTCGTCGACGGCGAGCGGGTCGTGACGGCCGTCCACGGGTGGACGATGGGGTCGGAGATCGCCACGACGTTCCGCAGCCCGTATGTCGTCGACTGCACCGGCGACGGGCTCATCGGGTACCTGGCCGGTGCCGAGTTCCGGATCGGCCGCGAGTCCCGCGACGAGTTCGGCGAGGCATGGGCCCCCGAGATCGCCGACGACGAGCTCCTCGGCTCGACGATCCTCTTCTACACGAAGGACGTCGGGCGACCGGTCGACTTCGTCGCGCCGGACTCGGCGAAGGACATCACGACCACTCCGATCCCGACGTCGCGGATCCTGCGCTCCGGCGACTCGGGCGCGCACTACTGGTGGATCGAATGGGGCGGCCACCTCGACACCGTCCACGACAACGAGGCGATCCGCGACGAGCTGCGGTCGGTCATCTTCGGCATCTGGGACTACATCAAGAACTCCGGCCGCTTCGACGCCGAGACCCTCGACCTCGAGTGGGTCGGCACGATCCCGGGCAAGCGCGAGTACCGCCGGTTCCTCGGCGACCATGTGCTGACGCAGAACGACATCCTCGATCAGGTCGACCATCACGACGCGGTCGCGTTCGGCGGCTGGTCGATCGACCTGCATCCGGTCGAGGGCATGTACGCCACCGAGGCAGGGGCCCACCAGCGGTACTCGAACGGCATCTACGGCATCCCGTTCCGCAGCTACTACTCGCGCAACGTCGCGAACCTGCTTGTGGCGGGCCGCGACATCTCGGCGAGCCATGTCGCGTTCGGATCGACCCGCGTCATGGCGACGTGCGGTGCCGGCGGCGAGGCAGCGGGCACCGGCGCGGCCCTCGCGCTCGAGCTCGGGGTGCGCCCGCGCGCGCTGGCCGCCGATCATGCCGACGAGCTCCGCCAGGTGCTCCTGCGCCAGGACGCCTCGGTGTTCGGTGTGCGCAACACCGACCCGGCCGACCTGGCGCGGCAGGCCCGCGTGTCGGCGTCGTCGGTCGCGACCACGGTCGACCCCGTCGAGCTCGTACCGGATGCCGGCGTCGCCGAGCACCCGCTCGACTCCGACCTCGGGGTGCTCATCCCCGTCGACCCGCGGCTGGACGGCATCGACGTGCTGCTGACCGTGGCCCGGGGGACGACGCTCACCGCCGCGCTGTGGACCACCGGGCGTCGGCAGAACGCGGTGCCCATCGACGAACGGATGCGGGTTTCCGTCGACGTGTCGGCAGCCGCCGAGCCCCAGTGGGTTCGACTGCCCCTGGCGTGGGCCCCGGACGAGCCTGAGAACGTCGTCGTCGTCCTGGGCGCCGACCCCGACGTGAGCGTCGTCCTGGCCGACGCGCAGGTGCCCGGTGTGCTGACGCTGCCCCATCGACCGCAGGCCGACGGCGACCAGAACGTCGCCGTCGACGAGTCGGAAAGCGTCATCGCGTGGCCGGCGATCCCGCTGCGCGGCCGCACGCCGCGTGTGCGCCTGGATCCCGAGACCTCGGCGTTCGCGGCCCAGCAGGCGGTCGGCGGCTACCAGCGGTTCTTCGGCGGGCCGAACCTGTGGATGTCGCGTCCCGACGACACGGCGCCGCACCTCGCCCTCGCGTGGGATGACGCGCAGTCGATCAGCACCGTGCGCCTGGTCTTCGACGACGACACCGACGTCGAGCTGAACACTCTGCACCACCACCGCACACCCGACCGCGTGTTCCCCGAGCTCGTCCGCGACTACGCCGTGGAGACGCGCGGCACCGACGGCGTCTGGGTCGAACGGGTCAGCGTGACCGCGAACCGTCGGCGACAGCGTGTGCACGACGTCGGGGTCGGCGGGGTCACGGGCCTGCGGGTGCGGGTGACGGCCACGAACGGTGCCCCGCAGGCGCGGATCGTCTCGCTGCGCGTGATGTGAGAACCGAACACCCGACGAAAGGTACGACATGAGGAATCGATGGAGATTCTCGCTCGGTCTGATCGGCGTCGTCGCCTTGGCGATGCCCGCCCTGCCGGCGACCGCCGCTGGGACGGCGCCCGTCGCTGCGGCGCCGCCCGCGACCATCGAGGAGGCGTTCGACGACCTGTCTCCCGAATGGCTGCCCGCCGCCGGGACGTGGGAAGCGGCGGACGGCGTCGCGAGAGTCGTGCAGCCGGGGTCGTCGCGCGGGTCGATCCTCGCGTTGACGGGTCGCGGCCTCGACGGGACGGCGACGGTGACGGCGACCTTCGCGTCGGCAGGCGGCGGCGCAAGCGCATGGGCCGGCTTCACGGTCCGTCGAAGCGGCACGACCGACGATTACACGCAGTCGGGTTACACCGTCTTCGTGCGCAACAACGGAGAGCTGGCGCTGATCCGCGCTGCCGGTGACGGCCAGGTCGCCGTGCTCGGCACGGCGCAGACGGACGCGCGACCGGGCTCGGCCCCGGTCACGGTCTCCGTGTCGCTCGACGGCGAGCGGATGCGGGTCGGCCTCGGTGGCGCCGAGCTCGCGGCACCGCTGATCGAGGTCACGGATGCCGCCTTCTCGGGGAGCGGGTTCGCGTTCGCGGCGCACCGCGACGTCCGGATGGCGGTCGACTCGGTGCGCTTGGCGGGAGTCGTCGACCGCGCCGAGCCCGTGCCGACCGACTGCGTGGCCTGGTCGGGTGAGCCGGCGACCGACGCGGGGCGGGGCGAGGTGCTCGTGAGCGATGCTCGCGTCGCCGCGGTGTCGGCACGCATCACGGTGGGAGAGCAGCCGCAGGCGTCTGCGTACGCGCGCCTGCTCACGGCCGCCGACACCGGTCTCGAGCGTGCGCCCGCACCTCCGACGACGTTCTTCGTGCCGTTCTTCTACAACGATCCGACGGCGCACCGCGCCGCGCGCGATGGGCTGCAGAACGACGCGAACACGGCCTACGAGCTCGCGCTGGCGTATCGCCTGTCGGGCGATGCCCGTTACGGCGCCCAGGCGGCGCGGTTCATCGATGCCTGGACCAGCACGGTCGAATGCGTGCGCACCCGCGAGGACTCCGCACTCGCCTTCAGCTACCACTTCCCGGCCTTCGTCCATGCTGCCGAGCTGTTGCGGGGCACGTCGGCGTGGAGTCCGGCGTCCGAGGCCGTGTTCGCCGGCTTCCTGCGCGAGACGGCGACGCCGGTCGCGGGGTCGATCCTGCACCGCACGAACAACTGGGGCAGCTGGGCGCTCGAGACCACGACGGCCGCGGCGGCGTACCTCGACGATGAGGCGGGACTCGCCGCCGCGCACGCGCGGGCCGTCGAGCTGCTCGAGCACCAGATCGACGAGAACGGGCACCTTCCGGAAGAGGTCGACCGGAACAACGGCGTCGGCGATTACGGCATCTGGTACACGCACTTCTCGCTGCTGCCGCTCTTCCTCGTCGCCGAGACGCTGTCGGCACACGGCTACGACGTGCACGATCATGTGAACGCGAACGGGCGCGGGCTCGCAGACGCAGCGGATGCCGCGGCGGGGTGGGTCGCCGACCCGGCATCCTTCCCGTACTACACGGGCGACCTGACGAAGCTCGCGAACGTCCGCACGATCGACTATCTGCGCGACGCGGGGATCATGGCGCACAGCATGAGCTACTTCGAGTTGGCGCAGAACCACTACCCGACCGGCGAGCGGGCCGCGCTCCTCGCCGAGGAGGGACCCATGACGACGATCCACTCGGCGCCGCACCTGAGCCTCACGCACGGTGGACTCGCAGACGTCACGGCGGCACCCGGCGAGGGTGAGCCGAGTGAGCCGGGCGAAGGCGAGCCGGGCGCGGGCGAGCCGGGCGCGGGCGAGCCGGGCGCCGGAACCCCTGGCGGCGCGGGCACCGGTCCGGCGGGTGCGCCGACCGGCGAGCCGGGCGCCGGCGCGACCGGCTCGCTCGCGGCATCCGGTGGTGACGTCTCGCCCGCGACGATAGTGCTCGCCGTGGCGATGACACTCGTCGGACTGGTCCTCGTCGTCGCGCGGGTGCGCCGGCGGGAGGCTGCGGCAGGGGCCTGAGCGCGGTCTGCCGCGATCCCGGATGCAAGGGATCGCGGCAGACACGCCGTGTCGGCGGCATCCTCGCCCGCGCGTCGGATCGGATGCCTTGCATCGCGCAACCGGCGGGGTGCGACGCCGGTCAGCGGCCTGGCGGTCAGAGGGTGAGCAGCACCTTCGTCGCGCGGCGCTCGTCCATGGCTCGGTAGCCCTCGGCGGCATCGTCGAGGGGGAGCGTCAGGTCGAAGACGGCTCCCGGGTCGATCGCGCCCGACATGATGAGGTCGATCAGCTCGGGAAGGTACTGCCGAACGGGCGCCGGCCCACCGTGCAGATGCACACCCGAGCCGAAGAGCTCGGCTCCGGGCAGCTCGACGTCGTGCGAGACGCCGACGTATCCGACGTGGCCGCCGGCACGGGTGGAACGGATCGCCTGCATCATCGACTCCTGCGTGCCGACCGCCTCGATCACCGAGTGGGCGCCGAGGCCGTCCGTGAGCTCCTTGATGCGTGCGACGCCGTCGGCGCCCCGTTCCTCGACGATGTCCGTCGCCCCGAAACGGCGGGCCAGCGCCTGCCGGTCGGCGTGACGCGACATCGCGATGATGCGCTCGGCGCCGAGCTGCTTCGCGGAGAGGATGCCGAGGAGTCCGACGGCCCCGTCGCCGACGACCGCGACGGTCTTGCCGGGGCCGGCCTGAGCGGCGACGGCGGCGAACCAGCCGGTGCCGAGGACATCGGATGCCGCCAGCAGGCCGCGGATCTGGTCGTCGGTGGGCTGACCCGGGACGACGACGAGGGTGCCGTCGGCGAGGGGCACGCGCAGGCGCTCGGCCTGCGAACCGAGGCGGCCCATGGGCACCCGGTCGACGCAGTGCGACTGGTACCCGTCGCGGCAGATCTCGCACGTGTTGTCGGACGCGATGAACGAGCCGACGACGAAGTCGCCCACCGAGAGACCACTGACGTCGTCGCCGATCTCCTCGACGACACCGACGTACTCGTGGCCCATCGGGATGGGACGTCTGATGGGGTCGTCGCCACGATAGGGCCACAGGTCGGAGCCGCAGATGCAGGCCGCGGCGACACGGATGACGGCATCCGTGGGCTTCTCGATGGTCGGGTCGTCGCGCTCCTCGACGCGGACGTCGCCGGGGGCGTGCATGATGACTCCGCGCATGGTGGTTGTCCCTTCGTAGCGGTGATCCCATTCCACCTCATGGGGCGGATGCCGAGGCGCCTCTGGCCCGGGGTGCGGCATGCTGGCATGATGCGGGCGCTCGCGGCGGTGGAACGGCACCAGGCGGGGATGTTCGTGGTGGCGCTGATCCTGGGGGCGGTCGCGGCGCTCGGAATTCCGGGCCTCGGTGCGATCGCGGATCGGGCGGTCACCCCGGCGCTGGGTGTGCTGCTCTTCCTCACCTTTCTCTCGCTGCCGCTCGCGGGGCTCCGCGACGCGCTGCGCGACCTGCGGTTCGTCGCGGCGGTGATGATCGCTAATTTCGTCGCGGTTCCCGCGGTCGTGTGGCTGCTGTCCCGGTTCGTCGCGGGCGATCAGGCGCTGCTGCTGGGCGTGCTGCTCGTGCTGTTGACGCCCTGCGTCGACTACGTCATCGTCTTCGCGGGCATGGCCGGAGGCTCGCTCGACCGGCTCGTGGCGGTCACGCCCCTGCTCATGATCGCCCAGCTGCTCCTGCTGCCCGGGTACGTCTGGATCATGGCCGGCGAGCAGGCGGTCGCGGCGATCGATCCCCGCCCGTTCGTCGAGGCTTTCGTCCTGCTGATCGTGGTGCCGCTCGCGCTCGCCGCCGTGACGCAGGCGGTGGCGCGGCGCGTGCCGCGCGTGCGTTCGGCTTCGGTCGGGCTTCTGCGTGCGATGGTTCCGGTGATGATGCTGACGCTGTTCGTCGCGGTCGCTTCGCAGACGGCGGCGGTCGGGGGAGAGCTGGGGTCGCTGGCGCCCGTCGTGCCGATCCTCATCGCATTCGTGCCGTGTGCGGTGGCGGTCGGGATCGTCGTGGGGCGTCTGACCCGACTCGACGTCTCTCGCCGGCGTGCGGTCGTCTTCAGCGCGGTGACGCGCAACTCGCTGGTCGTCCTGCCGCTCGCTCTCGCCCTCCCGCCGTCGTTCGCGTTGACGCCGCTCGTGGTGGTCACGCAAACGCTCGTCGAGCTCGTCGCGATGGTCGTTCTCGTCGCTGTCGTGCCGCGGATCGTGTCGGAGCACCGTGCCGACGGCTCAGGGCCGGCCGGGTGAGCTCCCGCCCGGGGCGGAGCCGGCGGTCGGCGCCGTCGCCGTGTCGACGCGCGCGGTGAGCGAGGCGACGTACCCGGATGTCGTGTCTCCCGAGACCGTCGCGAGCTGAAGCGCTCCGCTGTCGTCTCCGAACACGTTGTCGGAGGCGAGCGACACCTGCGCGAGGTTGCGGGTGGAGCCGCTGTAGGCGGGGAGGGCGTAGACGGCGCTGCAGATGTCTTCGGGGAGGGCGACCTGGGATGTCGCGACGGCGTTCGCGGCGTCGGTCATCGCGGCCGTGTCCGGGTAGACCTCGAAGTGGATGTGCGGCCACCGGCCCGTGTAGCAGGCGGGGATGATCGAGGTGAAGGTGACGACGCCGGATGCATCGGCGACCTGCACACCTCTGAGGTACGTCTCGTCCTCGACTCCGTCGGAGTACATCGAGTATCCGCCGGCCGCGTCGCAGTGCCACACGTAGACCGCGGCTCCGGTGAACGGGACGTCGCCGCGGGCGGTGTCGAGGATCGTGAGCCGGAGGGTCATGGGCACGCCCTCGGCCGTCGCCCCGCCTTCGAGGGACGATCGGATGTCGCTGCGGACGATGCCGGAGCGCTCGAGGACGTCGGGGCCGTTCGACCCGTCGCCCGGGTAGGGGCCAGCGGTCTCGTCGGGGATCTCGCCCGCGGGTAGGGGCGAGGCCGCATCTGCCGTAGCGTCGCTCGTCGGGGTGGCGGACGGCGTCGGAGAGGGAGACCCTGTCGCGCTGGAAGATCCTGTCGCTTCGGGTGTGCAGGCGGCGAGGGCCGCGGCGCCCAATCCGATGCCGGCGAGGCTCAGGACAGAGCGCCTGCTCAGCACCGAGCGTCGCGTCATCAGGGTGCGGATGTCGAAGGGTGCGCCCTGATCGACGACCTCGTCGTCGGCGCGGTCGAGGAGGCGGCCCTCGTAGGCCGGGCCCGCGGGCGTGTGGTCGGGTTCGGGGATGCGGTTCACGTCGGGCTCCTCGTCGGTCGTGCGTCGAGCATCGCCGCACGAGCCTTCAGACTCATCGGACGGACCTATGCGCCGGATATGAGATGCGCGCCGCAGCCGTTCAGAAGTTCAGAAAGGTGCCCGGTCGGGCGGGCGGCGATGGGGACTCCCGATCGGCGGCGACCCGCGCGGCGTGCTCGCGGCCGGTGCGAAGCAGACGGCCGGTATGGGTACGTCTTCGCGGTAGATCCGCCCGAGGGGTGAGGTCCATTCCAGAACCCCGCCGCCGAGTTGTCTGACTTCCCATTTGGTGAATTGCTTCATCGAGTGGTGTCTTTGGCAGAGGTGGGCGAGGTTGTTGATGTGGGTGTGCCCGCCGAGGGCGTAGTCGATGGTGTGATCCAGTTCGCAGCGGATCGCCGCCCGCCGGCATCCGGGGAACCGGCAGTGCTGGTCCCGTGCCATCAGAAGTTTCTTCATGGCCACGGTGGGCCGGTAGGTGTCTATCTCGACCGGGGTGCGGGTGACCGGGTCGATGAACAGCCGGTCCCACTCCGACACCTGCCCGGCGAGCTGTCGTGCCGTCTCGGCGTCGATCAGCCCGGCGCCGACGGCCTCGGCGGGGTTCTCGTCGCGACCCGTCAGGGTCTCAGCGGTGACGGCGACCTGTACGCGTGCGCGGATCGCGCCGAGCCCACCGGCCCGGTCGGCACCGTAGGTCGGGTCGACCACCGGCGCCCCTCCGAGCACGAGATCACCGAGGATATCCGCGCGCAGCTGATCCATCGTCCGCGTATCGGCGGGCTCGCCCTCCACCCCGGCATCCACCCCGGCGGCATCCGCCCCGCCAGCGCCCGCGACCCGGGCGCCCTTCACGGACTGCCCCATCTGGGTCAGCCGGTCAAGCATTCCCGCGGCGATCGCGGTCGGGAGGTTCGCGACGAGGTTCGACATCCCGTCCGTCCCATGGAACACCCGTACGCACCGTTCTGCCGCCGCGGTCTTGTGCCGCTCGGTGAAGTCCTGCGGATGCACCCCTGCGGCCAGCGCTTCGAGCTCACCCCGCACCCGGGAAGGCACATCCCGCTCGCACACGCCGATCGCCGCCGCCTCGAACTCGCCCCGCACCTCGGCCGGCACCCCGGTGCCGACCCGCACGACCACATCCACGTGCCCGCGTTCGATCCGCCGCTCCACCCACGCCTCGAACACGGCCGGGTAATCATCGACGACCGTCATCGCGTGATCGATCTCACCCTGCAACCGCCGATCCGTGAGCCGCGCCATCCCCGCCGCCTCAGCCGCGACCGACCGCAGCTCCATGTCCGAGGCCATGCCCCGCACGCCGTCTCGGCGCGCCTCACGCAACGCCGACCGGCCGAGTCCCGCCAACGCCCGCATCCGCGCGACATCCCCGGCATGAAACAGATCGAGGGCCTCGGTGAAAGCGGAAAGAGCCGGCGCGTGCGGAGTCATGTCGGGTTGCCCGAATGTCCCGCCCCAATCCCAGTTCGATGCCATGTTCCCATATTCTCAGCATCCACGGACATTCATATCGAACACGCGTCCGATTGTGGGCAATCCGTGCAGTACCGGAATTGTGCAGGAATCACCGCTTCGGTCGAATGCTGTCAAGGGGATGCGGCCAGGGAGATTCCGCGGGCACCATCGCCCTATGAGCGATGACGACGATCAGACCCGGCGGGAGTTCCGGGATGCCGTGAACATGAGCCCCGCCGAGCTCGAGAAGTGGCTCGACACCGACGAATCGAAGGACGTCGGGCAGAAGAACGGGGGAGGCGAGTCGACGGGGCATCAGTCGGGCCGGCGCATCGTCAACCTTCTGCGCACGAAGAAGGACGATCTATCCGACTCCGACGTCGCTCACATGCGCAAGGTGGTCGGCTACGTCAGCCGGCACCTCGCTCAGCGACCCTCCGGTGACATCACCGAAACCGCGTGGCGATACTCCCTCATGAACTGGGGTCACGACCCCGCGAAGAAGTGACGGCCGCCGCCAGGCGTGAGAATGGAATCGTGAGCATCCCCGCGTCCGCCGGTCTGACCGAGCTGCCCGAACCGCGATTCGTCCTCGTGGGCGAGGACGGCCATCGCATCGCCACCTACTCGTGGGGAGAGGATGATCTGCCGACCGTGGTCGTCGTCCACGGGTTCGCGTCGAACACCAAGGACAACTGGGTCTCGACCGGCTGGGTGCGCGACCTGCAGCGCGCCGGCTTCCGCGTGCTCGGTCTCGATCAGCGCGGCCACGGTGCGAGCGACAAGCCGCACCGCGCCTCCGATTACGACCTCCATCAGCTCGCCTCCGACGTCGAGGCGGTGCTCGACACCTATCTCGTCGACACGGCGATGTACGTCGGGTACTCGCTGGGCGCGCGTGTGGGCTGGGAGGTGCTGCAGGACTTCTCGGCGCGCATCACCCGCGGTGTGCTGGGCGGTGTGCCCGACGGCATCCCGCTCGCCCGCCTCGACATCGATCAGGTGCGGGCGCTCGTCGAGAACGGCACCGAGGTCACCGATCCGGTGACGCAGAACTACGTGCGCCTCACGGAACGGGTTCCCGGCAACGACTTGCGGGCACTGCTGGCGATCGCGGGCGGTATGCGCGCCTCGGGCACCGTCGACCCCGATCCCGCGAACGCGCCGGAGCAGCCCGTGCTGTTCGCGACGGGCTCGCGCGACGCGATCATCGAGGGATCGAAGGCCCTCGCCGCCGCGACCCCGCAGGGACGCTTCGTCGAGATCCCCGATCGGCACCACTTCAACGCGCCGGGGTCGCGGGTGTTCCGTCAGACCGCGATCGAGTTCCTGACCGAGGGATGACGCGGCGCCGGCCGCGACGTCACGACGACGTGCGTCGGTAGGCGTCGCCGAGCCACCGGTCGTAAGCGAGCCACGGATCGGATGCCGCATCCCGCAGCGTCTCGATGTGGCCGATCAATGGGTCGATCAGCGTGAACCACTCGCCGCCCTCGCGCAGCGCGGCGAACTCGCGGTGCCGCTGCTGCTCGAGCGTCCGCCCGCCGCGCTCGAACGCGAGAAGCTCGTCGTGCCGGATCGCGGCGAGCCGCTGCCGTGGTCGCTCGCTCGTGCCGATCTTCACGCGGGCACCGAATCGCAGGTAGTAGACGACGGCGACGACCGGGCGGGGCAGGTCGGCGTCGAAGGCGTCGCCGAGACGCCATCCGCAGCGCCGACACACCCAGTGGTCCGTGTCCGCGCTGATGTCGCCGGTGCGCCCGCCGCAGACGCGACAGCGCGACGGCATCTCGGACGCATCGAGGCTCGGAGCGGGCACCGCCCCAGCATGACGCCCGCCTGCGACATCCGGCCCGGCGGCCCCGCGTCAGCGCGAGAAGACGTACAGCAGCTCGACGCCGCCGCTCGCGGCGATGGTCACTCGCGCCTCGACGCTGATCCCGTCGACGGATGCGGGCGGGAGGGCGGCGGTGTGGGATCGTCCGTCATCTGCGCGCGCAGCGTCGCTGAGCTCGGTCTCCAGTTCCGCGATCTGCTCTTCGGACCAACCCCATTCGGCGCCGCGTGCACGCAGATCGGTCGTGATGCCGCGCCAGTCGCCGCTCGACGGCGGGAGGACGGCGACCTCGGTGACCCGGTCGCCCGACGTGGTCAGCTGGAACCACGAGACGCCCGCGAAGCGGGTCGCTTCACCGCTGCCCGCGATCTCGAGCGCGACGGGTGCGATCGGTTCGATCACGCTCGCCTCGTCGGGGTCGAGGCCCAGGTCGGCAGCCGACGCCGGCGAGGTGAGGTCGATTCGTGCTTCGCCTTGACGTGTGAAGAAGTCGACACCGGCGCGATCGAATCGGGACTGGCCGTCCGCCAGCTGCTGGTCGGCCGACGGCACGGGGTCGTCTTCCGTCCACCAGGAGTTCGCCATCGCGAACGCCCCGATCCCGGCGGCGGTGCAGACCAGGAGGACGGCCGCCAGAGTCACCACCGTCAGGACGACATCCTTGCGGCGTCGCTTCTGCTGGGAGGTCGGGCCCTGGGGTGCGGATGTGGTGGCCATAGTCCTCCCTATCAGGGATGACGTCGCCACCGCCAGGGTGAACCTCGCGAGGACGCCCGGGCGGTGACGTCCTCGTCAGACCGTGACGACGATCTTGCCGCGGGTGTGGCCCTCCTCGAGACGGGCGTATGCCGCGGCGGCGGCGTCGAGGGGGAAGGTCTCGGCGACCTCGACCCGCAGCGAACCGTCGGCGGCGAGGCGCGCGAGCTCGGCGAGCTGAGCGGCATCCGGACGCACCCAGATGTAGTTGCCGCCGAACTCGGATGCCGCTCGCGGGTCGGCGATCGAGGTGACGACGCCGCCGGCGCGCAGCAGGTCGCTCGTGGAGTCGAGGGAGCTGCCGCCGGCGAAGTCGAGGACGACGTCGACGCCCTCGGGAACGATCGCGCGCACCCGGTCGGCGAGGCCGTCGCCGTAGACCACGGGCTCGGCACCGAGCTCGCGGAGGTAGTCGTGATTGCGCTCAGACGCGGTGCCGACGACGCGGGCGCCCCGCAGCCGCGCGAGCTGCACGCCGAACGAGCCGACGCCGCCGGCCGCACCGTGGATGAGCACGGTCGCGCCCTCGCCGACCGCCGAACGTTCGATGGCCTGCAGCGCAGTCAGCCCGGTGAGCGGGATCGCGGCCGCCGCGGCGAAGTCGAGGCCGTCGGGCTTGCGCGTCGCCGTGCGTACGGGCACCGCCATGTACTCGGCGACCGACCCGCCGCCGACCACGTCGGCGCGGGCGTAGGCGAGCACGGCATCGCCGACCTGGAACTCGGGGGTGTCGAGACCGACCTTCTCGACGAATCCGGCGACATCCCAGCCGGGCACGGCGGGCAGCTGGACGTCGAGGATGCCCTGCAGATACCCCTCGCGCACCTTGTAGTCGACGGGGTTCAGGCCCGCGGCCACGACGCGCACCACGAGGGTGTCGGGTCCGATGTGGGGCATCTCCCGCTCGGTGATCTCGAAGCGGTCGTTGCCGCCGAACTCGTTGTACGTCAGTGCCTTCATGTGCCGGGCCAACGTCGGCGCGCTCGACGGGATTCCCGACGGGATGCCGCCGGCGGGCGGCCTCTCGGGTCGGACGCGTAGAATCAGGGGGATCCCGTTCTGAATCGCGAGAGTCCGCCGTGTCTGCAGCATCCGCCGCCCGCACCTTCGAGGTGCGGCATGTCCAGCTCGCGCGTGCCCTTTTCGCGGCTGTCGCCGCCGTGATGATCACGTTTTCCCCTGATCACTCGGCCCCCGTCGGGATGTCGGTCTTCAGCGGTTTCGCGACCGCGACCGCGATCGTCTTCTTCGTCGGTGCCTGGCTGACGAGCCCCTCGGGTCGCCGTGCGCTGCCCATCGTCCTCGGCGCCGTCACCCTGATCGCCGCGATCGTGGCCGGCATCCCGCCGCTGCGGACGCCGGTCGGTTTCTTCGTCGTCGTCATCTCGTGGGCCGCCGTGACGGGCGTCATCGAGCTGGTCGGCGGCATCCGCGGTCGCCGCTCCGGTGCCCCGGCCGCGCGCGACGAGGTGCTCATCGGTGCGGTCACCCTTCTCCTCGTGGTCGGTCTGCTGCTGGTCAACCCCGCCTATCGCCTCGACTACGTCATCGAGGAAGCTGGAGCCTTCACGCTCACCGGCATCACCATCGGGGTGGGGCTGTTCGGCGGCTACGCCGCGATCGTCGCCGTCTTCCTCGGAATCGCCGGCTTCTCGCCGCGGCGCGAGGAGATCGCGCCCGCGGCATCCGTTCCGTCATCCCCCTCGTCCGATCCGGAGGTCGCATCGTGAGCGGCGAACACCCCACCCGCCGCGAGATCATGCGCCCGGTCCAGCTGCTGGGCCTCGCCTTCGTCGCGGCGATCTTCTCGGGTGTCATCACCCTGGTGTCGATGGGGGCGTTCCAGTCGATCCCGCGGGAGGACGTCGAGCGTGCCGTGGTCGTGGCCCTCGTCGTCGCCGGCATCGCCTTCATCGCGACGCTCGTGATCATCGCGCTGCTGATGCTCGCCGTCGATCCTGCGCAGGTGAGCAAGCGCGTCGACCGGCCCGTGCTGTATCCCGATGAGTCCGAGACGCCCGACGACCCGGCCCCCGGCTCGTCGCCCTCGTCCCCTCAGCGCTGAGGTACCCGCCGAGCGCGTACCGTCCACACGAAAACGCACCGCCCCCCGAGCTTTCTCGGCGGGGCGGTGCGTTTTCGGCGTCAGCCGAGGCGTGAGACCAGGTCGTCGGCCAGGCCCGCGTAGCCGGCGGGGGTCAGCGCGAGCAGACGCTCCTTCGCGGCGTCGCCGATGTCGAGGCCGCGCACGAACTCGGCGAGCTCGGGGGCGCCGACACGGCGACCGCGCGTCAGATCCTTCAGGAGGGCGTAGGGGTCGGTGATCTGCGAGCGACCGGCGGCGATCTCGGCACGGACGACGGTCTGGATCGCCTCGGCGAGCACCTCCCAGTTCGCGTCGAGATCCTTCAGAAGCACGTCACGCGAGAGCGAGATCTCGGTGAGCCCGCGCTGCAGGTTGTCGAGCGCGAGGAGCGAGTGGCCGAAGGCGACGCCGATGTTGCGCTGCGTCGTCGAGTCGGTCAGGTCGCGCTGCATCCGGCTCGTGACGAGCGTCTGGGCGAGGGTCGAGAGCAGGCCGCCCGAGATCTCGAGGTTCGCCTCCGCGTTCTCGAAGCGGATCGGGTTGATCTTGTGCGGCATGGTCGACGACCCGGTCGCGCCGGCGACGGGGATCTGCGCGAAGAAGCCGAGCGAGATGTAGGTCCAGACGTCGGTGGCGAGGTTGTGCAGGATGCCGCCGGCGTGACGCACCCGGTCGTAGAGCTCGACCTGCCAGTCGTGCGACTCGATCTGGGTGGTCAGGACGTTGAAGTCGATGCCGAGGCCTTCGATGAACGAGCGCGAGAGCTCGGGCCAGTCGACGTCGGGCTCCGCCGCCAGGTGCGCGGACCACGTGCCGGTCGCGCCCGAGAACTTCGCGAGGTACTCGCCGCCCTCGATCTGCTTCGCGACGCGCGCGAGGCGCCACGCGAACACGGCGATCTCCTTGCCCATCGTCGAGGGGGTGGCGGGCTGGCCGTGGGTGCGGGAGAGCATCGGGGCGTCGCGGTGCTCGCGCGCGAGGTCGCCGAGCGCGTCGATCACGGCGTGGAGCTTCGGCAGCCAGACATTCTCGACCGCGCGCTTGACGGTGAGGGCGTAGGACGCCGAGTTGATGTCCTCGCTCGTGCACGCGAAGTGCGTCAGCTCGGCGATCTGGTCGAGGCCGAGCGTCGACAGCCGGTCGCGGACGAGGTACTCGACGGCCTTGACGTCGTGACGGGTGACCGCCTCCTTCGCGGCGAGCCAGTCGATCTCGGTCTGGCCGAAGTCGCGGTACAGGCCGCGCAGCTGCGTCTTCTGCTCATCGGACAGAGGCGAGCTGCCGAACAGGCCCCGGTCGGTCAGGGCGATGATCCACTCGACCTCCACCTCGACGCGGGCGCGGTTCAGACCGGCTTCGGAGAGGTAATCGGCGAGAGATCCGACGGCGGCGGCGTATCGACCGTCGAGCGGGCTCAGGGGCTGCGGGGGCAGAGAGGTCACGAGGCTCCATTCAGTGTGAACGGGCGCTCAGGACGTGGTGCGGATCGCGGGTTCGAGCTGCCGGAAGAGCGCCCGGCTCGCGCTCTCGATCATAGCGAGCACCTCGTCGAACATCCCGGCGTCGCCGTAGTACGGGTCGGGGACGTCGAGGTCGCCGCCCGCCTGAGCGTCGTACGTCATGAGCAGGCCGAGCTTGTCGGTGTCGGCCGTCGTGCGCGCCCAGTTCGAGAGCACGCGCTCGTGCGAGCGGTCGAGCGCGACGATGAGGTCGGAACGGTCGAAGTCGGACACGGTGAAGCGGCGCGCCCGGTGCCCCCGCCCGTCGTAACCGCGCCGATCGAGCGCCTCGAGCGTGCGTCCGTCGGCTGGCTCGCCGACGTGCCAGTCTCCTGTTCCGGAGCTCGCCGACACGACCCGGTCGGCGAGGCCCGCCTGGTCGACGAACCAGCGGAAGACCACGTCGGCCATGGGGGAACGGCAGATGTTCCCCGTGCAGACGAACATGACGCGGAAGGGCTCGGCGCGTCGGGTCACCGTCCCATTCTGAAGGATGCGGCCTTTCCTGCACAGACGTACCGATGCAGGTCGTCCTCCCGGACATCAGCGGGCCGGCTCCGCGCGGCTGTCCGCTCGGGCATCGTGGCGGCATGATCTCCCCGCCGCTTCTCGCTCCCGGCTCCGCAGGGCTCGACGCCGCCACGGTGAGGACGCTCGAGATGATCGCATCGCTGCGCCCGCGCCTGACCCACCTGGGCGACGACGTGGACGCGCTCCGGCGCCGTGTCGCGGAGCTCGAGCGCGACACCGCATGGCGTGCCCGAGCCGCGCGCGTTTTCCGGAGTCGCCTGGCCGGGTGGCGGGATCGATCGGATGACGTCGCCGTGCGCATCGATCGGCTCGACGGCGAACTGCGACATGTGCAGACCCAGCTCGTGAGAGGAGGCCCATGAGCGACGACTCGCTCGATATCCGCGACGGCGGGGTCATCGCGGTCGACACGGAGCAGCTCCGGGGTGCGGCATCCGCGCTCGTCGGCCTGTCGGCGGACTGCGAGGCCCTGCGGTCGAGCTTCGAGACCGCCGCGCGTGAGCTCGCCGCGCACGATGCCACCGCGTGGCCCGCGGCGGCCTACGCCGCGGATCTCGCGCGGCTCCTCGAAGACCTCGCGGCCGACGCCTCGGCGATCGCCGGTCGGCTGCGGCATGTCGCCGATGTCTACGACATCGTCGAGCTCGAAGCGGAACGCCGGTCTGCGGCAGGCGCCGACCGGCGGGTGACGGCGCTCCTCGACCGCCGGATCGCCGCGGCCCGAGAACGGTCGCCGGCGGCTGCTGGTCGCGCCGACCTGCTGCTGACGACGTGGCCGCTGCTGCGGCACGGTGAGCTCCAGCGTCAGATCGGCGGTGCCGCGGTTCCCCTGGGCCTGCTCGGCGGTGCGGCCGTCGCTGCCAGCGGAGTCGCGCTCACCGCTCTCGGTGCGCTCGGGCTGGGGCGTACGCCGACCGGCCGCGGCGGCGCGGCGCCGGTGCCGGTCGTCGAGGTCACTCGGTCGGCCACGCCGGTGATCGCGGCGTCGGAGCCTCCCCGCACCCTCGCGGCGCTCGCGGAGCGCATCCCGCGGGAGGGCGACCAGGTTCGTGTCGAGCGCTACACCCTCGCGGGAGGCGAGCGCCGCTTCGCCGTCTACGTCGCGGGAACCCGCTCGCCCCTCGGGTTCGGCGGCCGCGAGCCGTTCGACATGTCGTCGAACGTGCAGCTCTACGCGGGGCGGGGCTCGGCGTCGTACGAATCCGTCGTGAAGGCGCTCAGCGCAGCCGGCGCCCGTCCCGGAGACGCGGTGCTCGCCGTCGGGTACTCGCAGGGCGGCGCGATCACGTCACGGCTCACTCTCGACGGGCCCTTCCGGGTCGTCGGCAACGTGACGTTCGGCTCTCCCGCCCAGGCCGACCCCGGCGACGCCACGCTGCAGGTCTCGGTGCGTCACACCGACGATCTCGTCCCCGCGCTGCAGTCGGGCGGCCACCCGGATCGCGCCGGGGCGACGGGGAGCGTCGTCGTCGAGCGCATCGCCGATCCGCCCCCGAGCATGACGGATGTCGCGCTCGGGGCCCACGCGATGGAGGCCTACCGCGACACGGCTGAGCTCGCCGACGCCTCCGGTGATCCGCGCGTCGACGGCATCCACGAGCGCCTCGTCACATTTCTGGGCGAGCGGCCCGCCGAGGTCGAGACCTACCGCGTTGAGCGGCCCCGGTGAGCGGCGATCGTGTCGGTGTCAGCGACGCTCGCGGTCGCGCCGCGGGCGGAACAGGATGCCGGCCACCCAGTTGATCAGCGCGATGACGATCGCCGCGAGCACGGCGACCCAGAAGCCGCCGATCCGCAGACCCCAGTCCCAACCCGAGGTCACCCAACCGGTGAGCCACAGGAGGAAACCGTTGATGACGAACGAGATCAGGCCGAGGGTCAGGATGTACAGCGGGAACGCGAGCACCTTCAGCACGGTTCCGACGATCGCGTTGACGACTCCGAAGATGAGGGCGATCAGCAGCAGCGTGAGCACGAGCTGCAGATCGCCGCCGGGCGGGAACGCGACGACCGACACCTCGAGCGCCGGGATCAGCGTCACGATCCAGACCGCGAAAGCATTGACGATCAGGCGGATGATGAGGCTCATAGTGCCGTCAGTCTCCCACGGGCACATGCATCCGTCATCCGATCGGCGCGGCAGCATCCGTAGACTCGCATCGTGACCGACCTGCCCGTGCGCATCCGACCCGAGATCGCGGCGCTGCCCGCCTACCGCCAGGGGCGTCAGGCCTCTGCCGACGCCTTCAAGCTGTCGAGCAACGAGAACCCGTTCGACCCGCTGCCCGGCGTCGTCGAGGCCGTGCGCGCGGCGACGACGTTCAACCGGTACCCCGACGCATCGGCCGGTCGCCTGCGCGCCCGGCTCGCAGACCGCTACGCCGTCGCTCCCGACGGTGTGCACGTGGCGGCCGGGTCGGTGTCGATCCTGTACCAGCTCGCGTCGGCGACGAGCGGACCGGGCGACGAGATCATGTTCGCCTGGCGGTCGTTCGAGGCCTATCCCGGACTCGCGACCGTCGCCGGCGCGACGGCCGTCGCCGTGCCGCTGGCCGCCGACGCCGGGCACGATCTCGACGCGATGGCGGATGCCGTCACCGACCGCACGCGGATGATCATCGTGTGCAGCCCCAACAACCCCACCGGTCCCGTCGTCAGCCAGGCGGCGTTCGACGCGTTCGTGGCGCGGGTGCGTTCCGACGTCCTCATCGTCCTCGACGAGGCCTACGCCGAGTTCGTGACCGATCCGGATGCCGTGACCGGTGCCGCGGTTCTCGCCGCGGGTCACGCCAACGTGGTGGTGCTGCGCACCTTCTCCAAGGCCTACGGGCTCGCCGGACTGCGCGTGGGGTACGCCATCGGCGACCACCGCATCCTCGACGCCGCTCGCAGCACGGGCATCCCGCTGTCGGTCACGGCCCAGGCCGAGGAGGCCGCACTCGCGAGCCTCGATGCCGAGGACGAGCTGCTCGAGCGCGTGCGTCACATCGCCGCGCGCCGTGATGCGCTCGCCGACCGCCTGCGTGAAGCCGGCTGGGACGTCCCGGTCGCGCAGGGCAACTTCGTGTGGCTGCCCGCGGGGGAGCGGACGCTCGAGATCGCCGAGGCCTTCGACGCCGCGGGCCTGATCGTGCGCGCGTTCGCCGGTGATGGCGTGCGCATCTCGATCGGCGAGGAGGAGTCGATCGAGCGGATCGTCGCGGCCGCGGCATCCGTCGTCGGCTGACCGCCGCGGCGCGCGCCCCGCGTGCCCGCGTGCGTGTGCCCGGGTGCGTGTGCCCGGGTGCGTGTGCCCGCGTGCCCGCGTGCGTGTGCCGCGATGCAATGCTTCGGCATCGACACGCCGGTGAGGATGCTGTCCGCCCGGGGTGTCGGCCACGATCCCTTGCATCGCGGCGCGGCGCGGCGCGGCGCGGCCGGGCTAGTGCGCGGCGATGTCTCCCCGGCGGAGCGCACTGAGGTAGCGCGTGCGCACGATGACCTGCACGACGCGGACCGCCGGGTAAGCGAACCGCCAGAACCACGTCGGTGCCGGGCGCGAGAGCGAGCGCAGGGTGAAGAGCACCTCATCGCCGCGGCGGGTGATGAGGAACGTCTCCTCGCCCTCGAGCGGATGTCCGGGCAGGGCCAGGTATACGTATCCCACCCGGTCGGACTCGTCGACCAAAGCGACGACCTCGACCGGCTCGCGCAGCACGAACGGGCCGATGCCGGCCTCGAGCCAGTGCCGTCCGCCGACGGCGGGCGGCGCATCGGGCGCGACGCGGAACCCGCTGCGCGTCTTGACCCGCCACGCGAGCAGGTCGGCGCGTGCCCGCTGCCACGCGGCATCCCCGGAGCCGACCCGGACGGTCTTCTCGAAGCGGCGGAAGCCGCCCGGTGCTGCGTTCCACTCGTCACGGTGCGGCAGGCTCATGCGACCAGCATCCCATCCGCCCTGCCCGCCCCCGTGCGCGGATGCAAGGCAATTGCCGCGACACCCGGGGGCGGATGCGGCGGCCTCGGGGTGTCGGCTCAGTGACCTTGCATCGCGGTGCGGCCCGGATGGGCGGGGCGCGGCTCGGACGGGCGGGGTGCGGTCGAACCGGGTGGATCCGGCGTCAGTCCGAAAGGGTGGCCACGAGGTGCGCGGCCCGGCGGGCGAGGAGCCGGCGCAGATAGGGCACGAGCACGAGGCGTTCCGCGAGGCGGCCGAGTACGGGCGAGGCGAGGGTCACGCGGTCGGTCATGACCGTCATCCCGTCCTGCTCGGTGTAGAGATGCTCGTGTCGGAAGACCCGGAAGGGACCGGCCACCTGTTCGTCCACGAAGCGGCGGGGGCGGTCGAGTGCGGTCACCCGCGACGTCATCCGGAACGGGATGCCGAAGTGCCAGGCCCGCCAGGTCACCGTCTCGTCGAGCCCGATCAGGCCGCTCATCACACCGGCGATCGCGCGCTCGCCGGTGCCGCGCATCGATGCCACATGCGCGCCGATATCGCGAGATGCGTCGAACAGCGCCGCCGGCGGAACCGCGGCGCGCGTCACGAGCTCGAACGACGACGTCATCCGCCGATCCTCTCACCGCCCCGGCCACCCGTCGGCCCGCCGCCCGCGCCGTACCTCGATGCAAGTGTTCAGACTCGACACCCCGACACGGATGCCGTCGCCGCGGGGTGTCGGTGACGATCCCTTGCATCCCGGCCCCGCCCGGCCCGGCCCGGGCACCCCACACCCACTCCCACCCCCACCCCCACCAGGGCTTGTGCCGCACCCACCGCGAATCGCGGCATCCGTTGTCGACCGCATGCAGATGGGGCCATACCGGGGGCGTTAGCGTGGGAGGGTGACCGACGAAGCCGAACTCGATCCCGCTCTCGTCCGCGTCCTCGCGGCCGACGGCTCACTCGACCCGTCGCCCGAAGCCGAGCGGTACCTCCCGGTGATCGACGCGCTCTCCGACGCCGAGCTCGAGACGTTCTACCGCGACATGGTGACGGTGCGGGCCTTCGACCGTCAGGCGACGAACCTGCAGCGTCAGGGGCAGCTCGCGCTGTGGCCGCCGTCCTTCGGGCAGGAGGCCGCGCAGGTCGGCTCCGCGCGCGCGGCGCGCCCACAGGACCACCTCTTCCCGTCGTACCGCGAGCACGTGGTCTGCACGATCCGCGGCGTCGACCCGATCGACATCATCCGTCTCATGCGTGGCCTCACCCACGGCGGATGGGACCCGACCGACCCCCGCAACGGCAACACCCACATCTACACGCTCGTGCTCGGCTCGCAGACGCTGCACGCCTCGGGCTACGGCATGGGCATGGTCTTCGACGGGCGCACCGGAACGGGTGACCCCGAGCGTGACGAAGCGGTCATCGTCTACTACGGCGACGGCGCGTCGAGCCAGGGCGACGTGCACGAGGCGATGGTCTTCGCCACGAGCTACAACACCCCGCAGGTCTTCTTCCTGCAGAACAACCACTGGGCGATCTCGGTGCCGGTGTCGACGCAGTCCAAGGTCCCGCTCGTGCGCCGCGGCGCCGGCTACGGGATGCCGTCGATCCGCGTCGACGGCAACGATGTGCTCGCCAGCTACGCCGTCACCAAGCTCGCGCTCGACGAGGCCCGCTCCGGCGAGGGGCCGCGCGCGATCGAGGCGCTGACCTACCGCATGGGCGCGCACACGACGAGCGACGACCCGACGAAGTACCGCACGAGCGACGAAGAGGCCTTCTGGGCGCAGCGCGACCCGATCGCCCGCATGCGCGCGTATCTCGAGGGTCGCGGTGCCGCCGCATCCTTCTTCGACGACGTGGATGCCGCGGCCGCGGCCTACGCCGACGACGTCCGGGTCCGCACGAACCAGCTCACCGCACCCGAGGCCGACAGCATGTTCGCGCACGTCTACAGCGAGCAGCATCCGCTCGTCGACCGGCAGCGGGCGTGGCTCGCCGACTACGAGGCATCCTTCGAGGAGGGACGCGCATGAGCGTCGAGACGCTGCCGTTCAGCAAGGCGCTCAACGCGGGCATGCGCGCCGCGATGCAGCACGACGACCACGTCCTGATGATGGGCGAGGACATCGGCCGTCTCGGCGGTGTGTTCCGCGTCACCGAGGGCCTGCAGGCCGAGTTCGGCGACCGGCGCGTGCTCGACACGCCCCTCGCCGAGTCGGGCATCGTCGGAACCGCGATCGGGCTCGCGATGGCGGGCTTCCGCCCGGTGTGCGAGATCCAGTTCGACGGGTTCGTCTTCCCCGCCTTCGACCAGATCACGACGCAGCTCGCCAAGCTGACGAACCGGCACGAGGGGCGCATGTCGTTCCCCGTCGTCATCCGCATCCCCTACGGCGGGCACATCGGCGCGGTCGAGCACCATCAGGAGAGCCCGGAGGCGTACTTCACGCACACCGCGGGTCTGCGGGTCGTGTCGCCGTCGACGCCGAACGACGCCTACTGGATGATGCAGGATGCCATCGCGTCGAACGACCCGGTCATCTTCCTCGAGCCGAAGTCGCGCTACTGGACCAAGGGCGAGGTCGATCTCGCCGCCCGGGCGCTGCCGCTCCACGCCTCGCGCGTCGTCCGGCGCGGCACCGACGTCACGCTCGTCGGACACGGGGCGATGGTGACGGTGCTGCTGCAGGCCGCCGCGCTCGCCGAGAGCGAGGGCGTCTCGTGCGAGGTCGTCGACCTGCGATCGCTCTCGCCCGTCGATTACGGTCCGATCCTCGACTCCGTCCGGCGCACCGGACGCATGGTCTACGGCCAGGAGGCGCCCGGCTTCACGTCGCTCGGCTCCGAGATCGCGGCGACCGTCACCGAGCAGGCGTTCTTCTCGCTCGAGGCTCCCGTGCTGCGGGTGTCGGGCTTCGACGTCCCGTTCCCCGCGGCGAAGCTCGAGGGCGCGTACCTGCCCGACGCCGACCGCATCCTCGAGGCCGTCGATCGCGCCCTCGCCTACTGACCATCCGACGCGCCTGCGAGAGGATTCCCTCATGAGCACCCAGACCTTCCACCTGCCGGACGTCGGCGAAGGCCTCACCGAGGCCGAGATCGTGCAGTGGCGCGTCGCCGCGGGCGACGAGGTCGCGGTCAACGACGTCCTCGTCGAGATCGAGACCGCCAAGTCGCTCGTCGAGCTGCCGTCGCCGTTCTCGGGCACGGTCGGCGAGCTGCTCGTCGACGAGGGAACGACGGTCGAGGTGGGGGCCGCGATCATCACGATCGCCGGCGCGGCGGCGGAAGCGGATGTCGCGACCGGCGACTCCGCGCACGGCGAGACGCCCGCCGAGAAGCCGGCCGCTGCGGGCGACGCGTCGGAGGAGAACGGTTCGGTGCTCGTCGGATACGGCGGCGCGGGCCAGGTGCAGTCGCGCCGCCGCAAGCCGGCCGAGCCGCCGGTGCGCGCAGCGGTCGGTGTCGTGGCGAAGCCCCCGATCCGCAAGCTGGCGCGCGACCTCGGCGTCGACCTCGCATCGGTCACGCCGACGGGGGCCGCGGGCGAGGTGACGCGCGAGGATGTCGTGAACCACGCGTCGCAGGCATCCGTCTTCCGCAACCTGCAGACGCCGGCCCGGCCCGAGGTGCGCGAGCAGACGATCCCGGTGCCGCCGGCCGTCGTCTCAGCCGGACCCGCTGACGACCGCGAAGAGACCATCCCCGTCAAGGGCGTGCGCAAGGTGACGGCCAAGCACATGGTCGATTCGGCGCACACGGCGCCGCACGTGTCGGTGTGGACCGACGTCGACGCGACGCGCACGATGGAGCTGGTCAAGCGGATGAAGGCGTCGCCCGACTTCGCCGATATCAAGGTCTCGCCGCTGCTGATCATGGCGCGCGCCGTCGTGTGGGCGGTCCGCCGCACCCCGATGGTGAACGCCGCCTGGGTCGAGACCGAGAACGGCGCCGAGATCCGGGTGCGCCACTACGTCAACCTCGGCATCGCGGCCGCGACCCCGCGCGGTCTGCTCGTGCCGAACATCAAGGATGCCCAGGACCTCAACATGCGCGGTCTCGCGCGCGCCCTCGAGAAGCTGACGCTGACCGCGCGCGAGGGCAAGACCTCGCCCGCCGACCAGCAGGGCGGCACGATCACGATCACGAACATCGGCGTGTTCGGCATGGATGCCGGAACCCCGATCATCAACCCCGGCGAATCGGGCATCGTCGCGATGGGCACGATCCGGCAGAAGCCGTGGGTCGTCGACGGCGAGGTGCGTCCCCGCTTCGTCACGACGGTCTCGGGCTCGTTCGACCACCGCGTCGTCGACGGCGACGGCATGAGCCGGTTCATCGCCGACGTGGCATCCGTCCTCGAGGAGCCCGCCCTGCTGCTCGACTGAGCGGGCTGTGGCGAGCGGAGGGGGGAGCGTGATCACGCTCCCCCCTCCGGCGTGGGAGGGATTCCCGCGGGGTGAGGTCCGGTACCGCTCGCCGATGGCGAGCCGGTAGCTGTCGACCCACCTGGAGCACGTCGTCGTCGCCGGATCGTGACGCCGAATCGCGATCCTCGGTCGCCGGGCCGCGAGAACGCACCGTCTCCGCGAGAACGTATCGTGCACGGTGTGTTTTCGCGGCGACGGTATGTTCTCGCGGCGAGCGGGGCAGTAACCTCGGCGCATGAGTGCGCCGCGCGTCCCCGCCCCTGCGAACAAGCCGAAGGGGCCGGCGTCGTACTTTCCGAGCATCGAGAAGACCTACGGGCTGCCGGTCCAGCACTGGCTCGACATCGCCGCCGATCAGCTCTCAGCGGGGACCCCGCACATGCAGGTCGTCGAGTCGCTCAAGACCGAGCACAGGCTGGGTCACGGCCACGCGAACGCCGTCGTCGCGTATGTGAAGGCGAAGCTCGCCGGCTGAGTCGCGGCAGCCGCGGCATCCGTTCTTCGGAGCATGTCGCGAAGCTCGGACTGTTCGCGCGTACGGATCCGAGGTGCGCGCGATTCTCCGAGGGTCGCGAGCGCGACCCTCGCGCGGCTAGCCGGCGACCAGGTGCTCGATGAGGATTTGGGTGCCGATGCCGATCAGCACGATGCCGCCGATGATCTCGGCGGGCTTGCGCCAGCGCGTGCCGATGCGGTGACCGATGAGCACGGCGACGAACGACAGCGCGAACGTGACGAGGCCGATCGAGACGACCGCGATCCACAGCGGCACGTCGAGGAAGGCGAACGACAGGCCGACGGCGAGGGCGTCGATGCTCGTCGCGAGAGCGAGCAGCACGATCTCGCGGGCCGAGAGGCCGGATGCCGCCTCCGCGTCGTCATCGTCGGGACGGAACGCCTCCCACAGCATCTTCGCGCCGATGGCGGCGAGCAGACCGAAGGCGATCCAGTGGTCGAACGGGGCGATGGCCTCGGCGAAGGTGCTGCCGAGCAGCCAGCCGATGAGCGGCATCACGGCTTGCGCGAGCCCGAAGGCGCCGGCGATGAGCAGGGCGCCCCGCACGACGTGGGTGCGCAGCTGCAGTCCCTTGCCGAGGGCGACGGCGAACGCATCGGCGGAGACGCCGACGGCCAGGATGAAGAGCGCCCAGGGCGACATGGCTCCTCCTCGAAGCGGGGATGACGGGATGGCGGGCGATCGTCCCGGGCACCGTCGAACGGAGATCGGCCGCTCTCGAGCTTGCCAGTCCCGGGCCGTCGAGAATGACGAAAAGCCCTGATTGACAGCATTTCGGGCGAGCGAATCGTTCGGTCGCCCGAAAACGGTCACCGTCTCAGATCACCCGGTCGTTGCCCCCGTCGACGCTGAGGTGGGCGCCGGTCGTCGCCGGCAGCTGCTCGCAGAACACGGCGATCGCCTCGGCGACGATCGCACTCGTGACCTCGACGCGCAGCAGGTTGCGCGTGCGGTACTCCGCGACGCTGAGCCCGTAGCTGGCCGCACGCTCCGCGAGCAGCTCGGGCGTCCAGATCGCGGTATCGAAGACCGCATCCGGCTCGACCTGGTTCACCCGGATGCCGTCCGCGGCCCACTCGATCGCCGCGACCCGTGCGAGCTGGGCCGCCGCCGTCTTGCTGGCCGAGTACGACGCGACCCCCGGCCCCGGCGCCGCGACGTTCTTCGTCGACACGAGCACGACCCGCCCGCCCCGCGGCGACCGGGCCAGATGGGGGTGCGCCGCCCGCATCAGGCGCAGCGGCGCGGTGGCGTTGACCCGAAGAGCGCGCTCCCAGGTCGCGTCGTCGAGGTCGGCGATGGGCTGACTGCGGGGGAAGATCCCCGCCGCGACGACGAGCATGTCGACGCCGCCGTAGGTGCGGACCGCCTCGTCGAGGGTGCGCTCGATGACCGCCGGATCGGCGACGTCCCCGACGACACCGCGCCAGGCGTCGCCGGTGAAAGCCTGCTGCACGCCCGGATCGAGATCGACGCCGACGACGGCGGCACCGTCGGCGAGCAGCCGTTCCGCGGCGGCGCGGCCGATGCCCGAGGCGGCGCCCGTCACGATGGCGACCTCGCCGGCGAGCGGCGCGCGGCGGCGGTTCGCGAGCTTGGCCTGCTCGAGCGACCAGTACTCGATGTCGAAGCTCTGAGCCTCGTCGAGCGAGCGGTAACCGCCCAGCGCGTCCGCCGCATCGATGACGGCGATGGTGTGCTCGGCGATGTCGGCCGCGACGGCGACATCCCGCACGGTATCGCCGGCGGTCAGCATCCCGAGCTCCGGGTCGAGCACGACGCGGGGCGCGGGATCGAGGGGAGTCACCGGCGCCGTCAGGCGGTGCCGGTTGCGCTCGACATAGGCCCGGTACGTGCTCGCATAGGTGGCGACGTCGCGCCCGACGAGCGGATGCCGCTTCGTGTAGATGACGTGCTCGGGGGTCGCCGTTCCCCGGGTCGTGGCCGTGTCGAGGTCCGGGCGTCCGGCGAACGCCGCGGCGCGGCCCGACCGGCTCTGTCGCAGCAGCATCGGGCGGCCCGCGGCGCGTGCGATGTCAGCGCGCAGGCCCGAGATGGTCTCGAGCGTGCCGCGCGGGGGGATGTCGTTCTCACCGGCATCCGACCGGTCGGGGGCGACGATCCCCGAGACCTCGGCCGCGCGGGCGACGATCTCGCGATGGCGGGCGAGCACGGCGTCGGGGTCGTCGCCGAAGGTGAACAAGCCGTGGTTCCGGAGCACGAGCGCGTCCACGCCGCTCAGGTCGGTGTCGGCCACGAGCCGGGCGAGCGGGAAGCCGGGCATAACGTAGGGCAGAACGGCGACCCGCGGGCCCAGCGCCGACGCGACCTCGTCGTCGGGCACGTCGCGATCGGTCACGGCGACGATCGCGTCGGCGTGGGAGTGGAGCGCGACGCGTCCCGGGAGGTGCGCGTGCAGCAGCGCCTCGATCGAGGCGGTCGGCGCCGATGCGTCGAGAGAGGCCTGGCGCAGCTCGTTCACCATCGTCGGGTCGTCGAGGTGCGGCAGGCGCAGCAGGGCTTCGAGCCGTTCGCGGCGCAGCGGCGCGAACCCCGCGGGCTCGATCGTGGCGAGATCCCATCCGCTGCCCTTGACCAGGACGAGGTCGACGGGCTCGCCCGTGACGTCCTCGCCTCGCGCGGTGATCGACGTGTTCCCGCCCCCGTGAAGGACGAACGAGGGATCGCCGCCGAGCGCGCGGCTGACGCGGACGATCTCGTCGAGCGCGGCCGACACCGGGAGAGAGGGGGTCATGCGTAGGCCTCCCAGACGCTCGTCATCGACGAGACGACCCGGTCGAAGCGTGCGGCCTGCTGCTGATACGCCGTGCGGCAGATGCCCGGTTGCACGACGAGCGCCGGGTCGGGCTCGACGCCCCACGGGGCCATGTCGACCCCGACGCCCCGCGCCGCGAGCGAGGCGACGCCGCGGGCGCCCAGCTCGGTGCCGAGCTGCCGGCGCATCGCGTGCCCGATGACGTCGGCGAACATCTGCGCCCACTGCGGGTTCTTCGCCCCGCCGCCGGCGAGGGTCCACGGGGCGTCGGTGACGACGGCGCCCGTCGCGACGACCTTCTCGATCTGCACGCGGTGGTACTGCGTGATGCCTTCGGCGACCGCGCGCGCGACGTGCGGGTAGCCGTGGCTTCCCTTGATCCCGACGAACGTGCCGGAGGCGCCGAGATGCTCGGGGGCGCCGTGGATGAACGGCAGGAACAGCAGGCCGTCCGCCAGCGGCGGTGCCCCGTGCGCGGCCTCGAGCAGGTCGCGTGGGGTCAGCGGCAGAGTGGCGCGGGCGCCGAGCAGTCCGGATGCCCACTCGATGCTCGCCGCGGACGTGGGGGCGACCTCCATGGCCAGCATGAGCCGGGGGTCGGGGAGCAGCGCGTTGATCGTGACACGCGGGGGAACGGCATCCGTCGGCACGACGACGGCGTTGATCGCCCACGTGCCCACGATCACCGTGACGTCGCCGAGGTCGGTCGATCCCGCCCCGAGCGGGCTCGCGACGCAGTCCATGCAGCCGGCGACGACGGGCGTGCCCTCGGCGATCCCCGAGCGTGCGGCGGCGTCGGCGCTGATCGTGCCGACGACCTCGTCGCTCGCGTGCAGGGGCGGCAGGATGCGCTGGAGCTCGCGAGGCAGGCCGAGCATGTCGAAGACCTCGGGCTCGTACTCCCGCTCGCGGAGGTTGACGAGGCCGCACCCCGACGAGTCCGACGTGTCGGCGCTCGCGACGCCGGTGAGGCACGCGGTGATCCAGTCCTTGCAGGTCAGCGCCCACCGCGCCCGGTCGAGCGACTCCGGCTCGTTGTCGAGCAGCCATCGCAGCAGCACGCCCGGCTGCGCCGCCCACGGAAGCGATCCGGTGAGCAGCCGCATCCGCTCGACGGCCGCAGGATCGAGAGCGGCCACGACGTGCTCGGCCCGGCTGTCGGTCGAGGCGATGGCGGGCCGCACCGGCTGCAGGTGTTCGTCGACGAGGTACAGGCCGTTGCCGTGACCGGTCGCACCGACCGCCGAGACGGTCCATCCGTCGGCAGCGAGCCACGCCGTGAGGTCGCGGAGGACGTCGGCGACGACGTCCCACAGGGTGTCCATCGCGATCTCCTGCCGCTCGCGCGAGACCGCGACGCGCGGGTTCGGCGCGGAGACCGTGCGGATCTCCCGCCCGGCGTCGTCGAACGCCGCCGCTTTGGCAGACGTGAGGCCCACGTCGATGCCGATGACGCAGATCTTCATCGATCCTCGTTTCTCGCTCAGGCGGCCGTCGGCTGAGCGGATGCCGGGCGCAGGGTTCGGGGTGCGAAGCGCCGGGCGGCTTCACGGTATCGCGCCAGCTCGGCATCCGCGCGCTCGGCGCTCCAGGCGCCCTGCGCGACGAGCACGTCGGCCGCGCGCGCCGCGCAGCCGAGGCCCACGTCGCTGTTCAGGGCGATCGCGGTGCGACGGATGAGGACGTCCTCGAGCGTGTGGGCGCCTTCCTCGCGGACGGCGTAGACGACCTCCGCGGCGATCGCCCCGCTCTCGTCGTCGATGACCTCGGCGAGTGACGGGTCGGATGCCGCGAGCATCTCGATCGGACGGCTGAGGGTGCCGTACAGGTCGGCGAGTCGACGGGCGCTGCGCTCGGGGAGGGGGCTGCGGGCGACGCTGTCGGCGACGAAGCGTCCGTGATCGCCGGCGGGTGCGCCGGGGAACCGCGCCGTCCGCGTCGCGGAGCGGCGACGGCCGAGACCGAGTGCCGCCTCGATGCGCCGCAGCGCTTGCTCGCCCAGAGCGCGATGGGTCGTGTACTTCCCGCCGATGACGGTCAGCAGTCCAGCGGCGGCTCCCGTGTGCACGACGATCTCGCTGTCGCGGCTGACCGACGCCGGGTCGCTGAGGTCGGCGACGTAGGGGAGGGGGCGGACGCCCGAGAACGACCAGAGCACGGCGTCGGGCCGGAGGCCGGCCGCGGGGATGAGGCCGTTGACGGCTCGCAGCAGATACTCCACCTCGTCGTCGTCGACGACGATCTCGTCGATCGACCCGTCGTAGGGCAGGTCGGTGGTGCCGATCATGTATTTGCCGTCCCACCACGGCAGCACGAACATGGGCCGGCCGTCGTCGGGCGACTCGAAGAAGATGCACGTGTCGGGCGCGCCCGGGAACGCGTCGACGACGAGGTGGCTTCCCTTCGTCGGCCCGATGCGGCGGGGGTGATCACCCTGAAGGTCGAGCACGGCGTCGACCCAGGGACCGGCGCAGTTGACGACGACGGGCGCGCGCAGCGTCCGCTCGCGACCGTCCTCACGGTCGAGGTACCGGACACCGGCGATGCGTCCGTTCTCGCGGATCAAGTCGGTGACGGGGGTGTGGGTGAGCACCGTCGCGCCGTGGTTGGCCGCGTCGATGGCGAGCTCGATGCCGAAGCGCTCGGTCACCGGCACGTGCGCGTCCTGGAAGAGCCCGCCCCACTTCACGCCGCCCGCGGCCACCGACGGCCACTCGCGAGACAGGCGGCCCGAGAAGACGATGCGGTTGCGGGGCAGCTTCTTGCCGAACGACAGGATGTCGTGCAGCAGCAGGCCGCACGAGAGCAGCCATCCCGGGCGCGAGGCGCCCCGCGAGAAGGGAATCAGCATGGGGTACGGGCGCACGAGATGCGGCGCCGTGCGCAGCAGGATGTTGCGCTCGCGGATCGACTCGAGCACGAGGGGGATCTCCACGCGCTCGAGGTACTTCAGGCCACCGTGGATGAGACGCGTCGAGATCGCCGACGTGCGGGCGGCGATGTCGTCACGGTCGATGACGACGATGTGGAGGCCGCGGCTGGCCGCCTCACGGGCGATGGCGAGGCCGTTGATCCCGGCGCCGATGACGACGACGTCGGCCGAGGTGGGCTCGGCATGGGTACGAAGCGAGGGCATGCTGCATCCTTCTGGTCTCGGGGCGCCCGCGGGCGCCCCGAGACGGTTCAGTGGGAGAGGGTCTGGAAGAGGTCGAAGGCGTCGTCGGCGCTGAGGTCGTCGTGCACGACCGCGCGGACGGCCGCGAGCATGGCGGCGGGGTGCTCCGACTGGAAGACGTTGCGTCCCATGTCGACGCCCGCCGCGCCTTCCGCCATGGCGCGCGACGCGACGCGGAGCGCCTCGCGCTCCTCGACCTTCTTGCCGCCGGCGATGACGATCGGGACGGGGCACGCGCTCGTGATCGTCTCGAAGCCCTCCTCGACGTAGTAGGTCTTCACGAACGCCGCACCGAGCTCGGCGCTGATGCGGGTCGCGAGCCGGAAATAGCGGGCGTCGCGCACCATGTCGCGGCCGACGGCGGTGACGGCGAGCACCGGGATGCCGGTCGCCTGGCCCGCGTCGACGAGCGTCGTCATGTTGCGCACCGACTTCGTCTCGTTGTCGCCGCCGATGAAGACCTGCACGGCGAGGGCCGCGGCATCCAGTCGCACGGCGTCGTCGATCGAGACGGCGACCTCTTCGTCGGAGAGCTCCTTCAGCACGCTCGGTCCGCCCGAGGCGCGGAGCACGATGCCCTTCGACGAGTGCGGCGGGATGGTCGTGCGCAGTGCGCCCCGCGTGCACATCAGCGCATCCGCCTGGGGAACGAGCGGGAGGATCGAGCGGTCGAGCCGTTCGAGGCCGGACGTCGGCCCCTGGAAGTAGCCGTGATCGAACGCGAGCATCACGGTCTTGCCGTCGCGGGGGTCGAACACGCGCGACATCCGCGCACGCATCCCCCAGTCCTGGCCTGCTTGGCCCTTGATGGGGTAGCCGGTGCCGGCCGCTGCGGGGCCGGAGTAGTCGGTTCCCTCACGCAGGTCGTCGAGGTCAGCCATGGATGTTCTCCTTGTTCTTCGGGGTGGGGTCGGTGTCGGCGCGTCGGGCCGAGGGAGCGGGGGCTGGTCGCTGCAGGCTCGCCCGCAGTCGGTGGAGGGAGCTGCGGCCGGTTCCGGTGGCGGCCGAGGCGATCACGACCACGAGGACGACGAGCACGCCCTTGAGGACGTTCTGCGCGCCGACCGACCACCCCACGAGGTTGAGCAGTCCCGACAGCAGCACGAAGAAGAGGGCGCCGGTCCAGGCGCCGGCCGGGACGGGGCGACCGCCCGAGATGAGGGTCCCGCCGATCAC
Organism: Microbacterium pratiae; assembly: GCF_047302165.1. NCBI lineage: Bacteria > Bacillati > Actinomycetota > Actinomycetes > Micrococcales > Microbacteriaceae > Microbacterium > Microbacterium pratiae. Next base: position 425,320 of record NZ_CP154843.1, on the reverse strand, counting down.
GACGACGGCGATGGAGTCGAGCATGTACGAGCTGCCGAGCACCGTGCTGGGGGAGATGAACGCGGCGAGCAGGCCGCCGACGAGTCCCGCCAGGCCCGCCGACACGAGGTAGGCGGTGACCGTCACGCCCGCCACCGGCAGGCCTGCGCGCTCGGCTGCGCGAACGCTCTGGCCGACCGCGATGACGGCCACGCCGACACGGGTCCGCGTGAGAGCGAGCCAGACGATCACGGTCATCGCCGCGACGACGAGGGCGATGACGGGGATGCCGAACGCCTTGGCCGTGACGAAGGCCCGCAGTCCCGCGTCGGCGCCGCCGCGCGCGGCATCCGCCAGCAGCAGCGTCGCGGACGTGACGATGAGGCTCGTCGCCAGCGTCGCGATGATCGGCGGGACCCGCAGGAGCAGGATCGCGGCGACGCTGACCGCACCGGCGGCGAGTCCGGAACCGACGCCGGCGGCGAGCCCGACCATCGGCCCCGCCGTGGCGCCCACGCCGACGGAGACGTACGAGGCCATCGAGATGACGGTGCCGACGGAGACGTCGATGTTGCCCGGGCCGAGGGTGATCACGAGCATCTGTCCGAGGGCGACGAGCACGAGGAACGGCGCCAGCGAGAGGGCCTGGGTCATCGGGTCGAGGGGAGACCCGGGCCGCACGGCGATGATGACCGCCCATACGGCGAGCACGCCGAGGAGCGACCACCCCCAGGCGGGCCAGGCGGGCCCGCGGCGGAGAGCCGGGAGCGGGATGGAGGCGGAGGTCATCGCGCGATCCTCTCGGTGATCATGCGGCCTGCGAGCACGGCGATGACGATGACGCCTTGTGCGGCCGATTGCAGGGCGGACGGGAGGTTGATGAGGCTGAGCAGCACGGTGATGAGTCCGAGGGTGATGGCGCCGAGCGTCGTGCCGATCGGCAGGGCGCGGCCGCCTGAGAAGGTGCCGCCGCCCAGGATGACCGCGGCGATCGTCATGAGCGTGTACTCCCCGGCGGCGTTGATGTCGCCCGACCAGGTCTGCGAGGCGAGGAGGAGACCCGAGACGACGAGGAGAGCGGCCGCCGCGACGTAGGCGGTCGCGCGGGTCGCGACGAGCGAGGCGCCGGTCTTCTCGAGCGTCGCGGCCTGCGAGCCGAGCGCGCGCATGCGTGCACCCGCGAGCGAGCGACGGGTGATCCACCAGCCCAGCGCCGTCGCCGCCGCGATGAAGATGAGCGGCGCCGGGAACCAGGTCGGTCGCCAGGTCGACAGCGCCGAGAGCCAGTCGGGGGTCTGTCCGCCGGGCGTCGGCCGGATCTGCAGGCCGATCCCCAGCCACACGAACGACATGCCCAGCGTCAGGATGATCGAGGGCACCCCGCGGCGCTGCACGACCCACGCGAGAAGGGCGTAGACGGCGAGGATGCCGGCGATCATGGCGATCGCGAGCGCGGGCGTTTCACGGAGGAGCGTCGCCGCGATGACCGTGATGAGGCCCACGAGGTACCCGACGCTCAGGTCGATGTCGCCGACGGCCATCATGATCATCTGCGCCTGGGCGGCGAGGACGAGCGGCACCGACGACATCAGCATGAGGGTGAGGCCGGGCACGCTGAGGATGCCGGGCTGCAGGGCCGCGGTCAGCGCGAAGATGGCGATGAGCGCGACGAGCGCGAGGAGCGCGGGCGATCCGTTGACGGCGGAGGCGCGCAGACGCTGCGGCGCGGTGGGCGGGGAGAGCACGTCGGTGGTCATCGGTCCTCCTGGACTGTCTCGGCGTCGATCCCGAAGGAGTCGGCGATGATGCGCTCGTCGGTGATGTCGTCGCCCGCGAGCTCGCTGACGACGCGTCCGGCGCGGAAGACGTAGACGCGGTCGCAGTGCGCCATCTCGCCGTTCTCCGTGGAGTACCAGACGATCGAGCGGCCTCGTGCCGCCTCGACGCGCATGAGGGCGTACAGCTCGTTCTTCGTGGTGACGTCGACGCCGCGGAAGGGGTCGTCGAGCAGCACGAGAGGCGCGTCGGTCGCGAACGCCCGCGCCACGATGACCTTCTGCTGGTTCCCGCCCGACAGAGACGTGATCGGGGCGCGTGCCCCGCCCTTCACGTTCAGGCGCTGCACCCATTCCTCGGCGAGCCGCCGCCGTCGCCCCGGCGGGACGACTCCCGCCGTCGCGAGATGACGCGTGGCGGAGACGGTGAGGTTGTCGGCGACGTTCCAGAGCGAGAAGATGCCGCTCGTCTGGCGGTCGCCGGGAACGTAGGCGCGTCCGCGGACGACGCGGACGCCGCGCGCGTTCGACCAGAGCCGGCGCAGCAGCTCATCCTGGCCGTGTCCGGCGAGTCCGGCGAGGCCCACGATCTCACCCGGGGAGACGGAGAACGGCACATCGCCCCCGTCGATCCGCGCGACGGTCCCCGGGGCGTCGATCTCGGGCGGTGCGCCGGCAGCGCTGACCCGGCGCACCGTCGCGGTGTCGGCGTGGACCTCGCCGCCCATGGCCGCCAGCAGCGCGTCCTCGTCGGTCTCCTCCGCCGAGACGACCTGCACCACGCGTCCGTCCTTCATGACGGCGATGCGGTCGGCGTGGGCCAGCACCTCCTGCATCCGGTGCGAGATGAGGACCATCCCGACGCCCTCCGCGGCGAGCCCGCGCAGGGCTTCGTAGAGCTGGCGGGTCGCATTGATGCTGAGCGATTCGGTCGGCTCGTCGAGGATGAGCAGCGACAGCGACGGCGTGCACAGGGCGCGCACGATCTCGACCATCTGGCGCTGCGCCATCGTGAGGTCGCCGGCCCGGCGCAGGACCGAGACGCCGTGCCCGGGGAAGACCTCGTCGAGTTTGCGCGACACGCGCCGCTCGGCGCGGCGGTTCCAGCCCGCGCCGCGGGTTCCGGAATCCGAGAGCGCGATGTTCTCCGCGACCGTCAGGTCGGGGCAGAGGGCGAGCTCCTGATAGATCATCCGGACACCGGGCTGCTCGGTGCCGGGCTTCGCGGTGCCGGACTTCGCGGTGCCGGGCGTCGCGGTGCCGGCGCCGGTCTGCCAGCGGATGCTGCCGGCGTCGGGCTGCTCGCGCCCGGCGAGCACCCGCATGAGGGTGCTCTTGCCGGCGCCGTTGTGGCCGACCAGGCCGAGGATCTCGCCGGCGGCGACCGAGATGTCGATCCCGGCCAGAGCCGTCGTGTTTCCGTACCGTTTGGCGACGGCCTCGGCCGTGACGAGCGCCACGTCCGAGGGGGCGGTCGCGGGGGTGTGCGACAGGGTTGTCATCGGGTCTCCTGGTTCGAGCTGGTCGGCCACGGCGTCACCGGTTGTCAGGGCAGCGCGGGCACGGCGACGTCGTCGCCGGCGAGCAGAGCCGCGATGGCGGCGTCGGTGGTCCCCTCGTCCCAGGCGTTCGCCGCGTACTCATCGGTGCCGAGGGCGTCGACCCAGTAATCGAGGTTCTCCTGGGTGACCTGCACGAGCGGCAGCACGACCTCGTCGGGCACCTCGTCGCCGCGCAGCTTCGCGATGGCGGCGTAGAGGGCGGCGACGATCTGCCCGGGGTCGGTCAGCGCGGCGAACGAGCCGTTGTCGATGCCGCTCTCTTTCCAGAACGACAGCGACTTGCCGTCGGTGTCGAAGACGACGACCGGGATGTCGCGGCCGGCCGACTGGAACGCCTGCACGACGCCCATGCCGCCGATGCATCCGGGGACGGCGGCGATCGTCGGCATCGAGCCGAGGATCGCGACGATCTCCTTCTGCGCCGTCGCGGCGTCGCAGAAGCCGTTCACCTCGGCCGCGACCTTCACGTCGGGGTAATCGGCGAGGATCTCCTGCTGGCGGGCGTAGAACGCCTCGTCGGGCTGCGAGCCGATGACGCCGCGGTTGAGGATGATGTCGCCGGTGCCGCCGATCGCGTCGAGGGCGGGCTGGAGCGAGTCGGCGCCCCACTGCCCGTAGTCGTTGCGCACGACGATGCCGCAGCTGGTGTCCATGTCGGCGTCGACGATCACGACGGTGATCCCGGCCGCGCAGGCCTCCTCGACGACGGGCACGAGGGCGGTCGACGAGGCGGGGATCACCATGAGCACGTCGGGGTTCTGCAGCATGAGGCTGCGGATCTGCGACGCCTGCTCGGTCGCGCTGTTCTCGCCCGGGGCGTTGACGACGCTGTAGTCGGAGACGACCCCGCTCTCTTTGAGCTTCGCGGCCTCGGTCTCGAACTTGTCGATGAGGGTCAGGCGCCAGCCGTTGACGAACCCGTTCGACAGGGCGACCTTCAGGCCCTGGGGTTCTCCGCCGGCAGCGGTGGTGTCGGTCGGGCTGCCGGCGCAGCCGGCGAGGACGAGAGCGGAGATCGCTGTCGCGGCCGCTGCGGCGAGCATGCGGCGGGTGGTCGGGAACGTCATCGTTGTGCCTCCTGGTGTCGCATCGTTGCGAGGTGCCGATGTCACGAGGGCGTGCGGGCTGCCAAACTCGTAACAACCAACCTGTCATGACAAGTTGGTGATGACTAAGATAGGGAGCGGGCCGCCGGGTGTCAACACGGCGCCGATACGCTCGCCGTGACGGCCCGATCGAGGAGGCTCCCATGACCGCAGCGACGACGCTCGACCGCTCGTCCGATCTCCCGCTGTGGCAGCAGCTGTCGCTCGCGCTGCGCAGTGAGATCGAGTCGGGGCGCCTCCGGCCGGACCAGGCGCTCCCCTCCGAGTCGGAGCTGATCGATCGCTTCGGGGTCTCGCGCACCGTCGTCCGCGAGGCGCTGGCCGACATGGTGCGCGCCGGCCTGATCTACAAGGTGCGCGCCCGCGGATCGTTCGTCTCGCCGCAGCGCCCTGATCTCAGGTTCGTGGGTTCGATGGCCGGCTCGTCGGACGACCTGGCCGGAACCGGCCGGGTGGTCACGACGCGCGTGCTCGACTTCGCCGTCGGAACCGCGGATGCCGCTGATGCCGAGGCGCTGCGGATTCCGACGGGCGCGCCCGTGGTGCGGCTCCGCCGCTTGCGGCGCGTCGACGAAACGCCCTGGCTGCTGGTCGACACGGTGCTGCCGCACGACCGTTTCCCGACGCTCGCGCGCGCCAACCTCGAGAACCGTTCGCTGTACGAGCACCTGAGACGCAACTTCGGCGTGCAGCCGAGCGGCGCCGATCGCTGGCTCGGCGCGGTCGTCCCCGAGCCGTCGGACGCTGAACTCCTCGAGCTCGCGCCGGGTCAGCCGGTGCTCTCGATCGAGTCGATCGCCTGGGATGCCGACGGGGTCCCGTTCGAGCGGTACCTGGCGCTCCATCGCAGCGATGAGTCGCGCTTCTACGTGGGAATCCGCTGATCTCCCGCTCTGCGGTAAGGAGAACGATTATCAGTAACGTACAATTGAAGGCATGACCCGTCGACTCCTCCCCGCCGCCGTGCTCGTGGCAGCGGCATCCCTCGCCCTCGCCGGCTGCGCCGGCACCTCATCGCCGGCCGCGGACGGCTCGGACGACGGCAGGATCAGCGTCGTCGCCTCGACCAACGTCTACGGGTCGCTGGCCGCCGAAGTGGGTGGCGATGCCGTCGAGGTGACCTCGATCGTGACCTCGCTCGCGCAGGACCCGCACTCGTACGAGGCGTCGGCGCGCGACCAGCTGACGGTGTCGCAGGCCGATCTCATCATCGAGAACGGCGGCGGCTACGACTCGTTCCTCGACGGGCTCGTCGAGTCGAGCGGCAGCACCGCCCCCGTGCTCACGGCGGTCGAGTTCTCGCACGACTTCCCCGGCGCCGAAGGCCACGACGACCACGCTTCGGATGAAGGCGACGACCACGCCTCGGATGAAGGCGACGACCACGATCACGAGGGTCATGACCACATCGAGGGCTTCAACGAGCACGTCTGGTACGACCCGCACACGATCGCGCACCTCGTCGAGGACATCGCTCATGAGCTCGGCGAGCTCGACGCGGCCCAGGCCGACACCTTCGAGGCGAACGCCCAGGCGCTCATCGAGCGGATCGACGGCCTCGAGACGTCGCTCGACACCATCTCGGCGGCCCATCAGGGCGAGAAGATCTTCGTGACCGAGCCGGTGCCGCTGTACCTGGCCGCTGCCGCGGGCCTCGAGAACGCGACTCCGGCCGCTTTCAGCGAAGCCGTCGAGGAGGGACAGGACGTGCCCCCCGCGACGCTCCTCGAGGCGCAGCAGATCCTGCGCGCCGGGGAGGTGCGCATCGTGATCGTCAACGCCCAGACGGGCGGCGCCGAGACGACGGAGATCACCAAGCTCGCCGGCGAGCTGAACATCCCCGTGCTCGAGTTCACCGAGCTCATGCCCGACGGCGTCGACTACGTCGGCTGGATGCAGCAGAACATCGACGAGATCTCGGGCGCCCTCGCGGGCTGACCCGCCGCCCGAACCCTCCTCAGTCCGCCGTCGGGGCCTCGCTCCGGCGGCGGACGAGCGCCTTCAGGAGGGCCTGCTGCTCGTCCGCGGAGGTGCGAGCGGCCGAGACGTTCTCCGTCTCGACGGCGGCGACGATCTCGGCGCGCTGGATGCGGGTCGACCGCGGCGCTTCGATGCCGAGTCGGATGCTGTCGCCCTTGACCTCGAGCACCGTGAGCTCGATGTCGTCGCCGATGAGCACCTTCTCACCGACTCGTCTCGTCAACACCAGCATCCGATCACCCTACTTTCCGGACGCGCTCCGCGCGCTCCGCGGTCGACGCGAGTCTCATACGGTCGTGATGGCGTGGGCATCGCCGATCGTGTCCCGGACGACGCCGACCGTGTCGATCGCCAGGCCGCCGGCCGTCGCCTCGGTGTACGACAGCACCGGCAGCCCGTCCGTCTGCGACGAGATGAGGCGGCGGACGGCGGAGCGCAGCGACGGCGCGCACACGAGCACGGGCTCGGGGCCGGGGCCCGCCCCCTCCAGAGCGGCCCGCGTCGAGGCTACGACGGCCTCCAGCCGGCGGGGGTCGAGCGCGATGTGCGGGCCGTCCTCGCTCGGCCGCATCGCCTCGAGCATCGACTGCTCGAGCAGCGGGTCGATCATGACGATGCGCAGCCGTCCCTGTTCGGCGAACCGGGTCGCGACGGCGGGACCGAGCGCGAGGCGCGCCGCCTCGATCAGGGCATCGGGATCGGTCGTCGTCTTCGCCCGCAGGGCGAGCGCCTCGTAGATCCGGGTCAGGTCGTTGATCGGGATGCGCTCCGCGAGCAGACCCTGCAGCACACGCTGGACCTCGGCCAGCGACAGCAGCGCCGGTGTGAGCTCCTCGACGGCTGCGGGACTGGACTGGCGCAGCGTCTCGGTGAGCTGACGGACGTCCTCGCGGCTGAGCAGGCGCGAGGCGTGAGCCTGGATGACCGAGGAGAGATGGGTGATGATGACGCTCGCTCGGTCGACGACGGTCGCACCCGCGAGCTCGGCGCTGTGCCGCATCTCGAGGGGAACCCACTTCCCGTCGATCCCGAAGACCGGGTCGGGCGACGCCCGGCCGGGCAGGGTCTCGAGGCCCGAGCCCAGGGCGAGGAGCGAGGACCGGGGCGCGACCCCGCGACCCGCCTCGATCCCGGCGACCCGGATGACATAGGTCGACGGCGGCAGCTCGATGCTGTCGCGCGTGCGGACGGGCGGGACGATGAGCCCGAGCTCGAGCGCGGTCTTGCGTCGCAGCGACCGGACGCGTCCGAGCAGGTCGTCGGGACCGCCGGTGACGAGGTCGACGATGTCAGGCGCCAGCAGGATCTCGAGCGCGTGCACCCGCATCCGCTCGGCCAGCTCCTCGGGGGTGTCGACGGCTCCGCGGGGATCGACGTCCGGGGCGTCCTCCGCCGCCTGAGTCTGCTCGCGGCGTCCGACCCGCTGCGCGATCAGCAGCAGGGTCGCGCCGATGACGAGGAACGGCAACATCGGCATCCCGGGGATGAACGACATCACGATCGCCGCACCGCCCGCGATCGAGAGCGCGTTGCGCGACTGCGTCAGCTGCGCCGCCGCAGCCGAGCCCATGTCGGACTCCGCGCCCGAGCGCGTGACGATCATGCCCGTCGCGACCGCCATGAGCAGCGCGGGGATCTGCGTGACGAGGCCGTCGCCGATCGTGAGCAGGGCGTACGTGTTGAGCGCCTCGCCCGCCTCCATGCCCTTCGAGAGCATGCCGATCGCGACGCCGCCGACCAGGTTGATGATGATGATCACGAGACCGGCGATCGCGTCGCCCTTGACGAACTTCGAGGCGCCGTCCATCGCGCCGTAGAAGTCGGCCTCGGCGGCGATCTCGGCCCGCCGTCGCCGAGCCTCGGTGTCGCTGATGAGGCCCGCGTTGAGGTCGGCGTCGATCGCCATCTGCTTGCCGGGCATGGCGTCGAGGGTGAAACGGGCGCCGACTTCGGCGACGCGCTCGGCGCCCTTCGTCACGACGACGAACTGGATGACGATGAGGATCAGGAAGACCACGATGCCGATGACGAGCGACCCGCCCACGGCGATCGCGGCGAACGCGTCGATGACCTGCCCCGCGTGCGCCTCGCCCAGAACGAGCTTCGTCGATGCGACGTTCAGCCCCAGGCGGAACAGCGTCGCCACCAGCAGCAGCGACGGGAAGACCGCGAAATCGAGCGGTCGCTTCACGAACATCGCGGTCAGCAGGATCAGCAGGGCGAACAGGATGTTCGTGATGATGAGGACGTCGAGGATCGGCGGTGGCACCGGCACGATCAGCAGCATGATGATGCCGACGACCCCCATCGGCACCAGCGACCTTCTCAGGATGTTCATCGGGGTGCCTTCCTCTCGGGAACGGTGTGGACGCCGCGTGCCGCGCCGCGGCGCTTGAGCCCGTCGACGAAGACGAGCACGCGAGCGACGGCGGTGTAGAGCTCGCCGGGGATCTCCTGGCCGAGCTCGCAGGCCCCGTGCAGGGCGCGGGCGAGCGGGATGTCGCGGACGAGGGGGACCCCGGCCTCGTGCGCCCGCTCGCGGATGCGCTCGGCGATGAGGCCCTGGCCCTTCGCGACGACGCGCGGCGCCGACTTGCCCGGCTCGTAGCGCAGGGCGACGGCGATGTGCGTGGGGTTCACGAGCACGACATCCGCGTCGCCGACGGCGGCGATCATGCGGTTGCGGCTCATCGCCATCTGCCGCGCGCGGCGCTGGCTGCGGATGAGCGGGTCGCCCTCGGAGTTCTTGTGCTCGTCGCGCGCTTCCTTCTTGGTCACGCGGGTGTGCTTGCGGTTGCGGCGCATGACGACGAGCACGTCGATCGCCGCGAGCAGCACGCCGACCGCGACCGCGGTGATGAGCAGCGCCGTCACCACGTTCGAGGCGATCTCGAGCAGCCGCGTGATCGGATGCGCGCCGCTCATCGTCAGAACGGGCATCAACCCGGCGACGACGAACCACAGCGCGAGGCCGATCGCGGCGGTCTTCAGCAGCGCCTTCGCGCCCTCCCACAGCGCCGGCACGCCGAAGAGCCGCTTGACGCCGTTCAGCACGTTGAACTGCTCGAACCGCGTCGGCACGCCGCGCAGATGGATGCCGCCCTGGGCGACCGAGCCGACGATCGCGACGATCGCGACGGCCAGCAGGGCCGTGCCGAGGATGGCCGGGATGCTGCCGAGGGCCGACGACAGGACGGCGACGGCATGGTCGGGGTCGGGGTTGCGGATGACGGCGGCGATCTCGACGAACTGCGCGGCGCCGGCATCCGCACCCGCCCCGATCATGGCGGGCAGGACGAGCGCGACCGTGCCGATCGCGAGCCAGGCGGACAGGTCCTGACTGCGCGACAGCTTGCCCTTGCGATGGGCCTCGCGCAGCTGTCGGCGGCTGGCCTGCTCGGTGCGTTCTCCGCTGTCGCTGCTCACGACTCGCCCCCGATCATCGGGTGCCGCCGATCAGCAGGCCGGTCGCCTGGTCGGTGAGGGCGCCGACCACGGCCGGCAGGGCGAGGATGACGCTCCCCGCCAGCAGGAACGTCAGGATGATCTTCAGCGGGAAGCCGAGCGCGAACGCGTTGAGCGCCGGCGCGACGCGGCTGACGAGCCCGAGCGCGATGTCGGCGAGGAAGAGGACGAGCAGCAGGGGACCGGCGATCTGGAGCGCGGCGACGAGGAGCTGCGACGCCGTGTCGACCAGCAGCTCCACCGGGCGGGTGAGGTCGAGCATGCCGTCGACGGGGATCGCCGTGAAGCTGCGTGCGAGTCCCGCGAGGATCAGCTGATAGCCGTTGCTCGCGAAGAGAAGGGCGAGCGCGATCATCTGGAAGAGACGGGTGAACTGAGCGCCGTTGACGTTCATCTGCGGGTCGAAGCCCTGCGCGAGCTGGAAGCCTCCGAAGACGTCGATCAGGCCACCCGCCGACTGCACGACGGCGAAGCACGTCATCACGAGGAACCCGAGCAGCGCCCCCGTGACGACCTGAGCGGTCAGGGCGAGGAAGAAGGCGCCGGTGTCGAGGCTCTGATATCCCGGCGCCACCGTGCCGCTCAGGGCGAGGGCGACCCCGATCGCGACCATCGCCTTGATGCGGGCGGGGAAAGCGCCGTACGAGAACGGCGGGGCCGTGAAGACGAACGCGGTCGTGCGGACCGCCGCGAGTCCCGTGGCCTCGATCCAGGCGAAGTCGAGCAGCAGCTGCATCTCAACCGCCCGAGAGAAGGTGCGGGATGCGGTCGAACATCGTGTGGGTGAAGGTGATCGCCTCCGCGATCATCCAGTGTCCGCAGACGACGAGGGCGATCGCGACGGCGACGGCCTTCGGCACGAACGAGAGCGTGACCTCCTGGATCTGCGTGATCGACTGCAGGAGCGAGATGGCGAAGCCCACCACGAGCGCCGTGATGAGCAGCGGAGCGGCCAGCTTCGCGGCGAGGACGACGCCCTCCATGCCGATGTCGAGGACGGCTTCAGGGTTCACACGTGCCCCCGGTCATCCGCCCGCTCCGTAGCTCTCCATGAGCGTGCGGAGGATGAGCCCCCACCCGTCGACGAGCACGAAGAGCAGGATCTTGAAGGGCAGCGAGATCATCACCGGCGGGAGCATCATCATGCCCATCGACATCAGCGCCGCCGCGACGACGAGGTCGATGACGAGGAACGGGACGAAGATGACGAAGCCGATGATGAAGGCCGCGCGCAGCTCCGAGATCATGAACGCCGGGATGAGGGTGATCATCGGGACGCTCGCCGGGTCCTGGGGGTTGTCGGCCCCGGCGAACCGGGTCATGAGCGCGAGGTCCTCCTCACGCGTGAACGACAGCATCCACGTGCGCAGCGGGTCGGAGCCGACGCCCACGGCGTCGGTGAACGTCATCGAGCCGTCGATGTAGGGCTGCACCGCGACCGTGTTGATCTCGGTGAGCACCGGCCACATCACGAAGAGGGTGAGGAACAGGGCGAGGCCCGCGAGCACCTGGTTGGGCGGGATCGTGGGCAGCGAGAGGGCGTTCCGGGTCATCGCCAGCACGACGAAGATCTTCGTGAACGACGACATCATGAGGAGCAGCGCGGGGGCGACCGACAGCAGCGTGATGCCGATGAGCGTGAGCACCGACGACGAGGGCGTTCCGTCGATGCCGTTGATGTCGACCGATACCCCGCCGTTCGGCGGTGGCGTCGAGGCGGCGACGAGCACGAGCGCGCCGAGCGCGCCGCCCGAGATCACGCGCCCAGGGCCCGGCGCAGCACCTGTGCGGCATCACGCGCGGTCATGGCAGCCGGGCGGGTGGTACGGGCTGTGCTGCGTGCCGTGCGCTCCGCGCGGGCCTGCGAGCGCAGCAGGGGGACGGGCGGCGCGAGGGGCGTGTCGCCCGCGACATCCCGCAGAGCCGGGCGGCTCGTGCCGACACCGCCGTGTGCGGCATCCCGTGTCGTGGTGTCCGGTGCCGGGTCGATGCGGTCGAGCATGGACACGCCGCCCTCGGTGATGCCGAGGACGTACCGGGCGCCGTCGATCTCGACGACGGCGACCTGCGCCTTCGGGCCGATGCCGCGCTTGGCGACGACGGTGATGTCGGCGACGGCATCCGCGCGTGCCGACCGGCGACTGCGCTGCCGGCCCGTGCGCGCCCCGGCAGCGCTGCCGCGCGAGAAGCGACGCTGCAGCACCCACACGATCGCGAGCACGACGCCGAGGGAGACGACGACGCGCAGCGCGAGCAGCAGATCGTCGATGTCAGGCCTCCGCGTTCTCGATGATGCGCGTGATGCGCACCGCGTAGTCCTGGTCCACGACGACGATCTCGCCGTGGGCGATGAGCCGTCCGTTGAGCTTCACGTCGGCGGGAGCGCCGGCCGAGCGGTCGAGCTCGATGATGCGGCCGGGCTCGAGATCGAGCACGTCCCGCACGGTCATGCGGGTGCGCCCGACCTCGACCGTGAGCTCCATCTCCACCCCGGCGATGCGCTGCAGGCGGCGCGGCGAGGCCGCGGCGGGATGGGAGACGCGGACGGCGAGGCGCCCGATCACGCGGGCATCCTCGTCGACGAGGTCGAACACCTGCGCGGCGGGGTGGGCGAACAGCGACGAGGCGTCGCCGATGCTCGCTTCGCCCAGCACGCTCGGCCCGAACGCCGTCGCGGCGGCGTCGAGGGCGTCGCGGAGGCGTTCCGTGAGCGGCAGGTCGGCGTCAGCGCCGACGAGGGCGGACTCGTCGAGCACCACGACCGCGAGGGCCGCGCTCGTGTCGCCGACGGACGAGACGACGACGGCATCGCCGGTCTCGCCCCCGCTCGTCCCGGGGCGGGCGGTGATGCGCGACGCGGTCGGGAGCCGGTCGGCGAATGCCGCCGCGGCCGCGGCCTCGTGGGTGGTGGTGCTGGTCATGGCGACTCCTCGGACAGCGCGGGGGAGAGATCGGATGCCGTCACGACGCACGCGAGCCGCGCGCCGTGCGAGCCCACGGCGGCGGAAGCGACGACGTGCGCGTCGACGGTGAGATCGAGGGGGCGGTCGGCCGCGTGGGCGAGCGAGATGACGTCGCCGACGGCGAGGTCGAGGACCTCGGCGGGTCGCACCGCGCGCGGCGCGAGACGCAGCGTCACCTCGACGGGCGTCTGCTCGACGTGGCGGCGGACGACTCCCGGGTCGTTCGTCGCGCGTGGCGCCGACGCGCTGTCGGTGAGGCGCTCGAGCAGCGTCGCGGCGGGGAGGGCGATCGTCGCCGTCTCCGTACGGTCGGCGAGGCGCATCGAGAACCGGGCGACGACCACGAGGTCCTGGCCGCCGACGACCTGCGCGAACGCGGCGTTGTACTGGACGGCGCCGACGCTCAGCTCGCGGGGAAGCAGCGAGCCGAGGGACGTGCGGAGGTGTCCGAGGGTCTCGTCCATGAGCGACCGGATGAGCGCCTGTTCGATCGCCGTCAGCGCGCGCGCCTCGGGGCGCTGCGAGCCGTCGCCGCCGAGCATCTTCACGATCCACGACAGCGCCGAGGGCAGCGGGAACTCGATGACCGCACGATCGTCCGAGGTCGCGTCCGAGCACAGCACGAGCGTCGTCGTCGGCGGGACCGTCGCGACGTACTCGTCGTAGGTCTCGAGGCTCACCCGTTCGAGCGCGATGTGCGCGCGCACGCGGGCCTTCGCCGCGAGGAGCATCGCCCACTGCCGCGCGAAGGCGTCGAAGGCCCCGGCGAGAGCGCGCGTGTGCTCACGGGACAGCGCCGCGGGTCGGCCGAAGTCGTAGCGTTCCGGGGCCGCGGTCGCGGCATCCTCGGTTCGCGCGCTCGGGGCGATCGGCACGGTCTGCACGCCACGGACTATCGGTCGCGTCGCGCGTCTCGTTAGCCCCGGGCTGCGGGGTTGGGGTTGGGCTCGGGTCGGGTTGGGTTGGGTTGGGTTGGCAGCTTGTGCCCGATGAGGACGAGGGATGCGGCGCGACCTGCCATGTGAGTGCTGAGCATGGCGGGGGCTTGGGCTTGGGTTTGCGGGTTGTGCCCCGTCAGGGCTGGGGATGGGGCTAGTTCTGCCAGGAGAGGCGTGGGTGTGGGTGTGGGCTCAGGTTGGGTTGGCAGTTTGTGCCCCTTTGGGCGCGGGGATGGGGCGCGAGCTGCCAGCTGAGTGCTGGGCGCGGCATAGTCGCGGATCGGGTTGGCAGGTTGTGCCCCATCGAGCCTGAGGATGCGGCGCGAGTTGCCAGGTGAACGCTGGGCGTGGCGCGTGCCTGGCGCGGGGCCCGGGTTGGGTTGGCTTGGCGGGTTGTGCCCTTTTTGGCCCTGGGGATGGGGCGGGAGTTGCGGGGTGAGTGCTGGGCGTGGCGCGTGGCTGGCGCGGGGCCCGGGTCGGGTTGGCGGTTTGTGCCCCTTTGGCCGCGGGGATGCGGCGCGAGTTGCCAGGTGAGTGCTGAGCGCGGCGTGGTCACGGGTCAGGTTGGCAGGTTGTGCCCCATCGAGCCTGAGGATGCGGCGCGAGTTGCGGCGTGAGTGCTGGGTGTGGCGTGGGCCTGGCGCGGGGCCCGGGTTGGGTTGGCGGTTTGTGTCCCTTTGGGCGCGGGGAAGGGGCGCGAGGTGCCAGGCGAGTGTTGGCGTGGCGTAGGCCCGGGGTTGGATGGCAGGTCGCGCCCCCTCAGACCGGGGGATGCGGCGCGACCTGCCATGTGAGTGTCGGGCGCAGACCCGGGCTTGGGCTGGCGGGTTGTGCCTAATCAAGCCTGTGGATGCGGCGCGAGGTGCCGGGCGAGTGTTGGCGTGGCGCAGGCCCGGGGTTGGATTGGCAGGTTACGCCACATCAGGGGTAGGGATGGGGCGCGAGCTGCCAGGTGATGTGTTGGGCGTGGCGCGGGCCCTGGGTTGGGTTGGCAGGTCGCGCCCATTCAGGGCGAGGGATGCGGCGCGAGCTGCCAGGTGAGCACGAGCTCAAACCCGAGCTCGAGCAGGAGCGCGGGGCACGGAGCCCGAGCGCGGGGCGCGGGGCTCAGCCGGCGGCGGCGGCGAGAGCGGGGAGCTCGCCGCGCACCTGGGCATCGGCATCCGAGAGCACGACGATGTCGACGCGACGGTTCTGCGCGAGGGCCTCGGCGCTCGACCCCTCGGCGAGGGGCCGTGATGCGCCGAAACCCACCGAGCTGATGCGCTCGCGCGTCACACCGCGTGCGTCGACGAGATAGCCGAGCACGCCGTTGGCCCGCGCAGTCGAGAGCTCCCAGTTGTCGGCGAACGGCGCGACGGCGGGACGGGCATCGGCGTGGCCCTCGACCGAGATGAGGTGGGTGTCCGCGGCGAGCACGGCTCCCGCGGCGTCGAGCACAGCCCGGGCCCGATCGCTCAGGTCGGTGCTGTTCGTGTCGAAGAACGTCTCGGCGCTCACGAGACCGATCGTGAGGCCCCGGTCGTCGATCGTGAAGGTCGCTGCGTCGCCCAGCCCCTGTTCCGCGAGGGCGCCCTCGAGGCGTGAGCGCAGGTCATCGAGCGAGCTGTACTCCTGCTCGGCCGGAGTGGGAGCGGTCGGCGTCTCGACGAACCCCTCGCCCTCCTCCTCGACGAGCTCGGGAGGCACGACGACGCCCTCCG
The DNA here is from genome assembly GCF_047302165.1 of Microbacterium pratiae. Classification (NCBI taxonomy): domain Bacteria; kingdom Bacillati; phylum Actinomycetota; class Actinomycetes; order Micrococcales; family Microbacteriaceae; genus Microbacterium; species Microbacterium pratiae. The sequence continues at coordinate 409,849 of NZ_CP154843.1, read as the reverse complement.
AGACATCGCGGGTCTCGGAGATCTCCGAACCGAACCCGGTCGCGAGCGACGCGCGCAGCTGCTCGAACTTCTCCTGATCGACGTTCGACATCGCGAACATGACGATGAACATGCACATCATCACGGTGATCATGTCGAGGTACGACGCCATCCAGCGCTCGTCGGGGCCCTCGTGCGAGGACTCCATGACGCGGCGGCGACGCGGCGCGCTCATACTCCGGCGTCCGCGGGCTCGTCGGCCGCCGTCTTCGTGCGACCCCGTCCGGGCTTGGTCTCGGGGGCGAGCGCGCGCAGGCGCTCGGCGACGAGCATCGGCGGGTTGCCCGCCTGGACGGCGAGCATCCCCTCGGTGACGAGCGTCATGCGGTCGACCTCGATCTCGGCGAGGCGCTGCAGCCGCGTGCCGATCGGCAGCCAGATGAAGTTCGCCGACAGCAGGCCCCACAGCGTCGCGACGAACGCGGCCGCGATGAGGGGACCGAGCTGATCGGGCTTGTCGAGGTACTCGAGCACGTGGGTGAGCGAGACGACCGTCCCGACGATGCCGACCGTCGGGGCGTAGCCGCCCAGCGCGGAATAGAACCGCGAGGCGGTGCGGCGCTCCGCCGCGACGGTGGCGACCCGGTCCTCCAGGACGACGCGCAGGTCTTCGGCATCCGTTCCGTCGGCGATGCTCTGCAGGGCGTGCCGCAGCAGCGGATCCTTCTCGTCGGCCACGGCGCTCTCGAGGGCCAGCAGGCCCTCGGCGCGCGCCTTCTCGGCGTATCCGACGACGGTGTCGATGAGTGCTTCGGTCGATCCCTTGATGCCCACGAACGCCCTCGGCAGCGCGCGCACCGCACCCGCGGCATCCCGCAGTGTGCCTCCCGCGATACCGATCGCGATCGTCGCGCCGAAGACCAGCACCATGGGAGCGGGCAGCAGCAGCGCGTTGAGGCTGGCCCCCTCGAGCTGGATCATCGCCCACAGGCCGCCGAAGGCGAGCAGGATGCCGATGAGCAGTGACGGATCCATCAGCGCTCGCCCCCGGGTGCGGTGGCGGCGGCTGCGGAGGCCGACCCGGGTGCCGACCCGGATGCCGAGGCATGGCCGAGCGCCGTGGCGAGCACGCGGGCCCGGAACTCGACGATGCTCTGGATGACGGCATCCATCGTCTCCGCGACGACGAACGTCGCCCCGTCGACGAGCGTGAGCGTCGTGTCGGGGCTCGCCTGAATGCGTTCGACGAGGTCGGGGTTCACGGCGAACCGATGACGGTTCAGTCGTGTGAGAACGATCATGTCGCCCTTCTCGTCGGTCGGCGCGCGGGGGAACGAGCTGCCGCGGGTGCGACGGCTCCGAGGGGACTGTCGGCAGGATGCGGCGGTCGGTTAGCGTTGCGCCCGTGTCAGCGTCGTCGCCCCAGTCCCCGTTCTTCCGCCCCGTCGAGCCGCGGGAGATCCCCGACGACGACCACCCGCCCCTCGACATGCCGGCGTGGATGGGGCCGCCCTGGCATGTGGCCCCGGTGATCGTGGCGCTCGACCGCGAGGTGGGCCGCTCGCTCGACACGGTCGTGTCGCTCGAACTCGCACGGGTGTACCGCGAGGGCATCGCGCTGCGGCTGTCGGTGCGTGTGGCCGAGACCGGCCGGCTCGCACGGCAACGGATCTGGGGCTACCTCGACCGCGCGCACGGCCGGGGCCAGCTCGATGACCGGTTCGATCCGACGGGCCTGCGCTGGGGCCTCCGCTTCGCCGACGGTCGCACCATCACGACGCAGGACGATTCGCCGTGGGCGCGGGGAGACGTGACCGACGCGCAGGTCGAGGGCCCGGTGCTCGAGGGGCTCGGTCGGCCGCAGGGTTACGCCGACAGCTGGGCGCGCGAGTTCTGGGTCTGGCCGACGCCCCCCGACCCGACATTCGAGGTCGGGGTCGAGTGGACCGCCCGCGGCATCGCAGAGACGGTCACCGGATTCGACGCGGCTGCGCTCCGGGCGGCGTCCGCGCGAGCGAGCCCGCTGTGGCCCTGACCGGCGGCGCGCACAACTCCTCAGAAACCGGCGCGCTCGGCGCCGCGCGCAGGTCAGCCCGGCGAAACGGCAGCGATTCTGAGGAGTTGTGCTCTGCGGTGATCAGCGCTTGAGGTTCGTCAGCTCCTGCAGCACCTCGTCGCTCGTGGTGATGATGCGCGCGTTGGCCTGGAATCCGCGCTGCGCGACGATGAGGTTCGTGAACTCCTGCGAGAGGTCGACGTTGGACATCTCGAGCGCGCCGCTGACGAGCCCGCCGCGGTCGTCGGTGCCCGCGGTGCCGACGGCTGCCGCGCCCGAGTTGGCGCCGGCGCGGTACTGCGACGATCCGGCCTTCTCGAGCCCCTCGGGGTTGTCGAACGACGCGAGCGCGATCTGCGCGAGCACCGACGTCGCCCCGTTGCTGAACGCACCGACGAGACTGCCGTCGGCCGACAGGGTGTACGACACGAGGCTGCCGGGTGCGCGGCCATCCTGTCCGCCGAGCTTGACGGTGCTGAGGTCGGCGTAGCCGGTGACGGCCGAGAGGTCGACGGTGACGCCACCGGAGGTGATCGTCGCGGGGGTCGTGGTCAGGCGCCCGTCGGCGAACGCGAGCGGGGTCGTCGCGGTGCCGTCGGTGACGTCCCAGCCTCCCGCGGTGCGGGTGAAGGTCAGCGCGAGCTGCCGCGACTCGCCCTGCGCGTCGTAGACGGTCACGTCGCGGACGAGCTTCTCGCCGACGGCGGCGCCGGACGGCAGGTTGCCGGTCACGCTCGCGTTGTCGGTGCGTCGCCCGGGCGAGGTCGCGCCCACGGGGAGCGCGATGTTGCCCACGGGCCCACCGGTCGGCACGACGCCGTCGACGGCGGTCCAGCCCTGGACCAGCGCGCCGTCCTTGGTGGTCAGGCGCCCGGCGGAGTCGAAGCCGAACGACCCGTTGCGCGTGTAGAGCGTTTCTGCCCCGTTGCGCACGACGAAGAACCCGTCGCCCGCGATCATGAGGTCGGTCGGCACGCCGGTGGCCTGCTGCGATCCCTGCGTGAAGTTCGTGCGCACGGCGGCGACCTGGGTGCCGAGGCCGACCTGGGCCGCGTTCGTGCCGCCGGCTCCGGCTTGGGCGGCGCGGGAGTTCTGCACGATCTGCGAGAGCGTGTCCTGGAACTGCACCGAGCCCGCCTTGAACCCGACGGTGTTGACGTTGGCGATGTTGTTGCCCGTCACGTCGAGCATGGTCTGGTGCGAGCGGAGGCCGGAGATGCCGGCGTAGAGCGAGCGGAGCATGGGATGTCCTTCGGTGTGGGGGCTGACGTGGTGGTGGGGGCTGACGTGGTCGTGGGGATCGCCGGAGTGGCCGGGGCTCAGGATGCGGATGCCGCGGGCGTCGCGGCATCCGACACGGAGATCCCCGACACGACGTCGAGGGGCACGGCGGTGCCGCCGATCGTGACGAGGGGGACGCCCTTCTCGAACGACACCTGGCTCACGCGACCGCTGTGAGTCGTGCCGTCGGCATCGACGTACGAGGCCTGCTGCCCGACGAGCGCGGCCGCGGTCTGACGCATGGTGAGGGCGAAGTGCTCCGACGAGGTCGTGGTGAGTGCGACGAGCTGCTCCATCATGGCGAGCTGCGTCGTCTGCGCCATCATCTCGTTGGTGTCGAGCGGCGAGCTCGGGTCCTGGTTCTTCATCTGCGCGACGAGCAGCTGCAGGAAGACCTCCGAGTCGAGCGTCTGCTTCGGCGCGGCGGCGGGAGCGGATGTCGTGGGTGTGGCGCCGACGACGCCGACGGGCGGAATGCTGCTCATGGGATTCTCCGATTCAGGCGTAGAGGTCGATGCGGCCGGCCCCGAGGGAGACCGGACGGCGGGGCTCGGCAGAGCCGGGGGGGCCGGGGCCGTCGAGATCGGACGGGGGACCGGCGCGCCCGCGTCCGCTCGGGCTCTCGGTGGCCTGCTGCGGCGTCTCCCGGGACGGGCCGCCTCCGGATGCGTGCCTGCCCGACCCGCCCGGAGCGCCCGCTGCCGCGTGCTGCCCGGCGGCCGTGGGCGAGGGTGATGTGCGCGATGGATCGTCGCCCGCAGCGAGGCTGACGGAAGAGAAGGGCGCGAGCGCGGCGAGCTCGCGGCGCAGGTCGCCGAGGACCGCGCGGAGCGCGTCGTGCGCCGCCGCCGTCCCGGTGGCGAGCTCGACGGTGACGGCCGAGCCGGAGATGTGCGCCGTGACGGTGATCGGTCCGAGGCTCTCAGGCGAGACGCGCAGCACCATGGTGTGACGACCAGGCTCGGCGGCGACGAGCGACAGGACGGGCGCTCGCAGCTGAGGCGCCAGGGGCGGCGCGGCCGCCTGCGCGGGAGGCGCGGGCGGCTCGGGCGACGCGGGCGGTGCGGTCGCGACCACCGTCGCGGTCGGTGCCGGCGGAGCAGGAGGCGGGATCGGAACCTGCACGAGCGCGGACGGGCCGGATGCCGGCTGCGCCGCGACTGAGGACGGGGCTGCAGAGGATGCCGCCGTCGCGCCCGCAGCGGTCTCGGGCACCTCGCCATCGGTGGGGAGCGTGACGCGGAGCTGCCCGGCCGTCGCGTCAGGAGCCGACGAGACCCCCGTGCGGGGCGCGACGACCGGCCCCGGCGCGGCGGTGGACGTGGACGCCGACCCGCTCCCCGAACCCGACCCCGGCGCGTGAGCGAGCGCGGCCGTCCCCGTGTCGGCGTCTCCCGCACTCGCCCGCGCTGCCACGGCCGCCTCGACTGAAATCGACCCCGACCCCGACCCCGACTCTGCCGTTGCCGTTGCCGTTGCCGTTGCCGTTGCCGTTGCCGTTGCCGTTGCCGACGTCGACGCCGTTGACATCGGTTCGGACGACGCCGACGTCGGCGCCGTCGACTCGGACGCCGCCGTGCGGCCGATGCCACGCTGCGCGACCCCGGCTGACAGGATCCGGCTCGGGCCGGAGTCGCCTCCCGCCGCTTCGCTCGCGGTGGCGAAGGCCGGCGCAGCCCCGACAGCGGAGTTCAGCGCGTCCGTCTCGACGCCCGTGCCGACCGCGCCGAGTTTACCGTTCTTCGCCGCGGCCTCGGCCCAGACTCCAGACCCGACCGCACCCCCGGCCCCGACCGCAGAAGCCTCCGCGTCGGCCACCGGCACGGCGACCTCGGACTGTCCCGCGAGCACGAGGGCGAACGCCCCCGCGGCCATCGCGCCATCCGTGCCGTCGACCCCCTCGGGCGAACCGCCGCTGCCGCGCGGACGTGCGATCGCGGTCGCCGCTCCGGGCACGATTCCCCACAGGTTCACGGCGCCTCCCCATGCCCACCCGGCGCGCCGGAACCATCGGCCGCCGACCGCAGCGCGATCTCGTCGAGCACGGCCTGCTCGGCGGCATCCCGTCGTGCCCGCTCCCGCTCGTGGAACGCTTCCGCCAGCCGCTCGATGCCTCGCTCGGCCCGGCGTGCGTCGTCGAGGCGCGCGCGGGCCGCGTCGGCCTCCGCGCGCTGCGCCCGTCGGAGCGTGTCGAGGTCGGTCAGCAGGCTGCGGGCGGCCACCCGGCTGGCCGCGAGTGCCGCGAGCGTCCGGATGTCGCCGGGGGTGTCGGCCGACGTCGTCAGCGCGGCACGCAGCTGCCGGTCGCGCGCCTCGGTGCGCTGCTCCTCCATCGCGGCGCGCGAGAGGTGCGCTGCGGCGGCACGCTGCTGGATGCCGCGGATGCGCAGCAGCCCGGCCAGGGGGAAGCCGCGCTTCACGAGACGTCTCCGAACGATGCGACGAGCTCGCCGAGCCGGCGCCAGGACTCGGCCGCGGGGGCGCGATCATCGAGATCCTGGCGGAGGAAGGCGTCGATGGCGCGCGCGGAGGCCACCGCCGCGTCGACCCGCGGGTTCGCACCCGCCTGGTAGGCGCCGACGCCGATGAGGTCGTGCGCCTCCTGACGGGCGGCGAGCACCGACCGCAGCGTCGTCGCGAGGCGCCGCTGTTCGCCGGTCGCGACCTTGCCGGCGAGCCGCGACACCGAGCCCAGGACGTCGATCGCGGGGTGGTGCCCGGTCACGGCGAGCGTCCGGTCGAGCACGAGGTGGCCGTCGAGGATCGACCGCACCGTGTCGGCGACCGGCTCGTTGTGATCGTCACCCTCGACGAGCACCGTGTAGATGCCCGTGATCGAGCCGCGGCGATCGGTGCCGGCGCGTTCGAGCAGCCGCGCGAGCACGGGGAAGGTCGAGGGCGGGTAGCCGCGGGTCGCGGGGGGTTCGCCGGCGGCCAGTCCGATCTCGCGCTGCGCCATGGCGACCCGGGTGAGCGAGTCCATCATGAGCACGACGTGCTGCCCCTCGTCGCGGAACGACTCGGCGATGCGGGTCGCGGTCGATGCCGCCCGCAGGCGAGCCATCGCGGGCTGATCCGATGTCGAGACGACGACGACCGAGCGTGCGAGGCCCTCGGCGCCGAGGTCGTCCTCGAGGAACTCGCGCACCTCTCGTCCGCGCTCGCCGACGAGGGCGATGACGTTGGCCGAGGCCGAAGATCCGCGCGCGATCATCGACAGCAGCGACGACTTGCCGACACCGGATCCGGCGAACAGCCCGACGCGCTGCCCACGGCCGAGGGGCGTGAGCGTGTCGATCGCGCGGACCCCCGTGACGAGCGGCTCGGTGATGCGTTCGCGTCCCATCGCGGAGGGCGGCGCATGGTCGAGGTCGACGCGCGGTGCCACGAGCGGGCCGCGACCGTCGATGGGGCGGCCGAGCCCGTCGAGCACGCGTCCGAGCACGGCGGCCCCGACGGGCACCCGGGCAGGGCCGGCGAGGCTGCGGGCCGGGTCGCCGACCCGCAGCCCGTCGGTGATCCCGAGCGGCATGCAGCGCAGGATGCCGCGGTCAGCGGCGACCACTTCGGCGGGGATGCCGGCATGCCCGCGACCGGTCGTCCCGCCGAGCTCGACGAGATCGCCCACCGCCCCGTGCACGCCGCGGATGTCGACACCGAGCCCGACGATCCGGGCGACCGCGCCGGTCCGCAGCGGCCGGGCCGCCTCGACGATCGCCGGCCAGGCCCCGGTCACGCGCTCTCCTCGAGGGCACGGCGTGCCCGAGCGAACGCGGCGGCGATCCGCAGATCGATCGCTCCGTCGGCGAGACGGATCGTCGCGTCGCCGGGCGCCAGCCCCGGGTCGACCTCGATCACGACCGCTCGTGCCGCCGTCTCCGCGAGCGCGGCGGAGACGACGTCGGCATCGGCGGGCGAGAGCCGTGCGACGGGCGACTCGGCTTCTTCGGTCTCGGCCAGGGCGTTCTCGATCCGGGCTGCGGTCGTGAGAGCGGCCCGCACGGGATCGGACAGCTCGCGCTCGACGATCGCCTCCGCCAGCTCGATGGCCATCCCGAAGAGGTCGGCGACCGTGGGCGCGGTCAGCTCGGCTGCGCGGGCGTCGAACCGTGCGGCGGCGCGCTCGAGCGCATCGGCGGCCGTCGCGACGTGCGCGCGTTCGGCTGCGGCCGCCGCCCGGTCGCGTGCGGCCCGCTCGGCCGCTTCGCGCTCAGCGTGCACGGCGGCCAGCCGCATCCCCTCGGCGTACCCGGCGGCGTGGCCGCGGGCGCGGGCCCGATCGCGTTCCTGCGTGAGCGGCGGCCCCGACAGGCGAGGGATCTCGAGGCGGGTGAAGGCGTCAGACGACATACTCCTCCTCGACGCGCTGCACGCGGATGTCGCCGGCGGCCTCGAGCTCGCGGATGGTCCGGACGATCGCGGCGCGAGCCTCCTCGACCTGCGAGACCCGCACCGTGCCGAGCAGACGCGACTCCTCCTGCAGGGCCTCGCGGTTGCGCTCGGTCATGTTCCGCAGGATGACGTCCGCGACGGGGCCGGACGAGCCCTTCAGCGCGAGGGCGAGCACGCGCACGTCGATGCCGCGCAGGACGCGCTGGGCGTCGCGGTCGTCGAGCACGACGATGTCGGCGAAGGTGAACATCCGCGAGCGGATGTCTTCGGCCAGGGCGCTGTCGCGCGCCTCGATGCTCGCCAGCAGCGCCTTCTCGACGGTCGCGTCGGAGCGGTTGATGATGTCGACGAGGGGCTGCACGCCGCCGAGGGTCTCGCGGGCGTCGCGCGTGGTCAGTGCACCCGAGCGCGCGCGCAGCGCGGTGGCGACGACGGCGACGGCATCCTGCGACGCCGTTCCCATCGTCGCGATCGCCTGCGCGACGTCGGTGCGCGCCGGGTCCGTGATCTCGGCGAGGACGGCCGCCGCGCGCTCCACCGGCAGGTGCGCGATCACGAGCGCGACGGTCTGGGGCAGCTCGCCGTCGAGGATGCTGGCGACCTGGGCCGGCTCGACGGCGGTGAGGAACTCGAACGACGAGCTCGTCATCGACGACGAGACCTTCGTCAGCACGCCGGCGGCGCGCTCGGGGCCCAGCGAGGCCTCGAGCAGCCCCGTCGCGAGGTCGCGGCCGCCGCGGACGGGCGGCAGGTGACCGCGGACGACCCGCTGGAAGTCGGTCAGCGCATCGCGCGTGGTCTCGAGGTCGAGGTCGCGCAGTCGGATGATCTCCGCCGCGATCGCCTCGGCCTCGTCGTCGGAGAGGTGCTTGAGCACCTCGACGGCCTGCGCCCGGTCGAGGTTCATGATGACGACCGCGGCGGTCTGGGTCCCGGTGAGCTCGCTCATGCGTCGGTCGAGTCCCGGACGAGCCGGCGCAGCAGGTCGGCGGTGCGGGCGGGGTCGCGGCGGGCGAAGTCGCCGATCTCGGCGCGGCGCCGGTCGAGCGCGACCTGCACGGGCTCGGGGTCGGGTTCGGGCTCCGGGTCGATCGCCATCGCGGGCAGGGGGACCGTGGGCGCTTCGTCGAGCAGTGGCGTCGCGAGGCCTCGGGTGAGCGCGTCGAACCGGTCGAGCGGCTCGTCGACCGGAGTCAGCGTCAACACCGACTCGTCCTCCGCAGCGGCACGTCGGCGGCGGACGATCACGATGCCCGCGATCGTGGCTCCGATGAGCCCGAGCACGACGACGACGACGACGATCGCGGTGCGGAGAGTCTCGGCGGCGCGCTCGGCCTCCTCGGCCTCGCGCGCGGCGTCGAGTGCCGCCTGGGCGGCCGCTGCCCCCTGGTCGCTGAACGCGACGAGCTCGACGGTCACCTGGTCGCCGCGGGCACGATCGATGCCGGCGGCCGACGTCACGAGGGCTTCGAGCTGCGCGACGTCGACGACGTCGGTGCCGTCGGCGTTGACCGCGACGGCGACGGTCTGCCGCGCAACGGCGCCCGCCGGCGTCGAGGTGCTCTCGACGGTCTTGTTCACGACGTTCGACCGGTTCGTCTGGGTCGACTCGTAGGTTCCGGCGCCGCCGACGCCCGCGGGAAGCTCCGTGCCCAGGACCCCGGTCTGACCGCCGGTGCCCGTGTAGCTCTCGGTGCTCGACTCCTCGGTGGCCGGCACCGCGCCCTCGACCGGGGTGTAGGTCTCGTCGACGCGCTCGGTCGCCGCCTGCTGCATCTCGGCGGCGACCGACACGGTCGCGTTGCCGGCGCCGAGCACGGTGTCGAGCATCTGTTGGACGCTCGCCGTCATGCGGGTCTCGTACGCCCCCGCCTGCTGGTCCGCGTTGCGGGTGGCGTCGCCGCCGATCGCGGAGAGGGTTCGGCCCGCGGCATCCACGACCGCGACGTTCTCGGGCTTCATCCCGCTCACGGCCGCCGAGGTCAGGTGCACGATCGCCTCGACCTGTTCGGGCGGCAGCGCGACCCCGCGAGAGGTCTCGATGAAGACGGATGCCGTCGGCTCGACCTTCTGCGAGACGAAGACGCTCTCCTCGGGCAGTGCGAGCTGCACCGAGGCGGTCGTGACGTTCTCGAGAGCACCGATCGTGCGGGCGAGCTCGCCCTCGATCGCCCGCTTGTACGTGACCGACTGCTGGAACTCCGAGCTCGTGACGCCCATCTTGTCGAAGAGGGAGTATCCCGACGACTCCGCGCTGGGAAGTCCGGCCGCGGCGGCCGCGAGACGCTGCTCGTACACCGCGGTCTCGGGCACGAGCACGGTCGAGCCGCCGTCCGTCAGCTCGTACGGGATCGAGCCCGAGCGCAGCTGTTCGACCACCGCGCTGGCGTCCGGGGCCGAGAGGCCGGAGAACAGCGGAGTGAGCGTCGGACGCGACATCCAGCTCGCCAGGGCGAACACGCCCATCGCGAGCACCGCGATGCCGATGATCGCGATCGTGCGCTGAGCGAGGGTGAACCCGGCGACGGTCGCGCGCAGACGCGTCCAGAGCGACGTGACGGCGGCGGGCATCAGGCCTGCATCCGCATGATGTCGTTGAAGGCCTCGATGCCCTTGTTCCGCACGGCGGCGATGAGCTCGAGGGTCACCGAGGCGCGCGACGACGCGATCATCGCGGAGTGGATGTCGTCGAGATCGCCCGTGACGGCAGCGACGGCCAGCTCGTTCGAGGTGGACTGCATCGCGCGCAGCTCGTCGACCGCGCCGGTGATGCTCGCGCCGAAGTCGGCGCCGTCGGTCTGCTGGGGCGCGCGGGTGTTCGAGGCGAGAGCGGATGCGGCCGCGCCCAGGCCGTCGATGCCCGACAGCGGCGGCATCAGCGGCGTCCGATCTGGAGCGCGGCCTCGTAGGTGGTCTTCGCGCGGTCGACGACGGCCGCGTTGGCCTGGTACCCGCGCTGCGCGAGGATCAGGTGGCTCATCTGCTCGCCGAGGTCGATGTCGGGGTAGCGGACGTAGCCGTCGGCGTCGGCCAGCGGGTTGTTCGGCTCATGCACGAGCCGGCCCTCGGTGCCGCCCCAGACGGCACCGGCGACGCGGACGCCGCCGGGATCGCCGGCCGACTCGACCGCGATGTAGCGCTGCCGGAACGCGTCGTCGCCGGGGGCCACGGCGGTGTTGATGTTGGCGATGTTGTCGCTGAGGGCGTCGAGCCAGGTGCGGTGGGCCGTCAGGCCCGACCCAGCGATGCCGATGGCGTCGAAAGTCATGAGGTCCTCATCGCGGTCTGCATCGAGCTGAAGGTGCCGCCGACGGCCTGCGCGGCGAACTGATACCGCAGCACCGCCTCGATGTTGGCGAGCGTCTCGGTGTCGAGGTTGACGTTGTTGCCGTTCAGGCGTGTCGCAGCGGTCGACTCGCGCACCGTCGCCGTCACGGCGCCGTCGCCGCGTTCGACCGAGCGCGCCAGAGCGCTCTCGAAGCTGACGACCTTGGCCCGGTAGCCGGAGGTGTTGACGTTCGCGATGTTGTCCGCGATGGCGCGCTGACGCTCGGCGAGGCCCGAGAGGGCGCTCGTGAGCGCGGTGGTGGTCACAGATTCGAGCACGAAGGCGTCTTCCGTCGAACGAGTGGCCGATCCCTGGCCGGTGGATGAGCGATCCGTGCTCAGCATCCCCTATCGGCCGTCACGGCGACGGCGTTAGACGCGCCCCCGGTGGCCGAGGGCTGGGTCAGCCGTCGATGTCGAGGTAGACGGCCTCGGGCAGCGACTGCGGGATGCGGTCGAGGGCGCCCAGGTGCCCGCGAAGAGTGTCGAGCTCGGTGCGCAGCTGCCGAGCCCGGGACGTCTGTGCGCGCAGGATCGTCCGCGCCCGGTCTTCGAGGTGCTCGGGGAGCGGGCCGAGCCCGGCCGGCGGATGCCAGGGGAGGTCGCCGGCGGGATCGCCCGTCAGCTCCGCCTCGAGCCCGTCGAGCAGGTCGGCCCAGATCACGCGGGCGCCGCTTCGGCTGCGCCGTGCCACGCCTCGCGCAGCGGGGCGATGAGGTCGCGGCATTCGCGGGTGCGCTCGGGATCGCGCCCGATGTTCGCCCCGACGAGCGTGCGGGTGGTGTAGTCGTAGACGGCGCGGAGGGACGCCGAGCCGCTCCAGCTGTCGTCGAGCGATCCGGTCAGCTCGACGAGGATCCGCTGCGCGTGCTGCAGCTGCTCGTTGGCCGCCTGCCAGTCTCCCGATCGCTGTGCCGCCTCGCCGCGTTCGACGTCGAGGAGCAGGCGGTCGAACAGGAGCGTGACCAGGCGCGAGGGGCTGGCCGAGAGGATCGTCTCCTCGCGGTAGCGCTGCTGAGCGCGCAGGGCGGCGTTCACTTGTTCCCCGTTCCCGACATCGCCGACAGCTGCGACTCGAGGTACGACGACTGGGTCTGCAGCCGAGAGAGCATCGTCTCCATCGCGGCGTACGTCCGCTCGAGGGTCGCGCGCCGCTGCTCGAGGCGGAGGTCCCAGCGCGTCAGCTGCTCGCCGAGCATCTTCACTTCGGACTCCTGCCCGGTGATGCGGGCCGTGACCAGTCCGTCGTACTTGTCGGAGTATCGCTCGGCGACATCCTGCACCCGCGCCGCGACCCCGGCGAAGACCTGCTGCACCGCGGCCGGGTCGTCGGCGAGCGCTTTCGTGAACGCCTCTTCGTCGAAGGTCAGTGCGCCCCATCGGTCGACGCTGAGTCCCATGGTCGAGGGGGCTACCCCGTCGAGCGGCAGCTGCACGGCGCCGGTCAGAGCCTGATGGAGGGCGCGCACGGTGCTGTCGCCCGTGAAGACGCCCAGTCTGGTCTGCTCGCCGGGTGCCGTGGCGGTGGTCGCGGTCGATCCGCGCGCGATCCCCGCGAGCAGCGTGCCGATCTGGGTGACGAAGGCCTTCGCCGCGGCGGCGCTGCCCTCGGCGTCAGCGGCCACGGTCACCGACACCGGCGTGGTCGATGCGCGGGTCACCGAGACGTCGACTCCGGCGAACAGCGACGTGAAGGTGTTGCTCGCCGAGGTCACGGTCTGCTCTGCGGCGGTTCCCGCCCACAGGCGCACCTGCGCGTCCGTGCCCACCGTGACGATCGCAGACGCAGGCTCGGCGGCGAGATCGCTCGCGGTGCCGGCGGCGACCGCCGCCGCGTCGCCGCGGAACACCTGGAAGGCGTTCTCGGCGCCCGTCTCGGTGGCCGTGATTTGCAGGCGCCACAGTGCTTGGCCGTCGGCGCCGACGCCCGCCGACACGGCGGAGGCGGTGATGCCGGTCCCGGTGGCGCTCAAGGCGTGCGCGATGTCGGCCGCGGCGCCCGACGTCGGTCGGATCTCGATCGGCTTGCCGTCGGTGCCGAGCACGGTGAAGACGAGCGGGTCGTCCGTGGCGGACCCGAACGGTCCCGTGACGACGCTGTGCGCGGTGGCGACGCGATCGACGACGACGTCGGCCCGCAGGACGGGCGCCCCCGCGGATGCCGTCACCGTCAGGCTGTCGTCCGAGCTCGTCGCCGTCCGCTGCAGGAGCGCCGTCGGGCCGGCGGCATCCTTCGCCTTCGTCGCGAGCGATTGCAGTGACGTGTTCAGTGCCTGCAGCTGGGCGATGACGGCCTTGCGGTCGTCGGACTTCGCGCTCAGGATCGTGCGCGGCAGGCGCTCCACGTTCATGAGCGCGTCGATGATCGCCTTGGTGTCGAGGTTCGAGGCGAGGCCGTCGATCGAGATCGCCATCTGCCCGTCCTGTCGTTCGTCCGTGCGGCCGCGTGCGCGCCGTCCGTTCGCTCTATCGGCCGCGCGGGCGGGAGCGTTAGCCGGCGGTTCGCGTCAGAGCGCGACGGATGCCGCGGGTGCGGCGCCTCGGCCGCTGCGGGGCAGCATCGCGGTGATGCGTGCGAAGTACGCCTCACGCGTCTCGACCGATACGCGCGAGATCGGCTCGGCCTGCTCCTCGGCCGCGAACCGTTCGAGCGCGTCGCGGAGCAGACGGATCGCTTCGGCGCGCTGCTGCGAGACCGCGGAGTGCGAGACGCCCAGCTCGGCAGCGATCTCCTTGACCGGACGTTCGTCGATGTAGACGGCCTGGACGATGGCGCGCATGCGCTCGGGCAGGGCCGCCACGGCACGCTCGAGCATGTCGCGCCGCTCGCGGAGAACGGCCGCCTCGTCGGGGAGGACCATCGCGCTCGGCACCTCGAGCGCTGTCGCGTCGTCGATGCTCGTGACCGTGCGCGCGGCGTCGTCGAGCGCCTCGACGACCGCGGCACGGGGCAGGCCCATGGTGGCCGCGATCTCGTCGACGCCGGCGACGCGGCCGAGGCGGGCGGTCAGGGTGTCGCGCACGGCGGTGGTCTCTTTGATGCGCTTGCGGATGCCGCGGGATGCCCAGTCCATCGAGCGCATCTCGTCGGCGAACGCGCCGAGGATACGGCGTCGCGCGTACGCGCCGAAGGGAACCCCGAGGGCAGGATCGAACGCGTCGGCGGCCGTCACGAGGGCGAGAGCGCCGACCGACGCCAGCTCCTCCAGCGGCACGTGCGTGGCCCGCGAGTGCAGATCCCGCGCCAGGTAGCCCACGAGGGGCAGGTTCTCTTCGATGAGTCGATTGCGTTCCGCGTGACCGAGGATGTGCAAAGGGGGCCTCTTTCGTGGCGTGCACCCGCTTCCGCGGCCCGAATTCGCGGAAGCCGTCACGCCGGCTGAGGCCATCATAAGCAAAATGAGAAAGATCTCATACGGAATCCTGAGCAGATGTAACGGAATCGACTCATCTGCCGATAGACGAGGATGATCGCTTCAGAACGGTTCGTCAGAAGAGCGAGTCGTTCGATGCGGTCCATGGGGGGCTGCTCAGGTAAGGGGGACACCTTGGGAGCTAACGAACTGTCGATGCAGCTGTGGCGAGAGCGCGAGCTGCTCGAGATGCTGATCTTCAAGCTGGAGGAGCAGCGCCTGCTGCTCGAGGCCGGGAACACCCGCTGGATCCATCTGGCATCGCGCGAGATCGAGCGCGTCCTGGAGGAGCTGCGCGAGTCGGGCCTCGGGCGTGACGTGGAGGTCGCCGCCGTCGCGCGAGAGTGGGGCGTGCCCGAGGCCGCAACACTGGCGGAGCTGCTCGACTCGGCGCCCACCGGAACCTGGCGGGACGTGTTCGCCGAGCACCGGGCCGCTCTCACCGAGCGCATGGCCGAGGTCTCGCAGCTCAAAGAGGCCAACGAGACGCACCTGCGCGCTGCCAGCCGCGCGGTCGACGAGACGCTCGCCGGACTCGAGTCCGGCACGGGCGAGTACACCACGGGCGGTGGCCGGGTCCGCGAGGACACCGCGCGCATCGTCGACCGGGAGATGTGAGGGACACGGATGTCGACATTCAGCGGGTTGGGGACGGCGGCGAGCGCGCTCGCCGCCGCGCGCCGCGGCATGGATCTCGCGGGTCAGAACGTCGCCAATCAGCTGACACCCGGATACACGCGGCAGCGGCTCGAGACCTCGGCGGTCGCGCCCCTGGCGGGCGCGACCCGCTTCGGACCCGTTGCGGGTCAGGGCGTCTCGGTCGACGGGATCGCTCGTCTGGGTGACGCCGTGCTCGACGCGCGGGTGCGCGACACGCTCGCCGCATCCGGGTACTGGTCTGCACGCGCGCAGGCCGCGGTGCGCGCCGAGGCCTCGCTCGCGGAACCCGGCAAGAACGGGCTGGCCGACCAGCTCTCGCAGCTGTGGACCGCGTGGCAGGACCTCTCGAACGCTCCCGACTCCACCGCCGCGGCCGCCGCGGTCGTGACGCGGGGCGAGACCCTCGTGGCGCGCATCGCCGACGGATACCGCTCGGTCGCCGAGCAGTGGTCGTCGGCGCGCGACGCCGCCGAGTTGACGGTCGATCAGATCAACGCCGCGGCCGCCGAGATCGCTGAGCTCAACGCCGGGATCCGCGAGGTCGGCGTCGCCGGCGGTTCCGCGAACGAGCTCATCGACCGGCGCAACCTGCTCGCGCAGACCGTCGCGCGGCTCTCCGGCGCCGTCGGCACGGTCGAGTCCGACGGCACCCTCACCCTCCGGGTCGACGGGAACGCCCTGGTGTCGGGTGACCGCGCCCGCGAGCTCGAGGTCACCGGACCCCGCTCGATCGGCGCGGGTGAGCCGGTCGTGCTCGCGTGGCGCGAGCCCGGCGCTCCGCCCGTCGGCGTCTCGAGCGGCGAGCTGGCCGGCACCCTGTCGGTGCTCGCCCCCGCGGAGTCCGGAGGTGTGCTGGCGGGGCTTGCGGCGTCGTACAACGACCTCGCGGCATCCCTCGCCACGACCGTGAACGAGCAGCACCGCCTCGGGGTCACCGCCTCGGGTGCTCCGGGCGGGGACTTCTTCGCGCTCGCCGCAGGCACGCCCGCCGCGCTCGGCCTCAGCGTCGTGCCGATTGGGCGAGACGAACTGGCGATCGCGGCTCCCGGCGCCGGCGCCCTCGACGGCGGCAACGCCGACGCGATGTCGGGAATCGGCAAGCGCTCCGACGGCCCCGACGCCCTGTGGAGCGACGTCGTGTCGCGCCTCGCGGTCGCCACGTCGGCCGAGTCGGGGCGCGCGGCGCGCGCCGAGACGACGGCCGTCGCCGCTGTCGCCGCGCAGCAGTCGGTCGCGGGCGTCGACAACGACGAGGAGACCATGAGTCTGCTGACCTATCAGACCGCCTACCAGGCGGCTGCGCGCGTCCTGACCGCCGTCGACGAAGCCCTCGACATCCTCATCAACCGCACCGGCCTCGTCGGCCGCTGACACCCGGAGCGCCATGATCAGCCGAGTCACATCTCAGACGCTCGCGCAGTCCGCTCTGCGCAACCTGCAGTCGGGTCTGAATGACCTCGCACGCCTCCAGAACCAGGCGACGTCGCAACGGGCGTTCGCTGCTCCGTCGGACGACCCCGCCGCCGCATCCGCCACGCTCGATCTCCACGCGGCGCAGCATCGGAACGCCCAGTACGCGCGGAACATCAGCGACGGCCTCACCTGGGTGACGACCGTCGACAACGCCATCTCGGCGTCGACATCGCTGCTCGGGCGCGCACGCGACCTCACGCTGCGCGGGGCGAACTCGGGGGCGCTCGACGCCAACGCGCGCGAGGCGATCGCGCTCGAGCTCGAGACCATCGCCGACGAGCTGTTCGCCCAGGCCAACACGTCGCTGCTCGGGCGATCGGTCTTCGCGGGCACCACCGAGGGCAGCGCCTTCGGTCCCGACTTCGTGTTCGCCGGAGTGCCGGGCAGCGAAGTGCGCCGGCGCGTCGCCGACGGTGAGACGGTGCGGGTCGACGCGAGCGGCGCCGAGGTGTTCGGCTCGGGGGAGGACTCCGTCTTCGCTGTGATCGGCTCGATCGTCGCCGACCTGCGAAGCGGGACCGACGTCCGCGGCCGCATCGACCAGATCGACGATCGCATGAACGCGATGCTGGGGGTGCAGGGAACGGTGGGGGCGAGGCAGAATCAGATCATGCGAGCCAAAGACGCGGCGGCCGACGCGACTGTGTCCCTCGAAGCGCAGCGCGCGGCGGTCGAGGACATCGACTCGGTCGAGGTGCTCGTGGCCCTGAAGTCGCAGGAGCTCGTCTACCAGTCCGCGCTCGCCGTCACCGCCCGGGTGATGCAGCCGACGCTGATGGACTTCCTCCGATGACCGCGCTCGCGTTCGTCACGCCCCCGCCCGGGCTGTCCCCGCATACGGCGTTCTCCCTCGACGAGGTCGACGGGGGCGGCGGGCTGTACGCGCTGACCGCCGCCGACGATCCCGCGGTTCGTCTGTTCGCCGTCGACCCGGGCGCCGTCGTCGACGACTACGCGCCCACGCTCTCCGACGCCCATGTCGCCGACCTGGGGCTGGCCGAGCCGGCGGACGCCCGCGTGCTCGTGGTCGCGCGCATGACGGACGAGGGCATCGGCGTCAATCTCCTGGCACCCGTCGTGATCAACCGGCGCACGGGCGTCGCGGCGCAGGTCATCCTCGAGGGGCAGGATCTGCCCGTCCGGGCGCTGCTGAGCTGAGCAGGATCCCGCTGAGCTGAGTCCCGCTCAGGCCGCGGTGCGCGCGGCGGCCTGCGGCGGGATAGACGACGCCGAGACCGCGGCATCCGCGTCGATCGCGGCGAGATAGCGCGGCTTGTGGCCCGTGCGGATGCCCGTGGCGCTCGGCTTGTTCTCGTAGACGCCCGCCGCCCAGTTGCCCTCGACGAGCACCGGCCCGGTCGGCGAGACCGCGATGTCCCAGCCGACGTACCGCACCTGCGGCACGACGCGTGCGAGCCGATCGACGAAGTCGAGCACGTCGTCGAACATCGGCATACGGAAGTCGGCGATGCGGATGCCGCTGTCGGGATGTGTCGGGTACACGCGGTCGTTCGAGTCGTAGCCGTCGCCCGTCGCTCGTCCGGTCTCGTCGAGCATCGCGTAGAAGCCGCCGAAGGCGTTCTGGTCGCTCACCGCGCCGCGGCCGAACTTCTGGGCCATCGCGAGCACATGCGTCCGCTCGCCGTCGAAGTACGTCGTCACTCGCGTGGTGTTGACGGTGCCCGCGCAGAGGGCCGCGAGCTCGTCGTGCTGGCGGATGACCTCTTCGACGAGCGTCTCGCCCCGCTCCAGCAGTCCGCGGTGGAACCGCGTCCAATCGGTGACGTCGCGGGCGACGTAACGATGCACGCCGAGGCCTGCCCGTCCCATCGGCTCCTTCGTGACGATCGTGCCGTGCCGCAGTGCGAAGGCGCGGAGGTCGTCGGCGTTGCCGTCGGTCACGACCAGCCACTCGCGCTGCAGGTACGGGGCGAAGGTGTCGTTGAACGCGATCTTGTCGTGGAAGAGGTGGCGATACGCCGGATCGTCGAACCGAACCGCGAGGCGGTGCGAGACGGGACTCGTCATGTAGGTCGCGCGCTCGGCGCGGGTGAGCATCGCGAAGTCGTAGTCGATGTAGTCCTGGAACCCGACACCGCGCACCCCGGCCTGCCAGAGCATGTCGACGACGACGCCGAGTGTGCTCCGGCCGTGCCGCTGCCCGGCCCGGCGTGCGCGGGCGACGAGGCTGCTCGGGTTGACGCGTCGCGCCCGCTCCCACAGGAAGGGGAGGCCGGGCGTGAGGGTTCGGGGGGATGTCATCGGGTTCCTCGTCAGTTCTCTCAGGCGCGTTCCCGCGGTGCGCCCGCGACGGCGATGGGTCCTGCGTCGGGCGGCGCAGGACCCACCGTCGCGAGGCTTACCGGAGCAGCTGGAGCACGCCCTGGTTGGCCTGGTTCGCCTGCGCGAGCATGGCGGTGCCCGCCTGCGACAGGATGTTCGCCGCGGTGTACTTGACCATCTCGGCGGCCATGTCGGTGTCGCGGATGCGGCTGTTGGCCGCCGACAGGTTCTCCGCCGACACGTTCAGGCTGTTGATGGCCGACTCGAAGCGGTTCTGCGATGCACCGAGGCTCGACCGGGCGGTCGAGACGGCGTTGATCGCTGCGTCGATGTCGTCGACGGTGCCGCGCGCGGCCTCGTTGTCGGTGATCACGAAGCCTTCGCCGACGGCGGTGCCATCAGCGGAGGCGAGCGTGCCGACCGCGGTCGCGACGTTCGCCAGGTTGATCGTGATCGCGTCGTTCTCGGTGCCGCCGGCGCCGACCTGGAACGTCAGGTCGCCGCCCTTGAGCAGGTCGATGCCGTTGAAGTTGGTCGACTCGGCGATGCGACGCAGCTCGAGGCTGAGCTCACCGGCCTCCTTCGAGATGGCGGCGCGCGAGTTGTCGTTGTTCGAGCCGTTGCCGCCCTGGACAGCCAGGTCGCGCATGCGCTGGAGGATCGAGTGGACCTCCGTCAGGGCGCCTTCCGCGGTCTGGATGACCGAGATGCCGTCCTGAGCGTTGCGCGAAGCCACGTTGAGCCCGTTGACCTGAGACTTCAGGCCCTCCGAGATCGCGAGGCCGGCGGCGTCGTCCGCAGCGCGGTTGATGCGCAGACCGCTCGAGAGCTTCTCGAGCGACTTCGACACATCGTTCTGCGTGCTGGACAGGTTGCGGTACGCGTTGAGCGCGCCCACGTTGGTGGCGATCTGCATTCCCATGGTTCATTCCTCCGTGATTGGGATGAGCGGGAGCCCGTCCTGGGCTCCCGGAGTCCGTCCGTGGACTCCTGGATGCCTCTATCGGCCGCCGCGACCCATCGGTTAGGCGAGTACGCTGACCCGGTGAGCCTGCTCGAGATCCGTGGTGCCGCGCTGCGGCGTTCCGGGCGCGAACTGTGGAGCGGGCTCGACCTCACCGTCGAGCCGGGTGAGCTCATCGCGGTCCTCGGCCCGAGTGGTTCGGGCAAGACGACGCTGCTGCGGGCGATCCTCGGGCTCGAGCGGCTGAGCGAAGGCTCGATCACGGCGCTCGGCCGTCCCGTCCGGCACAAGGGCAATCGGTCGATCGGATACCTGCCGCAGGCCCGGCCGCTGCCGCGCGACACCGCGCTGCGCGCTCGCGACCTCATCGCGCTCGGCGTCGACGGGCACCGTTTCGGTCTTCCGCTTCCGCGCAGAAGCGACCGCGAGCGCGTCGACCGTCTGCTCGACGGCGTCGGCGCGACGGCGTTCGCCGACCGCCCGGTGGGCGTGCTCTCGGGCGGCGAGCAGCAGCGTCTGCGTGTCGGCCAGGCTCTCGCCGACGATCCGCAGCTGCTGCTGTGCGATGAGCCGCTGACGAGCCTCGACCTGGCGAACCAGCAGGCCGTCGTCGGGCTCATCGATCAGCATCGGCGCTCGGGTGCCGGCGTGCTGCTCGTGACGCACGACATCAACCCGGTGCTCGGCAAGGTCGACCGCATCCTCTACATCGCGAACGGCCGTTTCACGCTCGGCACCCCGAAGGAGGTGCTGACCTCGCCCGTGCTCACCGACCTGTACGGCGCTCCGGTCTTCGTGCTGCGTGCGGGCGATCGGCTGGTCGTCGTCGGCGCGCCCGACGCCGACGCCTCGCATCATCATCACGACCACGGAGACCACGCATGAACTGGGCCGACGTCTGGGATGCGATGTTCGGCGGGCTCCCCGTCTACGGCGACATCCTCGCGCTCGTGCAGAACTCCGTGTGGGCGGGGGCGGTCCTCGGGCTCGTGGGCGGCCTCATCGGTGTGTTCGTGCTGCAGCGCGACATGGCCTTCGCCGTCCACGGCATCAGCGAGCTCTCGTTCGCGGGCGCGGCGGCCGCGCTGCTCATCGGCGTGGACGTCGTCACGGGGTCGATCGTCGGGTCGATGATCGCCGCCGCCCTCATCGGGTGGCTCGGTTCTCGGGCGCGCGACCGCAACTCGATCATCGGCGTGCTCATGCCGTTCGGCCTCGGCCTCGGCATCCTCTTCCTCTCGCTCTACGACGGCCGCAGTGCCAACCGGTTCAGCCTGCTGACCGGCCAGATCGTCTCCGTGCAGTCGGGTCAGCTCGGATGGCTCATCGGCATCGGCGCGTTCGTGCTCATCGCCCTGCTCCTGATCTGGCGTCCCCTGCGCTTCGACTCGCTCGACCCGCAGTCCGCTGCGGCCCGCGGCGTGCCGACCGTGGGCGTGTCGCTCGGGTTCATGCTGCTGCTCGGCCTCATCGTCGCCGTCGCCGTGCACATCATCGGCGCGCTGCTCGTGATGGCGCTGCTCGTCACACCCGCAGCCGCGGCCGTGCGCGTCGCGACGGGACCTCTCGCGGTGCCCCTGCTCGCGGCGCTGTTCGGCGTGGTGTCGGCCGTCGGCGGCATCCTGCTGGCGGTTGCCGGGACGCTGCCGGTGAGCCCCTACATCACCACCATCTCGTTCACGATCTACCTGGTGTGCCGCATCGTCGGCGCCCGCCGCGGCAGGGTGCTCCGCACCCAGCCGACGCCGAGGCGCGCCGAGTAGACTCGCCGCCATGGCTCAGCGGAACACCTGGCAGCGCGAGCGCGTGCGCACGGCGCTGTCCGATGCCCGCGGGTTCGTCTCCGCGCAGGATCTCCACGCGTCGCTGCGCGACGACAACACCGGCATCGGATTGGCGACGGTCTACCGCGCCCTCGCCACCCTGGCCGCGTCGGGTGAGGCCGATCAGCTGCAGAGCCCCGACGGCGAGGCCATCTACCGGGCCTGCTCGAGCGAGGGCCACCACCACCATCTGATCTGCCGCTCGTGCGGACTCACGGTCGAGATCCAGGCCTCCGATGTCGAGGAGTGGGCGCACCGGACCGCCGCCGCCAACGGTTTCACGCAGGCCGAGCACATCGTCGACATCTTCGGCGTCTGCGCCGCGTGCACCGCGGCCCGAGCCGATGAGAAGCGTGGCGGCGCCTAAGACCGCACGGCTCGCGCCATCTCCCGCGACGCGTTCGGCCGTCGCGCTCGGGATCGGTGCGGCCGTCGTCGCCGTGCTCGTCGCCGTCGCGGCCCTCACCCCGGGGCCGGCGCTCCCGACCCGCGCTCAGGACGGCGTGACGCTCGGGCTCAGCGTGCTCATCGAGTCGTTGCCGTTCGTCCTGCTCGGCGTCGCACTGTCGATCATCGTGCAGGTGTGGGTGCCGCCGGGAGTCATCGAGCGCTGGATGCCGCGGCGCGCGTGGGCCCGTCGCGCGGTGCTGTCGCTGCTCGGGATGCTCATCCCCGTCTGCGAGTGCGGCAATCTGCCGTTCGCGCGGGGTCTCATGATCCGCGGGTTCTCGGTTCCCGAGACGATGACCTTCCTCATCGCGGCGCCGATCGTGAACCCCATCGTCATCATCACGACCCACCAGGCGTTCGGGTTCGACGACGGCATCCTCATCGCTCGTCTGCTGGGCGGATACGCCGTCGCGAACATCATCGGGTGGCTGTACTCCCGGCATCCCGATCCCGACGGACTGCTGACCGACCGGTTTCTCGCCGCGTGCGAGCTCGCCGCCGAGGACCCGGGCGGCAAGGGACGTCGCAGCCTCGCGCAGTTCGTCGTGGAGCTGCGGGCGGTCATGCCCGCCCTGATCCTGGGCTCGGCGATCGCCGGTGCCGTGCAGGTGCTGGTGCCGCGCGACACGCTGCTCGCGATCGGGTCGAACCCGGCGCTGTCGATCCTGGCGATGATCCTGCTCGCGATGATCGTCTCGATCTGCTCGAACGTCGACTCGTTCTTCGCCCTGTCGTTCGCGTCGACGTTCACGCCGGGCTCGATCGTCGCGTTCCTGCTCGTCGGCCCGCTCGTCGACGTGAAGATGCTCGCGCTCATGCGCACGACGTTCCGCTCGCGCGTGCTCATCGGGCTCGTCGTGATCGTCGTGCTCTTCGCGATCGCGGTCGGAGGGATGGTGAATCTCCTTGCCTAAGTCGTCGGCCCTGTTGACCCGCCTGTTCGGCGTCGGGCTCGCCGCCGCGCTCGCGGCCATCACCGTCACGCTCGCCCTCACGGGCCGGATCGGGCTGTACATCAATCCCGAGTCGGCCTGGTTCGCCGTCGGGATGTCGGTGCTCGGCCTCATCGGAACCGTCGTGAGCTTCGCGCTGCCGCTCGGCGCCGAAGCCGATCACGGTCACGACCACGGCGAGCTGCACGGGCGCGAGCCCGGGCACGCGGACGGACGCGAGCACGCGCACGCGCACGCTCACGGAGAAGCGCACGCGCACTCTCACGTGTCCGCGGGGCACGAAGGTCGGGATGCCGCTGCCGGGTCCGAGAACGCGCCGCCCGACGCGGTGCCGAGCTCCCGTCGTGCCGCCCGCGCCGCCGCCCTCGGCGGGGACAGCGGCGGCCGTGCACCGCTCGCCGACACGTCCGTCCTCGCCGGCGACACCGCCGCGCCCGGCGCCGCGGTGGCGCCCGTGCGCTCCCGCCCCGACTGGCGTCTCGTGTGGGGATCCGTCGCCGCGGGAACGGGAGGCGTGCTCGCGACGGGCATCGTCGCCGTGGTCCTCGTGACGCCACCGGCCACGCTGTCGGCGGAGCTCGCCATGTCGCGTGACACCGGAACGCCGCCGCTCTTCCAGGGTGCCGACACGGTCGCGCTCGCGACGACCGGCGACACGTCGTCGTTCGGGGTCGGCGAGTGGGCGAGCGTCTTCGCGACGGCCACGAACCCGGAGGCGTTCGAGGGGGACGAGATCAGCCTGACGGGCTTCGTGACGCCGTCGAGTGCGGGAGGCTTCGGGCTGACGCGTCTCGTGATCACGCACTGTGTCATCGATGCACAGCCCGCGAGCATCCCCGTCGGTGAGACGAGCGACATCCCCGCGACGGGCGAGTGGGTGACCGTCACCGGCGTCATCCGCGACCGCGACGGCGCTCTCGTCATCGAGGCGACCGGAGTGCAGACCGTCGACGAGCCCGAGGACCCCTATGAGTACTGACGGGGCGGGCGGGACCTCGCGGCGAGGTCGGATGCGGGAGCGTCGATCGCGTCGATTCGTCGTCGCGATGGTGGCGGTCGTCGGGGCGCTCGCCCTCGTCGGAGGCTCGAGCGCCGTGTTGACGACCGTGCAGGGGCCGCGTGCGACCTCGACGAGCGTCGACCCCCGGGCCGGCATCGAATCCGCGGGGTCGCGGCTGATCGTCACGACGACGCAGTCGCTCGAGGAGATCGATCCCGCTCAGGTGCACATCGAGCCGGCGGCGGACTTCACCGTCGACACGTCGGGCCGCCAGATCGGCATCCGCTTCACCCTGCCGCTGCGCGATGCGACCGACTACACCGTGCGGATCGACGGGGTCGAGGGGCTGGGCGGAGGGCCCGCGGCGACCATCGAGGAGTCGTTCTCGACGCCCGCGCTGGAGACCTACATCCTGCAGCGCGGCGGTGACAAGGACACCATCTTCCGCACCGGTCTCGACGGTGAGAACGCGGTCCCCGTCTTCACCGACCCGCACATCGAGGACTTCCGGGCGACCTCGACGCATCTCGCGGTCGTCACGGCCGACGACGAGGGCGTCTCGACCCTCGTCGTCACCGACCGAGACGGGGCGGGCGCTCGCGAGCTCGCCCTGCCCGGCCGCGGCTTCGTCACCAACCTGCAGACCGCTGATCGCGGCGATCTCATCGGCTACACGTACACCGACGCGGGGATCGGCTCGGCGGGTGGGCTCGAGAGCGCGTTGTTCACGGCTTCGCTCACGCAGGCCAGCACCGACGACGAGCCCGCGCAGCTGCAGTTCGCGGGCGGCGACGCGCGCATCGACGACTGGCGGTTCGTGCCGGGGACGGATGCCGTGCTGCTGCTCGGCTTCGACGGAGCGCTGACTCTCGTCTCGGCGGCTGGCGGTGAGCCGGTGTCGCTCGGCAACGCGATCACGATCGACGGGATCGCTCGAGGGTCAACGGAGGCGATCGTGCAGCGCGCGACCGGGCTCGTCGCGATCGACCTCGCGACGGCGGAGGAGCGACCCCTGAGCGCTGCGGATGCCGCGGCGGGCGAGACCCAGTCGGTGACGGCGCTGCCCGGCAATGCCGACGAGACGCTGCGCGTGCTCTCGCGTCTCGACGGGTTCACGGTGCTGTCGACGTCGGCGGCCGTGGTGGGGGCGGACGGCGCGGCCCGTGACGTGTTCACGGTCGCGCCGGACGATCTGCTGCTGCACACGTGCGTGTCGCCGAGCAGCCGGTACGCCGCGTTCCTCATCGCGCCCGATGCGGTGTCGAATCCGTACGACGCGTACGCGCTTCCGCTGCCCGAGCGCGTGCAGACGCACATCGTCGACCTCGGCACGGGCGAGGAGATGCCGGCGCTCAGCGGGTTCGACATCTCGTGGTGCCAGAACGCGCCGCGACCATGAGCGCCGACCGGGATGCGGTGCCCGCCGGGTTCCACCCGGCGACGCGAGGGGAGCTCGCGGACCTTCCGGTGCACGTGGCGCCGCGGCTTCTCGGCGGTCTGCTGGAGGTGGCCGTCGACGGGGCGCAGGTCGTCGCTCGGCTGACCGAGGTCGAGGCGTATCACGGTCGCGACACGGGTGACCTGCCTGATCCCGGCTCGCACGCACGCATGGGGAGGACCGCGCGCAACGCGACGATGTGGGGCGAACCGGGGCATTTGTACGTCTACCTCAGTCACGGCATCCATTCGTGCGTCAACGTCGTCTGCGGCCCGGCGGGTGTCGCGGGAGGTGTGCTGCTGCGCGCTGCTGAGATCGTCGAGGGAGCGGACGTCGCGCAGGTCCGGCGCGCCGCGGCCCGGTCCCACCGCGATCTGGCTCGTGGCCCCGGCCGGCTCGGCGAGGCCGTCGGGTTGCGTCATCCCGCGCACGACGGCATCGATGTCGTCGGGGGAGCCGAGCGTGCCGGCGCCGTAGCTCGTCTGCTGCTCCGGGACGAACCGGAGCAGCAGGTCGTGGCCGGACCGCGCGTCGGCGTCGCCGGTGTCGCCGGAACGGACGCGTTTCCCTGGAGGTTCTGGATCGCCGGTGACCCGACGGTCTCGCCGTTCCGGTGGGGCCGCGGCGCGGCGGAAGCCGCCTCGGGCGCCCGCTGACCGCGTCCCGTGTCTGGGTTTCTGCGTGTCTGCGTTTCTCGGGTGGCGGCGCACTGACTCTCCGATCGCCTCGCGCGTCAATTGGCCGGTGATCGGTGATCGGTGGTCGCTGGTTGCTGGTTGCTGGTTGCTGGTTGCTGGTTGCTGGTTGCTGGTTGCTGGTTGCTGGTTGGTGGTTGGTGGTTGGTGGCCGGTGGCCGGTGGCCGGTGGTCGGAAGTCGGTCAACACGCGACGGTGACATCTGGCGTCCGGTCTCACGGGCCTGCCCATCCTGCGCGCATATGTGTCCGGAGCACGCGGACGGGTCGAGCCGCGCGTCGGGCGGTGCGCCTGTTCTGTGCGCTTCAGCACCGTTACGCGCGCATGGGGCACGCGCGCCTCGCCGTCGAATCATCGCGCCACCGGGAGGACACAGGAGCAGAGCTGCGATCTGAGCGAGCCGGTCAGAACGGTGCATCGGTTGCGGGGCGTGGGCCGGAACGGCCCGGCGACCAGGGCGGAGGCGGACCAGTCCGAGCGGGCCATCCCCCGGCCCCGGGCACGCCGGGCGCGTCGAACTGATCGGGCGCGAACTGACCGGGCGCGTCGGACGGACCGGGTGCGTCGGACGGACCGGGCGCGTCGGACGGACCGGGTGCGTCGAACTGATCGGGCGCGAACTGACCGTGCGCGTCGAACTGATCGGGTGCGTCGGACGGACCGGGCGGTTCGAGCGCGTCGGTGATTGTGAACGCGACGAGGGGTGGTGGTGCGTTTTCGCGGTAGATCCGTCCGGTCGGTGATGTCCAGAGCAGGCGCCCGCCGGGGAGTTGTCTGACTCGCCATCTCGTGTGGTGTTTGACGTCGTGGTGTCGTTTGCAGAGGTGGGCGAGGTTGCATACGTGCGTTGGTCCGCCGTGGGATGCGGCGATGGTGTGGTCGAGTTCGCAGCGGATGGCGGGTTGTCGGCATCCGGGGAAGCGGCAGTGCCGGTCCCTCGCCCGCAACAGTCGGACCATGGCGGCGGTGGGCCGGTACGTGTCGCACTCCAGGACCGTGCCGGTGACGGGGTGGGTGAGCAGTCGGTCCCATGAGGTCGCGTCACCGGCGAGTTCGCGTGCGGTGGCGGCGTCGATGGGGGAGCGGCCCGCGAGATCGGCTGGCCCCTCGTCCTCGCCCATCAGTGTCAACGCCGACACCGCGACCTGCACGTGCGCGCGGATCGCCCCGAGGACCCCGTCCCCGTCACCGCTTGCGGTGGGGTCGAGGGCAGGGGTGCCCGCGAGGAGGAGGTCGGAGAACACGTCGGCGCGGACCTGATCGATCGTGCGCGCATCACCGACGAAAGAGGATCCTTCACCGCCGGTGGCGTCGGCCGGCCCGTCGGCGCCGGTCGCGTCCGGGGCGAACGAGGCGTCAGCTCGCCCGGCGTCTGCACTGGCGCCGGCATCACCCTCGCCACCTGCGCCCACGCCCCGGCCAGCAGCATCCGAGGCGTCGGCTTTCGCCCGTGCGTTGATGATCTCCCGCGCTTGCCGCGTCAGTCGGTCCACGATTCCGTCGGCGATCACGGTCGGTAGCGTTGCGATGAGATCGGACATGCCGTCGGCCCCGGTCCGCACCTGCACGCACCGCCTCGCCGCGGCCTCCTGGTGTCGTTCGGTGAAGGTCCGCGGGTGCATCCGTTCCGCGAGCATACGCAACGCCGCCCGCACCCGGTTCGGGGTCTCGCCCTCGCACCGCTCGATCGCTACCCGCTCGAACTCAGACCGTTCGTCGGCGGGCACGATGCATCCGATCTCTTGGATCACCCGGACGTGTCCTCGGACGATGCGCCCGGCCTCCCACGCCGCCATCGTCAACGGATAGTTCTCGACCAGATCCCTCGCCTCATCGATCCGCCGCTGCAACGTGCGGTCGGTCGCCACGAACACCCCGGCCAGCTCCGCGGCGATCCCACGCAACGCCATCTCCCGCGCCTTCACCCGCTCTGACGCCCCAGCAGCCTGCTTCTCCGCGAGCACCCCGGCTGCCGCGAGCACCCGCACTTCACGCACTTGGCCCGCCCGAATGACATCCGCCGCCGCCTCGGCATCCGCGACGAGCGCCGCGAGGGCGTCGACGTCACCGTCGCTGCCCATCCCGGCATCCATCGCGCCGCGGAACCCGTCATTCGAATACATGTTCGAATCATGTCACGGACCTCCGACATCGCCCCGCGACCATCCACAGCTCCGGTGATCGCCTCGGCTGCCGCGCCTCTTCGTCTTCTGAGCGTGTCCCGTTGCGGCTCCGTCATCCGTGTTGGGCGCCGACCGTTGGCCGCTGGCCGCCGGCCGCTGGCCGCGGGCCGCGGACTGCTGGCCGCCCGCCCGTCACCGCTCGATCGCTCGCCCGACACCGCCCGGCGGTCGCCGCACCTCCGCCGCCCAAACGCGTCCCGTCGCGAGACCGTCATCCGCGCTGGGCACCGACCACCTCCGCCAACCGCCCACTCGCCGCCCGTCACCATCTACCGCCCACCGGCCCGCCAACCGCCCACCCGGGCACCGCCCCGTCGCCAACAACCCCAGCCCCGCCCGACCCCTTCACGCCCACGCCCCACGAGCGCCTCGCTGGTCAGTCCCAGCGCTCGATGACGGCGATCTCTGCGGCGACGGCGCCTCCCCGGCGTGCCTCGGCGAGGACGGCGAGCGACTCCGGCCGGTCGACGAAGTGGAGCGCGCACGGGCCGACCTCCCGCTGCCAGTCATCGGCGAAGGCTCGGATGCGGGCGCCCGCCAGGCCGAACGCGGCAGGCACCGACAGGAACTGCGCATGCCCGCGCCCCCTCGCGCCCCGCGACCGCGGCAGTCCGCCCGCGCCGCCCGCGCGCTTCAGCAGCCACCGCACGACCGCCGTCTGCCCGCCGGCATCCACTTGCAGGAGGAAGCGCGGCGTCGTCACGGGGCCCAGCAGTTCTGCCATCGCCGCCGTGAAGACGCGCTGCTCGTCGGCGGAAGCGCCCGTCAGGCGCACCTCCAGGTACTGGATGCCGCGGGCATCGTCCCGTCGTTCGACGATGACCTCAGGCATCGCGGCGTCGCCCAAGCGTCCCGAGCGTCGCAGAGCCGCCACGACCGTGCCCGCGACGCGTCCGTACAGCTCCGGTGCGTCAGCATGCGCCCGCCGGGCGCGCCACCAGGCTCGTGCGACGGGCACGCCCATGGTCAGGGCCCCGATCAGTGCCGCCACCCCGGCGACGAGCCCCGCGGGCCCCGCCGCGCCGACGGCACCCGCGACGACGAGGGCGAGGGCGGCGGTGGCGATGATGCCTGCCGCGGCCGTGCCGGCTCCGAGTGCGGCATCCGCTCGGCCGCGTGTCCGGAAGGTCGGCTCGTCGACGCGCCGCACGACGGTCGCATCGGTGGACTCCCGGTCGAGGTAGTCCTCGCCGATGCGCCAGAGCGCGCGCGTATGCTCCCGCGGCTCGACGACCGTCAACGCGTCGAGGTCCTCGGCCGACGGGCGCGCGTCCGACACGAGCAACCGGCGCTGCTCGGTCGTCAGCAAACCGGAGAGGCCCCGGACGATCCGCTCGGGATCGTCGCGATGCACACCCCACAGGCGCTCGTGCTTGCGCCGCAGCCGCGACAGGTCGGGGGCGGCGTCGATCGGCGACTCCGGCGGAAGCAGTGCGGTGACCGTCCAGATGTGCGCGACCTTCTCGGGCCAGGCCGGATCGAGCCGCAGCGCGCGCCCCCGCAGCTGCTGCGTCGCGGGCGCAGTGGCCACGGACGACAGATCGACGAGCGTGTTCACGGCGGGACAGTCCCAGCCTTCGCCGAACAGTCCGCGCGTGCCGACGATGACCTCGATGTCGCCGCGCTCCAACAGAAGCGAGGCCGCCCGCACGAACCCCGCGGCGCCGACACCGGGCGCGGAGATCTCGGACACCGCCGGATTCTCGGCGCTTGCGACGGCAGTGACCTCGATGCCGAGCGCAGCCGACCATGCAGCGGTCAGCGGTTCGACGCGGCGCGTCGCGATGCGCGTCGTCGACCCGGTCACCAGGATGCAGCGCAGATCGGCGGTCGCGGCATCCGTCGCCAGGACGTCGAAGGTCCGCAGCGCGCCCGCCCGTCCGATCAGCCCGCCGTGCCGGTTGCCGTGTTCGCTGAAGTCCGACACGACGAGAGCGCGCAGGCGAGGCCCGACGCGGTCGCGTTCGAGCCGCAGGATGTCGCAGACCGCACGGTCCTTCGACAGCGAGGAGGCCAGCATCGTGTCGATCGGGTCGCGCGTCCGGCGCAGGCCCCGATCGGTCAGCGAGAAGCCGAAGTCGGCCAGGGTCGCCCGCATCCGCGCCCACCGCTCGCGAGCCGACGGGTCGGGCAGGATGCGGTCGAGCGCGAAGCGCCCGAGCAGGCGCAGCGACTCCTCCGTCGTGGGGGTGCGCTGCGCCGCGATCGGGAGGAGATCGACGAGCGGATGATCGGGGTGGACGGTTGCGAGCATCGCGGCTGCCGACTCGGCGCCCGCGAAGTCGTCGGCGAAGGCGCGCGACAGTCTGATGTCGATGTCCGTGTTCGCGGCGGGCGCCGTGCCGCTCGCGGGCGGGGCGGCCGGGGGTGCGAGGGCCACGTCCCCCGACCGGTCCTCCCCGTCGGGGGCCGTGTCGCCCGCGACATCCGTCGGAGGCTGGAGCATCCGCACCAGGTGCTCGGCCCCGTCGCCGTGCGCGAAGGTCGAACGGATGAGCACCCCGAGGCCGGTCGCGGCGCCCGAGAGGAAAGCGAGCTCGTCCGCCGTCGGCTCGACGAACCGTACGAGCTCGCGATACGGCGCGAGGTTGCCCTCCCGCACGACCGCGGGGATCGGCACCTCGTAGTCCACATCACCCAGAAGGGACGTGTAGTTGTCGTACGCGTTCCCGTCGTCCGGCGAAGGGAGCGTGGCGGTCAGGCCGATGACGAGAGGCGAACGTCCGGCGGCGCGCAGCCGCGACACGAGCGCCGAGACCACGAGCGCCCAGTGGTCGAGCAGATGATGGCACTCGTCGAGCACCACCGTGTCGACGCCGTGATCGACGAGGCGCTCGATCAGCGCGCGGGCGTTCGGATGAAGCGCGCGCGAGAGGGCATCCGGATCCTCCTGCGCGATGCGGCGCCGCATCGTGCGCGATCGGCGCGCGATCCCGGCGGCGTACGCGCGGCGGTTGTCCGAGCGGAGGGCGTCGAGCCAAGCGGATGCCGCATCCGTCGACCGTCCATCCGTCTCGAGCTCTCGCAGCCAGCGGTCGTGGGCCAGGGCTGCGAGCGGGTTCTCGCCGTCGAGCACGCTCAGCGACTGATAGGTCAGCGCGGTCAGCTCGCCCGGGGCGTCGCTCGTGGTCGACACCTCGTCGCCGGTCGAGGCATCGCTGGTCGAGGCATCGTCGGGGGCGAGGCGTCGCGCCTCGGTCGCCCACTGGTCGCGGATGGTGATGGTCGGGGCGAGGACGAGCGTGCGTGAGCCACGCCGCATCGCGAGCAGGAGCCCGAGCAAGGTCTTACCGGAACCCGGCGGAGCGACGATGTGAAGCGGACCCGGCGCATCCACGTCGACGCGGTCGAGCGCGTCTGCCTGGTAGTGCCGCAGTCGCCCGCCGAACCGCCATCGCCGCAGGGGAGCCTCGACCTCCGGCGACATAGCGGAAGTATGTCAGACCGGCGGGAGGCGGCATCCCGGACGCCAACGGCGCTGCGCCCGGTCAAGGCGACACGCCGTCGCGTGCTAGACTGACTGTTTGTCTGCGCGCACTCCAGCACGCAGTACGTACCCACTCCCCATCACAGGCCCGAAACGGCCGGATGAGGCGCGGGTGCAGACAAGGGATCTTGGGTGGCACCGTCCGGTGTCACGGTACTAAGGAGAATCACTATGGCAGCAGTGTGCCAGGTGACCGGAGCAGTTCCCGGCTTCGGTCACAACATCTCGCACTCGCACCGCCGGACGAAGCGCCGCTTCGACCCGAACGTGCAGAAGAAGACCTACTACGTTCCTTCGCTCGGTCGCAAGATCACGCTGAACGTGTCGGCTAAGGGCATCAAGGTCATCGACGCCCGCGGCATCGAGTCGGTCGTCAAGGACCTCATCGCGAAGGGTGTGAAGCTCTAATGGCGAAGAAGGCTCAGGACGTACGTCCGATCATCAAGCTCCGTTCGACCGCTGGTACGGGGTACACCTACGTGACGCGTAAGAACCGTCGCAACAACCCCGACCGCATCGTGCTGAAGAAGTACGACCCGGTGATCCGCAAGCACGTCGAATTCCGAGAG
Organism: Microbacterium pratiae; assembly: GCF_047302165.1. NCBI lineage: Bacteria > Bacillati > Actinomycetota > Actinomycetes > Micrococcales > Microbacteriaceae > Microbacterium > Microbacterium pratiae. Next base: position 377,422 of record NZ_CP154843.1, on the reverse strand, counting down.
GAGCGCTGATCACATGGCTAAGAAGAGCAAGATCGCGCGCAACAACCAGCGTGAAGAGGTCGTCGCCCGCTACGCCGAGAAGCGTGCCGAGCTGAAGAAGACCCTCGTCGACCCGAACGCGACCGACGAGGCCCGCGAGGCCGCCCGCGTCGGCCTGCAGAAGCTCCCGCGCAACGCGTCGCCCGTTCGCGTTCGCAAGCGCGACGCCATCGACGGTCGCCCCCGTGGCCACCTCTCGAAGTTCGGCATCTCGCGCGTTCGCTTCCGCGACATGGCACACAAGGGTGAGCTGCCCGGTGTGACCAAGTCGAGCTGGTAAGCCGCCTGCAACACAGCGCCGAAGCCCCCGCCCCGATTCGTCGGGACGGGGGCTTCGTCGTTCCCGCGCGGCGCCTCGTGCGGTGAGGACCGCGCCGTCAACAGGCTGAGCGGGGCGTGGGTGGCGGCGCGGGGCGGTCGAGCGGCGCTGAGCATGTGTTCGGCGCGACGCGCGTGGTGGCGGCGGCGCGGCGCGAAGTTCTGGGTCCCTCCTCGGGGCGGGGGTGTGCCGTCAACAGGCTGAGCGGGGCGTGGGTGGCGGCGCGGGGCGGTCGAGCGGCGCTGAGCATGTCGTCGGCGCAGCGTCGCGCGAACGGCGCGGCGCGGTGCGAAGTTCTGGGTCCCTCCTCGGGGCGGGGGTGTGCCGTCGACAGGCTGAGTGGGGTGTGGGTGGCGGCGCGGCGCGGTCGAGCGGCGTTGAGCATGTGTTCGGCGCGGCGCGCGTGGTGGCGGCGGCGCGGCTCGGCTCTGGCGGCGGGGCTCGCGAACCGGACGATCCGGGTGCCGGGGGCGAGGTTGGGAGTTGGGTCCAGACGAGGTCGAGGCTGTGCCGTCAACAGGCTGAGCGGGGTCTGGGTGGCGGCGCGGGGCGGTCAGGCGCGGCTGAGCCTGTGTTCGGGACGGCGATCGCGGCGGCGGCTGCGGCTGTGGGTGCGGCTGCGGCTGCGACTGCGGCTGCGACTGCGGCTGCGACTGGGACTACGGTCGGAGGATGGACATCAGCTCGATGATCATGGGCGGCGCGATCGCGTCCGTGATGTGGATCGTCTTCGTGCCGTGGTCGAAGCTCAGACGGCTGCGTGAGCTCGACGAGCGCACCGAGCGGACGGACGAGGGCTGACCATGCCGTTGGATCCCTTCTTCGCCGAGCGGCTCCGCACGCACCGCCGATACCTCCTTCGTCAGGCCTGGCGATCTGTCACGTCTGCGGTCGCCGAGCGGATGCCGCGACTCCCGCGAACCCCGGCAGCAGACGGCGTCGCGGGCGCCGCCCCGACCCCCGCCCCCGCGGCTGCGACTCGTGCGGCGGACTCGGCTCCCGCCGTGGACGCGACCCCGGCCCCCGCCCCGGCGAAGCGCGGGGGCAAGCGTCCGCTGACCCCGCGCGAGCGTCACCGCAAGGCAGCGCTCGCCTGGGACCGCCAGGAGCTCCGCACGGTCGGCGCACCCGGCCCCGCGATCGAGACGTCCGATCATGTCGTCCCCGTGGCCGGGTACCCCGACGTGCGTGTCCGCCTCTACCGCCCGAGCACGCTCGCCGAGGGTGAGCCCGCGCCTGCCTGCGTCGTGTTCGGTGGCGGGGCGTTCCGCATCGGCGGCATCGACTACCCGACGGCGGATGCCGCATGTCGGCGTCGTGCCGAGGCATCCGGTGTCGTGCTGATCGCCGTCGACTACTCGCTGGCGCCCGAGCACCGGTATCCGACTCAGATCGAGCAGGCGTATGCCGCGTGGGAGTGGGTGCACGACGAGGCGGCGGCGCTCGGCATCGATCCTGCCCGGGTGGGCATCTCGGGGTCGTCGGCGGGCGGCAACATCGCCGCCGTCCTGACGCTCATGAATCGCGATCGCGCGCGGCTGCCCGTCGCCGTGCAGATCCTCGAGGTTCCCGTGACCGACCTCACGGGGCGCTTCATCGATCTCCGCGCGACGTATGCGCTCGGCATCCCGGCCTTCATCGCCGTGCGCGAGCTCGTCTCGGTCGCGCGCACCTATCTCGGCGACCGGGCACGGGCGCACGAGTCGTATGCGTCGCCGATGCGTGCCGACTCGCTCGCCGATCTGCCGCCGGCGGTCATCCTGACGGCCGAGTACGACCCGTTGCGCGGCGACGGCGCCGCCTACGCGGCGAGGCTGCGACGTGCGGGAGTGGAGGCCAGCGCGACCCGGTATCTCGGCGTCACGCACGACACCCCGATCTTCGTCGGGGCCCTTCCTGCGGCACGACGCTGGGAGGCCGAGGTCGTCGCGGCGCTGCGCCGGATCTGACCCGCGAGTCGACCGCGCACTCCCCGCACAGACGTCACATCCGTCCCACACGCCCCGAAAACGGGCGACACGCCGGGTGAAAGCGGGCGGAGAAGCCGGTAAATCCGCGAAATTCCGCGGAATCCGCGTATATTCGGGACCGGTCGAACGACCAACCGTGGGACGCGAGTCCCCCGGGAACCACCCACGCTGTCGGCGGCGCGTCCGTCGTCCGCCGTCTGGAGGACAACCCTATGGCTGACAAGTCCATCACCAAGACCGAGCTCGTCGCGAGCATCGCCAGCGCCACCGGTCAGAGCCAGGCCGCCGTCTCGGGCGTGCTCGACTCGCTCTTCACGACCGTCTCCGAGGCCGTCGCCAAGGGCAGCAAGGTCTCGATCCCGGGCTGGATCGCCTTCGAGCAGGTCGACACCGCCGCTCGCACCGGCCGCAACCCGCAGACCGGCGAAGAGATCAAGATCGCCGCGGGCAAGCGCGTCAAGGTGACCGCCGGCTCGAAGCTGAAGGCCGCCGTCAAGTAATCGACGACGATTCACCGGAGGGGGATGCCGTACGGCATCCCCCTCCGTCGTCCCCCCCCGTCCCCCCGCCCCGAGATCCCAGCCCCCGAGGTCCCCGTCGGGCCGGGAATCCGGCCCTGATACCCGGCCGAAGTGGGACCTCGCGGCTCAGACCTCCTGGGGTGTCCGACCGCCGTAGGCTGGTGGGGTGGAATCCCGAGCGCAGCGTCTCGCCGGACCGGCGATCCTCGCTGTGTCGGCTCTCATCGTCGTCCTCATCGGCCTCGCGGCCGGTGGTGGTGCGGCTCCGCTGCAGCTGCTCGATCCCGGACCGGTCGTGCGCTGGGGCCTGCCGATCATCAAGCTGCTCGTCAATCTCGCGGCGGCCGGCATGGTCGGCTCGCTCGTCGTGGCGCTGTTCGCCCTGCGTGCGGGAGACCGCCCGTTCGACACGGCCCTCGACACCGCCTCGATCTCGGCGGCGATCTTCACCGTCGCGAGCGCGGGCACGGCATTCTTCACCTTCCTCAACCTCCTGGGTGCGGCCCCCAGCGCGAGCGCGGAGTTCGGCCAGCAGCTCGGACGGTTCCTCGTCGACACCGAGGCCGGGCGAGCCTGGCTGCTGACGACGATCGCCGGTGCGGTCCTGACGGTGCTCACGTTCGCGGTGCGCGGCTGGACCTCGACCCTGATCGTCGGCATCCTGGCCGCGGCATCCCTCATCCCGATGGCGACGCAGGGACACTCGGGCGAGGAGGCGAACCACAACATCGCGGTCACCGCCCTCGCCCTGCACATCGTCGCCGCGGCGGTGTGGCTCGGTGGGCTGCTGCTGCTCGTGATCATCCGGCCCGTCGTCGACCGAGCCGACATGGTCGCCATCGTGTCGCGGTACTCGAGCATCGCCCTCGTCGCGTTCGTCGTCGTCGCGGTTTCGGGAACGGTCCGAGCCGCCGTCGCGATCCTCTCGCCCGCGAATCTCTTCTCGCCCTACGGTGCCCTCCTGCTCGTCAAGGTCGTCGCCCTCATCGCGATGGGTGTCCTCGGTGCGTCGTACCGGGGCCGGCTCATCGCCAAGCTCGCGTCGTCGGGTGCCGCACGCGTGTTCTGGCTCCTCGTGACCGTCGAGATCGTCTTCATGGGCATCGCGAGCGGCGCGGCCGCGGCTCTCGCGCGGACGCCTCCGCCCGTCGACACGACTCTTCCCGAGCAGCAGACCCCGGCCCAGATCCTGACCGGCACCGTGCTGCCGCCCGAGCTGACGATCGAGCGCTGGTTCACGATGTGGGATGTCGATCTGCTCTGGGTCTTCGCCGTCGCGTTCGGTCTGTTCTTCTACCTCGCCGGGGTGCGGCGGCTGCGCAAGCGCGGCGACCGGTGGCCGATCTACCGGACGGCCCTGTGGGTCTTCGGCCTGGGCCTGCTGCTCTGGGTGACCAGCGGGCCCATCAACGCCTACCAGGACTACCTCTTCAGCCTGCACATGGTGGGGCACATGCTGCTCTCGATGGCGATCCCCCTGTGCCTCGTCGCGGGGGCGCCGGTGACGCTGGCGGCCCGCGCGATCCGCAAGCGCGACGACGGGACGCGCGGCGGCCGAGAGTGGATCCTCTGGGCCGTCCACACGCCCTTCTCGAAAGTCGTCACGCACCCGGCGTTCGCGTCGATCATGTTCATCGGGTCGCTGTGGGTCTTCTACTACACCGATCTGTTCCGCTGGTCGCTGTACGACCACATCGGACACGAGTGGATGGTCGTCCACTTCCTCATCTCGGGCTACCTGTTCGTGCTGTCTCTGATCGGCATCGATCCGGTCCCGTACCGGCTGCCCTACCCGTTCCGCCTGCTCACGCTCATCGCGGTCATGGCGATGCACGCCTTCTTCGGCATCGCGATCATGATGTCGTCGGGGATGTTCGCCGCCGAATGGTTCGGCTCGATGGGACGCACGTGGGGCCCGACGCCCCTCGAGGATCAGTACATCGGCGGCGGTGTGGCCTGGTCGGTGGGGGAGATCCCCACCCTGATCCTCGCGATCACCGTGGCGATCCAGTGGAGCCGCTCGGACGACCGGATGCAGCGTCGCCGCGACCGTCAGGTCGATCGAGCGGGCGACGCCGAGCTCGACGAGTACAACGAGCGCCTCGCCGACCTCGCTCGCCGCGACGCGGCCCGCAGCAGCTGACGCCGCTCAGCCCTGGTCGGCGGAGACCTGAATGGATGCCGTGCCGTCGGGCAGGATCGTGATGTTGCCGGTCAGGAAGAACTCGACGTTCTCCGACACCTCGTTGAGCCGCCCGTCGTAGATCGAGCGGATGTCGACGTCGATGTGCGCGACGGCACGCGTGCTCGGGATGGCCCACTGGGCACCGTCGGGCACGACCTCGATCTCGGGGTTCTGCGCGATCGACCACTCCGGGACACCCTCGACGCGGTTGCGCACGAAGTAGCCGAACGGGCATCCCGTCGGCTGGAGCACCTGCTGCGTCGCGCAGGAGGCGAGGAACTCGTCGACGCGGTCCTGGACGACGTCCACGAATTCGGGCGTCGGCTCGGTCTGGAGGTCGACGGGGACAGCCTTGCGCGGCGCGTCGGAGAGCACCGCCACTCCCGGTGTCTGCGCCGTCGGAGTGTCGACCGAGATCGAGTAGGCGCCGGGGGAGAAGACGAGCATCGAGACGGGCGTCAGCGGATCGGCGTTCACTCCTTCGGGAGCGACCTGCCGGGTGTCGAGCTCGAAGCCGTTGACCGAGAACCGGGTGGCGCCCCGGACGGTCAGGTCGATCGCCGAGAGCGGGCTGCGGGCGAAACGCCACGCGGGGGCGACGCCGATCCAGCCGTCCTGCTCCACGTCGAACTGCGTGCGGCCGCGGTGGCCGTTGGCCAGGTAGGTGACCGTGATCTCGGTGACATCGCCGCGGACGCGCTCGCCGATGACCGAGACGTCCGACAGCGGTGCGAGCGCCGCGCGGCGCAGCAGCACCTCGGACGTCGTCGAGGGCAGCTCGGCGGCGGCGAGCTCGGCCGAGTCCATCGCGACGCCGGGCAGGCGCAGCGCGTCCGCAGCGCTGCCCGAGCTCAGCAGTGACAGGTAGCGCTCGACGAATGCGGCGGGGCTGTAGAGGGCGCGGTACACCGTGACGCCGCCGACGCCGAGAGCGCCCAGGGCGAGCACGGACAGCAGCCCGATCGCCGTGAGGTCGATGACGAGCCTGCGACGGCCGCGAGCGCCCTGCCGGCGGCCCCGTCCCGGGCGCCGGGCGTTCTCGGGCGCGCTCGACGAATCGTCGCCGATCGCGGCGTCCGGAGTCGTCTGCGCCTCGTGCACAGCACAAGTCTAGGAAGGCTCGCCTGTGGCTACCATGAATCGGTGACCTTGCCGCCTCTCTCCGCTGAGCAGGAGGCGCTGTTCCGCCGGATCGAGACGACCCGCGACCACGTCTTCGTCACCGGTCGAGCCGGTACCGGCAAGTCGACCCTCCTGCAGCACCTGGCGTGGAACACCGACAAGCAGATCGCCATCTGCGCGCCGACCGGCGTGGCCGCCCTCAATGTCGAGGGGCAGACGATCCACTCGTTGTTCCGGCTGCCGATCGGCCTCGTCGCCGACAGCGAGCTCGAGCAGTCCGAGCCCACGCGCCGCATCCTGAACGCGATCGACACGCTCGTCATCGACGAGATCTCCATGGTCAACGCCGACGTGATGGACGCGATCGACCGGTCGCTGCGGCAAGCGCGACGTCGCCGGTCGGAGGCGTTCGGCGGCGTGCAGATCGTCATGTTCGGCGACCCGTACCAGCTCTCGCCGGTGCCGCCGCGGGGAGACGAGCTCAAGTACATCCGCGATCACTACCGCTCGTTCTGGTTCTTCGACGCGCAGGTGTGGGCGGGGCCGAAGGCGGATGCCGGCGCGATCCGCTCCGACGGGCTGCTCGACCTCGGACGCGTGGGCGCTCCGCTGCACATCGCCGAGCTGGGCGAGATCCATCGTCAGGCCGACCCGGGGTTCAAGGAGATGCTCAACGCCGTCCGCTACGGCGTCGTGACGGCCGACATCGCCGCCGCGCTCAACGCTGCGGGCGCACGGACGCCGCCGCCGCCGACCGGCGACGAGCCGCCCGTGATCACCCTCGCGACCCGCAACGACGCCGTCAATCGCATCAACCAGCGTCACCTCGACGCGCTCACGGGCCCCGTGCAGACCGCGAAGGCGGACGTGAGCGGCGACTTCGGTCGGGGTGAGACCTCGTATCCGGCCGATCCCGAGCTGCAGCTGAAGGTCGGTGCGCAGGTGATGTTCCTCCGCAACGATGTCGCCGGGTACGCGGGTGACGGCCCGCGCTGGGTCAACGGCTCGATCGGAACCGTGACCCGGATCGCGGGATCGTCGGTGCGGGTGGAGCTCGACGGTGAGGAGCACGACGTCGAGCCCGCCGTCTGGGAGCGGTTCCGCTACGCCTACGATCCCGGCTCGCGCAAGCTGACCCGCGAGATCGTCGCGGAGTTCACGCAGTTCCCGCTGCGGCTCGCGTGGGCCGTGACGATCCACAAGTCGCAGGGCAAGACCTACGACCGCGCGATCGTCGACCTCGGATCGGGCGCCTTCGCCCCGGGACAGACCTACGTGGCGCTCTCGCGCCTGACTTCACTCGACGGGCTCTACCTGTCGCGGCCGCTGCGACCCAGCGACATCCTGGTCGACCACGACGTACGGCGCTTCATGGCCGCCGTCCGCGCCGCCGGCATGTGACCGGCTGCGCGGACGCGCACGGGATCAGGCGACGACGGACGCCGCCCGCCCGGCCTTCGCCGCGGCGAGATCGGTGAACAGGTCGGTGTTGAACTGGTAGGCGACGAGCACCTCGTCGATGACGCGCTGCTGCTCGGCCTCGTCCCAGGGTGCTGCGTCGAGCTGCTCCCGGTAGCGCTCCTTGAACGCGGCGGGGTCGGCGATGTCGCCGAAGATGTAGAACCCGATGCCGTTCGTCTCGAACCCGAACTGACGTGCCATCAGCTTGCCGATGAACAGTCCGCCCGACAGATCGCCGAGGTAGCGGGTGTAGTGGTGCGCGACGAATCCGCCGGCCCAGGTCGCCCCGACCTCGTTGATGCGGGCGACGTAGCGCTCGGTCGTCGGCAACGGGGTGATCCGCTCGCGCCAGTCCGAGCCGATCAGGAACTCGAGGTCGGCCTCGAGCGCCGGCAGCCGAGTGAGCTTGTCGCTGATGAAGGTCGCGGCGACGGGGTCGGCCGCCATGCGGGATGCCGCGGCCTCGAGCGCCTCGTAGATGAACCAGTGCTGCGCGACGAGCGCGACGTAGTCATCGCGAGTGCCCTTGCCCCGCATGAGGTCGGACATGAAGCCGGCGCCTTCGCTGCCGGAGTGCGCGGAGCTGGACCGCTCGCGGAGGGCGGTCGAGAACGGGATCGGTTCGAGCATGGCCCGACGATAGCACTTAGGTACAGCTAACCTGAAGGTTTTCCACCGAGCTCTTAACGAATCCGTAACGCTCAGTCGTGCGGACGGGGCTCCACGCCGAGTCGTTCGCACGCGGCGTCGTAGAGCGCGACGATCTCGCGGCGCACCTCGCGTCGCTCGCTGATGGGGCCGCCGGGCCAGGTCACGCGGAGCTCGCGAACCCCGCCGTCGGCCCGCGTCGCCTGCCAATCCCCGCCGTCGCCGTCGAAGTGGGTCATCGTCGCCGACACGGCATCCGCCTCCCCGAACGCGCGCGCGATGAGCAGGTTGTCGTCGCGGTGGTCGTCGTTCATGTGACCGAGCACGCCGGAGATGGCGTCGGCGTCGAAAGCGTGTGTCATGCGTCCACCCTAGGTTCGCCGGATCCTCAGGAGCGGTGTGATTCACTGGAGGCATACATCTCGGGGGGTGGCTCAGGAATGCGTGCGACTCGACGCCGTCGAAGCGCGGGGATCGCCGTTGCGGTCGCTCTCGCGCTCGGTCTTTCGGCGTGCGCGCCCGCGAGTGTCGCCACCGTCGCGGCGCCTCCGCAGGTCGACGGCGAGATCGGCGGCGACACGCAGGCGCAGCTCGTCGCCGCGGTCGAGCGCGCGATGGCGCTGACCGGCTCGGCCGGTGCGATCGCCGGTGTCTGGGTGCCCTGGGCGGGCGAATGGGTGGAGGGCTTCGGCACCAACCCCGACGGAGCCGAGGTCACCGCAGCCGACTCGTTCAAGGCCGGGCACGTCACCCGCGCGATGACGTGCGACGTGCTCTACGGCATGGTCGCCGACGGCAAGGTCGAGCTCGACGACCCCGTGACGGAATGGGTCGTCGGATTCCCGGCGACGCCCGTCGTCACGCTCGAGCAGCTCTGCGACAGCACCTCCGGGCTCGGTTCGTACCAGCCGCGCCTGCAGGGCCGGTGGGAGGCGAATCCCGCGCGCCCGTGGGCGCCGCACGAGCTGCTCGCCTATGGTCTGGCGGCCTCCGGGCCGACGGGCGGCACGTCTTTCGCCGATTCCGACGCCGGGTACGTCCTTCTCGGCCTCGCACTCGAGCGGGCCTCGGGCAGCACCGCGGCGGAGCTCTTCCAGCGCTACGTCTTCGAGCCGCTCGAGATGCAGGACTCGTCGCTTCCGTCCCGCACCGCCGACCTCGGACTTCACGGCACCCAGTCCGTGCTGACGCCGGAGGGTGCACCCGACTGCGCGACGGCGACCGACCTCACCGCCCTGTCGCCGTCGGCCGGGTTCACGGCGTCCGGCGTCGTGACGACGGTCGACGACCTCGGCCGCTACGCCCGCGCGCTCGCGACGGGGCTGCGTCCGTTCGATGACGACCAGCGATTCGGAGCCCCCATCCCGACGGGTGAGGGCGTGCCGACCTGGTACACCGTCGACGGCGGCACGTACCAGGCGGGGACCCTGATCGGTCAGTACGGGTCGATCCCGGGCTACCAGACCGTGGCCTTCGCCGACCGCGAGACCGGCCTCACCGTCGTCGCGGTGCTGAACAACTCGCGCGCCTCGGCGGAGGCGATCCGCGTTCTCGGGTGGCAGCTCGCCGCGATAGCGTCGAAGGCGCCCGCCGCCTCGGGTGAGACCGCTCCGCCGGCCGGCCTGCCCTGGACGCCCGAGCAGATGGACGGCGACCTCGCGTCGGTCGCGATCTGCCCGCTTCCCTGACGGGGCCGCGCCTCCGCGAGCCTCGGAGAATGTCACCGGCCTCGGAGCGATGACGCGGCGGCATCCGATATCGCCGTGATTCTCCGAGCCTGGCGCGCGCCCGGGTAGACCCCGCTGTGTTTCGGGCGTGTGAAAAGACGGCCGGATCTCGTGACGATCGTGTCACGGGGCACGTTCCGGCCCGTCGGACTCGGTAGAACGGATGCAGCGTGATCGTGCAATTGCACATTGCACCGTGATGTTGTTTTATGGACAGCACTCGACGCAATGGAGCAGAGAAAGGGAAGGTCCACCGATGACCACCACCAGGAGATTCGCCGGCATCCTCGCCGCGGGAACGGCCATGGCGCTCGCCCTCACGGCGTGCGCGGGCGGCGGCGGTTCGCCGCAGCAGACCGGCAGCGACGGCACGCCGCAGGCCGGCGGGACCGTCCACATGCTCCAGAACGCGGACTTCTCGTACCTCGATCCCGCCCGCGGCTGGGACGGCGGCGTCAACGCGTTCTACCGCCTGCTGTACCGGGGCCTCACGATGCAGGCCGCCGGCGACTCCGCGGACCCGAACGCGATCGTTCCCGACCTCGCGACGGGTCTCGGCGAGGTGTCGGACGACGGTCTCACCTGGACCTACACGCTCAAGGACGATCTCTTCTTCGACAACGGCGACCCGATCACCTCGGCCGAGATGGAGTTCGGCATCTCGCGCGCGTGGGATCCGCAGATCGGCATCGGCTCGCCGTACCTCAAGTCGGTGATCGATGCGCCGGACGACTACCAGGGCCCCTACGTCTCGGGCGACCTCCCGACGATCGAGACCCCCGACGAGAAGACGATCGTCTTCCACCTCAAGGCTCCCTTCCCCGAGTTCGACAACGTCCTCGCCCAGCCCAACGCGGTGCCGTTCCCGATCGGTTCCGGCGGCGGCGACGAGTTCATCAACGACGTCGTCGCGTCGGGGCCGTACACGCTCGACTCCTACACCCCCGGCAGCACCATCAAGCTCGTGCGCAACGAGCACTGGGAGCCCGAGACCGACGACGTCCGCAAGGCGTACCCCGATCAGTGGCAGTTCGACATCGGCATCGACGGCGCGACGATCGACGAGCGCATGATCGCCGGTCAGGGCGCCGACCAGAACGCGATCGCCGGCAAGATCGCGGGCGCCACGCTGCCCCGCATCCAGACGCCGCAGCTGCAGGAACGCGCGATCACGGCGCCCGCCTACTGCACGACCTACATGTCGCTCAACACCTCGAAGCCGCCCTTCGACGACGTGCGGGTGCGTCAGGCCGTCAACTGGGCGCTCGACCGCGCCAGCATCCAGAACGCCTCGGGCGGAAACCAGCTGGCGGATGTCGCGACGACGATCATCCCGCCGGCGGTCAGCGGGCACCTCGACTACGACCTCTACCCCTCCGACGACAACACCGGCGACGTCGACGAGGCTCAGGCCCTGCTCGCGGAGGCCGGGCTCGGCGACGGGTTCGAGTTCACCCTCGACATCCGTTCGAACCCCGTCGCGCAGGCGCAGGCGGAAGCGGTGCAGCAGGGACTCGAGCGCATCGGTGCCGACGTGAAGCTCAACGTCATCGACACCTCGATCTACTACGAGACCATCGCCACGCCGTCGCAGCAGAACAACGCGGCGATCACCGGGTGGTGCCCGGACTGGGCATCGAGCGCCAGCACCTTCATCCCGCCGCTGTTCGACGGCGCGGCCATCACGGAGAAGGGCAACCAGAACCTCGCGCAGCTGAACGATCCGGCCGTCAACGAGCGGATCGCCGAGATCCGAGCGATGACCGACGTGGACGCCGCCAACGAGGCGTGGGGCGAACTGGACGAGCAGATCATGGAGCTCGCTCCGATCGCGCCCATGGTCTTCGAGAACGGCATCTTCCTGCCGGGGTCGAACATCGCCGGCTACATCCCCAACACCAACATGACCGACCTCACGATCGTGGGTCTCAAGGACCCGTCGAAGGGCTGACATGACCTTCAGCTCGGCCCCCCTCGAGGTCGAGGCCACGCCGGGCGGTGATTCCACTCTCGACGAGTCGGTGGAATCCCGTCCGGCGTCCGGCCGGAAACTCCTCCGAGGCTTCCTCACCGATGTGCCCGCGATGCTGTCGCTGGCCTACATCGTGATCGTCCTGCTCATGGCTGTGTTCGCGCCGCTCATCGTGCAGATCAGCGGCTGGTCTCCGTACCAGTTCGACCAGAGCGCGATCGACCCCAACATGGGCGCGATCCCGATCGGACCGCTCGGCGGCATCAGCGCCGAGCACTGGTTCGGGGTCGAGCCCGGCAACGGTCGCGACATCTTCGCCCGCATCGTCTACGGGGCGCAGGTCTCGATGACGGTCGCCCTCTCGGCGACGCTGCTGACCACGGTGCTCGGTGTCGTGCTCGGCATGCTGGCCGGTTACCTCGGCGGCTGGGTCGACACGGTCATCTCGCGGGTCATGGAGTTCCTCATGGCCTTCCCCGCCCTCATCTTCATGATCGCGATCCTGTCGGCCCTGCCGGCGGACAACCGCGTGCTGCTGCTCGTCGTCGTGATCTCGCTGTTCGGCTGGCCCTACCTCGCGCGGATCGTCCGGTCGCAGACGCTCTCGCTGAAGGAGCGCGAGTTCGTCGAGTCCGCCCGTGCGTCTGGCGCCTCGAGCGTGCAGATCATCTTCCGCGAGATCCTGCCGAACCTCTCGTCGACGATCATCGTGATGGCGACCCTGGCGGTGCCCGGGTATGTCGGCACCGAGGCGGGGCTGTCGTTCCTGGGCGTCGGAGTCGTGCCGCCCACGCCCAGCTGGGGTCAGATGATCGCCTCGGCGGCACCCTGGTACGCGGTCGACCCGATGTACTTCCTCATCCCGGGCGCGTTCCTGTTCCTGCTCGTGCTCTCGTTCACGACCCTCGGCGACCGCATCCGCGCTCTCGTCGGCAGCGCGGAGGTGCGCGCGTGACCCGCTTCGTCCTCGCGCGCGCGACCGGCATGGTCGTCGTGCTGTTCCTCGTCACGCTCTTCACGTTCGTGATCTTCTTCGTGCTCTCGCCCGACCCGGCCGTGCAGATCTGCGGCAAGAACTGCACCCCCGAGCGCATCGACCAGATCCGCGCGAACCTCGGGCTCGACCAGCCCTTCCTCACCCAGTTCTTCACGTACGTCTCCGGGCTGTTCGTCGGCCGCGAGTACGAGATCGCCGGCGCCACCGTCGCGTGCGGCGCCCCGTGCCTCGGCTACTCGTTCCAGACCGGGCAGCTCGTCGGCGACATGATCGTGCAGCGCCTGCCGATCTCGGCGACGATCGCGATCGGCGCGGCGGTGCTCTGGCTCGTGGGCGGCGTCGTCGGCGGCGTCCTCAGCGCGGTGCGCGAGGGGAGGTTCACCGATCGGTTCATCGCCGGGCTGACGCTCGGGTCGATGTCGATCCCGAACTACGTGCTCGCTCTCGCGCTGCAGTTCGTCCTCGTCGTATCGCTCGCCTGGCTGCCGTTTCCGCAGGCTGTTCCCTTCGCCGACGATCCGGTGCAGTGGTTCCTGAACTTCCTCATGCCGTGGATCGTTCTCGCGGTCGGGTACGCCGCCGTCTACACGCGTCTGACGCGGGCGAACGTGATCGACACCCTGCAGGAGAACTTCGTGCGCACCGCGCACGCGAAGGGGCTGCGGCCGAGTCTGGTGTGGCGTCGCCATGCGCTCCGCCCGGCGCTGACCCCGATCGTGACGATCTTCGGGATGGACGTCGCGGGTCTCCTCGGCGGTGCCGTGATCACCGAGACCGTGTTCGGCATCAACGGGGTGGGCAAGCTCACGGCCGACTCGATCTCGTCGAACGACCAGCCGGTCATCATGGCGGTGACGCTGCTCTCGGCGTTCTTCGTCATCGTCGGGAACCTCGTCGTCGACCTGCTCTACGCGGCGATCGATCCGCGCGTGCGGACGGCGGCCCGAGCATGACCGGCGAAAGGATGCCGATGACGGACGACCTCTTGCGCGTCGACGACCTGACCGTGCAGTTCCGCACCGCCGGCGGCACCGCCCGCGTCGTCGACGGTCTGAGCTTCGCGATCCCGCGCGGCGGCGCTCTCGGCATCGTCGGCGAGTCGGGATCGGGCAAGTCGATGACGAGCCTCGCGATCATGGGGCTGCTGCCGAAGGGGGGAAGCGCGTCGGGTGCCGTCACCTTCGACGGACGCGATCTGCTCACCCTTCCCGGACGCGAGATGCGGCAGGTCCGCGGCGACCGGATCGCGATGATCTTCCAGGATCCCCTGTCGTCGCTGAATCCCTACTACACGGTCGGCACGCAGATCGCCGAGGCCTATCGGTCGCACCGGTCGGGCGTCTCGCGGCGCGAGGCGCGGCGGGTCGCGATCGAGGCGATGGAGCGGGTGCACATCCGGGATGCCGCGAAGCGCGTCGACCACTACCCGCACCAGTTCTCGGGCGGCATGCGTCAGCGGATCATGATCGCGATGGCTCTCAGCATGGAGCCCGAGCTGATCATCGCCGACGAGCCGACCACGGCCCTCGACGTGACGGTGCAGGCGCAGATCCTCGATCTGCTCGCCGAGATCCGCCGCGACACGGGGGCCGGTCTCATCCTCATCACCCACGACCTCGCGGTCGTCAGCGAGGTGACCGAGCAGATCGTCGTCATGCGAACCGGCCGCATGGTCGAGCGCGGCAGCGTCGAGGAGGTCTTCAGCGACCCGCAGGAGGAGTACACGCGGCGGCTGCTCGACGCGGTACCCCGCATCGACGACGCCATCGGCGAGCTGCGCACGACCGACATAGCGATCGTGCCGGACAGCGAGATCGAGGAGGAGACGGCATGACCGACCAGACCGCGCCGCTGTGCCGTGCGACGGGCCTCGTGAAGGAGTTCGCGAGCCCGGGCGCGACGATGTTCTCGCGCAGCAGCCGCTTCCGCGCCGTGGACGGCGTCGACCTCGACATCCGGCGCGGCGAGACCCTCGCCCTCGTCGGCGAGTCGGGTTCGGGCAAATCGACTGCCGCGCGGCTGATCGCCCGTCTCATGGACACCACGGCGGGGACGGTCGAGTTCGAGGGGCGGGACGTCACGCACCTGCAGGGCCGCGACCTCCTCGCGTTCCGCAGCGATGTGCAGGTGATCTTCCAGGACCCGTACTCGTCGCTCAACCCCAAGCACACCGTCGAGCGACTCGTGACGGCACCGCTTCGGTACCAGAACCGGAAGATCCCGGGCGGGGCGCGCGCGTTCACGCGGTCGCTCATGGATCGGGTGGGGCTCAACCCCGACCATTCCGACCGGTATCCGGCGCAGTTCTCGGGAGGCCAGGCGCAGCGCATCGGGATCGCCCGGGCGCTCGCGGTCGGTCCGAAGATGGTCATCTGCGACGAGGCGGTGTCGGCGCTCGACGTCTCGGTGCAGGCACAGGTCATCAACCTCCTCACCGCGCTGCAGCGCGACGAGGGATTCGCATACCTCTTCATCGCGCACGATCTGGCCGTCGTCCGCCAGATCGCGACGCGCATCGCCGTGATGAGCCGGGGCTCGATCGTGGAGACGGGCGACCGCGACCGCGTCTTCGAGAGCCCGCAGCACGAGTACACCCGCACGCTGCTCGCGGCGGTGCCCCGCATCAACCCCGAGTGGGACCGCCGACGGCGCGCCGCCGAGAAGGCTCGCCGGGCCCGTGCGGCAGCCGCGGCATCCGACACCCAGACGGAGGCGTCATGACGACCGAGTACCACCTGCCCGGCATCCGCGTCGCGGAGCGTCGCATCGAGGTTCCGCTCGACTGGAGCGCCGGCACGGCGGCAGCGGGGACGATCGAGCTGCTCGTGCGCGAGCTCGTCGATCCCGACCGGGCGCGTGATGAGCTGCCGCTCCTCGCCTTCCTGCAGGGCGGGCCGGGTGGCTCGAACCCCCGGCCGCTGCGACGCGACGGGTGGATCGACGAGGCGTTGCGCGACTATCGCGTGGTACTCGTCGACCAGCGCGGCACGGGAGGCAGCACGCCTCTCGAGGCGGTCGACGTGGCTGCGCTCGACGCTGCGGCCGGTGCCGACCTGCTGGCTCTCCACCGGGCCGACTCGATCGTCCGCGATCTCGAACACGTGCGCGAGACGCTGTACGGGGGGCGGCGGTGGGCCACGCTCGGACAGAGCTACGGCGGCTTCCTGACCCTGACGTACCTGTCGCTCGCGCCCGAGGCGCTGACGGCGTGCTACGTCTGCGGCGGCATCCCCGGCACGCCGCCGCGCGCCGCGGAGGTCTACGCCCGCACCTTCGACCGGGTCGCGGCGAAGACGGCCGAGCTGTACCGGCGATTCCCCGAGGACGCCGAGGCGATCGCGCGCATCGCCGACCGGCTCGCCGAGGGCGACGTGACGCTCCCCGACGGCGACGTGCTGACCGTGCGGCGCTTCCAGTCGCTCGGCATCGACCTCGGGATGAAGCCCGGCCATGAGCGCCTGCACTGGCTCGTCGAGAGGGCGTTCGCGCGCCCGGGACGGCTGTCGGAGGCGTTCCTCGCCGACGTCCAGTCGCTCAGCTCCAGCGCGGGGAACCCGCTGTTCTGGACCCTGCAGGAATCGATCTACGGCGACCCGGCCAGCGGGCCGACCGCGTGGTCGGCGCAGGCCGAGCGCGACCGCCGCCCCGAGTTCGACGAGGACCGACGGCCCCTGCTGTTCACGGGCGAGATGGCCTTCCCGTGGATGTTCGACGAGGTGCGGCTGCTGCGCGGGTTCCGCGATGCCGTCCACACGCTCGCCGGGCGCCGCGACTGGACGCCGCTGTACGACCTCGACCGGCTCGCGGCCAACGACGTGCCGCTGGCCGCTGCGGTGTACTTCGACGACATGTACGTCGATGCGGGGCTGCAGCTCGAGACGCTCGCGCGCATCGGCAACGCCCAGCCGTGGGTCACGAACGAGTTCGAGCACGACGGCATCGGCTCGGGGCGCACGTTCACGCGACTGCGCGAGCTGGTCCGCGACCGTGGAGGAGAGAAGCGATGACCGCTGCCGAGACCGCCCGCCCGCCCTACGCCGGCACGCGGTATCCGCGCCTGGCGCAGGTGCCGGCGTTCACCGAGTTCGTCTCGCGCGGCTGGGCCGACGTGCCGACCCGACCGCAGCTTCCCGCGGGCGCCGCGGCGGCGGCATCCGCTCATCGGGATCGACTCAGCGCCGCGCTTCCCGGCCGGGTGATCGTCGCGGCGGCCGGGCACGCACCCGTCCGCAACGACGATGCGCACTACGGCTTCCGCGCCGACAGCGGCTTCGTCTGGCTGACGGCCTGCCAGGTCGAGGGGGCCGTGGTCGTCCTGTGGCCCGTCGCCGGCGGGCACGACCCCGTGCTGTACCTGCCGCCGCCGTTCCGCCCGGGTGACGCCGGCTTCTTCTCCGATGCCAACCACGGTGAGCTCTGGGTCGGTCCGTCCGCGGGCCTGCCCGAGTGGGCCGACGCGCTGGGCATGACCGTCGAACCGCTCTCGGCGCTCGAGCGGTGTCACGGCGAACTGCGGGGAGCCTCGGCCGCCCGGTCGGCGGCGGCGCTCGCCGCCGAGGTGAGCGCCGAGGTCTCGCCGGAGCTCGAACGCGCGCTCGCCCGGCTGCGCATGGTGAAGGACGCCTGGGAGATCGGTCAGCTCCGGGAGGCCGTCGACGCCACGGTCGCGGGTTTCGGCGCGGTCGTCGCCGAGGTACCGCGAGCCATCGCCGAGGGCCTCGGCGAACGGTGGCTGCAGGGGACCTTCGACCGGCATGCCCGCACCTACGGCAACGGACCCGGTTACTCCACGATCGTCGGGTCGGGCGCGCACGCGCCGATCCTGCACTGGGTGCGGTGCGACGGAGAGATCGTTCCGGATGCCGCGCTGCTGCTCGACATGGGCGTCGAGGCCCGGTCGCTCTACACCGCCGACGTCACCCGAACGGTTCCCGCGAGCGGCGCCTTCTCGCAGACCCAGCGCGCCGTCCACGATCTCGTCGAGAGAGCGCACCGCGCGGGACTCGACCGCATCCGTCCGGGCGTGGAGTACCTCGACTTCCACTTCGCGGCCATGGAGGTCATCGCCCAGGGGCTCCACGACTGGGGCCTGCTCCCGGTGTCGGTCGACGAGGCCCTGTCTCCGGAAGGACAGCAGCATCGCCGATATCTCGCGTGCGGCATCGGTCATCACCTCGGACTCGACGTGCACGACTGCAGCCAGGCGCCGTACGAGGACTACATGGCGGCGGCGCTCGAGCCGGGTGTCGTCATGACGGTCGAACCGGGACTCTACTTCCATGCCCACGACCTGACCCTGCCGCCCGAGCTGCGCGGCATCGGCGTGCGCCTCGAAGACGACGTCCTCGTCACCGACACGGGCTCCGAGGTGCTGTCCGCGGCGCTGCCGATCTCGGCGGGCGACGTCGAGGCGTGGACGCGCGCGCAGTGGACGGGCGAGCGATGACGGATGCCGCACCCCGCGCGGTGCCGTTCCCGCACGCTTCGGTGCGGCTGGGGCAGGCGAGCGCCTTCGCCCCGGCACGCGACCGGATGCTGCATCTCGCCCGGGTCTACCCGATCGATCGGCTCCTCGCGGTCTTCCGCGCCGCCGCCGGACTCGACACCCGCGGGGCCGAGCCGCCCGGCGCGTGGGAGGGATTCGGACACCCGGCCGAGGAGCCGTGGGGCGAGCACGACTACCCCGGGCGCGAGGCCGCGCAGACGGCGAACCTGCTGCGCGGGCACTACACGGGTCACTTCCTGTCGATGCTCGCGCTCGCGGCCGCGGCAGAAGGCGACGACGAACTCCGATCGCGAGTGGACGAGCTCGTGGCAGGCCTCGCCGAGGTGCAGCGGGCGTTCGCCGCCACGGGGCGGTACTCGCACCCCGGGCTTCTGTTCGCGACGGGTGAATGGCAGTTCGCCCGGCTGGAGCATCTCGCCCCCTACGGCGAGATCTGGGCGCCCTACTACACGTGTCACAAGCTCATGGCGGGCCTGCTCGACGCGTACGAGCTCGCCGGCAACGAGCAGGCGCTCGACGTTGTCACGGCGATGGCGCACTGGATCGCGGGACGCCTCGAGAAGCTCGACCACGAGCATCGTCAACGCATGTGGTCGCTCTACATCGCGGGCGAGTTCGGCGGCATGAACGAGACGCTCGCGCGGCTCAGCGCCCTCGTCGACGAGCCGCGCTTCCTCGCGGCCGCGCAGGCGTTCGATCAGGGCGACCTGCTCGACGCGGCGTCGTCGGGGCGCGACATCCTCGACGGGATGCACGCCAATCAGCACCTGCCTCAGCTCGTCGGCTACGTGCGCGAGTACGAACTGACGGGCGAGCGGCGCTACCTCGCCGCGGCGATCGGCGTGTTCGATCAGATCGTTCCCGGACGCATGTACGCGCACGGCGGCACCGGGGAGAACGAGCTGTGGGGCCCGCCGCGCACGGTCGGCGGCGACATCGGGCGCCGCAACGCCGAGACGTGCGCGACCTACAACCTGGTCAAGCTCGCAGAGACGCTGTTCGCGCACACCCTCGAACCGCGCTTCCTCGACTACGCCGAGCGTGCACGCCAGAACCACATCCTCGGCTCGCGACGCGCCGTCGACTCCGACGAGAGCCCCGAGGTGACGTACATGTTCCCGGTGCACGCCGGAGCGCTGCCCGAGTACGACAACGTCGGAACGTGCTGCGGCGGCACCGGGCTCGAGAACCACGTGAGCCATCACGCCGGGATCTTCTTCCGCGACACCGGGACGCCGCCGGGACTGTGGGTCGCCCGCTATACGCCTGCCGAGCTCCACTGGGACGACCGCGGGGTGCGCGTCGACATCGACCAGGAGCATCCGTTCGCGGAACAGGTCACGCTGCGGGTCCGACCGGTGGCCGACGGCCCCGTGCGGCTGGCGGTGCACCTGCGCATCCCGGACTGGGTCGCGGGCGCGCCCGAGATCACGGTCGACGGAGAGACCGTCGGAGCCCACCCCGTGCCGGGCGGTTTCGTCACGATCGAGCGGACCTGGCGAGGCGACGAGCGGATCGTCCTCACGCTGCCCGCCGTGCTCCGATCCGAGCCGACGATCGACGATCCGGCGCTGCGCGGCCTGAGGTACGGGCCGCACGCGCTCGTCGCGCGGGACGATTCGACGACCACGCTCGAACGGGCATGGGCTGCGCGTCGGATGCCGGGAGGTGCGACCCGAGCCGATGTCGTCGATGTCGGCGCCGCGCTGGCCGCGGCCGGCGCCGTGCCGATCGCCGGGCTGCGTCACGAGCCGGTGTGGAACGGTTCCGACGAGCGGTATCACCTGTACTCGCGCACGGTCGATCGGACCATCGGGTTCGCGGGAGTCGAGACGGGGGTGCCCGCGCGGCGCCGCCCCGACGGCACCACGCTGATCGACACGCTCTGGGCCGAGCCCGCGCCGCGGGACGACGCCGATCTGCTCGACCGCCTCGTCGCGGTGTGTCGGGGCGGAACGGCGGAATTGCTCGTGAGCGCGTCCGAGGCCCGCGCCGTCATCGGAGCGGCGCTCGACGCCGGCATCGGGGCGGGGGCCGGATCGCGGGGCTCCGCGGATGCCGCGCGCCGAGCGCGGGAGTTCATCGGTGCGCTCGCCACGACTCCGGATGCCGCCATGCCGCCGACCGTCGACATCGTGGTCTCACCTGCGCCGGCGGCGTCGGGATGGTTCACCGCCTCGCCGACCGTCGAGGTGCGGGCGACCGGCGCGACGGGCGATCGGTTGCGACGCGAGCTGCGGATCGGCGACAGCCCCTGGCGAGCTGCTGACGGCCCCGTCGTCGTCGACGGCGAGGGTGTGGTCCGGGTCGAAGCGCGGGCCGTCGACGCGGACGGCCGATCGAGCGTCGTCGGCCGCGAGCTCGCGATCGACACCGAGCCGCCGCGGAGCGAGGCGCGGGTGAAGCAGCTCGGCTCCGCCGTCGAGATCACTCTCGTCGCGACCGACGACGTCTCCGGCGTCGACGGCATCCGATGGGAGGGGGAGGGGACGTTCTGGGCGACGTTCCAGGAGGCCTTCGTCCGCGCACTGACCGATCGCGAGCAGGTGATCGAGTTCGCGGCGACCGACCGCGCCGGCAACGAGGAGGCCCGTCACCGACTCACTCTTCCGCCCGCCTCGAAAATGGATACCATTGCAATTGCACTGACATCGGCGCCTGACATCGCCAGATCGGAGAACGACTCATGACCGACCGCAAGCCCTGGCACGGCGTCAACCTCGCGACCACCCTGCCGTTCCACGACGATCTCTCCGTCGACTACGACGCGTACGCCGAGCTCGTCCGCTTCACGACGCAGAACGGCGTGACGGGAATCATCCCCAACGGCTCGCTCGGCGAGTATCAGACACTCACCGAGGACGAGCGCAAGCGCGTCTTCCTCACCGCGGTCGAGGCCGCCCCCGACGCGGCCGTCATTCCGGGCGTCGGAGCCTACGGCGCGCTGGAGAGCGTCCGCTTCGCCGAGCACGCCGCCGAGAACGGCGCCCCCGCCGTCATGCTGCTGCCCCCCAACGCCTACCGCGCGAGCGACGACGAGGTCGTCGACCACTATCGCCGGGTCGCGGCCGTCGGCCTGCCGATCCTCGCGTACAACAACCCGATCGACACGAAGGTCGATCTGCGTCCCGACCTGCTCGCTCGTCTGTTCGACGAGGGGCTCATCGTCTCGGTCAAGGAGTTCTCGGGCGACGTCCGCCACGCGTACGAGATCCGCGAGCTCGCTCCGGGCCTCGACATCTCGATCGGATCGGATGACGTCGTGTTCGAGCTCGGCCTCAACGGTGCCGTGGGATGGGTGGCCGGCTACCCCAACGCGATCCCCGCCGCGACGGTCGAGCTCTACACGCTCTCGACCTCCGACGACCCGCAGGACTGGGTGCGCGCTCGCGAGATCTACCGCGACCTGCATCCGCTGCTGCGCTGGGACTCGAAGACCTGGTTCGTCCAGGCGATCAAGCTCTCGCAGCAGGTCGCCGGTGTCCTGACCAGCACCACGACGCGTCCGCCCCGCCTGGCTCTGCCCGACGAGGTCGCCGCGCGTATCATCGCCGACACCGAGGCCGTGCTCAGCAAGGGCTACCGCTGATCCGCGGCCCCGGCTCTCGCTGACCCGCCCGCCCCGCCGCCGACGATCGAAAGGCTCCCGCATGCGTACGACGCGCGTCTTCCACGCCGTGGACTCCCACACCGAGGGGATGCCGACGCGTGTCATCGTCGGCGGCGTCGGCACTCTGCCCGGCGCCACGATGGAGGAGCGGCGCCAGCGGTTCATGGCGGAGAACGACGGGCTGCGACGCCTGCTGATGAACGAGCCGCGGGGTCACAGCGCGATGAGCGGTGCGATTCTGCAGCCCCCGACCCGGCCGGATGCCGACTACGGCGTGCTCTACATCGAGGTGTCGGGGTGTCTGCCGATGTGCGGGCACGGCACGATCGGGGTCGCCACCGTCCTGGTGGAGACCGGCATGGTCCCGGTCGTCGAGCCCGTCACGACGATCCGGCTCGACACCCCGGCGGGTCTCGTGGTCGCCGAGGTCGAGGTGTCGGAGGGGCACGCCGAGCGGGTCACCATCCGCAACGTGCCCTCGTTCGTCGTCGGGCTCGGCCGGACGGTCGACGTCGAGGGCTTCGGCCCGGTCGCCTACGACCTCGCCTTCGGTGGCAACTTCTACGCGATCGTCCGGCTCGACGATCTCGGTCTGCCGTTCGAGCGGTCGCGCAAAGACGACCTCTTGCGGGCCGGACTGGCCATCATGGCGGCCGTCGACGAGGCCGACAGCCCCGTTCATCCGGTCGACGGAACCATCCGCGGCTGCCATCATGTCTACCTCGAGGCGCCCGGCTCGACGGCACAGCACTCGCGGCACGCGATGGCGATCCACCCCGGCTGGTTCGACCGGTCGCCGTGCGGAACCGGCACGAGCGCGCGGATGGCGCAGCTCCACGCCCGCGGCGAGCTTCCCCTGCACACCGACTTCGTGAACGAGTCGTACATCGGCACGTCGTTTACCGGACGCCTCGTCGAACAGACCGACGTCGCCGGCATCCCGGCAGTCATCCCGACGATCACCGGTCGTGCGTGGGTCACCGGGACGGCACAGTACATGCTCGACCCGAGCGATCCGTTCCCCGAGGGGTTCGTCCTGTGACCGCGGCACCCGTCGGGGTCCGGGTCGTATCGGCGGCCGACATCGAGCGCGCCATGACCCCGGCTGCGGCGGTCGAGGCCGTCGTCACGGCGCTGCGGTCGGGGCTCGATGTCGAAGCCGATCACGAACGCGTCTTCGCGCCGCTGACGGCGGGCGACTTCCTGCTGATGCCGTCGGAGTCACCGGATGCCGCCGGCATCAAGGTCGCCACGATCGCGCCCGGCAACACGCGGCTCGGGCTGCCGAAGATCAGCGCTTGGTATCTGCTGTTCGACCGCGAGACGCTGCAGCCCACGGCGATCGTCGACGGGACGCGGCTGACGACGCTGCGGACGCCCGCCGTCACCGCCGTCGCCGTCCGCGGCCTGCTCGCCGCGGACCCGCGCGGGGCCCGGCAGCGGATCGACCGTCTCGCCGTGCTCGGCTCGGGCCCCCAGGCGATCGAGCACGTCGCGACGCTCGCCGCGGTCCTGCCCATCGGCGAGGCGGTGCTCATCGGGCGCACGCCCGAGCGGGTCGAGCGCGCGGTGCAGATCCTGCGCGACCGCGGGATCGACGCGCGGGCCGGCGCGCTCGCGGACGCCCGCGACGCGGATGTCGTCGTCACGGCGACGTCGTCGAGCACGCCCGTCCTCGACGTGGACGACATCGCGCCGGGCGCGGTCGTCGCCGCCGTCGGCGCACACGGACTCGACCACCGTGAGCTCGGCGCCGACCTCGTCCGGGCGGCCGACGTCGTCGTCGAGGCCCGCGCCTCGGCCGTGCGCGAGAGCGGCGACCTCGCGGGCGCGGCAGCCGGCGGCCCGCCCCTCGCCGAGCCCGCGAACCTCGTCGAGCTCGTCACCGGCGGGGTCGTTCGCCGGCCCGGAGCGCCCGCGGTCTACACCGGCGTCGGCATGGCCTGGGAAGACCTCGCCGTCGTGCAGGGGATCATGGAGGTCATGCGGCGGGGGTCCGCACCGGAGGAGACGACATGAGCACGCCCGAGTTCCGCAACGTGGTGCGACTGGACAAGCAGCCCAGCATCCGGTCGACCGTCACGCGCGCCCTCCGCGCCGCCGTCATCAGCGGCGAGCTGCAGCCCGGCCGTGTGTACTCCGCCCCCAGCCTCGGCGAGCAGTTCGGCGTCTCGGCCACGCCGATCCGCGAGGCGATGCTCGATCTCGCCCGCGAGGGGCTCGTCGTCACGATCCCCAATCGCGGCTTCCAGATCACCGAGGTCTCCGAGCGCGACCTCCGCGAGGTGACCGAGCTGCGGCTGATGCTCGAGCCGCCCGCCGTCGAGCGCGCGACCCCGCTCATCCCGGCCTCCGCGCTGCCCGGCCTCCGGCGCAAAGCCGCCGACATCGTCGCGGGTGCTCAGTCGGGCGATCTCGTCGAATACCTCGCTGCCGACAGCGACTTCCACCTCGCGCTGCTGCAGTACGCCGGCAACGGCCGGCTCGTCGACCTCGTCGCCGGACTGCGCTCGCAGACGCGCCTGTTCGGCCTGGCGAACCTGCATGAGCAGGGTCGGCTGGTCGCATCGGCCCACGAGCACGACCTCATGCTCGACGCGATCGAGGCGGGCGACGCCGAAGGGGCGCGCGACCTCGTGTACCGCCACATCGAGCACGTGCTGACGGACTGGTCGGGCGAAGCCCCGGCACGCTCGGATACCGCGGCCGGCGGTGTCGGCACGTGACGGAGCGTCCCGGACGACCCGACGTCCTCGTCATCGGAGCGGGCATCGTCGGAGCCGCGG
Source organism: Microbacterium pratiae (assembly GCF_047302165.1). Taxonomy (NCBI): domain Bacteria; kingdom Bacillati; phylum Actinomycetota; class Actinomycetes; order Micrococcales; family Microbacteriaceae; genus Microbacterium; species Microbacterium pratiae. Next base: position 352,559 of record NZ_CP154843.1, on the reverse strand, counting down.
TCGCCCGCGCGGCCGCGGAGGCCGGCTTCTCGGTGACCGTCGTCGAGCGCGGAACGATCGCGGCCGGCACGACGAGCCGGTGCGAGGGCAACCTCCTCGTCTCCGACAAGGAGGTCGGGCCCGAGCTCGAACTCGCCCTGCACTCGCAGCGCATCTGGCGCGGTGAGCTCGCCGAGCACGCCTCGCGATGGGAGTTCGAGGCCAAGGGCGGGCTCGTCGTCGCGGCGAGCGAGGGCGGCAAGACGGCCCTCGATGCGCTCGCCGAACACCAGCGCTCCCTCGGCATCCGAGCCGACGACGTCCCCGACATCGCGGCGCTCCACGACATCGAGCCCTATCTGAACCCCGCCATGGCGGGCGGGGTCTTCTACCCCGACGACGCCCAGGTGCAACCCGTGCTCGCCGCACACCACCTGCTGCGACTCGCGCGCGACCGCGGGGCGCGACTGCTGACGGGTGTCACGGTCACCGGCATCCGTACCCGCGCCGGTCGTGCGATCGGCATCGACTCGAGCGCCGGCGTCATCGACGCGGGCGTCGTCGTCAATTGCGCGGGTCCCTGGGCGGGCGAGATCGCCGCGCTCGCCGGCCTCGAGCTGCCCGTCCTGCCGCGACGGGGCTTCGTGCTGGTGACGGAGCCCGTGCCGGTGACGGTGCGGCATAAGGTTTACGCCGCCGAGTATGTGCAGAACGTCGCGTCGTCGGATGCCGGGCTCCAGGTCTCATCGGTCGTCGAGGGGACTCCGAGCGGCACGATCCTCATGGGCGCGAGCCGCGAACGCGTCGGGTTCGACGCGTCGTTCTCGGCCGAGGCGGTCGGACGGGTCGCGCGCGCGGGCGCCGAGCTGTTCCCGGTGCTCGCCGACGTGCAGATCCTCCGGACGTACTCGGGCTTCCGGCCGTACTGCCCCGACCACCTGCCGGTCATCGGCCCCGACGCGCGTCTCCCGGGACTCTGGCACGCCGCCGGACACGAGGGGGCGGGCATCGGACTCTCCGTCGGCACCGCCGCTCTCATCGTCCAGGCGCTCCGCGGGGAACCGACGGACCTTCCGCTCGACGCCTTCCGGCCCGAGCGCTTCGCCGAGCAGGTCGCGGCATGAGCGCGGACATCACCGGCGTCGACAGCTTCAGTTTCGACGGGGCACCGGTGCCGTTCCGGCCCGGTCAGACCGTCGGCGGTGCCCTCGCGGCATCCGGCATCGTGTCGTGGCGGACCACGCGGGGAAGCGGCGAGCCCCGCGGGCTCTTCTGCGGCATCGGCGTCTGCTACGACTGCCTGCTCAGCATCGACGGGCAGCGCTCGCAGCGCGCCTGCGTCACTCCCGCACGCGCGGGGCAGGATGTGCGCAGCGACGACCCCGACGCTCCGCTCCCGGTGCCCGCGCCCGAGGGGGCCGAGTCGTGAGCGTCGAGGATCGCGCGGTCGCAACGAGGCGTGCCGAAGGTGCCGCGGGTGCCGTCGACCTCGCTGTCGTCGGAGCCGGCCCCGCGGGGCTCTCGGCCGCCGTCACCGCCGCCGAGGCCGGCCTGCGGGTCGTGCTCGTCGACGCGGGTGCACAGACGGGCGGCCAGTACTGGCGGCATCCGGACGAGCGGCACCTCGGAACGTTCGCCGAACCCGAGCACACGGGGCACCATCACTGGCAGCACTATCGCGGACTGCGTGATCGGCTGCACCGTCAGGTCGAGGCCGGAGCGATCGTCCACCGCACCGAGCGGCAGGTGTGGCGGATCGATCGCGAAGCGGGGCACGGCTTCCTGCTGCGGACGACCGCGGTGGCTGGCGCGGATGCCGCTGCGCCGGCCGATCGCGCCATCCGCGCCGCGCGCGTCGTGCTCGCACCCGGCGCCTACGACCGTCAGCTGCCCGTGCCGGGCTGGACGCTCCCCGGCGTCATGGCCGCGGGCGGTGTGCAGGCGATGCTCAAGGCCAACCAGGTCGCGGCCGGGCGCCGCGCCGTGGTCGCCGGCACCGGGCCGTTCCTGCTGTCGGTCGCCGCAGGACTCGCGCGGGCGGGTGTCGAGGTCGTCGCCGTCTGCGAGGCCAATGCGCTGTCGCGCTGGGCGGCCACGCCGCTGCGTGCGCTCCAGGAGCCGGGCAAGCTCTTCGAGGGGGTCGGCTACGCGGCGACCTTCGTCCGCGAACGCGTCCCGCTCCATACCCGCACCGTCGTCACGGCGGTCGCGGGGGAGGGGCGCGTGACCGGCGCGACGATCGCCCGAGTGGATGCCGCCGGGCGGGTGCGACCGGGTACCGAGCGCACCGTCGACGTCGACCTCGTCGCTTTCGGCTGGGGCTTCACCCCGCAGATCGAGCTCGTCGTCGGCGCCGCGGCGGAGACCCGCATCGACGTCGACGGCTCACTGGTCGCGGTCGTCGACGCCGACCAGCGCACGAGCGTGCCCGGTCTGTACGCCGCCGGCGAGGCGACCGGCATCGGCGGAGCCGTGCAGTCGTGCGCCGAAGGCGAGCTCGCCGCTCTCGCGGCGGCCGTCGACGCGGGGCTCGCGGTGCCGGCCGCGACGGCGCGGCGTCTGCGGCGCCGGATCGCTCGAGGGCGGAGCTTCGCGATCGGGATGCACCGGGCGAGTCCCGTTCCCGAGCAGTGGGCGACCTGGCTCCGCGACGACACCGTCGTCTGCCGGTGCGAAGAGGTTCCGCTGTCGGCCGTCCGCACCACCGTGACCGACCTCGCCGCCGACGACGCGCGGGACGTGCGCGTGACCGCACGCCCGGGCATGGGCATGTGCCAGGGGCGGGTGTGCGGCTTCGCGCTCGCGTGTCTCGTCGAGCAGGAGACCGGGCGACCCCGGCGACCCGCCGACGTCGAGCCCCTCGTCCGCCGGCCCATAGGCACGCCCATCCGCGTCGCGGATCTCGCCGCGCTCGCCGATCTCCCCGACTCCGCAGACCTGTCTCCCCGGAAGGAAAGCTCATGACCACCGCTGCATCCCCCGCCACGGCGACGCCCGTCGCCGACACCCCCATCGCCGAGGTCGACGCGTTCGTCGGGCTCGCCGCAGGCGCGTCGGCGGACTGGCGCGCGGCGTCGATCACCGTCCGGGGCGAGGCACTGCGCGCCGTGGCCGACGGGCTCGACGCGCGCGCCGACGACCTGGTGCTCCTCGCCGGCCGCGAGACGAACCTCGCCGAGCCGCGGCTGCGCGGCGAGCTCAAGCGCACGACGTTCCAGCTGCGCCTGTTCGCCGATGTGCTCGCCGAGGGATCGTGGCTCGATGCTCGCATCGACCACGCGGTCGCCGACTACCCCATGGGGGCGCCGCGTCCCGACATCCGGCGTCAGCTCGAGGGCATCGGCACGGTGCTGGTGTTCGCGGCGAGCAACTTCCCGTTCGCCTTCTCGGTCGCCGGTGGCGACACCGCCAGTGCGATCGCCGCGGGCAACGCCGTGGTGCTCAAGGCCCACCCGGGGCATCCGCACCTGTCGCAGCTGACGGGCGAGATCGTCACGGCGGCCCTCTCGGCGGCGGGGGCACCCGCGGGTGTCTTCACGGTCATCCACGGGACGGATGCCGGGGTGCACGCGCTGCGGCATCCCGAGGTCCGTGCTGCAGCGTTCACCGGGTCGATCGCCGGCGGCCGCGCGCTGTTCGACATCGCGATGTCGCGGCCCGAGCCGATCCCGTTCTACGGAGAGCTCGGCAGCGTGAACCCCGCGTTCGTCACGCGCGGCGCCGCCGAGTCGCGGGCCGTGGAGGTCGCCGAGCAGTTCGTCGCCTCGGTCACCGGCAGTGCGGGGCAGCTGTGCACGAAGCCGGGGCTGCTCCTCGTTCCGGCGGGGTCGGGCGTCGTCGACGCCCTCGCCTCGATCGTGCTGCCGGAGCCCGCGCCGCTGCTCAACGACTCGATCGCCTCAGGCTTCCGTCGCGCGCTGGACGCCGCCGCGGGGCATGACGGGGTCGACGTGCTCGTCGGTTCGCTTCCCGCGGTAGATGACGCCGGCTCAGTGCCCCCGGCGCCTTCGGCTGCGCCGGCGCCCGCGCTGCTGCGGACGACCGCGGCGGCCGTCATCGCCGACCCCGACGCCCTGGTGTCGGAGATGTTCGGCCCGGCGGCGCTCGTCGCCGAGTACGACGACGAAGCCCAGCTCGTGGCCGTCGCGAAGCTGCTCGACGGTCAGCTGACGGCGACGATCGTCGCCGAGGAGGGCGATGCCGTGGCCCGCGAGCTGCTTCCTGTGCTCGCGACGAAGGCCGGCCGGGTGCTGTGGAACCAGTGGCCGACCGGCGTCTCGGTGACGTGGGCGCAGCAGCACGGGGGCCCGTACCCCGCGACCACCGCGGTCGGGACGACGTCGGTCGGGACCGCGGCGATCACCCGTTTCCTGCGGCCGGTGGCGTACCAGAACGTCCCCGATGCGCTGTTGCCCGCCGCGTTGCAGGAGGCCAACCCGCTCGGCATCCCTCGCCGCGTCAACGGCATCCTCCACCCCTGACCCCCCGCGCCCCCTTCCCCCGTCGACTCGCCACGAAATGCGGATGCCGGCACCCCCGCATCCGCATTTCCTGGCGACTCGACGGAATGGGCCCCGTCCGGCCCAGCCAACCCATACGTTGAGTCGCCACGAAATGCGGATGCCGGCACCCCCGCATCCGCGCTTTCTGGCGAGTCGACGGGCAGGGGACGGGGCAGGTCAGCGGGCCAGGTGCTGAGTGTTGACGGCGGCGCGGGTGGCGCTGAGGGCGGCGTCGAGGTCGGGGTAGCGCAGCTGGGCGACCCGGATGAAGACGAAGTCGGCGACGGCGAGCTGGGCCATCCGGCTCGCGAGCGCTGCAGCGCGCAGCGTCGCCTCTCGGGCCGGGGTGCGCAGGGTGGCGGATGCTGCGGCGGCGAGGGGCGATGCGGTGTCGTTGGTGATCGCGACGGTGAACGCTCCCGCGCCGGAGGCGATCTCGACGGCTCGCAGCACATCGATCGTGCCGCCGCTGAACGAGAACGCGATCGCGGTGGTGCGAGCGTCCGCGAGCGCGGCGTGCACGAGCTGGACGTGCGTGTCGTGGGAGCTCAGGCACATGATGCCGATGCGCTGCAGCTTCTGGGCGAGGTCGGCCGCGGCGAGGCCCGAAGCGCCGACGCCGAAGGTCACGACCCGCTCGCTGTCGGCGATGGCGCGGGCGATGCGCTCGAGGGCGTCGAGGTCGAGCATCCGCCCGGTCTGCTCGATCGTGCGTGCCTCGTGGAACGCGACCTTCGCGACCATCTCGGCGGGCGAGTCCGACGGGTTGAGCTCGCCCTCCGCGATGTTCGAGCGCTCGAGCTCGACCGCCCGCCGCGAGACCTCCTGCGCGAGTTCGACGCGGAACGAGGGGTATCCGGCGAATCCGAGGCTCTTCGCGAAGCGCACGACGGATGCCTGCGACACCGACGCCCGTTCGGCGAGGGCGGTCACGGTCGCCGACACCGCGAAGGAGGGGTCGTCGAGAACCGCACGAGCCACCTGCACCTCGGCCGGGCGCAGACGGGGGATGATCGCGCGGGTCGCTTCGAGGACGTCGCCGTCCATGTGCCTCCTCGGGAAGTCGGTTCAGTCTTCCACAGATCTTGACAAAACATGCCGCTGAGAGCACTCTGTGTGAAACAAAGTGCCACGCGCTCGCTGCAAGCGCCGCGCACCCGACGAGGAGCACCCGTGACCCCCGCGAACCCGACCCCCGCCACCGAGACCGCCAACCCGCTCACGGACGAGCTCGACGCGATGTCCGTCGACGAGATCCTCCGCGTGATGAACGACGAGGATGCCGGTGTGGCCGGCGCCGTCTCGGTCGCGATCCCCGATGTCGCCCGGGCCGTCGACCTCGCGGTCGCCGCACTCGCGGCCGGTGGGCGTCTGATCTACCAGGGCGCGGGCACGAGCGGCCGGCTCGGAGTCCTCGACGCAGCCGAGTGCCCGCCGACGTTCGGCACCGACCCCGCTCAGGTCGTAGGCCTCCTCGCGGGTGGGCACGAGGCGATGTTCCGCGCGATCGAGGGGGCCGAGGACTCCCGTGAGCTCGGCGCCGGAGACCTGCTCGGCATCGGGCTCACCGAGCGCGACGTCGTCGTCGGCATCGCGGCATCCGGTCGTACGCCCTACGTCATCGGCGGACTCGACGAGGCCCGCCGCGTCGGCGCGGCGACGGTGGCTATCTCGTGCAGCCCGAACGCCGAGATCAGCGCCCACGCCGACGTCGCCATCGAGATCGACAACGGCCCCGAGGTGCTCACCGGCTCGACGCGGCTCAAGGCCGGCACGAGCCAGAAGCTCGTGCTCAACATGATCTCGACCGCGACGATGGTCCGGCTCGGCAAGGTCTACGGCAACCTCATGGTCGACGTGCGCCCGAGCAACGAGAAGCTCGTCGACCGCGCCGTCCGGATCGTGCAGGCCGCCACCGACTGCGACGCCGCCACGGCCCGCCGCGCGCTCGACGAGGCCGACGGGCACGCCAAGACCGCGATCGTCGCGATCCTCTGCGACGTCGACGCAGCGACCGCCCGCGAGCGGCTGAGCGCGGGCGCGGGCTTCGTGCGCGAGGCCGTGCGCGGTCGCGACTGACCTGCTTCCCCGAACCCCGCACCCGACACCCGAGTCCCGTCCGCCGGAAGGAATCACCGTGGATTACCCCGAACTCAGCGAGGAGATCCTGCCGCTCGTCGGCGGCTCGCAGAACATCGCCTCGTACACCAACTGCATGACGCGTCTGCGGCTGAACCTGCACGACCCGTCGAAGGCGGATGTCGCGGCGCTTCGGCGCCTGACCGGCGTGATGGGCGTCGTCGACGGGCCGCAGCTGCAGGTCGTCGTCGGTCCCGGGCATGCGCAGCGTCTGCGCGACGCCTTCGCGGAGGTCGTCGACGCGCCCGCCGAGGCTCCCGTCGACGATCCCGAGGACGAGGTCGCTGACATCGCGGCGGCCGCGACGGGGAGTCGGGCAGAGGGCGCGGGGGCAGTCGGCGGGGGCGAGCCCGTCGACGCCGCGACCGATCTGCGCACGCTGCAGCAGAAGAACACCCAGAAGGTGAAGTCGCGGCAGACCTCGCGCGTGCACGGCCTCTTCCGGCACATCGCGAACATCTTCGTGCCGATCATCCCCGGGTTCATCGCTTGCGGACTCGTCGTGGCGATCGGCAACATCTGGAAGCTCATCGACCCGAGCGTCGCGACCAATGCGTGGTTCCTCGTGTTCGCGGCCCTCGGCACGATCGTCGTCGCCTCGCTCAACCTCATCGTGGGACTGAACACGGCGAAGGAGTTCGGCGGCACGCCCGTGCTCGGCCTCATCGCCGGCGCCATCTCGTATCTTCCGGCGCTCGCCGGGATCGCCGCGACGACCGCGGCGGACGGCACGGTCACCCCCGCTCAGCCGCTCGTTCTCCCGCTCTTCGGTGAGCTCAAGCCCGCGCTCGGCGGCATCATCGGCGTCATGGTCACGGCGTGGCTGTTCACCGTGATCGAGAAGTGGATCCGCAAGCGCGTTCCCGCCTGGGCGGACCTCTTCGTCGTGCCGGTCGTGACCCTCCTCGCCGGAGCCGTCGTCTGCATCTTCGTGATCATGCCGATCTCGGGCCTGCTCATGCAGGGCATCAACTGGCTGCTCATCGACTTCGCCCTCGAGCGCGGCGGCGTCGTCGGCGGATACCTGCTGTCGTCGCTGTTCCTGCCGCTCGTCATGCTCGGCATCCACCAGGGTCTGACGCCCATCCACGCTCAGCTCATCACCGACCACGGGTTCACCGAGCTGCTGCCGGTGCTCGCGATGGCCGGCGCCGGCGAGGTCGGCATGGCGATCGCGATCTTCCTGAAGACCAAGAGCACCCGGCTGAAGAACATCATCCGCGCCGCCCTGCCGATCGGTGTGCTCGGTGTCGGTGAACCGCTGATCTACGGCGTCTCGCTGCCGCTGTTCTACCCCCTCATCACGGCGTGCCTCGGCGGCGGCTTCGGCGGAGCGTTCGTCGCCTTCGGCATCCAGGCCACCGGCGGGTTCGGTGCCGGGGCCCTCGGCCTCTCGGGCGTGCTGATGACCGCCGTCATCACCAACGGGGCGTGGCTCTGGTACGTCGGCGGCCTGGTGATCTCGTACATCATGGGCTTCGTCCTGACCTGGTTCTTCGGGTTCAAGGAGCACATGGTCGAGCGGCTCGGCTGAGTGAGGAGCGCCCGGATGCTGTTCTCGATCTACCCCACGGATGCCGCCGAGACCCGGCGGGCCGTCATCGACCAGGTGCTCGCGACCGCGCCGCGCGCGACACCGACCGGTTCGGGCGACGAGCGGATGCTGTTCACCTCGCTGCACATGGTCGACACCGGCGAGCTCGCCGCGTTCGGCGATGTGCTGCGCGCTGCGCACGACGACGACGGTGTGACCTTCTGCGCCGACGTCTCGCCCGTCGCGCTCGAGCACGTCGTCGCCGGTGACGAGGGGTGGGGGTGGCTCGCTCGTCGAGGCATCACGATGCTGCGCCTCGACTACGGATTCGACGCCGACGAGATCCGCCGGGTCGCCGCGGCGTCGGGATGCCGCATCGCCGTCAACGCGAGCACGGTCGATGCGGGGTTCCTCGACGAGCTCGCGGGACTGCCCGTGGCCGGATGGCACAACTTCTACCCGCGACCCGAGACCGGGCTCACCCCGTCGTTCCTCGTGGCGCAGTCGCGGCTGTTCCTCGACCGGGGGATGCCGGTGCTGGCGTTCATCCCGGGCGAGGGGGAGCTTCGCGCGCCGCTGCACCTCGGCCTCCCGACACTCGAGGAGCAGCGGCACCGCAACGCCTGGCGCTCGTACCTTCAGCTGCGACGGCTCGTCCCCGAGGCGATCGTCGTCTGCGCCGAGGGGGCGGTGGCCGACGACCACGCGGCCTGGATCGCGGAGTTCGAGGCGACCGGGACGGTGACGCTGCCGGTCGTGGGACTGGATGCCGCGGCATCCGTCCTGCTCGAGCGGCCCTGGCGGCTGCGGGTCGAGGATGCGGCGGCATCCTTCCGGCTCGACGAGACGCGCGGCGGCATCCGGCCGTCCCGCATCCGCAATGCCGACGCGCGCGAGTGCGGCAGCCTGCAGGTCGACCTCGATGCCTACGGGCGCTATCGCGGCGAGGTGCACCTCATGCGGGTCGACCGTCCGCTCGACGCGGGCCAAGCCCGCATCGGCGAGGTCGCCGCGCCGTACCGCGGCATCGTCGACGACCTGCGCCCCGGTCAGACCGTCCGCCTGATCCCCTGATCCCCCGGCCTCACCCGTCGACTCGCCACGAAGTGCGGATGCGGGCGGCCCTGCATCCGCAGTTCCTGGCGACTCGACGGTTCTGAGGGCGGGGACATACGCTCGGGGGCGTGCTGAACAGGGACGGGGACGGGGACGGGAAAAGGGGCGGGGAGGAACCGCTCGCGGGCGGCAACGCGAGCGGCAGCGTCGTGCGCATCGGTGACACCGTGCGCAAGGCATGGACGGCCTCGACGCCCAGCGTCGTCGCGTTCGTCGACGCGCTCCGTGCGCGGGGCGTCGATGCGCCCGAGCCTCGCGGCCGGGACGACGCCGGCCGGCAGGTGACCGAGTTCATCGACGGCGTGCTCGCGATCGACGCCGGTCCGATGGACCTCGTCCAACTGCATCGCGTGGGCGCGCTCGTGCGCCGCATCCACGACGCCGCGGCGACCTTCGTCGCTCCCGAGGGTGCGATCTGGGAGACGGCCATCGCCGCTCCGGGCGACGAGCTGGTGTGCCACAACGACCTCGCCCCATGGAACCTGGTGCTGGGGGAGCGCTGGGTCTTCATCGACTGGGATGCCGCTGCTCCCAGCACGCGCCTGTGGGACCTCGCCTACGCGGCGCAGGCCTTCGCCATCGGTGACCCCGCGGAGGACCCGGCGGTGTCCGCCGAGCGCCTGCGCTCCTTCGTCGACGGGTACGACGCCTCGACCGCGCTCCGCGCGCAACTGCCGGATGCCATGAGCCGTCGCGTCGCTGCGATGCACACGTTGCTCGAGAGCTCGCACCGCGCCGGCCGCGAACCGTGGGCGACGATGTACGTCGAGGGTCACGGCGCGCACTGGGCCGCGGTTCGCGATGTCATCGACCGCCACCTCCCGCTCTGGTCCCGCGCCCTGCGCCCGACCCCCACCCCCGCCCCCGCCCCCGCCCCCACCCCGTCGACTCGCCAGGAATAGCGGCTCCGGGCCCCGCCGCATCCGCACATCCTGGCGAGTCGACCGGACGGGAACGTGGTACGTAGCACTAATACGTAGTATCAATCGCAGGAAGCCGTCGTCGGGGAACGTCGGTAGAGTCACATGCCAGGAAAGGCAGTCATGGGGAAACGGCCCACCAGCCGCGACGTCGCAGCCCGCGCGGGAGTATCGCAGTCGACCGTCTCGCAGGTCTTCACCGGACGTGCCGGCATCTCCGCGGCCACGCGTGAGCGGGTGCTCGAGGCGGCGCGCGAGATCGATTACCGTCCGAACCTCGCGGCGCGCTCGATGCGCACGACCCGAACCGGTCGCCTGGCGGCGGTGCTTCCGATCACCGCTTTCCATTCGGCTCCGCTCATCGCCGGCACGATCGAACGCGCGCGAGCCGCGGGCTACGACGTCGAGGTGCAGAGCATCCCCAACGCACCGGACCAGCGTCGTCCGCGATTGCTGGAGATGATCGACTCACGCCAGTTCGAAGGCATCCTCTGCTACGCGCCCGTCCCGGGGGACGATCTCGTGCGTGTCGATCCGAACGTCCCGGTGCTGACCCTGGCGGAGTTCGACGACGACATGCGCGTCTCCGGCGAGATGCTCGACGTCCACCCCCTGGAGAGCATGGTCGAGCGGCTCGCCGAACTCGGACACCGTCGGTTCCTGCACGTCACGGGTGCGCGCAGCTATCCGTCGGCGGATGCGCGGCGCCGGGCCTACGAGGCGACGGTCGCCCGTCTGGGCGTGCAGTCCGTCGGAGTCGTCGAGGGCGACTGGAGTGCGCAGTCCGGGCTCGACGCGATCCGCTCGCTCGAGGCGAGCTCGCTCCCGCTCGCGGTCATCGCCGCCAACGATTTCATCGCGACCGGCGTCATCCGGGGGGCGGTCGAGCGAGGGTGGACGGTCCCGGGCGACGTCAGCGTCACCGGGTGGGATGACTCGCCGACGAGCGCGTTCCAGACGCCCTCCCTCACGAGCGTCTCCATGGACTACGTCGAGCTCGGCCGCCGCACCGCCGACCGGCTCATCGCTCTCATGCGCGGCGAAGAGCCGCCATCGGTCACCGGTCCGCTCCAGCACGTGGTCTGGCGCGAGTCGACCGCCGCTCCGCGTCCCGGCCCGTCCTCCTGACGTCGACTCGCCAGGTTCTGCGGGTCCGAGCCACCCGGCACCCGCCGTTCCTGGCGACTCGACGGTGTCAGGGGGCAGGGTCAGGGGGAGGCGCGGCGGGGCGGGGCGAGGTCTTCGATCAGGAACTCGTCGAAGCAGGCGCGCAGCTCATCGGCCATGTCGAGAACCGTGCGATCGAGCAGCCATTGGATCTGGAGGCCGTCCCACACCGCGATCGATCGCGCCGCGGCGCTGGGGATGTCGACCCCCGCGCGCAGGCCGCCCTCGGATCGGATGACGCCGAGCGCGTCGACCACGGCCTGCCTGCTGGTCTCGTAGCGCTGGCGGAAGAAGTCGTGCGCGGGGTGGTCGGGTGACGTGGCCTCCGCCGACAGGGTGCAGAACAGCTCGATGACCCCCGGGATCGTCGAGTTGTAGTCGGCGAGGGCGACGAGGTCCTCCAGGGCGCGGCGTCCCGAGTGCTGTTCGAACTCGAACCTGCTGCGCGCCAGGTCATCCCGGTGGTCGAGCACCGCGAGCAGCAGCTCGGCCTTGTTCCGGAAATGATGCAGCAGCCCGGCCTCGCTCATGTCGACGCGCTCGGCGATGTCGCGGAGTGAGCCCTTCCGGTACCCCGCGCTCGCGAACACGGCGAAGGCCGCGTCGAGGATCCGCGTGCGGGTGCGGGCGCTCTTGGCGTACGGCCCGCGGGCGGTGGTTCGGGGCGTCTGGGTCACGCGCGGCATCCCCTCATCCTGGCGGCAACCGCCGTCCCGTGCAGGGCTCGTGCGCGAGAACGGCGCGTGTCGGTCGCGATCGGCGCGTCGCGAGCCGTCGAACCGACACCTCACCGGCGCTCGTGCGGGGCGTCCGGGTCAACCGGCGTCGACGATCTCCATGCCCGGGCCCTCGGCGGAGCGGGCAGCGAAGCCGTGACGTTCGTAGAACGCGGCCCGGCCGCGCGCGGCGAAGAGCTGGATGTCGCTGACCCCGCGTCTGCGTGACTCGTCGACCAGCATCCGCAGGATCTCGCTTCCGATGCCCGCGCCTCGCGCGGAGGTCGCCACGATCATCTCGGTGACGAACGCGTGCAGCGCGCCGTCGCTGATCAGCCGGCCGATGCCCACCAGCTTCCCGTCGTCGTCGCGCGCTGAGCACACGACCCAGCTGCCCGCGAGGGCGCGCTCGAAGGTCTCGGGCGACCACTCGGCCCAGCCGGTCTCGGCGTAGAGCGTCGCGAACTCGGCGGTAGTGGGCGGTGTCAGGGAGTAGTGCACCGTCATGCCGCGCCTCCGAGAAGCGCGTGCCGCCAGGTCGCCCCGTCGCGTTCGTAGACGACACGGGTATGGCGACGGTCGAGCGACCCCTGCCAGAACTCCACGCGGGTCGCCTCGAGACGCCAGAGCGCCCAGTCGCCGTCCGCGACGTCGCGGCGGGCGGCTGCCGACCGGGCGGCGAGGTCGGCTGCGGTGTCCGCCGCTTCGGCCTCGCGCACCGGACCGCGCACGCGCACCGCCCGCATCACCGGCTGCCACCAGAACGCCAGAGCAGCCGCAGGGTGGTCCGCGAGCTGCCCGCCCTTCGCTGACGAACGCGTGCTCGCGAACGCCCACCCCCGCTCGTCGACGTCCTTGACGATCAACGTCCGGGCATCGGGGATGCCGTCGGCATCGACCGTCGCCAGGGTCGCGGCGTGAGGCTCGGCGACGCCCGCGGATGCCGCGGCGCGGATCCAGGTCTCGAACAGTGCTCCGGGTGAGGCCGGGAGTCGCTCGGTGTCGAACTCCGGAGGACGTCCGGTCAGCGACGGTTGCGAGCGCAGCCACTCGCGCAGCGCGCTCATGCCGCGAGCCAGCTCGGGTCGGAGAGGAGACCGCGCAGCTCGTTGATAAGCCGGGCGGTGTGGAAGCCGTCGGCTGCGGCGTGGTGCACCTGCACGGCGACAGGAAGCCACGTGCGATCGTCGCGCTCGTGGTACCGCCCGAGCGTGAAGATCGGCGCGAGGTGGGCTCCGACGCCCTCGACGTTCAGATTGAACCCGGTGAAGTCGGTCCACGGCAGGCTCGACACATCGAAGCTGTTCGGAGGCGGCGGGCCCTGCGGGAAGAGCTCGGTGCTGCCGGCGTGATCGGCGATCACCCGGGCCGCGGCGTCGTGAAAACGGCCGAAGTCGCTGTCGAAGGCCACTGACACACTCGAGAAGGTCTCGGTCTCGGCGTGGAAGATCGTGAACGACGGATGGGCCTCCGGCCATACCGCGGGAGCGCCGTCGGCGGTGAGCGTCATGCGGAACTCCGGGTGACGGTTGACGATCGATCCGATCGCCCAGACTTGCGCGATGTAGGTACGACGCCCGGAGGTGCGCACCGCCGCGACGAAGTCCGTCACGTCGATATCGACCGTCATCGAGTAGCTGCAGCGAACAGACCGGAGGTAGTGCTCGAAGTGCTGCCGGCGCGGCCATGCGTCGAGGTCGATGAGGGTGGGCGCGTTCATGACCTCATCCTCCCAAAGTCGCCGTCGCGCCGCCGATGCGCGAGAGTAGAGGCACCATGACCGACACCACGCCCTCCGTCCTCTTCGTCTGCGTGCACAACGCCGGTCGGTCGCAGATGGCGGCAGGCTTCTTGCGTGACCTCGCGGGTGAGCGCATCGAGGTCCGCTCGGCCGGATCCATGCCCGCTGAGCAGATCAACCCGGTCGCGGTCGAGGCGATGGCCGAGCTCGGCATCGACATCACCGCGGAGCAGCCGAAGGTGCTCACGACCGAGGCGGTGCAGGCGTCCGACGTCGTGATCACGATGGGATGCGGCGACGCGTGCCCGTACTTCCCCGGCAAGCGCTACGAGGACTGGAAGCTCGACGACCCGGCCGGGCAGGGCATCGATGCCGTCCGCCCCATTCGCGACGACATCCGCGAGCGCATCCGTCGGCTGGTCGACGAGCTCGTCTGACGGAACTGCCCCCCGAAACGACGACTGCCCGGGATGGACGGTGGTCCACCACGGGCAGTCGGTTCAGCCGCCGGAGGGCGGTACCGAGAAAAGTGTCAGCGCGCGGCGCCGGCGAGGGTGCCGGTCACCTGGCCCTGCGGGTCGCCGATGAGGCAGAGGATCTCGCGGTCGCCGGCATCCCAGCTTCCCTGGGTGGGGACGTAGTAGTTGAAGCCGAGGACCGACTCTTCGTACGAGATGCCGACGAACGGTGCGAAGGCGTCGTAGCAGACCTGCTCTGCCTCGGTCTGAGCCGCCTCGACTCCGGGGAACTCGTCGGCGTCGATGTCCTGTGCGTGGTACGCCTCGAGGTCGTGGGCCTCGCTGCACGGGACGGTGGGCGTCTCGGTGACCTCGGTGTCGGCCGTGCCGGAGTCGAGCATGCAGTCGCCGACGCGGATCGCGAAGACGTCGGTGCTCGCGTTCGACTCCGCGATCGCGCCGGACTCGTCGCGGACGGGGGCAGCGGCTCCGCCACCGCTGAAGGCGTTGAGAGCGGAGCAGCCGGTCGCGAGCAGAGCGACGGTCAGCGCGGCGGCGGGCAGGGCGAGGAGTCGACGAGCAGTGTTCACGTCGAACGACTCTATCCACTTTCCGCCGTTTCTGGGAAACCCTGATGATTTTCCTGAGTATTCATCGACCCGCCGCATGAAACGCTTCATGCGACGCCGGGGACATCTTCGAGGGAGGTATAGACGGGGATGCCCCGCTCACGGGCGATCGCGACATCCTGATCCGCACCGCGCGACTCGCCGGGCAGGCGGAGGACCGCGTCGCAGCGCTGCAGCAGACGGTGTGCGACGGGGTACATCACCTTCTCGGCCAGTGGATCGGTGGGGCCGGTCGCCCCGGCGCTCGTGAGCACGGGCAGCGCGACCCACTCACCGATCATCGGGATGTGACCTGCTGCGAAGAGGGGCCAGGCGGCCTCCTCCAGGCGGTCCAGGTTGCGCCGCATCAGCGCGGGGTCTCCGCCGGTGCCCGAGGCGTAGGGTCCGGCGATGAGGATCATGAGGGATGCCGTGGTGGCTGGTTCAGTCATAATCGAATAATATGCATAAACGTGCAAGAACGTGAAGGAGTCGGAATGCTCGCTGCATCGCGGAAGGATCTGCTGCTCGCGCGGCTGCGCGCCGACGGTCGCATCGTCGCCAAAGAGCTGGCCGCCGAGCTGGGAGTCTCCGAAGACAGCATCCGTCGCGATCTCCGCGAGCTGGATGCCGCCGGCCTCGCGGTTCGCGTCTACGGGGGAGCGGTTCCCGCGTCGCCCGCGGTCGTCGACTACGCGTCTCGGCAGGCGGTGGCCACCGAGAGCAAGCAGCGCATCGCGCGCTTCGCCGCAGGCCTGATCGAGCCCGGCAGCACGGTGATCGTGGATGGCGGCACCACCGCTCTCGCGACCGTGCGGGCGCTCGACCCGGCGGTGAGCTGCACGATCGTGACCCACAGCCCGACCGTCGCCGCCGCGCTGCTCGATCACGCGGCCGACGTCATCATCATCGGCGGGCGGCTCTTCAAGCACTCGGCGGTCGCGAGCGGGGCGGCGGCGGTGGAGGCCGCCCGCATGGTCCACGCCGACCGCTTCCTCCTCGGCGTCACCGGCGTCCATGCCGACGCGGGCCTGACCACCGGCGACGCCGACGAGGCGGCGATGAAGCGGGTGCTCGCGGAGCGGGCCGCCGAGACCTACGTCCTCGCCAGTGAGGAGAAGATCGGCGCCGTCTCACCCTTCGCGGTGCTTCCGTTCGAAGCGGTCACGGCGGTCATCGTCGACCCCGCGGCTCCGGCGAACAGCCTGGACGCGCTCGAACGCCACGGCGTGCCGTTGCTCCGTGCCGGGTGACGGCGTCTCGCGTGACGTCGGCGCGGCTGCTCGTTAGGCTGTGTCGCATGCAATGCCGGTGAACCGCCTCCGATCCCCATCCGCGCGTCGATGTCGACGCGATCGAAAGGTTCACCCATGCACTCTTCTCCTTCTTCTGCACGCGCGTTTCCGCTGAGCGGGAAGACGGCCCTCGTCACCGGCGTCTCGCGCCGCCGGGGCATCGGCTTCGCCGTCGCCACGACCCTCGCCGGGCTCGGCGCGAGCGTGGTCATCCATCACCACCAACCCCACGACCTCGACCTGCCGTGGGGCGGTGACGACCTCGACGCCGTACGCGACGGCATCCGTTCTCACCTCGTCGGCGATGCGCGCTTCTTCGACATCGCCGGCGACCTGAGCGTGCCGACGGCAGCCGCCGAGCTGATCGACGAGGCCGCTGCGGTCACCGGCGGGCTCGACATCCTCGTCTGCAACCACGCCAAGAGCGGCGACGACGGCAGCATCCTCGACATGACGCCTGCGCGTCTCGACGCCTTCTGGGACGTCAACACGCGCGCCACCCTCCTCCTCACCTCGGCGTTCGCCCGGCGCCTCGCCACGACGCCAGCGTCGGATACGCCGCGACGGCCCGGCGATCGGATCGCGGGTGCCAAACCCTACGAGTCGCCGCGCGGGAACGTCGTGTGGATGACGTCCGGCCAGATCCACGGCCCCATGGTCGGAGAAGTCGCCTATGCGACGAGCAAGGCCGCCCTCGCCGGCGCCACCAGAACGGTGGCCGCGGAGCTGCTCGAGCTCGGCATCGTCCTCAACACGGTCAATCCGGGACCGGTGAACACCGGCTACCTCGACCCCGAAACGAGCGACCGCTCTCTGGACGGCCTCGACGACTGGCTGGCGACGACGCCGTTCGGACGGGTGGGGCGGCCCCAGGACCCCGCTGACCTGATCGCCTGGCTGTGCAGCCCCGGCGGCGCGTGGCTCGTCGGGCAGGTGATCACGAGCGACGGCGGGTTCAGCCTGAGCTGATCGTCGCGGGCGTGCCGAGGCCGCCCGCGACCCCCCTTGTCGCCCCTCGGTCGCGCGGATACCGTCGCCCTCGAGGGGACCAGACACAGGGAATGAGGACGTCATGGCCGATTTGATCGTGATCGCATTCGACACCGAGGCGGATGCCGAGGCCGCGTACAACGAGATCCAAGTCCTCCAGAACGACCTCGTGGTCGAGCTCGCCGGGCTGGCGCTGGTCAAGGTCGACGACGAGGGCAAGACGAAGGTCGAGTATCCGGGCGTCGTCGGCAAGGTCGGTGCGGGTGCCGCGGGCGGGGCGCTGTTCGGCGCGCTGGTCGGCATCCTGTTCTTCGTGCCCATCGCCGGGCTCGTCTTCGGCGGCCTGTTCGGGGCGCTGTTCGCCGGTCTCGACAAGACGAATCTGGATGCCGAGTTCCGCGACCGCGTGAAGTCCGCGGTGTCCGCCGGGAAGTCGGCGGTCGTGCTCTACGCGACCAAGATCACGACGGACAAGTTCGCGTCGGCGCTCGCCGGTTACAACGGCACCGTCGTGCAGACCTCGCTGTCGGAGAAGGACGAGCGCGAGCTCATCCACGACCTCAGCGGCACGCGGTAATAGGCCGGCGCGCGATCGCGTCGGGGTGTCGATCGCCGCACCCCGACCCTTTCGTCGTCAGTCGGCCCGCACGAGCAGGTCGCCGATCTCGCAATCGAGGGCCCGGCAGATCGCCGACAGCGTCGAATAGCGGATGGCGCGGGCTCGGTCGTTCTTGAGCACCGAGAGGTTCACCACAGAGACGCCGACGATCTCGGACAGGCGCGTGAGGGTCATCCCGCGCTCGGCGAGCAGCTCATCGAGGCGGCAGTGGACGCCGCTCGGGCCTTCCTCGTCGGCCGGGCTCATACGAGTCCCTCGGTGTCGCGCTGAAGGCGCACACCGCGGCGGAACGCGATCGCGACCAGACCGACGGCCACGCCGACCGCCCAGGCCGGCGCATAGGACCAGAAGTCGAGGAAGTGCAGCGGCTCGCCCTCACCGACGCCCAGGGCGGCGAGGATGCCGTTGCGCCCGATGTTCTCGAGGATCAGCACCACGAGCCCGCCCCCGACGATGGACCACCCGATGACGTCGAAGGCGCGCGCGGTCGCGGGGACGAAGAACCGGCCGCGCAGGAAGCTCCGCGCGACGTACATCACCGCGAGGACCACGAGAAGGCATGCGAGGCCCCAGGCGACGATCGACCCGGCGAGCGCCGCCGCGGTGGCCCCGTCGACCCCGGGGGCGATGACGAGCGCGTTCTCGACGATGCCGTCGACGTATCCGTCACCCGATCCGAGCGACGCCGCGAACGGCTCGTCGTCGATGTCGATCCTCCAGGCGACGCCCGCGTCGCGGAAAGCGTCGAGGAACCGTGCGACGACTGACAGGACGACGGTGATCGCGGCGCCGATGCCGAGCAAGAGGACCGTGATCGCGTCGGCGGCGTCCGAGCGGGGTCCGCGGGTGAGCGTCATCACACCAGTCCTTTCGTCTCGCGCTGGAGTCGTGATCCGTACCGGAACACGGCGGCGAGAGCGGCGAGGCCGAGCCCCGCGGCGATCGGCCAGAACGGCAGGGTGACGTTCATCGTCGCCTGCGGCCACCAGGCGAACGGATCATCGATCCCCGGGATCTCGGTCCACCCCGCGCTGCCGCGCGTGAACAACTCGTGCGATGCCATGCTGCCGGCGATGTCCGAGAGCAGCTGGGCGGCGGTGCCGCCGGCGGCGACGATGACGGCCGTAGCCATCGTCATGCGCACGATGATGCGATCGAAGGCGCGTCCGGCGAGCAGCTGGAAGCACGCGACGGCGATGAGGGCGGCGATCGCGGCGGGGATCAGCGACCACAGCGCCTGTCCGGCCGTCCACAGGCCTCGCGCCAGCGGGCCGACCCCCGAGACGTCGACCTCGGCGACCATGAACCCGCCGCCGACGACTTCGGCCGTCGGGCCCGTGTCGATCGTGACACCCGGAAGCAGGTCGGGCCAGAAGCGTGCCACGGGAACGCTCATTCGCGGCGCATCGGCGGCGAGGTTCTGCACCACCGAGATGACCGCGCCGAGCAGGCTGAAAGCGGCCCAGAGTGCGGAGAGCGTGAGCGCCAGGCTCACTACGGGGGAGGTGTCGCCACGGCGGCGGGCGCGGGCCGCGGCGGCGACGAAGAGGGCGATCGCCACGATGAGCGCGGCAGCGGCGATCCACACGATCGGGCCGATGTTCCAGAGGCTCAGCATTCGGAGACCCTTCATATCGATAGTCGTTGTTATCGACAAACGTTATGGCCTGGACCTGCCGAGCGCAACCCCGCGTAACGCTATGCCGACGGCGAACACGGGCATACCCGTATCCGTGCCTGGTTACTCTCTTTCGTAAGCGCCCGGACTCCCGGCGCTCGAAGGAGGCTGACGATGTTCGAGAGATTCACGGATCGTGCCCGTCGCGTGGTCGTGCTCGCCCAAGAAGAGGCGAAGATGCTCAACCACAACTACATCGGGACCGAGCACATCCTCCTCGGCCTGATCCACGAGGGCGAAGGCGTCGCCGCCAAGGCCCTCGAGAGTCTCGGCATCTCGCTCGACGCCGTGCGCGAGCAGGTCCAGGACATCATCGGCCAGGGCCAGCAGCAGCCGACCGGTCACATCCCGTTCACGCCGCGTGCCAAGAAGGTCCTCGAGCTGTCGCTGCGCGAAGCGCTGCAGCTCGGACACAACTACATCGGCACCGAGCACATCCTCCTCGGCCTCATCCGCGAGGGCGAGGGCGTCGCCGCTCAGGTGCTCGTCAAGCTCGGCGCCGACCTGAACAAGGTGCGCCAGCAGGTCATCCAGCTGCTCAGCGGCTACCAGGGCAAGGAGCCCGCCGGCGCGACCGTCGGCGCGGGCGAGCAGACCCAGGCGCCGCAGGGCGGCTCGGCCGTGCTCGACCAGTTCGGGCGCAACCTCACGCAGGCCGCGCGCGACAACAAGCTCGACCCGGTCATCGGCCGCGAGAAGGAGATCGAGCGGGTCATGCAGATCCTCTCGCGCCGCTCCAAGAACAACCCCGTGCTGATCGGCGAGCCCGGCGTCGGCAAGACCGCCGTCGTCGAGGGTCTCGCCCAGGCGATCGTCAAGGGCGATGTGCCCGAGACGCTCAAGGACAAGCAGGTCTACTCGCTCGACCTCGGCTCGCTCATCGCCGGTTCCCGCTACCGCGGTGACTTCGAGGAGCGCCTGAAGAAGGTCACGAAGGAGATCCGCACTCGCGGCGACATCATCGTCTTCATCGACGAGATCCACTCCCTCGTCGGAGCCGGTGCGGCCGAGGGCGCGATCGACGCCGCCTCGATCCTCAAGCCGCTGCTCGCCCGGGGCGAGCTCCAGACCATCGGAGCCACGACCCTCGACGAGTACCGCAAGCACTTCGAGAAGGATGCCGCGCTCGAGCGCCGGTTCCAGCCGATCCAGGTCGGCGAGCCCAGCATCCCTCACGCGATCAACATCCTGAAGGGGCTGCGCGACCGCTACGAGGCGCACCACAAGGTGCAGATCACGGACGGTGCCCTCGTCGCCGCGGCGAACCTGGCCGACCGCTACGTCAGCGACCGCTTCCTGCCCGACAAGGCCATCGACCTGATCGACGAGGCCGGCGCCCGCCTGCGCCTGTCGATCCTGTCGTCCCCGCCCGAGCTGCGCGAGTTCGACGAGAAGATCGCGAAGGTCCGCGAGGACAAGGAGCGCGCGAGCGAGGAGCAGGACTTCGAGAAGGCCGCTTCGCTGCGCGACGAGGAGAAGTCGCTGCTCGCCGAGCGCCTGCGCCTCGAGAAGCAGTGGCGCTCGGGTGACGTGGCATCGCACGCGGTGGTCGACGAAGGCCTCATCGCCGAAGTGCTCGCCCAGGCCACCGGCATCCCGGTGTTCAAGCTCACCGAGGAGGAGACCAGCCGTCTCGTCTTCATGGAGAAGGCGCTGCACCAGCGCGTCGTCGGACAGGAAGAGGCCATCGCGGCTCTCTCCCGCACCATCCGCCGCCAGCGCGCCGGTCTGAAGGACCCCAAGCGTCCCTCGGGCTCGTTCATCTTCGCCGGCCCCACCGGCGTCGGAAAGACCGAGCTGGCCAAGGCGCTCGCCGAGTTCCTCTTCGACGACGAGGGCGCGCTGATCTCCCTCGACATGTCGGAGTACGGCGAGAAGCACACCGTCTCTCGTCTGTTCGGTGCCCCTCCCGGGTTCGTCGGCTTCGAAGAGGGCGGTCAGCTCACCGAGAAGGTGCGCCGCAAGCCGTTCTCGGTCGTGCTGTTCGACGAGATCGAGAAGGCCCACCCCGACATCTTCAACTCGCTGCTGCAGATCCTCGAAGAGGGTCGTCTGACCGACGGTCAGGGCCGCGTCGTCGACTTCAAGAACACCGTCATCATCATGACGACGAACCTCGGTTCGTCGGCTATCGCCGGTGGTCCGGTCGGCTTCCAGGTCGAGGGCAACGCGCAGACCAGCTACGAGCGGATGAAGGGCAAGGTCGACGAAGAGCTCAAGCGGCACTTCAAGCCCGAGTTCCTCAACCGTGTCGACGACGTCATCGTCTTCCCGCAGCTGAACAAGACCGAGCTCCGCCAGATCGTCGACCTGTTCACGAAGCGGCTCAGCGACCGTCTGCTTGACCGCGACATGACCGTCGAGCTGTCGGACTCGGCGAAGGACCGCCTCATCGAGATCGGATTCGACCCGACGCTCGGAGCCCGGCCGCTGCGCCGCGCCATGCAGCGCGAGGTCGAGGATCAGCTCAGCGAGAAGATCCTGCACGGCGAACTCAACGCGGGCGACCACGTGAAGGTCGACACCGAGGGCACGAAGTTCGTCTTCGAGACCGCTCCCCGCGAGGGCAAGGTCGCGGTCGGAGTCGGCGCAGCCGGCGAGATCGCCGCGACGCCCGACATCGCCGCGAGCGGCGACTGACCGGGATCGCGCGAGCGACCACACGTACGAAGGGGCGGATGCTGCGGCATCCGCCCCTTCGGCGTTTCGCGGGGGTGTCGGGTCGGGGTGTCCGGCCGGGTGCTGGTTCGGGGGCGGGGCCGGTTCTGGCTGCGGAGGGCTGCCGGTCGGCGGGT
The DNA here is from genome assembly GCF_047302165.1 of Microbacterium pratiae. Taxonomy (NCBI): domain Bacteria; kingdom Bacillati; phylum Actinomycetota; class Actinomycetes; order Micrococcales; family Microbacteriaceae; genus Microbacterium; species Microbacterium pratiae. Next base: position 330,302 of record NZ_CP154843.1, on the reverse strand, counting down.
GCCGGAGAATGGCGGGATGCAGCCGAATGCCGTTGTGGTTCGTGCCGTCGACAGGCTGGATGCCGATTGGGCGGCCGTTTCCGGGCTGCTTCGCGACTACCACCTGCAGACGGAACGGGAGAAGGCCCGCCACGGGGTGGCTGAGCCCGGGGGTTCGGGTGCCGGACTTCCCGCGCGGTACCAGGCCGAGGTCGATGGCCCGGCCTCGGTGTTCGAGGAGGCCGATGTCGTCGTCGCCGAGAAGGACGGTCGTGCCGTGGGCATGATGGTGCTCCAGCGCTCCGGTCGTGACATCGAGGTGAAGCGGCTGTGGGTCGCACCCGCCGGGCGTCGCCAAGGGGTCGCGGCGGCTCTCCTGGCGTACGCGCGCGAGCATGCCGAACGCGCGGGAGCCGACGGGCTGCGGCTGTCGGTCTGGGATTGGCGGGCCGACGCGCTCGGACTCTACCGATCGCAGGGATTCGCCATCGAACCGTCGTGGGAGGCTCGCGAGCGTCTGGTCTGCTTGCGCCGTCCCTTGCCTTGATCTGTCCGCGCTCGTGGGCGCGCGTCTCCCCGCCGAGTCCTGCCCGCGGTGCCGTCGACAGGCTGAGGGCGGCCGGGCGCGTGATACTTGCTGCTTCGAGCCGGTTCAGCCTGTCGACGGGACGCCTGCGCGGTCACACTCGCGACCGCCGACCTCCGGCCACCGACGCCAGGCTTCCGGCGCGCGACGCGCGGCTCGCTCGAAGACCGCGTCTGCGTGTGACCGGCACGAAACACGACGGCTCTACGATCGGCGCGTGAGCAGCGAAGACGCCACGACGGCGCCCCGGCCCGTCATCGGCTTGACGACCTATCTCGAGCGAGCCCGCCAGGGGGTGTGGGACGTGCGGGCGAGCTTTCTGCCGCAGCAGTACTTCGACGGCGTGACGGCCTCGGGCGGGGCCGCCATCCTGCTGCCGCCACAGCCGTCGCCCGTACCGGCCGCCGACGTGGTGCTCGACCGGCTCGACGGGCTCGTGCTCACCGGCGGCCTCGACGTGCAGCCCGAGCTGTATGGGGCCGAGCGGCATCCTCTGACGGATCCGGCTCGGCCCGACCGCGACGATTGGGAGCTCGCGCTGCTGCGAGGCGCCCGCGAGCGCGGCATCCCGGTTCTGGGCATCTGCCGGGGACTCCAGCTCATCAACGTCGCGGCCGGCGGCACTCTCCATCAGCACCTGCCGGACGCGCTGGGCACCGATCGGTACCAGCTCGGCGGCGGCGTCTTCGCGCGGAACGACGTCGTGGTCTCGAGTGGGACCATGCTGTCTGAGCTCGTCGGGACGGGGTCGCTCACGGTGAGCAGCTACCACCACCAGGGCATCGACCGACTCGGCGACAATTTCGTGGTGTCGGCCCGCAGCAGCGAGGGCCTGCCGCAGGCGATCGAATCGCCCGGCTCCGACTTCCTGGTCGCGGTGCAGTGGCATCCCGAAGAGGATGCCGCCGACCGGCGTCTCTTCCTCGGCCTGGTCGCCGCGGCCACCGAGTACGCCGCGCGCCGCTGATCAGCCGGCGTGCCGGGATGCAAGCATTCGTGTCCGACACCCCGGAGATGGATGCCTCGACCCGGGGCGTCGCTTCGGATCCCTTGCATCCGCGCGCGGCGACGAAAGACGAGTGCGGGATGCCGTCGAGTCAGGCCTCGAGGGGAGCGACGTCGACCGAGACGCGCAGGGTCGAGGTCTTCGCCTCGGTGAAGATGATGCCCTTGACGGGCGATACGTCGCCGTAGTCCCGGCCCCACGCGACCGTGACGTAGCGGTCGTTCGCCCACTGGTCGTTCGTCGGATCGATCGCGAGCCACTGGTCGGTTCCCGGCAGCCACACCGCGAGCCACGCGTGCGAGGCATCGGCGCCGAAAACGCGCTCCTTGCCGGGCGGCGGCTGCGTCGCGAGGTACCCCGAGACGTAGCGGGCCGCGACCCCGTGCGAGCGCAGGCACGCCAGGGCGACGTGGGCGAAGTCCTGGCAGACGCCGGCCCGCTTCTCCAGCGCGTCGGCGACGGTGCTCGTCACGGTGGTCGCGGTGCTGTCGTAGTCGAAGTCGGTGTAGATCCGGTGCATCAGGTCGGTCGCGGCTTCGCCGATCGGGCGTCCCGGGGTGAGCGAGACCGCGCCGTAGGCGGCGGTGGCCTCGGACTGCGCGACGCGCGGCGAGGGCATCGCGAACTCGGCGGCGCGCCACGCCCCCTCCTGATCGGGATGCCGAAGCGGCCGGGCCGCCTCCCAGGGGAGCGCGAGCGCAGCCGAGTCGTACTCCGGTGCGGAGACGACGACCTCGCTGGAGGCCTCGATCGACAGGGCCTCGTGCGCGTCGGTGACATGGAAGTACGTCGACCAGTTGCCGTGATAGTCGGAGTCGCGGCGCATGTCTCCCGGGGCGGGGGAGACGACGACATCCGCCGCCCGCACCTGCTGACCCGGAAGATCACGCGGGATCAGATGGAACTGCCCGACGCTGTCTTCGACGGGAGCGCTGTAGGTGTAGGCGGTGCGATGCCAGACGCGGTACTGCTTCACGCGCGAGCCTCCATCAGTTCCTCGATGAGGGCGAGCGACGACAGCGCCACCGGGGGCGGACCGCTCTCGAAGTGCAGCTCGTCGACCGCGTCACCGAGCTGTTCGAGCTGCGCCGTGAGGTCGTCGAGCAACGTGCCGAGGGGCGATCGGATGCCGTCGACGGCATCCCCCAGGGCATCCGTGTCGAGCGTGTCGACCAAGGTCTCGAGGTCGTCGACCAGGCGTTCGGGTCGCGTCGAGCCCGTCGATGCGGGGGCAGCGGCCAGATGCGTCCGCAGCTCGGCGAGGCAGAACGCGAGCGAGCGGGGGTTGTCGGGGTCGCGCAGCAGCAGGTCGAGGACGTCGCCGAGGCGCACCGCCCCGCGGAAGCGGCGTCGGTGGGTGACGATGCTCTCCGATGCGGTGAGCAGCGCCTCGAGCACGGCTCGTTCGGTGCGCGAATCGCGACGGTCGACGACGACGCGCAGGATGTGGCATACCTGCAGTGCGCGCTCGAGGAACCGTCCCGCCTCGATGAAGTGCCACCCGGTGTCGCGCATCATGTTGGCGGTCACGCCCTGCAGCGACAGCACGACGGTGAGCATGCGTCCCGCCGACTCGGCCGTGCGGTGCGCATGGGGCGACGCCCGCAGCGCACGTGAGGCGCGTTCGATGCCGGCGAAGACGCGCCACGTGTCGCCGGACAGCTGATCACGGACGCCGTCGAGCGCGTCACGCAGCCGGCTGAGCGCGTGGGCGGTCGAGCCCGCGCGCGCGGCGTCGAGCAGCAGCGACCGGAAGTCGGCGTCGGCGGCATCCGGTCCGGGGCCGGCGAGCCGGTGGATCGCGTCGCGCAGCACCCGGGCGCTGGTGTGGCTGGCGTGGCCTGCGCCGGCGAGGTCGAGCTGCTGCTGCGCCGTGAGCACGAGGCGCAGCAGGTCCTCGGCTCGCTCGGCGTATCGTCCCGACCAGAACATGTCGTCGAGGGCGCGCGGGGCGATGCTCGGAGCGCTGCGGCCGCCCGGGAGGGGGCCGATCTCGATGAGGCCCTGGTCGGCGTCGCCCTCGGCAGCCTTCAGGACCCACACGTCCTTCGTGGTCGGTACGGCGTCGGGGCTCTCGCGCACGGTGGCGAGGCCGCCGAGGAGGGGGCGGTACGCCGAGCCGTGGCGCAGGGTGAACGCGCGGAAGATCAGCGCCCGGGCGCGCGCCCCCTCGCCGGTCCACACGGGGGCCTGCGAGAGCGGCAGCAGCTGCTGGCCGACGTAGCGGTGCGGTGCGGCCTCGATGCGATCGGCGACGGCCGCGGCATCCCGTCCCGCGAGGTCGCGGCGCGATCCGTCGAGCGTGCGCACGATCAGGGCGGGGTCCTCGGAGCGGACGCGGTCGAGCACGGTCGCGCGCGCCTCGTCGTCGCCGCACCACCACGTCGGCACGGCGGGCAGGCGCAGCTGCTCACCGAGGAGGGCTTCGCACGCGGCGGGCAGATAGGGCAGCAGTGCGGGGTTCTCCAGGACGCCGGCGCCCAGCCCGTTCACGAGCCGCACGGTCCCGCGTCGCACCGCCTCGGTGAGACCGGCGACGCCCAGGCGCGAGTCGGAGCGCAGCTCGAGAGGGTCGCACCACTCCGCGTCGACGCGGCGCAGGATGACGTCGACCTGCTCGGTCGGTTCTCGGCGCGGCCATCCGGTGGGCTTCATCCACACGCGGCCCCCGCGCACGACCAGGTCGCTGCCCTGCACGAGCGACAGGCCCAGGCCTCGCGCCAGGAACGCCTGGTCGAACGCGGTCTCGGAGTGCGGGCCCGGGGTCAGCACGACCACGCGAGGCTCCGTGACGCCCTCGGGCGCCGACGCAGCCAGCGTCGCGTGCAGGGCCGAGAAGTACGGCTCCATGCGGTGCGGGTCGCTCTGCTGGTACAGGTCGGGGAGCACCTGCGAGATCACGCGGCGGTTCTCCATCGCGAACCCGAGCCCGGACGGAGCCTGCACGCGGTCGGCGAGCACCCGCCATTCGCCGTCGGCGTCGCGACCGAGATCGGTGCCCGACAGCAGCAGCGGATGTCGGTTGGCCGCGGTCGCCCGCGCGAGGGGGCGAAGGAATCCCGAGTGGCCGAGGACGGCCGCGGCGGGGACGATCCCGGACGACAGCAGGGTCTGCGGTCCGTACAGATCGGACAGCACGGCGTTCAGCAGCTCGGCGCGCTGGGCGAGGCCGGTCTCGAGCCGCGCCCAGCTGGCCGCGTCGACGACGAGGGGCACCGGATCGAGCTGCCACGGCTGGGCGCCGCTGTCGGGCCGGACATAGGTGACGCCGTCGTCGGCCAGGAAGCGGGTGATCTCGCCCTCGACACGGGCCAGTTCGGACGGTGTCAGGGCTAGCGCGAGGCCGGCGAGCGACTGCCAGGCGGGTCGGAGCCCGCCGTCGGCGTCGACCACCTCGTCGTAGCGCGAGAGGTCGGCGGGCCCGTGGGCGAGCGACGACAGCGGCAGTGTCGGTTGGGACACTGCGGCTGCGTAGTCACGGAGCACGCTCACGTCGGCACTCCAAAGCGGGAGGGATCTCGGGCTGAGGCAACCTTACCGGCGCGGACTATCGTTGAGGTGTGACCTCCGACCACCCGGCCTTCGTGGTCCGCCCGGCGCGGGCGAGCGACGTCCGCGCCATCCGCGAGATGCTCGACCCCTGGGTCCAGCGGCGCATCCTCCTCGGCAAGGATCTCGTCGTGCTGTACGAGTCGGTGCAGGAGTTCGTCGTCGCCGAGGCTGACGGCCAGCTGATCGGATGCGGCGCCCTCCACGTCATGTGGGAGGACCTCGGCGAGGTGCGCACCCTCATCGTGGTCGACGAGTGGCTGCACCGCGGGGTGGGCGGCGCGATCGTCGACCGCCTCGAGCAGGGCGCTCGGGAACTCGGCCTGTCGCGGCTGTTCTGCCTCACCTTCGAGGTCGACTTCTTCGCGCGGCGCGGGTTCGAGGCGATCGGCGAGCAGGTCGTCGACGCCGACGTCTACTCCCAGCTGCTCCGGAGCCCCGACGAGGGCATCGCCGAGTTCCTCGACCTCGCGCACGTCAAGCCGAACACCCTGGGCAACACCCGGATGCTCAAGCGCCTCTAGGCGTGCCGCCCCGGCGGCATCCGGACCGCGCCCTACCCTGGCTTCATGACCGACACGCCGCCCCGACGCCGTCACTCGCCCGCGGTCTACCGCCGCCGACGTCTCGCGCTGCTGCTCGTCGTGCTGCTCGTCGTCGCGGCCGTCGTGCTCGCGATCTGGCGGCCGTGGGAGGGCGCAGCGGCGGGTGGCGTGCCTGCGCCGGCCGCGTCGTCGGATGCCGGCGAGACACCGGCATCGCCGCCGGCGGATCAGCCCACCCCCGCGGCATCCCCCAGCTCGCCTGAGCCGTCGTCGGACGCCACGCCCGCGGAGGTCGAGGCGTGCTCGGCTCGCTCGGTGCAGGTCTCGGCGGTCACGGACAAGGACTCCTACGGTGCCGGAGAGCTGCCTCAGCTGTCGATCTCCCTGACGAACTCGGGCGCGGAGCCGTGCCTGCTCAACGTCGGCACGGCGACGCAGAAGCTCACGGTGTCGAGTGGTCCCGACGTCTGGTGGCGGTCGACAGACTGCCAGAGCGAGTCGAGCGATCAGGTCGTGCAGATCGACCCGGGCCAGACGGTCTCGAGCGTCACCCCGATCACCTGGGACCGCACCCGCTCGTCGGTCGACAGCTGTGACGGCGACCGGCCGGCAGCGCCCGCGGGCTACTTCAACCTCGCGGTGGAGATCGGCGGGCTCGCGGCGCAGCAGGAGCGCCAGTTCGTCCTCCGCTGACGCATCCGGGTCGGTGAGACTTTTCTCACCCGTTCGGACGAGACACGGGGCGGGCGCGACCGTAATCTGTACTCAGCTCTTCGAGGAACCCCCCCCGCTGTCCCCAGCAGCGAGTAGTCGCGGAACCCCCCAGAATCGCGACGACGGATCCCCGCCTCGAACGAGCGATGGGCCCTCTCGATTTCCTCAGTCCCCAATGAAGAGTTCGAGAGGGCCCCTTCTCTCTCTAGGCTGAGGTGATGGCTGGAAAGAAGCGGGGCGCGAAGAAGCCGCTGCCCGAGTTCCGCAACCCGCAGCTCGCAGACGCCCTGCAGACGCAGGACATGGCCGCCCTCGCGTTCGCGTTGCGCCACGGGCCGACCGTCGTGCCGCTCATGCGGCCGGGAAACCGCGACGATCCGCGTGACGTGGGCGAGATCTGGACCTACCGCGATCCGAACACCGGTGATGTCGCCCTGCTGCTGTTCAGCGACGCGGCGCACAAGCCGGAGGCGCTGCCCGCTCACGTGGCGTTGCAGTCGCCGGGCGGTCTGCGCGCCTTCCTCGGAGTTCACGAGTCGGAGATCACCACGGTCTTCTTCGACATCGCGGGTCCTCACCCCATGCAGGCCGCTCCGCAGGACGTGATCGCCGCCCTCGACGCCTGACCCTGGCCTTGGGGCTCCGGGTTTGGGGCTTGGGCTTGGCTCCTCCGGGGTTGGGTTGGCATTTCGCGCCGCTTCGGGGTTCGGGGTGGGGGCGCGTGCTGCCAGGTGAGTCAGGGCCGGCTGGGGTGCGGGGTTTGGGTTGGCGCTTCGCGCCGCTTCCGGGTTCGGATGGGGGCGCGTGCTGCCAGGTGAGTCAGGGCCGGCTTGGGGCTTGGGGGTTGGGGCTTGGGGTTTGGGGCTTGGAACTTGGGGTTTGGGTTGGCATTTCGCGCCGCTTCCGGGGTCCGGTAGGGGCGCGTGCTGCCAGGTGAGTCAGGGCTAGCTGGGGTGCGGGGTTTGGGTTGGCGCTTCGCGCCGCCTCCGCGCTCGGGTAGGGGCGCGTGCTGCCAGGTGAGTCAGGGCTAGTTGGGGCTTGGGGTTTGGGTTGGCATTTCGCGCCGCTTCCGGGGTCAGGTGGGGGCGCGTGCTGCCAGGTGAGTCAGGGCCGGCTGGGGGCTTGGGCTTTGGGTTGGCATTTCGCGCCGCTTCCGGGTTCGGATGGGGGCGCGTGCTGCCAGGTGAGTCAGGGCCGGCTGGGGTGCGGGGTTTGGGTTGGCGGTTCGCGCCGCTTCTGCGCTCGGGTGGGGGCGCGTGCTGCCAGGTGAGTCAGGGCCGGCTGGGGTGCGGGGGTTGGGTTGGCGCTTCGCGCCGCTTCCCGGCTCGGGTGGGGGCGCGTGCTGCCAGGTGAGGGACGTCAGAAGCCTGCGTCGGCCACGGATGCCGCGGGCTGGCGCACCTGCAGATCGCGCATCGCTCCGCCGATGGTGCGCGACGAGGCATCCACCACGGCGGTGTATCCCATGCGCTTCGCTTCGGACTGGCGCTGGCTCGACTGCGTCACCGGGCGGATCTCGCCCGCGAGGCTGAGCTCGCCGAAGGCCGCCACCTGTCGCGACACGGCCTTGCCGCCGACGGCCCCCGCGATGGCGATGGCGATGGCGAGGTCGGCGGCGGGCTCGACCAGGCGCACGCCTCCCACGGTCGAGACGTAGACGTCCTGGTCGCTCGTGACGGCGACGCCGCGCTTCTCGAGCACGGCGAGGATCATCGCGACGCGAGCGCTGTCGACGCCGCTCACGACTCGGCGAGGATTGGGTGCGCCGGTCTTGAGGGTCAGCGCCTGGACCTCGACGGGCAACGCGCGTCGACCCTCGAGCGCGATCGTCACGCAGGTTCCGGGGACGGGGTCGCCGTGGCCGAGGAACAGTGCACTCGGATCGGGCACCTCTGCGATGCCGTCGCCCGTCATGTCGAAGCACCCGACCTCGTCGGTCGGCCCGAAGCGGTTCTTCAGCGCCCGGACGAAGCGCAGCGAGGTCTGTCGGTCGCCTTCGAACTGGCAGACGACGTCGACGAGGTGCTCGAGCACCCGGGGGCCGGCGATGGATCCGTCTTTCGTGACGTGCCCGACGATCAGGACGGGGAGATCTCGCTCCTTCGCGACGCGGATGAGCGTAGACGCCACTTCGCGGACCTGGCTCGGCTGGCCCGCGACCCCGTCGGACAGCGATGACGACACCGTCTGCACCGAGTCGACGATGAGGAGGTCGGGACGCACCTCGTCGACGTGGCCGAGCACCGTGGCGAGGTCGGTCTCGCTCGCGAGGTACAGGGCGTCGTGCAGTGCGCCGGTCCGCTCGGCGCGGAGCCGGACCTGACCGAGCGACTCTTCAGCACTCACGTAGAGCACGCGCCGCCCGGAGCGAGCCGACTGCGCGGCGACCTCGAGCAGGAGCGTCGACTTGCCGACGCCGGGCTCGCCCGACAGGAGGATCGCAGCGCCGGGGACCACCCCGCCGCCGAGCACGCGGTCGAACTCGCCGACACCGCTGGAACGTCGCGGCGCCTCGGTCGTGTCGATCTCGGTGATCGGACGCGCGGCGCGCGCAGCGCCGGGGCTGACCGCCGTCACGGTCGAGGTGATGCCGGTCTGTGTCGCCGCCTCGACGACGGTGCCCCACTGCTGGCACTCACCGCAGCGGCCGACCCACTTCGCCGTCGTCCACCCGCACTCGGTGCACTTGAAGGCCGTGGTGGGAGCGGGACGTCGAGAGGCCATGCGTCCAGGGTAGGCGCGACCTCCGACATCCCGCGGTCTCCGGCCCCTCGCGAGCCTCGACCCGATACAACTGTCGGACCGGTGGTGCGGATGTCGTCTCCCCGGGGCTCCGGGACGACACCAGCACCGCCGGTCCGACGGATGTATCGGCGTACCGACTGATCAGCCGCGCAGAGAGGTCGCGACCTCGCTGAGCGCCGCGGCCGAGTGCTGGAACAGCTCGAGCTCGCGCGCGGAGAACTCGATCTCACGCACCGGGAACGCGCCCTGGCGGTTGACGACCGACGGCACGGACAGGGCCATGCCGTCGACACCGTGGAAGTCGCGCAGCACCGTCGAGACCGGGAGCACGGCATCCTCGTCGCGCAGGATCGCCTCGACGATCCGGGCGCTCGAGAGGCCGATGGCGTAATTCGTCGCACCCTTGCCCTGGATCACCTTGTAGGCGGCGTCGCGGACGTCGATGGCGATCTGGTCGAGCTCCTCGGTCGTGAACTTGGGCTGACCGTCGAGCGGGACCCAGTCGAGGATCGGCACCGTGCCGATGGTGGCGTGCGACCACAGCGGGAACTCGGTGTCGCCGTGCTCGCCGACGATGTACGCGTGCACGCTCGAGATCGAGACGCCGGCACGGCGGGCGATCTTCCAGCGCAGGCGCGAGGTGTCGAGCACGGTGCCCGAGGCGAAGATGCGCTCGGGCGGCAGGTCGGTGGCCTCCTGCGCGAGAACGGTGAGCACGTCGCAGGGGTTGGTGACGATGACGAAGGTCGCGTTGGGGGCGACGTCGAGCAGCTGCGGCATCATCGACGCGATGATGCCCGCGTTCACGCCCGCGAGCTCGGTGCGCGTCTGGCCGGGCTTCTGCTTCGCTCCCGCGGTGATGACGACGACGTGCGAGCCCTCGGCGACCGAGATGTCGGATCCGCCGATGATGTCGCTCGAACCCGTGAACTGCGCCCCGTGCGCGAGGTCCAGGACCTCGGCCTCGGTCTTCTCCGTCGCGATGTCGTAGAGGGCCACGTGGCGGGCCGATCCCCGGATGAGGGCCGCGTAGGCGACGCTGGATCCGACGGCGCCCGCGCCGACGACGGTGAGTTTGGAGTTCTCGATCGCGCTCATGATCTCAGTCTGGCAGGGGCGAATGAGAGTCGCTACCGGACCCCACGCCGGCCCGCGTGCGGGTCGCTTGCGTTGAGTGCGCGCACGACGTCGGCGTAGTCGCCGCGAGCCTCGCCGTGGCGGAGGAACTCGACGCGCTCGACGAGCACCTCCTGCACGTCGGCATCCCGCTCGAGGATCGACATCACCTCGTCGACGAACTCGTCGAGCGGCTGCGCCTGCGGGTTCTCGGCGTGACCGGGCATGAGATCTGTCTGCACAGCGGGCGGCACGAGTTCCACGATCGACACGGGCGAGGCCGCGTACTGGAGCCGGAGCGATTCGCTCAGCATGTGGATCGCCGCCTTCGTGGCGTTGTAGCTGGGCGTCGCAGCGAGCGGGGCGAAGGCCAGCCCCGACGAGACCGTCATGATCGTCGCGGCGGGGCGGCTCAGCAGGTGCTCGATGAACGCGCCGATCAGCCGGATGGGCCCGAGCAGGTTCGTTGTGACGGTGCGTTCCGCGCTGTCGACGAAGCCCGCGGGAGAGGTCCAGTCCTCGGCGTTCATGATGCCCGCCATCGTGACGAGCACATCGAGACCGGGATGCCGCTCGAGAACCTCGCCGGCGGCACGGTCGATGGATGCGGCATCCGACGTGTCGATCTCGACGCCGTCGATGCCCGGGTGCGACGAGCGGAGGTCGTCGATGAGTTCGCGCCGGCGGCCACCGACGATGACCGTGTTGCCGCGCTCGGCGAGAGCGATGGCGAGCGCGCGGCCGATGCCGCTCGTCGCGCCGGGGATGAAGATGGTGCGTCCGGTGATGTCCATGCGACGACTCTCGTCGCGGCATCCGTGCGCATCCAGGCACGCGTGAACGGGGGAGCGGTGATCCCTGGCTCGGTCGGGTCGCCGCGGCCACAATGAATACGTGGACCGCGCCGCACTCGCCCGATTCCTCCGCGCACGTCGAGAGCGACTGCGTCCGGAGGATGTCGGGCTGCCGTCCGGCGAGCGCCGCCGCGTGGCGGGGCTCCGACGCGAGGAGGTCGCGCAGCTCGCCCTGATGAGCGCGGACTACTACACGCGGCTCGAGCAGGAGCGCGGGCCGCAGCCGAGCCTGCAGATGCTCGCGTCGCTCACGCGCGCCCTGCGCCTCTCTCGCTCGGAGCGCGACCACCTGCACCGGCTCGCCGGGCACACGCCGCCCGAACGTTCCGGCGCTGCCGATCATGTGGCACCCGCGCTTCAGCGGGTGCTCGACCGGCTCGACGACATCCCGGCGCTCGTGATCACCGAGCTCGACGAGACTCTCGCGCAGAACGCGCTCGCGCGGGCCCTCTTCGGCGCGCGGGAACGGCGCACCGGGCCCGAACGCAGCGGCGCCTGGTGCTGGTTCGCGCATCCTGTCAGCGAGCGGGCCGTGTATCCGGCATCCGATCATGACCGGCAGAGCCGGGCCATCGTGGCCAACCTCCGGGCCGTCGCGGGTCGGGGTGGCGCGGGGTCGCGGGCCGCGCGTCTCGTCGAGGACCTGCGCGAGCGGAGCGCCGAGTTCGCGTGGCTCTGGGATCTCGAAGAGGTGGCCGAGCGCTTCGCGGACCACAAAGTCGTGGTGCATCCGGCCGTCGGCGAGATCGAGGTCGACTGCCAGGTTCTCTTCACGGACGACCGCTCGCAGGCGCTCCTCACCCTCACACCCGAGCCCGGTTCGGAGGCGGCGGAGAAGCTGCGGATGCTGTCGGTGCTCGGCCCCCTCGCGGCGGAGCGCTCGCCGGGCGCGCGCTAGCCCGCCGCTGCCGGGGCGGTGGCTGAGGGTGCGCTGTTCCGGATGCCGGCGAAGGCGATGAGCCCGCCCGCGGCCATGAGCGCCGCGGTGACGATCGCCGCCCGGTGGAATCCATCGAGGTCGAGCGCGCCGCCCACGATGGGTGCGAGGAAAGCGATGATCACGAGGCCGGCGACCCGTGCGACGGCGTTGTTCACCGCTGACGCGATGCCCGAACGTTCCGGGTCGACGGCGCCGAGGATCGTGGCGGTGAGGGGCGAGACCGTCGCGCCGAGTCCGAGCCCGAACACGACGAGGCCGGGGAGCACCTGCCACCAGTAGTCGAACTCCTCGTCGACCAGCAGCAGCATCAGCGCGCCACCGGCCATGACGAGGGGGCCGAAGGTCATGAAGATCCGGCCGCCGAAGCGCTCCGCGAGGGAGCCGGCCCCGGGGCTCAGCGCGATCAGCAGCACCGTCGTCGGCAGGCTCGCGAGCCCGGCCAGCGTCGCGCTGAGGCTCGCGCCTTCTTGCAGGTACACGCCGACGACGAAGCCGTTGAGCGACAGCGCGGCGTACACGAACAGCGTCGCGAGGTTGCCGGTCCAGTAGTTGCGCACCCGGAAGAGCCCGAGCGGGAGGATCGGATGCCGCGACGTGCGCTGCCGCAGCAGGAACGCCGCGAACATGACGGCGCCGCCGGCCAGCGGCATCCAGATCGCGGGGGAGCTCCAGCCGAGGTTCGGCTGCTCGATGAGGGCGAAGACCATGCCGCCGAGGCCGGCCGTGCACAGGGCGGCGCCGAGCCAGTCGATCCCCGCGTCGGCCCGCCGCTCGTCGTGGCCGGGCAGTCGGGTCACGAGCCAGAGGGTGACGGCGACGGGGATGACGTTGACGAGGAACGCGTAGCGCCACGAGAGCAGATCGACGAAGAGGCCGCCCAGCAGGGGGCCGACGAGCGAGGCCCCCGTCGTGAACGCGGTCCACAGGCCGATCGCGCGCGAGCGCTCGTGGCCCTGGAGGAGCGACGTGATGAGGGCGAGCGAGCTCGGCACGAGGAAGGCACCCGCCGCGCCTTGGACGGCGCGCGCGGCGATGAGGAAGACCGGATCCTGCGCGAGTCCCACGGCGACCGAGGCGATGCCGAAGCCGATCAACCCGATGCGCAGCACGAGGAGGCGCCCGTAGGCGTCGCTCACCGAGCCCGCGAGAAGGATGAGTGACGAGAGCGTCAGCAGGTACGCGTCGACCGCCCACTGCTGCGTCGCGAGTCCGCCGCCGAGCTCGCGCTCGATCGCTGGGAGCGCGACGTTCACGATCGTGCTGTCGAGGAACGCGACGGATGATGCGAGCGACGCGATCGCGACGATGAGAGCCGTCTGCGGGGTCGATGATCGCGTCACAGGCACACGCTACGCCCGACCCGGGACATCGCGGTTCGCGGCATCGTCCGAGATGTCGTAAGCTGGTCGGCGGTGACGTGTCCGAGCGGCCGAAGGTGCAACTCTCGAAAAGTTGTGTAGGGTAACCCCCTACCGTGGGTTCAAATCCCACCGTCACCGCCAGTGAAAACCCCCGGTTATCCGGGGGTTTTCTGCATGTTGTGGGCGTGCGTGGTGCATTTTTGGTGCAGATCTGAAGCTGAAGTCGTGGCATACGCCAGTGTCCTGGGGGCCCGGTTTGGAGCGAACCGAGGCTGTCGCTGGCCGCATTCGCGGGCACACACGAGCTGGTGAAGTCAGCCCTCGACTGCGCTCCCCGCCAAAACGATCGTTTCTGGCTGGCTCGTCGACGCAGTCTCACCGGTCGTCCGCATGGGGTCCCCGATCGCCTCGCCAGCAGAGAGCGCATCCCGACGGCGACCGCTCGTCGGGTTCAGCGGATCTCGAACGACACCGACCGTAGCGACTCGCTGCGGGACGACGGTCCGATGAGCAGCTCGAACTCTCCGGGTTCCACGATGCGGGTGCCGGCGGCATCCACGATCGTGCACTCGGATGCCGGCAGATCGATCTCGATCGTGGCGCTGGTGCCGGCGGCCAGGTCGACGTGCCGGTACGTCTTGAGTTCCTTGTCGGCCCAGCTGACGGACGTCACCGTGTCGCGAACGTAGACCTGGACGATCTCGTGCGCAGTGCGCGCACCGGAGTTCCGCAGCGTGATCCGCGCTCGGACGGTGTCGCCGGCCCCGACGACGGGGGTGAGGATCTCGGGCTCGTCGTACTCGACGGTCGTGTACGACAAGCCGTCGCCGAACGCGAAGGCCGGCTCCTGCGTGAGATCGGCGTAGCGGTCGCCGTGCTGACCGCGGATCTGGTTGTAGTACGTCGGCTGCTGACCGGCGTGACGCGCGAACGAGATCGGCAGCCGCCCGGCCGGCTCGATCTCGCCGAGCAGCAGCTCCGCGATCGCGCGGCCGCCCTGCATGCCCGGATTCGCGACCCAGACCACGGATGCCTCGCGCACCGACTCCGGCAGGACGAGAGGCTTCGACGCCATGAGCACGACGACGAGCGGCCGGCCCGTCGCCGCGAGGGCGTCGAGCAGGGCTCGCTGGCCGCCGATGAGGTCGAGCGTCGCGGTCGAGCGGCCCTCGCCGACCAGCTCGATCCGGTCACCGACGACGGCGACGACGACGTCCGAGCGCTCCGCGAGGGCGACCGCCTCGGCGATCTGCGTCTCGTCCGGGTCGCTCGGGACGATGATGGCCGGACGCGGCTGGCCGTCGGGGAACGTCCCGGCCGGATCGTCGGTGAGGCGGAGGATTTCCGCACCCTGGGCGTAATCGACCGTCGCCCCTGAACGCTCGCGCAGCCCATCGAGCACTGTCGTTATCTGCGCCCGCGGGTGCCCCTGCGGCATCCAGTCGACCTGTCCGGAGGAGCCCGCCCAGTCGCCCAGCTGGGTCTGCGCGTCGTCCGCGAGGGGACCCACGACGGCGATGCGCCGCGCGCTGGGCGCGAGAGGCAGCGTGCCGTCGTTGCGCAGCAGCACAAGCGAGCGCCGCGTGACCTGGAGGTTGAGGTCGGTGTGGGAGCCGCGGGCGACCACCGAGGCGATGCGCTCCCGATCGGGCAGGCGGGGGTTCTCGAACAGGCCGAAGCGAAACTTCAGCGACAAGATGCGGCCGACGGCCTGATCGATGTCGGCCTCGGTCAGCATCCCCCGGTCGACGGCCTCGAGCGCCCCGGAGAAGAACCCGGGCGTCGTCATGATCATGTCGTTCCCGGCTCGCACGGCGGCCGCCGCCGCGTGAGTGTGGTCTGGCTGCACCTTCTGCTCCCACACCATGCGTCCGACGTTGTCCCAGTCGGTGATGAGGGTGCCCGTGTAGCCCCACTCGCCGCGGAGGACGTCGCTGAGCAGCCAGTCGTTCACCGTGATCGGCACGCCGTCGGTGGTCTGATAGCCGAGCATGAAGGTGCGGCATCCCTCGCGAGCGACGCGTTCGAACGGCGGCAGAAACCAGGAGCGCAGCTTGCGGCGCGAGATGTCGGCCTCGCTGGCGTCGCGCCCGCCCTGCGTCTCGGAGTATCCGGCGAAGTGCTTCGCCGTTGCGAGGATCGCGTCGGGGTCGCCGAGGCCGTCTCCCTGATACCCGCGGACCATGGCTGAGGCGAGCTCGCCGATGAGGAAGGGGTCCTCGCCGAAGGTCTCGTTCACGCGGCCCCAGCGCAGATCGCGCGCGATGCAGAGGACAGGGGAGAAGGTCCAGTGGATGCCGGTGGCCGCCGCCTCTGCGGCGGTCGCCTTCGCAACCAGCTCGACGAGCTTCGGATCCCATGTCGAGGCCATGCCGAGTTGGGTCGGGAAGATGGTCGCGCCCTCCCAGAAGGAGTGTCCGTGGATGCAGTCCTCGGCTACCAGCAGCGGGATGCGCAGCCGCGTCTGCGCCGTGAGCTCGGCGGCACGGAGAACCTTCTCGGGGGACGTGTGCAGAATCGAGCCGGCGTGGCGCTCGTGCACGATGTGCTCGAGGTCCTCGCGGGCGTCGAACTGCATCATCTGCCCGACCTTCTCGGGGAGCGTCATGCGTCCCAGCAGGTCAGCGACCCTCTCCTCGACGGTCAGCGCGGGGTCGCGGTAGGGGGCAGCGGGCAGGTCGACGACGGTCATGCGGTGCTGTCCTTCGAGGTCGTGCTGTGCGGTGCGGCAGAGGCGGGGGCGCGGACGACCGTGACGGCGTCGTTGACGTTCAGCCCCTTCTTCTTCATCGCGCGGGCGCGCTCGCCGGCCGAACGCAGACGCGGGTTCACGTACTCGTCGATGCCGAAGTTGATGAGCGAGAGTGCGACGCCGATCGCGGCGATGCACAGGCCGGGAGGCAGGTACCACCACCACTGGTTCTGCCGGAACGCGCCCTGGGCGCTCGCCCAGTTGAGGATGGTGCCCCAGTTGTAGGTGTTCACGGGGATGACGCCGATGTACGAGAGCGTCGTCAGCCCGAGGATGGCGGCGGTCACGGTACCGACGAAGCTCGCGGCGATGAGAGCCATGAGGTTCGGCAGCATCTCCACAGCGATGATGCGGTGCAGCGGCTCGCCGTTGGCGCGGGCGGCCTGAATGAAGTCGCGGTTGCGCAGCGACATCGTCTGCGCGCGCAGGACGCGTGCGCCCCACGCCCATCCGGTGATGCCGAGAACGGCCGCGATGAGCACGAGCGGCGGCTGCTCGAACATCGACGCGACGATGATGATGAGAGGCAGACCGGGGATGACGAGGAAGACGTTGGTCAGCGCCGACAGGCCTTCGCTCTTCCAGCCCCGGACGTACCCCGAGACGACACCGACGACGATCGCGATGATCGTCGCGATGATGGCGGCGAGGAAGCCGACGACGATCACGCCGCGGGTGCCGTGGATGACCTGGCTGAGGACGTCCTCGCCGATATGGGTCGTGCCGAGCCAGTGCTCGGCCGACGGCGGCTGGAAGCGCGCCGTGTTGTCGACCTGCGTCGGCGAGAACGGCGCGAGGACGTCGGCGAAGATCGCGATGAGGACGAAGAAGCCGAGGATCGCGAGGCCTGTGATCGACTTCGCGTTGCGGAACATCGCGAACGCCGAGCCGAGACGCGACCAGAAGGTGTTCGGGATCGGCTCCTGCGTGCGGGCCATGCGGATGGTGGCGGTTGCAGTCATGGTCAGGCCTCCGTCTGGCGGGTGCGGGGGTCGAGGAACGCGTACGCGATGTCGGCGAGGATGTTCGCGACGAGCACCGACAGCGTGATCACGAGGAAGACGCCCTGCATGAGCGCGTAGTCCTTCGCGTTGGTGGCGTCCAGGAGCAGCTTGCCGACGCCGGGGTAGCTGAAGACCATCTCCATGACGATCGTGCCGCCGACGATGAAGCCGATCGACAGTGCGAAGCTCTGGATCTGGGGGAGCACCGCGTTGCGCGCGGCGTAACGCCAGAGGACCCGTGAGTTCGGCATCCCCTTGGCCTGTGCGACCGTGATGTAGTCCTCGTCGAGCACCGTCAGCATCATGTTGCGCATGCCGAGCATCCAGCCGCCGAGCGAGGCGATGATGATCGTCACCGCCGGGAGGGTGCCGTGGTGGATCACCTGTCCGATGAACTCGGGGGTGAACTCCGGCGAGACCCCGACTCCGTACGCCTTGCCGATCGGGAACCACTTGAGGTTCACCGAGAAGAGCGCGATGGCGAGCAGACCGAGCCAGAAGTAGGGGATCGTGCTGAGGAAGGTCGTGACCGGGATCAGGACCTCGGAACGGCTGCCGCGACGCCAGCCGATGACGGCGCCGCCGATCGTGCCGATGAGGAACGAGACGATCGTGGCGAACCCGACGAGGCCGATCGTCCACGGCAGCGACTGGCTGATGACCTCGGTCACGGGACGGAGGCCGTGCAGCAGCGAGACGCCGAGATCGCCGCGGAACAGGAGGCCCCAGTAGTCGAGGTACTGCTGCCACAGCGACTTGTCGGTGTCGATGCCCAGCAGGGCGCGCAGGGCGTCCGCTGCCTCGGGGGTGACGTTCCGGTTGCGGGCGAGGTACTGATCGACCGCGTCGCCCTTCATGAACCGGGGCAGGAAGAAGTTGATCGTGATCGCCGCCCACAGCGTGAACAGGTAGAAGAGGGCGCGACTGCCGAGGAAGCGCCACGGGATGCGGGTGCGTCCTCTGACTGTCGCGGTGGCGGTCGTGCCGACCTCAAGTGCGTCAGTCGGTTCGACGGGCGGTTGCGGCTGGACGGCGGTCATCGGGCACCTCCGGGCAGTCCCGGAGCCGTTGCGAAGTGGCTCTCGGGGTCGGGGGACGCAGCGCGGAGCTCCTGCGTGTAGGGGTTCTGCGGGCGCAGGATGACGTCGTCGGCGGTGCCGCTCTCGACGACCCTGCCTTGGTTGAGGACGAGGATCTCGTCGCTGAAGTGCCGCGCGGTCGCGAGGTCGTGGGTGATGTAGAGCACCCCGAGCCCCTCTTCGCGCTGCAGGTCGGCGAGCAGGTTCAGCACTCCCATGCGGATCGAGACGTCGAGCATCGACACGGGCTCGTCGGCGACGAGCAGGCGGGGACGGGATGCCAGCGCCCGGGCGATCGCGACGCGTTGCCGCTGTCCGCCCGAGAGCTCGTGCGGGCGACGGTCGATGACCGAATCGGGGTCGAGGCGCACGCGCTCGAGGAGCCGGCGGACCTCGTCCTCGACCTCGCGCTTCGGGACCACGTTGTCCAGGCGCAGCGGGCGCTCTATGTGGTGGCGGATCGAGTGGTAGGGGTTCAGTGAGGCGAAGGGGTCCTGAAAGACCATCCGCAGCTGCTGGCGGTAGCTACGCAGCCCTCTGCCGCGGCGGGGAATGGGCGTGCCGTCGAGGCGCACCTCGCCGCTCGTGGGGGTCTCGAGTTGGGTCAGGATCTTGGCGATGGTCGACTTGCCGCTGCCGGACTGCCCGACGAGGCCGATCGTCTGCGCGGACGTCAGTGTGAACGAGACGTCGTCGAGGGCTTTCATCTCTCCCGCGCCGCGCACGTGGTACACCTTCGTGACGCCGTCGAATTCGAGTGTGGTCATCGGACGACGACCCCCCTTTCACCGGTGAGTCGCGGGAACGAGGACAGCAGGGTGCGCGTGTACTCGTGCTGCGGGGCGGTCCAGATGCGTTCGGCAGTGTCGATCTCGACGATCTCGCCTTCCCGCATGATGGCGATGCGGTCGCTGATCTCGAGGAGCAGCGGCAGGTCGTGGGTGATGAAGATGACGGAGAAGCCGAACGCGTGGCGCAGCTGCGAGATCTGCTTGAGGATCTCGCGCTGGACGAGCACGTCGAGCGCGGTGGTCGGCTCGTCCATCACCATCAGCTGCGGGCGGAGGGCGAGCGCCATGGCGATCATGACGCGCTGGCGCGTCCCGCCGGAGAGCTCGTGGGGGAAGGAACGGCTGCGGGCGGCGCCGACCTTGACGATCTCGAGAAGTTCGTTCACGGCGTCGCGCCGCGCGGCGCGGTTCATGTCGGGGCGGTGGACCTCGAAGACGTCGGAGAGCTGCGAGCCGATCGTGGCGACCGGGTTGAGCGCGTTCATCGCGCCTTGGAAGACCATGGAGATCTTGTCCCAGCGGAAGCGGCGCATCTCCTCCGGGTCGAGCGAATTGACGTCGACGTCCTCGCCGGAGACGTCGCGGAAGACGACGGAACCGCTGGAGATGACGGCGGGCGCCTTGAGCAGGCGCTGCACCCCATAGGCGAGGGTCGTCTTGCCGCATCCGCTCTCGCCGGCGAGCCCCAGAATCTCGCCGCGGCGCAGTTCGAGGCTGACGTTCTTGACGGCTTCGACCGGGGGGTCGACGTCGTAGACGACGGAGAAGTCGTCGACGGACAGTAACGAATCGCGCATCGGTGCGTGCTCGCTTTCGTGGAGGTGAGCAGGGGTGACGGGGTGGATGCCATCGGGCCAGCGGCATCCGCCCCGTCACTCGGTCGGGTTACTCTGCGGGCTTGAGCTTCGTCAGGATCTGCACGATGCCGGGCTGCGTCGGGTCACCTGCGGCGTACTGGTCGTCCTCAGAGGGCCAGCCGACGTAGTTGCGCGTGTTGAACTCGCCGAGGAGCGGGTGCGCACCGAGCGGGATCGCCGGGATGTTCTCGACGAACGCCTTTTGCAGGACGGCGCTGGCGCCGGCGCGCTCCTCATCGGAGCTCGCATTGGCGTAGGTGTTCAGCGCCTCGGTCACCTGCGGGTCGTCGAAGCGACCGAAGTTGAATGACGCCTTGTCGTCGACGATCCACTTCGGGTCCATCGTCGACGTGTACAGGCCGTACGCGTTCCCGGTGTCCTCGAGCCAGTGGATGATCGCGTCGAAGTCGCCTTCCTGGCGGGCGGAGTCCCAGCCGCCCCAGTCGGGCTGGTCGACGTTGACCTTGATGCCGAGCGCCTTGTCGAGCTCCTCAGAAATGAGGGCCTGCTCGGTGTTCCAGTCGCTCCAGCCGGCGGGGACCGAGATCGAGAACTCGACGGCCTCACCGTCAGGGTCCGTCAGCGCGCCGCTGTTCCAGGTGTAGCCGGCGTCCTCGAGGACTTCCTTCGCCTTGTCGACATCGACCGAGTAGTTGTCGTCCGTGAACTCGTCGATGATCTCGCTCTCGAGCACGGAGCTCAGGCCGGTCTTGTTCCAGATCGCCTCGCTCGCGCCTTCGCGGGCGATGTCGACGTAGGCCTCGCGGTCGATCGTCCACGCCAAAGCCTCGCGCAGCGCCGGGTCGTTGAAGGGCTTGCGCTGCAGGTTCATGAACAGCGTGCCGGCACCCGGGGTCGGCGAGACGAGGAAGACGTTGTCGGGGTCGGCGTCGAGGTAGCTCTCCTGGATCTGCGGGATGAATGCCTGCGCCCAGTCGGCGTCGCCGGTGGCGAGCGCGGTCGTGAGGGCCGCGTTGTCGCCGTAGGAGACGTAGTTGAGCTGAGGCACGGCGAGCTCGCCGCCCCAGTAGTCGGGATTGGCGGTCAGCGAGACCGACTCGGTCGACCAGTTGGAGAGGACGTAGGGACCGGTGCCGACGGCCTTGCCCTCATCGGTGAGGGGGTCGGTGT
The DNA here is from genome assembly GCF_047302165.1 of Microbacterium pratiae. Classification (NCBI taxonomy): domain Bacteria; kingdom Bacillati; phylum Actinomycetota; class Actinomycetes; order Micrococcales; family Microbacteriaceae; genus Microbacterium; species Microbacterium pratiae. The sequence continues at coordinate 309,293 of NZ_CP154843.1, read as the reverse complement.
TGGGGTCGGCGATGTCCTTCCAGATGTGCTCGGGCACGACCGGGGTGTGCAGGACGCGGCCCTGAGCAGTGAACTTCGACTCGTCGAAGGTGATCGTCACGGTGTCGCCGTCGGCCGTGACGTCGGTGACGCCCAGCGCGCCGGTGTCGGTGAGCTTTCCGCTCAGGTACTGGGTGAAGGTGAAGACGATGTCGTCGGCGGTGAAGTCTTCGCCGTCGCTCCACTTCACGCCGCTGCGGGGCGTGACGGTGAGCTGCGTGTAGTCGTCGTTCCATTCGACCGTCTCGGCCAGCCACGGGGTGGTGCCAAGGTCGCCGGTGGGGTTCACGAGGGCGAGGGACTCGAAGATGACTTTGCCGTAGCCGTACTTCGACGCGGAGGAGTCTGCCAGGTACGGGTTGTGCGATTCGGTCGTTATCGCGCCGTCGGGTTTGGCGATGGTGAGCACAGCTCCGCTGCCGCTCGCGTCGGAATCGTTGTCACCGCCACCGGCGGCGCAGCCGGTGAGGATCAGTGCCGCGGTAAGACCGGCGGCGGCGAGGGAGGTTTTCAGCCTCATTGCGTCTCCTTCAGGTGTGGTTTCGGCGCCACGACATGGTCCTTGCAGGAGTGCCACTCGGCGCTGAGTGTGATCGCAAGAGAGAACTTACAATCAAGTAAGTAAGTTCACAAGCCTCAAAGACGCGGACCCCGGATCCTGCGTAAGATCTGATCCGCAACGGGGAGAAGAAGGCACACCATGGCCGAGAATCGGCAGCAGACGAAGTCGCGCCCGGCGACGCTCGTGCGTCGACGGGAGATCCTCGACGCGGCGCAGGAGATCTTCGGGGCCAAGGGCTTCGCGAACGGCACCCTGCAGGACATCGCGGACCAGGTCGGGATGACGCACGCCGGCATCCTTCATCACTTCGGGTCGAAGGATCAGCTGCTGCTCGAAGTTCTCGAGCACAGGGATCAGACGGATGTCGCGGACCTGGACGGCGGACGCATCCCCGGTGGGATGGCTCTGTTCCGCCATCTCGTGCGCACGGCGATGACGAACATGCGACGAGCGGGGCTTGTCCAGACCTACGCAGTGCTGTCGGCGGAGTCGGTCACCGATGACCACCCGGGGCGGGCGTACTTCGAGCACCGCTATACCGAACTCCGCCGAGATCTGCGCGAGGCATTCGAGCGGATCTGCGAGGAACGGGGAATCACCGATCCGGGATCGATCGAGTACGGGGCGGCGGCGATCCTGGCGGTCATGGACGGTCTGCAGGTGCAGTGGCTGCTCGACCCGACAGCGGTCGACCTGGGGCGAGCGTCGGAGTTCGCGATCGAGGCGATCGTGGCGTCGGTGATCGATCCGCGTCCGTCGATCCTGGACATCTAGCGCTGGCGATCACCCTTGTGGGTCACACCTGTGGGCGCCCGAATACTGCCTGCGCTACCGGCCCGCTGCCCGCTTTTTCCGGCTTGCAGGATCGCGAGCTCCCGACGCTGTAGCGCGTGCTGTCCCGGCCTTTGTCGCCGGCGACGTCGACGAGTGATCGGACGCTGTACGAGCGTGAATCTGCGCCGACACCTCCCCGAAGCCCCACGTCCGAGCGCGTGCCTTCGGATAGTGCGGATAAGTGCGAACATCGCGGGTCAAGTACAGACCCCGTGAAGTGAGATGGGGCTGAGCAGTGGGTCGCAGTCCGCCGGCGCAAGCGGTCCCTCGACGAATGCGCGGGTCGCCCGGCAGGATGGGGGGATGTCGCGTCGTGCCGCTAATCGAGATTCTTCTCTCGTGAGCGACGCCGATGAAGAGGGCATTCGCAGGCGGCTTGAGCAGCTCGACGCCGAAGAGCGCGACCTCCATGGGAAGGACGCGACTCCGCTGGCGTTCCTGGCGCACTCAAGCCACTTGCGGCAGGAGGAGATCGACGAAGAGCGTGCCGAACTGCGTGCGGCCCTCGGTCACGATGAGACCTCCGGTGCCTCCAGGCGGCGCTCTCAGCTTCCGGGATGGATTCTGCTGACTGCCGGCGTCGGGGTGATCATGGCGGTTCTCGCTATCACCTCTGCGCTGATCGCCTGATCGGCAAGGCGGCGGGTCGGTGCTTGCCGGTTTGATCGCACGTTCTTCGGCAGCGCTTGGCAGCTCCGACCAACAGCGGCTAAGCAGGTGCTGACCGCGAACACGAAGCAACGTGGCCCGGGGAGGTTCGCGCGACCGTGGCTCGTCCGGCTGCGGGATCCGTAGCGGAGCGATCGGCCCCGAAAAGCTCCTCGACGCCGACCGGGTCACGCCCTATGGTCGCTCTTATGAGCGGCGGATTCCGGAACGACGAGCTGGCTCGAGCGTTCGTCGCCGCCGCCGCCGGCGTGCCGGAGCCGGTGGGCTAGCGATGGAGATTCCGCAGCCGCCGTCAGACCCGAAGGCGCGGGCGCGCAGCCATCAGCTGATGGTTGCGAGTCTGCTCAGTTCGTCCCTGGCTGGGTTGCTCCTGGTGCTCGCGATCGATGACCCTGGTAACCCGGTGCGCTGGGTCGTGCTCGCGGGCTGGATCGTTTTCGCCGTCGCTGCCAACATCTACGCCTGGCGCCGGTACTACCGCGCGTATCCACCCGAGCCTTGGCCTGGGAGCACGGGGCCGAGAAGCGGCCGCGTCCGTGAGGCGCCCTTCACCGATGGCGGTCTGTCGGGTCGTTCTGACCGCGCATCTGACGAGCCATGAGAGCCCAGACGGTGATGGCGCTCCGCACCCACAGCACGGTGCAAGCCGTTCGCTAGGCGCCAGCATCGCGATCAGCCAGAACGGTCGTCAGCCTTCCGCGTCGGTACAGAACGAAGAAGGGGTTGCGTGCCCCGCATTTCCCGCACGATCGTAGGGTGCAGTCATGGCGGAAGTATCGGAAGACGAGCGACGACGGCTCGCAGAGCGGGTTTTCGGACCGGGAGCAGAGCCGACGCCATCGGAAATTCGTGAGTTCGCTGCCCTCAGCGCTGGAGCCTCGCCCCGGATGCTGCTCCACGCACGGCAGGACGCAGGCGACGGCGCCGAGATTGCTTTCGGCCCTACCCGGCGAGAGGTGGAGGCGATGCCGCGCGCGTCATCTTCGCGGGTCGGTCTGGCGCTCGTCGCGACCGCGTGTGGCTTCCTCGGTGGCGCCGGAATAGTCGCCCTCGGAAGCAACGCGCCCGATCAAGGCTTACCGGAGGCGGCGGTGTACGTCGATGCGCCTGAAGACCCGGCACCCGATCCGAACGATTGGGCCTTGAACAGCCTTGTCTCCCTGGGTGCCTACTTAGAGACCGACGTATGGTTGGCCCTGTCGAAAGATCGAATGCGTGAGTGCATGATCACCAGCGGCGCGGACGGAGGGGTGACCTGCAAGCCTGCGGGAAGCGATCAAGTTCTATCCTCCGGCTCGATCGCGAAACAATCGGACGGCTCGATCGTGCGAAGGAGTTTCACGGTGGAGGCCAGCGGCGACGTGCGAACGCTGCAGGCTAGCGTCGAGGTCTTCGACTCTATGGACGATGCCGTGGCAGTTCATGAGCGATTTCAGCACGGTCCCAAGAACGGCGTGTGAGACCGGGCCCCGGTGAACGACCGCGCACGAGTGGAAGACGTGATCGTGGCATCGAGCGATGGTCGGCCAGTCGGCTATGTCCGAACGCTTCACAGGCCGAGCGAGTACGGCGACTGGTACATCGCCGGCCTCGGGGTGTCGCCGGCTTCTCGATCGATAGGGATCGGCCGCAGCCTCGTTCAAGCTGCCCTCGAGAAGGCGGCGATCGGAGGCGGCGCTCGCGTGTGGCTCAAGGTTCTCTCGACGAACGAACCAGGGCTGCGTCTCTACCGGTCGCTCGGCTTCGCAGAAGCAGCTCGATTCTCGGGGGTCTTCACGAGCCGGCCGGGCGTGGATGACCTTCGACTGAGCATTACGCTGCCGCTGGCGCCGTAAACGTTCGTTTGCGGCAGGCTCGTCAACGTCGACGATCAGCTGCGCGACACGCCGAGGATCCACCCAACGAAACCCCCTGCCGAACCGATTCGCGCCGGACCTCAGCGGCCCTGTTTCCGGCATGGCACATGAAGCCGGCTAAGCCTGAGTCTCGAAGCGGGAGCGGAACCACGACGTGCAGGAGGCGGAGCTCCGAGCGGCCGGCTGCAACCGCGTGTTCGTTGACCACGGCGAATCAAGCCGGGTCGTGACGCCCGCCGGGTGAGCGCGTACCAGGAGCGGCGGCGGTCACCGGATCGAGCGGACAGCGCGACCAGGGGTTCGTCTGCCGGGATCCTCATTCAGTCGCGCCCGCCATGATCGAACCGATTTCATCCGTTCGTGCGATTCGCGTTCTCGGCTGCGTTCATAAGCTGGACGCCTTTGGGGGTGGCATGACCGACGTTTCCGTGCATTTCGACACGCTTCGCTCGTCGGCAACCACGATCGGTGCGGCGGGCCGGGCTGTGAGGAACTCCGGCGAGCTTGGATATGTCAGCGAGAGCGTGATCGGATCGAACGAGGTCGCGTCTGTTCTGCAGAATGTCGCGACCGAGCACAGCATTCGCGCGGAGGTCGCGAGCGAGACGTTGGTGACTGTTGGTCGGCGCCCGGAGGCGTCGGCAAGCGAGTTCACTCATCTCGACGGAGTCATGGCGTACTGATGGTCGACCGGAATGACCCTGGTGCCGGCGATCCTTCCGCGATGGCTGCCATGGCCGATGACTGGGGTGAGCGGGCAGAAAGTATCCGTTCTTCGCAGACGAGCGTTCGTTCCGCAGCGGAGGCGGCATCCGGTTCGTCGTGGTCGGGCGAAGCTCACGATGCTTTCCAGCGGCAGGTGGCGGCGGTGGAGCCCGATCTGCTGGTGCTCGCGACGGGCATGAGCGCCGCGGCCGGTGCGCTGAGGGGATACGCGGAGGTGGTTCGCGCGATCAAGGACGAGCAGGACTCGCTCGCCCGACGCCGCGCTGTTGTCGAGGATGAGCGCGAGGAGCTCCGTGGGCAGCTGCGGGTTGCGCGCGCGGAGTCGTCGAACAACTACGTCTCGTTTCCCGAGCCTGTCGCTCGCGCTCGTGCGTTGGAGATCGAGCTCGGCGACACCCGGGATGCTCTTGACGCCGTGGAGGCGGAATGGGATGCGCTGTGCGAGCGGCGTGCCGCGGCCGACGACGCACTGATCTCCGCGCTGTCGTCCCGGGACGTTCGAGGTGCGCTGGGGATGTTCGCTCGCGGGGGTGCTGCGGCTATCCCACGGGGCGGGCTGCTGACGCTGGTCGCGTCGATGTCGGAGGCGGACCTTCGGGCGCTTGTCGCGGTGCACCCGGAGGTCCTCGACCAGATCCGCAGTGTCCCGGCTGCGGAGGTCGCCACCTGGTGGGGAGCGCTCGTCGACGGAACCCGGGCCCTGTTGGTGAACGCCATCCCCGAGCTGGTCGGAACCCTTGGCGGCATCCCAGCTGTCGTGCGTGAAGCGGCGAACCGCCTGGTCGCCGCCGCGAACCTGGAGGGCCTCCTGCGGGAGCGAAGCCTGCTCGCCGGCGAGGGGCCGCCGACCCTTGGCCCTCCGTCCACGCTGGCCAACCCGTGGCTGTTGAGGCAGATCATTCACCAGTTCAACGAGCAGCAGTACGTCGATCGGCTCGCCGCTCTTGACTCCGAGATCGCCTACCTCGAACGCGTAGTGGCGGGAGACGTGTCGCTCTACCACTACAACCGGGACCGGCAGCAGATCATCGAGATGTTCGGTGACGTCGGGAAAGCGGATGTCATCATGAGTTTCATGCCCGGGACCAACACGACGATGGAGAGCTTCTACTCCTCCACCCAGAACACGGGTCTTACCGCGCTCACGCGGCTCATGGTGGACGATCCGCCGGCGGGTGTCGATGTCGCGGGCTTCGTGCTCAAGCAAGGATTCTTCCCGAACCTCGCTCCGCGGGAAGTGGCGGTGTTCGGGCCGCAGGTGAACCTGTGGGCTCTGCCGCTCGGCAGCCGCTACGCGGCGTTCGAGGAGGAACTGGATGTCATCACCGACTCGACACCTCTCCTCTCCGTCGAGCACTCATTCGGCTCAAGCCCCAGCGGCCAAGCCGAACTGCTGGGCGCTGACTTCCAAGCCCGAGTGGTCCTGGCGGGCATCGGGATGATGGACGGGTGGGAACCGCAAGACGGCACCGCTTACTACGCCATCCAAGGACCCACCGACATCAATCGGGCGCTCGACGGAATGCAGGTCGACCCGTTCGGATACGCCGTGACCGCCAGCGAAGAGAACGGCTTCACCGAGCTCGACTCCGGATTCACAGGCTTCGACCCCTTCGGGCAACACGGGGACGTGATCTCTGCGGACCCGGAAGTGAACGGAGACGTTCACGTGCACCTTCATCGCATCTTCGCGGAAGCGGCGCGGCGTTGAGAGGGCTCAAGCATGTCGCGGCCACGGCGATTCTCATTCTGGCTGCAACGACGATGACGGGGTGCGTGATGGCAGGTCGGCCGACGATCGATGAGGTGCGTGCTGATACGGACGCGATGATGCAGCGCGTCGCGGATGAGGTTCCCGGCGGGGTCCCGGAGGTCCTGCCGTCCAACTCGCCCTACCTGGAGTGCGCCGAAAACTCCTTCTACTACTCGACGCGCTGGACCGTTGCCCCCGAAGCGGGATTCAACGGATCGGCCTTCATCGAAGCGCTCCCGGATCGTCTGGGTGACGGGTTCCGCGAGTTCGAAACGGTCGAGGTATCGGTGCCCGCCATCGCATTGAAGCACTCCAGCGGCATGCTCCTCGATGTCCAGGTGATCGATCTGGACGGCCGCACGGTCGTCTCTCTGCTGGGCGTCTCTGCGTGCGGTGAAGGGGAACCGCCGGCGGAGTAGACGAAGCCCACCACCGTCGCGGCGGTTGTCCAATGCGAGGCGATGCCTCGCATTGCTCCCGCTCGACCGGTGACCTTGTCTTGCCCGCCTCGCGGCCAGCCCATGCCCCGTACACGGCTCCCAGCGATGCGTCGATGACCCAGCGGTCAGCGGGTGGGCATCCGCTGGCCGCTCTCGGTCCAGCATCGGGTCACGCGGTGACCGCCGCCTCGATTCGCTCCCCGGGCACCGAGTTGCACCAGCTCTATCGTCTCGCCGCGACAGGATCGGACCGATTTCATCCGTTCGTGCGATTCGCGTTCTCGGCTGCGTTCATATGCTGGTGATGCCTTTGGGGGTGGCATGACCGACGTTTCCGTGCAATTCGACACGCTTCGCTCGTCGGTAACCACGATCGGCGCGGCGGAACGGACACATTCGCGCGGAAGCGGCGAACGAATCGGACCTGCGCGCGGCATGCCGATGGCCCCTGCTCTCACTCTGTCGGGGTTCATGACGACGGGGTGTGCAGAGGTAGAGCGACCGACGATCGAGCAGGCGAAAGCTGAAACCGAGGCTGGCCTGCAGCAGATCGCGGACGAGGTCCCGGGCGGCGTTGTGAAGGTCGTCACCCCTGACCCGACCTACCTGGCATGCGGCGACGACACGTATTACGCCACCCTTCGTTGGAGTGTCGCGCCGCGGCCCGGGTTTGATGGGGAGGCGTTTCTGGACGCCCTTCCCGGTCGCCTGGGCAGGGGCTTCGTGGTCGCTGAGACGGTGGACATCACATCACCTGCTGTCGCTCTCGATCACGTCAGCGGCGCCCTCTTCGACGTCAAGGTTCTCGAGGTCGACGGAGGCGTCGTCGTCGATCTGCTCGGTCTGACCCCTTGCGGGGTCGGGCAGCCTCCTGCGACATGATTCCCATCCCGTCGCCAGACGCACCGCCACCTGAGGTGCACCTTCCTGGAGGTGGCTGACCGGTGAGGCTAACGCGAGGAGTCGCTGCGGGAGTGGTTCTGGCTTTGGCGGGCATGACGATGGCGGGGTGCGCGATGGCAGGACGACCGACGCTCGAAGTGGCGCGGGCTGAGACTCAGGCCGTGTTGCAGCAGATTGCGGACGAGGTTCCCGATGGGGTTGTCGAGGTCCGTACCCCTGATCCGGCCTACCTGGCCTGTGACGGTGGCGGGTATTACTCGATCAACCACTGGGTTGTCACGCCAGGTCCCGGATTCGACGGTGAAGCGTTCGTCGACGCGCTGCCCGCGCGATTGGGTGATGGCTTCGTCGTTGCCGAGGTGGTGGACATCAAGTCCCCAGCCGTCGCCCTCAACCACGTCAACGGCGCGGTCCTCGACGTCGTGATTCTTGAGTCGGACGGCGGTGTTGTTGTCGATCTTCTTGGACTCGCGCCATGCGGCGATGGCGAGCCACCGATCGAATGAGCAGCGACTCAAATGAAGCGGTCCCGTGCAGTGTCGGTCACTGCAGTTCTGACGCTGGCAGGCATGACGATGGTGGGGTGTGCGATGGCAGGAAGGCCGACGCTCGAACAGGCGCGGACGGATACTGAGGCAGCGATGCAACGAATCGCGGACGAGATCCCCGGAGGTGTCGTCGAGGTACGAACTCCCGACTCGGCTTACCTGGCTTGCGACGGCGGCGGGTACTACTCCATCAACCGCTGGGCAGTCACGCCACAGCCGGGTTTCGACGGCGAAGCATTCGTCGACGCGCTCCCCGGCCGCCTTGGGTCTGATTACGTGATCGCCGAGACGGTGGACATCAAGTCCCCAGCCGTGGCCTTCAATCACGCCAGCGGGGCTGTCCTCGACGTCAAGGTACTCGGGACCGAAGGAGACATCGTCGTGGACCTGCTCGGTCTCGCGCCATGCGGTGATGGCCATCGCGAGGCAGAGTGAAGGGCTGTTGCCGGCGAGCGGATATCTGATGACACCCAGGCGTACTTTCTCGACTGTCCTCATTGTGGCGCTGACGGCCATGGCTATGGCGGGCTGTGCAATGGTGAAGCGACCGACGCTCGAAGAGGTACAGGCGGAGACCGAGGCGTTCTTGCAACAAATTGCGAACGAGGTTCCCGGCGGAGTTGTAACGGTGGACACCCCTAACCCGTCCTACCGAGACTGTGGCGACGGTACGTACTACGCGACCATCCAGTGGGGCGTCATGCCGGGGCCCGGATTCGACGGAGAAGCGTTCGTCGATGCGCTTCCCGGGCGCTTGGGTGAGGACTTCGTGGTCGCAGAGACGGTGGACATCACGTCGCCCGCTGTCGCTCTGGACCATTCGGGCGGGACGGTGCTCGATGTGCAGGTTCTCGAAATCGACGGAGGCATCGTTATCGATCTGCTCGGTCTTACTGCCTGTGGGGTAGGACGGCCTCCGTCGAGATGATCCCCACCCTGGCGAGACCACAGTGCGGCGCAGACGCGGCTTCCGAGACGCCTCCCTCGAAGCGAGCGTTTGTCACGAGGGGGTCTCGTGTCAGGCGGCACGTTACTGGCTGGGCTGGCGACCGCGGCTGCGATCGGGCTGGGGCTCAGTCAGCGTCTTTGACGGTCGAGGGCTGGTGATCTGCCGGTTCGAGGTGCTTGTGAACCGCCAGCTCCCGCCGCAGCCGCCGGCGCGATAGCGTGCCGGCATGACTGGATCCGCAGCACCGAGGATCGCGGTGATCGGTCCCGGCGCCATCGGCACGGTGATCGCGGCGCTGCTCCACGACGCCGGGAGGCCGGTGCTCGTCGCCGGCCGCTCGCCTCGTCGCGATCTGCGCCTCGACACGGCGCATGGCCCGATCGTCGTTCCCGGCCCGGTACTGATCGACCCCGCGCACTCGCCCGGTGCGATGGATCTCGTCTTCCTCGCGGTGAAGGCGACACAGACGGATGCTGCCGCGGCGTGGCTCGCCGCGCTGTGCGGACCGTCGACCGTCGTCTGCGTGCTGCAGAACGGCATCGAGCAGGTCGAGAGGGTAGGGCCGCTGGTGCCCGAGTCGACCGTGTTGCCGGCAATCGTGTGGTCACCCGCGGAGAGCCGCCCCGACGGCAGCGTGCGCTTGCGCGGCGAGCCCCGGTTCACCGTCCCGCAGAGCGCCGGCGCGGCGCGGGTCGGTGATGCCCTCGACGCGACCGCGTGCGAGTTCGCCGTCTCCGAGGACTTCACCACGCTCGCGTGGCGCAAGCTTCTCCAGAACGCGGTGGCGGGCCTCATGGCGCTGACGGGGCGCCGGGCCGGGATGTTCCGGCGGCAAGATGTCGGCGACCTCGCGCTCGCGTACCTCCAGGAGTGCCTCGCGGTGTCCCGCGCCTGCGGCGCCGCCCTTCCCGACGACGAGCCGGATCGGATGCTGGAGCGGTTCCGAGCGTTCCCCGACGATATGGGCACGTCGATCCTCGCCGACCGCGAGGCCGGCCGGCCTCTCGAATGGGATGCGCGCAACGCGGTGATCCGGCGTCGTGGCCGGGAGCACGGTATCCCTACCCCCGTGACCGACGTGATCGTGCCCCTCCTCGCCGCGGCGAGCGACGGTCCGGGCTGATTCAGCGCGTCGCCGCGCCTCCCGCGACCCGCCCCGGTGCTGGGCTCCGCTCAGGCCGTGAAGCGGCTGCCGACCATCTCGGTCGAGGCATCCCAGAGGCGCGGTCCGTCGGTGAGGTCGCGGAACGGCGCCCAGAACTCCTGGCGACGCGGGGCACCCGCGATGACGCGACGGGGGCCGTAGAACTCGTCGCCGAGGGAGTCGGGTCCCGCGGCCGCGAGCAGGGCGGGTTCGGCCGCGCTCGGCACGGTGCCAGCCAGCCCGACGCGCGAGAGCGCGACGATCAGCGCCCGGCCCGGCGACGCCTTCGCCCGGCCCATGCCGGGCTGGGCCGCGAGCAGGTTCGTCGGGCTGACGCCGGGATGCGCGAGGTTGCTCGAGACTCCCCATCCGCCGGCGCGGCTGCGCCTGTCGAGCTCGCGGGCGAAGAGGGCGACGGCGATCTTCGACTGTCGATACGCGGCCATGTCGTCGTAGCTACGCCGCCAGTCCAGGTCGTCCCAGTTCAGACCGCCCGAGCGGGCGGCGACGCTCGTCTGGTGCGTCACGCGTGCCTCGCCCGCGCGCAGGAGCGGCAGCAGGCCCAGGGTGAGCGCCACGTGCCCGAGGTGGTTGACGCCCCACTGCAGTTCGAAGCCCTCCTCGGTCGGCTGCCGAGACCCGGGGGTCATGACACCGGCGTTGTTGACGAGCAGATTGACGGGGCGGCCCGCCGTCTCGAGATCGCGGGTGAACGCGGCGACCGAGTCGAGCGAGGCGAGATCGAGCGGACGTGTGGTGACGTCGGCACCGGGCACGGTGCGGCGGATGCCGTCGAGGGCGGCCTCGGCTTTCGCGGGCGACCGTGCCGGTAGGACGACGGTCGCACCGGCGGCCGCCAGCCGCGTCGCGATCACCCGGCCGATGCCGTCGGTCGCCCCGGTGACGACGGCGAGGCGTCCACGCAGGTCGGAGAGGGGAGCAGCGTCGCGGGTCATGGTTCCTCCATCGTTGACGCGAACCGGGACGGTCCGCTCGCCCCATACTGATCGCGGTGCCCGGCGGCATCCAGAGCCGGTTCATCCACTGATCGCCGGGTCGCCCCTCGGCCGGGTACCGGGGGTCAGGTAGCAGCAGCGGCGCCGATGACGGCGAGCAGCTGCAGCTTGTCGTGGCTCTCGCTCCCCGGCGCCGCCGTGTAGACGAGCAGGCGGTGCGACTGATCGGGGTCGAGGAGGGTCTGGCATTGCAGTTCGAGCGCGCCGACCTCCGGATGCCGGAACCGCTTGACCTCGGGCGGAGCGATGCCGACCTGCTGGGCGTCCCACAGAGCGCGGAACTCCGCGCTGCGTTCTCGGAGCGACGCCGCCAGCGCGGCCGCGCGCGACGATGGGCCGCGCAGGGCTACGATCTCGCGAAGACCGCCCGCGTACACCCGGGACAGCACCGCGTGCTCGGCCTCGTCGTACGACGCGCGTGCGGACGGGTCGGTGAACCAGCGGTAGCCGAGGCTGCGCGCGTCCCCGGTGTGCCGGGTCGCGTCACCGACGAGAGCCCTGCTCAGCGGTGTCTGGCGCAGCGTCTCGCCGAGTTCCGTGACGATCTCGGCGGGGGTGTCGTGCAACCGGTCGAGAATGCGCAGCAGCCCGGGGCTGACGTGATCGCTCGCGGGACCACGAGCGGGTGGCGCGTGCCCGGCGAGGCGGAAGAGGTGGTCGCGCTCGCCAAGTGTCAGGTGCAGCCCCTGCGCGATCGCGGCGAGCATCTGCTCCGACGGTCGGGGACCGGTGCCGCGCTCGAGACGGGCGTAGTAGTCCGTCGACATGTTGCAGAGAGCGGCGACCTCCTCGCGCCGCAGCCCGGGAGTCCGGCGGCGCTGGCCGCGCAGCAGTCCGACATCCGAGGGCTGCAGCGCTTCGCGCCGCATCCTCAGGAACGCGGCGAGTGTGTCTCGATCGATCATGTGTCGTCCGCCTTCCGGGATCGCACGGTGCGGCATCCGTTCTACCGTCCGGCGGCCGCCACAGCCAGGACCCGGCGGTCCACCCCAGCTTCGCTCGTGCATCCGATCGGTAAGAGGCTCCGAATACGTGCGGGGAGGGGCAGTGCGCGGCCCGCGGCGGCCGATGTGCTGTCTATTACAGAATGGACTGTAACCATCGCCGTCGGTCATGCAAGAAGGGGGCATGGATGCGTCGTGGACGTGCGCTCGCAGATCGAAGCGAGTTCGAGCTGAACAAGTTCCGAGCCGACGGGCGCGACAGGCTGCTGAGCCTGATGCCGTTGACGTCGTACATGTCGTCGGCGAACATCGGATTCGCTGCGGTGCGCGACGGTGACGCGCTCCTGCGCGCCAATGTCGTCCGCATCGGCGGATACCTGTTCGTCCATGCCCGCATGCCGGCGGCGACGGTCGTCTGGCCGAGGGATGAGCATTCCGCAGATCGCGTGGCCGCGATCGTGGCCGAGAGTCCGGCTCTGCATGTGACCTCGGAAGCACAGGTCGTGGCCCGGCGGGGCGCGTCGTTCCTGATCCCACCGGGCACGGCACCGGTCACGATCGAGGCGACGGAGCCGTTGGAGCTCGTCTTCGTCACGCTGGATGCCACCGATTTCGCCACCAGGCGGCGGATGGGCTTCGACCGCATCAGCCGGCAGGCGATGAGCGAAGCATCGATCCGACCGATGGTGACCTTCGTGAAGGCCCTGTGCGCGGTCGAGTCCGAGGTCGCCGAGGTGGGTGTCTCGCCCCTGGCCGATGCGGCCTGCGAGGTCGCCTGCTCGATCGTCGCCGCGCTCGTCGGGGAGCACGCCCCGGAGCTGTCGCTGCCGAACGCGATCATGAAGATCCTGCTCCGTGACTACGCCTCGCCGACCCTGTCGCTCTCTGCCGTCGCGGTCATGCTGGGCGTCTCGACCCGGACGGTGCAGAGCGCCCTGAGCGCACAGGGCCGGACGTTCTCGGGCTCGCTGCTCGAGATCCGGCTGAAGGCGGCGACCGAGCTTCGGCGACACAACCCCACGATGACCCTGGACGCCGTGGCGCGGGCGACCGGGTTCGGCACTCGCCAGTCGCTTCACCGAGCGATGCGGAAGGTGAGCATGCCTTCGTCCTGACCTATCGCATCGCGCCCCGGGCGACCCTCCGGCGTCGCGAATCGCGCAGATTCGGGAAGGCCGTGTCACGTTTCGTGAAGTGAATCGTGCCGATCGAGGCCGCCTCCCTATGCTCCGGCTGGGGGCGTGTAAGACAGGCGGAAAAGACGATGGGTACGTGGGACGACGCGGCGCGATCGCGCGACGACTCCCTCCTGGAGCAGGTCCGCGCCGGCGACATGCACGCGTTCGGTGAACTCTGGCGGCATCACGCCGGAGCGGCGCTGTCCGCGGCGCGGGGCTTCCGGGGGCTCGACCCCGACGATCTCGTGGCGGAGACGTTCGAGAAGGTGCTCCGAGCCCTCCAGCGGGGAAAGGGCCCTACCGGCGCCTTCCGTCCCTACCTCATCGCCGCCGTACGCAACGTCGCCCGCGATCATTACCGCGCCCGGAGAGAGTCGACCGAGGAGGACCTCGAGCTCGTCGTGGATGACCGTGCTCTGAGTGGCGAACAGGCCGCGATGAGATCGCAGGAGCATGAGGCCGCCGCCGAGGCGTTCCGGTCGCTGCCGGACCGCTGGCGGGAGGCGCTCTGGTACAGCGAGGTCGACGGCATGCCGCCGCGGCAGCTCAGCGAACTGCTCGGCGTCTCCCCGAACGGCGCATCGGCTCTCGTGCTGCGCGCCAAGCGCGGATTCCGCGACGCCTGGGTGAGCGCCCAGCTGACGCGGGTCCGCTCCGAGGAATGCCGTCCGATCGTCGCGCAGCTGGGTGCCTACACGCGCGACGGCCTGTCGGCTCGCGAGCGCAGACGCGTCGATCAGCATCTTCAGGAGTGCTCGACCTGCCCGGCCGCGCTCGCCGAGGCGACCTCGATCTCGCAGACACTCGCGCTCGTGCTGCTCCCGGTGGTCGCGGGCGCCGCGGGCACGGCGACGTACCTGTCGGGTGCCCCGGCCCCCTCGATGCCGCTCGCGCTCGGTGCCGGAGCCACGGCAGCGCCACCCGCTGACCCGAGCCCGGCTGCGGCGCGTCCGGGGGCGCGTCCGGGAACGCGCCGGCTGGCGCTCGCCGGCGCAGCCGGCGTGATTGTCGTGCTGGCGGCGGGCGCGGTATGGGGCCTCACCGCGTCATCGGGGCAGCTCACTGCCGAGGCGCCGGGGCACGATTCAATCCCGGTCCCGGCTGCTTCGGCGACTCCGGAGCCCGTGCTCGAAGAGGGGACCGCAGCGCAAGGACCGTCGGGGGTCGACGATGCTGAGAACCCGACGCCGTCTTCGCCGCCGGCATCCGATGTGGACGATCGCGCGGCGTCGCCGGCGGGACCGGGACGACAGGACCCCGCCCGCGCTGCCGACGACCCGGCTGAATCAGCGGTGTCGTCTCCCGCGCGACCGCCGGCCGGCGCCGAGAGGCTGACCGCTCCGACATCGACGATCTCGCAGGCCGACGTCAGGATGTTTCCCGCCGTCAGCGGCACGGATGCCTCCCCCGGATCGATGATCTCGCTGATCAGCGATGCGGGGGAAGTCGTCGGCGAGACCCGAGCCGACGCGCTCGGGAACTGGACCGCACGGGCAACGGGACTTGCACCCGGACGCGGAGCGGTCAGGGCGGTCCAGGCTCTCGGCGGAGTGACGTCGGACTCGTCTCCAGCGATGCCGTACGACATCGATCAACCACCTCGACCGGCGAGCCCCGCCGAGGCCGAGACGGTGGACGCTGCTCGTTTCCCGTTCCGATTGACCGCGCCGGCCGGGACGATCATCCAACGGATGCTGCCGGGCAGCTCTACCGTTCAGACGCTCACGATCCCGGCCAGCGGCCTCTGGAACGAGTACCTGGCCGCGCCGACGGGTGAGAACGTCGTGCGCCTGCGGTACGCGAATCCGCAGACGCGCGACTTCGGGCCCTGGAGTTCGACGACGTTCACCGCGAACTGACGCGGGCTCTCGTTTTCGCGTCACGATCCGCCGTCGCGCGTATCTCTTCACCGTAAGTCCGGTGACGGCACGCACGTGCCCTCGCCGGAAGGCTTCCGACGAACAGGCGCGACCATGACGCAGTTGACAACCCTCGGGCACGAGCTCCGCGACGAGGTGCAGGAGGGCCGGGCCGGCGACGGCGCGGACGTCGTGCGCGGCATCGCGATCGCGATCGCGCTCTCGGTGGCCGTGTGGGCGGCGCTCGGGGGCGCTGCCTATGCGTTCGCCCAGGTGGTGCTCGCCGTCACCGATTGATCGGGTGCCGCAGGGCTCTCGCCTCGTCGATCCTCGGCTCGAACGTGCTGTGGATCGGGACGGGGGTCGCCGCAGCGCTGACCCTGGCGGCGGCCTTGTTCCGGATGCGGCGCACGCGCGGGTGAACCCCATAATGGTTCGCCCGTCCGGGCACCAGCCCTTTCCGCCTGATCCGCGCCGCCCCTAGCGTTGAGGCATGGCGCGCGACGACGAACAGCCGGAGGACCTCTACACCGCCCCGATCACCCTTCCGGGGGCGGCGGGCGCCGACGGCGAAGACACCGATCTCGAGGTGCCCGAGATCAGTTACGACGAGCAGCGCTACCCAGCCCGTCCGCGGCGGCTGCGTCCGCGCGACCAGTTCCGCGGCGGCAGCGTCCGCCGCAACATGACCGACCCGCGCACCGCGAACGGCACGAACCCCTCGTACGTCGAGTGGCTCGTGCGCCAGTCGATGCTCAAGGACGCCGACGTGCTCGCCCGTCAGCTCTCGGGGCAGCCCGCCATGTGGCGGAACCCGTACGCCCGCCCCGACGCGCGCCGAGCGATCTCGACGACCGACGTCTGGTTCACGGCCTACCCGATCTCGCTCATCACTCGACCCGGTCAGTCGTTCCTCGCCGCGCTCGGCGACGACAGGCTGTGGTCGGTGTTCGAGCGCATCGGCATCACCGCGATCCACACCGGACCGGTGAAGCGCGCGGGCGGCATCACCGACTGGCGCGAGACGCCCAGCGTCGACGGCCACTTCGACCGCATCAGCACCTCGATCGACCCGGCCTTCGGCACCGAGGAGGAGTTCCGCACCCTGTGCGACGTCGCCGACGCGCATGGCGGCAGCGTGATCGACGACATCGTGCCGGGCCACACCGGCAAGGGGGCGGACTTCCGCCTGGCCGAGATGGGGTTCAAGGACTACCCCGGGATCTACCACATGGTCGAGATCCCGCCCGAGGACTGGCACCTGCTGCCCGACGTCCCCGAGGGCTACGACAGCGTCAACCTCGACCCCGAGAACGAGCACGAGCTCGCCGAGCGCGGCTACATCATCGGCGCGATGCAGCGCGTGATCTTCTACACGCCCGGTGTCAAGGAGACGAACTGGAGCGCCACCGCGCCCGTCATCGGCCCCGACGGCGCCACCCGGCGCTGGGTCTACCTGCACTACTTCAAGCAGGGGCAGCCGTCGATCAACTGGCTCGACCCGACCTTCGCCGGCATGCGCCTCGTGATCGGCGATGCGCTGCACTCGCTCGGCGAGCTCGGCACCAGTGCGCTGCGCCTCGACGCCAACGGCTTCCTCGGCGTCGAGAAGAGCGCGGAGGGTCTGCCGGCCTGGTCGGAGGGGCACCCCCTCTCGCACGCCGCGAACCACATCATCGCGGGCATGGTGCGCAAGGTCGGCGGCTTCACCTTCCAGGAGCTCAACCTCACGATCGAGGACATCCGCGACACCGGAGCTGTGGGGGCAGACCTCTCGTACGACTTCATCGGACGCCCGGGCTACCACCACGCCCTCGCGACCGGGCAGACGGAGTTCCTGCGCCTCGCGCTCACCTCCTCGCTCGAGCTCGGTGTCGCACCGGTGCAGCTCGTGCACGGGATGCAGAACCACGACGAGCTCACGTACGAGCTCGTGCACTGGGCGACGCGGCACGGCGACGACGTGTACCGATTCCGTGGGCGCGACGTCACGGGCGGCGAGCTCGCGGAGGAGGTCCGTGCCGACCTGACCGAGCACCTCACCGGTACCGCCGACTACAACCGCGTCTTCACGCAGAACGGCATCGCCTGCACGACGACGTCGCTCATCGCGGCATCCCGGGGAATCGCGCGCCTCGACGACATCACCGACGCCGACGTTCCCGGCATCCGCGACGCCCACCTGCTGCTCTGCGCCTATAACGCGTGGCAGCCCGGGGTCTTCGCCCTCTCGGGCTGGGACCTCGTGGGCATGCTGACGGTGCCCGCCGACGAGGTCGCCGATCTGCTCGGTGCCGGCGACACGCGGTGGATCGAGCGCGGCGCGCATGATCTGCTCGACGCCGACCCGACCGCGACGCGCTCGGCGTCGGGGATGCCGCGCGGCCGCGCCCTCTACGGTGCGCTGCCGGCGCAGCTCGACGATCCGGACTCGTTCGCCTCGCGGTTGTCGAGCATCCTCGACCTGCGCCGCGAGCACGGCATCGCGACCGCGTCGCAGGTCGACATCCCCGAGGTCGCCCACGCCGGGATGCTCGTGCTCGTGCACCGGCTCGACGAGGGCGACTCCCACGCGGATGCCGCGATGCAGGTGACCGTGCTGAACTTCTCCGCCGAGCCGACGGAGGGCACCGTCCGCTCCGAGCAGCTCGTGCCCCGCAGCGAGGTCTACGACGCTGCGTCGGGTGAGACGATCGGCCGCGTCGACGACCTGCAGAGCTTCAGCGTGTCGCTTCCCGGCTACGGCGCGCAGTTCCTGGTGCTGCGCGCACCCGAGCCCCTCGAGGACTGAGACCGCGATACATCCGTCGGACCGGTGGTGCTGGTGTCGCCTCGGCGGGGTGTTCGGTAGACACAGGCACCGCGCGTCCGACGAATGTATCCGCGCCGGGCCGCGCCGGGTGCGACCGGCGCGGCAGGCCGCGGGGTCAGGCCAGGGCGGCGTCGATCCCGGCGAGCGGGACGGGAAGCCAGTCGGGGCGATTGCGCGCCTCGTAGATCGACTCGTACACGGCCTTGTCGAGCACCAGTGCCCGGAGGAGCACCGGGTCGAGGTCGATCGCGCCGGGGGCCGCGGCGTACGCCTCGACGAAGGCGACGCGGCAGGCCGCCGCCCACCCCATCGGGTCGGGGCCTTCGCCGACCGCGCCGGCGTAGTCGAACGAGCGCAGCATCCCGGCGACGTCGCGCGGCGGCAGGTCGGGGATGGCGCGCTCGGCCATGGGGCGCAGCGGCTCGCCCTCGAAGTCGACGATGCGCCACCCTCCCGCGGGCACGGCGAGCACCTGTCCGAGGTGCAGGTCGCCGTGGATGCGCTGGAGCCGGGGCCACGGCCGGGCGAGTGCCTCGTCGTACACGGCGCCGATCGCGGCGACGCGTTCGGCGACGGCGGGAACCTCGTTCGCGGCGATCGACAGGCGGCGGCGCCAGGCTGCGCCCGTCGCCCCCACCTCTCGCGCTGCGGCCTCGGTCGTGTCGAGCGCCGCGCCCAGCGCGCCGTGCACCCCGGCGACGGCGATGCCGAGGTCTCGAGCGGCCGCGGTGAAGTCGCGGTTCTCGCGGGCTGCCTCGAGGGCGACGGCCCAGCCGTCGCGGACGCCCCGGAGGAACTCCTGGGCGAACCCGAGGGTGCCTCGAGCCGCGCCCGAGTCGCGCCCGATGTCGGGCCATTCGGCGTCGAGGCTGCCGAAGAACCGCGGAACGAAGGGAGACCCGGCGTCGCTCAGCACGCGCTGCACGGTCACGTCGGGGTTCTCGCCGTGATGGAGGGTGCGGAAGAGCTTCAGGATGATCGTCGGCTCGCCGTCGACGTCGAACACGATCGACGTGTTCGACTGCTCTCCGGTCAGCACGCGAGAGCCGGTGACGCGCGCCACATCGACGCCCATCTCTGCCAGTGTGCCGACCGTGAACCCCGTGTTCCGAGTCGCGTCGACGAGGTAGTCGTCGCCGTCGCGGGCGACCACCTCGTCGCCGTCCGCGGGTGCGGACACCCGCGCGAGCGGCACGTTGTAGAGGGTCGGCACGGCGCCGGCATCGTCCATGAGGAGGTAGCGCGTCGCCGCGCCGGGCGCAGGCTGCGCGTCGAGGATGCGGAACCGCGGCCGGTGGCTCTTGCCGGCATACCACCGCTGTTGCGCCGCCCAGGCGCCGAGCTCATCTGTCAATCGCACGGTCCCACACTGTCGGTTCCGAATCCCCGAGCAAAAGGGCTGGACGCACACGGGGGAGAGGCGTAATGCTCGATTCCACGCCGGAACGCACATTCGCAGCGACGCGACCGATAGTGACCGGTGGAGCGGTGCACCCGAGAACGCCGCTCACGGAGAGAGACATGTCACGGCAGGACGCGGTGGACGTTCGAGTGCGGCGCGCCCGCGGCATCCGCGTCGCCGTCGGCATCGGGATGATCGTGGTGGTGGCGGCACTCGTCCTCGCGCAGGTCGTCACGGGGTGGCACCTCCGCGAGCTGCGGGTCCTCGCTTTCGCCGGCCTGATGGTGATCGTGCTGCTCACCGCCTTCGTCGCGGTGACGGTGACGAACGGTCGCCGCGTGTCACCGGACGAAGGCGGCGCCGACTCGATCAGGCGTTCGAGCTCGCGCACGCGTCCGCGTCTCGACGCCTAAGCGCGAGGCGCGGACCCGGGCGCGGCCCCAGCGGCGACCTCGACGCCGGTCTCGACGCCGATCGCCTCAACGTTGCGCGCGCCGTGGTGCGTTGCAGCGTTGACGATTCGCGCGCGCAGCACGGTGACCGCTGCCACGACCATCAGCGCGGCGCCGAGTGCATAGGGGGCGGCGTGAGCCACGCCCGCGTAGAGGACGCCCGCGAGGATCGGGGCGATCGTGCCCATCGCGGCGGTGAGCGACTGGGTGACCCCGCCGAGCCATCCCTGCTCGTCGGCAGCGACGGCGTTGGACATCACGCCGTCGAGGGTCGCCTGCGACGCGCCCTGTCCCGCCGCGAGTGCGAGGGCGCCGAGGACGAACAGCCAGGGCTGGGCGACGAGCGAGGCGACCACGGCGAGGGCGACGAGTCCGGCGGTCTGGGCGGCGATGCCGGCCACGATGACGCCGCGCTCGCCCATCCGGGGCAGCAGGATGCCGAGCAGGATGCCCTGGACCAGGATGTCGATGACTCCGACGACGGCGATCAGCAGCCCGATCGCTGTCGGACCCCAGCCGATGGAGTCGAGCGCGAGCACGCTGAAGTTGTTGACGAAGAAGCCGAACGGCAGGGCGAGGAGCGCGAAGGCGATGAGCATCGCCCGCAGTTCCGGGCGGACGAAGGCGCGGCGGAACACGGCGAACGGGTTCAGATCGGATACGGCGATCGCGGGGATGCGGTTCTTGCGGTCGAGGCTCTCGGGCAGGAGGAAGACGCTGAGCGTCGCGATGAGGAACGAGATCCCGGCGGTGACGAAGACCGGAAGGGCGAGGTCGATCGCGGCGAGCAGACCGCCGAGCGCGGGACCCACCATCGTGCCGATGCCCGAGAGGGCGCCGAGCAGGCCGAATCGCTGGGCGCGCTTCTCGGGCGGAGTGATGTCGGCGAGGTAGGCGAACAGTGCGGGGAGATCGCCCGCGGTCGCCCCCTGGACGACACGGGCGAGCAGCAGCACCCACAGCGCGCCGCCGATGCCGAAGAGGAGCATGCTCAGCGCGGCTCCGAACGACGCGACGATGATCACCGGGCGGCGTCCGAACCGGTCGGACAGGCGTCCCAGGAACGGCGCGGCGATGAACGCGCACAGCCCGTTCACGGCCTCGAGCGCGCCGACCCACAGCGCGAGCTCGCCCTCGCCGGAGACGTAGCGCAGGACGACGAACGGGAGCACGGGGAGAACGACGGTCATGCCCGCCGTCGTGAGGGTGGTGAGCACGATGAGCATCACCCAGCGGCGGTCGGCGCCCGCGAGGCGCAGGCGCGAGAAAACTGAAGTCATACCGGAACTGTATCAATACCAGTTTCGGTGTCAATACAGTTTTTGGGTTCGGCGTCCTATGATCGACCTCATGACCGAGACTGCGCCCGTGGGGCGCCGCGAGCGCAAGAAGGCGGCGACGCGCAAACGGATCTCGGATGTCGCGACGGTGATGTTCCTCGAGCGCGGATTCGACGACGTCAGCATCCGTGAGATCGCGGATGCCGCCGATGTCTCGCCGACCACGGTGTTCGCGCACTTCAGTCAGAAAGAGGCGCTCGTCTTCGACGAGGATGACGAGCAGCGCGAGCGCCTCGTCTCGGCTGTGCGCGATCGACCCGCCGGGATGTCGATCGCCCGGGCCATCCGCGAGTACTACGAGCGCGAGATCCGGGCGGGGGCGGCCGAGCACGGCGACGACGTGGCCCGCAGATTCATGGACTTCCTCAACGGGACTCCCGCTCTGCGGGACTACGCCGCGCGCATGTGGCTGCGCCATGAGGACGCGCTCGCCGACGCCGTGGCGGCCGAGCTCGGCGAGGAGCGGCCCGACCCGCGCATCCGGGCCTTCGCGAGGTTCGTCCTCCAGATCCAGACGATGGTCAACGAGAGCGACGACCCCGAAGCGACGCTCGAGGCGGGGTTCGCCGTGCTCGAGAACGGCTGGTCGGCCTTCGAGAATTGGGAGGCGGGGCGATGAGCCGGCGCAAGTCGCTCGTGAATACCGTCGCCGACGATCTGCTCGACGGCATCATCGCCGGCCGGTTCCCGTCCGGTGGCGCGCTCCCGACCGAGGCGGAGATCGGGGCGGAGTTCGATGTCAGCCGGGTGACGGTGCGCGAAGCGCTGCGGACGCTGTCCGCCCGGGGGATCGTCCGCGTGGTCTCGGGTGTGGGTTCGCGCGTCGCCCCCGTCGAGGAATGGGGGTCGGTGTCGGATGCCCTCCGGTTC
Organism: Microbacterium pratiae; assembly: GCF_047302165.1. Lineage (NCBI taxonomy): Bacteria > Bacillati > Actinomycetota > Actinomycetes > Micrococcales > Microbacteriaceae > Microbacterium > Microbacterium pratiae. Next base: position 286,997 of record NZ_CP154843.1, on the reverse strand, counting down.
CGAGCCGCGCGCGGCGACGATGCCCTCGTGGCGGAGCAGCTCATCTCGACGCGTCGCGTGATCGAGTGCGAGGCGGCGGCCCTGGCGGCACCGCTCATCGACGACGCCGCGCTGTCGGAGTGCGCGGCGTGCATCGACGAGATGGTCGCGGGAGCAACCGCGGGCGACGTCGAGCGCTTCGTCGACGCCGACCTGCGCTTCCATGCTGTGATCCTCGGCGCCTCGGGCAACCTGTTCCTCGGCGTGCTGCTCGCGCCCCTGACCGAGGTGCTCGCCGAGCGTCGGGCGCAGACCTCGCGGGTGCCCGAGATCCAGGAGCACGCGATCGAGGAGCACCGGCGCATCCTCGCGGCTCTGGGCGCGCGCGATGCGGTGGCTGCGCGCGCGGCGATGGATCACCACCTGCAGCAGACCCTCGACGACTTCCGACGCTACGTGGCCGGTTGAACCGACCTCACGTCGTCCGGGGCTATGCAAGCCCGGGGCGCGCCGTGCGCACGGTTGACGCTCGTCCCGCCGTGCTGCATGATGTCATACATCTGACAGCCGTCCGGCTGGCTCGCTCGACGACGAGGAGAACCATGGCGCCGACCGCCCCCCTGCCCGTCCTGCCCGGTGTCACGAACCCGGATCTCGGGATGCTCGCCGCGCGCGTCGCGGAGAGCGGGCGCGTGTTCGTCGTCCTCGACGACGATCCGACCGGAACACAGTCCGTCGCCGACCTCCCCGTCCTGGGCGCATGGGATGTCGCCGACCTCGCGTGGGCGTTCGCATCAGGGGCTCCCGCGGTCTACGTCCTGACCAACTCGCGCAGCCTCGATCCGGCCGACGCCGAGCGCATCAACCGCGAGGTCGTGCGTGCGGCACTGGCCGCAGCGGAGGCGACCGGCGTCCGGGTCGACTTCGTCAGCCGCAGCGACTCGACGCTCCGGGGGCATTTCCCGCTCGAACCCGACACGATCGCCGACGAGATCGCCCGGTCGGGGTCGCCCGCCCCGACGAACGCCGTGATCGTGCCCGCGTTCCCGGATGCCGGTCGTGTCACGGTGCGCGGTGTGCACGGCATCCTCTCGGACGAGGGCTTCACCCCGATCGGCGAAACGGAGTTCGCGCGCGACTCGACCTTCGGCTTCCGTTCATCGCGGCTCGCCGACTGGGTCTCGGAGAAGACCGGAGGCGCGGTCGCCGCCGCCGATGTGGTCGAGGTCACGGTCGACCATCTCCGGGCGGGGACCGACGCGGTCGCCGCGGTGCTGCGTGCCGCCCCGGCCGGCGCCCCCATCGTCGTCGACGCCGTCGTCGAGGCGGACCTGGTCGAGCTGGCACTGGGGCTCGAGCGCGTCGAGGCGGAGGGCCGTTCGTTCGTCTACCGGGTCGGGCCGCCGTTCGTGCGGGCCCGTATCGGCCAGCGGCGCCGGCCGCCCGTCGACCTCGCCCAGCTCAGTGCCGACCGTGCGGCACGCGGCGGTCTCGTCGTCGTCGGGTCGCACGTGGGTCTGACGAGTCGTCAGCTCGCCGACCTCGTCCGGCGCCGCCCCCTCGAAGCCGTCGTCGAGCTCGACGTGCCGAGGCTGCTGGACCCGGCGCAGCGCCCGGCGGAGATCGAGCGCGCCGGCACGGTCATCGCGACGGCTCTGCTGCGCGGCGATGTCGTGCTCCACACGAGCAGAACGCTCGTGCGCGTCGACGATCCCGACGAGAGCCTCGACATCTCGCGCCGCGTCTCGCGGGCCGTCGTCGAGGTGGTCCGCGCCGTCGTCGCCCGGGAGACGCCGCGCTTCGTGATCGCGAAGGGCGGCATCACCTCCAGCGACGTCGCGACACAGGGGCTCGAGATCCGCCGGGCGCGCGTGCGCGGCTCGCTCTTTCCCGGGATCGTGTCGGTCTGGCAGGCGGTCGACGGCCCGGCATCCGGCATCCCGTACGTCGTCTTCGCCGGAAACGTCGGCGACGACGGATCGCTGACCGCCGCGGTCGAACGGCTCTCGCTGACGCCTGCCCCCGCCTCCGACCCCACCGTCGCCGTGCTGGGGCTGGGAGCGATGGGCCTGCCGATGGCCGCGCGCCTGGCTGAGACCTTCGCCATCCGCGGCTTCGACATCGCGCCCGCGCGGCTCGAACTGGCCGCAGAAGCGGGGGTCGCTCCGGCGGGGTCGGCGGCGGAGGCCGCCACCGGCGCGCAGGTCGTCCTGGTGGCGGTTCGCGACTCCGTGCAGCTCGGGGACGTCCTGTTCGGGGATGCCGGCATCGTCGACGTGCTCGCCGAGGGAGCCGTCGTCGTGCTCACCAGCACCGTGGGCACCGACGGCGTCGCCGACGTCGCGGCCTCGCTCGCGGAACGCGGCATCGGACTGGTCGACGCCCCGCTCAGCGGAGGACCGGTGCGGGCGAGACAGGGCGACCTCCTGATCGTCGTCGGTGCGCGTCCCGACGCGCTCTCGGTCGCCCGGCCCGTGCTCGAGCGACTCGCGTCGACGCTGACCGTCGTGGGCGAGCGCGCCGGTGACGGTCAAGCGCTCAAGACGGTCAACCAGCTGCTGTGCGGCGTGCACATCGCCGCCGCCGCTGAAGCGCTCGCGCTCGCCGACCGGCTCGGGCTCGATCTCGACCGCACGCTGGAGGCGCTGCAGGCCGGCGCGGCCGCATCGTTCATGCTGGGGAACCGCGGTCCCCGCATGCTCCAGGCCTGGGACGACGAGGGTGCGGAGGTCCTCAGCCGCCTGGACATCTTCGTCAAGGACATGGGGATCGTCGGCAGTGCGGCGCGGAGCGCAGGTCTTCCGGCGCCAGTGGCTGCCGCGGCGGAGCAGAGCTACCTCCTCGCGCAGGCGCAGGGGCTCGGTGAGAGCGACGATTCCGCGGTCATCCGGCTCTCCGCGCCCTCCCGCCGCGGCTGAGCGGCCGATCTTGCGGATTTCTTGAGGTTGCCCGGTGTGAGCGTTGCGCATTCCTTGCGGTGAGTCGCCGACGATCGAAGAACACCCGGCCACGGGGACGCTGCCCGAACGGCGTCCCCGGGCCGGGTTCTCTCGTTGAAGGGTTTTCGCGGAGCGCGCAAGTGCCTCGGTTTCTCGGAACGGTCGACATAGCGTCGAGGCATGAGCGAGCAGAGCATCCCCACACCCGACGAGCCGACCTTCCCCGCGCCCGACGAGCCGACGGTTCCCGTGCCGACGGAGCCGACGACTCCCGCGCCGGGCGAGCCTTCCGCACCGACGCCGCCCGCGGCCGACACGCTGGGCAGCACCGACACGCTGGGCGGCACCGACGGAGGCGGCCAGGGATCCCCGGTGAAGGATCCGGAGAACTGGGTCACAGGAGACGAGCCCATGACGGGCCCGCAGCGGAGCTACCTCGACACGCTGGCCCGTGAGGCGGGCGAGGAGCTGCCCGGCAACCTCACCAAGGCCGAGGCCTCGGAACAGATCGACCGTCTCCAGGACGCGACGGGCCGAGGCGAGTAACTACGCCCCGGCGGTCGAGTTCCCCTGCGGCCGAGCCGATCGCACGCGGAACCAGAGGCTCAGCTCCCGCGCGGCGCGGAGCGTCGCACTGGGATCGGTCGAGTCCTCGAGGTCGTCGAAGGTGTCGCGGAAACCCGACGGGGCATCACCCGTGGTCTCCGCGATCGGCTGGTAGCCCATCGTCCATTCGCGGAACTCGCGGTGGGCGATGGGCTGCTCGATGAGCACCCGCATGCCGGAGTGGCGGGCATCGTCGCCGATCGTCGCGAGGAGGTCGCGCACCGTCTGTTCGGGGCCCTCGAGCACCTGGACGAACCGCCCGCCGCGGTACAGCAGCATCCCCGTCAGGTCGCGCGTCGCGTTCGACGCGCGGCTCTGCGCGAGGAGCTCCGCCAGCTCGTCGTCACCGAACGGTGCTCGCGCGTTGCTCGTGTAGAGGACCGAGAGCAGGTCGTCGGGTGTCGAGGTCATCGGATCTCCCGGAGTTCGATCGGCGGCGCCTCGTCCGGGGCGTCGGGAGTGGCGCGGACGGCGAGCGCGCGCATGGCGGTGGTCAGGTCGGTGAAGGCTCCGGCGCACGAAGAGCGGGAGTCGTACGCAACATACCGCCCATCGGGCTGCCGGTCGATGTAGCCGACGAACTCGCCGGTGCGACTGCCGACGTGGAAGCCATCCTCGACGCGGGCCCAGACGATCCCGCTTCCTACCGGACTCGCGCCTGCGCTGCCGGTACCAGGGGCGATCATCGGGCGGCCCGGGTGCGCGGCACCCACACGAGGGCGCCGGCGGCGATGAAGGTCGCTGCTCCGACGACGTGCGCCGCCAGCCAGACCGGCTGATCGAGCGAGAAGGGGTACACCGGGTTCCAGAGCACCGCGACGGCGACCATCGGGACGGCCCACCACCACTGCCGCGCCTGGATCGCGAACCACGCGACGATGAGGGCGAGGATCGCGACGATGAAGCAGATCACGATCGCGAACTGTCCGCCGATGAGCGGGATGCCGGCCACGAGAGCGGAGGCCCCCAGGATGCCGGGCGCGAGCGCGTTGCGCTGCCGCTGCGGCGGATCGGCGGGGCGGGGGGATCTCGAAGCCATGCGGACGTTTCTCTCGGGACGGATGTCGCGACGTCGCGCGACCGTTCGATCGTACGAGTTCAGCGGGCCGGCAGGGCGGCGGTTGACGCGGCGCCGGAATCGGTCATCGGCGCCGCGGCGCCGGACATCACGGGAACCGGATCGGCGAGGAGATCGTCGAAGGCCCCTTCCGCGGCGCCGACGAGCAGGCGGTCGTCGCCCAGTTCCGCGGTGCGCACGAGCGGTGCCGAGCCCGAGATCGTCTGCCGTGCGACGGCCTCGGCGAACTCGTCGACGTCGCTCTCGACGAGGGGCGCGAGAAAGCCGCCGAGAACGACGACCGCGGGGTCGAGGACGTTGACCGCGCTCGCGACGGCGGAGGCCAGGATACGTCGCTGACGTCGCAGCTCCGCGCGCGCGGCGGGGTTCGCGGCGCCGTGTATTGCGGCGCGCAGCTCCGCGTCATCCGCTCCGGGGAGCCCGAGGGAGGCGATCAGCCGGTGCCGGCTCACTTCGTCTTCGAGAGCGGCGTGCTCGCCGGAGCGGCGGTCCGCGGCATCCTCGTAGATGGCGGGGTTGTGGCCGAACTCGCCGGCCAGGCCCCGGGCGCCTCCGACGAGACCGCCCCCGACGACCAGCCCGCCGCCGATGCCGCTCGCTCCGCCGTTGAGGTAGATGACGTCGGCGACGCCGCGCGCCGCGCCGAACAGGTACTCGGCGTGGGCTCCGTAGGACGCGTCGTTGCCGACGGTCGTCGGGATCCCCGTCGCGGCGGACACGAGGTCGGCGAGCGGGGCATCCGTCCACCGCAGATGCGGAGCGTGGACGACGAGCCCTGCTGCGGGCTCGACGAGTCCGGGAACGGCGACGCCGATACCGATGACGGTCGTCGTGGCGAGCGGGCCCGTGCGCCACTCCTCGACGGTCTCCGCGACGAGCGACGCGAGCTGCGGCGGCGTGATGAGCGCGGTCGTGAGAGCGCGGCGTCGGGCGTGGACGCGCCGGTCGAGGCCGACGGCGGCGAGCGTCACCGCGTCGACCTCGGGGTTGACGGCGACGGCGACGACGTCGGCGCGGGCGGTGATGACGGGGGAGGGGCGGCCGATGCGGCCCTCGGCGGCCCCCGCGGTCTCGGTGACGAGTCCGAGGCGTACGAGCTCGGCCGTGAGCGCGCCGATGGTCGAGCGGTTGAGGCCGAGCTCGGCAGTCAGGGCGGCGCGGGAGATCGGTCCGTCCCGGTGCACAACGACGAGCATCCGGGCGAGATTCACGCGCCGGACGAGTTCGGCGGTTCCCGGCGCGACAGTCACGGGATCAGCCTACGAGAACACAGTTTGTTGACGTAATAGACAAACCGACTTACGCTGGGCTCGCAGCAACCGACGCGAAGGAGCACGCATGCGCACCCCGACCCCGGCCGACAAGTTCACCTTCGGCCTCTGGACCATCGGCTACAACGGCACGGACCCGTTCGGCGGCCCGACCCGGCCGCCCCTCGACGTCGTCCACGCGGTCGAGAAGCTCGCCGAGCTCGGGGCCGCGGGACTGACGTTCCACGACGACGACCTGTTCGCGTTCGGGTCGAGCGAGAGCGAGCGCCAGACGCAGATCGACCGCCTCAAAGGCGCCCTCGCCGACACCGGTCTGACGGTGCCGATGGTGACGACCAACCTCTTCAGCGCCCCGGTGTTCAAGGACGGCGGCTTCACCTCGAACGATCGTGCCGTGCGGCGGTTCGCGATCCGCAAGGCCCTGCGTCAGATCGACCTCGGCGCCGAGCTGGGCGCCGAGACCTTCGTCATGTGGGGCGGGCGAGAGGGTGCCGAGTACGACTCCGCGAAGGACGTCCGTCAGGCGCTCGAGCGTTACCGCGAGGCCGTCAACTTCCTCGGCGACTACGTCGTCGAGAAGGGCTACAACCTGCGGTTCGCGATCGAGCCGAAGCCGAACGAGCCGCGCGGCGACATCCTGCTGCCGACCGTCGGACACGCGCTCGCCTTCATCGAGTCGCTCGAGCGGCCCGAGCTGGTCGGGCTGAACCCCGAGGTCGGTCACGAGCAGATGGCGGGTCTGAATTTCGCGGCCGGCATCGCGCAGGCGCTGTACCACGGCAAGCTCTTCCACATCGACCTCAACGGTCAGCGCGGCATCAAGTACGACCAGGACCTCGTGTTCGGGCACGGCGACCTGCACAACGCGTTCGCCCTCGTCGATCTGCTGGAGAACGGCGGCCCGAACGGCGGCCCGGCGTACGACGGACCCCGCCACTTCGACTACAAGCCGAGCCGCACCGAGGACGAGACCGGCGTCTGGGACTCGGCCGCCGCGAACATGCGCACCTATCTGCTGCTCAAGGAGCGGGCCGCGGCGTTCCGCGCCGATCCCGAGGTGCAGGAAGCGCTCGAGGCCGCCCGCGTTCCCGAGCTCGCGCAGCCGACGTTCGGCGACGGCGAGAGCTACGACGACTTCGTCGGCGACCGCTCCGCTTACGAGGACTTCGACACCGACGCGTACCTCGGGGGCAAGGGCTTCGGGTTCGTCCGTCTGCAGCAGCTCGCGACCGAGCACCTGCTCGGCGCGCGCTGACGCTCGGACACGACGAGACCCGCAACGCGAGAGAAGAGGATGCCGGCATGGCGCTGGTGATGGGTGTCGATTCGTCGACCCAATCGTGCAAGGTCGTGATCGTCGACGCCGACACCGGTCGGGTCGTCCGGGAGGGGCGTGCGCCGCACCCGGACGGCACAGCCGTCGACCCCGAGGCGTGGTGGAGCGCCCTGCAGACGGCCATCGAGGTCGCGGGCGGGATGTCGGACGTCGCGGCGTGGTCGATCGGAGGTCAGCAGCACGGCCTCGTCGCGCTCGACGAACGCGGTGACGTCGTCCGCGACGCACTGCTGTGGAACGACACCCGCTCGGCCCAGGCGGCGGCCGATCTCGTGGCCGAGTTCGGCGCGGATGGGCTCGCCCAGCGCACCGGGCTCGTGCCGGTCGCCTCGTTCACCATCAGCAAGCTGCGGTGGCTGCGCGACCACGAGCCCGAGAACGCGGCACGTACCGCGGCGGTGGCTCTGCCGCACGACTGGCTGACCTGGCGCCTGCGCGGCTTCGGCCCCGTCAGCGACGGCGCCGCCGGTGCCGAAGCCCTCGGCGAGCTCGTCACCGACCGCTCCGACGCCTCCGGGACCGGTTACTGGAGCGCGGCCTCGGGCGAGTACGACCGTGAGCTCCTCGTGTCCGCCCTCGGGCACGACGCCATCGTTCCGCGGGTGCTCGGCGCCGACGAGTGGGTCGAGGACCGCGACGGTCGCCGGGTCGCCGCGGGCGCCGGCGACAACGCGGCATCCGCTCTGGGCGTCGGCGCGGGTGTCGGCGACGTCGTCGTCTCGATCGGCACATCAGGAACCGTCTTCGCGGTGAGCGAGACGCCGGCGATCGATGCGACCGGAATCGTCGCGGGGTTCGCCTCGGCGGACGGCCACCACCTGCCGCTCGTCTGCACGCTCAACGCGGCGCGCGTCCTCGACGTGATCGCTGCGCTGCTGGGTGTCGACCACGACGGGCTGTCACGGCTGGCGCTCGCCGCCGAGCCCGGCGCGGCAGGGCTGACCCTCGTGCCGTACTTCGAAGGCGAGCGCACCCCGAACCTGCCGGATGCGACGGCCTCGCTGGCGGGGATGACGCTCGCCTCGACCACGCGCGAGAACCTCGCCCGTGCCGCCGTCGAGGGGATGCTGTCGGGCCTCGGGGCCGGTCTCGACGCGCTCCGCGACCAGGGCGTGCCGCTGCGGCGCGTGCTCCTGGTCGGCGGGGGAGCGCGGTCGGCCGCCGTGCAGCAGATCGCCCCCATGGTCTTCGGTCTCGATGTCGAGGTGCCCGCGCCGGGCGAGTACGTCGCGCTCGGTGCGGCCGAGCAGGCCCGCCGCGTCGTCGCGGAAGAGGTCCGCTAGCGCCTCAGACGTGGTCGCGCCAGGAGTGCTTCGGCTCGTAGCCCAACAGCCGCCGGGCCTTCTGGGTCGAGAAGAGCGACTCGTTCGTCCCGAGCTCACCGCGGATCTCGACGTCGGGGAACACCTCGGCGACGAGCTCCGTGTTCGGGCGTGACATGACGGTGTCGGCGGCGGCGATGAGGAACCGCTCGAAGCCCGCGGGCGCGTTCTCGAGCGCGCGCAGCACGGCCTGCGCGCCGTCGCGCGCGTCGATGTAGCTCCACACGTTCCACTTGCGCCGCAGCGGGTCGGCATCGAAAGAAGGGAACTCGGCGTAGTCCTCGGGCACCATGACGTTCGAGAAGCGCAGCGCCGTGATCGAGAGGCCCGGGTGCCAGCGCACGAGCTCGATCGCGAGCTGCTCCTCGAGGTGCTTCACGAGCGAGTACACCGACTCGGGGCGCGCGGGGTACTCCTCGTCGACCGGGATGTACGGCGGCGGCACGTCGAACGGCAGGCCCTGCACCGTCTCGCTCGAGGCGTACACGACCCGGTCGATGCCGAGTCGCGTCGCGGCGTGGAAGACGTTGAAGGTCGCCGTCATGTTGTTGTGGAACGTCGCGACGTCGGGGCGCACGCCGGGCGCCGGAACCGCGCCGAGGTGGACGATCGCGTCGAGACCGTCGTGGCGGTCGCCGACCGCGCCGAAGGCGTCGACGACCTGGCCGTAGTCGGTCAGGTCGATCTGCACGAACGCCGGCCCGCGCGTGCCGACGACGTCGAAGCCGATGACCTCGTGGCCTGCCGCCGTGAGCTCACGAGCGACGACCGTGCCGAGTTTTCCCGATGATCCCGTCAGTGCGATCCGCATGAGAACAGCGTCGCACACGGTGGTGCACCCCGGGGCGGCTAGGCTCGTTCCTCATGGCTGCCGGGGCGACGATCCACACGTTCGATGCGACGCTCGCCGACGTCGACCGAGGTGTGTACGAGTCGTTCGCCCTGCGCATCGCGCGGCATCCGTCCGAGACCGACGCCTTCATGCTCACCCGGCTGCTGGCGTACTGCCTCGAGTACGAGGACGGCATCGACTTCACCGAAGGGATCGCCGCGAAGGACGAGCCCGCCGTGCTCGTCCGAGACCTCACCGGGTCGATCGTGGCTTGGATCGAGGTGGGGGCACCGGATGCCTCGCGTCTGCACCTCGGCAGCAAGCAGGCGGACCGCGTCGCTGTCTACACGCAGCGCAACCCCGGACCGATCGTCGCCGCGTGGGCGGGGAAGAAGATCCACCGCGTCTCGGAGATCGCCCTGCACAGCTTCGAGGCGGGCTTCATCGACACCCTCGTCTCGGCACTCGATCGCCGCAACACCGTGACGGTCTCGGTCACCGAGCGTCACCTCTACGTCGAGCTCAACGGCGTCACTGCCGAGTCCGACGTCATCTCTCAGCCCGCGGGCTGATCCTCGCCGGTGCCGCGCGCGTCCGGCGCTGCCGTGGACGTCGGCGCCTCGGACACGAACACGTCGACACCGGCATCCGTCAGCACGAGCTGCAGCGCGGTGCCGATCGGATAACGCTCGAGGAGCTCCTCGGGCTGATCCGCGCGAACGACGAACGAGATGGCGGCCGGGAACGCACCCGCCGAGCATCCCTGGTTCATGAAGCCGGACCAGGAGTCGTTCGTCGACGACTCGATGTCGGCGACGTGGGTGACGAAGAGGCATGAATCCGCCGAATCGTCGTCGGGTGCCCAGAAGATCGCGGTCTCGAACACCGCGAGTCCGAGGAAGGGCTCGAACGATCGGCCTTCGAGGTTCTCGCCGTATCCGCCGAAGAACGTCGGCAGCTCCGCGCCCGTGGGCAGCAGCGTCGTGACGTGCGTGATTCCCGCGTCCGGTGGCAGAGACGTCGCCGTCGAGGCGCTGCGGGCCGTCGCGAAGGCGGTGATCCCGACGGCGAGCGCCGCCACCGCGACGAGCGATCCGGCCCACATGAGCATCGAGCGCAGCGGCCGCGGGGGCGATTCGGGCGGGGATGTCGATCCGGGCGCGGATGCCGACGCGTCGTCCCCGTCGCCGCTCGAGGGTTCCGTGCCGGGGCCCGGTTCCGGCGACGGTTCGGGCGTCTGCTCCGATGTCTGCTCGGATATCTGCTCCGGGGTCTGCTCGGCGATGAGCGAAGTGCGCGGCTGATCTCGCGCACTCCGTCGCTGCCGTTCGCGCTCCTCGAGCTCGCTCAGCCGTGCGAGCGCCACGGGGTCGTCGGCGATGTCGCCGCCCGCCGCGTACGCGCGGGCGCGAAGCGCTCGCAGCTCGGCAGCAACACCCTCATCCATCCCTGCATCGTGGCACATCCCGAGGCGGTCGGTCCCGGTGCCGCGGGACGTCGACTGATCGAGCCCGCTCCGTTAGCATTCCAGCCATGGCACCCCTGCGCGCCCCGGTGCGCCTGGAACGCCCCCGTCTCCTCGCGGCGCTCGCGTCGCCGGCGTCCCTCGTCGCCCTGCTCGGGCCGGACGGCGCGGGTGCGACCACCCTGCTGCGGCAGTTCGCGGAAGGGCGCGATGACGTCACGTGGGTCGGGGACGGGCGGATCCCCGACGCGGTCTCGCGAACGCTCGTCATCGACGACGGCGACTCTCTCGCCCCCGACGCCTGGGAGCGCGTGCGGCAGCTGCGAGCGACCCGGCCCGATCTGGTCGTGCGGCTCGCCGTACGAAGCGCTCGCGCCGTGCCCCTCGCCTGGGACGTGGAGTGGGTGCGCGATCTCGGGTTCACGCTCGATGAGACCATCGCCTACGTGGCTGCGCGCGGCTCGCACCTCGAGCCCCGGGCGGTGCACGTGGCGGCCGGAGGGCTCCCTGCGGCCGTGGTCGCGGTGGTCGAGGCGAACGTCATCGACCCCGAAGCGGTCCAGATCGTGCTCGCGCGCCTCGCCCCGCATCCGTTGCCCCGTGCGGTCGCTGCTCTGGCCGTGCCGGAGTTCCTCACCCCGGCCCTGGTCGCCCAGCTCGGCGGGGACGATGGCATCGTCGAGCAGGCCGAGCGGGCCGGACACGGGGAATGGCGCACCGACGACGGCACGTTGATCTTCGCGCTCACAGCGCCGATCCGCGCCGCCACGCTCGTCACGACGCCCCTGCCTGCGGAGGAGCAGCGCGCCATCCATCACCGCGCAGCCCGAGCCCTGCTCCGAGAGGGCTCCGGGCTGGGCGCCGTCGTCGAGGGCTCCGCGGCGGGTGCCCTCGACATCGTCGACGCCGCGCTGCGCCGCGACGGGCTCAAGCTGCTCTGGGGCAATGGTGCGCGCATCGCCGCCGCCCTGCGACCGATCCCGCTGCTCCAGTTGCGCCGCTGGCCGATCATCGCCCTCGCGCAGGCGCTCATCCTCAACGCCCGCCGGCAGCACATGGTCCGCGCTGCCGAGCTGATGGGCGTCGCGCTGCTCGGGGTTCAGACCGGCCAGAGCGAACCCGCCGATCGTGCCCTGTTGCGGGTCGTCGAGTCGGTGGCCCGACGGCTCACCGGTGTCGGCGACCGCGGTGTGCGTGCGGCTCGGATGGCTGCCCGCACTCTCGACGACTTGTCGGCAGCCGATCTCGAGCAGCTGCACGGACTGCGCGGCGACCTCCATGCGCACGCGGCCATCAGCCTCTTGTACGGAGGGGATGACGGCGCGGCGAGCGATCAATTCGAGCAGGCGCTCGCCACGGCGACCCGGCCGAGCGTCGAGCTTCTCGCCTACGGCGGCTTGGCGCTCATCCATGCGAAAGCGGGCGAGGTCCCTGCCGCGCAGACCTGGGTCGCTCAGGCGCTCGCGCGCCCGTGGCCGGACGACATCCTCGACGAGTACCAGGGCAGCATGCTGCGGATCGCCGAGAGCAGGCTGGCGCTCGAACGCGGCGACACCGCCGCGGCGGAGGCCGCCGTCGCGACCATCTGGCCGATCATCGACACGATCGAGCATTGGCCGGCGCTCGGCGCCGCCCGAGCGTGGGCCGACATCTCGGCAGGCCGACCCGCCGAGGGCGTGGAGCGGCTGCGGTCGTTGCGGTCGCGGCGCGGCAAGCGGATGTCGTCGGGTTCGCCGGCCTCGCGCATGCTCGATGCCACCGAGAGCGCTCTGGCGCTCGCCGCGGGCGACCTCGCATCGGCACGTCGGCTGGCGTCGCGGTCGTCCGACCTGCCCGACGTGATGATCGCCGCCGCGCGGGTGGCGGTCTTCGACCGGCAGCACGAGCGTGCTCTGAGACTCCTCAACGCTGCCGCGGCGCGCACCCCACGGCAGCGGACCGAGACCGCCGCTCTCGAGGCGATCCTGCTCGAGCGGCTCGGCCGCACCGCGGAGGCCCGCACGCTGGCGCGGCACGCGGGCGTCCTCGCCCGCACTTACGGGCTGAGGACCCCGTTCCTCGTGCTCCCCGCAGAGGAGCACGACCTGTTCTCGGGCGAAGTCGACGATCTGCCGGCACCGATCACGGTCGCCGGAGTCGCGCCCCAGCTCACCGTCCGCGAGAGCATCGTCGCTCGGCACCTCGTCGATACCGCGAACGTCGAGGAGATCGCCGCACGCCTCCACGTCTCGGTCAACACCGTGAAGTCGCAGCGCCGGTCTCTGTACCGCAAGCTCGGCGCGTCGTCGCGCGAGGAGGCGATCGCGGCCGCCCTCGCCTACGGGCTCCTCACGGGCGCGGATCCCACCCGTGCGATCACCGCGGTCGAGGCCAGCGCTGCCACCGACGCGACGACGAAGAGGGCGCCGTAGGAGCCGGAGGCCAGGTACAGCACGAGCCCGGCGAGCGCCGGCGCCAGCGTCTGCGGCACGATCGTCGCGAGCCCCAGCACGCCCAGGTCACGCCCGGAGTCGCCCGTGGACGGCAGCACGTCGATCATGAGAGCCAGGTCTGCGGCGAGATAGACGCCGCGTGCTGCTCCGCCCACCACGGCGAACACCACGAGCCCCCCGGCGCCCGGTGCGGCGAGGGGAATCAGCAGCGACGCCGCCAGCACCGCGCTCGCCGCCACGATCCAGGGCACGCGTCGTCTGATCCAGAGCGCCCCGGCGATCGAGCCGCAGACGAGGCTGACGATGTGGAGGCCGATGACGAGGCTCGCGGTCCGGCCGGCCTCGTCGACGGACGCTCCGGTGGTATCCATGACGATGTACAGCAGGTACCCCATCACGAGCTGATGCCCGAGCACGAGGAAGAACCGCGCGGCGAAGACGAGGCGGAGGTCGCGGGAGGCCCACGCCTCGCGGGCGGGGATCCGCATGCTGCCGCCGAGGCTCGACCGGTCGCGGTTCGCGATCACGAATCCGATCGAGGCGATGACCAGCCCCGCCGCGAGAACGAGGTACACGAGCTGCGGGTTCGCCACGCCGAGACCGGCCCCCGCTGCTCCAGCGGCGAGCCCGCCAGCGGCACCCATGCCGAAGAAGGCCGCGGCGCGGGGGCGGCGGGCAGGTTCGACCCGGTCGGCCAGCACGGCGTCGAGCGGAGCCTCCAACACGTTCAGGAGCGGCTGCAGCACGATCCAGCCCAACGCGACGGCCCACACCGACTCGGCGTGGCCCAGCGCCACCATCACGGCAGCGCTGCCGCCCGCGCCCGCGAGGATCCAGGGGGCCCGCCGTCCCCACCGTGAGCGCGTCCGGTCCGACACCGCGCCGGCCAGGGGGTGGACGACGAGGGTCAGAAGCGACGACGCGGTGAGGACGACGGCGAGGACGACGTCTTTGTCGTCGGCATCGGCACGCGCGATCTGAGCCGGGACGAGCACACCCGCGACGCCGCCGTACACGGCGTTCAACGCGAGCGCGGCGGTCAGCAGCGACCAGAGGAGCCGGGTGTGCACCTGAGCATTCTGGTGCGCGATGACCCGCCGTGCGAAAGCCGGGGTGAAATCCGAGGTGAAGTTCGCAGGACTCGCGCGTCACCGACCGGTGGTCGCCGCCAGGGTCGACCGCGACGCGCATTCGCCGCGCCCGCATAGCCGCTGCCCGAGCAGCTGTGCCCCCGACCCGAAGGACGACCGTGAAAGACCTGCGCCCAGACTCACCACCGCCGCGACGACGTCGCGCCCGCACCGCCACGAAGGGCCTGCTCGCGGCAGCCCTGTCATCCGCACTCGCCCTCGGCGGCTCCGTCGCCGCTCAGGCCGTCGAGTCCGACGTGCCCCCGTCGCCGAACCCGGCGCTGAGCGAGCACTGCGAGATGAACATCGCCATCAGCGTCGACCTGTCCAACTCCGTGACCGATGCGCAGCTCGCGCAGACGCGCTCCGAGCTGGCGGGCCTGGCGCAGGCGCTCGAGGGATACCCCCTCCAGCTCGCCGTGCACAACTTCGCCTCGAACGCCCCTGCCACGAGCGGTGCCTCGAACAGCCCGCTGCCGCTGACCTCTCTTGCCGACGAGGCGGGAGTGGATGCCGTCGACGCCTACGTCAACGGCATCCAGCGCCCGGCGAGCGCGCAAGGCGGCACGAACTGGGACCGCGGTTTCGCGGCTGTCACCGCGACGCCCGAGGACTACGACGCGCTGATCCTCCTCACCGACGGCAACCCGACCCAGTACGGCAGCCCGGCACGCGGACCCGGCAACAGCACGGACCGCGCCGTCATGGACGCTTCCGTCCGCAGTGCCAACGAGCTGAAGGCGACCGGCACCCGCATCGTCCCGATCGGCGTCAGCGACAACCTCTCGGGGCAGGCGCTGGCCGACTTCCGCGAGCACATCCGACAGGTCTCGGGCCCGACGGAGGGATCCGACTACTACATCGCCGGGTTCTCCGCGCTGCAGCGCACCCTGATCGACATCGTCAACGCCAATTGCGTCTCGATCGCTCTGGAGAAGACCGGCGTCCTCGCGGACGGCGACCGCGGGGTCGCGGGAGACACCGTCGACTACGGCTTCACGATCACCAACGACGGCGGCGTCACGCTGACCGACGTGACGCTCGTCGATCCCAAGCCGGGCCTTTCCGCCATCCGGTTCGGCGCGTGGCCGGGTGCTCCCGGCGTGCTCGAGCCCGGCGAATCGGTGACGGCGACCGCAAGCTACACGGTGACGGATGCCGATGTGGCCACGGGAAGCATCGAGAACGTCGCGACCGCGACGGGCACGCCTCCGGCCGGCGACCCCGTGTCCGACGAGGCGCCCGCGCTGGTGCCGCTGCCCGATCCCGTCCCCGCCATCTCGCTCGAGAAGAGCGGAGTCCTCGACGGGGATGCGATCGCGTACACCTTCACCGCGACCAACACGGGCGACGTGACGCTGACGAACGTCTCGATCGCTGACGCTCTGCCGGGTCTGTCGGAGATCTCGTACGGTGCGTGGCCTGATGCGTCGGGCGTGCTGGCTCCCGGACAGTCGGTCACCGCGACGGCGACGTACGCGCTGACGCAGGCCGACCGTGACGCGGGCGTCGTCGAGAACACGGCGACGGTGGTGGGCACGCCGCCGACGGGCGACCCCGTCACCGACGAGGAC
Source organism: Microbacterium pratiae (assembly GCF_047302165.1). Taxonomy (NCBI): domain Bacteria; kingdom Bacillati; phylum Actinomycetota; class Actinomycetes; order Micrococcales; family Microbacteriaceae; genus Microbacterium; species Microbacterium pratiae. Next base: position 271,033 of record NZ_CP154843.1, on the reverse strand, counting down.
GACTTCGATCTGCCCCTTCCGCCGAATCCCGGCATCTCGCTGGTGAAGACGGGCGTCGTCGACGGCGACACGATCTCGTACGAGTTCCGTGCGACGAACATCGGCGACGTCACCCTCTCGGGTGTCTCGATCGCTGACGCTCTGCCGGGTCTGTCGGAGATCTCGTACGGTGCGTGGCCTGATGCGTCGGGCGTGCTGGCGCCGGGCGAGTCCGTCACCGCGACGGCGACCTACGCGCTGACGCAGGCCGACCGTGACGCGGGCGTCGTCGAGAACACGGCGACCGTGGTGGGCACGCCGCCGACGGGCGACCCCGTCACCGACGAGGACGACTTCGACGCCCCCGTGCCGCAGGCTCCCGGCATCCTGCTCGAGAAGACCGGTGCGCTCGAGGGCGACGTCGCGACCTACACCTTCGTCGTCCGCAACGCCGGAGACGTCACGCTTCGCGACGTGTCGGTCGCGGACGCCCTCCCGGGGCTCTCGGAGGTCGTCTACGGGGAGTGGCCGGGCGCGGCCGGTGTGCTGGCTCCCGGACAGTCGGTCACCGCGACGGCGACGTACACGCTGACGCAGGCCGACCGCGACGCGGGCGTCGTCGTCAACACTGCGACCGCGACAGGCGTCCCGCCCGTCGGCGATCCGGTCACCGACGACGACGACGACGAACTGCCCGTGCCGCAGGCCCCCGGCATCGCGTTGGTCAAGACCGGCGTCCTCGAGGGCGGCGAGCTGACGTACAGCTTCACGGCGACCAACATCGGCGACGTGACTCTGACGGACGTCGCGATCGCCGACGAGCTGCCGGGTCTCTCCGACCTCTCCTACGGCGACTGGCCCGGCGCGGCCGGTGTGCTCGCCCCGGGCGAGTCGGTCACCGCGACGGCGACGTACACGCCGACACAGGCCGACCGCGACGCGGGCGTCGTCGAGAACACGGCATCCGTGGTCGGCACCCCGCCGACGGGCGACCCGGTCACCGATGAGGACGAGTTCGACCAGCCGCTGCCGCAGACTCCCGCCATCGCTCTGACGAAGAGCGGCGAACTGGACGGCGACCGCATCCGCTACACCTTCACGGTGACGAACACCGGCGACGTGACGCTCCACGACATCGCCATCGAGGACGGGCTCCGCGGCCTGTCGGAGATCGTTTTCGGCGCCTGGCCGGGGGTGCAGCACGTGCTCGCGCCCGGCGAGTCCGTGACCGCGACCGCCGTGTACGCGGTGACCGCGAGCGACCGGGCAGCCGGTGAGGTGGTCAACACCGCGACCGTCACGGCGACTCCGCCGACCGGCAACCCGGTGACCGACGACGACACCGTCCGTACCCCGATGGGGGCGCTCGCCGCGACCGGTGCCGGTAACGAGCAGCTGATGCGGCTCGCGCTGTTCGGGGCGCTGACGGTCGCGATCGGCGCGGCAGCCGTGGCACTCCGCCGCCGGACCCGCGCCTGACGGCCGCCGAGGCCCCACGACGTACCCGACGTCGTGGGGCCTCGGCCTTTGTCGCGCGTTCAGCGGATGTCAAGTGTTCAGCGGATCCCGAGCGGATGCCGCTATTTTTATGCGATGACGCATCGAGCCTCGCAGGCCTCCGACTCCGACAGTCCCGGCGCCCGGGTGACCCCGGGCGCGCCCCGTCTCGCGAGCGAGGTCAGCCGGTGAGCGGCGACCTGCTCCTCAACATCGTCCTCGTCGTCGTCTTCGTGCTCATCGGCGGTGTCTTCGCCGCGACCGAGATGGCCCTCGTAACCCTGCGCGACAGTCAGGTGAACGCGCTCGCCCTGCGCGGCAAACGGGGTGAGAAGGTCGCGGCTCTCGCGCGGAACCCCAACACCTTCCTGTCTGCCGTCCAGATCGGCGTCACGGTCGCGGGCTTCGCGTCGGCGGCGTACGGTGCCTCGTCGATCGCGCCCTCCCTCGCCCCGGTGCTGGTGTCGTGGGGGCTGTCCGACGCCGCCGCGATGACCGTCGCGACGATCGTCCTGACGCTCATCATCGCCTACCTCTCGCTCGTGCTCGGCGAGCTGGTGCCCAAGCGCCTCGCGATCCAGCGCAACGCCGCCTTCGCGTACGGCGTCGCGCCGGTGCTCAACGGGTTCGCGAAACTCATGCGCCCGGTGATCTGGCTGCTGTCGATCTCGACGAACCTGCTCGTGCGGATGCTGGGCGGAGATCCGAACAAGACCGGAGAGGAGCTGAGCGACGAGGAGCTCCGCGACATCGTGTCGAGTCACGAGGGGCTTCCCGAGGACGAACGGCGCATCCTCGACGACGTGCTGTCGCTGCGCGACCGTCAGCTCAGCGAGGTGATGCGTCCGCGCCCCGAGGTGGTCTCGCTGCCGGGCAATGAGACGGTGGGCGCGGCCGCCGCGGTCGTCCGCGACCTGCCCTACTCGCGCTACCCGATCATCGACCAGACGATCGACGACGTCGCCGGCTTCGTCCACGTCCGCGACGTGCTGGATGCCGCGGGAACCGACGACAGTCGGCCGCTGCAGTCGATCGTGCGGCCGATCCGGTACTTCCCCTCGACGGCTCGCCTGCTGCCCACCCTCACGTCGATGCGGGCGGAGGGGAGTCAGATCGCCGTCGTCGTCGACGAGTACGGCGGCACGGACGGCATCGTGACCCTCGAGGACCTGGTCGAGGAGGTCGTGGGCGAGATCGTCGACGAGTACGACACCGAGGCGATGCCGCATCCGCTCGCCGGCGACGGCGGACCGGTCGACGGGCGGCTGAACCTGCAGGACTTCGAGGAGGCGACCGGCATCTCGATCCCGCGGGGCACGTCCGACACCGTGGCCGGGTTCGTGATCGAACAGCTCGGGCGCCTGGCGCGCGTCGGCGACCGCATCGAGGTGGACGGCGCGACGATCGAGGTGACGCGGCTCGACCGTCGTCGCATCGCGGAGCTCCACGTGGCGCGTGCGTCGCAGGAGGGCCCGCCGGCGGTGCCGGCCGACGGGTAAGCTGTCGGTCGGTGCGTCGGGAAGTCTGGTCGACATGTCCGTCGGCGACTGCCGACGGAGGATCGAAAGGCTCCTCTCATGTACGACGCTCTTCCTCGCCGGGCGCGGCTGCGCCGCTGGCTGTCCCGTGAGACGACGGGCGGGGCGCTGCTCCTCGCGGCTGCGGCCCTCGCGCTGATCTGGGCCAATTCGCCCCTTGCCGGCTCTTACACGGCCCTCTCCGAGTTCACGATCGGGCCCGAGGCGTTGCACCTGGATCTCTCGCTGTCGACGTGGGCGGCGGACGGGCTGCTCGCGCTGTTCTTCTTCGTCGTCGGGGTCGAGCTCAAGCACGAGTTCGTGGCGGGCAGTCTGCGTCGACCGCGGGAGGCCGCCGTTCCCGTGCTCGCGGCGGTCGGGGGGATGCTGCTCCCCGCGATCCTCTTCACCGTCGTCATCCTCGTCACGGGTGACACCGAGGCGCTGCGCGGCTGGGCGATCCCGACGGCGACCGACATCGCGTTCGCGCTCGCCGTGCTGGCGATCTTCGGTCGCGGCCTCCCGCCGGGGCTGCGCACGTTCCTGCTGACTCTCGCCGTCGTCGACGACCTGCTCGCCATCCTGATCATCGCGATCTTCTACACCGCGACCATCCATCTCGTGGCGCTCGTCGTGGCGCTCGCGACCGCGGCCGTGTTCGCCGTCGTCGTCCGCCAGCGGTGGGCGCGGTGGTGGATACTGCTCCCGCTGGGACTCGTCGTGTGGGGGTTCCTCCACGCGTCCGGCGTCCACGCCACGATCGCGGGCGTGCTCCTCGGCTTCGCGGTGCCGGCCCGGCCGCTGCACGGCGAGAGCGTGGCGCGGACCGACACCTACGACGACGTCGTGCGTCCGTTCTCGTCGGGCATCGCACTGCCGGTGTTCGCGTTCTTCGCCGCCGGGGTCAGCGTCGTCGGGACGAGCGACCCGCTGGCGGTCGTCGCGCAGCCTGTCGTGCTCGCCATCGTGGTCGGCCTCGTCGTCGGCAAGGCGGTCGGTGTCCTCGGGGCGACCGCGCTCGTCACCCGGACGACGCCCCTGCGACTGCCGGACGGGGTCGGGATGCGTGATCTGCTGCCGATCGGGCTGCTGTGCGGCATCGGCTTCACCGTCTCGCTGCTCATCACGGGCCTGTCGTTCGCCGACGGCGTGCACACGGACGGCGCCCGCCTCGGTGTGCTCCTCGGCACGCTGCTGTCGGCGGCCGGTGCGGCGGTGCTCCTCAGCCGGAGCGCCCGTCGGGCCCGCGCCGCGACCGCCGGCGCCCCCGCCGCGCACACGATCGACGGCGAGGGGCCCGCGCTCGGATACGACCGCGAGGAGTGATGGGCTGTCGCGCCGTGCGTGTTCCGGATCATCCCGTCTCACGGATGGTCGGTCGCGTCAATCCCTGCGCGCGCCACGTGCGCCGGGGCGCGCCCGCGTCTTAGGATGCCGAAGTGCCCGAAGTCCCGACGCCCACGCATTACTGGTACCCGTCGGACGCTGACGATCCCGGCACTCCCCGCGAGCGCGGCATCGCCGTCCTCCAGGCTTTCCGGCTCTACCGTGCCGCCGAGGCCGCGATGCGGCGGCGGACCCGCGACTCGATGTCGATGGGCGAGAACGAGCTACTCGTGCTCCGATACCTCATCAAGGCGCAGGGCGAGGGCCGGCTCGTCGGTCCGACCGAGCTCGCCCGCTATCTCGGCATCTCGACCGCGTCGACGACGGCCCTGATCGATCGGCTGCAGAAGTCGGGTCACGTCGTGCGCCAGGCGCATCCGAGCGACCGGCGCAGCGTGCACGTCGTGGCCACCGAGAAGTCGGACGACGAGGTGCGGGCGACGCTGGGGCGGATGCACGAACGCATGATCGCGGCCGTAGACGGGATGACCGTCGACGAGGCGCGGGCAGTGATCGCGTGCCTCGGGCGGCTGCAGCAGGCCGTCGACGAGGTCGATGCGCACGCTCCCGACCCGCGCGCGGAGCAGGCGCGCAGCGACCGGTCCTGACGGGTAGCTAGTCAGCGGAGAAAGCCCGCGAATTGACATTCGTCAGGCGGCACGACGCGTGACAACATGGGAACATGTGTTCCCTCCCGGTGACCCCGATCGAGGAGCGCTTCGCCATCGAAGGGCAGGTGGTGACGTCGTTCTCGGGCGTGGTCTCGCGCCTGGCCGCCGCGTATCCGTCCCTCGCCGTCGTCGACGTCGAGCGCGTCGTCCTGCGTGAATGGGACGCGTTCAGCGCCGGACGGCCCGTGGTCGTGCCGGTCGGCGTCGAAGAGGGCGCAGCCGAGATGCTGGCGGTGGAGGCTTCCGCCCAGATCGACGGCTGACGGCCCGCGCCCGAGTGGCACGTCGTTTATCGGATCGTAGGTTGCGCGTTAGGCTCACTCCGTGGGCCGATTCATCTACGACACGCTGGGGAACTCCGTCGAGATCGACGACCGGACTCTGGCGCACTTGCGCATCGTCATCATGAACAAGCTGCGTCGATCCGAGCCGTTCATGTTCGACATCGATCTGCCCCGCGGGGGTGAGCGCCGTAGCTACTGGATCCACCCGTCCGTGCCGCTGCAGTTCCACTTCTCGGGCAGCCGCCAGCCACGGATCAACCGTCACTGGGTCGAAGAGCTCATGCAGGTCGCGAGCGGGCCCGCGGGCCTCAGCATCGTTCCCGAGCCTGCCGAGGACGGCGCGCCCGAACTCGGCTGAGCGGGCATCGCCCCGCCCACTCCGCGCGGGTCAGGTGGTGGCGTCGTTACCCGGCTGCGCAGCGGCTTCGGGGTCGTCGATGTGCTCGGTGACCACCATGATGCCGCCGGATGAGTTCGCGGAGTTCGCCATCTCCTCCACCCACTCGCGGCTGAGTGTCGTCGGCTCCGGGTCGTCGAAGGCGAATCGGAGCGGGATGGAGGGGTGCAGCCAGATCGTGCTGCGTCCGGTGGGCTCGCCGTCGGGGTGCCGCCACGAGAGCGTGAAGCTCTCTCCGCGCCGAAGCTTGGTCGCGATGACGACTTTGAGGTGCGCCAGCGTGCGGTCTTCGATGTGGATCGGCGATGCGCCGTCTCCGTAGTAGATGGTGCCCACGAGCACCACATTAAACCGCTCAGGGACGATCCCCAATCTCATTGTCAAGGCCTCGACGCTCCGTGGATCGCGGAGAAAAGTGGATGCCGATGATGATCGATCCACGCCCCGACGACGAGCTCGAGCCGAGAGACACCGGCTCGTTCGATGACGATGTGTTCGCGGATCTCCCGGCCTTCGACGTCGTCGACGGCGAGCTGATGCCGCGTGCCCCGAAGCGCGGTCGGTGACAATGGCGGGATGACGGCGAACGGCCCGCGGACGGGCGACAGCGAGGATGACGACTTCGACGCGGTGGCCGCCGAGCTGCTGGCTGTGCCGCCGGGGGATTTCGTCTCGTCGCGCAATGCGCGTGCTGCCGAAGCCTCATCGGCGTTGAGCAGGCGCATCCGGGGGCTGCGCAAGCCGACGGTTGCGGCATGGGCGGTCAACCTGCTGAGCCGCGACGCATCGTTCCGCGAAGCGCTCGAACTCTCCGATGCGCTCCGCGAAGCTCAAGACGACCTCGATGCGGCCGAGCTCGCCCGGCTCGGCCGGCAACGCCGTGCCCTCGTCGCGGCGCTTGCGCGCCGCTCCGCCGACCTGGCCGACGAGGCGGGTGTCGCGCTGTCGGCGGCGGCGCGCGACGAGGTGGAGCGCACCGTCAATGCGGCCATCGTCGACCCGGTCGCCGGGGCGGTGGTGGGGGCGGGACGGCTCGTGCGCACCCTCGAGCCGGGTTCGCTCGACGCCGAGACGCTGGGGGACCGTGTCGCGGGTTCGATCCCCGGGGCCCCGGCGGCCCCGGAGCGGCCGCGTGACGATCTCGCGGAGCGGCGCGCGCGGCGCGAGGCCGAGAAGCGGAGACGTGAGGCCGAGCGTGAGGCGAGTGAAGCGCGCCGCGTGCTCGCACGAGCGGAGGAGCGCCGGTCGAGCGCGAGGGAACGCGCCGACCGGCTGCACGAGCGGGTCGAGGAGCTCCGTCGGGATCTCGCGCGGGTGTCGGACGACGCCGAGCGGGCTGACGGTGCTGTCGAAGAGCTCGATGACGCGGTCGCGTCGGCGAAGGACGCGCTGGCGTCGGCGGAGCGCAAGGTGCGCGCGGCCGACGGCGCCGGTCAATAGCATCGAGGGATGCCGGATGCAGCGACCGACCTCATCGCCGACGCGCGTCGCCGGCTGACCGGCGTTCCGCGTGAGCGACTCGGGGTCCGAAGCGAGGGGCGCCGTCTGCTCGGTTTCGGTCGCGCCTCCCGGATCCTGCCAGTGGGCGACGCCTGGCATCTCGGGGTGCTGCTCATCGCCGACGACAAGGTCTTCGCGACCGGCGAGGTGCTGCGAGCCCGGGCCGAGGCCGTCCGCGGCTACACCGCCGAGGCGCAGCGCGCTCGGTCCGAGCGTGCCGCTGCGGCATCCCGCGGCGGCTTCGCGGAGGGAGAGCCGGTACACCTGGACTGGTCGCCGATCGATCTCGACGCGGTCGATGCGGGCGGGGCCTCGGGCCCGCTGGCCCGCACCGACGGCGTCGTGACGGTCTCCTTCGCGGCGGGAGCGCGGATGCCGCTCGCCGCGTACCTCGACGACCGGATCGCGCTGCTGCCCTGACGCGCTCAGTCGTCGGATGTGCCGCCGGTGGCGCGCAGGCGCCGCGCTTCGGCGCGCTCCTCGGCCTCCTGCTTCTGGGTCTTCTCGATGCGGGCGGTGTCGCGAGGGGGCAGCTGGATCGTGTCCTCCGCCGGCATCCCGGCCTGCAGCTCCCTCCCGCGCTCGAGTTCGGCGTCGAACTCGGCGCCGAACAGCAGGGCGAGATTCGTGATCCACAGCCACAGCAGAAAGACGATGACGCCCGCGAACGACCCGTACGTGCGCTCGTAGTTCGAGAAGTTCGCGACGTAGATGCCGAAGCCCGCCGTCGCGACGGCGAGGACCGCGATCGCGATGACGGCGCCCGTGCTGATCCACCGGAAGCGCGGCTGCTTCGCGTTGGGGCCGAAGTAGTAGAGCACGGCTACGAGGAGGACGACGATGAAGGCGAGTACGGGCCACTTGGCGATTTGCCAGACGAGCACGGCGGTGCTGCCCAGGCCGATCGCGTCGCCGACGGCTTGCGCGACGGGACCGGACACCACGAGCAGCACCAGCGCGACGACGACGAGCGCGACCGCCAGCAGCGTGACCCCGAGCTGCTGCGGCTTGAGCTTGAGGAACGGACGGCCCTCGTCGATCTCCCAGATGCGGTTCATCGCACGGCTGAACGCGCCGACGTAGCCGGAGGCCGACCACAATGCCAGGACGATGCCGGAGATGAGGGCGAAGCCCGCTGCCGGCGAGGTGGCCATCTCTTCGATGGGGCCGCGCAGGATGTCGGCGGCGCCGCCGGGAGCGACCTGGCCGACGATGTCGAGCACGGCGTCAGACGCCTGCTGCCCCTGCCCGATGACGCCGAGCAGCGAGAACACCGCGAGGAGGCCCGGGAACGCGGAGAGCACGGCGTAGTAGGTGAGTCCGGCGGCGAGGTCGGGGCACTGATCGCGGCTGAACTCCCGGACGGTGCGCTTGAGCACGTGCTTCCACGACGGCTTCTCGACGTCGGTGATGGAGTCGGGCTTCGCGGGGTGCTCGGGGTCGGGGCCGTCGGTTCTCTGGTTGCTCATGTCTCTCCTGGGGTCGTGCGCGCTGCGGGATGGTCGGCGGCGCGGGAAACGCGACCGTGCACCGGGTCGGCGGCGGGCGCCGTCCCGGTGCACGGTTCGTGCAGCTCTCGTGCCGCCAGGGATGTCAGCTGCCGCTGACGTTGTCGCGGGCCTCCTGGGCGCGGTCGGTGACATTGCCGACCCCGTCCTGCGCGTCGCTCTTGACGTGGGAGACCGCCTCGGTCGCGGTGTCCTTGACCGCCGCAGCGGCATCCTGAACGGGCTCCTTCAGGTCGGAGCCGACCTGCTGCGCGACGCTCTTGGCTTCCTCGACGAGGGGCTGGGCCTGCTCTTTGACGTCGGCGGCGATGCCCTTCTCCTTCGTGGATGCCGGGATGAGCGACGCGACGAGCAGCCCGCCGGCGAAGGCCATGAGGCCGACGGCGAGGGGGTTGCCCTCGGCCTTGGCGCCCACCTTCTGCGCGGCATCCGACACGCCTCCGGCGACCGAGGAACCTGCGCCGTGGAGCGATGAGCCCGCGTCGTCGGCCGCGCCCATCACGCGGTCGCGGACGGAGCCGAGGGCGCCCTTGATCTTGTCGGTCTGACGGTGTGCGATCTTCGAGGGCGTCACCTTGTCGACGAGAGCGTCGGTGTCTTGGCTCAGCTCGCGACGCTTGCGCTCGATGTCGGCGCGGATCGCTTCCGGTGAATCGGTCATCGGTTCTCCTCATTTCTCTTCAATGCGTCGGGGATCTTGCCCAGGGTCTCGGCCGTTTGCGGCGCACCCTGGACATTCGAGAGCTGCTTGCGCCCGAGGGCGTACAGCACGGCCGCGGCGGCGCCCCAGATGACGGCCACGATGACGGCCGACCAGCCGAGTCCGACCAGGTGCCCGATCGCCCACCAGAGGGCGACCGACAGGAAGAAGACCGCCATGAGCGCCGCGTATCCGGCGCCGCCCAGCATTCCGGCGCCCTTGCCCGCGCGAGTCCCCGACTCCTTCAGCTCGGCTTTGGCCAGGTTGATCTCCTGGCGCATCAGCTCCGACAGGTCGCGCGTGACCTCGCCCAGCAGATCGCCGAGCGACGTCGTGGCCGCCTGTTGTTCGGACGGCGTGGGGTTATCGGTCATCGCGGCGCTCCCCGATGCCCTCGGTGTACGGCTCGTCGGGTGTGCGGCCGACGGAGCTGTCGTAGAGCGGGGTGGGCTCTGCGGCATCCGGTGCTCCGCCGATCGGCTCGTCGAGCGGCGCTCCGACGGGAGCGTTCGTCGGAGCCGACGGCGCTGCGGGGATGCCGGCGGGCGCGGAGCCCGGCGTGCCGATCGGCGCGTCGAGTGGGGCGTTCACCGGGGCCGGCGAGGGAGCGGAGGGGGCCGAGGGCACCCCGTCGGCGGTGCCGGTCGTGCCGGTGGCGCCGGCCGTGCCGGAGGCGGAGTCGTGCTCTTCCTTCGCGCCCTCGGCCAGAGCGCGCGTGAGTCGGCCGGCGACGACGCCCGCGATCAACGCGCCCGCGATGAAGACGCCCGGCTTGCGGCGCGCGAAGCTCTTCACCTCGCTGACCAGCGAACCCGGGTCGCGCTGCGAGAGCCAGTCGGATGCGCCGCTCACTCGGCTCGACACCTGACGCACGAGGTCGGTGGCGATGCCGGGGTTCTCGGAGTTCTGGGCCAGCGAGTCCAGCTCATCTCCGATCGAGCGCAGCCCGTCGGCGACGCGCTGCTGCTGCGACGCGGCCTGCTCGGTGAGCTGCTGCTTCGTTTGCGCGTAGACCTGCTTCGCCTGAGACTTCGCCTCTGACGCGACGCTCGCCGCTTCCTGCTTGGCCGTGTCGACGACGTGGCCGGCCTCGGCCTTCGCGGTGCCCGCGACCTCGCCGGCCTCGTGCTTCGCCGTCTCAGCCGTGCCTGACCCTGATCCTGCCTGCGAGCCGGACGTCGGCTCACCATAGTTCTGCGACATCGGTTCTCCTCTCGGTACCGCTTTGCGTTCGTGGGGTGCCGATGTAACGCCTGGGGCCCGCGTCCTGCCCCGGGGCTTGACGACGGCGACATCCTGTGTGAGCGCCGCGTCTTTCGTACCGACGCTGCGCGAAACGGATCCGCTTCCGGCTCCGCATCCGTATCCAGGGCCACGCGCGTCGGCGCCGATGCGAACGTGCGACTTCTCGCCTCGAGTGGATGCCGTCGCCGTCGCCGTTGCCGTAGCCGTTGACCGCGGACGGACGCCCAATCTTCAGGTGGGTGGGTTCCCTGCTCGGGCGCGCTGCAACAGGCGGGGACACGCTTCGACACAGGTGGCACGCTTCGACACAGGGGCAGGCACGCTTCGACACGGGGGCGGCGCGCCTCGGCACAGGGGCAGGCACGCTCCGACGCGTCGGCGGCCGCGCCGGCGCGCAGGACTGCGGCGGCCGGCATGGTCGTCTCCCGCGCAGTCCCGCCCGTCACCGCGGGTCAAAACGGAGGGGGATCATTTCCGCGGTCCGACGGAGGCGGCGATTCGCCGCCTCGCGGTAGCTCGTGCGCTGAGGCGACTCGCGATGTTCCACCCTCCAGGGGCTCGATGGTCGCGAAAGTGACGAGGGGTGGTGGTGCGTCTTCGCGGTACGCCCGCCCGGTGGGTGAGGTCCAGATCAGGCGCCCGCCCGCGAGTTGTCGGACTCGCCATCGGGTGTGGTGTTTGACGTCGTGGTGGCGTTTGCAGAGGTTGGCGAGGTTGCGCACGTGGGTTGGTCCGCCGTGGGATGCGGCGGTGGTGTGGTCGAGTTCGCAGCGGATGGCGGGTTGCCGGCATCCGGGGAACCGGCAGTGCCGGTCGCGTGCCCGCAACAGTCGGACCATGGCGGCGGTGGGTCGGTACGTGTCGCATTCGAGGACGGTTCCGGTGACCGGGTGGGTGAGCAGCCGGTCCCACGAGGTCGCGTCACCGGCGAGCTGGCGTGCGGTGGCGGCGTCGATGGGGGAGCGACCCGCGAGGTCTGCCGGTCCTTCGTCCTGACCCGTCAGAGTCAAGGCGGACACGGCGACCTGCACGTGTGCCCGGATCGCTCCGAGCGTTCCGTCGCCGTCGCCAGTCGCCGTCGGGTCGAGCGCGGGCGACCCGGCGAGGAGGAGATCGGAGAACACGTCGGCGCGAACCTGATCGATCGTTCGCGCGTCACTGATGAAAGACGACCTGTCCGCGCCCGCGTGGTCGACCAGGCCGTCGTCACCGGTCGCGTCCGCGGCGAACAGGGCGTCAGCTCTCTCCGCACCGGCACTTCCGGCACCATCGTCCGCGGCGTCAGATCCTGCCCCGCCTGCGCCTGCGCCTGCGCCGTCAGCCTGCGCCCGTGCGTTGATGATCTCCCGTGCCTGCCGCGTCAGTCGGTCCACGATCCCGTCGGCGATCACGGTCGGCAGTGTCGCGATGAGATCCGACATGCCGTCGGCCCCGGTCCGCACCTGCACGCACCGCCCCGCAGCGGCCTCCTCGTGCCGTTCGGTGAACGTCCGCGGGTGCATCCGCTCCGCGAGCATCTGCAAACTCCCGCGCACCCGGTTGGGCGTCTCGCCCTCGCATCGCTCGATCGCGGCCCGCTCGAAGTCCTCGCGGTCGTCCGCGGGCACGATGCACCCCACCTCTTGGATCACCCGCACGTGTCCGCGGACGATGCGCCCGTCCTCCCACGCCGCCATCGTCAACGGGAAGTTGTCCACGAGGTCGCGTGCTTCGTCGATCCGCCGCTGCAACGTCCGGTCGGTCGCCACGAACACCCCGGCCAGCTCCGCCGCGATCCCGCGCAACGCCATCTCCCGCGCCTTCACGCGTTCCGACGCCCCCGCAGCCTGCTTCTCGGCCAGCACCCCGGCCGCGGCGAGCACTCGAACCTCACGGATCTGCACCGCCCGTGCGGCATCCGAAACACCCTCGGCATCAGCGACGAGCGCCGCCAGGGCGTCGACGTCAGAGTCGCTGCCCATCCCGGCATCCATCGCGCCGCGGAACCCGTCATTCGAATACATGTTCGAATCATGTCACGGACCTCCGACATCGCCCCGGCAGTATCCACAGGTGCTTCTGACGTCTCGAACCAGACTGCAGGCACCACCGGATCCGCGGAATCCGCGGGCGCCCCGCACTGCGCAGACGCGGCGCTGCGCGGCGCAGGGGACCGAACCGGCGGATGGGGAGTTCTCCCCATCGCCCTCGGGCGATGCGGGCCGATAGGTTTTGGGTGTCGGCTCCGGTGGGGGTCGGGACATCTACTTTCAGGAGGGCCGTGATGGCTGATTTCGGTGCGTCTTATGGCGAGATGGAGCAGGTTGCGAGTTCGCTGGCGCAGGCTCGTGATGACATTCAGGGTCAGCTGGACACCTTGAAGTCGCAGGTGGACACGCTGCTGGGTGATGACTTCAAGACGCAGCACGCGTCGGGCAAGTTCGGTGAGGGTTACTCGGAGCTGACGACGGGTCTGAAGAACGCCGTTGATGGCATCAACGACATGTCCGAGTCGCTGCTGGGCATGATGCGCGCGATCCAGGACCTCGACCAGCAGCTCGCCGGCGGCTGATCCGTTCACGCGGCATCGATTCGGTGCGGACCGGGCTTCATCCTGGTCCGCACCGAAATCCATGTGAGGGTCTGCTCGCGGCCACGATGACCGACGCCCCTGCCGGTCATCGATGATGGTGTGTTCTCCCGATCGGCATCAAGCGGGGCAGGCAGATAAGGCGGGGCAGTGAGCTGGCGGAGCAACCTGTTCGGAGTGACGATGAGCGCGGTGGCGGGGATTCTGCTGACGGGATGGCCGTCATCAACGACGGCCCGTGGGAGGTGCGGACGTACGGGATGACGCCTTCAGGTGTCGGGTGCGGCGACGGCTGGAAGTTCGACCTGACGCGCACGACCACGATCGATCCGGCAGAGGTGGCTGGCAGGCGCGACGCCGTCGCGCAGCATCTTGTGTCCGAAGGCTTCGACGTCGACGGCATGGATCTCGAGTCGGGCGAGGTCGCGTCTACGGACGTGATCGTCCGCGAGCAGGGCGTCTATTCCCTGCTGACGGTGACGCTGGTAGACAACGGGAACGTCGTCGTCACCGCCACGTCGCCGTGCAAGCCCGGCGACAAGTTCGAGCTCAGCCGGATGCTGTTCGGCACGGGCCCCCTGCCCGAGGGGTATCTCCCCGACCGGGAATCTCCCTCCGCCCCCTTGCTCTTCGGCACCGACCGCGGCGACCGCTGATCTCCATCTCGACGTCCCACTCGCCAGAGTCTGCGGATCCGAAGCCCGGCGCATCCGCAGTTCGTGGCGAATCGAACGGATAGCGGGGGCTTGTCAAGAGCACCGGGTCGCGTGATTCCGCCTGAGTAGTGTGAGCCTCACGAACAGGGGAGATCACATGCAGGCATGGCCGGGTTCCGCGTATCCGCTCGGAGCGACCTACGACGGGAACGGAACGAACTTCGCGCTCTTCAGCGAAGGCGCCGAGAAGGTGGAGCTGTGCCTCTTCGATGAGGACGGCACCGAGACGTGCGTCGAGCTGCGCGACGTCGACGCCTTCGTCTGGCACGCCTATCTGCCGAACGTGCAGCCGGGGCAGCGCTACGGCTACCGCGTGCACGGGCCCAACGACCCCGCCGACGGCAAGCGCTTCAACGCGAGCAAGCTGCTGCTCGACCCGTACGCCAAGGCGGTCGAGGGTCAGATCGACTGGGGGCAGCCGGTCTTCGGCTACAACTTCGGCGAGCCCGACTCGTTCAACGAGGAGGACTCGGCCGCTCACATGATGAAGGGTGTCGTCGTCAACCCGTTCTTCGACTGGGCGGGCGACCGTCAGCCGAAGATCCCGTACGCCGAGACCGTCATCTACGAGGCGCACGTGAAGGGCCTCACACAGCTGCATCCCGAGATCCCCGAGGACATCCGCGGAACGTACGCGGGTCTCGCGCACCCCGCCGTCATCGAGCACCTCAAGAAGATCGGCATCACCGCGATCGAGCTGATGCCCGTGCACCAGTTCGTCAACGACTCCACGCTGCAGGAGAAGGGGCTGTCGAACTACTGGGGCTACAACACGATCGCGTTCTTCGCGCCTCAGAACACCTATTCGGCGACGGGCGACCACGGCCAGCAGGTGCAGGAGTTCAAGGCGATGGTCAAGGCGCTGCACGCGGCAGGCATCGAGGTCATCCTCGACGTCGTCTACAACCACACCGCCGAGGGCAACCACATGGGCCCGACGCTCTCGATGCGCGGCATCGACAACGAGGCCTATTACCGCCTCGAGGACGACGACAAGCGCTACTACACCGACTACACCGGCACGGGGAACAGCCTCAACGTCGGCAACCCGCACGCGCTGCAGCTGATCATGGACTCGCTGCGCTACTGGGTGACCGAGATGCACGTCGACGGCTTCCGATTCGACCTCGCGGCGACCCTCGCGCGCGAGTTCTACGACGTCGACCGGCTGTCGGCGTTCTTCGAGCTCGTGCAGCAGGACCCGATCGTCTCGCAGGTCAAGCTCATCGCCGAGCCGTGGGACATCGGCCCCGGCGGCTACCAGGTCGGCAACTTCCCGCCCCAGTGGACGGAGTGGAACGGCAAGTACCGCGACACGGTCCGCGACTTCTGGCGCGGTGAGGCCTCGACCCTCGGCGAGTTCGCGTCGCGCCTCACGGGCTCGGCCGACCTCTACGAGCACGACGGCCGCTGGCCGGTGGCGTCCATCAACTTCGTCACGGCGCACGACGGCTTCACGCTGCGCGACCTCGTGTCGTACAACGAGAAGCACAACGACGCCAACGGCGAGGACGGCAACGACGGCGAGTCGCACAACCGCTCGTACAACATGGGCGTCGAGGGTCCCACCGACGATGCGCATGTGCTGACGATGCGCGCGCGCCAGCAGCGGAACTTCCTCGCGACGCTGCTGCTCAGTCAGGGCGTGCCGATGATCTGTCACGGCGACGAGCTCGGCCGCACGCAGCAGGGCAACAACAACGGCTACGCGCAGGACAACGAGCTCACCTGGATCCACTGGGACAAGGTGGACCAGCCGCTCGTCGAGTTCACGGCGGCTCTCGCGCGTCTGCGCCGGCTCCACCCGACGTTCCGGCGCAGCCGCTTCTTCGACGGCCGTCCGGTGCGGCGCGAAGAGGGCGCTCCGGTTCCCGACATCATGTGGCTGCGCCCGGACGGAACCGCGATGCAGCCCGAGGACTGGGACTCCGGGTTCGGACGCGCCGTCGGCGTCTTCCTCAACGGTGACGGCATCCGCGAGCGCGACCGGCGCGGCGAGGACATCTCGGACGACCACTTCTTCGTGCTGTTCAACGCCGGCGACGACGAGGTCGAGTTCACCGTCCCCTCCGACCAGTACGCGGACCGGTGGGAGGTGCTGATCGACACGAGCGGCGAGCTCGTCGGCACCGAGCCGCTCGAGGGCGGCAATGCACTGCAGGTCCGGGCCAAGTCGCTCGTGGTGCTCGGCGAGTACGTCGAACCCGAGGCGGAGGCCGATCACTCGGTGGCCGCGTCGCTCGCGGCTTACACGACGCCGATCGACATCATCCCCGCCGAGGCGCCGACCCCGGAGCTGCCCGGCCGATGACCACTCCGATCTCGACCTACCGGCTGCAGATCCGACCGGCGTTCGACCTCGCGGCGGCCGCCGAGATCACGGACTATCTCCGGGATCTCGGCGTCGACTGGGCGTACCTCTCTCCGCTGCTCGCGGCGGCCGAGGGGTCGGACCACGGCTACGACGTCGTCGACCCGACGATCGTCGACCCCCGCCGCGGCGGTTCCGAGGGGCTCGCGCGGTTCTCGGCCGCCGCTCGGGATGCCGGACTCGGCGTGCTCGTCGACATCGTTCCGAACCACCAGGGCGTCGCGGTTCCGGCCGAGAACCCCTGGTGGTGGGACGTCCTCCGGCATGGCCGGGGTTCGGCGTACGCCGACGCGTTCGACATCGACTGGGATCACGGCGGCGGGAAGGTCGGTCTGCCGATCCTCGGACAGAGCCTGCGGGATGCCATTGCAGCGAGCGAGATCGAGGTCGCTCCGGTCACGGGCGACGAGGCGCACGGCGCTCAGGGCGTCGCGCGCTACTTCGATCACGTGCTGCCCCTCGCCGACGGCACCGCGCCGGCGGGAGCGACGACCGACCCCGCGACGGTGGATGCCGTCCTCGCGGCCCAGCATTGGCGTGCCGCGTTCTGGCGCGACGATGCGAGCGAGCTCAACTATCGACGCTTCTTCGCGGTGAACACCCTCGCGGGTGTGCGGGTCGAGCTGCCCTCGGTCTTCGAGGCGAGCCACGTCGAGATCCTCCGCTGGCTGCGAGAGGGCCTCGCCGACGGACTCCGCATCGACCACCCCGACGGTCTCGCCGACCCGGGCGGATATCTCGAGCAGCTCGCCCGAGCCACGGGCGGGGCCTACGTCGTCGTCGAGAAGATCCTCGAGCACGCCGCGACCGATCACCCCGAGCCGCTGCCCTCGTGGTGGGCGACGGCGGGCACGACCGGGTACGACGCGATGGCCGAGATCGACCGGGTGCTCATCGACCCCGCCGGTGAGAGCCGACTCGACGAGCTCGATGCGTCGCTGCGCTCGGCGGATGCTCCGGCGTCCTACGACGAGATCGTGCGGCAGGCCAAGCGCGCTGTCGCCGACACGCTGCAGGCCGCCGAGGTCGGCCGCCTCGTCCGCTGCCTGCCTGACGAGGTGCGCGAAGACCTCGGAGCGGATGTCGCGCGCGACGCGTTCGCGGAGCTGCTGACGAGCTTCTCGGTGTACCGCGTCTATCCGCCGGTCGGCGATGAGCTCGTCGCCGAAGCGGTGGCTGCGGCATCCGCGACCCGTCCCGACCTGGCCGACGCCATCGCGGTGCTCGCCCCGCTGGTGACCGCGGGCGACACCGAGCTGAGCCGGCGTTTCGGCCAGACCACCGGACCGGTCATGGCCAAGGGCGTCGAAGACAGCGCGTTCTACCGGTATCCGCGTCTCGGCACGCTCACCGAGGTGGGCGGCGATCCGGGCGTCTTCGCGCTCGACGTCGCGTCCTTCCACCGGGCTCAGGCCCATCGCCAGGCGACCTGGCCGCATGCCCTGACCTCTCTCAGCACGCACGACACGAAGCGCAGCGAGGACGTGCGGGCTCGGCTCTCCGTCATCGCCGAGGTGCCGCAGCGCTGGAGCGACGCGCTCGGGCGGCTGCGGGCGATCGCGACCACCGGCGACGGTCGCCTCGACGACCTGCTCTGGCAGGCGATCGTGGGGGCCTGGCCCGCATCGCCCGAGCGGCTGCGCGACTACGCCGAGAAGGCCTCGCGCGAGAGCGGCATCGTCACCTCGTGGACAGATCCCGACGAGGATGCCGAAGCGCGGATCGCCGCGCTCGTCGACGCCGCGACCTCGGGCGAGGCGCGCGCGGTGGTCGAAGAGGTCGTCGGCGAGCTGACCGCGCCGGGCCGGTCGAACTCGCTCGCCGCCAAGCTGGTGCAGCTGACCGCGCCGGGGGTGCCGGACGTGTATCAAGGCACCGAGCTGTGGGACCTCTCACTCGTCGACCCCGACAACCGCCGCGACGTCGACTTCACCGAGCGCCGCGCGCTGCTCGCGAAGCTCGACGGCGGATGGCATCCCGAGATCGACGACTCGGGCGCGGCCAAACTGCTCGTCGTGTCGCGCGCGCTGCGCCTGCGCCGTGATCGCCCGGAGCTGTTCACCCGGTACGCACCGCTCCCCGTCGTCGGTCCCGCCGCGGATCACGCCATCGCGTTCGATCGCGGCGGCGCCGTGACCGTCGCGACGCGCCTGCCCGTCGGCCTCGCCGCGCGCGGCGGATGGGACGACACGGTCGTGATGATGGCTCCCGGGCGCCACGTCGACCAGCTCACCGGACGGGCCTGGGACGGCGGCGCCGTGCGGCTCGCCGACCTGCTCGACACGTATCCGGTGGCTCTGCTGGCACGACAGGAGTCCTGACCGACACACGAGCCGCGGGCCTGCGAGCGCCCGCGGCTCGTGTGCGCCCGGGCGGCGGCCGCGAACGAGAACGCTTGTTTACGCACTGTGAAGGTCCGTTTCGTGCGGCGCGGTCCGGCGTGGTGGGGTGAGGGCATCCCACGTCGCTCTGCACTCCAGGAGACCCCATGCCTCGCTACGCCCGTGCGCTCCTCGCGGCGGCATCCGCCGTCGCCACCGTCGCGCTCATCGCCGGCTGCTCCGCCGGCACGACCCCCGGTGCGGTAGGAGGAGAGGCCGGCGAGCCGCAGGACGGCGGCACGCTGACCTACCTCGAGCCGCAGGCCTGGACCACGCTGTACCCGCCGAGCGCGGGGTTCTACCCCAACGGCGGCATCGTCAACAACATCACCGACCGGCTGCTGTACCAGAACCCCGAGACCCTCGAGCTCGAGCCCTGGATCGCCACCGACTACACCGTCAACGACGACGCCACCGAGTACACCTTCACCATCCGCGACGACGTGACCTACTCCGACGGCAGCGAGCTGACCCCCGAGAACGTCGTGAAGAACCTCGACCTGTACGGGCGCGGCGACACCGACCGTGCGCTGCCGGTCTCGGAGGCGATCAACAACTACGACCACGGCGAGGTCACGGGCGACGACACGGTCACCTTCCACTTCACCGCGCCCTCGCCGGGCTTCGCGCAGGCGGTGTCGACGATCAACTCCGGCCTGCTGTCGGATGAGACGCTCGACCGTGCGAGCGAGGGCTTCGGACCCGGCAACGCCGAGGACATCGTCGGCAGCGGACCGTTCGTGGTCTCGGGCGAGGACCTCGGCACGAAGACGACCCTGACCTCTCGCGACGACTACGACTGGGCCCCGGAATCGCTCGAGCACCAGGGTGCTGCGCGCCTGGACGGCGTCGAGTTCATCGTCGCCGCGGAGGACAGCGTGCGCGTCGGCACGGTCGTGGCGGGGCAGGCCGACATCGCCCGTCAGATCGAGGCTCCGGACGAGGCCCAGTTCGCCGCCGGCGGGCTGTCGCTCGTCGCATCCGCGACCAACGGCGTCAACAACGGGCTCAGCTTCCGCTTCGGCGACGATCGACTCGCCGATGTCCGCGTCCGTCAGGCGCTCATCGCGGGCATCGACCGCCAGGAGATCATTGACACCCTCTTCACCGACAACTACCCGCTGGCCACCGGCGCGCTCGCCACCACCGCACTCGGATACATCGACACGTCCGACTTCTACGTCTACGACCCCGACGCTGCGGCCGAGCTCCTCGACGAGGCGGGCTGGACGCTCGGCTCGGACGGCGTGCGCGAGAAGGACGGCGAGAAGCTGCGACTGACCTTCAACGAGGCGCTCCCGCAGCCGCGCTCGCGCGAGGTCGTGACGCTCATCCAGGAGCAGCTGGCGAAGATCGGTGTGCAGGTCGAGCTGTTCTCGGGAGACCAGGCGGCGCAGACGGCGGCCTCGGCCGACATCGACGAGATCCAGGTCTACCACTCGATGGTCGGACGGGCGGACTTCGATGTGCTGAAGTCGCAGTACTTCTCGGGCAACCGCAACACGCTGCTCAACCGCGACCCCGCGAGCGGCTCGGTCCGCGACCCGGAGCTCGACAGCCTGCTCGCGGCGATCGCCTCGGAGCCCACGACGGAGCAGCGCCAGGAGGCGTCGGCGGCGGCGCAGCGCTACCTCGCCGAGAACGCCTACATCCTTCCGATCTTCGAAGAGCCGCAGGTGTTCGGCGTCGGGCCCCGCGTGCAGGGATTCTCGACCGAGTCCGTCGGCCGGCCCTCGTTCTACCAGACCTGGCTCGCCCAGTGACCGAGACGGTCGTGCGCGTTCGCGAGGCGCCGCCGCTGCAGAGGCGGCGCCCGTGACGACCTACGTGCTGCGGCGCATCGGGCAGGCGGTGCTCGTGCTGGTGCTCGCCTACACGGTCGCGTACCTTCTGCTCGCCGCGTTGCCGGGCGATGCCGTCATCGCCCGCTACGCCAACCCCGAGCTCGGCCTCACCGCCGAGCAGGTGCAGGCCATCCGCGAGGCGCTGGGAGCCGATCAGCCCCTCATCGTGCAGTACGTCCGCTCGATCGCGGGCTTCCTGACGGGCGACTTCGGATACTCGGTCAGCAGCGGCGCCGCCGTCTCGGACCTCATCGCGACGGCGCTGCCCCCGACCCTCGTGCTCGCGGTACTCGGCCTCCTCGTCGCGGTCGTCCTGGCCGTGACGATCGCCTTCACGGCGACCTACGGCGCCGGGCGGTGGCTGCGGCGACTGTTCCGGGGCCTCCCGCCCCTGTTCGTCTCGCTCCCGGTCTTCTGGATCGGCATCATCCTGATCCAGGTGTTCTCGTTCCGCCTGGGGCTGATCCCCGCGATCGGGGCCGACCCGGTGCAGGCGCTCGTCCTGCCGGTGCTGACCCTCGCGATCCCGATCGCGGCGCCCCTCGCCCAGGTGCTGACGCGCAGCATCGACGAGGTGCGGGAGCAGCCCTTCGTCACCGTGGTGCGCGCACGCGGCGCCGGCACCTCCTGGCTGCTGTGGCGGAACGTCGCTCGCAACGCGTTGCTCCCGACCCTCACGATGGGCGGGCTGCTGTTCGGAGAGCTGGTGGGAGGCGCCGTCGTCACCGAGACCGTCTTCGCGCGTGCCGGCATCGGCCAGCTCACCGCGCAGGCGGTGCAGACCCGCGACACACCCGTGCTGCTCGCGGTCGTGGTCATCTCGACGGTCGCCTTTGTGACGATCAACCTGATCGTCGACCTGCTCTATCCCGTCCTCGACGCGCGGCTGCGCACGGGGGGCCGTCGAGCTCGCCGCGGCCCGTCGTCGACCGCTGCGGCGATCAGCGTCGGTGCCGCGACCGGCGCGTCCGCGACGGCGGCCGAAACCCCCGCCGACATCCTCACGAACGGAGCCGGACGATGACCGCGCTCGCACCGGAGACCACCGCCCTCGTCGCGCCACCGCGCTGGCGCTCGCTCGCGCGGCCGGGCATCCTCGTTCCCGCCCTCGTCGTGCTGATCGCGCTCGCGTGCGCGCTCGCGCCGGGACTGTTCACGGCGCAGAGCCCGACCGAGACGGTCGCCGCCTCGCTGCAGGCGCCGAGCGCCGCCCACTGGTTCGGGACGGATGCGACGGGGCGCGACGTCTTCGCCCGTGTCGTCCACGGCGCGTCGCAATCGATCATCGGCGCCCTCGTCGCGGTGCTCGTCGGCCTGGTCGTCGGCAGCGCGATCGGGGTCGCCGCGGGGGCTGCCGGCGGGGTCGTCGACGACGTGCTCATGCGCTTCGTCGACGTGCTCCTGGCCATCCCGGGTCTGCTGCTGTCGCTCAGCGTCGTCATCCTGCTCGGGTTCGGCACGACCAACGCGGCCATCGCGGTGGGCGTCACCTCGATCGCCGTCTTCGCACGCCTCGCGCGTTCGCAGGTCGTGAGCGTGCGGGTCAGCGAATTCGTCGAAGCCGCCTACGGCTCGGGCTCGACGGCCGCGGGGGTGCTGTTCCGGCACATCCTGCCGAACTCGCTGACGCCCGTCCTCGCGCTCGCCGCCCTGCAGCTCGGGTCGGCGATCCTGCAGATCTCCACGCTCGGGTTCCTCGGCTACGGCGCGCCCCCGCCCACCCCCGAATGGGGTCTGCTCATCGCCGAGGGTCGCGACTACGTGGCCACGGCATGGTGGCTCACGGTGCTGCCCGGCGCCGTCGTCGCGGTGGTCGTGCTGGCCACCAACCGTCTCAGCCACGCCATCCAGGGAGGTGCCGAATGAGCGCGCGACCGCTGCTCGAGATCCGCGACCTCGCCGTCCGGTACCGCACCCGACGCGGACCGGTCGACGCCGTGCGCGGCGTCTCTCTCGACGTCGCGGCCGGAGGCGTCACCGCCCTGGTGGGCGAGTCAGGCTCGGGAAAATCCTCCGTCGCGCAGGCGGTGATCGGACTCCTCGCCGGAAACGGGCGCGTCGCGGGCGGATCGATCCGACTTGACGAGCGTCAGGGCGGGCCGGTCGACCTCGTCGGGCTCTCCGAGCGCCGGTGGCGACAGCTCCGCGGCCGCTGCATCGGGCTCATCCCGCAAGACCCCGGGAACTCGCTCAACCCCGTCGCGACGATCGGTGCCAGCGTCGCCGAGCCGCTGCGGATCCACGGATGGCGCGACCGCAACCGCATCCGCGCACGGGTCATCGACCTCCTCGACCGCGTCGGCATCGACGACCCCGAAGCGCGCGCCCGTCAATACCCGCACGAGCTGTCGGGCGGGATGCGGCAGCGCGTGCTGATCGCGGCGGCGATCGCCCTCGAGCCCGAGCTCGTGATCGCGGACGAGCCGACCAGTGCTCTCGACGTCACCGTGCAGCGCACCGTGCTGGACCTGCTCGACGGGCTCCGTCGCGAGACCGGGACGGGCATCCTGTTCATCACCCATGACCTCGCCGTCGCCGCCGACCGCTCCGACGACATCGTCGTGATGCGCGGCGGGCAGGTGCAGGAGTCGGGCCGTTCGGCGGCGGTGCTCGCCTCGCCGTCGTCGGCCTACACCCGGACGCTCCTCGCCGACGCGCCTTCGCTGGCCCGCGTGGTCGATCGCGTCGCCCCGCCGATCGATCCGACCGAGCCTCCGCTCGTCGAGGTGCGCGGCATCCGCCAGGAGTTCGTCCGAGCGGGTCGCGCCCCGCTCGTCGCCGTCGACGACGTGTCGTTCGTCGTGCCGCGCGGCACGACCCACGCCCTCGTCGGCGAGTCCGGCTCGGGCAAGACGACGATCGGCCGCAGCATCGCGGGCTTCCACCGGCCGACGGACGGCGTCGTGCGGGTCGGCGACACCGACGTGACGGCATTGCGGTCGCGGCGCGACTTCCACCGCACCACGCAGCTCGTGTACCAGAACCCGTACGCCTCGCTCGACCCGCGCCAGACCATCGCGGCGATCCTGACCGAACCGCTGCGCAACTTCGGCATCGGCAGTCGCGCGGAGCGCGCGGAACGCGTCGCGCATCATCTCGACCTCGTCGCGCTCGCCCCCGAGATCGGCCAGCGGCACCCCCGCGAGCTGTCCGGCGGCCAGCGGCAGCGGATCGCGATCGCGCGGGCGCTGATCGTCGAGCCGCGCCTCGTCGTGCTCGATGAGGCCGTGTCAGCGCTCGACGTCACCGTCCAGGCGCAGATCCTGCGGCTCCTCGCGAAGCTGCAGGACGAGCTCGACCTCACCTACGTCTTCATCTCGCACGACCTCGCCGTGGTCCGGCAGGTGAGCGACACCATGTCGGTGCTCCGCCGCGGTGTCCAGGTCGAGCAGGGGCCGGTGGCCCAGGTGTTCGACGCCCCGCAGCATGAGTACACGAGGCGTCTGCTCGACGCCATCCCCGGCACCGGACTGCGGTCGTCGGACGCGACCGCGGGCGACCGCACCCTCGCCGTCACGAACCAGGAGGCTCCGGCATGAGCGGCCCACGACTGGGATTCTTCACACGTCTGCTCGAGGAGGCGACCGCGGCCGAGCGCTACCGGTTCGCGCTCGAGCAGATCGAGCAGGCCGAGCGGTCGGGCTTCGCGTCCGCCTGGGTCGCGCAGCACCACTTCGGCGAGGACGAAGGCGGCCTGCCGTCGCCGTTCGTGCTGCTCGCCGCCGCGGCCGAGCGCACGTCGCGCATCGGCCTCGCGACGGCCGTGCTCACGCTGCCCATCGACGACCCGCTGCGCGCCGCCGAGGACGCAGCGGTGCTCGACCTGCTGAGCGGCAACCGGGTGCAGCTCGGTGTCGCGTCGGGCGGCACGCCCTCGTCGTTCGCGGCGTTCGGCCTCGACCCCGAGCAGCGTCGCGAGATCTTCGCGGATCACCTGTCCGTCTTCGCGGACGCGCTCGCGGGGCGCGGCGTCCGGGGCACGGGGTCGCGCATCTACCCGGACGCCGGCGACCTCGGCGAACGCATCTGGCAGGCGACGTTCTCGGTCGAGGGCGGTCGGCGCGCGGGCGCCCGGGGCGACGGCCTCCTGCTCTCGCGCACGCAGCCGCGCCCCGCCGAGACGCCCGGCGCGCCTCTGCACGACCTGCAGCTGCCGATCATCGCGGCCTACCGGGATGCGCTGCCCGCCGGTGCCCCGGTGCGGGTGCTCGCCTCGCGCACGGGACTCGTCGTCGACCCGGAGAACCGCACGCGTGCCCTCGAGCTCGCCGAGGACGGACTGCGACGGCTCGCGGCGACGATGCACGGGACCGACGTCGACCGCGTCGGCATCGACGAGCTCGTCCGCATCACCGACACCCACGTCGGCACCGTCGACGAGGTCGTCGCATCGCTCTCGCGTGACGAGACGCTCGCTGCGGCGACCGACGTGTCGTTCCAGGTCCACTCGATCGCCGCGACCCACGAGCTGACGCTGCGATCGCTGCAGCTGCTCGCCGAGCAGGTCGCTCCCCGCCTGGGGCTGTCGACGGGGCCCGAGGCCGCGCAGTCGCTCCACACCGCGCATCGGACCACCGCCGTGCTCGCGGCGGCTTCCGCACCCGCATCCCACCCGATCACCCAACGCGAGGAGACCAGCGCGTGACCACCGCATCCGCCGACATCATCGACCTGCTTGCCGGCATCCGTCCCGGCGACGCGCTCTCGCACGTACGGGATGCGCGCGCGCAGGCCCGCGAGAACGCCCAGCGCAGCTTCGAGGCGCTCCTCGAGCCCGCCGTCGCCGGCAGCTTCCCGCTCGCCGAACGGTACGCCGTGGCCGCCTTCGTGGCCGAGCTCCACGGGTTCGCGCAGGCCGTCGATTTCTACCGCGACCTGCTCGACGACGAGGCCGCGTCACTGACGCCTGCGGTCGCTGCCGCCGCGGACTCCGCACGGGCGCAGGGCCCCTATGGGCGGTACCGCGAGCCGGTCCTGCGGTCGGAAGACCTCGACGGCCCGCGATGGTCGCCGGAGCCCGTCACGGCGGAGGCGCTCGGCGATCGGCTGAGCGCCGCCCTGGCCCACGCGCACCTCCTGGTGTTCCGACCGCGCGAGGCGCGACCCGAGCACCTGCGCGCGCTCGTCGCCGCCGGGTGGAGCGCCGACGACATCATCTCGCTCTCGCAGCTCATCGCGTTCCTCGCCTTCCAGCTGCGCAGTGCCTGGGCGCTCCGCGTGATCGCCGCCCACCCGGTCGCCGCCCACCAGGTCGCCGCCGCCGTTCCGGCATCCGTCGAAGGAGCAACCTCATGACCGGTCTCGTCACCGACTACGACGACCTCGCCCGCCCCGACGCGTTCACGCAGGAGGGCCTCGGCTGGGTGCCGTGGCTCGAACCCGTCGCCGAGGAAGACCTCACCGAGCAGCAGCGCGACGCCCTCATCGAGCCGGCACGCGCGAAGATGCCGTACTTCCGGCTGCTCGCCCGTGACCCCGAGGCGCTCCGCGCCCGCACGCTCACCGACCTCGACATCTTCTTCAACGTCTCCGGCGGCGTCGGACGTGCCGAGCGCGAGCTCGCGGCCGCCGCGACCTCGCGACGCAACGGCTGCGTGTTCTGCGCATCCGTGCACGCCGCGGCGGCGACCCGTGAGTCGGGCCGCCGTGACGACGTGCAGCGGCTGCTCGATGAGGGCACGGGCGCCGATGTCGGCGACGAGACCTGGAACGCCGTCGTCGCCGCCTCCGTCACGCTCGCCGACACCCCGCTCGCCTTCGGCGCCGCCGACGTCGATCGTCTGGTCGCCGCGGGCCTCGACGCCGCGGAGATCGTCGATGTGGTCAACGGCGCGGCCTTCTTCAACTGGGCGAACCGGCTCATGCTCTCCCTCGGCGAGCCCGAGGTGCCCGCCCGCCGCCGCACGACCGAGGGGGCCGACGCATGACCATCCCGACCCGACTCGACCACGTCGTCATCGCCGGACCCGACCTGGGCGAGCTGGTCGCCTGGTTCGCGGAGCGCACCGGCGTCACCGCTGCGCCAGGCGGCGCGCACCCCACGGGAACCGCGAACGCGCTCGTCGCGCTGACGATCGACGGCCGCCGCGGACCCCAGTACCTCGAGCTGATCGGTCCCGACCCGGACCGGATCGATCGTGCGCTGCCGGCGACGTTCGACATCGCGTCGCTCGAGGCGCCATCGGTGCAGGCCTACGCCGTGCACCCCGACGACATCCAGGCGACGGTCGACCATGCGCGGCAGAACGGATACGACCCGGGCGATGTCGGCGACCTGTCGCGCCGTACCCCCGCGGGCGAGCTGCTCGAATGGCGGTTGACCCGCGGTCAGGCGCAGCGACTCGACGTGCCGTTCCTGATCGACTGGGGGAGCACGCCGCATCCCGGCCTCGCCGACATCCCATCGATCGAGCTGGTCGGCTTCGAGCGGACCGAGCCCGCACCGGACGCTCTGCGCCCGGTGGTCGGTGCGCTCGGACTCGGTGACGGGGCAGCAGCGATCGTCGACGGGCCCGTCTCGGGCTACCGGCTCGTGCTCCGGACGGGGTCGGGCGAGACAGTCGAGCTCTAAGCACATTCCGGGCCGTTCCCGCCACCACTGGCCGACGTGCCGGCGCCCTCGCGAGGATGAGACCATGACGATCAACGTGTGGGCACCCCGGGCCGAGCGGGTACGACTGCGGCGGCCGGAGCAGACCGACCTCGAGCTGGTGGCCGGCGCGGACGGCTGGTGGTCGGCCGACGTCGACCTCGCGGCGGGCGACCGCTACGGCTTCGTCCTCGGCGACGGGGACGACGCGCGCCCCGACCCGCGCTCGCGACGACAGCCCGACGGTGTGCACGGCCTCTCCGCGATCGACGACCCGTCGTCGTTCGCCTGGACCGATCAGGCCTGGACGGGACGCCCGCTCGCCGGCGGCATCATCTACGAGCTTCACATCGGCACGTTCACGAGCGCCGGCACGCTCGACGCCGCCATCGGCCGGCTCGACCACCTCGTCGAGCTCGGCGTCACCCACGTCGAGCTGCTGCCGGTCAACGCGTTCAACGGCACCCACAACTGGGGCTACGACGGCGTGCTCTGGTACGCCGTGCAGGAGAGCTACGGCGGGCCCGAGGCGTACCGCCGGTTCGTGGATGCCGCGCACGCGGCCGGTCTCGCCGTCATCCAGGACGTCGTCTACAACCACCTCGGCCCCTCGGGCAACTACCTGCCCGAGTACGGCCCCTATCTCCGCGACGGCCGTCGCAACACGTGGGGCGACAGCGTCAACCTCGACGAGGATGCCGTCCGCGAGTACATCCTCGGCAACGCCGAGATGTGGCTGCGCGACTTCCACGTCGACGGCCTGCGGCTCGACGCCGTCCACGCCCTGCACGACGACGACAGCCCCGTCCACATCCTCGGCGAGATCTCCGACCGCGTCGACGCGCTCAGCACACATCTCGGGCGCCCCCTGACGCTCATCGCCGAGAGCGACATGAACGATCCCGTCATGATCCTGCCGCGCGAGGCGGGCGGTCACGGGATGACGGCGCAGTGGTCCGACGACTGGCACCATTCCGTGCACGTCGCGCTCACCGGCGAGACGGTCGGGTACTACGCCGACTTCGACGCGCTCGATGCCGTGCCGAAGACCTGGAACGCGGGCTTCTTCCACGACGGCACCTACTCGTCGTTCCGCGGTCGCGAGCACGGGCGACCCATTCCGCCCGAGTCGCCCTCCTGGCGGCTCGTGACCTTCGCTCAGGATCACGACCAGATCGGCAACCGTGCTGCGGGCGACCGACTCTCGGCCACGCTCGACGCGGACCGTCTCGCGGTCGCGGCCGTTCTGACGCTCACCGCGCCGGGAACGCCGATGCTGTTCATGGGCGAGGAGTGGGGCGCCTCCACGCCGTGGCAGTTCTTCACGTCGCACCCCGAGCCGGAGCTCGCCGAGGCCACTGCCGCGGGACGCAAGCAGGAGTTCGCCGAGATGGGCTGGGACGAGGACCTCGTGCCCGACCCGAACGACCCCGCGACCTTCCAGCGGTCGAAGCTCGACTGGACCGAGACGCACGAGGGCGACCACGCCCGCCTGCTGGCGCTGTACCGCGAGCTGGGCCGACTGCGCCGTTCGGTCCCCGACCTGACCGACCCCCGCTTCACCGCACGCGGCGCCGGCGCGACGGAGGGCGAGGGCGGCCGGCGCTACGACCTGCAGCGCGGGCGTGCCCGGGTGCTGGCCAACCTCTCGGAGGAGCCGTGGCGAGTCGAACTGCGGGGCGACACGGTCTGGCTCGAGACGCTGCCGAGCCGTGTCGTCGATGGTCGGCTCGTCGTCGAACCGAACTCCGCCGTTGTCGTGGGGCCGGATCTGTCAAGCTGATGATCTGCCGCGGTGCCGGATCTACCGTGGGGTGATGAGCACCACAGCGCACCACGCCGCCCGGCCGCCGCAGAAGGCGTCCGACCTCGTCAGGCAGATCGCGGTCATCTCGGCCGTCGTCTTCATGATCATCGCGGCGATGGTCGGGACGGGGCTGTTCGGCGGGACGAACGTGCGCGACCTGCAGGGTGGAGCGCTCGACGCCGACTCGACGGTGCTGGCGCCGGGCACACAGGCCTTCAGCATCTGGTCGGTCATCTACCTCTTCATGATCGGTTACACGATCTGGCAGGCGTTGCCCTCGCAGCGCTCGCGCGAGCGCCAGCGCCTCGTCGGATGGTGGATCGCGCTCACGGCCGTCCTCAACGGCGGATGGCTGCTCGCCGCGCAGTTCACGACGCTCCCGCTGACGGTCGTCGCGATCGTCGCGCTGCTCGCCGCCCTCGGGTGGACGTTCCGCCTGCTCGTGCGATCGCGGCCTCAGTCGGTCGGCGACCGGCTGCTCATGGACGCCACCGTGGGCCTGCACCTCGGATGGGTGTCGCTGGCCACGGTCGCGAACGTCACGGC
Source organism: Microbacterium pratiae (assembly GCF_047302165.1). Lineage (NCBI taxonomy): Bacteria > Bacillati > Actinomycetota > Actinomycetes > Micrococcales > Microbacteriaceae > Microbacterium > Microbacterium pratiae. Next base: position 241,526 of record NZ_CP154843.1, on the reverse strand, counting down.
CTGGCTCAGCCGGACCGTTCCCGAGTCGTGGGGGATGCAGGCCGATGTGTGGGGCGTGGCCGTGCTCGTCGTCGTCGCTGCCGTCGGCGTGGGCATCGCCGCGTTCTCGCGCGGGCGGCCGTCGCCCATCATCGCGATGTCGTGGGGCCTGGCGTGGGTCGCGATCGCCCGGACGACCGACCAGCCCCACTCCACCCCCGTCGCCATCGCCGCCATCGCGGTCATCGTCGTGGTGGTGAGCGCCGCCGCGATCACGGCCTGGCGTTCGAACGGCCGCGAGCACCGCGGCATCCTGCGCCGTCCGCGCACCGCCTGACCGCCCGCTGGGCGGGCCGTTCACCCGTCGATTGCCGATACGTTCGTAGGACCGCTGATGCTGGTGTTGCCTCGGCGGACCCGGCAGGCGACATCCGCACCGCCGATCCGACGGATGTATCGCGGCCGGCGTCAGAACGCGGCGTCAGAACGCGGCGGCGAAGGCGGCGAGGAAGCGGCTCGGCTCACTGACGGGGGCCGCGAGCACCCGCGCCGCGACCCGGTCGTAGTCGTCCGCGTCGAAATAGCCGTCGTTGCGGTAGACCGTCATGCGCTCGGTGAAGTCCTGCGGCGTCGGCTCGGGGTGGAACTGCGTCGCGTACAGACGATCGCCCACGCGGTAGGCCTGCACCGGGCAGTCGCCGTTCGTCGCGAGCAGCACAGCGCCGGCGGGCAGCGTCTTCGTTCCCTCTTTGTGCGCCGTCAGCGCGGTGAAGGTCGGCGAGAGCGCACCGAGCAACGGGTCGGCGCGGCCGGCATCCGTCAGGGTCACATCCGTCGGCCCCGTGTCCTCGGGGTAGTCGCGCGAGATCGTGCCGCCGAGGTGCGTCGTGGCCACGCCGATGCCGAAGCAGGTGAACAGCGCCGCCGTCCGACCGGATGCCGCGGCCTCGGCGATCCGGGCGAGGTCGGCCTCCAGCCGTCGCTGACCCTCCGGCTTCGCACCGGGATCGTCGGTGGCGTTGAAGGGACTGCCACCGACGACGAAGCCGCGCCAGCGGGTGAACGCGTCGTCGGGCAGGGCCTCCCGCGTCAGGTCGACCCGCTCGAGCTCTGACTCGGCGAGGCCCATCGCCGTCCGGAACGAGGCGTACTCAGCCTCGGCGGCCACCTGCTGCGGGCGCACGCAGACGTAGACGAGCGGGGCCATGGCTGAAAGTCTACGGTCGGCACCGAACCCGGCTCGCAGGGATGACCTCGCGTGACGACAGGTGCACAATGGCCCGATGACCGCCCGCGTGATCATCACCGACCCCGCCGAGCTCGTCGCGGTGCTCGACCGGCTCGACGCCGCCGCCGCTCACCGGGGGTGGCGCGTGCGACGACCCGCCGACGCGTCGGGCGTCGAGGCGCGGGCGCGAGACGCCCGCGCGGCGATCCGGCTACCCGCCCCGGTCGTCGTCGAGCTCGAGACCGATCCGGATGCCGCGACGCCCGAGCGTCCGATCGACGCCGCGGCTCTGCTGTCGCGCACGCCCGTGCCCGGCGCGATCCCGGACGGCGGACGGCGGTTGCACGGGCGGTGAACAAAGGTCTCGACGTGCCGGGAACGCGTCTGCGCCTCGTGTCGGTACGTCCGTCAGCGTGAGGAGTTCGCGGTGCGGCCGCGGACGATCCCGATGAACGTCTCGACCAGGGCGGTCGTCGCCTCTGCCGGCCAGGCGAGCGCGATCGTCGATGTCGGTGCGTCGACGACGGGTCGGAACGTCGCGTCCTTGCGATGATGCAGCCGCGCGAGCGACATCGGCATGAGCACGATGCCGACACCCGTGGCCGCCGTGGCGACGGCATCCTCCGTCGTCGTCAGGGCGCCGAAGGCGGGGGCGCGGGCTCCGGGCACCTCGATCCGCAGGGCGTCGTCGCCGGGCACGATCACGACCTCTCCGGCGAGGTCGGCGAGGGTCAGCTCCTCGGCGACGGTGAGGGACGAGTCCACGCTGCATACGGCGACCGTGGTCTCGTCGTAGAGCGGAATGACGCTCAGCCCGGTGCGGTCGATCGGAAGCCGCACGAGGGCGGCGGCGACCTCTCCGCCTGCGAGAGCGGGGGCCTGGTCGTTGAACGCCACGGTGACGAGATCGAGCGGGTTGCCCGGCATCCGCTGCTTCCACACGTCGATCCACTTGCCGGGCGTCGCGCCCGGGGCGGCTCCGAGGCGGAAAGCGCCGAGCGCACTGAGATCCGGCGCGGCGGCATCCACCTCGCGACGACTGTCAGAGCCGCGGTCGGGTTTGCGCCCCGTGGCGGAGCGTCGAGCGGATGCCGCGCCGGCGCCGCGGCCGGACGCGCCGCTGCCTCGCCCACTGTTGCGCGCGGGGCGGCCCGAGGAACGTCCGGGTGTCATGCGTGAAGCGTATCCCGGGTGAACGCCGGCCGAGAGGCCGAGTGCTCGCTCGCCGGCGGAGTGAGGCGTCGTCCGATCAGGCGGCCAGGCGCAGCCCGCGCTGATCGGTCGCGACGTGCTCGCCGTCGGCAATGTTCTCGTCGTCACCGATGAGCGAACCGCCCGCGACGTGCGCGTGGGCGCCAATGAAGGCGCGGATGCCGATCTTCGCCCGCGGACCGATGGCCGCGCCGGATCCGACGTGCGCGTGCGGTGCGATCTCGGCGTTCGGCCCGATGACTGCCTCGCGCTCGATCCACACGCCGCGGCCGATGTGAGCACCCGCCGCGACCTGGACTCCGGGTTCGACGTAGGCGCCTGCTTCGACGAGCGCTGTCGGGTGCACCTTGGCCCCGTTCGCGATCAAGCCCCGACCGTTCGCGTGCTTGCGGTAACGCAGCGTCTCTCCGCGGTCGTTCTCGATGTCGATGTAGTTCTTGCCCACGATCCCCTCCGACAGTTCCGGTTCCGGCACTGAGTACTGGAAACAACCCCGCGATCCGCGTTTTCATTCCCGAGAATCATTCGGAGCGACGGGCCGACCGGTTTGCTGGTACAAGCGTGCGATGTCCGGCTGCCGAGGTCGAAGGGGTGTGCGAGGTGGCCTCGGCGCGATAACATGCCCGGCTCGCGCCGCGGTGGGCCCCGCGGGCTCCGCCGTTTGCGAGGATGGGCGGGTGGAGCCTTCTCGCGCACCGTCGACCGGACCTTCGCTCGTCTTCGAGGCAGCGCTCACGCGTCACACCCGCGCGGAGGATCTGCTCGGCATCGTGACGGGCACCTTCGTGGCATCCCTCGGTCTGTACCTGCTGCAGTCGTCGGGTTCGGTCACCGGCGGCACCGCGGGTCTCGCGCTGCTTCTCGGGTACGCGACGGGGTGGTCGTTCCCCGTGCTGTTCGCGGTCGTGAACGCGCCGTTCGCGGTGCTCGCGCTGTGGAAGAAGGGGGTGTCGTTCACGATCCGCACCTTCGTGTCGATCGGTCTCGTGTCGGCGTTCACCTTCGTCCACCAGCACCTGTTGCAGTTCGCGAGCATCGAACCGATCTACGGCACGTTAGGGGGCAATCTGCTCGCCGGTGTGGGGCTCCTGATCCTGTTCCGTCACCGGTCGAGCCTCGGCGGGGTGAACATCATCGCGCTCGTGCTGCAGGAACGCACCGGGTTCAGCGCGGGGTGGACGCAGATGGTGTTCGACGTCGTGATCATCGCGTCCGCGCTGCTGGTGCTGCCGTGGCCGTCCGTGCTGCTCAGCGCGGCGGGAGCGGTCGTGCTCAGCGTCGTGCTCGTGCTGAACCACCGCCCCGGTCGGTACATCGGCCGCTGACCGTTCTTCCGCTCCGTCCTGCGCTCAGCTCTGGCAGCGCGGGCACCAGAAGATGTTGCGTTCGCTCGTGGGCAGGGCTCCGATCTCGTCGGCCCGGATCAGCGTCCCGCATCGGCGGCACGGCTTGTTCTCGCGTCCGTAGACCCACATCCGCTGCCCCGGCCGATCGTTGCCGGTGAAGGTGCGCGCCGCGCGGTCGCGGTTCGCGTGGATCATCCGGTAGCCGGTCTCGAGCACGGCGGCGGCGTCGATCTCGGTGGCGGGGGTCGTCGGGAGGATGCCGCGCACGAACAGCAGCTCGTTCGCGTAGACGTTGCCGAAGCCCGCGACGTTGCGCTGGTCGAGCAGCGCGACATGAGCCGCCCGCGCGTCAGCGCCCACGCGGCGCACCGCCTCGTCGAGGTCCCAGTCGGGACCCAGCAGGTCAGGGCCGAGGTGACCGACCAGGCGCTCTTCGTCGGCGGTGGGGAGTACCTCGACCATCGCGAGCTCGAAGCCGACGGCATCCCTATCGCGTGTCCCGACGATCGCTCGGGCCTGGAACGCGGGGGCCCGCCACCGTTCGCCGTGCCGGTACACGTGCCAACGGCCTTCCATCTTGAGATGCGAGTGCAGGCTGTACGACCCCATCCGAAGCAGCAGGTGCTTCCCGCGCGCGATGGACGACGAGACGATCTCGCCGCGCAGATCCGCCGTCGCGCTGCCGGGGACGCGGATGTCGAAGCGTGTGACCTCCTGCCCGACGAGGGCCTCGGCCAGCTTCCTCGCGGCTCGGAAGACGGTGTCGCCCTCAGGCACGCTCGCCGCTTCCCGACAGTGCGACGCGCGAGCCCGCGGTCGGTCGGCGCAGCGTCAGCCCGCGCGACGACTCGACGAAGCCGCCCGCGCGCAACGCCCGGCCGGTGGGGGTGTTGTAGACGAACTCGCCGTTGACCTGCTCGACCGTCAGGGTGTCGAGCCGGCGCGCCTGCGCCGTCTTCACGAGGTCGGCCGCGGCCGCCGTCAGCACGTCTTCGTCGTCGGTGAAGGCGAGCGCCGAACGTCCACCCCGCTCGAGATAGAGCACCAGTACCCCATCGACGAGCACGACGACGCCCCCGGCTTTCCGGCCGGGCCGATGCGAGACGCCCTCGAGTGCCGGCCAGCCGAGCGCCGCGCCGTAGGGATTCGCCGGATCGGTCGCGGCGAGCGTGACCGCACGGCGCGGTGGCGGGTCGGGCAGCGCCGCGAACTCGCGAAGCCGGTCGACGGTGACGGATGCCGCGAACTGCGCGGCACCGAGCGTCTCGATGACGTATCCGCGGCGGCAGTGGCCCGCTTCTTCGAAGCCCGCGAGCACGCGATAGACCTGGGCGAAGCCGCCGGGCACCCCCTCGGACTGGACGCTGCCCCGGGTGACGACTCCGTAGCGGTCGAGCAGCAGTCCTGCCGACGCCGTGACGCGCAGTGACGGGTCGGGCTCGACCGCGGGCAGCAGCGACCAACGACCGCCGAGCGTCGAGGGTCGCGGGGCGGCGGGTGTCGTGGGTCGCGCGAGCGGTGTGCCGCGGTACAGGCGGGAACGCGGTGTCCGTCGGGCGCTGCGGTGCGCCTGAGAGCCGCCCGACAGAAGGGATCGGACCGGGGTGAAGGTGTCGTTCGTCAGGCGCCCGGCCCACGCGAGGCGCCAGAGAGCGTCGAGCACGCTCTGCTCATTGGGCGCGCCGATCGCCGCGACGAGCTGGCCGGCGAACCAGCCGCCGCCGACGGCCAGAGCCTCGAGGATGCGCACGTCGAGGTCGCCCGACGTCGCCGATTCGTCGGCCTCGGAGTCGGCGTCGGCCAGAGCGAGGGTGAGGGGGGCCATGTCGGCGGGATGCAGCGCGATCCAGCCGTCGCGGCCGGGGAGAGTGCCGTGCCCCGACCACACGACCTCGCCCGTCGCCGTCAGCTCGTCGAGCATCCCCGGGGCATAGTCGCGGACGCGCGACGGCAGGACGAGGGACTCCCAGGCGCTCGCGGGGATCGGCACCCCGGCGAGCTGCTCGATGACGGCGGCGACACCGTCGACGCCTTCGAGCGGACGCGTGACGTGCTGCCAGACCGGGAGGAACCGGGCGAACGCCTCGGGGGAGACCGGCTCGACGCTGCCCCGGATCGCGGCGAGCGACCGCATCCGGAGCCTCCGAAGCACCTCGGAGTCGCACCATTCCAGATCGTCGGCGTCGGCTCCCGCCCCCTGGCTCGACTCGGGGAGGAAGTACCCGCTCGCGATGCGTCCCTGCGACTCGAGGCGCTGCAGCGTCTGACGCGCGACGGCGGAGCCGATGCCGAGCCGCGTCGCGACGTCGGCGGTGCGGAACGGCCCATGCGTGCGCGCGTGGCGCGCGACGAGGTCGGCGAGCGGATCGACGACCGGCTCGAGGAAGGCGGTGGGGATGCCGACGGGAAGCGCGGCGCCCAGCGCGTCGCGCAGGCGGCCCGCATCCTCGATCGCCGCGGTGCGCTGCACGCCCGCGATCGTGACCGGGATCGCTCGGCGGGCGGTCACGAGCTGCTGCAGCAGCTCGGCGGCCTCGGCGACCCGGTGTGCGGCAGGAGATCCACTGTTCGGAGGAGCTGCCGCGGCGTTCGTGTGCTCCGTCGCGCTGATCTCTTCCGCTGCGCCGGGGGCCGGGGACTCTTCGAGGCGGGCTGCGACCTCCCCGGGATCGAGCGGGCCCAGGATGCGGAGCAGATCGGCGACGCCCTCGACCCCGCGTGCGCGACGGTCCGGGTCGAGGCGCTGCGCCTCGCGCTCGAACTGCGCGATGACCTCGGGATCGAGCAGCTCGCGCATCTCGACCTTGCCGAGCAGCTCCGACAGCAGCGCGGGGTCGACGGACAGGGCCGCGGCGCGACGCTCGGCCAGCGGAGAGTCGCCCTCGTACATGAAGGCGCCGACGTAGCCGAAGAGCAGATCGCGCGCGTACGGCGACGGCTGCGAGGTCGTCGTCTCGACGAGGCGGATGCGACGGTCGGCGATGCTGCGGGTGATGCGCAGCAGGGCCGGCAGGTCGTAGACGTCCTGCAGGGCCTCGCGGAGCGTCTCGAGGATGATCGGGAACGACGGATGCCGCCGGGCCACCTCGAGCAGCTGCGCCGACCGCTGGCGCTGCTGCCACAGCGGTGCTCGCTTGTTCGGGTTGAGTCTCGGCAGCAGGAGAGCACGTGCGGCGCACTCGCGGAAGCGGGAGGCGAACAGCGCCGAGCCGCCGACCTCGTCGGTGACGATCTGCTCGAGCTCGTCGGCGTCGAAGACGAAGAGGTCGGCGCCCGGGGGTTCGGCCGCGGCATCCGGCACCCGGGCGATGATGCCGTCGTCGCTCGCCACGGCCGCGCCCTCGACACCGAGGCGCTCACGGATCCGGGCGTTGACCGCCAGCGCCCACGGTGCGTGCACATGCATGCCGTACGGGGAATGCAGGATGACGCGCCAGTCGCCGACCTCGTCTCGAGAGCGTTCGACGGTGAGGGTGCGGTCTGTCGGAAGGCTGCCGGTCGCTTCGCGCTGCTCGGCCAGGTGGGCGAGCAGGTTCTCGATCGCGTAATCGTCGAGACCCGATTCGCGCAGCCGTTCGGACGCCTTCTCGGGGCCGGTAGCCGACACCTCACGGCTGAACTTCCCCAGCGCTTCGCCGAGCTCGGCGGGACGCCCCAGGCCGTCGCCGTGCCAGAACGGAAGCTTGCCCGGCTGGCCGAACGCGGGCACGACGTTGACCCGATCGTGCGTGATCTCGACGATGCGCCAGCTCGTCGTACCGAGGGTGAAGACGTCGTTCACCCGGGATTCGTAGACCATCTCCTCGTCGAGCTCGCCGACGCGCGCGTTGCGGCTCTCGCCGGCGACGAAGACGCCGAACAGACCGCGGTCGGGGATCGTGCCTCCGCTCGTCACCGCGATGCGCTGCGCGCCGGGGCGGCCCGTGAGCGTGCCCTGGTCGCGGTCCCAGACGAGGCGCGGGCGCAGCTCGGCGAACTCGTCGGAGGGGAAGCGGCCGGCCAGTAGGTCGAGCGTCGCTTCATACGCCGAGCGGGGGAGGGTGCGGAACGGGGCGCTGCGCCGAACCGTCTCGAACCAGGCCTCGACCTCGATCGTCCCGGTCGCGCACGCGGCGATCGTCTGCTGGGCGAGGATGTCGAGCGGGTTCTGCGGCACCGCGATGGCCTCGATCTTGCCGGCGAGCATCCGCTCGGTGACGACGGCCGTATGCAGGACGTCACCGCGATGCTTGGGGAACAGTGCTGCGCGGCTGACCTCGCCGACCTGGTGACCGGCGCGCCCGACGCGCTGGAGACCGGATGCCGCCGACGGCGGGGCCTCGACCTGGATGACGAGGTCGACGGCGCCCATATCGATGCCGAGCTCGAGGCTCGAGGTCGCGACGACGCAGCGGAGCACGCCCGACTTCAGCTCGTCCTCGACCTGAGCGCGCTGTTCCTTCGAGACCGAGCCGTGGTGGGCTTTCGCGAGCACCGGCTCGGCGCCGGCCGTGGCCCCCGCCTGCGCCATGACGCCCGCAGGGACCGTGGGCTCAGGGAGATCGCCCCCGAGGCGCTCGGTATAGATCTCGTTGAGACGTCCGGTCAGGCGCTCGGCGAGCCGGCGCGAGTTCGAGAAAACGATCGTCGAGCGGTGCTGCAGGATGCGGTCGACGATCGCCTCCTCGACGTGGGGCCACACCGACCCCGTGACCTCGGTCGCCTGCGGCGCGCGGTACCAGGCGCCGTCGCCGTCATCCCCATCGTCGTCATCGCCGTTGTCGTCGCGACCATCGGGTGCGCCGGCGGCGCCCGCATCCTCGGCACCCGGGGGAGCCGGTGGATGCAGCATGTCGGGGATCGGCACGACGACGTTGAGGTCGAACGCCTTGGTGGCCCGCGGAGCGACGATCTCGACGGGGGCCGCGCCGCCGAGGAAGCGCGCCACCTCGTCGATGGGACGCACGGTGGCGGAGAGGCCGATGCGCTGCGCGGGCTTCTCGAGCAGTGCATCGAGGCGCTCGAGGCTGACGGCCAGGTGCGCCCCGCGCTTCGTGGCCGCGACCGCGTGGACCTCGTCGACGATGACGGTGTGCACGCCGCGCAGCGTCTCGGACGCCTGCGACGTGAGCATGAGATACAGCGACTCGGGCGTCGTGATGAGGATGTCGGGCGGCCGGGCGACGAGCGCACGTCGATCGGCCGAGGAGGTGTCGCCCGAACGGACGCCGACGGTGACCTCGGGCACCGTCTGCCCGAGTCGGCGGGCCGACTGCCCGATGCCGACGAGGGGCGAACGCAGGTTGCGCTCGACGTCGACGCCCAGCGCTTTCAGCGGTGAGATGTAGAGGACCCGGGTGTCGGCCGGTGCGGCATCCGTCTTGCGGCGTCGCGCCGGTTTGTCGTCGACCGGTCCGGCCGCGACCTTATCGCGGAAGATGCGGTCGATCGCCCACAAGAACGCCGAGAGCGTCTTGCCCGACCCGGTGGGGGCGACCACGAGCGCGTGCTTGCCGGCGGAGATGGCCTCCCACGCGCCGGCCTGAGCCGACGTCGGCTGGGAGAACGCGCCACGGAACCAATCCGCGGTGGGCGCGGAGAATCGGGCGAGCACATCGGCCATGTCTTCATCTTCGCGCGGACCTCCGACATCGGCGCGGTCTTGCGCCCGCGGCATCCGCCGTGCCAGCCCCCGCTGCCCCGCGTTGCCCCGCGAGGTCCCACTCGGGCCGGGAACAGGACGGACATTCCCGGCCCGATGGGGACCTCGGCTCACGACATGGGCGGGGCCTCGCTCAGCCGGCCGTCGCGCAGCTCGAGGGTGAGGCCGGGCGCGAGGCGCGAGAGGAAGCCATCGTCGTGGCTCACGACGAGCACCGCCCCGCGGTAGGCCGACAGCGCCTGCACGAGCTGATCCACCGTGGCGAGGTCGAGGTTGTTCGTCGGCTCGTCGAGCACCAGCAGCTGCGGCGGGGGATCCGCGAGCAGCTCGCGCGCCAAGGCCAGTCGGAACCGCTCGCCGCCCGACAACGACGCAACCGGTCGCAGCACGGTGTCGCCGCGCAGCAGGAACCGCGCGAGACGGTTCCGCAGGTCGACGTCCGTCGCTGTCGGGGCCGCCTCGCGCACGCTCTCGAGCACCGTGGCGTCGTCCCGCAGCCCGTCGATCCGCTGCGACAGGTAGCCGACCCGCTCGGTATGTGCGACCGCCCTGCCGTAACTCCTCACTTCCGGGCTGTCAGGCGGGCCCAGCGGGCGAATTGATGCCGCATCCCCCGATTCTGAGGAGTTAACGCTTGCCGACCGCACCAGCGCCTCGAGCAGCGTCGTCTTGCCCGCGCCGTTCGGCCCGACGAGCGCCACCCGCTCGGGTCCCTGCACGACCCACGAGCGCTCGCCGTCGCCGATCGTCGCGAGGCGCCGACCCGCCGCGACTCCGGGGTCGGCCAGGTCGATCCGCACGGCCTCGTCGTCGCGGACCCGCCGGCCCGCCGCATCCAGGGCCGACCGCGCCGCGGCCTCGCGATCGGAGGCCTCGCCGCGCGCACGACCCGCCGAGACCTGCGCGGCCGAGGCGCGGTTGCCGGAGATGATCCCGGGCACCCGCTTCTCGCGCTGCGCCTTCGCTCCCATCGCCGCGCGCCGGGCGAGCTTCGTCTCGGTCTCCACCCGGTCGCGCCGCTCGCGCCGGACGGCAGCGGCCGCCGTGGTCTCGGCCGCCCGTGCAGCCGCCTGCTCGGCGTCGCGCCACGCGCGCCACTCGGAGTACGGCCCGCCGAACACGTCGAGCTCGGTGCCGTACAGCTCGGCGGTGTCGTCCATCAGCTCGAGCAGGGCCGTGTCATGGCTGACGACGATGAGCGCACCGCGCCACCCCCGCACGAGCTCGCCGACGCGGTCGCGTGCGTCGCGATCGAGGTTGTTCGTGGGCTCGTCGAGGAGCACGATCTCGGCTCCGCGCAGTCGCACGCCGACGAGGGCTGCGAGCACGGCTTCGCCGCCGGAGAGGTCACCCACCCGCCGGTCGAGCGCGCCCGCCGGCAGACCGGCCGCCGCCAGCGCGGCCGCGGCTCGCGCCTCGGCATCCCAGTCGTCGCCGATCGTGTCGAAGTGCCGCGGGTCGACGTCTCCCGACTCGACGGCGCGCACGGCGTGGACGACCGCGGCGATCCCGAGCAGCTCGGCGACCCGCCGCCCGACGTCGAGGGTGAGGCGCTGCGGCAGCAGCTCGACCCGTCCGGAGGTGGCGACCGAGCCGGATGTCGGCGTGAGCTCGCCTGCGATCAGCCGCAGCAGCGTGGTCTTGCCCGAGCCGTTGCGGCCGACGAGGCCGGTTCGCCCGGCGCCGAAGGCTCCCGTGACGTCTCGCACGGCGGGAATCCCGTCGGGGTGGATGAGGGTGACGCGGTCGAGGACGACCGCGGGAGTGGGATGGGGCATGACTGCCTCCTCGGATGTCGTCGGGCGCAGGCGCGACCGACACCGAAGGCACCCCGACCGGGGGCGGAACGGTCCGGCGGCCAGCGCGGAAATCGAAAGGTGCGCTGGCCAGGTCGGACGCCCGAGGGGTCGACGGATCAGCGCGGGATCACAGCGCGGTCGCGTCGAAACCGATCAACGGTCGTTCCTCACACTCGGGACAGGGGCCCGGGAAGTCTACGCCGCGGGGAGCTGCTTGTGCAGGAACGTGGCGACATCTCTCAGCTCATCCGCTGAGACGGCATGTCCGAGATCGGGGTACACGCGTCCGCTCAGGTCGACCCGGCCGGGCAGCCACTGCGCGGTGTGCGTGATGAGCGCGGGCGGGATGACGTCGTCGAGGGCCCCGCGGCCCCAGAACACGGGCGGCCGCCGTGCGGCGAGGTCGGCGTCGGTGTCGAGGTCGCCGGGATTCGCGTAACCCGACAGGGTGACGGCGAACGCGTAGTCGTCCGGGCGCACCCGGAGCGCCTCGATCGCCATGACGCCGCCCTGCGAGAAGCCGAGTAATCCGACGGATGCCGCGTCGCCCCGCTCCGCGTCGATCCAGTCCGTCAGCGCTCGGGCGGATGCCGTCGCCGCCTGCGGGTCGCGACCGTTCAGGCCCTCGATCGGGTACCACGACCACCCCGGGGTGGGGAAGGGCGGCGCGAGCGGAGCGCGCACCGCGGCCACGACGTATTCGGAGGGCAGATGCGGGACGAGGGCGAACAGATCGTTCTCGTCCGAGCCGTAGCCGTGCATCATCACCAGCAGAGGCCGCCCCGCACGTTCGGCAGGAGCAGCCGACCAGCGGACGGCCGCGGGATCGAGAGCCGGAACGGACGACATGCGACCATCCTGCCAGCCTCCCCCGACACCGCCGGGGGTCATTGGTATACATGAGGCATGGCCGTGCGCACCCCCGATCCCGATCCCGACGAGCGCGGCGAGTCGTCGCTCCCGGCCGACCCGCTGCGCGGAGCCCCCGGAGGCGGCGCGACGAACCCGGCCTGGCTCAGCGATGTCGAGCTCACCGAGGCGCGTCGTCGGCTGCCGATGCTGTACGTCGAGGCGGTCCCGGTGCGCACCGACGGCCTCGGCGCCGTCACGCAGGTCGGCATCCTGCTGCGCGCCACCCCGGTCGGCGAGATGACGCGCACGATCGTCTCGGGTCGGGTGCGCTACGGCGAGACGATCCGCGACGCGCTGTTCCGTCATGTCGAGAACGACCTCGGTCCCATGGCCTTCCCGCTCCTGCCCGCGTCGCCCACCCCCTTCACCGTCGCGGAGTACTTCCCGATCCCCGGGGTCAGCCCGTTCCACGACGACCGCCAGCATGCGGTATCCCTCGCGTTCGTCGTGCCGGTCACGGGCACCTGCGAGCCTCGTCAGGATGCGCTCGAGGTCACCTGGCTCGACCCGGCCGAAGCGGCATCCGACGCTCTCGCCGCCGAGATGGAGGGCGGTCGCGGCACCCTCATCCGACTCGCCCTCGCCTCGGTCGGCGCGCTCCGCTGAGACGCGGGTCTGCGTAGGCTCGGGGCATGACCGATCCGCAGCCCCTCGCCTTCCCCGCCGACCACGCCGGGTGGCTCGCGTTCGCCGCCGAGCGCCCGGATGCCCGCATCGCCCGTGTCCGCGAGATCGACGCTCAGCTGATCGCGGGGCATGACCTGTCGCCGCTGGCGCGCCTGCAGCTGTGGAACGAGGCCTCGATCGCCGTCGCCGAGGCGGCGTCCGAGGCATCCCTGCTGAGCGAGTCGCACCCCGACGCCGACGTGCGGGCCGCCGCCGAGGAGCGTGTGCAGGCGATCGACGGGCTCCTGTCGCGGCGCGCGCTCGACCCCGCGCTGTTCGCCGTGTTCGACGGCCTGGCGACCGACGGGCTCGACGCCGCCGCCCGCCGCCTGCTCGCCCACATCCAGCGCGACTTCCGCCGAGGCGGCGTCGACCGCGACGAGGCGACGCGCGAGCGGCTGCGCCGGCTCGCCGAGCGCGACACCGAGCTCTCGCTGCAGTTCTCGCGCAATATCCGCGACGGCCGGCGCGAGCTGAAGCTCCCTGCCGATGCGCTGGAGGGGCTGCCGCAGGACTTCATCGATGCACACCCCGCCGACGACGAGGGCCTCATCACCCTCACGACCGAGTACACCGACCTCATGCCGGTGCGCGAATTCGCGGTGCGCCGGTCGACGCGCACGGCACTGCTGTCGGTCTACAACGACCTCGCCTGGCCCGACAACGACCCGGTGCTCGCCGAACTGCTCGCCGTGCGCGCCGAGCGCGCGGAGCTGCTGGGCTACGGCGACTGGGCTGACTACGAGACCGAGACGCGCATGATCGGCTCGAGCGCGGCGATCCGATCGTTCCTCGACGACATCGACGCGGCGACCCGCGAGGCCGCCACGGCCGAGTACGACCGCCTGCTCGCGCGGCTGCGGGTCGACGAGCCCGACGCGGATGCGGTCACCGCCGCCGACCTCTGGTACCTCTTGAGCGCGCTCAAGCGCGAGGAGTACGCCGTCGACGCGCAGGCGGTGCGCGCGTACTTCGCGTTCGACAACGTGCTCACAGGCGTGCTCGACGTCACCGCGCGCCTGCTCGACGTGACGTACGTGCCCGTCGAGGCGGGTGCCTGGCACGCCGACGTCCGCAGCTACGACGTCGTGCGCGGCGACCGGCGGCTCGGCCGCATCCACCTCGACCTCCACCCGCGCGAGGGGAAGTACAACCACGCGGCGTGCTTCAACCTCGCGCCCGGCATCGCGGGACGCTCGCTTCCCGAGGGCGTGCTTCTCTGCAACTTCTCGCGTGGGCTGCTCGAACATGACCAGGTCGTGACGTTCTTCCACGAGTTCGGACACCTCGTGCACGGCATCCTCGGCGGCGCCGACGCCGTCTGGGCCGACTTCAGCGGCATCGAGACCGAGTGGGACTTCGTCGAGGCGCCGAGCCAGCTCCTCGAGGAGTGGGCGTGGGATGCCGGTGTACTGGCGACTTTCGCGCGCGACGCAGACGGCGAGCCGATCCCGGCCGATCTGGTCGAGCGGATGCGGGTCGCCGACGCCTTCGGCCGCGCCCTCGAGGTGACGCGCCAACTCGGACACGCCAACGTCTCGTACGGGCTGCACGTCGAACGGCCGAGCGATCTGCAGGCGGCCGTCGAGGGCTGGTACCGCGCGTCGTCGCCCGTCCACCCGCTGCCGAACGGGCACACCTACGCGGGCTTCGGCCACCTCACCGGATACGGCGCCTGCTATTACACGTACCAGTGGAGCCTCGTCATCGCCCGCGACCTGCTCTCGGCGTTCGACGACGACCTCATGGACCCGGCCGTCGCGACCCGCTACCGCGAACGCATCCTCGAGCCGGGCGGCAGTCGCGACGCGGCCGACCTTGTCGCCGACTTCCTCGGTCGCCCGTACTCGTTCGACGCCTACCGGGCCTGGCTCGCGGGAGCCTGAGCGGCGGCTCGTCAGCCGCTGCCCGCGCGGGCATAGCGCGCGGCGAGGAGGGTGAACGCGTCGGCGAGCTCGGGGGGACCGATGACGTCGAGCTCGGCGTCGAACCGCCCGAACGCCGCCGCGAGCGCGGTCCACGACCATGACCCGGCGTCGAGCCGGCAGCGCCCGTCGTCGAGCGGGGTGACCGTGCCGTCGCCCGCGAAGGGCGCGACAGCGGATGCCGGCAGGTGCAGCACGACGGACCCGCGACACGGCCACACTGCCGAGTCCGACCCGCGGAAGCGCGCGGAGACGAACTCGTCGACGTCGCCGCCGGGCACCGTTCGCCGCGCGAAGCCACCGCCGAGCGGTGTGCGCGGCCGGATGCGGTCGACCCGGTACAGGCGCCAGTCGTCGCGGTCGAGGTCCCACGCGACGAGGTACCAGCGGCCGCCCGACGCCACGAGATGATGCGGCTCCGCGCGCCGGGCCGGCGCCGACCCCGCGGCATCCGCGTCGCGCGCCGCCCCGTAGTCGAACCGCAGGGTCACTCCGTCGCGGATGGCGTTCGCCAGCGTCGACAGAACCTCGAGCGAGACGTCTGAGACGGCGGCATCCCCCGGGCGGACCACGACGGTCGGGGTCAGGGCATCGAGCCGGTGCCGGAGTCGCGAAGGCATGACCTGCCGGATCGTCGCGAGCGCCCGCGCCGCCGCCTCGCCGATGCCCGCTCCGAGGGTCGGTGCCGTCCGCAGGGCGAGGGCCACGGCGACGGTCTGGTCCTCGTCGAACAGCAGCGGGGGCAGCTCACTGCCGGACTCCAGCCGGTACCCGCCGTCGAGGCCGGTCGTCGCCTGGATGCGGTATCCCATCTCGCGCAGTCGCTCGACGTCGCGTCGCACCGTGCGATCGCTCACCCCCAGCCGTGAGGCGAGGACTCCGCCCGGCCAGTCACGGCGGGCCTGCAGGAGCGACAGCAGGGTCAGCAGTCGCGAGGTCGTCGTCATCACCCCACCGTATCCGCACTTGCGGACAGAACCTGACCGGAACCGCTGTCAGGGTGAGGTCGTCGAGCCGATCGGGCCGGCCCATTCCTCAGGAGCAGCGATGACCATCCAGACCACCCCTCACCTCAACTTCCGCGGCGACGCCCGCCGGGCCCTCGAGTTCTACGGCAGCGCCTTCGGCGGGCACGTCGTGATCACCACGTACGCCGAGGTCGGCATGCCCGCGGACCTGCCCGGCGCGGATGCCGTCGTCTTCGGGCTCGTCGTCGGCAGCAACGGCTTCCGCGTCATGGCGTACGACATCCCGGGCAGCACCGAGGGATCCATCGTCGGCGGCGGCTCGACGCGCCGCCAGGACAACGCCACCCTCACCGATCAGGCGTTCTTCGTCTCGGTCGGTTCCGAGAGCCTCGACGAGCTCCGCGGCCCGTGGGACGCGCTCGCCGCGGACGCCGTCATCGTCGAGCCGCTCGCGGCATCCGCGTGGAGCGCGGGCTTCGGCATGCTCACCGACCGGTTCGGCGTCACCTGGAGCTTCAGCGTCACCGCCGCATGAGCGCACGAGAGCCGCGGTCGGATCGAATCCGCCGCGGCTCTCTGTCGCGCGTCGCGCCGATGCCCGCCGACGCGGGAGCTCGTCAGTCGGTCGTCAGGCGCGCGAGCTCGGCGACGAACGCATCGACGTCGGATGCCGACGTGTCGAACGAGCACATCCACCGCACCTCGCGACGGGCCTCGTCCCAATCGTAGAAACGGAACGACGCGCGCAGCCGGTCGGCGACACCCTCGGGCAGCACCGCGAACACGCCGTTGGCCTGCGTCGGCTGCGTGAACTCCACGCCCCGCACCGAGCCGTCGGCGATGCCCGCCTCGACCGCCGAACGCAAGCGCTGCGCCATCCCGTTGGCGTGCTCGGCGTTGCGCCGCCACAGGTCGTTCTCGAGCAGCGCGACGAGCTGGGCCGAGACGAAGCGCATCTTCGACGACAGCTGCATGTTCAGCTTGCGCAGGTAGGTGAGCCCCTCGGATGCCGCGGGGTCGAGCACGACGATCGCCTCGCCGAGCATCGCGCCGTTCTTCGTGCCGCCGAAGCTCAGCACGTCGACACCGACATCGCGCGTGATCGCGCGCAGCGGCAGGCCGAGCGCCGCGGCGGCGTTGGCGATGCGCGCGCCGTCCATGTGCAGCCGCATCCCGCGCTCGTGCACGTGGTCGGCGATCGTCCGCAGCCCGTCGGGCGTGTACACCGTTCCGAGCTCGGTCGACTGGGTGATCGACACGACGAGCGGCTGCGCGCGGTGCTCGTCGCCCCAGCCCCACGCCTCGCGGTCGATGAGCTCGGGGGTCAGCTTGCCGTCGTCGGTGGGGACGTTCAGGATCTTGATCCCGCCGACCCGCTCGGGGGCGCCGCCCTCGTCGACGTTGATGTGGGCGGTCGACGCGGCGATGACCGCGCCCCAGCGGGGGAGCATCGACTGCAAGGCCGTGACGTTGGCGCCCGTGCCGTTGAAGACCGGGAAGGCCTCGGTGCCGGCCCCGAAGTGCTCGCCGACGAGCTCCTGCAGGCGGGCGGTGTACACGTCCGAGCCGTAGGCGGTCTGGTGTCCGTCGTTGGCGGCGGTGATCGCAGCGAGGACCTCCGGATGGATGCCGGAGTAGTTGTCGGACGCGAAGCCGCGCACCGAGGTGTCGTGCAGGGAGGTCATGACCTCATCCTTTCAGCCTCGGGCGCGGCCTCGGGTCCGTGCGCGGGTCAGCCGCGGATGCCGCGGGTGGAGGCGATCACGTCGCGCATCTTCTTCTCGAGCGCCTCGTAGAACATCGACAGCGGGAACTCGTCGTCCAGCACCGCATCGGTGTATCCCTTCGGCGGGCCCGCGAGGATCTCGTCGGGCAGGCCGCGCGCCCACGCCGAGGCGGGGTGCGGTTCGAGCACCGAGCGGACGAGGTCGTACGCCGCGAGCCAGTGCGCGGTCTTCGGGCGGTCGATCGACTCCCAGTAGAGGCGGTCGATCGCGTCGCCGAGGGCGACGACGGCATCCGGCACCTCGTCCCACTCGAAGGCGAGCGCGGTGTCGGTCCAGTGCAGCACGCCCCGGCGATGCAGCCACGCGAACAGCAGCTGGCCGCCGAGCCCGTCGTAGTTGCGCACCCGCGTGCCGGTGATCGCGAACCGGAAGATCCGGTCGAAGATCACGGCATACTGCACGAGCCGCGCGAGGCGCAGCAGCTCGGCGTCGACCGGATCGAGATCCGTCTCGGCGCTCAACCGACGGTCGAGCGCGACGCACTCGCGGAACGCCGTCAGGTCGCACCGCAGCTCTTCGAGGGAGTACAGGAAGAACGGCATCCGCTGCTTGATCATGAACGGATCGAACGGCAGGTCGCCGCGCATGTGGGTCCGGTCGTGGATGAGGTCCCACATGACGAACGCCCGCTCGGTGAGCGCCTGGTCGTCGAGCATCTCCGCGGCTTCGGCGGGCAGGTCGAGCTTCGTGATCTCCGACGCGGCCCGCACGACGCGGCGGTAACGGGCGGCCTCGCGATCCTGGAAGATCGCGCCCCACGTGAACGGCGGGATCTCGCGCATCGCGACGGTCTCGGGGAAGAGCACCGCCGAATCGGTGTCGTACCCGGCCGTGAAGTCGAGCAGCCGCAACGAGACGAAGAGCCGGTTCGGGTACATCGTCTCGAGGCGCGCGATCGCCTCGGGCCAGATCGTCTCGACGAGCAGCGCCTCGACGTGACGGTTCCGCGATCCGTTCTGCGTGTACATCGGGAAGACGACGAGGTGCCGGATGCCGTCGACGCGGTGCAGCTGCGGCTGGAAGGCCACGAGTGAATCGAGGAAATCGGGCACGCCGAACGCCCCCTCCGTCGAGGCCTCGCCGTCCGGATGATCGGAGGCGGCCCATCTGTCGAAGTCGCGGATCGACGCCGCGAGGTAGTCCGCATCGTGCGGGAACCTCGGGGCCAGCCGGCCGATCGCGGCGGTGATCGCCGCGACATGACGGCGTGCCGTCTCGTGGTGGCTCGCGTCGGGCACGGAGCCGTCGGCGGCCTGCAGGTGTTGCAGGGCCGTCGCGGCGTCGCGTAGCGCGAACCACGCCGGATCGTGCTCGACGCCGTCGGCGAGCTTGATGCTCGTGACGGCGACCGCGCCGCCGTCCTCGACGACCTCGGGCTCGCCGATGATCGTCTTGGCGGCACCGGGGGTGGGATGCGTCTGAGCGATGGACATGGGGAACCTCCGATCTACGAGGTACGGCTCCCGCGCGGGAGCGGTGGTCAGGTGGCGTCAGCCTAACCGGACGCCGAGCTTTCGGCGACGGCGGTGGCGATACACCTGTCGGATGGGTGGGGCTCGTGTGGCCTCGGCGGCGCCGCGACGCGACACCAGCCCCAGCCGTTCGACGAATGTATCGACCACCCCGAGCTTGACCTCAACTGAGATTGAGGTTTTACCGTTCGAAACATGACCACGACCGAAACCGACTCCTTCACCGAACGGCTGCCCGTCGCCTTGCTCGACCGCCTCGCGCGCATCACCGGCGACGAGAAGCACAGCGCCGCGGCGCATTCGACTCTCGACACCCTGTGGGTGCTGCACGATCGCGTGCTGCGCCCCGAGGCCGGCGACCGCTTCCTGCTGTCGAAGGGACACGGTCCCGCCTCGTACTACGCCGTCCTGGCCGCCCGCGGCCTGATGCCCGACGCCTGGCTCGACGATCTCGCGGGCGTCGACTCGCCGCTCGGACACCATCCCGACCGTCTGCTCATCCCCGCCGTCGAGATCTCGTCCGGGTCGCTCGGGCATGGACTGCCCATCGCAGTCGGCCTCGCTCGCGGCATCGACATCGCCGGCGCCGACGGACGGGTGTTCGTGCTGATCGGCGACGCCGAGCTCGACGAGGGCAGCAACCACGAGGCGATCGCCGTCGCCGGGCGCTTCGCCCTCGCCCGGCTGCACGCCATCGTCATCGACAACTCCTCGGCGTCGCTCGGATGGCCCGGCGGGATCGCACGCCGGTTCGCGATGGAGGGATGGGATGCCGCCGAGGCCGACTCGCGCGATCACGCCGCGCTCGCCGCGGCACTCGAGGCGAGCGGCACAGCGCCGCGCGTCACCGTCGTCCGCACCGCTGCGAAGGGATCCTGATGCGCGCCCGATTCTCCACCGTCATGTCCGACCTGTTGGCCACCGACGACCGCGCGACACTCGTGCTCGCCGACATCGGGCCGCTCGATCTCGCCGCCGGAACCCCGGCCGCCGACCGTGTCGTCAACGTCGGCATCCGCGAACAGGCGATGATCGGGGTCGCCGCCGGGCTCTCGCTCGCCGGTCTCCGCCCCTTCGTCCACACCTACGCCCCGTTCCTCGTGGAACGGCCCTTCGAGCAGATCAAGCTTGATCTGTCCCACCAGGATCTCGGGGCGGTGCTCGTGTCGATCGGCGCGAGCTACGACGCGGCCGCCGAGGGGCGCACGCACCAGTGTCCCGGCGACATCGCTCTGCTGAGCACCCTGCCGGGATGGCGGCTGCACACGCCGGGGCATCCCGACGAGGTCGAGACGCTCGTCCGGGCTGCGGGGTCCTCCGACGACCGTCAGTACATCCGGCTCTCGACGCAGGAGAACCGGAGGGCGTTCCCGATGGACGGGCGTATCCATCTCGTGCACGCGGGAACGGGCACGCTCGTCCTGGCGATCGGTCCGCTTCTCGACGCCGCCCTCGAAGCGGCGGCCGGCGAGGGGTACGCGGTCGCCTACACCGCGACCCCGGTGCCCCTCGACCGCGGCGGCCTGCGGGAGCTGAGCGCCGGGTTCGACCGGGTCGTCGTCGTCGAGCCCTTCCTGGAGGGGACGACCGCCGCCACGGTCGGCGCCGCGCTCCGCGGCAGTGGCGTCCTCATCGAGCACGTCGGTGTCGGGGTGGGAGAGCAACGGCGCTACGGCGCCCCGGCAGATCACGCCCGCTTGCACGGCCTCGACGCACCGGGGATCAGGAGACGCCTCGACCGGCTCTCATGACGAGGGGGCCGCGTCGTCGAGCACGTGCCGGAGCGCGGGGGCGACCCGACGCGGCCCGCTGCCCTCGGCGCCGAGCGCGTCGCCGGGGTTCAGCAGATCGCACGAGCGCATCGAGAGACAGCCGCAGCCGATGCATCCCACGAGCTCGCGCTCGAGCGACTCGATCGCCGCGCGCCGTTCTTCGAGGCGGATCTTCCACGCCCGCGAGACCCGCTTCCAGTCGTCGCTGCTGGGTTCGGCCTCGGTGGGGAGGGACGCGAAGGCGTCGGCGACTTCGGCGAGCGGGATGCCGAGGCGCTTGGCCACGAGGATGAGTGAGATGCGGCGCAGCATGTGACGGCTGAACCGGCGCTGATTGCCGGCCGAGCGGGTCGAAGTGATGAGCCCATGACGCTCGTAGAAGTGCAATGCGGACACGGAGACCCCGGTGCGCGCGCTCACCTCGCCGATGGTCAGGAGATCGTTGGACCGCATCACGCCTGCGACTCTACGATGCGCCGATACATTCGTCGGGTCGGTGGGGCTGCTGTCGACTCGGGCCGTCTTGAACGCCACACCGGCACCGCGGATCCGACGGTTGTATCGCGGTCAGCCCCGATCACCGGGGTCGGGCGGGACTGTCAAGCCGTCGCCGGCGCCGCCGCCGCGGCGTTAGCGTCGCTCCATGCCCGCCGACCGTCCCGCCGACCCCGAATCCGCCGCCGCACACGCGCCCGCTGCGGCAGAACAGCCCGCTGACGCTCACGCGCCCGCCGACGCGCAGACCTCGGACGGGCGGGGCGTGCTGCTCATCACGAACTCCCGCGCGGGCACGTCGGTCGTGCGGCCCGATCCCCTGCCCGAGCTCCGGCGGCGGCTGCCGCACGCCCGGATCGAGAGCCTGGGCGATTCGTCGATGGATGACGTCGTCGCGTCGGCGATGTCGGCTGACGATGCGCCTACCGTGCTCGCCGTGCTCGGCGGTGACGGTTCGGTCTCGCGCGCCGCGCACCTCGCGCGTCGTCATGGCCTGACGCTGCTCGTGCTGCCCGGCGGAACCTTCAACCACTTCGCCCGCGCGGCGGGCCTCGACACCGTCGACATCGCCCTCGACGCCTACGCGGCCGGAGCGGTGCGCAGCGTCGTCGTCGCCGAGGCGGTCATCGACGACGGCGAGCCCGTGACCGTCCTCAACGCGGTGTCGATCGGCGCCTACCCCGAGCTCCTCGCCGAACGCGAGAAGCGCACGAGCCTCGGCAAATGGTGGGGCGGCGCGATCGCGGCGTGGCGCGAGATCCACGGAGCCCATCGCATCACGATCGTGCGCGACGGCCGCCGTGCCGTCGTCTGGTCGGTCTTCGCGGGGCTCGGCCGCAACGACCCCCGCCGTATCGCGATGATGCGTCGCGCGAGTCTCGACGAGCCCGTGCTCGACATCCGCCTCCACCATGCCCGCGGCACGCGGCTGCGGGCGGTGACCTCGCTGGCGTTCGGCCGGCGCACCCTGGCCCTGATGCGCGCACTGCGGCTCATGCCGCCGGCATCCGATCTCGAGCGAGCCGTCGTCTCCGAGATCGAGCTGACGGTCCGGCCCGGCGGCGCGACCCCGGTGCTCGCGCACGACGGCGAGCTGAGCGACACCCCTGCCGACGGCTACCGGCTGCGGCTGCGCGCGGTGCCGGACGGCCTCCGCGTGTACGCGCGCTGACAGCCCGCGCCACCGGATACATCTCCAGAGGCCGGATACATCCGCAGAGGGATGCCGCGCCTCGGGCGCTCGCGTACCGTCATAGCGTGTTCCGTCCACTCCGCCGCTACCAGCTCGCCGTCGACATCTCGGTCGCGGTCGCCTTCGCGGTGCTCATGCTGCTGTTCACCTGGGTGGGCGTCGTCGGGGTCGGCATCCCGAACGACCGCGTCTCCGCGATCGTCTCGATGCTTCTGGTCGCACCCTTCGGCGCCGCGGTCGCGCTCCGCCGCCTCTCTCCGCCGCTGGCTCTCACGCTCGCGTGGGTCGGTGCGATCCTGCAGATGCTGGCTCAGCTGCCGCCGCTGCCCGTCGACATCGCGATCTTCGCGGTGCTCTACACGTGCGCCGCGTACGGGACGAACCGGGTCTTCTGGCTGGGGTTCGCGTCCTCGATCGGGGGCGCTCTGGCCATCACCGTCTACCTGCTCGTCCCCTCGGCGGCGTACTCCCTCACGGCGGCGGGCGACGAGCTGGTGTACTTCCTCGTCACCGGCACGATCCTCTTCGTCGCGGCGGTGTTCGGCCTGCTCCTGGCGTGGACGGTGGGAGCCCTCGTCCGTGTCGGCCTGCGTGCCCGCGGCAACGCCGAGGCGCAGCGTCAGGCCGAGGAGCGCGCGACCGCGGAGTTCGAGCGCAACCGCATCGCGCGCGACATGCACGACGTCGTCGCCCATTCGCTCGCCGTCGTCATCGCGCAGGCTGACGGCGCCCGTTACGCCGCCGCGGCGGATCCGGATGCCGCTGCCGAGTCGCTCCGGACGATCTCGTCGACGGCCCGATCCGCCCTCTCCGACGTGCGGATGCTGCTCACTCAGCTGCGCCACAGCGAGGGGGAGGGGCCCCAGCCGACCGTCGCCGAGCTCGAGGTGCTGTACGCGCAGGTCCGGGCCGCGGGTCTGGATCTGCGCGTCGACGTCGATCCCGCGCCTCCGGGCGAGCCGCCCGCGGCGGTGCAGATCGCGGTGTACCGCATCCTGCAGGAGGCGCTCACGAACGCGATGCGGCACGGTGCGGGGGGTACCGTGGACGTGTCCCTGTCCTGGCTGGCCGACCGCGTGGAGGTCCGTGTGAGCAATCCGCTCTCGCTGTCGAACGACACCACCGGTCCGGTGCGCACGGGCGGTCACGGCCTCATCGGCATGCGCGAGCGTGCGCAGCTCATCGGCGGCAGCATCGATGTGGGCCCGCGTGACGGCGCGTTCGTCGTCGCGGCGACCCTTCCGGTCGGCGGCGCCGCGTGAGCGTCATCCGGGTCGTCCTCGTCGACGATCAGGCGCTCTTCCGCGCCGGCATCCGGATGGTGGTCGCCTCGCAGCCCGATCTCGAGGTCGTCGGTGAGGCGTCGGACGGCGCTGAGGCAATCGGCGTCGTGCGCGAGACGCGTCCCGATGTCGTGCTCATGGACATCCGGATGCCGGTCATGGACGGCCTCACCGCCACCGCCCAGCTTCTCGACGATCCGGTGTTCGATGGCGCTCCGCCGCGCATCGTGATGCTGACCACCTTCGATCTCGACGAGGCCGCCGCGCGGGCGATCCGTCAGGGCGCGAGCGGATTCCTGCTCAAGGATGCCGACCCCGAGTTCCTCCTCGCCGCGATCCGCACCGTTCATTCCGGGTCGTCGGTCATCGCGGCCGCCGCGACGCGGGAGCTCTTCGCGACGTTCTCGGCCCCCGAGCAGAAGGCCGTGCCGGCCGCGTTCGCCGAGCTGACCGACCGTGAGCGCGAGATCTTCGCCCTCGCCGCCCGAGGGCTCTCGAACGCGGAGATCGCGCAGCGGGAGTTCCTCTCCGAGGCCACCGTGAAGACCCATATCAGCCGGATCCTCGCGAAGCTCGCCCTGCGCGACCGCGTGCAGCTGGTCGTCTTCGCCTTCGAGCACGGGCTCGCCTGACTCCCGCGGGCGGATGAGGGATCATCCGTCAGATGTACGTGTCCGCGACGCGGGACCGATGCCGGGCACCGCGCCCGCTTCGTAGCGTCGGAGACATGCAGATCTCGACCACCGACCTCGGCCTCGCCGCCCGGGTCCAGAACCTCTCCAAGACCTACGGCATCGGCGAATCGGGCGTCCGTGCCCTCGACGGCGTCTCGGTGGGCATCCGTCGTGGCGAGTTCACCGCCATCATGGGCCCGTCCGGCTCCGGGAAATCGACGCTGATGCACATCATGGCCGGGCTCGACGCGCCCACGTCGGGCCGCGCCTGGATCGGCGACACCGAGATCTCGGGGCTGTCCGATCTCGATCTCACGATCCTGCGGCGGAGACGTGTCGGGTTCGTGTTCCAGTCGTTCAACCTCGTCCCGACCCTCGACGTCATCGGCAACATCACGCTGCCGTTCGAGCTCGACGGCCGGTCGCCGTCGGCGCTGGAGCGCTCGCGCATCGACGGACTCGTCGAATCGCTCGGGCTCGGGGCGCGCCTACGGCACCGGCCGCACGAGCTGTCGGGCGGTCAGCAGCAGCGCGTCGCGATCGCCCGCGCTCTCGCGACGGCGCCCGACCTCGTCTTCGCCGACGAGCCGACGGGGAACCTCGACTCGAGGTCCGGCCGCGAGGTGCTCGCGCTCCTCGCCGCCGCGAGCCGCGAGCACGGTCAGTCCATCGCGATGGTGACGCATGACCCGGTCGCCGCGTCGCACGCCGACCGGGTGATCTTCCTGGGCGACGGTCGCATCGTCGCCGACAAGCCCAGCCAGACCGCCGAGCAGATCTCGGCCCACATGCTCGCCGCCGAGGTGGCGGCGTGACCGCCGTCACCGCCCCCGGCGGCTCCGCCTCGGCCTCCGCCTCTGCCCCCGCCGAGCCGACGCGTTCCGGGTCGGGTCCGTCGTCTGCGGCATCCGGGCGATGGGCGTGGCTGCGCGAGCGGGGGATGGGGGCGTCCGTGCTCGTCGCCGCGATCTCGGGCGGCTTCGGAGTGCTGCTGGTCGCCGTCACCGGACTGATCGGGGCCTGGCTCATGGCCGACCCGTTCCTCTCCGGCGGCGAGACCATCATCATCGTGGTCGCGATCCTCAGTGTGCTGCTGGTCGCGGTGGCGATGTACGTCGCGGCCATCGTGACGGCGAACACGTTCGCGACGATCGTCGCGGGGCGCACGCGTCAGATCGCGCTCATGCGCCTCATCGGGGCGTCGGCCCGTTCGCAGCGTTCGCGGATCGCGCGGCAGGGACTCGTCGTCGGGGGGATCGGCGCGGTCCTCGGTCTCGTCGGCGGCACTGCGGCGGCCGTCGGCCTGCAGCAGCTCGCCGCCCGAGCGTGGGCGCTCGACGTCGACTACAACGTCGTGCAGCCCATGCTGCTGGCTCCCGCCCTCATGGTCGCGCTCACGACCTGGGTCGCCGCCTGGTCGGGTTCCCGGCGTGTGCTCGAGGTCACACCCCTCGCCGCGCTGGCGGGGTCCGCGCCCCGCACGGCGGAGGAGGCCGCCGGTCGAACGCGTCGCCGCGTCGCCGCCGTGTCGTTGTTCGCCGTCGGTGCCGTGCTGCTCGCCCTCGGCATCCTCGCCGGTCTCGTCACGCCGCTCGGTGTCGTCGTCGCCTTCTTCGGCGGGCTCGCATCGTTCACCGGACTGAGCCTCGGAGCCGCGCTCGTCATGCCCCCGCTTCTCCGCGCGACCGGTCGCCTCTTCGGGCGCACCGCGTCGGCGCGCCTCGCGGCCGAGAACGCGCTGCGCTACCCCGAGCGATCGAGCCGCATGGCGATCGGCGTCGTGATGGGCGTCACCCTTGTGACGATGTTCGCCGTCGCCTCCGAGTCGGTCAAGGGAGTCCTGTCGGCGGCGGGTGGCGGCGAGGTGTCGGGTGAGATGGCCCGTCTGCTCGACACGTTCAGCGCGGTCATGATGGCGCTCGTGGGGGTGTCGGCCGTGATCGCGGCGGTCGGTCTCGTGAACCTCCTCACCATCGGCGTCGTGCAGCGCACCCGCGAGCTCGGCCTGCTGCGCGCCCTCGGCCTGACCGGGCGTCAGATCCGTTCGATGGTCCTCTTCGAGGCCGCGCACATCACGATCACCTCGGTCGTGTTCGGGCTGCTCCTCGGCATCGCCTACGGCTGGGCCGCGGCGCAGTCGCTGCTCGGGTCGGTGCGGGTGCCGCCGCTGTGGCTCGCGCCCACCTTCGTGCTGCCGGGCATCCCGTGGCTCACGGTCGCCGGGATCGTCGTCGCCACCGCCATGCTCACGCTCGTCGCCGCGGTCGTGCCGACCCGCCTCGCGACCCGCGTCTCGCCCGTGGAGGCGCTCGCCGAGTGACGCCGCTCGCTCGCTGCCGGGTCCGGCTCGTTCCTCATCCGCGGACGAGCCGGACCTCGCTGATGGTCTCGCCCCAGCCGGTGTCGTCCTTCGCGACGCCGTCGGGTCGGAATCCGTTGCGCGCGTAGAAGGCGCGGGCGCGCGGGTTGTCCGTGAGCACCCACAGCGACGCGGGCTCGTCGCCGAGCGCGGCATCCAGCAGCGCCTGTCCTGCGCCCGTCCCGTAGTGGGCGGCACGGACGTAGATCGCGTACAGCTCGAGCGGCGCCGCGGGCGGGTCGTCGCGGGACGCGCCGCTGACCGCGAAGCCCACGATCGTTCCGGACGTCACGGCGACCCACGTGCGCCCGAGGTCGTGAGCGGGTTCGAGGACCTGGTCGGTCGAGGCCCCACCCGACGACTGCCGGTCGCCGATCCGCTGCTCGTGCCCGAGTAGTTCGCGCCGCACCCGCGTCAGACGGTCGACGTCGAGCCGGTCGAGGATGCTCTGCGGCATCCGTCCGGTGTACGCCTCGTGCCAGCCGCCGACGTGAACGCGCGCGATCGCCGCAGCATCGGCGGGCACCGCCCGACGCACGACGACGGCGGTCACGACGCGGGCGCGGGATCGCCTTCGGGGTCGTACGCCCAGGTCGGCGCGACCTGACGCAGCCGCGTCGAACGCCACTGCCACGTCGCCCACAGCATGGGCCACAGGGCGGGAGCGGCGAGACCGCCGATGACCAGGCGCTCGCGCCACAGCGTGCGGGAGGGGTCGCCCGGTGCCGGCGAGACGGCCATCTGGTGGTCCCAGACGTCGAGCACGGAAAGCGGGCCGGTGAGGGGGATGCCGCTGTCGCGCAGGATCCGCACGGTCGAGGCATCCGTCGCCCCGGGCCGGCGTTCCTCGACCGCGCGGTTCGACACGTGGATCAGCTGACGCCCGACCGGCACGCCCAGGGCCGACAGCTGGACGGGCACATCGGCGCCCGGTTCGAGCGACGTCGGCATCCCCTCGGCGGCGAGGGGCTCGAGTCCCATGAGCGGCGCGTACAGCTCGGCAAGCGCTCGGGGCGAGTGGAGGGCACGCCAGGCGGCGTCGGCGTCGCAGTCGAGCACGAGCTTCTGGAGGATGCGCATGTCCCCAGTCTGCCCCGTCGTAGGCTGATCGGATGCCGTCGCCCGCCGCATCCTCGCCGTTCGACCAGTCCCGCTACCAGGTGCGTCTCGACTGGGGAATCGCCGGTCTTCGCCGGGTGGCTCCCGCCGACGTCGTCGTCGTGGTCGACGTGCTGCGCTTCTCGTCGACCGTCTCGGCCCGCGTCGCCGCGGGGGAGAGCGTCGCGCTCGACGACGCCGCGCGTGCGGCCTCGCGCAACGGCGCGGTGATCGCCGCAGCGGCATCCGGATCCGTCGTGCTGCTCGGCTGCCTGCGGAATGCCGACGCGGTCGCGGCCGCGGTGCTCGCGGAGCAGCAGCGACGCGGCGCCCGTACGAGCATCGCGGTGATCGCCGCGGGCGAGCTCGCGGACTCGGCGGGCGAGCCCGAGCTGCGCTTCGCCGTCGAGGATCTGCTGGGCACCGGTGCTGTCGTCGATGCGCTGTCGCGGCTCGGCATCGACCACACCTCGCCCGAGGCCGCCGCGGCGTGCGAGTCGTTCCGCGGCCTCGGCGGCGCCGTCCGGCATCTGCTCACGGCGAGCGGTTCGGGCCAGGAGCTGCTCGAGCGCGGGCTGCGCGACGACGCGCTCGCCGCCGCGCAGATCGGGGTCGACCCGGTCGCTCCCGTGCTCCGCGACGGGGTCTTCACCGCCGCCTGACGCCAACTCCTCAAAATCTGCGGGTCTCGAACCCGCAGCGGCCGGATCCGAGGGCTCGGCGACCGGAACTGAGGAGTTCGTGCACCCTCCCAGCAGCCCCCTCAGCGGGGCGTCGCGGCGGCGCGGCGGTCGGCGGGCGAGATCTCGCGCCGCACCCACCGGAAGAGGTGGCGCTCGTCGTACGACGAGGCGCACATCCGGCACGACGCCGCCCGCGTGGGACGGCGGTGGCGGTAGGCGACATGACCGGCGGGACAGTGGCCGACCCACGGCGCCAGCTCGACGGCCGTCTCGCCGCGATGGGTCGTGCCGCCGACATAGCCGAGTTCGCGGGCGGTGCGCAGCCAGTCGCGGCCGTGGCCGGCCGCCGGTCCGGCGATCGCATGGGCGACCTCGTGCAGAAGGGTCTGGTGGTTCTCGTCGTCGTCGAATCGTGCGGCGAGGTAGCGCGAGACGCTGATGCAGCGGCGCGTGTAGTCGCACTGGCCCGCGCGACGTTTGGCGTTGTCGAACCGGAACGTCCACGAGTCGTCGAGGTGCGCTCCGATCAGCGCCTCGGCCCAGACCCGGACCCGATCGAGATCGCTCATACGGTCGACGCTACGTGCGGGGTGCGACAGCGGTCGGTGTTCAGCTCGCCACGCTCGAGCGCGAGCGGCGCCGTTCGGCGGCGTCGACGGCCAGCAGGGTCGACTCGAGCTGCTCTTCGGGCGCGCCGCCCTCCTGTCGCAGGAACAGGGCCCGCTTGAAGTCGGTGCGAGCGTCGGAGTACTCCTCCGCGTCGTAGGACACCTTGCCGCGGTGCTGATACGCGAAAGCGGCGAGCAGCGGCCAGTTCTGACCCTCCGCCTCCTCCGCGCAGGTCGTCAGCTCCTGGATGGCCGCGGCGAACGCGCCGCGATTCTGCAGGATGGTCGCGTGCAGCACGCGGGCCCGCAGCAGATCCTTGCGCGTTCCCGCCATGCGGGCCACCCGGACGGCCTGTTCGGCCAGGACGAGGGCCTCATCGAGCCGGTCGAGCACCTTCAGCAGCCAGACGCGCTCGAGGAGCGCGGGCAGGCTGCGCTGCTCGCCGATCTCGGCCAGGCGCTCTGCGCACTGCTCCGGGTCGACGATCTCCCGCAGCGTGTCCGGGTCGTACCCGAGGATGTAGCCCACCGTCATCCACCTCCGCGATTCGAGAACGGTGGATCCCAGTCTCGTCGAAAGCGGCGCAAGCACCCGCCCGCCGCGCCGGTCAGCGTTCGAACACGGATGCCGATGGCTTGGGTGACGGGGTCGCGTCGGCGTCGGTCGAGACCCGGGCCCCGCGGGCGAACTCGTCGATCTCCGCGCCCTGCGCGACCTTCGCGGGGAAGGGCCCGGCTGCCATGAGGCGCGGCAGCCACTCGGAGGGCAGCGGGGATGCCGACGCCGCGATGACGATGTTGCCGAAGCGCCGCCCCTTCAGCAGCTGCACCTCGGCGAGCAGCAGCACCTCGGGGAGCACCTCGCGCACCGTCGCGACCTGGCGTCGGGCGAAGGCGAGACCCGCGCCGTCGGCGACGTTGACCAGGAGGACCCCGGTCGGGGCGAGCAGCCGAGCGAGCGAGCGGTAGTACTCCACCGTCGTCAGGTGGGCCGGGGTCTGCGCCCCCGCGAACACGTCGGAGACGACGAGATCGGCGGCGCCCGTCAGACCGGGGGAAGCTTCTCGGCGAGGGCCCGGGCGTCGCCGATCCGAACCCGCACCTGCGCGCCGCGGGGGAGGGGCAGCGCCTCGCGCACCAGGTCGACGAGCGGCTGCTCGAGCTCGATCACCTGCTGGCGCGATCCCGGCCGCGTGTGCGCGATGTAGCGCGGGAGGGTCAGCGCGCCGGCGCCCAAGTGCACCGCGGTGAGCGGCTGTCCCGGCATCCGCAGCCGGTCGATGACGGCCGCCATCCGGGCGATGTACTCGAAGTGCAGGTGCGTCGGATCGTCGAGGTCGACGTGCGACTGCGGTGTGCCGTCGACGTCGAGCTCGAAGCCCGACGTGAACGAGGACGCCACGATGCGCGCGATCGTGCCATCGGACAGGCGTGCCTGCGGACCGGACTCCTCGACGCGCGCTCGTGCCATTCCTCAACGCTAGCGGCACGTGTCGGCACCCGAGTGAGCCGGTCTGCGCAGTCGAAACACGATCGAGACATCGATGTAATGACTTCGACCCTCCGGCCCGTATAGGTTCGGACCCAATTACCTCGGAGCGCGCCGCGGTGGGCCCGCTCCGGACCTCAGAAAGGGACACCCCCATGCTCTCGACTCCTCGCAAGCGCGCGCTCGCGGGACTGGCGGCGGTCGCCATCGGCGCCCTCGCCCTCTCGGCGTGCACCAGCCAGCGCGGAGGGGACGGTGAAACGGATGCCGCGACCGACGTCGACGGCACCTTCGTCTTCGCCGCCTCCGCTGACCCGGCCAGCCTCGACCCCGCATTCGCGCAGGACGGCGAGACCTTCCGCGTCTCACGCCAGATCTTCGAGGGCCTCGTCGGCACCGAGCCCGGGACCGCGGACCCCGCGCCCCTGCTCGCCGAGAGCTGGGAGTCGTCGGACGACGGACTGACCCACACGTTCCAGCTGAAGGAGGGCGTGACCTTCCACGACGGCACGCCGTTCAACGCCGAAGCGGTGTGCGCCAACTTCGACCGCTGGTACAACTGGACCGGCCTGGCTGCCAGCGAGGCCCTGTCGTACTACTACGGCAAGCTCTTCCGCGGCTACGTCGACACCCCCGACACCGCCGTGTTCGACTCCTGCACCGCCGACTCCGACCTCGAGGCCACGGTTCAGCTGAAGCAGCCGTTCGCCGGCTTCATCCCCGCCCTGTCGCTGCCCGCCTTCGCGATGCAGAGCCCGACCGCGCTCGAGGAGTACGGCGCCGACGAGATCGGCGGCACCGAGGAGGCACCGTCGCTCTCGGAGTACGGCGCCGGGCACCCGACGGGCACCGGCCCCTACAAGTTCGACAAGTGGTCGCCGGGCGAAGAGCTCACGCTCTCGGCCTATGACGACTACTGGGGCGACTCGGGACAGGTGACCAAGATCATCTTCCGCGTCATCGACGACCCCACCGCCCGCCGTCAGGCGCTCGAGGCCGGATCGATCGACGGCTACGACCTCGTCGGCCCCGCCGACACCGCCGCGCTCGAAGAGGCCGGCTTCACGATGGTCTCGCGCCCGCCGTTCACGATCCTCTACCTCGCGTTCAACCAGGCTCAGCCCGAGCTGCAGGACGTGCGCGTCCGCGAGGCCCTGTCGCACGCCATCGATAAGGAAGCCCTCATCTCGCAGGTGCTCCCCGAGGGCACCGAGGTCGCGACGCAGTTCATGCCCGACACCGTCAACGGCTACAACCCCGACGTCACGACCTACGACTACGACCCCGAGAAGGCCAAGGCGCTGCTCGCGGAGGCCGGCTACACCGAGGCCAACCCGCTCGCGCTGACGTTCAACTACCCGGTCAACGTCTCGCGCCCCTACATGCCCGACCCCGAGCAGATCGCGACGGTCATCTCGACGCAGCTCACCGAGGTCGGCGTGCAGCTGACGCCGCAGACGGATGCCTGGAGCCCCGACTACCTCGACAAGATCACGGGCACCGCCGACCACGGCATCCACCTGCTGGGCTGGACGGGCGACTACAACGACACCGACAACTTCGTCGGCGTCTTCTTCGGGGCGCAGTCCGCCGAGTGGGGCTTCGACAACCCCGACCTGTTCGCGGCCCTGAACGCCGCGCGCGGTGTGCCGAACCTCGAGGAGCAGACCGCGCTGTACGAGCAGATCAACGAGCAGGTCGCCGAGTTCATCCCCGGTGTCCCGCTGGCCCACCCGGCCCCGACGCTCGCGTTCGACCCGCGCGTCGAGAGCTACCCGGCCAGCCCGGTCAACGACGAGGTGTTCACGGACATCGTCCTGACCGAGTGACGACGACCCGCTGATCCCCGCGGGGCGGGCGACCGCCTCGGGCGCGAGCCCGCCCCGCACTCCTCGACCGAAAGATTCCGCGTTGCTGCGAACCATCGGCCAACGGCTGCTTCTGCTGATCCCCACGCTCCTCGGGCTCAGCATCCTCCTCTTCCTCTGGGTCCGCGCCCTGCCCGGCGGTCCCGCCGTCGCCCTCCTCGGCGAGAAGGCGACCCCCGATGCCATCGCCCGGATCAATGAGCTGTACGGCTTCAACCGGCCGATCCTCGAGCAGTACGCCACCTACATGGGGCGGCTGCTCACCGGTGACTTCGGGTCGTCGATCGAGACCGGGCGCCCCGTCGTCGAGGAGTTCCTCCGTCGCTTCCCGGCGACGGTCGAGCTCTCGATCGCGGCGCTCATCTTCGCCGTCGGCATCGGCATCCCGCTCGGTTATCTCGCCGCCCGCCACCACGGCAAGATCAGCGACCACGTCGCCGTCGTGCTGAGCCTCGTCGGTGTCACGATCCCCGTGTTCTTCCTGGCGTTCATCCTCAAGTACGTCTTCGCCGTCCAGCTCGGCTGGCTCCCCTCCGACGGCCGCCAGGACCCGCGCATCGACGCGACGCACTACACGAACTTCTACGTGCTCGACGGCCTGCTCACGGGAGAGTTCGACGCGGCATGGGATGCGGTGCTGCACCTCATCCTCCCGGCGCTGGCGCTCGGGACGATCCCGCTCGCGATCATCGTGCGCATCACCCGCGCCTCGGTGCTCGAGGTGCAGAACTCCGACTACGTGCGCACCGGACGGGCCAAGGGCATCGCCCGCCGGACCCTCCGCGGCCGCTTCATCCTGCGCAACGCCATGCTGCCGGTCGCCACGACCGTCGGCCTGCAGGTCGGACTGCTCCTGGCCGGGGCCATCCTCACCGAGACGGTCTTCGCGTTCCCCGGGATCGGCTCGTTCCTCGCGCGGGCGATCAGCGCCCGCGACTTCCCGGTGCTGCAGGGGTTCATCCTCTTCATCGCCGTCATCTACGCGCTCATCAACCTCATCGTCGATGTCTCGTACAGCCTGATCGATCCGAGAGTGAGGGTCTCATGAGCACCAACGCGCTTCCTCCCGCCCCGGGCGACGGACCGGCGACCGCCGTCGCCGAGCACGAGGTGCTCGAGGCTCGCACCGGCGGCGGGTTCTGGCACGACGTCTTCGCGCGGCTGCGCCGCAACCCGGTGGCCTGGATCGGTGCCGCCATCGTGCTGGTGTTCCTGCTCGTGGCGATCCTCGCGCCCTGGCTCGCGCCCTACCCCGAGACGGCCCTCCCCGGCGCGCGGGAGGTCACCCCGACCCGCATCCCCGGCCCCGGCGAGATCGCCGGATTCCCGCTCGGCCTCGACCGCTTCGGCGGCGACGTGCTGTCGAAGCTCATCTGGGGCGCGCGGGCCTCGCTGCTGATCGGCGTGATCTCGACGGCGTTCGGTCTCGCGGGCGGCATGCTCCTGGGCCTGATCGCGGGCATGTTCGGGGGCTGGGTCGACACGGTCGTCATGCGCTTCGTCGACATCCTCCTGTCGGTTCCCAACCTGCTGCTCGCCGTGTCGATCGCGGCGATCCTCGGTCAGTCGCAGCTCGCGATCATGATCGCCATCGGAGCCTCGCAGGTGCCGATCTTCGCGCGACTGCTGCGGGCCTCGATGCTGCAGCAGCGCAGCGCCGACTACATCCTGTCGGCGCAGACCCTCGGCCTCGGCCGCGGCAAGATCACGATGAGCCACGTGCTGCCCAACAGCCTCGGGCCCGTCATCGTCCAGGGGACGCTCACCCTCGCCACCGCCGTCATCGACGCCGCGGCGCTGTCGTTCCTCGGCCTCGGCGGTGGGGGAGCGGCGACCGCCGAGTGGGGCCGCATGCTGACCTACGCGCAGAACGAGCTCGCGATCGCGCCGTGGCTCGCGTTCCTCCCCGGCCTGTGCATCATGATCACCGCGCTGGGCTTCACGCTGCTCGGCGAGTCGTTGCGCGAGGCCATGGACCCCCGCACCCGCGCCCGCTGACCTGCCCCGGTCCCGGCCCCGGCCCTCTGTTGGCGATACGTCTGCAGGACGGCTGGGGCTGGTGTCGCGTCATCCGCCTTCGGAGGCCGCACCAGCCCCGGCGGTCCGACGACTGTATCGCCGGCGGTCGGCTCACGACCGGCCGGGTCAGGACGGCCGGGTCAAGACGGCCGGGTCAGGACGCGATCTCGAGCTCGTTGCCGGGGATCGACGAAAGCAGCCGCCGCGTGTACGGGTCGCGCGGGTTGGTGAAGATCTCTTCGCTCGAGGCGGCCTCGACGAGAGCGCCGTCCTTCATGACGCACACGTAGTCCGAGATCAGGCGGACGACGGCGAGGTCGTGCGAGATGAAGAGGTAGCTCAGCCCGTACTCGCCCTGCAGGTCGCGCAGCAGCGTGAGGATCTGGTCCTGCACGAGGACGTCGAGGGCCGACACGGGCTCGTCGCAGACGATCAGCTCGGGGTTCAGCGCCAGAGCCCGCGCGATCGCGACGCGCTGCCGCTGACCGCCCGAGAGCTCGGACGGATACCGGCGCAGCATGGTCTGCGGCAGGGCCACGTCGTCGAGCAGCTTCCGCACACGCGCGCCGCGGTCCTTTGCGGTGCCGCGCTTGTAGAACTCGAGCGGTTCGGCGATGATCCGCTCGATCGTGAACATGGGGTTCAGCGACGAGTACGGGTCCTGGAAGATCGGCTGCACCTTCTGCCGGAACTCGCGCAGCTGCGCGCCCTTCAGCCCCGCGACGTCCTGCCCCTCGAAGCGGATCGTTCCCGACGTCGGGTCGATCACCTTCAGCAGCATCCGTGCCGTCGTCGTCTTGCCCGACCCGGACTCGCCGACGATCGCGACCGTCTCGCCCCGGGGGATCGCGAGCGAGACGTCGCTCACGGCGGCGAAGTCGTCCTTGCGCCCGCGGATCTTGTACAGCTTCGTCAGGTTCTCGATCTCGACGATGTTGTCACGCCGCGTCGTGTCTTCCCGTGTCGCGTCTTCCGGCGCCGCGTCCTCCCGCGCCGGGACGACGGATGCCGCGGGGGCG
Source organism: Microbacterium pratiae (assembly GCF_047302165.1). NCBI lineage: Bacteria > Bacillati > Actinomycetota > Actinomycetes > Micrococcales > Microbacteriaceae > Microbacterium > Microbacterium pratiae. The sequence goes on along the minus strand of NZ_CP154843.1, from coordinate 206,032 downwards.
GCGATGGCGGCCGGGGCGGGCGTCGCACGGTAGGCCTCCGGGCGCAGGCGCACCGCCGCAACCGACGGCGCCGCCTTGACGAGAGCCTGCGTGTAGGGCTGCTGCGGGTCCTCCAGGATCTGGCGAGCAGGACCCTGCTCGACGATCCGCCCGCGATGCATGACGATGACGCGGGCCGCGCGCTCGGCCGCGAGACCGAGGTCATGGGTGATGAGCAGGACCGACGTGCCCAGCTCGCCCGTCATCCGGCCGAGCTGGTCGAGGATCGTCTTCTGCACCGTTACGTCGAGCGCGCTCGTGGGCTCGTCGGCGATGAGCAGCCGCGGGTTGCACGCCAGCCCGATCGCGATGAGCGCGCGCTGCCGCATCCCGCCGGAGAACTCGTGCGGGTACTGCTTGGCGCGTTCGGCGGCGTCCGGAAGTCCTGCCGCGGCGAGGGTCTCGATGACCTTGGCGTCGACGTCCTTCGAGGTGGCGAGGCCGTGGGCCAGCAGGGTCTCGGCGACCTGCGTGCCGATCTTCGAGACCGGGTTGAGGTTCGACATCGGATCTTGCGGCACGAGTCCGATCGACCCGCCGCGGATGCGGCGCAGCGTGCTCTCTGGGGCGCCCACGAGCTCTTGGCCGTCGAGGCGGATGCTGCCGCGCACGACGCGTCCGTTGCCGGGGAGGAGTCCGATCACGGCCATCGCCGTCGTCGACTTGCCCGAGCCGGATTCACCGACGATCGCGACGGTCTCACCTGCTGAGATCTCGAGGTCGACGCCTTCGACCGCGTGCACCGGGCCCTCGAGCGTGCGGAAGTCGACGGCCATGTCGCTCACCTGCAGCAGGGGAGTGGGAGAGTCTGCCATTGCCCCATCCTGCCCGCCCGCGCCGCCGAGCGCACCGTCTCGGGCCCACCCGTTACATCGACGTAACGCCGGCCCGTCGTGTCGCGTCGCGTCGTGGACCGGGCGCGCTCGTGCCGCGGACAGGCTGAGCTGACCCAAGGCGCCCTTCGCAGGGGCTGGAGGGGTGTTTAGCCTGTCAATGGCACGAGTGCCGCCGTCGGTGGTGACCGGGGCGGAACGGCGGCCGGGGTTCCGATGTGCTGCCGAGGCTGTGGGGTGGGCGGGCTGCGCGGTGCCGTCATCAGGCTGGGCGTACCGTGATGGCCTGTGTTGCGGTCGCTGGGGGTGGCCAGCCTGTGGACGGGACGGAACAGGGCTGGGCGGTGCGGCGGGAGGTGCCGTGATCAGGCTGGGCGTGCCGTGATGGCCCGTGTTCCGGTCGCTGGGGGTGCTCAGCCTGTTGACGGGACGGAACAGGGCTGGGCGGTGCGGCGGGAGGTGCCGTGATCAGGCGGAGCGTGCCGTGATGGCCCGTGTTGCGGTCGCTGGGGGTGCTCAGCCTGTGGACGGGATGAGTGCCGCCGGTGGTGACTGGGGCAGGGCGGCGGCCGGGCTGCGCGGTGCCGTTATCAGGCTGGGCGTGCCGTGACGGCCCGTGTTGCGGTCGCCGGGGGTGCTCAGCCTGCGGGCGGGACGGGATGCGGCGCGGGCGGGACGGGATGGACGGGATGCGGCGCGGGCGGGACGGGATGCGTCGCGGGCGGGACGGCGCGGGCGGGGGGCGACGGGGCGGGCGCGGCGGGGTAGGGCGACGCGGGCTAGCGTTGATCCATGGACCTCAACGCAGACCTGGGCGAGACGGTCGACGGCGTCGCGACGGCGGATGACGCCGCGATGTTCGCCCTCGTGTCGAGCGCGTCGATCGCCTGCGGCGGGCATGCCGGCGACGACGCATCGATGCGCGCCGCCGTCGCCGGGGCCGCTGCCGCCCGCGTCGCGGTCGGGGCACACCCCTCCTATGTCGACCGCGCCGGGTTCGGGCGGGTGCGGATCGCCGTCGATCCCGACGAGTTGCGGCCGCAGGTCGTCGGGCAACTGCGTGCGCTCGCCGCGGCGGGCGGCGACATCCGTTACGTCAAGCCGCACGGGGCGCTCTATCACGCCGCGACGGAGGATGCCGCGACCGCGCGAGCCGTCGCCGCTGCGGTCGCGGACCTCTCGGCCGAGCTCGGCCGCGCGATCCCGGTCCTGGGTCTCGGCGGTGCGATCGCGTCGGCCGCGCCGGATGCCGGCCTGCCGTTCCATCTCGAGGCCTTCCTGGATCGCGGCTACCGCGCCGACGGCTCGCTCGTGCCGCGCGGGGCTCCCGGCGCCCTGCTCGACGACCCGAGCCTCGTGGCCGAGCGCGCCCTGCGCCTCGCGTCCGAGGGGGTCGTCGTCGCCGTCTCGGGCGAGGCCGTTCGCACCGACGCGGTGTCGCTCTGCGTGCACGGCGATTCCCCCGGTGCCGTCGCGATGGCTCGCGCGGTGCGGTCCGCGCTCGACGCGGCGGGGGTCGAGGTGCGCTCGCCGTGGTGACCGCCGGGCCCGATTCGCCGAGAGGATCATCGAGACGGGGTCGCCCTCGGCGCACCCGGCCCGGGGTGCCGGCGTGAGGATGCTGCCGATGGGACCCGACGCGGTGCTCGTCGAGGTGTCCGACCTGGCAGAGGTGATGGCGCTCCACGCGCGATTGACGGCATCCCCGCCGCCGGGCGTCGTCGACGTCGTGCCCGCGGCTGCGACGGTCCTCGTCCGCGTCGATCCCGTCGTGCTGCCCCTCGCCGCGACCCGCGCCTGGGTCTCGTCCGCGGTCACGTCCGCGGGCCCGCCGGCATCCGCCACCGCGCCCGTGACGCTGCCGATCCGATACGACGGAGCCGACCTCGGCGAGATCGCCGCCGCGCTCGGCTTCAGCCCCGAGGCGCTCGCCGCCCGCCACGCCGCGACCGAGTGGGCGGTCGCGTTCACGGGCTTCGCGCCCGGATTCGGCTATCTGGTCGGCGCGGGCTGGGGCCTCGACGTTCCACGTCACCCGTCCCCGCGCACGCGGGTCCCCGCCGGCTCCGTCGGCCTCGCGGGCATCTTCTCGGGCGCCTACCCTCGCGAGACCCCGGGGGGCTGGCAGCTCATCGGCACGACGGACGCGCCGCTGTTCGACCCGGATGCGGCCCCGCCCGCGCTTCTCAGTCCGGGTGCGGCCGTCCGTTTCGCCCCGACCCGCAGCCGCGTCCGGGGATCGGATGCCGCGGCGCAGGTGGTCCTGAATGTCACGCCGCAGGCGCCCGCGGCGCCGCGGGCGTCCGCTCGCTCGGCTCGCGCTGCGGAGCCGCGTGGCATCCGGGTTCTGGCGCCGGGCCCGCAGAGCACGATCCAGGATGCCGGCCGCCCGGGGCGTGCCGCCGCGGGAGTCGGCGCGGCGGGCACGGCCGACCCCGCCGCGTGGGCGCTCGCCAATCGTCTCCTGGGGAATCGCGACGGGGCGGCGGCGATCGAGGTCGCCGTCGGGGGCTTCCGGGCCGTGGCGGAGCGAGACCTGACGGTGGTCGTGACGGGCGCCTGGGCGTCGGTCGTGATCGACGGGCGGATCGGCGACCCGTACGTCGTGCATGCGTGGCCCGCGGGCTCCGAGCTGCGGCTCGACGGATTCCTCGCGGGCATCCGCGCCTACTTGGCGGTGCGCGGCGGCTGGGACGTCGCCCCGGTGCTCGGTTCGCGTTCGACCGACACGCTGTCCGGGCTCGGTCCGGCGCCGCTGCGGGCCGGCGACGTCATCCCGGTCGGCGACGACGTCGCCGGGCCCGTGCCCGCCCTGCCGCTGCATCCGTGGGGCCTGCCGTCCGCAGGCACGGATGCCGTCCCCCTCGACATCCCCTTCACGCCCGGTCCGCGTTCGGACTGGCTCACGCCCGAGTCCCGCCGCCTGCTCGCCGAGGCGACGTGGCTCGTGTCGGCTGCGGCCGACCGGGTCGGCATCCGCCTGGAGGGGCCGCCCCTCGAACGCGTGCGGGTCGAAGAGCTGGCCAGTGAGGGAATGGTGCCCGGGGCGATCCAGGTCCCGCCCGCGGGCCATCCCGTCGTGTTCGGCGTGGACGCGCCCGTGACAGGCGGGTACCCCGTCGTCGGTGTCGTGACGGCGACGGGCAGGATGCGGCTCGCGCAGGCCCGTCCCGGCGATCGCGTGCGCCTGCGACCGACGGCCCGAGGCGCGGATACCGCTCAGCGAGGCTGATTCGTCAAGGGGGAGAACTCCCCCTGTCAAGACCGGGTGCGAGCGCGCCGTGTCCCCTAGCGTCGGAGCCATGATTCGCACCAAGACCACCACGTCCGCCGCGTTGCTCGTCTCCGCGGCTCTCCTCCTCGCCGGCTGCGGCGGGCAGTCGGGCGACACCGCGGCGTCGGGGGACGCCGGCGCGTCGTCCGCCCCCTCGTCCTCATCGTCGTCCGCTCCGGCTGCCAGCGCGCCCGATGTCGCGCCCGCGTCGGGCGAGATGATCACCGGGACGGGCTACAGCTTCTCGGTTCCCGAGGGCTGGGCGATCCCCGAGCAGGAGCTTCCCGGCATGGAGCAGGTCGACGTCTTCGTCGCCGACCTCTCCGATCCTTCCGCGACCTTCGCCGACAACGTCAACGTCGTGCTCTCGCCCGCGCCGCAGGCGATCTCCGCCGATGACGTCGAGAAGTACGGCGTCGAGGAGCTCGAGGGACAGGCGGGCGCCACCGACGTCACCGTGCAGGAGCGCACCTCGATCGCCGGCGGCGAGTCGGCCCACATCACGGCGTCGGTCACGCAGCAGGATGTCACCTACAACGTCGACCAGTTCTACCCCTCGAACGACGACCAGACCTACGTCGTGACCTTCTCGTTCAGCCCCGACGTCTCGGAGGCCGATCGCGCGGCGGTCTACGACGCCGTCCTCGCCTCGTGGGCGTGGGCCTGATCCTCACCCCCGCAACGCGCCGTCCGCTCCCGCAGCGGGCGGCGCGTTGCCGTGTCAAGGGGAGTGCCGGCCCCGCGGATTCGCCTACCGTGTGAGGCATGGCCCGCTTCCGGATCGCCCCGATCGCCGCCGCACTCGTGTCGGCGACGCTGCTGCTCGCCGCGTGCGACGCGCGGCCGGGCGGGACCGGCAGGCCCTCCGAAGCATCCGCCCCCGGCTCGGCATCCGCGGCCCCGACGCCCCCCGCGAGCTCGTCGACCGACGCCGAAGCCGACGCCGATCCCGGCGAGACCGTGCGAGGGACCGGATACAGCTTCACCGTGCCGGCGGGCTGGGCGGTGCCCGCAGAGGACCCGACGGGAGGCCAGGTCGACGTCTTCGTGTCGGAGTCGGCCGCCGCCGACAGCCGCTACATCACCGTGGTCGTGTCGCCCGGCGTCATCACTCCGGGCGATGTCGAGGCGGACGGGGTCGCGAGCCTCGAGGCGGTCGGAGCCACCGACGTGTCGCTGGAGGATCGCGTCGACATCGCCGGCAGCGAGTCGGCGCATCTGGTGGCGACGCTCGTCCAGGACGGCGCTGAGACGGTCATCGACCAGTACTACGCCACACGCGACGAGCAGACCTTCGTCATCACCGTCGCCTCGCCCGTCGACACGGCCGCCGAAGACCGCGGGCGTCTCGCGGAGATCGTGCTCTCGAGCTGGGCCTGGGAGTGATCGCGGACGGGTGGCGCGCTTCTATACCGCAGCATCCGAAGGTCGTCAAGGATTGCGCTGGACATGGCGCGTCGCGCCGCCTATAGTTGGTAGTTGCGCTCCCGTCCCCTTGCCCTCATATGGTGGTCGGCTTGTGCTCTGCGCGATTCCGCCCCGTCCGACGGCGTGAGACGCGCGAGCTCGGATCGGGAGCACTCCACCTGACGACAAGGAACCGGCCCCATTCGGGCCACGGAGGTAATCCCCTTGGCTGCTGCGAGCAACGCATCCACCACCACCCCCAAGAACGGTCGCGGCGCTTCCCGCCTCTCGTTCGCGAAGATCTCCGACAAGCTCACGGTCCCCGACCTGCTGGCGCTGCAGACGGAGTCTTTCGACTGGCTCGTCGGCAACGACGCCTGGAAGGCCCGCCTCGCCGAGGCGCAGGCCGCCGGTCGCACCGACGTCGCCCTCCAGAGCGGCCTCGAGGAGATCTTCGAGGAGATCTCGCCCATCGAGGATCTCGGCGAGACGATGCAGCTGTCGTTCACCAACCCCTACCTCGAGCCTGAGAAGTACTCCATCGAGGAGTGCAAGGAGCGCGGCAAGACCTACGCGGCCCCGCTCTACGTCGAGGCCGAGTTCATGAACCACCTCACCGGTGAGATCAAGACCCAGACGGTCTTCATGGGCGACTTCCCGCTCCAGACCGGCAAGGGCACCTTCATCATCAACGGCACCGAGCGCGTCGTCGTGTCGCAGCTCGTCCGTTCACCCGGTGTCTACTTCGACAAGACGCCCGACAAGACCTCCGACAAGGACATCGTCTCGGCGCGCGTCATCCCCTCGCGCGGCGCATGGCTCGAGTTCGAGATCGACAAGCGCGACCAGGTCGGCGTCCGCATCGACCGCAAGCGCAAGCAGTCGGTCACCGTCTTCCTCAAGGCCCTGGGTCTGACCAGCGAAGACATCATGGCCGAGTTCGCCGGGTACGACTCGATCGAGGAGACCCTCGCGAAGGACACGATCCTCACCAAGGAGGACGCGCTCCGCGACATCTACCGCAAGCTCCGTCCGGGCGAGCAGGTCGCCGCCGAGGCAGCGCGCGCGCTCCTCGACAACTTCTACTTCAACGCCAAGCGCTACGACCTCGCGAAGGTCGGCCGGTACAAGATCAACCAGAAGCTGGGTCTCGACACCCCGATCGAGGAGTCGGTGCTCACCGTCGCCGACATCGTCGCGACGATCAAGTACCTGGTCCGCCTGCACCGCGGCGACGCCACGTTCGACGGCGTCCGCGACGGCAAGCCCGCCGAGATCCGCCTCGACACCGACGACATCGACAACTTCGGCAACCGTCGTATCCGCGCCGTCGGCGAGCTCATCCAGAACCAGGTCCGCACGGGTCTCTCGCGCATGGAGCGTGTCGTCCGCGAGCGCATGACCACGCAGGACATCGAGGCGATCACGCCGCAGACCCTGATCAACGTGCGCCCCGTCGTCGCCGCGATCAAGGAGTTCTTCGGAACCTCGCAGCTGTCGCAGTTCATGGACCAGAACAACCCGCTCGCGGGTCTGACCCACAAGCGTCGTCTCTCGGCGCTGGGCCCCGGCGGTCTGTCGCGTGAGCGTGCCGGCGTCGAGGTCCGCGACGTCCACCCGTCGCACTACGGCCGCATGTGCCCGATCGAGACGCCGGAAGGCCCGAACATCGGTCTGATCGGCTCGCTCGCCTCGTTCGCGCGCATCAACGCGTTCGGCTTCATCGAGACCCCGTACCGTCGCGTCGTCGACGGCAAGGTCACCGACGAGATCGACTACCTCACCGCCAGCGAGGAGAACGACTACGTCGTCGCGCAGGCCGGTGTCGAGCTGAACAAGGACGGCTCGTTCGTGGCCGACCGCGTCCTCGCCCGCCGCGGCAAGGGCGGCGAGGTCGACCTCTTCCCGAACGAGGAGATCGGCTACATGGACGTCTCGCCGCGCCAGATGGTGTCGGTGGCGACCTCGCTCATCCCCTTCCTCGAGCACGACGACGCGAACCGCGCCCTCATGGGTGCGAACATGCAGCGTCAGGCCGTGCCGCTGCTGCGCAGCGACTCGCCGCTGGTCGGAACCGGTATGGAGGGCTACGCCGCGATCGACGCCGGCGACGTCATCACCGCGCAGAAGGCCGGTGTCGTCTCCGAGGTCTCGGCCGACGTCGTCACCGTGCAGCTCGACGAGGGCGGCACGCAGGACTACTTCCTCCGCAAGTTCGACCGTTCGAACCAGGGCACGTCGTACAACCAGCGCGTCGTGGTCTCGGCCGGTGAGCGCGTCGAGGTCGGCGAGGTCATCGCCGACGGTCCCGCGACCGAGAACGGCGAGCTCGCGCTCGGCAAGAACCTGCTCGTCGCCTTCATGACGTGGGAGGGTCACAACTTCGAGGACGCGATCATCCTCAGCCAGGAGCTCGTGAAGAACGACACGCTCTCCTCGATCCACATCGAGGAGTACGAGGTCGACGCTCGCGACACCAAGCTCGGCAAGGAGGAGATCACCCGTGACCTCCCCAACGTCGCGCCCGACCTGCTGAAGGACCTCGACGAGCGCGGCATCATCCGCATCGGCGCCGAGGTGCGCCCCGGCGACATCCTCGTCGGCAAGGTCACGCCCAAGGGTGAGACCGAGCTGTCGGCCGAGGAGCGTCTGCTCCGCGCGATCTTCAACGAGAAGAGCCGCGAGGTCCGCGACACGTCGCTGAAGGTCCCCCACGGTGAGCAGGGCACCATCATCGCCGTCAAGGAGTTCAACGCCGAGGACGGCGACGACGAGCTCGGCTCGGGCGTCAACCGCCGCGTCGTGGTCTACATCGCCCAGAAGCGCAAGATCACCGAGGGCGACAAGCTCGCCGGCCGCCACGGCAACAAGGGTGTCATCGCGAAGATCCTCCCCGTCGAGGACATGCCCTTCCTCGCCGACGGCACGCCGGTCGACGTCGTGCTCAACCCGCTCGGCATCCCGGGTCGAATGAACTTCGGCCAGGTCCTCGAGCTGCACCTCGGCTGGATCGCCGCGCAGGGCTGGAAGGTCGAAGGCACTCCCGAGTGGGCCGAGCGCCTGCCTGAGATCGCCCGTGAGGCCGCTCCCGGCACGAAGGTCGCCACCCCGGTGTTCGACGGCGCGTTCGAGTCCGAGATCGCCGGTCTGCTCGACTCGACGAACCTCACCCGCGACGGCGAGCGTCTCATCGACTCGTCGGGCAAGACGAAGCTGTTCGACGGTCGCTCCGGCGAGCCGTTCCCGGCTCCGATCTCGGTCGGCTACATGTACATCCTGAAGCTCCACCACCTCGTCGACGACAAGATCCACGCGCGCTCGACGGGCCCGTACTCGATGATCACCCAGCAGCCGCTCGGTGGTAAGGCGCAGTTCGGTGGCCAGCGCTTCGGTGAGATGGAGGTGTGGGCCCTCGAGGCCTACGGCGCCGCGTACGCCCTCCAGGAGCTCCTGACGATCAAGTCCGACGACATCGTCGGCCGCGTGAAGGTCTACGAGGCCATCGTCAAGGGCGAGAACATCCAGGAGCCCGGCATCCCCGAGTCGTTCAAGGTGCTCATGAAGGAGATGCAGTCGCTCTGCCTGAACGTCGAGGTCCTCTCGGCCGACGGCACCGAGGTCAACCTCCGCGACACCGACGACGAGGCCTTCCGCGCAGCGGAGGAGCTCGGCATCAACATCTCCAGCCGCTTCGAGTCCTCGTCGATCGACGAGATCTGATCCGGCCAGGCAACGAACAGAATTCCGACACAGGAGAATCAGTGCTCGAGTCACACACCTTCGATCAGCTTCGCATCGGCCTGGCCACTGCTGACGACATCCGTCGTTGGTCCTTCGGCGAGGTCAAGAAGCCCGAAACCATCAACTACCGCACGCTCAAGCCCGAGAAGGACGGCCTCTTCGGCGAGCAGATCTTCGGGCCCTCCCGCGACTGGGAGTGCGCCTGCGGAAAGTACAAGCGCGTCCGCTTCAAGGGCATCGTCTGCGAGCGCTGCGGCGTCGAGGTCACCAAGTCCTCGGTCCGTCGTGAGCGCATGGGCCACATCGAGCTCGCCGCTCCCGTGACCCACATCTGGTACTTCAAGGGCGTCCCCTCGCGCCTCGGGTACCTGCTCGACATGGCGCCGAAGGACCTCGAGAAGGTCATCTACTTCGCCGCGTACATGGTCATCTCGGTCGATGAGGATGCGCGTCACCGCGACCTCCCCACGCACGAGAACAACCTGCGCCTCGAGATCAAGAACCTCGGCGACCGCCGCGACGCCCGTGTGGCGACGCGTCTGGCCAAGCTGGAGGAGGAGCTCGCGACCCTCGAGGCCGACGGTGCCAAGGCCGACCAGAAGAAGAAGGCCAAGGACTCCGCCGAGAAGGACATGGCGACGGTCCGCAAGAACTTCGACGAGCAGATCTCGCGCCTCGAGCGGGTGTGGGAGGAGTTCCGCTCCCTCGAGGTCGGTCAGCTCAAGCAGGAGGACGACGTCTTCCACGAGCTGCAGGACCGCTTCGGTCAGTACTTCGAGGCCTACATGGGCGCCGAGGGCATCCAGCGCCGTCTCGCGGCGTTCGACCTGGCCGCCGAGGCCGACTCGCTGCACCTGCAGATCTCCGAGGGCAAGGGCCAGCGCAAGATCCGTGCGATCAAGCGCCTGAAGGTCGTCAACTCGTTCCTGCAGACCGGCATGTCGCCCGCCTCGATGGTGCTCGACGTCGTCCCGGTGATCCCGCCGGAGCTGCGTCCGATGGTCCAGCTTGACGGTGGCCGCTTCGCGACCTCCGACCTCAACGACCTGTACCGCCGCGTGATCAACCGCAACAACCGTCTGCGTCGTCTGATCGACCTCGGGGCTCCCGAGATCATCGTCAACAACGAGAAGCGGATGCTGCAGGAGGCCGTCGACGCTCTGTTCGACAACGGCCGCCGTGGTCGCCCCGTCACCGGAACCGGCAACCGTGCGCTGAAGTCGCTGTCCGACATGCTCAAGGGAAAGCAGGGACGTTTCCGTCAGAACCTGCTCGGAAAGCGCGTCGACTACTCGGGTCGTTCGGTCATCATCGTCGGACCCCAGCTGAAGCTGCACCAGTGCGGTCTGCCCAAGCAGATGGCCCTCGAGCTCTTCAAGCCGTTCGTCATCAAGCGCCTGATCGACCTCGGTCACTCGCAGAACATCAAGGCGGCCAAGCGTGCCGTCGAGCGCACGCGTCCCGAGGTCTGGGACGTGCTCGAGGAGATCATCCGCGAGCGTCCCGTGCTGCTCAACCGTGCACCCACCCTGCACCGCCTGGGCATCCAGGCCTTCGAGCCCCAGCTCGTCGAGGGCAAGGCGATCCAGCTGCACCCGCTCGTCTGCGCCGCGTTCAACGCGGACTTCGACGGTGACCAGATGGCCGTCCACCTGCCGCTCTCGGTCGAGGCGCAGGCCGAGGCCCGCATCCTGATGCTCGCGTCGAACAACATCCTCAAGCCCTCGGACGGCCGTCCGGTCACCCTGCCCTCGCAGGACATGATCATCGGTCTGCACCACCTGACCACGGTCATCGAGGGTGCCGCGGGCGAGGGTCGCGTGTTCGGCTCGGTTGGCGAGGCGATCCTGGCGAAGGACGAGGGCACCCTCGACCTGCAGGCCAAGGTCCGCATCCGCATCCCGGGTCTCGCGTTCCTCGAGGGCGACGCCCCCGAGGGCTACGAGCGCCACGGCCTGGTCGACGCCTCGCTCGGACAGGCGATCTTCAACGACACCCTGCCCAAGGGGTACCCGTTCGTCCGCGAGCAGGCCGACAAGGGCAAGCTGTCGCAGATCGTCAACAAGCTGGCCGAGGAGTACCCGAAGACCGAGGTCGCGGCATCCCTCGACCGGATCAAGGACGCCGGCTTCCACTGGGCGACCCGTTCGGGCGTCACCGTGGCGCTGAGCGACGTCCTGACGCCGCCGAACAAGGCCGAGATCATCTCGAAGTACGAGAAGCTCGCGTCGAAGGTCCAGGGCCAGTTCGAGAAGGGTCTCGTGACCGACGCCGAGCGTCGCCAGGAGCAGATCAAGATCTGGACCGAGGCCACGGACGAGGTCCAGGCCGCCATGAAGGCGAACTTCCCCGCCGAGAACACCATCAACCGCATGGTCTCGTCGGGCGCCCGTGGTAACTGGCTGCAGATCCGTAACATCGCCGGTATCCGAGGCCTGGTCAACAACACCAAGGGTGAGATCATGCCGCGTCCGATCATCTCCTCGTACCGCGAGGGGCTGTCGGTGGCCGAGTACTTCACCGCGACGCACGGTGCCCGTAAGGGTCTGGCCGACACCGCTCTGCGTACCGCCGACTCGGGTTACCTGACCCGTCGTCTGGTGGACGTCTCGCAGGACGTCATCATCCGCGAGGACGACTGCGGCACGTCGAAGGGCCTCGAGCTCCCGATCGCCGCAGCCGGTGCCGACGGCGTCCTCATCAAGGACGCCAACGTCGAGAACTCGGTGTTCGCCCGTACCCTCGCCGCCGATGCGGTCTCGCCCTCGGGCGAGGTGCTGGCCTCGGCCGGCGACGACGTGGGCGACGTGCTGATCAACAAGCTCGTCGAGGGCGGGGTGACCTCCATCAAGGTCCGCTCGGTCCTGACCTGCGACTCGGCCGTCGGTGTCTGCGCGAAGTGCTACGGCCGTTCGCTCGCCACCGGCAAGATCGTCGACATCGGCGAGGCGGTCGGCATCATCGCCGCCCAGTCGATCGGTGAGCCCGGTACCCAGCTGACGATGCGTACCTTCCACACCGGTGGTTCGGCCTCGGCTGACGACATCACGCAGGGTCTGCCCCGTGTGCAGGAGCTCTTCGAGGCCCGTACCCCCAAGGGTGCGTCGCCGATCGCCGAGGCCAGCGGCCGCATCACGATCGACGAGACCGAGAAGGCCAAGAAGGTCATCATCACGCCCGACAACGGCGACGAGCCCTTCGTCTACCCGGTGCTGAAGCGTGCGACCCTCCTCGTCGAGGACGGGCAGCACGTCGAGGTCGGCGACCCGCTGCAGGTCGGCACGCTCGACCCGAAGGACATCATGCGCGTGCAGGGTGCCCGCGAGGTGCAGAAGTATCTCGTCGGCGGCGTGCAGGGTGTCTACCGCTCGCAGGGTGTGCCGATCCACGACAAGCACATCGAGGTCATCGTCCGTCAGATGCTGCGGAAGGTCACCGTGGTCGACCACGCCGACACGACGCTGCTCCCGGGTGAGCTGGTGGACTTCAAGAAGTACCAGCAGATCAACCGCGAGGCCGTGGCCGAGGGCAAGCGTCCCGCGTCGGGCCGTCCCGAGCTGATGGGTATCACGAAGGCGTCGCTCGCGACGGAGTCGTGGCTGTCGGCCGCGTCGTTCCAGGAGACCACCCGCGTCCTCACGCAGGCGGCCATGGAGGGCAAGAGCGACCCGCTCGTCGGCCTCAAGGAGAACGTCATCATCGGAAAGCTCATCCCCGCCGGAACGGGCCTTGCGAAGTACCGCAACGTGGCCGTCGAGGCGACGGAGGAGGCGAAGAGCGAGCGGTACCCCAACCGCATCTTCGCGTCGGACGGCGCGTACAGCGACGCCGACCTGAGCTACGTCGACTTCGACAGCTTCTCCACCGACGGCGACTTCACCAGCTACAACTGATCGATCGCTGATCCTGCGAAGGGCCCCGGGCATGTCCCGGGGCCCTTCGTCGTGTCGGTCGGCGCGCGGCGACGTCGCCGGATTAGCGTGGAGGGGTGGCACGCATCGGGGGTCGGAACGTCGTCTTCGCCTGGATCGTCGGCGTCATCTGCGCCGTCGTGATCGGGGCGCTGGCCTTCCTGACCGCGCCGCTCGTCACGACGGGAATGGGACTCCTCGGCGCGGGTGGCGACACCGGCGGGTCCGCCGCGGCCGCGGACGGGCCCCAGCAGTGCCGAGACCTCTATCCCGAGGCGCTGTGGGTGACGCTGCAGTACTCGCCCGGCGCGCAGATCGAGCAGACCCAGGACGAGCCCGTCTCGACGGCCGCCGGTCTCGTCGAGGCCCTCGCGCCCGAGGTGCGTTTCACCTGCACCTGGACGTCGGACGCCGGTTCGATCTCGACGACGGTCGCATCGGTGGGCACGGATGCCGGCTCGATCGCGGCATCCGCTCTGCCCGCACAGGGCTTCTCCTGCGACGAACGCGGCGTGCGCACGCTCTGCTCCCGCACCGACGGCGAGCTCGTCGAGACGATCGAGGCGGGCGACGGACACTGGGTCTCGACATCGCAGTCGACGTGGCACCCCGAGCAGTACGCGAGCCGGGTCGGCAACGCGGTGTTCGCCGCGGACGACTGATCCGGCGCGAGCTAGCGCCGCCGCGAGCCGTCAGGCTGCGGGCGTGGCCGCGCCGGCCGGCCAGAGCGACGTGATGATGCCGGTTGTGTAGCCCTCGGGTGCCAGGTGCGAGAACTGCGTGTCGATCAGGACGCCGTCGCGGAAGAAGAGGGTTCGTCCGTCGGTCACGGGGTAGCGGGCGTTCTGCCAGGTCTTCTCGCACCGCACGCCGCCGGCCGGTTCGTAGCAGGTGAACCCGATCCCGGTGAGCTCGTTGAAGAAGTCGATCACGGGATTGCGCTCCGCGTATGCGATCGTCGTCTCGATCTTCGCGGTGTCGGCGTCGGGGTCGCCCCAGACGCAGCGCAGCGATCCGTCTGCGAGCGCTCCGCTCTCGCCGAAGCTCGGGTCGTTCAACGGCACGGATGCCAGGGCGGCTCGGGCGGGAGCCCCGAGGATGCCGGCGCAGTCGCGGGGGAGGACCGTGGTCGAGACGACCGAACCGGATGCCGCCGGCGGCGGCCCGCCCGCCTCCGCCGAGACCGTCATCGCGGGAGTGGGGGTCGCGGCGTCCGCCGTCGCGGTCGTGTCGGGTGTCGCGGCGGGGTCGGTGCCGGGCTCGGGGGCGCACCCCGCGAGGAGCGCGACCGCGACGAGCAGCGCGGCGGGCGCGAGGCGGGGGAGGGCGCGCGAGGTCATGGGACGACGATACGTCCGGCCATCCGTGCGGGTGCGCAGACACGTCGGCACGCCTGCGCGGCAGGCCCGCTCCGCCGGGATATCCTCGCCTCTGCGGCGGCACCGGCCACCGCGTGAGGAGCACATCGCATGAGCGACCCCAAGTACGGCGAGCCGGTCGACGAGCCGAAGCCGGTGGACGATGTCGTGGGCAGCGCCCGGGCTGGGCTCGCCGACGCCGAGGCGTCGCGCGATGCGGTCTCGGCCGACGACTGGGATGCCGCCTACTCCGGCTCCGGGACTATGCCCGAGCGGACTGCCGGCGACGCTGACCGGCCCGCAGCCGACACGACGACTTCCGAGGCGGATGCCTCCCGGGCCGATGACGCACGGATCGATGCCGCGGCGCACGACGAGCGCACCGACACCGTCGGTTCGTCGTCTTCTGACAGCTGGAACTCCCCGAGCGAGTGGGACACCCCGCGCGACGCCGAGCGCACGCCCTCCGAGGACCGCGACGCGGCGGCGGCGGCCGCCGGCACGACGGCAGCGGGCGGCGCCGCGAGCGCGGCCGCCAGCGATACCGCCACGCGTGCTTACCGCGCCGACGACACCGAGCGTGCGAGCACGGTGAGCGCGAGCGAGCCCGTCGCCGAGACCCCCGCCGCGGCAGCTCCGAGCCCGCAGCCGATCTTCGTGCAGGCGCCCGAGGCTCCCACGCCCCGCGGCAACCGCGGTGCTGCCGGCGCCATCGGCCTCCTGGCTGCCATCGCCTTCGCGCTCATCTACCTGGGTGCAGCGCTCGGGATCGACGCGGTGCGCGGCGAGGTCACGACCGCGAACATCGGCGAGCAGGCTCTCGCCGCCGCCACCTCGTGGTGGCTCTGGGTGCCCGTCGCGGTGTTCTTCCTCGCGTTCTGGATCCTGGGCGCCTTCATCAACCGCGGTCGCTGGGGCCTCTGGGTCCTCCTCGGTCTGCTGGTGGGTCTCGCTTCCTACGCCGGACACATCGCCGGGCAGCTCTTCCAGGCCCCGTTCTGGACGATCGCGCCGAGCCAGGCACTCACCATCGTCGGCGAGCAGGCGTTCGCGCCGTTGGCGCTCGTCGCGCTCGTCGCGGGCCGCGAGCTGACGATCTGGTTCGGTGCCTGGGTCGCCGCCCGCGGTCGCCGGGTCACCGAGCTCAACGCCGAGGCGCAGCGCGAGTACGAGCGCACCCTCGAGGCGGGACCGCAGCTCCACCGCTACTGATGTCCACCCCCTCCGGCGGAATGCGCCCCGGGCTCGCCACCGCGTTCGCGGTCGTGGGCTTCGGGGCGCTCGCCATCTGCGGCCTCGGCGTCCTGAGCCTGGTGACCGGTGAGGATGTCGTCGCCGTGCGCGGTCTCGGGCCGATCCCCGGGGCCGTCGGCTTCGGCGCGGCGCTCATCGCGACGGCCACCACCCTGGCGATCTCGCTGCGGGCTCCGCGTCCGTCGTACGCGACAGCGGCTCTGACGGGGGTCGTCGCGCTGCTGTCGTACCTCGCCGGCCTCATCGTGTCGGCGGTGGTCGTGGGGGTCGATGCGGCTCGAGCCCTCGCTGCGGCCGGCGGGTTCGCGGTGTCGTGGTTCGGCCTGCTCCTGGTCGTGGCTGCGGCTATTGCGGGCTGGTTCGCCGTCGCCCTGGTCCGCACGCGGGCGACGCCCCCGAGGTGGACCTGGGAACGCGACGAGGACGAATGACGCGAAATCCCCGCGTCACCGGCCCGGATCGGCGACAATAGCCCCGTGGAGCGGTCGCTCGAGACCCAGGTCAGCCAGGCGGTGGATGCCTGGCTGCGCTGGCTGCCGCGCTGGCAGCCGGCGACGCACCGGGGTCGCGTCGCTCCCTGCCGACGATGCATCGGCTCGCCCGTGCTCTCGGCGGTGGGCCTGGGCTCGGACGTCCCGCACGGAGTGCAGCACGGTCTGTCCACCCGCATGAAGGCGATCGTGGATGCCGCAGTCGCCGAGTACACGTCGCGGAACCTGCCGATGCTCCAAGCCGAGCTCGACCAGCAGGCCGCGCGGAACCGGGCGCGCGCCTACCGTCCCGCGGAGGGGCTCGAGCCAGAGTTCGAGGGGCTGCCGCTCGATCCGGAGCCGGTGGCCGGGGCGCCGTTCCTCTTCACCATCTCGGGCCTGGCGCAGGAGTCCGACGACGCCGTGCCCGAGCTCCCGCCCCTCAGCAGCGAGGCCAAGGCGGCACTGCGTCAGGAGGTCGGCCTCGCCGACGACTACGCCAACATGATCGGCCGCGAGGTCTGCGCCGTGCTGCTGCACCACCGGCTGCGTGTGCAGGCCGCGGTTGCGCAGCATGTCGAACCTCAGATCGAGGCGATGCTCGCCGAGCTCACCCGCTCGCTCGACGCGCCCTTCGAACCCGGGGCCGAACGCGGCGGCGAATCGTGACGACGGCGGCCGGGCGGCTCTGGCTCTATCGTGGGATGCGATGACCACCTCCGGCAACGAATTGCTCCTCATCCTTCTCGTCGTGCTCACGACGGTTCTGGGTGCGGTCCTGTACGTCTGGACGGCGCTGGCGCTGGCCGGACTGTTCCGCAAGACCGACGAGGAGCCGTGGCAGGGGTGGGTCCCCGTCCTGAACATCGCGGTGGTGCTGCGCATCGCCGGTTTCAGTCCGTGGCTCGTGTTCCTCGGCCTCGTCCCCGGGGCCGGTGCGATCGCCGTCTACGTGCTGCTGGTGGTGTCCGCGCACCGCATCGGTCGGGGCTTCGGCGTCGGCCCGGGGATGACGGTGCTCGCCGCCCTGCTCTTCGTCGTGTGGGCGAGCATCCTGGGCCTCGGCCCCGCCCGCTGGCGCGACCAGCCCGCCGCCGAAGTGGCCCCGCCGCCCTGGGTGTTCACCCCGCCGCTGTCCGACTCCGAGCCGCGCGACGACGCGCAGGTGGGGCCCCGGCGCGGATCGGAGCCGACGGCACCGCCGACGCTGGCCTCGCCGACGCTCTCCGTCCGCCACTTCAGCCCCGAGCCCCTCGCCGCGAGCGGCGAGGCGGTGGCCGAGCGCGAGCAGTCGCCGACCGACCTCCAGCCGTCGCCCTGGGCCCCGCCGTCGCCGTTCGCTCCGTCCGGGCCGGCGACCGCGGCTCCGGCTCCCGTCGTCCCCGAGGCTCCCGCGTCTGACGCTCCCGCCCCGACGCCGGCTCCGGCTCCGGCCCCGACGCCTGTGGGCGTCGCGCCCGCCGTCGAGGCGGTCGAGCCTCCGGCCCCCGCCGACCCCGCCTCAGTCTCCGCTCCCGCCGAGCCCGTCGCCCCGCCCGCCGAGCCGCGAGCCGCGGCATCCGTCCCCGCCGACGACCCGCAGCGACCCGCCCCCGCGGAGGCGCCCGCGGCCGCCGCGCAGCCCGAGGCCCGGCCCGCGTTCTCCGAGCCCGCGCCGCGCGAGGCGCG
Source organism: Microbacterium pratiae (assembly GCF_047302165.1). Classification (NCBI taxonomy): domain Bacteria; kingdom Bacillati; phylum Actinomycetota; class Actinomycetes; order Micrococcales; family Microbacteriaceae; genus Microbacterium; species Microbacterium pratiae. The sequence goes on along the minus strand of NZ_CP154843.1, from coordinate 188,077 downwards.
GGAGCCGATCCTCCGTGAACCGGCCGCCGACGAGGCGCGTACGGACGCGCCGGTCGTCGCCGCGGGCGAGGCGGCGGACGACGACGGATCCGACGACGCACGCTGGCCGTCCGAGATCGACGATGTCTCCGCGATCTCGCCGTCGCCGTTCCCCTCGCGGGCCGCATCCGACCGTCCCGGAGTCGTGCCGTCGTTCGCCGACCCCGACTCCGCTGCGGGCTCCGCATCGGGTCGCCGGACGTGGGAGGCCGTTCCCGCCACACCGATCGCCCGTCGCGCCTTCGCCCGGACGCCCGACGAGTTCCCCGAGCTCTCCGACGAGGTCTCCGCGGTCGCGAGCGCTCCGGCCGCCGGTGCGCCGCGGACGGCCGAGGCTGCGGTCCCGGCGCAGCTGCGCCGTGCGGAGGGGCCCGATGACGGCGATGTCGACCACACCGTGGTCGTGGCGCGCCGGCGGGTCTACTGGCAGCTGGTTCTGCCCGACGGCGAGATCACGCCGCTCACGGGCGATGTCGCGATCGTCGGCCGTCAGCCCGCGCCCGACCCCGCTTACCCTCGCGCCCAGCTCGTGGCGATCGAGGATCGCACGCGCACTGTCTCGAAGACGCACGCCCGGCTCGAGCTGCGGTCGGGCCTGTGGCACATCACCGACCTCCACTCGACGAACGGCGTCGTGCTCACGAACTTCCTCGGGACCGAGATCGAGCTCGAGCCCGGATCGGACGCTCCGGCGGGCGAGCGCTTCCTTCTCGGCGACGCGGAACTGCGCATCGAGCGGCCTGGAGCCTGACGCCGATACCACCGGCAGCGATCGGCGTTTGCCCGCCTCGCCGGAGAGGCGTATCATTGGTCGGGTGTGCGCTCGTGCGCGCCCTGCGTCGTGCCTCGGTCCGATGATCAGGTCGAGGCGGAGCACGCGAACCGGGATCGTTCTGCGAACAGGACGCCCCCACGGCATATCCACCCTTCGAAAACGCAGCATTCGTGACGCGCCGGTGGATCTGTGGTGAAACCACGACGCTGTCACCGTGCAGCACTACAAGGAGAGAACGTGCCAACCATTCAGCAGTTGGTTCGCAAGGGTCGCTCGCCGAAGGTCACCAAGACCAAGGCGCCCGCTCTGAAGGCGAACCCCCAGCAGGCGGGCGTCTGCACCCGCGTGTACACGACCACGCCCAAGAAGCCGAACTCGGCCATGCGCAAGGTCGCCCGCGTCAAGCTCCGCAACGGCACCGAGGTCACCGCCTACATCCCCGGCGAGGGCCACAACCTGCAGGAGCACTCGCTCGTGCTCGTCCGCGGTGGTCGTGTGAAGGACCTCCCCGGTGTCCGCTACAAGATCGTCCGCGGTGCGCTCGACACCCAGGCCGTCAAGAACCGTAAGCAGGCTCGCAGCCGCTACGGCGCGAAGAAGGGTTGAGTTAGATGCCTCGTAAGGGACCCGCACCCCGCCGCGTCGTCGTCAACGACCCGGTCTACGGTGCTCCGATCGTCACGCAGCTCGTGAACAAGATCCTCGTCGACGGCAAGAAGTCGATCGCCGAGTCGATCGTCTACACCGCCCTCAAGGGTGTCGAGGCCAAGAACGGCCAGGACGCCGTCGCGACGCTGAAGAAGGCGCTCGACAACGTCCGTCCGACCCTCGAGGTCAAGAGCCGCCGCGTCGGTGGCTCGACCTACCAGGTGCCCGTCGAGGTCAAGCCGCACCGCGCGAACACGCTCGCGCTGCGCTGGCTCGTCTCGTACGCGAAGGGCCGTCGTGAGAAGACGATGACCGAGCGCCTGCAGAACGAGATCCTCGACGCCTCGAACGGCCTCGGTGCCGCGGTCAAGCGCCGCGAAGACACCCACAAGATGGCCGAGTCGAACCGCGCCTTCGCGCACTACCGCTGGTAAACAGCTTCTCGGCGCCGGCCGGGGGAACCTCCCCGGCCGGCGCTTCCGACCAAACGTAAGGAACAGCCCGTGGCACAAGAAGTGCTCACCGACCTCAACAAGGTCCGCAATATCGGCATCATGGCGCACATCGATGCCGGCAAGACGACGACGACCGAGCGCATCCTGTTCTACACGGGCGTCAACCACAAGCTCGGCGAGACGCACGACGGCGCCTCGACCACCGACTGGATGGAGCAGGAGAAGGAGCGCGGCATCACGATCACGTCTGCCGCCGTGACCTGCTTCTGGAACAAGAACCAGATCAACATCATCGACACGCCCGGCCACGTCGACTTCACGGTCGAGGTCGAGCGCTCGCTGCGCGTCCTCGACGGCGCCGTTGCGGTCTTCGACGGCAAGGAGGGTGTCGAGCCCCAGTCCGAGACCGTCTGGCGTCAGGCCGACAAGTACGACGTCCCCCGCATCTGCTTCGTCAACAAGATGGACAAGCTGGGCGCCGACTTCTACTTCACCGTCGACACCATCGTCAGCCGCCTGGGCGCCAAGCCGCTCGTGCTGCAGCTCCCGATTGGCGCCGAGAACGACTTCGTGGGCGTCATCGACCTCGTCGAGATGCGCGCGCTGGTCTGGCCCGGCGACGCCAAGGGTGACGTGACCATGGGCGCCAAGTACGAGATCCAGGAGATCCCGGCCGACCTCGCCGACAAGGCAGCCGAGTACCGCCAGCGGCTCCTCGAGACCGTCGCCGAGTCCGACGACGCTCTGCTCGAGAAGTTCTTCGGTGGCGAGGAGCTCACCGTCGCCGAGATCAAGGGCGCCATCCGCAAGCTCACCGTCGCCGGCGAGCTGTACCCGGTGCTCTGCGGCTCCGCGTTCAAGAACCGCGGCGTGCAGCCCATGCTCGACGCCGTCGTCGATTTCCTCCCGTCGCCCCTCGACGTGCCCGCCATCGAGGCGCACGACCCGAAGGACGAGGAGAAGGTCATCGAGCGTCACCCCGACGCCAACGACCCGTTCGCCGCACTGGCCTTCAAGGTCGCCGTGCACCCGTTCTTCGGTCGCCTGACCTACGTCCGCGTGTACTCGGGTCACCTCGACTCGGGCGCGCAGGTCATCAACTCGACCAAGGGCAAGAAGGAGCGCATCGGAAAGATCTTCCAGATGCACGCCAACAAGGAGAACCCGGTCGACTCGCTCACCGCGGGCAACATCTACGCCGTCATCGGCCTGAAGGACACCACCACCGGTGACACCCTGGCCGACCCGGCGGAGCCCGTCGTCCTCGAGTCGATGACGTTCCCCGAGCCCGTCATCGAGGTCGCGATCGAGCCGAAGACCAAGGCCGACCAGGAGAAGCTGGGTGTCGCCATCCAGAAGCTCGCCGAAGAGGACCCGACGTTCCGCACCGAGCTCAACCCCGAGACGGGTCAGACCGTCATCAAGGGCATGGGCGAGCTGCACCTCGACATCCTCGTCGACCGCATGAAGCGCGAGTTCCGCGTCGAGGCGAACGTCGGCAAGCCGCAGGTCGCGTACCGCGAGACGATCAAGAAGGCCGTCGAGCGTCACGACTACACCCACAAGAAGCAGACCGGTGGTTCGGGTCAGTTCGCGAAGATCCAGTTCGCGATCGAGCCGCTCGAGGTCACGGCCGACAAGACGTACGAGTTCGAGAACAAGGTCACCGGTGGCCGCATCCCGCGCGAGTACATCGAGCCGACCAACCAGGGCTTCCAGGACGCGATGAACGTCGGCGTGCTCGCCGGCTACCCCATCGTGGGTGTCAAGGCGATCCTGCTCGACGGGGCGTCGCACGACGTCGACTCGTCCGAGATGGCGTTCAAGATCGCCGGCTCGATGGGCTTCAAGGAGGCGCTGCGCAAGGCCAACCCGGTGATCCTCGAGCCCCTGATGGCCGTCGAGGTGCGCACGCCCGAGGAGTACATGGGCGACGTCATCGGCGACCTGAACTCGCGTCGTGGCCAGATCCAGTCGATGGAGGACGGCTCGGGCATCAAGATCGTCCGCGCTCTCGTCCCCCTGTCGGAGATGTTCGGCTACATCGGCGACCTGCGCTCGAAGACCTCGGGTCGTGCGGTCTACTCGATGGAGTTCGACAGCTACTCCGAGGTCCCCCGCGCGGTGGCCGACGAGATCGTCCAGAAGAACAAGGGCGAGTAAGCCCTCGGGATGCCGGGGGCCCAGGCTCCCGGCATCCACTCAAACTGAATATCGACCTCTCTACTAGAGTGAAAACATCCCCGTAGAGAACCGGTCGCAATCCAGCGCCCGGAGATCTACAACGACAGTCCTGAGGAGGACCCAGTGGCTAAGGCCAAGTTCGAGCGGACCAAGCCGCACGTCAACATCGGAACCATCGGTCACGTCGACCACGGCAAGACGACGCTCACCGCGGCGATCTCGAAGGTGCTCGCCGACAAGTACCCGTCGGCCACCAACGTGCAGCGTGACTTCGCGTCCATCGACTCGGCGCCTGAAGAGCGTCAGCGTGGTATCACGATCAACATCTCGCACGTCGAGTACGAGACCCCCAAGCGTCACTACGCTCACGTCGACGCCCCGGGTCACGCTGACTACATCAAGAACATGATCACCGGTGCCGCTCAGATGGACGGCGCGATCCTCGTGGTCGCCGCCACCGACGGCCCGATGGCTCAGACCCGCGAGCACGTCCTGCTCGCGAAGCAGGTCGGCGTTCCGTACCTGCTGGTCGCGCTCAACAAGTCGGACATGGTCGACGACGAGGAGATCCTGGAGCTCGTCGAGCTCGAGGTTCGCGAGCTGCTGTCGTCGCAGGACTTCGACGGCGACAACGCTCCCGTCGTCCGCGTCTCGGGCCTCAAGGCTCTCGAGGGCGACGAGAAGTGGGTCAACGCGATCGTTGAGCTCATGGACGCCGTCGACGAGTCGATCCCCGACCCGGTGCGCGATAAGGACAAGCCGTTCCTCATGCCCGTCGAGGACGTCTTCACGATCACCGGTCGTGGAACCGTCGTCACGGGTCGCGCCGAGCGCGGCACCCTCGCCATCAACTCCGAGGTCGAGATCGTCGGCATCCGCCCGACGCAGAAGACCACGGTCACGGGTATCGAGATGTTCCACAAGCAGCTCGACGAGGCCTGGGCCGGCGAGAACTGTGGTCTGCTCCTCCGCGGCACCAAGCGTGACGACGTCGAGCGTGGCCAGGTCGTCGTGAAGCCGGGTTCGGTTACGCCGCACACCAACTTCGAGGGCACTGCCTACATCCTCTCGAAGGAGGAGGGTGGCCGTCACAACCCCTTCTACACGAACTACCGCCCGCAGTTCTACTTCCGCACCACGGACGTCACCGGCGTCATCTCGCTGCCCGAGGGCACCGAGATGGTCATGCCCGGCGACACCACCGACATGTCGGTCGAGCTCATCCAGCCGATCGCCATGGAAGAGGGCCTCGGCTTCGCGATCCGTGAGGGTGGCCGCACCGTCGGCGCCGGCACGGTGACCAAGATCATCAAGTAAGTCTCTCGACTTCCTTCACGGAACCCCTCGGGCCTTCGGGCCCGGGGGGTTCCGTCGTTTCCGCAACCCGTTGACGCCATAGCCTCGGACGCGCTGTCATAGCGGTACATCGACCCGGCGAAAGGACCATCATGGGCGTCGACGACATCATCAACAAGGGCAAGCAGATGTTCGAGCAGAACCGCGACAAGATCGAGGAGGCGCTCAAGAGCGAGAAGGCCGAAGAGGTCAGCGACAAGTTCCTGCAGGGCGCGGCAGACGCGGTGAAGAAGGTCGTTCCCGAGCAGCACCACGGCAAGGTCGACGAGGTTCGCGAGAACGTCGACAAGAACATCGGCAACCAGTAGCCCACGCGCCGAGAACGCACCGCCGCCGCGAGAGCGCACCGTAGAACGTGCGTGGTCGCGGGGGCGGTGCGTTCTCGCGTGCGGCGGGGATTCCTCCCCAGGGATGCGGGGACGTGGCGCATCCCGGGGCGCCTGCGATGGGGGGATACTGCGGGGCGCGGCGCGGCACGGTGGGGGAGTGAGTGAGCGCGACGAACTGATCCTCCGCCGCGATGCGCGTCGCGGGGGCGAGACGGCGGGCCTCGATCGTGCGGTCGGCGCCGGCGAGCTGGTGCGGGTACGCCGGGGCGTGTACATCGCGGCATCCCGGTGGTCGGCCGCGCGGCCGGAGGAGCGGATGCGGCTGCGCGCGCACGCCCTCGCCGCCGTCGCGACACGCGACCCGGTCTTCTCACACGCGACCGCCGCCGCGCTGCACGGTCTGCCGGTCCATCGCGGCGACGACGCGCGCGTGCATACGCTCGAGGTCGGCGCGGCGCCGGCCCCGAGTCGGGGCGACGTTCTCCGACACCGGCATGATGTCTCGGCGGCGGACATCACCGCGGTCCGCTCGCTGCGTGCGACGGATCTCGCCCGGACGCTCTTCGACGTGCTGTGCGCAGAGTCGCCGGAGACCGCGACGTCCGCGATGGACGCCGCGTTGCGGTCGGTCGCCTGGCGCGGGCGGAGTGTGTACGACGACGACGCAGCCGAGGCGCTCTCCGCGGCGGTGGCAGCGCACATCGAGCACGCGCCCGGCGCCCGCGGCATCCGGCGTGCGCGCTTCGTCGCCGCCATCGCCGATGGCCGGGCGCAGCTGCCGGGGGAGAGCATCAGCAGGCTGTGGATGCTGCAGCTCGGCGCCGCGCAGCCTGTCCTCCAGCATCCCGTCGCGATGGGTGGCGGCCGGTGGGCGTTCCTCGACTTCGCCTGGCCGGCGCTGCGGCGGTTCGGCGAGTTCGACGGCGACGGCAAGTACCTCGACCCGGCGATCACGGCGGGCCGGTCGCCTCGGGACGTGCTGCGCGACCAGCGCGACCGCGAGGGCCGCATCGTCGCCGCGACCGGCTGGACCCCCGTCCGCTGGGGATGGGAGCGCCTCGCCTCGCGCCCCACGTTCGCTGCATTCCTCCGCGCCCAGGGCCTCATGAGCTGAGCGGGGACGTGTCGCGCGAGAACGTACCGTTGCTGCGAGGGTGCACCATAGAAGGTGCGTGGTCGCGGAGAGCGTACGTGCTCGGCGGCGCTCCGGCGCGGCGCCGGGCGCGACACGGATATCGCGACACGCCCGGGTTTGCGACACGCCCGGGCGGCACGTAGACTATCCAGGTTCCACATTCCGATGGGTGCCCAACATCCCGGATCACTGTCACGATAGTGCATAGGCGGCGCGAAGCGCAGAGTCCTAGGCCGCGGGCAGATGAACATCGAACCCCACACCGACCTGGAGACAGGATGCGCGCGTGCGCGCAGGGTGCGGAACCGCAGGGAGACCCGCGGGTTTGACATCAGAACAGTGGTGCAGCATCACCGCCCCGGCGGTGAGAAGTGCCCGGCGCAGACCGCGCCACCGGGCGTCCAATGCGCTCGCGACCAGCGAGACGTAAGACGCGATAAAGAGAGTGAGCAGACAAATGGCGGGACAGAAGATCCGCATTCGCCTGAAGTCGTACGACCACGAGGTCATCGACACCTCGGCACGCAAGATCGTCGACACCGTGACCCGTGCGGGCGCGACTGTCGTCGGACCCGTGCCGCTGCCGACCGAGAAGAACGTCGTGTGCGTCATCCGGTCGCCCCACAAGTACAAGGACAGCCGCGAGCACTTCGAGATGCGCACCCACAAGCGTCTGATCGACATCGTCGACCCGACGCCCAAGGCTGTCGACTCGCTCATGCGGCTCGACCTCCCGGCCGACGTCAACATCGAGATCAAGCTCTGAGGTTCGACATGGCTGACATCAACTCCAAGGTTTCCAAGGGCCTGCTCGGCACCAAGCTCGGCATGACCCAGGTCTGGAACGAGCAGGGCAAGCTGGTCCCCGTCACGGTCATCGAGATCGCGCCGAACGTGGTCACCCAGCTCCGTACGCCCGAGAAGGACGGCTACTCGGCCGTCCAGATCGCTGCCGGACAGATCGACCCCCGCAAGGTCAACAAGCCCCTCACGGCCCACTTCGAGGCCGCCGGCGTGACCCCCCGTCGTCACCTCACCGAGGTGCGCACGGCGGATGCCGCTGACTACTCACTCGGTCAGGAGCTCACCGCCGGTGACACGTTCGAGGCCGGCCAGCTGGTCGACGTCGTCGGCACCAGCAAGGGCAAGGGCACCGCGGGTGTCATGAAGCGCCACAACTTCAAGGGCGTCTCGGCCTCGCACGGTGCGCACCGCAACCACCGCAAGCCCGGTTCCATCGGTGCCTCGTCGACGCCCAGCCGCGTCTTCAAGGGCATGCGCATGGCCGGCCGCATGGGTGGCGAGCGCGTGACCGTCCTCAACCTCACGGTGCACGCCGTCGACGCCGAGAAGGGTCTGCTGCTCGTCAAGGGCGCCGTCCCCGGTGCACGCGGCCGCATCGTCTACGTCCGCAACGCTGTGAAGGGTGCCTGATCATGGCTGACTCGACTCTCGCGCTCGACGTCCGGAGCGCTTCCGGCAAGAAGGCCGGCTCCGTGGAGCTGCCCGCCGCGCTCTTCGACGTCAAGACCAACGTTCCCCTCATCCACCAGGTCGTCGTCGCGCAGCTCGCGGCGGCTCGCCAGGGCACCCACTCGACCAAGCGTCGCGGTGAGGTCTCGGGCGCCGGCCGCAAGCCCTTCAAGCAGAAGGGCACGGGTAACGCCCGTCAGGGCTCGATCCGCGCGCCGCACATGACCGGTGGTGGCATCGTGCACGGCCCCAAGCCGCGCAACTACTCGCAGCGCACCCCCAAGAAGATGGTCGCCGCCGCACTCCTCGGAGCGCTCAGCGACCGTGCCCGCGGGCAGCGTCTGCACATCGTCGACTCGTTCGGTGTCGAGGGCACGCCCTCGACCAAGGCTGCCGCGGCGGTTCTGACCGGCCTCAGCGCCACCAAGAACGTCCTCGTGGTCATCGAGCGCGGTGACGAGATCACCGTCAAGAGCGTGCGCAACCTCGCGTACGTCCACGTGCTGACGTTCGACCAGCTCAACGCCTACGACGTGCTCGTCTCGGACGACCTCGTCTTCACCAAGGCCGCCTACGACGCGTTCGTCGCGTCCAAGGCCGGCGCCACCGAGGAGGTCTCGGCATGACCGCCGTCAACAAGGACCCGCGCGACATCATCCTGAAGCCGGTCGTCTCCGAGAAGAGCTACGGGCTCATCGACGAGGGCAAGTACACGTTCCTCGTGGACCCCCGTGCGTCGAAGACCGAGATCAAGCTCGCGATCGAGAAGATCTTCGGCGTCAAGGTCGCAGCGGTCAACACGCTCAACCGCACGGGCAAGTCCCGTCGCACCCGCTTCGGCACCGGCAAGCGCAAGGACACCAAGCGCGCCATCGTCACCCTGAAGTCGGGCACCATCGACATCTTCACGGCAGTCGGCTGACGGTCGGGATAGAGGACAACGAACATGGCTATTCGCAAGTACAAGCCCACGACCCCGGGTCGCCGCGGTTCGTCGGTGGCCGACTTCGCCGAGATCACCCGATCGACGCCTGAGAAGTCGCTCCTCCGCCCGATCGCCAAGACCGGTGGACGCAACAACCAGGGCCGCATCACGACCCGTCACATCGGTGGTGGACACAAGCGCCAGTACCGCGTGATCGACTTCCGTCGTAACGACAAGGACGGCGTCAACGCCAAGGTCGCTCACATCGAGTACGACCCCAACCGCACCGCGCGCATCGCGCTGCTGCACTACTTCGACGGCGAGAAGCGCTACATCATCGCCCCGAACAAGCTCCAGCAGGGCGACATCGTCGAGTCGGGTGCCGGCGCCGACATCAAGCCCGGCAACAACCTGCCGCTGCGCAACATCCCGACCGGTACGGTCATCCACGCCATCGAGCTCCGCCCCGGCGGCGGCGCGAAGATGGCTCGCTCGGCCGGCGCCAGCGTGCGTCTGGTCGCGAAGGACGGCCCCTACGCCCAGCTGCGTCTGCCCTCCGGCGAGATCCGCAACGTCGATGCGCGCTGCCGCGCGACCATCGGCGAGGTCGGCAACGCCGAGCAGTCGAACATCAACTGGGGCAAGGCCGGCCGCAAGCGCTGGAAGGGCGTTCGCCCGACGGTTCGTGGTGTCGCCATGAACCCGGTCGACCACCCGCACGGTGGTGGTGAGGGCAAGACGTCCGGTGGACGTCACCCCGTCACTCCCTGGGGTCAGGCTGAGGGTCGCACCCGCCACCCCAACAAGGAGAGCGACAAGTACATCGTCCGCCGTCGCAACGCCGGCAAGAAGCGCAAGTAGGAGTAGAGGAAGATGCCTCGCAGCCTGAAGAAGGGCCCCTTCGTCGACGAGCACCTGCTTCGCAAGGTGGTCGCGCAGAACGAAGCCGGCTCCAAGAACGTCATCAAGACCTGGTCGCGCCGTTCGATGATCATCCCGGCCATGCTCGGCCACACGATCGCCGTGCACGACGGACGCAAGCACATCCCCGTGTTCGTGTCCGAGACCATGGTCGGCCACAAGCTGGGCGAATTCGCGCCCACCCGCACCTTCCGCGGCCACGTGAAGGACGACAAGAAGGGCCGCCGCCGCTGACGCGGGGGCAGTTCCAGAGAGGACAGAGGAGGAGAGACATGGTGGAATCCACCGCACGTGTGAAGCACATCCGCGTGACCCCTCAGAAGGCTCGTCGTGTCGTCGCGCTCATCAAGGGCAAGCAGGCTCAGGAGGCACTCGCCATCCTGAAGTTCGCCCCCCAGAGCGCCAGCGAGCCGATCTACAAGCTCGTCGCCTCGGCGGTCGCGAACGCTCGCGTCAAGGCCGACAAGGACAACGAGTTCCTGGACGATGCAGACCTGTACGTGAAGAACGCGTACGTCGACGAGGGCACGACGCTCAAGCGTTTCCAGCCCCGCGCCCAGGGTCGCGCCTTCCAGATCAAGAAGCGCACGAGCCACATCACGATCGTGCTGTCGACGCCGGAGAACGCGGATGCCGCGGCCGCCGGTACGAGCAAGAAGGCGAGCAAGTAATGGGACAGAAAGTCAACCCGTACGGCTTCCGCCTCGGCATCACCACGGACCACGTGTCGCGTTGGTTCTCGGACTCGACCAAGCCGGGCCAGCGTTACGCCGACTACGTCGCCGAGGACATCAAGATCCGTCGTCTGCTGACCACGTCGCTCGACCGCGCCGGCGTCAGCAACATCGAGATCGAGCGTACCCGTGACCGCGTTCGCGTCGACATCCACACCGCCCGCCCGGGCATCGTGATCGGTCGCCGCGGCGCCGAGGCCGAGCGCATCCGCGCCGACCTCGAGAAGCTCACCGGCAAGCAGATCCAGCTCAACATCCTCGAGGTCAAGAACCCCGAGGCCGACGCCCAGCTCGTCGCGCAGGGCATCGCCGAGCAGCTCTCGGCTCGTGTGGCGTTCCGCCGCGCGATGCGCAAGGGTCTGCAGGGTGCGCAGCGCGCCGGTGCCAAGGGCATCCGGATCCAGGTCTCGGGCCGCCTCGGCGGCGCGGAGATGAGCCGCTCGGAGTTCTACCGCGAGGGCCGCGTGCCCCTGCACACGCTCCGCGCGAACATCGACTACGGCTTCTATGAGGCCAAGACCACCTTCGGCCGCATCGGTGTGAAGGTCTGGATCTACAAGGGCGACCTGACGGCCAAGGAGCTCGCTCGCGAGCAGGCCAACGCGCCGAAGACCTCGCGCGGTCGCGACGACCGCGGTGACCGCCGTCGCGGTCCCCGCAACGAGGCCCCCGTGGCAGAAGGAGCGTCGGCCTGATGCTTATCCCCCGCAAGGTCAAGTACCGCAAGCAGCACCACCCCAAGCGCGATGGCCAGGCCACCGGCGGCACGAAGGTCTCCTTCGGCGAGTTCGGCATCCAGGCACTCACGCCCGCTTACGTGACCAACCGTCAGATCGAGTCCGCTCGTATCGCCATGACGCGTCACATCAAGCGTGGCGGCAAGGTGTGGATCAACGTCTACCCCGACCGTCCGCTCACGAAGAAGCCCGCCGAAACCCGCATGGGTTCGGGTAAGGGCTCGCCGGAGTGGTGGGTCGCCAACGTCAAGCCGGGTCGCGTCCTCTTCGAGGTCGCCGGAGTCAACGAGGAGCTCGCTCGCGAGGCCCTGACCCGTGCCATTCACAAGCTGCCGCTGAAGGCACGCATCATCAAGCGCGAGGAGGGCGACGCGTAATGGCTGTCGGCACCAAGACGCTCGCCCCGAGCGAGCTCGATACGTTCGAAGACCAGCGCCTCGTCGAGGAGCTGCGCAAGGCCAAGGAAGAGCTGTTCAACCTGCGCTTCCAGTCGGCCACCGGCCAGCTCGAGAGCCACGGCCGCATCCGTGCGGTCAAGCGCGACATCGCGCGGCTCTACACGGTGATCCGCGAGCGCGAGCTCGGCATTCGTGCCACTCCCGTCGCGGAGGCGCCGAAGGCGAAGAAGACCAAGGCCAAGAAGGCGGATGACGCCACCGAGGCCGCGAAGGAAGAGACCGAGTAATGGCTACCGACAAGAACGCCGCTGAGGCTGTCGCCGAGGGCCACGAGCACAGCGACCACGACGTCCGCGACCCGCAGGCCCGCGGTTACCGCAAGGCTCGTCGCGGCTACGTCGTGAGCGACAAGATGGACAAGACGATCGTCGTCGAGGTCGAGGACCGCGTGAAGCACCCGCTCTACGGCAAGGTCATCCGCCGCACGTCGAAGGTCAAGGCTCACGACGAGGCCAACACCGCCGGCATCGGCGACCTCGTCCTCATCAATGAGACTCGCCCGCTGAGCGCCACCAAGCGCTGGCGTCTGGTCGAGGTCCTCGAGAAGGCGAAGTGATCTCATGATTCAGACCGAATCCCGCCTCAAGGTCGCCGACAACACCGGCGCCAAGGAGCTGCTCACCATCCGCGTGCTCGGCGGCTCCGCCCGCCGGTACGCCGGACTGGGCGACATCATCGTCGCCACCGTCAAGGACGCGATCCCCGGTGGCAACGTCAAGAAGGGCGATGTCGTCAAGGCCGTCATCGTCCGCACCGTCAAGCAGACGCGCCGTCCCGACGGCTCGTACATCAAGTTCGACGAGAACGCCGCCGTCATCCTGAAGAACGACGGGGAGCCCCGCGGCACCCGCATCTTCGGACCGGTCGGTCGTGAGCTTCGCGACAAGAAGTTCATGAAGATCGTCTCGCTCGCCCCGGAGGTCATCTGATCATGGCGAACATCAAGAAGGGTGACCTGGTTCAGGTCATCACGGGCGCCAAGCCCGAGCGCGGCGGCGACCGCGGCAAGCAGGGCAAGGTCCTCGAGGTCCTCGTCGAGCAGAACCGCGTCATCGTCGAGGGCGTGAACTACGTCACGAAGCACAACCGCGTCGGCCAGACGCAGCGTGGCACCAAGACGGGTGGCATCGAGACCTTCGAGGCCCCCATCCACATCTCGAACGTCCAGATCGTCGACCCCGAGACGAAGAAGCCGACCCGCGTCGGCCACCGCGTCGAGGAGAAGACGAAGGACGGCGTGAAGCGCACCGTCCGCGTGCGTTACGCGAAGAAGAGCGGCAAGGACCTCTGAATATGAGCAGCACCACTGCCGCGGCGGCTGGCAAGATCCAGCCCCGCCTGAAGCAGAAGTACCAGAGCGAGATCAAGAAGGCTCTGCAGGACGAGTTCGGCTACGCCAACGTCATGCAGATCCCCGGTCTCGTGAAGGTCGTCGTGAACACCGGTGTCGGCGAGGCAGCTCGTGACAGCAAGGTGATCGACGGCGCCGTGGACGACCTGACGAAGATCACGGGTCAGAAGCCGATCGTCACGAAGGCCCGCAAGTCCATCGCGCAGTTCAAGCTCCGCGAGGGCCAGGCCATCGGCGCGCACGTCACCCTCCGAGGTGACCGTGCGTGGGAGTTCGTCGACCGTCTCGTGAACCTCGCGCTGCCCCGCATCCGCGACTTCCGCGGTCTGTCGCCCAAGCAGTTCGACGGTCACGGCAACTACACCTTCGGTCTGCAGGAGCAGGCGGTCTTCCACGAGATCAACCAGGACCGGATCGACCGCGTCCGCGGTTTCGACATCACGATCGTCACCACGGCGAAGACGGACGAGGAGGGTCGCTCGCTGCTCCGCCAGCTCGGCTTCCCCTTCAAGTCGGACGACGCTCAGGCGTAATCCGGTACAATCGATCGTTCGGCCTCGGGGCATGCTCCGGGGCCGAACGACTGCACAACTGAATATGGACATTCATCGAAGGTCGCCTGTCGTGTAACGGCAGTCGAAACCTCATGATCGAAGGAACACACTTATGACGATGACAGACCCGGTCGCAGATATGCTGACCCGTCTGCGCAACGCGAACTCGGCGCACCACGACTCCGTGTCGCTGCCGAGCTCGAAGCTCAAGACCAACATCGCCGAGATCCTCAAGCAGGAGGGCTACATCTCCGGCTGGGAGGTCACCGATGCCCGCGTCGGCCAGACCCTCACCATGACGCTGAAGTACGGCCCCAACCGCGAGCGGTCGATCGCCGGTATCAAGCGCGTCTCCAAGCCCGGTCTCCGCGTGTACGCGAAGTCGACCGAGCTGCCCACGGTCCTCGGTGGCCTGGGCGTCGCGATTCTGTCCACCTCCTCTGGCCTCCTCACGGACCGCCAGGCCGACTCGAAGGGCGTCGGCGGGGAAGTCCTCGCCTACGTGTGGTGATCTGATGTCGCGTATTGGACGTCTTCCCATCGACATCCCTGCCGGTGTGACCGTCGAGGTCACCGGACAGGACGTCCTCGTCACGGGCCCTAAGGGCGAGCTGCGACTGACCGTCGCCAAGCCCATCGAGGCCAAGGTCGAGGAGAACCAGGTTCTCGTCACCCGTCCGGATGACGAGCGCGAGTCGCGTGCCCTGCACGGCCTGACCCGCACCCTGATCAACAACAACATCATCGGCGTGACCCAGGGCTACACCAAGGGTCTCGAGGTCGTCGGCACCGGTTACCGCGTCGCTCAGAAGGGCTCGTCCGTCGAGTTCGCTCTCGGCTTCTCGCACCCCGTCACCGTCGAGGCACCCGCCGGCATCACCCTGACCGTCGAGGGCAACAACAAGCTCACGGTCAGCGGCATCGACAAGCAGGCGGTCGGCGAGACCGCGGCCAACATCCGCAAGATCCGCAAGCCCGAGCCCTATAAGGGCAAGGGTGTGCGGTACGCGGGCGAGGTCGTCCGCCGCAAGGCCGGAAAGGCTGGTAAGTAAGCATGGCTGTGAAGAGCAAGTCCGACGCCCGTGCGCGTCGTCACGCCCGCCTTCGCAAGAAGATCGTAGGCACCGAGGTCCGGCCGCGCCTGGTCGTGACCCGCTCGGCCCGCCACGTCTTCGTGCAGCTCGTCGACGACGCCAAGGGCCACACCGTGGCTTCGGCGTCGACGCTCGAGGCCGACCTGCGCACGTTCGACGGTGACAAGACCGCCAAGGCCCGCAAGGTCGGCGAGCTCGTCGCCGAGCGCGCCAAGGCCGCCGGCGTCGAGGACGTCGTGTTCGACCGCGGTGGCAACCGCTACGCGGGCCGTGTCGCAGCGATCGCCGACGGCGCTCGCGAGGGAGGTCTGAACCTGTGAGCGATGCAGTGACCAACAACAACGGAGAGAACCCTGTGACCGAACAGGCTACGACCGAGCAGGCCGCAGGCACCGCTCCCGTCGAGCGCGAGGCCCGCGAGCCCCGCCGTGGCAGCCGCGAGCGCAGCAACAACCGCGACCGCGGTTCGCGCGACGCCGACAAGAGCCAGTTCCTGGAGCGCGTCGTCACGATCAACCGCGTGTCGAAGGTCGTCAAGGGTGGTCGTCGCTTCAGCTTCACCGCTCTCGTCGTCGTCGGCGACGGAAACGGTCTGGTCGGCGTCGGCTACGGCAAGGCGCGTGAGGTCCCCCTCGCCATCTCCAAGGGTGTCGAAGAGGCCAAGCGCAACTTCTTCCGCGTTCCCCGCACCGGCTCGACCATCCCGCACCCCGTGCAGGGTGAGGCAGCCGCCGGCGTGGTGCTCCTGCGCCCCGCCGCCGCCGGTACCGGTGTTATCGCCGGTGGTCCCGTGCGCGCCGTGCTCGAGTGCGCCGGTATCCACGACGTCCTGTCGAAGTCGCTCGGCTCGTCGAACACGATCAACATCGTGCACGCGACCGTCGAGGCACTGAAGCAGCTCGAGGAGCCCCGTGCGGTCGCCGCACGCCGTGGCCTGGACTTCGACCAGGTCGCGCCGGCTCGCCTCGTGCGCGCTGAGGCCGAGGCGAACGCCGCACAGAAGGTAGGTGCCTGATGGCCGCTCGACTGAAGGTCACCCAGGTCAAGTCCAAGGTGAGCGAGAAGCAGAACCAGCGCGACACGCTGCGTTCGCTGGGTCTCAAGCGGATCGGCGACTCGGTCGTCCGTCCCGACGACGCGCAGACGCGCGGCTACGTCAAGACCGTCGCGCACCTCGTGAAGGTTGAGGAGATCGACTGATGGTTGAGAAGAAGGACGACAAGAAGGCGAAGGCCGAGACCACGGCCACTCGTCCCGGCGTGCTGAAGGTCCACCACCTGCGCCCCGTCCCGGGTTCCAACACCGCGAAGACCCGTGTCGGTCGCGGTGAGGGCTCGAAGGGTAAGACCGCGGGCCGCGGAACCAAGGGTCAGAAGGCCCGTTACCAGGTCAAGGCGGGCTTCGAGGGTGGCCAGATGCCGCTCCACATGCGCACGCCGAAGCTGCGCGGGTTCAAGAACCCGTTCCGCGTCGAGTACCAGGTCGTGAACCTGGACAAGCTCGCGGAGCTCTACCCGCAGGGCGGTGACGTCACCATCAGCGACCTGGTCGCGAAGGGTGCCGTCCGCAAGAACGAGAAGGTCAAGGTGCTCGGCACCGGCGACATCTCGGTGGCGCTGAACGTGTCGGTCGACAAGGTCTCGGGCTCTGCCGAGCAGAAGATCGTCGCAGCCGGCGGTTCCATCAAGTAATTCGCCAGCGAGGGCCGGAGTCAGCTCCGGCCCTCGCTTCGTCGTATCCGAGGCGCGCCTGTGAACGGCCTGGGATACCCTGGTTGACGGTGTCTTCCCGAGACGCCGCCCATCCCTTGGGAGGAATCCACTTGTTCAGCGCCATTGCGCGGGTCTTCCGCACCCCGGATCTCCGGCGGAAGATCGGCTTCACCCTGGCGATCATCGCCATCTACCGCCTGGGCGCCCACGTCCCGACGCCGTTCGTGAACTTCCCGAACGTGCAGAGCTGTCTCGACCAGAGCGGTACCGCGCAGGGCCTGCTCTCGCTCGTGAACCTGTTCTCGGGCGGCGCTCTGCTGCAGCTGTCGATCTTCGCGCTCGGCGTGATGCCGTACATCACCGCGACGATCATCGTCCAGCTGCTCCGCGTCGTGATCCCGCACTTCGAGACCCTCTACAAGGAGGGCCAGTCGGGCCAGGCGAAGCTGACGCAGTACACGCGGTACCTCACCATCGCGCTGGCGCTGCTGCAGTCCACGACCCTCGTGACGGTCGCCCGCTCCGGTCAGCTGATCCCGGTCACCGGTGTTCCCGAGTGCGCGCAGCTGGTGACCTCCGAGGCCTGGTACGCCCAGCTCCTCATGATCATCACGATGACCGCCGGCACCGGCCTCATCATGTGGTTCGCCGAGCTCGTCACCGAGCGCGGCGTCGGCAACGGCATGTCGATCCTCATCTTCACCTCGATCGCGGCGACCTTCCCCGCCGCTCTGTGGTCGATCGCGGTCGCCCGCGGCTTCGAGATCTTCCTCCTCGTCCTGGCGGTCGGCATCGCGGTCGTCGCCCTCGTCGTCTTCGTCGAGCAGTCGCAGCGCCGCATCCCCGTGCAGTACGCCAAGCGGATGGTCGGGCGCCGCACGTACGGCGGCACGAACACCTACATCCCGATCAAGGTCAACATGGCCGGCGTCGTCCCCGTGATCTTCGCGTCGTCGCTGCTGTACATCCCGGCGCTGATCGCGCAGTTCAACCAGAACCCGGATGCCGACGGCAACGTGCCCGGCTGGGTGGCGTGGATCCAGCAGTACTTCACGACCGGTGACAGCCCGCTGTACATGGCGGTCTACTTCCTCCTGATCATCGGGTTCACCTACTTCTACGTCGCGATCACGTTCAACCCGGTCGACGTCGCCGACAACATGAAGAAGTACGGCGGCTTCATCCCCGGCATCCGTGCCGGCCGGCCGACGGCGGAGTACCTCGACTACGTCCTCACCCGCATCACCGCTCCCGGCTCGATCTACCTGGGCCTCATCGCCCTGCTGCCGCTGATCGCCCTCGCGACGGTCGGTGCGAACCAGAACTTCCCGTTCGGCGGCGCATCGATCCTGATCATCGTCGGCGTCGGTCTCGAGACGGTGAAGCAGATCGACGCGCAGCTCCAGCAGCGCCACTACGAAGGGCTGCTGCGATGACGGCTGCACGTCTGCTGATCGTCGGGCCTCAGGGCTCGGGCAAGGGCACTCAGGGAGTGCGCATCGCCGAGGCGCTGGGTGTCCCGGCCGTCTCGACGGGCGACGTGTTCCGCGCGAACGTCAAGGAGGGCACGGAGCTCGGCCAGCAGGTCAA
This sequence comes from Microbacterium pratiae, assembly GCF_047302165.1. Classification (NCBI taxonomy): domain Bacteria; kingdom Bacillati; phylum Actinomycetota; class Actinomycetes; order Micrococcales; family Microbacteriaceae; genus Microbacterium; species Microbacterium pratiae. The sequence goes on along the minus strand of NZ_CP154843.1, from coordinate 169,607 downwards.
GGCGATCATCGACGCCGGCGACCTGGTGCCCGACGAGCTGACGAGCGCGATCGTCCGCGACCGGCTGGCGCAGGATGACGCAGCCGGCGGTTTCCTCCTCGACGGCTACCCCCGCAACCTCGCTCAGGTCGCCGATCTCGACGCGTTCCTCCAGGGTCGCGGCGAGGCGCTCACGGGCGTCATCGAGCTCGTCGTCCCCCGCGAGGAGTCGATCGCGCGCCTGTCGAAGCGATCCGCTGAGCAGGGGCGCGACGATGACAACGCCGAGTCCATCGCGAAGCGTCTGTCGATCTACGAGAACGAGACGGCACCGATCCTCGACGTCTTCCGCGAGCGCGGCATCGTCGACCAGATCGACGGCGTCGGCTCGCTCGACGAGATCACCGAGCGCATCACCGCAGCTCTGACCGCGCGCGGCATCACGGCGTGATCGGCCGCCGCTCCATCTACAAGTCGCCTGCTCAGCTGCGGGCGATGGTCGAGCCGGGCCTCATCACGGCGGCGGCGCTGCAGGCGGTGCGCGAGAGGGTGGCGCCCGGCGTGACCACCCTCGAGCTCGACGCGATCGCGGCGGACGTCATCCGCTCCCGCGGTGCGGAGTCGAATTTCCAGCTCGTCCGCGGCTACCGCCACACGGTGTGCGCCTCGGTGAACGAGCAGGTCGTGCACGGCATCCCGAATTCACGCCCGCTCGAGCCCGGCGACATCCTGTCGATCGATGCCGGCGCTCAGTTCCGTGGCTGGAACGGTGACTCCGCCATCACGATCGTCGTCCCCGACCCCGCGCGGCCGGAGCTGGTGGCGGCGCGCGAGCGTCTGTCGCAGGTGACGGAGGAGTCGCTGTGGGCGGGCATCGCGGCGATGGCGAACGCGAAGCGCATCGGCGAGATCGGCGACGCCATCCAGACCTCCATCGAGGCGTCGGCTGAGGGGTACGGCATCCTGCGCGACTACGTCGGGCATGGAATCGGCCGCAAGATGCACGAGGCGCCGTCGGTGTTCAACTATCGCGTGCCAGACCTCGGCCCCGAGGTGAAACCCGGTCTCGTGCTCGCGATCGAGCCGATGGTCGTGGCCGGCTCCGAGGAGACGTTCACCGAGGACGACGACTGGACCGTGTCGACGATCGACGGGTCGGACGGCTCCCATTGGGAACATAGCGTCGCGGTGCATGATGGGGGCATCTGGGTTCTCACGGCGGCTGACGGTGGCGCCGCGGGGCTCGCTCCGTATGGAATCGTGCCGACGGAGATCGGCTGAGGAGAGAAGTGATGGCTACTGTGGCGACGGGCAAGACGAACTGGTTCGCGATCTGGGTGTCGACGGCCGTGGTGGTCGTCGTGGCTCTCATCGTCGCTCTCGTGGTCTGGATGAACAACAGCGCGACCGACCCCGGTACCCTGCCGACCGGTTCGGGCATCAACCAGGAGACCGGCGCCATCGTCGTCGGTGAGGGATCGCAGACCCTCGACACGTACATCGACTTCATGTGCCCGATCTGCGGTCAGTTCGAGACGACCTACGGCCCGGAGATCCTCGATCTCGTCAACGACGGCACGGTCACCCTCAACATCCACCCGATCTCGATCCTCGACCGGTACTCGCAGGGCACGGAGTACTCGACGCGTGCGGCCAACGCCATGTACTGCGTCGCGGAGGCCGACCCCGATGCGGCCGTGCCGTTCATGCAGGCGATGTTCGAGCAGCAGCCTGCCGAGCAGTCGACCGGGCTCACGGACGAGCAGATCCTGCAGATCGCCTCGGATGCGGGCGTGACCGGGATCGACTCGTGCGTCTCCGACCGCACCTACGACTCGTTCGTGACGGCGAAGACGAAGGAGACCCCGATCCAGCCCGGCTCCAGCGGGATCGGAACCCCCACGATCGCGGTCAACGGCGAGACCATCTCGAACAGCACCATCCCCGCGCGCGGATCGTTCGCGACGCTCTTCAACTGAGCGTCGGGGCGCGACGCGCCGCGCGAGATACGGCGAGTTGCCGGACGGTGCGGTAGCGCGTATGCTTGATCTTTGGTGCGTTGCGCCTCTCTCGGCGTGTCACCGACAATCCCATCCAACGCAGACCGACCGGTCTGCCAACTGTAAGCGAGCGTATGGCCAAGAAAGACGGTGTCATCGAGATCGAGGGCGTGATCTCCGAGGCTCTGCCGAACGCGATGTTCCGCGTCGAGCTGAGCAACGGACACAAGGTCCTCGCAACGATCTCGGGAAAGATGCGACAGAACTACATCCGCATCATCCCCGAAGACCGCGTCGTCGTGGAGCTCAGCCCCTACGACCTCACGCGCGGTCGCATCGTCTACCGCTACCGCTGAGCCCAGCGCGCACCGGTCGAGAAGTAACGCCCCGGAGCTCCTGCTCCGTCGGCGAAGACAGCGAATCAGGAAAATCATGAAGGTCAACCCCTCCGTCAAGCCCATCTGCGACCACTGCAAGGTCATCCGTCGCCACGGTCGCGTCATGGTCATCTGCAAGTCGAACCCGCGTCACAAGCAGCGCCAGGGCTGATCGGATGCCGCGTCCGCGCGGCACCCGGTACGACGACAACTCAATACACCTCAGGCAGATCAGATCCCGCCCGGCACCGCCGGCGGGGGACACCTCGGGACGAAGGCCCGAGCACCGATCCTGCTCCACACCTTCGACTACTCCTAGGAGAACCGCATGGCACGTCTTGCCGGCGTTGACATCCCGCGCGACAAGCGCGTGGTGATCGCCCTCACGTACATCTACGGCGTGGGCCGTACCCGCTCGAACGAGATCCTCGCTGCGACGGAGATCGACGAGAACATCCGCGTCAAGGACCTCAGCGACGACCAGCTCGTCGCGCTCCGCGACTACATCGAGGGCAACTACAAGGTGGAGGGTGACCTTCGCCGCGAGGTCGCCGCCGACATCCGCCGCAAGGTCGAGATCGGTTCCTACGAGGGTCTGCGCCACCGCCGTGGCCTGCCCGTGCGCGGTCAGCGCACCAAGACCAACGCGCGTACGCGCAAGGGTCCCAAGCGCACCGTCGCCGGCAAGAAGAAGGCGCGCTAAGGCGCGGCCCCCACAGGTTTAGGAGAACACGCACATGGCACAGGCCAAGTCCGCAGCGCGCAAGCCGCGCCGCAAGGAGAAGAAGAACATCGCGCTGGGCCACGCCCACATCAAGTCGACGTTCAACAACACGATCGTCTCGATCACCGACCCGTCGGGCGCCGTCATCAGCTGGGCCTCCTCGGGTGGCGTCGGCTTCAAGGGCTCGCGCAAGTCGACCCCCTACGCCGCCGGCATGGCCGCCGAGTCCGCTGCGCGTCAGGCGCAGGAGCACGGTGTCAAGAAGGTCGACGTCTTCGTCAAGGGTCCGGGTTCGGGCCGTGAGACCGCGATCCGCTCGCTGACGGCCGCCGGCCTCGAGGTGGGGTCCATCCAGGACGTCACCCCCCAGGCCCACAACGGCTGCCGTCCCCCCAAGCGCCGCCGCGTCTGAGCTGACACGGATCCGGATGCCGCATCGCGCGGCATCCGGACTTCCGTCGTTTCCTTGAAAACTCAACACCTCACTGAATTGCACGTGTCATATAGCGGTCACGTGATCGAAAGGAACACATAGTGCTCATCGCACAGCGTCCCACTCTGACCGAGGAGAAGATCGGCGAGTTCCGCAGCCGGTTCGTCGTCGAGCCGCTCGAGCCCGGCTTCGGCTACACCATCGGCAACGCGCTGCGCCGCAGCCTGCTGTCGTCCATCCCGGGTGCCGCCGTCACCAGCATCCGTTTCGACGGCGTGCTGCACGAGTTCAGCACGATTCCGGGCGTGAAGGAGGATGTCACCGAGATCATCCTCAACATCAAGCAGCTGGTCGTCTCGTCCGAGCGCGACGAGCCCATCACGGCGTACCTGCGCAAGACCGGTGCCGGTGAGGTCACGGCCGCCGACATCTCGGCTCCCGCCGGTGTCGAGGTGCACAACCCCGACCTGGTCATCGCGACGCTCAACGACAGCGCGAAGTTCGAGCTCGAGCTCGTCATCGAGCGCGGTCGCGGCTACGTGTCGGCGACGCAGAACCGCAACGAGTACGCCGAGGCCGGTCAGATCCCGATCGACTCGATCTACTCGCCCGTCCTGAAGGTCAGCTACCGCGTCGAGGCCACTCGTGCCGGTGAGCGCACCGACTTCGACAAGCTCGTCCTCGACGTCGAGTCGAAGGCGTCCATCTCGCCGCGCGACGCCGTCGCGTCGGCCGGTCGCACGCTCGTCGAGCTGTTCGGTCTCGCCCGCGAGCTGAACGTCGAGGCCGAGGGCATCGAGATCGGCCCCGCGCCGGTCGCCGAGGTCCTCACCAACGAGCTGTCGATGCCGATCGAGGATCTCGATCTGTCGGTCCGCTCGTACAACTGCCTCAAGCGCGAGGGCATCAACACGGTGTCCGAGCTGGTCGCCCTCTCGGAGACGCAGCTCATGAACATCCGCAACTTCGGTCAGAAGTCGGTCGATGAGGTGCGCGACAAGCTCGTCTCCCTCGGCCTGTCGCTGAAGGACTCGGTTCCCGGGTTCGACGGTGCGCACTTCTACGGCGGATACGACGACGAGAACCTCTGAGCCCCCCTTTCTTCCTGGAGTAATCAAACATGCCTAAGCCCACGAAGGGTCCCCGCCTCGGAGGCGGCCCCGCACACGAGCGCCTGCTTCTCGCGAACCTCGCCGCGGCCCTGTTCACGCACAAGTCGATCACGACGACCGAGACGAAGGCCAAGCGCCTGCGTCCGTACGCCGAGCGTCTGGTCACGTTCGCCAAGCGCGGCGACCTGCACGCCCGCCGCCGCGTCGCGACGGTCATCGGTGACAAGAGCGTCGTGCACGAGCTCTTCGCCGAGATCGCGCCGCTGGTCGCCGAGCGCGAGGGTGGCTACACCCGCATCACGAAGATCGGCAACCGCAAGGGCGACAACGCCCCCATGGCCGTCATCGAGCTCGTCCTCGAGCCGGTGAACCCGAAGCCGAAGTCGGCCAAGAAGTCCGCCGCGGCCGCTCCCACCGAGGAGGCTTCCGCCGAGGAGGCTCCCGTCGAGGAGACCACCGAGGCTCCGGCCGACGACACGGCCGCCGACGCCGGCGCCGAGTCGCCGGAGGAGGGCGCGGCCGCTGAGGCTGCGGCCGAGGACGCCGCTGAGGCTCCCGCCGAGGACGACAAGAAGTAACCAGCGCCAGCCGCTGACATCGGGCCCGCACTCTCCTCGGAGAGTGCGGGCCCGATGTGCGAGGGTGGAGGGGTGAGCGAGCCGAACGCACCGTCCTGCCCGGCCGTCGCCGATTGGCGGACGGCGACCCCCGACGACATCGACGTCATCCACAGCGTCCTGGCCGCAGCCGATCGCGTCGACCATCCGACCTGGACGACGCCGCGCGAGGACGTCGCCGAGACGTTCGAGCTGTCGCACGTCGACCACGCACGCGACACGATGATCGCTTTCGACGCGGACGGTGAGGCCGTCGCCGTCGGTACCGTCATGCTGCATCCCTCCCGCGACGAGCACCTGCACATCTACCTGACCGGGGCCGTCCGCCCCGACCGGCGCGGGCTCGGCATCGGCACGGCTCTGTTCCGGTGGCAGCACGAGCGCGCCGAGGAGCAGCTGCAGGAGGCGCGGGCATCGGATGACGCGATCGCGGCTCTCCCCGCGGAGATCCAGGTGTACGCGTCGGAGAAGAACAGCGCTCTCGAGCGCATCGCCGAGTCGCTCGACTATCGCACCGAGCGATGGTTCTCCACGATGCACCGTGATCTCACGCAGCCGATCGCCGACGTCTCCGCTCCTGACGGCATCGAGCTCGTGGCGTTCTCGTCCGACCGGGCGGAGGACGCGCGCCGGGCGCGCAACGACGCCTTCCGCGACCACTGGGGAAGCCTTCCCACGCCCCCCGAGCGCTGGCAGCAGTTCATCGGCGGTCCGTTCCTGCGACCCGATCTCTGCACGCTGGCCCTCGACGGCGGCGATATCGTCGCGTTCTGTCTCGCGTCGGTGAACGAGGGCGACTTCGATGTGCTCGGGCCCAACGCCTACATCGACCTCGTCGGGGTCGTCCGCTCGCACCGTCGCCGCGGTCTGGCGCCCGCGGTGATCTTGCGGTCGCTCACGGCCATGCGCGGCGCAGGGCTCGGCATGGCCGTTCTCGACGTCGACACCGAGAGCCCGACGGGCGCCAACGCGCTGTACGGCGGCCTGGGGTTCACCGCGTTCGAACGCGACCGGGTGCTGGTCCGCCGCTACTGATCCTCGCCGGCCCCGAGCATCTCCAGCAGCGTCGTGCGCGTCTGCTCGGCAGCCCATTGCGCCGTCGCGAGCTGAGTGGCGGCCCCGTCGACCGCGCGCTTCACCGTGCGGGCATAGAGCTCACCGCCAGCCGACTCGGGGTGGATGTGGTCACCGGCGAGGAGGTCGGCGTGACCGGCGATCGCGCTCTCCCAGTCGGCGACGGCGACCCGCGGATGCGTCGCGGCGAAGGCCGTGAGATCGCGGTTGACGCCGGGGATCCAGTCGCGTGGGGCCGACGCGTTCACGAGGATGACGTAGCGCTCCGGACCCGCGACGTCGACGATGCGCTGCAACGCCTCCGTCGAGACGGGGCCGTTGGTCCCGAGGCCGACGACGACGTACTCCCGGAGCTCACCCGACGCCGCGAGGTCTTCGACGATGCGGACGCCCGCCCACAGCGAGCGCGAGACCTCCGCGTCGACGGCGATGCCCGGCATCGCCTCCAGCAGACCGGGCGCCGAGGCGAGCATGACGGAGTCGCCGACGGCGCTCACCCGGGTTCCATCGACGGTCTGAGCACCCGGCGCGGGTTCCGGTGTGGGGTGTCGCTCCGCCTGCGCCAGCGCATCGCGTCCGGCATCCACGACGCTCTGGCTCGTCGTGTCGCGCGGCGCTGCAGCGACTGCCGCCGTCGTCCCGCCGAGAGCCAGCGCCGCCGCCACAGCGGCGGCGAGGGTCGCGGCCCGCCGCGACGGGCGTGACCGCAGGCCTCGGCGGGCCATCGCGAGCGCGCCGCGGAATCCGTGCCGCCGCACGGGCTGCTCGATCCACCGGTAGGACACCGCCGCCAGGACCACGGAGGCGAGCGCGACGCCGACACCGCTCACCACGGGAACGCCGATCTCGGGCCCCGCGCCGCTGAGCTGGAACGACAGCAGGACGAGCAGCGGCCAGTGCCACAGGTACACGGCGTACGACCGTTCGCCGAGCCAGCGCAGCGGGGCGATGTCGAGGGCGCGGCCGAACCACGAACCCGGCCACGCCGCGATGAGCAGCACGACGGCGGTGAGGAGCGACGCGATGACACTCGAGCCCGGGAACGTGATGGCCTCGCCTCCGCCCACGGCGGCCGCGGCGACGATGCCCGCCGTCGCGGCGGCGCCGGCGATCACGCCCCACACCGGGCCGACGCCCGCGACAGACGAGCGGCGCACCACGAGTCCGTGCAGGAGGAAGGCGACGGCGACACCGATGAGGAGACCGAAGGCGTGCGTGTCGGTGCCGAAGTAGACGCGGGTGAGGTCAGCGCCCGCCGCGACGCTCGCGAACGCCCAGGCTGCCGACAGGGCAGCGAGCGCGAGGGCGGCAGCCGCGCGCGAACGGCGGCCCGGGAGCAGCAGGAAGAGGGGGAGCAGGAGCGGCCACAGCAGATAGAACTGCTCCTCGACGGCGAGCGACCACAGGTTGCGGAAGATCTCGGGGTCGGCTGCGGAGAAGTAGGTGCCGCCGTCGGCCATCGACACCCAGTTGTAGGAGAAGGTCGCGGCCCCCGAAACCTGCAGGCCCATGTGGACGAGCACGTCGCCGCCGACGAGCCATGCCAGGGATGCGCTCACCGTCACGACCGTCGCGAGTGCCGGCAGCAAGCGTCGGGCACGCCGTGCCCAGAATCTCCGCAGTCGGATACGGCCCTCGCGGGCGCGCTCGCGCAGAAGCAGCGTCGTGATCAGGAAGCCCGAGATCACGAAGAAGACGTCGACGCCGACATACCCGCTCCGGAGGAAGGCGTCGGGGAACAGGTGGTAGACGACGACGAGAACGACGGCGATGGCGCGGAGGCCGTCGAGTCCCGCGATGCGGGCGCGCGGAAGAGGCGGAGATGTCATACGGCGATGTCCGGAGTCGTCGGGGGGACGGGCGGCGGCAGCCTCCCAGTGTAGAGGGGGTGCCTGAGGTGATGTGGTAGACCGGAGGAGGTGCGCGGAATCCGCGCGGATCGAGTTTCGAGAACAGGTGGAACATGGGCGCTCCCGAGGTGCTGGTGCTGGGTGAGGCGTTGGTCGACATCGTCGAGACCGAGGGCGGGGAGACCGAGCACGTCGGCGGCAGCCCGGCCAACGTCGCGGTGGGCGTCGCTCGTCTCGGGGTCGCCGTGCGCTTGGCGACACGACTCGGCCGCGACGAGCGCGGCGAGCGGATCGCCCGCCACGTGCGTGACGCGGGGGCCGATGTCGCCGAGGGCTCGTGGACCGATGCTCCGACGGACACGGCGCGTGCCCGCATCCGTCCCGACGGCTCGGCGGAGTACCGGTTCGACGTGGCCGGGGTGGTTCCGCCCGTGTCGCCCGGCGACGCCGCGCTCGTGCACACCGGGTCGATCGCCCTGTTCCTCGACCCGGGTGGCGAAGCCTGCCTCGCGGCGCTGGAGGCCGCCCGCGGCAGCGCGATCGTCACGGTCGACCCCAACATCCGTCCGGCGCTCGTCGGCTCCCGCGAGACGGCGCTCGTCCGCTTCGCGCGTGCCGCGGCGGCCGCCGACCTCGTCAAGCTCAGCGACGAGGATGCGGAGTGGCTGTGGCCCGACGCCGATCTCCGGACCGTGCTCGAGACGATCGCGGGACTCGGTGCTGCGGTGGTCGTCATCACGCGGGGCGGCGATGGCGCGATCGGCCGGGGGCGCGACGGTGCGGTCGTCGAGGTCGACGGGGTCCGGGTGACCGTCGCGGACACGATCGGCGCGGGCGACTCGTTCATGGCGAGCCTGATCGCCACGCTCGTCGACCGCGGCGTGCCGGCGGAGGCCGACGCGCTCGCCGAAGCGCTGCGGGTCGCGGCACGCGCCGCCGCGATCACGGTGTCGCGGCCCGGGGCCAACCCGCCCACGCGCGCCGAGCTGGAAGACTGAGCGGGTGCGTCTGAGACTGGACATCGCCTACGACGGGTCGGGGTTCTCGGGCTGGGCTCGCCAGCCCGGTCTGCGCACCGTCCAGGGGGTGATCGAGGCGGCCGTCAGCCGGGTCCTCGGCGGCGACGCTCAGCTCGTGGTCGCGGGTCGCACGGACGCCGGTGTGCATGCGTCGGGTCAGGTCGCGCATCTCGACCTGACCGAGGCTCAGGAATCGAGGCTGCGGCGCGGCCGTGACCCCGAGCCCGCCGCGCTCGCCGCGCGACTGAACGGCGTGCTCGGCCGTCACGCGGACGTCCACGTGCGGGCGACCTCCGAAGCCCCGGACGGGTTCGATGCCCGGTTCTCCGCCGTGTGGCGGCGCTACGCCTACCGTGTCGCCGACCGCACGACCGGCTACGACCCCCTCGAGCGCTTCCGCACGACGTTCGTGCCGGCGGCGCTCGACGGCGAGCTGATGGATGCCGCGGCCCGCAGCCTCGTCGGGCTCCACGATTTCGCCGCGTACTGCAAGCCGCGGCCCGAGGCGACGACGATCCGGACTCTGCTCGAGTTCGACTGGCGGCGGGATGAGAGCGGAGTGCTGGTCGCGAACGTCAAAGCCGACGCGTTCTGCCACAGCATGGTGCGAGCCCTGGTCGGGGCCTGCGTCGCGGTGGGGGAGGGGCGGCTCGGCGTCGACGAGGTCGCGGTCCTCCGTGACGCTCGTCAGCGGACGAGCGCCTTCGCTGTGCTCGCCGCACGCGGGCTCACTCTCACCGAGGTCGGCTACCCCGCCGACGATCTGCTCGCGGCGCGTGCGGAGCAGACCCGCGCCCGCCGCGCAACAGACACCTGACCGAAAGGAAGCGGGCGTAGCCTGGCGACACCATGAAGGTCATCTCGTACAACCTGCGCAAGCACCGTGCCGCATCCGAGCTCGCCGAACTCGTCGAGCAGCATGGAGCGGACGTGCTGTGCTTGCAGGAAGCGGACACCAGCGGCATCCCCGACGAGATCGGCGGGCTGCGGCTCGCCGAGGCGACCGCACGCAACCGGCTGGGCCTCGCCGTCTACTACCGGCAGAACACCTACCGGGCGGTCGAGGTCCGTTCGCTCGCGCTGAAGAAGTCGTTGCACGACCGCGTCCTCAAGCCGGCGGAGGAACGCATGCTCGGCGTGCGGCTGCGCGACATCGACGACGGGCGCGACGTCATCGTGGCGAGCTTCCACGCAGCGCCCCTCACGGCGCTGAACTCCCTGCGCCGCAATCAGATCCAGGCGGCGCTGGGCGCTCTGTCGGAGCTCGGCGCGGGACTGCCGATCCTCATGGTGGGTGACTACAACTATCCGGTCTTCAAGGAGAACCTGGGGCAGGTCGTGCGGAAGCAGGGTTACGAGCTGACACTCAGCGATGCCCGGACCTACACCCGCTACAAGTTCTTCCGTGGCCACTACGACTTCGCCACGAGCGTCGGATTCGACATCGCCCGGGTCCAGACGCTGCCGCAGGGCGCGAGCGATCACCTGCCGATCCTGGTGACCGCCGAACCGGTCTGAGCCGAACCGGTCTGAGCCGAACCGGCCCGAGAAAGACGGATGCCCCGGAGCCGAGGCTCCGGGGCATCCGATCGTGCTGTGTGCGCCGTGATCAGGCAGCAGCCTCCGCGTTGCGGTGGCGGCGGACCGTGCTGGCCACGGCGATGCTGCCGCCGGCGAGGGCGAGAGCGCCGCCGCCGATCCACAGGCCGAGGAGAGCGGCGTTGTCGCCACCGGTGGCGGGCAGGGTGCCCGAGCCGCCGGTGCTGCCCGAGCCACCAGCAGCGGCCGGGACGGCGATGGTGACGGTGCTCGAGCCCGAGACGGTGCCCGTGGCGGTGAGCGTGTACTCGCCGGTCGCGTTGGCGGGCAGGGTCACCTGGAAGGCGACCTCACCGGCTGCGTTCGCGGCCTTGGTCGTGCTGGTGGAGGTGACGGCGAACTTGACGAACGCGACGCTGCCTGCGGCAGCGTTCTCGCCCGTCAGGGTGCCGGTCACGGTCTCGTTCGGCTCGAAGTTGTTGAACGCGATCGTGGCGGTGCCACCCGCGGTCACGGTGACGGACGAGCCGCCCACGGGTGCCGGGGTGTAAGCGTTGGCGATGGCGGGGGCTGCAAAGACAGCCGCTGCGGCGATGGCGGAGGCCGCCGCCGCCTTGATGAGACGGTTCTTCATGTGTCCTGCTTTCCTTGGGTCATCCGGGAGGCTCACACCCAACGGAGAGGTAATGCTAAGGATTACGTCAGGAGTGGTCACAGCAAGTATTCAGGGCTGAGCCCCTCGGGCGCAAGCCCGGACGTTTCGATCGCGTTAACATTTCGTGATACGGATCGCGGACGACGCGCCGCGGACGCCTGATTCAGCGCGATTCGCGGGCCCGACGCACCGCCGAGGCCAGGGCGATGGTCGCTCCCGCCGCGACGAGCGCGCCGCCGCCCACCCACAGTCCGAGGGACGTACGGGCATCGCCGCCGGTCGCGGGCAGCCCCGATGCGTCGACGACCGATGCGCTGGCGGTGCCGCCGGCCGACGAGGGGGAGATCGCCTCGATGTTGTACACGCCCACCGCGTCGGCGGGGAAGGTGATCGCCACCGGGGCCAGAGCGCCGGCCGCCGACGACTCGCGCACCGTGCTGCCGGTGGTGACGGCGAACGCCGCGCGCGCGAACGCGACCCCGGCACCGTTCTCGCCGCGGACCGTGATCGTGATCGCCTCATCCGGACCGAAGGTGCCGTCGGCGCAGGCGAACTCGACCGTGCCGCCGGCGACGAACGCGCTGGGCGTCGTCGTGCAGGAGTTCGTCGGCGGGTAGATGGTGGCGCCGGTCGACGCGGACGCCGCCGCCGGCAGCGCGATGATCGCGGCGGCGAGGGTCGCGACGGCGGCGAGGGAGGCGGTGCGGCGCATGATCGGTGAGTCTATGCGTCGCCGCACCGAGCGACAACAACGGGGGGCCGGTCGGCGTCGACGGTGGGGGTGACCACGGCCGTGGCCGTCGTCGGGCCGCCCTGCGCCACGACGCTCACGGTCGCGGTGACCGACTCTCCGGGTGCGAGGTCGGACGAGAACACCATCACCTGCCGACCCGCGTGCGAGCCGCCGCCGAACCCCGCTCCGTCGGATCGCGTCGCCGACGAGAGGGCGTATCCCTCGGGCAGATAGAGGTAGGCGACCGTGCGGGCGATGCCCGCCGGGACGCCGAAACCGCCGCCGCCGGTGATGTACGACGGCAGAGAGGTGGCGGCATCCGCCGGTGCGTCGTTCGCGATGGTGACCTCGAGAGTCACGGGCGAGGAGGTGCGTCCGTCGCCGTCGACTGCGCACGTGTCCCAGGCGAGACGGGTGTCGGCGGTGAGGTAGTAGTCCATCTTCGACCCGGTGCCGTCGTTGAGGAAGACGCCGAACCCGGCGGTGTCGTCGTCCGTCGTCGGCAGCGGGCCGGCGAGCGTGGTGTCCGCGAGGACGGCCTGATCTTCCGGGATCGCGCTCCACAGCAGCAGGCGTCGCTCGTCGCCCGCGCGACCCAGAGCGGCGATCAGCGTGGCCGGGTCTGCGCCACCCGAGGCGAGCCGGTCGAAGACCGCGGCCGACGCCGCGGCGAAGAACGCATCCTGCTCGCGCGGGTTCTCGTAGCGCACGTAGACATCGTTGAGCAGCAGCGAGACGGCGTTGTCGGACGAGATCACATCGCCCGTCGGCAGCTCGACGGGGCCGGTGGCTTCGAGGATGTACGACAGAGCGACCGGGTCGGTCGCGATCACGCCGTCGACGCTCTGACCGGTCTGGCGGAGGAGCATCTCGCGCGCCAGCGGGCCGCCGACGGAGAAGTCGGGGATCTGCGTGACGTTCTGGATGTAGCGGGCGGGCCGCGTCTCGTAGATGCGCTCGATCTCGGGGTCGAGCGGGAGCACCGGCTCGCCGAAGTTGGAGAAGTCGGACGACGATGCCTGACCGGTCAGCTCGATCCGCCCGTCGACGGTCTTCACGATCGCCATCGCCCCGACGATGCCGCCCGTCGACCGCCATTCGGCGTTGTTCTGGAACGCCAGGAGATACGTGCGCTCGCCGGACGACCCGAGCATCGACGGCAGCAGTGTCGCCGCACGGGCCAGCGCGTCGGTGGCCGACGCGCCGGTGTCGAGCAGGTCCGAGACCTCGTCGACGGCGGCCCGGAGGGGGCCGACGAGGGGGGTGTCGTCGAGTGCCCGCACGGATGCCGCGGCCGCGGCGACGGTGTCGGCTCCAGCTCGAGCGGGCTCGGCGATCTCGCGGAACACGGCGGTGTCGATCCGCCCGTCGACCGGGCGGAAGGCGTCGGGTGAGAACGCCGACGCCACCTCGGCGAGGGGGAGGAGCCCGTCGCGGGCGACGTCGTCGGCCGCGGCCGCGATCGTCCCGACCGCATGGAGCTGCGGGCCGATCCACGGGGTGCCCTCGGCGAGCGACCAGACGGGGTCGGACGTCAGCTCGCGTGCCCGGGCGGCGTGCTCGGCGGCGTCGGAGATGTGCGGGGCCGCGGCGGCGGGGTCGGCGAGGGCGTCGACGGCGCTGCGTGCGGAGGCCTCGACCTCGCGGAGCTCGCCGTACGCGAGGGCCCCGCGGACGCCGACCCAGGCGGCGACCGCGATGAGCGCGATCAGGAAGAGCCCGGCGAGGGAGGCCAACGCGAGCTGCGTCCGGCGCAGGGGGCGGGGCTGGTCAGCGGTGCGCACCCGATCACTCTAAGGGGCGGGTGCGTGCGTACACTTTGCGAGAGGAAGCGGAGGACTCGATGATGCGACGCTGGGGGATGGCCGCCGCGACTGCGGTGATGGCTGTGGCTCTCGTGGGGTGCGGACCCGCGCCGTGGAACCTCCCGTCCGGCGACGGCGGCGACGCCAGCGGGCCGGCGCCCTCTCCGAGCGTCTCGCGCACCGCCGTGCCGCCGCCGGTTCCGAACGACCTCTCGAGCGGATCGACCGAGCGCCAGGTGACGGCGGGGGCGGTGACCGGATCGCTCAACTACTGGTCCGACCTGTCGATGGACCGGTGGTCGGCGACGGCCCTCAAGCCGGTGAGCCTCTCGCTCGTGACGACCGTCAGCCCCGACGACGGTCAGAAGGTGTACCTGCAGAAGGCGACGATGATCGCCGTGCCCGGGAACGCGGAGGGAGACCTCAGCCCCCTCGCGCCGACGTCCGATCAGTCGGCCACCAACCCGGGATACCTCGTGCTGTCGCCCTACAGCTACTCGCAGACGTTCTACGTCGGCGAGGTGCCCCCCGAGGCCACCTTCGTCACGATCCGCTTCACCTACGACTTCCTCGTGCAGACGACGCCCACCTCCGACGAGTTCGCGAAGCAGACCGCGACCGACAGCATCACCGTCGCGATCGCGGCGGCGGGCGAGGCCGACGGCGGCTGAAACCTCAAGGTCACCGCAAGGCAACCTGAAGAGATCGGAAACCGGCCGGGATCGCGTCGTCCGGGATGCTTGTATGGCGACGCCCGCGACATCCGACGCCGGCCCCTCGCCTCGAGAAATCCGGTCTGCCATGTCTCCGCGCCGTGTACCCGCCTTCCGCTCGCCCGCGCTCCGCTCGCCTGCCCTCCGCACCGTCGTGTCGGCGAGTGCGCTCGCGCTCTCGCTCGTCGTGCTCTCGGGCTGCTCGCAGCTGACCGGGATGATCAACGCCGTGCAGGGGGAGCCGGTCTCGGCGGTCCCCGCACCCGCGCCCTCGCAGTCGCCGAGCATGGCCTTCAACTCGCAGTTCACCTACGACGGGTCGGTGTCGCTGTCCTCCGAGGTGGCGCAGGACCTGGAGCTGCGCCTCGACGTGTGGGCGCAGGATCCCAAGCGCACGCAGGAGTGGACCCCCGGTGCCGACAAGACGTTCGGCCTCGCGGTCAACGTCCACGACAAGCGCGTCGACGAGAAGGCCGTGCTCTCGCAGAAGCGGCGCGTGTTCATCTCGTCGATCTCCATCACCTCGCAGACCGCGCAGACGTCGGGGCAGGTGCAGAACCCGTTCCAGTTCAGCGCCGATCCGCGCACCCTCGTCCCCAGCGACACGATCCGCTCCGACCGCGGCCTGCTGCTCAACAGCTTCCAGGGCGGTCTGTACGTGCCGGAGACGGTCGTCCACGGGCTGCCGGCCGACACGTACGGGATGACGCTCGAGTTCGCGATGACCGTGTGGGTCGAAGGCAACGCGAACGACGACGCCAGCTTCACCCAGCAGACGGTCTACCAGTACCTGCCGGTCGCCATCTTCAGCGACGAGCAGGCGGCGGACGCGGCTCCCGCGCCTGCGCCCAGCGCGACGCCCTGAGCCGTCACGACACGTTCGCATTCCTTGCGCAGAAATTGCGGTTGACTTCGCCCGCTCTGAACACGCCGCGTTCGACAATGGACCGCGGCAGACAACAGCCGCCCCTCACCTCGCACAGGATGTGACCGCATGACTCAGACGCCGTACACGCCGTACACGCCGAATCCGGCGCTCGCGCAGCCGCAGCACCCCGCCCCGCAGGCGCCGGTGCAGCTGGCGGATCACTTCGAGACGACGTTCCCCGACGACTTCGAGTCGGTCCTCGAGAACACCACCGTCCACCGCTCCACGATCGGCTGCGTCATCCCGGCGTACAACGAGGAGGAGTCGATCGCCGACGTGATCGAGGGGCTGCTCGCACAGACGCGCGTGCCCGACGTCATCCACGTCATTGCGAACAACACGTCCGACAACACGGTGAAGATCGCCGCGGGGTACGCCGGACCGCACGAGGTCACGACCGAGCTCGGCACGCAGTTCACCGAGGTCTTCGTCCACGACATCGGCAAGAACCCCGACAAGAAGGTCGGCGCGCTCAACTACGGCTACTCGCTCGTCGAGGGCTACGACTACCTGCTCGGCGTCGACGGAGACACGATCGCCGACTCGCGCGCCGTGGAGTACCTCGAGTCGGAGGCCGTCGGCGACTCGCGCATCGGCGGCATCTCGGCGATCTACTCGATCGACGACAAGCCCATCAAGGGCACGATCGCGAAGTTCCTCATCGCCGGCCAGCGCACCCAGTTCGCCGCCTTCAACATGCAGAACCTGCTGCGTGGACGAAACATGGCCGTGCTCGGCGGGCAGTTCTCGATCTTCTCGACCAACGCCCTGCGCGACGCGATGAAGGCGAATCACCAGTCGACCCCGTGGGTCAAGGACTCCGAGGTCGAGGACTCGCTGCTCTCGCTGCAGATCAAGAGCGCGGGCTACCTGACGAAGATCAGCCCGTACGCCCGCGCCAACGTCGGCGGCATGACGACGCTGAAGGGCTATGACGCCCAGCAGGTGAAGTGGACCTACGGCGCCATCGAGCTGATGTGGCCGGGGCAGCGCGGCGACACGAAGGGCCAGCCGTTCCACCCGAACCTGCGTCTGCGCTGGTTCGAGAACTTCGGGATGCTGACGAACCTCTTCGTCCGCGTGGCGTTCCTCATCCTCCTGGCGGGCTCACTGTCGATCAGCGCCTTCGTCTTCTCGCCCCTGTGGCTCATCCCGCCGCTCGTCGCGGTGCTGCTGAACCTCCGCATGGCGCGCAGCATCAAGGACCACAACCAGCGCGACATCCTCTTCGCCCTGCTGGTGTTCCCGGCCGAAGCGTTCATGTGGGTCCGGCTCGGCCACTTCATGCGCTCGTGGTCGCGCTTCCTGTCGAAGAAGAAGGTCGACAACTGGGCGATGCAGGCCAAGGCCGAGAGCGGCGGCGGCAGCATCGGTCACTGGATGCCGATGCTCATCCTCGTCGCGGTGCTGCTGGCCATGGCGGTCGTCTGGAACCTCATCGGTCCCGTCGCGCAGTCGTCCATCCTCTGGATCGGCTGGCCGATCGTCGGCGTCGTGACCGTGCTGCAGACCCTGCTGATGTTCACCAAGCTCGTGCGCCGGCAGAACGGCTACAAGGTCTGAACCGGAGGCTGCGCCGCCGCGATCAGATCGCGGCGGCGTTCTCCGACGTCATGCGGTACCCGACGCCCCGCACGGTCTCGATGTACCGCGGGGTCGTCGGGCTGTCGCTCAGCTTGCGGCGCAGGTTGGTCATGTGCGCCTCGATCGCGCGCTTGTCGGCCTCGCCGACGAAGTAGCTCGTCACGTACGACTCGCCGCGGAGGACGAGCGTCAGGTCGGCCTTCGAACGCACACGTCGCTTCGAGGCCATCAGGGTCGAGAGCAGGTCGAACTCGGTGCGGGTGAGCTCCAGCTCGCGGCCCGCGATGTAGGCCAGCCGGGTGTCGGTGTCGACCTGCAGGTCGCGGTGCGTCAGCCAGTGCTCGCCGACGGCCGGGACGAGCTCGCCGCCGGGCTGATGCACGACGATGTCGGCGCCGGGTGCCGGTGTCTGCGCCGGAGCGTCGTTCGGGTGGTGCACGATGAACGGCTGCTGCGGCTGGATCTGCTGCGGCTGGATCTGTTGCTGCGCCGCCGGAGGCGCGTACTGCGGCGCCGCCGGGGGTGCGGGCTGCTGCGCCGGTGCGGCGCCGAAGCGCGCGAGGTACTCCTCGTACGAGAGCGGCGCGGCATCGGGGGCGGGCGCCGGCGCGGGGGCCGTCGGCGCGGGGCGCGCCCCGGGGAACGACGGACCGACGGAGTCCTGCTGGGGGGTCTGCTGGGCGGCGGCGGCGCGCGGGCGTCGCAGCAGGGCGTCGACCCGGGCGCGGAACTCGCGCGGGCGGAACGGCTTGACGATGTACTCATCGGCGCCGGCGCCCAGCCCGAGCACGACATCCGCTTCTTCGGACAGGCCGGTGAGCATGATGATGTACGTGTCGCTCTGCGCGCGGATGCGCCGGGCGGCTTCGAACCCGTCGATGCCGGGCATGTTCACGTCGAGGGTGGTCAGCAGCGGCCGATACGACAGCACCGCCTGGATGCCGTCGATGCCGTTGCCCACCGAGACGGTCGAGAAACCCGCCGCCTCGAGCACCTCGACGAGGAGATGGCGGATGTCGGGATCGTCCTCGACGATGACCGCCGTCTTCAGCTGCTCGGACATCATGCTCGCCACTCTTCTCCCTCAGGTTCGGGTAATTTTGCCATACGCGTGCGGCGCGGCACTCTCACCGGAACGCCGGGGGGTCAGGGGGCGACGCCGCGGGTCAGCTCGATCGCACCCGCCGGCCACCACACGCCCGCGTCGGGGCCGCCGTTGCAAGGGCCGTCGCTCTCGCCCGGCGGCTTGATCCACAGGTTCGTGTCGACCACGTCGTCGCCGAACGTGCCGCTCGGGTCGCCCACGGTACGCCCCGGGGGATTGCACCACTCGCCGTCGCCGGGCGCCCCGGCTCCGTTGCGCGACGTGTCGACGAGAGCGTGCATGCCGCCGAGACGGTCGGACAGGGCGTGGGCGTAGGCGAACTCGTCGTACGTGTCGTTGAAGTTCGACACGTTCGTCACGAAGCCTCGGACGCCCGAGATCGCGACCTGCCTGACGAGCTCCGCCATCGCGTCGGCGCCGAGCCAGTTCGAGTGCCCGCCGTCGACGTACACCCAGGTGTCCGTGCCCGTGAGGCGGCCGAGCGCGCCACGCAGCTGTGCGACGCGTTCGTCGACGTTGCCGCACTGGGGGGCGAGCGCGAGGCTGTCGGGCTCGACGATGACGACCTTCTTGACGTCCGGGACGGACCGCAGCGCCGTACCGATCTCCGTCGTCCAGGTCTCGTAGTCGGCCTCGTCGAGGCCGCCGGCGGAGTGGTTGCCGCAATCGCGTCCGGGAAGGCCGTACACGACGACCGCCATCGCGGTGTCGGACTCGCGCGCTTCGTGGGCGATGTTCAGCACGCGCTCGCCGACCTCGCCGATGGGGTCCTGCTCGGGCGTCAGCCAGTAGGCGGTGGGCTGCGACGCGAGGTACTCGGCGGCGGCGAGCTCGTCGGCCGAACCGCCCTCCGCCACGGCACGCGCGGCCTTCGACTCGGCAGGCGCCACGAAGGCGGTGCCGACTCCCGGCGGGCGCGCGGTGAGCGCCTGCACGCCGTTCATCACGAGCGCCACCGCGAGTCCGATGCCGGCGACGAGGAGGGCGACCGCGGCGACGATGATCGCGATCCACGCCCAGCGCGGCAGCCGGCGTCGGCGCCGGGGCGCGCGCACCGAGGCCGGGCGCTCGGGCGGAGGCGGCGGCTCGTAGTGACCGCTGAGGACGTACGCGCCGCCATCGCCGGCGCTGTGACCGTCACCGTGATGCGGTGCGTCGGAGCCGGGTCGCTGTGCCACGCACTGACTCTAACCGCTGCACCCGTCGTGCCGGTCTGTTGCGGCGGATACCCTGGGGCCATGGGCGACGTGATCCTGGGAGTGACCGACGCGGACGGGGCAGGCGCGCGGGAGTGGGCGTTCCGGCGCGCCGAGGCGCGGGGGCTGACGCTGCGGGAGCTGCTGATCGCGCCGACGCGCGACGATGCCGACCGCGCCGCGGCCGCGACCGAGGGGGCCGACATCCTCGTGCTCCCCGAGGAACACGGTCACGGGTACCGCACGCTCATCGCTCATGCGCAGTGCCCGGTCGCGATCATCCCCGAGCATCCCGGCCGGCACGATGAGGCTGCCGCCGCCGCCGCCCGTCGCGGCGTGCTGGTGGGGGTCGACGCGTCGGACGTCTCGGCCCGGGCGCTCGACTTCGCCGCCCGAGAGGCCGCGCACGCGGGCGAGCCGCTCATCGCGCTCGCCGCGTGGGAGCCGGTCTCCGTCGGCACCGAGCCGGGCCTCGACCTGTGGACCGGACCCATGCCGGTCGACCTCACCGAGGCGACGGCGGGGATGCTGGAACGCATGATCGAGCCGGTGCGCGCGACGCACCCGCAGCTCGAGGTGCGGACCCTCATCGACGTCGGCGACGCGTCCGCGCTCATCGAGGACGCCTCGCGGCGCGCCGTGCTGACCGTCGTCGGCTCGCACGGACGCACCGGTCTCGCGCGGCTGCTGCTCGGATCGGTCAGCGAGCGCGTCGCGGCCCACGTCGGCTCTCCGACCGTCATCGTGCGGTGACCCGCGTCGCACGCGCGCTGCTGATCGTCTACGTCGTCGTCCTCGCGCTCATCGCGTTCTGGCCGACACCCGTCGACCGCGACGCCGGCCCGATCCTCCGGGCGATCACGTCGGCCGTGCCATGGCTGACCTACGCCCGGATCGAGTTCGCGGCCAACATCGCCTTGTTCGTCCCCTTCGGGTGGTGCGCGGCGCTGGGCTGGCCGCGGTGGCAGGCGTACGTCATTCCCGCGGGGCTCGTCATCTCCCTGGCGATCGAGGCGGCTCAGGGCGTGCTGCTCGCGGAGCGGACGGCGAGCGTGTGGGACGTCGTCGCCAACACTCTCGGAGCTGCGGCGGGCTGGCTCATCGCGCGCCGGTGGACCGTCGGGAGGGATCAGCCGGCGTCTGGCGGCTGAACGCCCGGAACGTCCTGCGCGCGCCGCCGGCGGATCTCGGCCTCGAGCTCGGCGATCTCGATCTCGCGTTCGAGGTCGGCGAGCTGCTGCGCGGTCGTCCGATAGTCGCGCGGCTGTGGACGGCTCGCGGGCCTGGCGGGCGCAGGTTCGTCGCGGGACCATCGGCGGGGATCGCCGAAGCTCATCGACTCACGCGGATTCCTGTCCCATTCCCGCCCGAGCGCGAACCACAGCACCGAGCCGAGGAACGGCAGGAAGATGATGAACAGCACCCAGGCGAACTTCGGCAGGTGCTTCACCTGGTCGTCGCGACGGGTGATCGCGTCGACGAGAGCTGCGACCATCAGGACGAAGACGAGCAGGGGCAGCAGCAGATACACCCCGCCAGGGTGGCGCAGGTCGGCGCTGCCGCGCAAGGGCGGGGAGATCAGAACGCGTAGCGGATGCGGCACGACGGCAGCTCGCGCTCGATGAGCGCGCACAGCGCGGCGACCGCCTCGCCCTTCAGGGGCGATCGGTACCGGACGTTGATCGCGCCGTTCTGCGAGCGCTTGGTCTCCTGCGTCCGCGGCGTCCACAGCAGCTCCTCGCCGCGCGGATGCCATCCGAGGTTGACCTCGTGGAGACCCTCGTTGTGCGTGAGGAGGATGATCTCGCACGCGAGCTGCGCCTTCGCCCGGTCGGAGAGCACATCGTCGAGCTCGCGGAGCAGCGCCGTCCAGTCGGCGACCCAGGTCGGAGTGAGGATGACGGGCGAGAAGTTCAGGTGCACCTCGTAGCCGGCATCGACGAAGTCGTTGATCGCGGCGATCCGCTCCGAGATCGGCGACGTGCGGATGTCGGTCACCTTCGCCGTCTCGTGGGGCATGAGCGAGAAGCGGATGCGCGTGCGGCCCAGCGGATCCCAGTCGAGGAGGTCTCGGTTGACGTACTTCGTCGCGAACGACGCCTTGGCCGTCGGCGACATCCGGAAGAGCTCGCAGAGGTCGCGGACGTTCTCGCTGATCATCGCGTCGACCGAGCAGTCGCTGTTCTCGCCGATGTCGTACACCCACGCCTCGGGATCGCACTGGTTCGGCTCGGTCTTGGGGCCCTGCCGGGAGATGTGGCGGGCGAGGTGGCGCGAGATCTCGTCGATGTTGGCGAACACCGTGACGGGGTTGCTGTATCCCTTGCGGCGCGGGACATAGCAGTACGAGCAGGCCATCGCGCACCCGTTCGCCGTGGACGGGGCGATGAAGTCGGCCGAGCGGCCGTTGAGCCTCGTCGCGACGGACTTCTTGACACCGAGCACGAGCGCCTCGGTCTTGATCCGCACCCAGCGCTGCACGTTCGTCTCGTCGCCGTGCACTTCGGGAACGAGCCAGTGCGAGTCGATCGGCACGATCTCGGCATCGGGCCACCGCGCCGCGATCTCCTGCCCTCGGGGCAGCGCGAGGGCGGCCTCTTCGGCGTAGATGCGGCTGATCTGCAGCAGCGGGGCCCGATCCCGGGACATCCGGCTGGTCAGCCGGCCTGCTCGAGCTCGACCTCGCCGGCGGCGAGGGCGTCGGCGTACGTGCGCACGTCGGGGCCCGGCTCCCAATCGATGAACTTGTCCTTCATGTGGCTGACGAGTGCGGCGTAGGCCTTGTCGGCATCTGCGGCGTCGTCGGTCGCGGCGACGGCGGCGACGGCATCCTGCAGGACGCGGTCGGCATCGTCGAGCACCTTCTGGCGGGCTTCGTCGTTCCAGTGGATCTCGCTGATCTTCATAGCGGCACGCTAGCCAGCCTGAACCGATTCGGCGATGGGCTTGCGCGAGGCGATCCGGCGACCGATGACTCCCTGCTGGGGGCTGAAAAGGTACACGGCGGCGAACACGATGGCCTGCACGAGCACGACGAGCCCGCCCGACGACGCGTCGATCCAGTAGCTGAGGTAGATGCCGACGATCGAGGATGTCGCCGAGAGCGCCGGGGCGATCACGAGCATGCGCCCGAAGCGGTCGGTGAGGAGGTGCGCCGTCGCTCCCGGGATGATGAGCATCGCCACGACGAGCACGACGCCCACCACCTGCAGCGCGACGACGGCGGTCAGCGCGAGGACGCCCAGGAGAAGTCCGGACAGGAGGCGCGGCGAGAGCCCGATCGCGAAGGTGTGGATCGGGTCGAAGGCGAACAGGGTGAGGTCGCGGCGCTTGACGAACAGCACCGCGAAGGCGACGGCGGCCAGGACCGCGATCTGCACGAGGTCGCCGTCGGAGACTCCGAGGACGTTGCCGAACAGGATGTGGTTGAGATCGGTCTGGCTCGGAGTGACCGAGATGAGCACGAGCCCGAGCGCGAAGAGCGTCGTGAAGACGATGCCGATCGCGGCATCCTCTTTCACGCGGCTCGTGCCCCGGATGATGCCGATCAGGGCGACCGCGACGAAGCCGAAGACGAGTGCCCCGATCGCGAAGGGTGCGCCTAGGACGTACGCGAGTACGACCCCCGGCAGCACGGCGTGGCTGACGGCGTCGCCCATGAGCGACCATCCGATGAGCACGAGCCAGCACGACAGGACCGCGCAGACGATCGCGGCGATGGCCGTGGCGGACAGCGCGCGCAGCATGAACTCGTACCGGAGCGGCTCGAGCAGGATGTCGATGAGGTTCACGGGCGCTCCTCGATGGTGGACGGACGCTCGTCGGTCAGACCGAACGCCCGCGCGAGGCGCTCGGGGCGGAGGGCCTCGTCGACCGTCCCCTGGAAGACGACGCGGCGCAGCAGGAGCACCGCCTCGTCGGCGAGCGACGGGAGGGCGTGCAGGTCGTGGGTGGAGACGAGCACGGAGCGGCCGTCGGCCGCGAGTTCGCGGAGCAGCCGCACGATCGTGGCCTCGGATCTCTTGTCGACGCCCGCGAAGGGCTCGTCGAGGAGGAGGACGTCGGCGTCCTGGGCGATGCCGCGGGCGACGAAGGCGCGCTTGCGCTGTCCGCCCGACAGGCGGCCGATCTGACGGTCGGCGAGGTCGCTCAGCTCGACGCGCTCGAGGGCGGCGTCGACGGCGCGGTGATCTTCGGCGCGCGGTCGGCGGGTCGGCCCGAGGCGTCCGTATCGGCCCATCATCACGACGTCGCGCACCGAGACCGGGAAGGTCCAGTCGACGTCCTCGCTCTGCGGCACGTATCCGATGAGCCCCTGGCGCCGGGCGACCGCGGGGGTCCGTCCCGCGATGGTGACGCGACCGCTCGCCGGACGCACGAGCCCGGTGATCGACTTGAAGAGCGTCGACTTGCCCGAGCCGTTCATGCCGATCAGTGCGGTCACGCGGCCCGGCGTGACGGTGAGGCGCACGTCGTCGAGCGCCACGATGTCGCGGTACCGGACCGAGACGCCCGAGACCTCGATGCCGGGAGGGGTGCCGCCGCGACTGGTCACGAGCCGCTCCGGGTCAGCGCCGCCGCGATGGTCTCGGTGTCGTGGCGCAGCAGGTCGAGATACGTCGGAACGGGGCCGTCGGCCTCAGAGACAGAATCGACGTACAGGGTGCCGCCGAAGACGGCATCCGTCGCCTCGACCACCTGTCGCATCGGGCGGTCCGAGACCGTCGACTCGCAGAAGACGGCGGGCACGTCGTTGTCGTCGACGAACTCGATGGTCTGCCGGATCTGCTGCGGCGTCGCCTGCTGCTCGGCGTTGACCGGCCAGATGTAGGCCTCGGTGAGCCCCGCGTCGCGAGCCAGGTACGAGAACGCGCCCTCGCACGTGACGAGAGCCCGTTGGGAGACCGGCACCGCCTCGAGCTCGGCGACGAGATCGTCGTGGATGCTCTGGAGCTGCTCGTTGTAGGCCGCGCCGTTCGCGGCGTAGACGTCGGCCCCCGCGGGGTCGAGCTCGCGGAACGCCGCGACGATGTTGTCGACGTACAGCTGCACGTTCAGGGGGCTCATCCAGGCGTGCGGGTTGGGCTTGCCGGCATAGGCGTCGCCGGTGATGTCGATCGTCGCCACGCCCTCGGACACCACGGCGTGCGGGGCGTCGGCGGTCTCGACGAACCGCGCGAACCACGACTCGAGACCCAGCCCGTTATCGAGGATCAGGTCGGCGTCGGATGCCGCGGCGATGTCGCGCGGGGTGGGTTCGTAACCGTGGATCTCAGCTCCGGGCTTCGTGATCGAGCGCACGTCGAGGCGGTCTCCCGCGACGTTCCGGGCGATGTCGGCGAGCACCGTGAAGGTCGTCAGGACGACGGGCCTGCCCTCGGACGGCTCGCCCGCGGCGTCCGCGTTCGACCCCGTCGCGCAGCCCGTGAGCAGGGCCGCTGCGGCGCCGAGGACGACGAGGGCGGAGATGCGGCGATGTCGATTTTTCGGCATACCGAAAAATTACCCGCTGACCTCCCGGGCGTGCAATTCCGCGTCGACGACATCGGCCCAGGGCTGACGCGTCGAGCGCACGGTGTCACCGGTCTCGGCCGCTCGCTGCATGAGCAGCGCGAGGTAGTGGTCCTGGCTGGCCTCGGCCAGCGAATAGACCGGCGCGTGCCCGTCGATGGCCGCCGGCATCCCGTCGAGCAGGCGTGCGATCGCGATCTCGTCGTCGTTGAGACGAGCGGGGAGGAAGGGGTTGCGGAAGAGCCATTCGTCGCCGAGGAGGATGCCGCGCAGGAACATCCCCTCGAGATTGCCGCCCTCTCCCGTCATGACGCGGCGCAGCGCGTCGAAGACGGGCTCGTCGAACCGGCGGAGACGCCGCACCTCGCCGTTCTCGATCTCGCCGCGCTCGCCGCGGATGAGCAGGCGGTTGCCGCGGATCCACGAGAAGTACTGCTCACCGGCGAAGTCGTACACGCCCAGGCGGTCGCCGAACACGAACCGCGCGGTGGTCTGGGTCGCCGTGACGATGCGTTCCGCGGTGGGGTCGCCGTCTCGCCCCGGCCCCGCCACGAGCGGGGAGCGGAAGACGGATGCCGAGATCTCGGCCTCGTCGGCACCGATGCCGAGCGCCCGGCGCATGACGCTGACGCCGTGATAGTCGTGGCACTGCGCGACGAGCGCCTGCGAAGGCGTGCCCAGCCGGCCGGACCGGGCGACGGCGAGCTGCGCCGACAGCAGCGGCGACAGGTGGTACTGCTCGGCCACCTGGACCGTGGGCATGCCCGGTCGGGCAACCCGTTCCCACAGGTCGACGAGGTCGTCTATCCCGGTGGCCGGCGGTGTCTCGGTCAGGACGGGGATGCCGCGGTCGACCAGATCGACGATGATCCCCGGGGCCACGCTGCGGGGAACCGAGACGACGACGAGGTCGGGCGTGCCGTCGGCGAGCAGCGTGTCGAGGTCGCTGTAGCCGCGGACGCCCCAGCGCTCCTCGATCTCGGCCGCCGTCGCTGCGCTGCGAGTGACGAGGCCGGTGACGCGGAACCGATCGGGCAGGGCGGCGGCCACGCGCAGGAAGAAGTCGCTGCGCCAGCCGCTGCCGACGATCGCGAGAGTGAGGGTCATCGGCACAGTCTGCACGTCGCGCCGTGTGAGACGGTAGGGGCATGGTCGAGGGGCGCGCCGGGAGTGGCGGGGATGATATGGAGCCGGCGGACATCGACGTCGAGACGGTCGCGTTCGACGGCGTGCGCACCCGGGTCACGCGGGTGCAGACGGCCTCGTCGGCGCACTCCGACCGGGCGTTCGTCCTGATCGCGGGGATCGGGGTGGCTGCGACCTACTTCGATCTGCTCGCGCCGACGCTCGCTCAGAACGCGCGGGTCTACGCTCTCGACCTCCCCGGGTTCGCGGGCCAGCGCGCTCCGCGCGATGAGCCGTCGGTCTCGTTCTTCGCCGACCAGGTCGAGGCCGTGCTCGATCGGTTCGACCTCGACGATCCCGTGCTGCTCGGGCACTCCTTCGGCACGCAGATCGTCACCGAGGTGCTCGCGCGGCGCCCCGGCATCCGTCAGGCCGTCCTCATCGGGCCGGTCGTGAACGATCGCGAACGCTCGGTGGTGCTGCAGGCGATCCGGTTCGCGCAGTCGTCGCTGTTCGAGCCGTTCCGTCTCGTGCTGCTCGCGGTCAGCGCCTATCTGCTGTGCGGCTTCGCGTACTTCATGCGGGTGCTGCCGCACATGATGCGGTACCCCCTGCGCGACCGGCTGACGGATGTCTCGGCGCAGGTGCTGCTGATCCGCGGCGCGCGGGACTTCTCGTCGCCGCGCTACTTCCACTCCGAACTCGTGCGCGTCGCGCGCGACGCCTGGCGGTGGGAGATCCACGGCGCGGCGCACTCGGTCATCAACGGCAACGCGATCGGGGTGGCGAAGCTCATGGACGCCTTCGTCGCGGGAGACCTGCCGCGCCGCGGTCAGATGTCGAAGGAGGAGGCGCGCGTGCCCCGGCCCGCTTACGGCGGGATCGCCCTCATGTGGCGTGCGGCGCGCTACCGCGTGCAGGAGTGGTTCAGCGCGCGGCAGGGCGACGAGGTCGGCGTCGAGCACGCGAAGGAGTCGCACGCCGCCGTCATGTGGCGGGCCTTCACCGGCGGGCGCCGCTGACCGGACGGGCTCTTCCCGCTCACTCCCAGACCGTCACTCCCAGACCGCGGTGTCGGGGTCGACACCGTGCGTGCGTGCGCTCTCGTCGATGCTGCGGCGGAGCCACGAGGCGAGGCCGGGGCGGATGCCGTCGTAGTGGGTTGCGAACGCGGCATCCGCTTCGTACATCCGGCCGAGGCAGACCTGCATCGACCGGCTCACCGGGAAGTACTCGCTGATGGCGGCGCGGTGGCGTTCGACGAGCGCGTCCGCCGGCGGGGTGCCGGGCTCGACGCCGGCGTCGACTGCCGCGGCGAGGTCGGCCTCCAGCGCGCTCATCGTCGCGGTGATCGTCCGCCACTGGTCCGGGCCGCGGGCGGCGGCGCGCTCGGCGTACTGCTGCCACTGCGGAGAGTCGCCGTAGCGTCGACGGGCGAGGGCGGGCCAGTCGGGGTTCCAGCCGGGGCCGAAGATCGACAGCTGCTCGTCGGCGGTGAGCAGCACGCCGCGCTCGTGTGCCTCGATCATGCGGTCGAGGCCGGCGCGCAGGTTCTCGAGCCGGGCGAGCGATCGGGACACGTCCTCGCGCTGCTCCCGCAGGGCGGCGGAGGTGTCGCGGCCGGGCTCGTCGAGGACGGCGCGGATCTGGTCGAGCCCCAGCCCGACCTCCCGGTACACGGCGATCCGCTGCAGGCGACCGATGTCGGCGGCGGTGTACAGCCGGTAGCCCGCGTCGGTGCGCGTGGAGGGCGAGGCCAGACCGATCTCGTCCCAGTGGTGCAGGGTGCGCACCGTGACCCCGAGATCGGATGCCGCGCGCCCGACGGTCACGCCGTCGGTTCCGGTGTCGCTCATGGCTGCTCCTCGGCGGGTGTGATGCCGATGGCAGCGAGGGAGCGTGCCGCCGCACTGTCGGGCTCGTAGGGCTTCGCCGCCGTGACGACGATACGCGCCTTCTCGGGGGTGACGACCTCGACCTCGCGGCTGTTCCACGGGGTGTCGTGGATGTCGCCGACCGCACCGGGGTCGAGATTCCGGCAGGCCTCGGCGATGCCGTCGAGCTCGGCGAGGATGCAGGCGTAGCTGTACGTCAGCGCGGGCGGTTCGGAAGCTGTCGCGGAGGTCGGATCGGCGGCGACGAGGAGGACGTCCTGGAACGCCCAGCGACGGAGATGGACGAGCGTGCCGGGAATCGTGAAGAGCTCGAAGAATCCGAGGCCCGCGGTCCAGAACCGCGACGAGGCCGCCAGATCGTGCGTGGGGATCGTGACGAACGCGGGCATCCCGTAGATGCCGCGATAGGGCTCGGGAGCCACGGCATCCGGTCCGGGCGGGGGAACGGGGCTGATCTCGAATGCGTCGTAGTACGTGGTCTTGTGGTCGGTCATGCGACCACTCTCAGCCCTCACGTCGCGTGAGGGTCAAGCCGGGTGTGCGCGGATCAGCGATACATGCCGCGCGGCAGGAACATGGCCGCCGCGACGGCGAGCACGACCATCGCGACGCCTCCGACGATGACGCCGAGCATGGGGTTGAGGGTGAGTAGCCCCACGAGGAATCCGAGGGCGATGCCGACGAGAGCTCCGGTGGCGGTGTGGGCGAGTGCTTCGACGTCCATGCTCTCGACGGTACGGAGCTCAGCGCCGGAACGCGTCCCCCGTTCGGGTGATATCTCCTCGTCCCGTGGGACTACCCGCGAGCGTGCGGGATCACACGCGGAGGGTGTTACCGGTAACATGACGGGCGCCGGCCCTGAGCGCGGGATCCGGCTCATCCCGAGAGGCGAAGGAGTCCCGATGGAACACGAAGCGGTGGCGCGGGTTCGGGCCGAGGTGGCGTCGTTGCACGCGGAGTTGGTGCGTTACGGGCTGGTCGTGTGGACCGGTGGCAACGTGTCGGGGCGGGTGCCGGGGGCTGATCTGTTCGTGATCAAGCCGTCGGGGGTGTCGTATGACGAGTTGGCTCCGGAGAACATGATCGTGTGTGATCTGGACGGCAATGTGGTGCCGGGGACGCCGGGTGCTGATCGGTCGCCGTCGAGTGACACGGCGGCTCATGCGTATGTGTATCGGAACATGCCCGAGGTGGGTGGTGTGGTGCACACGCATTCGACGTATGCGGTGGCGTGGGCGGCGCGGGGTGAGGAGATCCCGTGTGTGATCACGGCGATGGCTGATGAGTTCGGGGGTCCGATCCCGGTGGGGCCGTTCGCGATCATCGGTGATGATTCGATCGGTCGGGGGATCGTGGACACGCTTCGCGGGCATCGTTCGCGGGCGGTGTTGATGCAGAACCATGGACCGTTCACGATCGGGTCGAGTGCGAAGGATGCGGTCAAGGCTGCGGTGATGGTCGAGGACGTGGCTCGCACGGTCCACATCGCCCGGCAGGCGGGCGAGGTGCTCCCGATTCCGCAGGACGCGATCGATGCGCTGTACGACCGGTATCAGAACGTTTACGGACAGACCACCGACGACCGCCGCTAATCCTTCGGCGAGGACTCGTCGGTCCCCTCGGCGATGCCGGCGAGGCGTTCGCGGGTCTCGCGCTCGGCGATGATGCCGATGAAGTCCGTGACGCGGGCGTCGGCGTGGCTCTCGACCGATGCGGCGGCTTCGCGGCGGATGAGATCGTCGTCGACGTCCGGCATCCGCTTTTTGACTCGTTCGGCGACCTCCTCCGTCACCTCGTGAGCGTCGAAGTCTTTCGCAGGCTTGTCCATGGCCATATCATCCGATGTCGGTCGCGCCCGGGAAACCCGTCGACGCCGGGCCCGGACCGTGCGATCATGGCGGGCTAGGCTGGATGAACGTGAGCGATCAGACGAGTTCCGAATGGCCCTGGTCGGAGGGCGGCATCAACTTCCACACGCGCAAATGGGTGCGACCGGAAGACCTGAACGCGAACGGCACCCTCTTCGGCGGCAGCCTGCTGCGCTGGATCGACGAAGAGGCAGCGATCTACGCGATCATCCAGCTCGGCAACTACCGCGTCGTGACCAAGCTGATCTCCGAGATCAACTTCGAGTCGTCGGCGTTGCAGGGAGACCTCATCGAGATGGGGCTGACCGCGACGCACTTCGGCCGCACCTCGCTGACGATGCGTGCGGTGGTGCGCAACATGATCACGCGCAAGCGCATCCTCTCGATCGAGCGTCTCGTCTTCGTGAGCGTCGACGAGCAGGGTCAGCCGATCCCGCACGGCTACTCCGCCATCACGTACGACCGTGACCGGATGCCGCACGAGCACCCCAAGACCGACTCGGTGCGCCTGCCCTGAAACCCCGCACATCCGCGTGATTCCGGGCTGGCCAGATAGTCGAGCCCGGCCGGTGCCGTGTCGGCTTGGTGCGCCGAGCCCGGGAGTGGTGCACTGAGCGACGTGAATGAAACGCTCAGCACCGAATCCCACAGGCCCGGATCCGCCAGGCCCGAGTCGCACAAGGACGACGTGGGCCGCTTCCTCGCCACGGCTCGGCGCACCGCCGGGCTCACGCAGAAGGAACTCGCGTCACGCGTCTTCGTGACCGAGTCGGCGGTGTCGAAGTGGGAGCGCGGGCTGTCGTACCCCGACCTCGCGACGCTCGGTCCGCTGGCGCGAGCGCTGGGCGTGACCGAAGGCGAGCTCGTCAGCGCGAGCGCGGACGACCGGGGCCGGCTCGACGCACAGCAGGCCCGCGTCCACCGGCGGTGGCGCGGCGCGCTGCTGTGGACGACGGTCGGTGCATACGCGGTCGCCCTGGTCGCCACGTTCGTCACCAACCTCGCGGTCGAGCACACGCTGTCGTGGTTCTGGATCGTCGCCGCCGCGGTCGCTCTGGCCTTCTCTCTCACCACCCTCCCGCTGCTCGTGACGGGGCGGCGCGGCTGGACGACGTTCGCCGCGGCGCTCGCCTCGCTGGGGCTGCTGCTCGCGTCCGTCGAGGCGCTGACCTCGGCGGGGTTCCTCGGCATCGCCGGCGCCGCGATCCTGTTCGCGGTGGTCGTGATCTGGGGTCCGCTCGCCCTGCGGTCGTTCGGAGCGGGCTGGCTGCGCACGCACAGCGCGATGATCTCCGTGGTCGTGGATGCCGTGGCACTGACGCTGATGCTCGCCGTGATCCTCGGCGCGGTGGGGGAGGGGTGGGCCTTCGTCGAGATCGCTCTGCCGCTCGTTGCGGGAGGCGCCGGGCTCGCGATCCTGATCGTGCTGGTGCTCCGCTATCTTCCGCTGCGCGGGCTGCAGCGCGCCGCCATCGTGTGCGTCGTCGGTGCCGTGGTCGCGGTCGTCGCCGGGCCGCTCGTGAACGGCCTGCTGGAGCGCGCGCCGGTCGTGCTCGCACCGGTCGACCTCACGACCTGGTCGAACGCGACGATCAACGGCAACGTGACGGCGCTGATCGCGGCGGCGTGCGTGGTCGCCGCTATCGTGCTCCTCGCACTGTCATTCCGCCCGGTGCGTCAGGGACGGCCCATGCCGCGGTAGTCCCACCCGGCCGCGCGCCAGGCGTCGGCGTCGAGGCAGTTGCGTCCGTCGACGATGAGTCGGCCGGCGGCGAGCGTCGCGGCGTGCGCAGGGTCGAGCTGGCGGCGGTACTCGTCCCACTCGGTGACGACGATGACGGCATCGGCGGCGCGCAGGGCCTCGTCGCGGTCCTCGACGTAGTTCAGCTGGGGGTGCACGCGGCGGGCGTTCTCGATCGCCTCGGGGTCGGTCACGGTGACCCAGGCGCCGAGGCCGTGCAGACGCACCGCGACGTCGAGCGCCGGGGAGTCGCGGATGTCGTCACTATGGGGCTTGAAGGCCGCGCCGAGCACCGTGACGTTCTTCTTGTACACCGAGCCGCCGAGCGCGTCGACGACGAGGTCGACGGCGCGGTCGCGGCGGCGCATGTTGATGGCGTCGATCTCGCGGAGGAACGCGACCGACTCGCCGCGGCCGAGCTCCTCGGCGCGGGCGGAGAAGGCGCGGATGTCCTTCGGCAGGCAGCCGCCGCCGAAGCCGATGCCGGCGCCGAGGAAGCGGCGGCCGATGCGGGCGTCGTGGCCGATCGCGTCGGCGAGGGTCGTGACGTCGGCGCCGGTGACCTCGGCGATCTCGGCCATGGCGTTGATGAAGCTGATCTTCGTCGCGAGGAAGGCGTTGGCGGCGACCTTGACGAGCTCGGCCGTCGCGAGGTCGGTCACGATGAACGGCGTGTTCTTCGCGATGGACGGGTGGTACACCTCGCGCAGGATGTCGGCGGCTCGCTCGCCCTCCGCGCCGGCAGGGACCCCCGCGACGAGGCGGTCGGGGTCGACGGTGTCCTGCACCGCCCAGCCTTCGCGCAGGAACTCCGGGTTCCAGACGAGGGTCGCGCCGGTGGGCGTCACGCGCTCGGCGAGCGTGGCCGCGGTGCCGACGGGGACCGTCGACTTGCCCGCGACGATGTCTCCCTCGGCGAGGTGGGGGATG
The DNA here is from genome assembly GCF_047302165.1 of Microbacterium pratiae. NCBI lineage: Bacteria > Bacillati > Actinomycetota > Actinomycetes > Micrococcales > Microbacteriaceae > Microbacterium > Microbacterium pratiae. The sequence continues at coordinate 137,094 of NZ_CP154843.1, read as the reverse complement.
AGCGCGTCGACGGCGGCGTTGACGTATGTCAGGTCGGCGGCGTAGCCGTCCTTCTGCTGCGGGGTGCCCACGCCGACGAAGTGGACGGCGGCGCCGGCGGCATCCGCCATGTCGGTCGAGAAGCGCAGGCGCCCCGACGCGAGCCCGTCGCTCAGGATCTCCTGCAGCCCCGGCTCGAAGAAGGGCGCGTCGCCGTTCGAGAGCGAGGCGATCTTGCGCTCGTCGACGTCGATCCCGACGACCTCGTGACCGATGGATGCCATCGCGGCGGCGTGGACCGCGCCGAGGTAACCGCAACCGATGACTGACAGACGCATGGCGCTCGCTCTCCGCGGCCCCGAGCGGACCACCCACCTTTCATATCAAGAACCTGTGTCAGACACGTAAACAGGAGTGTGTGTCATCCGGTGTCCGCCGTCCGGCCCTCGGCGGATGCGGCGCGCGTAGCCTCGGAACATGCCGTCGCTCTCGCCGTCGCAATCGCTCTCGCTGTCGCACGACTTCGCCGACGCGTTGCCGGCGCTCGCGCGCCCGTGGGCAGCGGATCCCGCGCCTGCTCCGCAGCTGCTCGTCGTCAACGAGGGTCTCGCCGTCGAGCTCGGCCTGGACCCCGGCTTCCTGCGCAGCCCCGCGGGCGTCGCCCTCCTCGTGGGCGCTGCGCTGCCCGCGGGAGCCCAGCCGGTCGCGCAGGCGTATGCCGGTCACCAGTTCGGCGGGTTCTCACCGCGTCTGGGCGACGGGCGTGCTCTGTTGCTCGGCGAGCTGACCGCGCCCGACGGCACGCTGCGCGACCTGCACCTCAAGGGCTCGGGACCGACTCCGTTCGCGCGGGCCGGTGACGGGCTCGCGGCGGTCGGCCCGATGCTGCGTGAGTACGTCATGAGCGAGGCGATGCACGCGCTCGGCATCCCGACGACGCGTTCGCTCGCCGTGGTCGCGACCGGCCGTGAGGTGCTGCGCGAGACGGCGCTGCCGGGGGCCGTCCTGGTGCGGACCGCCTCGAGTCACCTGCGGGTGGGGAGCGTCGAGTTCGCGCGGGGGACGGGTGACATCGCCGTGCTGCGTTCCGTCGTCGACTATGCGATCGCGCGGCATCACCCCGAGGCGGCGGACGACGAGGTGCCCGCGCTCGCGCTCTTCCGCGCCGTCGTGCGGACGCAGGCCGATCTCGTGGCCCGGTGGATGCTGGTCGGCTTCATCCACGGCGTGATGAACACCGACAACATGACGCTCTCGGGCGAGACGATCGACTACGGCCCGTGCGCGTTCCTCGATGCGTACGATCCGGCGACCGTGTACAGCTCGATCGACACGGGCGGGCGCTATGCGTACGGCAATCAGCCGTACATCGCCGAGTGGAACCTCGCCCGGCTCGCGGAGGCGATGCTGCCGCTGTTCGACGACGACCTCGAGCGCGCCGTCGAGAAGGCCCAGGGAGTGCTCGCCGAGTTCCGGCCCCGGTTCGCCGAAGCGCGCGCGGCGGGGATGCGGCGCAAGCTGGGTCTCGTGCCCGATGCTGCGGTGTCGGGTAGCGCGGTGTCAGGTAGCGCGGTGTCGGACGTCGAGGTCGAGGCGCTCGCGGGCGACTTCCACGAGATGCTCGGGCGGACGCGCGCCGACTACACCTCGACGTTCCGGTCGTTGTCGGATGCCGCGCGCGGCGACGCCGCCGCTCTCGAGGCGGCTCTCGGCGGAGACCCGGCGCTGGCCGGCTGGCTGGACCGGTGGCGTGCCCACGAGCCCGCCCCCGAGGTGATGGATGCCGCGAACCCGATCTACGTTCCGCGGAACCACCTCGTGGAGGAGGCGCTCGCCGCGGCGACCGACGGGAACCTCGAGCCGCTCGGCTGGCTGACCACCGTCCTGTCGGCCCCCTTCACCGAGCGCGCGGGCGCGGAGCGGTACGCCGAGCCGGCCGGTCCGGACTTCGCGGCCGGCTACCAGACCTTCTGCGGCACCTGAGAACGTCGCTACGGGACCGATTCGCGGAGCGGCGTCATGTGATTGCCGGGTCTATTTACGTCTTACGTAATTTACAACGATATTCCCGCCCGCGACCCATATTTCCTCCCTTTTCCTACTAGGCTCGACCCCATATGCCGATCGAGGCGGTTCTGGGGTGATCCCGGAACAAGGCGGGGAGAGTTATGTCGACGAAGCGAATTCGGCCGAAAGCACGCGGTATCCAGGCACACGGACGACTGCGGCGGTCTCTCGCCGTCGTCGCCGTCGGAAGCTTGGCCGTCGCGTCGTTCGTGGGACTCAACGTGGCGACAGCGTCTCCCGCGTATGCGGCCGCGGGAGATCCCTTCGACCCGAGCTCGCCGACCGTCTTCGTCGCGCAGTCCCAGACCGGGTCACCGACAGGCCTGTACCGGTCGCAGACCTCCGGTGACGGCGCCTACGCCTTCACGCCCGAAGGCGCGCCGGTCAGTTCCGGCACGTACAACGCGATCAGCTTCAACACCAACAACAACTACATCTACGGTGCGAGCATCTCGGCCATCGGGCAGATCCCGGCGAACGCCGTCGTGCGAGTCGGTCAGCAGGGCGTGGTCACGCGGGTCGGGACGGCGACGTATCCGACCCCTCAGTGGGTCGGCGCATTCAACCCGAGCGACGGCCTTCTCTATACGACGAATGGGACTCCGGGGAACTCGCGAATCGTATATAAGACGACCACTGCCGGCGTCATCCAGCCTGCTTTCTCGATCGACGCGACGAACTACACCATCGCCGACATGGAGTTCCTCGGTGGTTTTCTGTGGGCAGTCGACTACAACGCCTCCCAGCCTGCGGGAACGCTCATCAGGATCAATCCCGCAGACGGATCCGTCCGACGATTCCCCGCCGTCATCCCCGGAAACCTCGGCGGAGCGTGGGGAGCCGCGTGGAAGTTCGGCAACGGCAACCTGGGATTCTCGAACAACGGCAGCGGCCGCATCGCGCAGATCCGCATCACCGATCCGGGTTCCGACTCACCGACGATCACCGTGCTGCCTCTGGTCGCCGGCCCGACGGCGAGCGGCAACGACGGCACCGCGATCCCCGGGCTTCCCGCCGACCTGTCCATCGAGAAGACCGGGCCTGCGACCTTCACGTCGGGTGACCGCATCAGCTACGAGGTCACGGTGACCAACAACGGCGCGGGCGTCTCGAGCGGATGGACCGTCACCGACAACCTGCCCGCGGGACTCAGCAATCCGAGCGTGACCGGCGACGTCTCGTCCTCCGTGTCCGGTGACACGATCACCGTGAGCGGCCCCCGACTCGCTGTCGGCGAGTCGGATACGTTCACGATCGAGGCGGACACGGATGTGAACCCGCCCGCGTGCGTCGTGAACACGGCGTCGGTGTCGGGCAACGAGGCCGACCCGAACAGTGCGAACAACGAGGACAGCGCCGAGTCGTGCGCGCTGGCGCTGTCGGTCGAGAAGACCTCCGATGCCACGGCCGATTCGCGTCCGGGCGATGTCGTGACCTACACGGTGACCGCGACCAACACGGGAGCCGGTGCCTACACCGCAGACAACCCGGCCGTCGTCTTCGACGACCTGTCGGGCGTGCTGGACGATGCCGCGTACAACGATGACGCGACCGCTTCCCGCGAGGGAACTCTGGGGTACCAGTCGCCGTTGATCTCCTGGTCCGGCGCCCTCGGTGTCGGCGAGTCCGTCGAGATCTCGTACAGCGCGACGTTGCGCGGTGGTGGCGACGGCGAGGTCCGCAACGTGACCTGGGTGCCGAACGACCCCGGCGTCACGACGCCGCCCACATGCGACCCGGCGACCGGCGGCGTCGACGATGCGACCGGTCAGCCGTGTGCCGTCGAAGACTTCGACCTTCCCCGGCTGACCATCGACAAGTCCGTCGACACCTCCGAGCTCCCCGCGATCGGCGACCAGGCGACCTACACGATCGTGGTCCGTAACGCCGGCCCGGGCGCCTACACCCTCGCGGCGCCCGCAACAGCGTCCGACGACCTCAGCGAGGTGCTGGACGACGCGACCTTCGACGACGCGTCGCTGAACGCGAGCACCGGTACGGCGACGCGCGACGGCAACACGCTCACGTGGAGCGGTGCTCTCGCCGCGGGCGAGGAAGCCACGATCACCTACTCGGTGACCTACACCGGTCAGGGCGACCAGGTCCTCCGCAACGTCGCATGCGTTCCGCAGGACGCGACGGCTCCCGGGGCGCAGCGCTGCGACCGGGTGCAGGTGCCCGGTGCGCTGCTGACGCAGTGGAAGACGGCCGAGGCGTCGGCGGATCCCGTCGTGGCCGGTTCCACCATCACGTACACCCTCTTCTTCGACAACGACGGCCAGGCCCCGGCCTCGGTCGATGCGATCGACGACCTCACCTACGTCCTGGACGACGCCGCGGTCACGACCGAGCCGACCGGATCGGCCGGCCTGACGGTCGCACGTGACGGGGCGCGGATCTCGATCACGGGATCGGTGCCGGCCGGACAGACCTCGACCGTCACCTACACGGTGACCGTGCGGCCTGATGGCGAGCGCGGCGACAGTGTCGCATCGAACTTCCTGCTGGACCCCGGCGAGACCCCTCCGGCGAACGGCGAATGCGTTCCGGCCGACGATGAGGCGCCGAACTGCACGACGACTCCCATCACGGGCGTGACCTACACGAAGTCGGTGGAGGCATCGGAGAGCCCGGTGCGTACGGGCACCGAGCTGACCTACACCATCGTGGTGACCAACACCGGTGCGACCACGGTCGATGTGCTCCGCGACGACGACCTCAGCGACGTGCTCGACGACGCGACCCTGACCGGGGCACCGGAGTCCGACACCCCGTCTGTCACGGTCGACGGTCCGGACGGCGGCATCCTCGCGATCCGTGGCACACTCGCCGCCGGCGCCACCGCCGAGGTCACGTACACCGCCGTCGTGAACGCGGTCGGCGACCGGGGCAACAACGTCGCTGCGAACTTCCTCGTTCCGCCCGGCACGCCCCCGGCCGGTCCGTGCGACCCGGCGACCGAGGAGTGCACGCTCACCCCCATCCAGGGCTACACGGTCGAGAAGTCGTCCGACACGGAGACCGCCACCCCGGGAACGGTCGTGACCTACACGGTCACGGTCACGAACGTCGGCGCCGTGGACTACACCGACGCCGACCCCGCGTCGTTCGAGGACGACCTCTCGGGAGTCCTGGATGACGCGACCTACAACGGCGACGTCTCCGAGGGCGGCGCGGTCGACGGCGACACGTTGACGTGGGCGGGTCCGCTCCCGGCGGGCGGCAGCACGACCGTGACCTACTCGGTGACCGTGAACAGCCCGTCCACGGGCGACTCGGTTCTCCGCAATGTCGTCGTGCCGACCGGACCGACGGGCGAATGCGCGACGGGTGAGTGCGGAACGACCACCCCGGTGTCGTCGTTCACGGTCGCGAAGACCGCCGACACCGCCACGGTGATGGCCGGCGGCGTCGTCACCTACACCGTGACCGTCACGAACACCGGACAGGTCGACTACACGGACGCGGCCCCCGCCTCCTTCGAAGACGACCTGACGGGTGTCTTGGACGATGCGACCTACAACGGCGATGTCTCTTCCGGCGGTTCCGTCGCGGACGACAGGCTGACCTGGTCGGGCCCGTTGGCCGTCGGCGAGACGGCGACGGTCACCTACTCGGTGACCGTCAACGACCCCCTCTCCGGCGACAAGAACCTGGTCAACGCCGTGGTGCCGTCGGCGCCCGGCGGGAGCTGCGACCCCGACGCCGAGTGCACGACGCAGACGCCGGTCGCCTCGTACACCGTGGCGAAGGCTGCGGACTCGGAGACCGTGCGCCCGGGGGGAGTGGTCACCTACACCGTGACCGTCACCAACACCGGCGAGGTCGCGTACACCGACGAAGCGCCCGCTGCGTTCGAGGATGACCTCGCGGGCGTGCTCGACGACGCCGTCTACAACGACGATGCCTCGAACGGCGCCACGGTCAGCGGCAGCACCCTCACCTGGTCGGGCGCGCTGGCCGTCGGCCAGACGATCACCGTCACCTACTCGGTCACGGTCGACGACCCGGTCACCGGCGACTTCGTCCTCCGGAACGCGGTGACCCCGGAAGGCCCCGGCGGAAGCTGCGACGGCGCGTGCGAAACGAGCACGCCGGTCGGCTCCTACCGCGTGGTGAAGTCGACGACCTCGACCGTGGTCGTCCCGGGCGACGTGGTGCAGTACACCGTCGAGGTCACCAACACCGGACAGGTCGCGTACACGGCGGATGCTCCGGCGTCCTTCTCCGACGACCTCTCGGCAGTCCTCGACGACGCGACGTACAACGTCGACGCGGCGAGCACCTCCGGCGCCGGCGTGACATACGACGAGCCGCGGCTCAGCTGGGCGGGCGCGCTCGATGTCGGCCAGACGGTCACGGTCACCTACTCGGTGACCGTGAACGACCCGGCCGCCGGCGACCGTCGTCTCGACAACACCGTGGTCACTCCGCCGGACTCGGGAGCCAACTGCGTCGAGGGATCGACGGACCCGGCGTGCGTCGCGAACGTCCCTGCAGCGTCGTACTCGGTCGCCAAGGCGGCATCCTCGAGTGAGGCCCTCCCAGGAGACACCGTCACGTACACCGTCACCGTGACCAACACGGGCGAGGTCGCGTACACGGACGAGAACCCGGCTTCGTTCACCGACGACCTCTCGCGCGTGCTCGATGACGCGACCTACAACGGCGACGTCTCCGTCGGCGGCTCGGTGTCCGACGACACGCTCACCTGGTCCGGCCCTCTCGCCGTGGGCGAGACGCTGCAGGTGACGTACTCGGTGACCGTGGACGACCCGATCAGCGGAGACTTCGATCTCCGCAACGTCGTCGCCCCGTCTTCACCCGGTGGAGAGTGCGTCGACGGCGAGTGCATCACCGACACGCCCGTCGCGTCGTACGTCGTCGCGAAGACGGCGAACGTGCAGGATGTCGTGCTCGGCGGGGTCGTCACCTACACCGTGACGGTCGAGAACATCGGCAAGGTCCCGTACACGACGGACGCCCCGGCGACGATCACGGACGACCTGTCGGGTGTGCTCGATGACGCCACGTACAACGACGACGCGACGTCCGGCGCTCAGCTGTCGGGAACGACGTTGACGTGGGACGGGCCGCTCGAGGTCGGCGAGACCGTGAGCATCACGTATTCGGTGACGGTCAACCAGCCGGCGACCGGCGACGGCGATCTGCGGAACACGGTCGCAGGGGACGGTCCCGGCGGCGGTTGCTCCGTCGAGGGCGGCTGCGTGACGGAGACGCCGATCGCGAGCTACCGCGTCGTGAAGGACGTCTCGACCACGCGAGCGGCGATCGGAGACCGGGTCACCTTCACGATCACGGTGACGAACACCGGCCAGGTCGCCTACACCGATGAGCGTCCTGCGTCGTTCACCGACGACCTGACGTCGTCGCTGGCCGTGGGCACGTACAACGGCGACGCCACCGGCGGTGCCGAGTACAAGCGTCCGGTGCTGTCGTGGGCAGGCGCTGTCGGGGTCGGAGAGAGCGTCACCGTGACGTACTCCGTCACGCTCCGTTCCACGGGGGAGATCCGCAACGTGGTGGTGACGCCCGACGGTTCCGGGGCCAACTGCGGTGCGGCGTCGACAGACGGCGACTGCGGCACCACCACGACCGTCGTCCCGCCGGGGCTCGCGGTCACCGGGGCCACGCCGTGGATCGCAGGCGGCGTCGGGGGAGCGCTCCTGCTCGTCCTGGGCGCGCTGCTGATCGCGCGTCGACGGGCGGATGAGACGGTGGCGAGCGCGTAGAAACGACCTCAGACCGCCCGCCGCGCGTGACGAGACGACGCGCGGGGCACCGCCCCCCATGGCCGGTGCCCCGCGCGTCGTCCTTCGAATACAGCGTCAGTCGGTGACGCGTCGTCTCGTCATCGCCAGCGCCCCGACCGCGAGCAATGCGGCCGCCCACATCGCGATGCCCCACGGTGCGGTTCCGCCCGTCGCCGCGAGAGAGCGCTGTTCAGCCCGCGTCGCGACGGCGCTCGCCGCGGGGGCCGCTCCGTCTCCACCGTCGGCCTCGGACGACGAGCCGCCCGTTTCGGACCCGCCCGTTCCGGACCCGCCCGTTCCGGCGCCGGAGTCCGGGCCGCCCGTCGCGGGCGGGGTGGTCACGTCTGCGGCGCGCACCTCGACGGGGCTCCAGCCGAGGGTGGTGCCGTCGTCCGTGGTGAGTGCGAGGCGGTGGGCGCCCGCGGGGATGTCGGAGGGAAGGGCGAACGTCGCGATGCCATCTGCCGTGACCGTGGCCACGCCGAGGTAGCGCGGCTCGGAGAACAGCCACCCGTGGATCGCCATACCCGCCAGATCGCGTCCGACGTTCGCCGTCACCGTGGTGCCGGGGACGGATGCGCCGTCCACGACGACCCCGCCGCGGTTGTCGCCGGTCAGCGCGTCGGGATCGGGCGCGGCCGGTCCGGTGACGGGACTCGTGGATGCCTGGACCGAGACGGGCGCGCTCTGCCCCGCGACGTTCTGAGCGACGACCGTCAGCGTGTATGTCGTCGAGGGGTCGAGATCGGTGAACCCGAAGCGTCCGAGACCCTGGACGTCGTCGACCTCGCGCGTTTCGGTGCGGCCACCGCCCGTGAGGGTCGCGGTGTAGGTGGTGGGCAGATAGAACGGCCACACCCCCTCCGGGAACGGGTTCTGCAGCGGGGCGGCCCAGATCTCGCCGAGCAGCGCCGTGGGGCTGCTGTCACGGATCGTCACCGTCGGCTCGCCGGGTACCTCCGGCACCGCGAACCAGATGTTGCGGGTGCCCGTCGAGCCGTGACTGTTGTGCAGGCTCGCCTCGATCTCGTACGTGCCTGGCTTCAATCCGGTCAGGACGAAGACGGTCCGGGTCGTCGAGGTCCGCGTGATCGGCTCGCCGCCGTCCATGGGACGGACGATGAGCTCGTATCGCTCGATCGGTCCGCGCTCGCCGATCGGGCCGACGCCGATCTCGGCGCCATCGACCCGGATGCTGATCGTGACTCCCGTCTGCGGCGGCAGATCGGCGACACTGTCGTCGTCATCGTTGCCAGCACCGGACCCGTCGTCATTCACGTAGCCGGGTGCCGTACTGACCGCCGCGGTCTCAGCAGGCTTCGGTGCGGGCTCGGCAGCCACCACCGCAGCCTCCGTCGCGGCAGCTTCCGTTGCCGCAGCTTCCGTTGCCGCAGCTTCCGTCGCGGCAGACTCGGTGGCGGCAGGCTCGGTGGCGGCAGACTCGGTGGCCGCAGACTCCGCCGCGGTCGACTCGGTGGCGGCAGCCACCACCGCAGCTTCCGTCGTGGCAGACTCCGTCGCGGCCGACCCTGCCGGATCGACGCCTCCGGCCGACTCGTCGGCATGGGCCGGCAGCGCCAAGCCGGCGACGACGAGCGTCGCCGCGATCAGGGCGGCCGAAGCCGCGGCGAGGGAGGGATGTCTCTTCTTCATAAGTCCTCATCGAGAGCGAATCGCGGCCCGCGCCCCAGGTGGCGAGCCGTCGATCTCACGGTGGCATCGGTTGCCCGGCGACATGGGCTGTTCGGGCAGCAACGCGTGTTCGCGAACAATCCCGAACACTCCGGTCCGCGGTCATCGATAGAGTGAACGCCGCCGGGCGAGGGGTTCTCGGCACGTATGCGGTTTGCGACATGCATCCGTTCGAGGGCTGGGAGTGCACGTGCAGGACGACGAGATGCGATTCGGCGAGCCCGATTCGCTCGACGCGATCGCGGGGGATCTGCTGGCGCTGAAGGATGCCGCAGGGCCGGTGTCGTACGCCGAGTTGGTTCGCCGCATCGCGCAGCTCCGGGTCGAGCGCGGTATGAACCCGGCGGCCGCGCAGCCGCCGAGGACGACCGTGTACGACGCGTTCCGGCCGGGGCGTGCCCGGGTCGATGTCGGGCTGCTGCGCGATATCGTGCTCGCCCTCGGCGCCGACGCCGACGAAGCCGACCGCTGGGTTCTCCGGTACCAGCGCACCCGCCGGACCGATGATGTCGGTCCCCGCGTCGCAGCGGCGCCCCGTCCGCGTCCCGCGACCGGGGCACCGCGGCAGGCGACGTCTCCGTTGACCGCCCCGCATCCGCTCGTGTCGCGCCGGACGCAGGCGCTGATCATGCTCGGGTGCCTGATCGTCAACTTCATCGGGATGTCGACGGTGCAGCTGCTGCACCTTCCCATCTACCTCGACATGGCCGGCACCGCGGTGGCGGCGATGGTCTTCGGCCCCTGGGCGGGCGTCGTCGTGGGGCTCAGCACGAACGTGTTCGGGTTCGTCGTGGGAGCCCCGGGTGCCGCCCCCTTCGCGCTCGTCAACGTCGCGGGAGCACTCGTGTGGGGATACGGCATCCGCCGGTTCGGTATGGGGGCCGACCTCTTCCGCTACGTCAACCTCACCCTCCTCGTCGCGGTGGCCTGTTCGCTCGTGGGCGCTCCACTGGGGGTGCTGATGTTCGGCGGATACTCCGGGCACGGGTCCGACAACGTGACCTCGTCGATCGCAGGGCTCGGTCTGCCCGTCGTCGCGGCAGCGTTCTCGGCCAACATCCTCACGTCGGTCATCGACAAGCTGCTCTCGGGATTCATCGCGCTCGTCGGCATCGCGATGCTGCGCAGCCGAGTCGCCGTCCCTACCGCGCAGATCCCGCTCGTCGAGCGACTCATCGCGCCGAACGGTCGCGCTCCGGGCGCCGGGATCGGTCTGATCCCGCTCACGCATAGGTTCATTTCCTAGGCTTCTCGTTTCGGTGACGAATCGAGGTGCAGGGATGAATCGGATCTCGGCGGGGGGAGCGGGGTTCGACTCGGCCACCGGTGTGTCCGACCGTCCTCGGTTGACGCGCGTGCTCGAGTCGCCGCTGGTCCGGCTCTGCGTCATCCAGGGGCCGAGCGGAGCGGGTAAGACGACGCTCGTCCGGTCGTGGATGCTGCGGGCCGAACAGCCCCGCGGTGTCGTGCGGGTCTCGGTGCCCTCGGGCATCACCAGCACTCGGATGCTGTGGCACCGGGTGATCGTCGCTGCGGGGCGGCCCGGGAGGCTGTCGGCCGAGACCGTCGCCGGTGCCGATGCGCTGATCGACACGGCCCGTCGCCTCATCCCCGCCGATCACCCGGTCGTGCTCGTGCTCGACGCTTACGAGCGGCTCGGCGAGCTGACGGAGCGGGTCGACCACGATCTCCTGCGTCTGCTCGCCGCGTATCCGATGCTGCGAGTCATCGTCACGACGCGCGGCGAGACGGCCCTGTCGGTGGCCGCACTCGACGACGGCATCACCCGCGTCATCTCCCGCGGCGAGCTGGCCTTCACGGCCGGTGAGGTCGGCACGCTGCTGCGCGAGCAGGCGGGCATCACCGACGAGCGGGTCGCTCGCCAGGTGGTCGCGGCGACGGGCGGGCTGGCGCTCACCGTGCGCGCGGCCGTCCAGGCGATCTCGCAGGTCGGTCACATCCCTCGTCTCGACTCCAGCGAGTGGAACGGTGTCATGGCCGACCGGATCGCGTCTTCGCTCGGCGATCCCGAGACGGTGGAGTTCGTCACCGACACCGCCGTGCTCCCCTTCGTCGACGCCGCTCTCGCCAGCCGGCTGACCGGAGACCCGGATGCCGAGGCGCTGCTGACGACGCTGGAGCGAGACGGCTTCGGTCGATGGATCCCCTACGCCTCCGGCGGGCGCGTGTTCCAGTACGTCGAGACCGTCAAGGATGCGTTCCGTGCGCGCGCTCAGCGCGACGGCGACCGCTACCGGCGCATGTGCGTCGCTGCGGCGCAGGCGATGCTCGACGGCGGCACCGCCCTCGCCCATGCCCTCGAGCTGGCCGTCGAGGGCGAGGACTGGGCGCTCGCCGATCGCGTGCTCGCGCACCTCGCCGCGTCGAGCGCCGACAGCCACCCGAGCGATACGTTGCTGCCCGTGCTGCAGCGCGTGCCGCGTGAGGTCCTTCCGCGGCATCCGATGCTGGCGTTCGGTCTGGCACTCGCGCTGTCGGCCAGTCCGCTGCGGTGGCCCGAGGCCGCGGGCGTCTTCGAGACGGTGATCGACACCCCCTCGTATCCCACGTACTTCGCGCCGGAGCTCGACGAGCCGACGATGATGAGCGTCCGCGCGACGGCCCTTCGGCTCCGCGGAGACTGGCGCGCGTCGAACGATCTGAGCCTGGACGCGCTCGAGCTGGTCTCCCGGATCGAGCCCGAGACCGCGTCGAGGTTCGGGGAGCACCTCGGGGCCATGCTGCGGCAGCTGAGCCTGTCGCTCTGGCAGGGAGGACGCCTGTCCGAAGCGATGACCGCGGCGACACGGTCGGCGGCGGCCGGCTCGAAGCCGGCGTCTCGGAACTCGTCGACCGCGCTCGCCGCGGCCATGACCGCTCCGGCGGGCGACACGGTGCGGGCGCGGGCGATGCTGGCGACCCTCGATCGCACGGCGTGGCCCGTCGACGCCCCGCGGCCGGTGCTGGCGATCGGTCTCGCGGCCATCGCTGAGACCTGGATCAGCTTGGACGCGCTCGACTTCCGGGGCGCGACGAGGCATCTCAAGCTCGCGCCGACGGCATCGCAGTCCGAATGCTGGCCGCTCGCCACCGCGACGAGCCTCGCCGTCTGGCACGGCAAAGGGTTCGCGGCGGCCGAGGCGGAGCGGGTGTGGGCCGAGCTCGAGCGGGGCGACCTGCCCGGGATGGGTGAGAACGTCGCGAGTCAGCAGCTGCACGCCGCGCTCGCGCTGGCCTGGCTCGCGGCAGGCGATCACCGGCGGGCCGCCGAGGCACTCGAGTCGCAGCCCGACGACAGCCCCATGCTGTCGCACGCGCGCGTGATGTGGTTGCTGGCCGAGCGCCGTGACGCCGCCGCGTTCGAGCAGGCGGAGCTCGAGCTCGCGCTGCCCGGGCACACGATCCGTTCACGCGCCGAGCTGCAGACATCCGGCGCGATCGCGGCTCTCCGGGTGGGCGACGAGGAGCGCGCCTGGGCCTGGCTCGGAGCCGCTGCTCTCGTATCCGACCACTACGGCGCGCGGATGCACGTCGCACTGCTGCATCCGCGCGATCGGCTCGCGCTGGGCGACTTCGCTGCCCAGCGGAATGCGCTGGTGCTGCAGCGCTACCTCAAGACGCCGGGCCGGGCTCGTGCGGCCGCCCGGCCGGTCGCGGTGCCGCTCACCGACCGCGAGAAGGTCGTCCTCACGGCGGTCGACAGGCACGGGAGCACCCGTGACGCCGCTGCGGCCCTGTTCGTCTCGCCGTCGACGGTGAAAGCTCAGCTGCAGTCGATCTACCGCAAGCTCGGGGTGACGTCGCGCCGTGCCGCCTGCGAAGTGGCTCGCGAGCTCGGCATCCTCGACCCGAAGGTTCCCCTGCGCCTGCCGTGAATGGCCGTCCGGGTACTAGTCCGAGGACGAATTCCCTCGTCGAAGGACTAAGCCGAGCGTCTGACGTCTCCCGCGCGTGGCGCGGCCTGTAACGGTAGATGTGCCTCGCGACGAGCGCGGCGAAACCGTTGTCGCCGATGGCCGGACGACACAGACGATGCGCTCGGACGATATCCCTGTGCGTCGGGGGAGGATTCATGGAACATACTGCTGCGGGCGCGCGCCCGCGCCGAAGGAGTGCGGCGAGCGCCGTGCTCGCCGTCGCCCTGCTCGCCGTCGGATTGTGGGGCGGTGCGGGGCCGGCGGTTGCCGCCGGGACGTCGGCCGTGCTCGACACCGTCGAGTTCACCAACAACACCTTCCAGGACCAGTCGGTCCAGACGCTGAAGGTGACCTGGCATGCGAGCGAGTCGCCGGCGACGCCGACCCTTCGCGTCGAGTTCGATCTGCCGTCCGAGCTCATCGGGCAGGGCACGACGTTCAGCATCGGCAACGGCACGTGCACTGTTACGGCGAATCGGGTCGAATGCGTCATCGAAGATGACTACGTGCTGGAGAATCCCTACGACATCCGGGGCGAGTTCGAGATCCGCGCGCAGGTCGACCTCAAGAACGTCGCGGACCTGCCGGGAGTGACGTTCACGGTGGGTGGCGTGTCAACCCTGCCCGTGCACGTCGATTCGCGGTATTGCTCGGAGAACTGCGAGTACGGCGGCGTCTGGGGGCCGTGGAAGAGCGGCTGGTACGACAATCCCAACGACACCGTCCACTGGTGGGTCGGGGTGCCGACCCGAGGCGACGGCATCCAGTCGGCTGACGACGGGCTCTCGCTCGCCCCGGGGCAGACGGTCACCGTCACCGACCGCTTCGACGAGACCAACCCGTTCACGCTCGTCGAGGGATCGCCGCGGGTGCAGCGCGCGACCTGCGTCGCGGTGAGCGAATGGAACGATCCGTCGCTCATGTGGGTCGACCTCGACCGCTCGCAGTACACCGTCAGCGACGGCGGACGACAGGTGCAGTTCGTGACGACCGCCGGCGAGGGGTGCGCCGGGCAGGATGCCGGTGAGAATGCCGTCGCGCTGACCGGATCCGTGTACCAGGTCAACTGGGACACCATCGCGCAAGACGGCGGTAAGGGCGTGTCGGGGCCGGGCTCGTACGACAACAACGCGACGATCGAGATCGACGGGGTCGTCAGCGACGCGGGCTCGACCGCGACCCGTTACGACAGCAGCGGGTCGGCGACCGGACAGAGCTATGCGCGCTTCCAGCTGCAGAAGACCTTCGACACCGCGGCGGATGTCATCCGGCCCCACGGGATCCGGGTCGACTACACGATCGAGTACCCCGGCGGCATCCCCGCTCCGACGTCGGGCACCATCGAACTCGACGCCGGCAACGACTGGTCGTACACGAGCCCCGAGATCTACGCCGGCTCGACGGTGACGCTGTCGGAGGTCGACCCATGGCCCAGCAACGTCGACGGCTCGGCCGTGCTGACGCTCGACGGTGCGCCCGTCGCAGCCGCCCGCGACGGATCGTTCAGCTTCACCGCGACGCACTCGTCGACGCCGCTGGCCGTCAGCCTCACGAATGCCGCGACGCTGCAGACGCAGGTCATGCAGGCGCGCAAGGAGCTCGACAACCCGGATGGCGTCCGGATGCCGGAGGGCACCGCGTTCGAGCTGACCGCGTCGTGGCCCGCGAACCCCGAGCTGGCGATCGCGGCCGGTTCCGCGTCCGTCGAGCTGCCCGCCGACGGGTCGGTCGTCGAGTTCCCGGCGCTGCCCGTGGGGGCGGAGGTCAGCTTCGCCGAGACCATGCCGGCCGATGTCGCCGGCGGCACGTGGATCGGATCGACCGTCTCGCCGCAGACGCTGACCATCGGGCCCGGCTCGGTCGGCGCGACGGTGACGGCGACGAACGTCATCGCCCGCGATGTCGGCTCCTTCGCGATCGAGAAGAAGCTCACCGGTGACGCGGCCGACCTGGTCGTCGACCGTACGTTCGAGGTCGGCTACTCGTGGCCCGCGAACGGCGACCTCGGGATCGAGGCGGGATCGGGTACGGTCACGGTCACCGCGGATGAGGATGCCGTCACGGTCATCGCGCCGGCTGGCGCCGAGGTCACGCTGAGCGAGGCCCCCGTCGCGATCACGGGCGGGACGTGGGCTGCGCCGACCTTCGAGCCGGGCAACACGCTCACCCTCGTGCAGGACGAGACCGCGCGGATCACCCTGACCAACCTGATCGACCTGAACACCGGCGGGTTCTCGATCCACAAGGTGGTCGAGGGCAACGCCGCCGGTCGGGTTCCTGCGGACGCCGAGTTCACGGTGCACTACGCGTACCCCGCCGGTGTCGGTTTCGGGGCCGCGGAGGGCGAGCTGACCGTGGGTGCGGGTGAGACCGTGACGAGCCCGCAGCTGCCCTACGGCGCGGAGGTCACTCTCACCGAGGCCGCACCCGCGGATGTCGAGGGCGCGACGTGGGAGGCTCCCGCGTTCAGCCCCGCGACCGTGACGATCGGTGATGGCACGGTCGTCGAGGTGACGCTCACGAACACGCTCACCGCGCCCGAGGTCGTCGTCACGAGCCCCGGCGGCTCGTCCACGTCGAACCCGGGCGGGCTCGCGGCCAGCGGTGTGGCTGACGGTGAGGCGATCGTGTGGTGGGTGACCGGCTCGGCGGTCCTCATGCTCGCGATCGGAGCGGTGGTGCTGACGGCATCTCGCAGGCGGCGAGCCCAGTCCGGAGCGGCGGCCGAATAGGCGAGCCGTCGCGGAGCGACAGCGGGTGGCCGGAGCGAATCGATCGCTCCGGCCACTCGTTCGTTCGGTCGTACCTCCGGGCTCAGGGCACCTTGTGGCCGGCGGCCTGGATGAGCCCGTACCACTCGCCGCGTGTGAGGGGGATGTCGCTGCCTTCGGCGGCATCCGCGACGCGCTGGGGATTCGTGGTGCCGAGCACGACCTGCATGCCGGCGGGGTGGCGGGTGATCCACGCGGTCGCGATGGCGGTGGGGGTGACGCCGTACTTCGCGGCGAGCTCGTCGAGCTTGGCGTTGAGCTCGGGGTACTCCTCGGCGCCGAAGATGACGCCGTCGAAGAAGCCCTTCTGGAACGGTGACCACGCCTGGAGCGTGATGCCGTTGATGCGGGAGTAGTCGACGAGTCCGCCGCCGTCGCGGGTGATCGAGTCGTCTTCGCCGGCCATGTTCGAGGCGAGCCCCTGCGCGATGAGCGTCGAGTGCGTGATCGACAGCTGAACCTGGTTGGCCACCAGCGGCTGGGTCACCGCCGTCTTCAACAGGTCGATCTGACGGGGCGTGTGGTTCGAGACGCCGAAGGCGCGGACCTTGCCCGACGACTCGAGGTGGTCGAACGCGCGGGCGACCTCGTCGGGCTCGACGAGAGCGTCGGGACGGTGGAGCAGCAGGACGTCGATGCGGTCGGTGCCGAGCGCTTCGAGCGACTCCTCGGCCGAGGTCACGATGTGCTCGTACGAGTGGTCGAAGTGCCACTCGTCGGCGACGATGCCGGTCTTCGTCTGCAGTGTGATCTCGTCGCGCTCGGATGCCGTGAGCTCGAGCGCTTCGGTGAACCGTCGCTCGCAGGCGTGGCGGGTCGAGCCGTAGAGGTCGGCGTGGTCGAAGAAGTCGACGCCGACCTCGCGGCAGCGGTTGTAGAGGGCGCGGATGTCGTCGTCGGAGAGCTCCTCGATCCGCATCATGCCCGCGACGACGTTGGGGACCTGGATGTTGCTCTGACCGAGGGGGACGCTGCGCATGATTCTCCGTTGACTCAAGGGCTGGGTGGACGGTGCCGCTCTTCAGCGTATGCGTATGCGTATGCGTATGCGTCGCGGGGGCGTGGTGCGCGGTGGGGCGTGCCACGATGGGCGAGTGCCTGTCGTCGAGTCGCGTTGCGTCGTTCCCGTGCCCGTCGACGTCGCGTTCGCGGTGTCGCAGACGCAGGGAGAGGTGCGGAAGCGGTGGGATCCCTTCATCCGGCGGCAGCACCTGATCGGCGCGGATCGGCCGGCGAAGGGCGTCCGCACGTATACCGTGCAGCGGTTCGGGCTGGCGATGGAGAGCGAGTACGTCTCGTACAACCCGCCGTCGAACGTCGGGATGAAGATGACGAAGGGCTCGTGGTTCTTCGCGCGCATGGGCGGTGGATGGCGGTTCAGCCCGGTGGAGGGTGACCCGTCGCGCTCGCTCGCGGTGTGGCGTTACAACTTCGCCTGTCGCCCGGCGTGGCTCGCCCCGCTGGCGGAGCGCATCGGCGCCGTCATCCTGCAGCGCGACATCGACCGGCGGATCGCGGGGTTCGCGCGTGGATGCGAGGATCCCGTCGTGCTCGCCGAAGCGGGGCGCATTCGGGGAGTGTGAGGGCGCCGACCAGCCCCGGCTCGTCTCGATCCTCGTTAGATCCACCCAGACCCGCTCAGAAGGGCGGCGGCTCGTCCCTGCCCGGCCCGGGCGGTGGCGCGGCACCGGTGTCGGGGACGAAGCAGACCGATGGAACCGGAACGTCCTCGCGGTAGACGCGGCCTAGGGGTGAGGTCCATTCCAGGACCCCGCCTCCCACCTGTTTCACTTCCCAATTCGTGAATTGCTTCATCGAATGGTGTCGTTGGCACAAGTGGGCGAGGTTGAAGATGTGGGTGTGCCCGCCGAGGGCGTAGTCGATCGTGTGGTCGAGTTCACAGCGAATTGCGGCTCGGCGGCATCCGGGGAATCGGCAGTGCTGGTCACGCGCTTTGAGCAATCTGCTCATCGCGGCGGGCGGACGGTAGGTGTCGACCTCTACCGGGGTACGAGTGATGGGATCGACGAACAGTCGGTTCCAGATTCTGGCGCGGCCGGCGAGCTTTCGGGCGGTGTCGGCGTCGATGAGGGAGGCGCCCACGAGTTCGGCGGGGGCGTCATCGGCGCCGGTCACCGTCTCGGAGGTCAGCGTCACCTGCACCTGGGCCCGGATCGCACCCAGCGGACCCGCGCCGTCGCTGCCGTAGGTGGGATCGACCACGGGGGCTCCGCCGAGCAACAGGTCGCCGAGGATGTCGGCACGCAGCTGATCCATCGTGCGGATGTCGGGCGTTGCGGCATCCCCCGCGGGAGAACCTGCGGCCGCGGCATCCTCCACGGGAGAATCTGCGGCCGCGGCATCCTCCCTCTGCGCCTCCGCGGCGGTGGGGCGGGCGTCTTTGACGGACTGCGCCATGGCGGTGAGGCGGTCGTGGATGCCGGTGGCGATCACCGTCGGAAGTGTCGCGCCGAGCTCGGACATGCCGTCGGCGCCGTGGGTCACCCAGACACCCCGCTTCGCCGCGGCGGTGCGGTGCCGGTCGGTGAATGATTCGGAGCCGAGGCGTGCGGCGAGGTTGCGGAGCGGTTCGCGCACTCGCGATGCGATGTCGCGCTCGCAGATCGAGATCGCCTGGCGCGCGTAGTCGTCGCGGATGTCGTCGGCGAGACGGCATCCCATCCGGACGATCACATCGACGTGGTCGCGCGTGATCCGTCGCTGCTCCCACGCCTCGAAGACAGCGGGGTAGTCGTCGACGATGGTCAGTGCGTGATCGATCTCGCTCTGCGCGCGTCGGTCGTGCGACCGACGCACTCCGGCGATCTCGGCCGCGATCGAGCGCATCTCCATGTCTGACCCCATGCCGCGGGGCCGCTCGCCCGAGCGCGCGGCTTGGCGCAGAGCGGTGCGTCCCGCCTCAGCAAGCGCACGGGTCACCGCGATGTGAGCGGCGTGAAGCAGGTCGTCTGCCTTGGACACCCGATCGACGATGCCCGCGTACGGCGAGCCCGACGAGCCGGCATCCGGTTCGTGTGCGCTGTCGCCGTTCGATGTCATGTTCCCATTCTGCCTGGGGGGTAAGACATTCCCATCGAATATCCGTACATCTGTAGAGAACAATTTCGCAGGTCGATTGGGGAGGAACGGTGGGCGTCGCTGAGTCCGATCAGCCGGCGAGCTCCCGCCATTTGCCGTCACGACGTGATGAATTGAGGTGCGGGGATGAATCGGTTTTCGGCTGGGGCAGCGGGCATCGCGTCGGCCCCGGTGTGCTCGACCGGCCGCGGCTGGGACGTGTGCTCGCATTCGCCGATGATCCGGCTGTGCGCGATCCAGGGTCCAACCGGGATGCGGCGCCGGATGATCGCCGCTGCCGGGAGTGCCTGGCATCTGCTGGCCGACATCGCGGCGCGTGCCGCGGAGCTGTCGGGGCGGTGTGCCGACCGGGTCAAGGTGGCCCGTCTCGTCGTGCTGGGTCACCCGGCCATGCTCGTGCCCGATGGTGATGACCGGCTCCGTGACGTCGCGGAGTAGATCGGCCACGATACCGCTCGCCTCCTCGCCCGCATCCGATGCCGCGCTGTTAGGGGCGATCACCAGGGACTCGCGCACGCGACGCGTTCCCCGAGGCGAGCCGGCCGAGCACGGGGTCGTCGCCGAATGGGCTCGCCGTTGGGTGCCTGCGCAGCGACGCCGATAAGACGAACGAGCTGAATGCCATATGGCATCGCGCGCGCACGAGCCTCAGCACCAGCGCAACCTGGCTCGTATCCGTTACGGGTCGTAACCCTGCGTTCGCTCAGGCCCGGTGCGCGCGAAACGTTACGGGCGTATCTTTCGTCGTGTCGGGTGCTGCGTGCCGACACGCGTCGATCGGGGATCGGCGTGACCCGAGTGCCTCGTGGGTGGGGCGGTCCGATGGACAGGGAGAAGCCATGCGCAAGTATCGAGTGACACACCTGTACGACGCGGCGGCGGGATGGCGTCGGGTGCATCCGTTCGTGTTGACAGCAGAGATCCGCGACGAGCTGGTGCGAGAGGGATGCACGATGGTGCGAGCCCGCTCCGGATTGACCATGCACCGCAAGCTCTCGCTCATCCGGGTGCGCGACCTGCACTGAGGCGAGCGCGGTCGCTAGAGTGGCGCCGCGGGTGCGGCCGGCCACGTCAGTGGGCACGGCGTCCTCGCTCGAGCCGAACGGTGACCGGATGGACCTGCTGCGACGTGAGCGACCCCGCGCGACGAGACGCGCGTTCGCAGCCATCGTGGCGTCCGTCTCTCTCGCGCTCGTCATGGCCGGGTGTTCGCAGCCGCGAGTCGACCCTCAGGAGTACGACCCGTACACGGTGGCGCAGCGTGCGGATGCCGCGGCGGCCGCCGACCAGGTGCTCGCGCGCGCGGCTGAGGGGACGGTGCTCGCCACGCAGGTAACGGATGTGTGCTCGCCCGGTCAGAAGAACTGGTGGGTGCAGGACCTGAGCGCGTGGACCTGCACGCGTTCGTCGCGATGGGTCGTGGCGGCTGGGAGCGATGACCCGGGCCAGGCGATCGCGGATTACCGGGCGCATCTGACCGAAGCGGGCTGCACGGTCGACGAGGCGACCTTCGGGATGGTCGAACGCTACTGGGCGGACTACGGAGTCGCCGGCCAGAACGCGAACGGCGACCCGTACACGGTCGACGACCTGCCTTCGGCGTCAGCGTCGTGCGACTCCGAGCAGCTCGGCATCGCATTCCGGACGCCGGGCGACGTCGAGACCTCGGCTCCCTCGCCCGCATCTCAGCGAGTGGTGGAGTACAGCGCGCTCGACCTCGATGCGGTCAACCGCTCGGGAGCCCCGCTGGTCGTCGTGATCGGTACCAGCCGCAGCTACCACTCCGTCTCGTGGGACGGCAGCATCAGCGGCAAGGACGAGGATGCCGAGGAGTCGGACCTCCCGCCAGGCTGGTGCGCCTGCTACAGCGGCAGCAAATGTGACTGCCCGGGTGGTTAGCTGTGCCGGGGGTGCCGCCCCATTTTGGCCCGGCCTACGTCCTCAAGGTGCGAAGCGGCACATGCGTGCGGCGTCCGAAGCCTGCGAGTTGGATCATCGCACGATCGAGATACGTTCGGTTGGGCGCACCAACAATCGAGCTCGCTGGGCTGTCCTCTAGCTCTATAGGGACTGCGCCGTGCCACGGTATCGGTGCCCACACCGCACTGAAGCCGCGCTTCGCCAAGGACTCGGAAGCAACCTGAGTGCCCGGGCGAGTCATACCGTCTGGGCGGTCTCGTTGCTGATCCGGCGTATGAAATTACACCCCGCGGAGCGGAGCGTCCGTACCCGCATCACAGCTGGCGCGTCGGAATTCCGCGCACATCAATGTGACCCCGGATACACCGATGACAGTCGTCGCAGCTAAGTGGGTCGATATCAGGACGGAGCGGGCTGCGCATCTGCGCAGAGGGTATGAGGAACATGGACCCTGGGAGGAGGTCCGGGGCCGGCCATGTCTGTGGTCAGGGAAGGAGACAGTCGCCGTCGATCCACAAGACGTCGTCGCGTACCGACTGCTTCAGCGCCGATGCTGGTTTCGCGGCGCCGATCGTAGATACGAAGCGGCCGCCAGGCCGAAGAGTATCCACAAGGGCAAGGGTAGTCCCCTGTTGGTGAAGATCGGAACGGTAAATGCTGCAACAACCGCCCCGGCTGTGCACACGATCAATGGCCATGCGACAAAGGATGAACTACCCTGGTTCGCGGCCTTGGCAAGGATGACAATGACGGCGAGAATGAGCAGAAGTAGCCCGACAAGGCCGATTACACCATATGACATAGCAAAACCCAGCCACTGGGATTCAGCGGAACGCCATGCGAGGAGAGGTGGATAGAGCCTTTGCGTCTCTAGACTGCCAGATGCCGCTCCGTAAACTCCATTCCCCCACCCGGTTAGTGGCCGCAGCTGGATCATCGGAATGGTCTCTTCGGTCCAGATCCTGACGCGATAACTCAGCGTATTGGGTACCCATTCGGGCAGCCAATCGGTGGATCGCTTCATATCACCGAACTGTTGCTCCACGCGGCTGTTGATCAATGTGCCGAAGACGACGGCCGCGCCGAGAGAGATACCGCTCGCGATCGCGACGAATTTGACCCGCAACCCGGCCCGCCGTGCGCTCAGAGCTAAGATCGCCGCCGCGACCAAAACCACTGAGAATGTCAATGTCGCGATGACCGAGATGAAGGCGCAGATGAGCAGGATGCCTGCTAGGGCTCTGTATCGCCGGATCGAGGGAGCTGCGCCTCCCTTCTGCTGATCGGTTCGATGGGTTGCGATGAGTATCGCGGTTGCTGCGACCACAATTAGGAGAATATAGGCTCCGAAGCCGGTCCAGTGGCCGACCAGCCCTGTTGCTCGGGTCAGTCGGCCATCATCCAGCCTCGAACTCGCCCCCTCGCTAGGAGCGAGAGCGAGGAGGAGCGTGGTGACGCCGGATACGCCGAGGACCTGTGCGGCGGAAAAAAAGGCTAGCGGGATCGCGGGAAGCGAGAAATTGCTGAGAAAGATCAATGTTGTGGACCGTGATCCGCCGATTGATCGTGCAGCCAGATAGCCGACAAAAAGAAACGCATAGCTCAGGACGGCGCCGAGGTCATATTCATACCTGAGGTCTTCGCTATTGATTGCCTCAATCACCGCGAGGGTGACGATGAATGCTGGCACGATAAAGTCAAACGTGTTCGGCCGGAATCGCAACGCCTGGCGGGGATCCACGCCGATCTGCGAGATGAGGAGTGCGGTGAGTACAAGCAGATGCCAAAGACGCAGCGGTCCTACGCCCGCGGACACCCCGGTGGCGCATGCGGCAATCCCCAGAAGGAGGCCCACGCTTCCGACCTGAGCCCGCGTAAGCGTCTTCTCGGTGCGCTGCAGGTCTCGAACAGGCGCGCGGTCGAGCGTTTTAGTCATCGTATGTCTCATCTGTCGGCGGGACCCCACCTGTCGGCGAGTCGTCGGCCCGGCGCCGTTTCGTCCTCGATCCTCTCAGTAGATGGCGCAGTGCGCCGAGATCGCCGCGGAATGCCGGCCAGCTCAGCAGCGCAGCGCCCGTCACGGCGAGGAACGCGATCGGGCTGAGCAATGTGCCCCACGGGCCCGCGATCATGAGGCTGGCTGCCGAAGCGGCGCTCGCTGCTACGCCGTAGACCCCGAACGGACGAAGCCCGTTTGCCAGCATCGCCCACCCGGGTGCGCCTAGATGGCGTGTGATCCACCACAGGCCGATTGGCCACACGATGGCCGTACCTATGGTGAAGCCGATCGCGACGCCGGTGACCCCCCACACCGACCCCAGGAGCACCGCGACGATGACGATTGGTCTGACGGTCACGGCCCACAAGAGCTGCGACTTCGTTGCACCACGCGCTAAGAAGACCCAATATGTGGCGCTCCCTGCCGCTTGGAAGCAGCCACCAATGGCCAGGATCTGGAACAGGGGGACCGATTCTTCCCAACCGGGGCCGAGCAACAACGGGATCGCGAACGGAGCGATGGCTGCCGCGAGCGCGAAGCCAGCTACAACGGGCTGAAGCAATATCGACTGCGCGGCCAGCACGTACCGATCGAAGCGTTCTCGCTCGTCTTGAAGTTTTGAAAGGACCGGCAGGGCCACCCGCGTCGCGGGGGCATTGATCTGATTTAGGGGAACAAGCAGCAGCTGGAACGCCCGGTTGTAAAATCCAAGGTCGGTCGGGCCGAGCCGAGCACCTATGATGATGCTGTCGACGTTGCGACTGGCATAGGTGATCATCTGCGCGGCCACTAGGTAGCCGCCGAAGCTCAAGAATTGCTTCATTCCATGTCCGCGGCGGAAACGCCCGGGTAGCCACCGTCCGACCCATATGAGGAGTAGAAGCGATACGGTCGCAGCGACCACCTGCTGGAGCACGAGAGCCCAGTAGGATCCGGTGGCTGTAGCCATAACTATCGCCACGGCGAGTCCAGAGATCTGGGCGACTATCTCGCTGACGGACAACCAACCGAACCGCAGCTGCCGCATAAGGGATGCGCGGTACTGTGTCGAGAGTCCGTTCGCCACGAAGGTCAGGGCCAACGCCTGGGTGATAGTGATCAGTCGGTCATCGCCGTAGAAGAACGCGATCGGCCAAGAAGCCGCGAAGGTGACGAGCGCGAGTGTTATTCCGATCCCTCCGTTGAGCCAGAAAAGATTCGTGCGCTGCTGCGTGCTCAACGTGGGGGCTTGCACCGCCGCCTGGGTAAGGCCGAAGTCGCGGAACAGCTCGCCAACGCCCACGATCGCCACGGCCATCGCGAGGAGACCGAAATCAGATGCCCCCAGGATCCTGGAAAGGATAACAACCGACGCTGCTTGGATGAGAACACGCACGAGCTGAGCGATCATCGAGACCTTCGCGCCGCTTGCTGCCGCGCCGCTAAGGGTGCGACGCGCCCCGGTCATGCCTTCCTCCTGCTCGTGGTCAACGAGATCCGGATTGCGCCTTCCGGTCGGGGAGCGTCAAATTGCCGATCGCCACACCGCGCCAACCGCTCTGCCAAATTTGCGATGTGAGTACCGCCCCGGGTCACCATCCTGGTGATCCGGGAGCGCGTCCGGTGAGTGCCGAGACCGCCGCGCGGTACTTGCCACTGCGGTTGAGTCGCGCTCGATAGCCGTCCGCAGAGATCGCCACCTTGCGGCTGAAAGTCGGCGGCGCGGGCAGGCGGTCCCAGTCGATCGCGAACCGATCCGAGCGGTCGTGGGCTAGAGGCCATCCGACCTGAGTCTTCACAGTATTGGCTGAATGAATCGACCTCATCCAAGTAGCTGGGCGAACAACGTTCCTCACGGTTTCGGTCTTGTGCACGTTCTGATGCTGGATCGAGTAGACGCCTCGGAACCCCTCGGGGTGGCCGGGCTGTTCAATCAGCGACATGAAGGGGTTGGACCTCCAATACCCGCGGAAGAGCCCTCCATCGCACACTCGGAGCCCCCACGGGAAGTTGATGTAGAGGCGATCCTGGCCCGCGTACAGGCTCTGCACGGCCTCTACGAAGTCTCGCGAGAGTGCATCGTCGTTATCGACTCGCGTCGTGATGAGAGGAAGGTCGGTGGTGTAACCCCGGTCGCGCAACACGGTGCCCATCGTCGCATTCGTGATGCTCTCGACCCAGACCGGCTCGAAGACCCCGGACCGTTCGGACATGCGTCGTTTGAACCACGCAGGGCTCTGCGCGTCGCAGAAGACCAACCAGCTGAATCCCTGCTCGGTCTGACTACGAAGAGACGGGAGCGAGAAGGTCTCGAACTCCGCAAGTCGCCGCTCAAGCCATTCGTCGGTGAGGCGACGCTCGGGTGGGCCGTACTTCGGCGAAGTGAGGATGTTGAACTTCGTCAAGACAAGGTGTGTGAAGTCTTTGGCCATGCCTACCGCCGAGGTGGTGTTGGAAGAGGACGACGTGCGTGCCGAGCCTAACGCGTGTTTGTTACGAGCGCGCGTCGAGTGCCCAGTGGGGACATGCGGCTGAGCTAGTCTCGTGTCAAACCTGTCGAGCTGCGACCGAACCGGGGGAATGCGTGGCGGTAGCCGTGGTCCACTTCAACCCTTCAAGGCGCCGGCCCGGTGTGCTCGGACGAGCGCTCCCCAAGCGTCCGCTCAACAACTTCGGTGACCTGATAGGCCCCTTACTGGTCGACAAGATCATCAGCGAACGTGGATTGACGCAGCCGGGCGCGTCTCGTCGTCTCGTCGCAGTGGGATCGATCATGCGGCTCACTCTCCCCGGGGACACGGTCTGGGGATCGGGTGTCAACGGGAAGACCATGAGCGTAGGCGCGGCGCCTGATCTGGACGTGCGTGCGGTCCGTGGGCCCTTGACTAGGGATGTGCTCTCTGACGCAGGGGTCTCTGTGCCAGAGGTGTATGGTGATCCGGCTCTGCTGTGGCCCCGCTACTGGCCGCGCGAACACTATCTGCGGTCTCTTGGGTTGGCCGCGGCTGACCGTGCGATGGTGGTCGTGCCGAACCACAACGATCGTCAGTTGTTCGCCGGTGCGGCCTCAATCAGCCCGCTGGGTGAGCCGCACGCCGTGATCGCTCAGATCGCTCGGAGTTCGTTCGTCTGCGGCTCATCCCTTCATGGCATCGTCCTCGCAGAGGCGTTTGGCATTCCTGCACGCCTAATACGCTCCGCGACGGAACCGCCCTTCAAGTATGCCGACTACTACGCTGGCACTGGCCGGTCATCTTACCGGGCCGCTTCTAGCGTCGAGGAGGCATGTGAGTTGGGAGGTGAGCCAGCACCAGATTTCGACGCGAGCTCGCTCATCGCAGCGTTCCCGGAAGACATCTACGGTGACTGATCGCCCTGGCCTCCCGGCGCTCAGTCCAGACCCACCGTCGCGCCGCTGGGCGCGGAGAGAGGCAAAATCGACGTGAAACGCGAGCCCGGCCCGATCCGAATCCTTGAGTCCGTCGCAGCCCCGGGGCCGATCGTCAAGTATGTCGACTCTTTCGTGCGGGAGGCGCCGCCGGGATTCAAGTACGTGTTCTTCTCTTGGAGGCGAGCGCTCGTCGGTAGTTATGACGTGTTTCACGTTCATTGGCCCGAGTTCCTGGTGCGCGACAGTTCTCTCCCTCGTCGAATGGTGAAGAGCCTTTTGTTCGTGCTTTTGGTCGTGCGCTTGCGATTCGGTCGAATACCAGTCGTGCGGACCGTGCACAATGCCGCGCCGCATCATGAGGGTACGGCTGCAGAGGAAAAGCTGCTGGGCCTCCTCGATGCTCGAGTCCATCATTATGTGACGCTGAGTAGTTGCACTCCCGTACGGCCTGGTGTGGCTACTACCGTAATACCCCACGGTGATTTCGTTGAAGCCTTTCGGAACTTTCCGCGATCGAGGTCAGTACCCGGGAGGGTGCTGTTGCTCGGTCGGATCGAGCCGTACAAGGGCGTCTTTGACCTGATAGATGCCGCTCGGTCGGTTCGCGCCCCGGGCGCCGAGGTCAGGATCGTCGGCGCGGCACGTCCCGAGATGCGTGACCGGATAGCGAGCATGGTGGACGCACGCACTGACGGTGGGGCACGAGTCACCTATGATCTACGCGCCGTATCTGATGAAGAGATGGTTCGGGAGATTACGGAGGCGGAAGTCGTCGCGCTGCCTTACCGCGACGCGGGGAACGGCAACTCCGGCGTCGCTCTGGTGGCTCTGTCGCTGAACCGTCCGGTCCTCGTCTACCGCTCCTGCATCATGGAGGAACTAGCGGATGGGGTCGGTCGAGAATGGGTCCACATGATGGACCGACCCATTGCCGGGGAATGCATCGATGACGTGCTGTCCGGCGGCGGGCATCACATGGGGGAGCAACCCAATATGACCGGGCGCAACTGGAGTGCGATTGCTTCAGCCTATGCAAATGTCTTCCGAAAGGTGCTTCGTCGCTAATGCCTCGGGTCTCTGTTGTGACTGGCTTCTATAATCGATCAGCGCTCCTCAAACGCACGATCGACTCGATTCTGGCGCAGACTTTTGAGGATTTCGAGCTGCTCGTCTTCGACGATGCTTCGAGTGACGACTCTGCTGTGCGGTTGAAGCAACTCTCTGACCAGTACGGGGATGCACGCTTTCGGTTCGTTGTCGCAGACGTCAACAGGGGTTTCGTGACAGGCCTGAGAGAGGCTATTTCGCAAACGAGCGGAGATTATATCGCTATCCAGGGCTCGGGTGACGAATCCTTGCCGCACCGGTTGGAGCGGCAGGTTGCCCTTCTTGATGAGCGGCCCGAGGTTGGGGTCGTCGGTGGATGGTATTTCAACGTCCAAGAAGGATTGGGCACGCAACGTCTCCGCACTCCAGACGCCGACAACCTTGACTACGAGGGTTTGATGAGAGAGAACCTCTTCTCGCACGGGGAGGTCATGATCCGTCGCGAGGTTTACGAACGTGCCGGGGGATACCGGCCGGAGTTCCGGTATGCCCAAGACATTGACCTATGGTTGAGAATCAGTCGCTTCTCTAAATTTGCGACGGTGCCGGAGCCTATCTATCGGAGATACGTTCAATTCGATGGGGTTTCGTACGTCCCGAAGAAGATCGTGGAGCAGAGCTGCTACTCAGTGGCTGCGCGCCAGCTGACACGGATGACCGAACCTGAGGTCGCGCACGCCCTGGCCCAGCTGGCGGTTGACGGGCCGAGCGCGATCGTGCCACCCGAGAATTCTCTCGTGCAGAAAAAGGTTATGAAGGCGGTGCTTCGGTTGGCCGTGTTCGGCTCACCAGCAGCCGCGCTAGATCTTGCCAAGTCGAGCGTCACCAACCGCGTGTATCGGGGGCTGCTGGTGTCGGCTGTGAATGCTTACGCGTCAAAACCACTTACTTCAATTGCGCCGCTAGTGAGGCGCGCGCTCGGGATGGCCGACGGGCGCACTCGCTGAAGCACGTTCGGGACCGCTCGAAAATCACGCTAAGGCGTCCCGTGCGCCGGCAGCTTCATGCGCAGGTACTAGCTTCCCATCTCGTGATACGAAACGCACTTCGCACTTTAGATCGAACCCTGTACGTCTGTGAACAGTCTCCCGCACGTGGGCGATGACGGCCAGCACGTCGTCGGACCGGGCCCCACCTCTATTAACAACGAAGTTGGCATGTTGCGTTGAGACCTGAGCCCCACCCACGGTGTAGCCTTTCAGACCGGCATCTTCGATGGCCCGACCGGGAGGGCCCACACTCGCATACATCGCGGGGTCCGAGAGGAAGGTTGATCCACAGTTGGGAAGGTCTTCTGGAAATCTGGATCGCCGCGACTCCACCACGGCGTCCATCTCAGCGTGAACATCGATGGGGTTGGCTGCATCCAAATTCAGTTCGACTTCTACAACTACGGCACTCATTGATTGCAGTGTCGAGGAACGGTACGCGAACGCGCAGTCTTCTTGCGTGAGATTATAGTCGGAACCGTCGAGTCCGATGCAGCGGACTCGACGCACGACTGTCCCGACGCCCTTGCGCTGGCTTCCACCGTTCATCACCGTCAACCCACCTAGCGTGCCGGGGATACCGACCGTGTGTTCCAGACCGCTGAGGCCCATGTCTGCCGTAGTTCGCGCGAGTCGGGGTATGCCAATTCCGGCTTCCGCGACTACGACGTTTCCATCGCGACGCACCGCAGCGAGCGCTCGTGAAGCGCGGACTATGACCCCGTCGAATCCACGGCTGTCAAAGAGCACGTTCGACATGTCTCCAACCACCAGGACGGGTTCTGGACGATCGGCTAGCAACCCGACGACATCGGTGAGTTCTGTAATGGATCTTGGCTCGACGATCGCCTCCGCGAGTCCGCCAACTCGCCAGCGGGAGATTCGCGATAGGTCGACGTGGAAGTACGTGGACAGTTCGTGTTGCTGTCGTAGTAGTTCCGTGATGGTGGCGTCAGCGGCCATCTGTGACCAAGAGATCTCGGAGCGAACCCGCCGCGGGAGCCTCATCGAATAGGGAGATCCTAGATCCCAGGCTTGTCAGCTTGCCAGCGAGGTCGTTGTACCCCCGCAATGCCATCTGGACGTTCGTGATCACGGAACGCCCGTCTGAGCACAGAGCGGCGAGCACAACGGCCATCGATCCTCGGAGGTCGGTTGAATCGGCTAGACCGGGTCGGAATCGCGCCGGGCCGTGTGTCGTGATTTTTCCCCGTTCCGCCTCCAGATGCGGTCCGTCCACCAGTTTCGCTAGCTCCGACACAAACGCAATGCGCTCAGGGTAGCGATAGTCGTAGATTCGGGACGTTCCCGCCCCGACGAGGCCTACCAGAACATAGAACGCCTGCATGTCGGAAATAACACCTGGATGCGCGCCACATGCGAGTTCGAACGGCTGAACGGAACCCGATGTCAGGCAGTCGGGAGTCACGTGAACGGCGGTCGAGTTCCTGAACAGGTCGACTCCAGCCTGCTCCAGGTGGATGAGTGGCACCTCCATCGATCCGAAGGGGACGCCCTCGATCGTCAGATTGCCTCCCGACAGGATTGCGTACACGATCCAAGTGAGAGCCTCGATGCGGTCTGGCATCACTGCCATGTGCGCGCCACTCAACGTCGCAGCGTGCCCGTTGACGACGATGTGGCTTGTTCCGTGCACTGTGACGTCCGCGCCCATCCGGCGCAGAAGCGCGATGAGGTCGTGCACCTCGGGAGTGATGTAAGCGTTGAAGATCTGAGTCTGACCCCTCGCGACGCTCGCGCACAGGAGCGCGTTTTCCGTTCCGCCGACCGTGGTGATGGGGAAGTTGATCGTGCCGCCTCGTAAGCCGCGGGGAGCGATGATCTCTATGTGATCTTCCCGCTGCGTTACCGCGGCGCCAAGTTGCTCCCACACCATGATGTGTAGGTCGTACCCGCGTGCGCCGGCACTACCGCCACCGATCGGGCAGCCACCGGGGTACGGGATGCGCGCGATCCCAGTTCGGACGAGCTGCGATGCGGCGAGAAGGTACGTGGTTCGGATAGGGACATCGAACTCGTCTCGACTCAGAACTGGGGACGTTAACGACGACGCCGAAACCGTAACCGTCTCTGCCTCGTCGTCGATGGTGATCTCGGCCCCGGTGCGCCGGCTAAAGCCGATCTTGTGCCCCACATCGACGAGCCGAGTGGGGAAGTTGCTCAGCTGAACGTTCTCATCGGTTAGCAGCGCAGCTGCCAACAACCTTGTTGCTGCGTTCTTTGCCCCGCTCACGCGGACCGTACCCGCGGGAGGAACAGCGCCATCGATGACTGCATACATTTCGACCCCTTATCTAGCTGACTGAGCAGGCGGCGGCGTGCGCTCGAGGTTCTCGTGCCGAGCGGCGAAGACAAGGTCTCCGTGCACCAAGTCCGGTGCCTCGGCTACCACCGCGATCCCAAGATCACCGAGTAAGGCGGCGATTTGTGATTGGTGATCGTCTACGTGCTCGCCCCGGGCCCGTCGACGAGGGACGACAACAGGGTGGATGCCCCACTCCAGGAGGTTGAGGATGGTCCCAACGCCAGAGTGAGTAACGACGACATCAGCCTCCGTTGCGTATCGGCGAAACTCGTCGTCGGAAGTCAGGGTGCGCACGGTACCCGGCAGATCGCTTCTTGTCGTCTCGCCCAGCTGCCACACGGTGCTCTCGTTCGCGAGGCCGGTGGCCAAGACAGCATCCACGAGAGAATCGAATCGGTAGGGTTTGATCGTCCCGAGGGTGACAAACAGGCGGGGACCGGACGAAGAGTCTACTGGCCGCGGTCGAGCAGCGAACTGCGATAGGACGCTCGGGTGCTGAATCCATCGGCGCCTGGCCCATGATGCATGCTGCGTTCGGAGCGACACCATGCGCGACGCGTGCAACAGCCGCCCGGTCAGTGACGGGCCATGGACGCGTGAGACGCTTTCGATGTAGCAGGCGGGAACGCCGTGGATCCGCGCAGCCGGCAGGACTCCGAGTGCGATCGCTGCCCCCGTGCTCACAGCAATATCGAAATCCTCATCTCGGAGTGATCGCGATGCGATTCGAGCGCTCCGGGCCGTTCCAATCGCGTCACGTGGCCGGATGTACGGAACGTGAGCGACACGTTTGCCTGCTAGGAGTGATCGACTCTGCGGGCTATCGAATGTCACCCACAGCGAGTCGTCGGATAGATTCCACGCCTGCGCGAGTCGGGAAAGTTGGGCGAGATGGCCGCCGGTCGAAGCCGCCAGCAGGACCTTTCGGGGTGCCCCGCGAAGATCCTCAAGGTCCTCGACCCTGGGGGGATCAACCTTATTAGATCTCATTCCGGAGCTCTCTTTCGGGTCAATGTGCGGTCTCCCCGGGCGAAAGCGCGGCTCGGGCGGTGCGGGCGACGATGACAACGTCGCTCACGAGCGACCAGTTCTCAACGTACGACAGGTCGAGGCGAACGGATTCTTCCCACGACAGGCTGGATCGTCCGCTGACCTGCCAAAGGCCGGTGATGCCGGGCTTCACCAGGAACCGGCGGTGCACGTGGTCGGCGTACTTGGCGACCTCGGAGGGCAGCGGCGGGCGGGGCCCGACGAGCGACATCGATCCGCCGAGGACGTTGAACAACTGCGGCAGCTCGTCGAGGCTGAACTTCCGCATGATGCGTCCGACGGGAGTTACGCGGGGATCGTTCTTCATCTTGAAGAGCACCTCGTTGCCCGAGTCGCGTTGCTGTTTGGCAAGAGCCTCGAGCAGGTCTTCAGCGTTCACGACCATCGTGCGGAACTTCAGCATCGTGAACTCGCGCCCGCGCAGGCCCACGCGCGTCTGGCGGAAGAACACCGGGCCCTGGCTAGACAGCCGAACGCTCAGCGCGAGGAAGAGCAGCACGGGGCTGAGGATCACGACGCCGATCGCGCTCGCGACGATGTCGACCGTGCGCTTGAGGAAGAGCTGCCCCCTGCTGAAGCGCGGCGTCTCGACGTGCATGAGCGGAACGCCCGCGACGGGGCGCGTCTGCACGCGCGGACCCGCGACATCGACGATGCTCGGCGCGAGCACCAGGTGCTGGCGGCCGGCCTCGAGTCCCCACGAGATCTGCTTCACCTTGTCGGG
This sequence comes from Microbacterium pratiae, assembly GCF_047302165.1. NCBI lineage: Bacteria > Bacillati > Actinomycetota > Actinomycetes > Micrococcales > Microbacteriaceae > Microbacterium > Microbacterium pratiae. The sequence continues at coordinate 104,310 of NZ_CP154843.1, read as the reverse complement.
CGGCAGCTCGTCGGTGCTCGTGACGGCGACCGTGTCGGCATCCGTGGCGGCTAGGGCCTGGGCCACGGCATCCACGCTCCCCATGATCGGGATGTTCGTCCCTTCCACGGTGCCGGCGACGCGACCCGACGGAACGCACGCTCCGACGACGCGGTAGCCCGACCCGGGTGTGCGCCGCAGCTCGCGAGCGAGGTGAGTGACGGACGCCTCAGACCCCACCAGAAGCACGCGCGCGGAGTACTCGCCGACGGATCGTTTCGCGACGAGCCATTGGCGCCAGAGCCACCGCGAGAACAGCAGCATCCCCACCCCGACGGGCAGGCTGATGAGGAGGAACCCGCGGGCGACGTCGACCCGCGCGAGGAACGCGAGGATCGCGATGACGCCGAAGAGCGACAGGCTCGATCGTGCGATGCGGGCGTACTCCTCGGCCCCCGCACCGATGATGCGGTGGTCGCGGGTGTCAGCGAGGCTGAGCGTCCACATCCACACGGCGACGAGGCCGCCGGAGAAGAGCCAGTAAGAGATGTCGGTGATGCGCGAGTCCTCGCGGATCGCAACCTGCGCGTTGCCGAAGCCGAACCAGGCGATCTGCGTGCCGTAGACGACCCACACGAGCACCAGCAGGTCGGTCAGCCGCAGCAGCGAGGCATAGCGGCGACGCCAGTCGCGCGGCCCGCGGTGCGCCGTCGGTGCGGATGCCGTGACGGGGCGCTCCGTGCGATCAGCGGGCTCTTCGGCTACGAGGGGACGTGCGGCGGGGGCCGGCGCGGGCACGGTGGGGAAGTCGTACGGCATGCCATCCTCCCTCGCGGTGCGTGATGAGTTGCTGAGGGGAGAGATCGTACGCCGCGTGTGTGTCGTACGTGTGAAGTTGGGATCACCGAGCTAACGGGCGCCTCTCCCATGCCGATGGTAACGGTCTCATAGGTTTTGTTTAAGTAGGCCATCCGGTGGACACGAACTGAAACAAGCCGGTCAGCGTCGCAAAAATCTCTTCGACGTCGGCTGTGCGACTCGTATTTCGTACCAGGGGGCGTCGCCTCACGACCTCAGGCGCCGGCCGCCCCGTCGCGGTACGCCGGTGCGGTGTCGACGTAGGCGTCGCCCTGCTGGTGGTTGAGCAGCCTGACCAGTCGCTCCTGCGAGAGGTCGTGATCGGCCGAGAAGTCCGGGTCGCAGCGTCCGAGCCACAACGCGTGATCGCCGCAATCCCAGCCGACGCCGACGGGGAAGTACCGGAGGAACATGGCGTCCGCCATCGGGCAGGCGCCGTCGGCATCGACGCGGAAGCAGACCCGGTAGTCGGTCGCGCCCGCGACGTCGCCGCCGGTGATGGTCGCCATGGTCGCCTGCGGGTACTCCGCGACGATGGCTGCCGTATCGATGCACGCGTCGTTCGCGGTGCGCGGGCACCACCGCCCGGCGAGGTCGGGGGGAGTGCCGAGCGGATGCTGCGCCGACGAGCCGGCCGCTGGCGCGAGCTGCAGGGTTCCCGACCCGTCCGGCAGATAGCGCCGCTGATAGTCGTCCGACCGAGCGGTGACCTCGAACACGTCGCCCCGGGGAACCGCGGTCTTGTCGGCGTACAGGTCTCCCGACGCACCCGCATAGAGATGCGACTGCTCGCCGTCGGCGGTCTCGAGATCGATGCGCAGCAGCCAGGTGTACGCGTTGCCATCGGGCACCACCGTGCCCATGTTGAGGACGGTGCTGACGTCGCTCCGCACGGTCACGACCTGTGACCGGAAGTGGGGCTGACCATCGGGCGAGGTGAACGCGCCGGAGGCGAGGTCGAGCGTCAGGTCGTGAACCTCCGGCACCTCGTCGCCGCCGCCTTCGCCGCCCATGCCGAAATCGACGAAGACCTCATTGTGGGCGGGGGTGGCCGTGACATCGACGGCCGTGATGCTGAGGATCGTGATCGGCTCGCTTCCGGTCGTCCGCAGCGACCAGGAGTCGAACCGTCGACCGATCGGGACCGCCGCGGCGGGCCGCACCCCCGACACGATCTCGCCGACGATGGTGGCGGACTGCATATCGGCCTCAGCGACGGCGTACAGGCGTTCCGCCGACATGCCGCTCGCGGCCACCTGGATCTGCACCGGCTGGCCGGAAGTGGGCGACGTCGCGAAGATGTCGTCGGTCGCGGCCTTGATGTCGTCGCCGAACACGCCGATCAGCGCACCGACGATGGTGACGAACAATGCGCCGGCGAGTCCGCCGATCGCCAACACCAGACGCTTGCCCGGCTCTTCGGGCAGCCAGCGCGACCGCGGTCTCGTCTCACTCATCACAGGCTCCCGAGGTCTCCGCCGCGAAGACGGCGTCGAGCAGCGCCGCTTCGTCGGCGGCGGCAAGAGGATCTCCGTCCGGACGCAGTGCCAGGAGGCACGAACCGCGGATCGCGGTGACGGTCCCATCGTCGCGGTGGACTGTCGTCGCGGCATCCGTCGGGCTTGTCGCCGCGGCATCCGTCGATGTCGCGAGCTCGAACGCGGTGCGAGCCGATGCGGCAGACGCCACGACGGCCACCCGCACGGACGCGAAGCGTGTACCGCCGGCCTCGTCGACGAGTGTGTAGTCGAGGTCGCCGTCATCGCCGATCGCGACCGCCGTCATGCGCCCGGCGGAACCGGCGTCGACCGCGAAGGTGTCGGGCCAGGAACGGATGTCGTCGGGCGGCGTGCCGGCGGTCTGCCAGCGCCACAGCGTGAGAACCGTCGTGCCGCCGAGCTGACGCGCGAGCAGGTAGTCGTCACCCGTCAGCGGGGTGAGGGCGCCGTCGTGACCGACCGCCGTCGCGAACGTCGTGTCGGGTCCGTCGCCGACGCGGACGACGCTCAGGACGGCGAGGTCCGCGTCGTTCTGCACCCGCAGGTAGCCCGCAGCCGGATGCAGTTCGCCCGACGCCGACACCGCGACCACGTCGTCCTCGAATGTGCGGTGCACAACGGCGGAGCCGGGCGGGACGTAGCCGGCGAGCGTCTGGACGATCGCGCCGTCGTCTCCGACGATCGTCAGGTTCGCCCCGTCGTCGCTCGCCGCGACGAGTCCGTCGATGAAGTCGAACCGCGCCGCGGTCGCCGTCGGCGTGCGCCAAACCTCCCGGAGGGAATCATCCAAACGGATGAGGTGAGACGGTCCGTCATCGCAGAGCTCGAGGACGGCGAGCCACGGGTCTTTGCCCGGAGAGAGCTGGGTCGTGCCGACGGAGCACGAGGGGTGCGGCATCCACGGCTCCGCGGTGCGGACGTTGGCGACGTCGGAGATCGACACCGTGTCGTCTCGGACGGTGGCGACCCGGCCGTCGGAGAACGCGCCGATCACGGAGCCGCCGTTCGCGGTGCGCGTCCACATCGGATTGCCGGTCGACGCGCTGATCGCCGAGACGTGAACGCCCGAGTCGAGTCGCTGCTGCACCGTCACGACATCCCCGCGAACCGTGACGGCAGAGGGCATCGGCGTGAACGGCAGGCTCCATCGGGTGCCGCCGTTGCGCGTGTTGAGCGCCGCCAGCGTCTGCCCCTCGTCCGACGCGACGATGACCACGCCCTCGCCGGATGCCACGACCCGGGTGCTCACGTCGAAGGTGGTCTCCCAGCGCGACGAGAACGCCTCGTCGCCGGCGGCGGGCGTGCATCCTGACGCGAGCAGCGCCGCGACCGCGAGGAGGCCGGCGCCGACCGTCGGGCGCCGTGCGCGGCCGGTGCGTTCCGCGGCTCTGCCCACGCGGTCTCTCCCTTCGTCGGTGCGATCTGCCCGCACCCTACCGAGGGATCGTCCGGCTCGTGAGGGGTCGAGACGCGCGCGAGCCGGGGTAGTTCAGCGTGATCACCGCCCGGCCGGGCTGGGCATGCGGCATCCCGCCTGCGACCATGGCCGGATGGACTCCGACGACGATTCGCCCCAGCTCGGCTCATCGCCGGTCGAGCGTGCTGCGCTCGCCGAGGCGGGGGTCGCCCTCGACGAGCTGCTGTCATCGCTCGGTCTGCAGCTCGACCCCGACGCCGACCTCGCGGGTGTGCCGTCCGCAGGCTGGCGCGTGCTGCGGCAGTGGGACGGTGCGGTGTTCGTCGGTGCGCCCGACCCCGCGCGCGACGGCATGTGGTTCGCGGGACAGGGGTACCCCTCGACCCCGGAGCGCGGGCTGCATCTGCACGACGAACCGCTGCCGCTGCGACCAAGCCCCGCCGAGCGACGCGCGGGGCTGGTGATGCGGTGGCCGAGCATCACGACCGACGATGACACGGCGACCGACTTCGCCGTCGATATCGTCAACACCGGGACGGAGCGCTGGATGCCGAACGGCGACAGCTTCCAGACGATGGGCACCTTCACCCGCGCGATCGACGAGGGCTACGGCTTCGGTTACATGCTCTCGGGCGCGCCCGCTGCGGTGCCTCTCGAACCCGGCGAGTACACGCGGGTCGGGGTGACCCTGTCGGGCGAGGTGTGGCACGACCTCGAGCCGGGCACGGTCTGGCTGCATGCGCACTCGCCCGGGCTCGGGCTGCATCCTGAGCCGCTCCGGATCGACCTCACCCGCGAGCGGGTCGAGCTCGGACGAGCGCGCACGCCGCGACGGGACCCGCGGCGAGGGCGAGCGGCGACGCGCCGCATGCTGACCGAGCGGATCGCGGCAGCACGGACGGCCCGCGCCGCCCGCCCCGCGCTCATGGCGATCGCCGGGGTGGTCGCCGAGGGGCGATCGGATGCCGAGATCATCGAGCGCCTGGCCGAACTGCTCGGGTGCTCCACCGACGACGCATCGCGCATCTATCACTCGCCCCTCCACCAGCTCGGACCCGACGAGCACGGACGGATGGGCGCCGAGATCGCGCAGCACGAAGCGACGCTCGCCGACCTGGAACGCGACATGCGCTGAGGCGGGGAAAGCACGCCGCACCTGGCAGACTGAACGCCGACAGAAGGGCGGCGGATGCCACCACATCCTCTTCTCGACGAGGCCCGCTCCGCCTGGCGTCGCCGAGAGACCGAGCCCGCCGTCCGTGCCGCGCTCGCCGCGCACGACGCCGGCGATCCCGACGGTCTCACCCTGGCGTGCTCGGTCGGGATGCGCGGCTACCGCGTCGACCTGCTCGCCGCCCGCCGTGACGACGTGGCCGCCCTGCCCGACGGGGTGCTGCGCGAAGGCGTCCTCGCGATGCTGCAGATCGGTGCGGGTGACCTCGACAGCGCCGTGGCCCGCATCGTCGCGCTCGCCGAGAGCGGCGCTGCCCCCGAGACCGACGTCGACGATCCCCTCGAAGCCGAGGGGATGCTGCTGCCGATGCTGCTGTCGTACCTCGCGACCGGCTGCGTCGCAGCGGCGGCCTGGGTCAACGCCCGCCGGTGCATCGACGCGGCCCACGCCGTCATGGCCGCGGCATCCGTCATCGACGGTCGGATGCCGGCTCCCGAGCATGTGCCGTTCGACCTGCTCGGCCTCGACGCCATGGTCGAGCAGCACACCGGAGCGGGGGATGCCGCGCGCCGCGCGCTCACCGAGACGCTGGCCCCGCTGCGGATGCGCAACAGCCTGTCGGCGGTCCACGCCCTCGCCCTCGTGAGCCTCGGCAGCGTCGAGCACCTCGAGGGACGGCTCGGAGAAGCGGCGCTGAACCTCGCACGCGGAGCGAGACTCGCACCGACCTGGCGACACGGGGTGCGCCTGCACGCCGAGGTCGAGCTCGCGTTCGTCCGTATCCGTCAGGGGTGGTGGCGCGACGCGGCCGACATCGTGCGCGCGACCGCGCCCCCGGCCGGACTGATCGAGCACGACTGGCTCGAGCCCCAGGCGCTCTCGGTGCACGGGCTACTGCTCGCGCTCCGCGGCGACATGGAGTCCAGCCGGCCCGTGCTCGACCGGGCCGCGCTGCTCTGCCGTGACACCCCGTCGTTCCTCGCGCAGATCGTCATCACGCACGCGCGCATCATGATGGCGATCTCGCGGAGCGACTGGACCGCGCTGCGGCGTGCCCTCGAGGATGCCGCGGAGCCCGGGTACCGGCATCCGTACCGCGTCGAGGAATGGCGGATGCTCAACCTGCTCGCGTCGTGGCACCTCGGCCGCGTCGACGAAGTCAGGCGCGGCGTCGCCGCGTGGACGGCTCAGCCCGGGGCGGACGGCAGCCCCTACGCCTGGGCCTTCGTGTCGATCCTGGCCGAGCACGACGAGCGCTATGCCGAGGCGACGGCCGCCGTCGACCGGGCGCTCGCGTTGCTCACGCTCGACCACGACCCGCTCGGGCGCGCATGGGTGCGCGTCGTCGCCGGCATCCACTACAGCCATTTCGGGGCGCGCGGGCGGCCGGACCCGCGCCGTGCGCTCGCCGTCTACGAAGACGCCAGCGCCGAACTGCAGGAGCTCGGCGCGGTCGGACTCGCACGCCGCTACGACGAGGCCGTCGCCGCGACGACGACGGAGATGCAGCGCCGGTCTCACGGCGCGGACCCCGCGGCGCGGCTGACCGAGCAGCAGCGGAAGGTCGCCGACGCCGTCGGGCAGGGCTACACGAGCGGTGAGATCGCGGGGCTGCTGCACCTGTCGAAGCGGACCGTCGACTACCACGTGGCCAACATCATGCGGCGCCTGGGGGTATCGAGCCGCCGCGAGATCGCCCGTGTGCTCGGCGGGAGGCGCTGAGCTCGGGGCGGTGGGTTCGTGTGTGGGTGGGTTTAGGGCGCGGATGCAAGGGATCCTGGGCGACGCGCCGGGGGAGCGGCATCCGGTTCGGGGTGTCGGGTCGGATGCCTTGCATTACGGCACGGCCTGAGCTTGGCCTGCGGTGTTCGCGGTGGCGGTCCGGGATGCAAGGGATCGTGGGCGACGCGCCGGGGGAGCGGCATCCGGTTCGGGGTGTCGGGCCGGATGCCTTGCATCGCGGCACGGGCAATCGGGTGGCGGCACGTCGCCTATCTCTAAGTATATAGAGATAGCATTCGGTCATGCAGCCGCTCGCACGCGCCACCCCGGCAACCGTCGACGTGCTCGAGGCCCTCATCAGCGAGTCCGAGCCGCTCTGGGGGCTGCGTATCGTCAGCCGCACCGGGCGGCCCGCGGGCAGCGTGTACCCGATCCTCGAGCGCCTCGAGTCGATGGAATGGGTGACCTCCGAGTGGGAGGTCGACCCGAACCGCAAAGGGCCCCGGCGGCGTCTGTACCGCCTGACCCCGGACGGTCTCGTTGCAGCGCGCGCCGCCGTCGATGCTCATGCGGTCCGGATGCAGCGCCGTCGAGCGCGTCGCCAGGAGCCCGAGCCCGCGCGCGGCAGGGGCGACGCAAGGGGGGCGATCGCATGAACCTCGACCTCGTCCTTCGGGCGGTGAGCCGAACGATGCCGGCCGCGTCGCGCGCGCGTCATCTCGAGCAGTGGCGGGCGGATGTCGCGGGGGCGCACGAAGTCGGAGTGCGCCCGGGCGACGTCGTGCGCGGTGCGATCGCGGTCGCCCTCACCGCCGACCGCGACTCTCCCGTGCTGACCGGTGAGCCGCGCGGTACCGCCTCGCGCCGTCTGAGCAGGCGGGGTGTCACGCTGCTCGCCGCGGTCGGGGCGACCTCGGTCGCGCTGTGGCTGACCGCGGATCCCGACTCTCCGGCGGTCGCCATTCCTGCTGTGGTCGAGACCGCGATCGCCGTCGGACGTTCCGTGCTCAGCGTGCTTCTCCTCGGGGGTGTGCTGCTCGCCATAGCCCTCTTCATCGGCGCGGCCGCCCTGTCGCGATCGGCAGTCGTGAGGTTCGCGTTCGCCGTCACCGCGCTCGGGATCCCCGTGCTCGCGTTCGCCGCGGTGCACCCCCTCGCGGACGGAGTGGCAGCAGTGGGAGTCGGTCTCACGGTCGGCGGCGCCGCGATCGGGCTGGCCGGTGCGTGGCGGTCGATGCCGCTCGTCCTGGAGGACCGCTCCGCGCCGCTTGCCCGACGGCGGCCGGTCGCCGTCGCGGGGCTCGTGTCCGTCGCGGCGTTGCTCGTGCTCGGCTGCCTCGACCTGCTGGTGTGGAATCCGCTCGCCAAGGTGCCCGGCTACGAGCTGAGCGCTATCTATGCCGAGATGATCGCTGCCGACGGTTTCGACCCGGCTTTCGCTGCGGGGGCGGTGACCGTGTGGGGCGGGGTGTGGCTGGTTGCGGCGGTCGGTGTGACGGCCGGTGCGCTGCTGAGGGGCGGAGCGTGGCTGACGCCCCGCCGGCTCGGCATCCTGTATCTCGCGATCATCGGGGTCGCCCTGTTCCTGCGGCTGTTCGCCGGATTCTCGATCGGGATGTCGATCGCCGACACCTTCGGGACCTCGGGCGGCGACGCATCGGCGCTGTCTCAGGTCTTCCACCTGCTCGGCCCGCTCAGCTTCGCCGCCTCACTGCTCCTCTTCGGTTGGGCGCCGGCCGGGCGACGGACGATGGACGTGCCGGTCGCCGCGAACTGACCAGAGGTCCGGCCCCGGGGTTCCGCGTGTGCGCGGATGCAAGGGATCGTGGGCGACGTGCCGGGGGAGTGGCATCCGGTTCGGGGTGTCGGGCCGGATGCCTTGCATCGCGGCACGGCCTGAGCTTGGCCTGCGGTGCTCGCGGGGCGGATGCGTCAGGCGGCCTCGGCGGCCATCCGCATGCGCGAGAGGAAGTCGACGAGCACAGCGGCGGAGCCGGCGGGCATATCGGCGATGACGTCTTCGACGCGGTGCTGGACGTCGGAGCCGGACTGGCGCAGGTCCTCGACGGGGCGGTCGCCGAGCGTCACGAACACCTTGCGACGGTCGGACGGATGCGGCTGCCGACGCAGATACCCGGAACGCTCCAGGCGGTCGAGCATGGCCGTGGTGCTCGCGGAGGAGATGCCGAGCTCCTGCGTGATGTTCGACGGGGTGAGGGCGATGTCGCGGTCCTGCGCCTCGATGAGCTTCTCGAGAGCGATCAGGTCGTTCTCGCACACCAGCATCGAGTCGCGCAGCCGCAGCCGGATCGCTCCCTCCGCGGCCTCGTAAGCCCACAGCGCGTCGAGGACAGCAGATGCCGACGACGTCTCACCCTGCACTGCCATGACGACTCCCCGCGTTGATCGGCCTAGCGGCTCAGTCTGTCCGAGCCCTCCGTCGAAGGGGAGCCCTTCCCGTGGGAGCGCTCACCTGGTATGGGGAAGGAAGGTATGCCTCAGTGGACGGAGAAGCCGCCATCGACGGCGATGGCTTGACCGGTGACGTAGGCCGAGCCGGGGCCGGCGAGGAAGATCGCCGCGGCGGCGAAGTCGTCGGGCAGGCCGTTGCGTCCGACGAACGTCCGGGCCGCGAGGGCGGCGACCACGTCGGGGTCGCTGGCGAGCCGCTCGTTGAGAGGGGTGAGGACGAAGCCCGGGACGAGCACGTTCGAGGTCACCCCGGATGCCGACCACGCCTCGGCCTGCGATCGGGTGAGCCCTTCGAGGGCGGCTTTGGAGGCGCCGTAGGCACCGCTCGATGCGAAGGCGCGGCTCGCCTGCTGCGAGCTGATCGAGATGATGCGGCCGTATCCGCGCTCGACCATCCCGGGCGCGAGCCGCTGGCCGAGGATGAAGGGGGCATCGAGGTTGACGGACATCGTGGCATCCCAGGTCTGCTCGTCGAGATCTGCCAGGGGAGGACGGATGTTGATGCCCGCCGAGTTGACGAGGATGTCGATGTCGCCGGCCCGATCGGCGAGCTCGTGGCACCCCGCGCGGGAGGAGAGGTCGGCGGTGATCCCCGTCGCGAGCCCGCCGCCGGAGCGGATGCTCTCGACCGTCTCATCGACACGGTCTGCGCCTCGCGCCGCGACGACCACCTCGGCTCCGGCGGCGGCCAGCGCACCGGCGATGGCTCGTCCGATGCCCGAGCTGCCGCCGGTCACGAGTGCGCGTCGGCCGGAGAGTCCGAAGAGGCTGTGCAGGTCCATCCGATCAGCGTAGACAGCGGGCGGCGCCCCGGCTCACGCGAGAGAACGGGCTTGCGCGACCACCGCCGACCGGCGGTCAGCAGCGGATGCCGAGCCGGTGATGAGCGTCACGAGGTGCGGAAGGCATCCGTCGGCTGTCGCGATCGCGACGATGCTCACCAGCAGCTGCGCCGCCTCGTCGCGTGAACGCCCGGGCAGGGCGCCGGCGAGGGCGTCGACCATCGCGGCGCATCCCTCCGCGCGGCTGGGGCCGGAGACCGGTGCGTCGAGCTCGAGGCTCTCCCACGCGAGCAGGCGCGCGAGTTGCGGATGCGACGCGGCGCGGTCGTACAGATCGTGCGCGAGGCTGCCGAGTGCGTCGGCACCGGTGCCACGAACGTCGATCCCGTCGAGCAGGCGGTCGACCTCGGCTGTCAGCACGGCGCCGAACAGGCCCGCCTTGTCGCCGAAGTAGGAGTAGATGCGCTCCTTGTTCACTCCGGCGGTTCGGGCGATCGCCTCGACGCGTGCGCCGGCGTATCCCCGTGCTGAGAAGTGTTCGGTAGCGGCTTCGAGGAGGCGGCGCCGCGTCGCCTCGGTATCCCACGCCATGGACCGAGCCTAACAATTCCAACCGCCCAGTTGGTAACTGCAGTGTTCTGCGGATACGGTGATCTCCAACTGAACGTTTGGAGACCGTATGTCGCACCTGTCCGTCCTCGTCCTCGGCTCGCGTGGAGCGGTCGGCGCAGCCGCCGCCCACGCCTTGCGCGCCGACGGGCATGCCGTCATCGAGGTCTCGCGCAGTCCGCAGCGGGGTGGTCTCGCCGCCGACGTCACGACGCCCGAGGGGCGCGATGTCCTCGCTGACGCGGCACGGCGGGCGGACGTCGTGATCGACGCGAGCGGACTCGAGATCGCCGACGTGCAGGATGCGGTCGGGTCGACGCCTCTGGTCGACGTGTCGGCGACGGCATCCCATCTCGCTCGACTCGCCGGCGGCGTCGCCGAGGGTGGGGCCGTGCTCCTGGGGGCGGGGATCGCGCCCGGGATCAGCACCGTCCTCGCGAAAGCGCTGGGCGCCGCCCCGGGCGACGATGTCGACGTCACGGTGATGCTCGGAGCGGGCGAGCACCATGGTGCGGCGGCCGTCGAATGGACGGTGCGACTCGCCGGAACGCCGATCTACGCCGCCCCGGAAACCGAGCAGATCGTCAATCTGCGCGCCGCCCGGCGATTCCATTCGGTGTCAGGGCGCCGAACGTATCTCCGTGCGGACTTTCCCGACGATCTGCTCTGGGGCTCTCCGTCCGCCGTCGCCGTCCGCAGTTGGCTGGCGCTCGACAGCAGGGTGGCGACCGCGGCTCTGCGCATCGTCGGGGCCTTTCCCCCGCTCGCGCCGGCACTGCGGCGCGCCCCGCATCTCGGCACCAGCCGATGGCGCGTGGGTGCCGTCCATCGTCAGAGCGGTCAGCGTCTTTCGGCGTGGGGAGACGGGCAGTCGATCGCAACGGGACGGGCCGCGGCCCTCGCGGCGATCCGCATGGTCGAGCGGCATGTTCGCGGTGCCGTGACCATGGCGGACATCGTCGGCGTCGACGACATCCGGGGTATCGCGGGGGTCGGTGTCGATCGCGGCGCGACCGTGCATTAACTCCTCAAGGACAGGCCGAATCGGTGGCTGAGGCCGCCGATGACCACGCGCGCGAGGCGATCGTGAGGAGTTGTCGCCGACCCGGCCCGCAGCTTCGCTGTGCGCTGCCGGTCAGACGTCGCTCAGCTGCTCGATGAACTCGTCGGCCATCGCGACCTGACGCGTCAGCTTCTCGCGGCGCTCGTCCGCGCCCGCGCGGATCGTCTCGAGGCGGGCGCGCAGCTGCGGGTCTGCGGGGGAGGAGGCGAGTGCATCCACGACATCGAGCAGCTCGCGCATCTCGTCGAGGCTGTACCCGAGGGGCTTCATGCGCCGGATCAGCAGGATGCGGGCGATGTCGGCCTCGGTGTACAGGCGGAAGCCGCCCTCGGTTCGAGCCGATGGGGTGACGAGGCCGATCTCGTCGTAGTGCCGGAGGGTGCGGAAAGACAGTTCGGTCCGCTCGGTCACCTCTCCGATGCGCATGGTGACCTCATCCGGATTCGACATCAAACCTCACGTTACGTTAGATTCACGTGGGCGCCAGGGTGCGCCGCCCCCTCATTCTTCCCGCGCCGGCCTGTCGACGCTGCACGCGCTCGTGCGGTCGCCTCGCCATCCTGACGCGGCGCCGACCGAAAGGCACCGAGTGTCCGCCGTCACCTCCGCCCGCGACAGCGCCGCGCGCTACCGCATCGAACCCACCGTTCTGCAGGCTCTGCGCAGCCCGCGACTGCTGACCCGCGAAGTGCTGGCGGGGCTCGTCGTCGCCCTCGCGCTCATCCCCGAGGCGATCGCGTTCTCGATCATCGCCGGGGTGGATCCCCGTGTCGGGCTCTTCTCGTCGTTCGTCATGGCCGTCGCGATCGCGTTCCTCGGCGGCCGTCCGGCCATGATCAGCGCCGCGACCGGCGCTATCGCCCTCGTCATCGCACCCGTGGCACGTGAGCACGGCATCGACTATCTCGTCGCCACCGTCCTGCTCGGGGGCGTCATCCAGATCGTGCTCGCGGCGCTCGGGGTCGCCAAGCTGATGCGGTTCATCCCGCGGTCGGTGATGGTGGGGTTCGTCAACGCGCTCGCAATCCTCATCTTCCTCGCGCAGCTGCCCCAGCTCTTCGGCGACGGCATCCCGTGGCTCGTCTGGCCTCTGGTCGTCGCGGGCCTCCTCATCCTGGTCGTGCTGCCGCGCCTGACGAAGGCGATCCCGGCGCCGCTCGTCACGATCGTGCTCCTCACGGCGGCGGTCGTGGCGTTCGGGTGGCAGGTGCCGACCGTCGGCGACCAGGGTGAGCTGCCCTCGAGCCTGCCCGGACTCTTCGTACCCGACGTTCCCTTCACGCTCGAGACCCTGCGCATCATCGCCCCCTACGCGCTCGCGATGGCCGTCGTGGGGCTGCTCGAATCGCTCATGACCGCCAAGCTCGTCGACGACATCACCGACACGCACTCACGCAAGACCCGGGAGGCTCTCGGCCAGGGGGCCGCCAACATCCTCTCCGGGGCGTTCGGCGGCATGGGTGGCTGCGCCATGATCGGTCAGACCATGATCAACGTGAAGGCGTCGGGTGCCCGTACCCGCATCTCGACGTTCCTCGCCGGGGTGTTCCTGTTGATCCTGGTGCTCGCGCTCGGCGACGTCGTCGCGATCATGCCCATGGCCGCACTCGTGGCGGTCATGATCATGGTCACGGTGGCGACATTCGACTGGCACAGCGTCCGTCCTGCGACGCTCCGCCGGATGCCGAAGAGCGAGACCGCCGTCATGCTCATCACGGTCGTCGCCACGGTGTGGACCCACAACCTCGCCGTCGGCGTCATCCTCGGCGTCATCGCGGCCATGGTGATGTTCACTCGCCGCGTCGCCCACTTCGTGACGGTCACGCGCACGCTCGACACCGTCGGCGGCGAGCCGGTGGCGCGCTACGAGGTCGACGGCGAGCTGTTCTTCGCTTCGAGCAACGACCTCACGACGCAGTTCGCGTACGCCGACGATCCGGCGCGCGTCGTCATCGACATGACCCGCTCGCACGTGTGGGACGCGTCGACCGTCGCCGCGCTCGACGCGATCGTGAACAAGTACGAGCGGCACGGCTCGACCGTCGCGATCGAGGGGCTCAACTCGACCGCATCCGCTCTCCACGGGCGCCTCACCGGCAACGTCGGCTGATCGCGGGCCGCGCGGATGTGCGCGGCCCGCGATCAGGAGGCGGTGAACGACACGAACGACGGCGGACCGAAACGGCCCGTGGCGGGATCGAGGTACCGCACCGCGAGCGTCACGGGGCCGGGCCCCGCCACCATGTAGCGGGACCGGAAGGCTCCGGCGGCGTCGAGGGGCATGAGATCGTCACGCCACGGCGAGGCCGCGCCGATGAGGGCGCGCTGCGTCACCAGGTTCGGCTCGCCCGCCACGCCGATGTCGAACCCGGATGCCGGCACCGACGATCCCGCCAGGGGCGAGGTGAACGTCGGCGGCGGCGCGACCGTCACCGCGGCCGGCGAGCTGAGAGATGAGGTCAGTCCGTCGACGCGTTGCCGCGCCGACAGCACGTGCTGACCCGCGGGCAGGTAGGCCGCGGCATCCGTCTGGCCGGCGCCGCCGGCGAGGTCGGACACCGTCCATGACCCGGCGTCGTCTGCTTCGGCGAGCGCCCAGATCGTGCCGTCCTGGTCCAGCACTTCGACGTCGGCACCGGGGGCGGCCGTGCCCGAGATGAGCGGATAGACGCTCGGCCCGGCGCTGCCGTCGACCGACATCGTCGGCGCGGCCGGTGCGGTGACTGTCGGAGTGGGGGTCGGGGTGGGCGTGGGCGTGGGGGTCGGGGTCGGGGTCGGGGTCAAGTTCGGCGCGGTCGGCGACTCGGCCGGTGCATCCGGATCGCTCGGGGCCGAGGGGGTGATCGGTCGCAGTACGGGCCCCGGGTCGGGATCCGGGGTCGCTTGCTCGTCGGACTCCGCTTGCTCCTCGGCATCGGCGTACTCGTTGTCAGCGTCGGGGTGCTCGGGGTCGGCGGTGCCGGGAGCGTCCGCGGCGGCGGGTGTCTGCGGCGGGGATGGAGCGGGGTCGGATACTCCCGGGGGATTGGTCGTCGAGCCGGTGAGGGGCAGAGCGAGAGCGATCAGCGTGCCTGCGGCGGCGATGACGGCGATGGGGAGCAGCGGATGACGTCGTCCCGACCGCCACGCGGAACGAACGATCGAGCCGCCTCGACGGTGGCCGGTGCCGCCCGAGATGCCGGTGGCGCCGCTCGCGCCCGACGCGCCCGCAGGTCCGAGGGCGAAGGTCGCCACCTGCGCGGCACCCGACTGCGTCCATGCCGCGTACGAGGCGGCGGCGGGGATGCCGACGACCAGCGGGACGAGCACGAGCGCCAGGCGCGACGACACGTCGCGCGCCTCGACCCAGGCGAGCGCACACCCCTCGCACGTCGAGAGGTGCTGCTCGACGCGCCGTTCGTCGCGACGCGAGAGTCCCGCTCGCGAATGAGCCCCGAGCAGTTCGAGCGTCTCGCGGCACTCGTCGTTGTCGGCCCGCCGGAGCTGCGTCGACACCCATGCGTCGCGGAAGCCGCGCCGGGCACGCACGACCAGTGCGGATGCCGCATTCGGTGCGAGACCGAGCAGTGGCGCGAACTGGCGCGGCTTCAGTCCATCGACCTCGCTGTACCAGAGGGCCTCCTGCCAGCGGGTGGGGAGGGTCGCGAACGCCGTGGCGACGGCGCTCGAGTCGAAGCCCGCGATCGTGGACCACTCGGCGTCAGGAGCCGTCTCGTCGGCGGCATCCTCCAGGTCGGTCGCGTACGCGTGCTGCTGCTGTGCGCCCCATCTGTTCGCGACATTGCGGACCGACGTGAGCAAGTACGGGCGGAACCCCATCGACGGGCCGCCGCCCCGCCGGATGGCGGACAGGATGCGTGCGAACGCCTCGGCGACGAGATCGTCGGGGTCGAGCGACGAGTACGCGCGAGCCACAGCATGGGCCGCGGCGGCATGGCGCAGCCAGAGCTCGCCGTAGGCCCGTTCGTCCTGATTGCGGGCGCGCTCGACGAGCTCGTCGTCGGATGCCTCCGCGGTGGGCGTGCGCGACTCCCCGTCGTCGGGCGACGTCGGCTTGGGGCGGTGCGATGACGCGGTCATCGCGGCAGGAGGGGGTCGACGGACGGGCTCGCTGCGAGACGGGCCAGCGGATCGGATCGTTCGGCGTCGCCGATCGCCTCGAAGTTGCGCAGATGGCGGGTGAGAGTCGTGTATGCCTCCCGCGAGAAGCCATCGCACGCGATGCTGGCGATCACGACGTCGCCTCGCGATTTGTCGGTGACGAGGATGAGGCGGGCGGGCGTGTTCTCGCCGCCGACGGCGCGCGACGAGCACACGAAGCCGGCGCCACTGCGGTGCCACGACTTCTCACGGGCGTTCGGCCATCCCCAGGTGACTCGGACGGTCGCGCCGCGGATCTCGACCGTGGAGGGCCGGATGGTCTCGGGAGGGGTCGCGCGCCGTCGTGCACGCAGAAGGCCGATCGGCCACGGTGCTGGGCGGAAAGTCATGACGCTCGGGCGTCTCGCGGGCAGGAGGTGAGGGGAGTGGTGATCGCGAGGGGAGTGGGCGATGCGGATGCGGGTTCGGGTGCGGGTGGTGCGACCGGTGGGGGTGACTGGGGCGGTGGCGGCTGTGCTGGTGCTGGTGCTGGTGCTGGTGCTGGTGCTGGTGCTGGTTCTGGCGGCGGGGCCGGCGGCACGTCGGAGGGAGGCAGGGCTCAACGGGTGTGCGTCTGGGGGCACCGGGAGGGCGTTCGTCGCAGCGTGCATGCTGATGAGACCCCCGCGAGCGCGAATCGTGACGCGAGAACGCGGAACTCTTTCGCGAGACCTCGTGGCCGTTGCGTGCGGATTCACGGGTTCACCCCGGTCGGCTGTCTTCCGCGGCGCGATTCCTCCCCCGATCGCAGTGGAAGCGATCGATCCACATCGAACAAATGTACGAGAGAGAGTGTCTGAGGTGCCTGCCACAATGGGAACATGACAGCGAGTAGCGAGGGTGGCGAGGCGGGACGCGATGACGTCGTGCCCTCGCAGGCGCTCGCTTTCTCGCGGTACGCGGAGGCGCTGGAGCTCACCCATTCCGCCGATATCGCGCGGATACGGGCGTTGGCCGACCTCGGCCACGCCGCGTTGCGCGATGCGCGTCGTGACGGTGTGCGCGGCATGGCGTCGGACATGGAGCTGCGGTCGGTCGCGGCCGAAGCAGCGGGAATGGCGCGGCTCACGGACCGGCGGTTGCAGGGTGAGATCGATCACGCGATGACGGTCATCGACGACTACCCCGCGGTGTTCGAGGCGTGGGCGTCACGGCGGATCGAGCGCGGACACGTGGATGTGGTCGTGCGGGTCGGCACCGGGGTGCCGGCCGAGGTGCGGGGCGAATTCGAGGCGGCGGCGATCGGCGTGTGCGAGCGGGACGTGCCCTCACGGGTGCGAGGTTCGCTGGAAGCTCTCGCGGCCAGGCTGCATCCGCGGGACTTCACCGAGCGACACAAGACCGCGGCGGCGGAACGGTGCGTACGGGTATTCCATGGGACGGACGGGATGTCGAACCTCGTCGCGAACCTCCCGACCGTGATCGCCGCGGGAATGCTTGACCGGCTGACCCAGATGGGACAGTCCGTGAAGGACGCCCGGGTCGCGGGCGCTGGCGGGGCGGATGCCGCCGGGGTGGATGCCGACACGGCCGCGTACGGCGCTGCCGGTGGCAGAGGCGCTGGCGCGGCGGGCATGGATGCCGCCATATTCCCCATTGCAGGCGGCGGCGAAGGTGCGGGCGACAGCGAAGGTGCGGGCGGCACCGGTGCGGGCGCTCGCAACGGCGCGGATGCCGCGCCGGATGTCCGGACGATGGATCAGCTGCGCGCGGATATCCTCGGCGATCTCGTGCTCGGAGGGGCACCCGTCGTAGACCCGACCTACGGGGCCGACCGGGCCGGTGGGCTCGGCGCGATCCGAGCACGCGTGCAGGTCGCCGTGACCGCTGAGACTCTGACGGGCGCGGATGAGCACCCCGCCGAGGCCGTCGGAGCCGGGCTTGTCAACGCCGAAACGGCACGACAGCTCGCGGGGCAGGTCGGCGAATGGGACCGGCTGTTCATCGACCCGGTCACCCGCACCCCGGTCGAGATCGACACCTACCGGCCCACTACGGCGATGAAAAAGCTTCTGATGGCCCGGGACCAGCACTGCCGGTTCCCCGGATGCCGACGGGCCGCGATCCGCTGCGAACTGGATCACACGATCGATTACGCTCTGGGCGGGCACACCCACATCTACAACCTCGCCCACCTCTGCCAAAGACACCACTCGATGAAGCAATTCACGAAATGGGACGTGCGGCAGGTGGGAGGCGGGGTTCTGGAATGGACCTCACCGCTCGGGCGGATATATCGCGAGGATGTACCGACACCCGCAGTCTGTTTCACCTTCGATACGGCGGACCCGCTAGGGGAGACGGACCCGCCAGGGGAGTCTGTATCCGGTGGAGCCCCACCCCAGGAACCGCCACCCTTCTGATCGGCGGTATCGGGGTTGCGCGCAGCGCCGTGCCGCCCGCATCCGGCGGTGCGAGTCGCGCCCTATCGATCGGGCGCTGTCGATCGGGGGCTGTCGATCGGGGGCTGTCGATCGGGGCTGTCGATCGGGGCTGTCGATCGGGTGCTGTCGATCGGGTGCTGTCGGTCGGGCTCTCGCGAAACCGAGATCTCGGAGTCGCGTCACGATGCGGGCACCTCGGGGTCCCTCCTGTGACGATGCGAAGAGCGCATCGCGTGATCGAGACACAACGGAGAACCATCGTGACGACCGAGCGCCGCGCCATCCTGCATCCGAGTCGCACTCGTCAGCTGCGGGCGACGGCGCATCGCGTCGTGGCGGGCAGCCTGCCCGGCACCCTTCCGGGGCGACCCGGGCGACCCGGGCGGCCGACGCAGGTCGACCTGGCTCAGCTGCGCACTCTCGACGTGGGCTCGACGCCGCAGCTGTGGACCGAGTCGAACGTCCACCTGCTCGAGGGGATGCTGATCGCGCGCGTTCGGCTGGACGACCTTGACAGCGCGCTCGATCTCATCACCATGCACTTCACCGAGGGGCGCCTGCGCGGGCGAGCCGTGCTGGGGCTCGACTCGCTGGGGCCGTTGTTCGCGGCGGTCGCCGAGGCCTACGCGGCGGCCGGGCGTCCCCGCGACGCCGGCCTGTACGCGTCGCGTGCGCTCACGTTCGCCGTCAGCGACGCGGTGCGGTACCGCGCCGAGGCGGTGCGGACGCTGGTGTTCGCGGTGAACGGCGAATTCGGCTCCGCGGCGCGATCCCGAGACGTGTGCGTCGAGCTGGCTCACGCCAACCGCTGGAACGCTTCCGACACCGACTACGCCCTCGCCCTCGCCGACATCCTGCTGGCCGTGGGAGCCTTCGACGCTCCCCGTGTCGAGCGCGCCGCGGCTGTGCTGCGGGCCCTGGCGCCTGGCGACCCCTACGCACAGCATGCGGCGGCGACGGCGGACGCCATCGCCGCCGTCATCCGCGGAGACCTCGCGGCAGGAGCCATCGGCCTCCGCGCGGCGCTCGGCGGCGCCTGGTCGCACCTCAGCCACCGACTGATCCGAGACCTCGCGCTCGCCGCCCTCGCCGAAGTGACGCTCGCCCAGGGGGCCGCCCGGCGCGCGCTCGCGATCGTCGATACACCGACGTCGCCGCCGAGCCACACCGTGTGCTTCGAGGCCCAACGTGCAGCCGCGCACCTCGCACTGGGCGACGAGCGCGCCGCCCTCGCGGCCACCGACGCATGCCTCGCCCTCGGGGCCGAGCATTGCCCGCGAACCCTCGCCAGCGTCCTCGTGCGCCGCGCTGTGGCACGCGACCGGCTCGAACAGAGCGACGCGGCCGACGCCCTGTTCGACGAGGCATGCGGTCTGGCGGTGCACTCCGGTGACCTGATCACGCCGTTCCTCGCGATCCCGCAGGCGCAGCTCGCTCCGTTGCACGAGCGGCTCGCCGACCGCCGCCCGGACCTCGCGGAACGCATCGCCGCGGCGGTCGACGCCGTCCGGCTGCGCGAGCCTCGACCCCCGCGCCGACCGCTGCCCGCGCTCACCCCGCGCGAACGCTCGGTCGCCCTCGCCCTGCGTGACGGCAGGACGTACGCCGACATCGCCGACGAGTTCACCCTGTCGATCAACACGATCAAGTCGCAGCTGCGGTCGCTCTACGCGAAGCTGGGAGCGTCGACCCGCGACCAGGCGGTCAGCGCCCTCGAACGGCACGGGTTCTACCTGTGAGCTGAGCGGCATCGAATCATACCCACCGGCCCCGGGTGCACGAGCGCGACCTAAGCTTTGCGCGTGGGCAGATTCTTCTACGACAACGCGGCCAACTTCGTCGAGATCGACGATCGTGCGCTCGCGCACCTCCGGCTGGTCCTGATGACCAAGCTCCGGCGCGGCGAACCGCTGATGTTCGAGACGACGTCGACGCACGGCACGAGCCGTCGCGACTTCTGGCTGCACCCCACGATCTCGGTCCAGTTCCAGTTCGCGGGCAGCCGCCAGCCGCAGATCAACCCGAAGTGGATCGACGCGCTCATGGAATCGGCCAACAGCGCCGACGGCCTGCGGATGGTGCCCGAACCCCAGGGCTGATGACCCCAGGCTTACGCGGCGCTTACGTTACAGTGCGAATCTCAGGCTCCTACGCGTCCTTCCCGCGGGTTCCACCCGCCCAGGGGACAGTCGGGTCAGAGATCAGTGGGGCGGGAGATGCAAGACGCTGGGGCGGGTCGGAACCTCGATCCCGATTGGTGGGCGACGGGGGTCGCCGGGGGAAACATCCCCGGCGGACGCCTGCGCGGCGACAGCCGCACGGTGCGAGCCGGCGACGTCTTCGTCGCCCTCGGCCGCGACGAGCGGGTGCGCGACCACATCACGCAGGCACTGGAACGCGGCGCCGCCCTCGTCCTGACCGACGCGAGCGTCACCCACATCGACGCACGCGTGCGCGGCATCCCGCACCTCGCCGCCGTCATCGGGAGCCTCGCCGACCAGTACACCCGCCACCCGTCGGCAGGCATGATCCTCGTCGGCGTGACCGGAACGAACGGCAAGACCTCGACGGTGCAGCTCCTCGCGCAGAGCTGGGAAATCCTCGGGCACCGCGCGGCGACCATCGGCACGCTCGGCGCCGGTCTGTTCGGCGCCCTCGCCAAGACCTCGCTCACCACTCCCTCGGTCGTCGACATGCACGAGCTGCTCGCCGACATCCGCCACGCGGGCGCCGACGCCGTCGCGATCGAGCTGAGCTCGCACGCTCTCATGCAGGGACGGGTCGACGGATGCCACTTCGACATCGCCGCCTTCACGAACCTGACCCGCGACCATCTCGACTATCACGAGTCGATGGAGGCGTACGGCCGAGCCAAGCAGCGCGTGTTCCATCTGCCCGGAGTGCGCGCCGCCGTCCGCAACCTCGACGACCCCTACGTCGCCGGCATCCCGCTGCCGTCGGGGCTCGATGACGTCGGGGTGTCGACGCTCGGTGCGCCGAACGCGGCGGTCCGTGCCGACGATGTCCGGGTGCGTCCCGACGGCGCGGACTTCACCCTCGCGATCGACGGTGAACGATTCGACATCACCTCGCCCCTCATCGGCCGGTTCAACGTCGACAACCTCGCGATGACGGCGGGGATCCTCCGCGCGCAGGGGACGGCCCCCGACGCGATCGCGACGGCCATGTGCGCGATCCGCCGTGTGCCCGGACGCATGCAGGTCGTCTCGCCCGGCGCCGGCCCCCAGGTCGTCGTCGACTACGCACACACCCCCGACGCGCTGCGTCAGGCGCTCATCGCCCTCTCGGCCGGTCCGGGGCGGCTGAGCGTGGTGTTCGGCTGCACCGGCGACCGCGATCGTGGCAAGCGCCCCGAGATGGCCGTCATCGCCGAAGAGCTCGCGCAGACGATCGTCGTGACGGACGACGACATCCATCACGAGGACGGCGACGCGATCGTCGCCGACATCCTCGCCGGGTTCCGCTCCGTCGAGAACGTCCGGGTCATCCGCGACCGTGCCTCGGCGATCGCCGCGGCTGTCGCGGGTGCGGCGCCCCACGACACGGTCCTCATCGCGGGCAAGGGGCACGAATCCGTGCAGATCGTCGGCGACGACGCCATCGCCTCGGACGACGTCTCGATCGCCACTGCCGCGCTGCGCGCCTGGCGCGAGAACCACGCGTTGCTGCCCGACGGACGATAGTTCGATTCATCACCGTATCCAGCGCGAAACGGCGGGCGTTTTCGTTCGATCTGTGGCAAGATTCCCCGTGATGAGCGACGATATCCACCGCGTCCCCGTGCGGACGAAGACTCTCCTGGAGCAGTGGGTCGCCGAGTTCCTCGAACAGGGGAAGGCACCCGGCGTCTCGGTCAAGGTCGCCATCCAGGACGGCTCGGACGGCCTCGACACCGGACTCGTCATCGTCCACCTCGAGAACGCACCCGCCGACGTCTACATGCAGCCGCGCGCCATCGACGATCCCGAGTGGGAAGCGACCCTCACCGCGCGCTCCGACGACCTCACCCTCACGCCCTACCAGATGGCCGGTCTCGCTGCGGAGGTCGCCTTCGCGGGCAACCTCTGCACCTTCCTGCAGTTCAAGTCGATCGAATGGGATCGCATGTCGGGCATGCGCTGAGCGCGCGCCGAGACGACTCCCTAGACCATCCCACCCTGCCTGGCAACAGCTGCGTCCCCGCTCGGCTGCGTGCCGACAATGGTCGCGATCGTGTGCTTCCACCGTGGACGCCTCGGTGGAAGGAGATCGTCATGGTCGCAACGAGCCGGCGCGGAGTCGCCGTCGTCACCGGAGGAAGCGCAGGCCTCGGGCGGGCCATCGTCCGCGAGCTGGCGCACCGTGGCTGGGACGTCGCGGTCCTCGCCCGCGGACGGGACGGACTCGACGGGGCGGTCGCCGACGTCGAGGCCGCCGGCCGGCGCGCGCACGCGGTGCCGGTCGACGTGGCCGACGCGGATGCCGTCGACCGTGCCGCCGCCGAGGTCGAGGACACCCTCGGGCCGATCGACCTCTGGGTCAACAACGTCATGTCGGGGGCGATCGCCACCTTCCTCGACACCTCGCCCGACGACTTCGACCGCGCCACCGCCGTCACCTACCTCGGCACGGTCAACGGAACGCGGGCGGCGCTCCGGCGGATGCGCGACCGCGACCGCGGACACGTCATCCAGATCGGGTCGGCGCTCGCCCACCGCGGCATCCCTCTCCAGGCCGCGTATTGCGGCGCGAAGCACGCGATCCACGGGTTCACGGATGCCGTCGTCGCCGAGCTCACGCACGAGAAGAGCGGTGTCGCGATCTCGATCGTCGACATGCCCGCCCTCAACACCACCCAGTTCGGCTGGGTGAAGTCGAACTTCTCGCAGCACCCCCAGCCGGTGCCGCCGATCTTCCAGCCCGAAGTCGGCGCACGTGCCGTCGCCGACGTCGCCGACCACCCGCGCCGGCGCACGTGGGTGGGGGAGTCGACCGTCGGCCTCATCCTCGGCACGCGCGTCGCCGGCCGCTTCCTCGACTGGTACCTCGCCAAGAACGCGTGGGACGGGCAGTTCGCGCCGGGATCCGACGCGTCGGCGACGCCGCCGAACCTGTACGAGCCGGTTCCCGGCGACCACGGTGCACACGGAGCGTTCGACGCCCGCGCGCGAAACGGGAGCGTGCAGACCTGGGCGATCCGCCACCGCGCCCCGCTCTACGCCGCGGCATCGGCGGCGGCATCCGCCGCCGTCGTGGGCGTGATCGCCGGTGCGCGCTCTCTCCTGCAGCGACGCTGACCGGCTGCCGGGCGGTCTGAACCGGCTGGTTGACTTATCCGGTTAAGTCGGGTTCGCTGTCACGCGTCGGCATGCCGCCGACGACAGCGAACTCAACGAGGAGCATCATGTCGAGGATCCCCCGCCCCCGCCGATCCGCCGCATCAGCCGCACTGGCTGTCGCCGCACTGGCCGCAACCGCACTCGTCCCCGCGACCGGGGCCGCGGCCGCATCACCCGACCCGCTGACCGTGGCGTACGTCGAGGTCAACAGCAACGAGCTCCGGACGGTCGGCGACTACGAGCTGGCCGACGGATCGAACGCATTCGACGTCGCGATCATCTTCGCGGCCAACATCAACCACGACGGCACCGCGGCGACCCTGCATCTGAACGATCAGGTGACGGCGACCCTCGAGAGCGCCGACACGCAGATCCGCCCGCTCCAGGACAAGGGCATCAAGGTCACCCTGTCGCTGCTCGGCAACCATCAGGCCGCGGGGTTCGCCAACTTCCCGTCGCAGGCCGCGGCCGCCGCCTTCGCCGACCAGGTCGCCGCCGTGGTCGAGCAGTACGGCCTCGACGGTGTCGACATCGACGACGAATGGGTCTCGTACGGCTCGAACGGCGTGCCGGCGGCCAACGCCGACTCCGCGCGGTGGCTGGTCGACGCGCTCGACGCGAAGCTGCCCGCCGGCAGCATCATCTCGCTCTACGACATCGGAGCGACGGCCGCGAGCCTGAAGTCCGCGCCGTCGTCCGTGCTCGACAAGCTCGACTACATCTGGAACCCCTACTACGGGCAGTACAACGTCCCCGCCTACCCGGGCGTCGGCAAGGACCGGCTCGGTCCCGCCGCGATCGATCTGACCCAGACGTCTGCGACGACCGCGGCGAACCTCGCCCGACGGACGGTGCAGGACGGCTACGGGGTCTACGTGACCTACAACCTGACCGCCGGCGACCGCAGCGCCTACGTCTCGTCGTTCACGCGCGAGCTCTCGGGCCAGGAAGCGGTCTACGTCGGCTGATGGTCACCGTTCCTGCCCGGGCTCCTCGCATCCGCCGTGCCGTTCCCGCCTTCGCTCCCGCCGACACCGCCGAATCCGACCGGCGTCGCTGCTTCCGCATCGACGTCGGCGCGGGTCCGGCCGAGGCCGACCTGCCCGATGCGACTGAGCGGCCCGCGTTGCGCGGGCGGCGCGTCGCGGCAGGGGAGCAGCTCGTCGTCGACCTCTTCCCCGTCGCGTCGGCGGAGGACCGCTACGCCGCGACCGCGGTCGCCGTCGACCTCATGTTCGACGACGGCGGCACCCTCTCGGAGACCGGCACGCGCGACCAGTACGGCGACGCGGTCGACCCCGTCGCGCAGGCGCGCTCGAAACGACTGTGGGTCGATCAGTGGAACCGTCGCACCGTCGACCTCTCGCCTGCCGCCGGGCGCCGCATCGCGAGTGTGCGGGTCGTGTTCGGTGCCGGCCCGCGGGGACGCACCGTGTTCGTCGCGCCGCCCGCCATCGAACCCGCACCGCGCCGGCCGGAGCACCTGCGGGAGTGGGCCGACACCCGTCGCGGCACCCGGGGCTCCGATCGCTTCTCGCGCGGCAATACGGCGCCGATCGTGACGCTGCCCCACGGCGGCGTGTTCGCGCTGCCGATGACCGACGCCTCGGCGGGCAACTGGCCCTACCGCTACCAGGTCGACCGCCCGTCGATCCAAGCGTTCGCGACGAGCCACATCCCGAGCCCGTGGATCGGCGACCGCGGGGTGTTCGAGCTGATGCCGAGCCCGGACGAGAAGCCGCATCGCGATCGTCGGAGACGCGCTCGCCGGTTCGACCGGGCGGACGAGCACGCCGCCCCACACGAGTACCGCGTGGAGCTCGACGGCGTCTCGGTGCTGCTGACCGCGGCCCGTCACGCCGTGGGGATGCGGTTCCGCTCGCACTCCGGCGCGCTGTCGGTCGTCGTCGATCACCTGGGCGACGCCGTCTCGGCGACCTGGACGGAGCGCGAGGGGGCGCTGCACCTCGAGCTCCACCTCCGCGACGGCGGTGACCGCCCCGATCATCACGTGCACGCCGTGCTGCCCGGTGTCCGCCGCCACGACCTCGCGCTGTCGCACGGCACGCTGCGCGGCGCGATCGTCTTCGAGCGGCCCGCCGCCGACATCGTCGTGGGCGTGTCGACGATCGATGCCGGGCAGGCGGCCGAGAACGCCCGCGCCGCCGGCAGCCTCGACGACATGCGCACGGCGGCGGAGGCGGCCTGGCGCGGGGTGTTCGAGCGGTTCGAGATCGCTGCGTCCGACGGCATCCCGGACGACACCCTGCGGTCGATCGCCGGATCGATCGCCCGCGTCTTCAGCTACCCGAACGCCCACGACGAGCCGTCGCCGGACGGCCCCCGCTATCGCAGCCCCGTCGACGGTGTCGTGCGCTCGGGCGCCTACTCGTCGAACAACGGCTTCTGGGACACCTACCGGACCGCCTGGCCGCTCATCGGGCTGCTCGCGCCCCGGACCGCCGCGACGCTCGCCGACGGCTTCGTGCAGCATTTCCGCGACGCCGGCTGGGTGGCGCGGTGGAGCGCCCCGGGGCCGGTCGACTCGATGACCGGGACCACGAGCGACACGGTCTTCGCCGGGCTCGAGGCCCTCGGCGTCGCGATCGACACGCGGGAGGCCTATCGATCGGCACTGCGCCACGCGACCGTGCCCGCCGCGGATCCGCGGGTCGGGCGCAAGGGTCTCCGTCCCGCCGTGTTCCGCGGCTTCACCGACACCGCGACGTACGAGGGGATGTCGTGGACGCTCGACAACGCGATCAATGACGCGGCGGCCGCTCGGCTCGCCCGCGCGCTGCTCCGGCACGAGACGGATGCCGCCGAGCGTGACCGCCTCACCGCCGAGGCCGACTATCTCGCGCGCCGAGCGCTCGCCTACCGGTCGGTGTTCCGCGCCGGCTTCCATCGGCACGGCGACCGCGACCTCGGCTTCTTCCTCGGGCGGAGTCCCGACGGAAGCTGGCGCGTGAGCGCCGAGGACTTCGACCCCGCCGAATGGGGACACGACTACACCGAGACCAACGCGTGGGGCACGATGTTCACCGCGCCGCACGACGGCGCGGGGCTCGCCGCCCTGCATGGGGGAGAGGACGCCCTCGGGGCCGCGCTCGACGCGTTCTTCGCCACCCCCGAGACGGCGGCCCCCGACCTCGTCGGCTCGTACGGGTTCGTCATCCACGAGATGAGCGAGGCGCGCGACGTCCGCATGGGCATGCTGGGCCTGTCCAATCAGCCCGCGCATCACATCCCCTTCATGTACTGCTTCGCCGGGCGGCACGATGATGCCCACCGGATCGTCGTCGAGGCGCGCGACCGACTGTTCGCCGGCTCGGACATCGGGCAGGGGTACCCCGGCGACGAGGACAACGGAGAGATGTCGGCGTGGTACCTCTTCGCGGTGCTCGGCCTCTATCCGCTGGTGCCCGGCTCCGGCGAGTTCGTGCTCACGCCGCCGCTGCTGCCCCGCGTCGTCCTGCATCCCGAGGGGCGGGATCGCCCCCTCGAGATCGTCACGGTCGGCGCCGGCCGTCCGTACATCCGCGCGGTGCGCATCGACGGGCGTCCGTGGGAGCGTATCGCCGTGCCCGCGGAGGTCATCCTCCGGGCCGAGCGCGTCGAGATGGAGCTCTCCGACACGCCCACGGGCTGGGCGCGGGCGACGCGACCGACGTCGTTCAGCACCGAGTTCCACCCCGGGTTCGACACGCAGCCACTCGTCGATCTGCTCGAGGTCGCGCCCCGGTCGGTCACCGACGACACCGGCGACAGCATCCTGTACCTGGAGCCCGGCGACGCCGTCGACCTCCCGCTGCGCACGTCGTCGAGCGTCGGGCTCTACACGGTCACGCTCGCGGGGCCGCCGTCACCGCTGCCGTCACCGCTGCCGTCATCGGGTCCGGCGGCGACGGCGTCCTGGCGGCTGCGGGGACGCGTCGGCTCGGGGGAGTGGGTCGACCTCGACGAACGCGTCGACGAGGGCTTCGAGATCGCGTCGCAGACGCGCCCGTTCACGGCGCGGGGCGCTGCCTCCGACATCGTCTCGGTACGGTTCGAGGCGGTGTCGCGGATCGATCTCGCTCAGCTGGAGGTGTTCGCCGGCGCCGTGCTCTCACGGGCCGACAGGGCGGGCGGGGCCGCGGCGACGGATGCCACCGGGCCGTCCGATCCGATGACCTCCATGAGCGTCCGCGCCGCGAGCTCGCCGAGGGCGTAGGTGTCGCGCGTCAGCGCCGTGATCGACGGGCGCACGAGCCTCATCGCGATCGAGTCGTCGAAGCTCGCGACCGACACGTCGGCGGGGACCGAGACGCCGAGCTCCTGGGCGACCCGCAGGCCCGCGAGCGCCAGGACGTCGTTGTCGTAGACGACCGCCGTCGGTCGGTCGTCGCCGGAGAGCAGCGAGCGGGTGGCCTCGGCCGACTGCTCGGCGGAGTAGTCCGTCTCGACGGACAGCGGCGCGGGGGCGTCGTAGCGCCGGGCGCACTCGCTGAGGGCGGAACGGCGTAGCTCGGTGTGCTCGAAGTCGAGCGGTCCCGTCACGTGGGCGACGCGGCGGTGCCCCAGGTCGAACAGGGTCTCGAAGAGCGCCGTCGCCACAGCGTGATCGTCGATCCAGACGCTCGGGATCGCCGCATCCGTGCTCGGGTGGCTGCCGATCTGCACCGCGGGCAGATCGAGCTCGGACAGCAGCGCGATGCGTGCGTCGTCGCGGCGGGGGTCGACGACGATGACGCCGTCGACCCGCTGCGTCGCCTGCCAGGTGCTGTAGGCCGCGAGCTCCTCGTCGAGCGACGAGACGACGAGGGTCTGCAGCCCGGTGTGGGTGGCCGAGAGTCCCGCCTGGATGCCGGCCATCAGCTCGGGGAAGAAGGCCTCGGTGCCGAGGGTGCGAGCGGGCCGGTTGATGACGAGCCCGATCACGTCGACACGCGACCTCCCGAGCGCGAGTGCCGCGGAGTTCGGACGGTACCGCAGCTCGGCGGCGACGGCGAGAACGCGTTCGCGCAGCTCGACGCTGACTCCGGGCCGGTCGTTGAGCGCGAACGACACCGCGGCCTTCGACACGCCGAGCCGCCGGGCGATGTCGGCGATGGTCGCCCGTCTGCGCGGTGTCGTCATCGGTTCCTCCTCGCGAACTGAACCGGATAAGTCGGTCCTTGACTTACTCGGTTTAGTTGCTCAGGCTATACCCCGTCGCACCGTTTGCATACGAAGGAGTTGCACACCATGAGGAACTCGTGGACCCCCGCATTCGCCGGGCTCGGACTGCTCGCCGCCACCGCACTTCTGGCCGGATGCTCGAGCGGACCCGGAACCGGTTCCGACCCCGACGGGGAGGTCGCCGGCTCGATCCGGTTCCAGACCTGGTCGCTCACCCCCACCTACGCCGAGTACCTCGACGGCGTCATCGACGCGTTCGAGGAGAAGTACCCCGACGTCACCGTCGAACTGCTCGACCAGCCCGGCGACGGATACTCCGAGAAAGTGCTCTCGCAGGCATCGACGAACACGCTGCCCGACGTCGTCAACCTGCCGCCCGATTTCGCCCTGCCCCTCGCGCAGCAGAACCTGCTCTACGACGTCAGCAAGGCCACCGACCTCGAGTCGACCTACTTCGAGGGCTCGGTCGACGCCTATCGCTTCGACGGCGTCGAGGGCGTGTACGGCTACCCCTGGTACCTCGGCACCGACGTCAACTACTGGAACTCCGCCCAGCTCGACGCCTGCGGCCTCGACTCCGCGAACCCTCCGAAGACGACCGACGAGCTCTTCACGCAGGCAGCGACGATGGCGGATGCCTGCCCCGAGAACTACCTGATCAGCCGGGTTCCCGGCATCGGCGACTTCACTCTCGAGGGCATCGACATCCTCAACGACGACGGCACCGAGTTCGTCTTCAACACCCCCGAGGCGGCAGCGCTGGTCGACCGCTACGCGGAGGCCTACGCGAACGGAGAGATGCCGCCGACCGTGCTGAACGCCGACTACCTCGGCAACGCGCAGCTGTTCACCCAGGGCAAGGTCGCGTGGACGACCGGTGGCGCGACCGCCATCGACTCGTTCGAGGAGAACAACCCGAGCCTGCAGGGCAACGTCGCCATCAGCCCCGCCCTCAACATCTCGCCCCTGTACGTGCAGGGCGTGAGCGTGTCGGCGGGCAGCGAGAACCTCGCCGCAGCACTCGCCTTCGCCGAGTTCGTCACGAACGCCGAGAACCAGAACGCCTTCGCCCACATCGCGAACGTCTTCCCCTCGACCCAGGGATCCGACGCCGACCCCTATTTCACCGAGGATGACGGCACGCCGTCGGCGAAGGCTCGCATCACCGGGTTCGAGTCGCTGAAGACCGCCGAGGTGCTGACCCCGTATTCGGTCAATGGCGCGATGAACGACTACCTGAACCAGCAGATCGCCCTCGCGATCCGCGGTGACATCTCGGGTCAGGAGGCGCTCGACAAGTCGGTCGAGAAGCTCAACGACCTGCTGGCACGGCAGTAAGCCCGGCCATGACCGTCACCAATCTCCCCGCGGCCGGGCTCGCCCCGGTCGCGGGGGCGCCCGCCGTGACCGCGATCCGACGGCGTCGTCCCGTCGGGAACGGGCCCGCGAACGCGACGCGCGCCTGGACCCCCTGGCTCTTCCTCGCCCCGGCCCTGCTGTGGCTCGCGGTGTTCTCGATCTGGCCCTCGCTCAACACCATCCGCATGGCGTTCACGAACGCCAAGCCGCTCGGCGGCAACGAGCAGTACGTGGGCTTCCGCAACTTCGAGCTGATCCTCCGCGATGACCAGGTCATGGGGGCGCTGCTGAACAGCGTCGTGTTCATGCTCGTGTGCCTGCCGCTGCTGACGATCCTCCCGCTGCTCATCGCGCTCCTGGTCGAGAAGAAGCTGCCCGGCATCGCGTTCTTCCGCACCGCGTTCTACACGCCCGTCATCGCCTCGGCCGTCGTCGTCGCCCTCATCTGGACCTTCATGCTCGACGACCGGGGGCTGGTCAACGGACTCGCGCAGGCGATGTCGATCATCCAGCAGCCGTTGCCGTTCCTCACCGACCGGTGGCTCATCATCCTCAGCGCCGTGAGCCTGACGGTGTGGAAGGGTCTCGGCTTCTACATGATCATCTACCTCGCCGCCCTCGGGAACGTCAGCCGCGACCTGCACGAGGCCGCCGCGATGGACGGGGCCGGCGCAGTCCGGCGCTTCTTCTCCGTCACCCTGCCCGCCGTCCGCGGCGCGATGTTCCTCATCGCGGTGCTGGTGTGCATCGCCGCGCTCCGGGTCTTCAGCGAGGTCTTCATCATGACCGGCGGCACCGGCGGCGCCGGGGGAGAGGCGATGACGATGGTCATGCTCATCCAGCAGTACTCCCGCGGGTTCTCGGGCGATCTCGGCTACGCCAGCGCGCTCAGCATCCTCATGTTCTTCGTCACGCTCGTGCCGATGCTCGTCCTCGCCAAGATCAACAGCCGGAGCAGCGAATGAGCGCCGCCGCCACCCAGGAACGGGTCGCACCCCGCCGACGTCGCCGCGGCGGGTTCGGGTCGATGCGGCCCGGCGAGATCGTCGCCCGCTACGGTCTGCTCCTGTTCGTCCTGTTCATCAGCATCGGCCCCTTCCTGTGGCAGCTCTCGACGTCGCTGAAGAGCACGAGCGAAGACATCTACACCCGCATCCCGCAGCTGTGGCCGAGCCAGCCGACGCTCGACAACTACACGCGCGTCATGGACGCGATCCCGGTGTGGCAGTTCATCGGCAACTCGCTGTTCGTCGCGGTCTTCGCCGTCGGCGGCAACGTCGTGTTCTCGACCCTCGCCGGCTTCGCCCTGTCGCGGCTGCGGTTCCGGGGGCGCAAGGTCGTCATCGGGCTGTTCCTCGCGACGCTGATCCTGCCGGGCGAGGCGACGATCATCGCCAACTTCGTCACGATCCGGAACCTCGGTCTCGCCGACACGCTCCTCGGCGTCGCGCTGCCGGGCATGGTCGCCACCCTCAACGTGCTGCTGATGTACAACGCGTTCCGGGTGCTCCCCGAAGAGATCGACCAGGCGGCGATCATCGACGGCGCCAACGCCCTGCAGCGGTTCTGGAGCGTGTCGCTGCCGTCGGTGAAGGGAACGGTCGCCGTCATCGCGATCTTCAGCTTCATCGGAGCCTGGGACGACTTCCTGTGGCCGCTCATCGTGCTGACGAGTCCCGACCAGTTCACCCTCACGATCGGCCTGCAGTACCTGTCGGGCACGTTCTCGAACGATCAGCGGATGATCGCGGCGGGCTCGATGATCGCCTTCATCCCGATCGCGATCGTCTTCGCGGTGCTGCAGCGCCACTTCTTCAAGGGCGTCGAGGAGGGCGGGGTCAAGGGCTGAGCCCCGTCCCGCATCCTCTCGACCGACGTCCCCGACCCCGGAAGGCCCCATGACCTCCCCGATCGATCCCGTGATGAGATTCGGCGTGAACTACACGCCCCGCGCCGGCTGGTTCCACGCGTGGCTCGACCTCGACCTCGACGAGGTGCGCCGCGACTTCGAGGCGATCGCCGGGCTCGAGGCCGACCACGTGCGGCTCTTCCCGCTGTGGCACCTCGTGCAGCCCAACCGCGGCCTGCTCCGTCCGGCAGCCCTCGCCGACATCGGCGCCGTGGTGGATGCCGCCGCCGAGTTCGACCTCGACGTCAACGTCGACGCGCTGCAGGGGCACCTGTCGAGCTTCGACTTCCTGCCCGCCTGGGTGACGACGTGGCACGAGCGCAACATCTTCACCGACCCCGTCGCCCTCGCGGGCGAGGAGGCGTACCTGCGCGCCCTCGGCGGTGCGCTCCGCGGGCGCCCGAACGTGATGGGACTGACCCTCGGCAACGAGGTCAACCAGTTCGCCGCGAGGCCGCACCCGAGCCCGCATCCGATCGATGAGGCACAGGCCGAGGCCTGGCTCGTCCGGCTGCTCGGCGTCGCGCGCGAGAGCGCACCCGGCCTCGTCACGCACGCCGCCTACGACGCGACCTGGTACGACGAGCGCCAGCCCTTCCTCCCGCGTCACGCGGCCGAGCAGGGCGATCAGACCGTCGTCCACTCGTGGGTGTTCAACGGTGCGGCTCAGCGCCACGGCGGCCTCGGCGTCGGGTCGGTGCGCCACGCCGAGTACCTCGTGCAGCTCGCCGCCGCCTGGCACGCCCTCGCCGACCGTCCGGTCTGGCTGCAGGAGGTCGGCGTTCCCGTCACCGTCGTCGATCGCGGCGACGCGGCCGACTTCCTGGAGCAGACGGTGCGTCACGCCGCCGACGTCCCCGCGCTCTCAGCCGTCACGTGGTGGTGCTCGCATGACGTCGCCCGTTCCATGCTCGACTTCCCGCCGGTCGAGTACGACCTCGGGCTGATCGACGAGAACGGCACCGTCAAACCGACCGGTCGTCGGTTCGCCGAGCTGGCACGCGAACTGCGCGGCGCACCTCGTCCGGCGGCATCCGCCCTCGGCCTCGTGCTCGACGACACCCGCCCGTACCGCACCGCCTGCGCCCCCGGCGGGGCGTACTTCGAGGCCTGGATGCGCGCCGCCGAGCGCGACGGACGCGGCCCGCAGGTCGTCCTCGCCTCGCGACAGGCCGATACCGCGCTGCTGGCCGCACGCGGGATCGAGAGGATGGAACGGGTGGATGCCGCCGAGCCCGGCGGGCCCGCCCCCGTCCTCGGCGGCGGCGCCGCCGCGACCCTCCCCTGACCCCGCCCCGACTCCGCCCGACCGACCGACGAAGACCGAACGGACCCACCGACCCATGCACGACGACATCCCCCTCACCACCGGCCGCGCCGCGCGCGTGCTCACCGAGCGCATCCGCCCCGCGGTCCACTCCGCGCGCATCCCCCTCGAGATCGCGGCGAACCGGTTGCCGGGCGAGCCCATCGCACCCGCCGAGGGCCTGGCCCTGGAGTTCGAGCCGTTCGAGGCGGGATCGCCCTGGGGGCCGGCGTGGTCGACGACGTGGTTCCGCGTGCGAGGCCGGGTTCCGGCGGAATGGGCGGGACGCCGGGTCGAGGCCCTCGTCGACCTCGGCTTCGACCCGAACATGCCCGGTTTCCAGTGCGAGGGGCTCGTCTACCTCCCCAGCGGCGAGCCGGTCAAGTCGCTCAACCCCCGCAACCAGTGGGTGCGCATCGCCGACGAGGCCGTCGGCGACGAGGAAGTCGAGTTCTACATCGAGGCGGCGGCCAACCCCGTGCTGCTGGACTACCACCCCTTCCTCCCGACGCGGGAGGGCGACATCCAGACCTCTTCGCCCCGGCCGCTCTACACGGTCCGGCACATGGACCTCGCCGTGTTCGAGCCCGAGGTGCACGAGCTGGCGCTCGACCTCGAGGTGCTCGTCGAGCTGCAGGCGGAGCTGCCCGAGACCGCGCCCCGGCGCATGCGCATCCTGCAGGCGCTCGACGACGCGCTCGACCGTCTCGACCTGCAGCGCATCGCCGAGACCGCGGCCGACGCGCGCGAAGCGCTCGCCGAGGTGCTGGCTTCGCCCGCCGAGGCCAGCGCTCATCGCATCTCGGCGATCGGCCACGCCCACATCGACTCGGCATGGCTGTGGCCGGTGCGCGAGACCATCCGCAAGGTCGCGCGGACGAGCACGACGATGACCGAGCTGATCGACGAGAGCGCCGACTTCCGGTACGGCATGTCGAGCGCGCAGCAGTACGCCTGGCTCAAGGAGCACCGTCCCGAGGTGTGGGCGAAGGTGAAGGATGCCGTAGCGGCGGGACGCTTCCTGCCGCTGGGCGGAATGTGGGTCGAGTCCGACACCGTCATGCCCACCGGCGAGGCCATCGCCCGCCAGTTCCTCTACGGTCAGCGCTTCTTCGAGGAGGAGTTCGGCATCCGGTCGCGCGGCGTGTGGCTGCCCGACTCGTTCGGGTACTCCCCGGCGCTGCCGCAGCTCATGCGTCGCGCCGGCTTCGAGTGGTTCTTCACCCAGAAGATCTCGTGGAACCAGGTCAACAGGTTCCCGCACCACACCTTCGCGTGGGAGGGCATCGACGGGTCGCGGATGTTCACCCACTTCCCGCCGATGGACACCTACAACTCGCAGCTGTCGGGCATGGAGGTCGCGAAGGCCTCGCGCCAGTTCCGGGAATCCCGTGTGGCATCCGGATCCATCGCCCCCGTCGGGTGGGGCGACGGCGGCGGCGGCACGACCCGCGAGATGACCGGCAAGGCGGAGCGCCTGGCCGACCTCGAGGGCAGCGCGCGCGTGCAGTGGGAGCACCCCGACGTCTTCTTCGAGCGCGCGATGGACGAGCTGCCGAAGCCGCCGGTGTGGGTGGGTGAGCTGTACCTCGAGCTGCACCGCGCGACCCTCACGAGCCAGCACAAGACGAAGCAGGGCAACCGGCTCACCGAGCACCTGCTGATCGAGGCCGAGGCCTGGTGGGCGACCGCCGCCGTGCGGACCGGCGCCGACTACCCCTACGACGAGCTCGACGCGCTGTGGCGGCAGATCCTGCTGCAGCAGTTCCACGACATCCTTCCCGGCACCTCGATCGCCTGGGTGCACCGCGAGGCCGTCGAGCAGTACGAGCGCGTCGCGGCCGCAGCCGAGGCGCTCATCGACCGGGCACAGGAGCTGCTGGCCGGAACCGGCGACGAGCGCATCGTGTTCAATGCGTCGCCGCTCGCCCGCGACGGGGTGCCCGGGCTCGGTGCCGGTCCCGCCGCGCCCCCGGCAGGAACGGTCGAGGTGCTCGAACGCGACGGCGGATTCGTGCTGACCAACGACCTCGTCCGGGTGACGATCTCGGCGGGCGGCCTCATCACCTCGGCGGTCGACCTCGCCGCGGGGCGCGAGACGATCCCCGCGGACGAGCCGGCGAACCTCCTGCAGCTGCACCAGGACTTCCCCAACATGTGGGACGCCTGGGACGTCGACCGCTTCTACCGCAACCGCGTCACCGATCTCACGGGCACCGACGCGCTCAGCGTCGAGACGCGCGACGGTGCCGCCCACGTGCGCATCGCCCGCTCGTTCTCGGCGTCGACGCTGACCCAGGAGCTCGTCCTCCGCCCGGGTTCGCGCACGATCGAGATCTCGCAGCAGACCGACTGGCACGAGGTCGAGAAGTTCCTCAAGGTCGCGTTCCCGCTCGCGATCCAGGCCGAGCACACCGCGGCCGAGACCCAGTTCGGCTACGCCAAACGGGTGACCCACACCAACACCAGCTGGGAGGCGGCGAAGTTCGAGACCTCGATGCACCGCTTCGTCCATATCGCCGAGGAAGGCTTCGGGGCCGCGCTCGTCACCGATTCCACCTACGGGTACGACGTCACCCGCGACGTCGACCCCGACCGCGGTGTCACGACGACCGTCCGGCTCTCGCTCCTGCGCGCACCCCGGTTCCCCGACCCCGAGACGGATCAGGGCCCGCAGACCCATCGCTACGGCCTCGTGGTCGGCGCCGACATCGATGCGGCGACGGCTGCCGGCATCGCGCTGAACACCGCCATGCGCGAGCGCACCGGAGCCTCCGTCGCACCCCTGGTCATCGCGACGCCGGGCATCGTGATCTCGGGAGTCAAGCTCGCCGCCGACCGCTCGGGCGATCTCGTCGTGCGTGTGTACGAGCCGGCGGGCCGGCGCGCGGCCGGCGAGCTCCGCATCGACGGCGCGGCGACCGTCCGCGAGGCCTCCCTCATCGAGGACGATTTCGGCGAGGTCGATCACGATGCCGGTCGTGTGCCGATCGAGCTGCGGCCCTTCGAGGTGCGCACGTACCGGGTGAGCGTGCCCGCCGGTGCGAGGATGACGGGATGACGGAAACCAGCGGATCCTCCCGTAGCCTGCCCCTCGACGAGGCTGCCGCGACCGTGATGTGGGAGCAGTACCGGTCGGCGTACCCCGAGGCGGTGCGCGCGGCTCCCGAGTACACCGTCGAGCACTTCGGCGACAACGCGCGCCTGGCCGACGAGCTGCTCGGCATCGTCCTCGCGGGCGGCAAACGCGCCACCGCCGAGCTCGTCGCCGACTTCGTCGCGCGGGGAGACCTGATCCCACGGATCGGCTCGCACTGGATCGCGTGCGACAGCACGGGCGCGCCGCGAATCATCATCCGCACGACCGAGCTGCGCCTGGGCCCGTTCGCGAGCGCGGACGCCGCTTTCGCCGCAGACGAGGGCGAGGACGATCTCTCGCTCGCGAGCTGGCAGCGCGAGCACCGGCGATATTGGACGCGCGTCGCCGCGGCCCGCGGAGCCGAGTGGTCGGAGGACGAGGACATCGTCTTCGAGCGCTTCTCCGTCGTCTGGCCGCCCGCGCACGCCGACTGAGACCACCGGCGAGCAGCGGTCGCCGAGCTGATGAAACCGCCGCGAAAACCGGGCCGTGTGCGCGATCGAGCACGCGGCCCGGTCTACGCTGTGGACGGGTCGGTGAGCCTGCCGCGCCACGGCGGCTCGGCGCCATCCTCGGGAGGTCGATGTGAACTGGCTGCTCAACACGAACATCCTCTCCGGCCCGGCCGTCGTCGGGACGTGCGTCGCGGCCGCCCTCGCATTCGTCCTGCTCGTCGTGCTGCGACCGAGCAACCGCTGGCTCCGCCGGCGCTGGACCCTGACCGCGGCGACGGCCGCCGTCGTCGCGGGGCTCCTCGGTGTCGGGCTGACCTGGCTGCTGGCGGATCACTACAACCTGTTCGGCGTGGTCCTCACGGCCGACTCGCGGATGTGGATCGCGCTCGGGTTCGCCGCGATCGGCGTCGCCCTCGTGTCACTGTGGCGCCCGACGTGGCGCCGTGCCGTCGCCGCGCCGCTGGCGATCGTGCTCTTCGCCGTCACCGCGGCCATGGGCGTCAACATCGCGTTCGGACAGTACCCGACCGTGCGCCTCGCCCTCGGGATGCCCGCGTTCGGTTCCGCTGACCTGCCGTCCCTCGACGGCAACGCCGACCGTCCGACGATCGCCGACTGGACCGCCCCCGACGGGATGCCCTCGAACGGCGAGGTCGGCACGGTCACGATCCCCGCGACGGCGTCCGGCTTCACCGCCCGCCCGGCCGTCATCTACCGCCCGCCCGCAGCCCTCACCGACAACCCGCCGCTGCTGCCCGTGCTGATCGTGCTGTCCGGACAACCCGGTCAGCCCCAGGACCCGCTGATCGCCGCGCACCTGCAGCAGTCGCTCGACGCCTACGCGGCGGCTCACGACGGCCTGGCGCCGATCGTGGTCTCGCCCGACCAGCTCGGCTCGCCCGATGCCAACCCGATGTGCATCGATTCGCCGCTGGGCAACTCGGCGACCTACCTGACGGTCGACGTGCCGACCTGGATCAAAGCCAACCTGCCCGTTCTGGACGCCCCCGACTTCTGGGGCATCGGCGGTCTGTCGCAGGGCGGCACCTGCTCGATCCAGCTCGGTTCAGCCCACCCCGAGCTCTTCAGCGCCATCCTCGACGCTTCGGGCGAAGAGTTCCCCTCGCTCGGTGACGAGGCGACCACGATCGCGCAGGGCTTCGGCGGCGACCAGGCAGCCTACGAAGCGGCCAAGCCCGCCGCGATCATGGCCGCGCACGCGCCGTACCGCGACATGACCGCCGTCTTCGGCGTCGGCAGCAACGACGCCGGGTTCCTCCCGGGCGTGCAGCGGATCTATCAGGCCGCGCAGGCCGCGGGGATGGATGCCACGTACGTCGAGGCGCAGGGGAGCGCCCACGACGCGACATCCTGGTCGTACATCTTCCAGCAGGGGCTCGAGGTCATCGCCGATCACTGGGGGCTCGACCGCTGACAGCGGGCTCGCGCAGCGACCCCGCCATCCGAACCGCCTGCCCGAGCGTGAGGGTGGGCAGGTAGCACCGCGTCAGAGCGACGCCCAGTGCGGGCAGCATCGCCGGGTCCGGGTACACGGCCCACAGCGGCACGAACTCGGGCTGGAACTTGCGCTTGAAGTTCAGCAGCGACCGGAACCCGTACGCCGGCTCGAGCAGCCCGCCCAGCAGGTCGAGCAGTCGCGCGACGTTGGTGCGTGCGGCGTCGTCGTCGAGCTGCGTCGAGGCCAGCGGCGAGCCCGACAGGCTCAGGAGACCGAGTCCGTCGCTCTTCATCCGGTCGGCGGCGGCGCCGATGACGAACTCCATGATCCCGTTCATCGCGTCGCCACGCCGGCGCATGAAGTCGAGCGTGTAACCCGTCACGGCGCCGTGCTCGAACATCGGCAGCCAGCTCGTGACCGCCTCGATCCGGCCGCTCTCGTGCACCGCCATCATCAGCCGTACCGCCGGGTCGTCGAGCTCGTCGACGCCGCCGAGGGTGAACTCCATCTCCGGCAGCGATCGATCCGCGACCCAGCCCTCTGAGATCTCGCGGATCTGAGCGTGCTGGCTCGAGGTGAGCTCCCGCCACGAGGTCCAGATCGCCGTGATCCCCTCGCGCGACGCCCGGTTGGTCGCGGTGCGGATGTCCTGCCGCTTCTTGCCTGCCGTGTTCCACTCGGGCAGGCGCAGCACGGCCTCCTCGGCCACCGGCATCCGCTGCCAGCCGAGGTGGTCGAAGACACTGCCTTCGCGCGCATCGACGCTGTAGAAGACCGCCGTCCAGCCGTGAGCGCCGCAGAACTCCACGAAGCCCGACACCACGTCGGGCCGGTCGTGGTCCGGACCGAACGGACCGCCGAGGGTCACCGCGATCGTCCCGCGCACGCGGTAGGCGATCGCGGCGTCGGCATCGGGGGAGAACCAGTAGGAGTTGCCGCTCCACGTCGACATGAACGACAGCGTGTCGCCGCCGCCGCGTTCGAGCACACCGCGGGCGCGCAGCCGATCCGGTGCGTCCAGCACGGTGCGCGAGTCGAGAAGCACGCGCGCGACGGCGGCCACCAGGATCAGCCAGAACATCAGCGACGGGAGGTACCACATCGCCTGAGCAGCGCCGGACTCGGGCACGAACTCGATGATGTCCGAGGGGATGAGGGTCGGCGGCACGAGACGCAGGGGCAATGCGCGCAGCACCATGAGCGCATCCACGCCGGGCTGGAAGCCGTCGGCGATCACGAGCGTCCCGACGAACGAGACGACGAGCGTCGCCGCCGTCCCGATCACGATCGTCAGGACGAACGTCCGCTTGGCCGCCGCGGTGGTCGTCACCCGGGCGGCTCCCCGGAACACGATCAGCACGATCGCGACGGCCAGGGGCACGATGGCGCCGACGATCACCCCGGTGAGGGTCTGCCACACGAAATCCGCGGTCTCGGCGTTGACGGCCTCGCCGATGGCGGCGACGGTGTCGGGCTCGATCACGAAGAACGTGTAGAGCATGCCGGCGAACATCGCGAGGTTGATCGCGACGGCGACCTCGAGCGCGATGCGCCGGCCGTTGCGGATGCCCCGCGCCGCGAGCAGGAGGACGACCAGCGGGAGCAGTGCCACGACGCTCGACCATCCCTGCAGGTCGCTGATCGAGGAGAAGTCATCGGGGCACGGGGCGCCCGCCGAGCCGAACGCGCACACCTGGCCGTCGACGACGCTCAGCGGGTCGATCGAGAGATAGCCGTAGATCGACAGCAGGCCCGCGCCCGATCCCGAGGCGGTCGCGACGACCGGGCCGATCGCGGTGATCGCGACGACGGCGGCGAGCAGCACCCGCTTCTCGTAGTACGAGCTCCGCACCAGGCGGAAGCCGCTGTTCCGTCCGCCGAGCGCGAGGCCCAGGACGAACCCGACGGGCACCGCGAGGAGCGAGAACAGGTCGTTGGCGCCGCCCGAGTAGAGATAGAGCGTGACGGCGGAGAGCACCGCCAGCAGCCGAGTGCGTCGCCGCCAGATCGTGCCGAAGAACGAGCTGGCCGCCATGGCCGTCGCGAGCAGCGGGGCGGTGGGGGAGAAGACGTCGACGGCGGGTGCGTTCAACGGGATGCCGGCGAGGTAGGTCTGCTCGAACAGGTCGATCGCGAACCCCAGGAAGGATGCCGCGACCCCGCCCACGACGTAGGCGATCGCGGTGCGCAGGCTCCCCATCGCCCGCTCGGCCGCGCCGACGACGAGGAGGACGAGGGCGACGAACACGATGAGCGCGGGCACCGTCTCGACGACGAACAGCGAGGTCAGCGAGCTCCACCAGTGACGTGTCGCCGCGCCGGCCGCGCCGGCGTCCTGGGCGGGGATGAAGCCCCAGTCGATCGGCTGGAAGATCAGCCCCGCGATGCTGAGCCCGATCGTGAGGGCCGCGATCAGGAGCGTCACCGGTCGATGGCGCAGCCACGAGCCGGCGCCCGCGGCGAACGAACGCAGGTCGCGCAGGGATGACGTCATCTGACGCACGATAGTGCGTCAGCCTGTGCGCGCAGAGCGGACGCACAGCCGGCACTTATCCGGCGCGGACCCTCATCCTGCTCGCACCGAACCGAACCACAGGGCGAAGTAGTACCCGAAGTTGCGGTTGCCGTACGACGAGCACGGACCGCCCGATCCCCACCCTGCCGACATCGCCGCCGGGTCGGGCTGATAGGGGGTGTAGTTGTACAGCGCGGCGGTCGCGTCGTTCTCGATCGTGACATCCGTCCCGCCGCACGCCGGGTCGGGATGGAAGGCGATGTAGTGGGTGCCGGGCTGGCGCATGAAATCCGAGGCGCGGTACGAGGCCAGGTCGGTCGCGCCGGCCACGATCTGCGCGCCGACGCCCTCGTACTGCGGGTCGCACGGGGCGGTGTCCGGGCAGCTGGCGCCCATCGCCGCTCGCAGCCGGCCCTCCGACGGCGCCCGGGCAGCGCGGCCCTCGACCAGCGACTGCTCCTTCTGGAGGGTCACGAGGATGACGCGCGCCGAGATCCCGCAGGCCTCCTGCACGCGGTGGATGATCTCCGCGACCGGCAGCTCGCCGCCCTCGATCTCACGGCAGATCACCGCTCCGGTGCGCTCCGAAACCCGCGCCTCGCTCGACGAGATGCCGGCGGTCGCGACGTTCAGGCACGCGCCGTTCACACACTCGCCGATCCGGTCATCGAGGAAGGCCTGGATCTCGTCGGCGGTGAGGGCGTCGCGGTCGAAGAAGAGGTCGTCGTCGATCAGGTTGCCGGGGTCGATGTCGCCCGCGTTCGGCGGCAGCGCACGCGGCTCCTCGCCCGGGGGCCGCGCGTCGCCGGGCAGCGCCACGAGGTTCGCTGCGGTCACCCCGATCGCGACGATGACGGTCACCAGCAGGACGGGGACCATCACGAGGACCGCGGCGATCCCGATCCGGCGACGGCGACGTCGCATCCGGGACCGAGAGACCATGGGAACGATCGTGCCGCACCCGGTCACGAGAACGCTGGGAGCGGGGCTCAGGCGTCGGCGACGGACGACTGCCGCACGATGAGGCGGGTCGGCAGCGGAGTCGCCTCGGTCACGACGTCGGGCTGCTCGACGACGAGCAGCACCTTCTGCATGATGAGGGCGCCGAGCGCGGGGAAGTCCTGCTCGACCGTCGTGAGCGCGGGGTGGAGGAAGGCCGCCTCGGGCACGTTGTCGAAGCCGACGATCCCGACGTCCTCGGGCACGCGGAGCCCGCGCTCGCGGAGCGCCGACAGGACCCCGATGGCCATGTGGTCGTTTCCGACGAAGACGCCGTCGCCCGGTGCGATGTCGCTTTCGA
Organism: Microbacterium pratiae; assembly: GCF_047302165.1. Classification (NCBI taxonomy): domain Bacteria; kingdom Bacillati; phylum Actinomycetota; class Actinomycetes; order Micrococcales; family Microbacteriaceae; genus Microbacterium; species Microbacterium pratiae. Next base: position 62,267 of record NZ_CP154843.1, on the reverse strand, counting down.
TCGCGATGCCGAATCCGCTCGCGGCCGACCAGTCGCCGTAGGCGAGCGGCGGGATGTCGAGCCGCCTCGCGACGAGCTCGTCGCGCCAGCCGCGCACGCGCTCGGCCGCGTCGGGGTTGCGGGCCGGCCCCGCGATGTGATGGATGCGCCGGTGGCCGTTCTCGGCGAGATGGCGGACGGCGCTGCGCGCGCCGCGGTACTGGTCGATCGCGACGAGCTGCGGGTGGGGCCGGCTGGTGGCGGCGACGGCGACGAGCGGGATGTCGAGCTCGAGACCCTGGACGGCGGCGAGCACGTCGAGATCGACCACGATCAGGACGATGGCGTCGACCCGCTGTCGCAGCAGCCCGTCGATCGCGGTCCGGACCGCGGCGACGTCGCTCTCCGGCGAGCTGATCGCGTCGACGTTGTAGCGCTCCGACCGCGCGGCGAAGTTGAAGTGGGTCGCGACCGAGGTCGGCCCGAACTGCACCGTGCCGGGTGTGATGAGGCCGATCGTCCGGGTGCGGCGGGTCACGAGCGCGCGTGCGGCGGGCGAGGGACTGTAGCGCAGCTGGGCGATCGCCTTCTCGACCCGCTCGCGGGTCGCGGGCCGCACGTTGGGCATGTCGTTGAGCACCCGCGACACCGTCTGGTGCGAGACGCCGGCCAGTCTCGCGACGTCGAAGATGTTCGCCGCCCGGGGCGTGCGCGCGTCAGTCATCGGCCTCTTCGGTCTTATCGGCGGCGGAGTCGTCGGAGTCGTCGGGTTCGTCGGCGCGGGCCACGAGCGCGATGAGCAGGTCGGAGGTCAGGTCGGCCGTCGGCAGGACGTGGGCGATGCGCCCGTCGCGGACGACGGCGACCGTGTGCGAGACGCGCAGCACCTCGTCGAGCTCGGCGGAGATGTAGACGACCGAGACGCCGTTGTCGGCGAGCTCCCCGACCAGTCGCTGCACCTCGGCCTTCGCGCCCACGTCGATGCCGCGCGTGGGCTCGTCGAGCACGACCACGCGCGGCGAGAGGGCGAGGAGTCGGGCGAGCAGCACCTTCTGCTGGTTGCCGCCGGAGAGCTCCCGGACCGGCCGATCGATGTCGGCGGGACGGATGTTGAGGGCCTCGATCCAGCTCCGGGCCAGCTCGCGGGCTCGCGCGGCGCCGACGGGGCGCAGGATGCCGCGCTGCGCCTGCAGGGCGAGCGTGATGTTCTCGAGCACGCTGAGGTCTCCCAGCACCCCGTCGGTGCGGCGGTTCTCCGACGAATACACGACGCCCCGCCCGATCGCGGCCCGCGGCCCGCGCCCGCCGAGGGGCGTTCCGTCGAGGAGCACCGTGCCCTCGTCGAGCCCGTCGACGCCCGTGAGCGCCCGCGCGAGCTCGGTGCGCCCGGAACCGAGCAGGCCCGCGAAGCCGATCACCTCACCCTCGACCAGCTCGAGGTCGAAGGGGTGCCGTGTGCGGCTCGACCGAGCGCCCCGGGCCGAGAGCACCAGGGGGCCGTCGCTCGGTGGCGCGGTCTCGCCGTCGATCGCGGCGAGCCGAGCCGCGGAGTCGCCGAGCATCTTCTCCACGAGCTCGACGCGCAGCAGCTCGGTGGTGGAGTACTCCCCGACGAACCGGCCCCCGCGAAGCACCGTGACGCGGTCGCACAGCTCGTACACCTGGTCGAGGAAGTGCGACACGAACAGCACGGCGATGCCGCGGGCGGTCAGCTCGCGGACGACCCGGAACAGCTCGGCGACCTCGTCGGCGTCGAGGCTCGAGGTCGGCTCGTCGAGCACGAGCACGCGGAGGTTCGCGCCCGACACCGCTCGGGCGATCGCCACGAGCTGCTGCACCGCGAGCGAATGCGACGACAACAGCGAGCCCGGGTCGACGGAGACGCCCAGCGACGCGAGCGCCGTCGCGGCCCGTCGCCGCATCTCGGCGTGGTCGATGACCCCGAACCGGCGCGGTTCCCGGCCGAGCGAGACGTTCTCCGCGACCGTGAGATTCGGCAGCAGGTCGATCTCCTGGTAGACGGTGGAGATGCCCGCCGCGAGCGCATCCGCGGGGCGGGCGAGATGCACCGGGCTCCCGTCGATCAGGATCTCGCCGGCGTCCAGGCGCAACGCGCCGGTGATCGCCTTGATGAGCGTCGACTTGCCCGCGCCGTTCTCTCCCATCAGCGAGTGCACCTCGCCCGCGAAAAGTCGCAGATCGACGTTCGCGAGCGCCTGCTCGGGGCCGAAGCGCACGTCGGCGCCGCGCACCTCGAGCGTCGGCGCCGCCTCGGGATCCATGCGCACCATCATGCCGCCCCGACGCCCCGCCGCGCTGCCGCGGCGCGGCGGGCCGTCACCGCCGCGTCGCGGATCGGCTGACGATCACCCGCTGCACCACGACGAACACCAGCAGCAGGGCGCCCACCGTGATGCGCGTCCACGACTGCTCGGCGCCCAGGAACGAGATGATCGTGCGGATCAGGCCGTAGACGAACACGCCGATGAGCGAGCCGACGACGAAGCCGCTGCCTCCCGTGAGGAGGGTGCCGCCGATGACGACCGCGGCGATCGTGTCGAGCTCGGTGCCGACGCCGTTGAGGGGGTAGCCCGCTCCGGAGTAGGCCGTGAGCACGATGCCCGCGATACCCGCGCACACGCCGCTGATGACGTACACCAGCAGGCGGGTGCGGACCACCGGCAGACCCATGAGGCGCGCCGACTGCTCGCTGCCGCCGATCGCGTAGACGGTGCGTCCGAAGCGGGTGTACCGCAGCACGAGCGCGGCGAGGACGACGGTGAGCAGGGCGAGGATGCCGGTGGGCGTGATGTACCAGCCGCCGAACGACAGCCGCGTCGACTGCAGCCACAGCAGGCCGTCGTCGGCGACCTTGATCGACTCGAGGCTCACGACGAATGCGAGGCCGCGCGCGAGGAACATCCCGATGAGCGAGGCGATGAACGGCTGGACGTCGAAGAACTGCACCAGGATGCCGATGAGCAGGCCGATCGCACCGCCGATCAGGATCATCGCCGGGACGGCCACGGCGACGGGAACCCCCTCCGACAGCAGCCGCGCGCACAGGATGCCGGTGAACGCCATCACCGCGCCGACCGAGAGGTCGATGCCGCCGGTGAGGATGACGAAGGTCATCCCGACCGCGAGGACGAGGAGGTAGGCGTTGTCGAGGAGGATCGACGACATGATCCGCGGCAGCTGGAAGTTCGGGAAGTTCACCATCGCGCCCACGATCATCACGACGAGGATGGCGGCCGCGGCGAAGACCGGCACGAGGGCGATGTGGCGGCTGAGGAAGCGGCGCCACGGGGTCAGTGCGCGCTCGTGCGCGCGGGGAGCAGCGGTGAGCGATGTCATGACAGCACCTTCGCGTCGGAGCGGGTGGGGGCCGGGCGCGCCGCGGGACGGGCGCCGGAGGTGAACCAGCCGCGCACGCGGCGCGACTGCAGCAGGACGACCACGAGCACGGCGCCGGCCATGAACACCGGGCTCACCGCGGGCGGTACCCCGAGGAACGTGATCGTGGTCTTGAGGGTCTGGATGGTGAACACGCCGATGACGGTTCCGGCGATGCTGAACTTCCCGCCCGCGAGCGACGTGCCGCCGAGCACGACGGCCAGGATGGCGTCGAGCTCGATGTACATGCCGGCCGCGTTCGCGTCGGCGGCCATGATGTTCGAGCTGTAAAGGATGCCGGCGATCCCGGCGAGGGTTCCGCTGGCGATGTAGGTGCCCCAGATGATCCCGCGCGATCGGACGCCGGCGAGACGGCTGGCCTCCGGGTTGATGCCGACCGCCTCGGTCAGCATCCCCAGTGCGGTGCGGCGCTGGACGACAGCGACGACGATGATCGCGGCCACCGAGACGCAGAGGGCGAAGGGCAGACCGAACACGTAGCCCTGAGCCATGAACTGGTACGGCTCGCTGTTGATCGTGGTGATGAACCCGCGCGTGATGAGCAGGGCCACACCGCGGCCGGCGAGCATGAGCACGAGCGTGGCGATGATCGGCTGGATGCCGAGCACCGCGACGAGGAAGCCGTTCCAGGCTCCCAGGACGAGCGACGTGCCCACGCCCGCCGCGATGGCGATCGCGACGACCCCGAGGTTTCCCGGCTCGGGCGAGGCCTCGATGATCGTCAGGGCGACGGCACCCGACACCGCCATGATGGCGCCGACCGAGAGGTCGATCCCGCGCGTGGCGATGACGAGCGTCATCCCGAGGGCGACGAGCATGAGCGGGGCGCTGTTGCGGAGGATGTCGATCAGGGAGCCGTACAGCTGCCCGTTCTGCACCGTCACGCTCAGGAACGAGGGCCGCGACACGGTGTTCACCGCGATCAGGGCCACGAGGGCGAGCACCGGCCACACGAGCCGGTGCGAGAACAGCTTCTTCACGCGATCTTCTCCTTACCCGAGGGGTCCTCGGAGTCGCCCTCGGCGATGAAGGCGACCAGTGTGTCGACGTCCACATCCTGCGTCATGAGCTCGCCGATCTTGCGGCGATCGCGCAGGACGGCGACGCGCTGCGCGATGCGCAACACCTCCTCGAGCTCGGAGGAGATGAACACGACGGCCAGTCCCTGCGCCGCGAGCTCCGCGACCTTGCGCTGGATGTCGGCCTTGGCGCCGACGTCGATGCCGCGCGTGGGCTCGTCGAGGATGAGCAGTTCCGGTCCGGTGGCGAGCCACCGTGCCAGCAGTACCTTCTGCTGGTTTCCTCCCGAGAGGTTGCGCACGAGGGCGTTGGGGTCGGCGGGGCGCACGCCGAGAGCTTCGAGGTACTCGGCGACGAGCGCGTCGCGCTCGCTCTGGGGGACCCGCCGGAGCGCGCCCCGCCTCGCCTGCACACCGAGCACGATGTTCTCGGCGACGGTGAGGTCGGCGACGATGCCCTCGGACCGGCGGTCCTCGGACGAGAACGCGATACCCCGGTCGAGCGCGTGCCGGGGGCTGCCCAGACGCGTCGGCGTGCCGTCGACCTCGACGGTGCCGCCGTCGGAGCGGTCGGCGCCGGCGAGCAGCCGTGCGAGCTCCGTGCGGCCCGAGCCGAGCAGGCCGGCGAGCCCGACGACCTCGCCCCGGTGCACGTCGAGGTCGGCGGCCTCGATGACGCCGCGCCGGCCGACACCGCGAGCGCGGAGGACCGGGACGGCGTCGCGGTCGATGTCGCGCTCCGCCGTCGACGACAGCGCGTCGAGCGCGCTCAGCTCGCGGCCGATCATTCGCGCCACGAGGGCCTCGCGCCCGAGCTCGGCGACGGGGTATTCCCCGACGAGACCGCCGTTGCGGAGCACCGTCAGGCGGTCGGAGATCTCGTAGATCTGGTCGAGGAAGTGCGAGACGAACAGGATCGCGACGCCGCGGTCGCGCAGTCGCCGCATGACCGCGAACAGCTGCTCCACCTCGCTGCGGTCGAGGCTCGACGTCGGCTCGTCCAGGATGAGGACGCGCGTGTCGATGACCATGGACCGGCTGATCGCGACGAGCTGCTGCACCGCGATCGAGTGGCTGGCGAGCACCGAGTGCGTGTCGATGTCGAGTCCGAGCTCGGCCAGATGCCCGGCGGCCGCCTCGTGGGTCGCGCGCCAGTCGATGCGTCCCGCGCGGCGCACCTCGTTGCCGAGCATCACGTTCTCGGCGACGGAGAGGTTGGCGCAGAGGTTCACCTCCTGGTACACCGTCGAGATGCCGGCGGCCTGCGCGTCGGCAGTGCTGCGGAACGAACGCTCGCGCCCATCGACGACGATGCTGCCGCTGTCGATGGCGTAGACGCCCGTGAGCGCTTTGATGAGCGTGGACTTGCCGGCGCCGTTCTCCCCCATGAGGGAGTGGATCTCGCCGCCGTACAGCGTGAGGTCGACGGCGTCGAGCGCCTTCACGCCGGGGAACTGGATGGTGATCCCGCGCATCGCGACTGCGACCGGGCGTTCCGTGGTCATCATCGACCCGCTTTCTGGAGGGGGAGTGGCGGCCGGCGGGGCCGACCGCCACTCGGGTGGGGGATCAGTAGGGGCGGCTGTCCAGGACTTCCTTCGCCTGCTCCTGCGTGAAGCTCTGGTCCTCGACGATGTAGGTCTTGTCGACCGACTCGCCCGCGACGACGGACTTCACGACCTCGGCCGTCTTCTCGCCGAGGAGCGGGTTGCACTCGACGATGAAGTTGAACTCGCCGTTCGCCAGCGCCGTCATGCCGTCCTTGACCGCGTCGATCGTGACGATCTGGATGTCGGTGCCCGGCGTCATGCCGGCCGCCTTGATCGCGTCGAGGGCGCCGAGGCCCATGTCGTCGTTGTGCGCGAACAGCACGTTGATCTCCGAGCCGAACTTCTGCAGGAAGCCCTCCATGACCGTCTTGCCCTCGGCGCGGGTGAAGTTGCCGGTCTGCGAGTCGAGGACGGTGATGTCCGAGCCCGCGACGGCGGCATCGAAACCGGTCTGCCGGTCGGTCGCGGCCGACGACCCGGTCGTGCCCTCGAGGATCACCATGTTCGTCGGCTTCGAGCCGAAGTTCTCGGCGACCCATTCGCCGGCGGTCTTGCCCTCCTGCTCGAAGTCGAGTCCGATCCAGCTCGCGTAGAGGTCTTCGGATGCCGATACCGTGCGGTCTTCGAGGATGACGGGGATGCCGGCATCCTTCGCCTCCTTCAGGACGTCGTCCCAGCCGTCGCTGACGATGGGGGCGAGGACGATCGCGTCGACCCCCTGGTTGATGAAGCTGCGCACCGCGGCGATCTGGGCCTCGGGCTTGTTGTCGGCGGCGTTGAAGATCAGGTCGAAGCCGTTCTCGGCCGAGAACGCCTCCTTGATCGACTCGGTGTTGGCGCTGCGCCATCCGCTCTCGGAACCGGTCTGGGCGAACCCGACCGTGATGACGTCGTCGCCGCCGGAGCCGCCCGGCGAGCTGGAGCTCGCGCATGCGGTGGCGCTGAGTGCGACGACGCCGAGCATGGCGATCGCGGTGACGACGGACTTCACCTGGGACATCGGAAACCTCCTCGTTTCGTCCGGCGGCGTCGCCGGATCTCTGATGCATGTCACCTCAAGGGGACGCTCGAATGTTAGCGCTCACAATATGGGCCGTGTCAAGGGCGACATCGATAACGAATCAGCAACCGACTGGCATGATGGCGCGCCGAAGGCGGCCAGGATCGACCGGCTGAGGTGAGCGCTCACACTTAGCCGACCGGTGCGGTCCCCGCCGGTCGGCAGACGGCTGGGGGCGTGTCAAGTGCCCTGTCGAGCACGATCGGCCCTCGGGTAGGGGTGGGGCGAGGGCCGACGGGCGGCCCACCGTGACAGGAGGCGCACCGTGTGCACAGGCGTCAGCTACACCAGCCAGAGCCATTACTTCGGCCGGAACCTCGACCTCGAGTTCTCGTATCACGAGACCGTCGTCGTGACTCCGCGCAACTTCCCCTTCCGGTTCCGGGCGACGGAGCCGCTCGAGACCCACCACGCGATCATCGGCATCGCGACGATCGCCGACGGATATCCGCTGTACTACGACGCGGTCAACGAGCGCGGGCTGGGCATGGCGGGGCTGAACTTCCCCGACAACGCGGACTACAAGCCGGAGAAGGCGGGCACGACCAACGTCGCGTCGTTCGAGTTCATCCCGTGGGTGCTCGGCCGCTTCGCGACGGTCGACGAGGTGGCCGCGGCGCTCGCCGACGTCACCATCACCGACGTCTCGTTCAGCGACAGCTTCCCCGCCTCGCCGCTGCACTGGATCATCGCCGACCGGTCGCGCTCGATCACCGTCGAGAGCGTCCGCGAGGGTCTGCGCGTGTACGACAACCCCGTCGGGGTGCTGACGAACAACCCGACGTTCGACATCCAGCTGTTCGGGCTCAACAACGTCATGCACTTGTCGACCCATCCGCCGGAGAACACCTTCGCCCCCGACCTCGCGTTGGATCGCTACAGCCGCGGCATGGGAGCCATCGGGCTTCCCGGCGACCTCTCGTCCTCATCCCGCTTCATCAAGGCGGCGTTCACCCGCATGAACTCCGTCGCGGGCGACTCCGAGTCGGAGTCGATCAGTCAGTTCTTCCAGATCCTCGGGTCCGTCGCGCAGCAGCGCGGGTGCGTGCACGTCGGCGACGAGGGCAAGTACGAGATCACCATCTACTCGTCGTGCTGCAACACCAACACCGGCGTGTACTACTACACGACGTACGAGAACAGCCAGATCTCCGGGGTCGACATGCACCGGGAGGACCTCGACGCCGACACGCTCGTGCACTACCCCCTCGTGACGGGGCAGCAGATCAACATGCAGAACTGACGACCGGCCATACCGCATTACCGGCCGGAACGCGAGCGGTCGCGCGTGCGGAATCGGTCGACCTACCGTGTGTGGACCGGGATGAACCGTCCCGGCATCCGGGGATCAGACCCGGACGCAGATCGACGGAAGGGGCCGATATGGGACTCGACGACAAGATCAAGAACGCAGCTCAGGACCTCGCGGGCAAGGCCAAGGAGGCCACCGGCAAGGCCACTGACAACGAGCGTCTCGAAGCCGAAGGCCACAAGGACCAGACCGCCGCCAACGTCAAGAAGGCCGGCGAGAACGTCAAGGATGCCTTCAAGTAAGACGCTCCCTCACGCGAGCGCCCCGGGTCTTCGGCCCCGGGGCGCTTTGCTGTCCGCCGTCGATGCACACGCGGCGGATGTATTCGTCTGACTGCATCCGCCTACCACGGGCGGTCTCGAGACTCAAGCGCTTCCCGACGGCGACGCGGCGGCGGACGATTCCCTCATGACAGATCTGCTCGCGCCGGACACGGCCGCGGACGAGCCCGCGCGTCCCGGTTCCGAACCCGAGCTGATCGCTCTCCTCACCGCTGTCGCCGTCGGCGACCGGAGTGCCTTCGCCGAGCTGTACGACGTCACCGCCGCGGCCGCGTTCGGGCTCGCGCTGCGACTGACCGCGAACCGGGCGGCCGCCGAGGACGCGGTGCGCGAGGCCTTCCTCGACGTCTGGCGGGAGGCCTGCCGGTTCGACGCGGGAGCGGGCACGGCACGCGCGTGGATCCTCGCCCACCTCCGGCGTCGCGCCGTCGGCCGCGACCGGCTGGCCGACATGCGAGAAGCGCTGACGCGGCTCCACGAGACGAGCGGGCGGGCCTGAGGTCGGGCCTGACACCGGCCCTGTACCGCACCCGCCGCCCTCGGGCAACAGGAGGTATGCGGCCCCGTGCCCCCGAAAGACTGGGGCATGGCCTTCATCGGATATCACGCTTCGCACGAACAGCTCGCGCCCAGCGCGCTCCTCGAAGCCGTCATCGCGGCCGAACGCGTCGGCTTCGACGGGGCGTTCAGCGCTGATCACCTCGCGCCCTGGACGCCCCGCCAGGGGCACTCGGGCAACACGATCGCCTGGCTCGGGGCAGCGCTCGCCTCGACCCGGTTCCCGATCGGGTCGGTCTCGACCCCCGGGCAGCTGTACCACCCCGTCGTCAGCGCCCAGGCGATCGCCACGCTCGCCGAGATGTTCCCGGGGCGCTACTTCGCCGCCCTCGGCAGCGGCGAGCTGCTCAACGAGCACGTCACCGGTGCCCCGTGGCCGCCGAAGGACGAACGCACGGCGCGCCTGGGGGAGTGCGTCGAGGTCATGCGCGGTCTGCTCGCGGGCGAACGCGTCGATCACGACGGCCGTATCCGTGTGCACGAGGCCCGTCTGTGGAGCCGGCCCGCCGGACCGGCCACCCTCATGGCCACCGCCGCCTCGCCCGAGACCGCCCGCTGGGCCGCCGGATGGGCCGACGGGCTCGTCACCGTCGGCACCCGCCGCGACCAGGTCGCCGAGGTCGTCGATGCGTACCTGGATGCCGGCGGCCTCGGCCCCACCTGCCTGCAGGTGCACATCGCGCTCGCCGCATCGACGGACGAGGCGACCGCGGTCGTGCGCGACCAGTGGCTGCACGGCGTCGTGACGCCCCCGGAGGCGTGGGACATCGCGCAGCCCGAAGACTTCGCCGCCCGAGCGGGCGACCCCGGCGACGCCGAGCTCGCCGAGCACGTGCTCATCGCGGACGATTCCCCCCACGGCATCGCCGACCTGGCCGACCGCCTCGCTGACCTCGTCGAGGCCGGCTTCGACCGCCTCTACATCCACGAGATCTCGCAGGACCAGCGGGCGTTCCTCGGCGAGCGGGCGGTCGCGCTCCTCGCCGCGCTCCGCGAGCGGGTGGGGTCCGCCCCGGACATCGCCGGGGGTGCCCGATGAAGATCTCCGACACGAGCGACCTGTGGTGGAAGAACGCGGTGCTGTACTGCGTGGACGTCGAGAAGTACCTCGACGACGACGGCGACGGCGCCGGTGACCTGCAGGGTCTTGCTCGGCGATTGCCCTATCTCGCGGACCTCGGCGTCACGTGTCTCTGGCTCATGCCTTTCTACCCGACGCCCGGGCGCGACAACGGATACGACGTGTCGGACTACTACGGGGTCGATCCCCGCGTGGGAACGCACGGTGACTTCGTCGAGCTCATCCGGACCGCCGAGGACCGCGGCATCCGGGTCATCGTCGACCTCGTCATGAACCACACCTCCGACCAGCATCCGTGGTTCCTCTCGGCGAGCGAGAGCCGCGAGTCGCCCTACCGCGATTTCTACGTGTGGCGGGACGAGATCCCCGACGACCCCCGCGAGACTCAGTTCCCCGGTGAGGAGGACGGCGTCTGGGAGTGGAACGAGAAGACCGGACAGTATTACCTGCACAGCTTCTACGCCCACCAGCCCGACCTGAACGCCGAGAACCCCGACGTGCAGCGCGAGCTGGCGAGAGTCATGGGCTTCTGGCTGCAGCTGGGCGTCTCGGGCTTCCGGGTCGATGCGGTGCCTTCCTTCGTCTCGTCGCCCGAACGCCGCGAGCCGCAGCGCGATCACGATGTCCTGCGTGCGCTGCGCCGCTTTGCCCAGCGCCGCTCGAGCGAGGCGATGCTCGTGGGCGAGGTCAACGTCCCCCACGACGAGCAGGCCGCGTACTTCGGCGCCGACGGCGACGGCGAGCTGCACATGCAGTTCGACTTCGCGAGCAACCAAGCGCTGTACCTCGCCCTCGCGCGGGAGGACCCGGAGCCGCTGCGCGCTTCGCTCGCGGGCCGCCCCGAGATCTCGACGATCTCTCAGTGGGCGAACTTCGTCCGCAACCACGACGAGCTCACTCTCGACCAGCTTTCCGACGCCGAGCGGGAGGAGGTCTTCGCGGCCTTCGCTCCCGAGGAGTCGATGCAGGTCTTCGGGCGCGGCATCCGACGCCGGCTGCCCCCGATGCTCGGCGGCGACCCGCGGCGCATCCGCCTCGTCTACAGCCTCCTCTTCTCCCTACCCGGGACTCCCGTGCTGCTGTACGGCGAGGAGATCGGCATGGGTGAGAACCTCGACATCGCGGAGCGGGACGCCGTGCGTGTGCCGATGCAGTGGCGCCCCGACGGCGGCTTCTCCGCCGCATCGGCGAGCGCGCACCCCTTACCTGCTCCGGACGGGCCCTACGCGCCTCAGCACGTGAACGTCGAAAACCAGCTCCTGGATGCGGACTCGTTGTTCGCGTTCGTGCGCGGGCTCGCACGCAGCTACCGGCAGTCTCCCGAGATCGGCTGGGGCGACCTCGAACTGCTGCCCGTCACGGCAGCAGCCGTGCTCGCCCACGGGGCCCGCACGAGGGAGAGCCGGTTCGTCGCGGTGCACAACTTCGCCGGAGAACCGGTCGCGTTCGACGTCGACCTCGGCGACGAACCGGCGGGGACCGAACTCGTGTGCCTCGCTTCGGGGGAGAACTGGACACTGGACCACGGCAGGGTCACGATGAGCCTCGACGGCTACGGGGCTCGTCGTTTCCGAGTCACCCGGCCCGGGGACGGGCGCCTGCCCTGACGGGTGAACCAGCGGGTGAATTCGGCGCTCACGGGGCACCGACGCCGTCGAACGCGGTCAGGATGGGAGGGACCGCGGGGTCGAGGGTCGGACGGCCGGGGGGATCGTCCGCCCCTCGATCCCGTGCCGGACGTCAGCGCTCGATCGTCGCGATCGCATCGCCCGACCAGACGATGATCTCGTCCTCGAACGCCGCGATCGCCGCGGGCGCCGCCGCGTCGGTGCCGGGGATGCATTCCGATGGAGCTGCGACGCCCGCCGCGTCGACCCACGACACGGCCAGGGCCTCGCCGCATGTGCCGCCGTCGACCCGTGCGACCGCGGTCGCACGGCCCAGGACGTCGAGGGCGACGGCATCCATGAGCGGAAGCGGAGCGAACGCTCCCGTTCCGACGCGCGTGTAGGGGACGCCGTCGCAGATGACGGCGGTCTGCTGCGCGCCGACCCGCACGCTGGCCGGCGCCGCACAGGGGAGGGACACCTCGCCGGAGGGCGACGTGAGCACGGTCGGCGCGGAGCCGGAAGGGTAGGTCGCGCGGGTCAGGAGATCGGGATACGGGTCCCAGAACCGGCCCTGCGTGAACGTGCGGAGCAGCTGCGGTGCGCACCCGGCCAGGTCGGCGACGAGCTCGGCCTCGGTGCCCGAGAGACCCGAGAGGGCACGGACCTGCTCGATGCCGCGGGAACGCGGCGTCACGTCGGTCCAGGTCGTGCCGCCGTCGTCCGAACGCTCCACGACCGGCTCGTCGCCGTCGCAGGCCCCCGCGGTCGCTCGCCAGAGCGTGCCCTCCGACGAGCGGGCGAGGAAGCGGTCGGCAGCCCCGCCGCCGGCGGCAGGGGCCACCGTCGGACTCGGCGTCGGCGTCGCGGGTCGGCCTTCACTGCGGAACGAGAAGCTCGGCACCGGCCCGGCGGTCGGGGCCACGGCGGGCTCGGGGCTGCGATCATGCTGCAGCGCCAGCGCGGTGAGAGCGATCACGACCAGCGCGAGGGCACCGACTCCCGCCACCGACAACGCGCGGGCGATCGGAGATCCGGTCAGGTCACGTCGCGCCATGCGCCGTCAGCTCTCAGACGGATCGGAGCGCCGGGAGTCGTCCGACGAACGAGTGCGGAACCCCAGCTCGTCGAGGCTCGGGGCGGCCGCGGGGTCGCTCGCGTCCGCACGGCGGCGCCGACCGCGCGGCTGCTTGGCGCGCGCGGCGGGCTGTGCGCGGCGGGCCTCGCGTTCGGCGGTCTCCTGCTGGGTGTAGCCGTAGCCGTAACCGTACCCGCCGTAGTACGCATCCGGTCCGCGCGTGGGCACCATCGTGAGGACCACACCCGCGACCTTGGCGTCGACGGTCTGCAGCGCGTCGATCGCGCCGGTGAGCTGGTGGCGCGTGGTCCGGCCCGCGGCGACGCCGACGATCGCGCCGCTCGTCGCGCGGGCGAGGATCGCGGCGTCGGTCACGGGCAGGAGCGGCGGGGCGTCGCAGAGCACGACGTCGAAGTCGCGCTCGAGCACCTCGAGCAGCTGGCGCATCTGCGGCGAGGCGAGCAGCTCGCTCGGGTTCGGCGGGATCTTGCCGGACGGCAGCACGTAGAGGCTTCGGCCGCCCCACGGCAGCATCACATCGCCCAGACGTGCCCGGCCGATGAGGACATCGGTGAGCCCGGCTCCGCCCTCGAGGCCGAGGTACTCGTCGACCTTCGGCTTGCGCAGGTCGGTGTCGAGCAGCGCGACCTTCTTGCCGGCGTCGGCGAGGGCGATCGCGAGATTGATCGTCGTGGTCGACTTGCCCTCGCTCGGCACCGAGCTCGTGACGACGAAGCTCGAGCGGCCCCCCATGTCGAGGAACTGCAGGTTGGTGCGCAGTGCTCGGAACGACTCGGCGCGCGGGCTCAACGGGTCGGCGTGGACGATGAGCGGCCGGTCCTTGGCCTTGGGGTCGAACGCGATCGCACCGATCAGCGGCGAGTCGGTGACCTGCTCGACGTCGCGCGAGCTGCGGATGCGGGTGTCGAGAACCGTACGCAGCACCGCGATCCCGATCCCGAGAGCGAGGCCCACGAGGAGGCCGAGCGCGAGGTTCAGGGGGACGTTCGGGCTCGACGGGCTCAGCGCCGGCTGCGCGTCGCGGACGCGCGAGAGCTGGATGGGGCTCGCACCCGCGTCGCTCGCCGGCTCGATCGCGGGGACCACGGCCGACAGGCTGGCCGCCAGGGCGTTCGCGATGTCCGCCGCCGCGACCGGATCGGTGTCGACCACGGTGATCGTGATGAGCGTCGTGTTCAAGGCGGCGCTCGCGCTGACCTTGTCGGCGAGCTGGCCCGCCGTGGTGCCGAGGCCGAGCTCCGCGATCACGGGGTTCATGACGATGGGCGTCGAGACGAGGCCGACGTAGGTGTTGATCCGCGCCTGCGCGAAGGTGGAGCCCTGCTGCAGCTCGGCGACGCTGCCGGAGGTCTGCGTCGAGACGAAGACCGTGCTCGAGGATTCGTAGGTGGGCGTCCGCGTCAGCGAGTATGCGGCGGCCGCACCCACACCCACGAGGGTGACCACGAGGATCACGATCCAGTTCTTGCGGAGGATGCGGATGTAGTCGGAGAGCTCCATGCTGCCCTTCGGTGCTCGCCACGAGGGCGTCGGCGGAAACTCGGATCAGTCTGCCACAGCCATGTTTCCAGCCGGAGTCGGATCGCGCGTGCCGGATCAGGCCGTCGGCGCCGTGGCGAGCTCGACGACGCGCACCACCTGATCGACGGCCGGATCGAGCTGGGCCGCCGACGTCTCGTAGGTCGACCACGACCGCCGGTACGGGTCGACGACGTCGTCGTCGGCCGGGTCGGCCGGCGGGAGCACGAGACCGCGCTGTCCGGCGACCGCCGCGATCGCCGCGCGCAGCCGCCCGGCCGGGTCCTGGTCGGGCGCCGCCGCGGCTGCGGCGAGCAGAGCGGCGTCGGGGAGCGACGAGGCGAGACGCGCGAACTCGCGCGCCGTGAACGCCACGCGGGTGCGCGCGGGGACCAGCTCGGCGACCGCACGCCGGTGCTCGCGCGCCATGGCCAGGACGAGGTCGGCGGAGCCCAGGTGCTGCTCGGTGAGGAAGCGAGCGCGGTGGGCTGCGGCATCCGCGGCTCCGACGCCGCGCGCGAGCGCCAGCTGCTGCGCCTCGGGAGTCATCGGGTGATCGGCCATTCCGCGGGTGCCCGCACTCGTCACGCGCACGTCCCTCCCGGCCAGTCGCGTCTGCAGCAGAAGCGCGGCGAGGGGGGAGCGGCAGATGTTCCCCGTGCAGATCGTCGCGATCTCGATCATGGGGACCTCCGGAGAAGGGCAGCGGCGGTCGCCGGGCCGCCGGTAACGTGGGCGCGTGCACACCCACCCTAGCGAGCCCGTCGCGTCCGTCGCCGATCCCGTCGTCGACCCCTCCGCGCAGGATGCGTCGTCGCGCTCGCGTCGACCGCGACGCCGTCGCATCGACTGGCGTCAGGGGGGATCGAGCGTGCGGGACTGGCGCGAGATGATGCTCGCCTGGTCGCTCGTCAGCCTCGGCGGCGGCATCCTGCTCGGGTATCTCGTGCTGTGGCTCCAGCCCGCCGCCGCGTGGTCGGGCGTCGCGGCGACCGCGGCGCTCGGGCTCGGGATGCTGGTGCCCGTCGTCCTCGCGCTTCGGGTGTCGCGCCCCGCGGGGCTCCTCCGGTTCCGGTCCTCCGACCTCCTCATCGGGCTGGGCTTCGGCGTCGCGCTGCGTCTCGGTCAGGGGCTGATCCAGCAGGGTGTCGAGGGACAGGCGCGCTTTCCCGGTCTCCTGCTCGTCGACGGCGGCATCCCGGCCAGCTGGTGGCTGACGGATGCCACGGCGGCGGGCCTCGTCGCGCCGGTGCTGGAGGAGTTCTTCTTCCGCGGGGTCGTGCTCGTCGCGGTGTACTCCCTGCTGCGCCGGCCCGCCGGACCGGCGACGGCCGGCGTCGCCGCCCTGCTCGTCTCGACGGCCGTCTTCCTGGTGAGCCATCTCGTCGGCGGTGACCTCGGCGTCGCCGGTGTGCTGTCGATCGCCCTCGTCGGCGCGGTCTGCGCGGCGCTCGTGCTGGTGACCGGGCGCATCTGGACCGGCGTCGTGGCGCACGTCGTCTACAACCTCTCCGGGGTCGGTCTCGTCCTCGCCGGGACGATCGCGGGCTGAGTCCTCGGACCGACGCGGAGCCCGCATGACGACCTGGTGGAACGCGGTCTCGGGCGGCGGCTTCTACACGCGCTGGAGCGCGGCCGCATCGTTGCTGGTGGCCGGCGTCTTCTCGGTGCCTTCGGTCGGCGGCGTCGGCATCGAGGCGTACCTGCGCGGCGCGACGGTGGCCGTCCTGGGGTGGGCGGTCCTGGCCGCGCTGCTCGTCCCGGTCGCCGTCGCAGAACGCCGTCTGCCGTCGCGACTCGGCCGCGCGGCGCTGGTTCTCGGCGCCCTTCTCGCCGCGGCGACGGTCCGACCCTTCGTGAACGACGCGATCAGCTCGGCGCTGTTCGGCATCGTCCCGAGCGGGCCCATGCCGTCGCGCATCGCCACGAACCTCGTGACCGCGCTCGCGCTGCTCTCCATCGTCGCGGTCATCACGTCGCGGCACGCCGCGTCGCGCACGGCCGCCGAACGGCTCCGCGCCGCCCTCGCGAGGGTCGCGGGCGCCGAGGCGCGACGGCAGCGCGTCGCGTCGGCGGCCCGAGACGCTCTCGTGACCGGCATCGCGGCGCTCCGCCGTTCGCGCGAGCAGATGCTGGGCGGGCCCGTCGACTTCGAGGCCGTCCGCGGGTTCTCCGAGAACGTCCGCGGGCTGAGCCACCGCGTCGACCGCCTGCTGCGCGACCCCGACGCCGATGACGCCGGGGCGCCGCTCCCGCCCGCCGCCGACGCGCAACTGTCGATGCGGCTGGTCGCGCCGCCCTGGCTCAGCGTCGCGCCGCTCTACGCCCTGACCTGCTTCCCCTACGCCGTCGCCGCGGGCGGCGCGGGCGTCGGGCTCGCGGGCCTCGCCGGCGCCATCGTCGTCGATCTCGTCGCCGGTGCTGCCGTGCGCCGCTGGGCCCGCCCGCCGCGTCCCGCCGCCTTCCTGGCGATCTGGACCGTCGCCGGCGCCGTGATGAGTGCCGTCACCTACCTCTTCCTGCCCCGCATCGGGGTGCTCGGCCTCGTGCCGGTCCTCGCCGTCCCCGTCGTCGCGGTGCTGGTGGGGCTCTGCCGCGATGCCCTCTCGCGTGCGGGCGCCGACGAGCGCCGGGCCGCCGCCGCACTCGCCGAGGTTGCGCGTGAGGCGGCGGAGGTCGACGAGAGCTCACCGGTCCGCCGGGCGATCGACATCCTGCACGGGCGCGCGCAGGGAGCCTGCGTCGTGTTCGCGGCCCGTGTCGACGAGCGTGCCCCGACCGCCGACGAGGTGGCGGATTTCCGCCGCCGCACCGAGGCTGCGCTCGAGGAGATCCTCGATGCCGGATCGCCCGAGCGGATACCGGCGAGCGAGTCGCTCGACCGTCTGGTCGAGGCCTGGGCTCCCGCCGTCACGGTCACGCAGAGCATCGATGACGCGGTCCGTCGGCGGCTGAGCGAGCCGGCGACCGCCGACCGCGTCGCGTCAGTCGTCACGGACGCGCTCGTCAACGCCGTCAAGCACTCCGGGGCGCGCGATGCCCGCGTCGTCGCCCGCGTCACCGGCTCGGGTGCGTTGCTGCTGCGCGTGTCCTCGCCCGGACGGCTCGCGCCGCGCCCCGGACACGGCCTCGGAACCGTCGGACGACGCGTCTTCCAGGACGGCGGCGACGTCGTCCTGGAGACGGTCATCCCGCCGTCGTCACTGTGAGGGCGGCAGTCGCAGGGTGACCGTGGTGCCCGCGCCCGGGGTGCTCTCGATGAACGCCTCGCCGCCGAGTCGCCGCGCGATGTCGCGCACGCTCGCGAGTCCGAGGCCGGTCCCGCCGTCGCCGGGGTCGGAGAGACGTCCGCGGTGGTAGGGCTCGAAGATCGACGCGAGGTCCGCCGGATCGATGCCGCGCCCGCTGTCGGCGACCGACACGACCGCGGCATCCGGTTCCTCCGACACCGAGATGACGATCGCGTCCTCGCTGTACTTCGCCGCGTTGTCGATGATGTTCGCGAGCGCACGGCGCAGGAGCGCACGATCGGTGGACACGTGCGCCCGCCCCGCGCCGCGCGCGACCACGCGCTCGTTGACGTCGCCCGGGAGTACGAGCTCGGCTGCCTCACGGGCGAGGGTGAGCAGATCGGTCTCCTCGCTCTCGTCGCCGTGGCCTCCCCGAACGTGGGCCGACAGCTCACCCACCATCGCGATGATGTGGTCCGTCACGCGCGAGACGTGCTGCAGCAGACCGGCCTGCGCCGCCGGGATCTCGTCCTCGAGCAGATCGACGTAGCCGCGCAGTGCGGTGATGGGAGACAGGAGGTCGTGGGCGAACGCGCGGAGGAACCCGTCCTTCTCGTCGTCGACCCGCTTCGCTTCGCTCAGATCCCGCACGATCTTCACGAACCCCGCGGGCTCGCCGTCCTGGTCGCGGACCGCCGTGATGAGGACGTGCGCCCAGAAGAGCGAGCCGTCGCCGCGGACCCGCCAGCCGGTGTCCTCGACGGCGCCGTCGGCGCGTGCGGCGGCGAGCAGTCGCGCCGGGCGGCCGCGCTCCCGGTCCTCAGGCCGGTAGAAGCGGGAGAACGGCGTGCCGATGACGTCCGCTGCGGCGTACCGCTTCAGCCGCTCGGCGCCCGGGTTCCACGACCGCACCACGCCCGCGTCGTCGAGCTCGACGATCGCGACGGATGTCACCTGCGCCGCCCAGTCGGTGGCGGCGCCGGAGCCGGCGGCCCCCGCCTCGGAGGCGTGGTCGTAGGGGGAAGCGCTCATCGTCGTCGTCACCTCGAACGGGCCGAGTTGTCGAGAGTCTCAGCGTCGGGATCATTCTCCTGTCGCGACGGATGTCCCGCCTGGACTTGACACCGGAGCCTCGAGTGTCCGTTCGTGCGGGGCGGTCGGCAGCACGATCGCCATCGCGGTGCCGCCCGATGCCGAAGCACCCACCCGGACGCGCCCACCGTGGGCCACGACCGCGTTGCGCACGACGGAGAGCCCGATGCCGAACCCCTGGATCGCGTGCTTGAGGGCGTAGGGGGTGCGGTAGAAGGGGTCGAAGACGCGGGTGCGCTCGAGGGAGGTCAGCCCGGGGCCGCTGTCGCTGACGACGATGTGGATGCCCGTCTCGTCCACACGCTGGCCGATGACGACGGCGGATGCGGGCGGGCTGAACTTCACGGCGTTGACCAGCAGCTCCTCGAGGGACTGCCGGATGCGCACCGGGTCGAGCACGACGCGCTCGTCGGTCGCGCCGATCTGCTGGATGGAGCTGCCGCGGCGTTCGGCCTGGGGTGTGACGGCGCGCACGGCCGAGGCGATCAGGTCGCTCAGGGTCACGGGGCGCGGTGACACTTCGGTGTCGGTCGAGGCGGCGGCGAGCAGCTCGTTGATGCGGTCCGTCAGCACGAGGACGTTGCGCTCGACCAGCGAGAGGTATCGCGTCGCGGCGGGGTCGTCCGACGGGACCCTCTCGGACAGGAGGTCGAGATACCCGGTCACGCTCGTCAGCGGCGTCCGCAGCTCGTGCGACACCGTCCGCAGGAAGTCGTGACGGATCTGGGCGGCGTCGGCCATCTCGGTCACGTCGTGGGCGACGACGAGCGTGCCCAGCAGCGTGCCGTCGGCGCGGCGCACCCGGTCGGAATCGGCGAGGATGGCGCGCTGCATCGTCGGCGGGCCGACCCACTCGACGGCCTCGCTCACCCTCTCGCCCCGCAGCGCGCGGGGGATGAGCTGCTCGTGGTGCGGCACCGGTGTGACCCGGTCGGCCGCCAGCACGGCATCCCCGGCATACGGCGCCACGTCGAGGGCGAACCCCATCGCCCGGGACAGATCCTCGGCGGTGCGGTTGGCCAGCATGAGTCGGCCGGCATCGTCGTAGAGCGCGACACCGCTGCGGACGGTGTCGAGCACCGTGCGCAGCACGAGTTCGTTGTCGTGCGCCTGCGTTAGTGCGTGCGCCCGTTCCTCGTGTGACGAGCGCAGGCGCCGGCCGTTCCGGCGCAGATGCTGCGCCGCGATGTTCACGACGACGGCCACGGCCAGGATGAGCCCGGGCAGGGTGAGGACGTTGGCCCACTCCAGCGGCGTCGCGGGGGCGCTGCCGCGGACGATGAACGGCAGCGAGGTCATGAACGCCGCCCCGCCCACCGCGGCGATGAACGCCACCGGAGGGAAGCCGTACGCGATCCAGAGGATCGGGAAGATCGCGAGCATGCTCACCCCGGGCAGGAGCCAGACCACCTCGGTGCGCAGGAGCGCGACGGCGACGATGTCGGTCACGGCGATCGCGATCATCCAGGACGGCGAGAGCCGCTCCCACGGGACGAGCGCGCCGGCCATCGAGGCGACGATGACGAGGATCACGGCTGCGCCGACGAAAGGCGACGACAGCGACGACGGTGCTCCGGCGACGAGAGCGACGATCACGATGAGCGTGCCGATCACGAACGGCAGCTGCGCGCGCACGAAGACGCGGATGCGCCCGGCGCGCGCGCGCCGCAGTTCGAACAGGGGCATCCGGGGTCTCCGATCGGGGTGCATGAGAGATCGAGGACGGCCCGGGGGGACAGGCGCGGCTTTGATAACGTCGACCGATAGCGTACGCTGTCTCTTTGGTGCGCATGCCACGCAGGCGTGTCGCCACGAACGTGAGCCCTCCACTGGCGTGTTCGTCCGTCTCGGATGAACCACCCCGGAGCGGGATTCACGAACTCCTCCGTTCGATTCAAGAAAGCAGCACTACTGTGACGCGCACTTTCACCCCCAAGGCTGGCGAGATCCAGCGCGAGTGGCTGGTCATCGACGCAACCGACGTCGTCCTCGGCCGCCTCGCCTCGCACGCCGCCGTCCTCCTTCGCGGCAAGCACAAGGCCTCCTTCGCTCCCCACGTCGACACCGGTGACTTCGTCATCGTCGTCAACGCGGCGAAGGTGGCGCTGACCGGTCAGAAGCTCCAGAAGAAGATGGCATACCGCCACTCGGGCTACCCGGGCGGCCTCAAGGCTGTCTCCTACGAGGAGCTGCTCGAGAAGAACCCCGTCCGCGCGGTCGAGAAGGCCATCCGCGGCATGCTCCCGAAGAACAGCCTGGGCCGCCAGCAGCTCTCGAAGCTCAAGGTCTACGCCGGTGCCGAGCACCCGCACGCTGCGCAGCAGCCCACCACCTACACCTTCGACCAGGTCGCCCAGTAAGCGCCGCGAAAACACTCAAGGAAACACTGATGGCGAAGATCGCTGACTCCCTCGAGGAGACCCCCCAGAACTACTCGACCGAGACGCCCGCCTCGGAGGCCGCAGCCGCCTCCGCGCCGCGTCCCGTCCTGTCGGTCCCCGGCGCTGCCGTGGGTCGCCGCAAGCAGGCCATCGCCCGCGTGCGCCTCGTTCCCGGCTCGGGCACGATCACGGTCAACGGCCGCACGATCGAGGACTACTTCCCGAACAAGCTGCACCAGCAGTTGATCAACGACCCGTTCACGGTGCTCGAGCTCGCCGGCTCGTACGACGTGATCGCGCGCATCTCCGGCGGTGGCCCCTCGGGTCAGGCCGGCGCGCTGCGCCTCGGCATCGCCCGTGCGCTGAACGAGATCGACGCTGAGAACAACCGCCCGACCCTGAAGAAGGCCGGCTTCCTCTCGCGCGACGCTCGCGTCAAGGAGCGCAAGAAGGCCGGTCTCAAGAAGGCCCGTAAGGCTCCTCAGTACTCGAAGCGTTAAGCTCCGTGGCGCTGTTCGGTACGGACGGTGTGCGGGGGCTGGCCAACGGCCCCCTCACCGCCGAACTCGCACTCACCCTGGCCCAGGCGACTGCCGTCGTCCTGGGCCAGGGCCGTATCGCCGAGGCGCGCAAGGCCTCCGGCAAGCGGCTGACGGCGGTCGTGGCGCGTGACCCCCGCGTCTCGGGAGAGTTCCTCTCGGCCGCTGTCGCGGCGGGGCTCGCCTCCTCGGGCGTCGACGTGCTCGATGCGGGCGTCCTGCCGACTCCGGCGGCGGCCTTCCTCGTGGGTGACATCGACGCCGACTTCGGCGTCATGGTCTCCGCGTCGCACAACCCCGCCCCCGACAACGGCATCAAGATCTTCGCGCGCGGCGGCGTCAAGCTCCCCGACGAGGTCGAGCGTCGTATCGAAGAGGCCCTGAGCGGTCCCAAGCTCCAGCCCACGGGTGCCGATGTCGGACGCATCCGCGTGTTCGCCGACGCCGAGGACCGCTACGTCGTCCATCTGCTCGGTTCGCTCCCGCACACTCTCGACGGCATCCACGTCGTCATCGACTGCGCACACGGCGCGGCATCCGGGGTCTCGCCGCAGACGTTCCGCGACGCCGGCGCGAAGGTCACCGTCATCGGGGCCGACCCCGACGGCCTCAACATCAACGACGGTGTCGGCTCGACCCACCTCGACCGCGTGGCGGCCGAGGTGATCCGCACGGGCGCCGACATCGGCATCGCCCATGACGGCGACGCCGATCGCTGCCTCGCGGTCGACGCCGACGGCCGTGTGATCGACGGCGACCAGATCATGGCCATCCTCGCGGTGGCGATGAAGCAGCGGGGACGCCTTCCCTTCAACACGCTCGTCGCGACCGTCATGAGCAACCTCGGTCTGCACCGGGCGATGGCCGACCACGGAATCGCCGTCGAGCAGACCGCCGTCGGCGACCGCTACGTGCTCGAACGGATGAACCAGGGCCGATTCGGACTCGGCGGCGAGCAGAGCGGGCACGTCATCATGAGTCGCTACGCGACGACCGGCGACGGCCTGCTGACCGGTCTGCACCTCGCTGCGGAGATGGCGCGTCAGGGCAAGACGGCGGCCGAGCTCGCATCCGTCATGACGGTGTACCCGCAGGTGCTCGTCAACGTCCGCGGCGTCGATCGCGAGCGGGTCGCCAGCGACGAAGGGCTTCAGGATGCCGTCGCCGCGGCGACCGCTCGACTCGGCGACTCCGGTCGCGTGCTGCTGCGCGCGTCGGGGACCGAGCCGCTCGTGCGCGTCATGGTCGAGGCGACCACGGCGGACGAGGCTCGCACGATCGCGGACGATCTCGCCGCCGTCGTGGCCGACCGCCTCGCCCTCAGCTGATCCGGCCGCGGAGCTCCGCCTCGTCGCTCGGCCTGTCGGCGAGCACGAGGCGCGCCGCGTCGGTGGCGTCGGCGACGTTCCACAGGAGCACGCCGACCGGGGTACCGCTCTCGTCGCGGTAGTACACCACCGTCCGGGGCCCGGAATCGTCGTCCCCGATCTCCACGACGAGCGGGTCGAGGTCGGGGTCGAGTGTCCCGATCGCCTCCCATCGCACGCCGAACACCTGCGAGTAGAAGTACGGGGTATGCCGGTAAGCCTGGCCGCTGCCCGCCATCGCGCGCCCCGCCGACCGGCCCATCTCCTGAGCGTTGTCGACGTGCTCGACGCGGGTGCGACCGAGCAGGCGATCGGGGTACGAGGCGATGTCTCCGGCGGCCCAGATCGCGTCGTCGTTCGTGGCGAGGAACTCGTCGACCACGACTCCGTCGTCGACCGCGAGGCCGGCGTGCTCCGCGAGGTCGGTCACGGGCGAGACGCCGAGTCCGAGTACGACCGCGTCACCCCGCAGTCGCGTTCCATCATCGAGAACGACGTCGAGTCCGGCGTCGAGAACGACGCCGGGGGCCCCCGCAGCATCCCGCGCCACCACCTCGTCTACCCGCCGGTGAGGGACGAGGTGCACGCCGGCGTCGCGGAACAGCGCCTCGTACCGTTCGGCGAGCTGCCGCGGGAACGTGCCGTCGCCCAGCGTGGCGCTCGGGAAGACCAGATCGACCGTGACATCGTTCTGCACGAGGGCTGCCGCGAGCTCGGCGCCGATGTAGCCGCCGCCGACGACGACGATCCGTGCCCCCTCCACGGCGACCTCGCGCAGTCGGCGGTAGTCGTCGGCGGACCGGAAGAAGAGCACGCGGTCGCTCTCGGGCGCGTCGACCTCGTGCGGACGCGAACCGGTCGCGAGCAGCAGGCGGCGATAGCCGACGCGTTCCCCGTCGCCGATCTCGACGGTGCGCCCGTCGCGGTCGATCGCCGTCACGACGGTCTCCAGCCGGATCTCGGCGCCGGTGTCGTCGGCTGTGCCGAGCGGCACCTGATCCCACGTGAAGTCCGGATCGGTCCATAGCTTCTTCGTGAGCGCCGGACGGGTGTACGGCTCGTCGACGTCGGCGCTGAGGATGCCGATCGTGCCGCTGCCGTCGAGTTCTCGGATGCCGCGCGCGGCGGCGTCGGCGACCATGCCGCCGCCGACGATCAGATAGTCGTAGCTCTGCATCCGGCCACGGTAGAGGCGGGGGCGAGCCGATCCCACCGCGTGCTGTCGCGTCCGGTGCCGCGTATGATGTGCCGCGCTTCGTCACATCGTCGCCGCTTCGATTCGCTAGGATTTCGGCCGGTGCGGCATGGGCCCACCGAAGTCGAGGGGGCGGATGTGAGCCGGGGGCGAACATCGCGACATCGAGCGCGGGTTCGTCCGGGCGTCGCGATCTGGTGGGATGCCGTGTCGAGCGGCCGATTCTTCACGATGTGGAGCGCCCTCGTCGCCTTGCCCGTCTCCGCCCTGGTGCTCGCGCCCTACGCGACCGTCGACACCCCGCTCGAGCTGCTGTGGGCGCAGCTCTCGGGCCTGATCGTCGCCGCTCTGCTGGTGACCGCCCTGGTGCCCGTCGCGATGGCGGAGCGATGGATACCGTGGCGTGCGGCTCGTGGCGTGCTCGTGCTGAGTGCACTCCTCGTCGCCGCGGTGTCGCGCCCCTTCCTCAACGACGCGCTGGCCGTCGGCGTGTTCGGCCTCGGATCCGATCCGGCGTGGAGCGAACGCATCGTCACCAACATCATCGCGTGGGTCAGTGTGCTGTCACTCGTGGCCGTCACCGAGCAGCTCTATGCGAGCTCGAGGACCGCGCGGTCGCGTCTCGCCGGCGCCCTGCGGACGGTGACGGACGAGCAGCGCCGTGCCGGTCGATACGAACGGGAGTCGCGGGAGTTCCTCGCGGCCGAGATCAGCGCCCTGCGGAGCGCGCTGACGGCCCTCATCGCGTCCCCCCTCGACTTCGAGCGTGTGCGTGGATTCTCCGACGATGTCCGCTCGGTCAGCCACCGGGCCCGAGAGCGCGCCGGGCTCGAGCTGATCGAGGTCCTTCCCGACCGTGCCGCGCCGACGGCGCTCGACGCGGCGCGGACCGTCTTCGAGCGACTGCGACCGCCCGCGCCCGGACTCGTCGGGGCCATCTTCGCCGCCGGAAGCGCCCCGTTCGCGCTGCGCACCGAGGGCCCCGTTTTCGCGGTGGTGCTCGTCGCCGGTGTCTTCGCGCTGTGCCTCTCGATGGATCGGCTCACGCGCATCGCGATCCGTCGCTGCTCGCCCCGCCGGCGCGGCATCCGCCTCGTCGCGATCTGGCTCGGGGCGGGGATCGTCGTGGCGGCGGTCGCCGCCGTGATCGTGGGGGAGCCCAGCTTCATTCCCCTCATCCCCGCGGTCGCGCTGCCGGGCATCGCGGTCGTCGCAGCCCTGTGCGCCGAGGCGGTCCACCGGGGCCGGGTCGAGACGCGTCGGCTGGGCCGTGCGCTGCAAGCGGTCGTGCGCTCGGCCGCAGACCAGGCTTCCGCCACGCGACAGGACCTGTCCCACGCCTCCGACGTGCTGCACAGCCGGATCCAGGGCACCTGCGTGATCCTCGCGGCTCGTGTCGACGACGAGGTCGTGACCGCAGCCGACATCCACGACTTCGAGGTGGCGGTCGGCTTGGGGCTGTCCGACGCGCTCGGCACCGATCGTTCGGCGATGGCGAGGTCGGCCGACCTCGCGGAGACCGTCGCGATCTGGGGACCCGTGCTCACGGTCTCGTCCGCCGTGGATCCGGTCGCCACGAGCGCCATGTCGGACGCCCTCGTGACGACGCGCGTCGTCGCCGTCGTCGCGGAGGGGCTCGTGAACGCGGTCAAGCACGCCGCGGCCCGGTCGGCGGCCATCGAGGTGAGCGGTGCCGCCGACGGGGCGTCGCTGTCCGTCCGTGTGCGCACCCCCGGCAGGCTCCGCGGCGACGCCGGCACGGCAGGCCTCGGCCTCGCCGGACTCGGGCCGTCCGCGCGGGTGTTCCAGAACGGCGGCGACGTCGTGCTCGAAGCATCGGTGCCGATCGGCGCGGCCGTCGCGTGATCGAGGCTCAGGGCCGCGGGGCACTCCAGGACAGCGACTCGATGTAGCGCAGGAGCACGCCCTCGCGCAGAGCCCACGGCGAGACCTCGAGCTCGTCGACGTCGAAGGCGCGCATGGCCTCGTGCAGCACGACGGCGCCCGCGACGATCTGGAACGTGCGATCGGCCGTGATCCCGGGAAGCTCCTGCCGAGCGGATGCCGGGATGCGCGCGAGCCGCGGGATCCACGATCCGAGCGCCGAACGCGGCAGCGTCATCCGTTCGATCCCCGACCAGCCCGGAACCGGGTACCCGGCGAGCTTGGCGAGCGATCGGATCGTCTTGGACGAGCCGACGACGTGATCGGGCCGGGGACCGTCCGACATCGAGGCGACCACGGGCGCGAGCGTCGCACGCGCGTGCTCGCGCAGGGCTTCGACAGCCGCCTCGCCCGGGGGATCGGCGGGCAGGAACTGCACCGTCATCCGCCCCGCGCCCAGCGGCACGGAGGCGGCGGTGTCGGGCAGCTCATCGCTGCCGGCGGCGATCTCGAGCGATCCGCCGCCGATGTCGAAGAGCAGGATCTCGCCAGCGGACCAGCCGAACCACCGACGGACGGCGAGGAAGGTGAAACGCGCCTCGGACTCCCCGCCGAGCACCTGCAGGTCCTGACCGAGGGCCTGCTCGATCGCCGCGATCACCTGCGGTCCGTTCGTCGCGTCGCGCACGGCGCTCGTGGCGGTCGCCAGGAGCTCGGCGACGTTCTCGGTGCGCGACACCGCGACCGCCTCGGTCACCGCCGCGACCAATGCTCGAACGCCTTCGTCGCTGATCGACCCGTCCGGTTCGAGGTAGCGCATGAGCCGCAGCACCGTCCGCTTGCTCGTCCGGGCCAGCGGACGCCCGCCGGGACGGACATCGGCGACGAGCAGGTGGACGGTGTTCGAACCGATGTCGAGGACTCCCAGACGCACAGGTTCACAGTAGTGGCAGGCCCCACGCTCCGGCGGAGCGGCGCGTGGGGACTACGATGAGCGCGATGTCCCCTGAAGATGTGCAGGCGCTGACGCCGCTCGCCCCCGCGCTGTACCGCGAGATCGACCGTGCCGACTGGTCCCGTCTCGCCGCGGGGGTGACTCAGCCGCTGACCGAGACCGAGATCGTCCAGCTCCGTGGTCTCGGCGACCGGATGGACCTCGGCGAGGTGTCGCAGGTCTACCTTCCCCTTAGCAGGCTGCTCTCGCTGTACGCGAGCGCGACCCGCCGTCTCGGTGCCGACACCGACGCCTTCCTCGGCGAGGAGGACAGCACGACGCCCTTCGTCGTCGGCGTGGCCGGCTCGGTGGCCGTCGGCAAGTCGACCGTCGCCCGCCTGCTCCGCGAGCTGATGAGCCGCTGGCCGGGCACGCCCCGCGTCGAGCTCGTCACGACCGACGGGTTCCTCTACCCCAACGCCGAACTCGAGCGCCGCGGCCTCATGTCGCGCAAGGGTTTCCCGGAGAGCTACGACCGTCGCGCGCTGATCGAGTTCCTGACCGAGGTCAAGTCGGGCGCCCCCGAGGTGCACGCCCCGTTCTACTCGCACATGCGATACGACATCGTCCCCGACGCGCAGATCACCGTGCGGCGTCCCGACGTCGTGATCGTGGAGGGCCTCAACGTGCTGGCGCCGCCGCCCGCGCCGCACGAGGTGGCCGTCAGCGACATGTTCGACTTCTCGATCTACGTCGACGCGGATGCCGAGCACATCAGCCGCTGGTACGTCGACCGCTTCATGGCGCTCAAGGCGGGGGCGTTCAACAACCCCTCGTCGTACTTCAAGACATTCGCCGACCTCGATGACGACGAGGCAGCCGTCATGGCCCGGGGCTTCTGGAACGACATCAACCTCCCGAACCTGGTCGAGAACGTTCTGCCGACGAAGCACCGCGCGACGTTGATCCTCCACAAGGGTGCATCGCACGCGGTGGAACGGGTGCTTCTGCGCAAGGTCTGACCGTCCCCGCACCGGCGTTCTGTCAGCGAGCGCCCGCTAAGCTCCGGTGTTCTTCGTTACGCACCCGTCATCGCAACCTGCTAGGTATGAATCCATGGAACTGGGGCGGCGCTCGCGCGCGCTCGTGCGCGTCATGGCACCCGTGCGCTCGCGGGTGCGACGACGGCGTTCCCGGTGGCGAGCGCTCGTCGCCCTGAGCACGGTCGTCGTGCTCGCCGCGACCGCGACCCTCGCCCCCGCCGCGGCGTCGTCGGCGTTCGCCCCGGCGGGATCGGGTCCCGCGGCCGCGTTCGCCGATCGTGTCGTGCGGTTCAGTCAGCAGGGAGAACCGGACTCGCGGGCCGTGCTGCTCGTCCACGGCTGGCTCAGCACCGTCCTGCCCGAGGGCGATGGCGGGCGCTCGTACGCCCGGTCGCCATTCTCGCGCCCGGTGCAGTGGCGCGACGGATCGGGCGCCCCGGTGGCGCGCGGCATGACCGCGTCGCTGCAGGAGCGGCTCGACGCGCAGCCCGGCCTCGCGGTGTACGCGTTCGATTACTCCGCGAACTCGGCGGGCTGGGTCGGGTCGAACGGGTCGGCCGACAACCTCGCGGCGGCCATCCGCTCGATCGCGGACAGCGTCCACGGCCCGGTCGACATCGTGACGCATTCGATGGGCGGCCTCGCGCTCCGGTACGCGTTGCGCGACGACCCCGGCATCGCCGCGCTGATCGGCGAGGTCGTCACCGTCGCCGCCCCCTCGCAGGGGTCCGACATCGCCAACGTCGCGGTCGACATCGCCGCGGCGATCCGCGCGACGATGTCGACGGTGCCCGTGCTGCAGAACCTCGTGCTGCCGTGGATCGGTGCGGTCTGCAACAACCAGCTCGCCACCGACGCGAGCGGTGGATGCGACCTGCCGCCCGTCATCCGGACGGGGATCGCCGCGCTCGGGCCGGCCGGCACAGCCCTGCGCGCGGGCTCCGCCGACCTCGCCGACCTGCCGGATTGGCCCGCGGGACTGCACGTGCATGCGATCGCGGCGTCGGCCGTCCTCACGATGCCGTTGCCGACGGGGAGGATCGGCGAGGCCCGTCTCGGCGACGGCCTCGTCGCCGAGGACTCCGCGCTCGCCGGCGCGAGCGAGACCACCGTCGTCACATGCCGGACGGATCTGCCGCCCGGTGCGGAGGGGATCGGCATGATCCTGTCGGGCGAGGTCGCCGCGCCGCCGTTCGGCGGGGCCTGCGGACACGACGCGATCTTCTCGAACCTCGAGGTCGTCGACGCCGTCCTCGCCGCGCTGCGCGACCCCGTGCCTGCCTGAACACGAGCGCGGCTGGGCTGAACACGAGCGCGGCTGGGCTCCCGATCTAGGATGGAGCCCATGTGCGGAATCATCGGCTACGTGGGCCCCCGTCCCTCGCAGGACATCCTCATCTCGGGTCTCGCCCGTCTCGAGTACCGCGGTTACGACTCGGCCGGCATCGCCGTCGTCGACGGCGAAGGCGGCCTCGGTACGCGCAAGCGCGCCGGCAAGCTCCAGGTGCTGCGCGACGACCTCGCCGCTCATCCGCTCGCCGACGGGACGACCGGAATCGGTCACACGCGGTGGGCGACCCACGGCGGCCCGACCGACGCCAACGCGCACCCCCACCTCGCCGACGACGACAAGCTCGCCGTCATCCACAACGGCATTATCGAGAACTTCTCCGAGCTGAAGTCCGAGCTCGTCGCCGAGGGGTACACCTTCCGCAGCGAGACCGACACCGAGGTCGCCGCCGTGCTGCTCGGTCGCGAGTACCAGGCATACGGCGATCTCATCGAGGCGTTCCGCGCAACGGTGTCGCGCCTCGAGGGGGCCTTCACGCTCCTGGCCCTGCATCGCGACCAGCCCGGCCTCGTCGTCGGCGCCCGGCGCAACTCGCCGCTGGTGATCGGCCTCGGCGACGGCGAGAACTTCCTCGGCTCCGACGTCGCCGCGTTCGTCGAGCACACCCGCCACGCCCTCGCGATCGGGCAGGACCAGATCGTCGCGATCACCCCGCAAGAGGTGACGGTCACCGACTTCTCGGGCGACGCCGTCGAGGTCGAGCCCTTCGAGGTCGTCTGGGACGCGGCCGCCGCCGACAAGGGCGGCTGGTCGTCCTTCATGGCGAAGGAGGTCTCCGAAGAGCCCGAAGCCGTCGCCAACACGATCCGCGGCCGCGTGCACCACGGTCTCGTGCAGATCCCCGAGCTCGACGGCCTCGACGAGCTGTTCACCGGCATCGACCGCATCATCGTCATCGCATGCGGCACCGCCGCCTATGCCGGCATGGTCGGCAAGTACGCCCTCGAGCAGTGGGCTCGCGTGCCCGTCGACGTCGAGCTCGCCCACGAGTTCCGCTACCGCGACCCCGTCATCGGCCCCCGCACCCTCGTGGTGTCGATCAGTCAGTCGGGCGAGACGATGGACACGCTCATGGCGGTCAAGTACGCGCGCGAGGCGGGTGCGAAGACGCTCTCGATCTGCAACACGCAGGGGGCGACGATCCCGCGCGAGTCCGATGCGATCGTCTACACGCACGCCGGCCCCGAGGTCGCGGTCGCCTCGACCAAGGCGTTCGTCGCGCAGATCACGGCGCTGTACCTGCTGGCGCTCCACGTCGGCCGCGTGCGCGGCGCGCTGAGCGACGAGGCGATCGCCGAGCAGGTGGCCCAGCTCGAGGCGGTGCCCGAGAAGATCGCGCGCGTCCTGGCGGGCGAGCAGGAGCACATCGAGCAGTTCGCCCACTGGATGGCCGACACCCGCTCGGTGATCTTCCTCGGTCGTCACGTCGGCTACCCGATCGCGCTCGAGGGCGCGCTCAAGCTCAAGGAGATCTCGTACATCCACGCCGAGGGCTTCGCGGCGGGCGAGCTCAAGCACGGCCCGATCGCTCTCATCGAGCCCGGTCAGCCGGTGTTCGTGATGGTGCCCTCGCCGACGAGCTCGCCGCTGCTGCACGCCAAGGTCGTCTCCAACATCCAGGAGATCCGCGCCCGCGGTGCCCGCATCATCGCGGTGGCCGAAGAAGGGGATGCCGCTGTGCTCCCGTTCGCCGACGAGGTGCTGCGCATCCCGCTGGCCGAGCCGCTGTTCGAGCCGCTCCTGGCGGTCGTGCCGCTGCACATCTTCGCCATGGGTCTCGCGACCGCCAAGGGCCTCGACGTCGACCAGCCGCGCAACCTCGCCAAGTCGGTCACGGTCGAGTGAGCCGGTCCGGGCGGAAGGGGATGCCGTGATCGTCGGCATCGGCGTCGACCTGGTCGACGTGCCGCGCTTCGAGCGCTCGATCGAGCGGACGCCCCGCCTGCTCGACAGGCTCTTCTCGCCCGCCGAGCGCGCGCTCAAACCGCGCTCGCTCGCGGCCCGGTACGCGGCCAAAGAGGCTCTGATCAAAGCGCTCGGGGGTTCCGAGGGCGTCCACTGGGTCGACATCGAGGTGGCGTCCGAGGCGTCGGGGCGACCGGTGTTCGCGCTCTCCGGCGAGACGGCGGCGACGGTCGCCGGGCGAGGCGTGACCGCGGTGCACCTGTCGCTGTCGCACGACGCGAACCTCGCGACGGCGTACGTCATCGCCGAGGCGGCGTCGTGACCGTGCGGCCGCTGCGCGAGGCCCTCGTCGACGTCGACGCCATCGAGCACAACGTCCGGCATCTCCGTCGCCTCGTTCAGACCGACGTCCTCGCGGTCGTCAAAGCCGACGGATACGGCCACGGCGCGGTCCGCGCGGCCACGGCGGCTCTGGCGGGCGGTGCGACGCGGCTCGGGGTCGCCGACATCGCCGAGGCGATCGCGCTCCGCCGGGCCGGGATCACGGCCCCCATCGTGGCCTGGCTCCACGGTCCCCACGCCGACTTCCGCGAAGCGGCGGAGCACGGCGTCGAGCTCGGCATCTCGAGCCTCGCTCAGCTCCAGGCGGCTGCGTCCGCGGCATCCGGCGGGCAGCCGGTCGGCGTGCACCTCAAAGTCGAGACCGGGCTCGGGCGCAACGGGGTCGAGCCCCGCGAGTGGCAACGCGTCTGCGCTGAAGCGGCTCGACTCGAGCGCATCGGCCAGGTGCGGATCGTCGGAGTCTTCAGTCACCTGTCGAACACGACCCTCGACGACGACCGCGCAGCCCTGGCCCGGTTCCACGACGCGTTGGCGGAGGCGGCTGACGCGGGAGTCCACCCGACGCTGCGCCACATCGCCGCATCGAACGCGGCGATCGCGCTGCCCGAGGCGCGACTGGACTGCGTGCGGCTGGGGCTGGGGATCTACGGTCTGTCGCCCCTGGCCGGCCGGTCGTCGGCCGACCTCGGCCTCCAACCCGCGATGACGCTGCGCACCTCGGTCGCCGCCGTGCGCCGCGTGCCGGCCGGGCACGGGGTGTCGTACGGGTACACGCATCGCACCGCGAGCGAGACGACGCTCGCCCTGATCCCCCTCGGCTACGCCGACGGCGTTCCGCGGCAGGCCTCGGGCCGCGGACCGGTGGTGATCGGCGGCCGACGGTTCACCGTGGCGGGGCGTATCGCGATGGACCAGTTCGTCGTCGACGTCGGCGACGCCGAGGTGTCGGTCGGGGACGAGGTGGTCCTCTTCGGCGACCCCACGCTGGGGTTCCCGGCCGCGGCCGACTGGGGAGATGCGGCCGACACGATCGACTACGAGATCGTCACGCGGATCGGCCCTCGCGTGCACCGCACGACGGTATCGTCCGACATGACGGGAGGTCGGTGATGAGCGGGATCGACGAGTATCTGGGTGAGCGCGAGGTGACCTCGGCCGACGAGATGGAAGCCTGGGGGAGGGAGATCGGTTCGCGGCTCCGCGCGGGTGACCTCGTCGTGCTGACCGGGCCCCTCGGCGCAGGCAAGACGACGCTGACCCGTGGCATCGGCGCCGGCCTGGGCGTACGCGGGCCCATCCAGAGCCCGACCTTCGTCATCGCGCGCACCCATCCCTCGCTCGTCGACGGGCCGCCGCTGATCCACGTCGACGCCTATCGTCTCGGCTCGCCCGCCGAGCTGTCGGACCTCGACCTCGATCTCGACGCCAGCGTCACGATCGTCGAGTGGGGCCACGGCATGGTCGACGGGCTGCGCGAGAGCTGGTGGGAGATCGAGCTCGAACGGGGCTGGAGCGGCACGGGCCTCGACAACGCGTGCGGCACGAGCGGTCCCGCAGCCGCCGAGATGGCCGACGCGGCCCCGCGCATCGTCACCGTCACGCGCCGGCCCTGAGCGCGCGGCATCGCGGCCCGGGCTACCCTGGGTGACGTGATTCTGGGCATCGACACCTCGATCGGCACGGCCGTCTCGATCGTCGACCTCGCGGGCCGCGTCCGGGCCGAGGCGGTCAGTCGCGATCCTCGCGGGCATGCCGAGGTCATCGGCGATCTGCTGGTGCGCGTCTTCGACGATGCCGGAGTCGGCCCCGCCGAGATCACGGCCGTCGCCGCAGGCATGGGCCCGGGGCCGTTCACGGGACTGCGGGTCGGGATCGCCGCCGCGCGGTCGTTCGCCCTCGGGCGCGGCATCCCCGTGGTCCCCGTCGCGAGCCACGATGCGGCCGCGCGTGCCCGGGTCGATCCCGCTCTCGCGACCGGAGGCGCCGCCCCCGTCGAAGGTGAGCCGATCGCGATCGTGACCGACGCCCGTCGGCGGGAGCTGGCCGTGTCGGTCTACCGCGTCGAGAACGGGATGCCGGTGCGCATCGTCGATCCGCACCTCGTGCTGCGCGCCGCGACCGAGCCTCTCGACCTGTTCGGCGCTGCCGCCGTCGAGCTGCCCGAGACGACCTCGATCAGCGCTGCCGCCCTCGCCCGCGTCGCCGCCGAGCGGCTCGCCGCGGGTGACGCCGACACGGCCGCCGTCGAGCCCCTGTATCTCCGGGCTCCGGACGTGACCGTCCCCGCGGGTCCGAAGAAGGTCGGCACGTGAGCCTCCGCGCCGCGACCGGTGACGATCTGGACGCCATCATGGCGCTCGAGGAGGCATCGTTCCCCACCGACGCGTGGAGCCGCAGCGCCATGTCCGCCGAGCTCGCGTCGCCCCATGGCCGGTACCTCGTCGACGTCGAGGACGGCCGTGTCGTCGGGTACGGCGGAGTGCGAGCCGTGTCGGGCGCAGCCGACGCCGACATCCAGACCCTCGCCCTCGATCCCTCCCACCGGGGGACGGGCCGGGGCCGCGCGCTGCTCCGCGCGCTGACGGCCGAAGCCCGCGCACGCGGCGCGCGGGAGCTCTTCCTCGAAGTGCGGGACGACAACCCCGTCGCGCAGAACCTCTATGCGTCGGAGGGATTCGTCGAGATCGCCCGGCGCCCGCGCTACTACCAGCCCGACGACGTCGACGCGATCATCATGCAACTGAACCTCCGCGATGAGGGAGGGACCGACCGATGACCAGCACCCCGAAGCCGTCCGAGCCGCTCGTCCTGGGCATCGAGACGAGCTGCGACGAGACCGGCATCGGCATCGTCCGCGGCCGCACCCTGCTCTCGAACACCATCGCGAGCTCGATGGCCGAGCACGCCCGATACGGCGGCGTCGTCCCCGAGGTCGCCGCCCGTGCGCATCTCGAGGCGCTCCAGCCGGCGATCGAGGCGGCGGTGGCCGAGGCGGGGATCACGCTGCAGGACGTCGACGCGATCGCCGTGACGAGCGGGCCGGGTCTCGCGGGCGCCCTCATGGTGGGCGTCGGTGCGGCGAAGGCCCTCGCCGTGTCGCTCGGAAAACCGCTCTACGCCGTCAATCATCTCGTGGGACACATCGCGGCCGACATCCTCACCGGCGACGACGTCGAGTACCCGACCGTCGCCCTCCTCGTCAGCGGCGGGCACACGTCGCTGCTCCTCGTCCGAGACCTCGTCTCCGATGTCGAGATGCTCGGCGAGACGATGGATGACGCAGCCGGCGAGGCGTTCGACAAGATCGCCCGCATCCTGGGCCTGCCCTACCCCGGTGGCCCCGAGATCGATCGCGCCGCAGCCGACGGAGACCCCGACGCCATCCGGTTCCCGCGCGGCCTCTCGCGGGCATCCGACATGGCCGCGCACCGGTGCGACTTCTCGTTCTCCGGGCTCAAGACCGCCGTGGCGCGCTGGGTCGAGCAGCGCGAGGCGGCCGGCGAGACCGTGCCGGTCGCCGACGTCGCGGCATCGTTCCGCGAGGCGGTCGTCGACGTCCTCGTGACCAAGGCGCTCGACGCGTGCGCCCAGCACGGCGTCCCGCGACTGCTGCTCGGCGGCGGCGTCATCGCCAATCGGCGGCTGCGCGAGGTCGCCCTCGAACGCGCCGCTGCCGCCGGCGTCGCGGTGCGCATCCCGCCGCTGAGCCTCTGCACCGACAACGGGGCGATGATCGCGGCGCTCGCCGCTCAGCTCATCGTCTCGGGCGCCGAGCCGTCCGCCCTCTCGTTCGGCGCCGACTCGACGCTCCCCGTCACCGAGATCCAGGTGCTCGGGTGAGCGACGACCGGCTGCGCAGCCGGCGCCCCGCGGTGGAGGCGCCGTCGGGCGACGTCGCGGCGGCGCCTGAGGCGGTGCCGCTCCCGGGCGGGCACCGCGGCGGATTCCAGCGCGAGTTCACGCAGCCGACGCCCCTGCAGTTCGTTCCCGAAGCCGACCGGCAGCCCGAGCCGGTGACGGCGGAACCCCGGCTCGAATGGGCGCCGGCGCCCGAGATCCTCCCGC
The DNA here is from genome assembly GCF_047302165.1 of Microbacterium pratiae. Classification (NCBI taxonomy): domain Bacteria; kingdom Bacillati; phylum Actinomycetota; class Actinomycetes; order Micrococcales; family Microbacteriaceae; genus Microbacterium; species Microbacterium pratiae. Next base: position 26,458 of record NZ_CP154843.1, on the reverse strand, counting down.
GGTCGGGCGTGTGGGCGCTCGCCCTGGCGATCGTGGCCCTCGCGCTGTCGCTCTTCGTCGGGTGGGCGTTCCCCCTCGGCGTCGCCGCGGTCGTGATGGCGGTGCGCGCCCTCCGCCGCCCGTGGGAGAGTCGAACCGTCGCGGTGTGGGCCCTGGGGCTCGCGGCGCTGTCGATCCTGTACAGCGCGGGATGGCTCGCGTGGGCGGCGACTCAGGCGGGGCTGCTGGGCGGCTGACCCGCGCCGTCAGGCCCGTCCTCGACGCGGTCCGCGAGGACGGCGACGCGGCGGTCGCCGATGCGCGTCAGGACGAGCGTCGCCGACGCGTTCCCCGACAGCCTGAGCTTCTTGCGGAACTGCGCGGGGTCGATGTCGACGCCGCGCTTCTTGATCTCCAGGATGCCGATCCCCGCGCGCTTGACTGCGGCGTCGATGTCACGCGGCTTCAGCGGCAGCACCTCACGAACACGGAACGTCGTCGCGAACGGGCTGGTGCGTCCGGCGTCGGAGGTCATGTAGGCCGTCCCACCGACGAGCATGCCCGCGTCGAGTGAGCGGGCCACATCGCCGATGAGACGAGCGCGGATGACGGCGCCGTCGGGCTCGTGCAGGTAGGCGCCGAGCTCGCGCGGCTCGGCGTCGGCGGTGTCCTCGGGCGCCGTGAGCTCGGCGGCACGGTCGCCGCGGAGGACGAGCGCTGAACGGCGCACTCCCGCGCGTGCGAGGACACCCGACCAGACGACCAGCTCGATCGTCGAGCCGTCCGCGCTGATCCACTGTGCCTCTCCCTCCGCGGGGAGGTCCTCGCGGTCGAAGGCGGGCCCCAGCTTGATGCCGGTGGGCATGCGCCGCGCGAGGTCGAAGGCCCAGTCGAGCGCCGGCGTGTAATCGGATGCCGCGACGCGACGCGTCTCGCTGTGCCCCGAGGTGCGTCGGGCGGGATCGAGCCAGGCGGCGTCGACGCCCGCGAGGTCGGTGTCCTCGGCGCGTCCATGGCGCACCTGGGCGGAGGAGCCGAACGGGGCGAGGTTGTATGCGGCCAGGGCGGCGGTGATCTCGTCGGCGTCGACCGCGAGGACCTCGAGACCGATGCCGGCGAACCCGAGTGCGTCGCCGCCGATCCCGCAGCCGAGGTCGGCCACGCGGGTGATGCCGGCATCGCGGAACCGGCCCGCGTGGCGTGCGGCGACCGCGAGACGCGTGGCCTGCTCGAGGCCCGCCCGGGTGAAGAGCATCCGATCGGCGAACGGACCGAATTTCGCGCGTGCGCGCTCGCGCAAGCGAGCCTGGCCGACGGCAGCCGAGACGAGGTCGGGGGAGAGCCCCTCGCGCCGCAGCCGTGACACCGCGGTCGCGGCATCCGTCGTCGACGAGATGCGGAGGGAGTCGACCAGACGGAGTCCCTCGGGGGTCAGCAACGCGGAGAGCTCGGCGTGATCCACCACGACAGCCTACGGGGCGGTCCCGGCGGAAGCCGGAAGACGTTGGCACTCGCGTTGCGTGAGTGCCAACGTCCCCCTAGACTCGGAGTTGGCACTCTCAGGGTGAGATTGCCAACAAGTCTTGTCGAAGAAAGAGGTAGACCGTGTCGGTTTCCATCAAGCCGCTCGAGGACCGCATCGTCATCAAGCAGGTCGAGGCCGAGCAGACCACCGCGAGTGGTCTGGTCATCCCCGACACCGCCAAGGAGAAGCCCCAGGAGGGCGAGGTCGTGGCGGTCGGCCCCGGCCGCATCGATGACAACGGCAACCGTGTTCCGCTCGACGTCGCCGTCGGCGACCGCGTGATCTACAGCAAGTACGGCGGAACCGAGGTCAAGTTCGGCGCTGACGAGTTCCTCGTGCTCTCGGCGCGCGACGTCCTCGCCGTCGTCGTCCGCTGACGCAGAGCTCTTCGACGAAGGCCCGGGTGCACGGCATCCGGGCCTTCGTCATACCCGCTGCACGCATCGGGGACTGTTGGCAGGTCGACGGCGACCCGTGGCAGTCGGCGGCGGGTGCGGCATGTCATGACCGTCCTATGCTTGGCTCGTGACACCCCTCGACCCCGCCCGTGAACGCACTCTCGGGGGGATCTATGCATTCTCGGCCTACGTGCTGTGGGGCTTCATGCCCCTGTACTTCCTCACTCTCGCGCCGATGGGCCCGTTCGAGGTCGTCTCCTGGCGCATCCTTTTCTCACTCGTCTTCTGCGCGATCCTGCTCACGGTGCTGCGGGCCTGGGGCAAGCTGATCGCGATCCTGCGTACGCCGCGTCTGGTCATCTGGACGATCGTCGCCGGCCTGCTCATCTACGTGAACTGGCAGGTCTTCCTCATCAGCACCCTCACGGGGCACGTGATCGAGGGCAGCCTCGGGTACTTCATCAACCCGATCGTCACGGTGCTCCTCGGCGTCCTCGTCCTGAAGGAGCGTCTGCGAGTCGCCCAGTGGGTCGCGATCGGCATCGCCGCCGTCGCGGTCGGCGTCATCGTCGTCGGCTACGGGGCGTTCCCGTGGATCGCCCTCACCCTCGCGGCGAGCTTCGGAACCTACGGACTGGTCAAGAAGCAGATTGGACCGTCGGTGGACGCCGTCAGCGGTCTCACGCTCGAGTCGCTGTGGCTGGCTCCCGTCGCCATCGTGCAGGCCATCGTCGTCGCCGTGACGGGCGGGCTGGTGTTCGGCTCGGTCAGCCCCGGTCACACCCTGCTCATCACGCTCGCGGGCGTCGTCACCGCCGTACCGCTCCTCTTCTTCGCGGCCGGAGCCCGTCGCAGCAGCCTGACCGTCATCGGTCTGCTGCAGTTCGCCGCACCGATCCTGCAGTTCATCACGGGCGCCTGGATCCTCGGCGAGCCGATGCCGCTCGAGCGCTGGATCGGCTTCGGGCTCGTCTGGCTCGCCCTCGTCGTGCTCAGCGTCGACTCGCTGCGTGCCGCTCGCCGGCCCAAGCGCGTCGACGCGGCATCCGACGTCGCGCCCGTCGTCTGAGTCTCTGTACCTGAGTCTCTGTACCTGGGTCTCTGTACCTGGGTCCCGGCGGCGCGGCCACGCCCCGAATTCCGGGGTGCGCGGGGAGGCGGAGATAACGATTGGGTCGCGTAACAGACCGTTAACACATCGCAACATCGCCGAAGCGAGAGCGCCACTAGGTTTAACCCAACCTCGCGGGGCTTCGGTGCCGCGTTCCCACTCATCAAGGAGCACAATGGGCGTTCTCACCCGTTCCCGCACCGCGAAGGTCCTCGGCGGTATCGCCGTGATCGGCGCGAGTGCCCTCGTCCTCGCAGGTTGTGCCGGAGGCAGCGAACCCGCTGCGTCGGGCGACGCCGGCGGGAACTCCTCGGCCGATTTCCCCATCGACTGCGAAGCGGCCGAGCCCGCGTCGTACACGCCCGAGTACACCTCGACCTCCACCGGTCCCGGAACCGACCTCACCTACACGATCGGCACGGCTCTGCCCGTGACCGGCAACCTCGCCTTCCTCGGACCGCCCGAGATCTCGGCGACCGAGTTCGCCGCCTCCGAGATCAACGCCGCGGGCAAGGGCATCACGATCGACCTCAAGCAGGGCGACTCGGGTGACACCGACAACAAGGCGTACGAGACCGAGATCCCCCGACTGCTGGGCGAAGGCGCCACGGCGATCATCGGTGCGGCATCCTCGGGCACGTCGCTGCAGTTCATCGACCAGGTCATCGCGGCCAACGCCATCCAGTTCTCGCCCGCCAACACCTCGGCGGCCTTCACCGGCTATAAGGACAACGGCCTCTACTGGCGCACCGCCCCCTCCGACGTGCTGCAGGGCGAGGTGCTCGGCAACCTGATCGGTGCCGACGGCAACGAGACGCTCGGCATGATCGTCCTCAACGACGCCTACGGCACCGGCCTCGCGTGCTTCACGAAGGCCGCGTTCGAGGCCGCCGGCGGCGAGGTCGTCGCGACCTCGCTCTACAACACCGGTGACACGAACTTCTCGGCGCAGGTCGAGGACGTGCTCGCTGCCGGCCCCGACGCGATCGCGCTGATCACGTTCGAAGAGGTCAAGACGATCATCCCCGAGCTGATCGGCGCCGACGTGGCTCCCGAGCAGCTGTACTTCGTCGACGGCAACCTCGCCAACTTCAGCGAGGACTTCGACGCGGGCACCCTGGCCGGGGCGAAGGGCACCTACCCGGCGGTCGACCCCGCGTCGATCTCGACGTTCCGCGACAACCTCCAGTCCTTCTGGACCGGTGCCGGCAACGCCGAGCTCGCCGACTACACCTACGCACCCGAGTCGTACGACGCGGTCGTGCTGCTGGCGCTCGCGGCGCTGCAGGCCGGCTCGACGGCGGGCCCGGACGTGGCGGCGAACCTGCAGGCCGTCTCGGGCGGTTCCGGTGACGGCACGAAGTGCACGACCTTCGCGGAGTGCGCCGACCTGATCATCGCCGGTGAGGCCGCCGACTACGACGGCGTCTCGGGTCCGATCACCTTCAACGAGGTGGGCGACCCGACCGAGGCATCCATCGGTGTCTTCGAGTACGGCGACGACAACAACTACGAGTTCGTCCGCGTCGGCTGATCCCCACGCACGAGGGCCCCGGTCTCCTGGCCGGGGCCCTTCGTCGTGCCCCGCTCGGGGGAGGGGTCGCGGCCCCGCTCGGGTTGGCAGTTCCCGCCCCTTCCTCTGCCTCGAGTGGGCGCGAGCTGCCAGCTGAGTTGTGGGTTCAGGCTTGAGTTGGCAGTTGATGCCCCTTCTTAGGTCCCGAGTGGGCGCGAGCTGCCAGCTGAGTTGTGGGTTCAGGTTTGAGTTGGCAGTTGATGCCCCTTCTTAGGTCCCGAGTGGGCGCGAGCTGCCAGCTGAGTTGTGGGGTCTGAGCCTCGAGCCTGGCGTGGGCGCGCTGAGTCGAGCAGAGTTGGGCCTCGCTCGGGTGGCAGTTCGTGCCCTTTCGCGGGCCCAGAGTGGGCGCGAGCTGCCAACCGAGCTCTGGGTTCAGGTCTGAGTTGGCAGTAGACGCCCCTTCTCAAGTCCCGAGAGGGCGCGAGCTGCCAGCTGGGCTGGGGGGTCTGAGTCTGAGTCTTGCCCTGCGCCCTGAGCGGGCGTGGGATCGCTGAGTCGAGCAGAGTGGGGCCATGCTCGGCTGGAAGTTCGTGCCCACTCGTGTGCCCTGAATGGGCACGAGCTGCCAGCTGAGTTTCAGGTCATGGTTCGGGTTGGCAGTTGATGCCCCTTCTTGAGGCCCGAGGGGGGGGCACGAGCTGCCAGCTCACCCTCGGGTCATGGTTCGGGTTGGCAGTTGATGCCCCTTCTCGGGACCCGAGGGGGCGCGAGCTGCCAAGCGGGGGAGTCAGTGCAATCAGCGCGACGGAGTCCAGCCGCGGCGCCTGAGAGCACCAGCCACGAGAGCCACGGCCGCGGAGCCGGTGGGCCGGATGTGCGCCGAGGTGAGCCGCACCACCTCGAAGCCGAGAGCGACGTAGGCGGTGTGCTTCTCGATGTCGCGCGCCCATTGACTTCGCGACGTGCGGTGGTGGTCGCCCTCGACCTCGGCGATGACGCGATACTCGGGCCAGACGGCATCCGCGATCCCTGCCAAGCGCCCCGCGCGATCCCGGATCTCGCGGTCGAGCGAAGGCTCCGGCAGCCCCGCCGCGACGATGACGAGCCGGAAGTCGGTCTCCAACGGCGACATCGCGCCCTCGCGGATCAGGCTCAACGCTTCGACGAGCTTCGCACTACCGACGCGCCTCCCGGAGGCGACCGCCTCGGCGAGCTCATCGACCGTGCACAGCCGCGCCTCGGGGCGGCGCCGGCCACGATCACCGCGCGGCACCCGCACGAGCGCGTCGCCGATCCGCACCAGCTCGCGGACGCCGGCGTCGCGCCCGAGCATCGCCCACGTCGACGCCGGCGACGACACGCGCAGGCCGTCGAGCGTCATGACCTCGACATGGGTCGGGGCGAGCTGACGTCCTCGGATGCCGTGCCGCCGCGGCGCGCGTTCCGGCGCGACGACCCCGACCTCGAGCTCGCCGGAGGGCAGAGCACCCGTTCCCCACAGCACCGCCGCTGTGCGCCCGCAGAAGAAGGCGTGTCCGCTCATGATCCGGGCATAGGCCCGCGCGCGGCCGAGCACCCGCTGCCGCGCAGCGTGATCCTCGGCGAGCGGGCCGGTCGCCGCGGCATCCCCGGTCGCCGCGGCATCCCCGGTTCCGGTTCTCCGGCGCACCCCGCGGAAGGGGATGTCGAGGTCCAGGGCACGCAGACGCTTGAGCGAGACGCCGGCGGCCGACGCATCCGCGCATGAGAACGTCTCGCCGAGGTCTTCGGGCAGGGGCTGCGGAAGTCGCGGCATCCCCCGATCCTCCCCGCGCACTCGGCCCCGCGGGCGCAGCGCTCGGGCATTGTGCAGTGCCCGCACCCATCCTGTGCGGGGGAGGAGCCCCCGAAATGCAGTTCGCCTGGCAGCTCATGCCCCCTCCGCGGGAGGGAAGGGGCAAGAACTGCCAGGCGAGCCAGGCGAGCCAGGCGAACCGGGCGAAATCAGGCGAACCAGACGAGACGGGGTCAGGTCCCCAGAGTGCCGAGGTACAGGCCGATGACCTTGGGATCGTTGAGCAGCTCGCGACCGGTGCCCGTGTAGGCGTCGCGGCCCTGGTCGAGGACGTACCCGCGGTCGCAGATCTGCAGGCAGCGCCGGGCGTTCTGCTCGACCATGATCGTCGTCACGCCCGCCTTGTTGATCTCGGACACCCGCAGGAACGCCTCGTCCTGACGCGACGGCGACAGGCCCGCCGACGGCTCGTCGAGGAGCAGGACGTACGGGTCCATCATGAGCGCGCGTCCCATGGCCACCATCTGGCGCTCGCCGCCGGAGAGCGATCCGGCCCGCTGCTGCAGCCGCTTGGCGAGGTCGGGGAAGATGGATGTCACGAAGTCGGTGCGCTCCGCGACGACCTTCGGCCGCTGGTACGCCCCCATCTGCAGGTTCTCGGCGATCGTCAGGCTCGGGAAGACGTTGTTCGTCTGCGGCACGAAGCCGACGCCCTTCGAGACGAGCTTGTTGGCGCGCAGCCCCGTGATCTCCTCGCCGTTCAGCTTCACCGAGCCGGAGCGCACCTTCACCTGCCCGAAGATCGCCTTGAGCATCGTGGACTTGCCGGCGCCGTTCGGGCCGATGATGCCCACCAGCTCGCCCGGAGCGGCGGTGAGGTTCGCACCGTTGAGGATGTTCACCCCGGGCAGATAGCCCGCGTGGACGTCGGACAGCTCGACGACGTTCTCGGTCATTTGCGGTCCCCATCCTCATCGGCGTCCGGAGCGCCCGCGGCATCCGTCGTCGGCGCCTCGTCGATCGCCTGGTCGAGCTCGTGCACCGTCTCGACGAGCTCGTCCGCCTCGGGCGGCAGCTCGCCCGCGTGACGGCCCGTCACGACGCCGAGGTCGACGTCCTGGTGGGCACCGAGGTACGCGTCGATCACGGCGGGATTCTGCATCACGGTGTCGGGCGGACCTTCGGCGACGACGCGTCCTTCAGCCATCACGACGACCCAGTCGGCGATGTGGCGCACCATGTGCATGTCGTGCTCGACGAAGACGACGGTCATCCCGAGGTCCTTCAGGTCGAGGATGTGGTCGAGCAGCGACTGCGTCAACGCGGGGTTCACGCCGGCCATCGGCTCATCCAGCATGACGAGCACGGGGTCGCTCATGAGCGCGCGTGCCATCTCGAGGAGCTTCCGCTGTCCGCCCGAGAGCGACGCGGCGAAGTCCTTCTCCTTCGCGTCGAGCTTGAAGCGCGCGAGCAGCCCCCGCGCCTTCTCCTCGATCTCCGCCTCCTGCTTGCGCCACAGGAAGGGGAGGATGCCGGCGAAGATTCCCTCGCCGGTCTGCTTCGGGGCGCCGAGCTTCATGTTCTCGAGCACCGTGAGCAGACCGAGCGACTTCGTCAGCTGGAACGTGCGCACCTGGCCCATGCGGGCCGCCTTGAAGGCGGGGATGCCGGCGAGGTTGGTCCCGTCGAACGACCACGATCCCGCGTTGGGCTTGTCGAAGCCGGTGAGCAGGTTGAACAGCGTGGTCTTGCCGGCGCCGTTCGGGCCGATGAGGGCGGTGATGGCGCCGCGCGGGATCTCGAGGTGCTCGACGTCGACGGCGGTCAGGCCGCCGAAGACGCGCTTGACGCCGTCGGCGACGATGATGGGGTCGTTCTTCGCGACGCCGGGGCGGACCTCGCCGCTGCCGTCGTCTTTGTGCAGGCCGGTCGCCTTGGGGCGCGGCGTCGGGGGTACGACATCAGCGGACAAAGGTCAGCTCCTTCTTGCTTCCGAGGATGCCCTGCGGGCGGAAGATCACCAGCAGCATGAGCGCGACGCCCACCAGCACGAACACGAGCATCTGGCTCTGCTCGCTGGTCAGGAACGGCAGCCAGCCGATGTTGACGAGGGCCGGCAGCAGGTTCGACAGGAACGCACGGACCACCCAGAACAGCACGGCGCCGAGCACGGGGCCGAAGATGGTGGCCGCGCCGCCGAGCAGGAGCGCCGTCCAGACGTAGAACGTCTGCGAGGTGACGTAGACGTTCGGGTTGACGTTGGTGCCCATCGCGGTGACGATGCCGCCGGCGGCGATGATGACACCGCCGACGATGAGCGCCTGCATCTTGAAGGCGAAGACGTTCTTGCCGAGCGAGCGCACGGCGTCCTCGTCCTCGCGGATGCCGCGGATGACGCGTCCCCACGGGCTGCTCATCAAGAGCCACACCAGCGTGACGACGATCGCGATCGTGATGATGCCGACGATGATGACCCACCACTGGTCCGACTGATAGGTCCACGGCCCGAAGCCCCAGCGTCCGGGGGGAAGCGGGTTGCTCGCGCGGAACCCGGCCTGGAAGCCCGAGAGGCCGTCGGCCGATCCCGTCTGGTTGCGGAACGCCGACGTGAGGAAGAGCAGCCGCAGCACCTCGGCGGCGGCGATCGTCACGATGGCGAGGTAGTCGCCGCGCAGCCGGAGCGTCGGGATGCCCATGACGAGCGCGAACAGGACGGCGGCGATGAGGCCGATGAGCGCGGCCACCGGCCAGGCGAGGCCGAAGGTCAGGATCGAGATCGCGAACCCGTAGGCGCCGATCGCCATGAACCCCGCGACGCCCATGTTGAGCAGGCCCGCGAAGCCGAAGTGAACCGACAGGCCGATGGCGGCGAGGATGTAGCCGAGGGTCGCCGGGGCGAGGATCTGCGCCGCGGTGTTGCTGAGGATCTGAAGGAAGTTCACGATGCCTATCCGATTCGCTCTCGGCGCCCGAGGAGACCCTGCGGGCGGAACAGCAGGATGACGATCAGCACGACCAGCGCGCCGACGTACTTGAGGTCGGAGGGGATCCAGAGCGTCGACACCTCGACGAGGAGCCCCACGATGATGGCGCCGAGGAGCGCGCCGAACGCGGTCCCGAGACCGCCGAGCGTGACGGCGGCGAAGATGAGCAGCAGGATGCTGGTGCCCATGTCCCACTTGATGCCGGGGCGGAAGTAGGCCCACAGCACACCGGACAGTCCGGCGAGCGCTGCGGCGACGACCCAGACGACCCGGACCACCGCGTCGACGTCGATGCCGCTGGCGGCGGCGAGCGAGGGGTTGTCCGAGACGGCACGCGTCGCACGTCCGATCCGCGTGCGCATGAGCCACCAGGCGAACCCGGCGATGACGACGAGCGAGACGCCCATGCTGATCACGTCGGTGAGGGTGAGGCGGATGGGGCCGAGGCCGGGGATGACCGAGGTCGAGCCGCCGGGGAGCTGCGCCGTCCCGCCGCCGACGAACATCTGGAAGACGTAGCGCAGGGCGAGCGAGAGACCGATCGACACGATCATGAGCTGCACGGTGCCGAGGCCGCGGCGTCGGAGGGGACGCCAGAGTCCGGCATCCATCGTCAGTCCGAACAGCGCCGACACGGCGACCGCGAGAGGGATCGCGATCCAGATCGGCAGGCTGAAGCCGGCCGAGAAGAGCAGGGCGGCGAGCGCTCCGAAGGTCACCATCTCACCGTGTGCGAAGTTCGACAGTCCCGTCGTGCCGAACACGAGCGAGAGGCCGATCGCGGCGAGGGCCAGCATGAGCCCGAAGTTCAGCCCGTTGACCGCGCGGGAGAGCAGCTGGTCGACGAAGCTCGTCGTCTGCCGTTCCGCCGCCTCGAGCGTGAAGTTGCGTGTGATCGTGCTCGTCGCGCCGAACTCCACCTCGATGGTCGACTCGAAGCCCTCCGGAACCGACACCCCCGAGGGGAGGCTGTCTTCGACGAGCTCGACGGTGTACGCGACATCCTTCGTCGGGACGCCGATCGAGAAGCTGCCTCTCTCGTTCGTCTCGCCCTCGGCTTCGAAGTCGCCGCCGGTGACGAGGATGGTCGCACCTTCGACGGGTTCACCGCCGGTGCGGACGTTGCCCGCGATCGTGAAGGGCAACGACTCGGCGTCGTCTCCTGCGGCCATGGCTGGAGAGGCGATGCCCAAGAACGCCACGGCGGCCAGGAGGCCGGCGATCAACGTCGAGAACATGCGCCTCGGGCGACGAGCAGCGCGCGTCATCGAAGTGATCGCCACTGGCACCTCCTGAGATAAGTGGACGAACGCCGAGAGGTACCGGTTCTGCTGGTGGCTTCGGCGACACCTGAACGTATGCGCTGATTGTTGCTTGCGTGTTTCCGGTGCGCAACAACGAATGCGGTGTGTCGTTTGGCGGATGTCGCGCGCGGGAATGCCGCGGGGCGTCCGGCGCTTAGAATCGTTGAGACTTTCAAGGAGTGCGCATGAGCGACTACAACGACCCGTTCGGATTCGTCGGCCTCACCTACGACGACGTCCTGCTCCTGCCGGGGCACACCGACGTCATCCCCTCCGAGGCGGATACGTCGTCGCGCGTGACGCGCCGCATCACCGTGGCGACTCCGCTGCTGTCGGCGGCGATGGACACGGTCACGGAGGCGCGCCTCGCGATCGCGATCGCGCGCGAGGGCGGCCTCGGCATCATCCACCGCAACCTCTCCATCGAGGACCAGGCGGCGATGGTCGACCGGGTGAAGCGCAGCGAGTCGGGGATGATCACCGATCCGATCACCACGACCCCGGACGCCACGATCGAAGAGGTCGACGCGCTCTGCGGGCAGTACCGGATCTCGGGTCTGCCGGTCATCGACGAGGAGGGTCACCTCCTCGGCATCGTCACCAACCGTGACATGCGCTTCGTCTCGGGCTTCGAGCGTCAGACCACCAAGGTCCGCGACGTCATGACGAGCGAGAACCTCGTCACCGGACGTGTCGGCATCGGCGCGAACGAGGTGATCGCGCTCTTCGCTCACCACCGCGTCGAGAAGCTGCCCCTCCTCGACGACGACGGCAAGCTCGCCGGTCTCATCACCATCAAGGACTTCGACAAGAGCGAGAAGTACCCCCTCGCCACGAAGGACGACCAGGGACGACTCCGCGTCGGCGCGGCGATCGGCTTCTTCGGCGACGCATGGCAGCGGGCCGAGGCGCTTCGCGACGCCGGTGTCGACGTGATCGTCGTCGACACCGCGAACGGCCAGTCCGCGGGCGTCATCGACATGGTCAAGCGGCTCAAGGCCGACGCGTCGTTCGAGCACATCGACGTCATCGGCGGCAACGTCGCGACTCGCGAGGGTGCGCAGGCGCTCATCGACGCCGGTGTGGATGCCGTCAAGGTCGGCGTCGGTCCCGGTTCGATCTGCACCACGCGCGTCGTCGCCGGCGTCGGCGTCCCCCAGGTCACCGCGATCTACGAGGCGTCGCTGGCTGCGCGCGAAGCCGGCATCCCGATCATCGCCGACGGCGGTCTGCAGTACTCGGGCGACATCGCCAAGGCTCTCGTCGCCGGTGCCGACTCGGTCATGCTCGGGTCGCTGCTCGCCGGAACCGACGAGTCGCCGGGCGAGATCGTCTTCCAGGGCGGCAAGCAGTTCAAGCAGTACCGCGGCATGGGATCGCTCGGTGCGCTGCAGACCCGCGGCAAGAAGACCTCGTACTCGAAGGACCGCTACTTCCAGGCTGACGTCCCCAGCGACGACAAGCTCATCCCCGAGGGCATCGAGGGTCAGGTCGCGTACCGCGGTCCCGTGTCGGCCGTGGCGTACCAGCTCATCGGAGGCCTGCGTCAGTCGATGTTCTACGTCGGCGCCCGCACCGTCGACGAGCTGAAGGCTCGCGGCAAGTTCGTGCGCATCACCTCGGCCGGGCTCAAGGAGTCGCACCCCCACGACGTCCAGATCGTGGTGGAGGCCCCGAACTACAAGCGCTGAGTCGCGCGCGCCTGTGCGCGAAGCTCGGAGATTCTGACGAAGGTCGGATCGATCGCCCCCGATCGTCCGGCCTTCGTCGCATTCTCCGGGGCACGACCGGCAGCGGTCCTCCTCCCCAGGGCGCGAGGACTGAGGGGTTTCCCCAGAACCCGGGAGGGATGCCGCGGGGCCGCGGCGCCGCACGAGGATGACGGGATGCCTCGCCGTTCCGCCGCATCCGATGTCACCCGATGGGTGGAGGGGGCAGGAGGCATCGCGCACCGCACCGCGGTGCTCGCCGCCGGGTTCCCGGTGCGGGTGATCCGCGACGCGGTCGCTGCTGGCGGCCTGCGGATGGTCCGCCGTGCCTGGTGCGCCTCTGCCGGTGCGCCGGCAGACCTCCGTGCTGCGGCATCCGCCGGTGGAAGGCTGAGCTGCGTCTCGCTCGCGCGGCGGCGCGGGTGGTGGGTGCCCGACGGCATCCCGCCGCAGCATCACGTGCACCTCTTGCCGCACGCCTCGTCCCCGGGTGTCGACACCGACTGCGTGGCGCACTGGACCCGCCCGCTCTGCCCCGTCGCGCGGACGGATCTGCAAGCCGGTGTCGAGGACGCGCTCGGCCACATCGCCCAGTGCCTGCCGCGGGAGGACGCGCTCGTGGTGTGGGAATCGGCCGCCCGCGCCGAGGCCCTCGCCCCCGAGTCCCTCCGGGCCGTGCCGTGGCCGTCGGTTGCGGCGCGGGAGCTCGCCGCCGCGGTCACCGGTCTGTCCGACTCCGGCCTCGAAACCCTGGTCTTCGCGCCGCTGCGCGCCCGCGGGGTGCCGGTCGTCCAGCAGGCGATGATCGCCGGGCGATTCGTCGACGGCCTCGTCGGAGACCGGCTCGTCGTGCAGGTCGACGGTTTCGCGTTCCACGCCTCGAGCGCGCAGCGCAGCGCGGATGTCGCACACGACGCCGAGCTGCGGCTGCGCGGGTACACCGTGCTGCGCTTCACCTACCGGCAGGTCGTGCACGAGCGGGCCGTGGTCGAGCGCACCCTCCAACGCGCTCTCGCCCAACGGCTTCACCTGCGGCAGTGAGCCCGCGGCGGCGGCACCGCGTTGACGGAACTCGGAGATTCGTCCCTAGACCGGAGGGATCGCGCCGCTAGATCCGAGCTACGTGACATTCTCCGAAGGTTGCGCCCGGCTCAGCCCGGCGGCAGGCGGAACGGCGCGGCGGCGCGCGCCGACGCATCCAGCGCGAGGTCGGCGAGGGTGGCGCCGACGCCGGGCGCGAACTTGAAGCCGTGGCCCGAGAACCCCGCGCCCACCACGACCGAGCCGACCCGGTCGAGCACGAAGGCGCTGTCGTCGGTCGAGGTGTAGGTGCACGACATGTGCACGGCCGAGCCCGGGTCGAGCCCCGGCATCCATTCGCGCACGTACTCGACGAGCGTCTCGTGGTGCGTCACGCGGTGCGGGCGGTGGTCCGGGTCGACGACGTCGCCGACACGGTGGAACCCGACCTTCACTCCTTCGCCCGGCGTGGGCATGCCGTAGACCGGTGCCGGGTAGCGGGCGGGGTCGAGCCGGTGATTGAACGACGGCCAGGGGCCGGTCGTCGGAGCGAAATGCGCCGGGGTCTCCTCGGTCACCGAGAGCCGTGGCAGGCGGATGCCGGGCAGCATGCGCTCGGTCCAGGCCCCGACCGTCACGACGACGACGTCCGCCTCGACCTCGCCGCCGCTCGCCAGCCGCACCCGCGCGCCGCGCTCGCCGAGATCGTCGATGCCCGCGACAGGTGCTCCCCAGCGCACCTCGCCGCCGCCGTCCTGCACACGGCGCTCGAGCTCGAGCATCGCCGCCGACGCCCGCGCCACCCCGGCATCCGCGGAGTACAGCACGTCGGTCTCGAACCGCATCCCCGGCCAGCGCGCCCCCGCCGCCGCAGCCGAGAGCATCTCGGCGGGGATGCCGCGGTCGCCGAGGCTCCGCGCGATGGTCTCGAGTCCGTCGGCGTCGGCCGCGCCGCCGCCGAGGTCACCGCCGACGCCGTGGGTCACGAGCCCGTGTCGTCGGAGCAACGGCTCGCCGCCGACCTCGCCGAGCGCATCCCAGCCCTCGCGCGCACGCTGCAGGAGGTCGAGGTAGTGCGAGTCGGCGTAGGCGTTGTTGAAGTTCCGTGTCTCGCCGTGCGAGGCGCCGTGCGCGTGTCCGCGCCCGAAACGCTCGAGAACGAGGGGCCGTTCACCGCGGCGGACGAGGGCCCACGCGGTGGCGAGGCCCATGATGCCTGCGCCGACGATCACGATGCGACTCATGCGGCCAGCATCCCACCCCGTGCCGCGCCGCCGTGCCTGGCTGCGACCATCCTCGGAGAATCGCGTCATCCTCGGACGCATTCGCCCTCAGCATCCGAGCCCCGCGCGATTCTCCGAGCTACGCGGGTGTCCGCGCCGAAGTGCGATAGCCTGGTCGGCTCCGCACAGGGGGCGGAAAGGCCCGGTCCACGATGGGATCGCTCGACATACAGGGTGTCTCGTACACCCTCCCCGATGGCAGACCGCTGCTCGACGAGGTGACGTTCCGCGTCGGCGCCGGCTCGACGACTGCACTGATCGGCCAGAACGGCGCGGGCAAGACGACGCTGCTGCGCATCATCCGCGGGGATGCCGCTGCCCACGGCGGTGTCGTCCAGATCGACGGCGGCCTCGGGGTCATGGACCAGTTCGTCGGGCACGGCGGCGCCGGTGAGACCGTCCACGACCTGCTGATCTCGGTCGCGCCCGATCGCATCCGACGTGCCGCCCGCGAGCTGGATGACGCTGAGAACGCCGTGATCGCGTCCGACGAGCTCGACACCCAGATGCGGTATGCCGCCGCGATCGCCGACTACGCCGACGCCGGCGGCTACGAGTACGAGACGGTGTGGGACACCTGCACGACGGCGGCTCTCGGAGTGCCTTTCGAGCGGGCCCGCTACCGCGAGCTGACGACGCTGTCGGGCGGCGAGCAGAAGCGGCTCGCGCTCGAGGCGCTGCTCCGCGGTCCCGATGAGGTGCTGCTGCTCGACGAGCCCGACAACTATCTCGACGTCCCGGGCAAGCGCTGGCTCGAGGAGCGGCTGCGCGAGATGTCGAAGACGGTCCTGCTCGTCTCGCACGACCGCGAGCTGCTCGCCCGCGCCGCCGACCGCATCGTCACCCTCGAGGCCGGAGGTGCGGGCAGCACCGCGTGGGTCCACGGCGGAAGCTTCGAGACCTATCACGGCGCCCGCGACGACCGGATGGCCCGCCTCGACGAGCTGCGCCGCCGGTGGGACGAGGAGCACGCGAAGCTGAAGCGGTTCGTCGCCGACATGAAGGCGAAGGCTGCGGCGAGCGACGAGTTCGCGTCACGGTATCGCGCGGCGCAGACGCGACTGCGCCGGTTCGAGGATGCCGGACCTCCCGAGGAGCGTCCGCCGGAGCAGAACCTCGAACTGCGTCTGCGCGGTGCGCGCACAGGCAAGCGCGCCGTCGTCGCCGAGCGCCTGGAGCTGATCGGCCTCATGCGGCCGTTCGACCTCGAGGTGTGGTTCGGGGACCGCGTCGCGGTGCTCGGCTCGAACGGCTCGGGCAAGTCGCACTTCCTGCGCCTCCTCGCCGCCGGCGGAACGGCGCCTGACGCCTTGCTCGGACACGTCACGACCGTCGGCTCCTCGCTCGAGCCGGTCGAGCACGCCGGGACCGCGACGCTCGGTGCGCGGGTCGTGCCGGGCTGGTTCGCCCAGACGCACCGGCATCCGGAGCTCACGGGACGCACCCTGCTGGAGATCCTGCACCGGGGCGACGACCGCCGGGCGGGGATGGCGCGGGATGCCGCCAGCTCGGCGCTCGATCGCTACGGGCTCGTGCGTCAGGCCGAGCAGAGCTTCGACAGCCTGTCGGGCGGCCAGCAGGCACGGTTCCAGGTGCTGCTGCTCGAGCTGTCGGGTGCGACGCTGCTGCTGCTCGACGAGCCGACCGACAACCTCGACCTCACATCCGCCGAGGCGCTCGAGCATGCGCTCGCCGCATTCGAGGGAACGGTCCTCGCGGTCACCCACGACCGCTGGTTCGCGCGCTCGTTCGACAGGTTCCTCGTCTTCGGCGGCGACGGCCGCGTGTACGAGTCGGGCGAGGCGGTCTGGGATGAGCAGCGGGTCGCCCGCGCACGCTGAGCGGACGGCCGGTCCGGCTGCCGTGTCCGGACCGGCCGGTAGGCTGGAGGGGTGACCATGGAGATCGAGCTCGGCCGCGCCAAGCGCGCCCGTCGGGCCTACGCGTTCGACGACATCGCTGTGGTGCCCTCGCGGCGCACCCGCAACACCGAGGACGTGTCGACCGCCTGGTCGATCGACGCGTTCCAGTTCTCGATCCCGGTGCTCGGCGCCCCGATGGACTCGGTCACCAGCCCGCGGACGGCCATCATGCTCGGTCAGCTCGGCGGACTGGGCGTCCTCGATCTCGAAGGCCTCTGGACGCGCTACGACGACCCCGAGCCGCTGCTCGCCGAGATCGCGGGGATGCCCGACGCGTCGGCCACGCGTCGGATGCAGGAGCTCTACGCCGAGCCGATCAAGCCCGAGCTCGTGCGCGACCGCCTCGCCGAGATCCGCGCGGCGGGCGTCACGGTCGCCGGCTCGCTGACCCCGCAGCGCACGCAGGAGCTGTACGAGACCGTCGTCGCCGCGGGCGTCGACCTCTTCGTCATCCGCGGCACCACGGTGTCGGCCGAGCACGTCTCGAGCGTCGACGAGCCGCTGAACCTCAAGAAGTTCATCTACGACCTCGACGTGCCGGTGATCGTCGGCGGCGCCGCGACCTACACGGCGGCCCTCCACCTCATGCGCACCGGCGCCGCCGGCGTGCTCGTCGGCTTCGGCGGCGGTGCCGCCTCGACCACGCGCGCGACGCTGGGTCTGCACGCCCCGATGGCCACGGCAGTCGCCGATGTCGCCGGCGCGCGCCGCGACTACCTCGACGAGTCCGGCGGACGCTACGTGCACGTCATCGCCGATGGTGGTGTCGGCACCTCCGGCGACATCGTCAAGGCGCTCGCGATGGGCGCCGACGCCGTCATGCTGGGCGTGGCACTGGCGCGTGCGACGGATGCTCCCGGCCAGGGATTCCACTGGGGACCCGAGGCCCACCACGCTCAGCTCCCGCGCGGCCGCCGCGTCGCGGTCGAGCAGGTCGGCTCCCTCGAAGAGGTGCTCTACGGCCCGGCCCCGGTGGCCGATGGCACCGCTAACCTCATCGGCGCGCTGAAGAAGTCGATGGCGACGACCGGCTACTCTGACCTCAAGGAGTTCCAGCGCGTGGAGGTCGTGGTGGCGCCGTACAGCGTGCGGTGACATGAGCTCGATCGACTCCGCTCCTCCCGCCGCTCCGGCCGCCCCCTTCGCGCCGACGTTGCGCGAGGTCATGCTGCGTCCCTGGTGGCTGGGCATGCTCGCGTTCGCGCTGCTCGTGGCCGCGGTGTTCGCGTGGCTCGGGCAGTGGCAGCTCTCGCGCGCCGTCGACACGTCGCCCCCGCCGCCCGGTCAGACCGAGCAGCTGCGTCCGATCGCCGACGTCGCCGCGCCCGGCGAGTACCTTCCCGAGCCGCTCGTCGGACAGCGGGTCGAGGTTCGCGGATCCTTCGTCGCCGACGACTTCGAGGTCGTCTCGTCGCGCTTCGACCGCGGAAAGGAGGGCTTCTGGGTGACAGGACAGCTGCGGGTCGACCCCGACTCCGCCCGGTCGTCCGAGCCGACCTCGCTCGCCGTCGCGGTGGGGTGGACCGCCGACCGTGCCGAGGCGGATGCCGCCGCGGCCGCCCTCGACGCCGATCCGCCGCAGGATGTCGTCCTCTCGGGACGCATCATCTCCGACGAGGGTCCGGCGCTGCCGGGCCGCGGCGCCGATCCGCAGGACATGACGCGGATGTCGCCCGCTGCGCTGCTCAGCCGCTGGCACGACACCGCGGGCCTCGATGTCTATCGCGGCTACCTCACCTCCGCCGAGTCGTTCGCCGGTCTCACGGCGATCCATTCCCCGGCGCCCGAGGAGCGGTCGAACGTCAACTGGCTCAACATCTTCTACGCCGTCGAGTGGGCGGTGTTCGCGGGCTTCGCCTTCTACATGTGGTACCGCTTGGCCAAGGACGCGTGGGAGAAGGAGCTCGAAGATCTCGAGGACGCCGCCGTCCCCGCCGCGGGAAGCGCGCCGCCGGGTCGCGACTAGACTGGACGCCATGCCTCGCGCCCCGAAACTCGCCACGTTCCCGGCGATCCGGAACGCTCTGCGCTTCTACCAGATCTGTTCGGTCATCACCGGTGTCGGTCTTCTGCTCCTGCTCGCCGAGATGATCCTGAAGTACACGCCGATCCACACCGAGCTCTTCGCCGGCGGATCGGGCGGCTTCCTGTGGTTCGCGCCCGTGATCGCCGGCGCCGACTGCGAGTGGTGGTCGCTGTTCCTGCCGCAGACGAACTCGTGCGAGATGCTCTCGACGGGTGACGGGTTCAACATCTCGCTCGCGATCCTCGTCGTGCACGGCTGGTTCTACGTCGTGTACCTCTTCTCGTGCTTCCGCGTGTGGAGTCTCATGCGCTGGTCGTTCCCCCGATTCATCCTGCTCGCACTGGGCGGCGTCGTTCCCGCCCTGTCGTTCTTCATGGAGGCCCGCGTCGCACGCGAGGTGAGGGCGTACCTCGCCGAGCGAGAAGCCACGGAGGCCGCCGCATCCATCCCCGCCACGGAAGGCACCCGGTGACCACACAGACCGAAACGTCGCAGCGTCCTGTCCTCGTCGTCGACTTCGGCGCGCAGTACGCCCAGCTCATCGCCCGTCGGGTACGTGAGGCGGGCGTGTACAGCGAGCTCGTCCCGCACACCGCGACCGCCGAGGAGATCGCCGCGAAGGAGCCGGTGGGGATCATCCTCTCCGGGGGGCCCTCGTCGGTGTACGAACCCGGCGCCCCGGCGCTCGACCCGGGTGTCTTCGATCTCGGCGTTCCGACCCTCGGCATCTGCTACGGCTTCCAGGTGATGGCGCAGACCCTCGGCGGCGAGGTGGCGAACACGGGGCTCCGCGAGTACGGAGCGACCGACGCGACCATCGTCACGGAGGGCACGCTGCTCGACGGGCAGCCCGCCGAGCAGAACGTCTGGATGAGCCACGGCGACCAGGTGTCGCGCGCACCGGAGGGGTTCGAGGTCCTCGCTCGTACCGCGGCCACGCCCGTGGCCGCCTTCGCGAACGACGTGCGCAAGTTCTACGGGGTGCAGTGGCACCCCGAGGTCAAGCACTCCGACCATGGGCAGAACGTGCTCGAGAACTTCCTGCACAAGGCGGCGGGGCTTCCCGCCGATTGGAACAGCGGCAACGTCATCGCCGAGCAGGTCGAGCGCATCCGCGAGCAGGTCGGATCGGGGCGCGTGATCTCCGCGCTGTCGGGCGGCGTCGATTCGGCCGTGTCGACGGCACTCGTGCACAAGGCCGTCGGTGACAAGCTGACGGCGATCTTCGTCGACCACGGTCTCCTCCGGAAGGGCGAGCGTGAGCAGGTCGAGAACGACTACGTCGCCTCGACGGGTGTCCGGCTGATCACGGTCGACGCACGCGAGCGCTTCCTCGAGGCTCTCGCCGGAGTCAGCGATCCCGAGCAGAAGCGCAAGATCATCGGGCGCGAGTTCATCCGAGCCTTCGAGCAGGCCGAACGAGACCTGATGGCCGAGGCGGCCGCCGATGGAGAGCCGATCCGGTTCCTCGTGCAGGGAACGCTGTACCCGGATGTCGTCGAGTCCGGCGGCGGTGCCGGTACGGCGAACATCAAGAGCCACCACAACGTCGGCGGGCTGCCCGAAGATCTGCAGTTCGAACTGATCGAGCCGCTGCGGACCCTGTTCAAGGACGAGGTCCGCGCGATCGGGCGCGAACTGGGTCTGCCGGAGGCCATCGTGGGCCGGCAGCCGTTTCCGGGGCCCGGCCTCGGAATCCGCATCGTGGGCGAGGTCACCGCTGATCGTCTCGAGATACTGCGTGACGCCGACGCGATCGCGCGCGCCGAGTTGACGAAGGCCGGGCTCGACGCCGAGATCTGGCAGTGCCCCGTGGTGCTGCTCGCCGATGTCCGGTCGGTGGGAGTCCAGGGGGACGGACGCACCTACGGCCACCCGATCGTCCTGCGTCCCGTCTCGAGCGAAGACGCGATGACCGCCGACTGGACGCGGCTGCCGTACGACGTCCTGTCGAAGATCTCCAACCGCATCACGAACGAGGTCCGCGACGTCAACCGTGTGGTGCTCGACGTCACGTCGAAGCCCCCGGGGACGATCGAGTGGGAGTGAGCGCGCGAGCGACGCTCACCAGCGAAACGGCGGATGCCGCGGCCGAACAGCCGCGGCATCCGCCGTTTTCCGCGTCATGACGCGGATCCGGGCCGATCGGGAGGCTCGCGACACGCCCGGGATGTCACGCCGCTTTGCCACGATGCCGGGAGCCGCGTAACTTATTACTTGTTCGCCCCACAGGGAAGAGCGAGAAGGCCGGAAGGCCTACGCCCCCTCAAGCGGAGAACGAATCCCATCCCAAACCTCTTGCGAGAACAAGGCGCTTGCGTCTAGGATGGAACCTCCACCCCGAACAGCAGTCTTCGACTGACACGGAACCTCGTTCCGAAGCCAGATCGAAGCGCGTCGCGGTGGGGTATGGTTGTGAAGTTGCCCTCTGGGCTGGCTGTGAGGTCAGTTGGGGGAGCGTCCGATCCTTGAGAACTCAACAGCGTGCACTTGTCAAATGCCAAATAACCTCGACTCCACTTCGGTGGGGTGAGATTCCTTTGGATCAAAGACCTTCCCTTTGGGGGAGGCAATGGATAGTCAGCAATGATTTATCTCTTTGGTCAGCATCAAACTCGCTGCTCCAGCCTTTTTCCGGTTGGTCGCAGCAAATTTTCTTTACGGAGAGTTTGATCCTGGCTCAGGATGAACGCTGGCGGCGTGCTTAACACATGCAAGTCGAACGGTGAAGCAGAGCTTGCTCTGTGGATCAGTGGCGAACGGGTGAGTAACACGTGAGCAATCTGCCCCTGACTCTGGGATAAGCGCTGGAAACGGCGTCTAATACCGGATACGAGCTGCGACCGCATGGTCAGTAGCTGGAAAGAATTTCGGTCAGGGATGAGCTCGCGGCCTATCAGCTTGTTGGTGAGGTAATGGCTCACCAAGGCGTCGACGGGTAGCCGGCCTGAGAGGGTGACCGGCCACACTGGGACTGAGACACGGCCCAGACTCCTACGGGAGGCAGCAGTGGGGAATATTGCACAATGGGCGAAAGCCTGATGCAGCAACGCCGCGTGAGGGATGACGGCCTTCGGGTTGTAAACCTCTTTTAGCAGGGAAGAAGCGAAAGTGACGGTACCTGCAGAAAAAGCGCCGGCTAACTACGTGCCAGCAGCCGCGGTAATACGTAGGGCGCAAGCGTTATCCGGAATTATTGGGCGTAAAGAGCTCGTAGGCGGTCTGTCGCGTCTGCTGTGAAAACCCGAGGCTCAACCTCGGGCCTGCAGTGGGTACGGGCAGACTAGAGTGCGGTAGGGGAGATTGGAATTCCTGGTGTAGCGGTGGAATGCGCAGATATCAGGAGGAACACCGATGGCGAAGGCAGATCTCTGGGCCGTAACTGACGCTGAGGAGCGAAAGGGTGGGGAGCAAACAGGCTTAGATACCCTGGTAGTCCACCCCGTAAACGTTGGGAACTAGTTGTGGGGTCCATTCCACGGATTCCGTGACGCAGCTAACGCATTAAGTTCCCCGCCTGGGGAGTACGGCCGCAAGGCTAAAACTCAAAGGAATTGACGGGGACCCGCACAAGCGGCGGAGCATGCGGATTAATTCGATGCAACGCGAAGAACCTTACCAAGGCTTGACATATAGAGGAAACGTCTGGAAACAGTCGCCCCGCAAGGTCTCTATACAGGTGGTGCATGGTTGTCGTCAGCTCGTGTCGTGAGATGTTGGGTTAAGTCCCGCAACGAGCGCAACCCTCGTTCTATGTTGCCAGCACGTAATGGTGGGAACTCATGGGATACTGCCGGGGTCAACTCGGAGGAAGGTGGGGATGACGTCAAATCATCATGCCCCTTATGTCTTGGGCTTCACGCATGCTACAATGGCCGGTACAAAGGGCTGCAATACCGTGAGGTGGAGCGAATCCCAAAAAGCCGGTCCCAGTTCGGATTGAGGTCTGCAACTCGACCTCATGAAGTCGGAGTCGCTAGTAATCGCAGATCAGCAACGCTGCGGTGAATACGTTCCCGGGTCTTGTACACACCGCCCGTCAAGTCATGAAAGTCGGTAACACCTGAAGCCGGTGGCCCAACCCTTGTGGAGGGAGCCGTCGAAGGTGGGATCGGTAATTAGGACTAAGTCGTAACAAGGTAGCCGTACCGGAAGGTGCGGCTGGATCACCTCCTTTCTAAGGAGCATCTGACTCTTCGGAGTCCAGAACCCAGATCGAAGGCACATGTTCTTCGCTGGGAGCTCATGGGTGGAACATTTGACATGGTGCGAAGGATGAGGTTCTTCTCTAGTACGCCGCTTGCGGTGGGAACGGGGAGGGTTTCGGGTGTCGCACCTGCACGCTGTTGGGTCCTGAGGGACCGGATGAGAGTCCGCAACCTCTGGGCCTTTTCTTCATGCTGCTTGGGTGGCGTGGGGGGAGGGTACCGCCCGTACTTTGAGAACTACACAGTGGACGCGAGCATCTTCGATGCGACACCTTCGGGTGTTGTGTCGTGAAGATGATCTTAAAGATCATTAGTCAATTTTTTGACGATTCAACTCATGTGATTTCAAGTCTTTAAGAGCAAACGGTGGATGCCTTGGCATCTGGAGCCGAAGAAGGACGTAGCAATCTGCGATAAGCCTCGGGGAGTGGATAAGCACACTGTGATCCGAGGGTGTCCGAATGGGGAAACCCCGCTGGGCGGCGTGCCGACCTAGTGACTCCCGCCTGAATATATAGGGCGGGTAGAGGGAACGTGGGGAAGTGAAACATCTCAGTACCCACAGGAAGAGAAAGCAACCGCGATTCCGTTAGTAGTGGCGAGCGAAACCGGATCAGGCTAAACCTTGCGTGTGTGATAGCCGGCAGGCGTTGCACGTTGGGGGTTGTGGGACTTTTCTGATCATTCTGCCGAGTGGTCGACGTTACAAGAAGGTATAGACGAACAGGTTTGAATGCCTGGTCATAGAGGGTGCGAACCCCGTAGTCGAAATGCTTCTCTTGGCGTGAAGAGTATCCCAAGTAGCACGGGGCCCGAGAAATCCCGTGTGAATCTGTCAGGACCACCTGATAAGCCTAAATACTCCCAGATGACCGATAGCGGACAAGTACCGTGAGGGAAAGGTGAAAAGTACCCCGGGAGGGGAGTGAAATAGTACCTGAAACCGTTTGCTTACAAACCGTTGGAGCCTCCTTAGTAGGGGTGACAGCGTGCCTTTTGAAGAATGAGCCTGCGAGTTAGCGATACGTGGCGAGGTTAACCCGTGTGGGGTAGCCGTAGCGAAAGCGAGTCTGAATAGGGCGATTCAGTCGCGTGTCCTAGACCCGAAGCGAAGTGATCTATCCATGGCCAGGTTGAAGCGACGGTAAGACGTCGTGGAGGACCGAACCCACTTAGGTTGAAAACTGAGGGGATGAGCTGTGGATAGGGGTGAAAGGCCAATCAAACTTCGTGATAGCTGGTTCTCTCCGAAATGCATTTAGGTGCAGCGTTGCGTGTTTCTTGCCGGAGGTAGAGCTACTGGATGGCCGATGGGCCCTACAAGGTTACTGACGTCAGCCAAACTCCGAATGCCGGTAAGTGAGAGCGCAGCAGTGAGACTGTGGGGGATAAGCTTCGTAGTCGAGAGGGAAACAACCCAGACCACCAACTAAGGTCCCAAAGCGCGTGCTAAGTGGGAAAGGATGTGGAGTTGCTCTGACAACCAGGAGGTTGGCTTAGAAGCAGCCACCCTTGAAAGAGTGCGTAATAGCTCACTGGTCAAGTGATTCCGCGCCGACAATGTAACGGGGCTCAAGCACGCCACCGAAGTTGTGGCATTGACATTATTGGTAGGCCTTCGTGGTCCAGCCGTGTTGATGGGTAGGAGAGCGTCGTGTGGCCAGCGAAGCGGCGGTGTGAACCAGCCGTGGAGGCTACACGAGTGAGAATGCAGGCATGAGTAGCGAAAGACGTGTGAGAAACACGTCCTCCGAAAGACCAAGGGTTCCAGGGTCAAGCTAATCTTCCCTGGGTAAGTCGGGACCTAAGGCGAGGCCGACAGGCGTAGTCGATGGACAACGGGTTGATATTCCCGTACCGGCGAAGAACCGCCCAAGCTAATCCAGTGGTGCTAAGAGTCCTAACCCGGGCTTAGTTGATCCCTTCGGGGTGAGACGGTCCGGTCTAACGCTCGACCCCATGCTGGTGCGGCTAGCGTATTAACAGGTGTGACGCAGGAAGGTAGCCCAACCCGGGCGATGGTTGTCCCGGGGCAAGTGCGTAGGCCGAGTCATAGGCAAATCCGTGACTCATTACAGGCTGAGACACGATGCGGATAAAAAGTGGGTGATCCTATGCTGCCGAGAAAAGCATCGACGCGAGGTTCTAGCTGCCCGTACCCCAAACCGACTCAGGTGGTCAGGTAGAGAATACCAAGGAGATCGAGAGAATCGTGGTTAAGGAACTCGGCAAAATGCCCCCGTAACTTCGGGAGAAGGGGGGCCTTCCACTTATTAGGATTTACTCCGAAAGGGTGTGGAGGCCGCAGAGACTAGTGGGTAGCGACTGTTTACTAAAAACACAGGTCCGTGCCAAGTCGCAAGACGATGTATACGGACTGACGCCTGCCCGGTGCTGGAAGGTTAAGAGGACCGGTTAGCCGCAAGGCGAAGCTGAGAATTTAAGCCCCAGTAAACGGCGGTGGTAACTATAACCATCCTAAGGTAGCGAAATTCCTTGTCGGGTAAGTTCCGACCTGCACGAATGGCGTAACGACTTCCCAACTGTCTCAACCGCGAACTCGGCGAAATTGCACTACGAGTAAAGATGCTCGTTACGCGCAGCAGGACGGAAAGACCCCGTGACCTTTACTACAGCTTGGTATTGGTGTTCGGTGTGGCTTGTGTAGGATAGGTGGGAGACTGTGAAGCGGTGACGCCAGTTACCGTGGAGTCATTGTTGAAATACCACTCTGGTCACTCTGGATATCTAACTTCGAACCGTAATCCGGTTCAGGGACAGTGCCTGGTGGGTAGTTTAACTGGGGCGGTTGCCTCCCAAAAAGTAACGGAGGCGCCCAAAGGTTCCCTCAACCTGGTTGGCAATCAGGTGGCGAGTGTAAGTGCACAAGGGAGCTTGACTGTGAGACTGACAGGTCGAGCAGGGACGAAAGTCGGGACTAGTGATCCGGCAGTGGCTTGTGGAAGCGCTGTCGCTCAACGGATAAAAGGTACCTCGGGGATAACAGGCTGATCTTGCCCAAGAGTCCATATCGACGGCATGGTTTGGCACCTCGATGTCGGCTCGTCGCATCCTGGGGCTGGAGTAGGTCCCAAGGGTTGGGCTGTTCGCCCATTAAAGCGGTACGCGAGCTGGGTTTAGAACGTCGTGAGACAGTTCGGTCCCTATCCGCTGCGCGCGTAGGAAATTTGAGAGGATCTGACCCTAGTACGAGAGGACCGGGTTGGACGAACCTCTGGTGTGCCAGTTGTTCCGCCAGGAGCACCGCTGGTTAGCTACGTTCGGGATGGATAACCGCTGAAAGCATCTAAGCGGGAAGCCGGCCTCAAGATGAGATTTCCATGCCTTCGGGCGAGAGGCTCCCAGCCAGACTACTGGGTTGATAGGCCGGATGTGGAAGCGTGGTAACACGTGAAGCTGACCGGTACTAATAAGCCGATGACTTGATAACACACCGTTTTTGGTGCTTGCGTCCACTGAGTGGTTCTCGATGTACGGTCGAGAACCGCATAACGAATTGATCGTTGTGCAGACTGAAACATCAATAGTGTTTCGGCGGCCATAGCGTGAGGGAAACGCCCGGTTACATTCCGAACCCGGAAGCTAAGCCTCACAGCGCCGATGGTACTGCAGGGGGGACCCTGTGGGAGAGTAGGACACCGCCGGACTTCTTTCGTGAATTGGCCACCCAATGTTGGGTGG